>NZ_CP029639.1:817500-3217500 GCF_003268635.1 Paenibacillus sp. DCT19
AGAACGTCGTGAGACAGTTCGGTCCCTATCTGTCGTGGGCGTAGGAAATTTGAGAGGAGCTGTCCTTAGTACGAGAGGACCGGGATGGACGTACCGCTGGTGTACCAGTTGTTCCGCCAGGAGCACCGCTGGGTAGCTATGTACGGACGGGATAAGCGCTGAAAGCATCTAAGCGTGAAGCCCCCTCAAGATGAGATTTCCCAGTATGTAAGACCCCTTGAAGACGACGAGGTAGATAGGCTGGGGGTGGAAGTGCAGTAATGCATGGAGCTGACCAGTACTAATCGGTCGAGGGCTTATCCAATTGCAAGTTCTAATCGCAGACTTTCGTTTCGAATCTAGTTTTCAGAGAACAACACTCTGAAATGTAAGCTACGCGTTTGGTGGCGATGGCGGAGGGGTTCCACACGTACCCATCCCGAACACGACCGTTAAGCCCTCTAGCGCCGATGGTACTTGGACCGCAGGGTCCTGGGAGAGTAGGACGCCGCCAAGCAAAGAACCACTGCCGATGTTATTCGGTGGTGGTTTTTATTTATGTTTAGAAACAGCCTGATCTTGGATTGGGCTGTTTTTTTGTGTTTATATAGTTAACCATGTCGATTCAGAAGACTGTGTTTGTACCCGACACACAAGATTAAATTCAAATTCCCCCCAAACGGGTTATGAATGCTTAAGAGCTTTTTGAGAGATATTAACAAAATGATTGAATCACAGTTCACTATGATCGTTCTCATTTAAGATGAATAGCTCTTGTTATATTCCATTTTGGAATGGTTGCTGTAATTTATTATTTTTTAGTACCAGATACTAATAGTAGGTGCTATAATAATAAAAACACTAACGGAGGTACTAGTATGAATCAATCAAAAGCGATAATCACCGCATTCGGGACGTATGTGCCAGAGCGAATCCTAAGTAATGCTGATCTGGAGAAAATGGTTGATACAAGTGATGAATGGATTGTACAGCGTACTGGCATGAGAGAACGCCGGATCGCAGATGAAAATCAATATGTATCGGATTTGGCTACCAAAGCTGTAGAAGATATGATTGGTCGTTACGAGGTTAACGTAAACGATGTTGATATGATTCTTTTTGCAACGAGCACACCTGAGTATGCTTTCCCAAGTTCGGCTTCCAGAGTCCAGGCTAATCTTGGCATTCCACATACAGGTGTACTTGATCTAAATGCTGCTTGTGCAGGCTTCACATATGGTATGCAAATGGCAGATAGCTTGGTAACGAGTGGAATGTATCGCAAGGTATTGGTGATTGGGGCAGAGACTTTATCCAAAATTACGGATTATACGGACCGCACAACCTGTGTGCTATTTGGGGATGGAGCCGGTGCTTTTCTGGTGGAACGATCTGCTGAGGAAGGCGACTTTATGGCAGCAATCTCAGGAACGCACGGAGAAGGTGGGGTTCATTTATATAAGAGTGGTTTATCATCAGAGATGAATGGTTCACCTTTGAAGGTAGAGGGGAGCCTTGTTCAAAATGGTAGAGAAATCTACAAATGGGCTGTACGCATGATTCCTGAACAATTAAGCCATCTCATCGCAAAAGCAGAATTAGAGCCTGAACAGATTGACTGGTTTGTCCCACATAGTGCCAATATGAGAATGATCGAGGCAGTCTGTGAGCGTGGCCCGATTCCTCTGGAACGAACATTAACCAGTATGGAATACCGAGGGAATACGTCTGCGGCATCCATCCCGCTTGCGTTGCAGCTTGCAGTGGATGAAGGAAAGTTGAAACATGGCCAACGAGTAGCGTTGTTTGGCTTCGGAGGTGGCTTGACGTACTCGGGTCTCGTCCTTAAATGGGGCGTGCCAGATAAAGCCTAGTCTCAAGCAGTAACCATTACATTATAACGAAGAAGCTGGGGTATCACTCAATGTAGAGCGGTACCCCAGCTTTCTATTTTCCGTAATACTTTTTTCGTAATATCCTTTAACTTAACTTGAAAATAATGTGCTGTTGATCAGGCATAGAGATACATAGTGGGTTAATCGCGTGCTTTTATTATTATCTCTTCTTTACCATGAGCCATAATTCTAGATGTGAATTTTTAACATGATAAAGCCGGTCAGTCACATATGACTAAATATAATGATAGCAGTTTACGTGTGTGAGCCAACTCCCCAAATAATTACGGTGTCAGTTTAGGCGCTTGACGGTGGTGAGTACCTTGCTCGTAGCTATATGCTAGTTTGATCAGAGTACCTTCGTCGAACGCACGCCCCAGAAACTCGATGCCTACTGGCAAGCCGTCGGTTGTGAAACCTGCTGGAACAGTGATTGCTGGGAAACCAGAGAACGGACTGAGTCGGTTGTTACCACCGGAGGTTTGTCCTTCACCAATAATGCCAGCAGCCTGCGTGGATGTAGGATAGATAATGGCATCCAAATTATTGTCTGCCATGACTTTCAGCAGGGATTCACGTGTAACCTGGGTACGTTTCAGAACGATGTCCTTATATTCTGTTGTTTCTAACGTTTCACGGGCATCCCGTGCCTTCATGGATTGCTCCTGCGCTTTATCGAATTCTCCGGAAGCGATGATCTCAGACAGACTATGGTAAGGAGCCTCTTCGCCTAAAGAATCAAGGTAGTCATTCAACTGGAATTTGAATTCGTACCCACTGAGACTTGGGTATTTATTGATCTCTGTCAGATTCGGGATGGAGATCGGAACTGCCGTAGCACCGAGTGATTTAAGTTCTTCTACTGCATTATGGATGACGTCAGCGACAGCCTTTTCTTCTGCTTTGGTGCTTGGAATCAGTTCTGCAGCGACACCAATACGTGCACCTTTAAGCCCGTCAACATCCAGGAAATCTGTGTAACTGGAAGGGATTTTGCCTACAGCGTAAGCAGTAGCTACATCCTTTTTGTCATAGCCTACAGTAGCATCCAACATAATCGCGGCATCACTCACTGTACGAGCCATAGGGCCACCAACATCTTGTGTCAACGCCAGAGGAATAATACCTTCACGACTGGACAGTCCGATGGTTGGGCGAATGCCTACAAGACTATTGAAGCTGGACGGAATACGGATCGAGCCACCTGTATCTGTACCCAAGCCTGCAGCAGCGAAGTTTGCGGCAATGGATGCTCCAGTTCCGCCGCTAGAACCACCTGGATAGTGATCCAGTGCGTATGGGTTAAGTGTTTGTCCTCCCAGTGAGCTGGATGTCGTAATGCCAAACGCGAACTCGTGCAGGTTGGTTTTGCCCAAAATAATAGCACCTGCTGCCTTGAGTTTCTTCACTTGTTCAGCATCATGAGCTGGGATGGAGTCTTTCAGACAGATACAGCCGGCAGTGGTCGGCATATCATTGGTATCGAAGTTGTCCTTCACAAGGACTGGAATGCCATGCAGAGGACCGCGAGCACCCTGCGCTGCCCGTTCTTCGTCCAATTGCTCTGCGATTTTCAGTGCATCCGGGTTTATTGTCAGGACAGCATTAATGCTGACGCCCTGATCATCGTACTTTTCGATACGATCCAGGTATTGTTGTACGAGCTCTTTGGATGTCAGTTTTCCTTGTGTCATCGCCGCTTGGAGATCCATAATTGTGGCTTCCTCCAAAACGAACGGTTTTATGTAGTTAAATACGCGGTCTTTTAATACGGCGACATCATTCTCAGTAAGGATAGCGTTGGGTAGGAAGAGAGAATCAGTATAGCCCTTCATCAGTCCAGCAGCGTTCAAAGATGCTACAGCATCAGCATAATCAGCTTGCTCGGGTACATCCTTGAAGGAGATTGTGGCAGAGTCAAGTTTAAGCCATTGTTGTAAGGCTAAGGCAGCATCTTTGCGCTTAATGGTTGTGCCGGAGAGCTTGTCCATCGTAAAAGGCACGCCTGCAAGCGTAGCCGCTTCCTCCATGGCTCCTACGAATGTTGAAGCACTAGCCGGTGCTTTGGCTGGGGATATCGTGGCAGTAGAAGTTTTACTCGCTGGCGTTGCTGTTGCGGCAAATGCTGAAGGTACCGCAGCTCCTCCCCAAGTTGCAGCGACGACAACACTCGCCATTAACAATGCCCCACTTTTTCTAAATACAGATCCATGATAAGTCATGCATCCACGCTCCCTTCCTGTGTCTCAGATGATGTGTGTAAGTTATCTGTGTGAATATGCTTTTGCACATTCTATATGCATGTCAGGTAATCTTACAATGTTAATATTTATCCAAAAAAACGTATACATAATAAACTTTATTGAGTATTACTCTTTATTTCTCTTATTTTCTTGTGCTATTAAAACATATAAATCTATAATTTGTTGCAAAATATAACTTATATATAACATGAATATAACAGTAATATAAGGTAAGTAGTCGCGAACGATGTTATATGAAGCATATAATAGAAGAAGTATTGAGCAGAGTTGGAAGGGACAGCATACCTCCACCTTGAAATGATATAATAAAAAATAGAAGCAACCGAACGTTAAGTTCATGTTCAAAAGGTCAGTTTGAAACAACCCCTTAACGTTTTATCAGAAAGGAAGAGATATGAAGTGAAGACATTGGTACTCGCAGAAAAACCGTCTGTCGCACGCGAAATAGCCAGGGTCATGGGTGCGCGTGATAAACATAAAAGCTATATTGAAGGACCAAAATACATCGTGACCTGGGCACTTGGGCATCTAGTAGGTCTTGCAGAACCAGAGGATTACGACAAAAAGTATGCAACATGGAACCTGGAGGATCTACCGATTCTGCCGGAGCGTACGAAGCTTAAAGTGCTTCGGGAAACGAATCATCAATACAAAGCGGTACAGCAATTAATGAAACGTCAAGATGTCGGAGAACTGGTCATTGCTACGGATGCAGCCCGTGAGGGAGAACTGCTCGCTCGGTGGATTATGCAGATGGCGCAATGGAAGAAGCCTTTTAAACGCTTGTGGATTTCTTCTCAGACAGATAAGGCGATTAAGGATGGATTTGCATCACTGAAGCCAGGCAGTCAATTCGATCGTCTCTATGAATCTGCACGCTGTCGTGCGGAAGCAGACTGGATGATTGGACTTAATGTAACGCGTGCTCTAACCGTTCGTTTCAATGCACAGTTGTCGGCTGGTCGTGTTCAGACCCAACCTTGGGCATGATTATGGATCGAGAAAATGAAATTAACGGGTTTCGCTCACAAGAGTATGAGACATTGACGGCAGATCTGGGTGGTTTTCAGGCCGTTTGGCGTGCGAGTGGCGGGATTCTCGGATCTTTGACCCACAAGAAATGCAACAATTGAAGCAACGGATTGAAGGCCGTAAAGGCACGAACGCTCAAGTGAAAAAAAGTGAAAAGGTAGAGCCGCATCCACTAGCGTATGACCTGACAGAGCTACAACGAGATGCCAACCGAAAATACGGCTTCTCTGCCAAACAAACATCGAATGTTCTACAACGTCTATACGAACAGCACAAACTGGTTACGTATCCGCGTACAGACAGCCGTTATTTGACCTCTGACATGGTTAGTACGCTTAAAGAGCGTCTGGAGAGTGTGGCTATTGGTCCTTATGCCTCTATCGCACGTCCCTTGCTGCGCAAAAACTTAAATATCACTAAACGCATCGTGGACGATAGTAAAGTAACAGACCACCATGCCATCATTCCGACGGAGCAGACCGTGCTACTGAATCAGCTTAGCCCAGAGGAACGTAAACTGTATGACCTCATTGTGCGTCGTTTCATCAGCTTGTTCTATCCGGCAGCTAGGTACGATTCTGTAGCGATTACCGTTCAGATCGGCAACGATTCATTCCATGCCAAAGGCACAACCGTGAAAGACAGTGGATGGCGTGAAGTATATGGCGGAGATTATAGCGATGATGACGATGACCGTACGGATAATGATGCTAACCAAGAACGTGTGCTTCTGCCAGATGTGCAGCAAGGACAGTCTGTAACCGTTCAGCGTTGTCATGTGAAGAGTGGACGGACGATGCCGCCTAAACGGTACACCGAAGCTGCATTGCTCTCTCAGATGGAAAAACATGGACTTGGTACGCCAGCTACGCGAGCAGATATCATTGAGAAACTGGTTAGCTCCGACACGATTGATCGCCAAGGCAATAGCATGCATCCAACAGGCAAAGGAAAGCAGTTATTTGAGCTTGCCGCTCCGCAGCTTCGCACTCCGGAACTAACGGCTCGCTGGGAGGCTGAACTGGAACGAATTGCTCGTGGACAAGGTAAGCCAGGCCCTTTCCTGGACAGTATTCGTTCAATGGCGAAAGAACTGGTGTCAACGGTCAAAGGAAGCAAAGCCGAATACAAGCCTCATAATGTATCCAATAGTCACTGTCCAGACTGTAATGCACGATTGTTAGAGAAAAAAGGAAAGCGCGGTAAATTCTTAGTTTGTCCTACAGAGGACTGTGGTTATCGCCGCTCGGCAGAGAAGAGATTGTCGAACCGCCGCTGCGCACAGTGTCACAAAAAGATGGAGATCAAAGAGGGCAAAGCAGGATTATACGTGCAGTGCTTGCCTTGTGGAATTACGGAGACATTGGATAAGGACAAAAAGCATGTGAACAAACGTGAACAGCAAAAGCTGGTGAAGCAATATGCCAAACAGGAATCGATCGGTTCCAATCTCGGAGATTTGCTGAAAGCGGCTATGGAGAAGAAAGGGAACTAAAAGTATAGACGCATTCTTTTATTTGAGAATACCTATTACAACATTGAATTCTATTGCGAGGGTTTGACTACAAAACGGTTGCGATACTGTTTGGGTGTGAGACCCGTATGTTTTCGGAATACTTTAATGAAATAGCTCTGATCGTAAAAATTCAATAATGGGTAAATCTCACTGAGTTGATAGTCCGAGAAAACAATGAGATTCTTCGCTTCTTCAATGCGCTGCTTCTGGATAAAAATCTTCAGAGCCTCTCCAGTCTCTTCCTTAAATTTACGGGAGAGGTAGGAGGGGCTTATTTGAAGATGATTGGAAAGTACATCTAGGTCAAGGTCATCATACAGGTGATTGAAAATGTATTCTTGACATAGCAAGATATCCTTGGAAAAGTGAGCGCGATGAACCTTCTCCACCCTTTCGGTAAAATCAACAAGGATGTCTTCGAGCAGAGGATGGATGGAATCAATCTGAGTTACACCTTCGATCTGCTGAATATATGTATCGCTTAGTGTAAGAGCAACCTCCGAGTATAACCCACCGTCGATGGCGGCTCGAGTTCCTATAGCAATAGCCGAAATGATGAGATTCTTTTTGCTTCGGAGGCTGTCATTCTTGGATAATCTGCCGTAAACCCCGTTCATCTCCGTGAATTGTTTCAGATAGAGTAGCATCTTCATCTTGTTTCCTAAACGAACCTGTTCAAAAAACTTCCGCTCCGCTAAATATGACTTGTGATACAAGTTATTCTCTCTCTGTTCTAGTAATGAAAGATCAAGGACATTCTCCGTTTTGTTATTCACCACACTCTGATTATCTTCAATGACTTGCTCCAGATTCAATGCCTCATTATGCATTAGATAGTGAGCCAGAATGGCTGCACTGATTAACTGCCTGTGATCTACCGGATGTGAGTCTGCTGTATCAAGTTGTTGATCAATCATATTATTGTCCATAAATCTTTGTGAATTAGGCCATAAAATAAGACGACCGTGTCCCTCCTTTGTGGAGATCGGCATGAGGATCAATGTATCTGCTTGCTTATTCATATAGACAAGTTGGATTTTTTGGTGGAGCGGGATAGAGAGAAGGTGACCCACTAGCTCCCTAGAGGGCTTTGTTTGATTGGACATAGAGGGTTGAACACTGGTGAAGGAATGTAGCCGTTCAGAGCCATCCGCAATATAAAAAACGGGAATGCGGGTAGAGTCATAGATTAAATGAAAGATCCATTGAAGCTGTTGGTTAGGTAACATGGATGAATCCTCCCTCATTAGTTGTACGCTTAATACCATTTATCACAAATTAATACCATAAATATATAGAGAATTATTTTATATTTCAATTAGTAAAATAGAGCGCTTTCTATCAATGAACACATAAGTGTAAATGGATTTCAATCAATGCTTTTTTTTCAAATTAACTATTTTGACAAGGGGTAGGTACGATGTATTTAGTGATGGATCTTGGTGGGACATTTGTGAAATACGCTCTGATGAGCTCTGGTGGGGATATCGTATTCAAAGATAAGCGACCGACTAGAAGAACCAATCTTCAAGAATTAGAGGAAGTCCTCTATTCCATCATTGATGCTCAAGAACGATCTTCCCTTCAAGGAATCGCAATTAGCTGCCCAGGAACGATCGATGTGGAAACGGGGATGGTTTATCACGGCGGCTTTTTCCCATTTTTACATGAGATCAATCTGGCGAAACTTCTTGCAGATCGTTATGACATAGATGTGTCGATTGAAAATGATGGTAAGTGTGCTGCACTTGCAGAATTATGGCTTGGAAGTGTAAAACACGCGAAAGACTCCATTGTGCTTGTGCTTGGTAGTGGAATCGGTGCAGGCATTATTGTAGAAGGCAAGCTTCAACGAGGGGCGAGTTTGTCTGCTGGGGAAGTTAGTTACATCATGAGTAAGATTGATCCTGTGACAAAAGAAGCTACGTATTTTGGGCTGGATTGTTCCGCAGTAGGAATGGTTCAGCAGATCGGTGAGAAGAAGGGATTGCAAGATCCTACCGATGGAGCAGCGGTATTTGAGTTTATCAACCAGCAGGACCCTGAAGCTACGGAAATATTCAATAATTATTGCCTGAATGTGGCGGTGCAGATTATGAATTTGCAATATATTTTAGATCCAGAACTGTTTGCAATTGGGGGAGGAATCAGTGCACAGCCTGTTCTGTTGGAGCGTCTGGAGTGGGCGATTGATGAGCTGAAACGATTGAATCCATTTCATAAGGCGAGTCCTAAGATTACGGCTTGTACGTTCAGGAACGATGCTAATCTGTATGGGGCACTTTATCATTTTTTGGACAGTCAGGATAAACGAATGCATACCGCTTCCCAGGTGTAGGCACATCTTCGTATAAGATCCTCCGTTTTCAGGCAACGTAAGCCAAGGAGGTGATACCCATATGCCGCACAACAAACCAGAGAAACGCCATAATCAGCAAAATAAAGACAGTATCCGCGAAGAGAGTATCGCTGTGCGTCCGGAGAAAGAAGCCAAACGAGCGCCAAGTCTAAACGGGATACCCAAACAGGAGTCTTAGAATAAGTAGTGTAATGCAGTTCCCCTTTCCGCGTTGAACATGTACCAGTCTTGGGATTATAATGGAGGCAGGGAGATGTCCCGGGATAGGGGACTACTTAATACATGCAAACCGGACTTATTTTGTGGTTTATATTTATTAATGTAGTAGGATATCTGGTGATGTCCGATGACAAGAGGCGTGCCCAGCAACGTCGAGATCGTACACCTGAACGCACATTGTTTTTGCTCGCTTTCATTGGTGGAGCGCTTGGAGTCTGGATCGCCATGTATCGCAAAAGGCACAAAACGAAGCATCCGAGCTTCACGATCGGTATTCCTCTGCTTTTGTTTCTGAATGCAGTAATGTATGGTTACTTTCTCCAGTAATTGGCGTGAGGTGAGCTGAATGGGATCAAACGTTTCTGGATCATTCTTTTTAGAACGTAGTGTACGTGTTCGATCCATCTCACATAAGTTGATATGTAAATTCATTTTTATGAATGGTTCATCTTGGCTCTGGAACGTTTAAAGAATGTCATGGAGTACAAGGTTTTAAAGTGCGTTAGGATATTACCCCGAGGCTTGCTTCGAATGTTCTACATATATAAGGAAGGGACGGGATTCACATGTTATTTTCCAAAATTTTAGTAGCTTACGATGGTTCTAAAGCTTCAAATAAAGCACTTGATCGCGCGATTGAACTCGCCAAAGTATCACCAGATGCAGTACTGGATGTTATTCATGCTTTTGATTTCCCGCGTGTATTCATCGGTGAGGGATTGGCTCCACTGCCGCCTTCTCTCAACAATGACTATTACAATCTTGCAGTACAAACGACGGATGAAGCCAAAGAGCGAATCCAGGCTGCTGGAGTAACGGCTAATGTGGATCTGATCCAAGGAGCTGCTGCGGAAGTATTGCTTGATTTTGCAAAAGAAAACGGCTCGGACATCATTATTATTGGCAGCCGCGGGCTGGGTGGAATTCGGGAGTTTGTTCTGGGCAGTGTCAGCCATAATGTAGTACAACATGCTCAGATTCCAGTACTTATCGTTAAATAGTGTAGAAGTGTCTAACACTTCAATGGGAAAAGCCGGTAGTCTTCGAGAGATTGAAGAGGAGCCGGCTTTCTTTTATGGAATGAAATGGTTAGTGGAATGCCGTGAAATGAGTAATTCCCGAACATTATATTTGTCAATATGTTAAATGTTCGTCTTTAAGTTGACATTCGCTGTAGGGGATTGTTAAAATGTTAGATGTGTCGATCAAGTAAGAATAAGGTCGAGTAGGAACGAATGTTGTTGAAGATTTTATTAGATTATAAACGAAGTTTGCAAGAGACTGAACCTAGAATTTTGCAATATAGAGATTTGCTCGTATAACGCCGGGAATAGGGCCCGGAAGTATCTACCCGGGAACCGTAAATTTCCGGACTACGAGGAGATACGGCTGAGAGTCGCATGGAATCAACATGCGGACAGCAAGCCCCTTTTGGCATGCCCAAATGCGGGATACGTATTTCTTGGAGTCCGGTGTCCGGAGAAAATGTATGTTTTCGCGGGTAGCGGATTTTTTTGTTCCATGAGCATGAGGGTGGACACAAAAAGGAATGCTGGAACGTGACATTATCCAAAAAGCTCAGACGGGAGTTGAATGTATTCATGTCAGTGCAAGTTGCTGTAATTATGGGCAGTAAGTCAGATTGGGAAACGATGAAGCATGCGTGTGAGGTGCTTGATGAGTTAGAAATCGGTTATGAGAAAAAAGTAGTATCCGCTCATCGCACACCAGATTTGATGTTTGAGTATGCTGAGCAAGCCATTGATCGAGGATTCAAGGTCATTATTGCGGGTGCAGGCGGGGCGGCACATTTACCTGGCATGGTTGCAGCCAAAACGATGTTGCCCGTGATCGGCGTGCCTGTGCAGTCCAAAGCATTAAACGGTCTCGATTCCCTCTTGTCCATTGTTCAGATGCCTGGCGGAATACCTGTTGCTACCGTGGCCATTGGTAAAGCTGGAGCGACGAATGCAGGTTTACTCGCTGCTCAGTTCATCGGTGCTTTTGATGAGGAAGTTCGGAACCGTGCGGAAGCTCGTAGAGAACGAATTAAACGTGAAGTGTTAGAAAGCAGTGATGAGCTATGATGATGCCTAATAAGCAGTCAGAAGCGACTAGCGAAGCCAAACGTGTACTGCTTCCTGGACGGACCACGATAGGTATTCTGGGGGCGGTCAGCTCGGACGTATGCTAACGTTGTCTGGAACGGCGATGGGGTATCGATTTGTAACGCTTGATCCTGTTGCAGATGCACCTTGTGGACAAGTTGCCCGTCAGATTGAAGCGGGTTATGACGACGAAGCTGCTGCTAGGAAATTGGCGGAGCAATGCGACGTAATTACGTACGAGTTTGAAAATGTGGATGCTGGTGTTGCCGCTCTTCTGGAGCGTGAATCGTACGTACCACAGGGAAGTACACTACTGTATACCACGCAGCATCGTTTACGTGAGAAGCGGGCTATTGAGGCGGCAGGTGTGCGCGTTGCACCTTATCGTGAGATTACCAATTTGGATACAATGCAAGCGGCTGTTCGAGAACTAGGTGTCCCGTGTGTACTGAAGACGGTAACCGGTGGGTATGATGGCAAAGGCCAGCGAGTTATTCGCGAGGTTAGTCAAGCGGTTGAAGCTTATGAAGAGCTTGCCTCCACAGGTGCGGAATTGGTGCTGGAGCAGTTCATTAAGTTTGATTGCGAGATCTCGGTTGTGGTTGCACGTAGTACACAGGGGGAGATCAAAACGTTCCCGGTAGCCGAGAACATTCATGTGAACAACATTCTGCATACGTCCATTGTACCTGCAAGGGTACCAACGGAGATCCAGTTAGAGGCACAGAGACTGGCGGCAGCTGTTGCAGAATCGATGCAGGCGGTCGGCTTGCTCGCAGTTGAGTTATTTGTAGCAGCGGATGGAAGACTTTATGTGAATGAGCTAGCTCCAAGACCACATAATTCGGGGCATTATACTATGGAAGCTTGTGCAACTTCACAGTTTGAACAGCATATTCGTGCCATTTGTGGATTGCCGCTTGGAGATACAACACTGTTAAGTCCTGTGGTTATGGTCAATGTGCTTGGCGAGCACCTGGAAGGGGTCATCGATCGGATGGGTCAATCAGACGCAGAAGCGATGGAACTCGGGGTTATTCCCAAGCTTCATATATATGGTAAAACTGAAGCGAAAACAGGCAGAAAGATGGGGCATGTCAATCTGCTCTGTCAGGATGTCGAAGAAGGATTGCAATGGATTGAACAAACTAATCTCTGGAGGAATATAAATTCATGATCGAACGTTATAGCAGACCCGAAATGAGAGCCATCTGGACGGAAGAGAACAAATTCAAGTCATGGCTGGAAGTTGAAATTTGTGCATGTGAAGCATGGGCAGAGCTTGGTGTTATCCCAAAAGAAGAAGCAGCATTGCTTCGTCAGAACGCATCTTTTGACATCGATCGCATCTATGAGATTGAACAAGAAACACGGCATGATGTTATCGCATTTACACGTACTGTATCGGAAAGTCTTGGCGCGGAGCGGAAATGGGTACACTACGGACTGACTTCTACAGATGTAGTAGATACGGCGCTGGGATATGTCCTTCGTCAAGCCAATGAGATTCTGGAACGCGATATTGTGAACTTCATTGAAATTCTGCGTGAGAAAGCACTGGCATATCAGCACACACCAATGATGGGACGTACACACGGGGTGCATGCGGAGCCAACAACGTTTGGTTTGAAAATGGCATTGTGGCATGAAGAGATGAAGCGTAACCTGGAGCGTTTCCGCCATGCGGCAGACGGCGTACAGTTCGGTAAAATCTCCGGTGCAGTTGGAACGTATGCAAACATCGATCCATTCGTTGAGGAGTTTGTCTGCGAGAAGCTGGGAACAAAGCCTGCGCCAATCTCTACACAAACATTGCAACGTGACCGTCATGCGGAATACATGGCAACACTGGCATTGGTCGCAACTTCCCTGGACAAGTTTGCTACAGAAGTGCGTGCACTGCAAAAGAGTGAGTTCCGTGAAGTGGAAGAGGCATTCGCTAAAGGTCAAAAAGGATCCTCTGCAATGCCGCATAAACGCAATCCAATTGGTAGTGAAAACATCTCAGGTCTGTCCCGCGTCATTCGCGGACATATGGTATCAGCTTATGAGAACGTAACGCTCTGGCATGAGCGTGATATCTCGCATTCTTCCGTAGAGCGCGTGATCCTGCCTGATGCAACGATGTTGCTGAACTACATGCTGAACCGCTTCGGTAACATCGTGAAAAACTTGACGGTATTCCCAGAGAACATGAAACGCAACATGGAGCGCACCTTTGGCGTACCGTTCTCGGGTCGCGTGATGACGAAGCTGATCGACAAAGGCTTCAGCCGTGAGCAAGCGTACGATACGGTGCAACCACGTGCGATGCAAGCATGGGAAGAGCAAAGACAGTTCCAGGACATCGTGAAGTCTACACCTGAAATTACAGAAGTGCTGAGCGAGGAAGAAATCGCAGATGCATTCAACCCATCATGGCACCTGAAGCATGTAGATACCATCTTCAAAAAGCTTGGTTTAAACGACTAATACTCATCCTAAAAATAAGTTGAATATGTGTTCACGCTGAAACGGAGAAGGCAGAATAAAACCTGGAGAAGCGAAGCGGTCGCCTTTATTCCCGGATTTTCACTTTGGAAAAGTGATTATAAAAAAATCTGGGAATAACAGCGATCGTAAGGTTGTTCTGCATTCGAAGTGTCCACGCGTGATATGGGGAATTCAACTTATTTTTATATCTCCTGAAAGAAGGTGAGCCAACATGGCGTTGTCCACTGCGGCGGATCTCGTTAAAGCTCCTTTGTTATATAAAGGAAAAGTACGTGAATTGTACGATCTGGGTGAACATTTTTTGATCGTAGTTACAGACCGAATTTCTGCCTTTGACTATGTGTTAGAACCTGCGGTTCCTGAAAAGGGCAATGTGCTCAATAAGCTTAGTAGTTACTGGTTTGAGCTGACGGGCGATATGATGGAAAATCACGTTGTTCATACGGATGTGAACCGGTTGGGAGACATTGTAACTGATCCTGAACTGCTCAAAGACCGCATCATGGTTACCCGCAAAGCGGAGCGTATTGATATCGAATGCGTCGTACGTGGATATATCACCGGGGGCGGCTGGAGACAATATGAGAATAGCGGTGAGGTCAACGGTATTACATTGCCAGAAGGACTTCGCAAAAACGCCAAGCTAGATTGTCCGATCTTCACACCAGCAGCCAAAAACGACGTTGGACATGACGAAGACATTCCAATGGATCGCATGAAGGAACTGGTTGGAGACGCGCTCGCCATCGAGCTTCAGGAAAAAAGCCTGCGCTTGTACGAATTCGCTCGTGATTACTGTGATCAGCGAGGTATCATCTTAGCAGATTGCAAGTTTGAATTCGGTATGGTGGATGGCAAAGTCATTCTGATTGACGAAATTTTTACGCCAGACGCTTCCCGCTTCTGGGCTAAAGAAAACTATGCGCTTGATATTGAAATCGACAGCATGGACAAAGAACCGGTTCGTACGTATCTTGCTGGTACGGATTGGGACAAAAACAGCCAGCCAGATCCATTGCCTGAGCAGGTTGTGGAGGCAACAACTGCAAGATACGTCGATATCTATAATCGTTTAACAAGTAGTGTTTGAGGCAAGCTCCTGGAAAGTTTGGGTAAGGTGACGTTTGGTGCGAGCTACGGGAAAGTTTGGCTTTCGATCGCTGTTGCCCCCGGAATGCTTGGATTGGAATCCTTTTTTCAAAAGGAAGCATTCCGGTTGCAAAGGCGAACGCTTTCGCTTCTCCAGCTCAAATCTTTCCCTCCGCCAGTCTCAAACTGGTGAAGGATGACGTTTGGTGCAAGCTATGGGAAAGTTTGGCTTTCGATCGCTGTTGCCCCCGGAATGCTTGGATTGGAATCCTTTTTTCAAAAGGAAGCATTCCGGTTGCAAAGGCGAACGCTTTCGCTTCTCCAGCTCAAATCTTTCCTTCCGCCAGTCCCAAACTGGGGGGAGGTAGTATTAAATAGGTTTCCTCAGATATGGAAACCTATAAAGGTGAAGACATTCAATTTATGTTACACATGTATCCTTGTTAACCAAAGCCAACGTAGTGGTTAAGATCTCAACCACTACTAACCGTGCAACGTAAAAGGTTTAGGCCTTTAAAAAAGCGCCGTAGGATCAGGCGGAGGGGCGGAATTGTTCGTAAAGGAGCGAAGCGTTCGCCTTTGTCCCCGGGTTTTGACCGCAGAGCGGGCTAAACAAATCAGAAAACCTGGGGACAACAGCGACCTGCAGAACAATCCGCCCCGGAGCCACCACCTAAGGCTAACTATTTTTTTAACAGCATAAAGCATTTATCCCGTTCATTACTGAGGAGGAACATAAGGATCATGATTAAAGCAACCGTATATGTCACTATTAAGCAAAGCGTACTCGACCCGCAAGGCGTAGCAGTTCAAGGAGCCCTACATTCGATGGGATTCAATGAAGTTGAAAGTGTACGGATCGGTAAAGTCATGGAACTGAACCTGGATACGACAGATCGTGTAGAAGCGGAGAAACGATTGAAAGTGATGTGTGAGAAGCTGCTCGCGAACACCGTTGTTGAAGATTACCGCTACGAATTGGAGGGTTAATCTCATGAAATTTGCAGTTCTTGTGTTCCCTGGCTCCAACTGCGACATCGACTGTTACAAGGCAGTAGAAGACGCGATTGGACAAGAGGTTGATTATGTATGGCACACGGCTACAGATCTATCGGCTTATGATTGCATTCTGGTTCCAGGTGGTTTCTCGTATGGTGACTACCTGCGTTGCGGCGCCATTTCCCGTTTCGCACCTGTAATGAACGAGGTAGCCAAAGCTGCTGAACAAGGTAAATATGTTCTGGGCATTTGTAACGGATTCCAGATCCTGACTGAAGCTGGTTTGCTTCCAGGTGCGTTGATCCGTAACACATCCCTGAAATTCCGTTGTCATGATACCGTATTGAAAGTAGTCAATGCAGATACACCATTTACACGTGACTATACGCAAGATGAAGAGATTATTATTCCGATTGCACACGGTGAAGGAAACTATTATTGCGATGATGCAACACTTGCAAGCTTGCAAGCGAACAACCAAATCGTATTTACGTATGGTAGCAATCCGAATGGTTCCCTTGGTGATATCGCGGGAATCAGCAATATCGGTGGAAACGTGGTCGGCATGATGCCGCATCCAGAGCGCGCAGTAGATTCATTGCTCGGCTCAGAAGACGGCAAACGTATGTTTACATCTATTTTGAAAGCATGGAGGGATAAGCATGACGCAGCAGCTATCCGCTAAGGAACCGACAGCAGAACAGGTCGCAGAACATAAACTTTACGCCCAAATGGGTGTGTCGGACAGTGAATATGAGCTGATCTGTGAATTCATGGGACGCCAGCCAAACTACACAGAGATTGGTGTCTTCAGTGTAATGTGGTCTGAACACTGTGCATACAAAAATTCCAAACCACTCTTGCGTCGCTTCCCAACAAGTGGCCCGCGTGTCCTGATGGGACCGGGTGAAGGTGCGGGTATCGTCGATATCGGTGATAACCAAGCCGTTGTTTTCAAAATTGAAAGCCATAACCACCCTTCCGCAGTTGAGCCTTACCAAGGCGCGGCGACAGGTGTAGGCGGCATTATCCGTGATATTTTCTCCATGGGTGCTAGACCTGTTGCATTGCTGAACTCTCTACGTTTCGGCAAGCTGGAGAGCGATCGCGTTAAATATCTGTTCGAGCATGTTGTAGCAGGTATTGCTGGATATGGTAACTGTATCGGTATTCCTACCGTTGCGGGTGAAGTGATGTTTGACGAGAGCTACGAAGGTAACCCACTGGTTAACGCCATGTGTGTGGGTCTGATTGATCATGATAAAATTCAGCGCGGTGTAGCTAAAGGTGTAGGTAACCCGGTGTATTATGTTGGGCCGCCAACAGGCCGTGATGGTATTCACGGTGCAACCTTTGCTTCGGTTGAATTGACAGAAGAGTCTGAATCTCAACGGACAGCCGTTCAAGTCGGTGATCCATTCATGGAGAAGCTGGTTATGGAATCCTGTCTGGAATTGATCGACACAGGCATCGTGCTGGGTATTCAGGATATGGGTGCAGCAGGTCTGACGTGCTCCAGTGCGGAGATGGCAAGTAAAGCAGGTAACGGTCTAGAGCTGTATCTGGATCAGGTGCCACAGCGTGAAGAAGGCATGACCCTTACGAAATGATGCTTTCTGAGTCTCAGGAGCGGATGCTGTTCGTGGTTGAGCCGAAGGATGAAGCACAGGCGCTGGAAATCTTTGAACGCTGGGGCGTAATTTGTGCCAAGGTTGGTAAAGTTACGGATGATGGTCGTCTGAAACTGATCCACCATGGCGAAGTGGTTGGCGATATGCCAGTAACGGCACTGGTTGACGAATGTCCTGTATATGACAAGCCATCTTCTGTACCTGCGTACTATGAAGCGAGTGCTTCCATCGACACGCTTCGTTACGACGAAGTGTCGGATCTTGGTGGCGCATTGAAACAAGTACTGGCTTCACCAACGGTGGCTAGTAAGAAGTGGGTATACGATCAATACGATTACATGGTGCGTACAAGCACAGCCGTTCGTCCAGGTTCGGATGCAGCGGTGGTGACAATTCGCGGAACGCGCAAAGGTCTGGCGATGACAACGGATTGTAACGGACGTTATGTATATCTTGATCCAGAAGTGGGCGGAAGAATTGCGGTGAGTGAAGCTGCGCGTAACATTGTATGTTCTGGTGCAGAGCCACTTGCAATTACGGACAACCTGAACTTCGGTAACCCGGAGAAACCAGATATTTTCTGGCAGATGGAAAAAGCAGTCGACGGTATGGCGGAAGCTTGTCGCGTATTGGATACACCAGTCATCGGCGGTAACGTAAGTTTGTACAATGAAAACGCCAAAGGCTCCATCTATCCAACGCCAGTTGTCGGTATGGTAGGTCTCGTTCATGATACGGATCATATTACGACACAAGCCTTCAAATCCGAAGGAGATGTCATCATCCTTCTCGGTGACACGAAAGCTGAACTGGGCGGCAGCGAGCTGCAATACGCCGTTCATGGTCAGACAGAAGGCCGTCCGCCAGAGTTGAACTTGCAGACGGAAAAAGCGTTGCTTAGCACCGTGCTCGAAGCGATTCAATCTGGACTTGTTCGTTCAGCACATGACTTGTCTGAGGGTGGTCTAGCGGTTGCTTTGGCTGAGTCTTGCATCAGCGGTAACGTAGGTGCACAAGTGAACGTGGAAACTACACTTCGCGGTGATCATGCACTCTTCAGTGAAAGCCAATCCCGTATTTTGCTATCGGCTTCGCCGGAGCAAGCAGGTAAGCTTGAAGCGTTTGTTCGTGAACGCGGTGTGCCTGTAGCTGTGATTGGACGTGTAGAAGGAAGTAATCTTACGATTGAATTGAACGGAAGATCAGCTGTGAACGAACCCGTAGGAGGTTTGACTCAGGTCTGGGAGGATGCGATTCCATGTCTCATGAACTGATGACAGGGCCGTTGTGGACAGGTGATTACTATAATGAAGGGTCCGGTAAGGAAGGACTCGACAAATTAAAGGAAGAATGCGGCGTTTTCGGGTGTTCAGACACCCTGAAGCCGCTTCGTTATCCTATTATGGTCTGCATGCTTTGCAGCATCGGGGCGAAGAAAGTGCGGGAATGTGTGTAAGTGATGGTAATCAGTTTAACTACCATCGCGGGATGGGACTCGTGAAGGAAGTATTCACGAAGGATCTGATGCAGACACTAACTGGTGATATTTCTATCGGGCACGTTCGGTATTCAACGAGCGGCGACAGCAAGCTGACTAATGCACAGCCATTGGTATTCAAATACCGTGACGGTGATCTGGCTGTTGCGACCAATGGTAATATCGTTAATGCACCGACGATCCGCCGTGAATTGGAACAGAGCGGTTCAATCTTCCAGACGACAAGTGATACAGAAGTCATTGCCCATCTGATTGCCCGTTCTTCCAAAGGTCTGGTGGAAGCGGCGAAGGATGCATTTCAGCGGATCGTGGGTGGCTATGCGTTCTTGATTATGACGAACGACAAGTTGCTCGTTGCTTCTGATCCTCATGGTCTGCGTCCATTGACAATGGGTAAGCTCGGGGACGCATATCTATTTGCTTCTGAGACATGTGCGCTCGAAACAATCGGTGCTGAACTGATTCGTGATATTGAACCAGGTGAACTGCTTGTCCTGGATGCCGATGGACTGCATGAAGATCGGTTTGATCATCATAAACACCGCAAAGCGTTGTGTGCGATGGAATATATTTATTTTGCTCGTCCGGACAGTGACATGAATGGTGCGAACCAACATGCTGCCCGTAAACGGATGGGAAGCCGTATGGCGATTGAGGCATTTGTAGATGCGGACTTGGTTACGGGGGTACCAGATTCCAGTATCTCGGCAGCGATTGGATACGCTGAACAGACGGGGATTCCGTATGAGATGGGTATGATCAAAAATAAATATACAGGTCGCACATTTATCCAACCGAGCCAAGAGCTACGGGAGCAAGGTGTGAAGATGAAACTGAGCGCCGTGCGCCGTGTAGTTGAAGGCAAACGTGTAGTTATGATCGACGACTCTATCGTGCGTGGTACGACATCCCGCCGGATCGTGAATATGCTGCGTGACGCGGGAGCTACGGAAGTACATGTGCGGATTACATCGCCGCCGTTCAAAAATCCTTGCTTCTATGGGATCGATACACCGGATAGCCGCGAACTGATCGCTTCATCATTGTCTGTGGAAGAGATATGCCGTGAGATCAATGCGGACTCTCTGGCGTTCCTTAGCCCGGATGGGTTGATTACATCCATTCAAGGAGATAATCAGGATGACTACAAGGGCGGGCTATGCCTTGCATGCTTCGATAATGATTATCCAACTCGTCTCGACTTTAATGGCGAAGAAAAATTCGGATGTAGTTGTTAGGAGATTAGGCTTATGGGAAGAAAAAGCTATAATGAGGGCGATATTTTTCTGATTCCGATGCATGATGGGCGTTTGGCTGTATGTCAGGTCGTAAATGCATTGAGAGGACGCTTCAAAAAGGCATTTTCATTCGGCGTGATGAGCATTCAGCATGACGAAACCGTAAGCTTCGAGGATCGCGAATTCCTTGTCTATCCTTACATGCAGCGAAAGAACAGCGTGGTCTTCACATCACCGGCACATCTCAAAGATGGAACATGGAGAATCATCGATAACATCCCATTAACGCCAGAGAAGAAAGAACTGCAAGTATTTCAATGTGCGGGGCATTTGTACGCTGGAGATGAGTATATCCGCAATCTCTCGCCCACAGAATACAGTCAGTATATTACGCTCGGCGTGGCAGGGTTTGAGTTGGTACAGAACCATTTATTAGAGATGAAACAGTAATATATTAGTTCAACTAAACTTTTTACACGAGAACGGAGAGGACAGAAATAACCTGAAGAAGCGAAGCGTTCGCCTTTATCTCCGGATTTTCCCTTTGAAGAAGGGAATCAAAAAAATCTGGAGATAACAGCGATCGGAGGTTATTCTGTCATCGAAGTGGCAAGTGTAAATATTCATTAGTTGAACTTATATAAATACGATACTTGGAATGAAATATAGAACCAGATGAAGGGTGCGATGGTAGTGTCAGAAGCATACAAAAACGCCGGCGTCGATATCGCGGCAGGCAACGAAGCGGTAGAACGGATGAAAAAGCATGTAAAACGTACCTTCCGTCCGGAAGTCATGACAGACCTGGGTGGATTCGGTGCCCTGTTCGGCTTGAACAAGGATAAATACGATGAGCCGGTACTTGTTTCCGGTACAGACGGTGTAGGAACGAAGCTGAAAATCGCGTTTGCTATGGATCGCCACGATACGATTGGAATTGACGCGGTAGCCATGTGTGTGAATGATATTGTCGTACAGGGCGCAGAGCCATTGTTTTTCCTCGACTATCTGGCATGCGACAAAGTCATTCCGGAGAAGATTGAAGCCATTGTTGCGGGAATCGCAGAAGGTTGTCATCAGTCCGGTTGTGCGCTGATTGGTGGCGAAACAGCTGAAATGCCAGGTATGTATAGTGAAGGTGAGTACGATATTGCCGGATTTACCGTTGGTATTGTAGATAAAGCCAAAATCATTAACGGTACAACCATCGCTCCTGGCGATACGGTAATTGGACTTGCATCCAGTGGTGTACACAGCAACGGCTTCTCCTTGGTACGTAAGCTGCTGTTGGAGCAAGCCGGACTGAGTCTGCAGGACGAAGTGCAGGAACTCGGTGGTAAACTGGGCGATGCGCTGTTAGAGCCTACGAAGATTTATGTGAAGCCATTGTTGTCCTTGCTGGAGAACGTAAAGGTAAAAGGTATGGCTCATATCACGGGTGGTGGATTCATTGAGAATATTCCTCGGATGTTGCCTAGCAACGTAAATGTGGATATTGACCACGGCTCATGGCCAATCCTGCCGATCTTCAACCTGTTACAAGAGAAAGGCAATGTCTCTAACCGTGATATGTTCACAACATTTAACATGGGGATCGGTCTTGTGCTGGTTGTTAATGAAGCTGATGCCGCGGAAGCTCTGCAACAACTGAAATCATCTGGTGAAGAAGCGTACATCATTGGCCGTGTTACCGAAGGAGATGCGCGAGTAACCTTCACAGGAGCGGATGTTTAATGACGAATTACCGGATTGCTGTATTTGCCTCGGGTGAAGGGAGTAACTTTCAGTCATTGGTTGATGCAGTGCGGAACGGGGGGCTGAATGCATCCGTTGAGTTGTTGGTATGTGACAAACCTGCTGCACGTGTCGTGCAGCGGGCACAGGATGCTGGCGTGGATTGCCATCTCTTCACTCCGAAGAATTACGAGTCACGAGAAGCCTACGAGAAAGAGATCGTTGAATTGTTAGAAGCGAAAAATATAGATCTGGTTGTTCTTGCCGGATATATGCGTTTGCTCACTTCAGTCGTGGTGGAACGATATGCAGGACGATTAATTAATATCCATCCCTCACTTCTTCCAGCGTTCCCTGGCAAAGATGCTGTCGGACAGGCATTAGAGTATGGTGTGAAGATTACAGGTGTGACCGTTCATTTTGTGGATGGAGGTATGGATACAGGGCCTATTATTGCCCAGCATCCAGTACCGGTTTTGCTCGGGGATACAGCGGAAACTATCAGCAAATCCATTCATGCTGCTGAACAGCAGTTATACCCTGAAGTGGTATCCTGGTTCGCTCAAGGTCTGATCCAATTAAACGGACGCCATGTCACCGTTAACAAACCGGTTTGATATAAGTTGCTTCTTTTTACACGTTAACGGAAAGGACAGAAAAAAACCTGGAAAAGCGAAGCGCTCGCCTAAAAGCTTTCTGCAATAAAGCTACATCGGAAGCATACGCTTATCACCGGATTTTTTCCTTGAGAAAAGGGAATCAAAAAAATCTGGGGATAACCGCTACTCTCCAGGTTGTTCTGTCATCGGAGTGTTCCGTGTAAACACCATGGTTCAACATATATAACAGAAGTCGAATATTGGTACGCATTTTGTGATATTTCTCGGGAAATAAATCGGCTGTGTTTCGTCATGAAACGCGAAGCTATGGGACATTAAAGGAGGAGCATATTGTGAGTATCAAAAGAGCGCTGGTCAGCGTATCAGATAAAACAGGCATCGTGGACTTTTGCCGCGAGCTGTCGCAAATGGGTGTAGAGATTATTTCGACAGGGGGCACAAGCAGCCTATTGTCGAAGGAAGGCGTACCTGTTATCGGAATCTCGGATGTAACTGGATTCCCGGAAATTATGGACGGACGTGTCAAAACATTGCATCCTGCAGTTCATAGTGGATTGCTTGCTGTTCGTGACAACGAAGAGCATACACGTCAGATGGAAGAACTCGGCTTAGGCTACATCGATTTGGTTGTTGTTAATCTGTATCCATTCCAGGAGACGATTGCAAAACCGGATGTGGCGTATGAAGATGCCATCGAGAACATCGACATTGGTGGTCCAACCATGCTCCGCTCGGCAGCTAAAAACCATGCTTTTGTCAGTGTTGTTGTAGATGCTGCTGACTACAGCCAAGTGCTGGAGGAAGTACGTAACAGTGGTGATACTACGCTGGAAACACGCAAACGGCTTGCGGCAAAAGTTTTCCGTCATACGGCGGCTTATGATGCACTTATCTCTGATTACTTGTCTAATGTGAATGGTGATCCACTGCCAGAGCGTTTGACTGTTACTTACGAAAAGCTCCAGGATTTGCGTTATGGCGAAAATCCACATCAACAGGCGGCATTCTACCGCAAACCGCTCGCTGCTCAGGATACATTAACGACAGCGGAGCAATTGCATGGTAAAGAATTGTCCTACAACAACATCAATGATGCCAACGCAGCATTGCAGATCGTAAAAGAATTCGAAGAGCCTGCTGTAGTGGCAGTAAAACATATGAATCCTTGCGGTGTAGGTGTCGGCGAGAGCATCTATGAAGCTTATAGCAAAGCATATGCAGCAGATCCAACCTCGATTTTTGGCGGAATTGTTGCAGCTAACCGCATTATCGATAGTGATACCGCGGCTAAATTGAGTGAGATTTTCCTTGAGATCGTCCTGGCTCCTGATTTCACACAAGAGGCGCTTGAGATCTTGACGAAGAAGAAAAACATTCGTTTGCTCAAAACGGGTGAATTGAGTGCAGCTCGCAATCGTGAGAGCCAATTCGTGGTGACATCCATCGATGGCGGTATGATTGTACAACAATCGGATGTACACTCCATTGAAGCTAGTGAATTGAACGTGGTGACAGATCGTGCACCTTCCGAAGAAGAGCTGAAACAACTGCTGTTTGGCTGGAAAGTGGTTAAACATGTGAAGTCCAACGCGATTGTACTCGCAGCAAATGACATGACTGTAGGTGTTGGCGCTGGACAGATGAATCGTGTTGGTGCAGCCAAAATTGCGATTGAGCAGGCTGGAGAGCAAGCTAAGGGAGCAATCTTGGCATCCGATGCTTTCTTCCCAATGGGAGATACGCTTGAATTGGCTGCCAAAGCAGGCATTACGGCCGTGATTCAACCTGGTGGTTCGATTAAGGACGAAGAGTCGATCAAAGTAGCAAACGAGTATGGCATTGCTATGGTATTCACAGGCGTTCGTCACTTCAAACACTAAGATTAAACGGTAATACCAACAACGATGAACAAGCGAATCCGCTTGTTCATCCTCGTTTTGGGAGAAGAATTGAATTATTTATATTAACGAACATCATTCATGAGGGGGAAACGAAGTGATGGATATTCTGGTAGTTGGCGGCGGCGGCCGTGAGCATGCGATCATCTGGGCATTGGCGAAGAGCCCAAAGGTAGATAAAATTCACTGTGCTCCGGGAAATGCAGGTATTGCACAGCTAGCCGAATGTCACCCAATCGGGGTGCATGAATTCGATAAACTAACCGCGCTGGCTGTCGAGCTAAAGGTTGGTCTGGTTGTCATTGGACCAGATGACCCACTGGCAGATGGTATTGTTGATGCATTTGATGACACACGTATTCCAGTGTTTGGCCCACGTCGGAATGCTGCCGAGATTGAGGGTAGCAAAACATTTATGAAGGATCTGCTTCATAAATACAACATTCCAACTGCAGCCTACGAGAAGTTCGATAATTATGAACAAGCACAAGCTTATCTGAATGCACAATCCATTCCTGTGGTGATCAAAGCGGATGGACTTGCGGCAGGTAAAGGGGTAACTGTAGCTTATTCACGGGAAGAAGCAGATCAGGCTCTGCGCAGCATTATGGTGGACAAGGTATTTGGAGAAGCTGGTGCCAAGGTCATTATTGAAGAATTCCTTGCCGGCCAGGAAATGTCCATCCTCGCCTTTGTTGATGGTGAGACGGTTCGTCCAATGGCTGCTGCTCAGGATCATAAGCCTGTATTCGATAACGATCAGGGTCCAAATACGGGGGCATGGGTACATACTCACCATTGCCACACATTGATCCTTCTATTATTGAAGAAGCGGTCGAGACCATTATCAAACCAACCGCGAAAGCGATGGTATCTGAAGGACGTCCATTCCAAGGTGTTCTGTTTGCTGGGCTGATGATCTCTCCTGACGGTAAACCTAAAACGATTGAGTTCAATGCTCGTTTTGGTGATCCAGAGACACAGGTTGTGTTGCCTCGTCTGAAATCAGATTTGTTCGACATTTTCTGGGCAACGGTTCATGGCAAGCTTGCTGAAATCGAGATTGATTGGAGCGATGAAGCCGCTGTATGTGTCGTTCTCGCTTCAGGTGGTTATCCAGGTCCATATGCCAAAGGTGTACGCATTGAAGGACTGGACGAAGCCAAGGATGCTATTGTGTTCCATGCGGGCACAGCACGTAATGAATCAGGTGAATGGGTAACGAATGGTGGACGAATCTTGGGTGTTGTTGGTCTGGGTGAAGACATTAGCGAAGCGAGAGAACAAGCATACGCGCAAGCGGAGCTTATTCGTTTTGAGGGTAAACATCAACGGTCGGATATAGCAGCCAAAGCATTAGTCTAATAGAACCTAATAGAACAAGGAATATTAAAGGCTCGTGGGAAATACGCTGATAGCAAAGTGTATGCATCCTGCGAGCCTTTTGTTGCGTATACTGATTATATGAATTCGCAGAGAAGTTTTAGTTATATCCCAGAAGTGCACGAATGAATATTCATTCACGCGACTTAATTAGTACAAATAGATGGTGTTTAGGGAATAAATACGTAGGGTAGTAATTGTATAAATAAACAATTAGATGGATGGATCTTCATACATATAGACTATTCTGTGAACAATACATATGGCTAAGTACTCCAAACCATAACGTGCAACTGGATGGTTGGGAGCGGAACGTGGTATACTTTTCTGAAACAGGAATGAACAAGAAGGGAGGTGGATATCTATTGGGAAGGCGATATTGTAAACTGTCCAAATGGAGAATTAAGGTGGAGTAAATCGGGGAAACAGTTAACAGCATGAGGGGTAACCCTGTTTGGATTGAGAAGGTTTCTAGCATGATTGCTGCATCCTTAGTTCCTGTTTTAACAACTTACAAAGCCAAGGTTGACCTATGTAAGTTCATCATTTATCGATTTTATATACGTTTTACGCTTCAAGTTGAGTTGGAAGTAAACAATGTTCACAACGATCAGCCGTTATGGAATTAACAAGGTTAATGGATAACGCTGTAACTATTTCTGGAGGTGAATCCCTGAGAATCGGGGAAATCATTGGACATAATTACCATTATTAATTTAGCATTACTAGTTATCTTGATTGTATTAACCGCATTCTTCGTTGCATCCGAGTTCGCAGTTGTTAAGATTCGTACGTCACGAGTAGATCAACTGATCTTGGAAGGAAATAAGAAGGCTGTTCTTGCGAAAAAAGTCGTATCCGATTTGGATTATTATCTATCGGCCTGTCAGCTTGGTATTACCGTTACGGCTCTGGGACTTGGTGCCTTGGGTAAACCTACTGTGGAGAGACTATTATATCCGGTATTCGAATATCTGAGCGTATCGCCTGCCGTATCGTCGGTTGCCTCATATGCAATCGCCTTTATTTTAGTCACATTCCTTCACGTCGTGGTTGGTGAAATGGCACCCAAAACACTCGCAATTCAATTTTCGGAAAGATTGACGTTGCTGCTCTCACCACCGCTGTATTGGTTCGGTAAGATTATGTATCCTTTCATCTGGGCGCTAAACGGTACATCTCGTGTGATCCTTCGCGGATTCGGCGTGAAGCCAGCGGGTCACGAACAGGCTTATTCGGAAGATGAGATCAAGATAATTATGAGTCAGAGCTATGAGGGCGACGAGACGAATCGAACTAAGCTTTCTTATATGGAAAATGTCTTTGTGTTCGATGAGCGCGTAGCTAAAGATATTATGGTACCGAGAACAGAATTGGTTACACTGGATCAGGAGATGGTCTACGATGAGATCATTCCGATTCTAGATGAACACAACTACTCGCGTTATCCTGTCGTCGAAGAGGGCGATAAAGACCGTATTGTTGGTATGGTCAACGTGAAGAAGATTTTGCCTGACATGGTTACTCGCAGGGAATATCAACTCTCGCATTTTGTTCGTGAAATTCCTTTCGTTTCGGAAATTACCCGTATTCAGGATGCGATGATCAAGATGCAGCAAGAACGAGTGCATATGGCTGTAGTCGTGGATGAATATGGGGGACATCGGGAATCCTGACGATGGAGGATATTCTAGAGGAGCTCGTTGGTGAAATTCGTGACGAATTCGATGCCGATGAAGTCGCAGATATCCAAGAGACGGGTGAGAACCAGTACCTCATTAACGGTCGTGTCCTATTAGACGAACTGGAGAGACAGTTTGGCTTGAATTTTGATGGTAATGAAGAGATGGATACCGTTGCAGGCTGGATTCAGTTCCAAAAGGGAGTTCGCGTTGACAACGGAGATACCGTTGAGCACGGTGACTATGTCTGGACGGTCGTTGAAACCGATAATTATCAGATCAAGCAGGTACTACTGGAGCGTACTAACGGGGCAGAAGTTGAGGTTCCGACCAGCAGTGTATCTGATTAAGGCCATTTTAAAGTGAAGTGAATGCTTGAATGATGGAGTTCAACACATGAAATATAATTTACTTGGAGGTGAATCCCTCATCTGAGGGAAATCATTGGACGGAATAATAGCCTTGAATTTATTTTTGGTCGCGGTATTTATCGGACTAACTGCATTCTTCGTAGGAGCCGAATTTGCAATTCTTAAAGTCCGAATGTCTCGAATAGATCAATTGATCTCTGAGGGAAATAAGAAAGCAGTACTTGCTAAGAAGGTTGCACACGATCTGGATTACTACCTCTCTGCCTGTCAGTTGGGGATTACGATTACAGCTCTCGTGTTAGGGGCATTAGGTGAACCTACCGTAGAGAAAATGTTGCATCCGTTGTTTGACCGCTTAGAAGTACCAGCGGCTTTATCTACTGTGTTATCTTATGGTATTGCGCTTGCCATCATTACGTTCTTGCACGTAGTTATTGGTGAGTTGGCACCTAAGACGCTTGCGATTCAATTTGCTGAGCGCATGACTCTGTTGTTAGCACCACCTTTGTACTGGTTCGGTAAGATCATGAACCCGTTCATCTACGCACTTAATGGTGCTGCTCGTCTTCTGCTTGGTATCTTTGGAGTTAAACCAGCAGGGCACGATACTGTTCACTCCGAGGAGGAGTTGAAGCTCATCGTGGCTCAGAGTTATGAGAGCGGAGAGATTAATCAGACTGAGCTCGACTATCTGAAAAATATCTTTGCTTTTGATGAACGTCTCCTACAAGAGATTATGATTCGTAGAGAAAAAAT
This sequence comes from Paenibacillus sp. DCT19, assembly GCF_003268635.1. NCBI lineage: Bacteria > Bacillati > Bacillota > Bacilli > Caryophanales > Paenibacillaceae > Paenibacillus > Paenibacillus sp. DCT19. The sequence goes on from NZ_CP029639.1 coordinate 846,265, forward strand.
CGTTACGCTGGAAAAGGAAATGCCTATTGATCGCATGATTGAAGTTCTGAACCAGCATGAATATACACGTTATCCTGTTGTCGCAGGTGGAGATCAATCTCATTTTATCGGATTCATTAATACCAAAGAGATGCTGACAAGTGTGGCAGCAGGGCGAGAGTTCAACATGAACACCTTTGTTCATGACATGCCTAAATTCTCTGAGAAATCCCCGATTAAGGATGTTCTTATTCAGATGCAACAGAGTCGCGTTCATATTGCTGCCGTGCATAATGAGCAAGGCGAAACGGTCGGTATGGTCACGATGGAGGACATTCTGGAAGAAATCGTTGGCGATATCAAAGACGAATATGAACACAAGGATCTCGTGAATCCACCGAAAAGACTGAAATTGGTATAACCGAAATTCAAGATTTAACTTTTTAGAACGGGTTATCCCGTAATGAAGAAATAGGGTAAGCTAAGGCAGATTTCCGATTGAATCGGGAATCTGTCTTTTTATTTTGGATAAATTATATTGAAGAAGATGGACAACTAGCCCGAAGGATAGATATATAAAGCAATAAATCTTAAATTTAAAATAAATGCTTGCAATTTGAATGGGGATGAATTAATATAAATTTAAAGAATCTTAAATTAAAGATAAAAAACAACGAGAATAAATAACAACTTCAAAATTAAATGCTCAACCAACTAAAATTAAGGGAGTGGATGTTATGTTCAGAACTTCAGGAATTCACCATGTTACCGCTTTTGTAGACGATGCACAGAAAAATGTTGATTTTTACGCCGGTGTACTGGCTTTGAGATTGGTGAAAAAAACAATTAACTTCGATGCACCAGATGTGTATCATCTGTATTACGGGAATGAAGGCGGAGCGCCTGGAACAATTATCACGTTCTTCCCACAGCAAAATGCAAGAAGAGGCGTGATCGGTTCAGGTCAAACGGGGGTAACGGTCTACGCAATTCCGGTAGGCAGCTTGCCTTTCTGGAAAGAACGCCTTGCTTCATTTGATATTCCTTTTGAAAATAAAACACGGTTTGGCGAGCAGTACATTCGTTTCTTCGATAAAGGTGGTCTGCTGCTTGAACTGGTTGAACGTGAAGAAGGTCAGCCTAGCCAGTGGACATTTAATGGTGTTACACCAGAGCACGCGATCAAAGGGTTTGGGGGCGCTGTATTATTCAGCCATGTACCTGAAAAAACGATTCATGTGCTGGAAACGATGCTTGGTCTGGAGCAAGTAGGAGAAGAGGATGGAATCATCCGTCTACGTGCCACAGGGGACATTGGTCAACTCATTGACATTCAATCGACAGGCATCCAGCGGGGCATTGGTGGAGCCGGAACGGTACATCATATTGCTTGGCGTGCCAAAGACTACACCGAGCATGAACAAGTACAGAAAGATCTGGAGCAAGCAGGCTATTATCCAACACCGATCATTGACCGTCAATATTTCAACGCCGTGTATTTCAGAGAGCCGGGAGGTATACTGTTGGAGCTTGCTACTGATCCTCCAGGATTTGCACGGGACGAACCACAGGAGAGCATGGGCGAGAAATTAATGTTGCCTGAATGGTACGAACCACAACGTGAACAGATTGAACAGATGTTGCCACCAATTCAAGTACGGGAATGGAAAGGAGATGCAAAATCATGACACATACAATGAAACATATCTATAAAGCAGGCTCACAGCCTGATGCACCGACATTGCTCTTGCTTCACGGTACAGGAGGCACGGAAAATGATCTGATTGGTCTGGCTGAGATGATCGCACCTGGAGCTGGTATTCTGGGAGTACGTGGAAATGTATCTGAAAACGGTATGCCTCGCTTCTTCCGCCGTTTAGCAGAAGGTGTATTTGATGAACCAGATCTGATCGCACGGACGGCAGAGCTTGGCGCGTTTATTGATGCAGCTGCTGTGGAGTATGGCTTTGACCGCTCTAATGTCATTGCCCTTGGTTACTCGAATGGAGCCAATATTGCTGCAAGCCTAATCTTCCATCAGGCAGATGTGTTCAAAGGAGCCATTCTACATCATCCTATGGTGCCACTACGTGGACTTGAGCTGCCTACTCTGAAAGGCTTGCCTGTATACATTGGAGCAGGAGAGAATGATCCCATCGTGCCTAAACGGGAAACCGAAGAGCTGGCGAGCTTGCTAAGCGAAGCTGGGGCTACCGTGCACATGCACTGGGAGCGTCAGGGACATCAGCTTACACGTACCGAGGCAGAAGCTGCGGCAGCATGGTTTGCGTCTCAGGTATGAGCCTGAACGTAATTTCGGCAAAATCTGCTCCTTTCGGAGTTGTAAGGCACAACCTAGAAGAAATACGAAAAAACAACGTTACTTATCGTGACGTTGTTTTTTCGTATTAGAACTTTATTATATTTTGTAATTAATTTAAATTTCCGGTAACAAAAATGGAACTATCCGTACCAGTGACTTTTAACGTATCCGCTTCTACAGTTAGCTTTTTGGCTGCTCCAATATCAAAAGAAGCTGTTTGGAGTTTATCTGAGGTACCAATAATAATTTCCTTGAGTAGTACATCTCCATCTAAAATTCTAACACTGATATCTGCTTTTACATCTACGGGAAATACGGAAACTTCAAGTGTTTGATATTTTCCTTCAGTATAGATCGTGAAGTCTTTATCAGCAGTATTAATCTCTTTCAAAACTACTCCTGAAATATAATCTTTGCCTTGTTGAACTGTAAATTGTTTATCTTTTGTGATATAAGAGGTGATACCTGGCTCAATCTTCTCGGAGGTAATTGGCGTCGAATCTAATTTCTCACCAAGCATGAGAGTCTGACTAGTTCCGTTATAATCTACAGCCACCCCAAGAGCTTCGCCTACGGATCGAACAGGCAGATATGTCGTATTGTTATATGTAATTGCAGCTAATTTCTTACCATTCTGATCTACTGGGCTCCATGATTTACCTGAAATGGTATAGTTGATACCCCAATTCAGATTGGCTGTAATTTTCTCCAAGATTGGTGCGGCCCCAGCCCCAATAGCCATTCCTCCTAGAAGGGTAAAGCTTGATAGAGCAATAATTAATTTCTTCTTCACATTTTTTTCCTCCTAAAGTAAATATATGATCTGATAGTAATTATATTACTTCAGATATGGTGTGACAACATTTTTTATAGTCTTAAAGTAATGTGTTTATAGTTATATAGTTATAAAGACCTAAATAATTAAATTAGAGATAACCGTTATGTAAACGTTGCGAATGGGGTAAACATTTGAAAGTGCATAACGAAAGGATGTATCCTTTATCTAATAGAACAGATCATGAACTGGAGGGGTTATTGTGGAACGAAACATCAAAGAATTGGTTCAGCGGATGACTTTGGAAGAAAAAGCGGGCATGTGCTCAGGTCTCGATTTCTGGCATCTAAAAGGGGTGGAGCGTCTCGGTATCCCGTCCATCATGGTAACGGACGGTCCCCACGGGTTACGTAAGCAGGATTCCAGTGCTGATCATCTGGGTCTGTTGGCGAGTGTACCTGCAACGTGTTTTCCATCTGCTGCAGGGCTGGCAAGTTCATGGGACACCGAGCTAGCGCGTCAGGTCGGGGTTGCGCTTGGGGAAGAGTGTCAGGCGGAGGACGTAGCGGTGCTGCTTGGCCCAGGTGTTAACATTAAACGTTCACCGTTGGGTGGGCGTAACTTCGAATATTTTTCCGAGGATCCCTTGTTGTCCACACGTATGGCCGCGGGTCATATTAAAGGAGTACAGAGTCAGGGTGTAGGTACATCGTTGAAACATTTTGCTGTGAACAATCAGGAAGAGCGACGTATGTCGATTAATGCTGTTGTTGATGAACGAACGTTACGTGAGATTTATCTTGCGAGCTTCGAGGGTGCGGTGAAGGATGCTCAGCCGTGGACGGTGATGAACTCTTATAACAAGGTCAATGGAACCTATGCGGGTGAGAACGAATGGCTGCTTACGGATATTCTCAAAGACGAATGGGGTCATGAAGGCATTGTTGTGTCAGACTGGGGTGCTGTGAATGAACGTGCGGATGCATTGGCGGCAGGAATGGAACTGGAGATGCCAGCAAGCGGCGGAATTGGCGAACGCAAGGTCATTGATGCTGTAGAGAAAGGTGAACTGTCTCTGGAGAAACTGGATCGAGCCGTGGAGCGATTGCTCACATTGATCTTCAAAGCGGTTGATCATAAGAAGGAAAATGCAACATATGACAAAGATGAACACCATCAGCTTGCGCGCAAGGTAGCTTCGGAGAGTATGGTTTTACTCAAAAATGAGGAGAGCATCTTACCACTCCAACGTGAAGGTTCTGTTGCGCTTATCGGTGCCTTTGCACGTAAACCACGCTTTCAGGGCGGTGGCAGCTCTCATATTAATCCAACCCAAGTGGATGATATTGTGGATGAGATGACCCGTGTGGCGGGTGAAGAAGTGAGGCTCACCTACGCACCAGGGTACCGAATTGAAGCAGATGATGTGGATGAGTCATTGATGGCTGATGCGATCCAGACAGCTCAGGCGGCGGATACAGCAATTGTGTTCGTAGGACTGCCAGACCGCTATGAATCAGAAGGATATGATCGTTCACATCTGCGCTTGCCTGACAACCATATCCGTCTAATCGAAGAGGTGGCTAAGGTACAACCACGTGTCATTGTCGTTCTAAGCAACGGGTCGCCTGTGGAAATGCCGTGGTTGCCGAAGGTGCAAGCTGTGCTTGAAGCATATCTGGGTGGTCAAGCTGTTGGTGGTGCCATTGCTGATCTATTGTACGGTGAGGTGAACCCATCGGGTAAACTGGCAGAGACCTTCCCTGCGCAGCTCAGTCATAATCCGTCTTATCTTAATTTTCCGGGTGAAGGTGATCGGGTCGATTACCGCGAAGGGATTTTTGTGGGATATCGATATTATGACACGAAACAGATTGATCCCTTATTCCCATTCGGATACGGTCTGAGTTATACAACGTTTGAATATGCTGATCTCACGGTAAATCGCACAGAACTGACGGATCAGGATGAGGTTCAGGTAAGTGTTCGTGTAACCAACACGGGGGACAGAGCTGGTAAAGAAATCGTACAGCTCTACATCCATGATGTAGAGAGCACGGTTATTCGTCCAGCTAAGGAGTTGAAGGCATTCACTAAAATCCATCTGGAACCAGGTCAATCGGAGGTCATTGGCTTCACCTTGGATAAGCGTTCGTTTGCTTATTATAATGTGGATATGAAGGATTGGCATGTAGAGACGGGAGAATTCGAGATTCAGGTGGGAAGTTCTTCACGGGACATTCATTTACAAACACGAGTGACTGTAGAATCCACGGCGACCTTTATCCCAACGTATACACGTAATAGTACACTTGGTGATATTCAGCGCGACCCTGCCAATAAGAAGCTGCTGGAGCAGGCGTTGAAGCAATTCCAGGAAGTAAGTGGCTTTGGTGGCGATGATGCTGGAGACCATGCAGATATGATGGATGCCATGATGAAATATATGCCGCTACGTGCTCTCGTTGCCTTTAGTGGCGGGGCTATGAGCGAAGAGAACATGAACGAGTTGTTGGAGAAGCTGAACAACAAGGATCATGGCATTCGCGCATAATCGTTGTTGTGGCAGCATAATACCCACGGATGAGTGGATATATTATAAGTTCGAACCCGATCCAATGATGGATCGGGTTTTCTTTCTTTTTATAGTAGAGAGCTAGATCATGTAGATAGGCGAAGAGAGATGTACTATGCTTGTCGTAAAGTGAAGAATATTTTATAATTAACTGATAATCATTTTCAATTAGATTCGGTACAGATAGACTACGAAGATAAACAGGAGGGAAATATGGATCAACGTCCTAGCTTACATACATTTGGTTCAAGTGCTTATATTCAGACCCGTGATGGACGGAAGCTGCATTATATGTCCAAGGGATCAGGCGAACTGACAGTGGTATTTGAATCCGGTATGGGGCTCTCCAGATCTACCTGGGGCTTGGTTGTACCAGCAATTGCCGAGCATGCACGCACAGTCGTATATGACAGAGCAGGGGCGGGACGAAGTGAAGTCGATTCTGCTTCGCGCAGTCTGAACCGAATGGCAGAAGATCTGGGAGATCTGCTGTCTGCACTGGGGTCAGGCCCGTTCATTCTTGTTGGACATAGCTGGGGAGGCCCGATTGTACGGACTGCGGCGGCTACTAATATATCCCAACTAGGAGGGATTGTACTCGTTGACCCATCAGATGAACATTGCGAGTTGTACTTCTCCAGCCTAGCTAAAAAAGGCTTTGCCTTGAATGGCTTCCTCATTCCCATCATGGCACATACGGGCTTATATCGCTTGCTCGGAAGTAAGGCTGGAAAAGTTCAGCCTGATGATGTTGTGGCGGATCATCTCCAAGAAGATTTTACTGTGCAGGCAGCCAAAACGATGCTTGCTGAAGGCAAACCGTTTCTGGATGATATGACAGCATTGCTGAAGCAACCCCCAGTTCTGGGTGATCTTGAGGTTAGCGTGATCTCAGGTACTAAAGCAGGCAAGGGAGAGGGAAAGATTAGACCTGCCCTCATTGCGGCGCATCGTCAGACTGTGAGTAAACTAACCAATGCAAGATGGATTGGCGCAGATCAATCCGGTCATCTGGTTATGTATACAGACCCCAGGTCATTATTGATGAAATTGTACGAATGATAAATAATGTGAGCTCAGGCGCAACAATAGAGCAAAAGTGATACAATAATAAAAAAAGAGAGCAGTGCCAGAGCATTGCAGCCAATATAAGTGGAGTGTGGAGATCAGATGAAACCAGTTGAACCAACGGGTACCATGAGTCCCGGACATGTCGGTGTTGGCATGGAAGATATCGTACGCGCACATCATGTGCTGCGTGAAGTCATTGTACGGACACCTCTACAGCGGGATGCTGTATTGTCGGCCAAATATAATTGTAATGTGTATTTAAAAAGAGAAGACCTTCAAGTCGTACGTTCCTTTAAAATTCGGGGCGCTTATAATATGATTCGCAGCCTTACTCCGGCAGAGATGGAGAAAGGTATTGTCTGTGCAAGTGCAGGAAACCATGCGCAAGGTGTGGCTTTCTCATGTAATGCACTTGGAATCCACGGCAAAATCTTCATGCCGAGCACGACACCGAATCAAAAGGTAAAGCAGGTACGTCGTTTTGGAGGCAGCAATGTTGAAGTGGTGCTGATTGGAGACACGTATGACGATGCATATGCTGAAGCGATGCGTGCATGTGATGAACAAGGGATGACGTTCATTCATCCGTTCGACCAGCCGAAGATTATTGCAGGCAATGGAACAGTGGCGATGGAAATTATGGAGAGCCTTGATGAAAATGCCGATTATGTATTCGTAACGATTGGCGGAGGCGGCCTGGCTGCTGGCGTTGGAACATATATGAAGACAGTAAGTCCAGAAACGCGCATTATCGGTGTTGAACCGCTTGGTGCAGCTTCGATGAGTGAAGCGATGTTCCGCAAACAAGTGGTTACACTGGATGACATTGATAAATTTGTGGATGGTGCAGCCGTTAAACGGGTCGGTGATCTGACCTACAATATCTGTAGTGGAACGCTCGACGATATTGTGAAGGTTCCGGAAGGTAAGGCTTGTACAACCATCCTGGAGCTATACAATGAAAATGCAATTGTTGTTGAACCTGCCGGCTCACTGGCGGTTGCTGCACTGGATCAGTACCGTGAGCAGATCGCAGGAAAGACTGTAGTTTGTGTCATTAGCGGCGGCAATAACGATATTGACCGCATGCAAGAGATCAAAGAGCGTTCCCTGATCTATGAAGGACTGAAGTATTACTTCATGGTTAATTTTCCGCAACGTGCAGGAGCTCTGCGTGAATTCTTGGAAGAAGTTCTTGGTCCGGATGATGATATCACGCGGTTTGAATATACGAAGAAGCATGACAAAGAAAATGGGCCAGCACTGGTGGGAATCGAACTGTTACACAAGGAAGATTACCAGCCATTGATTGAACGGATGAATCGCAAAGGCATTGCCTACACGGAACTAAACAAAAATCTTAATCTGTTCAACATGTTGATCTGATGAATGATTCCAACATGTCGATAAATACTGGAGAGTCCCGTTCTGTGATCCGACCAGCACGTAAAGAGGATGTGGATCAGGTCATTCCGTTACTGTACCAAGCCATTGGTGACATTGCTTATGCCTTGGCAGGTGAAGGCGAGCATGAAGAAGCAATGCTTATTCTGCAACAGTTCTTCGTGCAAGAGGATAATCGGATCAGCTATCGTAACGTGACGGTCATGGAGCAAAATGAAGTCGTGGCAGGGATTCTAGTGGCATATGACGGCAGCGAAGCAGACCTGCTGGATGAGCCGATTCAGAATCGACCTGGACGTAGCCAGGATGAGAAGTTTGCTTTAGTCAAAGAGACACGTCCGGGTGAGTATTATCTGGATACATTGTCCGTAAGTGAGGCCTATCAGGGGCAGGGGATCGGGCGAGCGCTGATGGCTGCTTTTGAAGAGAAGGGTCGCTCCCTTGGTCATAAGCAAGTATCCCTAATCGTCGAGCGAGATAATGGTCGTGCCTTGATGCTGTATGAACGACAGGGTTACGTCAAGGATGATGTGCTTGTTATTGCAGGTCATGAGTACAGCCATATGGTTAAGCCAGTATAGTAGTCAGATGAATTGAAGAGCGAATGACAATGAAACAGAAATTTAATCTAGTTATCATTAAACTAGACTGGATTAAACCCTAATTAATTCAAATGGATTAAAACCGCGATAGGTCAAAGCCTGTCGCGGTTTCTTTGTGTTTTTATTAAGTTTTTCTCAAATGGAGCAGCATTTAGCGACTAGAGTCGTCTGTTAGTGGAACATTGATGTCCAGCCAGGCTTCAACAGCCGTCGTTTTTTCGTATTTTGCTTCGCTCACCACATCCATGAAGGAGGCGAGCTTATCGAGAAAAGGACTATCTACAGTCGCCAGTCGCTGGATGACAGCGGTGTACCCTTTCTGTGCGTTCGGCATCATTTTATTCGTCTCGTAATCAAATAACGGTGTATTATTCAACCCGTAGAAGGTGTACATCGTGTAGCTATCAAGCAGGTTTTGCACTTGCTTCACCCGATTTGATGTTGGATATAGCTCCAGAAATCGCTCTTGATTGATTGCTCGAAGCAATATTTCCTGATACCCGATGAGCAGTCCACCGTCTTCTGCTGGGATCTTCTTGGTTTCTGTAGCCATTATATTCATATAGCTCGAAATGTCAGGCTTTAGATTGGTGTTATATTTCTGGAAAGCAGAATAGTTCATGATGGGATAAAGAGAACCCTCAATCATGACGAGTTTGTAGCCACTATCGCGTGCTTCTTTTAACAGGCTCTGTAGACTGCTATCCTGAGTACGCTTCATTAATCCCGTGAAAGTATCATTCCATTGATAAATCTTCATTATCTTGGCCTGCACATTCGGAACCAGCATGCGGTCTGTCATGGCAGTTAATGATTTTAACCGAGCATTCTCTAATTGCAACACCATCAAGGTTAGATGATGAGATGTGACTTGTGTGATTCGGTTCGATAGATAGGCGTCCGCAGCGATTAAGCCGTTCTTTTGTTTGAGCTTGGATTGAAATGTTGTATAGATTGCCTTAGAACTATTGGTGGTTACCTTGCTTTCGGTATTGGATGCAGTGGCGGTTGCGACTCCTGCTGTGCCTGCCACTCCAGATTGAAGCAGTAGTGCAAGTGCAGTTGCTGTCATGATGATGCGGAGTCTGTTACGTTTGGCTGATGGGTACGAAGGTGTCATCTGTGTAAACCTCCCGTAGATTAGAAAAGTGTGAGTAGATCGTAATCCTATAATTCCTTTGTTCTTACAGTAAACGATTTGAATCGAGATGTTGTTTCGGAATAGTGACAAAAAGTTCTGTTATTTTTAACCTTTGACAGGTAGAAGGTGGAAGGGCATTTCTGTAAAAATATATTTTGGATGGATGGAAACATTTTCACATGTCCAAACGTCATAGATGTACACAGGAAATTACAGGAATTCATTGTGATGAAATGAATACATTTAGCAGTTCACTATATGAAAAGAATGGGGATATTGGAAGATGAGGAAAGCGGGAGGAAATCAAGTGAAAAAGGTGATGTCAGCCTTAGCGGTATCAGCGATGTTGATGTCAGCACTACCAACGTCAGTTATGGATGCTGCTGCGAGAATTAGCATTTATATCAATGATGCAGAGATATCTTCAGCTCAGGCACCTGTAATGAAGGGCGGGCGTGTACTGGTTCCACTAAGATCGATCTTTGAAGGATTGGATGCCAAAGTACAGTATACGAACAAAACCAAAACAATTAAGGCAACGCGTGGCGATCAGGAAGTCTCATTGACGCTGGGGTCCAAAGTTGCTTACATCAACGGAGAAGCTGTAGCGCTGGATGTACCTGCCAATACGATTAAAGGAAATACGATGGTTCCGATTCGATTTGTGAGCGAAGCTTTTGGGGAAAAAGTGTTCTGGAACTCCCGTATGCAGCGGGTAGATATTAAGAAAACGGAAGCACCTCCTGTGGATGATACTCAATATTCAGCATGGAATATTTACGGCTCTGTGTCAGGAAGTAATGGAGATGGGCGCGATCTGACGGTAAGCTTCACACGTCCAACCTCGGAAAGAGCGGTATCAGCCTATCGTGTCATGCTGGTCAAAACCCGTGATGTGAATGGTTTCAATGAGACTTCGGCAACAGCCGTACCATCTGCAAACTATACATCCATTACACCAAATGGCAATAACCCTAAGCTGACACTCAACGCACAGACGCGAGATGTGAATGGAGATCTGTTGAACTCCAATGAAACCTATCGCTTGTATGTACTTACAGTGGGCAATAACAACAACAACTATAAAAATACACTCAGCTGGTCTTCTCAAACGTTGAAATTATCCGCAGTGAAGACAGCAGTTCAATCTGTGACTAGCTTGCGTGCAGCAGATATTAGTGATTACGGCGATGGACGGGACCTGGAGATTAACTTCACACAACCGAGCAATACGTCCAACATTACGTATTATCGTGCGTTCGTGGTGAAAGCGAAGGATGCTTCTTCATTCAACCTAGCTGCAGCGAACAAAGTAAGTAACGCCAACTCTACGATTATCTATAAGGCTAATACACAGACGATGAAGAGCCAGTTCAGCTCATCCACGCGTGATACATCTGGAGAAATCATCAAAAATGGCACAGCCTACGTTGTCTACATTCTGTCCGTGAGCACCAATGCGGCAACAACAGATAACAAACTGTCTGCTGCGTCTGCATCATTAACACTGGGAGTTAATGCTACAACAGCTCCTGTCATTACACAGGTTAAAGATAACTCGGATTATGGAGATGGACGCGATATTCAAGTGAGCTTCAACCGCTCATCGGATGAATCCAAGGTATCGAGCTACCGTATCTTTGTGGTGCGTAACGCTGTATCCAGTAGCTTCAACTTGACTACAGCCAATAACTTATCATCTAACTTCTATTATACGGTGAACAAAACAGGCAATAACATTACGACAACGCTGCCTTCTTCGATGAAGGACACGAGCGGTTATAATGTGACGAACCTGCAGGATTATCGGATCTATGTACTGGCTGTAGGTAACAATGGTGCAGCAAATATATTGTCTTCTTCCTCAGCTGTGCTGAGATTGACGAACAACGGAAACGCAGGCGCGGTAAGTAACCTGACAGTTGCCGATGTAAGTGACATTGGAGATAGCCGGGATCTACGGGTTTCATTTACCAAAGCTACAGACGAATCAAGAGTATCATCGTACCGCGTGTTCGTTGTTCCTTCTGGTAATGTAGGCAGCTTCACACTGAATGCAGCGAATGCTTCATCTTACTACCAACAAGTTAACAAAACAGGAGGTAATCAGACCTTCACACTTTCTTCTGGTCTACGGGATACCACGGGTACAACCATTAGAGAAGGTGTAAGCTACCGTGTGTTTGTTCTATCGGTAAGCAGCAGTGGGAACTCTAGCCAGAACTCATTGTCCGGTTATTCTCTGCCGATTACACTTACCAAAAATACTGCGCTGACTGCGCCATCCAATGTTCAGCCTAAAGATATTGGGGATAATGGTGACGGCAGAGATTTGCAAGTCACGTTTAATAGATCGACGGATGAGACGAATGTAAGCCAATATCGCGTTTTTGTAGTAAGAGCGAATAGTAATTTCAATCTGGGAAATGCCAATGCACTGGGTAGTTCTTATTATAGAGCTGTTGGTAAAACAGGATCAAACCTAACCGTTAACTTCTTAAGAGATTCTAAGACAGTCGATGGTGACGCAATAGTTAATGGTGTGGACTATAAAGTCTACGTACTGGCAGTGAGTAGTAACAACTCCATTGCTAATGTGCTGTCTTCTCCATCAGGAACCATTAGATTGACAGCCAATACTGCGGTTGCTCAAGTGACTGGTGTTAAGGTAGAGGTGAAAACGCAAGGTCAAGCAGGGGACGCTTCAGATGTTTCTATAACCTTTAACAAGCCAAATGATGATGGAATTGCTGGATATAGAGCATTTATCGTACCTGCAAATCAAGTGGGATCATTTGATATCAGTTCTGCGCAGGGAATTGGGAGTTATGTTACAATCCAAAAAAATGCTGCGGGTAGCGTAATCGGGTTGAACACTGGACATAGGGATATTAATGATAAACCACTTACTCCTGGTCAGAAATATGCAGTGTTCATTTTGTCCGTATCAGAAGATAATAATAAACGTGCTTCTAATCTGTCTGCTGCTTCCAGTAGCTTTGAAATTTTAGCTCAAGCTCCTCAAATTGTAGATGTCAATAAAGCTGCGATAAGTGATTTTAAAAATACCAGTACAGAATCCGATGCAAGTTATGAAGTATCATTTAGTACACCAACAGATACAACTGGGATTTCTGGATATCAAGTATTCATTGCTTTAGCTACAGACAATCTCAATGACTCATCAGCAATTTCAAATTCTAATGGTAAACTTATTGATGCTAATCAGCTTGCGACAGGCAAAATTTATATAAATTTACCTACAAACGATATCGCTGGCAATGCGCTTGCGGTTGGGAATTCATACAAAGTGTATATTTTGTCCCTTACTAACGATACAACGAAATATAAAAGTGTTCTTTCTGGGGCATCTAATTCAGTTGAGTTGAAATTAGCTCAGCCAACACAAGAAACACCTGCATCGAATACTTCACCAGCTGGAGATACATCGGGAACAGAAACTAATCCTGGCCCCACACTATAAGCTCCGAGTAAATAGTATGAAATAGTATAACCATAAGCCATAAGTAACGCTTCCTTTCAATCCGAAAGGGGGCGTTATTTTTTTATTTGAGTACTTCCAATTTTACAGTATACAAATACAATTCTAATAATTTTAAGGGAACGTAATCAAATGCATTAACTCTTAAATTTAAAATTTATGTCGCCAAATAGGTTCCTTAGGCTGGTTGTCGAGTCAGACAAACAAAGGGATAATAGGAGGAATAAGCAGGAGAAGGACATGTACGAAAGGAATGATGGAATGCTCGCATTTCGCTTGACTGGCTTGCCGGATTCGCGGTTGCCTCTGTATTTGTATTGCGTTGGAACACATGAAGAGAAGCCGCAGATCAGACCTGATGGGTTTCCGGTGTATCAACTGTTTTTGTCACGCACGGGCATGGGGAAATTGAAGATACTCGGTAAGGGAGATTGGTCAGTGAATGCTGGGCAAATGTTTGTGATCGAACCTGAGGTGGCTTATGAGCACATGCCTCATTCCAAATCGGGTTGGGAACTCGGGTATATTGGCATCGGAGGAGAGTCCGCAGGCTCAGTGCTTCATGCCGCTGGGTTGTCACGTTCTGAACCTCGGAATCTGAAGGATATGGAGCAGTTTTGGTTACGAATGACCGATATTTGGAATGCACTGGATCAAGGATGCACAGATGGATGGAACAACTCTGCCTTGATATATCAGCTTATTCTCGATATCGCACGTTGCAGGGTATCTCATGAAGAAGCATCTTCATTAAATGGTAGTTCATCCCCCGTAAATGCTGTAGCGCGGGAGAATGATCCGGGAAGTGAGGCATTTGCTCGTGCCATTGAGTTGATGCATGTACACTATCAGGAGGATCTCTTGTTGAAGCATGTTGCGGAAGCGGTAGGTTACTCTGTACAGCATCTGAATCGTTTATTTCATCAGAAGCATGGGGTAACCGGACATCAGTACATGCAGCGTCTGAGATTGCAAAAAGCGTCCAAATGGCTGCAAGATCACCCTCAATCTAGTGTTAAAGAAGCTGCGGAGATGATCGGCATGGAAGTGAATTATTTTATCCGCATGTTTAAGCGTGAATTCGGGGAGACCCCGGTAAAGAAATCAAACAGCGCAATCAGTTGAAGGCTAATCAAGACATTCACCACTAAAGGCGTGGGATAAACCTCGTAAACAATTTAGCCTGTTAAGGTTAAAAAGGCAGCATTCATCCTTTTATCTCATAACTGGTGACGATCTAAAATAGATAAACCAAAAAGGAGCCATAACGGGCTCCTTTTCCTATCTGAACTACCATTACAATAACCATCCGGTATCCGGTTTACATTCGTGGCTCATCTCTTCTTTTGTCCAAAGAGGGGACGCAACAACGCCAAGCCTACAATACCAATCACTAGACTAACCCAAGGTGCGAGGTTAAACACAGGCAAGCTGTCACGCAATGGGTATCCCACAAACAAGACAAGCACAACGACAGCAAGGTAGATAACAATCCCGCGTAAATTAATTTTCGGTACAGCATTTCTGTCCGCACCTTGATCATCTGGCCGTTCAGCTAGACGGCGTAGCATCTCGACAAGAGCAATACCTCCTACGGCTGCCACGATGATTGAGAAAAGGCTAATATGACTAAACGGCTCTATATCGCCATCTGTCCAACCGATAATTAATCCCGCTCCGCCCTGAATCAGCAGGATGAAGGACACGGATGCCCAGGCAATCATCGCATACCATTTCGGTGTGCGTGGTTGTTTCTGTTGCTGTGTCTGTGTGCGATTCGGTTCCAGAGCCTTTGGTTGTTCGGAGGCTTCGCTATCTTCTTCCTCATCCAGATCAAGTCCAGAGCGTACAGCCGCCTCTAGGTCCCTTCCATATAACTCCTGAGCAGAACGCCCATCCTTTTGCGCCTGAACGATCTCTTTTCCCGCAGATAAAATCCACTCTTCTTGTGTTCTCTCATCCGCAGCTGTGTTTCTCGCAATGGAGCTAATCTGATTAAATAATTTCACATTATCAGGTGTCATTTGACTCAATTCGGTCATTTGTCGATTCTGTATTTCTCTTAGCTTCTTATAGGAAATTCCCACTGCTTGCTCCCCCTGTCTAAACCCATTTCCGTCCCCACTGAAGTGGAAACCCTAACGGTAATTTAGTATACGGGAAGGGCTGTCTTTTCGCAAAGTCATTCCTTATAAAATAGCTGCTCATGGTTCTTCCATATCCAGATGCAGGCCAGAATAACACAGGTGCATAACAACACCAGTTTGCCGTGAGCACGGATCCATTCAATACACTGTTCCATAGATTCAATCCTTTCGCCAGAAGGCACGAGGGAGGTGTGGGCTTTAGCCATTTTTGTTATTTTTCCCATGGTTCATTATTGCTATGCGTATGCATGTCTGATCTCTCGGCTCATAATATTGCGATTGTGTGAATTGTGAATAAAGGAAGCCTGAATCCACCACAATAGTAGCATTTCCAAACGAAAATCTATGGATGGGAGTGCGACTACGATGAATCAGTCCAACAATGATCTAACGCGAAAGCTACTGATGAACAGTAATTCTCGCGGTGTGATGGAGGAGGTTGTTCCTTTGGAGCAACAAACGGAGGATACAGAGGTGTCAGATGAACTCATAGAGGGAAATGAGCATGAGGGAAGCTTCTGGGAGAGCTCTAATTTTGCGCGTGAGCACAAGTGGCAGGGACAGACGGAGACACATGCCATGTTCCGGGCAAGTTACGAATAAACGCAGTATAGATGAATGAGCTTCATTTATATCCGTGTGAATACAGGAGGTTCCATCTCAGGCGAATGAGTTGCTTGGTTGGAGCCTCTTTGGTATGTAAATGACGATCTTACATTCATTTCAGCAGCGTATTTGTCGATAAAATAACAATAAAGAGCCGCGAAAAGAGGGATGTGCTCACGTTGACGTGGAGGTTCTGAGATGATAATATACTATTACAACTTTAATACACATTAAACTTATCGGATTTATATAATTAAAATGAACGATAAAAAGGAATCGAGAAATCTGGGGATAACAGCGATCGGAAGGTTGTTCTGTCCTTGGAGGGACTAATGTAAGTATTTATTATATGAACATATATAGTCAGGGAATGGAAAGGGGAAATCGACATGGAGCGTCAGATCAGCATTCGCCATGGAGAAGAAGAATTAACAGCCACGATACATTATCCAGTGGTTAAGGACATTAAGGAACCGAACCACCAACAGCGGGTTCCTCTGGCTGTCATCTGCCATGGGTTCGTGGGTAGTCGGATTGGGGTAGATCGTCTTTTTGTGAAAACCGCGCGTGAGCTGGCTGAGGATGGATATCTGGTGCTGCGCTTCGATTATGTCGGCTGTGGGGAGAGCAGTGGCGAGTATGGAGCTGAGGGTCTGGAGTCTATGATTGCTCAAACCCGCTCTGTACTGGACTATGCTGTGAATTGCAGTGATGTAGACCCGACCCGAGTGACGTTGATTGGTCATAGTTTAGGTGGCGCAGTGGCGCTGCTAACAGCTGTTCGTGATAAACGCGTTAAGAATCTCGTGATGTGGTCATCGGTAGGTTATCCGTTCAATGATATTGTGAAAATCACTGGACGGGAAGTATACGATGAAGGCGTGAAGCTCGGTGCGGCTGACTACCTGGGATATAAATTCACACCGAAGTTCTTCGATTCACTGGCAGAACATCAACCTTTTCAAGAAGCTGTCAAATTTGGCGGCGATGTGCTAGTTGTTCATGGAACGTCAGATGAGATCATTCCAGTCGATTACGCATTTCTGTATCAAAAGGTATTCTGGATGCGTCAGGAAGGGCGTTGCGATAAGGAGATTATCTTCCAGGGAGACCACACCTTCTCTTCAGGCAAAGAGCGGGAACAACTGATTAGCCGGACAAGAGAGTGGCTGGGTGAGCGTCAGAAGATTGAACAGGATTGGCAACACTGGATGATCTAAGTCAAAAGTCACGGGGAGTAACTTGGAAAAGCGCCTCCTTCGGGGTAAAATAGAGAGGTAAGCATCCTATCCGTGTCTGGAGGTTGGCAGCAATGACATTACCCGCACTATTCATTGCGCATGGTTCTCCCACTCTGGCGTTGGAGAGCAGTGACTACACTCAATTTTTGAACGAGCTTGGAGACAGGCTGCCGGCTCCAAAGGCCATCGTTGTATTTACCGCACACTGGGATTGTCCCGAACCTTCGGTGACGATGGATGAATCCCATCAGACCCTGCATGATTTTTACGGATACGCTTCAGCGATGTATAACATACAGTACCCTGCAGCTGGGCAGACCGATGTTGCGAGCGAGATTTGTGCGTTATTCTCACGTAGCAATTTGCCACATCGACCTGTTCAAGGACGCGGGCTGGATCATGGTGTATGGGTGCCACTGCTGCATATGTACCCTGAAGCCAACATTCCGGTTATTGCCGTATCGGTAGACTCGCTGCGTTCCCCACAAGAGCAGTATGATATTGGGCGTATGCTGGAACAGCTCAGGCATGATAACGTGCTCATCATCGGTAGTGGTGGAACGGTTCACAATCTGAGAATGCTGGCACAGGATGATGAGCCACAAGACTGGGCCGTAGAGTTCGATGACTGGCTTGGGGAGCGTCTGCAGCAATGGAATACCAGAGAATTGTTTCTGTATGAAAAAAAAGCTCCTCATGCGCGGACGGCAGTTCCGTCCTATGGCATGGAACATCTGGCACCATTGTTCTACGCGATGGGCACAGCGGATATGTCTCGCACAGCGAAGCGATTATTTCAATCGTATGCCAGCGGCACGTTAAGTTTGAATTGCTGGCAGTTTGGAGACGGCATATAACTTGGAGCAGATAAGAACAGACTAGATCGATAATTATAAATAAACAAAAAAGGTTCCTGCGGTCAGTTGGTTGACTGCGTGGAACCTTTTTTTATTTTCAGGGGATATCATCATAACGTTGTTATATGTGAAGTACCACCTGTAATCTAACTTATAGGACTACTTGCGAATTTCGAACAACTCACATTCGGTACGTGAGTGATAGGCCAGTTCACTAACACTGGACTGAACAACAACGGTTTTCTCATCAAATCGGATGATAATACCTCCAGAGTCAATCTGGTGGTTATCTTTGAATACCCGGATTTTATGTTTTAAGGTCATGGCTTCCTCATAATCGGCGTCAGTTTCGAGACGGCGCTGCGTAGGCATAGAGATACTCCTTTTTTATATGGACTTTATAACCATCATAATATGGGATTCTACTGGTGAGCAAGTGTGTGTATCTGGATATGAAAAACTTGCTTTGTAACGTATTGGAAAACAAGATGTGTAATTGTGATTAATATCATTGCAATGTAAAAATGTGCAAAAAAATAAAGTGCGAATGGCGTTCGATTTGCTATATTATTTTCCCAATCTATAAAGTAAACTAAGCATAATCATGTTATATGCTACAAAAAAAATCGCATGCTGACGGGGATGGTAGGCTGTTCTGAAAATGCAAGCTCATCAGAACCATGCAACAGAGGAGCGAGAAGTTTTTGCTTCAGGTCGCTAGGCATCAGAGTACATACATCATTTTACTGCTTGGCGGAGCTACATTTAGCATGAGGAACAAATGAGAATAAAGGGGAGATATTGGCGTGATTTATTATACCGGTCGTGCCTTTTGGAAGATCGCACTGGTCTTTGTGTTAGTGTTTACTGCATTATCGGCAGGGTGGGGAACAACGAAGTCAGCGCACGCGCAGGAGTGGTATGAAAAGTATGTAGGGGAGATACAGCTATTTCCTTATGAATTTGTGCCGAGTGGTTGGAAGTTCGCGGCTGGACAAAAGATGAGTATTCAGAACAATGTTGCTTTGTTTTCTTTGCTTGGTACGAATTATGGTGGCGATGGTCGATCCGACTTTGCGTTGCCGGATCTCACATCACTTCCTACACCTGACGGTATGGGGTATTACATAGCTACTAATGGGGTATTTCCTGCACGCGAAAATGGCGGGACTGCCATGGGGCATGCAGGTGAAGTGCGCATCTTCCCGTATACTTATTCGCCTGATGGCTGGCTCAAGCTGGATGGGAGTACATATGATGCGCAGAGTTATCCGCAGCTGTACTCCGTTATTAGTGATGTGTTTGGATCTCAGGATGGTCAAAAATTCACTTTACCCAGTATCAGTGCACCGCTGCCAAACCAACCATTATACTTTGCTGTTGCGGCAAGACCGATGGGTGGTCAGAATGGAACGGATATCAGGAATCAAAATAGTGCAGTTTTACTAGGACAGACCATACCATTCCTTGTTCCGATGGAAACCAACTGGAGTGCTAGCGATGGAAGATTACTTAATTTGTGGAGTTACACAGCTCTGTTTTCACTCTTGGGAGAGAAGTTTGGTGGTAATGGGATCAATAATTTTGCTATACCGGATTTAAGAAATAATCCTTACAATTTTCAATACTATACTGTGGATGATATAGGACTATACCCTTCTCGTGGTGATGGAGGCGGGGTACCGTCCGCAGTGGCAGGAACAAGTACGATTTATACCGTAGCCACTGGACAGTCGTTACGTATTTACAGTTCGGATTTGATGGGTAATGTGCCTGGTAGTGCGAATGCCAAGGGAGTTTCCTTGCGAACTCAACCGCAGCGTGGAACGGTTACACAAGACAGTAACGGTTTTATTTATCAGGCTCCAAACGTCTATTTCGGTAATGATAGCTTCACAGTGAGGACATACAACGATAATGGATTTGCTACGGGCTATTCGACAGTTCAAATCAAGGTAGAGCAACCTCTGCCACCTGTAGTAACCGGTGTTAGCGATGGGGGAATTTACAATCGTACGGTCAATCCCGTATTTACCTCTGGCACGGCGACCCTGAATGGTCATCCGTTTACGAGCGGAACAGCGGTTACTGCGGAAGGTAGCTATACGTTAGTTGCAATGAACAGATACGGTTCGACGCAGGTTCAATTTAGGATTGATCTTACGCCGCCAACCGTAATTGGAGTAACGAATAGTGGGCGTTATACTGTGCCGCCGACGATTACGTTTAGTGATGGAACAGCTACGCTGAATGGTGCACCATTTGCGTACGGAGGTCAGGTCAGTCAGGAAGGCAGTTATACGCTAATCGTCACTGACGCTGCTAATAATAGTTCAACGATCACATTCAGCTACTATGCACCACGTCAGCTTCTGTTCGATAGCGGCGGGGGAACGAGCGTAGCCGCACAAAATCTGTATTACGGCGATCATGGCGTTGAGCCAACCGCTCCGACACGAACCGGTTATACGTTTACCGGCTGGTATAGCGATGAGTTGCGCACGCAGCCATTTAATTTTACGAATACGGCGATTACAACGAATACACAGCTGTATGCAGGCTGGAGCATTAGCCAGTATACGGTTAGCTTTGATAGTAGTGGCGGAACAGCTGTAGCGAATGTCCCAGTGAATCATGGTTTGACCATTAGCGAACCGACAGCGCCAACACGAACAGGCTATACGTTTAACGGCTGGTTCACGGATGTGGGTCGCACGCAGCCATTTAATTTTGGGAATACGGCGGTAACGCAGAATACGCAGCTATATGCTGAGTGGAATATCAATCAGTACACGGTCAGCTTTGATAGTAACGGAGGTACAGCGGTATCGGATCTTCAGATCGAGTATGGTACGCTCATGAGTGAGCCAACTGCTCCAACACGATTGGGTTATACTTTTGAAGGTTGGTATATAGATGAGGCTCATACACAGCGCTTTGAGTTTGCGACTACGCCAGTAGTGGTGGATACACAACTCTATGCCAATTGGACGCTCCAATCATATACGGTCACGTTCGATGTATATCAGGGAGCCAATGTGCCTGATCAGACGATACCGTACGGTGCACTGATTGTTCGTCCTACAGATCCGGTACGGACTGGCTATACGTTTACCAATTGGTATGCAGATGTAGCACATACGCTGCCATTTGACTTCGAGACGATCATTACTGACTCGGTTACCTTGTATGCAGGTTGGAGTACCGATCAATATACAGCCAGCTTTGATAGTAATGGTGGTACTGTGGTGAGCGAGCAGTTGCTCGACTATGGTAATCCGGTGCAGGAGCCACAGCAGCCGAGCCGAACGGGGTATACCTTTACCGGTTGGTATAGTGATGCGGGCTTACAGCAACGTTTCAATTTTGCGACATCGTCTATTCAGGATCATGTTCAGCTATATGCTGGCTGGGAACGTATCCTCTATACGGTTAGCTTTGATACGACCGGAGGTTCGGATATACCGGATATGAGTATCGGATATGGTGATCAATTAATTTTAATGAATGAGCCAACTTCGGATACGGAAGGTCAAGTTTTTGCCGGGTGGTTTGCAGATTCACAGCTCACGGTTAAATTTGATTTTAGTCAGCCGATCCAGTCGGATGTCACTTTGTATGCTAAATGGGCAGTTCAAGTACAGCAGATTACATTTGATACGGATGAAGGCACTACAATTGCTCCACAGACAGTTGCTTATGGCGACCTTTTGTCTCGTCCAACCGATCCAGAGCGCACAGGTTATACGTTTGCTGGCTGGTTTACCGATTCAGGGCAGCCATTCGATTTTGCAACAACGACAGTAATGGCAGATATGACGCTGTATGCAAAATGGAATATAGCCGTGCGAACCGTAACCTTTCATACGGATGGTGGAACGACAATACAGGCTATTGAAATAAATAACGGAGAGATGTTATCTCGTCCAAACGATCCGGTGCGAACGGGGTATACGTTCACGGGATGGTACTCGGATATCGCACGCAGTCAGCCGTTTGATTTTGCAACAGCGACCGTAAATGCAGACATGACGTTATATGCGGGTTGGATGCTCATACCATCACCAGGCGGTGGTAACTCCGGAAACAATGGAAATACAGGGAACAGTGGCGGTAGTGGAGATAGTGGAAGCAACGAAAGTGGGGGAGGCTCTAACTCCAATTCCAGTCCGATCTCAAGCGGTAATCCTTCTAATGATTCCAGTTCTACACAGGCAACCGTGTCCATTCCTGCAGGGCAGGCTGGCGAGCTTCGGCTAGGCACAGGAGTGCTGCTTGAGGTTCCTGCCGGCGCTTCGGATCAGCCGTTAGAAATTAAAGCCATCATGGTAGACACACCGGTGACTGGTTTAGCCAGCAATGAGCGCGTTGTAAGTCAGGTGGTGGAATTCACCAAAAACACGCAGGGCAATTTCAAAATTCCAGTGAAATTAACGCTAACCTTTGACCCGACTTCAATCCAAAGCAATGAGAAGCTTGCGGTCTTTTACCAGCAACAGCCGAATACCCCATGGACAATGCTTGAAGACGGCAAAGTGGACGGGAATAACATCAGCGTAGCTGTGAATCACTTTACACGTTTTGCTGTGATGGCAGTTCCGGCAACAATAGCTGCGCCTACAGCAGCTAATTTTAGCGATATTGAAGGGCACTGGGCATCCGCTAGTATCCTAGAAGCAGCGGCTCTTGGTATCGTCAAAGGTTACTCGGATGGAAGCTTCCATCCAGGGGCACATGTTACACGAGCAGAATTTACAGCAATGCTTGTACGGATGCTGAAGCCAGTGTGGGATAATGAAGAAGCTATTCCAACAATGCCTGCTTTCGGGGATGCAACGCAGATTGGGGCATGGGGACTTGAGGAGATTGCACAGGCAAGCGCGCTAGGTTGGATTCAAGGCCACGCGGACGGAAACTTCCGTCCGAACGCTTCAATTACACGGGCGGAGATGGCCGTTATGGTCAGCCGTGCGTTGACACTGACTGACGTTGCAACCGAAACTTCCTTTACTGATGCAACCAGCATCCCTGCTTGGGCAAGCCAGGCAGCAGCTCACATGCAGCAATTGGGTCTGATGAAAGGTCGAGTCAATGGAGCATTTGATTCTTCGGCACTGACAACCCGTGCGGAAGCAGCACAGGTATTGATGAATGCACTCCGACATAAATGAACCCGATTCGGGAATAGAACTCTCTTGCCGTTTTACGATGTCGTATCGTAAAACGGCTTTTTGTCATTTTTGTATCGGATTTATACTCGCACTGAGTGTGGATCATGGAATTATTGGACATAGAAAAGCCCCGCTCCCAGGGGGGACGGGGAGCGGGGCTGCAGTGTTATTGATTATTCGTTAAGCTGTTTTGGCACTAACGGTTGGTGTGTCTTTGGGGTTGTTACCTTTGTTACGGCTGAACAATCCGCGAAGGTAAGGCAGTACCCAGTGATCCAGACCGATTTTACCAGCATTTGCACCAGCGACTACAAGGAAGATCTGCATCAGTACCAGTTGAGCATTCGTGCTCACTGTACCCGAGAAGAGGAACGCGAAGTTCATGACCAATGCCATCAGTGCAGCGAGTGTTGTGAAGCATCCAAGGATGAGACCCAGACCTACAAGGAATTCACCAAGTGGGATGATGAAGTCGAACAATCCAGCGTTTGGTACAGCGAATTTCTCTAAGAACGTTCCCCACCAAGCTTGAACGGTAGGATTCTCACCAGTAGCTTTGCCAACTGCGCCTGCAAGGAACCCGCCAGCTTGGAATCCGCCAGTCAATTTGCTCCATCCGTGAGTCATCCAATCGTAACCGATGTACACCCGAAGTACTGTCAAAATCCACATTGCCACTTTGTTTTCTCTAAGCCATTGGTTGAAGCTGAACATATAAACCACTCCTTCATGGAATCTAGTGTGTGTTGTTTTTGTTTTTCTAAGTGATCACCTTTGATGTCTTTATTGTATAGTCCGGAGGCTGTTTTGTTTGTGATAAAAATCACAATCTAGTTCAAATTTTAAGTAAGCTTTGAGAAGTTCACAGTTAGGACACATTTGATTTCTTGTGCATCGTTTCAAATGCAGGTTTTGGGGTAAGCAATTGCTCTCAAATCAAAGACAAACCCCTGTTCATGTGATTAAATGGAAAGAAAACGTGAAATGGTGTTCTACATGAGATATTCGTCCACATCTTAGATCCCAGCCATATCGTTCAGGAGGTACATTGAATTGAAGCTCTTCCCATGGAAACGAACTGCATCCGCTACGTCCCTACTTATCCTTGCCATTAGTCTTGCTGCGTGTCAGAACAAAGAGTTAGCACAGATGCCAGAGCAGCCGAATAATGTTCCAGCACCCGTACAGGAGGAACAAGTCGTCGAAGAACCAGCGAAAGCTCTTTTTACTGCACCACTTACCGGTTTGCCTTCTAATGAAGCAATCACGAACAGACCCTTGGCTGTAATGATTAATAACGCTCCTGCCGCGAGACCCCAATCGGGTTTGAGTTCCGCAGATATTATTTTAGAGGTGCTTGCAGAGGGTGGTATTACCCGGTTCATCGCCATCTTCCAGAGTGAAGGCGGTGCTGAAACGGTAGGACCTGTGCGTAGCATCAGGCCATATCTGATTCAGCTTGGCGAGAGCTATGATGGGGTGCTTGTTCATGCAGGCGGGAGCCCAGAGGCGTATTCTATTTTGCAACGACAACAAAAACAACATATGGATGAAATATCAAACGGTGGGCCGTATTTCTGGCGTTCCTCCGATCGTAAAGCTCCGCATAATCTATACACCTCTGTGGACAAGCTCAGAGAAGGAGCCGATATCAAGGGTTACAGTCACGACAGTGTATCGCCTGTCTATACCTATAATGAAGAAGGTTCTACTTCTGACGGAGAGACAGCGAAGCAATTCGAAATTCATTATTTATTGAATAGTTACCTTGTGACGTATGATTATGACGAAGTTAGCGGACGATATATGAGATTGGTAAACGGCAAAGCCGATCAAGATATGGATAATGGTGAACAACTTGGAGCTGCCAACATTATTGTTGCGGGTGCGGATCATAAGGTGCTTGACGATGTAGGTCGATTGTCCGTCAATCTGGAGCAAGGTGGGGAAGCGATGTTATTCCAGAAGGGCAAAATGATCCGTGGACAGTGGGAGAAGAAACAAGGGGATATCATTCGGTTTGTTCAGAATGGCAGTGAAGTAGCGCTTGTGCCGGGTAAGACGTTTATCAGCATTGTGCCGAATCAGCCGAGTTTTACCGACCATGTGAAATTGAATGAGCAATAAATGAAGGCAGTGCGGATCGTGTAACAGCAACAGATGACAATGAATGGAATAATGGATGAGAAACGACATGGATCGACGAATTTAGATTCCAAATAGATGATGATGTAGGTAGTGGAATGTAGCTCTTGTGTGAAAATGAGTTTGCTGTCACATCTGATTTTTGTGCCCGTTTGTAAACGCAGTGTAAAATTAAGCCTTGAATTTGCCAGTCATACCAAATAATTAAGATTCATTTCAGATTAATGTGATAAGAATATAAAAAAGGATCACACCTTTTGTACAAACCATGAAACAAATATGATAAGATATCAAAGGTTGTCATTTCATGTTTCATCGGTTATCGGCAATTTCTCGTAAAGGGGATAGAGCTATGAAGCTTAAGAAGAAGAAGGATATATTTTTTGAAACACTGGAGAACATGGCAGATACGGTTGTTCAAGCGGCAGATTATTTCTCCCAGCATGTTTCCAACCTTCAGGATGTGACTCTTTTTGCCAATGAAATGAAGAAGTACGAGTCGAAATGTGATGATTACGTGCATACGATCATTACAGAACTCAACAAAACATTTATCACGCCGATCGAACGCGATGATATTATGGAGCTGACAACAACGCTTGATGACGTATTGGACGGAATCGAAGCAACGGCTTCCCGTTTCTATATGTACCAATTGACGGATCCAGACGAGTATATTGTTCAATTCGCTGACATTTTGCGACAATCGGCTTACGAAATTCAGAAGGCGATTCATTTGCTGTCACAGAAAAAATTGCTCGCTATCCGTGAGTACACCATTCGTTTGAATGATCTGGAAAACCAGGGCGACGAAGTACTACGCATGTGTATCAAAAATCTCTTCGCTACCGTGTCAGATCCAATTGAACTGATCAAGCGCAAAGAAATTTATGAGCGTCTTGAGACGACGACGGATGCTTGTGAACATGTAGCGAACGTGCTTGAGTCCATCATCATGCGTAATTCTTAAGGAGCCAGAGAATAATGGAAACAACGATTTGGGTATTAGGTATAGTCGTCTTCCTTGCACTGGCGTTTGACTTCATCAACGGTTTTCATGACACGGCTAATGCCATTGCCACATCGGTATCAACACGGGCACTGACGCCGCGACGTGCGATTCTGCTCGCAGCCGTGATGAACTTTGTCGGTGCAATGATGTTTACGGGTGTTGCGAAGACGATTGGGGGAGTGTGACCGACCCCACCAAGCTAGATAACGGGATTGAGGTCGTCATCGTCACCTTAATCTCGGCGATTATCTGGAATCTTGTAACCTGGTGGTTCGGCATTCCTTCTTCATCCTCTCATGCACTGATTGGAGCGTTGGCAGGAGCTGTGTTCGTTGGTGCAGGATCGGACAAAGTGAAGTGGAGTGGATTTATTGATATCGTCGGAGGTTTGTTGTTATCACCTCTGATTGCATTTGCCATAGGTTATGTGGTCATGATTATTCTCAAATACATTTTCGCCAAACGCAGTCCGCATAACGTGAACAAAGGATTCCGTACGGTACAGATCTTCACAGCGGCACTACAGGCGTTCACGCATGGTACGAATGATGCACAAAAAGCGATGGGGATTATCACCTTTGCTCTCGTTGCAGCCAAAGTACAAGACCATTTGGAGGTTCCGCTGTGGGTTAAAATCTCTGCAGCAACAGCCATGGCACTTGGTACTTCCATTGGTGGTTGGAAAATCATCAAAACGATGGGAACCAAAATCTTCAAAATCGAACCGATTAATGGTTTTGCTGCCGACTTGTCAGCAGCTTCCGTTATTTTCACTGCGACGTTACTACATCTTCCGGTAAGTACAACGCATGCAATCACATCCGCGATTCTGGGTGTTGGTTCTGCTAAACGTTTCTCTGCCGTAAAATGGGGACTAGCTGGACGGATCATTATTACATGGTTCATTACGATTCCAATTACTGCTGCATTAGCAGGTTTGCTGTACTGGATCATTTTCTAATAGAGGTTGTTCAAAAAGTCCGCTTTTGATTACGAAGGATGCGCAAGTGGCATCTCAGCTTCGAATATGGGATTCAGCCGAAATGTCCGTTGCTCACGTAGCTTAATCTACGCTCCGCTACTCCATTTCTATCTTCATCCCATCTTCTTGGTACTGAAAACCGACCTTTTTGAACACGTACTAATAAGAAAAATGTTCCTAATCATGACGAACAAGCTAATCACAGTTGTTCATAACATTGTGAATATCGGGATATGTGGATAATTATACAACCAAAAAGAAGAGACGCCTGTGCATGAACGTGTGGACAGGCTGGATATGTGGATAGCCATCCGTGGAATGATAAACCAAAAGATATTTATCCTGTGGATACAGGAAACTGTGGATAGGGAATGAGAGAAGCCAACAGGGTTGGCTTTTTTTGTTGTCGTGTTCGCTGTAGCTTCTATACGTAGCAAGGATGATCGGCGATTGCAGGAGACGACATGATGATTAAATTGTACAATAACGTAAAGGATACTAAACAAGGACGTGGCTAATTTATGATTCGTACACTCGCGATTACACGAGATCATCAAGTCTCCGTAAATGTACCACTTGAAGAGCTAGATTTGAACGATTACGCCTGGGTATGGGCAGATTTTAACCAGCCTACGGAAGAAGAAAGCCGTATGCTGGATACATATTTTCATTTTCACCCACTAGCGATAGAAGATTGTCTGCATGTATTGCAGCGTCCAAAGCTCGATTATTATGATAATTTACAGTTTCTCGTGTTACATGCCTTGAATCCAGTCACGCTGGAAGCGGAAGAGGTAGACTTGTTCCTAGGAAGTAACTTCTTAGTTTCATTCCATCATGGTGTACTTGAAGAGGTCGATGAGGCTTGGGAGCGGTTATTGCATCACGCACATGAACGAACGATCTGGGCTCGCGGCCCGGTAGCTGCAGCTTATACCGTGATGGACAAATTAGTCGATCATTATTTTCCGTCCTTGTTTGCCATTGAAGATGAGCTGGCAGATCTGGAGAACCGGGGTGGTAGGGAGTCAGTGGAGGAGCTGATGAACCAGGTGTTCGACTTGCGTAGCCGGCTGCTTAAGCTCAGACGGACGGTAGTTCCTATGAGGGATCTGCTCTACCGGGTGATTAATTCCCAACATGTGCAGCGGACAGGAGAGCATACAGCGTATTTTACGGATATCTATGACCATTTGCTCAAGCTGACGGATATGATCGAGGCTGATCGAGAGATGACGGCAGATCTGCGTGATAGCTACATCTCGCTCAACTCCAATCGAATGAATCAGATTATGAAAACACTCACGGTGATTACAACGGTGTTTATGCCACTTACGCTGATCGCGGGAATCTATGGGATGAATTTTGCTTATATGCCTGAGCTACAGTGGAAATTCGGGTATGGTGCGGTGCTGTTATTGATGTTTGTGCTAGGCGGAAGCATGGTGGCGTGGTTTGTGAAGCGCGGATGGTTCAAGTGAGAACGTGGAACTCCGAACATTACATCAGAATAGGCCACAGGGCAAAATCTCAGGCAGTGTTAATGCTCAGGAGACAGGTTTCCAGGTGGCCTTTATGATTCTTCTATATAAGTTCAACTAAAGAAGGTTTACACTCCCACTCCGATGACAGAATAACCTTCCGATCGCTGTTATCCCCAGATTTTTTGATTCCCTTTCAAAGGGCAAATCCGGTGATAAAGGCGAACGCTCCGCTTCTTCATGTTATTTCTGTCCTCTCCGTTCTCGTGTAAAAAGTTTAGTTGAACTTATATATACAAGGGAAATAGAATGTATCCACATGTGAATAAGTTTTCGGCAGCAAATAAGATGTGCATAACTTTTGAGTTTGTCGCTGCAGCTATGGTTGTAGCTCTACACTTCCACTACAAAAGAAGCGGTGGCTGTCACTACCCCGTTCACAATAATGGTTAGCGTATGTAGACCGGCATAATATTTTCGCGTTGTAATCACCTTGAACGATTGCTTCGTAGCCACTCGGGTTCTTCCTGGCGAATAGACTTTGTCGGAGCATTTGAATCGTTTGGGTGCGTGTTTGCCATTGGCCTTCATATAGCCCATCTCGTATTCAACCCGCAGCATCTGTGCTTCACCGCTCTCATTCACCACATCGAACGAAAAATGAAGTTCCTCGCCAATGGCTACGGTCTCCTGTGCAAGCGTTAGATGTTCAATATGAATGGCGTCCTGTTCAAGGTAACCGAATAAACGCAGTGCTTGAGCATGTCCTTGCTTGAGTAGGGAACGGCATGCGTGACGTACAATCCAGTCGGTATGTTCATGTTGCCCATACCAAGTGGATGCGAGACCCAGAACCAGATCGGGATGATCCTTAGAGATATCATTGAGATGGTTCGCCACACTTTTACGTACATAAAGTGACTCGTCCTGTTTCAATGCATGAAGAATAGGGAGTGCTGGTGACGGATCGCTAATTAAACTTCGCAGCTTCGAGCCCCAAGGTAGACGCGGACGGCTGCCTTCGCTTGCTAATCTACGAATATGCTCGTTCGAATTGCCTGTCCATTCCATCAGGTGCTTCATCGTTTCAATGGGATAACGCTCAATAAACGGGCGTACCGCAAACTCCGAACTGGAATATGGTGTGAAGACAGTTAAGTACTTCATGGATAATTCGTAGTGCTCTGGCTCAAGTCCATTGACTTCGATGTAATCGGGTACGAATAAATATTCGACGCCGCGCATGTCCGGTGCAGCCTGCTCAATAATTTGTAACGCATCCTCATAGCGATCTGGAAGTACTTCGGTTAACGCGAGGGTAATCCGGCGGATTCTTGCTTTGAATTCTAAAGTGTCCCAGCCTTCGGCAAATACAAGAGCGCGAAAATGCTGGGTGTCCAGCGTGGGATGGAATTGTTGAAGTAGTTTACCTGTTCGTTCTATTAATTCAGGTGTGTATTTATCTTTGAAGAGTTCCATTGATCTGCCTCCTTGTTTCTTATGTAATGGCTAAGTTCGTTATTGATTAAGTCCGATATGCCCGACTAACTAAAATGTGTGCATTGGTTAGGTTAACATCTATAGTATACCTTAATTTAGCATAATAAGAACATAAGTTCTTAATAAAAAAGGTGAAAATGAAGGCACCTTCCTTCTTCAAGGAGGTGCCAGAGCGAGAGCTAACGTTTACTACTTTTGGGACGACGTTTGGTGGGAGTTGTTTTACGACGAACCGTTTTGCTGCGACGACGAGGAGTAGTAGCGGTTTTTTTGCGACGCTTACGTGGCCGCGGGGATGAATATTCCTCATAATCAGCATCTGCCTCGCTGTTATTGCTTTTCCCTTTGCCAAACGGCAGAATTCCCATCACCAGCTTCATCATAGGTGCCATTTGCTGAATACCGCCGACAACTTTTTGCATTTTACCGATGCCGCTCATGATGCCATCAATTCCACCGAAACGGTCGATCATTCCTTTTAATTCACCGATGTTGGCAAGTGAGAATCCAGAGCTACCCGAAGATGCAGGCTCTTGAACCGGAATTGGGGCACTAACGGGGCACCTCCGGCATAAAAATTGGGGGCAGGTGCGCCTTGCCCATAAGGAACCAGTCCAGATGCCTCCACCTCAGCGAAGTTTGGATAATAGGGTTCCACGCCAGGATACATGGATTGAACCGGAGCCTCATTTAACGAACGTTGGATAACCCCTGGCGGTGCATAGGCTGAAGTGTAAGCCTGCCGTTGCCGATGCGAATGGGAATACGGACGTTGTCGTGGCGTAGGCGGGCGGTGATAATAATGCTGTGGCATAAACAATCACGTTCCTTCTATGTTGGATTTCGGAATTGCGTTCCCTCAGCTTGATTTTAAAAGAACATAACAAGGCCGAGATGGAACTCCCTTTTGCTATACTGTATGTCATTCGCGGAGAGACGGCGTAGGCGGGTATCCCGGAAAACGGGATATTTGCGGATTTGGGCGCAGGGCATCAGATGGGATTCTATAACGCACTCCGTAGTTCGGACACAAAATTGTAACATTTAGGATGATTAAAACCCTACATATTTAATCGGGAATATACAGGCAAAAAACTGGATATATCGCGGGATTATCACCTGTTGTACACAGTGGGAGGACAATAGTCCTTTTGAAAACGGTAACATGTATTTTTATTCTGCACTGCGTGAAATCGTTAACGCTTGAAATACCAACTCAGGATGCGTACAATGGGGTTACACAGTAACCGCTAGGGGATGATGATAAAATGCAGCTGAAAAAGCTAAATGATAAAAGTATTGAGCAATTATTTGAAGCCATCTTAACGTTAAAAGATATTGAAGAATGTTATGTGTTCTTTGATGATCTATGCACAGTAAATGAGATTCAATCGATGTCTCAACGTTTGGAAGTTGCACGTATGCTTGGTAAAGGCAACACGTATAATCAGATTGAAGCAGAGACAGGCGCAAGCACTGCGACGATTTCCCGTGTTAAACGCTGCCTGAACTATGGTAACGATGGATATAAAATGACTCTAGAACGTCTGGGACGCTAATGATGAAGAAACCGGGTGTACTTATCATTAGTCACGGCTCTCAGGAGCAGACCTGGGTAGACTCCGTCGATGACGCGATCGCTCAGTTAAACCTACCTGAGGCTATGCCTGTTGAAGCCGGTTTTCTTGAACTTGTGGAAGGACGCCTGATCCAGGACGGTATCGACCGACTGGAAGAACAAGGTGTTACCGATCTCTTAGTTGTACCTCTATTCGTATCTTCAGGCAGTACGCATGTGGATGAGATAGAGTATGCCATTGGGGCCAAAGACGCGCCAGAACGCGAAACTGATCTTGCACCGTTCCACGTCACAGCCAAGGTGCACTTCGGATATCCGGTAGACAACGACCCTGATATTGCGGTCATGGTGTGGGATAAAGTGAAGTCTCTGTCACAAGAGCCTGAGCATGAAACGATTCTGCTCGTGGGTCATGGAAGTATTCATAATGGATTCCGTCAGCGATGGGAAGCAGGTATTGCTTCACTTGCGGAACGGGTTCGTGAGATTAGTGGTGTAGCACACACCGATTATGCTTTGCTTAACCCGGAGAGCGTGTACGATAAGGCGAAGTATTGGAGTGAAGAGCGGGGGAGCCGAGTCATTGTGGCGCCGCTGTTTTTGAGTGCTGGCTATTTCACCATGAACGTGATTCCGGAGCGCCTGAAGGATCTGAATTATGCATATAGCGGTGAGACGTTGCTACCACATTCACTCTTAGGTCAGTGGCTGGAGCGGCAGATTCGTATTTTGTTAGACCGATGTCATGCGACTGAGGTGTAAAGCTTTCTTTTGAAGATTGACTGGAACTGATCTATGAGAGCGTATCACTGGCAGTGATGGGATTGAAGGTGGAGTAAGCTCTTTGTTTCGATCCATCAAAATGATCTTAAAGAACCGTCGAACACCGGCTTTAGGTGTGTTGGCGGTTTTTTTTTGTCCAGAATAGCATAGCACAGCTCATAGTATCGTATGATGGCAATAGACAACCACAGATGAGGCTTGCTGAAAACGAGAATACAGACTACAATAATACCAATTAAATAAATTGGAATAAGGAGATATGACAATGCGAGAAGTTCCTATGCGCTATGTGAAAGCGAATCAGATTGGAATTGTGCTATTTGTTGTGCTCTCGTTTGTATTCAAGCAGCCGTTGATCCTTGGTGCATTATGGATCATTCAAGTGGTTGGGCTAGCTTCCGGTGGGAAGCTGAATTTATTTGTACAGATTGGAAAGGCCGTACTTCCTGGCAAAGGTTCAGAGACCCAGGCGGTGGAACTGCAACGGTTCAATAATATTCTCGCTGTTATTTTCCTGACCTTGGCGCTATTGTCGTTTGCTCTAAGCTGGACCGTGGCTGGTTATATATTCTCGGTAATGCTACTTCTTGCTGCTAGTGCTGCATTGCTGGGATATTGTGTAGGATGCACGATCTACTTCTGGTATAAACAGCTCCGTGCGGGTAGAAAGATCGGTTTCTAAATCTATATATGTAAGAAAGTGCGACTTCCTGAATAGGGGGTCGTTTTTTGTTGTGACATTCCAATTATTTAGATGACTTATTAAAGTATGAGGTTTGTTACGATACATCGATGTAGTAAGCATTTTGATCCAAATCATGTGAAGCAGTACGGTTTGTTAAAGCTGTCGTAGGTTAAATTTTGCTCAAGCGGGTAGAATGGTAGTTTATAAAATCTGTTTTGGAGAACATCATGTGTTATGTAAAATGAACCATTTTCATCGAGGGCTAGGTTGGTTGCATTCTATAGGCTAGGACAAGTTCACAATTGATGATATGATGTAATATAAAGGCTCAGGGAATGAGACGGAATTCCTTGAGCATAGATATAGGATAACAACATTGTTAAGGCATGATTAACGGATAGGATGAGTTGGGTAAATTTTGGATAGCGCAAGATGCTTACAATGAAAGCTAATGAGAATGAGATCGTACAGACTCATGCATAATGTGGAATAGGTGGCGTATGAGATGAAAAAAGCTCGTTTAATATACAATCCGACCTCAGGCCGGGAAGAAATGAAAAAACGTCTGGCTGATGTGCTGCAGCGTTTGGATCAAGGCGGAATTGAAGCTTCGGTACATGCAACAACGGGTGAGGGAGATGCGACTCGTGAAGCAGAACTCGCCATTGAACGTGGATACGATATGATTATTGCTGCTGGCGGCGACGGGACGCTGTATGAAGTTATCAACGGTATGGCTGAGCGTGAGAATCGTCCACCATTAGGCGTGTTCCCACTTGGAACGACGAATGATTTTGCGCGTGCACTGGGGATTCCAAGGCAATGGGAGGATTACGTGGATCTGGTTATTAACCAGCAGCTTCGACCTCTGGACCTTGGGAAGGTGAACGATAAATATTTTATCAACATCGCAGGTGGAGGTTCATTGACTGAGCTGACCTACGAAGTGCCGAGTCGTCTGAAAACGATGATTGGGCAACTGGCCTATTATATGAAGGGCATTGAGAAAATGGCGAGCCTGTCTCCGCAGGAACTAATTATCCGTGCGGCAGGTCAGGAGGATATTCATGATGAATTCATGTTATTCCTTATCGCGAATACAAACTCCGTTGGGGGCTTCGAGAAGCTTGCCCCAGGTGCAACAATTGATGATGGACTGTTCGATGTCATCGGTGTGCGCAAATGTAATCTGGCTGACATGATCCGCCTCGTAACGCTTGCACTGCGTGGTGAACACCTGAACGATAAGAAGGTTGTTCATTTCCAAACGGATTATATGGAAGTGACTTCGCCAGGCTATGTGCAATTGAATTTGGATGGAGAGCTGGGTGGTACGCTTCCGGCAACGTTCAAGAATCTACGTCACCACCTGATGCTGTATCGTTGATTCAAGCGGGAGCTGGAAGTAGAAGTGTTTGTCATATGGGGAATCAGCAACTAGAAGTGGTGTAATGCGCTGAGGTCACCACCTGAGGTGCTACAAGATCGGGAAGCGATAACCAAAAGTGGTGCAAGATGCGAAATCTGTAATCGGAAGTGCTATGAGAAGAGGAAACGGCAATCAGAGCGCTGTAAGAGACGGAAGTTGTGATTAGGGGTGCTACGAGAGCGAGGAAGCTGGCAACTGAGGCGAATGATGCAACTAGAAGTGCTACAAGACCAGAAAGATACACCGAAGGCGAATGATGCAACTAGAAGTGCTACAAGACCAGAAAGAGACATCGAAGGCGAAGTTGTAACTAAACGTGCTACGATACTTGGAAGCTCTAACCAGAAATGATGTTTGACGCGGAAGTTGCAATTTGGAAGTGGTATAAGGTTGGCAAGCGACAAACAGATTGGCGAAAATAGCGGAAGATGTAGTCGGATGTGCTACGATACTGGGGTCGCTGCAACCAAAAATGCTACAAGATGCGGAAGTGGAACATAAATCGGCAGACACTGGAGACACGTCTGGATTTGGAGAAAAGTTCTTAACACCCTTGTCATGAAGCGAGGAACCGTGTGCTGGGAGCTGCAAGTGGTGCGAAAATAGTTCTTCGTTGAGCTACATGCTACGTGGATGAGTCGATAGACTGAGTCGTTGATCGTAGAGCTTTTCCAGTTGCGGCGGTTGCCAAGATCACGTATAATCTCATGGGGTTCGTGCTAACGAACTCAGGAAGCCTTATTTTGGCGAAATGAGTAGAATTAGAATTCTAACGAATCTCAGCATCGCTATATAGACTGAAATGACCCAAAAAGATATGGAAACACGATTGTTGAATGAAATAACGTCTCTGAAGTTCGTTAGAATTTTGGAACGTTATTTTTGATGTGAATAAGGTGTCTTAGATTCGTTAGAGTTGATTATATATTAAGAAGAAAGAAGTGAATGTACGTTGTCTAATACGAACCGCAGCGGTCGTGGAAAAAACCGCCGGAATTCGGCTGCCTCTCAGGGGCAAGGGAACGCATCAGCGTCCCGTCAGTCGAGTCAATCATCTCGTCCATCTACACGTCAGCAAGGGAAAGGGGTGCGGCCACAAGGTGCATCTCTTTCTACCGTTCGTCCGCAGGGGCGTGCGCGTGAAGCCGTGTCAATCGAAGGATTACCAGTTAGCAAAAATGAAGAGACGGTCATCGACATTATTGGCATGAACCATGATGGTGAGGGTGTGGGACGTGCCAATGGATATACCCTTTTCGTACAAGGGGCACTTCCGGGTGAGACCGTACGTGTGCGCGTAATGAAAACCAAGAAACAGTATGGCTATGCCAAACTTCTGGAGATCGTAAAGGCTAGCCCGGATCGGGTATCCGCGCCTTGTCCAATCTACGATCAGTGTGGCGGCTGCCAGATCCAGCATATGAGTTATGCCGGACAGCTTGCGTGGAAACGCCAGCTTGTAGTGGATAATTTGCAGCGGATCGGTAAGCTGAATGTGATAGTGGAGGATGCAGAGACGCTGGCATCCAACTCGCAGGATGATTTTACAGTTGATGCGGCGAAGCTGGAGGGACGGTTAGAACAGGATGCGAATCAGACAACTGGACAGGCTACTTCGGATGCCAACAGCAATGAAAGCAACCGCATCCGTCTGCGGCTAGAAGGTGTCGCGAATGAAGAAGACACAGCGCAGGGGATTCGTGTACTTCCTACGATGGGCATGACCGAGCCTTGGCGTTACCGCAATAAGGCACAGGTGCCGATTGGTGTAACCGAAGGTGGACTAGTGGGTGGATTTTATGCCAAAGGTAGTCACCGTATTATCGACATGGAGACATGCCTCATCCAGCATGAGCACAACGACGAAGTGGTTGCCAAGGTGAAGGAGATCGGCAGTCATTTTGGAATTAGTGCGTATAACGAAGAGACAGGCCGTGGACTGTTGCGTCATGTCGTTGTGAAAAAAGCGTTCCGTACAGGTGAGATGATGCTCGTGCTCGTTACCAATGGTCGGGATATTCCGTACAAGGATGAGTGGATTGGCAGTATCCGTGAAGCGATCCCGCAAGTGGCGAGCATCTGCCAGAACGTGAACAAGAAACAAACGAACGTGATCTTCGGGGATGAAACCCGTGTCCTATGGGGCGTGATGTAATCTATGATTTTATAGGCGATGTGCAATTTGCCATCTCAGCTCGTTCATTCTACCAGGTAAACCCGGTTCAGACGGAAGTGCTGTATGGCAAAACGGTGGAGTATGCTGGACTCAGCGGCAAAGAAACCGTTATTGATGCCTATTGCGGCATCGGTACAATCTCTCTTTTCCTCGCACAGCATGCAGATCAGGTGTATGGCGTTGAGATTGTGCCTGAAGCTATCGAGGATGCTCGTAGCAATGCGTTGTTGAACGAAATGAAGAACGTGAAGTTCGAAGTCGGTGCATCTGAGGATGTCATTCCACGTTGGAAAGAGCAAGGTATCGAAGCCGATGTCATCGTTGTTGATCCACCGCGTAAGGGCTGTGACCCACGTTTGCTCAATACCATTCTGGAGATGAAGCCAGAGCGCGTGGTGTACGTGAGTTGTAACCCAAGTACGTTGGCACGCGACCTGCGTGTGCTGGAGGATGGCGGATATCGGACGGTAGAGGTTACGCCGGTGGACATGTTCCCACATACGGTGCATGTGGAGGTAGTAATAGGAATGCAACGCAAAGATACCTAGAAATCCTTTGTTTTCAACACTTTGCGCCGTTTACGACTTTTACGAAGGATGGCTCTGATTTCAAAAATAAGGTTCTAAAGGAAAGAATTGAGGTTTCGGTCGTGCTGGATCTTGGTTTTGACGTCGAGTGTGTAGACATGTAGTAAAGTGTGTGGAGCGTCTTTAATTAGGCGCTCTTTTTTAGTTATATGGAGTGATAATTTTTGTTTATGGACACAGCTAAAAATCATATGTAATTCTCGCAAAAGTGTGAGTTTTCTTGTTTTATAGAGGTTTTTGTCAATAAAACACGAATACTACTTTATCCAATGATTTTGTAAGAATATTCTAATGGAGGGAGAGGGGAAATGAAAAGGAGAAGGTTGCAAGAGACGTGGCATAACTGAAGATACATACTTAATTATTTAATTGTTTCCTATGGTGATGTTAACGGTAGTATAGATTCTGTATTGACAAATAGTTTATTGAAAAGTTTCTACTATAAGTGATTTTGGGGGAATACTTATGAATGCTCAGGACGAAATTTACTTTAACCAATTATCGAAGCATAGGGCGGGTCTTGCTAATGCGCTTGATGATCCTGCTCTGCGTGGAGTTAAAAACAGTGTTGTCGAGAAGTATTCTGATCAGGCCCATTTTATTTACGAGTTACTCCAAAACGCAGATGATGCAAAAGCGACATTTGCACGTTTTGTACTGTGCAGGGATAAACTAATTTTTGCTCATAACGGATCTCGGAGATTTTCTATATCTGATCCGGCAACTGAAGAAGTGGATTCAGTATATAATGCTTTAGGAGATATTAATGCAATAACGTCGATAGCTAACTCAAGTAAACGGGATCAGAGTGAAGCCTCAATTGGTAAATTCGGTGTAGGTTTCAAATCCGTGTTTCAGTATACTTCAACACCACATATTTATGACCCTAACTTCTATTTTAAAATAGAGCGCTTTATTGTTCCGAAAATAATTAGTACAGATTATTATGATAGAAAAGAAAGCGAAACATTATTTGTTTTTCCATTTGACCATTCGGAAAGAAGTGCTGAGGAGGCATATGAGGATATTTTTGATAAGCTTCGCTCACTAGAGTACCCTCTATTATTTCTATCGCATCTTAAGGATATTGAATTTGAACTTCCGAATGTTTTAGGATTATACGGAAAAAACATAATACAAACGCAACACTTTGATGACACAGTTGCGGAACGCGTTTGCCTTACACAAAATGATGGAGAAGAAATCTATGACAATAATTTGTGGCTGTTTTCACGTGAACATGATCACGGACACACCTACTCGGTTGGCTTTTTTCTTGATGAAAAAGAGAATCTGATTGCAAAACAACATCCAGCCTTTTGTTTTTTCTTGACAAAGGAATCAACAGGGTTGAACTTTATCATTAATGCTCCTTTTCTGCTTACTGATAGCCGTGAGGGAATTCGAGCAGGTGTGCAGCATAATAAAGATTTAGTTAAACTGTTGGGGGATTTAGCAGCGGATAGTTTGGTTTATCTCAAAGATGTTGTTCTGGGCAATGGTCACTCGCTTATTAATGACGAGATATTTGAGATTATTCCGTACAATGGAAATATATTTAGTGATGTAAATGATAAAAGGAAAATATCATTCCAGCCATTCTATACTGCTATTTTGGAAAAGATGAGTAGTGAGGAGCTATTGCTTTCTTCGGATGGTTTTGTATCAAAGGAAAATGCTTATTGGGCCTTTGTGCCTCAAATCGCAGAATTATTTACAAATGCTCAGTTGGCAGAATTAAGTGGAAACGAAAAGGCAAAATGGGTGTTTACATCGTTTGGCAGGCAGGATACACTCCGTAAAAATAAGGAACTTACTGAGTATATTGATTTAATAACACATAATTGGCTTGACGAAGACAACATTATTAGTGGATGGAGACATGAGAGAAGCAAAACCTTAGTTGGTGGTATTAACAATGCCTATATTGAGGCACAGTCGGTTATGTGGTTACATTTATTTTATCGATGGGTTGCTGAAACAAGTGGGCGAACGAAACTGGTAAGGACTAAGCCCATATTCCTTAATCAAGATAGAAAGGCTGTTGCTGCTTTTGATGCAACCGGACACAATGTGTTGTTTTTGCCTACAGATACAGCAGGATATAATACTGTATTTCCAGATTTATTGGAAAATGAAGATACAACTAAATTTCTAGCACATCTTGGGATAGAAAAGCCTTCTTTACGAGATGAAATTTACAATCATATTCTTCCACTGTATAGAGATAGTATTAAAGCGATTAATACAGGGCCACACTTTTTGAAATTTTTTGAATACTATCGATCTTGTACACAAAAAGAGATTAATGAATTTATTAAGCTAATTAAAGACTGCGAGTTTATTAAATATCGTTCTAGTGATAATGACACTGTTTATCGAGGAAAGGCGAGCCTTCTTTATTTTCCAAACCAATTGTTAAAAATATGGTTTCAGGCTAAGCCAAATACAAAATTCATAAAGTTTGAAGAGTATGTGCAACTTGTTGGTGAGGATAGCAAAGAAGAATTAATCAGTTTTTTAACTGACCTTGGTGTAAAGGATGAACCAAGGGTTTTAACCCGTGTATTAAGTAACCAAGAGGCTAATCAAATTCGTTCTGATTGGCCATATTCTAGTAGAGACACAAGATGGAGCGAAAAGTATATTGATGGAATGAAAGAGGTAGTAGAGTATTTAGTTCTAAACCAAGATGCTAGTTTATCAGTCATGATATGGAATCGATTATTGAAGTATGTTGAATATGGTTATTATCATAATAGTTTACGGAGTGTAATGCGTGGAAAATATGAATATTTTTACCGTACTTCGCTAATGTTAGAGTTTGATTCGAGTGAAGCCTTGAGGCTCCGTACAGAACCGTGGCTCATGAATGGAAAGGGTGAATTTGTATCAGCAGGTGAATTAACACTTCACACACTATCAGAACAATACGACAGGTCAAAAGACGAAGTAGTGGAGCTTATCCAGTACTTGGGGATTGAGAAAAATACTGTAGCAGACGAAGATAACCTAACAGATGAGCAACGAGAAAAAATTGAACGAGCCGAAGCTTTTTTTGATATTCCACTTGAAGAACTTAAACGTTTTGCTGAACAATATCGTAATAACAAAAAAAATGCACCTTTTCATCTTTCGGAAGGTGATAAGCCTCAAGCACCAGCGAAGGAGTCACCTTCTTCAAAAGATGATGTTTTGAATATGTTAGAAGATATTATTAAGAATTTCACTCCCGATTCAACAGGAGTACATGAAAAAGTCGCTTCCAATAATAATGAGGAGAAAGTAGATTCTGACGAGGATGACTACACAAAGCCATCTATAAATTACGGTGAAAAAATCAAGCAAGCAAAACTACGGAGTGCAAGTGAAATAGAAAAAATTGCAGTTCTTGATGAGCTAACACAAAAAGCAATGAATGCTAAAAAATATTCTTTTGGCTGGTTTAATGCTCTGCTTGAACTTGAATCTTTAAATAGTGGCGAGAATAATGCTAACAGTAGGGAAATTTCTATAACTTTCTCCAAGGTGGAGTTGGATGAAGGGACATCAAGAACTCTTATTTTAAAGCATCCAAACCGTTATATACCTCAATCTATGGAAGAC
This sequence comes from Paenibacillus sp. DCT19, assembly GCF_003268635.1. Classification (NCBI taxonomy): domain Bacteria; kingdom Bacillati; phylum Bacillota; class Bacilli; order Caryophanales; family Paenibacillaceae; genus Paenibacillus; species Paenibacillus sp. DCT19. Next base: position 887,624 of record NZ_CP029639.1, read on the forward strand.
CTTGCAGATATCCCACTTGAATTACATTTTGCTAATCTTCCGACGGTAAAAGTTGCAGTTGAGGTAGTTAGCGTTAAATCATACACGCTAAGAGCGAAATTGCGGACCAATGCGCAGATTGAAGGAGTAGATCTGAATCTCGTTAGAGAAGCAAAAATTGAAGCTAGAAATCCTGTTTTCTTAATAGAAGAGTTGCGGAAAGGGTTCACAAAACTGGATTTCAATGATGATTATGATATGCAAAGCAATCTTTGTGATAATATCGAATTTGTTTTTGGTCCACCTGGAACTGGAAAAACAACACATTTGGCTAGAGAAGTTATTCTGCCATTAATGAAAAAGCCTAATGAATTAAAGGTTCTTGTGTTGGCTCCGACCAATAAAGCAGGAGATGTTCTTACACGACGTCTTATGGATTGTATGGGATCTGATCTTAGTTATACTGACTGGTTAGTACGCTTTGGAGCTACCAACGACAGTGTTATTGAGCAGAGTGGTGTGTTTCGTGACAAGACAACTGATATTCGATCTTTCCCGAGAAATGTCACGGTTACAACAATTGCTCGTTTCCCGTATGACTACTTCTTACCCGATACAAGCACACGACTTCATTTAAATGCTCTTAAATGGGACTACATTATAATTGATGAAGCATCAATGATTTCGCTCGCCAATATCATTTTTCCACTTTACAAAAAAACACCGGAGCGATTTATTATTGCGGGAGACCCTTTTCAGATTGAGCCTATTACTACCAGTGATATTTGGAAAAATGAAAATATATATACTATGGTCCAACTTAACTCGTTTACTGAACCTAAAACCATTCCTCATACTTACCCTATTGAGCTTTTGACTACTCAATATAGAAGTATTCCTGAAATTGGAGAGGTGTTCAGTAAGTTTGCTTATGGTGGAGTACTAAAGCACAATCGAAGTTCAAAAAGTAAGCGCTCGTTGCCTGTTGAGAAATTTATTGATTTTAAGCCTTTAAACATTATTAAGTTCCCAGTCAGTAAACATGAAAGTATCTATCGACCAAAGCGATTACAGAGCAGAAGTAACTATCAGATATACTCAGCATTATTCTCTTTTGAGTTTATAAAACACTTATCTTCAGCTATCCAATCTGATGAAACATTTCGTATTGGTTTAATTGCCCCTTATCGGGCACAGTCAGATTTAATTGATAGGCTATTATCTTCAACTACACTACCAAAAAACGTAGATGTCCAAGTTGGAACGATACACGGTTTCCAAGGAGATGAATGTGATATTATTATCGCATTATTTAATCCTCCTCCATCAATTTCATCTTCCAAGGAAATGTTTCTAAACAAACTAAACATTATAAACGTATCAATCAGCCGTGCAAAGGATTATTTTTTTGTAATAATGCCAGATGATGTAACTGAAAACGTGGGTAATCTCACATTGATTAAGAAGGTTGAGAATTTAATTAAAGAACAGTCTTGCTGGCAGGAACATCACTCTTCTTCAATTGAAGAGTTGGTCTTTGGGAGCAGTACCCACATTGAGGATAACTCATTTTCAACAAGTCATCAGTTGGTAAATGTCTATGGAAAGCCAGAAAAACGTTATGAAGTAAGGAGCGAAGATAATGCTGTTGACGTTCAGATTCATGAGCAGGATTAAAGAGTAACTATTAGTTATTACCAAAGACAAAGAATTATATAAATTATCCAAGAGAGTATCCTTCATCGGATACTCTCTTTTCATATAGATATTCTTTAAAGCCGATTGCCCTGAATTTCAGCGCAGTCGGCTTTTTTACGTTGAAGGGAGGACATGAGATGACCAAGGTAGTCTCCCTGGCTAATCAAAAGGGCGGTGTGGGCAAAACAACAACGGCTGTAAATTTGGGAATCGGCTTGGCTAAGGAAGGTAAGAGGGTGCTACTAGTGGATGCAGATGCGCAAGGAAATTTAACAGATTCCTTGGGCTATCGGGAACCAGATAGCATTTCTGTTTCGTTAGCCACTCTGCTTGTCAAAACGATGATGGAGGATTCTTACGATTCACATGAAGGTATTTTACACTATCAGGAAGGCGTTGCACTCATGCCAGGCAATATTGAGCTGTCGGCGGTTGAGGTGTCCATTGTGAATACGATGAGCCGTGAAACGATTCTGCGCTCATATATCGACCAGGTAAAGTCAGATTACGATTATGTTCTTATTGATTGCATGCCAAGCCTGGGGATGCTGACAATCAATGCCTTGGCAGCGGCAGATAGTGTAATTATTCCGGTACAGGCGCATTATTTTCCAGCCAAGGGAATGGCTCAGCTTTTGCAAACCATTGCTCGTGTGCGTCGTCAAATTAATCCGAAGCTGCCGCTGGATGGCGTGCTGCTTACGATGGTGATATTACGCATGTCGGCATTTATGCCAGGCAATGGAAAGGTCGTCGATGCTTCCTCTAGCCGCGGACAGGTGGTTTCAAGTCCATTGTAATAAGAAGTTTTTAAAAAAGTTTAACTTGTATATTAGAAATAATAGTGGGAAGCATTTATAATCAAATCAACATTTTGCGAGTATGTCCTGCTCTTTGAAAACTGCAGCTAATCCTTTCATTTGAACAATTGTTTTTATAGATTAAAGTACAGAAAAAATATTCTGAAAATGCGATCAACCTAAGTGTGAGCAAGTACACAGAAATTATTTATACTTTTAATACTCTGAAAAGTCCACAATGTATAATAACGAAACAATATAACTAGCCCGGCAAAACTTGTACCGGGCTAACGATTCACAATGTGATATGTGCTAAGAATTTCATCTGAAAATAATTATTAGTAGCTTGAGGTATGGAAATTTACTTATCATTGTACTTTTTACTTAAACGAGAATACTTCAGTTTGGGTTGTGCCTATTTTTGTAGAAGATTAAGCTATAATATAAGTTTTAGCGGGAGAAATCATACCATTGTTCCATAGTGCCAGTACTACATCCATTTGGAAATTATGCGACTTTTGATTTCCTTGCATAATAGCCCTCCACAACTGAAGTGATTTGTATGAAGCGTACTCTTCATTTTCTGTGAGCAGTTGAACAGCTTCAATCGCATGATCTTTGTTAATTGTTTCTTTGAGAGGCTTTTTGATATGTATCTGATGAACACCTTTTACTAAGCCTGCTTCACAAAGCCCTAAAAAAGCACTTTTGGGACATGCCTTGGTTTTAGTTGTGAAAAATTCTGTGGTGGCTTGTTTCCATGCATCTTCCGTATAAAGAACGTCACCTGATTGAATGAGTTCCACTGCTCGAATTGCAGATTTTCCATAATTATTCAAAAAATAACCTCCATCTTCAACCATTCTATAAAAGTTAAATATCTCATTGTAATTATTCGACTTAAAGTAAAAAATACCTCCCTTAATAAATATTTCTTAGCAGATTTAGTCGAAATTTGTAGTATGATTTAGTTTAGCAAGGGTAGCTCGGAACCAAAAGTGGTGTTATAATTAATAATGCATTGCATAGAAGAGGTGATGTCAAATTAAATACTTAACAATTGTAGCTTATTTAGTAGCTATTGTTTCATCAAACGTTGTGACGGCAGGAGTAGCCCCGTTTTTTATCGGTCCCTTCATCATTCCAGCGGGGACTTTTATTATTGGGGCAACATTTATTTTCCGTGATTTTGTGCAAAATTTTGTGGGTCGGCGTAAGACTTACTTGCTTATTTTAATAGCAATGATTTTGTCAGCATTAACATCGTATCTACTTGGAGATACACTCTGGATTGTATTTGCTTCAATTATTACATTTGCGGTATCTGAGACCACAGATACAGAAATCTATTCTCGTCTTAAATTACCTTTTCATTTAAGGGTAGCGTATAGTGGAATTGTCGGTGGAGTCTTAGATAGTATTATTTTCGTTGTTATTGGTTTATCACCATTGGGCGCTAATATTCTTCCATGGAATGCTGTGTTCTTAGCTATCGTTGGTCAAATTATTGTTAAGACATTAGTTCAATTAGTTGCTGCAATTATTGTTAAACAAATTTTCTTTAAGCAAGGAAAAGTTATTTGAAAATAGGGCGTTCTCGCCCTATTTTATATTGTGTTAAAGGATGGGATGTTTTTGTCAAACCGTATTCTTGTTGTGACTTCTTGTACTGGAGAGAAGTTACATAAACCTATAAATCAGCTTGTATTTGACGATTTTCATAATAAAGAAGTATTGAGAAGAAGAGAAGAAGAATTATTGGAATTTAAAGAACGTGCTGATGAAATGTACACTGGTAGTCAACATCTTGCGCTAATGAGTGGTATTAAAGAATACCGTCAACAAGGGGGAGACATTGATCTTTGCATTATTTCAGCGGGTTACGGCCTCTTGAATGAAGATGAACAAATTGTTCCTTATGAAGTAACTTTTAATTCGATGGATTCACAGTCTATAAAAAGATGGGCGCGGGAACTCAAAATTACTCAGGCACTCCAAACAAAAATTGCAGAATATGATCTTATTTTTTTCTTGCTCGGAGATAAATACTTACAAGCTGTGGAATGGCCACTGAAGCTTGATAGCAATCAAAAAGCTATCTTTTTCGCGGGAGCATCCAGTCGTGCTAGAATTTTAAATTGGGATGGTTATCATGTACTAACTATTGGTGAAAAAGAAGCTAAAACCTTTAGATATGGATTAATCGGAATTAAAGGCTATCTTTTTGCACAATTATTAAGAAATGTTATTACAACAGATATTGATCAGAAATGGAGCACCATAATAGATCATCCAGATCAAACTAGATCATTTATTTTAGATTCCATTGCTTCAACTAAACAACTAGAGTTATTTAATGAAACATCGGATAGTGAAGATCTATTAAGGTTTTATAGTGAAATGTTCCCTGTTCCGGATGAATTGGTTGCTATAAATTGTATTGAGGAGCCAAGATTTTATCTTCCAGAGAATGATGACAGGGTAGATCCTAAATATGATTTTATGACTGATTTCTCAGAAAAAAACAGAAATCCATTGGAAAATGATGTGTATGCTCACCAGATATTCGATAGACCACAGTTTGATGGGTTACTTGTCTCTAAAGTAAACATTGATAGTGCTACCAAACAAAAAAATCAGATGATTGAAGAAATGGGTTTGCACGATTTTTATAAACTACCTAGAGAGTATCCTATAATGGGTGATTGCGGTGCTTTTAGTTATATTGATAAAGATGTACCACCGTATACAACCGAAGAAATTATGGATTACTATCATACATTAGGTTTAGATTATGGTGTATCTATTGATCATCTGATAGTTGGCCCATTTCAAAAAGATGAAAACATTCGAAATCAGCGTTATCAATTGACCCTTACGATGGCGGAAGAGTTTTTACGTATGTATAGAGAAAGAAAAGAAATAATGAATTATCAGTTTCATCCGATAGGTATAGTCCAAGGATGGGACCCGCCTTCTTTCCGAAGAGCGGTTGAGCATCTTATTGGATTAGGTTACGATTATGTTGCCTTAGGTGGTTTAGCCAGAGAACAATCAGAAAAAATATATGAAATTTTAAAAGAAATAGCACCTATTATTCCAAGTCCCACGTTTCGAATGCACTTATTTGGTGTTGCACGAGATGTGAGAACAATGGAGGCATTTCATAAGTTGGGTGTGACATCTTTTGACTCTTCTTCACCATTGAGAAGAGCATGGTTAGGAACCGGGCATAATTACCACACCTTAAATGGAAAACACTACACAGCGATAAGAATTCCGGAGGCAAAGGAAACATCTGGACGAGTGAAAAAAATGTTGCAAAATAGTGATGAAATAGGTTTTGCTGAGTATAAAAGACTCGAACAAGAGGCTCTGGGTGCTCTTAGGGAGTTCAGTGCAGGCACAAGAGAGTTAGATTCAACGCTTGAAGCCATACTGGAATATGACAAAATACTTGGTGAAAAGCGTGAAGTTCATGAGGACATGTATAGAGAGGTTCTATCTGAACGACCGTGGGAGCAATGTAATTGTAATATATGCAGGGAAATTGGAATTGATGTAATTGTATTCAGGGGCAACAATAGGAACAGACGAAGAGGCTTCCATAATACCCATGTATATTACAGTCAAATTCAGGAATTAAAGAAACGGTGGAATAAATAGTACGCAAATATGCCTTAGTGTGGTACACTAAGGCATATTTGCGTTGGGGGAAATTCCATGCTCTTTACTTTTGAAAACGTAAGCAATTTAACGAGAAAGCACAATGAGGTTTATTTTACTGTCTTGTCCCTAGGTCTAATCAAAGATTGGGGATTTCCAGTAGTTCAGTCTGATGTAGTTGGCGAAGATGTCGTTCTAGTCAACTATGATACTGTTGTAAGTTTAATTGATAACAAACTACAAGTGAAAAATCCACAATTTACATACAAACTGCCGAATGGTAGTAAGAATGATGAATATGTTGTTCTCATTGTATCTGAAGTACAACAGTTTCCGAGTTACTGTGTTCATCAACTAATGGCTTATCAACGCTTTGAAAGGTTAATAGAGAGAGGAGAAAAAATAAGTAGTAACTCCACTAAATTAATGACCATCAGATCGTTGCATGGCATTTTTGAGGATTTTTTAAACTATCGGATTGAGCGTAGTCTATATCCTCAATTAGCCAAAGATTTAATCAGGTACGTTGATTCCTTAATGAATGATTATCCTGAATTAGGATACCTCTCTGTAGTACAAAGGAAACAATTTCGAAAAAAATCTATTGGTGATTCCTCAATAGCGTGGTATTGCTATATTAGGTATTTCATTGAACAATGGATTACTGGTTCTCAAATTTTGCCGCGGCCATTGTTATTAAATGAATTTCAATATGAAAATTGGACTGGAAACTTCTTTGACAGAGATAATCCTGTCTTACATGTAAATAATGGTCGATTTAAATTTAATGATGAACAACGCGGATTAATATATGAAATATGGAGACAATGGATAAAAGAAGCCTGAGGGCTTCTTTTTTTTATATTTTTAGAGTAGTTATACGAAGAAAAATATGCTAAAATCCTAATTATCACGTATAATCACGTATAAGAGGAGGGCGAGATGTGGATTTTTATATTGGTTGGTCACATAGTGATGCAATTTTTTGTGACTACTTTCCTACGTGTCCGGTGTTAATAAGTGCAATTCCAGACAATAGAGGAGGAGTAAAGAAGTATAGAAACAAACCCCAAAAGTTAATAATAGATTGTGGATCAGTTTTCTATGTTAAACAAAAAAGTAGGCCGCCGCTAAAAGATGTTTTTAATATTCAACAATCAATCTTGGAAGATTGTGATTCAACGGCGAATATTCAATTGGTTCATTTTGACGAACCTCTGCTGAATAAGAGTTCTTTATCTGAACGTTATATGGCTATTGAAAGAACGCTATTTAATGCCTACGAATATTTAAATCTCTTTAATAGGTATAAGGTTCCTAAATTTGTGGAACCAATGGGAGTAATACAAGGTTATGACCAAGCTAGTATAGAGTTTTCAGCCTATGAGTTAATTAAGATGGGATATACAAATTTCGGGATCGGGTCCTTGTTATTTAAACATCAGACTGAACAGATTGAAATGATTAGGAGAGCTGTAGATGTTGTTGGAGCTGCCAACCTTCACGTCTTTGGAGTAACGGGGATTCCTCAACTTCATGCGATGGTTGATATTGGAGTAAAGTCATTTGATTCAACTCGACCAACAATGGCCGCTGCATTCTTTCAGGTATTTTACAGTAGACCATTTAGAACTTTTTTTCTGCCTGAATCCAGAGCAAAACCCACAAGCCCTCGATTGGAAAATCCACTTCATTGTGAGTGTCCTGTATGTGAAATTAATGCAAAACAGATTTTTATTCCTTCACCAAGAGAATATATGAAGTTAAGATCAGTCCATAATTATTATCATTTATCCAGAACATTTAAAGATATTTTAGAAAATAAGCAGAGGAGGTACAAAAATGTTGTTCCAGATGTGTTACGGACCAGAAATTGAAGTAATTTATGAGGAACTAAGATCTAAGCCTGGAATGGATACAAATGAACTGAAAACAAAATTCCAGTATAGGGAAGAGGGGGATATTACCTCTTTAATCGAGTGTGCCTTGACGATATTAGAAGATTTGCAATTTATATATAAAGACAAAACACAATTTTATGTGTCACAAAATCAAGTTTGGACTAACAAAGAAGTTTTTCTAAGGTTAAGGGAAATCTCAAATTCTACTAATATACCTAGCGATGCTCTTGATCATATATTTGCGTCTATTTTTGAACAGTTGTTTGTAAAGCCAGATAGACTATTTGTAAGCAATATTCATTACCAAGTTAATAGTCAGTTAATGAAGACAGTAGTTGGTCATGAAAAAATAAATGCATGGAAGCGAATGATGGAATGTTGGGGATTGGGAAGACGTGTCTACTCTGGTTTTTACGCCCTTCCACAACTCTCATTAATGAAAAGTATCATTGAAAGAAGTGAGACATGGGAAGGTGGGTTACATCTATTTTGTGAAAAATTTGTTCATCCAGTTATTCCGTGCTTGACATCAGAAGGGAAAATATACAAGGGAATTATTTTTTCATTAATGGGATTAGCTGAGGCAGGGGAAATAGAATTGAGTTATGTGCAAGATCTTCCCTATAAATCTTATGGGCCAAAAAATACACTGAACTGGATTAAAGTCGAGGGGAGATGTGACACTAATGCTTCCTTGTCTCAACAAAAATTCGCTTAAACTTTTAGCAGGTACTGCAGATGAACGATATGACCAATCACCTGAATACTTCAGAAAAACGCACTTTCCGCAAGTAATGCATAGGTATAATGATAGTCAGTTAGTCGCTGAAGTTACAGAAGATGAACTGCTGGATGAACTTCAAGAAACTGATGCTAGCGGTAACAGAGTTTATTTAGTTTTTGGTTCCACAGGATCGGGAAAATCGGAACTGCTTCGTTGGTTAAAAGATAAGTGGTTAGTGGAAGTACCAGGTAGACCCGTGATACGAATTTCACGAACAGAGCTAAATCCTCAGATCTTAATTAAAAAATGTTTAGACACACTGAATTTATCCTTGGATGTTTGTATTGATGAAGACAGGTGGGGGATTTTGCTTAAAAAGCCTATAACGCTTGTTAACCAAATGATTTGGACAACATTAGCAGAAGCTATGGAGTCCGATGAGGAGATCGTTCCAAGCGCACTATTATTAAGGCCAGTGATTGAGCAAAATATTATTGATTTTACATCACAAGTCAAACGAGGAAAAATTAAAAATCCACTAGAGGTACTGCATCGGGAACAGTTTGAAACCTTGCTCGCCAATACAACCCTTCATATCCCATTAGAATACGCAGCATTTCGACAAAATCTCTCGCGGCAGTTAGACCATTTTCTTTTTGAAGGACAAGATATCGGAACCCTTTTTAAACAAATATCTTTGCAGATAAAAAACAGAGGAATCCGTCCTTTGTTATTGATTGATGATTTAGTTCAATCAGTAAATATTTACGCAACCAGTATCCTTGATCAACTTATTACATTGGAAGAAGGAAACTGGGATGTGGTCATTGGCTTAACACCTGGTGCAGTTCAGGATACAGAGAAGGGGTTTAGTCTCACACAAAGAATACAGAATCTTGATACGATTAATGATCGTGTAAAAAAGTTATGGCTATCGGATGAGTCGGGGAAAGACTTTTTCAATCTTGATCGTAAGCAGGTAGTACCATATATGGCAAATTATCTTACCCAACTGAAAGCGACACAGGGGTTCAGTTGCTCTCTCCAATGTCCGCATTTCAAACAATGCTCTGCTTTTCTGCCAGAGGAAAGCAACAATGTTAATTGTCTTGAAGTTCAGTTACTCCCATTCAATAGTCATATGCTAAGACGCACATTCGATGCTATCCCTGTAGGAAAAGGTAAATTACGTTACATGATATTGAATAGCAAGGAAATCCTACGTTTCTTTCTAAAAGGTAAAAAGCATATTAGTAGAGTTCTTCCACTTATACGCAGGGAAATGTTTGCGGATCATGAAGATATGTTTATTAAAACACTATCTGAGTGGTATGCGTCTGAAGATGCAAGTCAAGTGATAATTTCTGAACCTTTGTTAAAGCACTTTGGTTATAGCGAAAACCAAATATCTATTAAGTTAAACAAGATAGCAGCAGGTAATACAAGGGAAGAACAACCGCTTCATATAGAGAATAAAAATGATAATGCTGTCTTCAATGAAAAAGAGGTAGTCAGAGATTGGGTAGAAGGAAAAGAAGTAAACGATGAACTATTATTACCTGTTAGATCAGGAGTGGCCGCTCTGGTACATGATGTGATAAAGGGGGTACATATGAACCGCTCATTCACCTCTCGAACCTCCTCAGTTATTCAATGGAATGAAGTTGTAAATCGAACGCGATATCCTATTAAACTAGACAAAAATGATGATGAGTTCTTTATAAATGTAAATCGTGATTATGTTGGCATTCAAATATCCAACTTTCAAACGATGAAGTATTCAGAAAAATCAAATATATTTCAAAAAATCTCAAATGAGTATGAAATCTCAAAGTGGATATATCAGGGAGAAAGTATTCATAAATTATGGATTGAATCTCTTGAACAGGCTCTTGGGTTGAAGTTACCTGTATTTGTGTATGGAATGAGGAATTGGGCGCAACAAGCTAGAATATATAGTGAATCTTTATGGATTTTCGATGCGAAAGAAAAATCTCCCTTCAATAAAGACTTAATGTCATTACTTGATGAGTGTTATTCAGATTGGTATTTGTTACGTGAAAATTTTTATGAGACACCAAATGATGAGGTATTAACGGATGAAGAATTCGATCAATGGTTATTAAATTTTGTACCTTCTAAAAAGTTGGAAAGCTATATAATAGGCAATCTAACCTTGAAGGATTTCCTATCAAATTTAAAACAAAGCTATAGTGGTTATCTTGAGTTGCTTCATCAAAGCTTTAGGCAATCGATTGAAAAAAGACTAATGATGATACCATTTCTAATAGGTTCTAGTAGAGCAGAATGGATTAAACTTGCAGACCAAATCTATATTTTTAACGAAAAGAAATCTCTTCGACAACAAGATCTTGTGAACTATACGCTGCTTGAACAACAATTAGAACAACCAGAGTTAGTCATCCAATTTAATAGGTTCTTTGCTTTAAACAATGAAGTTGATCAGTTATTAAAACAATTTGACCATGATTTAATGGATGTAGTTGACTTCCTTATTGAGTGTGGTATGCATATGAATCATGAAGAAGTCGGAGAAGAAATTGTTGATAATAGTAAGTTCTCTTTGCCTGAATTAGAGGAGAGAAAAAGGATAATTCTAGCTAATATGCAAAAGGTATCAGATCTAAAAAACTGTCTTGCTTTAACTCCACGTACTATAGTTAATTATTTGTTCAATATTCAAGTCCAATTAGAAATTCTAAAGCCAATTAAGGAACTTCAGTTGAAAATGATTGCATGTGTTGAACTATTATTGGAGGGTTCACAGATTGAATCTAAACTCAATTCCGTAATTGATGAGTGGCAGTCGATGGACTTTTATGAATTAAAAGAACTGGTTGAAAGAAAACTTCAACATGAGCAAATCCAGATAAACCTTCTTGAAGTCATTCGAAATGATCTTGAATATGAAGACGTTGGGAATATCTATCATCTGCTAGAAATAATAAATCACAATTCTCAAATCAGGCCTTCTATAAAAAGACATATTAGATTGCTCATTGAGAATGGTTATAGTACCCTTCCACCAGTTCAGGGTAAGCGTTTATTAGAAGAGATTAAAGAGAAGTTTCCTAATCTGTTTGAAGTTGTAGAGATAAGATTAGTTGTGGGCAACGATAAATAGTCAACTTTCGATAAAATAGTACATCTGTTATCATTAAGGGAGAATGGTGAGAAAGTGGGTAAGATTATGAAACAAAAAAACAGAAAAGCCGTTGTAGTTTTTAGTGGCGGTCAAGATAGTACAACTTGTTTGTTTTGGGCAATGAAGCACTTTGACGAAGTTGAAGCAATCACCTTTAGTTATGGACAAAGGCATGCTTTAGAAATTGAATGTGCTAAACAAATCGCTGATGAACTGGGAGTAAAGTGGACGCTACTTGATATGAGCCTGCTCGGTCAACTAACTCAGAATGCTCTGACGCGGAATGATCTCGAGATTGTTCATAATGATGGTGAACTTCCGAGCACATTTGTGGAAGGGCGAAATCATTTGTTTTTAAGTTTCGCCGCCGTGTTTGCTAAAGGAGTAGATGCTAGACATATTGTAACGGGCGTCTGCGAGACAGATTTTAGTGGGTACCCTGACTGCCGGGATGATTTTGTCAAATCCCTAAATGTGACGTTAAATTTAGCGATGGATCATAATTTTATCATCCATACTCCGTTAATGTGGATTGATAAAGCAGAGACGTGGGAAATGGCAGATCAATTAGGGGCGTTTGAATTTGTACGCCAAAAGACTTTGACTTGTTACAACGGTATTATCGGTGATGGATGTGGTACTTGTCCTGCTTGCCAGTTGAGAAAAGCGGGTTTGGATAAAATTTTGCAAGGAAAAAATTCGGAGCAAAAGTTATGAATAAAATACCAGGGCAATTCGTCATTGTAGATGCATTGCAAAAGTTTAAAGAGGATATTACTCATGAACAGTTGAAATATCATCAGCGCAGAGTATTAGTCAGTAAAGAATTTACTTTTGACGCGGCGCATCACTTACATGCATATGAGGGTAAATGTAAAAATCTACATGGTCACACCTATAAAGTTGTATTTGGAGTGAGTGGATATACAAATGAAATTGGAATGACGATAGATTTTGGAATGATAAAAACAATTTGGCGTGAGCAAATAGAGCCATATTTAGACCACAGATATCTAAATGAGACGTTGCCGTTAATGAATACGACTGCTGAAAATATGGTCGTTTGGCTTTATGAGCAGATGGAAGCAGCCCTAAGTACTGATAAATACTCATCAAAAGACGTGGATGCAAGAACTGAATTTGTCCGGTTATTCGAAACTCCAACCAGCTATGCCGAAGCAAGACGGGAGTGGATGGCAGATTGACTCACATGGAAAAGCCCATCCCGGTTCTAGAAATATTTGGTCCAACTGTTCAGGGAGAAGGTCTGGTTATTGGACAAAAAACAATGTTTGTTCGAACGGCCGGCTGTGACTATTCCTGTTCATGGTGTGATTCCTCCTTTACATGGGACGGTTCTGCAAAGAATGAAATTAAACAATTATCTGCCCAAATGATTTGGGATGAATTAATCAATCTTGGTGGAAATACTTTCGAGCATGTAACCATCTCTGGTGGTAATCCAGCACTCTTAAAGAATATTGGATACCTAGTGGATTTGCTTCACGATCAAGGAATTCGAGTTGGGTTGGAAACGCAAGGAAGCAGATGGCAAGAGTGGATGGCAGATATTGATGACTTGACGATATCTCCGAAACCACCAAGTTCAGGAATGATAACTGATTGGGATAAATTAGACGAGGTTATGGAGAACTTAAAAAATAGTTCAAATGAAATATGTATTAAAGTAGTTGTTTTTGATGAAGATGATCTTCAGTATGCAGTACGTGTTCATAAACGATACCCTCACATGAGGTTGGTTTTGCAGGTAGGTAATAGCGATGTAACAACAGCAGATAGAGAAGGATTGGCGTCTGCTTTATTAGAGAAGTATGAATGGTTGATTAATCAAGTCATGGCTTCCTCAGATTTGAGACAAGTTAAAGTTCTCCCGCAATTACACACTTTGTTGTGGGGTAATAAGCGTGGGGTTTAAAGAGAAGATAAAGAACATTCCTAATGGGAGTGTTCTTTTTTTTCTCAAAAAAGTTTTCAGGGTGACGCTAAAAGAGTAGTTCTATCTTCCTATGAGCGTAAATTATGGTAATATGTAAAAAAGATGAAGCTTGCAAAAATTTAAAGAGTAGGAGGGCTTTAATGCCTTACTTATGTACGTATGAAAATTCTCGACCATCTGATGCATTAATTAAACAAGAGTTGATTGCGGGTAGATCCTATTTATATGTCACTGCAACAAAAGCACTAGCTTATGAACGTAGAGGTCTAATTAAGGATACACAAATCTGGGACGATAAAAGGTGTGTCTTGTTTAATGATTTTCTTAAAGGATCTTTGAAACAAGAAGGTATTAAGTTTGCGACACGCGGAGAGGAAAAAACCTTTTTAAAAAGAGCTTTAGAAGAAGTAGCTGCTGACAATACGTTGTTACTTGATTTGTTTCTTAAGGACACAAGTTCTTTTTTGCGTGTTTTTTATGATTTAGCAGCCCAAGGGATTGATCTGCGTTACAAATCTCTTCCGCAGGAAAAAATAGATTTGCTTGTAAATCCAGAATTGGGTAGGCATTTGATCGCAATACATAATTCATTTCATAATGAAATGGAAGCAAAAAATCGAGAGCTATTTGAAACTGCTGCTAGGAAGTTTCTGCTTAATACTTTTGCTCCAGAATCAGTTGTGATAATGGAGGGATTTACATTTTTTACTGAGCTACAGAAGCTTTTTGTTCAAACTTGTTTGAACAAAGAAATTCAACTATATTTTGTTGCTCCCTTAAATCCTAATCAACCTAAAGGGTTTGAAATAATAAGCAACACCTATAGTTCTGTTCCGAATATTACAAATAAGGTTCTGGAGACTGAACCTAATAGTAAAAAAGAAGATTTAAACTTTTTGCAGTTAAATCTATTTTCTGATAATACATTGAAATACACAGGGGATACTTCAAATATTATCATAAAAAAATATCCAAATCGTGACAGAGAAATGTTAGCTTGTATTGACCAACTGCAAGTTTGGTTCGCAGACAAAACGTACAAACCTGATGATGTAGTAATTGTTATGAGAAGATCTAAAGAATTTATTGATCGTTTTAGAGACCACTTAGCGATGAACCCTCTATTAATTTATCCGGACAGTTCTTCAGAACCAATTCCGGTTACATTATCAATTCAACCTCGATTGTTGTTACTCACACCAGTTGGCCGTTTTGTGTTGACTTTGTACCGTATATGGGAAGATGGAAATTTAAAGTTGACAATGGACGAACTGGAGACAATTTTGGCTTCGGGTTGGCTTGGGCCGCGGTTGCAAGATTCAGCATCGTTGTTTCGCTCTGTAAAACATCAATATTTTAGTAATTGTGAAACTCAGGAACAGTGGAATTCGGTCTTGGAGCAACTTATTCTGAAACATAAAACACAATATAAAAGATTACCTTTACATTTAATTGAACTTGATCATCATACATTAGCAAGGTGGAAGGAAGTTGTTTCACTTCTAGAAAGCGCATGTGTTCGGTTGTTTGTTAGAGGGCAAAAAACAATTGCATCTCATATTGAGTTGTTGCAAGCTGAAATGAAAAAATTATTACCAAAACGGCTTCGTCGTGAAGAACAAGAAGTTCTAGAACAAATTCAAAAAGTATTCGAAGAACTTGGGAGCTATTATTCTATAGATATTACATCAAGTGAATTTGGAGAGGCAATCCACGCTCTAACTCGGGGTACTACTGAGCAGGAGGAGGAGGAAGATGAGGATAACAACAACGATAACGACAATCATGGCAAAGAAGATTACCGATTAAGCATTGTAACTCCAGAAATATTGGATGGAATCAACAAGCCAGTAGTTATGTATGTATCTGTTGACAGTCAGCACTCTCCAGTATTGTACTCTGAATCATGGCCTTTTTATGAAGACAATCGAGAGAATCATATGATGAAAGAACGTTATATGTTCTTAACCGTAATTCGTTCTGCCAGTGAAAAGCTTTGGTTATCATACTCTAGCAAGGATGGGGAACGTGCATTTCAAAAAAGTGTTTATTTTGGCGAGATTGAAAGGTTAATGAATAAGCCCATTGAAGTTAGTAGTATTTTTGATCAAATAGATGCCTCACTTGCTAAAGTTTCACCTGTCTTTCCCCCTCCGCCTGCAGCACGAAGAAAAAGATATGAATTAAATGAGCTTGCCCATTACGGATTATGTCCGCTGCGATATCGTTTAGAACTATTGCATCCAGAAGCAATGGTTTACCGTACTGAATGGCAACTTAATATTGTGGCACAAGGAATTTGGTTAGATAAAATTTATGCAAGTCTAGCACAATATACAGGTGAATGGCCAAATCCGAGAAGGCTAAGATTAGACGGTGAGAAGATAGCAGGATTGTACCGCTTTCTTTTGGAAGCCAAAAAGCGTGTTAAGGATCAAGTAACAGAGTTGTTCCCAACTTTCGATCCTAAGACATGGGTAGCCGTTGAACGTCAAGTTGAAGACGAACTTCAATTTCATGCAAGTAAGCGTGGACTGTACCCAGTAAGAATAATTGATGGAGAGAGTGAAGAATTTGATGTCACACTTCCTAGTGATGATAACAAAATTATTTCGTTCAATGTGCCTAACTATTTGAATTCTGGAATCCTGACTATTCCGTTATTAGATTATGAACTAAGCCATGAATGGCTTCTGAGTTCCACAAAAAAACAAGATGAAACCCGTGCTGAATCAATTATGATGAAAGATATTGATGGTGTAGATGTATTTGAAACATTATTTGATGCTGTTTCTTGGTGGAGGTTAGCTATCCAAGCCCATGTAATCGAAAAATTCCAATACAAAGACAATGATTACACTAGAAAAATACTTTTGCACAAAGATCCATCGGAAGAACAACTAGCAAACTGGATAGTTTCTATAGAGGATAATAAGTTTCCAAAACATGCTGGTGAACATTGCACTACTTGTCCAGTTCGTATGGAATGTTTGGGAATTGGAGGAGGAGAATAAGATGAGTGGAGAAATTTCTATTATATTTGAGAACAATAAACGTGGAGGGATCGAACTTTCAGCAGAGCAGCAGTGTATAGTTGATAGTGTAATTGGTTCAGATAAGATAACAGTTGTTTCTGCCGGAGCCGGTTCTGGTAAGACGAGGGTGATGGTAGCTACTGTATTACATTTGATAGATACTTTTCGAGGTGAAACATCTATAGATGATTTTGCCCTCATCACGTTTACTAATAAAGCTACTGATGAGATGCGTGAACGCCTTGAAGAAGGTGTTGAAAATTTGTTAAAGAAGTCGGAACTAGAGGGTAACGAACAAGAGCGTAAATTTTGGCTCGCACAGAAAGAAAGATTATCATCTACTTTTATTGGAACTATTCATGGTTTCTGTTCCATGATGCTTAAAACGTTTGGTTACCAGGAATACGTTCCGCACGAAACAGAAATTTTGATTGCCCGCAGACATTTTCTTGGAGCCTTAGATGATACAATGAACTATGCTTTAGAAAATGCAGAGATGTCAGTATTGTTTCAATCTAATAAAATACCTTGGGCTATACATGAAATGCGTTCAAAATTAGAAGAATGGTATGAACGGGTACGTGGAAATGGTAGGAAAATTGAAGATCTCTACAATGAAACAGTAAATCAACCAAATGATGATGGGAAAGAATATCGTGTGGCAATTGCTGCCTTTTTAAATAATTTAGACAAGAGATATAAGAATATTAAAGAGTCTTTAGGCGGGGTTGATTCCAATGATTTACTTCATAAGACTGCAACTATGATGCAGCAAAATGGAAGTACTATTGCCCCCCTTTTAGGGCGCAGATTCCAATACCTCTTTGTGGATGAATTTCAAGACACAGATCGCTTACAAAAAACAATAATTGATCAATTAATTCAAGAACTAAGACATGTCCTAGTTGTAGGAGATCGTAAACAGGCTATTTATGGGTTCCGCGGCGCAGATGATTCAATTATTAAACAGATGGCTGAGGAAAATGGTGTGCCTATGTTGTCATTAAATGCTTCTCGTCGCCCAACAAAGCCGTTAAACGAGGCTCAATCAGCACTATTCGACAGTATGGGGGAACGATACAGTGTGATGAAAGATGTACTAGTTACCCCAAATGAAGCACATGTACCAAAGGATAGTATGGTTCCATTTCAGTATTATCATGTTTACAGTCGTAATAAAAACGAATGGGTGGAGGAATCCATAAAGCGAATTGAAATGTTTTTAAGTCAAGAGATAGATGTCCCTCGAAAGGGTCTGTGCAATGTGCAATATAAAGACATTTGCGTTCTATTTCGTTCGAATAATCAGATGCTTGATTATGAGCAACAATTCGCGAAACTTGCGCCAGATATTCCAGTTGTAACAGATATTAGCGGAGGTTTTTTTCAAAGAGATGAGATAGTAAATTGCTACTATATGTTGCAAGCAATGATGAAATATCGTGATGATGTTTCCTTAGACCTTGCATTAGGGACACCATTTTTACCTTTTAAGGCGCCGGTTCATATTTATCGCCAAACTGACTCAGTAACTCCTTTATGTGATTGGTTTGAGGGAACACCTGAATGTTTGGATTGGTATAAAGGAATAAAGGAATTCAGGAAACGGATTAAAATTGAACTTGTTCCGCAATTATTGATTCGTTTATATGAATTCACAAAAATTAGAGAATATTATAAATCAAAAGGGAATGCTCAAGCTGTAGCAAATCTTGAGAAACTCGTGATGTGGTCAAGAGAACAGATGAATGCTGAAGCCTTGACGATGCAGCAGTTCTTAGAACGGTTCCAAAATGCATTTTTAACAGGGCTAGCAATGGATGATGCTGAAGTGGACGAAGAAAACCAACAAGTGAAAAATGCAGTAAGGTTTTCAACGGTTCATGCGGCAAAAGGCTTAGAATATCCTATAGTTATTATTCCTAATATCGAGAGACCTTTGTTAAATGATGAACAGAAGCCCGAATTTTTTGATATTGATGAAGAGAATTGGGGATTGGATTTATGTCTTCGAGGAGAAAAGGGAATGTCATCTCGTTATCAAGAATGGATTGAAAAATATAATCAAAATCATTTGGAGGAAGAAGCCCGAATATTTTATGTAGCTGTTACTCGGGCTCAACATGTAGTGTGCATGATCAGTGGCGGAGACTATTTGAAGCAGAATAAAATGGGTTCGATTAAATGGTGGTCTTGGAAAGACGAAGTGTTATCGGCGTATAGTAAACTTACAGCATTAGGGTCAGAAAAGGTTTTACTCCCTAGTATTAAATAGAGTAAAGTGTTCAAATGCTAGTTTTTATATTGGCCGTGCGACAATTATAACCTTTTCCAATGGTAACTATATTCCTTTTGATCGTTTGTCCGGGTATAATCGAAGTCAACAAAAGGCTAAACAATCTGTTGAGTTGTTCTGCAGGACTTAAATATTTTATTCTATGATGGCTACTACAATATATAACTGTGGTAGTCATTTTTCACTTTATATTTTTTGTTTTAAAAGGTTACATATTCAAAAAAGAGCATAAAATTAACTTGAAAGAATGGTGGAAGGTTATGCCGAAATATAATTTGGGGCAAAACGAAAGAACAAAATGTTTGCTAACGATGAATGAGCTGTGTAAAGAAATAGCAGATGAGAACGAAAATGAAAACATGGAATCAAATTCTGTAGAAGCAATAAGAAATAAGTTTAAGAATTCTGATCAAAGTGGAATTGTTGATAAATTAGAAAAATTGTTGTGTTTTCATATTGAAGAATTTACGGATAAATATAGTCGTCTGAAACTTTTGAAATACTTATATAATATAGAGAAAAGAGGAATTAGTAAATCGAAGAGTAAATTATACAATAAAACGAGGGTTAGGATAATAGATATATTAAATAAACCTAGATTAGATAATATAAAAACAGATATAACGACTAAAAGTGCTTATGGTAGTATTACTGCAATGATGAAAAAAAATATTGCAATAGAACTTTCAGAAGATATCCAAAAATCAAAACAAGTCTATTTTGAGTACTTAAATTCGTACTGGGATCAAATAGTCACAAAATTATTTGATTATGTTATAACTGATAGGGCATTATGTGATCCCACTACTGCATTGAAGGAATTAGAGAGAATTAGAGTCTTTCTAGAAGCCAGAGTGTTAAGTAGGCTTCCAAATGAAAATCTAAAACTTCCTTACAAAGAGTCCCTTTTTGAAATATTTTATAATATACTTTTGTCTCATGAAGTACTCTGTAATGATGCAGATCGTGTAAATATTAATTATAAAATATCATTGGATGATCCACCAACAAAACAGTACTGTGAGATTTTTAAAAAACACGAAGATAAGTTTGTTGTAAAAAGTGATAAAATACCCGAAATACTTAAAAAGATTTGTATTAAGGGAGATATTGAAGATAGCGATATTGACATAATAAAAAAAATGCTGACAGGAAAAACGTTATTAGATACAGTTGATGTGAAAAACCTGAGATTTGCATTTAAATACGTTGAGACCCTACTAGGGTGGTTTGAAAATGTCAAGAAAGTTGATTTTACAGAGGGATACAATTTTTCTATTTTTACCACTGCAATACAAGAATTAATATCTGTTAATACAAACAAAGAAATATTTGTGAATGATTTTTACGGCAATAAGTATACAGCAAAATCAATGATATCTGCATTGAAAAATGGAGAGGAAGTAGACGCGGTAATTAAGCAAGCTTGGATTACTAAATTAGAAAACAGATATGCAGCTAATTTAGGTGTTCTTGAACTTATTAAAGCAAAACGATTAGTTGAGAATGTTATTTTTGAAATAAAGAAAAAGCTGTTTATTTATAAAAATATGGAGGATTTAAAAGTTGCTAATGAAATGATTATTTATTTTATATCTAGAAGTTTAATAAGTAGAGATGTGGCTATGGGCATAGGTGGAGAATTTGGAGAACTTATCAATAAAAGTTGCAGTGAGTATAGATTTATTATTTGTGATAGAGGAATTAATGTTTTAAATATGTTTCGAGAATTTTTACTTTATGAGAAGACTATGGAAGAAGTTGTTGATGATATTAGCGATATGATTCGCGATTTTGAGTCTGAACAAGACCACAATGATTACAGTTATATTGTTGCAAGAGAAATGGTTTACACATTCGGAATACAATTAAGTAATACTCATGAAAAAAGATTTCTTTTTAATTTTATTGTTAATCGAAAAGACAAGGTACTAGAGGGATTGAATTTTATGGAAGTGATCAGTGATGAAGAATCACAGAAAACAATAGAGATAGGTCTTGGAAAGTTCATGCTTGGTTGAAGTTTTGGAAGGACTCTCAGAAGTCAAATGAGAGCTCTTTTTTTTTTATACGTGTTACTTACATACGATTAGCCACTCAAATGATATTTTAATACTACGCCTGCTAATCAAACTATAAAAACGAGAGCGAGGAAGTAATAATGGGAAAATTAAAACGAAACAAAGAAATAATAGCACAGGTTAATCAAAGACTGAAGGATTTTCAAATTGATGATCAGTTGTTGTTTGAACCTATTGAGAATACTTTCAAAAGCCGACCGAAGTATGGAGTATATAAGGATGGAACAAGGAGATTTTCTGCTTTTTTATGGCAACTAAATACGCTAGATAGAAGTGTTTTAGCTGTTGAAATTGACTCAATAATCAATAAAGCGAGAAAACACTTCAAGATATAAATAATGACCTATAAATTGTCACAAATAATACTGATTTTCTGATTACAGGCTGAAGAGAGTTATAATAAATATTATGTCTTTCTATGTCAACTGAATAAATAGTCGTGGATTAGTACTTGATAAGTAAGTATCTCTATTGTATTCAACGTTCATATTAGTTGTATAAAGAGAGAGAAGACCGGAAAATTCGGTCTTCCTTTCTGTTATATATTGATATAGCAGACTTTGTATTTGTAAGAAGGACCGTGGACACTAATACATGCATTGTTATTTACGAAATATATGTATCTTAATTATAATTAAATTGTTAGTAATTTTGGGACAAAGAAGGTTTATAGTAACTTTTTTAAGTCAGTGATTCACGTATCTTGTAACATCGAAAATTTGTATAATATATTAAAAGAGTTTTAAAAGGAACTAAAATGAATCCCTCAATAATCTTAAAATATTAAGAAGAAGGAAAGGTAACTATGAAAGCCATAAGCCTAAGCTCATATGCTGATGCATACAAGTCATTAAAAGAAGATCAGTTTAACAGATACCTTAACTATTTTGGAATTACTGTTAAGAAACAAGAAAGCATTGATATTCAAGACATGATTTTGGAAATTCTTGATTGCGATATTCGAACTGTTCAAATGAGCGAATTCTATATTGGCTACACCATTCCCCAAATTTCCAAAGAGTTTGATCTCTTGCGGTTTGGGACTAACTTCACGCTTAACATTGAAGTGAAAAACAACAGCCAACCGAATCGGGTTCAGAAGCAACTATCTCAAAACAAATACTACTTACGTGCCTTAGGTTATGAAGTGAAATCATTTGCATATATTGCAAAGACGAATGAGTTTTATAGATTAGATGATTCTGAAAATCTCATAAAGTCTACTATAGATGACTTGGTTGATATCATCAAAAATCAAAAGTCAAAAGTCATAACTGAGATAGATGCACTATTCAAGCCAAGTGAATATCTTGTTTCCCCACTTAACTCGACGGCGAAATTTATTGGTGGAAATTACTTTCTCAACGGTAACCAACTAACCGTTAGGGATGAAATCATCAAGATAATTAATCAAAATAAATTACCGTTTGTTGCGATTGAAGGGAAACCTGGTACAGGCAAATCACTCTTGACTTATGACATAGCTAAATATTACATAGAATCTGGATGGAACGTTGCCATTTTTCATTGTGGAATGTTATCAGAAGGACATGAGGTACTTAGTAGAAAAAATGGATGGAATATATTCGCTGCAAAGGAGATAGATGCTGCAATAGCGAGTCAGAACTTCGACTTGATAGTTGTTGACGAAACCCAACGTATATATTCCAACCAATTAAAAAACATCATCAATACTGTCACAACCAATAAAATTAACTGTATTTTTGCGTATGACCGAGAGCAGATTTTCACTTCAGATGAAATGCATCGGGATACAGCAGGAGTTATTGAGCAATTAAATCATAAGAAATATAAACTTACTGATAAGATAAGAACTAACAAGGAAGTTGCATCATTTATCAGTAATTTATTTAATAAGAGAAATGTTAGTCCTGGTATTGATTATAAAAATATACATCTATGTTACTTTGATTCTGCCTATGCTTTAAAAGATTACTTAAAACAGTTAAGAAAGAATGATTGGGAGGTAATTAATTATACTTCTTCAAATAGGTATGTTCTTTCGTATGATAAATATCAGGTTGGACAACAAAATGCACATAAAGTAATTGGGCAAGAGTTCGATCGTGTAGCAGCCGTTATAAATCAGCATTTTAGCTATAACAGCGAAGGGAGATTGATTTCAAGTCGTGAAAATGGTGCACCAAAATACCGTTTAGATAAAATGCTATACCAAATGCTTACTCGAGCAAGACAGGAGATAACGATCATAATATATAAAAACCCTGTAATGCTGGAAGCATGTTTACAAATTTTAAATAGATGAACCTTTAAGCCCCTTTAGGGGCTCTTTTAATTATATGTTCTATTTTAATTTTCTGGCTGTAAGTATTCACTCTAATGTGTGGAGTGTGAATAATATTTTTTAGCAAATTAAAAAGTATTTAAAGGGTCCGAATTAGTATGAAAAATGAATTGATCTATAAGAAGACAATAATTATCTTCTAAACAGTTCATTGACAAATAAATACTTAACTTTTCCAGTACGTTGACCGTGTGTCCTAATTGGAAAGCCGTGCTATATGTACGCCTAGACGATATATGTTTATTTTCTTAATGGACATATAATAAGAGCGATTTTGACATGTCGCAAATAAATGATGGTTCCATTTAAGGCGATGATCCATACGGAGGAATAATGATACTTCTGTCCAGCCACAGCTTATCGCAATGGGGGCAGCTCGCAGAGAACCTGGGAGAGGTTAGATACCTATGAGAATGACTAACCATCGTTCGCTGGATAAGTGAATTGTCAAACCAAAACAGAGGAGAAGGGGCATTCGCATGCCCCTTTCATTAAACTTGTAGCAAACTATGTGTTTATCGTGAACAAAACCCTTTAATAATGATTTTCTTAATCTGCTTTATTGGGAGGTATTGTATGAAGCACAATCTGATCCGATACAGCATGCAAATTGCTATGCTCAAGCAGTTATTATCCATATCTCTAATTACCGAACAGGAGTTTCGTGCACTCAAAAGCAAAATCATGAAGGACTACGGTGTGATTTCTGACCTGACAACCTGATTCGCACAATTGTTGATTACACCCAGTCTTATTATACTAATTCCGAGATAATAAGCGCTGAGGGAGGAATAACAATGGCATATGAAGTAGAAGTGATTAAGGCCAGCCGAAAAATATCTGACCGAAAGGCTGGGGGAGCTTCCGATATTTTAAGAGTAGCTCCATATGCAAGAGTAAGTACAGATACTGAGGAGCAGCTAAGCAGTTATAAATCACAGGTTGCCTATTACACTGAGCTTGTGAACAAACGAGGGGATTGGCAGCTTGTTGATATTTATGCAGATGAAGCAGTCACGGGGACACAGGTCAACAAGCGTGAGAACTTCCAGCGAATGATTGATGATTGCATGAATGGAAAAATTGATATGGTCATTACCAAATCAATTTCCCGATTCGCTAGAAATACGCTAGATACACTCAAATATGTGCGAATGCTCAAGGAGCAGAATGTAGCTGTTTTTTTTGAGGATGAGAATATCAATACGATGACGATGGATGGCGAATTGTTATTAGTTATTTTAAGCTCAGTGGCACAGCAAGAGGTTGAAAATATATCCTCAAACGTTAAAAAGGGTTTGAAGATGAAAATGAAGCGTGGTGAGCTTGTTGGATTCCAAAGCTGCCTGGGTTATGATTATGATGTTCAAACGAAGAAAATATCTGTAAATGAGAAGGAATCGGAAATCGTTCGTTATATATTTGAGCGTTACATAGCTGGCTATGGCGCTCATATGATTGCTAAGGAATTAACTGCCGCGGGTCATAAAACACGGGCAGGTCGAAGTGTTTGGCAGGATGGTGCGATTCTTGGCATTGTTAAAAATGAAAAATATAAAGGTGATTTGCTTCAAGGAAAGACCTTTACAGTTGATCCGATTTCAAAAAGAAGGCTGGAGAATTACGGCGAGGAAGACCAATTTTATATAAGAAACCACCACGAGGCAATAGTCAGTGAAGAGATTTTTGAAAAGGCTCAGGCTATCCTGCATCGAAGAGGAGCAAGATTAAGAGGTGTTGAAAAGGGAAAACGTAATAAATATAGCCGACAGTTTGCTTTTAGCAGTAGGAATGCGCGTTTTGTGGGAGTAACTTATCCAGGCGAAACTGGCATAGTGGAACGAACCATACAAAGGTAATCTGGCAATGCGTGACCTCAACGAAAAAGGGCAGGAAGTATTGTACTCATAGCAAGGCTCTATTTGAAAATGTAATCGAAGGTGCTTTTCTTGAATCTTATCGGAGATTGTGCAGTAATCATACAGATGTATTAGATGAGCTGGTGGGAAATATGGAAACTGATCTTAATAATCAGAACCATATTCGACAACTAAATAAAGTGAAAAATGAAATCAAGCTATTGGAGCAAAAGCGCTGTAAGCTTATTGACCTTTGCTTGGATGAAAAAATAGATAGAGCTACGTATGAGAGGCGGTATGGGGAAATGGAGGTCCAACTCAATAAGCTTTTAGCTGAGCAGACTCAGCTAGAGAGAGGCTCGCGGCAGGAAATTGATTTGGAAAAGAGATTGGAGCATTTGAGAAAGGTGCTGCAAAAGCATGAAGTGCTTTCTGCCTTTGATCGTAATGTTTTCGAAAGCATTGTTGAGAAGGTTATTGTAGGAGATCTTGCTGATCCTACACAGCCAGAACCACACAAGCTGAGGTTCATTTATAAAACGGGCTTCACAAATACCGTCGAAAGTAAGATGTTCAAGCAAAAAAAATCCTGCGTAAATGAAAGGGGGGAATCGCCTTCCCTTGCTGTAAACGACACATGTGGAGTCGGTGGCTTTGTTAGAATGGAAGGGGCAGGATTAGTTCCGTTACGTCCCTTTTAACTTCGATTTTATGAATAAGTCTTTGAAGTACCTGCTTCACGACTTGTTTATCGTTAACGTCAATTTCGGTGAAGCGAGGTATTTGTTTTCTAAAGGCACGGAGTTGTTCTTCCGTGTCTTTTTTTTGCTTAAAGAAGGTTTTTAATCTCCGCCTTATTTATCTTCTCCAATACGTCTAAGTACTCAACCATTACAATAATGGGAGAATGTGTTTTTTTAAGTAACTATTATTTCATGGTCATCAACTCCTTACGATCAATGGTCGCTCAATGTATGCAATAAGGGACGAACATAAATACGAAGGCTGTAAAGAGGATTTTGGAAAGTTTTGTCGAATAGTTCGATATACCTACAAAACGGCATCAGGAGGGAGTCAAAAGAAGTGCAAAGTACTACAAGATCAACTGCCAATCAACCCAACAGGACAACGTCCGCCCAAGCCAACAGGGCCATCGAAAGCCAGGCAGGGGGAGCAGGGAGGCAATCGAACACAGCAAATAAAGCTGTTGCATGTCGCAAATGCAAGTCACAGCAAGTCGTAGCTAACAAAAGAGGGTACAGTTTCGCAAACATGTTTAAAACATTGGGGTGGATGGGGTTATTTCCTCTCCTATTAGTGTTGATTGGTATGATTGTAGCTTTTTATGTTCAAACGAATATAAACGTCTCAAGTAGTGGAAGTAGTACTGGAGATGGACCATTTGGAGCTATAGTAGCGATCATCGGAGTTATCTGCGGGATATCCATCTTTATATCCTTACCTGTAAGTATCCTAGTCGGGTTCGCTGGAAGAAGTGAAATTGTTAACGGCTGTATGAACTGTGGCTTTAAATGGAGACCTGCTAAGAGGAAGTAAACTATTGATGGTGAGCCTCGGTCAATGTTGAGCTATAAGAGAGTTATATAATCTTACATTTACATATTCGATTCGACCCAAGCATCTAATGCTTGGGTCTTTTAACGATTCTATATTAATTAATTTTTTTCTAATTATGCTATCAATAATGATGTAGTGTGCTACAATTTCCTGAGATTGGGTATTATGCATTCGAAAAGCAAGTTGCTGGGCTTATCAGTCCTTGTTGAGAACAATAGCTTTGTGTAAGTCAAAGGTGGGTTTTGTTATGTCCAAAAATGATAATATGCTAACCATGCTATGGATGTTGAATTCGGGAGAGAAATGGACTGCTAAGCAAATATCGGAAAAGTTAGAGATAAGCATAAGAACCGTTTATCGGTATATTGATGCATTATGTGCCAGTGGGGTTCCGATCATATCTGACTCAGGCCATAATGGCGGGTATAGCTTACTGCACAATTTTATCAAATCTCCCCTTCTTTTTAGCATGGATGAAAAAAAGACATTGCTTCACGCTGCCCTATTTGCAAAAGAAGCCGGATATCCGTTGAGTGATGCATTAGAGAATGCAACATCCAAGTTGAAATTGTATTCGAATCAGTAGCAGGAAAGGTTACTAAGCCATCAATTAGCCGGGTTTGAAGTGATAAACCGGAAGGGCTACCCTGCTGTTCAGCCGGTATTGCAAGAACTAGAGTATGCTGTAGGAAATGAAGAGTCTGTAGAAATTTGTTATCGCAAAAAACATGAAGAGCAGTCTCTCAATAGGTTAATAGACCCCTATGGCGTGGTGAATTGGAACAATAAGTGGTACACCATTGCATTTTGCCACCTTCGGAATGAGATCCGAAGCTTTCGGGTAGAACGAATTCTGAACATCACACGTACGCCATTCACATTTAGTCGTCCCAATGATTTTTCAGCGCGTACTTTTTTTATGGGAAATCTGTTGCCAGATGTAGTAGATAAATCCGGATTAATTCCTTTAATTGTTGGTGGTAGGGCAGAGACGTTGGATGATTTATGCTTACATTGGTTTTTGGAGCATCATTTACAGGAACGAACAGCAACGCAAGCAACCTTTTTACTTGAAGAAGATTTACTGTATACACATGTTCCGTATATCATTTTTCCTTATGGGAAATCCATTCAAGTTATAGAGCCACAGAATCTCAAGAATAAACTCGTGGCGGTAGCATCAGAGTTAATGGAATATTATCAAGTTTAATAACTTCACTGACAGCAGTTGTCAGTGAAGTTATTTTATTATAATGAGAACCACTCATTAGAGATGATTGGTTGCAGTTACCTAATAAACTTTACGAGGAGCATTTCGAAATGAATAATACTGTATATCTTTATGTGTTTGATTCGATGTCCGATTGGGAGATCGGTTATTTAACCGCTGAACTGAACTCTGGGAGGTACTTCAGACAGGGGATGGCTCCAGTAAAAATAGTCACTGTTGGAATAGCAAAGACGCCAGTAACAACCATGGGCGGATTGAAAATAATACCTGAAGTTACAGTGGATGAATGCAGTATCAAAGACATAGATGCATTTATTTTACCTGGTGGAAATACATGGACAGAAGCTGTTCACGAGCCCATATTAAAAATTGCCGAGATGTGTTTAAAGGAAGGGATCGTCGTTGGAGCCATTTGCGGTGCTACCTTAGGACTTGCTCAAGCAGGATTGTTAGATTCCCGTCGGCACACAAGCAATGATTTGGCCTACCTTAAAATGATATGCCCGTCTTACACAGGCGAAGAATATTACAATATGGAATCGGCTGTCACCGATGGGAAATTGATCACTGCATCCGGAGTAGCTCCATTAGAATTTTCCGTTCATGTTTTAAAAGAGCTAGATGTATTTTCTCCAAAAACGTTGGATGCTTGGTATCGTCTTAATAAAACTCATGAAGCTACATATTTCTATGAGTTAATGAATTCAATCCAATGACCGTATAGGGATATAAGCCTAAAAAATTCGTATAAGGATTATGAACCACGCTAACTATTGTTGGCGTGGTTTTTGCCATGAGCGTCTATCACTAAGCGATGTTTATTGATGTCTATTCTCAACCCCTCCTAGAAATTTGCAGGGTACATTCTGCTGTAATGATGATATTATTTGGATGATCAACTTACTTATTGCGCTCTTGTAGATTGGGGTTGAGTACATAATGAGAGAGAGTCTTAGAATAGGTTCTCGTACGATCTGGCTTTATATCATTGCGGCCATTGTTGCTGGCTCAGTTGGGGGTTACTTTGTTCTCTCTGCGTCGGACTCTTCTAGGTTCCAAAGTGAAAAAGGTGTTCTGGATTTAACGCAGGTTCAGGTCAGTGCGAATCCACAAAAGTTAACAGGGGAGTGGGCGTTTTACTGGAAAGAGCTGCTGTCGCCTGAGGACATACGAGATCGTTCCGATAGGGGGAGAAATCAAAATCACTGGATCAGTATCCCGAGTTCCTGGCTAGGCTACCCATTAGAGGGTGAACGGCTGAGTGGTACAGGTTATGCAACCTTTCGACTGGTCATCCAACTAAGCGAGCAGGATCGAAACGATAGGCTTGCTTTGCGGTTGCCTAGCATTTTTAATGCGTACAAATTATGGGTGAACGGAGAACTGTTGACAGAAGTTGGTGAGGTAGGTCAGGACAAGAGTAGCATGACACCGCATCTGGAAACGAAGCTGCTGTTTTTTCAACCTGAAAGTGACACAGTAGAACTGGTTATGCAAGTATCCAACTTTCAACATAATCGAGGTGGCATGACCAAGTATATTGAGCTGGGTGGCAGTGACGTACTAACGACCAAGACCAATTTAAATCTGGCTAGGGATATGTTTGTCACGGCAAGTTTGTTAGTGATTGGCTTGTATAATCTACTGTTGTTCATGCTGAGACGCAAGGATAGAGCTCCGTTATATTTTGGACTGTTTACTGTACTGCTTGGCATTCGATCCTTGTTCAACGGCGAGGTTATCTTTACACAATGGCTGCCTCATTTCCCTTGGGAATTGCAGTTCAAGATGGAGTATCTGATTCTTTGCGTCAGCGGTTATATCATCACCATGTATTTTGATTGTATTTTTCCGCATTATGTATCGCGATGGTTTCGTCTGAGTACCCGGATCGCGACTGGCGCATTCTGTATCCTTGTTGTGATTACCCCTGCACTTATATATACAAAATTATTGCTGGCGATCGGTGTAATGGTTGTTCTACATATGGTTTATCTAATGGTCGGGCTGGTTCAAGTAGCTATGCGGCGTATCGAGGGAGCGCTGCTCTTCCTGCTGGTGTCGGTGATTTCTTTGGTTACGGTTGTGAACGATTTTTTATATTTCAACGGATGGTCAGTGATTGGAAATACATCCCCGCTGGGTCTATTAATCTTCACATTTGCACAGATGATTCTGCTATCATCGAGATTTACGAAGACAGCAACGAATGAGGAGAGAATTGCGCGTGAGTTGCAGCATGTTAACGACAAGCTAGTTGAAATGAATATGAATTTGGAACGAACCGTGCAGGAGCGCACTCAGGCTCTTTCTGCAGCTCATGATGATCTTCGCACTTCGTATGACAAGTTGCTTCACTCCGAGCAGGGAAGAAAGAAGCTTCTTGCCTATATTACGCATGATCTACGTATGCCGTTGTCCAGTATGCTTGGGTACGTAGAAGCTGTACAGGACAGGGTCAAGCCGGAACGTAATGAACAATATCTGAAGTATATCCGGGAGAACACGATAAGGATTAACCGCATGATCGAGGAGCTGTCTTTTTTATCTCATTTGGAGACTGGACAAGTCTCGTATCGAATGGAGCCGGTTCAGATCATTCCTTACTTGCGTAATTTTTATGAACAATACGAGCTGGTCGTGCGTGATGCAGGATTAGATTTTATAATAGACATCGGAGATGAAGAAGATCAACGAACTAACTTGCCTGTTGTCGAAATGGATGCAAAAAGAGTAGAGCAGGCCTTATTTAATCTAGTATCGAACGCCATGAAGTTCACGTCCAGAGGAGGGTTGGTTCGTATTGCGCTAGCTGTGAACGAGGTGAATCATGCTCCACAGGCGATTATTAGCATACAGGATTCCGGCATTGGTATTCCTCCAGATCAGCTTGAGCAGATCTTCGAACGTAATTACAGATACGATCAGCCAGGCCTAACTAAGGAACCAGAGGGTAGTGGACTAGGGCTAGCCATTTGCAGAGAAATCATACTTGCACAAGGAGGAACGGTTCGAGCCGAGAGTGACGGTAAGATGGGAGCGACATTCTATGTAACGCTTCCTTGTATCAAGAATGAGGGAAGGGGATGATAGGATGAATACCTACAAAATAATGATCGTCGATGATGATCCCCATATATGCGAGATTGTTCAGGTATATTGCGATAGGGAGGGTTTTATCTCCACCTTCAGTCATAGCGGTACGGAAGCAATGAAGCTGCTTACAACGTTTGAGCCGGATTTGATTGTGCTGGATATATTGCTGGCCAATGAGAACGGTATTGATTGGTGCAGGAATGCACGTAACCTTACCAGTGCGCCGATCGTGTTTCTGAGCAGCCAAGAGGAAGATGAAGTGAAAATTAGCGCATTAACCTATGGTGGCGACGATTATGTGACCAAGCCGTTCAGTCCAGGAGTGCTCATGGCCAAGATCAAGGCGCACCTTCGTAGAGTGTCTTCGGGCAGAAGGGAGCAACTGCTGGAATTACCGGGTCTGACACTGGATTTCTATACACAGTCTGTCAACACCGGTGGTAAAGCTATCTTTTTATCCAAAAAAGAGTTTAGTCTACTGTCCTATATGGCACAAAACGTGAATCGAGTCGTCAGTGTCGATACATTGTTTCAAATCATCTGGGGTATGGAAAGCCTAGAGGATACAAGAACAGTCGCTGTACACATTAGTAATTTACGCAAAAAAATCGAGCATGACCCTGCCGACCCTGAGCGAATCATTACGGTTCGGGGAGTGGATATATGCTGGTTGCTAATAGTGCGTCATAAGCGTGAAATTAGTGATAAGGTTCGTAAAGAAAAATAGCAAAGATGGATTTATTTGGAAAATAGCGGCGTAAGGGAGGTGAATCTCTACGTCGCTATTTTTTTATATCTAGGACGTGTCTTATAGCTCCGAAGAGGAGGAGACTTTGGCCTAATTTTCGTTTACTATTCTCCTTTACTAGAAGGAACGAAATCCCCTCGCCACAACGATTCAACAGTTCTGCTACTTCTACGTTTCGTTGATCCATGATCGAACTTAAAGTTTTCTTTGTAATTCACTAGCGCTCCCATCTTGCATGATAAAATACGGATGAAAAAACGACATGATTTGACTACATTGGTGACACGATTCGACAGATACGAAAGGTGGGTGAACGATTTCAATCTGTAGAGTTAGCAGCTTCTTGGAAACCATGCTGACTTGTTTAGAGGCACTCAGTTCACGCTATATTCAAGAATCTCCGTCGTTCCTCCGGTTTCAAGTAAAGAAAGAGAGATTTCGAACCTTGAAACAGACGGGAGCTCTTCAGCCCAGATGTCTGAACAGATGTTGATGTCCCGAACGCGAGGGACGTAGCAGCTTCGACAACATCATTCTATGTGAAAGTTTTTCTTCCTCGCTTGATCTCCACACGTCGAGCAGCTCTCACTCGCAGAAAACCAGTGCTCCGATCTCGGTCACCGGTTCCGCTGCCATTGTGCTTGATCAACATGGTTAGGAAACTCCATGAGACAGCACAGCATATAGAAAGATGCCATTTTGCGTTTTATAGCCTGCCTTCGAAATCTAGTGAATTCGAGTTAATCATGTTTGTTATTGATGAAGCCTTTGTCTAATTAAAGAGGCTAAGAGTTTATGCAAAAGCCTGCTTTTGATGACGAAGGATGTTTGGGAGCATCTCGTCGTTTTAAATTTTGCCAGTCGTTTTTTAGTCTGATCTATACATAGAGGGGATGAATGAAAGTGAAGAAAGCAATAAGACAGGGGTGGAAGGTGAGCCGACAGATCCTGATGTGGATGATGGTTATCAGCTTACTAGTGTCTGCTGTGCCCCTATTTCCGGCGCAGTCTGCAGCAGCGGCTGAACTGCCGATGCAGCAGACAACAGTAACCAAATCCAGTGGATTCCAGGATGTGAATCCGACAGACTGGTTCTATGATGCAGTCGTCCATGTGCAGGAGAAGGGCATATTTAGCGGGACAGACGCAAGCACCTTCTCGCCTAAAGGGACAATGACGCGTGCCATGTATGTGACGGCACTCGGAAGGATGGCCGGGGTAGACACAGGGGCATATTCTACTTCTAGCTTTGCCGATGTACAGGTGGGCAGTTGGTATGCGCCGTATGTCGAGTGGGCAGTTAAGCAAGGAATTACCGACGGTACAGGCGGAGGTAAATACTCGCCAAATGCCACCGTATCTCGGGAGCAGATGGCAACGATGACGTTGCGGTATTTCGAAAGTGAACAGATTCCTTATCAGACCGAGAATGTTGTCACAACAAAACCGGGCGATCTTGCAGATGTTTCGCCTTGGGCGACTGATGCGGTCGTCATGCTGTGGCAAGCCGTGGTGTTCACTGGAGACCAAAAGGGGAACTTCAACCCTCGTGCACAAGCAACTCGTGCGGAAGCTGCGGTTCTTTTTATGCGCAACAATGCGGTTGTAGAGGCGTGGAAACAGCACAATCCAACGCCGGTGACGCCAGCACCCGAACCAACGCCGCCGGTGACACCAACACCGACGCCAGCACCAGGAACAACGCCAACAGTGACACCAACGCCGACACCTGGCGGCGGTAATAATGGTGGCGAAACGCCTGGAGATAACGGAGGTAACCCGGGCACGGGTTCCACTGCATATACGCTCACGTTTGAGAGCAACGGAGGCACGGCGATTGCTGCGCAGACGGTACGAAAAGGCCAGGTGCTAAATAACCTGCCTGCTCCAACAAAAGAGGGATATATATTCCAAGGGTGGTTTACAGATAGCGATTTCTCGCTCATCTTTGCAGAGGGTAGTACGCTAACTGAGGATATGAAGTTGTATGCAAAGTATACGGATAGTGTGAATAATGCCGTACAAAGTACCCCTAGCTACGCCGTGCTGGATGTGGCGCCAAACTTCACCGTCACAGTGCAGGATGCGTCGAGCAGCCTGACAGTATCCGAGGTCAAAGCGGGTATGACGTTCACGGACACGGCGGATCCCGACTTTGCGGGAGTTGAGGTCACCGGCGGGAACGGAGTCTTCACCGTAGCATCTGCAGCCGAAGACGGTAAGTTCGTCGAAGGCAACACATACCAACTGGAGTTGACGAATGACAAGCTGTCGTTCCAAGGACAAGATGAGACGACAAGCATTTACGTGTTTAGTGTTGCCAAGCAAGAGGTTATTGATATTCCGCTTAATCCGGATATGATCTATCTTCCATTCACGGATGTCACGGATATGATATTGAATGGCGAAGCTGTTGGTTCACCATCGATTCCGGTAGTTAGCACGACAGTGGGCGGTAGCGAAAATGCGCTCGCTGAAGCGAATGCGAGCAGCGGAACGTTCGTGTATTCCGGCAACACCGTGATTCAAGTCGGCGATACCGTCGCCATTTATCAAGGGGTTCGTCCCGATCTACGCACGTTAGAAACCACCGGCGCTGAAGACGGCGATGTGGCCTACGTCCAGATCACAGAGGTAGACGGAAGCACCTATACCTATGACCATGCAGATACCAAGCAAGTGTTGCTCAAGCCGGATGTTCTGCCGGTGAGTGTACAAGCGGATACAGATGGAGATCCGAATAACAACTCCATCACAGTTGAGCATACCCAGATGAACTACAGCGACAGCCTGTATGAGCCGTTCGGCCTGGATGAGTTAACCACAGTCGATGTGGGCGACTTTATCGGTTTTTATGAAGGCAACTTCGCTGAAGAAGGTTCTCAAGTTGTCAGTTATGGACGTATCACTTCGATTACGCCTGTAGCAGAGATGGATGTTATCACATATACCGATGCTACAATTGAAGATATTGAGAATGTCTTCAACATCTATCAGAAGCAAGCAATTGACGGCGAAGATCTGTTATCGGAAGAGCAGATCGCGGAGCTTGAAGAGCAGATCGAGCAGCAAGCGATCGCTAGTGGATTCGTCAATCAGGCAGCAGATTATCTATCTGATCTAGCGATGGAAACAAAGGATATCAGGGATTTGAAAGAAATCCAGCAGATCAAGGCTCAGTCTTCCCTGGCTTCGGGTAAAAGTAGCCGGGTCAGCGTGGAGAATCTGACTGTCGTTGCTTCACTCGGGACGAATCTGAAGAATATTAACGGCCGAAGTTCCGGTGTCAGCGCCACACTGCAAGTCGGCGCCGATATCGTCGTGAATATTAATGAAGACAGCGATCTGGTTATCCATATGACCAGTACATTTGTTCAAGAAATGAGCCTGGATCTCGGCATTAATGGTGATATGCAAGGGCATTGGCTGAAAAAGTGGGGGATTCCTTACTGGTACAGCATTGATGATTATGTAATTACGGCGAATCTGGATGCTTATAGCTATACCGGAATGAACATCACGGCAGAGATAGCTCTTGTTGAACACGATAAGCTAAATGATGCACTGAATGACTGGCTGGGCGAGAAGAACGCTGGCAGGTTGGGAAAGGTTCAGGACATTGCGACACAGATTAAAGCGGTAATGGCGGGTGTGCAGGATACTGCCGTAGATGCGGAATCGTTGAAGGAAAAGTATCAAGAGATGTTGGAGCAAGACACGGAGTGGGTTCCGTTAATCAAGAAAGAACTCTTTGAAAAGAGCGTACGCGTGGCTTTAGGTATTGTGGAAGTCAAATTTGAAGCGGAGTTTGTGGTCAGCGCCCAGGTGAACCTGACGGTGGGGGCAGATTTCTACTATAAGATGGCCAAGCGCTACTCGGTTAGCTTGCGCGTATTGAGTTTCAGTGGTTCGAGCAATACGGTCAGCTTGCCGGGAGACGGAGATTACCAATTTACCTTCTATGTGATGGGGACGATCGGTTTACGAGCTGGTATTCATATGGAGGTCAAAGCGGGGATTGGAAGCGTCAAGTTGAATAGTATCGGGCTTGCTGTAGAACCCGGTGTGTATGTGAATCTGTGGGGCTACTTCTATTATCAACTGAAGAATATTAGCGGGGTGAAGACCACCAAGTCTTTAGGCGCCTTATTCGTGGAGATCGGCATCTATCTGGAGGTCGAACTCGGTGCTCAATTAGGTGATGGAGCGCTCTCGGGCGGCGTGGAGCTGGTCGATGAAGAGTGGCCATTGTATACGATTGGGGAACCGGAAAACGTCTATGACTTCGCCTATCCGCAGGATAAGTCGCTCAGATTAAACTTGGCCGGTTCCGCGTCATCCATCGCTGTACCGGAGTTGTGGCTTACGATGAGTACGCTTGATTTGACTACAGGCGATACCGATACCCAAGCGTATGATGCCGCGAAGTTCGATATTCAATTGGACAATGCGAATTTCAAATATAACGAGGCTGACGGGAAGATCGAAGTGGTGGACAAGAACATTCAGGTGAGTGATGGCAATCTGATCATCACTTGGAAGGGGGCACCGCTGTCGTTCACATCCGATCCGCTCAAACGCACAATCCCGTTGAGCTGGCTCGCCAGAGTGGGTGACTATATCCTTCAACTTGATCCGCAGAATGGTGGAGTAACCGATATTGTCGCGGCTCGTTATAACGCGCCGATCAGCGTGGTCACCCCGGTATATCCGGGATATACCTTTGATGGCTGGTATACGGCTGCTTCCGGCGGCACGAAGGTGACGATTCCGAGCCGTATGGCTGCAGAGGATCGGAAACTGTACGCACACTGGACTGCGAACACGGACACGCCATATACGGTTGAACATTATGTGTTAGATCCGAACAGCAGGACAGCGGCCCCGCCTGTAGATACGGAGAATTTGACCGGAACAACGGACACGGAGATTCGAATCAGCTCCGATAGGTTTAAGGAACAAGGCTATGAGAACGGAACGGTAAGCGGCGTATTGATCAAGGGCGACGGCTCGACGGTCGTCAGGGTTAATTACTCTCCGGCGAATCGAAAGATGACGTTCGCTGGGGGTTATGCGGGTGCGCCCAGCGTCTCGCTAACGGGAGCAGCCGGCAAGAACATCGCTGCTCGTATACCGGTGCCGACAAGATCAGGATATACGTTTGCCGGTTGGTCGCCAGATATTCCAAGCACAATGCCGATTGAGGATACCACCTATACAGCGAAGTGGACAGGGAGAGAGGATACGCCTTATCAGGTCGCATACTTGTTGCAAAACATTGGCAGTGACACCTATACGGTTGCGAATACGGAATCGTATCGTGGAGCTACCAATACGGAGGTAACGCTGGAGAATGTAATTCCAAGATCCTATCCAGGGTTTGAATTCGATGAGACTATTCCGGGAACGGTGTTGAAGAGCGAAATCACAAGCAACGGTAAAACGGTGCTGAAGCTGTACTACAAGCGCGATGTCCACACCTTGACGGTTGATTACAACGGCTCCGGCCAGGAGACCAAAGTTGTTGAAGTCCCGTTAGGAGCTACGACGCAGCTCTACCTGGGTACACCGACATGGCAGGGAAATACCTTTACGGGTTGGTCGCCAACGCCTCCGACTACAATGCCTGCGGAAGATGTTCAGTTTACCGCTCAGTGGACGACGAATGCTTACACGGTGAACTTCAACAGCAATGGCGGATCGGAAGAAGTACCTAGCCAGACAGTAGGATATGGCAGTATGGTCAACGCCCCGATTGAACCAACGAAGGAAGGCTATGTATTCGGAGGTTGGTACAATGGCAGCGATCTGACGAACCTCTACGACTTCGCGGTACCTGTTACGGGTGACCTTATGTTGTATGCGAAGTGGCTGATCCCTTACACAATAAGCTTCGAGAGTAATGAAGGGTCGGTAGTAGATGCCCAAACAGTGAATGAAGGAACCAAGGCTATGGCACCTGTCGCCCCAGAGCGGGAAGGCTATGTGTTTAGCGGCTGGTACAGCGAAAGCGAATTAATGAATGCCTACGATTTCACTTCTATGGTGGTAACGGGAGACCTGACTTTGTACGCGAAGTGGACGGTTTATGTACCGAATACGTACACTGTAATTTTTGAGAGTAACGGCGGATCGGCGGTCACAGAACAGACGGTGAATGAAGGTGCCGTGGCTACTGCTCCTGGTGCTCCGATGCTGGAAGGATATACGTTCAATGGCTGGTACAGCGATAGCGAATTGACGAGTCCTTATGGTTTCACGGAAGGTGTAATGGCGAATGTGATGCTGTACGCGAAGTGGACGAAGAACAGCTACACAGTGAGCTTCAACAGTAACAACGGATCCTCGGTGAGCAGTCAGTCCGTGAGTGAGGGAGACACGGCAATAGTTCCTGACGCGCCGACGCGTGCAGGGCATGTATTTAACGGTTGGTATAGCGAAGCTAGTCTGAATGAAGCCTACAGCTTCACGACACCCGTGATGACTAACCTCACATTGTATGCGAAGTGGACGGCGATCTACACGGTGAGCTTCAACAGTAACGGCGGAACGCCGGTGGCTGACCAGACGATGGAAAGTGGCGGCAATGCTACGACGCCTGCCGTACCGACGAGGGACGGATACACATTCAACGGTTGGTACAGCGATACTGGATTGAATGAAGCCTACAGCTTCACGACATCGGTGATGGGTAATCTCACGCTGTACGCAAAATGGACATTTAACAGCCACACGGTGAGCTTCGACAGTAACGGTGGGGCAGCCGTCGCCAGTCAAGTGGTCGTTCCTAACGGCAAAGCTGTGGCACCTGCTGCACTGAAATGGGCGGGCTACCGATTTGATGGTTGGTACAGCGATCGTGATCTGGAGAACGTCTATGACTTCGAGGCGCCAGTGACGGCAGACATCGAGCTGTTCGCGAAGTGGACAATGACATCTTGGCTGCAAGTGGGCGACGAGCTGGAATTGAATAGTAAGTCCAATATCGTCTTCGACAGTCAAGGGACGCCTTACATGGCTTATATAAAGGACAGTAACGAAGTATTTGTGGTGCAATATAAGGGAGGCACGTGGCAGCCCGTTGGCAATCAAAGCGATCTTGATAAAGCGGGAGGATTGGGGAGCTCAGCTATATCGCTCGGAATAGACAGCAAGGACAAGATTTATGTTGCCTATAAGGATAGCTCAGGTAAAGTAAGCTTTAAAAATTACAATGATGAACATAAGTGGTGGAGACCAGTATATACTATCACTGATTTCAGTTGGAATGATGGAAAGAGCAGCAGAAAAGTGGATAAAGTTAATGATAGCTTTTTCATTACCTTCGATAAGGATGATAATCCTCTTCTGATGTTTAGAGGTGTTTTGGACGGTAATGCTGCAGAACCATCAATGCTCATGTCATGGAGGTTTTATAAAGATAGGGGACGGGTACAAGAAGCGAGGGTACAGGCATTCGCAGGTCTAAGAGCATTCCTCGCACCGTTACCAAACAACGGTATGTATTTGTTTGCTCCATCTCGTGTATCCTCTACTAATCTGGCATTAGGATATAGCTTACCAGATAGCTCATCTGGACAGGATAAATTTTGGAAATTATTAGATCCGAAACAATATCCATATCCAACATCTGCAAATATGGATGCTGCATCCGCGCTTGATCCGTCTGGTGTACCTTATATGATCTATCTCAGCAGCTCCAACGTTGTTGAGATGTGGAAATATCCGCACACCATTCCTTCAGAAGATGCAGCATGGGAGAAGGTGAGTGCTACTCCCGAATTCTCGGTCGGTTCGTCTAAAGAAGGAAGCATAGATATGGCCTTTGACAGCGAAGGCACGCCTTACGTTGCTTATCGAGATGCTGCAAATGGCAACAGGGTGACTGTGATGAAATACGAGAATATGGGTTGGAGACCAGTAGGGTCTGCCGGATTCTCCAATGATGACGCTCTTGGGCTAGATATTTTCATAGACAGCACCGACCACATTTATGTGAATTATAAGAAACAAGGTAAAATGACTATGATGAAGTATGATCCAAATTTGTAATAATATTAATAGAGCAGACTAGCTAGCAGAACAGCCTACTCCCTATTGGGAGCAGGCTGTTCTTTGCATGCGCTCAGCATGGGCGATAACTTGGCGTATGAGATTGAGCGCAAGCTTACGGAACGCTCGCCGAAAGAGCGCTGTGACGAAAAGCAGAAACAAAGTGTTTCTGCACAGCTAACATAAATATACTGAAGCATAAGATCAAATAGTGTAGATATTTAATAACAAAATAGCAGAAGAAGGAGCTGTCCCAAAAGCCATAGACATGGCTGGGACAGCTCTTTTTTTGCATTAGCAAGATAAGGGATCTAGCATCAAATATGAGTCGAATCTATATTCTCTCTAGAGCGACTTGTTACCTACTCTGGATTACTGCGTATAAGAGGAGAACTTTATTTTTTCAAATGCAGGAGGTGTCCCGTGGCATTTATTCAACTGAAATGTCCGAATTGCAATGGTAAGATAGAACCAAAAGGGGAAAGGTTGTTCAAATGTCCATTCTGTGAAACGGAACTGCTACTCCAAGAGAATAACGTATACCATGTAGATCAATCGGTTCACCATTATCACGGGACAGCTGTTCCAACCAGACCTGTCAGGTCAAAACCAAAACGGAACGGCTTGCTAGCGGGTTTGTTGGTTCTTGCTCTTTCCGTCTATTTTATATG
Organism: Paenibacillus sp. DCT19; assembly: GCF_003268635.1. NCBI lineage: Bacteria > Bacillati > Bacillota > Bacilli > Caryophanales > Paenibacillaceae > Paenibacillus > Paenibacillus sp. DCT19. Next base: position 928,488 of record NZ_CP029639.1, read on the forward strand.
GATTTTCGCCAATCAGGGAAGTGGAGGAGGGGTAAGCCAATCTCATGTTGTACGAACAGAGCCTGAAAGCGAGGTGCTGCAACTCTTCTTGAGAGACATCTTTGATAAGACGGAGACTGCGCCGTCGTCAGAGGAACTTGCTAGCATTCGGTTTTTATCCGTGGATAAAGTGGATGACCGATGGCGGTTCAGGTACAGCTTCGACGATCCCTTCACAAACGAGCAGCCAGAATGGAAAGAATATGTCGTGACAGATAAAGTGCTGAATACCCAGCGAATGGAGCAGAAGGACTTCGAAGCGTTTTCGGGTCTGACGGGGCTGGACTTAAATGGGGAGTATGAAATAACCCAGACGAGAGACATGAGCTTCAGTCATATGAAGAATTTGAAAAGTTATTCGTCTGGCTTCAACGAATCGTTCCATGTATTCGCCTCTTATTTCGGTGACAAGAGCCGCATTCAGCAATTAACGACTCAGATACGCAGCAATGAAGAAATGGCGCAATTGCTTGAATTTTCTAATCTGCAGAATTTAAGCATTACATACGTTGATGAATCGGTTACCGATTTTCAATTACTGCAGCAGCTACCGCTACATTCACTTGCGATTACAACAATAGACGATCTGGGCTGGTTGTCCACGCTTCCTTCTCTGGAATCATTAAGCATTGGCACCAGTGAAGCGACTGACTTCAGCAGTCTGTATGCACTCAGCCAGATGCGAGAGTTAACGTTTGACAACGTGCGGAATTTGAGGACGCTCGATTTTGTAGCCAGCATGCCTAAGCTTCATACTCTGGATGTAAATCAGGTCAGCCTTGTTAGTCTGGAGCCATTGCGGAATAAAGCGTCACTCAGCAAGCTGAGGCTTGCGGATGCAGGAGCACAGGAGACACTGCAAGTAATCAACAGCCTGAGTTCGTTGTCTTCGCTTGCGGTTTCTGGTTACTACAGCACGGCGCCAGAGCTTAATCTTCCCCGCGTAACGGAATTGGTGCTGCCTTCCTCATTCGTGCCGCTCCTTCATGCACCCGCGGTTCGTCAATTAACCGTTAATCTGAACAGCGGGGGAATCAGCGGCAGTGATGTGATACGGTTCCCGCAGCTGTCGGAGCTTTCATTGCTGGAATCAGGAAGCTTTACTCAGGTGAAGGCGTTGAATCGGCTGCCGAAGCTGCGAATATTGAAAGCTAACGAGACATCCTTTTACGGGGAAACGCGGGAACTGTTTCAACTATCGAATCTTACAGCACTTGAATGTTTGGAGTGTACGTTCCAGCTGGAGGGGGAGGCTCCTTTCAATAACCGCGTACTGGAGCAATTGAATCTAACTAACTCGTATTTCTCACTCGATAACAATCATGTTGAGGATTTGGAACGGATAACGCCCTACCTGACAGGTTTAACAGGAATACGTTCCTTTACTCTACAGGACAGTTCCATCCAAACGCTTGATTTCGTAAAACGCTGGAAACAACTGGAGATTCTGCACGTAGAGAATAATGCGATATCCAATCTCAGCCCGCTAAGCGCGCTTACCTCGTTAAGAAAGGTCTACATCACGGGTAATCCAGTTCAGAACAAGACGATCTTGGGGGACAGAATTGCTGTCTATTAGGCTATATTAGGCTGTGCAAGTCACTGGAAGTTTAGTTTTATGCGTTTATGTAGAAACCCGGACTGGCATGGGAGCCTGATCCGGGTTTTTGTCTGTTAGCAAGATTCTCTGTCCCATCAATCCATTGCAAAATGTACAACGGCACTATATAACATCTTGTTGAGAATTGGGTGGTACGTCACTTGATGCTGAACGTGTTTCACTCGCAGCATCAGCGCTTTGTTGATTCCGATTCGGTCTTCAATCGTACGCTCCAGTTCATTGAAGTCGTAAGCCTGCAACCATTCGACTTTGTCTTTGATCATATCCAGTGAAATTTCCATATATCTTCAGGCGCCTCCTCCAAATTTTAATTTGCAGGTTAAGAGCCTGCCGAGCTTCATTGTAGAGCAGCTTCTGCAGTTCGACAAGAGTAATGATACAAAAAGTGAACGACAGAAACTAGCAGTGTGAGAATCACGTTATCGCTGAAAATGAAAAGAATCTAATGAGACAAAGCCACCAGCCCGATAAATATATAAATCATCATCAAATGTGAACATCCATATTCGCAAAGGTAATCAGGGTGTCTCTGCTGAACCAAATATTGGACGAAGAGAATATACATGAGAAGCATTACAATCAGATGAACGAGATGTACGTGTTCAGCTTGGAACAGAATTAGAGGAGGAAACTATGTTACTAGTTCAACAAACGATGGAAAGACAGAGTGCACATCCCAATGAGTCGTAAAATCATTGCGACGCTTATTACAATAGCGATGCTGTTCGCCACTTACGGGTTATTGCTGACATATTTCACAGTGAATAAAAAAACGATGCCCATTGCAACGAATGGAACGATGGACTTGACTAATTGGGCATTTGAAGAGAACGGTGTCGTTCGGTTGGATGGACAATGGGAGTTTTATCCCCATCGGCTTCTCTTCAGCCGCCCACTGGATTCAGAGAGTATAGGAGATCAGGAACCTTCATTGATTCAAGTACCTGGTTATTGGGCCAAACAGATGGACACGTTGGGCGTGGCAACATACCGGCTGAGAGTTCTAATAGATGATGACAGTGTCGTCTATGGGATCAAAACGGCAGCCGTTCTAATCTCTAACAGGCTTATCGTTAATGGTCAAGTCGTAGGCTCCAGCGGAGATCCTAATCTGGCAGAGGATTATCGGGCGCTTAATAAGCCTTATGTTAGCTACTTCACATTAAAACAGGGTTGGAACGACATTCTCGTCGAGGTCGCCAATCATGAATTTCGCGTTGCAAGTGGAATTGGTGAATCAATTCATTTTGGTAAGGCTGATCAGATTTCAAGAATTCGGGATCTTGCGACTGCACATGACTGGGTGGTATTGACCGCTTTTCTGATCATGGGACTTTATTTTATCGGGTTATTCTCTCAGCGGAGGAATGATCTTTCTCTTGTCGTATTTGGACTTGTCTGTCTTTTTATCGCAGCGTTTACAAGTGTCAGTGGCGAGAGGGTGCTGTTTGATGTGATTGGGCCGTTCCCATTCTGGCTCTATTTCCGGATTCAAATGGTGGTGACAGTCGGAGTCGGAATAGGCTTTTTCCTGTATGTGTATACTGCATTCCGCCCTTACAGTCACAAATGGCTTACGAAAGGAGGCTTGGTTACAGGGACATGTCTACTCCTCCTGCATCTAGGCTTTGCTACGCAGCTTACAACAGGACTGTTACGTCTTGTGACGTCACTATATGTCACGTTAGCTTTGCTGTACGCAACATATGTGTTTGTTCACGCAGTTCTACATAAGGTAGCCGGTAGTTGGTATCTTGCCGTGGCGGCTATGGCGTTGAACGCAATGATCCTGAACCAGAACTTGAACGTATATTTTGGAGTACCCATCTATTCGTTGGCACCCGTTGAGCCATTTCTTGTGCTCCTCATGCTTGCGCTATTGATGTCGCTTCGCTTTTCCAATGCTTTTCAGCGGATTGAAGAGCTTTCCGAGCAACTGCTGGAGACAGACAAACACAAGGATGATTTTCTTGCGCGTACCTCGCATGAATTCAAGACGCCTCTGCACGGCGTGATAAACATATCCCGATCCATGCTTGATGATGTTGCTAATCCGGTTACAGCTGGGCAGCGAGAAAAGCTTCAGTTAATGATTGAGGTCACCCGAAAGCTGTCTCAGCTCGTCTATGACATTCTGGACTTGTCCAAACTGAAACAGGGAGAATTCAGGATCGTGCTTGCACCAGTGGATGTGCGTTCTGTCGTGGAGATTCAGATCCGTTTCTACGCCTATCTCTGCACAGAGAAGGATATTCAACTCATCAACCAGATTCCGGCGGACTTACCTCTCGCGCAAGCTGATGAAAATCGGATAAGCCAAGTCATCAGTAATTTGCTTGATAACGCGATCAAGCACACGGAGCATGGAACGATTGTTGTCACTGGAAAAGAACACGGAGGGTTGCTCCAATTCGAAGTTAGGGACACAGGTGCAGGCATTGACCCGGAGAATCTGCCGCATATTTACGAGCCGTTCAAATCCACGGAGGAAACACGGAAACGCGGCTTCGGGCTTGGGCTGCCAATTGCGAAGCAACTGATTGATCTGCAAGGAGGTGAGCTTGCTGTAATGTCTACGTTGGGAGTTGGCACAACCTTTACATTTACACTGCCGATGGCATTACAACATAGCGACCCATGGGTTCCTTCATCCACATCCTATGCTCATCCTTTGGAAAAGGAATATTCATTCTCGACGCCTTATATTATGAATCCCGAAGGCCACCGTACGGTATTAATCGTCGACGATCAGTATGTGAATCTAAAGGTATTGCTGGATGCGTTGCAATCGCTCAATTATCGTGTTATTGCAGTCAAGGATGGATATGAGGCGCTTGAACAGATCGACCAGCCGGGTAGAATTGATCTGGTCATTCTTGATCTGATGATGCCTGGTATGTCTGGATACGAAGTATGTCTTGAAATTCGCAAGCGTTACTCACTGCTGGACTTGCCTGTGCTTATGGTAACAGCAGCGTTGCAACCGCAGGATAAAGTGGCGGCATTCCAGGTGGGAGCCAACGATTATTTACCCAAGCCATTTGACCTGGAAGAACTGAAGGCTCGAATTGGAAGCTTGCTTGCCATGAAGGAATCGCTGGGACGGGCGGTACATATGGAAGTGGCGTTCCTTCAATCACAGATCAAGCCACACTTTCTATATAATGTCCTCAATAGTATCGTTTCTTCTAGTTATACAGATGTGGAGCTTGCAAGGAACATGATTATTGCATTAGCAGATTACTTACGTGGAAGCTTCCGGTTCAGCAATACGGATGAACGTATTGAATTTGATGAAGAGTTCCAGCTTATTCAAACGTATGTGGAGATTGAGCAAGCAAGGTTCGGGGATCGGATCTGCTTCAAATATGATATTCCTGAAGCGGCTTATCGCTCGAAGATGCCGCCGCTGCTGTTGCAGCCGTTGGTTGAAAATGCAATTCGCCACGGCATCGGAGCTCGAAATGAAGGCGGAACGGTAAAATTGAAAGCAGAGAGATATGAGGATTATTGGTTATTCACTGTAACTGATGATGGAGTCGGCATTTCTCCTGAACGAATAGACCTGCTTTTGGAACAAAATGAATCGAATGTTGAGCACGGAGTAGGCTTGCGGAATATCAATAAGCGACTGAGATTTGAATACGGAACTTCACTGGAGCTTGCGAGTGAGCCGGGGCGTGGAACGAGTGTTGCCTTCCGTATACCGGATATGCAGTCATAATGGGGAAGTGTGTTAAACCAAAGGTGTTCGAAAAACAGCGCGGTAATATGAGTATACCGCATGGAAACTAGAGAAGTGGAACAAGGACTACGGAGCCCTCGTTCCGCTTTTTCTCATTCAGGGTGTAATACTTGATGATTTATTGAATGAAATGATTGAACAGATGGATCAAAGAAGTTGGGTTTAATGTGGGCAATGAAGTTGTCATGCTCCATACAGTGGTTTTATAATGGTACATTCAATATGTTTAAGATATTCATTTCTGTACAGGCAACTTTGTTTATTCAGGCTAGCGTGAGAAGTATGCTTCTCTCGGGGTATGATATAATCGGTCTACAGATGGTTTATCATTATCATTTCGGGATAAAAAATTTCCCTAGTATGCATAGAGAGGTTTTGGATATGACGAAGGACAATTTTTGGCGTGAATTACCACGACCATTTTTTATACTGGCACCGATGGAGGATGTGACGGATGTTGTGTTTCGTCATGTTGTGAGTGAAGCAGGGCGACCAGATGTATTTTTTACGGAATTTGCGAACACGGAGAGCTACTGTCACCCAGAGGGGAACAAAAGTGTGCGCGGACGTTTGACATTTACAGCGGACGAACAGCCCATTGTGGCTCATATCTGGGGAGATAAACCGGAATTCTTTCGTGAGATGAGTATCGGTATGGCAAAAGAAGGCTTCCAAGGCATCGACATTAATATGGGTTGTCCTGTAGCCAATGTGGCAGAGAATGGGAAGGGGAGCGGCCTGATCTGCCGTCCCGCAATTGCTGCGGAGATCATCCAGGCTGCCAAAGCCGGAGGACTTCCTGTCAGTGTGAAAACAAGACTGGGGTTCACAGAAGTAGACGAATGGCGCGACTGGTTAACTCATATTTTGCAGCAGGATATTGTGAATCTGTCCATTCATCTGCGGACTAGAGAGGAAATGAGCAAAGTCGATGCGCATTGGGAACTGATCCCTGAGATTAAGAAACTTCGAGATGAGATTGCGCCGCATACACTTCTGACGATTAACGGCGATATTCCTGATCGTGAGACTGGTTTGAAGCTCGCTGAACAGTATGGGGTGGATGGTATTATGATTGGGCGGGGCATTTTCCAGAATCCGTTTGCCTTTGAGAAGGAGCCTAAGGAACACAGTAGCGAGGAATTGCTCAATCTGCTAAGGTTGCACTTGGATCTCCATGATCAATATTCAGCACAAGAGCCACGTTCATTCAGCGCGCTTACCCGTTTCTTCAAAATCTATGTTCGTGGATTCCGAGGCGCAAGTGAGCTTCGCAATGACTTAATGAATGCAAAATCAACAAGTGTCGTGCGGACGTTACTCGACGAATTTGGAAGCAAGAGTCAAGATGGGGTAGAGGAAAGCGGAGTCTAGGATACCGATACTCTGAGGAAAATTATATATACTCAAAATGCACCCCTTAGAATGAACATTGCGATAAACTACGAGTTAATCCAATGTAATTCTAGGGGTTTTTTGGTATGTGGATTTATAGGAACGTTAATCTGAAGACGTCTACATATTCTCTCGCTAATAAATGATATTGATAATCAAACTCATTTAGAATACGATCTATATTAAAATGTAATTTAAAAGGAGTGAACAGAGATGCATGGAGAACCGGGCTTAACTAATCATTTCACGGATGAAATGATTGAGAAAATTGCTCGATTATGGTCACACACTCCCATTTCATTAATAGACGTACGCAGTCAATGGGTTCATTCGAGCCGCCCAATTGAAAATTATCGAATGCCCAGCAGTATGTTGGTGTACACATTTGGTGGGTCAGCGGATATTAAGTTGAATCATGTCCATTACAGTATGAATCGGTTTGGGATTTTTCATGGAGGCAAAGGAACGGAACTAAGTATTTGGCCTTCTGATGTACAGATCCATGCAGTTATGGTTCTGTATAAACCAGAATCGCCGTCTTTTTATAAAAAGGAAGTGCTTCGGTTACTGGATCAGATCAATCCCTTTATACAGCTATACGGTTACTCACCCAAAAACCCGATCCAATTCCAAGACAAATTCCAGCAGATGTTGGACAGTTGGCAACGTATAACCGCAATGAATCAATTTCGTGCCAAAAATCTGCTGTATCAAATCATCTATGATATTTACAAAGATATGCAAACAGAAGGTGTACATTTTCTTCAACCCGATCCGGTCAGTTCAGCCAAACAATATCTGAATGAACATTACACAGAACCAATTCTGTTTCAAGAAATAGCTGATATGTTTTCCATTAGCAACGGGCAATTGACTCGTTTGTTCAAGAAAAAGGAGGGTATGGGACTACAAGAGTATTTGATCCAAAAACGACTTGAGGTAGCCCGCACGCTTCTGATCAATACGGAATCAACCATCAAAGAGATTGCTCTAGGTTGCGGTTTTATCGATGAGAAGAACCTGTTTCGTATGTTTAGGAAGCACTATAAGATGACACCTAACGATTATAGGAAAATAAATGCACTCCGCATGCCGGATTATGGTATTGATAATGATTCTCACCATTTATACAATGAGGAAGGACTAGGTAATCTAGTCAAAATTCATAGTGACGGGGAGCTAACCATGTTTGGACAAACAAGAAGTAAGGAAGTATTCATAGCTGCAATGATGAGCTTGATGTTGTTATTATCAGCGTGCTCGGGTGCTACACCAGTGAATAACGGAGCCTCAAGTGGGACATCTGCACAGACACAACAGGTTCAATCTTCAGGAAGTACGGAGAAAAATGTAACAGAATCAACATCGCAGACAAGAAAGGTCAGTACGATTATGGGGGAAATAGAGATCCCATCTGATCCTGAGCGAGTAGTCGTGAATTGGTACGCTGGAGATGCGGTTACTTTAGGCTTAAACATTGTGGGTACAACGGTTGGGCAGAGTAAAGAGGACTCTTACAACAAGCTTCCTTATTGGGAAGAGTTATCTAAATATACGTTCATTGAGAAGTGGGAACCAGAAGATGTAATGGCATTAGAACCAGATTTGATTATTACACATAAGGAAGAGGACTTCGATAAATTCAAAAATATTGCTCCTGTGCTTGTGATTTCAGGTAACGAAATGACACCAACAGAGAGATTGAAGTTTCTAGGAGAAGCGACTGGACGGGGAGACATTGCGACTCAAGTGCTGGATAACTTTGAGACCAAGCTGGCTTCTGCTAAACAATTAATCAGTAGTGATCGATTCAAAGACCAGACGTTTACTATTAATCAGGATTGGGGTTCAACCGGATCGTGGGCAGGCATTGGATTCGAGAGTGAGTCCCGCGGAGGAACCCTTCTCTACAACTTCTTGGGAACGAAACTTCCAGATAAAGTACAGGCACTGCTTGATAAATCAGGAGATGATTACGCCATGCTTAGTTATGAAGTGGCTCATGAGTATTTTGGTGACTATGTATTGTGGTTTGAATCTCCGGGCAAAGAATCAGAGTACCAAAAGACAGAAATATGGAACAGTATTCCGGCGGTTACCAATCAAAAAGTTGCAATTATTTCGACAGAGGAATATGGATTATTCTTTTTCTCCGACGTAGCTGCGATGACTGCACAATTGGATTATATTACGAACCTTCTCCAGTCCCTAGAAGGCTAATATGGAAGAAAGTCAATACTCCGCTTCTGTACTCTCCAAAAGACGACTTCTGTTGTACACGTTAATAGGGTTGGTACTCTTAATTCTCACATCAATAGCTTCCATTTCCTTAGGTGCAGCGGATATGCAATTTTCCACCGCATGGGGAGCTATTTTTCACTTTAATGCAACAATCACAGAGCATCAGATTGTCCGAACATTACGAGTTCCTCGTACTATTGCAGACATCGTTGTTGGCAGCAGTCTTGCTCTATGTGGTGCAATCATGCAAGGAACTACGCGTAATCCTTTAGCCGACTCGGGACTGATGGGCATTAGTTCAGGTGCGGTATTTGCTATAGCACTAAGCATGGCCTTTTTTCCAACCTCTACATACGGTTTGACTATGCTGTTCGCATGTGTAGGTGCAGCCATTACAACGGGACTAACTTACTTTATTGCTTCAGTTGGCAAACGAGGTATGACACCTCAGCGGTTGGTGTTGGGGGGATGTCCATAACGATGCTCTTTGGCGCATTTTCTCAGTTCATAGCAATTAGATATCAATTGGGAGAATCACTGGCTTATTGGACTGCTGGGGGAACGGCAGGAGCAACATGGAGTGAACTGATGTTTGTTACTCCTATATTTCTAGCAGGTGTCGTTGCATCTCTGGTGTTGTCTCCTTTTGTAGCTGCGATGAGTTTAGGTGAAGAGGTAGCCTCAGGCTTAGGATTAAAAACAAAATATATTTTACTGATGTCAACGATTATCGTACTTGTTTTAACGGGTATGTCCGTTATCGTAGTAGGCTCTGTTGGATTTGTCGGTCTAATCACACCACACATTGTCCGGCGGTTAGTTGGTGTAGATTATCGTTATATCATTCCGGTATCGGGTATATATGGTGCACTCTTGACGGTTTCAGCGGATTTGGCAGGTCGTCTGATTAATAAGCCCTATGAAACGCCGATTGGCGTTACCTTTGCTGTAATTGGTGTCCCCTATTTTCTGTATCTGGTTCGTAAGCAGAGGAGGGGAATGGAATGAAAATGCGCCGAGCTTCGACTGTAAAGGCCGTCATCATGATGCTGGCCACATCCTGTCTCATCTTTGTCATTGCCCTGATTAGCATTAATTCAGGAAAGATGAATTTGACGCCGCTTGAAGTATGGCACGTACTGATGGGTCAAGGAACAGATCAGCAAAACATAATTGTTTATGACTTTCGCCTTCCTCGCATTGTACTAGCAATCCTTGTTGGTATAGGGATGGGCGTATCGGGCTGTGTGATGCAAACCTTAATGCGTAACGATATGGCTAGTCCAGGCACACTGGGTATTAACGCAGGAACCGGATTATTTGTCCTAATTTTCGTCGTGATTTTCTCGGTACAAGGTGTTTCTTCTGCGATTATTTTGCCACTTTTAGCCTTCATTGGCGGGATGACGGCAGCCATTTTAATTTTTGTATTGGCTTATCGCCGTGGACAGGAGATATCTCCAACCTCGTTGATATTAACTGGCGTGGCGCTGGCAAGCGGCTATAGTGCTTTTACGATTATGCTAACGCTCAAGCTGGATCATAATCAGATGGATTTTATGATTCGCTGGTTTGCAGGAGAATTGTGGGGAGATGATTGGCGATATCTACGTGTGTTGATCCCATGGACTTTAATTCTATGTGTATATGTATTCTACAAATCCCGAGTGCTTAATGCGTTGAAGTTAGGAAATCCGTTAGCGAGAGGGCTCGGTGTGGCAGTAAAGCCTGAATTCATCGGTTTGTCAGTAGCGGCGGTTGCCTTATCCTCAGCTAGTGTCTCGCTTGGTGGAAACTTCTTCTTCGTTGGATTGATTGCTCCACATATTTCCCGAAAATTAGTAGGTCATAATCATAAGCTTTTGGTGCCTGCCTCTTGCCTAACCGGTGCTGTGATTGTACTGCTAGCAGACACAATTAGCCGTACGATCAGCTTTGGTGTCAGTATTCCGACAGGCATTTTAATTACAATATTGAGCACTCCATATTTTTTGTACTTGATGTCAAAAGCAAATTGAATAGAGGAGGAATCATCTTGGATGAACTTTACGATCTTACGATCATTGGCGGAGGACCAGCTGGCCTATATGCTGCCTTCTATAGCGGAATGCGTGATATGAAAACCAAAATAATTGAGGCAAATGAAGAATTGGGTGGTGTCTTGCGTACGTTTCCAGAAAAAATGATCTGGGATGTCGGCGGAACTGCACCGGTTCGCGGGGAAGAATTAATTCGCAGAACGATCGAACAGGGGAAAACCTTTCAGCCAACCATGGCAATGGGACAAAAAATAACCAACTTCGAGCGGATGGAAGATGGCACAATTCGTTTATACGCCGAGACGGGGGAACAGCATCTTACCAAAACCGTGCTGCTCGCCGTAGGCTATGGTATACCTAAACCGGTTAAACTTGAATTGGATGGTGCGGAGCGCTTTGAAGTGAATAATCTGTTTTATACCGTGACCCATATGGATTATTATCGGAATAAACGAGTACTTATTTCCGGTGGTGGCGATACGGCGGTAGATTGGGCAAATGAACTTGAAGGCATTGCAGCCGAGGTGACTGTGGTCCATAGGCGTAATCAATTTGGCGGTCACGAACAGCCTGTAAAGCAGATGATGGAGTCCTCGGTTAGAGTATACACACCTTATACTATTTCAGGTTTGCATGCGAATGCTGGTGGAGATGCCATAGCTTACGTGGAGATATCTCGTCTTGATGAGAATGGAGAAATGCAGCAAGAGAAGGAACGGATTGATATCGATGCCGTTATTGTAAATCATGGTACACGTAGTGATTGGGGAGAACTTGGCGATTGGAAAATGGATCGAGGCGAATGGAATAAGTTCCGAGTGAATGATCGAATGGAAACCAGTTTGCCCGGTTTTTACTGTGCTGGTGATGCTGCGGGTTACGCAGCGAAAATTGGTCTAATTGCGACGGCATTCAGCGACTCCATTATTGCAGTTAACCAAGCCAAAGCTTATATTGACCCAACTGCCAGAAGAATGGCCTCTGTCTCCTCGCATAGCGAGATATTTTATGAGTGGAATAAAGCTCTTCAGGAAAGTAAGTGATGAGTAATAGATTATGAAACGCATAGGAATTGTTTTTCAAAAATTCTAAAAAAAGAAGCGGGAATGATGCCGCTTCTTTTTTATCTCGTTATACTTCCAGAACCTCAGCGAGAATACTCTGGTTGCGCCATCGCCACTGGCTGAGGATTAGCAAGCACCCATTGCACCGCTAATTCGCATAATCTGGCAGGCGCATCATAGTCCGAACCCTTACGAAGCCTACTAACCAGGTCAGTTGCTTCTTGCAGAAGTGCCGGAGCTAATGGTGTACCCGTGGCCAAGTGCCGAATCAGTGCATCCAGCATCTTACGATACTGAGCATCCCAGTTGCCACCACCATTGTCCAATACTTCATGGGACACGCGCCCTGTGATCCGGATAATCTCTCCCTGTACCGTTTGGGCATGTCCCTTAGGCGGGATAAGATACTCCCACAGCTCTTGGTGCTGCTTGGGCCAGGTGCTCGTCGTTACCTGAATGGGCGTAGTTCCATCATGCATGATCCGTTTCGCTACCGGCTCCACATCAAAGAGCTGATACAGCTTGAGTAACGCGTCTGAGACTTCGTCAACACGGTCTTTATTATACTTTTCTCGGATGAATTCAAAATCCTTGCCAATTCGTTTCACCGAATCTTTCATCGCTGGGGTGACTGACGCTCCGGCATCCAATAAAACCTTAGAAATCTCTGTCACGTTAACAATATTTGTATTTCGGCAATTGACTAATCCCTTAGCCAGCGGAGTATTTCCCATTTTATTCTCCACGTTAATATCCGCACCGTGGTTAACCAATTCTTGTACCGCTTGAGTTCTAAACGAATTTACGGCTGCGTGCAGCGGTGTTTCGTTCTGGTAATCGACGGCGTCCAGCTCTGCCCCTAACTCAAGGAGTAGAGCTACATTTCCTGACCAGTGTGAAGCATGGGCATGCAGAGGTGTACGCTGGTATTTGTCTTGAGCGTTAATATCCGCTCCTTGCTCTACTAGCCAGCGAACGAGTTCATCGGAAATCTGCCGAAAGCTGAGAGCCGTACCTTTGCTATAGCCTCCGCGGGCATCCCATTCGCATTGCTCAAATACCTCTTTGACGGCAGCAATGTCATTATCTTTAATAAGTTGTTCAATACCGGCGGGTAAGGTTGTTTTCTTCTTCTTAGCCATTCGTTTCTCCCTCTCATCTATAAGTAGTGACCTTCTTCAACTGATAAAATGGTTATACACGTACACACTAAGCCACACAGCAAGTAGAACCCATACGATAATGAACAAGGTAGCCGTGTACCAGTTTCTAGGTTTGCTTAACATCTCCTGTGCTTTGGGTCTGTTCTCTTCAATGACCACCTGAGGTATCATTTTCAGGGCGAGGATTATGCCTATTGGAACGATAATAAGGTCATCCACATAGCCTAGAATCGGTATAAAGTCTGGAATAAGGTCGATGGGGCTGAATGCATAAGCTACAACACACAATGTAAACAGTTTAGCAAACCATTTCACTCTAGGATCACGGTAGGATAGATACAATACGAGCAGATTGGATTTCAGCAATTTCGCAGTTTGTTTTATTATTTGTAATACGGCGATAGCCCCCTCTATATATGTACAACTTATTTACCTTACTTAATCGGAATATATAGATCAATTTTCGAACTAGGGTGGTCATATCCCAAATATCGATGATCGTATACCTCAAAATCTTCTCGATCGTCCATTTCCTCTTTTGTATTAAGCAGCCATGTGCCCCAGATATACTGAAAGGTCTGAGGAAGCGTGCGCAGTGAGCCTATGTGAGTGAATACCGCGTAACGTCCTGCTGGAAGTATCTTTTGCACGAATGGGTCGGGCAGCTCTGCAAAAGAATCGACCTCCACGCCAGCAACCTCTGTGAATATCACCTCATCACTCATCTCGTATAAGCTGTTCTCATGACACGCCTCGCAGATGCCAAATCCTCGTCCAGGAATAGAACGGTGGGGGATCTGAGTAGCGATGTGGTTGAACGCCTGCCACAAGGCGGCTAGCTTATTATCCTTAAGCGTGGTGTGTCCACGTATTCCGGCGATCCTCGTCTCGGGAAACATAACAATGGTGGGCTGTATGGTGACGTTGAGCGTGAGATGATCTAGAGCATTCGTGTGCAGTTTTGACTTGGAAGCAATAAAGGTATCTAAGCGATTGATGCGGTATTCCTGTGGGCTAATCTTATAGTTGAATTTAAACGCACGGCTAAACGACTCGGAGGACTCAAACCCATTTTCCAGCGCAATCTCAATCACCTTTTTATTCGTATAAAGTAAAGCTTTAGCTGCACTGGCTAATCGCCGTTTCTTAATGTAACTGCCAATGCTCTCTCCCAATATCGCGCTGAATTGGCGGTTCAAATGGTAGTAGGAGTACCCTGCTGACCGCGCAACCTCCTCCACTTTAATTGCTTCACCAAGTCTATCTTCGATATAGATAATTGCCTGCTCTAATGCTGGTCGGTAGTCCAATAGGAATTCCTCCATAATTAACGGTGCAATGATTGGTATCCGAACATCGATGTGTCCGCTCTCTCCAAGCGAATCTGAATCGTAGTCGCCGTTTCTGGTAGGGGGTGTCTGATATCGTATGTGTGCCAGCCGTTCTCAGCTCTGCCGCCCCAACATAGCTCTATTATACCGTCTGCGGGGGAGAACAGCATGCTTTTGGTTGTGCCGAAATAGTCCTCAAAGTAATGACAACACAGCCCATGGGGATAGCTCGACAATAACATGTCCTTGAGCTGTTCAGATGTTACACCAGTCGATCCCTCCAGCTGGGTAACAATCCATTCGGCTCGTCGCAAAGAATGAATCGCTGCCTGTGGCTCATAACGAATGAGTTCCGGAAGCACAGGATGATTGGTCGCCCAGAGAAACTGCTCTTGCGAGGCTGGGTCAATGTGCTTCGTAGCTTGGTTGCCATCCATCGTTTCGAATAAAGCGGCGTTACCGGCTTGATCAAGCAGCATCATATTGACATTACAGGCAATCGGCATGTCTTTGAGATAGAGCAGTGCTTCTTGAACATTAGTACAATGCTCTAATACCGCCCGAATGGCCGCCCAGAAATGTAAACCTTTAAGCTTAGGGGCTCGCATGAAGGGCACAGCCCCAACGGGAAAACCGCAAGCGCTCATGGTGACCGCAAGTCCATGCTCGTTAAAACCATCGTCACGCCCAAAGCTCATCGTACTCGTACCCATATGTGTGTATTTTCCTGTAACAGAGGTTCTAACAAGAGCAAAATCCTCCATCTGATGATTGAATTCATAGTTGCGAGCAAGTAAAGGTTTGTTCTGTGCTGTTATCGAGGGTAGCAGGGCAATCTGGCTGCATCGCGGGAGCAGATAGGATAGGGCATAATATACAATTTGTTTGGCAGGTACATGTAGAGCCTCTGCAAATCCAGCAATCTCTTCCGTTATGCCTGGGCACCATTCATCGAAGAGATGGATCGCTTCTCGATATTCGTTCTCGCCAAAGCCTGCAAGTGTGCGTGTATACGCGAGTTGTTGTGCTCTATTTTCAGAAATTAGTGTACCTAGTCTATAGCCAATTTCGTAGTTTGTACCTTTTAATTCTAGTGTGTGAACGGGAAGTGTTATCATCTCGAACCCTCCTTTTTTCCAAAGTTTACGGCAGGAAGATGAGGGGTGCATGATATTTTGTGCTGTTTTTTGAGTTATAGTAAAGTAAGATGAAGAGTGGAATGGCTGTCTTAAAATGTATTTCGTGAACATGTTGTGCAGCATCTATCAAATGGATCAACATAGGAGGAATTATGTCCTGGAGTAAATTGAAGCAACAATTGGAGAGTTTCCTCTGTCCTGCGTTAGTCGGAAGAGTTGAATATGGGTCAACCAGTTATCGTTATTCACCGGATAAGGCTGGACTTAGCTATCTTGTTGTAGATAAGAAGAACATTCTTAATATGATGGATAAGACGACCCCGATCCGCTGGTACCAGTCGGATCAGGAGATCAAGAATGATCCGCAGATTGAGATTCCGGTCAGTGATGAAGATATTGAAGAGGTTAGAAAAGCGACCAAAGGAAACGTGCCGGAGGATCGTTTACCCGTCATGGCAAGAAGTAAGAAAAGTACAGCCGTAGCGAAAGAGATCTTGTCCGCACAGACTGCTCTAAGTAAATCCAATTTTAACGTGGTGGCTAATACGTTCTTAACAACTTCTATAGAGGTAAGCTTGGAGAGCGATGATATCC
Organism: Paenibacillus sp. DCT19; assembly: GCF_003268635.1. Classification (NCBI taxonomy): domain Bacteria; kingdom Bacillati; phylum Bacillota; class Bacilli; order Caryophanales; family Paenibacillaceae; genus Paenibacillus; species Paenibacillus sp. DCT19. Next base: position 944,859 of record NZ_CP029639.1, read on the forward strand.
TGTTGAATATTCTGGCTCTGGTGGACAGGCGTGTGGGCAAGAAGCGAATATTGAACATGTCCGAGAAGGTGAAGTCCAAGCATTCGGCTGTGCAATATTTTTATGAGTTACGGCGTAGTACGTTGTGAGAATAAACCATTTGCTTTTAAAAAGGAGCTACGGAGCACAACAGTGAGGAGAGTTGTTTGCTCTGCCTAAATCTCCATAATCACAATCAGAGCTAGGGCGTTGAATATAAGACAATCAAAGTTGAGATTATTTTATCAAAATTAGCAAACGAACTAATACGAATAGCAGTTCATTTTTACCAGAAGAGAGAAGATGGGATACACGCCTATTATCTCTCTTCTTTGTTATTAATGGTTTCTATAAGTTTTTAAGATATCTAAGTGACAGAATCTGTCTAACTACTGTGGTAGAATATAGGAAAAAGGTACTAGTGGTGATCAAATGCATAGTGAGGATAAAGTAACAAGAATACTAATCTTGTATGACAAGCTTATGAAGGGTGAGATTTTAAACAAGCATGCCCTTGCCAGTAATTTAGGCGTTAATGGAAGATCTATTCAACGTGATATTGATGATATTCGAGTCTATTTGTCAGAACAGCATTCAGGAGAAGATGTTATCTACGATCATTCGAAAAAAGGGTACCTAAAAACAGAGATTCCTAATGGAAGATTAACTGCAGTGGAAATTTTGGCAATCACAAAAATAATGTTGGAAAGCAGAGCTTTTCAAAAAGATGAAATGCAGGGCTTAATTAAGGCTATTGTTAACCAAGCTGAAGTAGGGGAAAGGAAAGCATTACAAGGGGCAATTAACAACGAACTTCATCATTACAAACCTTTAACTCATAATAAGCCGCTATTGAAACTCATTTGGGACATTAACTCTTGTATAAGAAGACAGCAACAAATAGAGATAACTTACGAACGCATGGATGGCAATCAATCTGTTAGGAGAGTAAAGCCAGTATCTATTATTTTTTCGGAATTTTATTTTTATTTAGTTGCTTATATAAGTGAAAGCAGATATGAGTACCCTGCATATTTTAGAATTGATCGTATTAAACTTTTTAAATTAATAAAAGAACAGTTCTCAATTTCGGAAAAGGAAAGAGTTCAAACAGGAGAAATACGAAATCGGTCTCAATTTATGTATGCAGGAGAGCTAATCAATTTGAAATTCAATTATTATGGATCATCGCTTTCTGCAGTGTTAGATCGGTTGCCCAATGCTCAGGTATCAAAGGGATTGGATTGCGGTTATTTAATTGAGGCAAAAGTATATGGAGAAGGATGTCTGATGTGGTTGTTAAGCCAGGGGAGTAACGTTGAGGTCTTAAGCCCTAAAAGTCTAAGGGAAAAGATGAAAAACACAATTCAGGAAATGTCTTCAAGGTATAAAGAGTAGTTATTCAAGAAGAGAGGGTGTAATAACGATTGCTGAAAAGAAACATTAAATTTCCAATTAGACTGAAGAATGGACAGCAAGTGCGTACATTAGAAGAATTGAAAGCGAATTTCGAAATAGAGACTGTAATTGAGTATTATTTGGACGGCAGATTGGTCAATTGGCTGGAGCAAAGATACTATACGAAAGAGGCTCAGTTATTACAAAATCTCAATGAAAACAGTGATACGTTGCCTTTGGAAATCTCCAATATGTTTGGTGTGGACTTTAACCAATCAGGTTTTAATTATCAGGAGTACACTAAAAAAAGAGCGAAGCTGGAAGTTATCAGTAAGTATACCTCAGACCAAGTTATTCTGAGTAACAATGAATATGTAGCAGAATCCCAGACAGAGCTTCAGATGTTGTATGAAAAGATTACGGATCATAGTAGAACGCTTTATTTGTTAAATACCACAAATGAGATATTCAATATTAGCGATGAATTATCCAATATAACTTATATTGGTATAAATAATCCTACAGTCAATTTAATTGGAAATCATACTTTTGATGCAAGTGGAAAACGTATTGTATTTCAGAATGTTAAATTAACGGCTGATAAAGATACTAAGTTCAAATCATCAGTTGATTCAAACTTTGATTGTGATCGTACCAAGATCAAAAATCATATGAATATTAGTGAATTAACCCAAACGATTAAAATTGATGGAAGTAAATTCAAACGTGGTGGCCTTTTCAATCTTTTAAATAGGGATTTTAAAAAAGCACGAAAGGTCTATATGTATGAAAATGTAGTTATGGTAGAGCTTGAGAATGTCATAGCTATTTATGAAACGATCTCAAATCATTTATTAGGTCACTACAAAATGTACGAATATGAACACTGCGTAAATATAATCAAAGACAACAATAAAATGTATTGTCTCGATATTGAAGTATTGAATGACAAAATAATGGGAGCAATTAGTCATTATAAACTACTCACTCTCGATTCAAATAAACCAATGAAACGGCCTGTTGTTGAGTTCAATCCCAAATTGCATTTCAGGGATATGAGGGTAAATTTAATCGGAATTCACGAAGAGATAATGTACTTATATAGTGTGAATCAAAACGTAAATAATTCGGACAATTTAACTATACAATCATGTCAAGTGAATTTGTACAACGGAAGTTTGAAGAAGGATAAAAGGATTGAATGCTTCAATGTTACGAATCAACAAAGTCCAGTCACCTATCATTTTAGTAATGGTAAATTTTATTATTTTATCCCATCTCAGAGAACGTTAATGGAACTCAATAATCAACAGATGGTGGTTAACTTATCAGGAAGCATTGGTGATTTTGTTATTAGGAAAAATCAACTATTTGCATTACGAAGCCACCCAAAAAATGATAGAGGAATCCAAAAGGAATATAAGAGTAAGTATGGGGAGGGAGCGTACAAAGCCTGTAGCGATAGTTTGGTAGATATAGGCGAGCTGATTGTGATTGATATAGAGAGTGGAAGTGAGATTAACAGGCTGAAAGCTCACGAGGGTGAAATTGATATTTTGAAGATTTACGAGGATGTTTTATTAACCTGCTCAAGCTTTATAGGAGAAGTGAAATTATGGGATTCCCAATCTTTTGAGTTACTTAGTGAAATTCAAGTTGCTCCGTTTGATTTTAATAGTCCTCTTGCCTTTGATGTAGATTTGTATGGTGATCAATTAGCTGTATTGATTGAAGATGAAATTTATATATACAGTTAATAAATGTATAAAATTATATAATAAAGGGATGACGATAATTATATGCACATCAATTCAGTAAGTCATAAATTACTTCATTACGTAGATGCTCAGTTTCCAATTTTATACCTTAATACATTTGAAGAAACAAAAGTAGATAAGATTATTAAAGATATTGCGTATGGTCGAGAAATTATAGAGTGGAATGCTTCCAAAGGTCTAGTCAATTTCCTTACAAAAAATCGTCTGTTAAGTGATATGAATAACTTAGAGCAAATATTAGGACTCCTGTCGATGGATGATGAGTTGAAAGGAAGAATGTTGGTCATTAAGGATGTTCATCATTTTATTGGAGATCCTCATGTAATGTCGATTCTAAAAGAAATCGCAATTCAGATCTATAATGGATTAGAAGCTACCATTATTTTAGTCTCTCCGATACTTAAAATACCCACAGAACTGGAAAAATACATTACTATTGTTGAGATTGACTATATGGGTGAAAATGAAATAAAAAAGCTCATTAAAGATTTTATTGAAATTAATGGATTCGAAGAACCCTCAGAAGAATTGCTTGATGACCTGACCGTAGCTTTTAAAGGTTTGACAGAATATGAGATAGTCAATATCCTATCACTTGCTATTTCAAAAGAGGGAAGTTTGAAAAAGGGAGACTTAGATCTAATTTATGATCAAAAATATCAGATGGTTCAGAAATCTGGTATTTTGGAGATGGTTTCGTTAAATGAAACCTTTGGAGAAATTGGTGGATTGGAGAATTTGAAAGACTGGTTGTCCAATAAGGCCAAAGTTTTTAAAAATATGAATAAAGCTTTAGAATTTGGTGTTGATATACCTAAAGGGGTGTTGGTTGTAGGGCTACCTGGTTGTGGTAAGTCCTTAAATGCTAAAGCAACAGCTCATTTATTTGGAATTCCCTTGCTTAGATTAGACATGGGAAAATTATTAGGGAAATATGTTGGCGAATCTGAGGCGAATATGCGTAAGGCAATTAAATTAGCAGAAGCAATCTCACCGTGTGTCTTGTGGATAGATGAACTTGAAAAAGCATTTGCTGGTATCGGTAATTCCGGAAATGCTGAAGTAGCTACAAGACTATTTGGTTATTTCCTCACTTGGATGCAAGAGAAAAATAGCCCTACATTTGTTGTGGCAACAGCGAATGATACTTCGAATCTCCCACCAGAATTAATGAGAAAAGGAAGATTCGACGAGATTTTTTATGTTGATCTACCTGATTCTGTTGAAAGAAAGAAAATTTTTGAAATACACCTAACCAAGAGAAGGAAAAATGATGTGGCTTTGATTGATCTCAATCAACTCAGTAAAAAAACGGAAGGATTTAGCGGAGCAGATATTGAGGGCGTAGTTAAAGAAAGTATCGAAACAGCGTTTGTTTTAGGTGAGAATCAAGTAACTACTAAAGATATTATTACTTCAATTGAAAATACAACATCACTCTCAGTACTCTTTAAGGATAAGCTCACAGCACTTTCTGAGGGATATAAAAACAACCATTTTAAATCAGCATCTAAACGCTAAGGAGGTGGTACTCAATGAGTTCTCTTGTGGAGAATGATAGTCTTGGTAATGAAAATGAAAAGGTAATCAAGATCATCCAAGATGTTGTCGGAAGCTATTCGAAAAAGGATTCTTTGCAGTCAGATGAACATTGGATAGAAGAGGAACTAGAGAAATATTTACCTGAATTGAGTCAGGAAGAGATTAGGGTGACCAAGGACGAGCTTGTTTTGGCAACTGATGTTCAGAACAGTAATCTCAGAAGTTTAGATTTTGCAATGGAACAAGGAACGTCTAAAGAAAAGTGGTTCCATGAAAAAATTCAAGAAGCAACTATCGGTATGGAAATTCATAAGGTTGGGCAATACCTTCAAAATATTGATAGTGTGATTTCAAACTCTAATCAGCTAATGAATGAAACCATCAGAAATCGAAATGGTTCAATCAATATGAATGCTAATCTAGATGGTTTTATATTCGAGCAGCATCATGCAAATACATTTAATATGGAAGCAATTTTGAGAGGACAAAAGTTAAGAGCAGAAGTGTTAGCTCCAAAACCAGGAGAATCATATGCTAAGAATTCTGTTGATCTTGTAATAAAAGATGAACTGGGAAAAGTCGTTAAAAAATACCAAGCTAAGTTCTATGCTGATTCAAAGGCTACAAATAAAGCTTATCGTAGTGGGCACTATCCATTTCAAGGAAAATTAGTGTCTGAAGGACAAGCTGGAGATATTTCTAACGGTAAAGATTCAATTGGTATAAGAAATATAACTAGTGCGCCGTTAAGCAAAGAGAAGGGGAAGGAATTACAAAAACTTGCGCAAGAAGGAAAATCCTTAGATGTGGATTGGAACTATTATAAAATGAAAGACTTAACTTCACATATGACAAAGAACGTTGCGACAGCAGGGTTTCAAGCGGTAGCCTTTGGGGTGGGTTATGATCTTATATACAAAAAAATGTCAAATCAGGAGATAAAATCAGATGAAGTCATTGAGTTGGCAATAAGGACGGGAACTGATGCTAGTATTAAAAGTGCATCTGCTGTAGCTCTTAAAATTGCCTCTGAAAAAGGACTTATCAATATACTACCCAAAGGTACACCAGCAGGAGTGATTGCTACAATTGCATCAATATCCATTGAGAATATAAAGGTGATGAACAAAGTAGCCGAAGGTGAGTTGACTGTTGTTGAAGGATTTGAAAAGATTGAGCGCGTCACAGTATCTGCTGTTGGAGGCTTAATAACAGGCGGGATTGGTGCTGCGGAAGGGGCAGTTATCGGAGCAACTGTATTAAGTTGGATACCTGTTGTAGGAACTGCTACAGGAGCATTACTAGGCTCAATTGTAGGTGGAACTGTTGCTTACATGGCAGGTTCAACAATAGGTGAAAAGATATGTGAAGGTGCCCAAGGACTTAGGAGCAAGGCAATGGATTTGATGAAATCTGGTTATGAAACTGTTGGGCGAGCAGTGAATGGAATAAAAAGTTTTTTTAAATCATTAACTTAGAAGAGCAGAACATCATATTCTTTCATTTTGATATAGCTAAAAGCTATAACTAGTTATGGTTTTTAAGTATCTCTTCTAGCTGCCTCTATCGTGATATGATACTCGTATACAACGAGGGGGTTATTTACATGACTGATAAGTTCCAGATCGTAGGAAGTTTATTGCGGCCGGATGAGCTGCTAGAATATAAAACGCAAATTGAACATCGTGATGATATCCAGTATCCGTTCTATAACAATTTTGAGGGATATGCACAGTGTGAAACCAAAGCAATCGAGCAGGTGGTCAAGAAAGAAATTGAGCATAACCTGTCGATTATTACAGATGGTGAATTCTCCAAGTCCATGTGGCATCTGGATTTTGTGTGGGCTTTGGTGGAGTGGAGCGTTATATCGCGGATCATGGATACTTTTTCAGAGACGTGGACGGCACTTCAAAATATGAAACACGCAAAGACATTGGGCTCCGCATTACTGGCGAACTGAGCGCCAAGAATCACCATTTCATTCAACTGTTCAAACAGCTTCAAGACACGGCTGGTGATCAGCAAACGAAGCTCTGCGTACCGTCACCTTCCCATATCTTCGGTGAGCTGTCCTGGTCGGATAACATTGGTGGCACAGATGCGGTGTACCAGAACATTCAGGAGCTCAAAGCAGGGCTTGTAAAAGCCTATAAAGAATTCGTAACAGAATTCGCTGCGGCCGGCGGTAAAATCCTGCAATTCGATGATTGCTTGTGGGAGCTGTTTGCAGACGACAACCCGAACTCTCCGTTTACTGGTGAGCATATCAATCAAGAGGAAGTACAGGGTCTTGCTACGGAATTCATTGATATTAACAACACCGTGATCGACTTCGGTCATAGCCTTGGCTTGAAAATGTGGACCCATAACTGCCGCGGTAACTATGATTCCCGCAACATGGGCGGAGGATCATACGCAAAAATTGCGAATCTGTTCTTGAAGCAGTTGAAGTATGATCGCTTCTTCCTTGAGTGGGATGATGATCGTGCAGGTTCAATTGAAGCGTTGGAAGTATTCAAGGACAGACCTGAAACGGAAATTGTACTCGGTCTGTTGTCTTCCAAAACAAGCACACTGGATGATGAAGGTCGGGTACTTCGTCTGTTGGACGAGGCATCCAAGATCATTGACAAGGATCGTCTGTTGTTGTCTCACCAATGCGGGTTTGCATCCTGCGATGGTGGTAACGAACTAAGCGAATCCGAGCAATGGGCGAAGATTGATCAAGGTCAACGGATTGCCAAGCAATATTGGGGCAGCTAAGAACGTACGGAAAAAATAGCATTACTTCATGTCACAGTCGTAGTCTCCAGACTCCAATAGCGATACATGAAGTTCATAGAGATGGCTTGCAGAATCCAGCAGTGGATCGCGAGTCATCTCTATTTGGTATGCCGACTTCAACCTAATATCCTTCCACTGAATTCCTTCTTAAGACGGATGTTACGATCCATCGCTTGCAGGAGGTCGTTATTCTACCAAGATGTATGATGGAAATGAAGACAATAAAAGGGGATAGGTGCTTTATGTTCAGGCTCTAAGACTTTTATACGGCATATAACACGGGAGGAAATGTTTATGATGGGGACACTGATTGAATTTAAGCAGGTATCGAAAGCGTATCAGATTGGTGAAGTGCGGATCAAGGCACTGGACGGCGTGAATTTTACGATAGCCGAGGGTGAGCTTGTCGTTATTTTGGGAGCAAGTGGTGCGGGGAAAAGCACGATTCTGAACATCCTTGGCGGCATGGATACAGCTACGTCCGGTCAGGTGATCGTTGGCAATCAGGATATTACGAAATGGAGCGAAAAGAAACTAACTGCTCATCGCGGGGAGAATGTTGGTTTTGTATTTCAGTTTTATAATCTGATCCCAAATCTGAACGCATTGGAAAATGTAGAGTTTGCCACGGAAGTATGCCGGGATCATCTCGATGCGGAAGCTGTACTGACGCAGGTGGGACTGTCGCATCGTCTGCACAACTTTCCATCTCAGCTCTCTGGTGGGGAGCAGCAAAGGGTTGCTATTGCTAGAGCGCTCGCCAAGAATCCAATGCTTCTTCTATGTGATGAACCAACGGGAGCTTTGGACTACGTTACGGGCAAGGCTGTGTTGAAGCTGCTTCAAGATGTGAATCGGGATCACAAGACATGTGTTGTGCTAGTCACACATAATGCGGCCATCGCTCCAATCGCTGACAAGATCATTAAGGTTAAAAGTGGCGGCATCGAATCCATCACCATCAATGATAACAAACAAAGCATTGAAGGAATTGAATGGTGATGAAGAAATTAGTCGTGAAGCTGTTCAGGGATATGAAACAATCGGTGGTTCAATGTATTGCATTGGTGTTGGTCATCGCCGTAGGCGCTTTCTTCTATGCGGGATTAAGCAGCTACAGCCAGAAGCAACGTGAGTACTCCGAGGCTTATTTTGCAACATATAACTTAAGTGATCTGAATGTGTATTATGACCGTGTTACTGTAGAAGATATAGCACAATTAGCTAAAGTTGACGGAGTTAAACGTATGGAAGCACGTTATACGACAGATGCATTACAATACTTCAATGGCTACACAACAGCATTCACCATCCATTCACTGCCGTCCGACAATCAGATCAATAGGCCGATGATCATAGAGGGGCGTCATCCTTCCCAACAAGATGAGATCATTATTGATTCCCACTATGCAGAAGAACATTCGTATCAGGTTGGTGATTCGATTCGTTTGAACACGGATGGAAGAGAAGAGGCGTTTGAGATCAGTGGTCTGATTGAAAATGTAGAATATGTGAAGAAAAACGCTACGCAAGACCATAAAACCTATGCCATAGCCTATGTTTCCGAAGAAGCGATTTCGAAGATTGCAGGCGGTCTGTATTACAATGAGTTGCTCATTGATACCAAGGAAGGGCAAGAGGTGGATCTAGTAGCGCAGACCATGGAAGAACAATCCGCAGATCTTTCGTATCTAGGGCAAATAAGCAAAGAGCGGTCGTACGGATATGCCCAGATCCAGCAGACCATCTATAACAACGGCATGATGAGTAAAGTAATCCCGTTCATTCTCTTTTTGATCTCAGCAATCATTTTATTTCTAACCATGTCCAGAACAATCGACTCACAGCGTAGTCAGATCGGCATCATGAAGGCTCTGGGGATTAAGAATAGCTGGATGATGTTTCATTACATGGGGTATGCTCTGCTGGTTAGCTTGATTGGTTCTCTTGTAGGCTGCATCATAGCCCTCTACGTGTTTATCCCATTGGTCACAGCATCTAGCGCCAAGTCGTATTCATTGCCTGGCATTACATTTTCTCTCTCCCCATGGTCGATCCTACCGCCGCTACTGTTCTCTAGTAGCTTTGGGCTCTTGTCCGTCTATTGGAGTGGTAGAACGATACTTAACGAGCGTGCAGCTCATGCCATGCGTCCGAAGCCACCCCGCAACATGAAGAACCTGCTGATCGAACGAATTCCGGGGATGTGGAAACGAATCTCCTTCAGCCACAAAATCATTTTACGAAACCTATTTCTGAACAAAAAGAAGGCAGTGGCAAGCTCCATTGGAACAATGGTGAGCATGGTATTGCTGATCATAGCCGTAGGTACCCAAGCATCATTGCTGAAAATAGCCAACCAGATTGAAGATGTGTATACCTATGATCTGAGAGTAGATTACAAAATAGGTACTACGCTTGAGGCAATCGACCTGCCCTCAGGTATTCAAAGCCATCACTTCATTTCTAATCTGCCTGTAGAGTTAGTAGAGGGGAATGATAGAGAGAATGCCACAATGGTCGTGATGGAAAAAGAAAACAACCTCATTCATTTGTTTGATCAAGTGGATCAACCAATCGCTATGGGGATCATGGTGTGATTGTACCGAAATCCTATGCAGATCATTACAACATCGTAGAAGGCGACTTCATTCAACTACGCTTCACGCAGCCAGAGCTGCGGAATCAATCCATAACGATGGAGGTTACCCAGATTACGAATCAGTTTAATCACCCATCCTTCTATATCACGTCAACCTATTTGGAGAGCTTTAAGATCGATAACCGTCCAACCACGATGTTGATTAAAGCTAATGATGACACAGAGTTAGCAAGCATACGCCATTTTTTTGAACAGGATCAACGTGTGAACTCCCTTACGGATAAGGTGGGAATTCAGGAATCAGCCAGATATATTCTGAAACAGAATCAGTTTATGTTCGTGATGTTTCTCATTAGTGCGGTAATTCTCTCCTTGGGAGCCGTTTACACGATCTCATCTATTAACATTCATGAAAGGAACAGAGAGCTTGCTACGCTCAAGGTTTTGGGTTATCCCATAGGTAAAATCAACAGGCTTATTTTTAAGGAAAATATGATATTAACCGCCTTGGCAGCTATTGTTGCCATACCTCTAGGTATGTACTGTTTCACGCTTGTAATTAAGGCATTATCTAGTACCATCAACAAATCCCGGATCAAATAAATGTGACGGGATTGCTGATCTCCGTCCTGCTGGCGTTCTTGTTAACCATGCTGTCCAACCTGCTATTAATAAGGAACATTGCCAATATTCATATGACGGAGTCGCTAAAAAACGTAGAGTAGCAAATCGAATGGATGCTGGAAATAGAGTGGCAAAATAAATAGAAATTAGTATGATATGCACCCACCATAATCACAGTAGAAGACGCCAAAATCTCTACGATGATGAATGGTGGGATTTTTTTGCAAAACCTTTAGCTGGTGTTAAGCGTATTAATGATTATGACGATTTGAGAGATTTTGTATCCTGTGGGGTTAAACAGGAGATATCTCTGTAAGAATGCTCAGACGGTTACATGAGATGAAGGGAGAGCAGAACCAATGACACTTAATCCAACACCACTAAACCAAGAACAGCTCCTGAAGGAGCTAGACACACTAGGATATTCCAATAGGATGAAACAAATGGCGCTGCTCGCGCGTGTGCACCGAGAAGATAAAGGCTATTCGGCGTTACTAATAAGCTTGCTGGAGAGCGGCACCGCGTACGAGGCACATTTGGCACTGACTGGGGCTCAAGTTGCTAAGGATGAACAGGCTGTAGTGTTCGCCATGCAGCATCCTAAGGCAGGGGTCAGAGGTCGGGCGGCTAGATTGTTGCCAGAGCTCATCACCGATCCTGGATATGCCATTGAATCCGAGATCACAACAATGTCCTACCACTGCCGTCGCCATTTGTTGCAGAGCATTGTGAACATCGGTAGACCGGATTGGGCAGAGCGATTGTTGCCCGTTGTGCTTACCCGCTGGGAGCGCACGAGGCTGCGGTATTATTATCTGTATGTAGCGAGGAGACGGTTCGTAGCCGACTCTCCGACTTAGGTTATGCGGTACATAATTGGCGGAAGTTAACGAGACGTTTCCCGGATCTGGTTGCCGAATATCTGGAGAATGAGCTGCAGAAGGCTACGCATCGGGAAAAGGGATATGTATGGTGGAAGCTCTCTTCCGTTGTTGAGAAACTTAGTGTTACAAGACCTGCTATCGTTATAGATTGCGCCCTGAAGTATGGACCGAAGGACGAGATTCATCCTGTCCTTAAGCGGCATTTAGGTATGCTCATCCAGGCTAACCCTGAGGGTGTATTTGAACTGCTGACCAGAGAAGAGGCAAGAGGGTATCTTCTGAATCATGGGGTGCCCGCAGGTATTTTGAAAAAAAGAAAGTGGTTTACGACAGCCCACTGGACAACACTGGTCACCTTGCTTGCAGATCAACCCAGCATGTTGCCCAGGTGCTGGATGAACGCCCCATCATCTCGTCAAGCGATGTTTGACGCCGCATATCCAGAAGCTGAGCGCAAAACACGTGTATTTCCTACCTCGTTGTTAGATGTGTTGCCACATCAATTACGGGATAAGGAAGCTTCGCGTATGCTGGAGCTTCGGGAGATTCGCGATGATCAGTATCAGACGTTTGAAATTACAACAAGGCGTTTGATTGGACATACGAGAGCGGATCTAGAGGGATCAGTTCAAGTATCTAATGCGGATGAGCGTGCTCTAGCTTATAGGCGGTTGATTCAGAGCACAATTCTATCTCGGCGCGGTATGGACGATACACTTCATTTCTTGACCCGAATCAAAAACGACCAAGATCCGGTTCGATTTGCAGCTATATCAGAACTGTCGAATAGTCCCGCGCACATGTTCAAGGAGGAGCATATAGAGGATCTAACCGTGTTGATAGATAGTGTGGTTGAAGCACGAGATACCTCATATGGGACGAAGAACGTAACGGAAAGATTGGCTTTTGACTTACTGAGGGAGCATGCACTGGAGCCGGAGAGCAAGCTATTTAGATTCGCTTTGCGAACATTTGAGAGAATGGTTATGCGTGTGGGCAGTTTGTATTGTTCGCCAAAGATTGGGATAGCATACCCAGTCATGCACTTGAAATTTTTTTGATGAGATTTATTTTGCCACGGAAGCTAACAAACGTGAAAATGACCATGTAGTTCTGCGGATGGCAGATGCATTCGGTAAAGCTGTAGAGCGACTGCCGAAGCTCCAACACTTGTTAGAGCAATTGGTCAAAACTCAAAAGTCTCCTGCACAGGCTGTGCGGCACTGGCTAGCTCCTTATAAAACGCGAGATGAGAGAGTCAGAGAGCTGCTCGACAGAGATCCGTCCTTCATTACATTCTATGAGTATTCAACCATCTGCATTTGAAACGACAAGAGTGGCTAGACCCGTTTATCTCAGGAAAAGTTATTAAAGGAAAACATCTATCAGGCAAAACGATCTATCTTGTGCCAGCCTATAATGGATTTTATCGTTGGCTGCCACGTCAGCAAAAAGCCCTTGCTACCTTGTTTGAACGAGTCGCATTAGATGCCAAACGCAGCTTCCATGAGCGTGCATCGGCGATGAGAATTCTTGCGAGTATGCCCGACTATGCTTCGGATCAACTGGAAGTCCTGTTGCAGGATAAGGAAGTACACGTCGTTGAAGCAGCGCTTCATGCGTTTTCGTTATGGGAAGAGCCGGAGAAGGCACTCCCTATTTTGTTAGACAACCTAGAGGGAGACCGGGCACGTGTTGCGATGTATTCGATTCCTAGATGTGCACGCAGGGTAAGTCCTGTGTTGTTAACGTCCATTCTCTCAGAGCTGCTAGATCGGGAGAAACTGAAAGTTACGGTTAGAAAAGAAGCGATTCGACTTCTGGGCGCTTATAAAACGAGTGATAGCATGTCTCTGCTCGTTCGAGAATACGAGAAACCGAATACGCACAAAGACGTGATTATTGCTATAGGTCATGCGGCAAGGCAATGTCTTGACGATGAACGGAGCTGGGCGATGATGAGCACAATGGCTTCGTCCCCACAGCGGGACATCGCACGGAGCCTACTGAACCAGCAACCAGGGGATCTTCCTGTGGAGGCGCGTCCTCGATATCTGCAATGGATTACAGAGATTGCAGATCATACGGATTCGACTGTTGCAAAAGAAGCTTTTCGGGCAATGACCCGGTGGGTGAACGGAACGAAGAGGTTATTGCGACCTGCGCGAGCAGAGCACTCGGTAATCTGCAGGATAGCTCACGTTGGGGAGCAGCGCTTGATACACTAGTTGCAACTTGTCATGATGGCCAAACGAATGAACAGGTTATCGCCGTTTGCAGACAATTAGCTGATGCTGAAACGACCGCTGATTGGAATGCCGGAACCGAGCGTGATCTGCCACACTGGCAGCGTTTGCTCGCCTTAATTGATAAACTTGCCTCATTGCCTCGCCCTGTTAGGCGGTTACTTGTTCCTTTATATGAAGGCTTAATTGAATGTCTCCAGTCTCAAGATACGATGAAACCTTCTGTGATCAAGTTGCAACTAGCTATGACGGATTGGAGCAATACTGACGGAGCAGTCGCTAGTTTGAATACTGTTATTGCGATGGTGGATGGACAGCCTTATTTGTTGGACTATGCATACCATCAGGTTGCACGAGTCGTCAATGACAGCAAAGGTTACTGGAAACCGGAGGGGCTGCTTGAACTCGTGGATCGGTTGAATGCTCAGCCGCAGCTCGCTTCCTCATATATTGGTCTTTCGCTGTTGAAGATTGCCGGAAAGGCTTTATTATGGAACGAGGCTTCTGCCGATCGGTTAAGAGCTTATCGGAATCATGAACATGAGATCATCCGCATGATGGCATTAAATTTGTGGACTGTTGTTGAATAAAAACACGATCTGAATTCGCTAGTGTTTATAACTTCAGTTCGAAGTTACGTGAATATAGATAATCAAAGACCGGTCTTTACCTCCATACGGCGGTGAGTCCGGTTTTTTTTGATTTATTTTCATACAAGTGAGCAGGCGATCTAGGACAAATACATAATTGTGATTCATCTCACTTTCATGCTATTCCAGCTACTTTAAAATTAATGGAATGTGTATGAGGAGGAGAATGGATGATGAAATCTCAAATGATGCCTCAGATAAAACCGCGAGATTATGCTAAATATCCGTTCATTGTGATCTGGGAGGTCACACGAGCATGTGCTCTGAAATGTCTTCATTGCCGCGCGGAAGCCCAGTATAGAGCAGACCCAAGGCAGCTGACAACAGAGCAGGGGAAAAAATTGATCGATGACATTGCGGCAATGGAAGAGCAGCCGTTATTTGTGTTTACGGGTGGTGATCCGTTAATGCGAACGGATTTATTTGAGTTAGCAGAGTATGCCATCAAGGAGAAGCAGCTTCCTGTCTCCATGACACCAAGTGCTACACCCAAGGTGACGCGTGCTGCAATAACGAAAGCGAAAGAAGTGGGTTTATCCCGCTGGGCATTCAGCCTGGACGGTTCGACAGCGGAGATCCATGACCATTTTCGCGGAACGAAGGGTTCTTACGATATGACGATGAAGGGCATCCAGTATCTGCAAGAGGCTCACATTCCCATTCAAGTGAACACCACCGTTTCCCGATACAACCTGCATGATTTGCAGGCGATTAGCCGCAAGGTGAAGGAGATGGGCGTGGTTCTGTGGAGTTTATTTTTCCTGATCCCGACAGGGAGAGCCCAAGAGAAGGATATGATTAGCCCAGAAGAGCATGAAGAGGTCATGAAGTGGATGGTGCGCATTGCGCAAGAGATGCCATACGGGGTGAAATCGACGGAGGCACCGCACTATCGGCGGGTGATGATGCAGGGTAGCGGGGTAGCGGGATCCGAGCGTAGCTCTATGAAACGTGTGGATATGCTGGGACGTGCACCTCAAAGTGTGAATGATGGTGATGGTTTTGTATTTATCAGTCACACCGGCGATGTGTATCCTAGTGGATTTCTGCCTGTTGTGTGCGGCAATGTGAAGGAGCAAGCGCTCATTGATGTGTACAGGAATTCTCCAGTAATGCAGACGTTGCGAGACAAGTCGCAATTACAGGGCAAATGTGGTGTCTGTGAATTCAAAACGATGTGTGGTGGATCAAGGGCAAGAGCGTATGCGCTTACGGGAGACTATATGGCGAGTGATTCTGCATGTGCCTATATTCCGTCTGCGTTGCGACAAAGATATTAATGGTGGGAAGTGTGAAATGGATAAACAACGCAGGAAGCAAATCGTTATTGCTGGAGGCGGAATTACGGGACTGAGTACGGCTTATTATGTAGAGCAGTTGTGCAGGGCGCACGCAATTGAAGCAGAGATCGTGTTGGTGGAGAAAAGTGATCGATTCGGCGGACATGTGCATACCGGGAAAAGGGATGGATTTGTCATTGAACGGGGGCCGGACTCGTTTCTTGCTCGCAAAACATCAATTATTGAACTTATGCAGGAGCTGGGCATCGGCGATGACATCGTTGGCACAAGATCTGGGATATCCCACAGTTACATTGCCTATCGGAATCGGCTGCATCCCATCCCGGATGGCTTTATGCTTGGCGTACCGACAAAGTGGAAACCGTTCATTACAACGAAGCTGTTAACTGTGCGGGGGAAGGTGCGAGCTGCTGCTGATCTGGTTTTGCCAAAAAGGTCAAGTGCAACAGATGAGTCTCTTGGTCAACTGCTTCGTAGACGACTCGGAGATGAGGTGCTGGAACAGATTGCCGAGCCATTGCTGGCTGGGATCTATGCAGGGAATGCAGATGCTCTAAGTGTGCAGGCTACCTTTCCGATGCTGCAAGAAACGGAACAAAAGCATCGGAGCCTTATTGTAGGTATGCTTGGTGTACGGAAGAGCAGGGCTCCGAAGCAATCTACCCAATCGAGCCAGAAGGCAATTAAAACTACAAGTGAAACTGGAAGTGGTAATGGTAGTGGTAGTACAAGTACGGTGAAGAAAAGCATGTTTCTAAGTGCCCGTGGAGGGTTGGAAGAGGTCGTAACTCATCTCGAAAAGTCGTTATCCTCCAGTATTAATATGATGAAGAATACAGAAATATCAGGTGTCACACATGAAGGGGAGCGTTATGTTGTTCACTTGCATAATGGAACGAAGCTTCATGCAGATGCGATGGTAATCGCTACTCCTGCCCATGTAGCAGCTAGGTTATTGCCAGACCCATCTATATCCGAGTTACTGCAAACCATTCCCTACGCATCCGTGATGAATGTTGTACTTGCTTATCGCGAGCAGGATGTCGGTATCTCTTTGGATGCATCGGGCTTCGTCGTTCCTCGTAAAGAAGGACGTACGGTAACCGCCTGCACCTGGACGTCTTCCAAATGGGCACATACGGCTCCAGAGGGTCACATTCTGTTAAGAGCTTATGTGGGCAAATACGGGCAGGAGAATGATGATCAGCTCTCAGATGAGAAGCTGGTGCACCATGTACGCCGTGAACTGGAAGAGATGATGGGCATATCTGCCGAGCCGATCTTTACGGAAGTAAACCGACTTCCCGATGCAATGCCACAATATAAGGTGGGACATCTGGAGCGTATGCAGGAGCTGGACGATGCTTTGGCAACGGTTATGCCAGGTGTGTACCTTGGCGGTGGGGATACCGTGGGATCGGAGTTCCGGATTGTATATCCCAAGGTAAGGCTATGGCGAATAAGTTGTTAAGTCATATACTAGGTAAATAAAAACAATTATTAGCTCGTAGATTATGTATTACTATTTTTCGAGGTGCATATTTCCGATTTGAAGAAAAACCAGTTTACGCGAATAGCCGCTACTCATAGGAGATGCGGCTATTCGCGTAAACTGCATGTTTATAAGATAATCGCTCAAGGGGGCATTACTTTCTTATAGTCACACAATGATCTGTAGTTGCAATCATGTTTATTTTAGTAACTGCAGGATAGACTGTGGGCTCTGTTGAGCTTGGGCTAGCATGGCCTGAGTAGCTTGGGTTAAGATATTGGCCTTTGTTAACTCCAACAATTCCTTGCCCATATCTGCGTCACGGATACGAGACTCTGCAGAGGTTAAATTCGTAGAGGCGTTTGTCGTATTATTTAGTGTGTGTTGCAATCGATTTTGTAAAGCTCCGTACACCCCGCGATAGTTTGAAACTTTTTCAATTGCTCCGTCTGTCTGAGCCAAAGCCTGGTCAGGTATGACTGGAGGTAATACCCCGATGTTGTTACTGCCTAATTGTACTGTATTGACATTAAATAATGGAATATCAATAGAATGACCTTGATTCGGACCAGTTTGCATGACTAGTCTTTTAGGAGAAAAATCTGTATCTTGTATGTCGGTAACCACTGTTGTTTCAATGTGTTGAGTTATTTCTGTTTCTGTAGTGGACTCATAAACATCAAAGTTTAGAGAGAATGGTCCATATTTAAACCCTAATGTTACCGTTGAACCACTAGGTATGGTCAGATCCCAATCAAAATTAAGCTGTGGTTGCGCTCCAGCCGGATTGTTGATTGTCAATTCCGATGGGGATGCAAATCCTAACGAATCGTCAAAAATAACGCTAGCATTAGCATCAGATCCTACCATGTTAAATGTACTTCCTGATGGAGATACAATAGTGGTGTTGCCAGTGAGTAATGGATTACCGTTGGCATCACTTATGACAGAGCCTGATGGTGGATCCAATACATTTTTTAGTGTGAAATTTGCATCTGCTGCATCCCTGTTATTAATTTCGTATCTAATCTCCATAGAGTTATCGGGTAACACCGTTCTGAACCGGGTTATAGATAAACTTGTACCAGGAAACCACATGTGTTCTCGTGCAGGCACAGTACCTGGCGTAGTGCGAGATGTATATTCAAGCGCTCGCGTAGTTCCGTTAAGCTCTACAGTTTCAAACATTGCACCATAAATACTACCCAAATCTTTGGGGCCAAAACTGGTTTTGTTCATTCCAGAAGAATACCAGTAGGCTGGCTCGCTATATTGTGGATCGTTTAACAGTGTTAAAGCTTCATAGATTGAAGTGTTAGTATCAGTTTTCGTTGTTGTATGGGTTTCGACTGTGTACTCATTATAGCCGTTTCTAGAATCGGCTAAGATAATAGGAGTAATATTACTTGTAATGGAATGCGTGTTGCTCGTTACTGAGGTATCGGAACTACTAACTAAATGCCTGGGTTCTTCAGGTGTACCTATCGGTTTATAACTAATCGTTTTATGTATGGTTGAAACTGGGGGTGGATCGTTGATGGAATCTACAGTATTGTTACTTGGACGAGTGGCTATGATGTCATAATCATCTCTTGCTAATAAATTGATGGTATTAAACTCTGTTTTGCTGGCGATGCTATCGATTTCTTTTGTAAGTTGACGTATTTCTTCATCGATCTTCTGTCGATCCTGATCCGTATTGGTATCGTTTAAACCTTGAATAATTAGTTCTCTTTGTCTTTGTAAAATGTTTGTTATTTCGTTTAAGCCGCCTTCTGCTGTTTGGATCAGCGAAGTGGCGTCCTGAATATTTCTAGATGCTTGCTCCAATCCTCTAATTTGTCCTCTCATTTTCTCAGATATAGCCAGTCCGGCAGCATCGTCAGAGGCTTTATTAATTCTCAATCCAGAAGATAGTTTCTCTAATTTATTCGAACTTGTCTTTGAGTGCTCCTGTAGCTTTTTCAACGAATTGTTAGCTACCAAGTTGTGTGTAATGATCATATTCTTCATACCTCATTTTGATGGATACTTTTCTCTATTTTACCATAGCGGATTATTGCAGGTCTATTATTTACATTTTTGTACTGAAAGTGGGGGAGATATGGACATAACAACTGAGGGTTGAAGTTTAGGTTTGGAATGATATATTTAGGGCAGTTAGATGAAACTTTTTGTAGGGATTAGATGACATATAAAAAAATATTTTGAATAGGGAGGGAAACTTAATGAATCTAGAAGAAGTGATGCAGGAGCTTGAAGCCTTGGGTAAGGAACGGACGAAAAAAATATATATGTCCAATGGCGCGCACGAGCCGCTTTTTGGTGTTGCTACTGGTGCGATGAAGCCGATGTCCCGCAAGATTAAGAAAGACCAGGAACTTGCTGACCAACTCTATGCTACGGGCAATTACGATGCAATGTATTTTGCTGGCGTTATTGCCGACCCCAAAGCCATGACTGCAGCAGATTTTGAGCGTTGGATGGAAACAGCTTATTTCTACATGATCTCTGATTATATCGTAGCGGTCACACTCGCGGAAACAGATATTGCTCAAGAGGTTGCCGATGCTTGGATCGCGAGTGGGGATGAGCTGAAGATGTCAGCAGGCTGGAGCTGTTACTGTTGGTTGCTCGGAAGCCGGAAGGATGGTGAGTTCTCCTCAGATAAGCTAGAAGCAATGCTGGACCAGGTAAAAGATACAATTCATGATTCGCCGGAACGAACAAAATTTTCTATGAATAACTTCATATATACTGTAGCGACATCTTATCAACCTCTGCATGATCAGGCAGTGGAGACAGCTAAGCTGGTTGGCCCTGTTGAAGTGAATAAGGACAAGCCTAAGAGCAAGCTAATACAAGCTTCTGAGAACATCCAGAAGGCCGTGGATCAAGGGCGGATAGGTTTTAAGCGCAAGTATGTAAGGTGTTAGTACGAGATTGGACGAAGAAAACCGCTACCTATGTGAACTGCACCCCAATTGTTAGACACAATTGGAGGTGCAGTTCATTTAAGGAGCGGTTTTCTTATTCTACTTGGTGCACACAATGATTACGCATACTATCACAATTTCTTCATTCTAAGGATAGGGTCTTGATCATGAAAAGCAATACAAACTGCGAGTGAACTTGCACCAGGTAGTGATTGATATGCTTTGGCATAAGATACAACGGTTCTAGCGATTAAGTATATCGTTGAACCGAGAGCTGTCTCATTACCATCAAATCCTTCTAACGCATAAATGTCAGCAAACGCTTCTAAAGAAGGGCCTTCCAGATCCTCAAGCCAATCACTAGCCCAATCATCATCATGATCCTCGAGTGTACTGTATTGCTCACAAATATAAAAAGCGCTATCCCAGTTGTTATCTAAATCATATTCAAAGTAGATTGCTTTGGCCGATTGTTGCTGAGCCAATGTAATAGATTGGTGGAGGCCAGATTTAAGGCCATTCACATACTCATTTAAGTTCACTTGCTTAATTGCAAGGGATCGATCCACTCCAGCTAACCTGGAACAAATACGAAAATACTTTTCTTCAATTTCTTCAAGGTGCTTACTACTTAAATCTACCTGTAGTTCATCTAAATACTGGAACATGTCCATCCTGCTACCTCCAATGTTACTAAGGTTGAGTATAGGCTGATCTATTTGTGGTTACATGAGTTTATCTTCACTTGAAGGAACTAGTTACCACTATTAATGGCTTTGTAGAGGAGTTCTTCGTAAGCCTTCACACTATCGCTATCTACGGTTTCTACCCCTGTAAACACATTCTTAGTGTTGTGATAGAAGGCAAGAGCGAAGTCTCTTACGACAGAAACATCGTGATGTTCTAATACAATGGCTTGAAATAAATTGTTTAACATGTATTCTGCATTCGAGCCGTCTTTGAGATATTGAAAATTAATAAACTCCTGAAGGACATGGTACTTAAACTCTTCGAGTTCATCTGTTGTAGGCTTGTACTCCCGTGCAAGCTTTTCGGTAGCTTCCGCTTTGGCTGTAGGTGAAAGGTCGCTCTCAGCCAATTCATTTACTTTTGATCTCCAATCTACCGATGCTTGTTCTGTTTGCTCAGTCTGTTCCGGCTGTTCGACGGCACTGGTCGTAGATACTTCCTCTTTTGCCACATCCGTATTTTCTGCTTCAGTTGCTGTTGCGCTTTCTATACCTTCTGTACTTTCAGTACTTGCTGGTGCAGTCTCTCCTGCCTTTGTTGTTGCATTGCACGCACTCAACACGGAAACTACAATAAAAGCTGATAAAACGAGTACTAATTTCTTCACAATATTTCCTCCATTGGTATGTAATCTTAATAAGTCTACCAGATGATATGTGAAGTTTCTACGTTCATTGGGTTCATTACAAGATGTGTAGGCATAAAAAAAGGATCATTTACGCCGATGCGGATGTTCATATCATTTGGTGATAATAAGGTGAAATACCACAGATTGATTCTCATTCATCCGCTTCATTATATGATATAATTTTTCACTGAGCGTGCAAAAATGGAGAGCAAGCACAGTTATATATAGCTACTTCATACCTGCGCCCCGATCGCAATCTAGCATAGGTGGAAGACTTCATAGGCAGCATTCATGTCTAGCATATGGGAGCTGCGGATAGATAAAATTATTTTATTATAGGAGTTGTCTAACGGAACATGAATAAAAAAGAAGTCGCGCATATACGCAAACAATTCAAATTGGATCACGATCTACTGAATATTTACGATATTCTTAACGTCTATATTACGAAGGAAACGAATGAGGTCTACCATTGGGAGCGCCACCCGTTTGAGCTCGTGGATCGAGAGAAGCAAGAGCTATACATGGGGAATTTCAAAAAACTACTAACCGGCGAACTGGATCAGAAATTGTTCGAGCTGAAGTTTCAAGAACAGGCAGAGGAGCCTGCACAGGTGATGCTGCACCAAGCACTCGTAACAGGTGATCCGGACGAATGGTCAGACCTGATGTTGCTGCTTGTGGATCGTATGCTGGCTGATGCGAAGTATGAGCGGGACATGGTAGTTACGTTTGTTAAGGGGCAATACTACTTGCCAACGCAGGCCAGAAACGAAGCAACGGAAGAGAGTGAGAAGAACGAAGTGTTTGCTCATCCCTTCATTCTGTGCAGCGTAAATTCAACGGAAAAACAAAAGAAGACAATGTTGTTTGACTATGTGGAACGGGAGTTTAAGTATAATGTCATTGTTGATCCGATTATCAAATTGAGCACGCCAGAGCAGGGGTTCCTGTATCCGAGCGTGACAGATAATTATTCTGACGTAAATCGTGTTCTATACTGTACCGGGAAATCCAATTTTCCAGATCCACACTTTGTAGAACAGGTGTTGAATGGCGATCGGTCTGTGACAGCACTGGAGGAACGAGCCATCTTTGAAGATATCGTGAAAGAGATCACGGGGGAACAAATGGATGCGTCTACCCTTGCTCATGTATATGAGGAGATTAACCGAGTGATTGAAGTGAGTGAAGAGTCACACGAGGAAGAGCCGCCGAAGCTTGATTACAAGGATGTGGAGCGTGTACTCACCGCGAGCGGTGTAGAGGATCTGACAGAGGAGAAAGTAGAGCGGGCATTCGAGACAATTGTGGATAACAAGAACTATGAGTTGAAGGCCAATAGTGTCATGCCGAAATACACTTCCAAATCGATCAAAATTGATACCAAAGTTGCCACGATCTCGGTCAGCCCACAGGATTTAAAATATGTGAGACAAGTCAACTATCAGGGCAAACGCTGCATTATGATTGAGGTTGATGAGGATGCCGTTATTGAAGGATTTACACTTACTACAGAGACGCTATAAAAAGATAATCATATGAAATTTCCATGGGATTAATCCAACATCTCAAACACAGCAAAGAGCCCATGCCTAAGCGATATCGCTAAGGCATTGGGCTTTTTTACGTTTCGTATCAACTGCTGCTAGATGATGATGCAGCTGCGGCCGCAGATGCCGCGGCGGCAGCCATTGCTGCCTGCTGTGCTATGAGCATGTTCACGATGCTGGTCGATAAACTTGTGGTCAGCACGCCCTTTTGCAAATTCTCAACATGACTCGTGGCAACGAGCGCCGAAGAATGAAGCAATAGCTCTTGTTTGGTAACTGACCAAGAACCGAAACCTTTTTGCTGGCGCAGTCCTTCGAAGGTTTGGGTAACCTCTTCGACAATCGTACTTGTTTCAACAGGCAGTAGGGAGAGTACACCCAGTGTAGGCAGCGTTTGTGCTCTGTCCATTCGTAAGCCGCTTGTGCGGAATGTGTCGTTTAATTCAAGTAATCGAGTTCTAGTCTGCATAGAATCCTCTCCTAAGGTTAGCACTTGAGTTAATGTCTGCAAGCCATTTCCAACGGAGAATTCCCGTCGAAGCTCCGTGTAGAGTTCCTCCATGCGTTCAACAGCAGGATCAGGCTCAAGTGAGGACAATGCAAGCATTGAAGCAAATATGTAATCATCCTTACCTGTCAGGAAAGAATGCTCCTTCTTCATTAGATCATAGAACACTTTTGCTCGTTGTACCGTGTCTTGGAATGTTTCCTTAGGCGCATGTGCAGCAATCTGGTATGCAGCGATCACGAGGTAATCCGAGGCGTAAAATTTATGCTCCTTCATTACGTCATACAGCATCAGGCTGTCAGCCAGCAAGCGCTCTCGATCTGGCGAAAGGGAGAGTAGGGTAGCGAGCAGGATAGACGTATTTCCTCTGAAGGTAGAGAATAATCCGGTATTTTCCCTAATTCGCTCATAGTTCTGTTTGATATCTTCCGTATCAACGGTTTTATTTTCGGATGCGTACAATAAGGCTGCCAGACGATGGATCATCACATTTTGCCATTTAAACGCTTTTTTCATCAAGTGAGTGTTGGATACGAATAATTCAATTCTAGCTGCGTGCTGCTCTAACATAAATCATCCTCCTGCTAAGTTTGTATGAGTTCAGTTATGAGATATCTATCATTTTATACCCAGCCTGTAAATTCCAGAATAGAGGCTTTGGCGGACTGTGCTTCAGACTGTGCGGCTTTTCGCCAGGCTTTAGGTGATTCTCCCATCAGTTTGGCGAAGCAGCGGTTAAAGCTTGAGATGGATCGAAAGCCGACTTGCTCAGAGATAGATAGAATGGATGCTTCCGTGCTCTTCAGTCGTTTGCATGCCTCTTCAATGCGAGTGCTATTCAGAAATTCCAGCGGTGTAGTACCCATAAGCTCGTGAAACTTACGGCGAAAATGTGTGGTGCTCAGATGGCATAGATCGGCGAGGTAATCGACGCTTACAGGCATCATATAATTTTTGGTGATAAACTCCAGTACCGGTGAAATGACCAACTCCCCTTGAAGGTCAGGCTCCTGCTCCTGTTCAGACCAGCTCTCGTTGCTCGCGTGAATTCGAAGCAGCTCGATATATAGAGACATTAACAAGCCATATGCGCTCTCCTGGTAATAGGGGGACTGCTGCTTGATTTCTTCCACGATGGATGTTGCGAGTGTGTAGATCTTCGGATGCTGTTCTTTATTCAAAATGCAGTTTGTTCCTTGTATCGCCCATAGGTTAGGTTCGATGTGGCTTTGGGCTGTTTTTAGTGAGTGACGGAAGAGCTCTTCTGGAGAAAAAAAGATATACGCCCACAAGCTCGCGGTATTAGGTGAACTGTAAGTAGTGTGCGGAAGATAGCGGGGAATAAACGTGATGTCCCCTGCCCGAAAAGGTACAGATTCACCCTTAATCTCCATAATGCCTCCATCGGAATAACAGATGCCAATCTCCATGTGGTTATGAAAATGAAGGTGTTCACTCTTGATGTCTGATATTTTCCAGCGATCCCCGCTGAGCAGCAAGACAGGAAAATCAATAGGCAGGCTGTAATGTCGGTATTCAATGACGGGTTTCTTTTTTTTGGGCATATTCGATGCTCCCATTCATAAATGATTGAAATTGCGCAGTTTTGTTGCGAATATGCTTAGATTGAGACTATTTTACTGCGTACAATGGAATAAGTAAAGCGTTTACAAAAATGGACGGACACCTCTCAGAACGCACTTGGGGGCGTGTGCGCAGGAGAGGGGTATGACAATGCTTCAAGTGAAATATGACAGAGAAGAGATTCTTAAAGTTATTGATACCGTTACCAAGAAAACACTAGATATGGATTTGACGTGGGATTGGCCCTGCGGTGTAGCCTATTACGGTGTGTCTAGAGCCTACCAGACGACAGGCAACCAAGAGATTCTGGACAGGCTTGTGAAGTGGGCAGATGAATATATTGAGCTGGGTCTACCGAGCTGGACAGTAAATACATGTGCGATGGGGCATATGTTGATTACGTTATATGAAGAAACTGGGGATCAGAAATACTGGGATATTGCAATGAGCAAGGTGGATTATCTGCAGAATCATGCGCTTCGTTTTGGAGACAATGTGCTTCAACATACGGTATCTGTTGCCAATGATTTTCCAGAACAGGCATGGGCGGATACTTTGTTTATGGCAGCCTTTTTCCTGCTTCGTGTAGGTAGCAAGCTGAAGGATGAAGCGATGATTCAAGATGCCTTGAATCAGTACTACTGGCATATCAAATACCTTCAAGATCCAAGCACGGGTCTGTGGTATCACGGCTACAATAACGTGAACAAGGATCACATGTCCGGATTCTATTGGGGAAGAGCGAATGCGTGGGGAGCATATACGATGTCCCAGGTTAAACCTCAATTAAAAGATTGGTACTTATACCCGCAGTGTATGGATGTGGAGTGTTCACTTCGCGATCAACTGGCAGCGCTGAAGCTGCTTCAGACAGAGAACGGCCTGTGGCGGACGGTTTTGGATGATGTTGATTCATATGAGGAAGTATCTGCTTCCAGCGGAATCGCGGCAGCGATGATTAATAACGGCAATCCGCTTCATACGAAGTATGTGCAGAAGGCGCTGGAAGGTATTTTGCAAAATATTAGTGAAGACGGTCGTGTCCTAGGCGTATCCGGTGGCACTGCAGTAATGAAAGACCGGGATGGGTATCGTAATATTCCTAAAGACTGGATTCAGGGCTGGGGTCAAGGGCTCACACTCGCTTTTCTGTCCGACATGTTGAGATAGGGAGGGAATTAAGTTGTCCAAAACAACGAAAGGCTCTTTTACATTACCGGGCGAATCCGGTTATGAGGCGCTCACGCTGGAACTTGCTGAGCGCTGGGGTGCCGATGTCATTCGTGACAGTGATGGTACGAAGTTGTCTGATGAGATCATTAATGCCGGGTACGGTATCTACTCGACCATTTGCATTATTCGGGATCACAACGAGTGGGCATCTCGTAATCTAGATAAGCTGCAACAGTGTTTTTTAATTACGAATCCAAAGGTGGCTGTCCAAAATTATATTTCCATCTACCTGATGGAGGACTTTTTTGCTGAACAGTTCAAGGTCAATGACTCCAAAGAGGCCTTTAAGTATTGGCAGGTGTATGACCGAACGACGGGTGAGGAAGTGCCAAGAGAGCAGTGGAACTATGAGCGGGAGTCTGGGAATGTTGTTCTAACGGGCATTGTTCCTTGGCATAAATATACCGTTAGTTTCTTGGCTTATCGGATCTGGGAAGAGATCTCCATGTATAATCACACCACCAATCATTGGGACAAAGAGCATCTCATGCAGATTGACCCGATCTATACAGAGACGCAAACCTACCTTCTGGATTGGATGGAAAAGTGGTGTGTCCAGCATCCGGAAACAACGGTTGTGCGATTTACGTCCCTGTTCTATAACTTTGCCTGGATCTGGGGTAGTGATGAGCGTAATCGCCATTTGTTCTCAGACTGGGGTTCATACGATTTTACCGTAAGCTCCAGAGCGCTGGATCTGTTTGCCCAGAAGTACGGGTATTCCTTGACGGCAGAGGACTTTGTGAACGGCGGGAAATATCGGGTTAGCCACGTTCCAGCAGAGCAACGCAAATTAGACTGGATGGCATTCATTAATGATTTTGTCATTGAGTTCGGGAAGCAGCTAATAGACATTGTGCACAGGCATGACAAGTTAGCCTATGTATTTTTCGATGATAGCTGGGTAGGGATGGAACCCTACAACGATCGTTTTGAAGAGTTTGGATTCGATGGCATGATCAAATGTGTATTCTCCGGTTATGAGGCGCGGATGTGCTCCGAGGTCAAGGTGGATACGCATGAGATACGATTGCATCCATACCTGTTTCCAGTGGGATTAGGTGGACTGCCTACATTTAAAGAAGGCGGAGACCCTACACTGGACGCGAAAAAATATTGGATTAACATCCGGCGTGCGCTGTTAAGAGAGTCGATTGATCGAATCGGACTGGGAGGATACTTACATCTGGTCGAGCCTTATCCTGACTTTGTGGCGTATATTGAGAAGATTGCCGATGAATTCAGAGAGATGAAAGAGCTGCATCAGGCTGGCAAGCCTTATCAATTGAAGACTAAGGTAGCTATTCTGCATAGCTGGGGCAAATTAAGATCATGGACGTTGTCTGGGCATTTCCACGAAACGTATATGCATGATTTGATTCATATCAATGAGGCGTTGTCCGGATTGCCGGTTGATGTGCAGTTTATTAATTTTGAGGATATCCGTCAGGGAGCCCTTGAACATTGTGATGTCTTGATTAATGCAGGATCAGCGGGCTATGCCTGGAGTGGTGGAGAACACTGGAATGACCACACCTGTGTGGAGCTTCTGACTCAATGGGTGTATGAAGGGGGAACCTTCATTGGTGTGAATCAGCCTTCGGCGGTTCCGGGCTATGATCACTTTTTCAGAATGGCGCATGTGCTAGGCGTCGATGAGGATACCGGCGCGAGAGTGGTTCATGGCAAATGGTCGTACACCGTGAAGGATGAGCATCAATTAGTTCCTGAGGGAGCGACTATAAAAGGTAAACATAACATTTATCTTACCGATGGATCAGCAACCGTGGTCAAGGATCAAGACGGCGACATTACGCTATCTACGCATGATTTTGGCAAAGGAAAAGGAATTTATCTGCCTTCATTCGAATTCACCTGGGCAAACACAAGATTATTGCTGAACTTAATTCGTTTAGCAGGTCATGAGCCGAGTGAGCCAAAATACATTTCAGATAATTGGTATACGGAGTGCGCCTATTATCCAGAAAGTAAAATACTAGTTGTGATCAACAATAGTGATCAAGCACAATCCACGACGATTGATACGGAGTATGGGCAACAAACGTTCACACTCGAGCCGTATGATACGGTGATCACGAATATTGGTGTAATGAAGTCCGTATAGAGATGGTTGTGTCTTAAGATTGCGGTAAAATCCTATTAAAAAAGCTCAAGCGACTGACGAGATTCGTCGGAAGCTTGAGCTTTTTGTCTGGGATAGATGAAATAAACGAAGTTAATGTCCTTTCGTCCGTTTTATATCATTCAGAAAACCTTTATTTCCGACTGGATTGATAAGCAAAATGCGTATTATACAATTAATTGATAGGAAATGCAATAGGAAAAAGATTGCTTTTCGTCGAATGATCGTTTATTCTAAAAAAAGGAAGTCTATTACATTTTAAGAGGAGGTATGGCTGATGGAAAACATGATGATGATGAACATGATGATGAATATGTGCATGGAAGAAATGATGTGCAAAATGAAGTCCATGAAAATGATGATGGAATGTATGGAAGACAAGAGCATGATGGAAGGCATGGATATGAACAAAATGATGTCCTGCATGCAAGAATGCGATGAAATGATGACCACGATGATGGGCATGATGAGCAACATGAAAAAAGCATCCATGTAATCATAAGTAATTATGGATCAATGATTAATCTGTAAAGCTGGCGGGCTTTACAATATTGCAGAACAGACGACTGTATGCAACCATAAAACCATAATAGCCTTATCATCGGGCGGGTTAAGCAGACAAACTGCAGACCGGCTTTTTTTCTTGTTTATTGATGTTGAAGGATTTTACGTGAAATATCAATCCGCATCAGTTTTAATTTGTACCATTGCTCCTGTAAAGACTCCGTCTGATAGCCCTCGGAAGCAACTCTCAGCTTGCTAAAAATCTCTATCAATTGTTTATTGATTCGATCATAGCTGGCAAGCAGCTCACGAAGCATGATGTCTTTCCGTTCTTCCTCTAGCAATACGTCCTTCTGATCACGGAGCTTCCCCAGAATATGTTCAGCCCATACCGAATCACCGATTCTACGGGCATAATTATATAAATCCAAATAATCGTTAACCCAA
The DNA here is from genome assembly GCF_003268635.1 of Paenibacillus sp. DCT19. Lineage (NCBI taxonomy): Bacteria > Bacillati > Bacillota > Bacilli > Caryophanales > Paenibacillaceae > Paenibacillus > Paenibacillus sp. DCT19. The sequence continues at coordinate 974,467 of NZ_CP029639.1, forward strand.
GCTTGTGTCCAAGAACTCATGGCGTTGTTCACTCCAGTCAGCTACGCTTTTCTATATACCGAGTATTATACCCGGAATAATATAATTTACAAGGGCTGAACTGATTTTTCTTGATAAAATATAACTATAACGCGATGGAGATCATCCTTGACGTCTAATGATATCAATGATTTTGCGCTGAGCATCTTTGGCTTCAGGTATCGGATATAGTACGAAGACATGATTCATTTTGGGATATACAAAGGTACTGTGCTCAATGCCTTGGTCTGTAAGCATTTTATCAAGCTTCATGTTATCGGGAAATAGACCTTCATGGGTTCCAATAAAGATACTAATCTTGCTGAGCCCTTCAAAATCACCGTAGATCGGGCTGATGAGTGGATCGTCTAAAGGTTTATCGGCTGCCCAAATCCGTCGAATCACATCATATCCTTCCAAGGCCAGCATCGGATCTCTGGTTTCGTAATCGAAGATGACCGGGTTGTCCAGTACCATATCAACGCATGGCGATAACAAAATGATATCTTTGGGTTGTGGTAGAGAATTCATCTTGATGTAATGAGCGAAGCTAAGTGAAATATTGCCTCCTGCTGAATCTCCCATGATGGTGAGTTGAGAGGTGGTTTTTACGGATTTAATCATTTCTCGGTACAGATTTAAGAGCCTCGGATACGTATGCTGATAATTAAAATGAGGTACTTTGGGATAGATTGGAGCGATCACTTTGGCATTCAGCGCTTGTGCCAAGCGATCCATAAATCGCCAGTGAAAGGATAAAGGCTGATGGGTATGCGCACCTCCATGGATATAGAGAATAACGTTTTGGTTAGTGGAATGCTGATCATTCAAGGTGAATACCTGCATACCTTCAAAAGAGCTTTCGATTATGGTAGACGTTAGTTTAACCTTCCCTAGCTGATAGGGTTTGGTATTCTGCTGACCCATGTGCTCAAGATGTTTCATCGTGTTTTCCCGTGAGGATAGATTTTTCTTGGTATCTAATAAGCCGATGTATTTCTCAAAGAGATAGCTCATGACAGAGCGTTTGTTAGGATATATATTTACACTCATTGGTATGCCGCCTTTCATGGTTGAAAATTAATATATCTAGAGTATAAAGGTTGAAGTATACTTCAAGGTCAAGGCTGGGAAAGCGGGTTGCCTATGTATGTTAGTGTGAATCTCACGGTACTGACATGTTATAATTTAGGAGGTGTACGACTGAAAGCAGTGTGTTCTTTTGAAAATTTCATAAATCTTAATAATATCGGTACTGGAGTGATCTTAATGAAAATTAAGGTAGATTTAACTCGCGAGAAATTTGATGATATCAACGGAGTAGATTTCTATGATGGCAAGACGCTGTTTTTTGATATCCCGACGACACTGCCCAAGGATCTGGAGATAATGGTGTGGGGCGCGAGCTTGATGCCAGAGTTCGACTGGTCTTCATATGTAAACCTTGCGAAGGACACACGCCTTAGAGAAATTATAGATAGAAGTAAGAGTATAGCCGTACAAATTCAGGGTTTTGGCAAGCTGAGATTGGAAGGGTTAGTAGGCGGAAATATTGAGGTATCCCCTTTAGATATGACGGTGAAGGAAGATTATACGTATTTTAGAGATCGGCAGGGACAAATCTTGTCTTTCCGAAGAGAATGGGGCATGGAATCTGTAGACTCAGCGTGTTATGAATATGGTTTTGATTCAAAAGTGGCATTTCCATTCGGTCATTGTGATCTGAACTTGTACGCGAAAGGCAATGTGGTGTTCGAATTTGATACAGATGATTGTGTGCACTACCATGACTATGTATTGAACCCCAATAGGGATGAGACGTATTTCGGTTTTGTGAAGCGCCAAGAGCTGGCATCCAATACATTCAAGGATTTTAAAATATAAGGTGGATTGCACATGATGAAATAATAAGGAGGATGCCAGTGGGGAAGTTCAACGGTAAGGTGAAAATGTTTAACAAAACCAAAGGGTATGGCTTTATCTCAGGTAATCATGGCCATAGAGATATAAATGTACATTTTAGCAACATCCAGGCAGAAGGATACAGGACATTAATAGAAGGTCAGAGCGTTGAATATGATATAGAAGAGACACCGCGCGGCTTAACCGCGATCCAAGTTCGGGTTCTGGAGCGAAATCAAGCGATTGAGCATGACACCGAGGACAAGCTGTATTGGTGCCGGGCAGGGGAGATTGAAGAAGAGGCATTTGTCCGTGAGATTGTTCCCCGTATCCATCGTAATCTTATCGTTCATCCAGACAAAAAGATTCGCAAAACGATGATAGATTTACTGAACATAGATCAAGGAACACTAGCCGATCTCAAAACGCAAAAGACACCCTTTTTCTCGGCAGGTCGTTATGGATATGATCCCCAATACACGGTGACCTTTAATCACAAGGATTATGATCATTATAAAAGATTGTATCCGACAGCCACCATATACTTCTGGGTGCACTGGGGACAGCTTCAATATAAAGCGTACACGGTAGAACCGCTGTATGGCGTTTGGGAAGTACCCTTTACATATCTTCAAGAGCGGATCGAAGCTAACGAAGTAGCATTACACCAATATAAACATCGAATTAATGACACGAAGAATGCCACGGAAAGCTATTTATTTAATCTAAATGAGTTTCATAGACTACTCTAATCCAGATCGGATTATACATAAAAACTGGTAATTCAATGTTAACTATAATATGTTATACATAAGTTGGGCTGAGAGGCTCAACTTGCAATATTTTGGTATCGCTTTCATTACTGGCTGAATCAGAGTTGTTATTCATTTAACTTAAAGGAGAATAGTACATGTATACCCAACCGAAAGCTTTGCGATCTGTACTAGATGGTAGGTATCTAGAATTCGTTATGAGTGAGCAGTATGACATCGGAAATTGGCAAGAATGCGTGTACTGGCTAAGAGGTCTAAATGATACGTACCGCGTAAAGACGTCAAAAGGACTGTATATTCTTCGTGTGTACCGCACTGAAATTAAGGAAGAAGAGGTGCAGTATGAACTATCCGTGATCTCTCAATTAAAAGAGAAGCTGAACTCTTCCGGCCATGCAGATGTCGGAGAGTATATTGCGAAGAAAGATCATAGTACATATACCGTTCTTGATGCCCCGGAAGGTACACGGATTGCCGTGATGTTCCGCTATATTGATGGAGTAGAGAACAATCTTGAGGATGAGGCATCCTGTTATGTATTTGGTCAATCTGCGGCACAGCTGCATGAGGCGCTGGATCTCGTCATTGTTGATCAGCCGCGTTATGAATTGGATACATCGTTTCTTATTGATCAACCACTAGAGCGGATTATCCGTTATATTGGTGAAACACATGAAGCGACTGCCTTCCTCCAGACGTTCGCGAGTGTGTTGAAAGAACGCATTAACATTGCGTCCCAACATGGATTGGATACCGGCTTATGCCATGGAGACATGCATGGAAATAATAATGCGTTTCAGCAGGGGCAGGTATTTACCCATTATGATTTTGAGTGGGTGGCTAAGGGGTGGCGTGCTTATGATCTGGCTCAGGTGAAGGCGCGCAAGCGGCAATCGGGAGAGAAGAAAGATGTGTTATGGCAGGCGCTTCTGTCCGGCTATCGTTCTATTCGGAACTTTTCTTCCGAGGACGAACAGGCCGTTGATCTCTTTATTATGGTTCGACGCTTCTGGATCATGGGTCTGGACGTGGCCTTTATTGATAATGATATGGGTGCACTGGATTATGGCGAGGATTGGCTAAATGATTTTGTAGAGGAGTTCCGGGGTATGGGAATTGTGGGGTAACGTGTTGTTTCTAGTAGACGGTTCGGAATAGCGAACGGGTAGAAGAGGAGAAAGAACATTTCTTTCTCCGTTGCCCCACTTTTTACAACATTTGAATCTATCATTTACTGAAGTGCTAACCATATCAAGTGAATGGATGCGCCCAGTCCCATGAAGTAGATAATGGATCTGGAGAAACTATTTTTGAATTCATTGCGCGGATGCTTTTCGAAGAAGAAGTGTAACACGGTATGTATGATGAAAAAGATATCCAGTACCCAGAAGGTAATGCTCTGATATGAACTAAATAGAAGCCCAAGGATGATCGTGTACATCGGCAGGTGAATCCAAGTGAAATACTTATAGGCTTTATCGTCTTCCATATCTTTTAATACGATAAATAGTCTCCATTCGGATCGCCTAATGGCATCCATTTCATGTAGAAGAAATAGGGAGAGATTGAATAAAAATAAGATCAATAACAGATCGGGCATGCGAAACCTCCCTTCAAACAGAATGAACATCGGATATACATACGAGCGTTAAATTGCATTAGTTCCAAGAATGCGTTGTGGCAGATCGATAGGGTTCTATTTTTCATTTTCAGCATGGTAAGGAATAATTCATAGTTTGACTACCAAATAGGTGAAGTACAATAAAAGACTCTCCGATCCATTCGATCTCGGAGAGTCTTTTATAATGGAACATTCCTATTGGAAATGATGAGTTGTACGATGAACTATAGCAATGAACTGCAGCTATTATTTCACTAAAGCCTGCTCGACAAGTTCAAGTGACTTAACCTTAATATTCGGGTAATCCCCAAACACCCACTGTGGCATGATGTGAATATTTCCCGCTTTTACAGCCTTCAGATTGCTCCATACGGCAGATTGTTTCATCTCTTCGAGCACCTTCTCAGCTTCATCATCATGACTAACTGTCGATTTTCCTATGGTCATAAAGATATGATCCGGGTTCAACTCTGGGAGTGTCTCCAAGGATAACGTCTCATAGGTATCTTTCATGTTTGCCAATTGAGGCACATACTTGAGTCCTAAATCATTGGACAAGGTTGCTCCCAGATGAACATTGGGGCTGGCAACTTGCACATTTTTTTGAACACGCATGAATAGGAAGGTCTCATCTTCACCGATATGCTGTGCCATTTTTTCTTTAATCTGTGCGGCTTTGAGATCGTACTGCGCTAGCCAGTCTTCGGCCTGCTGCTCTTTACCCACGACAGTGGCAATCTCCTTCATTTCCTCTCGCCAATCGCCATCCCCCCGGAATACGATCACAGGAGCTACTTTGCTCAATTGCTCATAGACGGTGGGCTCAATATGACGAGCAATGATGAGATCCGGTTCGCTTTCCACAGCGGCTTCAAGATTAATCTTATCCCCTAAAGGCAGAATATCTGGATTCTGCTGGTCTACATCCATATAGGGCAAAACTGTAGAACCCCCATAAGTGGTGGTGGCATGGGGATATACACCTAACGCATACAGGGTATCCATGATGCGATAATCTGCCGCTGCAATTTTATTCGGTATGCCTTCGAGCTTCGTTACGCCCATATCATGCTGGTATTCAACAGACGTGCTTGCCTGAGATGGCTGGATGCTAGTCCCGCAGGCGCTGAGCATAATCATCATGCACATGAGCAATGCTACAGCTAATGGTGTCTTGTGTTCTTTTGACATGAGTGAATCTCCCTTCTCGCCTACATGATCGACAATGTTGCTACGCCATTCAGTATAGTTCAGAGAAGCAGGGTTCCATATGGATGATTTGAGCTTCTTGTATGTAACATTCGATAACTGCTGCTCAGCAGCTTGCTTTCGGAATTGTCCAGGGACGAGACCCGTATGTTTTTTGAATCGTCGTATAAAATAAAACAGATCATCATAACCGACTTGGCGTGCAATATCTTGAACCGCTGCATCGGTTTCTGATAACAGGAGAATGGCTTTCTCCATGCGAAAATGAATCAAGTAATCAATGGGGCTACGTCCCATTTTGGATTTGAACTTGCGAGACAGATACTGCACGTTATAATTCAGCGTTCGCGACAGATCATCTAACGTAACGGATTCGGCAAAGTGTTCTTCAATGTATCGAATCGCCTGATCCACAATATCCGGCTTAACGGTTACCGCAGACCGCTGATCCAGTTGGTGCATGATTTCATGTAGAAACAGTTGGAAAATGGCGTGTGCTTTAAAGCGTGCCAGATCTCCGCCATCCATCCAGGAATGATATAACTCCTGTACATGTTGGTGTAGTACAGCAGGATAATCCGATTGGAGGGCAAAAGGGTCTTCCAATGTGGTATGCAAACCATTCAACACTTGAAGAGGATCTGTGTTTGCCGTATGTTCTGTCTTATACAAAATGAGATAATAGGCCATTGGCTCCTGACTGATGACCTCTATATGAAGTCCTTTGTTACCATGAATCACATGACTGTGGGAGACAAGGTAGGAAGTCTGGTTAAGGATGAATTCTCCTTGCCCTCGGCAGACAAGTAAGAAGGCGTTTGCGGGAAATCGATAGGGCGGAAGCGGCTTACCCGTTGGGATTAGCGTATAACGAACATCGAGTATATGAATGGACGATTGAGTCCATTGCTGTATATAGGTGGATAAATCCATGATGCCTCCTCATCCATAGTGAATGTCAGAATGGGATTTTTGTAGTTATTATAGTTGATAATCATTCTCATTTCAATCCTTCCTCACATTCCTTGTTGTATTTCTGCGACACATCTCGTACAATTTGGTGAAGTAATTCTGCATTGCGTTAATGTGGATGTGAAAGAGTTGATTGTTTACAACATGAAGATGTACACAAGAAAAGGGGAATGACGTTTGGAATCGAAGCAACTATCTAGAGGGCTGAAGCCTAGGCACGTTGAGCTGATTGCACTCGGCGGCACGATTGGCGTAGGTTTGTTTATGGGTTCGGCAAGTACGATTAAATGGGCTGGCCCTTCCGTATTGCTTGCCTATCTGCTGGCTGGGATCGTGATCTTTTTTGTCATGCGCATTATGGGAGAAATGTTGATTCAGGAACCAGTAACAGGCTCCTTCGCTACATTTGCCCACAAATATATTGGTCCACTTGCTGGCTTTCTCACCGCCTGGAGTTATTGGTTCCTCTGGGTAACGGTCGGCATGGCCGAGGTTACGGCGATTGGTATTTACGTGGGGTATTGGTACCCAGATATTCCGCAGTGGATTCCTGCGCTTGCTGGGGTGCTGATTATTGCTGCTGCGAATCTCGCTGCGGTGAAGTTCTATGGTGAATTCGAGTTCTGGTTTGCCATGATCAAGGTAACCGCCATTGTTGCAATGATCGTGATTGGTACAGGGCTGATTTTCTTCGGCTGGGGCAACGGCGGACAAGCGATTGGTCTATCGAACCTGTTCAGCCATGGTGGATTCTTCCCAGGTGGGCTAAAAGGATTCCTTTTTGCGCTATGTATCGTCACAGCGGCATACCAGGGCGTTGAGATGGTTGGTATCACAGCGGGAGAAGCGGAGAATCCCAAGTATACGTTGCGCAAAGCGATCAAAAACATCGTTTGGCGTATCCTTATCTTTTATGTAGGCGCGATCTTCGTTATTGTGACCCTGTATCCATGGAATGAGGTTGGAGAGACAGGAAGCCCGTTCGTGTTGACGTTTGCTAAGGTAGGCATTGTGGCTGCAGCAGGGATCATCAACTTCGTTGTACTTACGGCTGCGATGTCAGGCTGTAATAGCGGTATTTATAGTGCGGGGCGCATGCTGTATACCCTTGCGGAGAATGGACAGGCGCCAGCCTTTTTCAAAAAGTTATCCAAGGGCGGGGTTCCCCGCAACAGTATTATCGTTACGATTTCCTTGTTGCTTATTGGCGTAATTCTGAACTATCTAATGCCAGATTCGAAGCTGTTCCTATACATCTACAGTGCGAGTGTGCTGCCAGGGATGGTTCCATGGTTTGCACTGGCATTCAGCCAATTCAGGTTCCGTAAGCGCTGGGGCAATGAGATGGCTGAACATAACTTTAAATCCAAATGGTTCCCGATCAGTAACTACATCATCATTGTATATCTGGTGCTTGTTATTATTGGGATGTGTTTCAACCCAGATACAAGAGTACCGTTGCTGGTGGGTGCGACCTTTATGGCGATTGTAGTCATCGGTTATTTCCTATTCGGAATCGGGAAAAAGCAGCGGATTGAGCAGGATCCAACTCGACATGAATAAGCGATGATGCAGATGGCATTGGAAGATCCCAGCCGTGTGACTGAGCAAGCAAGTAAGAAAGCGGTTAGGCCTCTTAACCATCCGTGGTGAAAATAGTTCAAACTTCAAGATGAAGCTGAGAAAATTCAGCTTCATCTTTTTTTGTTCTTGAATCTCCTGTAACTGGAGGTTTTAGGATAGGAGATAGAAAAGCTGCTCTATTTTACAGGGAGTTACACATTTAAGCGAAGCAGCGAAGGAGGAAATAGCACGATGAGATGGTTAGAGTGGATCTACATCATTTTCAACGTAGTCATGTTGGTTGGGCTGGTGGTTAAACCAGGCAAATCTCGCCCGATGGTATGGGGTGGATTCGCAATATCAGCGGTATTACTGTTGTTACATGGTTGGATGGAGGGGCTGCGGTGGCCGATGATTCCAGGGTACGCTATGACGTTTCTCCCCATATTACTGCTGATTGCTACAAGAGGAAAGCAACGTTCCACAGAATCGCGGAGTCGTCTGCGGGTCGCTGCAACGTCGCTATTCGTGTTGGTGTATGCTGCGTTTACCATAGGGCTACCGCTATTATTTCCGATATTTACTTTTGCAGAACCGGCAGGTTCATACGGAATTGGTACGGTTTCTTATGATTGGACGGATGAAACGCGTGAAGAGTTGTTTACAACACAAACTGGAGATCATCGCGAACTGATGGTACAGGTATGGTATCCAACGAATAAAGATGTGAAGGGAGCACCAGCACCTTATGTCTCTGATTCGGCAGTGTATAGCACCGCCTTCAATGAATTGCTGAAACTGCCCAAAGCGCTTTTCTCCAGCCTAGGTGATGTTAAGACTCATGCAATCCAAGATGCAGAGCTGTCGGATGTAGAGGCCAAGTATCCTATACTTGTTTTTTCCCATGGTCTGCATGGATATGAGAAACAAAATACTTTCCAGGTCGAGCAGTTGGTGAGTCAGGGATATATTGTAGTCGGCATTAATCACACGTATAGCAGCTTGGTCTCCATCTTCCAAGATGGGCGTGTGGCTCAGTTTGAATCTGAGGGAAAGGAAGGCTTTGATCAACTGCAATTTGATTACATGGACAAGCTTAACGAGACTTGGGTGAAGGATGCCCAATTTGTACTGGATCAGGTCGAGCAATTGGCAGCGGATGACCCGGAAGGGCGCTTTACAGGTCATATGGATCTGGAACATATCGGCATGTTCGGTCATTCCTTTGGCGGGGCAACAACAGTGCAGATATTGATGGATGATCCTCGTGTCCAAGCAGGCATCAACATGGACGGCGTATTATTCGGAGAGAAGCGTATCCCGGCTCAAGGCGTGGGCAAGCCGTTTCTTATGATGAATGCTGATGAGACATTGGCTGGAACAAGTGTGATGGATGACGATGCCATTGCCGCTCTAGGTGCAACACGTGCAGAGGCTGAGAAGTATTATGAAGAGGTATATGCAAGGTACGAGCCTGTCACTGCAGGCGGGAACTACTGGATGACACTGAACAATACGACACATCTCAGTTTCTCGGATCTGTATCTCATATCCCCAATTCTGGAATGGTCTCAGGGTGTAGATGCTAGAGGAACACAGGAACTCGTGAACGAGGCAACGCTTGATTTCTTCAATCATGTGTTAAAAGGCGAACCATTGAAGCTCTTGAATGGCGAAGCTGGAGATCACCCGACATATTCATTGCAAAAAGGATGATCTTTACGTTCGTCATTGCACTCCGTCCAAATTGTAAAAAAGCTGTAAGATCGCCCTACTCTGGACGATCTAACTGCTGCAGTCTCCAGCGCATTCCTCTCTGTAAGAGTTCAATGCATTCCACCAACTGACCCCATTCAGGATTCAGGATGGAGCATAGTTTGTTAAACCGAAGAATGCGTTCTGTGACGGAATCGAGCATGTATCGGGATTGATTACGAAAAAAATACTCTGGATTACTGGACTGTTCGCTACTGCCGTACATCATCACGAAATCCCAAACGATGGATTGTACTGCCGGGCTGTCTTCCGACCATTGGTTTTCCAGTGCCTCGATAGCTCGAATATGGATTGCTTCCATTTTCTTAACCCAAGTCGTAGCCTGAACCTGTGGATGGTTAGCCATCGTGAAGAAAGGGATCTCCAAACGAGCCAGATCAGCGAGATAGACAGGATCACTGAGTAAGGCTTGTACTTCTTGCCAGGCGACGTCTTGTTTGGCGGACAGCTTTGTGTCTTTCATGATGTATTTATCGAAAAAGTGAAGAAATGTGACTCTCCACTCTTGTGGAATACTTTCCAGTAAGCGAGACTGCTCTAACTTGGTGGAGACAAATTGTTTTCGTCTAGTTGCACTGGCGTTCATCGATTCGACCAGACTGGATACATAACCAAGCGATTGTTCTGTACCTAGTGCGGAATCGGCTTCATATTGTTTGGCTTGATGCAGAATGGAGAGCATGGATTGGAGGGTATGCACCTGGGATTCCAACGCTTCAATCTGTAAGTCCAGTGCTTGTGACATACCAAGCTCACCGGACATGAGTTTGCGAATGTCGGGTATGCCAAAATTCAAATAGCGTAGCGTTGTGATCAATTCTAGTCGCCACAGGTCTTGAAGTGTATAAAGGCGGTGTCCACCTTCTGTATATTGGGATGCCTGGAGCAGTGCAATTTCGTCGTAATAGCGGATTGTTTTGACCGTAGATCCAATCATCTTGGCCGCTTCACCTATGGAATATGTCGTCTGTTGTTGCATAACGTAGTTCACCTCATGATCATTATACAGGTTCAAGATCTTGAAGATTCACATGTAGGAGTGAATGGTAAATGGGAAGGCTCAGTTTAAACTCTGCCTAACTCGGTTACAAAGGAAGGAGTGAGACTTTTATAACAACCTATATGAAATCTAACGATAATAATCGAGGAGGAAATTGACGATGGCAAACCAAGATCAACACACCATACAAGATCCGACTACACAATATCCGAAAGCTACACCGGAGTGGAAACAGCAGCAGGAAGAGCCGGGATTGCAGCGTGAGATGACTCCTGTTCCGGATTGCGGTGAGAAGACATATAAAGGCAGTGGCAAGCTTACAGGCCGTAAAGCAGTCGTTACTGGTGCGGACAGCGGGATTGGCCGGGCAGCGGCGATTGCATATGCTCGTGAAGGTGCGGATGTCATACTCTCCTATCTGCCAGAGGAAGAAGCGGATGCGAAGGAAGTCGTGCAACTAATCGAGGAAGCTGGCCGCAAAGCTATTGCTGTTCCCGGTGATCTTAAGGATGAGAAATACTGCGAGAAGTTGATTGAAACTGCGGTCAAAGAACTAGGCGGCATAGACATTCTGGCTAACGTGGCAGGGAAGCAGCAGTTTGTCGAGCAGATTGCCGATCTGACAACCGAACAATTCGATGCGACGTTCAAAACGAATGTGTATTCTATGTTCTGGCTCTGTAAAGCAGCCGTGAAACATATGAAGCCAGGTGGTTCAATCATTAATACATCGTCCATCCAAGCCTACAGTCCGTCTCCGATTTTGCTGGACTATGCCACCACGAAGGCTTCGATCAATACCTTCAGTAAAGCACTCGCTCAACAGGTTGGCAGCAAAGGCATTCGTGTGAACGTTGTTGCACCAGGCCCGGTGTGGACACCACTTCAGATTGTCGGTGGACAACCTGTAGAGAAGTTGGCCGAATTCGGGAACAATACACCGCTGGGTCGTCCGGGACAACCTGCAGAGATGGCTCCAGCCTACGTATTTCTGGCGAGTCAGGAATCCAGCTATGTAAACGGAGAGACGTTGAACGCCAATGGCGGTACAGTAAGCCCGTAAAAGAGTGAAATTCGGGAAATAGAGCGCATCGATTCATACAACACATGCCATTACCGAGGTAAGACTATTGTTTCATATAGATACACATAGAGCCTTCGTCAACACAATGTATTCCAGTCGGTGTCGTATCTCATATTACAATCCGCCAAAAAGAAAACGGGACAACGCAGTGGTAAGTTGCTTTGTCCCGTTTTGTATGTCTCGTGTCAGATTAGAACTTGTACTATTTCTGTTCTGGCTTAGATTCCAGAATGGCATAGCTGCCAAGGGTGGCAAGCTGTGCTGTATTCAGCAGTGATTCATCCACTGCAGCCAATGCTTCACCAGCGGCTGTCATCAGTTCATCTGAATTAACAGGTGAAGCGAACCGTAGGATGACAGAAGTCTCCCCTTTTTTCAACTCTGTCTCTGCCTTGGTTTTATATTCGCTAATGGATGCGACTTCAAGGTTGTTCTGTACATAATAATCGTTGCTGTCACTCTCGCCTTTGAACTGATCCAGCTCGGAATCCAGCCAATAGTCTTTATCCGCTACCGTCTTCTGACTCAGAGCCGTTTCGTCATTGGCATTGTATAAGAAATAAGGGATTCCCGAGTTAGTCAGGTTATTGGTCGCATCGACATGTAACCATTCGTTTCCGATTTTGACCTTATTCCATGCATGAGGCACGCCGCTGGAGGTTCCAGTGACAACGATGCTTTCCAAATCGGACAGGTCTGAGAGCAGCTTGTATACGGAAGCATAACTTGCACAGACGCCTACACCTTTCACCAAAATACCGTACGTCGTAAATGAGTCATTATACTGTGCATCTACTTGCTTGAAGTTGTTCTGCTCCGCATTTTCTAGTGCGGCATCATCATATGTCGCATTGTCATTGAGATAATCATAGATCGCTTTACGCTTCTCATCATCGCTCATGCCTTGTTTGATAATGGATGCAACAACCTCTTTGGCTTTTGTGATGATTTCGCTCTGTTTTCTCTGGATATCTGCCGCCGATTCTTCGTAATAAATGGACAGGGTAAGTGTACCGTAGTTGTATTCGAAGCCTTCAACCCCAAGAATCAGCGGATTCTGGTACATTACTTTCAAGACGACATCCGAGAGCGTGGTAAAATTCTGGGCTTCAGGAAAAGCTTTCAGTGAGATTTTGTCTTGAGCGGCAATCATATTTTTAGCTAAAACTTCCTCAAGTGCAGAATCTGCATTAATGAAATCATCACCGGTAGCAGGCTCCGGCACGATCTCCTGATTGCCTTGTTCAACATTTTGCTCGGTATTAGACTTTTGCTCATCTACAAGGTTTTGCTGGGAGTCTGTCTGAGTATCTGTCTCAGCATTGGTATCTGGAGCAACTGTCTCGTTTGAAGTATCGCCAGTAGATTCATTTGCCGGTTCTTCAGAAACTTCTTCCGTGCTGTCATTGGTTTCCGTTGTTGCTGCTGCTGAAGAGTCTGCACTATCCTCTACAGCGGGTGTCTCATGATTATTAATAATCGTTGGTACATCAGGTGCAGGTACGTAAGGAGTATCATTTTTGGGTTCAACGAGTCCATTGCTGGAATCGGCCACACGTTGCTGTGTAAGCTTGTCTAGATCCTCCTGAGTGACATTCTCTACGCGTACGTAGCTTTTAAGTGCTGTTCCTTTGATGTGAAAAGGAATTTCGGTTTCATTGAACTCTGAAATTTTCACATTAGCTGTATCATAGACAAGCGTTTCACGGGCTAGTGTACCATCATTGTACTCTACCGTAATTTTCTGAGGAAGCAAGGTAACGCTGCTAAATGTATGGAGATAGAGTTGTTCTTTCAACTCGGACGGTAACTGCGATGCCAATGGCGCTGTAGCAACTCCATTACTGAAATTGGATTCTTTGCCTTCACCCAGTGCGGTTACGTAGTACTCGCCCTGAATACCGAAATTTTGATGCGTTGTAATCATGTCATTATGAATACTAAGGCCGCCTTGCCCATCTTTCATAAAATCATTAAAGGTCGTTTCGGTTGTCGTTGCGATAACCAAAGGCGTGCTCTCGCTGTAAGCCTCTTCTGCACCTTGCAGAGGAAGATTGTATGGATCGAAAATTCTACTGCGGTCAATACGTTTATAAATTTTATATTGAGTGGCGCCTTCAACCTTGTCCCATACTAAAGAGAAACGTCTATCTTTATCGATAACATAATTCAGTTTAGGAACAGGTAACTCCGATTTCACCGTAAAAGGAATGATGAGTGGTTGATCGAGCAAAGTAAGCTTTTCCGCATCTGGATCATAGTTCAGACGGATATAATAGATGGGAGCGCCACCCCAACCACTGTCTCCAGTCGTCATCATTGCTTCGGAACTTAGTACTCCCCAGCCTAGTGGTTTAATCGATACGCTGTCTCCATTAATCTCAGGAAGAGCATATACTTTACTGGCTGTAAGTCCTTTAATATCAGTATGTACAGAAATAATATCATCAGAAGATAGTCTTGATTGGCTCAAATCTGCTTTAAACTTAAACGTAAATTCTTCATCCTGTGCTACGTTGTACATGGGCATCATTGCTTTGTCGGATGCCGAGCCATACTTTTCTTTTAAGCTTAAAATGCTGGAGCCTTGCTGTAATTCGGTCGGTTCATTCTCGGATGGGCTGCTCTCCTGATCATTACTCTGGCAACCGGCGAGGAGCAGGGTGAGTGCGAACATAATGAAAAATAGTCGTTTCATGGTACACCGCTTTCTACTTGTTCTGATTTTCTACGTTTGTCTTGGTCGTTCTACATGAGATTCTATCTACCGATCTATATACTAATAAGCCTTTCATCCGAAGATGTGCATAGATGGGTAAAACTCGTTTACGATCCTCTTACCATCAAAACCTCCTATTAATTCCCTAATATCTTTGCTAGTTTATGGTCATAATGGCTTATTGTCAAGGCAGGTATTGAGGGTTCTGAGACCTATAATTAGGCAAAATGGAGTAGTTTTGTTTATACGTGAGGATGTTAAAACAAAAAACCAACAAGAGACCTTTCTTATTAGATAAGCGAGGCACTTGTTGGTTTTGTATGGACTACCTTATATATTGAAGCTTTACTGTGTGTATTGCTTAATCCGATACCAATACGAATAGGCATCGGTATACCCCAACTTGGCATATAGCCGCCGTGCGGGGGCATTGTTTTCAACGACTTGCAGATAGCTTGACACTGCGCCATGATTTTTACCCCAGTGCAACAGATGCAGAATCATCTGCTCCGCCAGGCCGCGATTACGGTACGTTGGTTCTGTAATAATGTCATGCAGTCCGATTACTCCCTGCTCAACCACACCAAGCCCGCAGGCCGCCACAACGCCATCAACAGATAGGGTGATGAAACCTGTCTTTGCGCGCACGTTGAAGAGCATCTGTGTCATCGTTTCCCTGAATTCCTCGTTGACCGCATTCAAACGACAGAAATGGTTCAACCATTCGTCAGTTAGCTGCTCGTCGATATGTACCTCCAGATGCTCAGGAGCTTTTAGTTCCTCCAGATTTCGAAGCTGTACGATCGTCCGATCAATGACGACATAACCTTTATCCTGCAAGAGCTGATCTAATTCTTCTGGCTGAACAAATGGTGTGATTTTGAAAATGGTACTTAGCTGGTTGGACGTATAGAGTTGCTCACAGGCTGTGATTTTCTCATGTACATCCAGGGTAGAAGGGTAGATCGCTTGAACCGAGTTGGCTCGCTTCGTATATCCTTTGGCAAAACGCAGCACCCATCCGTCATACAGTGAGGTTGATAAAGGCTGCCAGTGGTTGAGCGTTAATTCTTCAATATGCCGATGCGTACACTCTATTGCATACATTTGGTTCATCCTCCCAGTTTAATGATCAAATATATGTAAGAATTGAATTAAATAATAATACATAAAAATAAATAAAAATTCAATTGAGATCGTTCGGATGTTAAACATCTGATTATTGGTATACAATCTGTAGGATAGAGTGAAATGCAGCAATAACAAGTAAGGATAAACAAGAAGTTACAAATAAGAAGTTATATCAGTAAACAAGCATCGGTAGACAGCTTAAGTTGCAGAAATGGAGTACAACATGATTACTATAGAGATTCAGGGACAGATCATTACATGTCATATCGAATATGGCAAACGAAAAAAAGCTTCCATCACGATGGACTTGCCCTACATGGTCACCATTAAGGCACCTAATGGCACCAGTGAAGAGGCGTTAACAGCACTCGTGCAGCAGCACGGAGAGGTCATCCTGACCAAATCGGCGCTCATGCAACAGGCACTGGAAGGCCCTCAGGCTAAGGAGTACGAACAAGAGGGCAAGGGAGCATTTTTACATTTTGGTAAGGAATATGCACTACATGAATTAATCCCTGTCGAGGGATTGGGGGAAGAGGAGCTAAGAGCGACGCTGAAGAAGTTCTACTTTAGTGAATGCAAAAGAGTAATTGGGGAGCGCATCATCCGCTACCAACAGGAGTTGAAGGTGAAGCCGAAGTCTGTAGATATTGTGGAATCTGCCACGAAGTGGGGAAGTTGTAGTTGGGACAAAAAGCTAACCTTTAACTATCGCCTAGCTATGGCACCATATGAGGTCATTGATTATGTCATTATCCATGAGCTCTGCCACATTCATCATATGAATCATGACCGCTCGTTCTGGCGTCGTGTCGGCAGCATTATGCCTGATTACAAATCGAAGGAAGACTACCTGATGAGACATGGACGAGCGATGACGTTGTGAATTACAATGAATCCAAATACCCGTACCACGAGGTTTACTCCGTGGTGGAAGGAGTTAATGATGCCAGATAACACCCCATTTTCTGTGCAGGTGGACGAATATATTATGGGTTTTGCACCTGAGGTGCAGGCACGACTTCAAGCGTTAAGGCAGATGATCCGGGAAGCAGCCCGAATGCGGAAGAGAAGATCAGTTACAAGATGCCCACGTATGCGCAGCATGGGAATTTGGTTCATTTTGCTGCATACCAGAATCATATTGGATTCTACCCAGCTCCTAGTGGGATCACAGCATTTCAAGAGGAACTCTCCATATTCAAAAGTGCGAAGGGATCGGTTCAGTTCCCGCACAATCAGCCTTTACCCGAAGCGTTGATTCGACGAATTGTTGAATTCCGGGTGAAAGAGAACGTGGAGAAAGCAGCAACGAAGAAGCAGAAGAAGTAATAAACCCACCTGATCAAAGGAGAGTTTAGATGAATAAGGCCTTAATCGTACTGGATGTACAGCAGGGGATTGTACGTTTGCGTGACGTATCAGAACCAGTTGCCAAGATTCAGTCTGTCATTGCTGAGTTTGAGGAACGGGACTGGCCGATTGTATATATGAAGCATGTAGATTACAAGCAAGAGGGCTCGTCTTTGTATTATAAGGAGCATGCCAATCTAGAGATTGTGCTCGATACGAAGCAGCACCCTGTGCTGGAGAAGAGCAAGCCGAGTGCGTTCAGCAATCCGGAGTTAAAGACATGGATGTTGGAACGGCACATCGAGCATGTATGTATTGTAGGGTTCAATACGGAATACTGTTGTCTGTTCACAGCAATTACGGCAGAGCATGAAGGTTTCCAGGTGACCTTGATCGAGGATGCGACAGGCACTGTCAACACCGAGGAGACGTATGAGATGAAGGGATTAGACATACAGGACTTTGTCGGCTCGATTCTCAATTGGTCTGGGTGTATTGAAGTGTTATATGTGGATGAGTTCAAGGAAATGTACACCTAAGTTTATTTATCAAAAGATTTCTGCCACAGATTCCTGACGGAATGGATATGCATCATTACAAGAAAACAGTCGGACATGCCTTCAAGGCTTCCCGACTGTTTTTGTTGTTGATCAGAGCGTTGCTCTGTCATCGGAGTGGTTCGTGTAAACCAGTTGAATCTAGTTAATTAATATAGTAGGTCACGTTTGAGTTGCCGGCCGCTGTAATGAGATAGGTAATATCATCGCTGACCTTCATGTAGATGTTGAGATCGGAAGCGGACAGGTTAGGGAGTGTGAGACCGAATCTACCACGTGCATCTACATTTACAGTGACTGTTCTGATATGGCTCTCATCGGGTGATGGTCCATAGATCTGGAAGGTGAAGGTTTGGTTAGCATATTTCAACAGTGTCCCATTAATCTTTAATGTACGGTCTGCTGTGTATTGGAATTTAACTAGGAAATTATCCAAGATATCTTGGGGATCAGGTTCCTGTGAACCTGGGTCTACCCCCGGATTCGGTTGTGTCTTATTTACAGAGAAGAATCGGGTTTGATACGTAATCTCGGCATTGGAGCCGTCTTTCTTCTTCAGACCTGTAATTCGGATGTTAAACGTGTCATTTTCTTTCAAAGACTGAATCTGATCTGGACGGAAAATGATAGCGTAATTGTATGCATACGAATCGTTATTTACATTAAAGTATGCCCCTGAAGGGTCAGTGCTGTTCTTATGATTGGCTCCTAATACCCACGTCCGTTGATCTGATGAGCGAACAACCTCAACTCGTACATTCGATTGGGAAGGCTTCGCGAAGACATCTGGGTTCAGTTGTACGGACCAAGCTTGAGAGCTTTTGAATGCTTCAATCGGAAAGTCCCCTTTATTCGGATACAAGCTGTAATTATAGTTTACCTTTTCCGCACGGCTGGTATCGAAAACTTGCATGGTACTGAACTGGTTGGCATACGACTTGTTATCACGGTACGCAACACCGAATCCGGTCTTCTTCAATTGTGTGCTCAAAATCCAGCGGCGATGACCTAGTGCAGCAATGTTGCTCGCATCCGAATCATCCATATAAGCCTCAATACTATTAACTGCGACATTTCCTCTGGAGCTGTAGGCCGCAAACAGATTGGAGCTTGATGCCGACTTGGCACCTAAGTCGTAAAAGTCCTTTGGCATGTCCACCGGTTGAGGCGGATAATGCGACAGCGCCGATGTAGAGATAACGACTGCTCCATGTTGTGCTTGATGATTGAGCGCAGCATCTAGAACGAGATCCCCCTCGAGTCCTGACAGGAAACGATAAAAGTTAGCTGCATTCAGAGCGTGCTCTAAGGAAGCATCACTAATTTTCCCCGCAATATAAGGTGCCATAGCGGAAGGTGTCTCAGTGAATGTCACGGATTTATCTTTCTCACTCATCCATTCATTCCACTTCTGAGTAATCTCTTGCTCGCTCCGCTCCGGTAACAAACTGTCGATAGGAGCTGCCGAAGCCTGCTGGGATGCAAACAAAACGAGTAGTAGACCTGCTAGAGGTACTGTTAGTAACGAACGGATGTAGCGTTTTCCATTAAACATGTTTCAATCTCCTTTTTTAATTATAAATTTTAATATTATGTATCTAATGGTTATTATCGACAGCAGAGGTATCTTTCGTTAGCTTTGTTCTCCTTAAATTCAGCGATTTTTCAGTTAGAGCCCTTATAATACGGTTCGAATCCTGTAATGGAAAAGGAGTTGTGACATGTTTAAGGTGATTCATCAGACGCTCTATCTCATTATGGCGTTATGTATTGGGCTATTTATCGCTTCGTCCTTCTTTCTCCGGGCGCAGTACAATTACGCCATGTATGGAGATAATCCCATATTAGAGACGCAGCAATGGGATATATTCATTCCAATCATTATCGTACTACTCGTATCTAGCATCCTGCTCTACAGACTCTGCCTGACATTGGATAAATTCCGCCCCAAGGTTGTCATTCCTGTGGTGTTACTTTGTTCGTTTGTCGTACAAGTAGGGATTATTTTCCTGTTCCCGCGTGTGCCTACAGATGATTCACAGACCGTGTTATCTCTGGCGATGAACATGCTCTATGAACAGGACTATTCCTCGTTTGAGACGGGTGGATATCTGCATATGTTTCCATTCAATTTCTCAATCGTGCTGTATTTAAAAACGTTGCTCTACTTGTTTCCAGACAACTATCTGGTTATTAAGCTATTTAATATTTTCTTTTCACTCGTAACGACCTATATGGTCTATCTGATCTATAAACAATTGAATCGCAGATCCACAGCGCGTGATTATGGCATTCTAATCTTTGCAGCGACGTATCTTCCGTCGTTATTTATGAACAATCTGATCTATAACGATGTGATTGCGACCGCATTTTTTACAACTTCCTTATATTGCTTGATCCGATTTACGAAAAAAACTTCGTGGAGCATGTTGATCATAGCTGCTGTTCTATTGGCGATCGGTAACTATTTCCGAAGTGTTGGTGCGGTCATCCTGATTGCTGCTATTCTGTATATCCTGCTGAACTGGCGCAATATTGGAGTCAAAAAAGTTATAGCATCCATCGGCATACTGGCTATTCTATTTAACGTTCCAAGCTGGACGCAGAATGCAGTGTTGCAATCGACGCATACCGTTGAAGGATCCGTGAATGAGAACTCGGCACCGATCTACATGTGGCTCAATATGGGGATTAATCTGGAACGATTCGGATTCTGGGACAATATGGAGAGTTATCGAATCTATCAGAGAGAGGCGAACTACAATCAAGCAACAAGTGTAGAGCTATTCAAGCAAGAGATTGAGAGGAAGTTATCCGAGGCAAGCTTAGGTGAACTGGCGGAAATGTACTATAAGAAGGTCATATGGACGTGGACTGAGGGTACCTATCAGATGGATCGATATGGAATCGGTAATGAAAGTGGGACGGACATGGGAAGAGGTAGAGGTGGGGGTGCAGGAATTGCAGGCTCCTACAGTTATACGAATCCAATGACAGAATTATTTGCAGGAGATTCGCCGTACCGAGTTGGTGTGTTATGGATCGTATATGTCATGAACTTCTTGATGTATTGTTTCATCCTGATTCGGGTGATTGGTGCGATACGTGCCAAGAGATACGATGAGGTTTCGCTGATATTAGTGATTCTAGGGTTTATCGGATTCTATATCTTGTGGGAGATCAAGTCGAGGTACATTTATCCGGTATATCCGCTGCTCATTGTGCTGTCCTACATGGGATTCAAGGATGTATATGACTTCGTACTTCGAGGAAAAATCGACTGGAAACCAGCTTCACAGACTTCCCTAGGAAAAGGGTGACCGTATGCATAAACGTAATAGAACTACATTTTATATATGGATGATGCTTGTATGTTCTGTCCTTTTGGTATCCTGTGATGCCATTACGTCTCAGCAGATTGCAATGCCGAGTTCCAATCCAGATATGACTGGATTTCCTAATATGAATGGCGGCGATGGAGGTATGAACGGTGCGCCTAATGCTAACGGAGGTTTCAATCGAGGTGGTGCTGGCGGAACAGATTCAGATGCACGTACAGGTAACCGGGAAGCCATGCGGGGAGGCATGATGAATGCAGATTCCATGGGCAAAGTGATCTCTGTCGATGGCAATGTAATCACCGTGGCATTATTGGAGTCGGTGCAGAACGGACAACCCTCCAGTTCGAGCGACAACAGTCAGCAGGGGAGTTTTCCAGGGGCTAACATGGAAATGAATGATACGGGGGTGGAAATGAAATGGACGGTGAATGATGATGTGACCATTACTCGAGGAATGCCGATGGGGAATCAGGATAACAAGTCAAACGCTAGTTCGGCATTACAGTTGTCTGATCTCAAGCAAGGGATATGATCATGATCTGGTACCAAGACAATACGGAGAAGGTAGAACGGATTGTGATCAACGCTTTCTAATTGTTGAGGATGTTACATGCTAAGTGTTGAGGTAGTGAGGCGATTTTGTAATTGCTTACATGTAATATATGGATTAATATAGAAATAACTTTGTTTATCGAAGGGAGTGAGCGTCATGAAACGACGGGCTAAGATGAACCCAATGACTACAACCATTAAGGTGATTATAAACTGAATAGATGCAGCAGACATCGGGGGTTAGGCTGCGGCAATAGGCTGCTCAGAATTCCATCGGATGGCTGCTGACCATAGGGATATAACTGCATTTTTTTCCTGGTGCTGACGAGGTTTATTTGTTTATGCATACTTCTCGTACACCACGAATTTTAAAAGCCGCAGGCATAGCCTGCGGTTTTTTGCGCGTCCAAATAGCAATTCAACCCGGTGTTGGCTCAATGAAACGATCCATTGTAGGCAATAGATGCTGGGAGTCAATCCTTTGACCCAGTACGCCCAAGCAGTATTAACAAAATCAAAAATGAGGAGCTAGATGCCCATGTTAAAATTAAAATATTTATTCCACAACCATGATCTTGCCGAGATGATATTGAAGCAATGGGACTATGATGCTGAGTCGCTCGATATGTTCCAACATTACCGGATATCGTCGAATGCGGTGTACCCGTTCCGATTTCAAGAGGAGGTTCGGTTGCTTCGTTTTGCACCTGTGGACGAAAAGGATAAATCGAATATAGAAGCCGAATTAGCATTCCTGCATGAGCTTCACCGACATCAATATGGAGCGCTGGAGGCTGTTCCGGCACATAACGGGGAGGAGCTTGTTCAGGTTCATACACCGTGGGGAGCCTATTATGCATCGGTGTTCAAGCGGGTTCCAGGGATATCACTTGCTCGTGTTGAACTGGATGAGGGGATTGTTCACGGTTATGGTCAGGCACTAGGCAAGCTGCACAACTTGTCCCGTCAATACGTGCCAGAGCATACGGGTCGCTGGACTTATACAGAAGTGCTGGATTGGATGCAAGGTGTGTTAGAGGAGTTTTCGGATGAAACAAAGGCTTTAGATGAGGTCAATGCTGTGAGGACGGTGTTAGCATCCTGGCCTGTAACAAAGGAGAACTTCGGTCTCATTCATTATGATTTTGAATTGGATAATGTATTTTATGATCAGGCGAATCATGCCTTTTATGCCATTGATTTCGATGATGCTATGGTTCACTGGTATGCGATGGATGTGCAGCAATCATTGGATAGTTTACAGGAGGAGATTGAGCCAGAGCACTGGGAGCGGATGAAACAATCCTTTATGCAGGGGTATTGGTCTGTATCCGAAGAAACGGTTGATATGGAGACGATGTTTCCGGTATGTCGCCGCTTCGCCAACCTGTACGGCTATGTACGTATACTTCGATCTACCTCTCAGCAATGGGCGCATGAGCCTGAGTGGATGTGTGGATTGCGGGAGAGGCTGGAGAAGTCATTGGTAGAAAAAGCGAAGCTATTCGCTCAACCGCTATCGTAGAGTTGTAGGAGCTGCAATGCGTACGTAGTATGACTACCTTATCAGAGTTCATAACGTGTAAATAGCACCAGCTAGTCCCCACAAGCAGCACTCCTAAAGCAACATGCTAAAGGCAACGTATACTTTACTATCATGAAAGAGCGCAGGTGAACCCACATCAGGGTAAACCTAGCGCTCTTTCATATTATGTATCGCCAAACTGCCAAACTATGATTCCGAAGCATGAATGGTTAGATCGAAATCGGGTTTGCACATGTAGCTAAGGGGATAGAGATCATCCCTGGCAGAGATTAAGGCACGGAAATGGAGCATACCGTAGCGTTGACCGGTGGATGATGTAGTGGAGTAAGGAACAATCTCACCTACTACAAATACGTCTTCTTCATTTGTGCATCGATAAATGACATTATTCGGATTGCGCACTTCTTCAGCGTATGCATACGTCATTACGTGAAATGTCCGACCACGCCAATTGGTACGAATCACTTGATAGGATTGTGTCTGCACAAGGTCAATATAACGCTCCAGTGGGAACGTATGCTCAAACTTTGTAATGTACCCCTTCTTGTCCACATCAATGGTAAATTCAACATCATAACTTTTCCCAAATTCCTCTTGATAGGTGCCTTCCATCATGGTCATTTTATCGAAGCACGCGCCATATTCCGCATCATCCACGTAGGGGATAGCGATTCGTTCAGGATCAACCACAGTGGTGATCTGGCTGCTGGAGCAGTCTACGTCCAGTGCCACTGGTTGAAGTGCAATCATGCCAATCGTAAATCCAGTACCAGCTTCGCAAGTTATCCGCATAGTCATCTCCCTATTCAGTTATTAGTGATTAGACGAACGGTAGTAGGAAAGGTTGCGAACCAATAAGCATATGTCACGATGCCTGGAATGAATTGGAGAGCACAGGCTCTGACCAGAAGTTATAGCGACATCGTACTGTTGCTCCTTACTCGTAGAGCTTACTCTGGCAGCCTAACCATGTGCTGTTCCCGATATTGCTGTGGTGTTATACCGAAATGACTCTGAAATTTTTTATAGAAAAAATTGAGGTTGCTGTGCCCTGTACTGTTTGCAATTTCATAGATAGGGCGATCTGTATTGGCGAGCAAGAATGAGCAGTAGTTAAGCTTCTCGCGTTGGACAAGCTCCTTGAAGGATTGGCCTGTTGTTTTTTTGATCATAGTGGACAAGTAATTGGGATTGAAGTTGAAGTGTTCTGCGGTGGATGTGAGCGTACAGTCCATATAATGTTGGTCGATGTATTTCAATATTTCAATGATGGTCACTTTACTTTGGGTCAACGTGCCTGGACGATTCGTGTCATATTGGAACACCCGCAGCAGCTCATAGAAGATCAACAGCATATAAGAATTCATGATATCGGAAGAGCCTAATGAGGGCTCATAGTACTCACAGAGCAGTTGTCTCATCAGGAGTGGGACGTTGGTATTGTTCTCTGAGTGAAAAATAATGTACCTGTTGTGGTTCTGTCGATCAGAGATCGCATTGCCTAGAAAGTGGGATAATATGCCGTTGTTCGACAGCTTGCTTAGAAATGAAGAGGTGAAATACTCCTTACGAATCAGGATATTGATGATGATATCCTCTTCTGATGTAGGCAGAATCGCGTGCGGAACACCCGTATCGACAATGCAAATCTGCCCTTGTTTCAAGGTGACCTTTTTCCCATTAATAATCTGCGAACATTGCCCTGAATAGACAAAGCTTAGCTCAATAAAGGTGTGAATGTGAGGTGGAACCTCAGCAAAACGTGTGTGCTTAGATATCATGATATTGTCTTTTATTGCTATGACATCTGCAAATACGTAAACTTCCTGCCCTTCATAGTTTTTTTTATCTATTAAATTGTAGGAGGAAGATAGAGCAGCAGCAGCAGGTTGAGCCTTGTAACGAATTTCGCTGTCTGTAAGCGTGCGAAGTTTAACATCTAATTGATCGTGATTCACATGAAGCACCTCCTAGCGGACTCAATAATTGATGCAACCATAACATCTGTAATTATGACAGTCAATATATGCTGTTTTGATATTTCGACGTTAGATTGAAAGCGCTATATTGGAAATGTAGTTTTGGATTATGCTTTGTTTTGTTTTATATATGCCCGATTCACTAAAAAAAGTGATGAATTATGCATGATTACCCCGTTATATCGTAATGGTTAATTTTTCAACTATATGAAGTTTTGATACTTATAATCATTTGTATTAATAATTTGGTTGGATGCAAGGCGAGAGGAGAGAACTCGATGAGAAAGCTAACTGAGGTATTGGAAAAGAAAGAGAGTAACTATATTCTGCCCTTCTTCTGGCAGCATGGTGAGGAAGAGCATGTACTGCGTGAACATATGCAGATCATTGACGAGAGTGGCATCAAGGCTGTGTGTGTAGAATCACGTCCGCATCCGGACTTTGTGGGTCCGCGCTGGTGGACAGATCTGGACATCATCATGGATGAGGCACGAGAACGCAACATGAAAGTGTGGATTTTAGATGACTCCCATTTTCCGACGGGGTATGCCGCGGGGAGGATCAAGAGCGATTATCCCCAGTATCAGAAGCAATTTCTGAAAGTCCATCAACAGGACTTGGTTGGTCCACAAAATCAGGCAGGCATAATGGTGAAGTGGGCACTGCAAAGACCAGGGCAGAGAGGCATTAGTGTTGGTATCGAGCAATTGGATTCGGATCAGGAGAAGAGTGAACAGCTGGAAGCTTTCTCGGCTAAAGATCGCATTGTAGGTGTGGTGGCGGCTCGCAAAATTGCACCCGATGAGATCGATCCTGACTCACTCATTAATCTGACTCCCCACTTGAATGGAGGAACCGTTCATTGGGATCTGCCTGAAGGGCGCTGGAGAATTTTCACCCTGGTTCTAACCTATGAGGGCGGTGAGCAGGCAACGGAAGGATATCTGAATCCGATTGTACCAGAAGCAACACAGGTGCTGATTGACACCGTGTATGAAGCGCATTATGAACGATATAAGCATGATTTTGGCTCGACTCTGGCTGGTTTCTTCTCTGACGAGCCGCGATTCGGCAATATAAAAGGACCGATGGCTTCCATCGGACGTCTAGATATGGTTTTACCATGGCGAGAGGATCTTCCTGAACTGTTAAAGGAACAGCTTGCGGATGAGGATGTTATTCGCTTGTTACCTCTATTATGGGCGAATGCAGGTTCAAGAGGTCATGAAATGCGCTATCACTATATGAATCTGATCACGGCGTTATACGCAGAGCATTTCACAGCAAGATTGGGCGATTGGTGCAGGGAACATCGTGTGGAGTATATTGGGCATGTCATCGAGGACAATAATGCTCATGCCAGATTAGGTTATGGAGCGGGTCACTTCTACCGGAGTTTATGGGGACAAGATATGTCAGGCCTAGACGTTGTGCTGCATCAGATCTTGCCGGGAATGGATGATGGGTATTTCAAGTCCTTTACCTCCACGGGATGGGACGGTGAGTTCTTCCATTACGGATTGGCGAAGATGGGGGCCTCTCTGGGACATCTCGATCCGAAGAAACAAGGGCGTACGATGTGTGAGGTATACGGCGCATATGGGTTTGGGGAAGGGCTTAAGCTGATGAAATGGCTTACGGATCATATGCTTGTCAGAGGTGTGAATCACTTTGTACCCCATGCATTCTCACCGAAAAAGTATCCTGATCCTGATTGCCCACCACATTGGTATGCGAATGGGCATGATCCTCAATACCGTTACTTGCCAACGCTCACACATTATATGAATAGAGTTAGTCATCTGTTATCAGACGGTGTGCATGTCGCACCAGCAGCAATTCTGTATCATGCCGAAGCGGAATGGTCTGGCGAATATATGCTGTTCCAGAAACCAGCGCGAGAGCTTACACAGCATCAGATTGATTTTGATATTGTGCCTGCTGAACTGGTTATATCGGCGCAAGCCTCGGATGGGAAACTTCAGATGAACGGCGAACAATTCTCTGCTCTGATCATTCCATATGCAGAAGCACTGCCAAGTGATCTCATGGCACAGTTGCTTGTCTTGGCGGAAGCGGGATTGCGCGTGTACTTCGTGCAAGGGATGCCTGAACGCAGCAGTGAAGGCGAAGATGGTTCAGCAGTCTTGTCAGCCTTGGCACAGCATGAGCGTGTTAGCATCGTTGGACTGGATGAACTATCTGCTCGGATGCAGAGGGAAGCTATGCATGAAATTTCTGTATCAGAGTATCAGCCATACCTGCGCTATTATCACTACCGTCATAAGGACGGAGATATCTATATGTTCTTCAATGAAGATCCAGCACAGTCGTTGGAGACAACGGTTGAGATACCTGTGCAGGAAGGATTAAACGAATGGGTGATCTATGATGCCTTTGCTAATACACTCCGCCCGCTTCATGTGCGTGTAGATGGTGCGAAACATACGTTCACTCTGCGATTGGATAAGTATGAATCGGCAATGATTGTTCAAGGTTCAGGAGTAATGAATCAGATCACAGCTGGTTTAGAGACGAACGGAGCTTACGAGCAGGTACAGGAGATTACAGGAACGTGGAATATCTCTTTGGCGAAAGCGATGCAATACCCGGAATTTACAACCTATGGGCAGGCTGTAGAGCTAACTTCTCTCGCTGTCCCAGAGCGACGACCAGACTTCTCAGGCACCGTTCGATATGAGATTGATTTTGATCTACATGAGGTTCCTGACCGTGCACGACTAGTCATTAAAGAACCATATGAAGTGGCCCAAGTTTGGTTGAATGGTTATGACATTGGAACACGAATTTGCCCGCCGTACGCATATGAAGCAAGCGGATGTCTACAATTGACGGGCAATCGACTTGTCATCGAAGTAACCAATACTCTGGTGAAAGAGCAGCAGGATTTCCTATCCCAGTTCCTAATTCAGGAGCCAACAGGGATCGTAGGTCACGTTTATTTACAATACTGAAAATGGATACGGAATGAATCAAAATGTGAATGGCAGAATGAATTTACCTTCACGTAGGTTCATTCCGAATCCCTCTTAAGGAGTGATTGGGCATGGATCATCGTCAACTGGCAACGGATGTATTACGCAGTGTCGGAGGCAAGGAGAACATCAATAAAGTTACTCACTGTGTTACCCGTTTGAGATTTGAGTTGAAAAATAACAAAATCCCTAATGCTGAGGAAATCAAGAAAATGGATGGTGTGCTCACTGTCATTCAGCAAGGTGGGCAATATCAGGTTGTCATAGGAAATCAAGTTGTGCCTGTATTCAACGAGCTGTCATCCCTTCTAGGGGACCTAGGGGAGTCTAATTCGTCCGATGATGTACAGGGTGAGAAAAAGAATCTGTTCGACCGCTTCACATCGATGATCTCCGGTGTATTCATGCCAATTATGGGAGCGCTTGCAGCGAGCGGTATTATTAAAGGTTTGTTAGCGTGTCTGTCTGCGTTTGGTGTTTTAACTGCCACGGATGGAACCTATATTGTGTTAAACGCGATCGGAGATACACTGTTCTATTTCTTCCCCGTATTTTTAGGCGCCTCTGCAGCCAAGTACTTTGGTCTTAATCAATATATCGGTATGGTTATTGGCGGTTCAATGGTATACCCTTCATTGCTGAGTTTTGTAGGTTCCGAGCAGCAGTTGACCTTCCTTAGCCTTCCGATGAATATCATGAATTACACCTCATCCGTATTTCCAGCGATTGTAGCAGTCTGGTTCGCATCGCTGCTGAATCGCGTAATTGAAAAGCGTATAGCTCAAGGCTTCCGTTATTTCCTGGCTCCATTCATCGTGTTATTAATAACTGTTCCACTAACCTTATTTATCATTGGTCCTGTAATATCGTACCTCAGTAACGGGTTAGCGGACATTACTACAGCCATTTACAATTTTAATCCTGTTCTCGCTGGGCTTGTATTGGGTGGACCTTGGATTCTAATTGTTATGTTTGGATTACATTGGGCATTTATTCCGATCTTTATTAACAATATGGCAACCATCGGCTATGACTCCGTTATGGGCTTGCTGGCAGCCAATCAGTTTGCCATGGCAGGAGCGGCATTGGCTTTTGGACTGAGAGCCAAAGATAAACAAATGAGAACGTTAGGTATTTCTACGGGAGGAACTACTTTGCTAGGTGTGAGTGAGCCGGCGTTGTACGGGTGTTACTTCCACAGAAAAAACCGCTAGTTATGGCGATTATCGGTGGTAGTGTGGGTGGAGTCATCGGTGGAGCTTTCTTGTCCAAGGTATATGCCTTTGCTCCATCTGGCGTATTTGGTATTCCAGGTGCCGTCAACCCGCAAGGTGTTGATGCGGGGTTCTACGGTTACGTTTTGCAGATGGCGGTAGGTCTTGTTGTGGGCTTCATCTTAACGTATTTGTGGGGATATAAACCTCGGAATGTATCCACCAAGTCAGAGTCAGACACACATGGAGCAATAGCAGATGCGGAATCTGTAAAAGAAGTTCATGCAACACAGCATAGTTCAGCTTCAGTTCAGTCAGTAACGGCGTTGACAGTGCATAGCCCACTGTCTGGTCAGGTAGTTCCACTTGCCAATGTGGCTGATGAAGCTTTCGCAAGTGAAGCAATGGGCAAGGGAGTGGCAATTATTCCGTCCGCGGGAACCGTTGTCTCTCCGGTAGATGGCGTAGTAGCAACGATAACCAAGTCCAAACATGCAATTGCTGTCATTGGTAACGATGGGGTAGAGGTACTCATCCATGTCGGAATGGATACTGTCAAACTGAAGGGTGAAGGCTTTACTCTCCATGTGAAGGAAGGAGATCAGGTTCATGTTGGCGATGTGTTGATGGAGGTCGATTTAGTGCTGATCCAAAATAAAGGCTTTGATATCGTTACTCCAGTAATCATCACGAATTCTGGCAGCTATGCATCAGTGAGTGGATTCGAAGCGGAAACAATTACCACAGGGACACCAATAATCTTAATTAAACCATAGTTGATCTGGTAGGTCGGGTAACTTCACTGCGCCCGATTGCACTAAGGGATAGTATCTCCATCCTAACTTATGAAGTATCCCTCTATATAAATATTTCAATTTCTGAAGCACCGAAGCCCGCGACTACAGCGGGCTTTTTTACGTAGAAGAACAAAGGGGAAGC
This sequence comes from Paenibacillus sp. DCT19, assembly GCF_003268635.1. Lineage (NCBI taxonomy): Bacteria > Bacillati > Bacillota > Bacilli > Caryophanales > Paenibacillaceae > Paenibacillus > Paenibacillus sp. DCT19. The sequence continues at coordinate 1,004,712 of NZ_CP029639.1, forward strand.
ATAGTATTTCCATTCGTAAGACTCTTTTGATACAGTAGTTAAAGGTCTTCCTGAGGGAAGACACAAGCGCGAATTGGAGAGGGGAATTCTAATGAATGTAAAGTATAACGTTATTGAGCAGCAGGCTCTTACTTTTGCCGGGATCAAACGAACCTTCTCTTGCGTAGACGGTGAGAATCTTAGAGGCATTCCTCAAATGTGGCAAGAAGCTCTAGCTGAGGGGATTGAGGATCGACTGGGCGAGTTGAATAACGGGGTAATCCCTGGCTTGGTGGGTATCTGTGTAGATCAGAGGCAATTACATGACGGGCAAATGGAGTACTGGATTGCTACCTCTCATTCGGGTGAAGTTCCAGCAGGCATGTATGGAATAGAGCTTCCTGCGGTGAAATGGGTTGTATTTGAAGCAGAAGAACTTGCGCCAGAAGCGATACAGCGCTTGTGGACATATATTATCTCTGAATGGTTCCCTACAGGTTCTTATGAGCATGCAGGCATTCCGGAACTTGAAGTATACAGTGGTGACGGTGCTCCGCCCCAAGTGTGGATACCTGTAAAGTCGTAAGCGGGTTAATTTCTAGAAGGTTCAATCATTAGGAGGCGTATCATGTTATCAACTCGGGTAATGGAGTACTGTGAGGATCAAGGCTGGTGGCATGAAGATGTCCCGGCAGATTATGAAGAAGCGTTACGGAAACTGGGTATTGATTTGGAGTCCGATTTTGCGCAGTTTTATTTGCATGCTGAAGATGGGCCTACATTCTATAGTAGAAATCAGGAGCTTTATCAGATTTGCTGGTTTATGGTGAATACCGTTTATATGGAAGACATCACTGTAGCACAGCTCACGTTGGGGCTACCGGAAGCATATATTCCGCTGGATAGCTTCGAGGGTGAGGGAGGATTCTTTTATAATCGTGTGACGGGCGAAGTTATTTTGGTTGAGCTCGGCGAATCAATTGAGCGTTTCCTTCGGGGAGAGAGTACACCACAATGGTCGAATTTTAATGTTTTTCTAGAATGGTACTTCAAGCTCGATGAGGAACCTACGCAATGAAGGAAGGGTTATATTGAAGGAAAATGAAGTAAATCTGAGCGTAGAGCAAGTTACGACCTAGCCTGGTGACATACCCAAGTGTCATAGCCAAAATCATGCAAAAAAGACGAGCCGCGGCTCGCCTTATTTGTTTCACCCTCTTGTACAGCAGTGTAGCTTGGTGCTATGTAGCGTGCAGTGGGCAAGTGTTGTTTTTGCTCTAATCAGAGATATTGCGCGTATAGTATTCGATAATGTCTTTACGACGGATGATGCCAAGGAACACACGATCCACATCAACAACAGGTACGAAATTTTGATCCGCTGCCAATGTCAGCATATCCTCCATTTCGGCCTCGATGTATACGCATTCATTGTATACACGATTGTTAATCTCATGTACCTCAACCTGATCCATATTATCAAAAGTCAATCCAGGCGTACTTCGCATTTTCCATAACAAGTCACCTTCGGACAGGGTAGCAACATATTTTCCATCCTGATCAATTACGGGTATGGCAGTATAATGCTGCGCTTCAAGCTGCTCGATTGCATCCTTCATGGAAGCAGAAGACTTGATATAGGCCACTTCGGCTTTGGGGAGTAAAAAATAGCTGATTTCCATCATCGGGCTCCTTTGCAGTAATTTCACTCTCCTTATTTAAACATATTATGTGAGCATTCGGCTATTTTTAATGATAATTTCGTCAGATTTGTGCCATTGTTTAAATGAGTTTGGAAATCTATAGTATATTGTAGAGGTGATATGACATGAAAAAGAAACATAAAATTTTGTACGGACTACTCCCGATCTTGTTTGCGGGTGGAGTCGGAATGTACTTATATATGCAAAACGGTAAGGCTGAAGAAGCGAAGCCAGAGACCACTGTAGCCCAGTACATAGATCATCTGCAGAAAAAGGAATTCGATCAGCTATATACGATGATGACACCTGCTTCACTGGATGAATCTGGACTGAGCAGAGAACAGTTTGTGGAAAAGTATAATGCAATCTACTCTGGCATGGAGGTATCCGAGGTAAAGGCGGAAGTGAAACTGCGGGTCACCGAAACGACATCGGATTCCAACGAATCGGAATCCGGAACAAGTGAAAAAGCAAGCGCCGAGGGAACGAACCCTGACATCTACGAGGTGGACTATAGTCTGCAATTGACAACCTTGCTTGGCGACTTGAACGAAACTCAGTCGTTGAAACTTGTCAGACAAGAGCTTGAGGATGGCACTAAAGTCTGGCGGATTGATTGGCAGCCGTCGATGATTCTCAAAGATATGGTTAAAGGCAGTAAGGTGAGAGTGCGGACACTATTTCCGGAACGTGGCAGCATCGTAGATCATGAAGGAATGCCTCTTGCTACAAAAGGGTCGGTCAATGAATGGGGCATTGTGCCAGGAGAGCTGGGCGACAACCCAGATGCAATACTTGCCCAGATTGCTCAGCATTACAACGTGTCTGTAGACGCCATTAATAAGCTATTAGACCAGAAGTGGGTGAAGCCAGAATATTTTGTTCCGATTGCTACGACCGATGAATCCAGCGTGCCTGACGGGCTAAATGGCGTGAAGCTGCAATCCAAAACCATTCGATACTACCCGCTGGGTGAAGCGGCTGCTCATCTGGTTGGTTATGTGCGTAAAGTGACAAAAGAGGATCTGGATAAAGATACCGAAGGTTATTACCGGGCAGAGGACTGGATTGGTAAAGCTGGCCTGGAGCAATCCATGGAGAAACAACTTCGCGGCGAGCGAGGTGGCTTGATTGAGATAACGGATGAACTAGGAAATGTACGATCTGAGTTAATTCGTAAAGATGCCGTCGATGGACAAGATGTACAGTTGACCATTGATGCGCAAACACAGCGAAAATTGTATCAGACCCTTTCCAGCGGTGGAGACGCCGGAGCCATGGTGCTGATGAATCCGACAGATGGCCATCTACTTGCTATGGCTAGTGCGCCAGCCTACGATCCAAATAAAATGGTTACAGGTCTTACGCAGGCGGAGTGGGATGCGTATTCCGCAGATGAAGGGTTACCTTTTATCAATCGATTCACGAATCGTTATGCACCAGGATCAACGTTCAAAGCAATAACGGCAGCAGCAGGACTTATGGAGAACGTAACTACTGCGGATAAGGAACATGATATCCCTGGTTTACAATGGCGTAAGGATGAGAGCTGGGGCGGTTATTATGTGAAACGTGTGAAGAGTGTATCACCGGTGAATATGGTCGATGCCTTGGTCTATTCAGACAATATCTATTTTGCCCAAGAAGCCATTGAGATGGGAAGTGCCAAATTCATCGAAGGTATTCAAAAGTTTGGATTCGGTGATAACTTCGGATTGGACGAATTGTATTTGAAGCCAAGCCAGTATGCAAATGAGGCGCATCTGGATCTTGCATCAGAGGTGCTTCTCGCCGATACGTCCTACGGTCAAGGAGAGATGTTGATGTCTCCGATCCATCTGGCGACTTCGTTTACACCCTTTATTAATGAAGGGAAAATGGTGAAGCCAGTACTGATTATAGGCAAAGAAACATCTGAACCCGAGGTGATTATCACACCTGATGTTGCAGCTACGGTGAAGGATGCACTCGGTCAAGTCGTTACCCGTTCAGGTGGAACGGCTCATTCCCTTAATCCGCTACCAGGAGAACTGGCCGCCAAGACGGGAACCGCAGAATTGAAAGCGAAGAAAGGAGAGAAAGGACAGGAGAACGGATTCGTCGTGGTGTTTGATACCGAGTCCCCGTCCTTCCTCATCTCTGCTGTCATCGAACAAGTGAACGGCCGGGGCGGAAGTCATTATGTCGTGGATAAGCTAGAGCCGTTTCTGGAGAAATTGAACGTACCGGCATCATGATAATATATAACAGCCCACCAGACCTGAATTGCATTGCCAAAGGTCTGGTGGGCTGTTTCTTTGTTATTTTTTAGCTAGACTATAGAGCTTTATTTACGTGCTGTTATCATGAAACGTGCGGCGTTTGTCCGAATTCCCTGATCACACTGATATTGCTGAATAAAACGCTGGAACGTCTGCACATCTGTAGCCCGTTCTCCGAAACCAGGAATAATCGGCGCATGGGTTAACAGGAAGAGCAGATCTTCTGGACGAGAATAATACTCGGTCGCATTATATTCCTTGAGTTGAACATCACGGAATCCAGCTTCACGTAGCTCGTTCACATATCTCTCCGCTAATGGGCTTGTTGGCAAATCTTCGGTTGCCTTGAAGCCGAAGGTTTCTTTGATGTTATATTTATCATTTTCCCGAACCTGCTGGGTCAGAAACATACCTCCATCAGCGAGTACACGATATGCTTCTGATGCGCAGAAGGGAGCATGTCTGCAAGAAATGATATTGAAAAATTGATCCGGGAATTGAAGTTGCTCGGCATTCATCTGCACAAATCGGACGTTGGAGTGGCCTGACTTGAGAAGATTACGCTGGGCAGTCTCCATCATGCCGTGGGAAAGATCGATCCCAACAAGTAATGACGCAGACGCTGCATGAGCGAGTAGAGATTCTCCGCCACCTGTGCCAATGTCGAGTAAGAGATCAGAGGGACGTATGTGGCGTATAACTTCAGTATACAGGTTCCATAGGACACCTTCGGATACAACCTGAATGGAACTAAAATCCCAACCGTTGATCGCCCCGATCTGTTCATAAAAAGCATCATATTGTATGGTTTGTTTCATTCGTATTCCTCCAAATTTGAGTTGATACAACAAGTGGTAATGTTATTCACGTTCGATACAGTAACCTGCTGAGTTAGGTCAAGAAGACAGACGTATCCCTGCATAGCTGTTACGCGTTTTGACCCAGCCCGATAACTAATTACTTCGAACGAATTGGAATAACATGCTTGTCACCTCACCATTTGGAATATAACCAGTATAATCATTTGACAGCCTATATGCGAAATGTTATTTTGAGTTGGAATCTAATTCAACAGATCGAGGTGATCGATGGTGGCTGTAAGCGCAAATCAGATTTTTGTTAACCTACCCGTCAAAGATTTGAAGAAATCAGTGGAGTTTTTCACCAAGATCGGTTTTGAATTTAATGCTAATTTTACGGATGAATCAACCACCTGTATGATCATTGGGGACAACATTTATGCTATGCTGCTGGTGGAAGAGCGTTTTCTATCGTTCATTCCTAAGAAAATCTCTAATGCTGCCGAGACGGCCGAAGTTATCGTTGCGCTATCCGTAGATAGCCGTGAACAGGTCGATCAGATTGTACAAGCTGCTCTGGATGCAGGCGGCAAGCACTACAACGATCCGCAGGATCATGGCTTCATGTATGGCTGGAGTTTTCAAGATCTGGACGATCACTTGTGGGAAATAACTTATATGGATATGAGTGCATTCCCTGCTGGAGAATAATTGAACATTAAGCATATAAACAATAAAGTGTATACATTAAATGAGATAACCTTCCTATGCCATAGGAAGGTTATTTTTTTGAGAAATCTATCGTACATACAGCATTCACACAGCCCCTCGAATATGGACATGAATAACATAGAGCATGCATGACCACAACGATGTACAGGGAGATGGATATGAACCGTTCCAATGTGAAAAGTTACCGTTATCGTGTCGGGAAGAATCAGTACATTGTCATTCAGATTCACCAAACTGCCAAAGGTTACGCGGAGTCTGGGAATGTGCTTGCGAGTAATGCTGTTAATGTTCAGATTATAAAAGAGAAGAAGAAGGGAAGCAGATCCTCGCGTAAACGCTAGTCTGGTCAACGAATCAACCAATCAATGAATCAATGAATGCGAAGTGTCCACCATGCTTCTGTTTCTACAAAAGAGAACGATTAAGACTGGGAGGTAGATCGGTGTGGCTAAGAAAAAACAAGCTAAACACGTAAACCGGGTAGAGGTAGACAAAAGTCGTTTGAAGTTTCATGCGACACAATCTGCGAAAGCTTCGGTGGGTCAGGGTGGTAATGCCTTCGCCATCAATGCCAATGAACTCGGGAATATTAGGGTACGTGCGGGACAACAATAATCGGTATTAAGCCAAATAAATAGAAGCTAAGAAGGTGCCGGATGGCACCTTCTTTGTTGTATATTAGACTGCCATTAACGCTGGAGAAGAGAGAAGTCACGTGAAGAGGCGAACCGGGTATGTCATTTTTGTCACGAAAACAACCGGGATAGGATATTGCTTATTAAACATTCATCCGTTAAAATATAGAACGAATGTTCAGTATGCAAGCAGTATGTAAGAAACGGAGTGAAAGAATGAACAAAAAGCAACTTCAAACAGAGCAGACGAAGAAGAAACTAGCGGATGCCTCTAGAGCTCTTTTTGTGCAAAAAGGCTATAAGGCAACATCCATTGAAGATATCGTGGCGGCAACGGGAAGCAGCAAGGGCAATATATATTACCATTTCAAAAGTAAAGAAGGTCTCTTTCTATATTTGATCGATGAATGGGATCGGGAATGGGAAGAAAATTGGACAGCCAAGGAGCATCTCTATCGCACCTCTACCGAGAAAATTTACGGTCTGGCGGAACAGCTTGTCCTGGATGAGATGAATCACCCACTGACCAAGGCAGCCGATGAATTCTTCACCAAGGAGAAGAAAGAGAACGATATCGAAGAACGCATCACGGTGATGTTTGAGCGGCATATTCAATTTAACAGACAACTGGTACAAGAGGGGATCGATAACGGAGAGTTCAAGGCCGACAACGTAGATCACCTCGCGCTTATATTGGAAAGTACCATTATCGGACTAAGTCACATGTCGCGCAGTATGGAGCCAGAACAGGCTCTTGCCTTATATCGTCACGCTGCAAGTGTATTCTTGCACGGCATTGCAAAAGATAAGGATTGAACATAGGGTTGCCACTTGAACGGAATATATGAGCAGGCAACATTTTGACAACTACGGAGGATGCAATCATGGCTTTGTTAACGCGCAATAGGGGCGCATTACTACTATTAATGGTTAATATTTTTCTCGTCTTTACAGGTATAGGTCTTGTTGTGCCCATTATGCCTGCGTATATGGAGCTACTGCACATTACCGGATTCACGGTAGGGCTGCTGGTAGCGGCATTTTCCTTCACACAGTTTCTGTTCTCCCCGGTGGCGGGTCGTTGGTCTGATGCCCTGGGGCGCAAAAGAATTATCGTCGTCGGCATGTTAATCTTCGCTGTATCCGAATTTTTGTTTGGTGCGGTTAATGCACCGGTACTGCTCTTCGCCGCGCGTATGCTTGGCGGCATTGGTGCAGCGTTGATCTTCCCTGCAGTTATGGCCTACACCGCAGATATAACAACAGAGGAAGAACGCGGTCGAGGAATGGGATTAATCAATGCCGCGATCTCAACCGGGTTCATCATTGGGCCTGGTATCGGTGGCTATCTGGCTGAATTCGGTATTCGGATTCCGTTCTACGCTGCAGGTGTTGCTGGTTTGTTAGCAGCACTCATCACACTGGCCATTTTGCCAGAGTCGACGCGTAGTCCCGCAACGAGTAAACCTGATGTGGGAGCACCTAAAGTTAAGGTCAAAACACAGAGCTTGGCATCTCAATTGCTACGATCATATCAGGCGCCTTACTTTTTCAGTTTGATTATCGTATTCGTGATGGCATTTGGACTTGCAAACTATGAGACGGTATTTTCGTTATTTGTATATCAAAAATTCGGATTTACAACACAGGATATTGCGTTCATCATTACGTTTGGTTCCATTGCAGGGGCTGTAGTACAGGTGGCTCTCATCGGCTGGTTACTGAACCGGTTTGGGGAGAAAATGGTCATTTCGGTCTGTCTGTTCTTTGTAGCGTTGTTTGTCATGCTGACCTTATTCGTGCACACGTATTGGCTGATTCTGGTCGTTACCTTTATTGTGTTCCTCGGAATGGATATCTTGCGCCCGGCAATCAGTACACAAATGTCCAAACTAGCGCAGGAGCAGCAAGGCTTTGTGGCGGGATTGAATTCAGCGTATACAAGTCTAGGCAATATTGCAGGGCCGATCGTTGCAGGGGCATTATTTGATGTAAATATTAATTACCCGTACGTTTCTGCTTCCATTGTGCTGGGAATCTGTTTCCTATTATCCATGTGGGTGCTTAGAGGAGGCAAACAGGCTAGACAACTGAAAGCCGAAATGTAACGATTAACGATATTTGAAGTGATATTTTGTTATAATAATAGATGCTGGAAGTGAATAATTGGGCTGGGTTACGATGAACGTTATCTAGAATGGTCATTTTTAAGCATATACAGGATTATTGGAGTGATACGATGAGTAAATCTAAAGGTGGCGGAACAGGCCGCGGTACAGGCAAAAAAGGCTGGAATCGCTGGCAAGCGAGTGCCAATCGTGCCAAAAGTGCACCGAAACCCTATAAGAGTAAGGGTACGAAGAAAAAGGATGATAACGAAACCTCAGATGACAAGTCCCAGTGAGTGGGGACTGGCAAAGCGTGAGGTGTTCATGATGAAGAGATCTGACCTAAAGACAGGGGCAGATCTCTTTTTTTACTTAAGTGCCACTTTATTATTCCATCCAAATTGCCGATATAAATGGTAAAATAAACCTCTAACTTGCAGAGAGCATTATTCTCATTATTTTATCAAAGGAGTCTATATCATTGGCTAAGCATGTTACCAAAGGCATTGTATGTACTACTATACTGAGTTTGTCCGCGATGGCTACCCTTACTGGATGCAGTGAACCTTCTACACCGTCCTATGTATCTGAGCCCACCATCAACTCGGAGTCCATCGTTTCCTCAAAAGATGCTGTGGAAAAGCTCGTAACGTTCTATCCTCAGCAGAAAGAACTATCAGTCAGCCTCCCTTCCGAATGGGAAGTTGTTACGGAGGAGATCAGCCCGTCCCTTTTAAAATTAGCTACAAAGGATCAAACGAAATCACTTCGAATTGACCGTGTGAACCGTGAAGACTATATTCCAGACATGTCATTGACGGATTATATGGTTCGGCATCAGGAAAACATAAATGCAGCACAAGAGTCAGTAGACACAAGTGATGAGGTGATTAGAACAAGTCAGCTGATAATTGATCAAAAAGAAGCCTATGTAAAAGAAGGACGCACGAAATATGGCAAACATCAATTCGGATACATCACAGCATTTCTAGAGACGGATCAGCATTTCTATATCATTACATATACGAAGATGTACCAATTTACGGCAGTAGATCAGGAGTTTTTTGAACAACAAGTGGCTAAGCATCTCCGTATTTTGAATGACCAGCCAACGGACTATAGCACATCTTCGACAGAATTGGTTGCCCATCAAGGAAAATACGCACAGTTCCAGATTAGCACACCTTCCAACTGGCAGGTTCATGAATTTGATCTATCGGAATCAGCGCTGGATATATCTTTGGCAGAGAATAATGAGCAGTTGTCGATATACCTTGCATCCAAGGATGAGTTCAGTTCAGATCTAACATTAGAGGATTACGGGCGATATGTCGCTGAAGTCTACGCGGATGGTAAGGATACTCCAATACCAGAGATGATACCTGTTGAGATCAACGGTCTGAAAGGAATACAGCTGGAAGGACACTACGTGGATAATAAGCGCCAAACCGCTGAGTTACGCACCATTTTGGAGTCACCAAAGCATTTTGTAGAGATTATATTCTACACCACAGAGAGCAGATTTGATCGGGTGAAAAAAGACTATGAAATGTACACGAGTACGTATGTGGAGCCTGAAAAGTAACATTCACGAACGACGTGAACTTGAACTTGTGTCAGCACAGTTCACTGAAATAGCTCAAACTATAATATTACAGCGGTTCTTTGGATACGGTACGTCGTATCTAGGGGATCGCTGTTTTGTGTATGACATACCAACATGTATTTTGCTTTAACAGTTAAGTCATCATTTTGTATCTTTGGATGTACAGTTATGACATCATATCTGCATGTTATGACTATATAACGTAAGTATTTTAGCGGGATGCTACACTCAATTTACATACAAGGCATGAAGTGATTGGGAGGTAGTATTAATGCAAACCGTATTCGCCGGAGAGAATATTCAGTTCAGTTATAACAAGAAGAAACCTGTATTAAAGCAACTGTCAATATCGGTGGGGGATCGTCAAATTTATGGATTGCTTGGCCCCAACGGTGCGGGAAAATCCACGTTAACCAGAGTGATGTTGGGACTAGATAAGCCCCAAAGTGGGAAAATTCAGTGGTTTAATGAATATCTCAATGCAAGTACAAACAAACGTGTAGGATACGTTCCACAGGATCTAGCGTTGATCTATGATTTATCTGCCTATGAGAATGTGTTGTTTTTCGGTAAGTTGTATGGATTAAAGGGAGAACGTTTGAAAAACCAAGTTCGCTTCGCGCTTGAATTCGTGGGACTGTGGGAAGAACGCAAACAGAAACCTAAAAAGTTCTCCGGCGGTATGAAAAGAAGGCTTAACATCGCATGTGGTATTGTCCACAACCCGGATGTCATTATACTTGATGAACCAACGGTTGGTGTTGATCCGCAATCCCGTAATCGCATCTTGGATGCCATTACAGAGCTGAATCAGCTCGGAACCACGGTTATCTATATCTCGCACTATATGGAAGAGGTTGAGAAGATCTGCTCTCATGTCGGTATTATGGATGACGGACAATTGTTATGCCAAGGCAAGTTACATGACGTTATTCAGGAGTATACCGATCAGGCGATCATTCGATTGGAGCTACAGCAGAAAAGTACAGCGTATGCCAAGCAGCTTGAAGATTATGTTGTACTACTGTCAGATGGCAATCGTGTAGAGCTTGGTGTTCCCAAAAATGATATAAACACGTTAAGTCAGATCAGAGAATCTTTTGGGGAAGACATGAAGAGCTTTCAATATATAACGCCGAATCTAGAGCAAGTTTTTTTTCAATTAACCAGAAAGAACTTGAGGGATTAGAGCGATGTGGACGATATTTGCTACCAGTATGAAGCGCAAGCTTCAGAACCCTGTCGTGTTTGTAAATTATATTCTGCTGCCCCTGTTGTTAATTCTGATTCTGGGCAACGCATTGTCAGGGGTATTCCAGTCAGAGGATCAGGAATCGAAGCATTCTCTGATCCCACAGATCTCTACTGTTGTTGTGAATGAAGATGATGGTGAAGTCGGCAAAAATGTAGTTGCTTTCTTGAGTAGTTCTGCCAATGAAGAGATGTTCGACATCCAGATACAGACGAGTAGTGAGACAGCTATGAAAATGCTCGAGTCTGGTCAAGTGGAACAATTTATCTATCTGCCTAGTGATCTAACGCTGGACTATGAAGCACATCAGATTGGTAATATCACTGTATATGGGAAAGACAATCATATTGAAAAAGTAAATATAACCGATTTGGCGTTATCTGCCTACGGGGATGGATATTTGGCGATGGAAATCGCAAGTGCAAGCAATCAGAACATCGTTTACTCTCATCAGTACAGCAATATGTTAACTGCATCTGGAGAAACAGATCGGGCATCTGCCTCATCAAGTGGCTCCAGTATTACAGCAATGAGTTATTACGGTGTAACCATGCTTGTTCTAATCCTGGTATATGGTCTGGCTAACACGATGAACTTTGTACAGGAAGAATACAGTGAAGCGTTGGGGATCGTTATCTGGTTACTCCAATCTCCAAGACAGCGTTAATTATGGGGCAATTTCTGACAGGTGTGACGATATCCATCATGCAAGGAGTAGTCATCGTCGTATGTGCCAAATTGTTTTTCGATGTTAGCTATGGAGATAGCATTATGTTTGTGTTGTTCATTATCCTTGCAGGTGCCATCTTCTTCAATGCGTTGGGATTGCTGCTCGGTGTGATTGCCCGTCGAATCAAGCAAGTGGATGGTCTAGTCACCATATTGATTCCAGTGATGACGTTTGTGGGTGGTGGATTCGTTAAACTGGATATGGGAGAGCTGAGTTCAATAAGTATCAATGAAGTGTTCCAACGTCCTATGTTTGATTATATTCAGCAAGGTGTCATAGATCTGATGCCTGTATTCACAGCGCTTATTACCGCAATGGGATTTCTCCTCATTTCGGTGTACTCCCTGACTAGAAAGGTGGTTCGATAAGGTGCGGGTATTCGAACTATATCTCAAGCGGATTTTCAAACGAAAGCTTACGTTTATCCTGATTTTATTTTTGCCCGTTGTATTTACGTACTCGGTCGTTGCGCAGTATGAGGAAGCGACGAAGGTTACACTTACAATGTATATAGAGGATACAACGGTGAATTCATATGTATCAGACATGCTGAAGAAGCAAAATGTCACCATTACACAGGCCTCATCCGCAGATGATGCCATTCATCATCGTACTAATCTGGGTATCGTGTTTACGCCAACAATTGCGGATATCACTGCTGATCCGGACACACTGAATGTGAGTAGCTATGTGAATGAACAAAGCGTAAATTCGAATTCATTGCAGGTTAAGCTGAACAGTGTATTTTCTGTATTGAAAACACTCGCCAAAAATGCGACAAGCGAACAATCATTAACCACAGGTATGAAAGAAGCCGCTGCAGCGAACGCTCCAATTCTAGTGGAACAGAAGATACTAGGGAATCCTAATGCAGTTGTCTTGACGAGTTCCTTCAATATGATTGTGTTTATTATTATGTTTCTTACGATGACGAACACACTATTATTCCTAGGTGATAAAGTGCATACCACAACCCAACGTCTATTACTGGCTGCGGGTAGCAAATTAAGTTACTATCTACAGACGGTTAGTGTGTTTGCGGTGATTGGTGTGGGACAATTTATACTTATGGTTGCCTTGATGACAGGCGTTTTTCAAATAAATCTTTCCCTATCTGTGTGGGAACTTCTGTTACTCGTGCTAGCCTATGGACTATTAAACATGATTGCAGCAGGACTTGGGTTGCTACTCATAAGTCGTACATCCAAAATGTCTACGGGACGGCTGCTTATTACTGTTGTATCGCTACCTCTGGCGATGCTGGGAGGTACCTTATGGCCAAGTTCAATTATGCCTGAAGGGATGCAGAAGCTGGCACGATTTCTGCCAACCCAGTGGATCACTGAACTGAACAATGATATGTTCAGTGGTTTTACAGGTAATAGTAGTATGGTTGCCGTGCATATCATCAGTTTGTTCGTCTGCGCTGCGATAATTTTCTTATTGCTGACAAGAGTGAGGACAGAAGATATATAATAGATTCGAATTCTCTTAAAGAGGTTGTTCAAAAAGTTCGCTTTTGATTACGAAGGATGCCTGATGGCATCTCAGCGTCAAATATGGGATTCAGCCGAAATAAGTGGATGCTTACGAAGTTTGTTTCCTTCAGAAACAATGTAGTTGCTCACGTAGTTCTGCCTACGCTCCGCTACTCCATTTCTAGCTTCATCCCATCTTCTCGGTACTGAAAACCGTCCTTTTTGAACACGCACTTAAATAGGCTATCTTATCGAATTCTCAGTTAAAGACTGATGAAGGTAGGATAGTCTGTTTCATTGATAAATGTTATATTGTTCCATATAGAGGTTGTTCAAAAAGTCCGCTTTTGATTACGAAGGGTGCGCGAGCGGCATCTCAGCGTCGAATATGGGATTCAGCCGAAATGTCCGTTGCTCACGTAGTTTTGCCTACGCTCCGCTACTCCATTTCTATCTTCACCCCATCTTCTCGGTACTGAAAACCGCCCTTTTTGAACACGCACATATAGGGGTTATCATATATAGAAATTTAGTATAACGTTGAGAGAAGGATTTTGATCATGTTATTGTTTTTGGCCGCCATTATACAGATGGCAACATTTAGCCTGTCCATCCCGATCATGTTGAAGCATCAACTTAGCAAGAAATCGATTGCTTTTATCGTCGTTGGCTCAATCATCATCGGGTACTCACTGTTTGGAGTGATGGGCTCAGCAAGTAGTTTTGTCGTCTTATTCTTCTTGGTCATCAGTTTATATTTTAAGCTGAGAAAGATTCTTCTCAGTATTTTATTTCCAACGATAACGCTGATTTTCATGGTCATCAGTGATTATATGTGCGGGATAATCAATATTAATGTGTTGGGTGGTTCGAGTGCATCCATTCATAATAATATGTTCTATACGGTCATCTATGTAACAGGCATCATGATCATCACATTTCTAATGAGCGCACTTGTCAGAGTACTGCTTACGAAGCTGAAGAACCACGATGCATTTTTTAGAAGATATGGTCTATTTCTTACGATTCTGACCTTCTTCACCGTTGTCATTTTCTACATTAATATATGGATCGGCCAAAGCCAAGGTTTCTCCGATGATAACATTCAAGCGAATAGCATTTTGTTTCTGTTTTATTTTGCCCTACTTATTGGTGTATTTGTGATATTAAGCCGAACGATTATGAAGGAAGCAGCGATGCAGAACCAGCGGGAACAGTACGAGCAATTAACGGAGTACACAGAGAATCTGGAACATTTATACACCGATATGCAGAAATTTAGGCACGATTATATTAATATTCTTCTTAGCATGTCTGAATATATTCGTCATAAAGACATGGATCAGTTACAGACGTATTTTGATGAGAAAATTATGCCGATCAGTCAAGGAATGCGGTCTAATACATACAAACTGGGAGCCTTACATCATCTAAAAGTACAAGAACTAAAAGGCATTATCTCTGCGAAGATGATTAAGGCACAAGAGCTTAACATCGATGCCATCATTGAGGTTGCCGAGCCAATCGAACGTATCCATATGGATGCCGTACCATTATGCCGCTGTGTAGGAATTCTACTGGATAATGCTATCGAAGAAGCGATTCATTGTGAGGTGCCAAGTGTGCATATGGCGATGATTCGCCAAGAACTTGGTATATTAATTGTGGTCAGCAACAGTTGCCGCGAAGAGACACCTGAGTTGTACAAATTGTTTGAGAAGGGTTTTTCAACCAAAGGTAGTAATCGTGGTCTAGGGCTTAGCAATCTAAGAGAAATTGTGTCGCAATACAAGCATGTTATATTGGATACCCATCGTAAAGAAGGAACGTTTATTCAGCTATTGGAAGTATTCGATTCTTCGGTGGGAGGAACTGAGGGCATGGTAGGTTAGGGTTTGGATAAGGAGAGCAGCCAATGGAAGTTTTACTAGGGATTATCGTTCAAGTCTTGTTTCTTATCTTATTTCTGTCTTTCATGTCGGTTCGAACGATGAATATACGTTTTTGTAGTTTACTTCTTGTGGGCGGGACTACGATCGGAATGATGTTGTTTCCTTGGATTGGGGCATCCGCCATATTCGGTGTCGTAATCTATTTCTATGCATGTTTACATTGGAAAACAAAAGAGATGTTGTGGAGTATCATTTTCCCTGTTATTTCTGTACTCGTATCAGTAGTAGGTGAGTATCTGTTTGGTCTCCTCAAAATAAACATGTTTCATCATTCAATGAATGCTAACACTTCGAGTTTAATGATAACCATTGTAAATTTAATAGGTAGTGGATTGTTATCCATGGCTATGCTACTTACCGGGCTTCACTTCGTTAAACGATTTAGAGGCAAACTGATCTTGAAGAGGTACAGTGTATTATTTAGCGTAGTCTGTATCTTTACCTTAATCATTTTCTACATCAATATATGGATTGGAGAGCGGCAAGGCTTCTCGGATGATAACATCCAAGCAAATAGTATTTTGTTTCTGTTTTATTTTGCCCTACTGATTGGAGTGTTTGTAATATTGTCGCGAACGATCAGGAAGGAAGCGGCTATGCAGAACCAGCGGGAGCAGTACGAGCAATTAACAGAATACACAGAGAATCTGGAACATTTATATACCGATATGCAGAAGTTTAGGCACGATTATATTAATATTCTTCTTAGTATGTCTGAATACATTCGTCATAAGGATATGGATCAGTTACAGGCCTATTTTGAACACAAAATTATGCCAATCAGTCAAGGGATGCAGTCCAATACATATAAACTGGGAGCCTTACATCATCTAAAAGTACAAGAACTAAAAGGCATTATCTCTGCTAAGATGATTAAGGCACAGGAGCTTAACATCGATGCCATCATTGAGGTTGCCGAGCCGATCGAACGTATCCATATGGATGCCGTACCATTATGCCGTTGTGTAGGAATTCTACTGGATAATGCCATCGAAGAGGCGATTCATTGTGAGGTGCCAACTGTGCATATGGCGTTGATTCGCCAAGAACTTGGGACATTAATTGTGGTGAGCAACAGTTGCCGCGAAGAGACACCTGAGTTGTACAAGCTGTTTGAGAAGGGTTTTTCAACCAAAGGTAGTGATCGTGGTCTAGGGCTTAGCAATCTAAGAGAGATGGTTGCACAATATAAAGGGGTAGTGCTGGATACCCAGCGTAGAGAGAGCACGTTTATTCAGCTCTTGGAAGTGTTCGAGAATTAAAGCACAGAGGAGATGTGGCATATGTTAGAGATTTTTATCTGTGAGGACGATGAGGAGCAACGTAAACGTCTAACCAAATATGTGTCCGATTACATCATGATAGAGAATCTGGACATGAAGGTTGTGATCTCTACTGCACACTCCAAAGACATTATTAATCATTTACAGCAGAATGATACAACCGGTTTATATTTTCTAGATGTTGATCTACAGGAAGAAAAAAGTGGAATAGCGCTGGGCGCGGAGATTCGCCAATATGATACGCAAGGTGCGATCGTATTCATAACCACACATCCAGAATTAACGTATCTGACATTTACATATAAAGTGGAAGCGATGGACTATATCACAAAGGATCAGTTTACCGACATTCAGAAACGGGTTATTGACTGCATTGATACGGCGTATCATCGCTACATGCAAAACAAGCATAATCATCGGAAATTGTTTCAAACCAAGATGGGAGATAAAGTGATCAGCATTGAGTACAATGACATTCTATTTTTTGAAACCTCCTCCCAACTTCATAAAATCATCCTGCATGCCCACAATCGTCAGGTTGAATTCTATGGGAAGTTAAAGGCGTTACCTGAGATGGACAATCGCTTCTATCGCTGCCACAATTCTTATGTGGTTAACAAAGATAATATCGCTGAAATTGACATTACTAAGCGGGAAATCCGAATGGTTAATGGACAAATCTGCTATGCCTCCAGTCGGTTTCTAAAAGGGCTGAAGGATATTGTCCCAAAATAAGCATATAACATAACCACACAATATGAAGCAAACAGAATAACCTTCTTACGATTACCTAAGTCAGGTCATACGATAAGAAGGTTATTTTAGTTTAAAATTTAGAGAACAGTAATCTATTACTGTTCCTCGCGGTAGCTCTCCGTCGATTCTAGGTATGTTTGCTTAGATTCCATAAAAAGATTTTCTGTAGCCGAGAAACTAATGATCGCAAAGTGATCTGGATAATCAAGGATGGTGTACATGTAGATGTGGTTGACGTTGTCCATCGTAGAAAGTATCTCAAACTGGAAGCCTGGTCTTCCATCAATTTCGACAGCCACTTTATCGGTTTAGTGACATCATCCGAGAACTCAGTCTGGCGTTCGATGTAGTCATCAACGTACTCTTCGAGTGTTGTACCTGGATCGGACCAAGATTTGGGACTTTGCAGACTTATGAAATATTCCTCACCGCTTAAGGAGGTTGCTTCCAGTTTGGCATCAATAATTATTCTAAAATCACTTTCCCAATCTGAAGGGATACGAATGGAGGTCTTCCCGTCCTCTGATTTAATAACTTTGGTAGAACCAGAAGTCGATTCGGTTTCAACAACAGCAGGCTGATCGTTCAGGATTCGCATGGATTGGGCAAGCTGGGTGAAGAATTTCCGATCGGTATCATTCAATTCACGCTGGCGGGTGAAGTTAAGATGATAGAAGTGATTCTCCTTCTCCAGCGAGGCACTGATGATGTAACTTGTCCCTGTAGGCAACGTCATTTTTCCTTCAGTAAGGTAGGCTTCTTCTGAATCAATTGTCATACTTCCCGTTCGTTTCGATTCATATGTACTGCCTCAGCGAAAGAGAACTCATCTTCCCATTTGTCTATAAGATCCTCAAGAGATGCTTCCGCTGTATCTTCTCGGCTTACTCGTTCAATCATGATCGCGCTCTCGCCGTCTTTATCCATGGCAGCCAATAAATTTGGTGTTCCTAATTGTGGAAAAGTATTCCAATCAATTGGGACAGTGATTTCGACTTCATTCTGAGCAGAAGATAGAACATGATTCTGTTCTTCGGTCTGTGTTTCTGTTTCCGTAGCTACAGGTGCTGGGCTGGAGGTGCTGGCTTGGGTAGCACAACCAGTAAGCGTAAGGGTTAGGGCAGCGGCGATCGTTATCGTTCGTGGAAGTGAAAGCGTTGTTTTCATGAATTGGTGAATATTGTTCAGCAATCTAATTCTCTCCTTAGAGCATGATGATATGTAGTCATATGTGGGCTCGTGTAGTCTTATAACTGAATAAAATAGTATAATAATAGTAAGAGGGTTATTTTACCATTTATTAAATCATTTGAATATATAACTTTAGACTTAAAGTTCCAAAAGTGGGGATAAGGTCTTTCATCCGATGAATGTTTAGCTTTGTTACGTGAATACGCATAATATTCAATTTATACATAAAATACTGGCCTTCGATGCTACGAAGCTGTGATACAATAGGTGAGGTCTATAGAGAAACGGAAACACGCATAAGCACGAGGAGGAACAGGAACACGATGAAATCAGCCCCGTTTATTGCTGTGGAGGGTCCAATTGGTGCTGGGAAAACAACGCTCGCAACGATGCTTTCTCAGGAGTTGAATCTTCCGCTAGTGAAGGAGATCGTAGAAGAGAATCCATTTCTGGCTTCCTTCTATCAGGATATAGATGAGTGGAGCTTCCAGCTTGAGATGTTTTTCTTATGTAATCGATTTAAGCAATTGGAAGATACCGGAGCTCACTATGTGCAGCAGCATACACCCGTCATTTCGGATTATCATATCTACAAAAATATGATTTTTGCCGAACGCACCTTGAAGGGCACGAAGCGGGACAAGTACCGTCAAATCTATCATTTGTTAACCGATGACCTGCCAAAACCTAACTTGGTGCTGTACATTGAAGCAGAGCTTGATACCTTGATGTATCGGATCAACAAGCGAGGAAGATCCTTCGAGCAGGATATGGATCCAGGATATATGGAACAGCTTATTGCTGATTACAAAACAGGCATGGCCTATTTGGCAGATGGCCCTAATCCTCCAATTATTATTAAAGTGGATGCAGAAGCACTCGATTTTGTAGAGCATCCAGAACATTTCAGGCAGATCGTTAATCAGGTAAAGGAGTATATCACATGAATAACTATGGCATTCCAGCAAATGCATTAATTACCGTCGCAGGTACGGTTGGTGTGGGCAAATCCACGCTAACAGCAGCGCTTGCGGAACGTTTGAATTTCAAAACTTCTCTGGAACAGGTGGATCATAATCCGTACCTGGAGAAATTTTATCATGATTTTGAACGGTGGAGCTTCCATCTACAGATTTACTTCTTGGCAGAACGTTTTAAGGAACAGAAGAAAATTTTCGAAATGGGCGGAGGCTTCGTACAGGATCGTTCGATCTATGAAGACACGGGGATCTTTGCGCAGATGCACGCGGATCAAGGTACAATGTCTGCAACGGATTTCGAAACCTATAGCAGCTTGTTCGAGGCGATGGTTATGACGCCATATTTCCCGCACCCGGACGTACTGATCTATCTGGAAGGCAGCTTGCCATCCATCCTGAACCGGATTACTGAGCGTGGACGTGAGATGGAGATTCAGACAGATCGCTCGTATTGGGAACACATGCATGAGCGCTATTCTGTATGGATTGACCAATTCACAGCTTGTCCAGTATTGCGCTTGAACATTGACGAATATGATGTGCATGATTCGGCATCGGTTGATGCGATCCTGGCGCAGATTGCGTCTGTAATTACACCAGCGAAGGAAGCACAACGTTAAGTATATCAGCTTGCTGAAGCTCTAAGGCTTAATTAGCAGAAGAAAAGCATGTGTAAATAGTATGGAATGGACTCTCCCTATGTCATGTTGAATAGTGGGGAGTTTTTTTGTTTTTTTCTGTTTGTTTGGCTGAGGTTTGACGATGTCCCCCGGGAAATGCACGATTTTACGCGGGTCATGAAATGCACGCCATTGAGCTAGCTTGGGTATCGCTTACAACTTCATCATCGTAGAAAATGGTTGAATTAACGAATGAAATGTGGTTTTATTAGTTAGGTGAATTTTGGAAAATAAGCCTAAGCATGACTCAGGAGGGAAAGACATCGTGGAAGAAAAGCAAGGAATCAAGATTGGGATGCCGATTATCGGCGGGTTAATTGCGGCAATTGTGGGTGGTGCTGTATGGGCTGCAGTCGCAGCAATGACCGAGTATGAGGTAGGTTTAATTGCAATTCTCATTGGTGCACTGACAGGTTATGCTGTCGTGTTGTTGTCCAATAAACGGATTGCAACAGTACATAAAGTGATTGCGGTCATTTTTGCGCTTGTCGGCATTGTACTTGGGAAATACATGACGGTTGTTTATTTTGCATCCGAGATGTTTGATGAAGGTTTCATGCAATTGGTATTTGACGGCGAGATCGTTAACGCATTTATCGAAACGTTCTCGGATTATTTCGGTGAACCGATGGATCTGTTGTTTATTGGTCTTGCGATCGTATCCGCATGGCAGATTCCTGGTCGAATGGCCAAAACCAGTATGGCAACCGAAGCCTCATCAACTGACCACGCTCCACGAGCATAATCCTATATTCTTCATTCAAAAAAAATCTCAGAGTGAATGTGCCGAGAAGAAGGCTCCTTCACATTGCGGCTGAGAAACAAGCAAGAGGGACGTAACGCCAGAAGGCGTGCGTCCCTTTTTTGGTGATGATGTTTTACCTTGTAGATAGGTGAGAATCCAGCCTGTGGTAAATGTAATTGAGATTCACGCAACATTTCTAACGAACTCAGTTGGCCTTATTGTCAGGAAAATGAAAATCTGTGTGCTTCGAAATATTCAGACACGTCTTAGTCTGCTTGCTGCTGATCCGCAAAGATCGCCATGGCTTCTTTCATAAAGGCAGCTAATCCTTCGCCAAATTGGTCAATGTTACGTGTGAAGCGTTCATCATCCACATACATCTGACCCAATCCTCGAAAAGCCTCGGGTGAATAATGCCCCATCTGATTCAAATAGGTGTACCACTGCGCAATGACCGCTTGGGATTCAGCCGATGCGGGTGAAGTGTCACGAAGGGTTGCCAACTGAGTGAAGATGCCATTCATCTGGTCCGATAGAGCCTTCTGTTCATTGGGTGATTTGCCTTGTAATTTTTCATTCGCCTGATCTACAGCTTTATTCCCCAGCGCTGGCGCGCTTCCTGTTCATAGGGGTTCTCCTTGAAGTTAAATCCTTCGAATTGTTCCTTTGTCGTCATATCAATGTCTCCTCTCATATGCATAACACTTTTATCGATGGTGGCAATCATACGGTCTAAGCGTACCCTTTTCTCCAGAAGGATCTGGCGATGCATCTGAAGTGCTTCCTCCCGGTTGAAGGAAGGGCTATTTATAATGTCTTTGATATCTTTCAGTGAGAAGTCCAGTTCTTTGAAAAATAATATCTGCTGCAGCATGTCTAGATTGGCGTCTGAATAGAGTCGATACCCTGCAGAAGTGACTTCACTAGGAGTTAACAAACCGATCTCATCATAATGATGCAGTGTGCGCACACTGATCGAGGCAAGCTCGGCAACTTCTTTTACCTTCATGGCCATGGTTTCAACCTCCTTACATCACCGATTGTACAGTGTCACGTTACGTGAGAGTCAACCCTGTTCATTGGATTAGATTTTTTGGTTTTTGAAGCACTAGTTTGGGTGTTAACTGCATTAATTCAGCATCTATAGTATTGGAATATTCTATACCTGTATTTAAATTTTTGATAAAAACAATTTCAGAGATCATGCTACACTAATCCTTATAATTCCAATAAGATTTATTGTATATAGACATATGATGTTGAAAAAAAGTGAGTCAGGTGATCTTATGAACAATCTTCTTGAAATTGAAGCGCTACGTGTCACATTCACAACAACGAAAGGTGAAGTTAGTCCAGTAGACGGCATTAATCTAGCGATAACTCCGGGTGAAACATTATGCATAGTCGGGGAATCAGGTAGTGGCAAGAGTGTCACTTCCTTATCGATTCTAGGTTTGCTGGGAGAGAAAGGACGCATTGCTGAAGGACATATCCGATTGAATGGCACGGATCTGACCGAACTGAATCAGACGCAGTTAAGAAAAATTAGAGGCAAGCAGGTTTCAATGGTTTTCCAAGAACCGATGACAGCTCTCAATCCGGTGATGACGATTGGCAATCAGCTGCTTGAGGTAATTCAGGTTCACACGAAGCTTAACCGAAGACAGGCAGAGCATGCTGTACTTCAGATGTTACAGAAGGTAGGCATTGCACGACCCGAAGCGGTGATGAGAGAGTATCCTCACTCCCTGTCGGGGGCATGAGACAACGGATTGTCATCGCTATTGCTCTCATATGTGAGCCGAAATTACTCATTGCGGACGAGCCTACAACAGCACTCGATGTTACGATTCAAGCACAGATTCTGAATTTAATGAAGCAACTGCGTGAAGAGAGAGAGACAGCGATACTGCTGATCACGCATGACCTGAGTATTGTCGCCGAAATGGCGGATCGGGTCGCTGTCATGTATGCGGGTCAGATTGTCGAAGAGGCAGAGGTATTCTCCCTGTTTGATGAGCCTTTGCATCCATATACACAAGGACTGATGCGATCAGTTCCTACCATTCAGAGTGGGGCAGAGGATCGACTTGTACCGATTCCTGGCACGGTCCCTTCGCTTACGGATCTACCTCAAGGTTGTAGATTTCAGGCGAGGTGTCCCTATGCGATCGAACAATGTAGCCTGGAGGCGCCGTCTCTGAGGCAAGTCAGTGCCAAGCATGTGGTGAGATGCTGGCTTCCTCAACAATAACTGCAATTGAATGCACCAGGAGGTTTAGACTCAATGAGCAATTACCGTGTTAGCCCTGGAAACGAAGCTGCATCTCCGTTGCTCCGTCTGGAGGAATTACGCACATACTATCCGATTCGACAAGGGGTGCTAGGCCGCACTTCAGGATATATCAAGGCTGTGGACGGCATTAATTTGGATATATCGGCAGGTGAAACATTAGGTCTTGTCGGAGAGTCGGGCTGTGGTAAATCCTCAATTGGACGAACTATGCTGCGCCTGGAGCCTGCTCATTCGGGACGTATTTTTTTTGAAGGGCAGGATATTACGAATCTATCTCAGCACAGGATGAAGAAGGTTCGAACCAAACTACAGATCATTTTTCAAGACCCGTATTCATCACTGAATCCCCGCAAAAGAGTGGGAGATCTGATCTCCGAGCCGATTCTTGCACACCGGCTTGCTACACGACAAGAGGCGGAAGCAGAGGTTATTCGTTTACTTGATCTCGTCGGGTTGCCGCGGTCAGCCATGTCCCGTCATCCCCATGAATTCTCAGGTGGACAACGGCAGCGAATTGGCATTGCCCGTGCTTTATCATTGAAGCCTAAGCTGATCGTATGTGATGAACCGGTATCTGCACTCGATGTATCCATACAGGCACAGATTCTGAATCTATTTCGCGATTTGCAGCAGGAGCTGAATCTGACGTATGTATTCATTGCCCATGGATTGGGTGCAGTCAACTATATTAGTACACGGATTGCGGTCATGTATTTAGGCAAAATTGTGGAAATTGGCGCAAAAGAAGATGTCTTTAGTGACGCCAAGCATCCATACACACGCAGTCTATTAACGGCTAATCCGATCACTCATCCGCGTATGCGAGAGCAATCTCGCTTCGTTTTGGAAGGTGATGTGCCTAGCCCAGCTAATCCACCGCAAGGGTGTCGGTTTCATTCTCGCTGCCCGTATGCACAGGCGAAGTGTCAGGAAGAAGAGCCGCAGCTCGCAGATACGGGGATGCCTGCTCATCAGGTGGCCTGTCACTTTCCAATTGTGGAGGGATCTTGACGCCATGGTACCTTACATTATACGCCGTTTATTAATTGCACTTCCCGTATTGATAGGGATCACAATTATCAACTTTATCATCATTAATCTTGCTCCAGGTAATCCTGTGGAGATGATGATTGATCCCAACACATCCCAGGAGTTAATTGAGGCGAAGAAAGAGATGCTCGGCTTGAATAGCCCTGCAATCGTGCAATATGGCAAATGGATGATGAGCCTGATGCAAGGCAATTTGGGGTACTCCTTCAGTTCATTCGCTCCGGTATCTCAATTGATTGCAGAACGAATTGGCCCTACCCTTTTGCTAACCTTTACTTCGCTTCTGATCAGTTTGGCAATAGCTATTCCGGCAGGCATCTATAGTGCAGTTAAGCATAATACAAAGGTTGACTACATCCTGACTGGTTTATCCTTTATTGGCACGTCCATGCCACAATTCTTTCTAGGACTTGGGGTCATTTATGTGTTCTCGCTGAAACTAAATCTTCTACCTTCGGGCGGTATGGGGGTACTTGGAGGCGGTGGTGGTGTGCTGGATACGTTATGGCATCTCATATTACCTGCAAGTGTACTAGCGGTGGGAATTGTGGGCAAAAAAATTCGTTATGTCCGGGCAAGCATGCTGGATGTGCTCCATCAGGACTATCTTCGAACCGCGAGAGCCAAAGGGGTTGGTGAGTTTATGGTGACCAACAGACACGCCCTTCGCAACGCGTTATTACCGATTATCACGGTGTTTGCGATGGAGATTCCACTGCTACTGGGAGGCAGCATTTTGATCGAACAGATATTTCAGTGGCCCGGAATAGGACAGCTAACGATGCAATCCATCCTTTCGCGTGATTATCCTACGTTAATGGCATTAAATCTAGTCGCCGCAATCATTGTACTGGCTACGAATCTGTTGACTGATATGATCTATGCCGTTGCAGATCCGCGAGTTAAATATAACTAAACGATTTTATTAAACTACATTCATTCAGGAGGAGAGAGCGTATGAGAACAACATCCGACCTCCGTTTACAGGAGAGTTCCACCGCGGGGGCGGAATTATCACAGGGCTGGAAGTCAGTGGAGAACAGCCATTTCAGACTTGTAGTCAGCCGTTTTGCACGCAATCGATTCGCTGTTGGTGGACTAATCGTGATTGTTTTGTTAATTCTGGTTGCAATGTTTGCCACGCAGCTTGCTCCTCACTCGCCAGATCAGGTAACAGCGTATTTCTCAGCACCTCCTTCAGGAGAACACCTGCTTGGGACAGATCAGGTTGGACGGGATGTGTTAAGTCGCTTAATTGTCGCCTCAAGGGTATCCCTTCTGGTGGGCTTCGCAACGGTTGCCTTATATGTGACGGTGGGCACGCTGATTGGTTTGATATCAGGCTATTTCGGTGGCTGGCTAGACATGGTGATCATGCGAATTACCGATATGTTCATGGCTTTTCCGTTCCTGATGGTGATTCTGGTCATCGTCAGTGCTCTTGGAGCGAGTCTTCAGACGATCATTTGTGTGCTCGCACTGTTCTCGTGGCCAGGGGTGGCGCGATTAGTGCGAAGCAGTGTGCTAACGATCAAACAACAGGATTATGTCCGTGCCGGAACGGCATTGGGTCTGGGGAACAGACGAATTCTGCTGGGACATATTTTACCTAATACGCTGGGGCCAATTATCGTCAATGCTACATTTGGCGTGGCGAGTGCCATTCTGAGTGAAGCAGGGCTAAGTTTTCTCGGGATGGGAGTACAACCACCAACGGCAAGCTGGGGCAATATGCTGAGTGATGCTCAATCCTTTACCGTGTTAACCGATCAGTTGTGGTTGTGGGTTCCGGCAGGGCTGATGCTGCTCATTACGGTGTTATCTATTAATTTTGTAGGGGATGGCTTGCGTGATGCATTAGATCCCAAGGAATGAGGAGAGGACAGAACAGATAATTCATGAAGAAGCATCGTGTGCACCAGTCTTGTTGCTTGTAGCGATTCTGGAATAGAGACTCACTGATATTGAAGAATTAAGCCATTGAAGGATTCAGCATCTAAATATCCAAAACAGGGGGAATATGTTGTGAGAAAAAATGTTCGTAACGGATTGTCCGTCATCCTTATCTTGTCGTTGTTCCTGCTTAGTGCATGTGGCTCGGCTGCTTCTACGAATACAGGCGGGACAGCAGAGGCTGGGGCGAGTACTCCGGAAACCCAAGAAACTGTTAAGGAAAAAATAGTAACGGTTGGCATTGTGAACTCCCCTCTAACGTTAAATCAGATCAATGATCAGGGGGACTCAGCTTCCAAAAACGCACTTGCTCTCATTAACGATGCTCTGCTTGATATTAATTCATCATTTGAATTTTTGCCTAAACTGGCGGATTCAGTGGACACCGAGGATAAGCAGCTCTACACCATTAAGCTCAATAAGGATGCAAAATGGAATGATGGACAGCCGTTCACCACAGCCGATGTGCTGTTCACGCTGAACACTGCTCTGAATCCAAAGGTGGAGACTTCATTACGGCTTAGCTTCATTGAAGGACTGAATGATGCGGGTAAGCTAGAGGATGGTCAGAATGAAATTACGGGACTCAGCATCATTGATGACCATACGTTTACGATCAAGACCAAGACCCCCATTGATCCAAACATTTTTAAAGAAACATTTGCGACCAAGCTGTACTTCCTGCCCCAACATATTTTGAAAGATGTGCCGCTTGATCAGCTTGCAGTTAATCCCTATTTCCAGAAGCCAGAAGTAACGGTTGGCCCATTCCAATTCAAGTCCTTTGCCAAGGATCAGTATGTGGAAGTTGTGAAAAACGAAAATTATTATCGATCTGTTGCTAAATTGGACAAGATTTTCATTAAAGTTCTCCCCGCTACGAACCTAGTTGCCCAGTTGCAGACGGGTGATATTCAGATGAATTCTCTTCCAGTAGGTCTTATTCCAATCACCGATTATGAGAAGGTTAAGGCATTGCCAAACGTCAATCTAGATTCCAGCGGCCCTTCAGAGCCAGCGGAGTTGTTCTTGAACAACAAGGTGTTTGATTCTCCTAAAGTTCGACAGGCCGTTGCTTATGCACTGAACCGTCAGCTGATTGTGGAACAGCTTCTCAAAGGTCAGGCTGAGGTAATCGACGGAAGTGTGCCGAGCGACAATCCATATTATGACCAAGATGCAGCGATCTATAGTTACGATCCAGAGAAGGCCAAGGCACTGCTCGCAGAGGCAGGTTGGGACTCCAATAAGGTCGTTCGCTTTCTGATTCCGGTGGGCAATAAGATTCGGGAGCAGGCGGCAGATATTCTGACTCAGAATTTGAAGGATGTAGGCATCAAGGTGGAAGTGCAGAAATATGATTTTGGAACGTTGATCCAAAAGGTCATTAAGAGTGAATACGAATTAACGATCTTTAACCGGGACTATTACATTGAGCCGAGCCTATACTTCTCCTTGTTCGCAAGCGACAACGCCAACAATTTCTTGGGATATAACAATTCGAAGGTGGACGCGCTGATCAAGGAGGGGGTAGCCGAAGCGGATGAAACGAAGCGCCATGACATCTACAAGCAGCTCCAGCAGATCTTACATGAAGAACTACCAACCATTAGCGTATATTCTGAGAAAAGATTGCAAGCTGTCGCCAAAAATGTACTTGTAGGTAAACCATCCAATATCGGGATGTTTAATAACGTGAATGAATGGGATATTCAATAGGAGTCTGAAGGAGCGTGCCTGATGATTATTGATTTTAGAATGAAGCCACCTGTCCCAGAGTGGGTGGAGTACGGGGATTACAATCAAGGAAGAGAGTCTGCAATCAAGCTGCTCAATCTAAAGGGTATCGAACCAACGCAGTCCATTACGTATGATCAGGTATTGGCCGATATGGACAAACTCGGAATCCGTTATGGAGTCATTATGGGACGAGGGGGTGAACGAGGTTCATCCAATCAGGAATTAGCGAGTTTCCTCGCGGATCATTCGCAGCGCTTCATTGGCTTTATTGGTGCAGATAGCGAGACAGTTGAAGGCTCGGTCGCGCTGATTGAGCAATACGGACGTTCGCCATTATTTCGTGGAGTATCCCTCAATCCTGCGGTACAACAACCTAGAATCCCTATTGGTGATCCGGCGGCAGATCCGATCTTCGAGGCATGTCGTAAGTATGGTTTACCGCTTGCAATTACCCTTAGCGGCATTCTTGGACTTCTGGGTGATGAACCAGATTATGACTATGCTCGTCCTTCAAGGCTTGTAAGAGCAGCACGCAAATATGCTGACGTTCCAATCATTATCTCCCATGCCGCATGGCCGTTCGTTGCCGAAGCTATCCAGACTGCGATATACTGCCCTAACGTTTACCTTTCTCCAGATCTGTATCTGGGGTTCCCTGGCAGCAGTTTATATGTTGAAGCCGCCAACTTTACGCTAGGTGACCGGATATTGTACGGAAGTTGCTTCCCAAATGTGCCGTATGATTGGGCATTGGAGCATTTTCGTAAACAGTCGTGGAACGAAGGTGTTCTGGATAAGGTTTTATATCAAAACGGTGCAGCCTTATTGAATCTGCCGTGATTCCCCAACAAGGATACGGAATGACAAAGCCCCTCGATTCGTTTAAGAACGAACGGTGGGGCTTGATTGTGGTTAGCTAGTGAACGTTGAGAAGGGACAGTCCCATGTCATGAATGTGAACGGGGGTCAGCCCCTGTAACGATAAATAGATGTAATGAATCTGACACACGCTATTCGCTCTCATTTTCCCGAATCTTAGATCTAACGAATCACAGAGGCTTTATTTCACGAATTCAGTCGATTATTCGCGTTTTCAAACCGTATTAGGACGGAATAGCTTTACTGAGGTTCGTTAAATTTTGCAAACGTAGATGATCCGCCTGTTAAGATGTGGTGGGTTCGTTAGCGCTTGGAGCGAAGAGATATTCGCATTTACTCGTTAGAGCTGATAAGCAGATAGACTGTTAAGGAAATTCTCTGAGGCGAATCCCTTCACTTCTTGTTCGCTATAGCGTTTGAGTAGTGCATTGATTAAGTTTTGAGTATGTCCTGCGTGCTCTAATCCCTCCACATAGTGGATCAGACCATCAAAATCCGATCCTAGTCCGATGTGCTTCACACCGCCAATGGAACAAAAATGCTCCACATGTCGCAGTACATCATCAATAGATGCTGCTTCGTCCTGATCGGATCTGAGAAAGTCGGGGAGGTATAAGACGTGCACGGTAGCATTTTTGGCGAAGAGAGCCTGTGCTTGTTCATCGGATAAATTGCGGGGATGGTTATAAATGCCCTGTGCATTGGAATGACTGGCAATGGGGTAGTCCGCCAACTGCAACACATCCCAGAAGCCAGCTTCACTAAGGTGGCTAACATCCGAGAGAAGGCGATACTCGTTATTGAATTCAATGATCTGTTTGCCAAATTGAGTTAACCCTGAACCGCGGGGCTCCAATGCGCCGTCTGCAGCGAGATTAGCGTAGTTCCATGTTAGTCCAACGGAGCGTACACCAAGCCGATATAACAGGTTTAGCTTGTGAAGATCATTACCAATCGGATCGACACCCTCTAGGGTGAGAAATGCACCAATTTCTCCATCACGTAGATTACGAATCTGTGACCAGTCAGTAATGTGAATGATCTCTGGATTTTTGTCCAGAATTTCCGTATAGAAATAATGCACTTGATCTAAGGCCGCTTCAAATTTAGCAGAATCCTTGAGATTAGGCGGGACAAAAATAGCAAAACCTTGAACTTTCACTTGACCAGCAATGAGTCGTGGTTTGCTTGCTTCTAGGCTGTCGGTGTGATCGAAGGCTAGCTTACCTCCAGCTCTCCAGATCCGAAACAGGGCATCACAGTGCAGATCGATGACATTCATGTGTAATAGACTCCTTTATTCAATTTGGCAAACTGTAACAGGGATTACTGGCTTGAGTTATGTAAGTGGTATACTTCGTTTCGCTGTAATGGAAGTTATTAGATTCACATAGGAACACGCGGCATCGTGATGCCTGCGGTGGCCGAATGCGCTGAGTAGACCGTACCGAATCATTCATATAGTACATGTCGCTACTGCTCAGCCAGGGTAAATATGCGAAATTAGTATAGTTTTTATTACACACTATTCTTATTTGTTAACTTTGTTTTGAGATGTAACGATTCTATCATTGAGCTTGTCTCTACACAATTCATCGAGCAATCAATAGTTCCTATATCACTATCAAAATAATCTATATGGCAAAGTAATAAGAAAAGCAGTGAGGTCTCTAGCTGGCGCATAATCCAAGCGCCCGGCGGGGTTGCCGCGGTGCAGGGGTGCTTGGCTACGCCAGCATCCCACCCACCGCCGCAGCGAACCGCGCAGCCGCTGCGCGCACGTCGGCCGCGCCCGCAATGGCGGAGATGACGGCTACGCCGTCGGCTCCAGCCGCCATCACGGCGGCCGTGGTATCGGGCGTAATGCCGCCGATACCCACCACCGGAACTGCGATGCCTGCGGCGCGCAGTTCCAAGATCCCTGCGGAGCCCAGCACAGCATGGGCATCCGCTTTGGATCGCGTCGGGTACATTGGCCCGACGCCAAGATAGTCGGCGCCCGCCTGCACCGCACGGCGGGCTTCCGACGCAGAGTGGGCGGATACGCCAAGCATCCGCCCAGCTCCAATGCGGGCGCGTACAAGCGCCGCGTCCGCATCATCTTGGCCGACATGCACGCCGTCGGCCTCCACAGCTACAGCCAGCTCCACATCATCGTTCACGATGAACGGTATCCCGTGCTGGCTGCACACCTCGCGAAGCCGCCATGCAAGAGCCAGGCGGGCTTCGCCAATCAGGGCACCAGTTCCTTTTTCCCGGAACTGGAACAGCGTAATGCCGCCAGCAATCGCCTGGCGCAGCACCTCCACAGGGTCTTGCGTGGTATTCACGCTGCCCATCACCAAATACACCTGCATTGCGCGTCGCACCGCGTCTGCATTCAGCTTAGGCATCACCGCTCACCCCGCTGCCTGCGCTGATACGCAAAATGATTCGTCGGCCCATGCCCAGCGCCAATGCCGAGCTCATCCTCAATGGCTGCCTGAATGAATGCTCGCGCAGTCGTGACGGCAGCCAGAACGGACGAACCCTTCGCCAGTTCAGCTGTAATGGCGGCAGAATACGTACAGCCCGTTCCGTGGGTATGAGGGGTCACTATACGAATATTCTCCAGATAGTGAAAGGACTGCCCATCATAGAGTACATCGACAATCATGCCGCCCGTATCATGGCCGCCTTTGATCAGGGCATACGTTGAGCCCATCTGCACAAGGCGTCGGGCTGCTTCTTCCCGTTCACTTACATTTCGAATGGACATGCCTGTCAGCAGTTCGGCTTCAGGGATGTTTGGCGTGGTGATCTGTGCATGCGGGATCAGCTCCGTAATCAGTGTCTGAATAGCCTGCTGCTGAAGCAGCGGTGCGCCGCCCTTGGCTACCATAACGGGATCAATGACCAGATTAGACCATTCATAATGGCGCCATTTCTCGGCTACCAATTGAATAATTTCGGTACTGTAGAGCATGCCTGTTTTTACCGCATTTGGCTTGAAGTCGTCGCCGGTCGAATCAAGCTGTTGGGCTATGCCTTCATACGAAATAGGAAAAACACCCTGAACTCCTGTTGTATTCTGCGCCGCAATGGCAGTAATAACGGTCATGCCGTATACATCAAGTTCCTGAAAGGTTTTGAGATCGGCTTGAATTCCAGCACCGCCGCCATTGTCCGATCCAGCGATTGTTAGAGCCTGAGCTATACGCATGGTGTATCTTCACCTCCATGGATGTGGCGAATAAGAGCACGTTGCTGTAGTACAGATGGGGATACTAGGTCGAGCTGATTCAATAGCTCGATCTGGAAACTGCCAGGGCCCTGGCTTTCCGTACGATCTGCAGCAATCTCAGCAGCAACGCCGTAGAAGGCGAGAGCTTCTACCACGCTATCCAGACGCTCCTTGTCATCAGTCGCCACAGCTGCAAATGCGCCAATTACAGCACTGAGCAGACATCCCGCACCGGTAACTTGGGTTAAGAGGACGTGACCGTTGCTCACGAGATAGGTCAGATGTCCATTCGTAATGACATCTTCGCGACCTGTGATCACAACGATACAGTTTAACTTTTGAGCTGCACGCTCAGCTATTCCGATTCGATCTCCTTCACCTTGTCCAGCATCTACACCTTTGCTATTCCAGTGCTCACCAATAACATTGGCGACTTCTGCCACATTGCCACGCAAGATCGTGAGACGTAGCTCACGAACGAGCATCTGAACCTGCTCGGAGCGATAGGATGTGGCACCAGCGCCAACAGGATCAAGCACGACAGGGACTTGATGGGCGTTGGCGGATATACCAGCGAGCAGGATGGACTGCACAACATCTTTATTAAGTGTGCCAATGTTGAGGACGACCGCGCCGGACATTTTCGCAACATCGGCAACCTCCTCGTGTGCATAAGCCATAAAAGGTGATGCTCCAAGTGCAAGCAAGCCATTGGCTACAAAGGGAGCTACCACAATGTTGGTGATATTGTGCACTAACGGATTTTGAGTGCGTATACGTTCCAAGTAAGACATCTGTTTTCCTCCTTAAATTCATTTTCATAACTCACTGGCATTTTCCCAGAATTACATGTAGGCAAGCGGCGAGAAATGCTATATTCTGATCTGCGATGACTCATTTTTCATCCTAAAAAATGCAAAAAGCCCCGCCCATTTCCGGAGAAATGAGTGGGGCTGTATTTTCAATTCGCAAGTGTATTTCATCTTACATGTTCTGCATGATGAAACGCATGAAGTTTATTGAAAGGCCGCTCCACTTCCCTCCGCTGGTATGATCCAGATCAGGTTCAAAGGGTCCGAAAGTTCATTCGTCTCAGCCGTTAGGCTCCCCCAGTGCAATTGTTCAACTATATTCAGTTATAACCGTTTTTGAACAGGTATTTATAGCTCCAGCATATATCACATGCAAGCCGGATGTAAAGAAGGGATGATCCAAGTTTATGCTTCGACATAGCAACAGGAATCTGATACGAAACGTTGTTGTTCCCTACTTCCCAACCCGATATAATAGAGGTTGTTCCAAAAGAACACTTAGATCACGCAATGGTGAAAGTGTTATCGTTATATCACGAAATGAAGGTGGGACGCTCTCCCTCCGGAGAAGAATGGGGATCCGAGTTGAAAACATTCAAGAAAGTCTACATCGAAATTACAAGCATCTGTAACTTGGCGTGCAGCTTCTGTCCACAGACCAAGCGTGCCAAAAATTTCATTGACCCTGACGTCTTTAACAATATACTGGATCAGATTAAGCCACATACCAAACACATATATCTTCATGTCAAAGGTGAGCCGTTACTGCATCCCAAAATCGATCTGTTGCTAGATTCTGCACATGAGAAAGGATTCAAGGTCAACATCACGACCAATGGTACGCTACTGCCCAAGACGCAGCATAAGCTTCTTGGCAAGCCAGCGTTACGTCAGATGAACTTCTCCTTGCACAGCTTCGACGGACATGAAGGCTCGACAGACCGCGAAGGATATTTGAATAACATATTGACCTTTGCTCGTGAAGCAGTGAAACATAATGTCATCATTTCGTTCCGACTCTGGAACCTGACACAGGATAATTTTACGAATGCCCAGATGAACCGAAATCGCGAAACGCTTGAGGTGTTAGAGCGGGAGTTCGACTTGGATTTTCGGATTGAAGAAAAGGTCGTGCCGGGTAGCGGAGTCAAAATTGCTCCGAATGTATACCTCAATCAGGATCATGAATTTCAGTGGCCAAGCCTTGATGCACCCGAGGATGACGGTAAAGGCTTCTGTCATGCACTTCGTAGTCAGGCCGCCGTATTGGTGGATGGCACGGTTGTACCGTGTTGCCTGGATGGCGAAGGTGTAATTAACTTAGGCAACGTACATGAGAAGTCATTCTCGGAGATCGTTGACGGGGAACGGGCCAATAACTTATTTTATGGATTCTCGAAGAGGCAGGCCGTGGAAGAGTTGTGCCGCAAGTGCGGGTATCGCCAGCGGTTTGGTGCATAGGATGCATCGTTAGTCATCACAAATAAAGACTTAAGATCACGTTATCTGGTTACAGATGGCGTGATTTTTTGCTGTTTTGTACAATATTCATGTGTTTATCTGCCTAAATAGAGCATATTTGAAGTTCAGAATAGCATACTGCCCGGATAAGCCAGCGTACGTAATGTGCTGATAAGGAAGGCTCCAAGGCGAATACCAAGACATATCATCTAATGATTATTCTCGTTACATTCCTTATTTGGTAGGATCAGGATACGTTCCAAGCAGAGGTGCACATCTGGGGAACCGTGAGGACAAGCGTAAGCTTATGCGCTTCCAATCCATATGAATAGAGGAGGACGTTTTCGATGAAAAAATTGTTAACGGTGTTATTGTCGGTTGGTCTGGTCGCTTCCGTATTTGGTGCAATTCCTGCTTCTGCTGCTCCCGAGATTGTGAAGACAACCATCGTTGTAGAGAAGGGCAAGACGTATGATGGAAAAGGGAAAAGCGTCGCTGCCGATCCGAATACACTTGGTGATGGCAGTCAAAAAGAAAATCAAAAGCCTATCTTTCGCCTTGAGGCAGGCGCCACATTGAAGAACGTGGTCATTGAAGCGCCAGCAGCTGATGGCGTGCACTGTTATGGTAGCTGTAACATTGAGAATGTCACTTGGAAGGATGTTGGAGAGGATGCATTGACCTTGAAATCATCAGGAACGGTAAACATCACGGGCGGAGCAGCCTACAAAGCCTATGACAAAGTATTTCAGATGAATGCATCCGGAACCATTAACATCAAAAATTTCAGAGCAGATGATATTGGCAAGCTTGTTCGTCAAAATGGAGGCACCTCGTATGCTGTGACCATGAATGTAGATAATTCGAACATTTCCAATGTGAAGGATTCCATTTTGCGAACAGACAGCGGCAGTACGAAGGGGAAAATTACGAACACCAGATATTCGAAGGTGCCTACATTGTTCAAAGGGTTCTCGTCAGGCAATACAAGTCAATCAGGGAATACGCAGTATTAATGTAGCGAACAGATAAAAGGCATCCTGTGGGATGCCTTTTCCTATAGTTTCAGCTAGATGAGGTAGCATGCATGTCCATAAGGCTCCTACTTCTACTTTTCATCCGGTGCGTTAACAAAGATACTTCCTTTGGATGGTACAGCCGCCCCTTCAGCTACCGAGCCGGCTTTGTTGGTGACCGTATAAGAGGTTTCCTCGGCCATGAGTGAGTACTGGAATGACACGATCGTTTT
Organism: Paenibacillus sp. DCT19; assembly: GCF_003268635.1. Lineage (NCBI taxonomy): Bacteria > Bacillati > Bacillota > Bacilli > Caryophanales > Paenibacillaceae > Paenibacillus > Paenibacillus sp. DCT19. The sequence goes on from NZ_CP029639.1 coordinate 1,040,246, forward strand.
ACCAGCTAATGAAGGGCGTGTTCCAGCTTCAGCATATGGCTTCGTTTTGACGAAGAATAGATCACCAAGAGTCCCGGAACCGTTACCTATGTTTGCTTGCCATTTGAGTAAGGCCTGACCGTTTTTAACCTCATAATAACTGATTAGATCGTTGTTTTTGTTAATGAAGAATCGATCTTTTTTTCCTTGTTCAAATATATAGGTTGTGGTGGAGTCCACATCACCACGCTCTTCACGTAGCTCCAGACGAGGTTGTCCCAACTTCGAGAAACGTGGTAGATGAATTGCAGCCTCGCGCGCAGCCACGAGATCGTTGCCGTTATATGCTTTAACGAGGGCAGTATCCGTTTGATAGATGTAAGCTTCCTTCGCGGCCTGATTCCAACTAACCTGGGCGCCAAAGGCATCGCCAATGGCTCGGAGTGGGAGCATAGCTTTGCCATTGACCAGAATAGGAGCTGCTGTAAGTGTCGCTGTTTGACCATTTTTCGTTATCGTTTTGGTGTTAGGCGCAAGAATGTATTTGTCGCGATCGGTCTGGATGCTAATTTCTTTAGTTTTGTTGTTATAGCCGAATGTATAGTTGCCCAAGAATTGAAGTTCGGTCAGTGCTACATAGGTGACACCTTGCCGAATGACGACGTCATAGGAAGCTGGAATGTTATTAATGTACGCCGTGGGTTTGTGATTAGTAGCTGCTTCCACGACATGGGGGGACAGCAGAGCAGGTGCCGTACCTGCGGTGAGAATCGAGGCGGCAAGAATCATCTTCCATTTTTTCTGCTGCCAAGCTGAGTGAATTGTTTTCATCATAATCAATCTCCTTTCTAGTTTACAGACGGCTGGATATCCCAAAAGTTTCATATTCTTGCAAATTACATTCTGTCATTAACCTAACGTATCTATAGCGAAACAATGCTCGCAGGTGGATTCAGACACTAGATTAGTAAGCGTACCAAGGTAGTTTTAGTGAACATAGCATTGCTACAATTACCCAGATAGTGTACATTAGAGGCAATGAAATAAGTGAACCGGGTGCTCAATGAAGTTGGGCTGAGAGGGTGGCCTTGTGCTGCTGACCGTATATCTGATCTGGGTAATGCCAGCGTAGAGAACATAGAATCACAGTGAACAAGACGTTGAAAAGCGTAATAAGTATCATTTCGAAGCCTAGTTATTTTGCAATCATCTATGGATGTACATATTGCGATCCTGTTTAAGAGGGTCACTGTAAACTTATGCAAAATATAATGACGGATGTGAGTCCGATCACGTAATGAAATGCACTTATTATATTTTTGGTACATTGTCTACTGCTGATCACCATGACGATACGTAGGTCTGCCTGGAAACCGGGGAGGCTTTTTTTGTGTTCTACCAATCTAAACAACACGAAGGAAGGAAGTTGTTCACATGGGAAATGCAGTGCGTAGTAATAAGTTGAGGTTAACGGATATTTTAGTAACGATTGTGATTGCGGTTGTTTTTGGCGTGATCTACAAAATATGGGGGCCAACTTATGATCTAATGAAGCCTTTTGGCATTCATGCCGAGCAGATGATCTATGGCATGTGGTTTATGGCAGGAACCTTTGCCTTTGTTGTGATTCGCAAACCCGGTGTAGCCATATTAGCCGAGGTTGCCGCAGCAACGGTAAGTGCTTTTCTGGGAAGTGAATGGGGTATGTCTACGCTGGTCTATGGACTATTGCAGGGGCTAGGAGCCGAGGTCTTTTTTGCAGCGTTTCGCTATCGTCTTACAAACCTGTGGGTAACCTGCCTTGCAGCGGTAGGTGCAGCAGCGGCTTCGCTCATATTGGACTACCAGTATGGATACATCGATTCATTGTCGGCATGGAATTATACCTTGTTTATCGCTTTCCGCTTCCTTGGAAGTATTATCATTGCAGGTGTGTTTGCTTATTATCTAGCCAAAGCGCTGGAGCTTACTGGGGTAACACGTTCGCTTCGACCTGTATCGAAACAGGATTACGAGGCGTTGGACTAAATGTATGAAGAAGAGCGCCCGCAGATTGTAGGAGTAACTAATCTAAGATGCAAGTTTCCTGGAGAGCAGGCCTTGTTATTTCAAGGCTTGTCTCTATCTGTACGCCAGGGGGAAAAGGTACTATTGCTTGGACCGAGTGGTTCCGGCAAGTCAACGTTATTACAAATATTGAGTGGCATCATTCCGAATTCGGTAGAGATTCCGATGAAATGTGATGATATTCAGGTGCCGAAGCGAGCCGGGTTTGTTTTTCAAGACCCAGATACTCAGTTTTGCATGTCCTATACGGATGAAGAGATTGCGTTTGTGCTGGAGAACCGGAATATACCACGTGAACATATGCCTGAGCAGATTAGCCAATACCTGAACCAAGTGGGATTAAACTTCGAACGGAATCGTCAATTAATCCATTCGATGTCCCAGGGCATGAAGCAACGCCTAGCTATGGCCTCCATGCTTGCGATGCAACCTGATGTGCTGTTTCTAGACGAACCGACAGCATTACTTGATGAGGAAGGAACAGCGCAAGTGTGGGATACAGTGAAGCAGATTATGAAGAACAAAACGCTGATTATTGTGGAACACAAAATTAATGAGATTGTGGAATTAGTAGATCGAATCATCGTGCTGTCACCAGACGGAAAGATTGTCGCGGACGACTGTGCGGAGCATATTTTTGCGAACCATCGTGAAATGCTGCGAGATTATGGAATTTGGTATCCAGGTGTGTGGGATGAGCAAGAACAAGAACATGGGCAAAATCGGAAACAAGAGCAATGGTTGCATCGATCAAGTAATAGACTAGCATCAGAGGATCACCGAAAGGCATCTGATACTAGAACTGGCAAGACAGGCTCCCTAACTGATCCAGTGAAAGTGAGTACACTAGATGCTAAGCCTGCACTTGAATTACGGCAATTCACCGGGTGGCGAGGGAAAACGAAGTTTATTGAGATTGAACAGGCACAGGTGTGGCATGGGGACTGGATCGCGGTCGTTGGAGCCAATGGTGCCGGCAAAAGCTCCTTGTTATTAGCCCTCATGAACATATTGAAAACAACTGGTTATTATCGCGTAGAAGGGCAATTACCTGGGAAAACGGAGAAATTGGCTGATCATATTGCTTTTGTATTCCAGAATCCAGAATTTCAATTTGTTGCTCATTCCGTCAAGGATGAAGTGGAATTTTCGCTTCTGTATGGAACGCTCTCTGCGGAAGAGCGACATCAGCAGACGTACGCCATGCTGGAGCAATTTAACTTGCAGCATCTAACGGATCGACATCCTTATCAATTATCCATGGGACAGAAACGGCGGTTAAGTGTTGCTTCTGCCCTGGTACGCGAGCAACGTATTCTGTTGCTGGATGAACCGACATTTGGTCAGGATGCCCGCAATACATTCGCGATGCTGTCACAGCTGGAGCGTCTACGTTGCCAAGGAACGGCGATTATTATGGTCACACATGACCGGGAAATCGTAAAGAGGTATTGCACACATGTCTGGACGATTGATCAGGGGAGGTTAACGGATGCAGATCTCGTTTCCACACCGTGAAACCTGGCTCCATGCGGTCAACCCCGGTCTCAAAATGATTACTCTGACGCTGATGTTTATTATGGTCATTCTCATACACAATCTGAATATCATGGCTAATGTAGCAATCGTTATGCTGCTATTATTATGCTGGTCAGGTCATCCGTGGTACAGGCTGTTTTTATACGCCTCGCCCTTTATTCTAGTGTTCATCTCCACCTCTACCGGAATGATGATGTTTGGTAAGGGAGAAACCACTTGGTTCCGCTGGGGGCTTATTCATATTACAGAAGAAAGCTTTTATCGTGGGATTCATTTGGGGTTCCGTTCTTTAAGCATGGCAGCAGCGGGTTTGTTGTTTGGTCTTACGACCAAGCCTGTTCGTTTGTTTTATTCATTAATGCAGCAATGGCGTTTACCAGCCAAGTATGCGTATAGCTTTCTTTCGGCGATGCGTATGATGCCAATACTGCTGGATGAATTTCAGACGTTACGCTATGCGATTCGTATTCGAGGTACGAAGCAGCGTAGTTCTCGCTGGAACCTATATGGCACGTTGAAACGGTACGCGATTCCTCTACTTGCTCAGAGCATAAGGCGCGCGCAACGAATGGCGATTGCGATGGAGGCAAAAGGGTTCACAGAAGGGCAAAGTCGCACCTATTATGTGCAGGTTGGTTACTCGCGTGCTGATCTATGGTTCACATTGTATTATGTCATCATGTTATCCATCGCCTTTGCCTTGGGAATCCTGTACCCTTACCATCCTAATCTGGTGGACGTCAGATAGTACGAGAACACGAGAATGCAAGTGAGCAGGGAAATTAAATTTGATTCAATGGGTAACTTTTCTTTGTTCAAAACGTCTTTAATGGAAATAACTTCTATTTGAGTGGAGTGAACATCGTGAAGATTGGGCCAAACGGAGTAAAAGCAAGGTATCCATGGGTTACAGTAATGGGGGTATCCCTCATGCTCGTTACAGGCTGTGGGTTACTGGATAATCGCACGGATGTTGGAGGAGAACCAAGCTCAATTACAGTAACGCAAGCTAAGCCTACCCAAGTTAATTATAAACAGGGAGAAGCCGTGACGGTTGTGCCCAATACACCTTTGTTCATCCAGAGAGTAGAGCGCCGTGAAGATCTGGACAGCGTGAAGTTACAATCGTACACGACCCACATGGAGAAATGGAAGGTACGATCTGCAGAAGGGGAATGGATTAAGATTCAGGATGAGAATCGGGGAACGGTGTGGTTCCCGGCGTGGTATGCATCGAAAGAGAGTCGTAGTATTGAAGCGGTCACTCCACAGACTTTCAAACTGCATTCAGGCCGTAAATTATATTTATCTCCAGAGAGCAAAACAAGCTGGCCAATCGGTGCTGAAGAAGCATTTCTAATAAAAAAATGGAATGGATGGTATGGTGTCTCAATAACGCCGCGCAACTGGACGAAGAATAGTTTGGAGTACCTTCCGCCACTGCTCTGGGTTAAGGCAGAGGATATTGACCAGCATGAACATATAAAGGATGGTTGGCTCCAGCAGAATTCGGCGTTGACCACTACAGCGATCAGACATCTAACCTTTCTAAAGTTCAATAAGGCAGCAACTTCCAAGCAGGTGAAGCAGTGGCTTGGTGAACCGGATTGGAAAGAGCATTCAAGCAATCTCTCCGATACATACCAGAAGATGAGTATTGGCGAGACTTGGCGGTATGAACGAAAGGATAGTCAGTTTCTTGTTACCTTTACCCAGGCCGGCAAGATCGCTCGAACAGAGTGGCGTATTTTACAGAATGGACAGACTTACAGTTGGGATAAGTATTATTTTAGTACCGGTGAAGAGTATGAATACACGAACAAGACAGACGCCAAAGTTCTGCCAGCGACGCTGCCATGGAAGCCGATCTGGACGAACCAGGGCGGAATTAATTATACCTTCCTTCAAGCGGCGAATGAGGATGTGCTTTTAATGGAAGGTGACGATGGTGGATTAAGTGGTAACCATTACGAAAGTTCAATGTATGCTCTGGATCGACATTCTGGAGAGAAGCTATGGGAGGTCAATGCCGGTTATGGTATACAGCAGGCTCAGATGGATATTGAACGTGAGCATGTTACCATATTTACAGATTATGATCCGGATAAGAAAAGCTACAATGATCGTGTCCGTCATCTCCGACTGAATGATGGTAAGGTGATGTGGGGTTTCGATCCTAAACAGGGATATGAAGTGAACTATATAACGGCAGCGAAAAATGTGGTCGTTGTGGATAGTCGTCTGAGCGAAACTTCCAATGGTGGGCATCTATCCGTACTTCATAGTAAGAATGGCAAGATATTGTGGACACGTAAGCTTAACAAGGACTACCAATTGTTGAACCAGCGTGCAGAAGATCCATATGTGCTGTATTGGGATAAAGGGAAACTGACGGCTGCTGATCCGTTAACAGGACGTGTCGTTTGGAATATCGTAGCTAAGAAGTCTACGGTAGATCACCCAGAGAACAATCCGTATTTTGATGGTATATATCGTATAGATCCGTTTCAGAGTGCCAAGCCTGAACGCTGGATGCTGCTTGCAGATCAGTGGACGCTGGTCGATTTGAATACAGGCAAGAAGCAGGAATATTTTGCAGCGAAACACGAACAACAGATCGAGGTATTAAACGATGGGATGGTATTGATTCGTGAAAATAAAAAAGGGAGTCAGTACGGTGAATACGAAGATTTCACAACAACACTCTATGATCCACAGCGTGGACAGAAGCGTTGGAGTGTGAACGCTAAGATTGAACGTGGCCTTGTAGACAATGAACAAGTATACGTGATTATGAATGGCTCTCCTGCTGCACTGGATTATAAGACGGGGAAATTACGCTGGAGCGTTAAGGAGACATTAGGAGCGGTGCGGCACCCTATCAATCAGGGAAGTTACACGCTCATTGATGATCAGTTACTGCTGCCTATGGGGGCAGATTTGCTCGTCTTCAACGCGCAAAACGGAGAACTGATAGGCAGGGTGAATGATGTTGTTACAGGCCAGCCAGAGCATAGAGATCGACAGGCCAAGAACGGAGCGATAAATCGTATTGGAGATGAAGTCTATATCGGCTCATCCAATGGGCGATTCAGTTTATTTAAATCACAAGACTTATTAACAGAGGTTGTTCAATAACCATCTCTTATGAACTCTCATTAATAGGAATAGCCTTAAGGGTTGTCTCACAGTTCATGTTGATTTATTATAAATAAACAGGATTGCTCGCGCTCCGGTTATCGGCTGTGCGGGCTTTCTTCATGTGTTCGCGAAGAACCATGCACGATTAATCGCGGGAGGAATCTCCATGATTTCATTATACGGAGTAAGCAAACGTTATTACGAGCGGGGCGAACGTGCAGATCAGGGGTTCGAGGCGTTAAGCTCTGTCTCGCTTGAGATAGGACAAGGCAAGATCCATGGCATTATCGGTGCCAGTGGTGCGGGCAAATCTACGCTGCTAAGGCTGCTTAATGGGCTGGAGAAACCGGATGAAGGCGATGTACTTGTGAATGGGCAGAATCTTACGGGGATGAGCGAACAACATCTTCGTCAAGCTCGTCAATCCATCGGGATGATCTTTCAGCATTTTAATCTGGTTAGCAATCGCTCCGTGATTGGTAATGTCTGTATGCCTTTGGAGCTGGCAGGTGGGTCATCCCGTACTGAGCGGACTGCTCGGGGCATGGAGGTCTTGAGATTTGTCGGCCTTGAGGATAAAGCGAAGCAGTATCCTGCACAGTTAAGCGGCGGTCAGAAGCAACGTGTGGCGATTGCCAGAGCGCTTGCTAGTCGTCCCAGTGTCCTGCTCTGCGATGAGCCTACATCCTCACTCGACCCGCAGACCACGAATGGAATTCTGGATGTACTTCGTCATGTGAACCAGACACTAGGTGTGACGATTGTTGTGGTTACCCATGAGATGGAGGTTGCACGCAGGCTCTGCCATCAAATATCGGTGATGAGAGAAGGGCGTATCATCAGAACATTATCTGAAGCAGAGGTCGACAGCATTCCAGAACCTCAGCCCGACATGCTGACATCATTATTGTTGTATGATGAGGCGGAGAGTAAGCCAGAGTGGACTGGCTCAGTCTCAGGTCACACGGAACAAGGGGGACGTAAGCATGATACCTGAATCCGTGATCAAATATCAGGATGAGATATGGCAAGCGATCGGAGATACCTTTGTCATGGTCGGCATCTCCATTGGGGCAGCTGTTCTGATCGGGTTGCCTCTGGGAACGTTGCTGTATTTGTTCAGAAGGGGTCAGCGATACGAAAATAAACCGTTGTTTACGATTCTCGGAAGCCTGGTTAATATTATTCGTTCGTTTCCTTTCCTGCTGCTCGTTGTATTCATGATTCCGTTCACACGGATTGTGGTGGGCACGTCTATCGGTACACTTGCGGCATCTGTTCCACTATCGGTCATTGCCATTGCTTATTACGCTAGGCTCGTTGAACAGGCGTTGCTCGATGTACCCAAAGGCGTCGTGGAAGCTGCAACATCGATGGGAGCATCAACCATACAACTTGTCGTGAAATTCCTTTATGTGGAGGCGCGATCAAGTCTTGTATTGGGTCTTACGACGGCGACCATCAGTTTTATCTCCTACTCCACAGTGATGGGTATCGTTGGAGGCGGCGGTGTTGGTGATTTTGCGATTAGGTATGGTTACCAGCGGTACGAAACGGATATTATGGTATTTACGATTATCATTATGATTATCTTGGTACAGACGATTCAATATGCAGGCAGCAGGTTATCACGCTGGCTTGATCGTCGATCTTGAGCGTATAATGAGGTCGAAATGAACATGTCACACACAGACTACATAATGAAGGGGTTAATGATGAAATGAAAGCGAAATTAATGCTCACACTGCTTGCAGTGATGCTTGTAGTAGCCGGTTGCGGTCAGAAGGAAGCAGCACCTGCGGCGGAAGGAACGAACACAGATAACGGGGCAACACAGGAAGTTACATTGAAAGTGGCTACATTGATTCCGCCGATGACGGATGTGTTGGACATTGTAAAACCTTTGTTGAAAGAAGATGGTGTGAATCTGGAAGTTGTAGTTTTGTCTGATAATGTGCAGCCGAATACAGCGCTAGCGAACAAAGAGGTGGACGCCAACTTTTTCCAGCATTTGCCCTATATGACTCAATATAATGAAGCGCATAACTCCAATCTGGTAGGCGTTCAACCTATCTACAATGCGATCTATGGTGCGTATTCCAAAACATACAAGTCAATGGATGAACTGCCGGATGGAGCAACGGTTGCGATTGCCAATGATCCTTCGAACATAGGACGTTCCTTGGTCATGATGGAGCAGAATGGTTTGATTAAGCTCAAAGAGGGCGTAGGCTTCGATGCTACACCATCGGATATTATTGAAAATCCTAAGAACTTCAAGTTTAAGGAAGTGGATCTGTTGATGCTGGCTCGTATGTTAGATGATGCAGATCTGGTTGCGATGACACCTGCTTATGCAAGTCCACTGGGGCTTACGCCGAAGAAGGATGCACTTTTCACGGAGAAGGATGATTCTCATTTTGCCATCACATTGGTTGCTCGTGAAGATAATAAAGACTCTGAAGCCATTCAGAAATTGGCTAAACGTATGGCTGGCCCTGAGGTAAAAGCGTTCTTCGAAGAGAACTATGCTGATATCGCAATTCCGGCATTTGAATAAGGGTTGACTCCGAACACATAAATTTAATACAACAGACTTAAAGATCTGAGCGATGATGCTCAGGTCTTTTTTTGATCATTGAGAAGATAGACACTTTTGTTAATAAGTGTTTAAAAACTTAACATTTTAGTCATATCACGAATTTACTTTATTTAATAACTTTTTCTTATAATTAGCTTGGAAAAATAGTTCTTAAGCATTAGGAAAAGCGAAAAACAAGAGATTTTTCGATGAGAAAAGTGTCGTTTTGCAGTTGTTAGACCTATTTTTTCTATGGATGTAGTACGTCTAGTAGAACGGGTGCTGTCATGTCCAGAAGAAAGGAGTAGAAGGTACATCCGAATGGATGAAACGATTTAAAATAAATAAATGTCGGAAGAGGTAGAGAAACTTGGTGAAAATAAAGAGGAAGTTGATTTCATTTCATAAAATTCATAAAAACTTTAAGGCTAAGCTAGCGCTGTCATTAATCGCTTTTTTGGTTATACCTTCGTTGCTCGTAGGAATATTAGCATATAACAATGCAAGAGCCGAAATAGAAAAACAAATTTTACATAGTGCTACAGAGAACGTTAATTTGGCGAATTCGACCATTGATATTGTAATAAATGCGAAGCGTAATCACATTGAATTCTATGCAGATAAGCTTACCGGAATGAAGGGTCAAGAAGATGCGGAGACATCGATGGTTAACGAATTGAAAGACTATGCGGGTCAGAATAAAGATATTATTATGATCGGCTTGGGGACAGAGGAAGGCGCCTTCCTAAAGTCATCTGATCTGAACATGCCAGAGGGCTACGATCCAAGAACAAGACCATGGTATATCGAAGCGATGGGAAACCCGGATGAAGTCATTGTAAGTGATCCGTATACTTCTGCTGAAACAAATGAGGTTACCATCACCATTGCAAAGGCGCTTCGTGACAGATCTGGTGTGGTTGAGTTGGATCTGGATTTGACTGACATTAGTAGTTTAGTTAGCGGGATTAAGGTGGGAGAACAGGGATATATGATTTTGCTGGATAGCAGTAAAAAGTATATTTATCATCCAACTCTGTCTGCTGGAGCAGATGCCACAGAAGATATGTGGACACAAGTGTATGAGAATAAGTCGGGGCAATTCAACTATACTTTTGGTCAAGATGAGAAAATTATGTACTTCGATACCAATGCATCAACAGAGTGGAAAGTGGCTGGAACGATGTATTCCTCTGAAATCGATACTGCGGCTGCCCCTATTTTGCAGCGTATGATGATTATTATTTCAGCTTGTCTTATCGTGGGCTGTGTCATTATCTTGCTGGTGATGCGTTCTATCGTTCGACCGATTCGCCGTCTGAAAGACCAAGCGATCCAAGTGAGTGAGGGGACCTTACCCAGACGATTGTTAGTACAAGTCATGATGAGATCGGCGAGCTGAGCGATGCGTTTGGAAAAATGCAGAGTAATCTACGATTGTTGATTCAAAATGTCGAGAAAAGCGCAAGCGAGGTTGTTGCTTCCTCAGAGGAAATGACACAGAGTGCAGAATCGACCAGTGCAGCCAGTGAGCAGGTTGCACGAGCCATTCAGGAAATTGCGGGCGGTGCAGAGAGACAGACCAGTGGCATCGAACATAATCATGGAGCGATGAACGAAATGACGGTAGGCATTACTCGTATCTCAGAAAGCTCTATGCGAGTCGCCGATTTAGCGAAGAATACAACAATTCAAGCGGAAGAAGGCGGAGAAGCGGTCAAACAGACCGTTAGCCAGATGCATTCCATTCAGAACACCGTAGCAGAGACGAATCAACTGATTCAGGCATTACATGAACGTTCTAACCAGATTTCTGCGATTACAGAACTGATCGGTAATATAGCGAAGCAGACAAATCTGCTTGCTCTTAATGCATCAATTGAAGCTGCTCGTGCAGGCGAGCATGGTAACGGTTTTGCCGTTGTAGCGGGTGAAGTACGCGTGTTGGCTGAACAATCCCAACAATCCGTGAGTGAGATCACCGCCCTCACCAATGCGGTTCAGGAGGATATGGCTGCCTCAGTTCGCATGATGGCAAAGGTAACAACAGAGGTGGGTGATGGCATGATCATCTCAACAGAAGCCATTCAGAAGTTTGAATACATTCTGAGTAGCATGAGAGATACGACACCACAGATTGAAGAGATTGCCGCGACGTCACAGGAGATTACAGCAGGAGTGCAGGAAGTAGCAGCGATCTCTAGAGAGTTGGCAGGCATTGCGTCAGCTAATGCGGCAACGTCCGAAGAAGTTGCGGCCTCGTCAGAGGAGCAGCTAGCAGCGATGGAGGAGATTTCATCGTCAGCACGCAGCTTAACGTCTATGGCGGAGCACTTACAAGGTCTCATTCAAAAATTTAAGTATTAAATCCATATAGGATATAGACGTGTTCTCCGAAGGATAAATTCATTTACATCATGTTACATCAAGGGAGGTAGTTGCGATGCAACTAGAACTTAAAACTTTTTTATTGTTAGAGGATGCTGTCATGATTACTGATGAACATGGTGTAATTCTGGAGGTGAACTCCATCTATGAAGCCAAAACGGGTTGTACCAGGGAGCACATGGTTGGGCAGCCTGCTCGATTGGAAATTGATACACATTGGAGAGGGAATCAGACATGGTCTGGTGTTGCCCAAATTGCAAAATCCAACCAGGAGATTTGGGAAGCAGAAGTCACAATAACCTCTGTTTATTTAGACGATTCTATCTTTTATATTACTATTTTCAATGACTTGTGTAAGTAAGTGGTTATATAGAGGTTAAGATTAAAAATAGTTTAATTGATTAAGAGAGATTGGCATAATATGATTTGTTTAATTGGAAGCTGCAAACGTGAATGCAGTCAAGTTCACGTTTGCAAATACCAGAATCCGCGATTTGGACGGTGACCTATTGCTACGCGATCTTGTACTGAATATTACGTTGATTCTGATCTTCGTTTTTCTCACACATTATTATACGAACCAGACGAGTACGAAGCGTGTTTCTTTCATTGTTAATCGAATGGTTGTTGGTGTTCTTTATAGCGTTCTTGGTACGGCTTTGTATTATTTTACGATTCAGATCAGTGATGGTTCATTATTAAACTTTAGAGCAAGTGTGTATTTTTTAGCCGCATATTTTGGAGGAAGTCTTTCTGCGTTTGTCACTTTTGCGTTAATGTTAAGCCTCAGATTAGCTATCGGTGTTACCCCTCAATTCGGTAATTTAGAATTTTTAATTATTGAGATCCTCTTTGTCATCGTTATATGTCTGATCTTCAAGTATGTTAGGCATTTTGTGCTGAAATGGATATGTGGAGCAGTGCTGCTGAACTCGGTGTATATCTTCACTGTAGGTGAAATACAGTCACTGTCTCTGCCCATTTTGAGCATTCATTTGTCATTTCAGAGTGCGTGTATTTTATTAGTTTCGTTATTTTTGCATTATCTTAATCAGAACCATAATTATCGCCTACTCGTTATTCAGAATGATCGGGAAATGCTAGAGATGCTGCGTATGCAGACTGGCTTTGCCTTTAAAATACAGAAGCGAAACGCTAATTTTGAATATGTTGTATTAGAAGGGGAGATGCTCTCCCGCATGGGCTTGGATATGAAAAGCGTAATGGAAAAGAACAAACGTGGAGGAACGAGCCTTCTACCTAAGGAAAAAATGGATTTTCTGATTGCACAATATGAGCGGGCTTGGCAAGGAGAGTCCTTATTCTATGAGTTTGAATATAGGGGTCATTATGCGATTGTGAAGATACAGCCTCTACTGGAAGACGGCGAAGTGAAGTATATAATCGGTCACGGGCTTGATATTACGGAACATCATGCCGTGAAACGAAGAGTTCAAGAGAGTGAAGAGCGTTATCGAACGTTGGAGCGTGTCTCACAGGATTGGTTTGTCGGATTTGATGCGGAGAAACGCATTGTGTCAGTGAATCAGAGGTTTCTCGATGCGCTTCAGACCAGCAAGGAACAGGTCTTCGCACAGCGACTTGAGAACTTGATTACGATTGAAGAGTTGGAGAACTGGTCGTTACTTTTGCAACAATCCTTGTATAATCAGTCTTCTCAAGAGATGGAGCTTAGCCTGAGGCTCGGAGAAGGGCAGTTACAACATTACCGGGTGCACTTACATCCCATTCAGATGGTGAACTCTACAGAGCGAATCAAGGGTGTGTTTCATGATATCACAGATCAGGTTCAACGCTTGAAGGCTGACGAGGCCAGTCAGGCAAAAAGCAATTTTCTCGCATTAATGAGCCACGAGATTCGTACTCCGCTTAACGGCATCATCAGTTTTACATTATTGCTTCAACGTACAGGTCTTAACACCATGCAAATGGAGTATCTGAATAAAATTAATTCGTCTTCCCAATCCCTGCTTACCTTGGTGAATGATATTCTGGATTTTTCCAAAATTGAAGCAGGCATGCTGACCATTGAGAGGGTACCCTTTTTTCTGGAAACCTTCTTCAAAGGCATTGCTGATCAAGCCGGTGCGGCAGTGGGGTACAAAAATATAGATGTCATCTTCAATACAGATCCAGATCTGCCATTGCGTGTGTTGGGTGATCCAGTGCGGCTCGAACAGATTCTGCTGAATTTACTCAGCAATGCGATCAAATTCACAGAGCACGGTCATGTTCTTGTCCAGGCTGAGCTCATATCGCTGGATACAGAGCAAGCGCTTGTTCGGTTTGTTGTAGAGGATACGGGCATCGGTATAGCACCGGAGCACATGGAGCGGTTATTTGTACCCTTCACACAGGGAGATCCATCAACGTACCGAAAATATGGAGGTTCGGGTCTAGGGTTAACCATCTGTTATCATCTCGTGAGCTCATTGGGAGGAACTTTGCAAGTAGACAGTGTACAGGGAGAATATAGTCGTTTTTCCTTCGAGTTGGTACTGGATTTGGCGGATACGGAAGAGAATTTCTTCCTTCGCATGTATCCTCAACTGCAGCCTATGATGTGGCGATCATTGAAGATAATCAACGACTGGGTGAAAGCTTGATTCAGATGATGCATTCCTTTGGTGTTCATGCCGTGTCATATCCTGAACTACCTGAAATAGCAGCAAGTCGTGAGTTTACTTCTGATCATGATGGAACATATGCGCTATTCATGATTGATATGGACATCATAGAGAGGGGCAACGAGAGGGATTGGAACCGCTTTATTGAAAACCTTGATCGGACAAAAGTCAAGGTGCTCGGATACACCCATCCGTTCAGCGAGCATGATATGTGGGAAGAGGGCGATTTAAGCCGTCCAGATATCATGCTTTTCAAACCACTCACACGTTTAGGCTTATTTGAGGCGTTGCTTACGCTTCAAGGAAATGGGGCATTGGAGCAAGAACGAATGGACAATGATCTAGGTGATTCGCCTATACACATAAAGGACATATTTTAGTTGCAGAAGATCATGAAATTAACCAACTTGCCATACGCGCAACACTTGAACATATGGGTTTTGAAGTCACTTTGGCAGCCGATGGACAAGAAGTCATGAAGAGGCTGGATGAACAGAAATGGAAACTCATTATGCTGGATCTGTATATGCCTGAAATGAATGGGTTCGATACAGCACGAAAAATTCGTCAGATTAGGCAGTATGATCATACGCCGATCCTTGCGCTAACGGCAAATGGGTTAAAAAGCGATTATGAGAAATGTCTTGAAGTGGGAATGAATAGCATCTTACTTAAACCCATCAATGAGCAACAAATCACAGAAAAATTAACAATATGGATCAATCTGAAAGGGTTGAAAGAGATTAGAGGTATGCATGTAGAGCAGGCCATTAACCAGATGGGCGAGAAGCCGCATATCTTACAATATGCGCTTACGAAGTTCAAGGCGGAGTATAGTTTATTTCAGAAAAAGGTGGAGATGCAGCTTCAATACCATCGGCTGGATGATGCGATTCGCAATGTTCATTCACTCAAAGGCGTTGCTGCGAACCTGCATGCCGAAAAGTTATTGAACCATGTTCTTGAACTGGAGACATGTTTAGTTAATCTGTCACCTAGAGCCGATGTGGCTGCACAGCTAGAGCGGGTGCAACAAGAGATTAATATGATCATTGCGTCTTTACCATGGTGAAGCAGCTATAGCGAATAGTTAATATTATGGTGTAAACTTATATCCCACCCCCCAGATCGTGTGAATATATTGGGGGTTTTTTGGGTTGATTTCGATTTTTTTGCGTAATTTGGCAATGTGAACATCGATGGTACGATCATTAATATAAGCATCCAAACCACGAATGGCTTCAATTAAGGCATAGCGACTGTATACTCTGCCTGGATTAAGGACAAAGAGCTTCATAATTTCAAATTCAGAGAATGTAGTTTCAATCTTCCGATGATTGAGCAGAATCGTTCTACGTTCCAAATCAAGAGAGATTCCCGTCTGCTCCTTAGACATGATGGAGTTGTGATGTATAGCCGTTCGTCGTAGCACAGCTTCTATGCGTGCCTTAAGCTCTTGCATACTAAAGGGTTTACATACATAGTCATCGGCTCCATCGGATAAGGAACGAATTCGTTCAGAGATATCAGTTAACGATGAGATGACAATCATAGGTGTAGTTGTATGCTCTCGAATGAGCAGACAAGGGTTCTTACCTCCCAGGTCGGGGAGCATTAAATCAAGAAGAATGATATCAGGCAGCGCTTGAAGCTGTAGAAGACCATCTCTTGCGTTATCGACACGAATTACGTCATATCCTTCCCCTTGGAGATACAGGGATAATGTGTCACCTAACATATTGTCGTCTTCTATTATAAGCACTTTGGTCATGATGTTCCTTTCTAAAATCCACGATGTGGAAGTGGGCTAACTGTCCTAAATGCACCTTAATCTACCTGATAATCTATACTTACGAGGGATGATGTCAAGGATGGGATGGACGCTATCCGAAATGTAGTTTTCATTCTAGTTGATTTTAATATTAATTAGAGCCACGCTGGTGTGAGAGTAGCATCAAGTCTGGTTATAATGAGTCTCCGAGGATTCTCGGATCACGCTCCATGAGATGCATGAGCTTCTGTTCAGTAGCTGTATCCGCTGCAGGTGTATAGATGCTACAGCGTAGATCAGAACTGCCATGAATTTGTAAGGAGGTAAGGTCAAATAACATCTTGCCTGCCTTAGAATGTCTAAACTCAATGAGAACGTCAGGGGCACTGCTGACACTACTCTGTGTCCACAGTGTCCGGAAGTCTGGATATTGATCCATCATCTCGTCCAAAAATAAATTATACCATTCATCCTCTACATACTGACCATAATAGGCGCGGAAAATCGCCAGAAACCCGCTAACAAAATGCTCCCAGTTCACAGCAAGTCTACGGAACTCCTTACGTTCAAATAACAGTCGAATCATATTGCGTTGTTCAAGTGGAATGAGGTCAAAATCAATAAATACATGTCTCGCTGCATCGTTCCATCCAACAATGTAACATCGCCGATCAGAGATGATGCTTGGGCAATGCTCCAGATCACGGAGAATCCGTTGCAATGGTGGACTGATCTGCAGTGGTTCTTCCTCTGCAATATGTGCTGCTGCCTGATGCTCCAATGCTAGCGAAAACAAATATTTGCGTTCATCTGGTGTTAACCTGAGAGCCGTCGAGATATTATCCAACACGGAATGAGATACCTGAATATCCCGTCCCTGTTCCAGCCAGGTGTACCAAGTGGTGCTTACTCCGGCTAGTTGAGCTACTTCTTCCCGCCGTAAACCAGGTGTTCTTCGCCGAGTGCCCATAGGCAGACCGACGGATTCTGGCGATATTTTGGCACGCTGGGTTTTCATAAATGAAGATAGAGCTTGAAGCCTAGCGTCATGATTCACGAGTTCACCCTCCATCTAATCCATTATCCTAGTGGTCATTATACTAGGATAAACAACAACTTGTAATAGGATAACACCCATGACAATATTAAATCGAACTTAATTTTGTATACATGCTGGAGGGAAAGAAGATGGAGCGTGTTGTAATTACAGGAATGGGAATTATCTCTCCTTTGGGGAATGAAGTGGAACCATTTTGGAATAGCCTTGTTGAGGGCAAATCAGGAATTTCACTTATTGATACGTATGACATGACACAATATAAATCTAAAATGGCAGGTGTGGTTCGAGACTTTAATGGGGAGCAGCTATTCGGACGTAAAGAGGCTCGCCGTATGGATCGCTTCACCCAATTTGCCGTTGCAGCAGCAGAACAGGCCTTAACGCAATCGGGTCTGGATCTGGAGAAGCTAGAACGTGAGCGAGTAGGTGTATATGTTGGTTCCGGCATTGGAGGAATCCAGACCTTGGTTGAACAAAGCAACCTGCTTACGGAGCGAGGTTCGGGAAGAGTCAGTCCTACCCTCGTACCGATGATGATCTCGAACATGGCGGCATCGATGATCAGCATGAGATTTGGATGTTGGGGGCCAACGCTCTCGCCAGTGACCGCTTGCTCTATCGGTAATACAGCGATTGGAGAAGCTTTTCGGTTAATTCGACATGGCGGAGCTGACGTCATTTTTGCAGGAGGCACAGAGGCTGCTGTGACTGAGGTTGCATTGGCGAGTTTTGCTAACGCAACGGCATTATCTACGCGTAATGAAGAGGTGAAGGCAGCGAGTCGTCCGTTTGATGCAGGTCGAGATGGCTTCGTGATGGCTGAGGGTGCTGGAATCGTTGTGGTGGAATCACTGTCTCATGCGCTTGCTAGAGGTGCTCATATTCTGGCTGAAATTGTTGGTTATGGCGCGAGTTCAGACGCATACCACATGGTTGCCACCCATCCGGAAGGAAGAGGAGCGTTTTTGGCAATGAGGGCTGCATTGAAGGATGCTAATCTCAACCCCGAGGATGTGGATGTCATCAATGCACATGCAACAAGCACAGAAGCAGGTGATCTTTCCGAGACCCGAGCGATCAAGAAGCTATTCGGCGAAGTAGCTTATCGAATCCCAGTGACTGCGAATAAATCGATGACCGGCCATATGCTCGGTGCGGCTGGTGGTGCGGAAGCGATCTCTCTCATTCAGACGTTGAGACATGGGGTTATTCCACCAACGATTAACCAGGTAGAGCCAGACCTTGAATGTGACTTGGATTATGTTCCTAATGAGGCCAGAGAGGCCGATGTGAAGATCGGGATGTCCAATTCGTTTGGTTTTGGTGGACATAACGCGGTATTAGTGTTTCAAAAGGTTGAGGCTTGAGTTGTTGAGTGTCTTCAACCAACTGACGAGATAACGAAACTACGAGACGAAGTAACATTCGGGCAATTAGAAGTAACATTCAAGTAATTAAATGAAAAAAACAGCGTTGCCACACAAGGCAGTCGCTGTTTTTTGTATGCAAAATTTTCAACCCATGCCATACCGCAATCCATTTTCGGGTGTCATCAGGAGGATATGGAGGGAGCATCTGCTTGTTTCGTAACGGAACCTTTCAACCAGTGAGCACGCCATTTGGATTGCATAACCAGCACTAACAGCATGGATGCCGCAGCGATCAAACTGAGGATGACAAAGCCTGGCGTATACGATTGGTACGAGCTATACAGTTGGCCAAGAATGAGAGGCAGCGCATATCCGCCAAGTCCACCGGCTGCACCAACAATTCCGGTCATGAGTCCAATTTCATTGCCAAACCGTTGAGGAACCAGTTGGAACACCGAACCATTGCCGGCACCAAGACACATCATACCTAGGAATAACATTACGACAACCACAGGAAGTGGAGGGATAAAGGAGACACCTACCAGCATGATACACGCTCCTGTATAGAGGAAGGTTAACATGCGTGTCCCGCCGAGTTTATCTGCCAGATAACCGCCAACAGGTCGGAAGAAGCTGCCTGCAATAACGCAAAAGGTAGTGATATCTGCTGCACGAACAGGTGACAGTCCGTATTGAGTATTGAAAAAGATAGTCAGGTAGTTGCATAATCCAACGAAACCACCAAAGGTTACACAGTAGAATGCGCAGAACACCCAGGCATCTCTTTGCTTCAACAAGCTTCCGTATTGAGATAGTTTCTTCGGTTCAGGGCGATTCGGGCTGTTACGGGCGAAGATGGAAAAGAGGATAAATACAATCACGATTGGGATAATCGCTAGACCAAATACAACTTCCCAACTGCCAAAGTGCGTAGCTAACCGGTTAGCGAACAATGTAGCGAGCACTGTTCCACTATTCCCTGCGCCTGCGATCCCCATCGCAAGTCCTTGATGTTCCTTAGGATACCACTGTCCTGCAAGCGGCAACGCTGCTGCGAATGAAGCGCCTGCTACACCGAGCAGAAGTGCGACTACATATAACTGGCTTAGTGATTCTACCCATAACCAGCCTAATAATAAGGGATAATGGTGACAATCATACCAATCTGAGCCGTTCGTTTCGGGCCAATATAATCGGACATAAATCCGAGTACAAGTCGAAGAATCGAGCCGCCCAGAATAGGGAGTGCCACGAGATTAGCCTTCTCCAGGGGAGTCATTGGATAGTCCAAGGCAATGACAACGGCCAGTGGACCAAGCATACCCCAGATCATAAAGCTGATATCAAAATACAAAAATGCGCCAAAGAGGGTAGGCTTATGCCCGCTTTTCCAAAAACTTTTGCTCTCCATCATCCATCATCGCTCCTCATCCAATTGAAAGTATTTCTTACACGTGGTGTGTAATCCAATAGAAAAAGGCCACAAATCGTCCAATTCATTGAACGATTTGCGGCCTCTTTGCCGACTGGCGTAACACGTCATTGTGTTTCCGCACCCGATAGGATCACAGCACTGTGATTTTGATTCAAATTATAAAAAAGGATTTTGAGTATGTCAACAAAAATTACATGTAATTTAAAATAACCTAATTTTCAATGCTTTATCTTCTTTTTATGTTAATTTTGTTGACACCATTTAAATTTTAACTTAATCTGAATCTAATATGAATTCACACAATGGCGTGTGAAATTCCGGAGGCAACGGTGCCCTTTTCCGAATGATGGAGAAGGGATTTTTCTGTTTTTTTATCAGCGTGTGAACGAGTAGGGGGTAGCTCATGGATAAAAAGAAGCTGGTGGTCATCGGAAATGGTATGGCTGGCGTGAAGTGTATCGAGGAGATCATCGCCATTGCTCCGGATACGTATGACATTGTGATTTATGGTAATGAGCCAAGGCCTAACTATAACCGGATTATGCTGTCCAAAGTTCTGCAAGGTGAGCATACGGTGCAGGATATCATACTTAACGATTGGAGTTGGTATGAACAGCATGGGATCCGGCTTCATACAGGCGAGACGGTTACTAGAATCAACACGCAGACGAAAGATGTAGAGACGGCATCTGGAATGACGGAATCTTATGACATCCTGATCCTAGCAACAGGTTCATCTCCATTCATTCCACCGATTCCAGGTGTAGATAAAGAGAGAGTGATGTCATTTCGAACAGTGGATGACTGTACGCGTATGGCTCAATACTCGAAACAATACGGCAAGGCCGCTGTTATTGGTGGTGGCTTGCTTGGACTAGAGGCTGCTCGAGGGCTTCTGCATCTTGGCATGGATGCGGTTGTTGTTCATAACGCACCGTTTATTATGAACCGTCAATTGGATGCTCAAGCCGCGGATATGTTACAGCGGGAACTGGAGAGTCAAGGAATGAAGTTCCTTCTATCGAAGAATACGCAGAAAATTGTGGGCAGATCGCAGGCTCAAGGTCTGGCTTTTACGGATGGTTCGAGGCTAGACGCGGATGTGGTGATCGTGGCTGTAGGTATTCGCCCTAATGTTGAATTAGCTAGACGGAGTGGAATATATACCAATCGTGCCATTGTTGTTGATGACTTTATGCGTACCAGTGTTCAAGATGTATACGCGGTGGGTGAATGTGCGGAGCATCGGGGGATCAGTTATGGACTTGTGGCTCCATTATTTGAACAAGGGAAGGTTCTAGCTCGTACGTTATGCCAGCAGGAAACAGGAGCGTATGCAGGCTCAATCCCGTATTCACAACTGAAAGTATCCGGTGTGGATGTCTTCTCCGCAGGTGACATTAGCGGTGAAGGCATGCAGACAGCCGTGCAGATGCTGGATGGTGTTCAGGGAACCTATAAGAAGGTGCTTATGCAAGCAGGCAAGGTTCGAGGCGCTATTTTGTTCGGGGATACGACGGAAGGAACGGGATTACTCAGTCTTGTTCAACGGGGGCTGACGTAGCTGAGTTGCGACCACGTGATGGAGAACCTGATCCGGCGGAAAAAGCGGCTGTAGCATTACCTGCACAAGACACGGTATGTGCTTGCAACAATGTTAGCAAATCGGCGATTATGCAGGCAATTCAAGAGCATGGGTTACAGAATGCCGATCAGGTTAAGGAGCGAACGAAAGCATCAGGCTCATGTGGTGGATGTCGTCCGATGGTCGTAGCTCTGGTGAAGCACACACATAATCTCCAGAAGAACGGTAAAGGTGCGAGTACTGCTGTGGATACCCAAGAGGCTCAGGCGGAGCTAGCGGTATGTGGTTGTACAACACTGGGACATGATGGACTCAAGAGCGCGATGGAAGAGATGTACCGTGAGCAATTTTCTTCAGTTGGGTTAATATTGGATACTCAACGTGCAACCGATTGGGAGTCAGAGAAGAATGCATTGCTGCAAAAACTGAGCTGGGAAACAGCATCGGGATGTGAGGTTTGCGAACCAGTACTTCGTTATTATGCACAAGTACTAACACGCGGAGCTACGGGCATGGACTTTAAACCTGAATGGGGTGTTTACGGGGCAGAGCAAGCTCATGGAACTACGGTGTACAGTGATGACATTATGTATGATGCTCTTTCGGGGTCTGATGCGAGTGGACTCTTGACGGATCGACTTCGCCTGGCATGGAGAGGTATGGCGATGCCTGCTCCAGTTAGGATTGCAGTAGCTGCAAGGATGGGGTCACCTCTTAGTCCTGTTGTTCAAGATCTAGGTCTGCAAGCTTCTCCGGCTGGTTGGGAGGTATATGTTGGCGGGCATGCAGAGCATCCGGTAAAGCAAGGTGGGTTGTTGGGGCTTGCGGAATCGGTGGAGGATGCGGTGAGACTGGGCTCGGCGTGTCTCCAGTGGTATCGCCAGACAGCACGGTTTGACGAACCGATGTGGGCGTGGTCGGAGAGGCTAGGATTCATGTCGATTCGAGAGACGCTGCTGGATTATCAGTTGCAGGGCGAGCTGGTGAACAGAAAGAACGCCGAGATGGCGAGTGCATCATATGCTCGGGACGTAGTTTTATCAGATGGAAGGACGGCTGTGCAAGGTCAGAAATGATGTGAACTATCATTTTAGTGGAATGGCGGGATGAGGATGACACCATCTATGAATGCGGAGAAGACAGCTTCAATGCTCCAGGTACAGGAAACGCAGTGTCCCTATTGCAGTGTGCAATGTAAGATGACGGTGCGTGAAGTTGCTAGGTCGGTTACAGGTGAACGTCGAGCGGAATACATCGTCGAAGGGGTTCCGAATAAAGCTTCACAAGGACGGCTGTGCGTCAAAGGCATGAATGCACATCAACACGCACTTAGCAAAGAACGTTTGTTGCATCCACTAATCCGTCGGAACGGTGAGCTTGTAACCAGCTCATGGAGCGAGGTAACCCAGTTCATATCGGAACGGTTCAGCCATCTGCAAGAGAGTTATGGAGCAGACACACTTGGCGTGTATGGTGGGGGCTCTCTTACCAATGAGACGGCTTATTTGCTCGGCAAATTCGCAAGGATTGGTTTAGGAACGAAGTACATCGACTATAACGGACGGTTCTGTATGTCGGCAGCGGCTTCGGCTGGCAGTAAGGTGTTTGGCATGGATCGGGGACTAACGTTTCGTTTATCGGACATTCCGCTCGCACGTTGTATTGTGCTGGCCGGTACCAATATTGCCGAATGTCAGCCTACACTCCTTCCTTACTTTAATGAGGCAAAAGAGAATGGGGCATTTATTATCGTGATTGATCCACGCAAGACTGCAACTGCAGCGATCGCCGACCTCCATTTACAGATTAAACCGGGAATGGATGCGTTGTTGGCAGATATCATGATGAAACTAATTATAGATGCAGGCGATGTAGATCATCATTTTATAGGGGATCGAACTCACGGATTTGAACAGTTACAGCAGGAACTGGCGGAGATGGATATGGAGCAGGCCGCCGCCAAGTGTGGGATTCAACTTGAACAGATTCGTCAGGCTGCACTTGCTTATGGTCAGGCGGATACCGCAATGGTTATGACTGCCCGTGGGGTTGAACAACAGACCGATGGACATATGGCGGTTCGGCATTTTCTTAATCTGGTGCTGGCGACAGGCAATATTGGTAAACCCGGCTGTGGTTATGGCGCAATCACTGGTCAGGGTAACGGTCAGGGGGTCGCGAGCATGGTCAGAAAGCCGATCAATTACCAGGTTATCGTTCAATCGAGAATGAACAAGATCGTGCCTATGTTGCATCCGTGTGGGGCGTAGACCCAGTGAGTTTGCCGGGAAAAGGGGTCTCTGCCTATGAAATGATGGAACTGGTTCATGATCAGAAGATTCGTGGTCTATTCGTCATGGGGTCGAACCCAGTTGTATCCAATCCGAATGTACGCTTGGTGGAAGAAGGTCTGCGTAAGCTGGATTTTCTAGTCGTGGCAGATATGTTTCTCTCCGATACAGCGCGGATGGCTGATGTGGTGCTACCCGTTACGGCGTATTTGGAGAATGAAGGAACCTTAACGAATCTGGAAGGCCGTGTTCTTCTTCGTGAGCAAGGCATACCAGCACCGGGTGAGGCGCTTCATGATTGGGACATCTTATGTCGCATCGCTGTGGAGATGGGCAAGGCTTCGTATTTTCAATTCCAGTCTGCCGAGGAAATCTTCAATGAACTGCGAGAAGCCAGCCGGGGAGGAATTGCTGATTATTATGGAATCACGTATGAACGTCTACGTCACGAAAAAGGAATCTACTGGCCTTGTCCGTCACTGGAGACCACAGGCGAAGGATTAGTATTTGCTGAACGCTTTGCTCACGCGGACGGCAGAGCTTCCTTTACCGCTGAAGCGAGTCCGGGTTGGGATGAAGTATCCCGAGAATTTCCTCTAATTCTTACGAATGGACGTGTGCTTCCGCATTATCTTACCGGCGTACAGACGCATCGAAGCCCGACGCTTGAAGCTCGCGAGCTGGAGAACTTTGTTGAGCTTCATCCGGCTACGGCTGCCCGTCATCGTATTCGGGATGGTGAATGGGTGGAGGTTCAATCCGTGTATGGCAGTTTCTCGGTACGAAGCAGGGTGAAGGAGCATATCCGTGAAGATACGTTGTTTGTACCGATGCACTGGGGCGGCATTCAGAATGTGAACAGAGCTACAAGACCTGAGCTGGATCCGTATTGTCGTATGCCTGGCTTCAAGACGGCTGCCGTAACGATCCGTCCTTTGCGTTTGGTATGATATACACTTTTGTGTAAATGAAGTGGAGGTTTCCTCGTAAAGAGGGGACCTTCTTTATTTTTGCTATGATTGTGAGGTAGTTCATAGGTTTCATATAAAACATGAGAAATGACTCATGTATGTGAAGAAAGATTTGGTTATCATACTAAATAGGGGCACATATGTACGTATTATTTTGCTTTTGATAAAGTAGACTCGTAATCTAGTTCCGTAATTGGCACTCAAGGACAGATCAATGAGATAATGGATATATTTAATAGATAGGAAGGGGGAGGTGGAGTGAATGTATGGGTCACAGTCAAGAGTCTGGGCAAACGAAAGCCTGCTCTCGCCAAACAAGCTACCGAACTTCCGGAAACAACGGGCACGCTGAGACAACTTATTAGCAATATGGTTACGCTGCAAATACAGGCGCTTGAGGATAAGAAAAGCCAAGTAGAATGGCTCGCATACCTCATGCCTGAAGAGATTGAATCCCAGAGAGCCGCGGGGAAAGTGGGCTTTGGGGCGATTAATCATGAAGGTGTTCCTGAATTGCAGCAGGCGATTGAAACGGCCGTGTTAGCACATGAAGATGGTTTATATAAAGTGTTTGTTAATGAAGAAGAAGTACATCAGTTGGATGAACCGTTAACGCTGCGTGAGGGTGATGAACTGGTCTTTATCCGCTTTACCATGCTAGCAGGTCGTTTGTGGTAGGACGTATCTAAAGGAGGAGAATTGCATGAATCAGCAAGAGCAGGAACAGGTATATCTGAATGGGTTACGGGAAAAGGCAGCATCTTTGCCAGAAGAACAGCATGAACTAGCAACTTATGTTGTAGAACTGGCTGGGTTGGGTTATTTGCGTGAAGACGAAAAACTCTATTTAAATATGCGACATACATTACTACAACTGGCGGCAGACACTGGTCGTCCATTGTTCCAGCCTATTCTAGACATACTGGATCATGTGGCAAGTGAGCAACTATATGCACGGTTCCGTTATATTGCGGAGCAAGCACCGAAGTATCCATACAGCAATAACTATGAACGCAGACCGTTCCGTACAGCTGATCCTGTACTGCATATGGGTCAAGTATTACGCAAGCTAGTTGGGCTGTTCCGTATGGAGATTCGCTCATTCTCTCTGACCGAGTATGTGTCACTTCGTGAATACAAGTTCGATTACCAATACGAAATCCGATGGGTGCTCCCCGATTGTATTGCTTATGAGCTGGATCATGATAACGGCGAGATGAAGCAGGCATTACATGACATCATCTATGGAGACAACCAGAACGCACTGTTAAGCGGCGAGATGATCAAAGGCATTGTACTGAGTAACCAGGCCGAAGCGTATCAGATGGTGGGTGAACTACTGGTTGCTGCAAGACTGCAGGAGGGACTGCGGCAGAGTATCGTTGAGCGTATGGATGAAGGTACGATTGAGGCTTATATATACATATTAAAAATTATCATCGACAACAATCTGATCCGGTTCAGCTCGGTGGTGCGTGCACTTGCTGTCTGGACAGGTATTGGTATTGAGGCGGCGAATCAGCGCGTTGCGACCCAACTCATAACGCAGGCTTACGAGGCTCTTGTTGATTCTGAAGTACGCGCAGCATGGCAACTGGAGGATAACGCGAATAAGCTGTTTATTAGTCTCTGGGCTACCGCAGTAATTGAAGAGAATGAACTGGGAGCTAAGGTGATCCAGATCATGGATCAAGGCCAACTATATCAACAAATTGTGGCTCAATATGTGCTTGCGAACAGCCAGAACCGAGAGCTTCGATTGATTCTGGCGCGTCAGTATCTTGGCGGACATGACACGGAACTCATGCACTGGATTGTTCAAAATTACGATGCGATGTACACCTATGATTGGGGTCGTTTTGACGATGGAGACCAACAGCGTAGGGTGCATGTCTGGCCACTTCCTGTATTTTCAGATAAAGCTGTACGGCGACGGGATTTTGACATATTCAAGCAGATGTTAGAATTCATTCCTCAGGCAGGAGCAGGAGGGCCTTCAGGCGTTCTTGATTTTGTTCATTATCGCATTGATGTGGATGATGTTGTGAAGAAAATGCTCTATCTAACAGCGTACGATATGGACTCGGAATGGATTAGTGAAGTGGTTGTGTTAAAAGACAAGCTCAGCCCCGATCTGAGAGGGGAGCTTCTAACTTTATTTTTACAAGATCCGAATCAGGAGGTTCAACGCCAGTTTATTCTCGATAGCTTATCGGATAAAAGTATGACGAACCGTGAAAGTGCGCTAGTGAAGCTGAAGAAGCTTACCTTGACGACAGACGAAATGAAGCAACTGGAGGCTTTGCTCAAATTGAAGACTGGTTCACTACGCCAGAAGGTTATACAGGTGCTGCTGCTTCAACCTGTAGATGAGCTTGAGAGTGCGTTGAAACGGCTTCTGACTGCCAAAGGTGAATTGCAGCGGCTAGGTGCGCTTGAATTGTTGACAGAGATTGCATCCGATCCGGAGCGAACATCACAACAAAACCAATTACAGCCATTAGCAGAGCTAATTACAGCGCCGTCAGCCAAGGAGCAGAAATTGCTGGATAAGCTGAACGAGCAGAATAGTCAGTATACCGCTGCGAATGGATTTGGTTTGTTCGACCCTTCACGGGAGCAGCCTTTGCTTGAGGAGCAGCGTGATTTTGGGAGCTTTAATGTGAAGGAGATGTTCACCCTTTCCTTGGAAAAGGCTGAACAATTCCTTGGTGCGCTTGATGCGTTGGTGCATGAGCATAGAGATGTGGAATATGAAGTGGAGTATTACGCAGGCTACAAAGAAACACTTCTGGTTGGTGCTAACCTGCGCGCGACGGTTCCTTATACACAACGTAATGAAATGCCTTTAATGGAGCAATTCCCGTTACATGAGGTGTGGGGGAATTTCATTCAGCATAACGGACTAGATCACCAGGAATTGCTACAACTCGTTTTCAGCATGCGGTTCCACGATTTGAATAAAAATTTGGACGACCATTACAGCTATTACAGTCAGGCATATGAATATGATGAGCTGCGGAAGATTCCGTTGCTGGAGGGTTGGCGCAAGGAGTTTGCAGAGCAGATCTACCCTTTAGCTTATTTAAAAGAATTGAAGGAACTGTTTAAGAAATTGACGTATTCCGAGCAAGTGGAAGCGATTGTTACAGCTGCTTTTGAGGATAGCAACAAGGCGGATACGTTCGAGATAGCTGAGAAGGCGTGGGCATTCATTATAGCGAGTATGCCGGAGGAACAGCTGGAGAAGGAAACGGGTATGCTCCATATCTTAACTGGTCCATGGAATTATCTCGTACGTGGTAGAATCCATGATGACAATAGCTTCAAGCGTTATTTCCAGACAGCCTATCAATTGAAGCACCTGGTCAAAGATACACATCCGTTAAACTTGTTATCGCTGGAAGACTTCTTACGTGCTTACAAACTTGAGTTAATTGACGATCAGGAGATTTATCAACAGTTGTTGACGGGTGCAGATCGCCATGGCTTTATCCGAGATTTAACGTATAGCCGTACCGAGGGTGTTGCGGATGATCCAGCACTGGTTCATATACGGGATACCGTTGTTAACCGTATTGTAGAGATTGAATTAACGCGGGGTGAGCTATCTACAGAAGTTAGCACACTAGCGATGAAGCTTGATCGAATTGAAGGCATGGAGCACTGGGTGCATCTTGTCTCCGCAATGGATCAGGACACCTTCGTTCGTGGTTATATTTATGGTTACGGGAATAACACAACACGTAAAGAAACATTCAGCTATCTGATTCAGAAATGTCATCCAAGAGCTGGTGAGAATGAGGAACTTCTGCGTGAGCTGCTTGAACGGTATCCAATTAAGGAGAAGAAATTACTTGAGGCAGCGATGTACGCACCGCAGTGGATGGAAATTGTGGCGAAATATCTAGGCTGGGAAGGGCTGCGTAGCGCAGCATGGTACTTCCATGCCCACATTAACGAGAGCTTTACGGCAGAAAAAGAAACGATTGTGGCGCATTATTCTCCAATCTCACCACAAGAGTTCAATGATGGTGCGTTTGATATTGCTTGGTTTGAGGAAGCGTACGCGGCAGTGGGTGAGGAACGTTTCAACCTGTTATATGATTGTGCCAAGTATATATCAGGCGGAGCCAATCATCGCAGATCACAATTGTTCGCAGATGCTGCTCTAGGGAAATTACGCCTTGAGGATATGCGGAAGTCTGTTGAAGATAAGCGTAACAAGGATCATTTGTTGACATACAGTCTGATTCCACTTGCTGAGGAACGGGAGCAAGACCTACGGGAACGGTATGACTTCATTCAGAAGTTTCTAATGCAGAGTAAACAATTTGGAGCACAGCGACGGGCTAGCGAGGGGGCTGCATCCCAGATTGCGTTGGGTAATCTGGCTCGAAATGCAGGCTACGCCGATATCACACGTCTGATCTGGGATATGGAAGCACGCAAGCTGGATGAGATGAAGTCTTATTTTGAGCCCCATGAACTGGATGAGACAACGACAGCACAATTGGTTATTGATGAGGAAGGACAGCCTGATCTCGTCTTGATCAGTAAAGGGAAGACACTCAAGTCTGTACCTGCAAGGTTTAAGAAGGATGGATATATCACTGAATTGAAGGAGTTAAAATCAGACCTGGTGCAGCAGTATCGCAGAGCTAGACAGGAGCTTGAGCGATCCATGACATCAGAGACTGCTTTTACCCGTGAAGAGATTACGAGTCTGTTCCAGAATCCAATTCTTCGACCTTTGGTGAGCAACCTTATATTCAAGAATGGTGAATATGTAGGTCGGTTCGATGCATCGACAGGTGGCCTGATTAGCGTGGATCAGGAAGGTTCTACTCACCCGCTGACAGATCAAGATGAGCTGTTGATTGCACATGCGTTACATCTGTACAACAGTGGTCAATGGAGTACGTTCCAACGTGATCTATTCACCCGTCAGGAGCGGCAGCCATTCAAGCAGGTATTCCGAGAGTTGTATCTGCCTAATGAGGATGAACTGGCGAATGGTACTCTATCCCGGCGCTATGCTGGATATCAGATTCAAACCCAAAAGACTGTGGCTCTGCTCAAAGGACGCCAGTGGACGGTAAGCTATGAAGAAGGTCTACAGAAGGTGAGTTATGAGCATAACCTAATTGCTAATCTGTATGCGATGGCAGACTGGTTCTCCCCGGCTGATACGGAGTCACCTACGCTGGAGACGGTTCAATTCTATGATCGCAAGACGTATAAGCCTGTAGCATTACAAGATGTGCCACCGATCTTCTTCTCTGAGATTATGCGTGATATTGATCTGGTTGTGAGTGTTGCACACGTGGGCGGAGTAGATCCAGAAGCAAGCTTGACAACAATTGAGATGCGTCATGTAATCGTCAATGAATCTCTGCGTTTGCTGAAAATAGACAATGTTCGTTTGGACGGGAATTATGCGCGCATTGATGGTGAGCTGGGAGAGTATGCTGTTCACCTAGGTAGCGGTAATGCGTTCAAACAAGCGACAGGAGCGCTTCACATTGTACCAGTGCATAGTCAGCACCGTGGACGTATCTTCTTGCCTTTCTTGGATGAAGATCCAAGAACTGCGGAGATTCTATCCAAGATTATGCTGCTGGCCGAAGATAAGAAAATCAAGGATCCTCAGATTCTTGCCCAATTGCAGAATTAGAATGATATTATAGATAAAACGAAGAGTGTTACTGTGCTCTCCGTTCTCGTGTAAAATATTTAGTTGCCTCTATATAGACAGACGTAGTATAAAAATCCATAGCCGGAGTACCTGTTAAAGGGGACTTCGGCTACTTCTCTATGTTCTTATTTATGAAGTCTATGTGGTGTATCCGGTTTCAAAATGACTTTGGACCCAGGGTCACCACAACTCCTTCCTGATATTGATAATTAATTGTATAAACTAGGAGGATGCAAGTGGGCCTATAAGACTGTTTTTAAAAGTGAATTTTTTGTACAAAAATTGTTACGGAAATGTAATTAATTCGTTTTCTTATGCTGTTAAATGCATTTGAAATCATGTGATTCATAAGAACTAGTAGTCGTTTATCCAGCCGATTTCCATATTTAAGGGGATGCAATCTCGTCGTGGGTCAGCTATCGTAAGAAAGCGAAATCGCTCGCTGGCTTGTAAGCGATGGTTGCTCAACGTAAGATGCAAGGCTTACCTGAATGCTTGAAGAGCTGGGCACACCCCAGTCTGCATTCCCTTGTATACATGTATTCAAGCGTGTAGACAAGACAAATGATCAAGAGAGAAGGAGAGCGCAACATGAACAGAAGACTCAATCTAATTTTCCTCAAACGATGGTTTATGGTGTTAATCATCGTGGCGGTTGCGGCTATGCCGTTGCACGCCTTCGCCGCAGAATCTGGGGCAGATCGCCCATGGATGAACCCATCCTTGACTGCGGAAGAACGTACCGAACTGCTACTTCAAGCGATGACGCTGGAAGAGAAGGTTGGTTTTGTGACAGGTAAAGTGAATAACTATTATGGTTTCTATAATGATGGTCTGGAGCGTCTGGGTATTCCTGCACTACAGATGGCTGATGGGCCAGAAGGTGTGCGGGTGGCAAACCCGGATGTTCAGGACAAAAAGTCCACGGCATTGCCTGCGCCGATTGCTCTGGCAGCATCTTGGGATACAGATCTAGCTAAGAAATACGGTGATCTGATCGGACAAGAAGCTCATGATACTACACATAATGTAGTGCTTGGCCCTGGACTGGATATTGCACGTACACCGTGGGGATCCCGTAACTTTGAATCACTGGGTGAGGATCCGTTGCTCGCTTCTGGTATGGGAGCAGCGTATGTGAACGGAATTCAGAGCAATCCTGTGATCGCGACAGCGAAACATTACCTTCTGAACAATCAGGAGACGGAGCGCTTTACCACCAATGCAACAGCAAGCGAGCGTGCGATACAAGAGGTGTATGCACGACCGTTCAAGGCTGTGGTAGAACAAGCAGATCTAGGATCAGCCATGTGTTCATTTAACCAGGTGAATGGTACATATGCTTGTGAGAACCAAGAGCTGCTGACGAACATACTGAAGGATCAGATTGGCTTCAAAGGCTTCGTGATGAGTGATTATGGTGCCAACTTCAGTACGGTAGAATCCGCTAATGCTGGACTTGATCTGGAAACACCAGGTGAGCCGTACGGTAAATGGGGAAGTAAGCTGCTGGAGGCCGTGAACAAAGGTGAGGTCAGCGAACAAACCATTGATGAAAAGGTTAGACGTATTCTGCTTCAAATGTTTGATAAAGGGCTGTTCGATAAGCCTGTAACGAATACAAGAATCAATGCGAAGGCAGATGGGGCAAAAGCTCGTCAGTTTGCAGAAGAGAGTATGGTTCTACTGCAAAATAATGATAATATGCTGCCACTCTCCGATAACAAGCTTAAC
The DNA here is from genome assembly GCF_003268635.1 of Paenibacillus sp. DCT19. Classification (NCBI taxonomy): domain Bacteria; kingdom Bacillati; phylum Bacillota; class Bacilli; order Caryophanales; family Paenibacillaceae; genus Paenibacillus; species Paenibacillus sp. DCT19. The sequence continues at coordinate 1,072,504 of NZ_CP029639.1, forward strand.
TCCATTGCTGTAATCGGTCCGGATGCAGATACAGCATCTGCAGCTGGAGGCGGAAGTAGTTTGGTTAACCCAACGTATACCGTGAGTCCATTGGAAGGCATTCGCAAACGTGCTGGAAAAGGCGTTGATGTGAAGTATGCAGCGGGAACAGACCCTGTTTCGGCAGGGGATGCATTTAACGGTCCATCTGCGGTACCGTCTGCCATCTTGTCTCCAGCTAATGCTCAGAAGAGTGAGCAGAACTACGGGACAGATCAAGCAGAATTCGGCCTGCATGCAGAATACTGGACGAATAAAGACATGGAAGGTGACCCTGAACTTGTTCGCACAGACAATCAGGTCAACATGAATCTTGGGTTTTACAACTATGAAGGCTTCAATGCACAGTCTTCTAAACTTCCAGTGACACCGACCAAGTTTAACAGCAAAATGTCTGCTCGTTGGACAGGTGCAATTACAGCACCGAAGACGGGTGAATATCAGCTATCTCTAACGAGCTTAGGCTCTGCAAAATTGTATGTGGATGATCAGCTTCTTGTGGATAACCAGGGTGCTACTCTAAGCACAACGAAGAAAGGCATCACTTTGCAAGAAGGAGAGTCCCATAATATTCGCATTGAATATCGCACGGATTTCCCGGTACAGTCGAATCATGATATGGGAGCGCAGGTTCGTTTTGGCTGGGAAGCACCAGATGATGCAGTGGATGCCAAGATGCAAAAAGCTGTTGAACTGGCTAAAAAGTCAGACGTGGCGGTTGTTGTAACACGTACGTATGACAGTGAAGGTTATGTAGACCGTTCCGATCTAGAACTGCCTAACAACCAGGAGCAGTTGATCCGCAAGGTTGCGGCAGCCAATCCGAAGACAATTGTAGTACAGATGAGTGGGCGAGCTGTCGAGATGGATTCTTGGCAAAAAGAAGTGCCATCCATTGTACAAGCTTGGTATGCTGGTCAGGAACAAGGAAATGCTGTTGCTAGGGTATTGTTCGGGGATGTGAATCCTTCAGGTAAGCTACCTGTAACGTTCCCAGCAGATGACCAACAAACGCCAGTATCAACTGCAGCGCAGTTCCCTGGTGTAAATGGAGTAGGAAACTATTCGGAGGGAATCTTTGTAGGGTACAAAGGATATGAAAAGCAGGGACTGACACCCGCATTTGCGTTTGGTCATGGTCTGTCATATACAAGCTTTGATTACCGCAATCTGCATGTGAAGAGCAATGGCAAGGGAGATAACGCAAAGGTAGAAGTGTCTCTCAACCTGCGCAATACAGGCAAACGTTCGGGTGCCGAAGTGGTTCAAGTATATGTAGGCAATCTGCCAACAAAAGTAGAGACACCAGACAAACAGCTTGCTGGTTGGGCTAAGGTAGATCTCAAAGCAGGTAAACAGCAGCGTGTAAACATTAAGCTGGATCGTAGTGCCTTGTCTTATTGGGATGAGAAGTCGAATGAATGGATTATGCCTAAGGGTAAAGTATCTATCTATGTCGGTAGCGCTTCGGATGATGTCCGTCTGACAGGCAGTGTGAATATCGGAAGTCCTTCCGGTAAATAACAGGTAACAGAAATATCAGTCGTGGCCTTAGGGCCGCGGCTTTTTCTACAATAAGATCTTACAATCCTGACTGCAATACGATTGGAGAATTCCGAGTAGACAGGATAAGGAGTGTGAAAAAGATGAGAAGAGTGCTTCCGCGGAACAGGCTGGGAGGCGGGATAAATCTTATTATCGTATTCGCCACATGCATTATATTATTGCTGGTATGGTTTGTATTACGTAACCTCAGAGAAGAACCCGTTCCACCCCCTGTAGATCAGACGCAATCCGAGGTGGAAGCGTGGTTGACTACAGGGGATCAGCAACACTTGCTCGCCCGCAGCAGTCGATTCCGTTAGTTCAAAGTGAAAGAACTAGCTCATCCCCACTAGAAGCCACAATCACGATTAATCCCGAGAAGACCTATCAAACGATGGATGGGTTTGGGGCAGCCATGACAGGATCGTCCGCACATCTCATGAACCAACTCCCACAAGAAAAGCGGGAACAGTTGCTTCATGATCTGTTTACCTCCGAGGGACTAAATATGGATATGGTCAGACATACCATCGGAGCTTCCGATTATTCGGTGGATGCGTCTGGTGCACCTGCAAGCTATACCTATGATGATGTGGAATCAGGAACAGATTACGCAATGGAACATTTCTCGATTGATCAGGATCAGGAGGTTGTAGGTATGCTGCAACAGGTGATCGGATTGAAGCCACATATGAAAATCATGGGCACACCATGGACAGCACCAGCATGGATGAAATATGGCGAGAAAACCTTACACGGTTGGTATTTGAATTATGAAGATCCGCAGGTATATGAAGTTTACGCACAATATTTTGTGAGATATATTCAAGCCTACCAAGACAAAGGACTGCCCATCTATGGGGTTACGCTCCAGAATGAACCGGGATTCACTTCTCCGAATTATCCCAGTATGAGTATGGGTGCTGAAGAACAGGCAGGTTTTATACGTGATTACCTCGGCCCGGCGCTACGAAAGGCAGGGCTAGACACCAGAATCATTGCGTATGATCACAATTGGGATGAAGGTGTAGAATATACCGATCAGGTTCTAGGGATAAACAGGCTGCCACCTATATTGATGGCTCGGCTTTTCATTGTTACGCCGGTGATCCTTCTGCCATGTCGGAGGTACATGATCGTTTTCCGGACAAGTCTATTTATTTCACGGAATGTAGTGGAGGAGCGTGGAGCCCTGATTTTGGCGAAAATCTGAGCTGGCAAATGTCCAACATTATGATTGGTGCACCGCGAAACTGGGCACAAAGTGTGTTGCTCTGGAACATCGCATTAGATCCACAAGGTGGACCAACCAATGGCGGTTGTGAGAACTGTCGCGGGTCATAACCATTGATCCAGAGAGTAGAAAGGTAGATCGAAATGTGGAGTACTATGCATTGGCGCATATCAGTAAGTTTGTACGCCCTGGAGCGGTAAGAGTAGATTCCAATCAGGAGAAAGGCAAGCTGGAGAATGTTGCTTTTCGCAATCCGGATGGAACGATGGTACTGGTTGCAGCTACTACGGGAGAAGAAGATGCCTCGTTCAAAGTGGTGATAAATGGAAAGGAATTTCACTACAGCTTGCCTGCAAAGTCAGCCGTAACCTTCCGCTGGAAACCGATAAACGCCAGTGGAAGGTTGCCTTAAGATTCGTGTACTCAGGTACTGGTTGTAGGCTCGGCATGTTACAATAATAGTCAGTTCAACAGTTTCTTTCGTAATGGGGTGCATTCAAGATGCTTATCGTTTCATATCGTGAACAAGATCATGAGCAGTTGGTTCGGATCTGGGAGAGCGCTGTTCGAGCAACGCATACGTTTTTGGAAGAGCATCACATTCAGTTCTATCGAGACATGGTAGGTGAAATACTAGAGCAACGGCAAGTTGAGGTATGGGAAGTGCTAGATAGGGAGCAACAACCTGTCGGCTTTATCGGTTTAGACAATAATTCTATTGAGATGTTATTCGTCGATCCAAGTCAGCATGGACAGGGAGTAGGGCGTCTGCTGATCAAGCATACCATCAAACTCAAAGGGCACCATCTCAAGGTGGATGTGAATGAACAGAATGCTGGAGCAGCGCAATTTTATGAAAAAATGGGATTTGTACAGATCGGTCGCTCTGAACTTGATGGATCCGGCAATCCGTTCCCGCTGCTGCATCTGGAGATTTCATAAACAAGCCGGCACATTGACCGAGAAAGAGTAAGTAATCTATGAGGGTAAAGACATTCTGAAGTTGGATCGGGCGTGTAAGTGAATAATATAAAAACGCGAGAAACTAAAAACCATCTCAAATCGTGAGTGAGATGGTTTTTTGCTGTTTTTTTAATTCCAGTGCTTAATAATTGTACACGTCCTTGGATGCTTGTCTGCTGACTTGAGGAAGCAATCTATTTCGCAGTTTAGGTCAGTGTGTTAGTGAGTTTCCTCATCTAAGAATGGTTTGTTCACGGTGTAATACATAAAGCCCATTAAGAATACACCGCCGACCAGATTGCCCAGTGTGACTGGAACCAGATTGTGGAGTACGCCTCCAAACGAAATAGTCCCCGGATGATTCAGCACCAGAGCAATCGCAAAGGTACACATGTTAGCTATGCTATGTTCATAGCCCGAGATGAAGAAACAGAAGACAAAGAGCATCATGGCGAACATTTTGGCGCCGTTTTCTTTCATGAACATTGGAACGAAGAATGCTAGACATACCAGCCAGTTACATAGAATTCCTCGGAAAAACAGTTGCATCGTAGGAGCTTCCATTTTATGTTCAACCACACTAAGCAGGAAGCCATTAACTTGAGCTGAATCAAACAAACCGGTGAGATAGATTAATAGGGCAAATACTGCAGCACCCATGAGGTTCCCGCTGTAGCTTGCAATCCATAGCTTCACCACTTCAAGCCAGCGCAGCTTCTTGCGTAGTGCAGCATACGTATAATAGAACGTATTGCCTGTAAACAGGTCACCGCCACCGTAGGCAATCAGGATGATGGCTGCTCCAAACGTTATTGCCGCCATGGGGTATGTAAACGGGGATTGTTCCATATAGAAGAAGTTCCCTGTCTTAAATGCAACGATTACCCCAAACCCGATGAACATACTCGCCAGCATCGAGCGTGCGATATAGCGCATTACGCTTTGTTTGAAAATCTTGTGTTTCTTCAAGGCTAAACTCTCAACATTCCGCAAACCTTCCGTTTCCATAATCATCCTCCAGTGACTAAGTTGTGTGAATTCATAAACTTACCAATCTCGCCAAGTTCTTTCCATTATAACGAATTTTTAGTTAGAGGCACGTTATTTCAAAAAAAGAATATTTTCTATAACTGAATCTATGTCAGACCCATTATTAATAAAAAAAGAAAATCCTGCATTCATCTTCAATGTTAAATGAAACTTCAGAGAATCCCGTTGGAGAAGCTCCTTTAAATTGGAACTACTGTTAGCATTTCTGTTCAGAATTTGTTCAGAACATCCTGATAAGCTATGTGCCGAAAACGAGTTTCTTTGGGAGGAAACGTACATGAATCAGGATTGGAAAAAAGTGTTGCTGACTTCGGTTATAGTGGGCATGCTGTCGAGTACTCAACTCGCTAATGCAGCAGATCTAGCAGGGGGAGCACAGGGTCAGACAACATCGGTTTTTACCGATCAAACGGAGATTCGTTCCACTTCTCTGCAAGCGGTGCAGGAAGCGGTTAATCAAGGGTTAATTTCAGGCTACCCGGATGGGTCATTTCATCCACGCCAGCATTTGACTCGCAGAGAGATGGCTGTATTGTTAGCCAAAGCATCACAGTTAACCATTCAAGAAACATTGAATACTGGGGTCAAAAATTCAGATTGGGCTACGCCTTATATTGAAGCCATCCAAAAAGCAGGATGGATGACTGGAGATAAATCCGGGAACTTCCGTGCCAATGATCCGATTCGTAGGGAAGAGCTTGCATCGATTTTGGTAAGAGTCACAGGAACACAAGGTGCCAAAGGCGGCCAAGAACAGACGCTTTCGGACGAAGCTACAGTGAGTGGTTGGGCCAAAGAACAGGTACATACAGCATTGAAGCTGGGTTTGTTGGATTCAAGTGAAGGCAAGTTCGAATCCAAAGCCTATGTGGAACGGCAAGATATTGCCAAAGTTTTGGTAGACGTATTCCAGACGGGAGAGCGGACAGCCTCGTTAACGAAATTAGACGGCGATGTTGCCTACGTTGATGGACGTCCTTTCGTCATTAGCAAGGAATTGCAAAGCATTTTGAATGAGAAAAACCAAGCAGCACTACAGAACGCTGTTATCACGTATGACGCACGCACACGTAATTTATCTTCTGTGTCAGAAATTCAGGTTACCCAGACAGGTACGGCTAAAGATTCCGTCACTTTGGATCTGAAAGGAACCTCCTATCATGGGACTGTCTCCGTGTCAGCAGATCACGTTGTTTTGAAAGCCGATACATTGTCCCGGGTTATTTTGAAACCAGGTGTAGCCTCAATCACGATTGATGGCGATATCAACTCTGTAACGGTAGATACAATGGACAAGGTGACTGTTCTCGGAACTGGCACGTGGAAAGAAATTGTGCTGAAAGATGTGAAGTCTCTTATTCAACTGCCTACGAGTGTAAAAACAGACAAAGTGACGCTTCCACAAGGCGGAGTAGCCTCACAGATCATTCGCAATACGCCTTCTGCGAGTGCACCATCCAGTAATCAGGGTACAAGCACTGCGAGTGCAGGTTCATCTGGTGGATCGTCATCGCCATCACCAGTACCACAGCCGCAACCACAACCGGAACCGCAGCCAGAACCACAACCGGAACCACAACCAGAGCCGCCTGTTGTTGTACCTCCGACTCCGGAAAATCAAGCGCCTGTTGTCAAAGCCACTATTATGAATAGAACGGTGATTGTGGGAAGTCTTGTCCAACAAATTGATCTTACAACTGTATTTTCCGATCCGGATGAGGATGAATTGAGTTATGAGATTAAGGAGATCAATCAGGGCATCGCTAGTGCAAGTATCCAGGGCTCAACATTAGGAATTTCACCTATATCAGTGGGGACTACAGCGGTTAAGGTAGAAGCTACGGATGGCAAAGGAGGTAGTGTAACGGCATCTTTTAATTACGTGGTTATGCCAGTTCTCTTACCACCAGTACCGCCGATCCCACCAATCACCATTCCGCCAATTATTATTCCACCGATCAATATACCATTGCCTCCTTATGTGTTAAAAACACTGGACACAGTGAATGTTGATATGGGCACAGTGAGTAAACCGGTTCAATTGACAGGTGTGTTTGGTGATATAAACGGAGACTCCCTCACGTATACGGCAGTTTCTTCTGACCCGTCAGTAGTAGAGACAAGTGTGCAAGCCGATACGTTGACGTTAAATTTCAAGGATAAAGCTGGTTCAGCGACGATTACAGTGAAAGCTACCGACCCTACTCTTCTAAGCACGCAGACTACATTTACGGTTAATGTGGCAGATCCGGATGCGGGTAAGGGGCTGTTTATTTCAGAGGTTGTATGGGGAGATGAGGAAACTCAAGCAATTGAACTATACAATCCGACTTCGAAAGAAATTGACCTATCCAGTTATTCTATTAAACGTAGTGATGGTGGAGATCCAATTGAATTTGCAAGTGGGACGACGATTCAACCTTATAACACATTGGTTATTGCAGATAACTCTACAGGTTTCCCGATAGACGAAGACGATCAATACTATATCTCTTTTAACGTGGATCAGTTGAACCCTCAAGAGTTTATCTTACAACTCTATCAAAATGGTCAGGATAACCCTCTGGATACTGCCATGATGAAGCCAGCTCAATCGATTACGAGAACAACCGGCATTGTGCATGGAGATACATCCTATGATGCAACCCAATGGATTGAACAAGGTGCTAACCACTATGACGGTCTAGGCAACTATACATCCATCAATCCTACGCCATAATATGGAATGATTACATTTTGAAGGAGCACCTCTATGTCCAAAATAAGCAGAACTGTACAGCTCACCTTAATCGCATTACTACTTTCCAATGCTGTACCCGTATCTGCACAATATGATAAGTTAGGGGCGCAGGCTATGTCTGCGTCTGGCGTATCATCGGTTGCGCAAGATTCCAACAACACGAAGTTGAACGATGCAATGAGTAGGGCAGTATCAATGGGAATCGTTAAAGGTGACCCTAACGGAGATGTTCGGGCGAACGATCGGATTACTCGCCAAGAATTGGCGGTTATATTGGCTCAATCGCTTGGGTTAACGGTAAATAAACAAGCATCAGCTCCTTTTGCCGATGTCCCATCTAATAGCTGGTCAGCACCGTACATTCAAGCGGTTAAGCAGGCTGGACTGTTACAGGGGGATGCTCAAGGGAGTTACCGCCCTCATGCACCGATTACAGGGCAGGAACTTGTGACGGTTTTGGTAAGAGCATCTTCCTTTGCCAAACAAGAAGCTCAGAAAGGTTCTCTTTCCTCGGATTGGAAAGGGGCAAGTTCATGGGCGACTCCGTATATTGAAACGGCGGAGAAGGCGAATCTTCTAAGCGAGTATCAAGGAGAACTTAAAGTTAAACAAGGACTTGTTCGAAGCGAAGCTGTCGGAATGTTGCTGTCGGCTATGTTTCCAGAAACACGCCTATCTGTGGTTCAGTCCATTCATGGAAATCAGATTCAGATCAATGGAGTCACCTATCAAGCCTCTGAACAAGTGGCGGGTCTTCTGTATGAAGGTAATAAGGCGATATTGAACCAAGCTGGAATAAAGTTCATAAGTCATAAGCGAACCATTACTGAAATTAATGAACTGGAGATCAGAACGGGTGGCTTAGAAGCGGCCGAAGGTAAACCGGAATTCAGTAATAATTTGTTATTGAATGGTAACGGAGCCGTATTGAATGGAGATTTGACGATTAAGGCAGATTTCACTTCTGTACAGGGACTTACAGTGAAAGGCAAGCTGAGAATTGCCCCTGAGATGGAGCATGATTTTTACGCCCAGAATATTAAAGTAGAACAGTCCGTGTTGGTTCATGGTGGTGATCCCAATACGGTTGTATTTGATAACTCCGTTCTGAACACTGTAGGTATCAACAAAACCGATGTGCATGTTGCTCTTACGGGGAATACCAGCGCTCAAGAGGTGAGTGTGGAATCTAATAGTACAGTTGATATTGCAGCAACCGCAACGCTTCCACTCTTAACGATTGTTGAAGGGCCGAGCCAGGTAGAGCTGAAAGGAGCTATCGGTACTGTTATTCTGGATTCAACGAAGCCTTTGCAACTGAATGGTAACGTTGCGATCCAGCAACTTAAAGTAGAGGGAACGGGTGCAATAAGCTTGAATGCTGCAGGTACCGTCCAACAGCTTCAAGTTAACAATCCTGCTTCCCAAATTAATGTAGCTGGTAATGTAAAGGTGTCTGATGTTTCTTTGGCTGCGGGAGTAGCCTCATCCGCAATAAGTGGAAATACAGGCACGACTACAACAAGTACAACACCGACATCTTCTTCTGGAGGAGCAAGTGGAGCTGGCACTGGCAGTAGCAGCGGTGGTGGTGGCAGTGAAGCGCCACCGGTTGTGGCGAATCGTTCGCCTGAACTAATCAAGCCATTCGAAAATCGCAAATTGACGGCCAATGGACAGGCGGCATCGTTAAACCTGAACGAATATGTGACCGACCCGGATGGTGACGTGATATCCTACACTGTTAGCTCATCCAAATCGTCCGTTGCCAAGGTAGTGCTTACAGGAACTCAATTAAATATTGTTCCATTAGAGCACGGCATGGCTACAATTACGATTGCTTCAAATGATGGTCGAGGCAAAAGATTAAGATCCACATTTGAGGTTAACGTAAACGCATCACCTTTGGCATCACCTATTCCAGATCAAGAAATTCACGCGGGATCAGACAGCAAGAACGTGGATCTTAGCATCTATTTCATGGATGATGAGAAGTATGAATCAGAGCTGCTATATAGTGTAACCAACACGGACTCGGACATCGTTGGTACAGAAGTGAACGGCACGATATTGAAATTAACACCCAAAAAGGTAGGGGAAACTGTACTTAAAGTTAAAGTGGATGATCAGCAGGTTGCCGATGATGGTAGTACAGGTGTGACAGAAGTGGAGTTGAGAATTGTTGTTCTGCCACATGTTAACCGTGTACCTGTAGGTGCAATTCCTGCAAAAGTTGATGTATACCTAGGGGATGTAATTCCTGGAACAAACTTAAATGAGCATTATACTGACCCAGACGGTGATCCTTTGACGTATACCGCATCGTCCTCCAACCCAGCCGGTCTTGCCGTTGAAGAGGATGCAGGAGTACTGACTCTATCTGCTCTCCAACTCGGAACATACACCATTGCATACACAGTTAACGATGGCAACGGCGGTATCGTGAGTGAATCATTTGAGGTAGAGGTGTTGTCCATGCCGAATCAGCCTCCAGTTCTGACAGATAGCCCGCCCAAGCAATTCGTTGTTCTTGGAAAAAGCGATCGGATCATTGAATTGTCTAACTATTTCATAGATCCAGAGGGCGAAGAGTTGAACTACGTTGCATCCTTGGACAATCCCGATGATGTATCGATGTTGGAACCGAGCGTAGCGGACAATGAGTTGACTCTACATGCTATTCAGACAGGGACAACGAAGATTAAGGTCGTTGCAAGTGATCCTCAAGGGCAAGAGACGGTAACGTATATAGACGTAACGGTGGTCGAAGCTGGATCGATTGCTACGATTCCAGATCAAACCATAACATGGCCTTGGACTACGCTGGATATGGATCTTGCTCCATACCTATCGGGCTTTGATTCAAGTACATTGTCAGTCAATGCTATAACACTAAATGAAAATATTGCTACTGTATCTACTGACGGTTTACAGGTGAAAATCACCCCTGTTGCAGAAGGGAATACGAAGGTAGTGTTCATGCTGCATGATCAGAGCGGGCGAAGTGAACAAGCACTCGTAGGACTGGTCGTACAAGGGGAACACGCTAGCTCTAACACGGTACCTGAGGTTGTAAGTACCATTTACGACCAAGTTCTAACGCCGAATGTAACGAATGATCGCACATTTGATCTGGGGCAGTTGTTCAGTGATCCAGACGGGGATTCATTACAATTCACGATTAGCAACAGTTCGAATGAAGCGGTGGATGCTAGTATTAATGGTAGTATGCTGACGCTGAAACCAGGAACAGGGAACGCGGTTGCTCCCTTGACAGTGACTGCGGATGATGGAAAAGGTGGGAAGGTGGACTACACCTTTAATGTTCGTACCGCTACTCTGGTAAACAGTGGTGTCATACAGGTTAGCACCAAGTCCGGTGTAAGAGATCCGCTGACCTTTGCAGCATCCGTTTGGTTTCCTGGTCAATCGAGTTTCCAACTTTACAGCGGCACGGCATATTCGACCTTTACAGGGCCAGATATTATTCCTTCTTCTCAAATTCCTTTAACCGTATCTCCGCTATTGTTCTGGATTATCGGTAATGATGGCCGAGCTGTAGTGGTTCAGGTGAATTCGACAGCTCAAGGAACGCCAGAGCTATTCTTCTCGCAATATGTGGATGCAGGCGCCGAGAAAGTTGTTGTGCAAGTGCATTACACGGGAGGTGGCGATCCGTCCCTCAAAGCGTCAGGGTATCAATTGGAAGTGCATCAATGGATGAACCAAGCCTCCACGAAGAGAATAGTGACAGAAAATTTATATGATATTCCTGCTAATATGCCTGGGATTTATATTAATTTTGCGTATTATGATTTTATGGATGATACCCATTTTGGCTATTATAATAGCGAGCTACCTTTATATAATCCTGTTAATCCGAATGAGTACAATGTCGTTGCATTGGTTCTCAAAAAGGATGGACGAGTTGTAGATGTATTAGGTGACCCTAATTCACATGAGAGATTTATGCCTGCTGGCGGAACCATTGTTCGTAAAGGTGGTATCTATACAGGTTCACAACAGTTCTCGTTAACGGGTGAATGGAACGAGTTTCCGAAAGGGACGATCCAGTACATCGGTTACCACAATCCGTAGGATTGTAATCAACCACAAGAACCCGTGACCAGTCGTTCGAACGAATTGAATCAAACGTCTTCTTAACCTAAACATGAAGAAATCTCTATACTCAACCTACGAGTATAGAGATTTCTTTATTTCACCGGATATGGAAACATACATGAGCGAAGAATTTCAGCTTGTTGTGCTGTGGATCGCTCCCGCGGCGCTAATTCTTCTGCATAGGAGCGTTCTAACTTGTCACGCATGAATGTCTCCGCATATGCATTAGGACGTGAGTGGAAGTCCTTCGCAAACTCTCCGAATTGACTTGCATCACGCGCCTTTTCCAATACGCTGTTCAGTAAGGGGCTACCTGCGTAAAGGAGCGAATCCGTCTCGTTGCATTCAAACTTGAGATACATAATCGCTTTCTCCAGCGCGTTGATCTCCCCTTGGGTAAGGTGAATTGGGCGGGTTGAATGCTCGCCAAGTTCATTATGGTTGTCTCGTTCATGGTTACTGTTATTGGATACATCCGTCATTGTAGGCGTCTCCTCCTTATCCTTATGATTGGGACGGGGGCGGAAGCTGGATAGGACGGGCAGCGAGTGCTTCTTCTACGATCTGCTCAGGAGACAGGGCTCGATCATCCCAGTAAATAAGATTGCTGATCTCTGTATAAGGCAACTGTTGCTGTAGCTCATTTAACATATCATCTAACTCTGCCTCTGTTCCTTCCGCGTTCATCAGCTTACGAACCCATTCGATCAGCTCTATACGAGTAACTTCAGTCATATGTACACCCCCATAAGATTTATTCTTGTCATGGTCATTCATTAATGAAGCTCCACCAACTCAGACTTCAATCCACAAGGATGGCGAGATTGCCGAACTGCTCTCCATTAGCCATACGTTCAAACGCCTCAGCGGTGTCCTGTAACGAATAGATCCGATCGATCACCGGATGAATGTCATGTTTCTCCAGCCATTGCAGCATCTGCGCAAATTCTTCACGGCTACCCATAGAGGTTCCGATCAGGCTCACTTGTGGGAAAAAGATCGAACGGATTGGCACCGTCAGATCATCTCCTGAGCTTGCTCCGTACATGACGATGCGTCCACCTGGTCTAATTATATCAAAATATTTTGGGAACAACGTTTGTCCGATACTATCCAAAATCATGTCAACCGGTTCAAGATCGCTATAGAGATGCCAATCGTCATGACTATCGAGTGCTTGGGAAGCACCCAAGTGAAGAGCCTGTTTTCTCTTAGCCTCGCTTCTTGAAGTAACCGTTACTTTGGCACCTGCGGCAATAGCCATGAGCAGGGCATAGGTTGCTACACCTCCGCCGATCCCCGGAATAAGAATATGTTCGCCTGGCTGAAGCGCACCACGAGTAAATAAGGCGCGGTACGCGGTCAAGGCTGAAAGGGATAACACACCTGCTTCCTCCCATGATAGATGAGAAGGTTTGGGCAAGGCATTTCTAGCAGGTAGCGTAATATATTGTGCGAGAGTTCCATGGGTAGGGCCACCTACAATATCCGGGACAGTGGGCACATCAACAGCGTGCTCCCAATGAAGGGTTGGATGGATTACAACTTCGTCGCCTACAGATATATCGTGCACACCTGTTCCGATCTCGACAATGATTCCTGCCCCATCTGATCCAAGAATGAGCGGCTCATCCTGACCGGTACGTGCTGCCATAATAAACAGATCACGGTGGTTAATTCCAGCGGATCTCAATTGGATCTGTACCTCGCCATCCCCTGGTGCTCGTGCTGTTGTTGATGTGAATTGAAGACCTTGACGTCCGGTATGCTCAGCATGCATCATAGCTTTCATCTCTCTTTTTCCTCCTTGTGTGTGGTATAACGTTGCGTATTGAGCCTCATTGTACAGATGGGAGAGATTCACGTAAAATGAACAAAAATGAAGGTGAATATCAAAAACGATGATAGATAATAAGCAGGTGATTAGGGCATGGATGCAGGAGATTTGAAAATATTTCAGGCGGTTGCCCGCGAAGGCAGTATCAGCAAAGCTGCAATAGCACTGAATTATGTGCAGTCCAATGTGACAACACGGATCAGACAGCTCGAAGAACAGCTGCAGGCCCCTCTATTTCGACGGTCTAATCGGGGATGTCGCTCACACCTGCGGGTGAGAATCTGCTTTTGTACGCAGACAAAATTGTCAGTCTGATCTATGAAGCGGAGCAATCGGTGTTAATAGGGGATAAACCTGTAGGTTCACTTCGTCTGGGATCGATTGAGACGGCAGCATCGAAGTTGTTAACTCCGCTATTGGCAGCGTATCGTTCACGCTATCCGGATGTGCAACTCGCACTGGCGACGGGTGGAACCCATGAATTGATGCAAAAGGTCATTCGGCATGAGGTGCACGGCGCATTCATCTATGGTCCACAGAATATTCCCGATCTGAACTATATGAAGGTGCTTGAAGAAGAATTGGTACTGATCGCAGAGCCTAGAGCACAGGAATCATATGGACTCCAAGAATGGTTGAGCCAACCGATGCTGTTCTTCGAAGTAGGCTGTACACATCGAGAGCAGGCAGAGGCATTACTCAGGGATCAAGGTGTGCAAACCATACAAGTTACCGAGTATGGGACGTTAGACAATATCATACATGGCGTCTCTGCTGGGCTAGGTGTATCGCTTCTGCCACGCTCCACTGTGGTTCAAGCGCAATCCAGAGGCGAAGTGCATATCTACTCATTGCCTGAGCCTTACTGCAGACTGGAAGTGGGGTTTGTCTATTCCCATAGTGAGCATTTGTCGGGAGCTATGCGTGCGTGGTTATCATTGTTGAAGACAGACGAGAAGGACACCTATTCAATAGAAGGAGTGAATAATGGATGGAATCATCCCTAACGTTAGCTGATGCATTTCAGAATGCGAAGTATATTATTGGCGGTCACGGAAGCCGGAAGATTAGAGTTCTTCAAGAAGCGTTCATGCATGTGGATGGAGAGCTGACGAGTGACCACTATGGCAACGGTGCCGTCATCGATAATTTTCAACAGCAGATGGCTGATGTGCTAGGTAAGGAAGCGGCTGTATTTTTCCCAAGTGGAACGATGGCACAGCAGATTGCATTGCGGATCTGGTGTGATCGCCAAGGGCTGAAACGAGTTGCTTATCACCCGCTGGCTCATCTGGAGATTCATGAGGAAGATGGGCTGAAGGAGCTGCATCAGATTGAAACTATTTTACTGGCAGATCAGGATCGGCTCATTCGATTAGAAGATGTACAAGGATTGGAGCAGGAGATTGCTTGTCTCTTACTTGAGCTGCCGCAGCGGGAGATTGGTGGGCAATTGCCAAGTTACGAAGAACTGGAGTCCATCTCAGCGTATTGTCGTGAACGTGGAATCAAGCTGCATCTGGATGGCGCGCGCCTGTTCGAGATTACACCTTATTATCAGAAGACACCTGCTGAGATATGCAGTCTATTTGATAGTGTATACGTATCCTTTTATAAAGGCATTGGTGGGATTGCAGGGGCAATCCTTGCTGGAGACGCGGATGTGATGGAGGAGTCTAAGGTATGGAAACGGCGTCACGGTGGCGATCTAATTGGCCTATATCCATATATTCTAAGTTCGCAATACTACTACAATGAACGAATTGGCAAAATGCAGCTATATTACGAGCAGGCTAAAGAACTGGCTGCCTTATTGAACGCATGTCATGGCATACGTACTTTACCTGAAGTTCCGGTATCGAATATGTTCCATGTTCACATTGCACTTGCAGCTTCGGAGGTAGAACCTCTGCTTGTGCAGATGACGCAGCATTACGGGATAGGCATTACGTCATATTTGAACAAAACAAGCGGGAACAGTTGTGCCTTCGAACTCTCTATGGGTGATCGTTATGAGCACATACCACAGGATAAGCTGCGAGCAGCGCTGACATGGTTGGATATAGAGCTGAGCAAACAGACCAGATAAAAAGTGTGAGAGAAAATTGAAAGAACGAAACGATATAGTATGAAATCAATAAAATGATGTTGAGCCGCCTTGTCCACATGCTGGACAGGGTGTTTTGTGTGCTTATACACATCTTCCGACTGTCTATGAAAACTACTTTCATAAACGAGCATCTGCAATTAGTCCAAAGACCGATCTGATCACAGGATTAATTTAAACGAATGCATGAATCAGTAACAAAAACAGGTATACAGATGTATTCCAATATTTTCTTTATAATGTAAAATATTAAAGACAATATATTCCATAAGGAAGCTGGAGTGAAGCGAAAGTAGAACACAAAAATGAAGGGAGAAAGGATGAAGATGATGTTTTCACGCCAAAAATGCACGTTAGCGGTAATGTCGTTTGCCTTAACTGCAACACTGCTGGGAGGAAGCACGGCATGGTCTGGAGAGGTGTCTGCTGCTGGAGCTAATTCTGATGTATCCATCAGTGCTGTACTATCAGATATGCCTTCCGAATTAAGATCGTCCATTGAGTGGGTGTACACCAATCGTATGATTAAGGAGGGTTCGTTGAATCGGAGGAATCTAATCTATGATCAGATTTTTGCAGGTCAAGGAACGATTAACTATGTGGTGCGCTGGCAGTCTACCAAGAATGTGACGCTGCAGCAGCGTAAGGATATCGAGAAGATGCTGGGACGGCAAATGAACAACTGGACGAGGCATCTGAAGGGTTATGATGGTTGGCCCTATGGGGATATCGAGGTAAAAGTCGTCGGTTGGGCCGTAGTGAATCCTGCACAGGTTCTGGACAAGCAATCGAATGAAAATGTGTACACCACCACAACTGTGGATGAACTAAGTAAGTCTGATCCTAGGATCCCAGCAGCTCTGCCATATGCGCCAGATGCATTGTCACGATTTGAACATTTTATGAATCCGAACTATGTATATCCGGGTGGCTTGGACAAACGCTTTGACATGTACTTGTGGGGAACGTCCAATTTTGGCGGTGGCGCCGGGGAGACTGGGGGCAGCGGGTTTCCGATGATTACATACTAAGAACCGTAAATGATACTGAAATCCAAATTACAGAGCATGAGATTGGACATGGCTTCGGCATGCCAGATTTCTATGAAGTACCGGATCGTCCGCCGGGTGGGTTTCCGATGCCAACCATTATGTGGGCAGGGAATTCGTCTACGATAACGAATTGGGATGCCTGGTTATTGCGATATACGTGGAGCCAGTTGAAAAAGGACACGGCACGTTTCCCGCTTGTGCCGTCAACTAATCAGCCTATGAATGTAGCCCCTCGCGCCAAAGTAACCACGTCCTATGTTTCTCCATGGGAAACGGTTGTTGCCCTAAATGACGGGCTAGATCCGGCACATTCCAATGATCGCACGCAAAAAGTATATGGGAACTGGCCAGAGATGGGTACACATTGGGTGCAGTATGACTTTGATCTCGCCTATACTTTGTCACAGACAGATGTGTACTGGTTCAAAGATGGCGGTGGCATTGATGTACCTCGTTCATATAAAATTGAGTATTGGGATGGCAATGCATGGCGTGAGGTGAAGAATGCCAACGGTCGGGGAACTCGAGCGGATATGTATAATACAACCACCTTTGATCCAGTGAGCACGACCAAAATCCGTCTGCAAATCTTGTCCAGCAGCACAGCTTCTACAGGCATTCTAGAATGGAAGGTAACTGGTATTGCGTTATAAACGATACGTAAGCAGTACGCGTTGATCTAAACACATAGCGGCTAATCAGTGGCGAAAGTTCTGATTTAGCCGCTTTTTGCAGGAAAAGATGGACAAATAACGAAAGTTAGACGAATGTGCCTCATCAATTATTAAAAGGGGAGTTCATGTGACGTTGATAGAATGGGAACCGATTCGTAATCTTTTAAAGAAGGCTTATCAGACCACCATGGGTAAGGAATGCAAGCCTAACACAGAGCAGGATGTAGAGGCTTTTGAGCAAAAGTATAACGTGCATATTCCCGCAGCTTATCGCGCGCTTTTACTCGAATTCGGTGCATGCAACTTCGGTGATCCTGCCTTGTATTCGGTAAAAGAGTTAGACTGGGCGTATCCCGAGTTCTTGGATGTGTACCGCGAGTACAAGCTTGAATACGATCTTCCAGCTGAACTTGAGCCGTTTCCAATTGGCGGGTTTGGTGAGGGGAGTATCGCTATACTGGATCGGACCTCTGGCAAAGTGTTGATGCTGGTTCATGATGCGTACGAGCTTCCCCTTGAGAACATTGCTGTTGATTTTAATGAATTAATGACGATGCTGGCGGAATCAGCAATATGGGTTGAGGAACAGATGAAATCATAGATGAGCGGGAGAGAAGTGATGGATTCCGGCGAAGTGCGGACTAATGTAGAGGTGATGGAGCATCACCTCTTTCCTGTTTGGAATTCATTCGGATCTGGGGCTTATTGCTTCTGAATGTATTTACGATAAAGGGCAGGGGTAATTTCCTCGAACTTCTTGAAGATTTTGATAAAATAACCTGATTCGTTGAAACCCAGTTCGTCACTAATCTGAGAGACAGGCATGTCGGTCACCTCAAGTAATTGCTTGGCCCATTTAATCTTGAGTTTAGCCAGATAAGTTGTGAAGTTTTCACCCGTTTCCTTGGCGAATAAGCGACTGAAATAACTTGGGCTCAGGTGACAGAGATCAGCCATATGTTTTAACGAGACCTGCTCGCTTTTGTGACTATGAATGTATTCAAAGGCAGGCTGTAGCACTGGATTGGCAGATTCGGCTTCATTAGGACTCGTTTTCAGATAAGCATCCGCAATTGCATTGGTCATTTCTTTTTTGATGGATTCGATATTACGGATGGAATACCCTGGCAGGATGGTCGCGAGGTTCAGTGATTGCTGATTGCCAGAAGCCTTCTCGAACATTTCCACGAGCAGATTTTTGTTCAACGCTTCCTCTACAATATAGTTGCAGAGCAGAGACAGCATATTTGAAATTTTTACAACCTCTTCATACGTCATGACCGGCAACTGGTCGTACTCTTCCTGTAACTCATTCAGCTTCTCGGCGTGCAACGGTACATTCTTGGAGGTCACGATCTGTTCCAGATCGGTGCCTTTCTCCGGGTCAGCCAGCTTAACTTGTCCAGCCATGACAGCCCCAATATATTTTCCGTCTATCGTGATGGGAATCGCAATATCTACAATGTTGAAATGACATAGATACACATAGGGTTCATTCAGTCGAACAGCTTCCAGACCGCCGCGCGAGTCACATTTTTGGCAATAGGGAAGAAGCTCGGGATCTTTGCGTACACTCTGGCAGAACGCCTGACAACTACTGTGACTGGTTACAGGAATCCCTTTATAATCCACGGTTAAGATGGCTAGTTTCGTCACGGTGGCAAGTGAGTCCTGTAGCCGCTTCCATTTGGTGAGGTCAAGGATTTTATTAATATGCAAGTATTCCTTAATCATGGTGAAACCTCCATAGCAGGCTGGATCAAGACGGTATGTCGTCCTACGTTATGTTCTTGTTTGAATTGGTTATATAAGTTAACTAAACTTTTTACACGAGAACGGAGAGGACAGAAATAACGTGAAGAAGCGAAGCGTTCGCCTAAAAGCTTTCTGAAAGAAAGCTACCTCGAAAGCATAGACTATCACCGGATTTTTCCTTTGAAGAAGGGAATGCAAAAAAATCTGGGGATAACAGCGATCGGAAGGTTATTCTGTCATCGGAGTGGTAGGTGTAAACATTGAACTTATATTCATGCTGTGAATCAAAAACGGACTTATTGAACAACCTCTAAAAGTTAGGAATTTGTACATATTAAAATGTAATGCCTATGGGTAATGTATAAAAAGCCCATGACAATAAGATACCATGATTGTAGTAAAAAGCAAAAAATTACGATTGCAAATTATAATAATTTGTTATCAAAATCCACTGTAAACCTCACATTACTGATATATATTTATATTAATTGTGAGTCATTTAAAATTTAATATGTTGAATGGATTTATTCATTAACTATTCTATAGGAGGTTTTTTAGATATGAGAAAAGCATTTATTAGCCCAACGAAATATGTACAAGGTGAAGATGAACTGCTCAACCTAGGGTATTTTGTAAAATCGTTCGGAGACTCCGCGCTCTTGATCGCTCACCCAGATGATGTACAACGTGTAAAAGCAAAGCTGGATGCAACAGCAGAAAAATTCAATATTACCTTTGTTGAAAGCGGTTTTAAAGGCGAATGTTCCCGTGAGGAAGTTGCTCGTCTGCAAGAGATCGCAAAGGAAAAAGGATGCGACTCTACGATCGGTCTTGGTGGTGGTAAAGCGATCGATGCGGCCAAATGTGTAGCAGAAGGCGAAGCCTTGATCATCTGCCCAACGATTGCGGCGACGGACGCGCCAACAAGTCACTCTGCTGTATTGTACACACCAGAGGGCGCATTCGATGATTATGCATACTTCAAACAAAGCCCAAGTGTTGTGCTTGTAGATACAACGGTTATTGCCAATGCACCAACCCGTTTCCTCGTATCCGGTATGGGAGATGCACTTTCGACGTATTTTGAAGCAAGAGCAACAGCTAAATCCTACTCCCGTGTGAACGCAAGTCTGCCAATGGGATCACGTGAAGGATATACACCTTCTGCTGTAGGTACCAATGCAGCACTTGCTCTAGCGAGGCTATGTTATGAGATGCTTCTTACGGACGGTGCAAAAGCTAAAGTAGCTAGTGACAGCAATGTGGTAACTCAAGCGCTAGAGAACATCGTAGAGACGAACATTCTGTTGTCTGGTCTTGGATTCGAGAGCGGTGGTCTGGCTGCAGCACATGCGATCCACAACGGTCTGACTGTGCTTGAAGGTACGCACCACTACTTCCATGGGGAAAAAGTATCCTTCGGTACAATTGCTCAGCTCGTGCTTGAGAATGCACCAACCGAAGAGCTGCATGAAGTGATGGACTTCTGCCTTGCCGTTGGACTGCCTGTAAGCCTGGCGGACATCGGTGTAGAAACGATTACGCAAGAAGAACTGATCCAAGTAGCAGAGATTGCTTGTATTCCGGAAGAATCCATTCATGCAATGCCATTCCCAATCACAGTTCCTGAAGTGGCAGCTGCCATCGCAGCAGCTGACCGAATCGGACGGGAGTACAAAGCTCGCCAGGAGGCAAAATAATGAAAAAAATTATTAACCAGGCTGAGAATGTTGTAATGGAAATGTGCAACGGGATTGCGCTTGCGCACCCGGAGCTTGAATTCCTGAAGAAATACAAAGTCATCAAACGCAGAGAGATCAATGCGGATAAAGTTAGCCTGATTAGTGGCGGGGGAAGCGGACATGAACCGGCTCACGCAGGGTATGTTGGTAAAGGTGTGCTGGATGCCGCTGTGTGCGGAGATGTATTCGCATCTCCTTCACAGATTCAGGTATACCAGGCGATCAAAGCTACCGCTAGCAACAAAGGTACGCTGTTAATTATCAAAAACTACAGTGGCGATATGATGAACTTCAAGAATGCGGCTCATCTGGCAGAGGAAGATGGCATCAACGTACAATATGTGCGCGTCGAGGATGATATCGCAGTACAGGATAGCTTGTACACGGTAGGACGCCGTGGTGTTGCTGGTACTGTACTGGTTCACAAGATTGCTGGAGCTGCGGCAGAAGAAGGCCGCAGTCTGGATGAAGTGAAACAGGTTGCTGAGAAAGCAGCACAAAACGTACGTAGTATCGGGTTTGGCTTCACATCCTGTACTGTACCAGCGAAAGGCACTCCGACGTTCGAAATCGCGGAAGATGAAATGGAGTTCGGCGTGGGAATTCACGGTGAGCCAGGAATTCGCCGGGAGAAAATTGTGTCTGCGGATGAACTTGCAGGGCGTATGGTTGAAGCATTGCTGGTAGATATGAAGCTGGACAATGACGCTTCTGCGGAGATTGCTGTGCTTGTGAACGGATTCGGCGCAACACCGCTACAAGAATTGTACCTGCTGAACAACTCCGTTCAACGTGAACTCGCAGGACAAACAGGTCTGAAGGTTGCTACAACATTTGTAGGCAACTACATGACAAGTATCGATATGGCAGGTGCTTCAGTAACCATCCTGAAGCTGGATGATGAACTGAAAACATTGTTGTTCCAAGAAAGCGATACGCCTGCATTCAAGGTCTCCGGTGCGCCGGTTGCCCAAGTAGCCTATTCTGAAGCACTTGAAGCAGTTGTTAGTGAGGATGCTCCGGTATCCTTCGAGGTAGAGACGCCTGCAACGTCTGCGGTCATTAACGATAATCAGTTCTCGCTCGATAATGTCGTCTACCTGATCGATAAAATGGGTGAGATCATCATCAAGAATGAAGTACCGTTCTGTGAGCTGGATTCTCATGCGGGCGATGGCGATTTCGGGATGAGCGTGGCCAAAGGCTTCCGTCAATTGAAACGTGAATGGAACCACATCATTAACGAAGAGAAAAAAGATATCGGTTCATTCCTAGATGCATGTTCACTGGTTATTATGGAATATTGCGGCGGGGCATCCGGCCCGATCTGGGGTTCAGCATTCCGTGCAGCTGGCAAAGCTGTAGGCGAGAAGCAGCAATTGAGTATTGCTGAATTTGCTGAGATGATGCAAGCTGCGGTTCAAGGCATTCAGTCCACTGGTGAGCGTTCCTTCGGACGTGGTGCAGTTGTCGGTGACAAAACCTTGATTGATGCACTTGTACCTTGTGCTGATTCTTGGACACAAAGTGCTGAGTCAGGAGACGACTTCAAAACGGCATTTGCCAAAGGTGCAGCAGCAGCGGTGGAAGGTGCGAAGAAAACGGAAGACATCGTGGCTCGCATGGGTCGTGCAGGTACGGTTGGTGATCGTAGTCTAGGATATCCTGATGCTGGTGCGTATGCATTAGGTGTTATTTTCACCGAATTGTCGAATTCAATGAAATAAAAATGTTCAAAAAGTAAGATGAATAAAAAAATAAATAATATGAGTTTCTGAAGCGTTTAACCACAAGGGAGTATCACAATCGTGATACTCCCTTGTGGTATTGAAGTACCGTTCTTTTAAGAAACTAACGGGTACACATCATAAAAATTAAAAAGAAGATTATAAATTTGTATTCATAATTTCGCCATAAAATACAGGTGTTGTGCTGTTGAAAATGCTCGCTAAGTTGGTATAATGGGTTCTATTGATATTGATAATCACTATCATTTGTTGATTTTAACATGATAATGATTTCATCGAAAAGACTCTGCTTATGGGTCATACATATCTAACCTAGGGGGATACAAATGAGAAAATCTATTTCTAGAAAATTCATGTTTATGATGGTGACGGCTTTGGCGTTGGTGCTCGCGGCATGTTCCAGTAATGAAGCTGCGAATTCAAATGCAACAAGCACAAGTGCAACAGACACGAGTACTTCTACGAGTGCAGCTACTCCTTCGACAGTTGAAATTACAGATGCACATGGAACGGTAACGGTTCCTGTAAACCCTACGAATGTAGTTGCTCTAGATAACAGAACGTTTGAGACATTGGCGAACTGGGACGTTAAATTAGCGGCTGTTCCGAAGGATGTTATGCCTGCGAATTCACCATATGTAGCTGATGAAGCTGTACAGAATATCGGTAATCATCGCGAACCAAATCTGGAGTTGTTGGCATCGATCCAGCCTGACCTTGTTATTGTTGGTCAGAGATTTTCGGGATTCTATGAAGATATCAAAAAATTAGTGCCTAATGCGGCAGTAGTTGATCTTACATTTGATGTTTCTGAAGAAGCCGGAACACCTGGGGAAAACTTGGTTAACGGATTTAAAGATACAACAACGAGCTTAGGTAAAATTTTCGATAAAGAAGAAGAAGCTAGTCAACTGAATGCTGAATTCGATAAATCGATTGAAGCAGCAAAAGCGGCTTATAACGGCAAAGATACAGTGATGAGTGTAATTGTTTCTGCTGGCGATATCGGTTTCTCAGCTCCTCACTCCGGTCGTGTATGGGGACCATTATATGAAATTTTCAACTGGGTACCAGCACTAGAAGTGGACAAGTCTTCTGCGGATCATCAAGGTGATGATATTTCCGTTGAGGCTATTGCTCAAAGCAACCCGGATTGGATTTTCGTATTGGATCGTGATGCAGCTATCTCTTCCGATGAAGCTTCTGTTCCCGCCCAGGATGTTATTGATAATGCACCTGCTCTCAAAAACACAACGGCGATCACTAAAGGACAGATTATGTACGCTCCGAACGACACATATACCAATGAATCCATCGAGACTTTCATTAAAATTTTCAATAACCTATCAGAAACTTTAGCGAAGTAGTCAAAGGAGTATGACGCAGTGCTGAAAAATTTTATACCAAAACTAGCTGGGGTTGAGAATTCTCAACCCCAGCGTCATAACCGTAAGAAGCTCTGGACGATTCCTTTTATCATCGCCATTACAGTGACGGCTCTTCTAGCGATCCTATCGCTGTTTACTGGCGTATATGACATCAGAGGACAAGCGGATGGCATGGAGATGTTCTTCATCACTCGTGTCCCTAGAACCATTGCTTTGATGCTTACGGGAGCGGCAATGGCCATGGCAGGATTGGTGATGCAGCTTATTACACAGAATCGTTTAGTAGAACCTACCACCACAGGAACGATGGAATGGTCAGGTCTCGGACTTTTATTTGTTTATCTAGTCTTTCCTGCTCCAACGTTAGTACTTAGAATGACAGGTGCAATCATTTTTTCTTTTGTGGGAACGATGATTTTTTTTGTTTTTCTGAGAAAAGTTAAACTCCGTTCGTCTTTAGTTGTGCCTATTATCGGGATGATGCTTGGAGCAGTCATTTCGGCATTTTCAACGTTTATCGGACTTGTCTTTCAAGTGACGCAAAATATCGAGAGCTGGTTTGTAGGCTCTTTTTCGCCTGTTCAGATTGGTCGGTATGAGTATCTATGGATTATTATTTTGGTCACTATACTTATCTTTATATTTGCTGACCGGTTGACTCTGGCTGGACTTGGGGAAGATGTTGCTACCAGTCTCGGCGTAAACTACAACAGAATTATTCTTATTGGCACAGGACTCATTTCTCTAGCTGTTGGTGTTGTTGCGGCTGTTATTGGAAACTTACCTTTCCTAGGGCTAATTGTTCCCAATATCGTTTCCATGTTTAGAGGGGATGACCTTAGGAGTAATCTGCCATGGGTGTGCGTGTTAGGGATGGCTACCATCATTGTATGTGATATCCTGTCACGCATCATTATTATGCCGTTTGAAATCCCTGTTTCTATGATCCTTGGAACGGTGGGAGCCGTTGTATTTATTGCTATTTTGCTAAGACAAAGGAGGTCAAAAAGGAGGCTAAGATGAGCGAATTAACAAGTAGTAATCCACTAAATGTCGACATCGACTCTAGCCGACCTCCCCGAAAAAGATCAGCTAGAGCCTTTCGTACCAAGAAGGAAGAAAAGCGTTATTGGATTTTGCTGATAACATTGATTGTTGTGGGCCTTTTATCATCGTTCGGACTACTGGTGTATAACAATCCGGTTCCGGTAACTTCCCCATCATTCATACCTGTTGTTACAAGAAGAGTGGTAGCCCTTGTTGCCATGCTTATGGCTGTCATTTGTCAAAGCTTAGCAACGGTTGCTTTTCAGTCGATTACGAATAATCGAATTATCACTCCGTCACTCTTAGGTTTTGAAGCCATTTACTCCACCATTCATACAAGCACGATCTTTTTCCTTGGTGCTGCGGCATTTGTGAATTTTAGTGGTGTAGATTCCTTCTTATATCAGATTGCTGCTATGGTCTTGATGTGTTTAATCCTCTATGGATGGTTGCTCTCTGGCAAGTACGGCAACTTACAATTGTTACTTTTGGTCGGTATTATTATTGGAACGGGACTAAGGTCTGTATCATCTTTTATGAGAAGACTTCTGTCGCCGTCTGAATTTGATATTTTGCAAGCAAGAATGTTTGCTTCCGTCAATAATGCAGATGCTGCCTATTTCCCGATAGCCATACCCATTGTTATCGTTGTAGCCATTCTTTTGCTTACGAATGCCAAGCGGCTTAATGTATTGTCACTGGGTAAAGATGTCTCAACGGTTCTGGGCTCCAAACATCAAGTGAGTGTCATTTATACGCTTGTTCTCATTTCGATTTTGATGGCCGTTTCAACCGCTCTGGTTGGCCCACTTACATTCTATGGATTTTTGGTTGCTACGTTGAGTTATCAAGCAGCGCAGACCTATGATCACAGGTACGTGTTCCCGATGGCTCTTGCTATAGGATTTGTAATCTTAACGAGTGCGTACTTTATTATGAATCATATTTTCCATGCGCAAGGTGTTGTCTCCATTCTTATTGAATTGATTGGTGGACTAACATTCTTAATTGTTATTTTAAGGAAGGGTTCGTTATGATACAGATCGATAATGTCAAAAAGTCCTATGCAGCCGAGGTAGAAATTGGTCCTTTGAATATTAGTATCCCCAAAGCCGGTCTTACTTCATTAATTGGGCCTAACGGAGCAGGGAAGTCTACAACGCTTCTGATGATTGGTAGGCTTCTGAATTTGGACGAAGGCCAGATTAAGATTGCCAATATGGATGTTTCCAAATCCAAGTCCAAAGACTTAGCCAAAATTGTAACAGTGCTACGGCAAGAAAATCATTTTGTCACAAGACTCACGGTTAGACAGCTTGCTGGATTTGGACGTTTTCCTCATTCCAAGGGAAGATTAACGGATGAAGATGAAGCGATTATCTCTAAATATATTGATTTTCTAGACTTAACTGATCTGGAAAATAGATATTTAGACGAGCTTTCCGGTGGTCAACGGCAGAGAGCGTATGTTGCGATGGTTTTGTGTCAGGAGACAGAATACGTGCTCTTGGACGAGCCGTTGAACAATCTGGATGTGGCCCGCTCTGTTCGAATGATGGAGCATCTGAGATATGCAGCTAATGAATTTGGACGAACCATTCTAACGGTTATGCATGATATTAATTTTGCCGCCAAATATTCGGATCGGATCTGTGCGATGAAGCATGGTCAGATTGCTGCGTTTGGAACAGTGGATGAGGTAATGGAACCCGAGATTTTAACCGATATTTTTGAGACAAAAATCGAAATTATCGAGGGCCCATATGGACCGATAGCGATTTATTAAGTACAGGATGTATTTAAGAGTTATAGGATAAAAAAGGTTCTTAGAAAGTAGAGTGATCACTTCACTCTACTTTTTTTGTATAAAGAGGGCGAAACTTGGCTTGCTTATGCCAAATAGTGTAATCTGGAGAACAGATAACCCACTTTGAACGAGAAGGGAACGGAACTATACAATGACAGATAAACTTTATTACAACTCAGCATATACACATGAATGGCATACACAGATTACAAATAGAGCAGACAAGGAGGACGGCATCTACGTTACATTAGCAGAGACTGCTTTTTATCCGCATGGTGGCGGACAGCCGTGTGATCTGGGGCAGATTGGCGGTATTGCCGTTCTTGATGTCAATCTTGAAGATGGAGAGGTGTGGCATAAGCTGGAGCACTCACCTGAACAAGTGGACGTAGAATGTAAACTGGACTGGCAGCGTCGATTCGATCATATGCAGCATCACACCGGACAGCATTTACTGTCAGCAATCACGCTAAAGCTCGCGGATGCGATGACGCTCAGCTTCCATCTGGGAACGGACTATGCCACGATTGATGTGGCGGCAGAGTCAGTAAGTGCAGAGCAGCTTGCAGCCATCGAGTACGAGGTGAATCAGCAGATTTATCGTAACGCTCCAATCCATACATCATGGGTAACTGCAGAAGAGGCAGCACGTCTACCCTTGGTGAAGCAGCCGAGCGTAACTGAAGATATTCGGATCGTTGAGATTGAGGGTGTGGAATATAACGCTTGTGGTGGCACACATGTGTCGGCAACGGGGGAGATTGGATTAATTAAGCTGCTGAAAACCGAGAAGGTGAAAGGTGGTACCCGGATTTATTTTAAATGTGGATCTAGAGCATTGGACGAATTCACCGCAACACAGCAAGTACTGAACGGCTTAACGACGAAATTGAAGACAAGCAGGGACGAGCTGTTAGAGCGCATTGAGAAGATGGAACAGGAGCAGAAGCTGCTGCAAAGCGAGCTGAATGTGGTAAAAGCAACGAATGATGATTATTATGCACAGGAACTGCTCGCAGCGCGAGAAGGGCTGGTCATCGCTCAGGTATTTGAGGACAAACCGCTTAAGGATATGCAGAGTCTTGCGACCAAGCTTACAGCAGAACATGAAGGCTTGGTGCTCTTCGCCAGTATCTCGGAAGCCAAAGTCGTTCTAGCGCAGAATGGACAACCGCCGGAATGGGCATGTGGACCATTCTTCAAAGGCAATCTTGGTGCATATCGAGGCAAAGGTGGCGGCAGTGATAAAATGGCTCAGGCGGGCTTTGCGAACAGCGAAGATGCGCTTGCTTTTTACGAATTCACGAAGGAGCAACTGGGTCACCACTAAGTGAAGGAATGGGGAGAGAGGTCTAATGACAGAACGGATTCCTTGTCGTCGAGAGGGGTGCAGTAACACCATTTTGCCCGCAACAGCAGCCAAAACAGGTGGCATCTGTATGCCATGTAAACAAGAGATTGCGCGGGAGGAGCATCGCAAATATATCGAGGCGAATCGGCGTGATGTGAACTTGTATGAAGATATGACTGATCCTGTTGAGATCCTGAAAATCATGCATACACATCATGTCCGCGACGAATTAATCCGTTATATTCCATACGGGCAGTCCAAAGAGCAAGTGTTTCTGTCTTTGTCAGCAGAGCAGCAGGCTGTGATGGTAGAGTACGCAATGGATCTCATTCGCACAGAAGATGTGGATACAGGCAAAGATATTCTGGTAGCGCTTGTCTGTTATCATGGGATTTCGTTATCCGAACAGATTCCAGAGCTGTTGGCTCATGAGATCTATTACCCTGCAATTCTGTATAAGAGTGCGAGCCCGGAAGTGCGAGATCAATTGCTACAGCAGGTGAATATAGATGATGAGAATCGTAATCTTCTGTTGCTGATGCTTGCGTATATTGGGGATGATATCGTTGTACAGCAATTTCAGCAATGGAAGCAATCTCCCCCTCCGTGGGCGGATCAACTGTATGTAGCTGCTGAGCAGTATGCGACAGAGGCCGGTTGGGAACTGACAACAGAAGGTAAGCGAAGAATGTTGTTCACAACACCGAGTTATTCCTTATTTGTGGTGGATGAAAAAGAGTCTGCTGCCACTGCTTCAGGCGGAGAACCGATCTCCATGTTAGTTAACAGCTCAGATTGTTGTCCTTGGTGCAGTCGAGAATTAACCATACTGGTAAGTTTAGATGCTCATCATCCGGCACTAGGTGAGGTGTCATGGAAGGCAGAGAAACTTCAAGTCCAGACCTGTATGAGTTGCAGCTGTTATGGGGTAGTTTACATGGAGCTGAACGCTGAAGGTGAACCTGTCTGGAGCACGTATAACGTCATGCCGATGGGCGTGGATGAGTTAGATCAAGAAGACTGCGATGTGTTTACGCCAGATACAACTCCTCATTACCACATTGCGACCAAACCGCGAAACCCTTATCACGGCAGTGAGTGGGCCAACGAACCTTCACTGTCGCAAATAGGCGGACATCCGGGATGGGTACAGGATGCGGAGTATGCAACTTGTCCGTCCTGTTCTACCCGCATGAAGGCGGTTGGACAGGTGAATGGTGAGGAACTGGCGGAGTATGGGGAAGGCATGTATTATATGCTGCTATGTGAGCCGTGTCAGATGACGGCGGTAACGTATCAGCAGAGCTAGAGTGCCCGTCTGCATCGGTATAAATCCATCATCGTCATATCTTGAGTTGAAGATTATCGATTATAGATAAAGGGGTACGGAACCTGTAGATAAAGGTTGTATGAGCAACAGAATTAAATCGTAAAAAAACGTTCAGGCATTGAGCCCTGAACGTTTTTTGGTAGGTGTTGTGTATTGATATGGATCAGTAATTAAGGTGTAAGCTCTGCTGAGACGGCTTCCCACTCGGATCTCAGAATGCCCATCATTAGACGATCATATCGCTTGCCATCCCGATATACTGCTGAGCGGATGCGACCCTCCAGTTGAAAGCCTACCTTTTCATAAGCGCGAATGCCTCGGGCGTTGTAGGAGATGACATCAAGACCTACGCGATCCAAATTTAATTCATGGAATGCATACCGGAGAATCAGCTTCAATGCTTCTGTACCATAGCCTTTGTTGCGATGTTCAGCAAGTCCAATGCCAATCG
Organism: Paenibacillus sp. DCT19; assembly: GCF_003268635.1. Lineage (NCBI taxonomy): Bacteria > Bacillati > Bacillota > Bacilli > Caryophanales > Paenibacillaceae > Paenibacillus > Paenibacillus sp. DCT19. Next base: position 1,102,486 of record NZ_CP029639.1, read on the forward strand.
CAAGCTGACCACAGCGGTTATTCCATTCAATACTATGAATAACGACAAAGCCGATTAACTGTTCATCCTCTTGGGTGCGTAGCCGGAAATATACTTCCTTATCCTTCGTTTCGCCCTCGTCTTCTAGCTGTTTCTCCGAATAGGGAATCGCAATATCCGTATCCACGTTACGCAGATATTCAGGATCTTCGTTCCACAATAACATCGTCTGCACGTCTTCTGTGCGAGGAGGGGTCATTTTTAAACGCTGGCTGTAAAATAGATTTTCTGTTGATAGTGTCATGTTAATCTCCTTCAGATCCAAATTTAAGTTCGCTTCACCTCAGAACAACCGTTAGCCATATGTATTGTACACAATATGCCTCGCCCCTTTAGAGATCAGATAGGCTCATCATAATGGAAAATTACAGGGTGATACAACACTCGATCTAGAGAACCTTCATAATAGTCTTGTCAGGAAACCTGCCATAGGAGTAATATGAAATACAGAAGATTAACGAGTATACATCATACTTAACATTAGCGTAGGAGTGGTTGCAGTGGAGATTCGTGTAGATGATTTGAGCGGGGCACAAGTGATTGGATTAATTGCAGAACATTTGCAAGGAATGGCAGAGGATTCTCCACCAGAAAGCATTCATGCCCTTAATCTAGACGGCTTGAAGAAGCCGGAGATTACATTTTGGTGCGCATGGGAAGATCAAGAGCTTCTCGGCTGTGGGGCAATCAAGGAACTGGACAAAGAGCATGCAGAACTCAAATCGATGCGGACAGCTAAGAATCATTTACGCAAAGGTGTAGCTCGAAATATTCTTGCTCATATTATTGAAGTTGCCATAAGTCGTGGATATAAACGGATCAGTCTAGAGACTGGCTCTATGGATTCATTCATCCCAGCTCGCAAGCTGTATGAGGATTTCGGCTTCACGTATTGTGAGCCTTTTGCAGATTATATTCTGGATCCGAATAGTACATTTATGACGAAGGAACTGTAGTATAACTATAAAAACACTTGAAGAACAGCATTCTGTAGTTGCAGAGGATGCTGTTCTTTGGCGTGTATAAGGCACCGTCGCTACAGTGAAAGGAAGCGAAAGTGCGGCAAGTGCTAGTCATGGTGAGAATGTATCAAAAGACACATAGTTGGATTGCAAACTAGATTAAGATGACAGTATACACACGTAACTAATGTTCCCCAGAGAGGAGAGCCAACGTGATCTATTGGGTATTTGGTGATATGAATCCGTTATTTGCAGTTTTTATAATGAGTCCGATCATTGCACTAATGCTTGGTGTCGTTTGCTTTTATAGAAGGCGGTTTAAAATTATGATGGGGATGGGTGTTTCATTTGTACTGCCTTTGTTGTTCATCGCGAGTGATTGGGATACGCTCTGGGGTAACGCAGGCATAGGGATCGTGTACGGTGTTGGATATAGCTTAATCACGTTATTGATGTATAAAGGATTACACGGTATAAAGAATTGAATGAAATTCCCATGCAGATGTTCTGTTCTGAGGTACGAACTATAGGGTATACTGAAAATTATGTATTTAGATAGACTTGAACCAAATAATCACAGACGTGTTTTACATCAGGAGGACTGGAATTGGCTCAGACAGAAGGAACATTACAGAAGAAACTCAAACCAAGACACATTAGCCTGATGGCGATGGGTGGTGTCATTGGAACCGGAATTTTCAAAGGTAGCACCGAAACGATTGGACTAGCAGGGCCTGGGGTCATCGTGACCTACATTTTCGCCGGATTGTTACTGCTCGTTGTCATGGCAGCTATGGCAGAGATGGCCACTGTCTATAAAAATCGGAATATGAAAGACTTTGTACAAGAAGCGTTTGGCAGCAGAGTGTCATTTGTCATGGGATGGATGTATTGCTTCCTATGGTTATCTGTATGTGTAATTGAAGTGATCGCAGCGGGTAGTTTCCTGCAATATTGGTTCCCAGACGTGCCATTGTGGCTCATGAGTCTGGCATGCGCTGCGTTTATTATATCCGTCAATTTTCTGAGTGTAGGCGTGTTCGGAGAATTTGAATTCTGGTTAGCAGGGATCAAAATTGCGATGATTATCGCTTTTATTTTCCTAGGTACTGCGCTAATCTTCGGGATTATTCCGAGTGATAACACACCTTATTTGCAAAACTATACACAATCGGGTGGATTCTTCCCTAATGGTTGGGGCTCGATCTTCTCCGCTCTGCTTGTTGTTATGTTCTCCTATGGAGGCTCTGAGCTGATTGGATTAACGTTGACGGAAACGGAAAATGCAGATCGTGTACTGCCCAAGGTGGTGGGCAATTTCATGTTAAGAATTATTCTGTTCTTCACCTTGCCTATTCTCATCATCTGTGGGTTAATTCCTTGGAATGAGCTTGGACCAGAGAGTAGTCCATTTGTACAGGTGCTCGCTTCAACTGGGCTACCAGGCGCAGCTCATATTATGAACTTCATTCTGGTTACCGCTGTCTTATCAGCTGCGAACTCAGGGATCTATGGTGCATCCCGGATGATGTATTCGATGGCGGTCGGCGGTGAGGCTCCCAAAGCTTTAGCGAAGACCAATGCGAACGGCAGCCCGATTAACACCTTGCTTGTGTGCAGCGTTATTTTGTTAGCTGGATCATTGCTTGGGCTGTTTGCACAAGATCAGCTATTCAGTGTACTGCTAGCAGTTCCTGGATTTGTGGTGATTCTGGTGTGGATCTGCATTTCTTCATCACAGTTGAAGTTGCGTAAGCAGTATCCCGTGCAACCTTCCTTCAAGGTATGGGGATTCCCATACATCACAGGTGCGACAACCCTTTGTCTGACCGTAATTGCAGTGATGTTCATTTTCGATGCAGGCAATCGTTTCAGTATTAGTGTCTGTCTCTCCGTGCTGGCGTTTCTTATCATCTGGTCTTTGGTTCGATTCCGTAAGGCAGATGGGAAACAGGCGAAATAACGGACTGCATCTGTAGGTCGCATGTAGATCGGATAGAGAAAAGGGTTTGAGAATTAGCAGAATGAAATATTGTTTAATTAAGAAGAAGAAGACATCTCAGTGCTTATGCTGGGGTGTTTTTTGGTACTTGGAGGTATACTTGCATATATAGGTTCAGATGAGAAAAAAGAAGGGAGGATTACGCAATGAAGAATTGGGCTGTCGTTATAAGGTTAGATCCCCACATAGAAGAAGAGGTAACTCTTGAAATGAACGGAGTTGAATTTACAGGGTTTGCTAATATCTGTCCATATCCTATTGAAGTGGGAAGTGCTTACCCCGTATCCATTGGGATTACAATATTAGATGATGTCATTGTTCAGGAGCTGCACGAGCCTAAGAAAGAGTTAGAACGGATTGATTCAGGATTTGCCTATAACATTCGAGGTGTGATACAAGCAGATTCTTTGGATGCAGGGATCGTCTTAACCGATGAAGAGTTGTTCAGAGACTATGCTTATTTAATAGGTACATACGTTGAGATGAAAGTAGATCGCATTAGCGTTGAATTTCTAACGGAGCGGGAAGGAGGGTAGGTTCCAGGTGCTGTTATATTTTGGTTTTAATTAGGTTAATGTGGACTATAAAAATACTTCGGTAGTCGCTACCTATTCTTGGGGTGCCTCATTATAATGAAAGTTCATTATACAAGGTTTAACGTACTCTTATGCTAATGAAATTGCGATGAGATGTTCGTATAACAACGAAAACCTATTTGATATTGAAGTATGCTCGAGTATATATAAGTGACATGCCATTCAGAGAAAATTATTCAAGAACTCTTTGCTTTAGCGTTTATGATGAACCTTATGAATACCAAGTTGTTAGTTTTGAATGGGACGAAGTAGGTAACGAATATTTTAAAGCAATAGTGTCTGATGACTTTTATGATAATGAAGATCTATTATTACAATTATCCCGTGCTATGTTGAAAATATATCAAAATTCCAAAATATGGATTTAAGAAGAATGGTTTTATACTTCAGATAATATAGAGAATATTAGTGATATGTCTCGCAATGACTGGTGCTACAAAAATCCAGAAATGGAGAATTGAAATTAAATTTAAGATTATTAAATATTTTAATGTTAGTACTAAGGCTTTTTTAATCTAACAGGTCGATTATGGTCAGATTACACCGTGATTACCTGTTTTATTATTTTGTCTTCTTCATTTTGGTGTGTTTCCTTAATTTCACTTGATTCGAGAAAGAGAACAACTAAGATATGCCCCTATGATTGAAAGAAAAATAACAAAGGGGAGATTTACTATGGCTTCAATAGCTGAATTAGCAGAAGAGATTAAAACTGATAAGATAAAAAACGAAGATTTAATAGTATGTTTAGAAGCAAGAAATTTAAGGGTTGTTGCTATGGCAATGTTCAAGTTAATTGAAAGAAATTACTGTAATATTAGCATTGTAGATAGACTATCTGAACTTGGAGAACTTTTAACAGATAATAAATTTATTGGACCATGGCAATTCGGACATGTTGCTATAGCTACGCTATCTCTTCTAGAAAATGAGGATGCAAAAATTAAGTTTAACGAACTTTTTGAGAGACTGAGTGATAATGATAAATATTTAGTAGATAATTTTATCAAATCAGAATCTTATAAAATATAGAGCTAGGGCTTACCAGTAAATAAAAAAAATGAAGGAACACTACTTATATAAAATGCACCCCATAAAGTAGACATTGGCTAAACCTAGGGTTTTTCCAATGAAATTTTAGGAGGCATTTTGTTTTTTTTATTGCGATTAAAGGACAAAAGTTTAGGAACAATTTGGGAAATTAAAAAGAGGCTATGTGTCTGCCTATCCACAGACCCCATTGTTTCTTTGACAAGATCAAGGGTTTCGAATGAACCATAGAAAGGTGCTCCGCCCGATTCAAATACTCTGTACCCATTCTCGAATTTGTCCTAAAGGATCTGTTTAATAACAAAATAGCTTCCAGGTTGAGGTGAAGGTAATGTACTTGAGAGAAGCGGTATCTCGAAGCAATAATATTGATTGGAGTTTAGTAGGGACGGTAGTCTCACCAGAGAATGAGAGATTGGCATATGAGTTTTTTAGGAGAATGGCTTCATTTTTTCAAAAAGAAAATCTAGTACCTGTTTCACCTAAATTTGCTGATATTGCTCGTTTATTAGGTGGTGAAAAAGAGCTAGTAGATATTACAACGATTTATAGTCAAGAAACCATAGAATACATTAATAAGTTTTCTGGTATAGAATTGTTTTGTAATTTTTATCTGAAATTAGCAAGCTATATAGATGATCATCCGGAATACTCTGAGTATATTCATGTATATGAACCGTTGTTAAGAATACTAGAACGGAAAGGGGCATTTGTATTTAGAGTGAATGAACTAGAGATAGTTGGTGTTTGTCACTTCCCTCTAGGAGGATGGTATGAAAGATTTTTGAATAAGCCATCGTACGATATAGAAAACTTATAAATTTAAAAATAGTTTTCGCTGAATGGTGCGTGACTTACATAAACTCGAACGTATTTACGTGATTAAAAAGTATGGTTCATGGAGTGATTTATATGAATAATGAAAATGAACTCGATGATAAAGTTCGCCATATTAGGGAAAATGAATTATCCATACGAGAATTAATTGAATTTCTGGATTCAAAACAAATATATATCATCAGTAATACGATGATTAGAGTCGTAGAACTAAAAATAAAAAATATATTAGTGATTGAAAAGCTTCAATATTTAACTCAATATATGGGCGCACGCTATACATTTGCAGAGGGGATTGGAGTTGGACATTTTGCAATGGCAACATTATCAATCTTGAATACCTCTGATTCTTTTAAAGCATATCATGTAACCCTAGAGAATCTAAAAGAAGTAGATATACAAAGGATAGAAAAGGCAATTGTAATATTAAATGACTTGATAAGAGGTTAAAAATTTTAAAAGGAAAATGACCCATCCACATCCGTATGAGGAATTCATTATTTAATCGTACTGTAACTAACTAATAAAGCTGAACTAATACTTTGAACAGGTCGATTATTGTCAGAAAGAGCCGTAATTACCTGTTTTTTTATTGTTCTCAAATTCAATCGAAATTAGCAGACTTCTCAGAGAAAATATAAGAATGGTCTAGCGTGATGTGCTGGTTCTGAAATGAAGTAGCTTTTGATCTCAGTAAAAGAAAAAAACGAAAAACGCTACTGACATACTGTTGGCAATAGGGGGCTTATATAATCATGCATATAACACAACCACCCATATACTAAGGAGGACATAACATTATGTCAGTAATCGGACCCGACTTCATTTCACTTCAAGTAAGCAATCTGGAAAGCTCTGCAGAATTCTATCAAAACTATTTAGGATTGGTTCGCTCACAGGCAGGTCCACCTCATGCTGTGGTCTTTGATACGAAGCCTATTGCATTTGCTCTTCGTGACTTACTCCCGGGAGTAGAGCTCAGCTCGGCTAGTCAGCCTGGACTTGGTGTTGCTCTGTGGCTTCAAGCCCCTGATGCGCAAGAAATCCACGACAAACTTGTTGCTGCAGGCGTAACGATCACATCTTCACCAATCGATGGACCATTTGGGCGAACCTTTACATTTGCTGATCCAGACGGTTACTTAGTTACCCTTCACAGTAAAGCTTAAACCGTAATTAGATTCAGTTTAATGAAGGTTGTTTAATTCACTCTTTCTGAGCAGATTATGTGGTTGGACTACCAGAGCAATTGAAAACACTGGTATACTCCCCTATACTACACAGGTGAAATTATAAAGATCCTGTTACTATGAGGGGAGTTTTTAATACCAACATCAATCTGTGGTGATATTCTAGTTGATTTAAGGAGGCAACTATCGATGAAATTAGAACAGATGAAACAGATTTCCCTTAGAGGTAGAGTTGCATATGGGATCTGTTGTTTTGAGAATGTGCTGATTACCTTAGAATGTGATCTGAATGATTGGAGAAACGTTCTGAACTACTTATGGCAATTTACAAGTACTCAATATTTAGATGATTGGAATGAAATTATCGTTGAACTGATACCGGAAAATCTAATGGAGTTCGATACATATGAAGAGCAGGAGTTTGAAAGACTGAGCCGTGACGAATTTGTTTCTCTATCTCAACTATATCAATCAACGGAGGAATCTATTGGTATCTTACTTCGAGAAATTTATGAATTGGGCATCAGTCATGCGTATTCTGTCATTGAAGGATATGGAGAAAGTAGCTTAATACTGGTGCAAAGAATAGCTGATTACATGCTGGAACATAGCTTTCCACTGCCGAATGTGGATCCCTTCTTGAAATATGCAATAGAAGAAAATAGAGGTTGGGGCAACAGGTTTGATGGTACAGCCTTATCTAAAGTTATACATAAATAGCATTCAAGTTTACCTACAATAATACATAGTATTTCTAAAACTACGTTGTGAGCGGGCTGTTCGCTTCCCAATGAAAGGCTTATTCCCACTGATAAGCCTTTTTTTCTGTGTAATTATTGAAGAAAATAGCCATATTTATGTCAATCCAATATTTTCTTGCGAAAATCGACATATTCGTATACTATTTTCACATTACATAGTGCTTCAAGCATGTTGAAATTGGGTATGGGCTAGTCGAAAAGGCTTACACGGATGTGGGAGGAAGAGGAGCGAATGATCGGAGTGTTCAGAAAACGTTTAGTTGTCCGCATAGTTGCCATCGTTACATTTGTCATGCTGGTACTGTCTGCAGGAAGTATGTTGCTTCAGCTAGCTAATACAAAATTGGCTGCTCAGAAGGCAATCTCAAGTTATAACATTCAGATAGCTCAAAGTTATGTAAGTCAGTTAGATAAGGAGCCCTATGTAGAATTTGTGCAAGATCCACAAGAAAATAGTACATTTCTGAAGATACGAGATGAACTAGATGATTTTCGTGTAAGGATCGGCGCAATGTATGTGTACTATGCAAAAATAGATGACAAGGATACACCACTCATGATGGTGGACGGGATCAAGGACCCAGACAAAGCATCCGCAATCAATGAAGTAACGGACATTCCTCCAGATGCTGTGGCCGAATTGCGGCAGGGGAACACAGCGAGTTCATCGATTATTAACAACGAAGAATATGGCGAATACATATCCTCCTATGCTCCAATCATGGATAACAACGGTGGTCTAGTAGGTGTAATCGGCATTGATACGGCTGTATCGGTCATCGGAACGATCGAGTCGGATATTATGACATCAAGTATTCCGTTCTATGCAGTGCTGCTGTTCATTACACTCGCAGGAATTGCCATTGTACTATGGTTTATCGTAAGAGGTCTGAGACCGTTGCAACCACTAAAAGCAAGTGTAGAACGAATGGCGCAAGGTGAGCTGGCAGAAGCAAACCGGATTTTGACAGCATACCCACTTCGCAGCCAAGATGAGATTGGTAGTACGTTTACAGCAATGACCCAGATGTCTGGGAATCTGAATAAAATCGTGAGTGACATGGTCGCGGGTGTGTCTGTGACTACAGAACTTCTTGCCGAATCGACTGAGGAATTCAATCGGAACGCAGAAGAGATGCTGGTGATGAATAAAACAGTGGATCATGCAGTTCAGCAGATTAGACAGGGCGCGCACACGCAGAAGCAAGGCGCAAGTGATAGTGCTCACGCAATGGAAGAGATCGCGAAAGGCATCACGGACATATCCGAGTCTTCTACAGCGGTGTCGGACGCTTCGACTACGACGCTTGCTACAGCACAATTGGGTAAGCAGAGCATGACAGACATGAAGAAGCAGATGGAGAATATATCCGCCGTTGCGGGAGAAGTGGTAGCGCTCGTTCAAGTGCTGAGCAACTACTCACAGGAGATTGGTGGCGCTCTGCATACGCTGCGGGATTTTGCCTCCCAGACGAAGCTACTCGCACTCAATGCTTCAATTGAAGCTGCTCATGCTGGAGAGCATGGGAGAGGCTTTTCAGTCGTAGCAGATGAGGTGAGAAAGCTGGCAGAAGCTTCGAGTTCATCTGTACAGACCATATCGGATTTGCTAACGGGCATTCAGCAAGAGTCTGAACAGATTGGGACACAGATGAATGTAACGGCACAGGAGATAGGTCAGGGGGTAACTCTGACTGCAGATGCGGAGGTTGCCTTTACACAGGTGGTCGACGCATTGCGACTCGTTACTCAGCGAATCCAGGAAGTCTCTGCTGCAGCAGAAGAAATATCCGCAGGATCTGAGGAAGCCGCCGCATCTGTGAACACCATCTCCGAGATTTCATCCGGTGTTTCGGATCATTCGGACGATATCTATCGTTTGACCCGTGAACAATCTGCGATGTTCCAAAAGGTGCTCGAGGCATCCAATGTACTGCAGCAACAGACGCATGAAATGAGTGAAGCCGTGAAGAAAGTCAAAGTATAGAATGAAATAAACGCAATATATGTAATGTTATTGAAACACCCTACTCTTTAGTCGAGCTGTGCCCACAGACATCGACTGAAAAGTAGGGTGTTTTTTAGTTTTTATTATAAATGTCCCAGCTCAATAGCCTGTCTGAACTTTAACGTAAATCGCTCTGCTGCCAGAGCAATTTCCTTCGACTCTGCCTGCACGAATCCAATCTGCATCTTGGGTTGATCAATGCCTGTAATTTCAATAAGTTTGAGTACACCCTCTTTCCACAAGGGATGTTGGTAGAAGGAGAAGTCATGCCCGATAGTAGCTGCCATATTGCTCCCAAGAACCGTTGTAATAGCTTCGGAATTATTCGTGCGGAACAAAATGGAGAGTGAGCCGTGATCATAGGAGAAATCTTGGATGAAATCATCGATAAATCCATCGCGGTACAATGCCAGCTTATGAAGCTTGAGTTGTTCAGGCGTGACCCGGTTCAGCTTGGCCAGCTCAGAGTGGTGATGGGTGCAGACGACAAGCTTGCCTGAGTACATGGGGATGAAGTGTAGTCCGTCGAACTCACGAAGCTGTTTCGTATAGATTGCGATGAATCCCAGATGAGTCTTGTTGCTGCGAATATCCTTGATAATCTCCATGGAACCTTTCTCTTCAATCGAGATATCCAATTGGGGATGTTCAATTTTCATCTCGGCTGTAGCCTGAACCAAGTAGGGCATGACACTGGGAAAAGTAGCTACATGAAGCTCACCTGTCAAGGCGGAAGCTTCGATATTCATCGTTTTCAGATCATCCACACGTTGAAGAATATCCATTGCTTTGGCGATAAAACGTTTACCTTCTACCGTAGGGAATGTGCCGCTGCGTGAGCGTTCGAAAAGCGTCAGATCCAGCTCATTTTCAAGTCGATGAATCGATTGGCTAATCGCGGACTGGGTGATGTGCAGATTCGCAGAAGCAGCAGAGAATGATTTCGTTTTGGCAATTTCAACAACGTATTCAAGCTGTTCAAGGTTCATATATTCATCTCCGTATTTGTATTACTATAACTAATATTAACATTAGTATCTATAAATATGAATAATGTTTGAACAGGGCTATACTAAGAGTAGAAGTTTTACTCATCTCATAAACGATAAAAAGGGGATGCATTCAATGAAAGCAGCAGTATGGTATGGAAAAAAAGATGTCCGCGTAGAAGAGCGTGAGGTAAAGGCAGCGCAAGCGGGACAAGTGAAAATTAAAGTACAGTATGCAGGAATCTGTGGCAGTGACTTGCACGCGTATCATCATGGTGTTGGTATACAAGAAGGGGATAAACATCCGCTATCCGGTCAGAATGCGCCGCTCACACTTGGTCACGAGTTTGCCGGAGTGGTTAGTGAACTGGGGATAATGTAAGCGGAATCAATATTGGAGACCGTGTCGTTGTAGAGCCGTTGTATCATTGCGGAAAATGCGAGTATTGTATTCAAGGACGTTACAATCAATGTACACAATTCGGCTTTGTTGGCTTGAATGGAGACGGCGGTTTTGCAGAATATGTTGTTGTCGAATCCTACATGGTACATGCTCTGCCAGATAACGTATCCTTTGAAGAAGGAGCGCTTGTTGAGCCTACAGCCGTTGCCCTTCATGCTATTCGTCATAGCAAACTGAAAGTGGGACAGAAGGTTGCCGTTTACGGTGCTGGTCCAATTGGACTGTTGACGATCTTGTCAGCAAAAGCGGCTGGAGCATCCGAAATCTATGCGGTGGATGTATTTGATGAGCGTCTGAACCTGGCAGAGAAGCTGGGCGCTATTACGGTAAATAGTGCTCAAGTGAACGCAACGGAGACTATTCTACAGCAGTCTGGCGGGATTGACGTTGCTTATGAAGCTGCAGGTGTGCAGCCAACGATGGACAGCGCCATTGCCGTGATTAAGAAAGGCGGAGAGGTTGTCGTCATTGCGGCTATTCCAACGCCACTTCAAGTGAACTTCTTCGAGCTGTTGGTGAAGGAAGCGAACCTGACTTCTACGCTGGCGTATCGTCACATTTTCCCAGAAGTGGTTTCTTTGATCGCAGAAGGAGCATTGGATGTGAAGCAGGTTATTACGAAGAAAATCAAACTCGACAATATCGTGGAAGAAGGGCTTGAGCTGCTCATGTCTGATAAGAGCCACGCCAAAATCCTCATCGAAATTAACGGGTAATGAGTAGGTAAATGTAAGTAACAGACAAGTCCAGTTATCTTGAACACATTTCACAAAAGCTGACCTCTCAATATCATATGTCACACCAGAAGCCACCACCTATGAACGGTTCTCCCAAATGTTAGACTGCATTCTAGCCAGGGGGACAGCGAAATAGGAGGTGGTTTTTTGTCATGCGTACAAAGACCATATTCTCCATACTTGCCCTACTTGCGATTCAATTGCGTGAGGTAGAGATGGTTGCGATATTCCGAAGGGGTAAGCCCCTCATATTGCTTAAACATTCGTAGAAATAGTTTGTAGTCTGAGAATCCGCACGCGCCAGCGATTTCCTTCACACTTGCATTGGTATTTAGCAGCATCTGTTTGGCTCGATTGATGCGTTGAGTCAGAATATACGTCTTGAGACCTACACCTTTTTCGCGCTTTACCATTTTGGAGATATAGTCCTTGTTGAAGTTAAACGTCTCAGCTACCTTCGCTACCGTAACATCCGTATGGATATGAAGATCTATCCATTTGCAGATGTGATCCACAATGGCATTGTGTGCACGATAGTCGGAATTCGTATTACGCGCTAGCTCTTTCAATAACAGCAATAACGCCGCGTCGGATTCCTCCGATGAGAACGAAGAGACATGCAGTAACTGCTTGAATAACTGATTCGCCGTTGACGGTACCTGGATTGTAGAATAGGTGGGATACGTCAGAAACTCCTGCTGCTGCGTATCATAATGAACCCAGTAAAAGCTTACCGGTGCATCACTGGTCTGATACCCATAGTGGGTGAGCCCGGATCGAAGAAACAGCATATCGTTAGGGCGCATCACAAACTTCTGATCTTCCTGCGCAATATACATCTCTCCCTCTAACATCAAAATGATCTCTTGAAAGGGCATGCTACGCTTCATGTGTGTCCAGTTACCCTCCGAAATAAATTTCCCGCAGAGGTAATGTTCTAATAGCTTTGGCATAGGACGGATTTATCCACCTTTTCTTGGATTCTGAGTCTGATTCATTTGTATTTTATTTGATAACATGAGGAAGTACAAGGTTTACCAGAGATAACTGGCTAATCGATACGAGAGATAGAACGACGGATTTTATCCTTTTTACTCAGATTGAAAATATATAATCACAGTTCGCTATATAAATTGAACTAAACATATACACGAGAACGGAGAGGACAGAAATAACATGGAGAAGCGGAGCGTTCGCCTGAAAGCTTTCTACAAGAAAGCTACATCGGAAGCATAAGCTATCCCCGGATTTTACCTTTGGAAAAGGAAATAAAAAAATCTGGGGATAACAGCGATCGGAAGGTTATTCTGTCATCGAAGTGGCAAGTGTAACTATTCTTTATTTCAATTTATATGGATAGTTCATGAGGAGGAAATCAATTGATTACACAAACGAACAGAGGATTTTTGAGTCCTGCACAGGTTGATCTATCGGATGGTGTGTTCCATACGTCACAGCAGGTGGGAGAACAGTATCTCTTATCACTGGAAATGGATCGATTCCTTGCCCCATGTTATGAGGCGCATGGATTAAATGCACGCAAGGAACGTTACGCTGGTTGGGAGGCTCGTTCCATTAGTGGGCATTCCTTAGGACATTACATGTCAGCGCTTGCTGTGACCTATCAGGCGACGGGCAACGAGGAGTTGAAGCGTAGATTAGACTATGCAGTCAGTGAATTGGCTGGTATTCAGCAGGCGACAGGTAGTGGTTTTATTGGCGGCTTGCCTGAGGAAGCATTTATCATCGGATTCCAAGCTGAACACATTGGCGGTTTTAACATCGGGGAGTATTGGGTTCCTTGGTACAGTGTGCATAAAATCTATCGTGGACTTATCGATGCGTATAGGCTGACAGCGAATGAAGAGGCACTTCAGGTAGTCACTCGTTTTGCAGATTGGGCAGTGGCAGGACTAGAGGGCATGACGGATGAGCAGGTACAGAAGATGCTTCAGTGCGAGCATGGGGCATGAATGAGGTATTTGCACAGTTGTATGGCATGACGGGCAAAGCGGTCTATCTGGAGACAGCGAAACGCTTTACTCATGAGACCATTTTGGCACCTCTAGAGCAGCAGAAGGATGAGCTTCAGGGGATGCACGCCAATACTCAAATTCCGAAAGTGATTGGAGCAGCAGAGATTTATAATCAAGATCACTCCCACGAGAGCTACCGCACAGCGGCTGAATTTTTCTGGGATACGACCATACATCACCGTTCTTATGTCTTTGGTGCAACGAGCATTTCGGAGCATTACGAGGCCAAGGGCATGGAGAGCCTAGGGATTAAGACAGGAGAGAGCTGCTGTACCCACAACATGATGCAGTTAACGAAACAACTCTTCACTTGGAACCCAGATCATGCATACATTGATTATTATGAGAACGCTATCTACAATCACATTTTAGGCACACAAGATCCGGATACAGGGAACAAAACGTACTTTGCTTCCACGCTCCAAGGACATTACAAAATCTACGGAACTCATGATACCGCATGGTGGTGCTGCACAGGATCAGGCATGGAGAATCCGGGCAAGTATGCCGAAGCAATCTATTTCGAGGAAGACGATAACTTGTATGTGAACCTGTACATTGCCTCTACGCTAGACTGGACTTCACAAGGATTGTCATTGAAGCTGCACACCGATTTCCCTTATTCGGAAAAAGGAACCCTGACGATTACCGGAGGCAACGCCTCGGCGAATCTGAAGCTGCGCGTACCATCCTGGCTCCAAGAGCCGATGACGGTCATGGTGAATGGGGACACGCAGCAGATCGTGTCCCAGAGCGAGCCGGGATATATCACACTTTCCCGTCACTGGAACGAGGGCGATGTGGTTACCTTTACCCTTCCAATGGCGCTCAGTCGGTATACATCCCGAGATGATGAACACAAGGTAGCATTCCTGTACGGGCCTATTGTACTTGCCGGTGCACTTGGTAGCGAAGGGCTTCCTGTGGATACGATCGTAGACGAGACTGCGTTGAATCCTAAGACTGCACCTGTACCTGTTATCTGGACAGAGGAAGAGGATGTACGGAAATGGATTCAAGTTCTCGATCAGAGTAGGTTAACATTCGAGCTGAGCGGAGAGGTAACTTCCACGGGAGAGGCTGTGAAGCTCATTCCGTTCTATGATGTGCATCATCAGTTCTATACGGTGTATTGGCCGCTCAACGATGAAGGAGATGCGCTGGAGAAAGTATTGAACGATATCACCATTGATAGAGTTCAGCCGGACGGTCAGCAGGATGAGATCGGACACCAGCTGGACGGCAACTGCCGTGAGGCGCAGTATAACGGCTCTTCTACGGACGGCCGCAACAAGCTGCACATGTGGCGAGAAGCGTACGGTACTCGTGATGCTCACTTCAGTTATCGACTAGCTATAGAGCCGTCTGCTACTAATTATCTGTGCGTAGCCTATTGGGGCGGAGATCATTCTCCTTTTGAACGTGAGGGCATTCGGTATGATCGGCACTTCAATATTATCGTCGATGGAGCCGTTATTGGAGAGCAGCGGATTCATATGAACAAGATTGGCGAGACGTTCTATGTTGCCTATGATATTCCGCAGGAAATCACGTCAGGTAAAGACAGTGTTAAGGTGACGTTCCAGGCGCTGGGTGACAATGGCTGTGCCGGTAAAGTCACAGAGGTTCGCACCACACGAAGCAAACCGGAATTTCTGATTATTTGAGCATGGAAGCGGTGATGATTTTCATAGAGGCAATGTTATAATACAAGCATAGTACGGATGATAAAAGAGTAGGAACCATTCCTGTAATGAAACAGAAACAACGTATTACAACAATTACGGAAAGACGCTGGTCGTTGGGGCAGACATTTCCAAGAAATTCATGTGGCAAGAGCTGCCGATTTCCATGGGAGGAGCCAACAGGGCACCACTGGTTCCCTCTGGTAGCTTTTCTAAAAGCGAATGATATCCAAGTCGTCATCGTCAATCCACATCACGTCAACAAAAGCAAAGAGAGTAATGAAAGGAAGTGAACGTTGTGAGAGTCGGGAAATCATCGGATACTTCAACATTAACGTGGGTGGGAGCACTATCTGATGAACTTCTTCCTGTGTTTGAAAAAATGGAGCAGCAGTATGCTGTTTGTGAAATAGAATTGTTCTTTGTGTTTCGTTGTCTTCCGGATACATATGAACGGAACTCAAGAGTTCGGTACGCTAAAGCAGAGAATGTGCTCTATTTCGATATCGTAACAAGTGAAGATGAATATAAAACGTTGACTAAAAATCGTCAGCGGTATGAATTAAGTCATGCTTTCTATGCTTTCTTTAGGGAAAAACTGAAAAAATACAAAGTCCAGGGGCTTGATTATAATCAGTTCATGAGTGATATAAAACATTGGTTGCAGGAGATTGGTTGGTTGCAAACAGAGCTTGAGTCATACATGACCGATACATAAAGCAAGTAGACGGAATTGAAGATGAAGTGTGGAATATTTTCATTATTAACTAAAACGTCTCTACAAAGATAGAAATCGTAGAGGCGTTTTTGTAGTGGTGCAAATTCGCTATTATCGCCAGCTTTAGTAAACAAGGTTCCTTCACATGCGGAGATCGTTGGAATGACTCGGATCAAAGCCGCTACCAAACGGTGTAGAGCAAGTTACAAAGAGCTAGTTGAATACGCATTTATATAAAAAATGACACGCGTACCAATTTTCCGCGTATTACCGATTAACATCTAATCATCCACAATCTGCTATTTGCAGGCAACATACCGCTACAGTTAGACCACAAGTTACCCAATTCGTTTCAATGTTGTCCCTTAAAGATGAAATGGGATAAGCCCAAGCCACGTATAGTTATAGTATCGGAATATCCAATCATATCCACCTGAGAGCGTTAACATCATGTACAATGATAATGAGATAAACAGGAAAAAAACGACATCAAGACCTGGGTCGTGTCTGAAAACTCGCTGAAGTGCATCTTTTACCGCCTTTTCGCCCCCTACTGCGTCACTTTCCCTTGACGTGCCCCGGCACGCCTGCGGAAAACTTCCTGGCTTGAAACAAAAATTCGGCAAAATCTGCGTCCTTCGGAGTTTTCAGGCACTCCCTAATATCTAACATGAAAGGAGGTCGAATGATTGAACATGACCAAATACATAAAGTTTCTCGGACTGATCCTCGGCATTGTGGCGGTGAATGTTCTCGCATTCTCACCGGGCTTTATTGGACTGGAATTTGGGGAGAGTGCATTCACGACAGCACTTTCGGTGACGCTGCTGTTTGGTAGCGCACTCGCTCTGTTCTATGGCAGCTATACCTTGTTGTTCAAGCAACCGGTTGTTCTGCCTGTGAGGCATATCGAAACACATGAGGATTATGTGGAGGCTTTATCTTTTTATAGACGCATCAAAGTGCTCGAAGAAGATATTACGCTGGGCTTATCCCAACTTAGTCGGATGAAAAAAAAGAAAGAGACGCTCCTGAACGTATTGCATCAACGATTTGATCCCGGAGAACTGAGCTTCAAGAAATTTGCTTCTGTCACGCTAGAAGTAGAGAAGCTGTTGTACCTGAACATTCGCAGCGTGTTAAATCGATTGAATGTATTTGATGAAGCGGATTATGCCAATATGATGAAATCCAAATCCGCGAGCCTGCCGCAGAAGCTTTTTCAGGAAAAAACGAAAGTGTACAACGACTATCTAACCTACGTAAAAGATTCACTCCACACCAATGAGGAAATTCTGCTCAAGCTGGATCAGTTACTACTAGAAATTTCACGCCTAGACAGTTACGAAGCCGGAGATATTGAACAGATGCCTTGTATGCAGGAGATTGATCAATTAATTAAGCACACCAAATTATATAGACAGTGAGGGGTTGCTCGTATGGCGAAGAAGGGGAAGTTTTTTTTCATATCTATTGTAATGCTGGTGCTTGTGTTCGGCCTAGTCTATGCAGGAATTACGCTAACGTCAAACTTTGGTAAGTCATCTTCACAGGTCAGCACGGAGAACGCAGGTAAGGAACTAGGTAAGTTGTATGCAGACATTGCGCCTGCAACAGCAGAACCGGTCAAGGGTCAGATTGATCTGGATCCGGTTGATGTCGCAGAATCACTGCCGGACATTTCCAAATTCCCGATTGCGGTAGAGAATACAACGAATGATTATGTTGAAATCTTCTCTTCTACAGAGAAGTCGGGCAGTGGGGTAGACGGCTGGTTAACGGAAGTAGCGCAAGAATTCAACCAAGCGAATATCAGCGTTGGTGGTAAACAAGTGTCGGTGAAGATTCGTAACATTGCTTCTGGAACAGCTACCGACTATATCAAGTCAGGCAAGTATGTACCCGATGCCTTCACACCCTCTAATGAACTGTGGGGCGAAATGGTAGAAGCAAGCGGAGTGAAGACAGAGAAAGTATCCGAACGACTCGTCGGTAACGTGCCTGGGATCGTCATCTCCAAAGCGAAATATGATGCACTGGTTGATACGTATGGTTCTGTCAATGTGAAGACAGTCACTGAAGCGATTGCGAAAAACGAACTTGCGATGGGGTATACCGATCCATTTGCTAGCTCCACAGGACTGAACTTTCTCGTGACAGCACTGAACACGTATGACAGCTCGAATCCGCTTGGCGAGAAGGCGATCCAAGGCTTTGAGAAATTCCAGGCGAACGTACCGTTTACCGCGTCCACGACAATACAGATGCGGGAAGCTGCCAAGTCAGGCCGTTTGGATGCATTTGTACTTGAATACCAGACATTTGTGAATACCGCCGATCTGAAGAGTGGATATGTGTTCACACCATTTGGAGTAAGGCATGACAGCCCGCTATACGCTCTCGGTCAATTGCCGCAGAACAAGCAGGAGATCATCCAGAAGTTTGCGGAATTCGTCACGCAAGATAAATACCAGAAATCAGCCGAGGAGTTCGGTTTTAACGGCCTCCCGGATTATAAATCAGAGGTAGCAGCGGTAGATGGCGGTACGCTGTTGTCCGCGCAGAAAGTATGGAAAGAGAAGAAAAATGGCAGCAAACCTATTGCCGCTGTGTTCGTTACCGATGTATCTGGAAGCATGGATGGCGAACCGCTTAACCGGCTTAAAGAGTCCCTGCACAAAGGTCAGAAGTATCTGGGTACGGACAACAGTATCGGATTGGTATCCTACTCCAGCGGAGTTACCGTGAACTTACCTATTGCCAAGTATGATACGAACCAGCAATCGATGTTTGTAGGCACGGTGGATAGCTTGCAAGCAGGTGGAGGAACAGCGACCTTTGACGGGATCGTTGTGGCAATGAAGATGCTGGAAGATTACAGGGCTGCTAATCCCAACGTGAAGCCGCTGATTTTTGTCCTAAGTGATGGTGAGACCAATGAGGGGCATACGTTGCAGGATATCCGTGAGTTGGTAGAGACGTATCAGGTGCCGATTTATACCATTGGTTATAACGCAGACATCAAAGCACTAGAGAGCATCTCCAGCATTAACGAAGCCGCAAGTATTAATGCCGATACCGACGATGTCGTGTACAAGATTGGGAACCTGTTCAACGTACAGATGTAATATTTTAAGGGGGAACGTCAATGTCATTTTCCATGGAGATACCTAGTCAGAAGGAAATTCAGAAGGTGATT
Organism: Paenibacillus sp. DCT19; assembly: GCF_003268635.1. Taxonomy (NCBI): domain Bacteria; kingdom Bacillati; phylum Bacillota; class Bacilli; order Caryophanales; family Paenibacillaceae; genus Paenibacillus; species Paenibacillus sp. DCT19. The sequence continues at coordinate 1,121,758 of NZ_CP029639.1, forward strand.
GAGGAAGAAGTGAAACCAGTGCCTGCGGAGGTCGCCGAACTGCAACAAGTCGCGAGTGCCAACGTAGAGATGATCATGACACTGGACCTTGAATCGTTGGAGAAGCGTAAGGAGATTCTGCAATCCATTGAGGGCTTTGGTATGAACACGATGAGATCCTCTTCTGAGAAAAACGCGTTGCTTCAAGTCTCCGTTGGACATCTGTCCAAGACGGGAGACGAGGGCGGTCAGGTAGCCAAAGGCTTAACTGAGCTGCATATGCAACTGAAGGATCTCGACCCGAGCGTGGTCGACTTTGCCAAGACCGGCTTTCTGGGCAAGTTATTCAATCCGCTGCGCGCGTATTTCTTGAAATACCAGAAAGCAGATGCGGTTATTGCAGACATCGTGACCTCTCTGGACAAAGGGCGAGCGACTTTACGCAATGACAATACCACCTTAGAGATTGAACAGCAGAATTTGCGCGATTTAACGAAGCGATTACAGAAAGAGATCCAGTTAGGTGTGCTGATGGACGAATCCATTGATGGACAGATTGAGGCGGCAAAAGTACGTAATGAAGATCCGGAGAAGGTTCGCTTTATTACAGAGGAAGTGTTGTTCCCGCTTCGCCAACGGGTGATGGATCTGCAGCAGATGCTGGTGGTTAACCAGCAAGGGATCATGGCGATTGAAGTGGTCATCCGTAACAATAAGGAACTAATTCGCGGGGTAGATCGGGCGAAGAATGTAACCATATCGGCACTGAAAATTGCCGTAACCGTAGCAAGTGCGCTCTATAATCAGAAGATTGTTTTGCAGAAAATTGAACTACTGAACCAGACGACGAATGACCTCATCGCAGGCACATCCAAAATGCTCAAGGATCAGGGCATCGCCATTCAAAAGCAGGCGTATGATGCAAGCATTTCGGTCGATACGATGAAGCAAGCGTTCACGGATGTCCTGTCTGCACTGGATTCAATCAGTGTGTATAAACAGGAAGCGTTACCGCGGATGCGGGAGACGATTTCACAGTTCCGTGAACTCGCGGATACGGGAGAGCAGCAGATTCAGCGATTAGAGAAAGGGCAGAAGCTGGGTCTGTAATTTCTATAAGTGCGTGTTCAAAAAGGGCGGTTTTCAGTACCAAGAAGATGGGATGAAGATAGAAATGGAGTAGCGGAGCGTAGATTAAGCTACGTGAGCAACGGACATTTCGGCTGAATCCCATATTCGAAGCTGAGATGCCGCTCGCGCATCCTTCGTAATCAAAAGCGGACTTTTTGAACAACCTCTATAACGTGTGCTTCTTAGCTGCATAGAACGGTACAGAATATGATGGCATGAACGGTTGACCAGGAGTTATCCCGGATCGACCGTTCTTTGTCGTTGCATGTAGATCGCATATGGAATCAGCAGCACAAGGGCTGACAGAGCCACGATTAAGGAGATGAGCAGGCTGGCTTGAGTGAACAGGAGCGCTCCCAGGGCGGCACCGATGACAAACGTAATCCAGGATAGCGCCAGAACAGCCCATTCGGATGCTGGAGCTTTGCCACGTACTGCCTTAGCGATGGCTTGTCCAATCCCGAACAAGGTTCCTGACACGAAGCCTTTCCCCACATCAGCGTGGGCAACCATCTGGTGCATCGTATTCTGCATGCCCATCGCCACTGCGAGTGGAAAGAGAATACTATTGGTGTGGAGCAATAAGACCCAGGTGATCGCGATAACGAATAAGATAGATTCCGCACTTAAAATTAACGTCAAATGATATTGCCTGAATAGATCCGTTATCAACGTACCGATAAATGCCCCCACAATGAATAACAGCACGACGACCCCTGTCGTTGCCCACACGGAATAGTCCCCTTTAAAGAGTGCAATGCCTAGCTTGGTGCTATTACCGCTCATAAAAGACAAATAAACCTTGCCTAATCCTAGATAGCCAATGGCATCAATGAATCCGGCAATCAACACTAGCGCTAATGACAATAAAAGCCGGGATAATCCCGGCTCTAAGCGTTCTACAGTATGTCCAATACGTTGAGTTGTATCTTGATGGTTATTGGTCGAATCAGGCGTTAAGGACATAGACGCAACCTCTCTTCTGGTTCGTGAAAGCAGTGATGGCAGATTAGTCTAGCCGGTGCGATAGTTAGTTCAACTACATATGTTACATGATTCAGGAGTGATTCTGATCTTTATGCTGGTCTGGTGCAAGAAAGAGCGTATCATTTGGAAGCTGAGCCGCTTCTTCTTTGGACATACCCAAATTCGTAGATAACAGGTCGTCCGGGTTACCGGCAATCCATTCACTCAGATCAATGGCTTCGTAGTGTCCGCTGTTGAAGCCGATTAACACACGACAGACGTCGTCTCCGGTATTTTTGATATAATGACCAGCCCCCATAGGTGCATAGCCGACATCGCCTGCTTCGAAATGCTCTGTTACAGCATGACCTTCTGCCAGGAATACCGTCATTTCAGCCTGCCCGCTGATGTAGTACTGCCATTCGTCCGCGTTAGGATGCCAATGCATCTCCCGTAGCGCACCCGGCTGTAATTCAATGAGTGACCCAGCCATTGTGGTGGAGATGGGGAAGTCTTCGACGGTCACTGTACGTTGCGTACCGCCTCCTGGTGCTCGTCGAGGCTGTTTGGCAAGGAGTGGATACCGATGAATCGTTGTTAGCTCTGAGTTGCGGCGATATGTACCAGAAGAGGAGCTATCGTTGGGCACAGGCCCTTTGGCAAAGTAAGCTTCGCCCTGATTCAGCTTGGCTGCCTGCTCTTCGGTGATACCAAGATTCTGAGCGACAATGTTGTTCGGTGTCTGTGTAAGGAAATCTGTGATGCTAAAAGTATGATCCTCCGAGAAATCACCATTATCAAAAATCAAAATAAAATGACATTCGTCTGGGCCAAGTCCCTGAATGGAATGTCCATATCCGCGCGGGAAATACCAGACATCACCGGGCTCGAACGTATCCGTGTAGGCATGTCCATCCGGATGAATGACTGTTGTACGACAGGAACCGCTGATGACGTAAGCCCATTCTGCTGCGTTTGCATGCCAATGCAGTTCACGCATGCCTCCCGGCTCGAGTCGCATGGATACGCCAGCAATGCCGATTGAAGCAGGGAAATCTTTAACCGAAGCGCCGCGGGTAATTCCGCCAGAGCCTGTCCGAGGTTCCTTTTGTTCAAGACGATATTTAAAAGATGTCATCATGATTCCTCCTCACATCAAATTAGGTTTACATGTAAATAGTTGAATATACCGTCTATGTTCTTTTAACCATATCCTACGAATCTATTCAGTTATACCTTAGTTAATATGAGGCAAATGGGAATTATTCATTCGAGGGTCATTCCATTTTTTTGTACATATTGTGCCGCAGGTTCTCGTTGAGTCGAATGATAGACCACAGTAGCAGGTTTATAATTAATAATTTTGAACAATTCCTCGGCCATATAGCCTGTGCTGTGCCTGAATTCCTGATGAATCCACTCGATAATCATGCCAAAGATGGCATGCGCCTGATAACTCGCAAACAGCTCGCGGTTGATATGCGTCGGGAATATTTCGTTCAGATCCTGTAAGGCGAGGTCGCGAAGAACATTACAGATCATCTGCTGGAAACTGGACGATGCCTCGGATGTGACGGCAAGCGTATAGAATGCAGCATGCTGATAGACGTGCTCGAAGATGCGGATGGCTGATGATGGCATATGACTCACTTCAAATATTTCTTTGCCTTGATACGGTTCACGGTAAGAGGTGACCAGGTCTTGAATGACATCGTCGATGATCTCATTAAACAGGTCTTCTTTGTACTGATAGTGCTTATAGAAGGTTCCCCGATTCAGATCCGCCAACTTCACAATATCGGTAATGGATATTTCTCTAAAAGGTTGCTTTTGCATAAGCTTAATGAGTGCATGTTTCAGCGCAGCTTTGGATTTCTTAATTCTTCGATCCGTGGATTCAGTAGGGGCTGACATCGAATTTCCTCCCTTATATAGGTTGTTCAAAAAGTACGCTTTTGATTACGAAGGATGCCTGATGGCATCATCAGCGTCGAATCTGGGATTCAGCCGAAATGTCCGTTTCTCACGTAGTTTTGCCTACGCTCCGCTACTCCATTTCTATCTTCAACCCATCTTCTCGGTACTGAAAAGCGAACTTTTTGAACTCGTATTTTAGCAGTTGTTCAAAAAGTACGGTTTAATAAACGTACAATAAGCGTTTGAAGTGTTGGTTAACGTACAATAGGACATGCTTTTACTGATTGATCCCAAAAGCTATGACTTATTATACTAAGGATAAGAGTTAATGAACATTTGTTTGTTAACTTATTGTAAACGAATACAAAAAGGAGGAACTAAGATATGAAACTTCAAGATAAAGTTGCTGTTGTGACAGGTGCAGGTTCAGGCATGGGGAAAGCGATTGCCACACTATATGCTAGTGAAGGTGCCAAAGTTGTTGTGTCAGACATTAACGAGCAATCCGCTCAGACGGTTGCTAGTGAGATTAAGGAAGCAGGCGGAGAAGCGATCGTGGTTTTGGCTAATGTGGCCAAAGAGGACGATGTGCAAAATCTGATTGATGTGACGGTAAGCACATACGGTACTGTGGACATTCTGGTGAACAATGCAGGTATTATGGATGGCATGGAGCCAGCAGCAGATATCACGGATGAGAAATGGGAGAGATTGTTCGCCGTAAATACAACCAGCGTAATGCGGACTACGCGTAAAGTATTGCCAATCTTCCAAGAGAAGCAAAAAGGAGTCATCGTGAACATAGCTTCGGCAGGCGGATTGCATGGCGGACGTGCGGGAGCCGCTTATACAGCTTCCAAACACGCGGTAATTGGTTTCACCAAAAATACGGGGTACATGTATGCCGAGCAAGGCATTCGTTGTAATGCCATCGCCCCGGGCGCTGTGGCTACCAATATTGGTTCCACGATGGCTGGGATAAGTCAATTCGGGGCTGGACGTCAACAACTGGGTATGGCAATCAACCCACGTGTAGGTACGAGCGAAGAGATTGCGAAAGTGGCGCTGTTCCTTGGTTCGGATGAATCCAGTTTCGTTAACGGAACCGTCATTACGGCGGATGCCGGCTGGAGCTCCTACTAATTTGAGTGTGTAATGGTAGAATCGCTAATGAAAGAATGATCGGACGGAGCATGTAAAAATCAATGCAATTACAGCCCTTTAAGTGGTAGAAGAGAACATACACAACCGTGCGTATAATTCTGTAAAATCAATCGAGGAGCCGCATCTCATGATGCGGCTTCTTTATGGTGACTCTACTAACGAGTCAATCTCGTATATTGTGATCGAATCCCACTAGGTTTTAGGACAAACGTTTGCACTGACACACAAGAACCTTCATACGTCAGCTAATGTCAGCTCAATGATGACTTGCTTTTGGAGTAGAGTGAGGATTCTCGCACAATTAATCGATGTGGAATAATGACGGGATTATGCGTTTGCGGCTCCCCGCTTATAATTTTAAGTAACACCTGAACTGCCGTATAGCCAAGCTGATAGGTTCCGATATCGATGGAACTGAGTGGCGGTGAAGCCAGTTCGGATAAGGCTATATTGTTAAAGCTGACCACGCTAATATCCTCAGGTACCTGATATCCCAGCTCGGCAAGAGCTCTCAATACTCCAAAAGCCACATTATCATCAATAACAACAATGGCCGTGGGTCTATCAGGCAAAGACATGAATAGAGACATCGCTCGGAATCCGCTCTCTTGTAGGAATTCACCCTCCACAATCCAGTCCCGATTGGCATGTAGCTCTGCTTCGGCAAGAGCTTTCTGGTATCCACGCATACGATCATGGGATAACGTAATTTCTGGCGGGCCACTCACGAATCCAATCCGCGTATGCCCTTGTGCAATGAGATGCTGCGTTGCATCATAAGCAGTTTGCACATTGTCATTATCCACCATGGGTGCGTTTGGGTGAGCTTCACTACGACCGATCAGGACAAAAGGAAACTCTTCCTCTTCAAGAAATGAAATGATCGGATCATCTCGCTTCGAACCTAGCAGCAGAATGCCATCTACTCTTCGGCCGTGCACAAGCCGGGATATGGCATGAAGTTCGTCATCGGATGATGTTTCAGTTGTTAGCAGCAATTCATAATTGTTGCGTGTGGCGAGTGAAATAATACCTCGTAGCAATTCCCCAAAAAAGTAGTTCTGGAACAACTCCTCTGCAGGGCGCGGAAGCATAATCCCAAGGGTTTGCGTCGTTTTGGACACAAGGCTTTTCGCCATAATGTTGGGATGATAGTTGAGTTCTTTCATAATTTGCTTTACTTTGAGAGACGTCTCGGCGCTAATTCTGGGATGGTTGGAAATCACCCGTGACACTGTAGAAGGGGAGACACCCGCCAATTTGGCTATATCCTTGATCGTAATCATGTAATAAATCCCCTCTGAACAATCATTTCAACTTTCCCCTATGGTAATGCAAAGGATACGAGAAATCAATTATTACCTACCTGATACAGAATACGAAGGAAGTAAAATAAAGGAAGAATGAGTTAGAAGAAGGGAATAGAGAATTACTTCCGCAAAATGAGAGAAAATGGTTAAAATTGAAGCGATATGGCTTGTGCAAACGTTTGTACAAAGAAAGTATCGTATTGTATGATGTGAGTGTTATTGTAGCGCTTACATCTCTGGTTTTACATACTTCCGAGCACATTTATCCCTACTTATCGAACCAAAATGTGATTCTGTCTTTTATTTGAGCAAACGTTTGTACAAAAAAGAACAAGGATCACAGTACCTGACATCTTACGTTGATCAAAGGGTGAAGAGCGCAATTTCGTTGAACCAAACAGAGGGAAGGGGACATTTTACATGAGAAAATGGCAAGGGGCAACAATGTCTGTCGTAATGGCTTTCACACTGGCCGCATGCTCGGCAGGAGGGGGAACTACATCTCCAACAATAGCAGGCGAGAATCCGGAAGAAGCTGTACAACTGACAGCCGAGAATCTTCAACCAGAGGAAGGAGCAACCTTGGTCATCTGGGAGGACAAAAATCAAAGCAGCTTCATTGAGCAGAGAGTGCAAAAGTTCGAAGAGAAGTACGGTGTAACCGTCAAAATGGAGGAATTGCCTCCAACGGATCAGGTGACGAAATTAACGACAGATGGACCGGCAGGGCTGGCAGCAGACGTGGTCGTGTTTCCACATGACAAAATTGGTAGCGCTTCAGAAGCGGGACTGATCTTGCCAAATGACATTTTTGAAGCAGAAACCGTAGCGAATACAAGTGAGAATGCCCTCAAGGCGGTGACGTTCAAGGATATCTTGTACGGATATCCGTACAGCGTTGAGACATATGCCCTCTTTTATAACAAAGCATTATACCCGGAAGCTCCACAAAACTTCGATGAGATTATCAGCTTCGCCCAAACCTTCAATGATACCAAGTCCAATCAATACGCATTGATGTGGGAACTGCAGCAGTTCTATTACAATTATGCGTTTCTGGCATCGCAGGGCGGATATATCTTCGGTGATAACGGGATGGATAGCGGAGATCTTGGTTTGAATAATGAAGGCGCTCAGAAGGGTGGGCAGTTCCTGCAGACACTGAAGTCTGAAGTGTTGCCACTCAAGATGGGTGATGTGAACTACGATATCAAAAAAGGATTGTTCTCCAGCGGCAAGCTGGCGATGGATATTAACGGGCCGTGGACCATTGCGGATTACCGCAATGCGGGAATCGACTTCGGTGTTGCTCCACTTCCAGCGATCGATGGCAAACCGATGACATCTTTCTCAGGGGTCAAAGCTTATTACGTAAATGCATTCACGCAATATCCGAATGCCTCCAAGTTGCTGGCTGCGTTCCTCTCGAATGAAGAGGCTCAGATGGAGAACTTTGAACTGAATGGTACACTTCCTGCGAACAAGAATGTCGCAGCGAACCCGAAGGTTCAGGAAGATCCGATCAACAATGCGTTCCTGGAGCAATTCAACAACTCCACCCCAATGCCTTCGCTTCCTGCTATGGACAGCGTCTGGGGCCGATCACATCAGCCATTACGGATATCTGGGATACGGGCAAGGATGTCAAAGCATCGCTGGACAATGCCGTGAAGCAGATCCAGGAGAGCCTTGCAACCGTGCAGTAGGAACGAACGACGACACGAAGATATGCTTAAGAACAAGCTGAAGAAGTGAAACTAAAAGCTTTCTGAAAGAAAACTTGCTTCGGAAGCGCCTACATGACTTTTCCCCATATGTTCCCATTTAGAAAAGGAATTGAAAAAATCTGGGATAACAAGGTCGGAGAGGAGAGAGCGAATGCAACAGCAGCATGTCCCGGTGCCTGTAGGCCCCGGAAGGGAGAAGCAGCACCGGATGACAGCGGCCATATGTTCCATCATATTGCAAGGTCTGGGGCAGTTATATAATCGGCAATGGATCAAAGGAATTGTACTACTGTTGCTGGAGGGAGTAGGGCTTGCGTACCTGCTTCCTCGCCTGTCCCATGCGGTATGGGGAATATGGACACTGGGAGAAAATACACAGCGTTTTGTCAAAGTGAATGGTTCCACCGTGCTTCAAAAAGGAGACCATTCCATCTTTTTATTGCTGGATGGAATTATCGTATTGCTGGTATTTTTTGTGTTTATTCTGATCTACATTTTGAATATCCGGGATGCATACATGACCGGGCTTGCTAGAGAAGAAGGCAAGCAAATACGAAGTGCAGGAGCCACCATCCGCAACATGATGGATCGAAACTTCCCATATCTGTTCCTGTCCATTCCGGCACTGGGGATACTCTTTTTCACGATTATGCCAATCTTGTTCACGGTCACCATCGCGTTTACGAACTATTCGGCACCGGATCATATTCCGCCGGCTAAATTGGTAGACTGGGTTGGTTTCAAGACATTTACGGATCTCATCCAGCTTAAGTCATGGAGTCAGACGTTCTATGGTGTCCTCACCTGGACGGTGATCTGGGCCATTCTAGCTACGGTCACTACCTATTTCGGTGGTGTGCTCGTGGCGCTATTAATTGAACAGCGGGGCATACGCTTTAAGAAGCTGTGGCGTACGATTTTCATCCTGCCTTACGCCATCCCGCAGATTATTTCCCTGTTATTGATGCGCAATCTGTTTAACGGTCAGTTTGGGCCGATTAATACGTATATGAGAGCTTTTGGGCTAGAGGGATTACCTTGGCTGACCGATCCGTTCTGGGCAAAGGTTACAGTCATTGTCGTCAATATGTGGATCGGTATCCCGGTTAGCATGGTGCTGATTCTAGGCGTATTGACAGCCATTCCACGTGATCTGTATGAGGCTGCTGAAGTGGACGGTGCTTCTGCATTCCAGAAATTCCGAATCATTACGATGCCGTTCATTTTATTTGCGACTACACCGGTGCTCATTATGCAGTTCGCTGGTAACTTCAACAATTTTAATGTCATCTTCCTGCTGACTAACGGCAATCCGCTACGTGGGGATTATCAGTATGCTGGCGCAACGGATCTGCTCGTAACCTGGCTCTACAAGCTCACGCTGGATAACAATAAGTTCAACATGGCTTCTGCGGTAGGTATTATTATCTTCCTGATTATCGCTTCATTCTCCATCTGGAATTTCCGCCGCTCCAAGTCATTCAAGGAGGAGGACATGATTCAATGAAGACACGCAATAATCCGGTGCGCCTGGCTGTGAGTTACCTGCTATTACTGATCATTGCCGTCGTCTCCATCTATCCGGTGCTCTGGATCTTTCTCTCTTCCCTAAGACCGGGTGCGGCATTGTTTAGTGAGCGTCTGTGGCCAGAAGCCTTCACGCTATCCCATTATGGTGAACTGTTTAACAATCCATCCTTTATGTATGGCCGCTGGTATATGAATACGCTGAAAATTGCCTTTTTCACGATGATCTTCTCGACACTCATGGTGACATTGGGGATGTATGCCTTGTCGCGTTTCCGTTTCCGTGGGCGCAAAGCAATACTTTCCACCATGCTGATTCTTGGCATGTTTCCAAGTTTCATGAGCATGATTGCGATTTATATCATTTTGCTGCAAATCAAATTGCTCGATACCCATACTGCGCTTATTCTGGTCTATTCTTCAGGAGCAGTACTTGGGGGATTCATCGTCAAAGGATTCTTCGACACCGTTCCGCGCAGCCTGGATGAAGCGGCTCGTATCGATGGTGCAAGCCACTTGCGGGTATTCACCAGCATCATTTTGCCATTATCCAAACCGATGTTGACCTATGTGGCTTTAACCAGCTTCACAGGGGCGTGGATGGACTTTATTTTTGCCCGTCTGGTACTGCGTACGAAGGAGAATTGGACACTTGCGGTAGGAATGTGGGATCTGGTCAACCGTTATCAGGACAGTAACTTTACAATGTTCGCCGCAGGAGCGGTACTAATCGCCATTCCGATTACGCTGTTGTTCGTTTTCCTACAGCGCTTCCTTGTTCAAGGTCTCACATCGGGGGCTTCCAAAGGGTAACTGTGCTCTGTGCATTATTTCGTCCGCGATCTTGTCGTAGATTAAATATATGAAGTGATAAAACACGTGGCAGTTCAAGCGGTGGTTAAGTATTAAGTGGCGGTTAAGTAGCCATCGCATATCGATCAAGTAGCACATGAAGTAAAACATAAATAATACACGCCAAGCAGGCACTTCCCGTGATTTTATGTCTAAAGTTGACTGACATCATTACGGAAGTGCCTTCTGCTTCAATATGAGTTTACGAGTCTCTACCCCCAAACTAATCAACCCGTACCATGTATAAACCCGGAGTCTACGCTGCCTCAGCGTACTCCGGGTTTCGTGATGGGTTTATTTTCAATCAATTATCGTGTTATTGCCAGTTCACTGTAACCGTAGCTGTTCCGCTTGTCGGGGTAGTAAAGGTATGGTTGGAACCGCTTTCCCACGTAACCGTGGAGCCGTTCTTTTTGAAGAACTTGAACTCTAGCGGTGTACCGGCTGGAACACTAACGTCATAGTACCAGGTTGGATATGCATGAATGACCTGATTGAACGCTGGGCCAATTGCGGTGGAGCCTGTGGACCAACTTCCTAACTCAGCCACGTTTCCAGTCAGATAGATGTTCTCGCCGAGTGAAGTGGTGGCGTTATTGATGACAAACCGGACAGAAACCTGATCTCCGCTAAGAACCGTAAAATCGTTATACGCATTGCTACTGACTCCGCCTGCTGTTACTTTCACTGCGTAAGTTCCCGCTGCGACGGCTGGAATCTTGACTTTGATCTGTGTATCTTCCCAAGAGGTGATGGCTGCACCTGTTACTGCTGTAGTTCCAAAGTGTACTGTGCCTTTGGAAGCACCGAATCCTCGACCATCAATCGTGACTTCATTTCCCGCTTTGCCCATGGTTGGACCTACATTACCAATGGTTGGAGTGGTCTCATTTGCTGTATACTGCCAAACGGCTGTAGCGCCTGCTGCAAGATTGAAGGACGTGATGTTTCCTCCATTAGAGGAAATCTGACTGCCATTAAGTGCGCCACCAAGCACGTCCGTATATGTACCCGTAGGAAGCGAGGTGGTTAGACCTGAGATGGATGCAGACGCAGAGGTACTACGATTGATTGCAACGACAGCCACACTTTTGCCGAATTTGCGCTCATAGATGTAGACGTCGTTGTTGATCCAGCGTTGCTGCGTTGAACCATAGGCAATTGCCGGATTGGACTTACGTAATGGAGCCAGTTTGCTGATGACATTGAACGCCGTAGATGTTTTGGAGAAGGAAGGCATCTTACCACGGTTATCTGGATCACCATTCCCGGTCATATATTGCTCTGTTCCATAGTAGATGGCAGGTACACCGCGCGAGGTTAATGTAAATGCCAAAGCTTGCTCCAGACGGCGATTGTTTACTGCATTGGTTTTGAAACGATCCATGTCGTGATTATCGATAAAAGTAACCTGATCATGGATGTGATCGTAATCCGCTCCAGTGCTGCTAATCATGGAATCTAGTGCGTACATCGTGGCCGTATTGTCACGGAAGACATTCCGAACCTCTTGATTGAAGCGGAAGTCCAGCAGACTCATACCGGATTTATTCGCAAAATCATTATTATCTGCATCTGAAGCAGATGATCCCAGGAACCACTCGCCAAAGGTAAACACAGGCTGATGTGTATAGATCGAAGACATCCAATTCTTTTGCCAGCCCATTGGCATATGCTTCACGGCATCTACACGAATTCCGTCAATGCCCATATCCAGCCACTGCTTGATTGCATCCTTGAAATACGTATCAATTGTACCGTTATTGTGGTTCAGGTCAGCCAGGTCGTAGAGGTTTTTATAAATGCCGTTCTCCAGTGTGGAGAAGTCAGAGCCGCCATTGTGATGGAAATACTGGTTGGTATCATTGGTGTACCCGCCTACAAGGTTGCCATTATCATACAACCTGCCATTCTCAGCAAATGAAGTATCGGTTTCCATGGCGGGAGAGGTATGGTTAGGAGCGAAGTCGATGATGATCTTAATGTCTTTGGCATGAGCCGTGTCGACCAGGTTTTTGAAATCAGTCATCGTGCCAAAGGCTGGGTTCGTTTTCTTGAAGTCGCGCGCCCAATAGCCATGGTAGGCTGTGTTGTTGACACCCGAATAGTTGATGAGGGAGTAGATATTTTCAACAGGTTGAGAGATCCAGAGCGCGGTTATGCCTAGATCGGTAAAGTAGTTATCATTAATTTTGTCAATTAGACCCTGCCAGTCACCACCACAGTACAATTTAAGATTGCTACAACTTGCGTCATAAGCTCCTCCTGTTGGATTGTTGGCGGGGTTGCCGTCAGAGAAGCGGTCTGTGAACACCTGATAGATGACATCTGTACTGAAATTCTGCTTATTGGTTACGGCAGTATCAGGATCTGCGAAAACAGACGCTGTGGTTAGAAAAGGGAAGGCGCTTCCCGCCATCAAGCCGAGTGCCAGTGTGGCACTGAGCATGACTCGCTTGGTTAATTTGAACATGGTAATCCACCCTTCATCATGTAGTTTGGATATCGTTCTAACTTACCGTAATAGCGCTTACAAATAATGAATCTCTCAATTTTATGGAGCACATCGCCTCCCTTATGGCATGCCAACAACCCCGGCATCTCCTGCTGGAGTTACCGGGGTTGTTCTAAACCATATTGGTTCAAAAGCATAGCCCTCGAGTTATCTTCACAACGTTATAATAATTAAATATTGGTTTAGTTGTCAATATATAATTTAAAAGCATTTATTTTCTAGTAATCTATTGTTTCATATTCTTCAACTGTAATAGTCGGAATCCGAAAGCTTCAATCTGGAGCTTATTCGTCTGATCCGTTTGAAATGAATCTTTGTTGAATACATCATGCCAGGTTCCCGCTACAGAAAGCGTGAGATCGAGCGAGCGGGATTGATCACCAGCGTTGAGTATAAGCACGAAATATTCCCCTGTGTGCGGATCATGTCGTTCGATAACTAGGCAAGGATCGCCAGCACTGGCATGGAGCATGTTGAGATTAGCGCTGCGAAGTGCAGGATGTTGTTTGCGTAAATGAATGATTGTTGTGAAGAAACTAAGAAGATCCTTGTTTTGTTTGTCTTCGTCCCATTCCATGCATTTACGGCAGCCAGGATCGTAGCCACCTTCGAGCCCAACCTCATCTCCATAATAGATGCAAGGTACGCCAGGATAGGTGAAGAGCAGGAGCAGGGCGAGCTTCATTTTGCGTACATCCCCCTTACATTCGGTCAGTAGTCGCGGCGTATCATGGCTATCTAACAGGTTAAATGAAACCTCAGTAACCGATTGAGGATAAGCAATAAGCAGTTTACCGATCTCGTCAGCGAACCCTAGGCCATCCAGCTTACCGTGTACAGCATAATCGAGCACAGAGTTAGTAAACGGGTAGTTCATCACCGCGTCAAACTGGTCACCCTGAAGCCACATGATGGAATCATGCCAGATTTCACCCAATAGGTAGGCATCGGGGTTAATGCTTTTGACGGTTTGTCGGAATTCACGCCAAAATTGATGATCCACCTCATTAGCCACATCAAGTCGCCAGCCATCTATGCCGATGTCCTGAATCCAGTAACGTGCCACTTCCAGCAGATAGGATTTCACCTCAGGATGCTCTGTATTTAACTTAGGCATCAAGGGTTCGAAGGCAAAGGTATCATACGTTGGTATGCCATCCTCGATCCGTGCCGGCCAATCCCGAACGTGGAACCAATCAGCATAGGGGGATAATGCACCATTTTCAAGGATATCGGCAAAAGGGAAAAACTCTCGGCCTGAGTGGTTAAATACCGCATCTAGAATCACTCGTATCCCACGCTTATGACAGGCATCCACCAGTTCTTTCAGTTTCTCATTCGTGCCGAAATGAGGATCTACCTTGAGATAGTTGCCAGTGTTGTATTTATGGTTCGTCGTTGCCTGGAACAATGGACAGAAATAGATTGCGTTAATGCCGAGGTTAACCAGATGGTCGAGGTGGTTGATAATGCCCTGCAAGTCACCTCCGAAAAAATTAACTGGCGTAGGCTCACCGCCCCACGGCTCCGCATTGGCTGGACTGATGGAGGGATCGCCATTAGCGTAACGTTCAGGGAATATTTGATAAAAAACAGCTTCTTTTACCCAAGCAGGAGCTTCAAAAATATCTGCCGGATTCATAAATGGGAAATCGAAGAACTCCAACGAATTTTCCGGCAGTGCTGTCTCGAATCTGCGTTCGGTCATCCACACACATTGATCATCCTTCTCTAACCGGAAACCGTAACGTAACCGGCGATAAGGTGGCTGTACCTCAACTTCCCAATAATCGAACAAGGCATCGCTGGTGAACAGATGCATGGGGAGAGTTTCCATCGTTCGATCCCACGCATACTTATCCCCGATAATGGCATAGGCGGCGTCTACATCTCCGCGCTTGGATCTCAGCCGAAGATGCATTGTAGAGCGGTCATAAGCGTACGACCAATTTAATTTGGGACGATGGTAAATAGCTTCGAGTAGCATTGAAGTCACTCCTTATGGATAAAAGTTATAGAACCCGGCTATAAACGCAAAAAAGGCACAACCCCCAATGTTCACGAGGTTGTACCTTACGGCAGCATAGCCTTTTGATTATAGCGTTATTATACGAACTAAATCTGCAAAAGAAAACACTTTTTTTTACTTTTATCTCACTTTTTTGATTTTTCCGTAATGAGCACTACAGCTTATAGATCATAACCAAGCTTAGCTGCATATTTAACCAGCTCATTGTTGGACTGCTCAATCAGTTTAGCACCTTGAGCGAGTTTAGCGTTACCTTGTTTCAGCAACGTGCTGTTCACTTTAGTTTTGGATACCGACTTCTTGAACAACTGGTACGCTTCAAGCTGTGTGTAGCTTCCTTTGACCAGTTTGGCATGAATTTTTTGTAATTCAGCATTTTGTGGTTTTACTAGTTTTAGCTTAGATACATATTTGGTGTAGTTAGGGATTGCGGTATTGGTCAATTTCAGAAACACAGATTTGCGATTAGCAGAAGTGATAATAGTACCGCCACTTACCGCGTTGAACGCTTTTTCTTCATATACTGCCGCTTCTGTCAATTTATCAATGTAGTCCAGAAAATCGATCTCTTCGTCCGTTGGTAACGGCTCGTCTTGGGATGTATCGTAACCATATTCACTGTCTTCTGAGTAGGCAGGTGTTGTATCCTCAGCTGCAGCAGCATAAGAACCAGCAGGTAGGAATACGCCTCCAAGCAAAGCAAAACTCATAATCAATGATAATATCCAAGATTTCTTCATGTTTCATAACCCCCATCTAATTTATGTATATTATTCCAATGGGTAATCTAACATAGTGCGACAGTAAATTACAGGAATAGATTTACATAAAATCGTTCTGAACGATAATCACGAAATAATACCTAATCAACAGTTCGTATGGGATGCAAGAGGTAGGTATAAAGAGGTATGAGCATGTTCATATGTGAAAACAAGAGGGAGCTCCTCTTAGATAATCATAAATTACGCATTGTTTAATAAGTGAAATAATACATAAATGTATGTTTGATAAAAATAAAATTAATGAGGAATATAGATGGAACGCTCACAGTCCCTATATTAATAAGTAATAGGAGCCCGAATTATATCCGAATACCTCGGATTTTTTTTCCAAATAAATGCTTGAACAAAGCACATAACTACATTACAATACAAATGAGAATGAGATTCAATATCATTTAGAAGACAAAGGGGAGTCGGGTTACGATGTTTAGATTCAAGAAAAAGCTATTGATGTACGCTACACTTCTATTGATGATCTCACTGCTGGCAGGGTGTGCATCGGGTGGAAGTGCAGAGACAACAAATACGGCAAGCCAAGCTACGAGCGGAAATACGAGCAGTAGTGAAAGCGATACAACGAGCAATACCACAGAAGATCAGACTAGAGTGATCAAGCATGCTATGGGTGAAACCACCATTACAGGTACACCGAAGAAAATCGTAACCTTGTTCCAAGGTGCAAATGACGTTGTCGTTGCTCTGGGTGTTAAGCCCACAGGTGTAGTTGAATCATGGGTACAGCAACCTGTATACGAATATCTGAGAGCTGATCTGGATGGGGTACCACAAGTGGGTCAAGAGCCTCAGCCGAATATGGAAGAGATCAACAAATTGAAGCCAGATCTCATTATTGCGACGAAAATCAGACACGAGGACATCTATGATCAACTGTCACAGATTGCTCCAACGGTTGTAACGGAGACGCTGTTTGATTGGAAAGAAACCGTGAAAATGGCTGGTGAAGCGATGAACATGGTGGAGCAATCGGACAAGCTGCTGGCAGATTGGGATACGCGTGTAGCTGATTTCAAAGAAAAAATGGGTGATCGTCTTCCGATCGAAGCAACCATTACCAACTTCAGAGCTGATCAAGTTCGGATCTTCTACATGGGTTATGCAGGTAAAATTCTGAAAGAACTTGGCTTCACCAGACCAGCAGGTCATGATGAAGACACTTGGGGTATTGAATTGACATCCAAAGAGAGTATTCCAGATATGAATGCTGATCTGATCTTCAACTTCAATTCAGGTACAGAGACAGAAGCGATTCAGAAGAACTATGAGGATTGGACAAGCAGTCCATTGTGGAAGAACCTTGACGCTGTCAAAAACAACCAGCTGGTTCAAGTCGACGAAGTGGCTTGGAACATGGCAGGAGGATATACATCTGCTAATATGATGCTGGATGATCTGTATGAATATTTCAAATTGAATTAACGGGAGCGAGACCTGCCATGCACCAACATTTGAAGCAAAGTGTATGGTCTGGCAGGTCTTTTTGCATTTCATGGATGAAAGAGTGAGAATATGTTTCCCCTTTTTACAAAGACAAGCGGAAAGATTTATGGAATTGTGGGTTTATTTATTTTGCTGATGTTGGCCTGTGTGTCCAGTATGATCTTTGGACGTACAGCGATTACGTTGCAGGATGGGATGGATGCATTCCGGCACTATGATGAACAATCCATCGAACATATCGTTCTGTTAACAGAACGTCTGCCACGTACGGTCATTGCTGCAGTTGTAGGGGCGAGTCTGGCTGTAGCGGGGGCACTTATGCAAGCGTTGACCCGTAACCCGCTAGCTTCACCGAGTGTGTTCGGCATCAATGCAGGAGCCATTTTCTTTATTGTAATTGCGATTGTTGTTCTGTCGGTATCATCTTTAAATACCATGATGTGGTTCGGTTTTGCAGGTGCAGCGATTGCTGCTGCTATCGTATACGGGCTGGGGTCGCTTGGGCGAGACGGGCTAACGCCAATCAAAATTGTACTGGCAGGTACTGCAATTACAGCACTGTTCTCCTCCTTCACTCAAGCTGTACTTATATTAGATGGAACGGGTCTTCAGGATGTATTGTTCTGGCTGGCTGGTTCGGTAAGTGGACGAACGCTGGACATGTTATACCCTGTGCTTCCTTATATGACGATTGCGGCAATTATTGCGCTCTTCATGGGAAGGGCGGTCAATCTACTGTTGACGGGTGATGATATTGCCAAAGGCATGGGACAGAATGTGCTGTTAGTGAAGCTGCTCATGGGTGTTGTTACCGTACTGCTCGCTGGTGGCTCAGTTGCCGTTGCCGGCTCGGTTGGCCTGGTCGGTCTCGTTGTTCCACATATCATGCGTGCGCTGGTGGGAAATGATTATCGCTGGCTAGTACCCTATTCTATTCTAGGGGGAGCCATCTTACTGTTAT
The DNA here is from genome assembly GCF_003268635.1 of Paenibacillus sp. DCT19. NCBI lineage: Bacteria > Bacillati > Bacillota > Bacilli > Caryophanales > Paenibacillaceae > Paenibacillus > Paenibacillus sp. DCT19. The sequence continues at coordinate 1,140,076 of NZ_CP029639.1, forward strand.
CGGCTGATGTTGTCGCAAGACTGGTCATTATGCCGCAGGAAATACCGCTTGGTGTCATGACAGCAATCATCGGCGGCCCCTTCTTTGTATACATAGCTCGTAAGGGGGGACGAAAATATGAGAAAGATGTTAACCTTTCGCACAAAAAAAGATGCCATCTCACTGCAAATGGAACGGAAATCATTATTGGTCATCATTGTGTTGTTTATATTATCTCTCATTGCTGCGATTGTAGGCACAAGTATAGGCAGTGATTATATTTCTCCGTTACATGTGCTGCAAACCATCTTAAAAGTTGGTGCAGGTGATTACGATTTTGTGGTGCTCACCTTAAGGTTGCCTCGTGTGCTGTTATCTCTGCTCGTAGGGGCAGCATTGGGGATGTCGGGTGCCATCCTACAGGGCATCATTCGTAATCCGCTCGCTTCACCGGATGTCATCGGGATCACAGGTGGCGCAGCCGTTGCCGCTGTTGGTTTCGTATCCATTCTGGGTGGAACGATCAGCATTAAGTTACTTCCGCTGTTTGCCATTATTGGTGCGCTGGTTACGGCGCTAGTGATATATGTGCTGGCATGGAAAAAGGGAGTAACCCCCATCCGCCTCGTTCTGATCGGGATTGGAATCTCGGCAATTATGGGAGCAGGGACGACCTTTATGCTGATTCTGAGCCCATTCTATACGGCTGGACAAGCTTATATCTGGCTGACAGGCAGCATCTATGGGGCATCGTGGCTTGATATCCGAACCATTCTACCAGTCATTATCATTGTTGTACCGCTCGCGATGTGGTTTGCCAGAAGTCTGAATGCACAAGAGTTCGGTGATGATGTGGCAACTGGACTCGGTGTAACCGTGCAATGGCACCGTTCATTATTGCTTTTATGTAGTGTGCTGCTTGCAGGTATCGCCGTCGCTGTTGCTGGAACCATCGGATTTGTGGGTCTAATTGCACCACATATCGCTCGAAAGTTAGTAGGGAGAATGTTCGGAAGCTTGCTTCTAGTATCAGGTTTCGTTGGTGCCTTGCTTGTACTAAGTGCCGATCTGATTGCGCGTACAGCTTTCCTTCCACTTGATGTGCCAGCAGGTGTATTTACAGCGGGGATCGGTGCACCATTTTTCCTATATTTATTGTTTAAGAATCGAAATCAGTTTTAAGGAGGAGAGAATCGTGAGTATTTTGGAAGCAAAGAACCTTACTATCTCTTATGGAGCAGATCCAATCATAGATAATCTGAATCTGACGATTCCAAAAGGACAGATTACGGTTCTGATTGGTAGTAATGGGTGTGGCAAATCGACGTTGCTCCGCACGATGGCCCGATTGTTAAAATCCAGCTCAGGCTCCGTACTGTTAGATGGTGACGAGATTGCCAAACTCCCTACCAAAGAGATTTCAAGATGTATGTCGATCCTGCCACAAGGCCCCTCCGCACCGGAAGGTCTCACAGTTAGTCAGTTGGTTAGACAAGGGAGATATCCGCATCAGAGCTGGCTGAAGCAATGGTCTCGGGAAGATGAACGCATGGTTAAGCTAGCACTTGAATCGACACATCTAACGGAGCTAGCGGATCGACCAGTCGATGCATTGTCTGGTGGTCAGCGCCAGCGTGCCTGGATCGCGATGACACTGGCTCAAGGCACGGAAACGTTGCTGCTGGATGAGCCGACAACTTATTTGGATATGACTCATCAGATTGAGATACTGGACTTATTATTTGAATTAAATGAGCAAGAAGGGCGTACCATTGTGATGGTGCTTCATGATATCAATTTGGCTTGTCGATATGCACATCACATCGTGGCCGTGCATAACAAATCCATTTACGCAGAAGGGAAACCGGAGCAGATCGTTACACAGGACATGATTCGTACTGTGTTTCAGATGGAATGCGAGATTGCTGTTGATCCGTTGTTTGGGACGCCGACCTGTATCCCACATGGAAAGGGAAGAAAGGTAAACGCAGAGAAGCGCCACACCCAGCTGGCTTAAGGATGAAGAACTACAAGTGTCGATATCCTCGTATCGTCCGATCTAGGAACCATTGAACCAATCAGGCAACCTCAATGCTATTGACCGATACATGTCCCAAGTTGAAGCATAAGGCAGCTGCTTGATTTGTTTCCCTTTCAAACTGACAAACGTCTCTAAGTTTCATAGTGGGGCGTTTGTCTCTTTTCTCCTACTGACTCTATTAGAGGTTGTTCAAAAAGTCCGCTTTTGATTACGAAGGATGCGCGAGCGGCATCTCAGCATCGAATATGGGATTCAGCCGAAATGTCCGTTGCTCACGTAGGTTTGCCTACGCTCCGCTACTCCATTTCTATCTTCATCCCATCTTCTTGGTACTGAAAACCGCCCTTTTTGAACACGCACTATGACATGTACCCTCCATATCTAGCCTCAACCGTATCTTAGCCTAGCCTAAGTAAATCAACTTTACCTAGGCACACCACAATCCTTATCTTAACCTACCCTACGATCGTATCTCAGCAATATCACAACTCAATCACCGAATCAATCAACATAAAGATTTATGACCATCTGCGCATCAAACACCCGCTCTGAATATACTTAAAATTCCTTTAAAGTTTTCAATTGACATAAATACTATATTTACCATAAAATAGATCTAGGTGATATTGATAATCATTATCAAAATAAATCTAATTAAAAACCGGATGAAGCAGAAGCGAGAGCACGTTTCATTGGATCGGGGAGGATTTCCAGTGTTTCCGAAAGGGATTCAGAATCTGCAAAACCGACTCATTCTTAGCAAAGCCCTGGAGATGGGAATCGACTGCAAGCCACTCCTTGCAGGCTGTGAGGATTTTCTGGAACTCTCGTCCCAGGATAGAAGAATCATCATTAACAAGACGAGGTCTCATCATCTACCGCTAATTGCCGGACTACTGGTAAAGAATAAGCAGGTGTGTAACATGCTGTTAGAGCAGCAGGGGATGCCTGTGCCTTCCTACGTTGTCCTGAGTGGAATGGGAGAAGAGGCTGTTCGTTTTCTAGAAGTGAATCAGTCGATTGTTGTCAAACCTCTTGATGCAAGTAGCAGTGCTGGCGTAACGCTTGATGTACAAACTGTTCAGGAGATGGAAACCGCGATTGAAGGAGCGTTAGCTCATAGCGCGAGCATTATGCTCCAGCGCTTTGTGCGAGGGATAGATTATAGGGTTCTAGTCATCAACGGGGCTATTGCCGCTGTAAATAAATATCGTCCTGTCTTCGTGGAGGGAGATGGGATCTCAACGATTAAGGAGTTAATCCAGAGATTGAATCAGGAACGACTTCAATTGACCCATATCGGAGAATATGAAGCATTCCCGGAGCTTGAAGAGGATTCCGCACAACTGCATCAAGCCTTGCGTGCACAGGGAGCTACTTCTGAGGATGTGCCTTCCTTAGGCAGACAGATTGAGCTATACCTTCTACGTAATTCAGCCGCTGGGAACATCAGCGAGTTCTATATGGATTGTACGGAAGATATGCATGAGGCTAACGCCCTTATGGCGATCCAAGCTGCGAACGCACTACAGATTGATGTAGCCGGGATCGATATCCGCTGCTCGGATATTCGGGTTCCGATTACGAAAGAGAACGGAGGCATTTTGGAAGTGAATGCACTTCCGGATATGACACATCACGTCTTTCCGCATCGAGGCACTACGCGTGATGTTGTGCGCATGTATATAGAATATCTTGTTCAACATGAACCCGTCCTGACACCGTAGCAATAAGTACAGATGGATTCTAGATAAATTGAACTAAATATTTACACGAGAACGGAGAGGACAGAAATAACATGGAGAAGCAGAGCGTTCGCCTTTATCTCCGGATTTTCCCTTTGAAAAAGGGAATCAAAAAAATCTGGGGATAACAGCGATCGGAAGGTTATTCTGTCATCGGAGTGGCAAGTGTAACTATTCTTTATTTCAATTTATATAGTTCATCTCAAATTGATCATAAGGAGCGTAATATGCAATGTCAGTAGAAGTTCAGTCCGACTATCTGAAGCTTCAAAATGAAAAGGAATCGAATGCGCGCTCGTACCCTAGACACTTTCCACTTGTGATCAGTAAGGCTAAAGGGATTACGGTTACCGATACTGAAGGTCGTAACTACTATGATTGTCTTGCAGGTGCAGGAACGCTTGCTCTGGGACATAACCATGAGACTGTTACGGATGCGATTCGTGGTGTGCTTGATCAACAGATTCCGTTACATACCTTGGATTTAGCAACACCGTTGAAGCTTGCATTTATGCAAGAACTACTCTCCATTCTTCCGAATGAACTGAAGGATACGGCCAAAATTCAGTTCTGTGGGCCAACTGGAGCCGATGCGGTAGAAGCGGCAATTAAACTAGTCAAAAATGCTACTGGTGGCAAGTCCATCCTTGCCTTTCAAGGAAGCTATCATGGTTCAACTCAGGCGACTATGGCGATGAGCGGTAACCTAAGCAAAAAGCAACATCTGCAGAGCCTTTTGCCCGATGTGCATTTTCTACCGTTCCCCTATGAATATCGTTGCCCCTTTGGGATGGGGGAGGGCATGACCGCCAAACTTAGCGCCCAATACATTGAGAATCTGCTGGATGATTGCGAGAGCGGTATTGCGCTGCCGTGTGGCATTATTCTGGAAACCGTGCAGGGTGAAGGCGGAGTAATTCCTTCAGATCTCGAATGGCTGCGGCAATTGCGCCGTATTACGTCTGAGCGTGGCATTCCACTGATTATCGATGAGGTTCAGACAGGCATTGGTCGCACAGGGCGGATGTTCTCATTTGAACATGCTGGGATTGTACCCGATGTGATCATCTGCTCCAAAGCAGTGGGTGGTAGCTTACCTATGGCTGTTGTGATCTATAAAGAAGAACTGGATCAATGGCAGCCCGGCGCGCATACGGGAACCTTCCGAGGTAATCAGCTAGGGATGGCCGCAGGACTTGCTACCCTTCGCCACATGAAAGAGCAGAACATTCTTCAGAACGTGCAATTGCGCAGTGATCAGTTCATGCATCGATTGGAGCAATTAAAAGGACAGTATGCAGAGATTGGAGATGTTCGGGGCAGAGGACTGATGATTGGGGTAGAGATCGTTAATCCTGCTGGCTCGAAGGATCGCTTAGGACATTATTTACAAAATGGAGCGTTAGCCGCGTCCATCCAGCGTGAATGCTTCAACAATGGCTTAATTGTGGAAGTTGGTGGTCGTCATTCGGCTGTGATTCGGTTCCTGCCACCACTCAATATTACAGAGCAGGAGACAGCGGCAGTATTGGGGATTTTTGAGAAATCCGTGCAGGCAGCTATTGCTTTAACGACAGCTACAGCATGAATTTATCACTAATCAAGGGTCATGCCGTTCTGTGGGCTATTCTTACGGGAGCCTTTGCTCTTGTACTGACGAATAGTGCATTTAATCTGCTGTTACCCTACTTTGTCCAACACTATGATATCTCGACGACAGCAGGCGGATGGATCATTGTTTTGTACATGCTTGCGATGACGCTGACGATGCCGATGGCCTCTCTGGTCGTGGATCGTTTGGGCAGAAAACAGACCTATATGTTAGGCATATGTCTATATGGCATATTCTCCATCATTGGTGCACTGTTCCATGCCTACTTCGAGGTATTGTTGATCGTACGATTCATGCATGGCGTGGCGGCAGGTTTGATGATTCCGTTATCCCTTGTTTTGTTGTTTGACTATTACGGCACCGAGGTGCGAGGAAGGATTACAGGAGCTTGGGGAATGCTCTTGATGCTTGCTCCGACGGCGGGTCCGACCTTAGGTGGATTCATCATCGAGTATGGCAGGCTGGAATATCTATTCTGGTTAAACGTTCCGTTCGCTGTATTCTCCTTCATCTTATGCGGCAGATACATCCAGATATATCTGCCAGCCCGCCGCAAGCGGTGGCATCTATCCAGCATGATCTTGTTGATCGGAGGGATAGGCGCACTTAGCCTGGGACTTCAGCTATATGCTAGTCCTATTGTGGGTGACGGCGTACCTTGGAGCCTTATGGCCGTAGGGATTGCGCTGCTCATCCGTTTTATCCAAACGGAGAACAGACGAAAGGAACCGTTAATTCGGTATCAGCTATTACGTCGGAATAAGGTGTTTCCGTTAACCGTGCTCATCTCCACCATTCAGGATTGCGTGATGTTTGGGGTGATATTCGCTTTACCGCTTTTATTTCAAGATGTCTTTCACATGTCGCCAGCCTTATCCGGTGCGTTGTTCATTCCGCTATCGATCTGCACAAGTCTGTTCATGTGGATTGGCGGCAGTCTGATGGATCGTGGTCGGTCATTACAATTTATCGCGTGGGGCACCGCGCTTGTGGCATTCTCGATTGTATCCTTTGCCTTCCTGCCGCTGAATACCCCGCTTATTATTCTGGTCTTGCTTATGGCCTGCCGAGGAATTGGGGTTGGTTTGTCAGGTATGAGCATCTCGGCATTAGGCTTACAAGCGTTATCAGAAGAAGATATGCATGAGGGATCGGCATTGTCGACGACGATTGAACGTTTAGCTTCATCGTTTGCGATCATGGGATTGACGTTGTTCTACGATATGCGATGGCAATGGCTTGCTCAGACAGGGGCATCAGTAGAGATGGCCAAGTGGGGTGCGCTACGCGAAATTTGTATCGTACTAGGAGGAGCGATCCTGCTGACACTGCCCCTTGTTTTACTTATAGAGGTTGTTCAAAAAGTCCGCTTTTGATTACGAAGGATGCACGAGCGGCATCTCAGCGTCGAAGATGGAATTCAGCCGAAATAAGTGGATGCTTACGAAGCTTGTTTCCTTCAGAAACAATGTAGTTGCTCACGTAGGTTTGCCTATGCTCCGCTACTCCATTTCTATCTTCATCCCATCTTCTTGGTACTGAAAACCGCCCTTTTTGAACATGAACTTATAACACGAAAGAAGGTTGGCCTCATTGTTCGAGATGGAAAACAAGCTCCAGTCTGAGGCGAAGCAGCAGGCGAATATGCACTCGTGCAAGCTGCTTCTCAACACGTACATTCGTGAGCTTGCATACAAGAAGCAAGATGATATACAGATCATTGCGATGACCAAGACGTTCCGAGTGTCGTTTCGGGCGAGTGATGTTATCGTTACTGGACGTTTATCGTATTACTCCGCCATGGGTGAGCATGAGTACGACACCATACAAGATCTCAGTGGACAGATGGTGTATGTGCAGGATCTGGTTCGCTGGATTACCCGTGAGCTGAGTGCCGAGGGAAGTGAAGGGGCAATCTCGCAGGAACTGAAACAGGAAGTGGAAGAGGCGCCTCATGACGATCTCGTCCGTGATTTTGCCGAAAGGGTAGACAATAGCCTCGCGAATTTGACGCTGTTCATTGAAAAGGCTGGCGCCTTCGAAATGCATGATTACTGTACATCGGAACAGTCTCTATTATATGGACATCCGTTCCACCCGTTTCCCAAAAACTCACGTGGGTTCACTGAACAGGATGTGCTCAGGTATAGCCCGGAGCTACGTAATGCCTTTCCGCTTTGTTACATTGCCGTGAGGAAGGATGTGTATCGAGAAGAATGGGTGGACGACCATCATCAGATTGAATGGCATGACAGTGTTGGGCAACAGTTGGCACAAGTCGTGGAGAGTTCATCTGAGCAATATGGCGTATTACCAGTTCACCCTTGGCAATATAAACACATCTTGGGCATTGCCGAGGTACAATCTTACATGCGGGAACGGAAAATCGTACTGCTTGGCAGCTTCGGCCCACTTGCCTATCCAACATCTTCAGTACGCACCGTATATGTGCCTGATATGAATTGTAATATCAAGCTGTCGCTACATATGCAGATTACGAATATGATTCGTACGAACAGTGCGGAGCAGATGCGGAGAACACTTGATGCTTCACGTTATTTGGACCAACATGATTGTTTTGAACAGGACGAGCATACGCACATCGCATATGAAACGGGGGTAACGACATGTCACTTCACAGATGAAGGGTTAACCAGTTTGTTTACGGTAGCTTATCGCCCGATTGAATTCGACCCTTCGTGTACGTTCGTTGTGTCCAGCCTAGTAGAAGCACCATTGCCAGGTATGCCATCGCGGTTGATGCGTATGCTCGGCGGCGAACGGGCAGAAGCGGAGCAATGGTTATCCCGTTACTTGCAATTATCTCTATTGCCACTGGTGCGTGCAGGTGGGGAGCGAGGTATTCATTTTGAAGCCCATTTACAAAATACGCTGGTGACCTTACAAGAAGGTTGGCCTGTTGCCTTTATTGTGCGTGATCTCGAAGGGGTTAGCGTAGATATCGAGCATGTGAATTCAGCTGAACGTGATCGTTCTGAGCTGCTTTTTTATCCACGGGATAAGGCGTGGGCAAGGACATCTTACTATTTTATCGTCAATCATCTGGGTTCACTTATACATGCAATTGCCAGGGATGTGGGTGTACAGGAAGAGCATTTCTGGGAGATGGTGCGTGAAGTGCTTGAGGAAGAATTGAAGCGTACAGGGAATGCCTATGTTCAGCATTTGATCGAAGCGGATGCATTTATGGCGAAGCAGAATCTGGTGAGCTGTCTTCGAGGAATCAGTCAAACACCGGATTATGTGCCTGTCCAGAATGTCATGAACCGTGTATTGAACCGAATAGGAGTGAAGAAGTAGGTGGGAGCCATACAATTCGAGACTGAAATTAAAGATAAGACGGGAGTTCACAAGGATGTGCAGGAACGCATTATGCGTCAGGCAATGGAGGCGTTATGGTTCGAGGACATTATTGATTGTAGGAAGCAGGGCAAGAAGTGGGGAACTACTGGAATTGATGGACAAGGACAGCCTGTTCAATATACCTGTGAAGCACAGCAGAAGTACTCATTCGGCCGAGTGAAGGTAGTTAAGGGATCGATCCAAAGAGAAGGCGTGCCTAATACCGACCTGAATCGATTTCTGGAAGAAATGATATTGAACAAACTTACAGGAGCTCATGTGGATTCCTTCATTCAAGAGTTGCTGGAGACGCTATCGAAGGATAGTCAGTGCCAAGCTGCATTGTCAGAGTCGATTCCGATCGCGGATCATCATTATGATGCACTCGAAAGTCATATGACTGACGGTCATCTCTATCATCCAAGCTATAAGTCGAGGTTAGGATTCACGCTAAAAGACAACCTGGCCTATGGCCCCGAATTCAACATGTATGTACCGCTCTATTGGCTCGCGGTGAAGCAGACGTTGGTGCAGACGGCTCTCTCCAGAGGCTGCACGTCAGATGACCTTGTGGGACAACATTTGACGGAGGCGGATGTACGTCGATTCAACCGTATTTTGCAGGGAGAAGCTGCCCTAGAGCTTGGTGATGTTAACGGTGCTGAGGGTAGCATCGTTGCCAGTACCAGCACTAGTGGTAATACCGATAGTAGAAGTGGTGACAGTGACAATAGCAGTAGCAGTAGCAGTAGTGGCGGTGACAGTGGCGATGGTAATGGCAGTAGCAGTGATGGAGATGGCGTTACCCACGTTGACGCTCATGGTAACCCTTATGTGTTCATCCCAGTTCATCCTTGGCAATGGGAGCACCAACTGCAGTCGGTATTCGCTGTTCAATTAATGGAGAAGGATATTATTTTCCTCGGAGCATCTTCATCGGCATATCGCGCCCAGCAGTCGATCCGTTCTCTCTCCAATCGGGTTAATTTTAGTGCTCCTTATATCAAACTAGCACTTAGTATTACGAATACATCAAGCACACGTATTTTGGCTCAGCATACCACCCAGAATGCGCCGCTGATCAGCGATTGGTTGGAACAACTTATTCAGGAGGATGAGCTGTTGCAGCACGAGCAGTTTGCCATACTGAAAGAGATCATGGGATTGTCCTTCAGATACGAGCAATTATCTGTCATCCAATATCGCCGTGCGTACGGAACATTCGGTGCAATCTGGCGGGAGAACGTATCCACCCATCTGCAGCCAGATGAGACAGCTTGGCCACTAAATGCATTGATGCTGGTGCAACCGAACGGTGTACCCTTTATTCAGGCTGCAGTTGAACGACATGGTATTGCGAAGTGGAGCGAGGCGCTTGTTCGCACGATCACACTGCCGATCATTCATTTGTTGTATGCCCATGGCATCGCACTGGAGTCACATGCCCAGAATATTATTTTGGTGCTGGAGAATGATCTACCGAAACGAATTATCGTTAAGGATCTGCATGATGGGGTTCGTTATGTACCAGATAAACTGCTTCACCCCGAGCGTGCACCAGAGCTTCATCCTGTACCAGAGACTCATCGGAAGTTCAATCGGTACTCGTTCATTTATGCCGAGGATGTATCCGAGGTTCGTGATTATACTTATGATGCATTTTTCTTCATCTGTATGACTGACATTGCGCTGGCGCTGGAGCGCTTCGGATTGTCTGAAGAAGCATTTTGGCAATTGAGTGCGCGTATCATCGTGGATTATCAGCAGCAGCATCCGGAATATAGCGAGCGCTTCATGTGGTTTGACCTGTTTGGCGAGGATGCGTTAATTGAAGAGATGACGAAACGACGTCTCTATGGTGATGGGGAGCTCTATTTCCGCAAAGTCAGCAATCCGTTGAAGCGGGCGAAGGATACATTGGCATGAGAACAAATACGTTGAAGGAAAAAATATCCCGAGGACGCCCTGTATTCGGCTTGTTTGTATCCATTCCACATCCTGTAATTATTGAGATGATCGGACATGCGGAATATGATTTCGTCATCATCGATCTAGAGCATGCAACCACGAATATGGAATCATTGGAAGAGATGATTCGGGCTGCTGAGCTATGTGGTATGACACCCCTCGTACGCATCTCGAAGGTGGAGCGTGCAGAGATTTTGAAAGTGCTGGACTGCGGGGCACAAGGCATTGTGATCCCTCACGTGGAAGGACGGGAGCAGGTGGAAGAAGCGGTTCGCCATACCTACTATCATCCACTGGGGATGCGCAGTCTGAATAGTGGACGTGCTGGTGTATTCGGTAAATATCCACTTACCGAGTACATTGGACAGGCGAATGAGCAGATCATGGTGATTCCTATGATTGAGAGTGTGCAGGGCATACAGCAGAGTGATAACATTTTGTCTCATCCACAGGTCAGTTTTGTGCTGGAGGGAGCCGCAGATCTATCTCAATCTCTCGGTGTACCTTGGCAGACGGATCATGCAGATGTCCGGTCTGCACTGACTGCTTTACATGAACAAGCGCAGCAGTATCATGTCCCGTATGCAACCGTGACGAGAGGCATCAAGGATATGACGCTATGGACAGAGCGGGGAGTACATATTTTTGTGTTAGGGGATGACCGGAATACGGCTTTTCGTGCATATGTACAGAAACGGAATGACTATGGGAGTGTAGGTGGCCAGATATGATATCCAAGGTAGAAACTGTGATCCGCCAGATCCAAGAGGGCAGTGAAGAGCCTGTATGTGCGTATCTCTATGACCTCGCCGGAATCCAAGAACAGGTGCGCCAGATGTTACAGCGCATGCCGCAACATACCTCCCTGTTCTACGCGATCAAAGCAAACCCTGATCCAAGAATCATTGAAGCACTTCTGCCATGGGTTAAGGGATTTGAGGTTGCGTCGATTGGCGAGCTGCTCAAGGTAAGGCGTATAAGTACCCAGGTTCCCATTCTCTTTGGCGGACCAGGCAAAAAAGAAGCCGAGTTAGAACAAGCGCTGGAACATCAGGTCACTTTGTTGCATGTGGAGAGTTTGCTGGAGCTGCGAAGACTGATTACCATCGCCAAAAGAAAGAAGCAGGTCGCCAGCATTCTACTGCGGATCAATCTGAGAAGCAGCACACTGCCACGAACCAAAATTGTGATGGGCGGTGGCCCAAGCCCATTTGGATTAGATGAGGAGTGGGTCGAGCAAGCGATACAGATCATACGTGAGGAAGGTGCAGAAGCCGTGCACCTGCGTGGGTTTCATTTTCATTCGTTATCCAACAATACCGATGCGCGATTACATGCCGAGATGATCGATCTGTATTTAAACAAAGTACAGACGTGGCAGGACGCTTACGGTATACAGGTTGAGGTCGTTAATGCAGGTGGCGGATTCGGTGTGACGTATGACGGGAGCCCGGAGTTTGACTGGCCGTTATTCACGTCTCTGTTGAAACAGAGTGAGGCGAGAAAACGGCTTGACAGCGTCCAGTTATACTTCGAGCCAGGACGAATTCTCGTAGCAGATCATGGTTATTATGTAACGGAGGTTACGGACATCAAGGTTTCCCATGGCGAACAGTTTGCGGTGATCAGAGGGGGAACACACCATAACCGATTGCCTGCCTCATGGGGGCATAATCATCCTTTTCACGTTATGGCTAATGAACGCTGGACGCATTCATACGCAAGACCAGAAGTGAAGCAGAGTGAGGTGCATATTGTAGGCGAGCTGTGCACACCGAAAGACCGGATGCATTCGAATGCAGAGGTTGAGCTGCTCCGCGTCGGGGATATCGTTGTTTTTGAGAAATCTGGAGCATACTGCTGGACGATCTCTCACCATGATTTTCTGGGGCATCCGCACCCGGCATTCCATTATTTAACGGAGGGAAACGACCATGTCAACAGTGATGAAGCTTTCCAGTCTGCAAGCCGCTGAGCACCAGATCATGGAGGATCTGATCAATGCATTTCTGGCAGAGGGACTACTGCCCGTTCCCGGAAATACCTTGATTGAATTGTCTGCTGCCCCAGAGAAAATTCGCCGAATGATGGAACCGTATCAATATGGGCAGCGAGCAGGTTGGCAGAAGGATCAAACGGCGGGTAGACAAGAACGCACATTGGGATTGGGAAACCAGCGTACGTTTGCTGAAGAAGGGGCATTGGAAGGACAGCGGACGTTGGAAGAGAGACGGCTGTTGAACGATGAACAGTCACTTCAAGAAGAGGGAAATGAGTCGTCTCGTACTGGATTACTAGGGGAGGATGCTAGAAGCAAAGAGGCTCATCAAGCTCCGAAGTTTCTAGTTCATCTGGAAGGAATCGTGTTCATGGTTCAGTCTAGCATTAGACAGGGAAAACAATGGGTGCAAGGTTCCCCTGTATATACCCAAAATACTGAAGGTGAATGGATTATGCTCTCTACACCGGTAGCCGTTGGACATGCTGTGCTGCGGCTCACGCTTTCGGACGAGGCTTATGCTCATCCGGGCGTAGCCGAATTTGTGGATAGCATCGAGACGGCGACCGAGCAGTTGGCCTTGGGGCTAGAACAAGTGGATCAGCTGCATAACGTGAAGCCATCCAATGCCTACGAGTGGTTCATTAAAGGAGAACGAATTGCCGCATTACGAGATCGGCCTTTCCATCCAACATCCAAAGCCAAGGTTGGCTTCACGGAAAAGGATGTGCGTCGTTATGCAGCAGAATTCGGAGAGAAGATACCTCTGCGCTGGGTTGCCGTGCGTAAGGATGTCTTGCAACAAGGATGTGAAGATAACAATGGGATATCAACACTTGATATACTGGATGAACCCCAGCGAAAGATGGTGGAGGAAGCATTCCAGCGTCATGGAATTGATCTGACAACATATATGCCTATGCCGGTTCATCCGTGGCAATTGGAGAATATCATTCTCCCGCGTTATACAGCGGAATTCAAGGATCGTACGATCCTTGTGCTTGATGTTGAAGCGGGTGAGGTTCAGGCGACATCTTCCCTTCGCTCGATGTCTTCTGTGACAGCGTCAACGTATATGTTGAAGCTTCCTGTCAGCGTGTTGTCTCTTGGCGCGGCACGTTATCTTCCAGTCGTTAAGCTATTGAATGGTTTGGCTGGAGAACGGATGCTACGGCATGCAGTCGCTTGTGATGATTCCCTTTCGGGGAAAGTGTTCTTATGCCAAGAACAGAATTGGTGGGGCTACATGCCCGAAACGATGGGGTTATTCGATGATCATCCTCGCCATCTTGCGGCTCAGATCCGAATCTATCCGCCAGAGCTTCTGCAGGAAGGGGTGAAAGTCATCCCCATGGCTGCCCTGGGAGTGCCACTGGATGGTCAACATCTGCTGTCTGAGCTGTTAGGGGAGGAGCTATCCAAGGAAGATGTGGTTGCATTTTACACCAAGCTGGCTGCGTTATTTTACGATGTGGTCATGCGGCTCTTCAAGGTGGGCGTTGTCCCTGAAATTCATGGACAGAACTGCTGTGTGGTCTTGCGTAATCAGCAGGTGAAGGGGCTGTTGTTCCGCGACCACGATTCCGTGCGATTACATCAGCCTTACCTGGACAAACATGGGATCGCTGATCCGGCGTATTGGATTAGACCGGGATACTCCAATAGTCTATATAACGAGACGATTGAGAAGCTCATCTTTTATGTGCAATCTTTAGGCACACAGGTCAATCTGGCTGCCATTATTGAGGCACTCGTTGCAGTCTATGATCTGCCTGAAGCGAAGTTATGGGACATTACGGAGCAGATGTGGAAGGAAGCGTTGCACCGTGTGCAGCTTCCGGAGGCTGACCGGGCTGAGCTATTCCGCCTGATATTCCAAAGGCAGGAATGGCCCGCGAAGTTAGTTGTCCGTCCGCTGTTAGAAGCGGATGGGGTGCCTGGGGCAATGCCATCGGGCAAAGGCGCGGGGCATAATCCTTTTTACATTGGATGAGGTAAGGGTGTTGGGGTGATCTGGTTATGCCAGGTTACCTTTTTTTGCGGTTATGCAGGTGTTGTACAAATTGTTGGGTTTATATGCAATCCTGTGCAGTCACTAGATGGATCAGATGGTATAATCGGGTAGAGTAGAGGGGCATATGTAACGATGATCGAAAAGGTTATCGGTGTAGCACAATTCTTTTAATGTAAACGCAATCATATTGAGACAGGATGTGAGAGAGCGATGAATTCGAGAAAACTCTTTAATGATGGATGGGCATTTGCCAAAAGTGGGCTGGATGTTACGGAGCCTGGGGGATTAACGTTCGAACCTGTGGAGCTGCCGCATGATTGGTTGATTTATAACACGTTGGATCTGTATGAGGATAGTATTGGCTGGTATCGCAAGTCGTTCCAGGTTACGAAGGAAGATAAGCACAGACTGTTGTGTTTTGACGGGGTGTATATGGATTCATCCGTGTATGTGAATGGGCAGTTGGTCGGGGAATGGAAGTATGGATATTCTGCGTTTGAACACGAGATCACAGCGGCCTTGGTCGAGGGGGATAATGAAATCATCGTCAAGGTGGTGCATCAAAGTCCTAACAGTAGATGGTACTCCGGTGCGGGGATCTATCGTAATGTATGGCTGAAAACGAGGGATCACAATCATATCGTCACCAATGGCATCTATGTATCCATGCAGAAGCAGTCCGATGGCTGGCAGGTTGAGGTGGATACAGATGTTGTTATCGATCGGGACGCACAGCTTGTGCACACACTGCTCTATGATGGCAAAGTTGTAGCAACCACAACGAAGGTTGTTACGCCGGATGCTCAGCAAGCTGAGGTTGGTTATATTGCCAACGCTAGCAACGATAGTCATTCTAGTCATGCCAGTAATATCACGAACAGTCAGCAATTTATAGTCGAGAACCCGAATCTGTGGGGCACCGAAGAACCGCATCTCTATCAATTGGTGACTGATTTACAGGTGGCGTCAGTGGAGCACGACCAGACTCACGCTCGGGCTCAAGCTCAAGCTGAGGCTGAGGCGGAGACTGAGAATCCAGCTGAAAACCAGAATGCTCAGACGCAGGCACAGCATCAGGGTAGCGAAGGTTATGAGACGATAGAGAGTTTCACCCAGAACGTTGGTTTCCGAGAAGTTAGGTTTGATCCGCAGGAAGGCTTCTCCCTGAATGGGGTCAAGATGAAAATGAACGGTGTCTGTGAACACCATGATCTGGGCGCTTTGGGTGCAGCATTCAATCTTGTCGCTCTGCGTAGAAGGTTCGAGTTGTTGCAGGACATGGGCGTTAATGCCATTCGAACCGCTCATAATATGCCTGCCAAAGAATTCATGGAGCTTGCCGATGAGATGGGGATGCTGGTTGTTTCTGAAGCTTTTGACATGTGGGAGCGTTCCAAGACACCTTACGATTATGCGAGATTCTTCCCGGAGTGGGCGCATACGGATGTGAAGAGCTGGGTTATGCGTGACCGCAACCATCCAAGCTTGATGATGTGGAGTATTGGTAATGAGATCTATGATACGCATGCAGATGAGCGGGGACAGGAAGTCACCCGGATGCTGATGGATTATGTGCTGGAATTCGATCCGAAGCACAATGCACGTGTTACGATTGGTTCGAACTACATGCCTTGGGAAAATGCACAGAAATGTGCGGATATCGTGAAGCTTGCGGGATATAATTACGCGGAAAAATATTATGATAAGCACCATGAGGAACACCCGGACTGGATTATCTATGGCAGTGAGACGGCATCTGTGGTGCAGAGTCGGGGAATCTATCATTTCCCATTCGAGCAATCCATTCTGGCTGATGATGATGAGCAGTGCTCCGCGCTGGGAAACAGTACGACAAGCTGGGGAGCGAAGTCGGCAGAGGCGTGTATTTTGGCGGAACGGGATACCCCTTATTCGCTGGGACAGTTCCTGTGGACAGGATTCGATTATATCGGTGAGCCGACACCGTATCATACGAAGAACTCTTATTTTGGACAGATTGATACGGCAACATTCCCGAAAGATTCCTATTATATCTACCAATCCGCTTGGACGGATTACAAGAAGGCTCCAATGGTGCATCTGTTTCCTTACTGGGATTTCAGCCCTGGTCAGGTTATTGATGTACGCGTGTGCAGTAACGCGCCTAAAATTGAACTGCAACTGAATGGTGATACGATCGGCACGTATAACATTGACCATGCCCATGGAAAACAGCTTGTTGGCTGGTGGAAAGTACCTTATGTCGCTGGTGAGCTCAAGGCGATTGCGTACGATGAAGTGGGCAATGTGATTGCAACCGATGTTCAGCGATCATATAAGGATGCACAGGCTGTTCATCTTCATGCAGACCGTGAGCATTTAACTGCGAATGGGAAGGATCTTATTTTTGTCGAGATCAATGTGGAAGATGAGGATGGCAACCTGGTGCAAAATGCCAACAATCGTGTGCAGGTGAGTGTGACGGGGGCAGGACGTCTGTTAGGGCTGGATAACGGGGATAGTACGGATTATGATCCGTACAAGGGAACTAGCCGTAGGTTGTTCAGTGGCAAGTTAATGGCGATTATCGGCGCAACCCATGAATCCGGAACTGTGAAGATCGAGGTGTCGTCGGAAGGGCTAGTAGGGGCATCTGCTGAGTTCCAAGCTGTTCATGTGGCTGAAAGTGTCGCTGCTTCAGAAACCAATGTTTCAGAGACTGCTGTTTCGGAGATCAATGTACAAGAAATAAATGCTCAGGATACGAAAGTACACGCTGTTTTCCAGCGCAATGAGGATCAGGCTATCCATACCGGAATAGCAGACGAGATTCCTTTGCGCAAAATTGAGATGATTAGCCCAGCAGGACAGTTATTAGACCCTTCAACGCCAGCAATGGTGGTGCAAGCGAAGTTGTACCCGGAGAATACATCGTACCGAGATATCGAATGGTCTGTGGTGAATGATGCTGGCATTGAATCGAACATTTCAAAAGTAGAGTTGCTCGATTCGGACTCGGTTGAGAATTCGGATGAAGCAGGTCAAGTGAAGGTCACTGCGCTGGGAGATGGTGCATTCCGCCTTCGGGCTACAAGTAAGAACGGCACGGACAAAATTAAACTGATCTCCCAGCTTGAATTCACCGCCACGGGGCTAGGAACGGCATATCACGATCCATACGCTTTTATCTCCGGTGGGCTCTATAATTATTCGAAGGGCGACGTGGGCAATGGAAACGAACGTGGTGTAGCGACGAGCCGAGATGGGGAAACGCATGTGGGCTTCCGCAATATCGACTTCGGTGCATATGGCTCGGATACCATTACAATTCCGATCTTTGCTCTATCTAACGAGGAATACCCGTTGCAGATCTGGGAAGGTATGCCTGGTGAAGAGGGAAGCACATTGATTGCCGACGTGGTATATCAGAAGGAATCCAGATGGAATGTGTACCAGGAAGATACGTATACGTTATCCAAGCGGCTTCGTGGAATTACATCGATCTGTTTTGTACTGAACCAGAAAATTCACATCAAGGGCTTTACCTTTGAGCGCCAAAGCCGAGCCTTTGAGCAGAATGCCGCTGCATCGTGTGATCATCTATATGGAGATACGTTTACCATTCAGGGTGAATCGGTTGAGGGGATCGGAAACAATGTCTCGCTGGAATTCGATCATATGGACTTTACGGCTGAAGGTACGTCCAAACTTGTAATCTGCGGTCATTCACCTATCGACAAAAACACGATTCATATTCGTTTCTCAGGGCCGGATGGGCAGAGCAATCAGCTTGTCGAGTTCACACAGTCAGAGGGGTATGAGGAACGAGTGTTTGAGCTTGAACAGGTGACAGGTGTGCAAAAGGTGACCTTTATCTTCCTGCCAGGAAGTCAGTTTGACTTTGGCTGGTTCCGTTTTGAGTGATGAAGAAGACTTTATTTTCACTGTTGCTTGTAATATTTATCGCGGGTTGCGGTAAAAACAACGTGGAACGGGCTACCGAGCATCTGCTACGTACACAACAAAGCGAGAATGAAATATCTGTCGTTATGTTTGGAGAACGTGACTGGGAAGAAGATTACGTTAGAGAGTTACAGGCAGGTCTGGATGAACTGAATAACAGCGTTAGACAAGAGAACCCGATAACAAATGTGACTTTGGTTAACGTTAATGATGACCGAAATTACAATTACGAGAAGATTTTCAAGCTTAAGAGTTACCCTCGAATTCTAGTTTTTCAGCACAACAAGGTCATCATGGAATCAAGTGAACCGCAAGACATTATTGATTTCCTAGAAGAAAAGGAGGATTAACGTCCTTCCAAAGTAGAGTACAGAGTTATCCCCTTCAAACGGCTTCCTTTAAGAGGTTGTTCAAAAAGTCCGCTTTTGATTACGAAGGATGCCCTGAGGCATCTCAGCATCGAATATAGGATTCAGCCGAAATGTCCGTTGCTCACGTAGGTTTGCCTACGCTCCGCTACTCCATTTCTAGCTTCATCCTATCTTCTCGGTACTGAAAATCACCCTTTTTGAACATGTATTTTAAGTAAAGGACGCTCGCTTGAAGGGGATTCTTTGTGTTTTTTTGAACTCATGATAAAGTAAGGAAAACGTAGCATATGATGATGAAGAGGGGTAGTCCTGATGACCGACAGCAGACTTAATCCGAAGGTTGATGAGTATTTAAGTAAAGCCAAGACGTGGAAGGAAGAATCGGTGAGACTCCGGGAGATTATTTTGGACTGTGGGTTGACCGAGGATTATAAGTGGATGCATCCATGCTACACGGCCCAGAACAAAAACGTGGTGATCATCCATGGCTTCAAAGAATACTGTGCGCTTTTGTTTCATAAGGGAGCGCTATTGAAGGATACGGATGGGATTCTGATTCAACAGACAAATAATGTACAGGCAGCACGCCAAATTCGATTTACGAATGTTAAGCAAATAGATGAGATGGAACACCTCATAAAAGCATATATCCATGAGGCGGTTGAGATTGAAAAATCCGGACAGAAGGTTGAAATGAAGCAAACGGCAGAGTATGCCATTCCAGAGGAGCTTTCACAGAAGTTCGATGAAATGCCTGAACTGAAAACGGCATTTGAAGCTCTGACACCTGGGAGACAAAGAGCATACCTCTTTTACTTCTCGGACGCTAAACAATCGAAGACGAGAGCCTCCAGGGTTGAAAAGTATGTGAAGCCAATCCTTGAAGGTAAAGGATTAAATGATTAGAGAATATGATCAACAGTTGACCCAGTATCGATCATGATGCTGGGTCGATCTGTTGCTGGGCTGTATCATTGGAGAACTAGTATTAATTTGATGATGTATCGTTTGAAAACTTCACCATATAGATGCTGAATTCTATCGTATTAAATGTACTTTTCGCAGTCGCGGTAGTGTTGTTATCTTTTGTTGTTGATAGATTATTGTTCGTTAGTATTTGTGTTCTCTGTATCTTCAATGGTCATCATGCCTCTAGTTGCTTCCCATGATACCTGCAAGCCTAAAGCCTCAAATGCTTCATAAGGTACCGTCGTTGCACCAGTATAATTATTTATCGGTTCTGGTAGTGAAATTTCTTTTTGTTTCACTGCCGTAACTTCGTCATACGTTAACTTTGCTAGCGTCATATTAGGGTAAAGTGTGATCGTTCGACCTTTATAGTCCAATATATAGGAATCAATCGTTCCTTGTGTTTTGCGTACATCAAACCTCGCTCCAATCACCGTAGTTATTTCTTTGGCGGGAAGCTGTACAGTCTGGGAAGTAACAACAGCACCATAAATGGATTCGAAGCGTTCTCCGTTAAGGTATATATCTGTTCCTAATGGAGCTTGTACAGGTTTGTATACCATTCCACCTGATGAAGTGGCAGGTGCACCGGCCTCCTGATATTTATCGGCACCCCATCCCCATACGCTTCCCTCAGTGGAAAGCGCCAGACTGTGAGAGTATCCTGCTGCAACATCTGTAATATTGGATAGTTGATTCACCTTGCCCTCTTTTCCCGTTACAGTTCGTCCATAGGTGTATACAGCTTCGTCTATGGTCAGTAACAGTATATATCCTGAATTAGCATCAATCTTCTTAACATCCAGTTCATGATGATAACTCGTTTTTTTACCTGTATCATCTAGACGCCAGACCTTGCCGTTCTTATCGAGAGCAAGAAGAGAGGTTTCTGTAGGTGTAACAGAGGTGATCTGGGATAGTTGTTTCACTTTCGTGGGTACAGACGGTGATGTACCTGGTTGGTTGGACTCAGTCCACTTCCACACCGAACCATCTTTTTTCACGGCATATAGATCTTGACCCGAAGCTGCAATTTGAATGATGTTGGTTAAACTGCTGATAACTTGAGGTTTCCGTGTAAGTTCTACATCTGAACTATAAACCGGACTTTTCCAAGACCATACAGTTCCATTACGGAGCAGAGAGGCCGATGAATAAGCATCTGTAATAACTTCCTTCGCGTTGGTGATACCTTTCACTTGAGTAGGCATTCTGCCACGACCCCACTCCCAAACGGTTCCATCCGCTTGCACAGCCGCGTTATTACCACTGCCAGAAGCTGAAATAGCGATTACATTGTCCAGCTTCGGTATGCGAATGGGGCTGTACGTATGGCGATAGCGAATGTTCTCACTAACACCCAACTCTCCAAAAAGATTGCGGCCCCATGTCCATACTGATCCATCACTTCGTAAGGCAACTGTATAATGGTTAGCTCCTTCGATGGCTGTATAGTGAAGTGGGCTGGTGCTCTGATTAAAAGTCGAGCCTGTTTTGGCGTCATATGTAGCTGTTGGTGTTGTATGGGGCAAGTCAGCCGCTAGAACCTGTGATCCATCTGTTAATGCGGCGAGTACAATAGATGTAATTAATGTAGCCGTTGCCAACGTTCTTAGGCTAAGGTTTGCGCGCATGATAACGCCTCAATTCTTTTAAATTTTTTCAGTAATAAAGTTATAACGTTAGTTAGAGGTATTAAGTTATACGTGCAGCTCTGAAAAGATAATATGTTAAACTAATAGGAATATATTGGTGTTACATGTTTGAAAGGAGATAAACTAAGGTGAAAATAATATATTGCAGTTCTCCGCTGGATGAGCGGAAAGTGGATGAGAGTTATGAGGAAGAGTATACATATGCGAAGCAGCTAGGTCTGGATGTGGGTCTAATTCACTTGGAGTCACTGCTCGTGGATGGCAAGCCGAAGCGGGCAATTAAGAATCTAGCTGCCGCGATAGAGCCAACCCTGACGATATACCGTGGATGGATGATGAAGCCAAGTGAATATGAGACGCTGTACAATGCGCTTATTTCAATCAATCTCTATCTCATTAATACACCTGAGCAATATCAGCATGGTCATTATCTGCCTGATTCCTATGATCTGATTAAGCAATACACCCCACGTTCCGTGTGGATTCATCAGTCTGAGATGCACAAGTCGGCAGATTGGCTTAGGGACACAGTCCAGACGTTTGGCACAGCACCTATTATGGTCAAGGATTATGTGAAATCGAGAAAGCATGAATGGCATGAAGCGTGTTATATCCCAGATGCATCCGATCAGGCACACGTGCAAAAAGTGGTTCAGACCTTCCTTGAACGACAAGGCTCTGACTTAAATGAAGGGCTGGTATTCAGAGAATACGCCCAGCTGGCATTCCTATCGAATCATCCGCAGAGTGGCATGCCTTTGTCCCAAGAGATGCGAGTCTTTGTCCTAGATGGCAAGTCGCTGTACGTGTCGAACTATTGGGATGAAGGAGAGGATCAGGACTTTGTCGCTCAATTAGATTCGTTCATGGGCATAGCGAGCACGATTCAAAGTCGTTTCTTTACGATGGATTTCGCCAAACTTACGGATGGTTCATGGATCATTCTTGAGCTTGGGGATGGGCAAGTGGCTGGGTTACCAGATTATGCAGATGCCCAGCAATTTTATAAGAATTTGAAGTCAGCAATGATTGAGCTTTAGAGAGTCGCATTCACCAGAGTATTCATTGGTATGGAGGCTAGGAGGAGGGATATGCGGTGGAAAGAATATTTGAAGAAGGTTGGATTCAACGTATTGGAACTCAGCTCGTATGGGTGATTCTAGCGGTGTTGGTATTGCAAATACTGCTCTCCATTCGAAATCGAATGTCCAAGGGCAGTTATACCGATGAAGAGATTGAACAGGCTGAGCCACTTTTTCTTGTTTATGTGTTCAACAAAGGTAAAATGCGCCTACGAGACACCCTTGCTTCATTATTTGCTCTTACCCGTTCAGGGATATTATCTCTCCGCGTTATACCAACCAAAGGACGATATCAAGATGATCAATATGCGCCTAATGTGACGTTGGAATTTCAGAAGACGAAGCAGATCGGTCAGATTATGCCAGACGAAGGTGAATTAATCCAATGGTTTATTGGAGAACATGGTTTTGGAGCACAGAAGTTCCGTCTAGATACGTTAGCTGGTCCCAGCTCAGAGGAAAGTAAAAGTGCCGAGAACTTGTATTATTACCGTGAAAGAGAGAAGCTGGACAACAAAAGGCTAGGGCGATGGGTGGCACAGATTCGTGAATCAAGAGGATGGGAAGGCATCGTTCGAACGCCAGTATTACTCCGATTATTGGTAGGAATTCTTTACCCGGTTCTCTTTATACTCGTTGTAGCTTTAGGTCAGATAGATGGATTAGGTATAGCTGATATTATTGGATTAAGCCTAGCATTGCTGTTATGGCTGTTGAGTTGGAGGCGTGTGTATGTACGTTGGGTGTTCCAGCTTGCGGTATTTAGTTTATTCATGACGACTGTATTGATGGAGGGCGTTGAATTTGCATTTCGATCCGATGTGCTGACCGCAATCATAATCATGTTATTCGTTCGCTTGTTTCTCCCAGGACGAGAGATTGCACCTATGGCTCGTGAATGGTCAAGATCACTGCATCGCTGGCGTAGGAAGTATAAAAAAGGAATACCTACGGAACGGCTCGGAGAAGCAGCGGAGTCGCTAGAACGAGTGTTGCAGACCGCTCTTGTACTACGAATTGGCTCACGTTGTAGCCGAAAAACGGATTGGACTCACCTCCAGAATCAATTCGAACCGGAGATTAGACAGATGCTGCAGAAGGAGCAGAAGAAATCATCCAGGGCGGCGGTATCTAAGAACATATCGGCAACGCCTTTGCTCCTGCTGGTTCTATCTCTCCGGGGAGAATATCGTCCATTGTTGGCTGCCGAATATCCATACGAACGTCTGAACTATAAGGTTGGTTTATTCGAACATGGTACCCAAAAAAGAAATAGAAAAGCTAACTATCACAAAACGAGTGGTGCAAGCAGCAGTGGTACCTATACATCTTCATATGATAACGATAGCTCGTATAGCTCAGGGAGCGACAGCGGAGGTAGTGATTCGGGTGGAGGCGGCGATTAGTCTCTGCGCTTCGCGCATTTATGAATTCGATGAAGTGAAGAAAATGTACAGAACAACAGGTAAGATCAGGATGACCAGACCTAAGATTAAGGCGATCAAAATACTTTTTTTGTTTAGCATAATGGATTCTCCTGTAAAGTGATTTATTCCATAATAGTATAATTGTAACATATATTATAATGTGGAAATGGATATTTCATCTGTTGAAGGGGAAGATGGGGGATGAGCTTCTGAATCACTTCCATGAACCAAAGGAAATTCTTCAATATGTTGAGAATGGACAAGACAAAGAGGAAGAGAAAGAATCGATGTACCCCCAGTTAATAAGTTGATAATTCGGGAGTTTCATTGCTTTCCAAGAGAGGATATGTAATATGAAAAAATGGTTCGTACTCGTTGTAGCGCTAATGCTTCTAATTTCCGGTTGTGGTCAGAATGATAAAGAGAAGGCCATCGATTATTTGGTGAACGGTCAAACGAATGATGTCTCGGTGATCGTGTTCTCTAACCAAGATTCTGATCGTGAATTCGTCGAAGATTTGCTGAAGAAAATACAAGATGTTAATACAAGCGTAAGGGCAGACAAACCGATTCAGCATATTAACTTCTATGATGTTAGTGTGGAGCAGAAGTTTGATTATGCCAAAATATTTGATCTCAGCACCTATCCGGTCATACTTGTATTTGAGAAAAATGAAATCGTGTTGAAGGCAACGACCCCTGATGAAATTGTTCAGTACTTTGAGGGGAAATAAGAAGTTACACGAGTCACTAATCGTTCAGTAAGTATTCGTTCTGTTAGAGACAGTAAAACTAATAAGCCGTATAACCACTTGCTATGATCCATAGCTGGTGCGTTAACGGCTCTTTTTTTGCTACTATGCTTTACCTTCCTCGTGTAACTGGCGCAAAAATTTCTTGATGTTCTCGGGAGCGCGGATAATCCCGTAGATTTTCACTTTACCAAATGCAGCTTGGGCTAATTCTAGCGATACATCCTTCGAAACAATCAATCCACCAATGACTTTGATACTAAGCTTGGCACCGTTCCGCAAAACGTCTTCCAATCGTTCGCGATCAAAATCCATAATTCCCATCACGTAATAATACTCTTCTCTGAACTGCTTCAGATCAGCTGCGTGACTATCCAATTGGTTACGAATTGCTATACGAATCAGATCGGTACGATTCGTATAATACCCTTGATCTACCAGAAGGTCGATCTGCCCCAAATCAACAGGCCCGAGGTTAATGCTGACTTTCTCTAAGTCTGCCATTCTATCATCTCCATTAAGAGAACGTTCGATTCTCCAATATTTAGCGGCGCTCTTCGTTATGTGTGCATGTACATCTTATGTGTATTAATTAAGTCATCGTCCTCTTCATATTCATTGAATTTAGCTGTGTTGTCAAGGAAAGGTGAAATAATGCATATTGAAATATTTGGAATTGTATAATAATATATACTCCAATGAGAATCCCAATGGATTCCAAATGGATTCTATGCGGATTCTCGACTAGTTATAATCCAAAATGAGAAAGGTGGATCATATGAAACCAAAACACACGATTTGGCGTTTAATGCGTTATTCTCTACAGTACAAGAGTAGCTACGTTATCCTATTTTTCACGATGATTCTGGGTATAGGGCTGGATCTGGGGATGGCTTGGTATCTGAACCAAGTAACGAATGCAGCCATTGCGGAAGGTCAGGTTTTATGGAAGTCCCTTGCCTTAACTGGTGTCATTATTCTTCTGCTTAATGTGATTAACAGCTATGTCGATACATACTTCAAGACCAGAGTATCCTCCAAGATCCGTAACCGCATTCGTCTGGATACATTGAAAAAACTACTTCGTTTGCCTGAGTCACACTATAACGAGAATCATTCAGGTGAGCTGCTGAGCCGTATGACCAGTGATAACCAAGCCATTGGCCGTGCATGCACAGATACGATTATTGATCTCGTTCGCAGTCCGTTACTTGCCATCTTAGCCTTTGTCTATCTGTTAACGATCCAGTGGCAACTAGCCTTAATCTGTGTAATCATCGGTCCCATGACCGTACTAATCGGTGCATTATATGGGAAATCCCTCAGGAGAAATTCACAGGAACTCCAGACCGGTGTCGGGAAAATGACATCTCTTCTGCAGGAGATCTTCGGCTCAAGTATTGTATTCAAAACCTTCGGTTTAGAGAAAAAATTGTTCGGCAGATTCCATAAGAGCAGTGAGGACATCAGTCGCTTGGAGGTTGAAGGCGGGCGTATTCATGCTTCGCTGTCCGCTACAGCCATCGCGGTAGGACATTTTTCTTTTATCATTACATTCGTTATGGGCGCTCTCTTTGTGTCGAATGGTTCAATGACGATTGGTGGATTAATCGCATTTATCCAGCTCCTGAATCACCTGACTTGGCCGTTCACAGGCATGGCATCACTCTGGGAGATTTACAACAAGCCCTTGGGGCGGCGGATCGTATTTTCAAATTAATGGATCAGAAGCATGAGTATACAGAGTTGCCTGAGCAGACGATTAATCAGCAACCTGCGTATTTGGAGGTAGATCATCTCACATTTGCCTATAACCCGAGTCATCCCGTATTACATCAGATTTCATTTGCTGTGCAGCCAGGGCAAGTAACTGCAATTGTAGGCTCTAGTGGCGGAGGAAAGTCGACGATCTTTAAGTTGTTGTTAGGGCTATTCCAGCAAAATGAAGGTCAGATTCGAATCAATCATACGGATACGCAGTCAATGAAACTGGAGGAATTGCGAAGTTACTTTGCTCTTGTTCCTCAGGATAACATCCTATACAGTGGCACGGTTCGCGAGAATATCGCAAATGGCAATCTGAATGCCACGGAGGACGAGATCAGGTCTTCGGCACAGGATGCCAATGCGCTTGATTTTATTTTGGAACTGCCAGATGGATTCGAGACAGATATCGGTGAGGGGGGAACCTTTTTATCAGGGGGACAGAAGCAGAGGATCGCCATTGCTAGGGCACTTCTCCGGAATGCTCCAATCCTTCTATTAGATGAAGCAACGGCTGCTCTGGATCGGAAGTCGGAAAGCTTAGTGCAGGGAGCGTTGGAGAGATTAATGGTCGGGCGAACGACAATCATCATTGCTCACCGGTTATCGACAATCCAGAATGCAGACGAAATCATCGTATTAGATCAGGGAAGAATTGTGGATCGTGGCAGTCATGAGCAGCTTCTGGCGGCTGGAGGACTGTACCAGGAGTTAGTTCACAAAGGCAATCAGACAGATATCATCGTAGATCTTAATGTGGGTGGAGTGAGTAACGCATAAGATGCATAGTGACCGATACGGAAGGAAATGGTAGGATGATGCTATATGAACTTCGGATATCAGGGAGGCAATTTAGCAGATGAGTGAACTGAAACTACACGATGACACGTTGAGGGAGATAATAACGAAGGCGAAGGACTTTTTCAAAGCAGAGATTGTACCTAGTCATCAAAAGAATACGGAGAAACTTCGGAGATTAAAAGAATTCAATCTGAATCCTTTTCTGGATAAGTATAAAGCAAGCTTTCTAACAGGGAAGGATGATCCGGAGAGTATCGCCAGAGCCTTAGTATATCCTCGTGTGTTGGGGACATCCATTAATACTATTTTTGGAGATCGGCTTCAGAAGTTCTGTAGTGAAGTGTTGGAAGGGTTCGCCTCGACTACATCGGGTATTGATATTGAATTCATAGATAAAGTGGATGGACGGAAGAAATACTGCCAGATCAAAGCCGGACCCAATACGATCAATAAAGATGATATTGAGACGATCAAAGGTCATTTCAAAGCCGTAAAGAACCTTGCTCGAACCAATAAATTGAATGTAGGTACGGAGGATTTGATCGTAGGTGTATTCTACGGTACTCGGGAGGATCTAAGTAATCATTACAAAGTTATCGATGCTGAGTATCCGGTCATTATTGGGGAGGAATTCTGGTATCGGCTAACGGGTGAAGCGGATTTCTATCAGAGAATTACCGATGCTATCGGGGATGTCGCTTCTGAAGTCGATAGCTCTGAATTAATAGAAGATGTGATTCGCTCCTTGGCGAAGGAGATTGAAGAGACATTGAAACCGAAGAAAATATTGACTGAGATTTAAGAAGAGATTTAAGGTGAGTATCAACTCTAGTATAATCCTAGTAGAAGATGAAAATGCTGATTGTTACCTATACCATGTGTTAAACGAAATATGGAGTGGAACGAGTTTTCTTGCAGTAGCTAGTCGTGTTTGGATAAAAGATCGAAGTGAGGAGTCCAGTACCACCTTCGCGCATACCAAAAGGGGATGTCCCATAAGTCATGAACATGACGAGAGACATCCCCTTTATTATCTTGATGTAATGAACCTGACGCACGGCTATTTGCCCCTATTTTCCGGGATCTGAGATCTAACGAATCACAGAGGCGTTATTGCGCCGATTCAGCTGGTTTTTTAGGTTTCGGCACCGTTGTGTGACGGAATAGCGTTACTGAGGTTCGTAACATTTTGCTAAACGTAGCTAATCCGCTGTTTAAGGTGTGTTAGGTTCGTTAGCGCTAGGAGCGAAGCGGAGTTCCTTTTGAGAGGGCTCCTCATCTATTGTACTATTTTATTTATTGCATCTGATTCAATACATTAACGATGGACAAGCCTACTGCCTTCGCCATGTTCACTGGAACGGCATTACCGATCTGTTTATAGGCATTGTTCATGGAGCAATCGAACACCCAGTCATCAGGGAAGCTTTGAATTCTAGCATATTCTCTAACGTTGAATGGTCTAGTTTCGTCAGGATGACAGCGCTCCGTCTGTTTCTGAGCTGGGGAACACGTTAGTGTGAGTGAAGGCTCATCCCAGGATAATCTGCGAGCCATGCCTGTTCTGCCTCCACCAGAGTAATAACTTTTGCCCATATACTGCATCGCAATGTTGTCAGGTAAATCTCTCCAGTATCCACCAGGAGGTACGAGATCAAGGACTGTGCGTTTAGATTCAGGGTACTTTGCACCTTCGGATTCAGGAACGTTCTGCAGCACATCTTTCAAGGTCAACTGGTAACCGTAGGGTTGAGGAAGTTCATATTTCAGATCATATTGATCAACGAGATCATTCCGAATACCGATCATGACAATGCGTTCTCTTTTCTGAGCGACATCATAATCCAGCGCACGTAAGACTTTCCATGTTACGGTGTAGCCGATCTCAGAGAATACTTTGAGCATAAGTGCGAACGTTCTGCCTTCATCGTGACTAATGAGTCCACGTACATTTTCCGCTAAGAAGGTCTTCGGTAGAAGCTGCTTGAGGAGCTGCGCATAATAATAGAACATCGTGCCGCGTGCATCGGATAAGCCCATTTTCTTACCTGCATAACTGAACGCCTGACAAGGGTATCCTCCAGACAACAGATCGAGTTCTCCAATCCCAATGTCTTTTACAAAGTTCTTAATACCTTGCTCTGTAACCTCGATAATATCCTTCTCGATGACGTTCCAATCTGGTCGATTCTTTCTCAGCGTCTTACAAGCATATTTATCAAACTCCACCAGACCTTTGGATTCAAAACCCGCCTGTTCCAGCCCCAGCGCCAGCCCGCCGGCACCTGCGAACAATTCGATGGCGGAGTATTTCCTATTAGCGGTGATATTGTGAATATCAATGAAGTCTTGACCCTCAAAGTCATCCACATTCACTTCTAAATCCTCATCGTGGGATTGTTCCACTAGCGTATCCGCTTCAAAGGGGAATTCAATCTGCTCGGACATTAGAATCTCTTCGAGTTCCACATCCAAAACTTCACACAAACGCATCGCGTTCGTTTTAATCGGGTTAAAGTTCGGCGAAAGCAACATCGAAAGCTGGTTCTTACTGATGCCTAACTGATCGGCTAATTCCTTCTGCGTGCTAATGCCGTGTTTATTCATATGTTGTCTTACTTTTTCTTTACTGAGTGTATACAATCGATAACCCTCCAATAGAGTTAAAAAAATATTTAACTTTAATAGGGTTATTATATTGGAGCGAACCGGGATAGTCAATGAAATGATAGAACATTCGTTTGGTTGTTCAACTTAGAAACTAAGGTCAACAGGGAGGTTTACACGGGTCACTCCGATGACAGAATAACCTTCAGATCGCTGTTACCCCAGATTTCTTTGATTCCCTTTTACAAAGGGTGAAATCCGGGGATAAGCTTAAGCTTCCGATGTAGCTTTATTTCAGAAAGCTTTCAGGCGACCGCTCCGCTTCTTCTGGTTATTTTTGACCCCAACGTTGATGTGTAAATGTTACATGTTGAACAGATTCATAATTTGAACTGGGAGGTGGGGAGTAGATGAGGGGCATGTAAGGGAGCAACAGGGCAGTGTATCTATCAGTGTACTCTCTTACTAATCGTTGTCCGATTTTCGGATATGATTTTCTTACCTGTGGCGAACTCGAGCAGACCAATCAGCAAGAACACAATTAAGAAGTACCATGATTTAGAGAAATCTGGGATGAAAGCGAGTAAGGATTGAATCACAACAAAGAGACTATCTGCCATGAGACAGATGCCAAAAGCTACGCCTGCTTGAGCACGTTTCCTCAAAAAGGATAGAAACCCGGTTAACACTGCTGCTACTGCAAGAATGACTGAGGGAAGGTACCACAATGTGCTTAATTGCTGATTGTAGAAGGCAAAATAATCGTCCTTAATGAAGTGCATCAGGTCATTATATCCTCTACTAACCACCAAGATCATGACAATAATTTTTGCGAAGAGCCAATCATTCTTCATAGGTATGTACCTCTGCATTAGTTATAATGTTGAGCTGTCTATATTATGCAATGGACTTTAATTAGCGTAACATATGGTGTACAGAGAAACTACCGTTATCCATACATTTTGTTAAAATAATACAAATGGACTAGGGGTTTATAATTCTACTTTGTCAGTGATAAGCATTAGGATGAGTATCTGATGGAGATGCATGGATCAACCCTCAGGAACAGATTGACAACGTATACGCACCTCCGTCATCGGAATAGACATACTCAGGTTGTTCGATAGAGCGATATATTTGGGTGCCTTTGGGTAATATAGATGCCATGCCAGACTGGAAGGTTTTGTTCTGTTCATAACTGGAAGTAATACTTCCATAGGGTGCAGTTCGCACAGAGCTGAATTGTTCTTCATTAATTGTCTCGATTTTCTTATACAGGATCGACTCCATTATAAATATGTCATTGCTCTGATCCTCTTTCATAATAGTGCGAGCCATTTCTTTAGTAGCGCTAGTCTCTGTTGTGCAGCCGATCATAACTAATAGGGTAGAGGATATTATGAGAGAATAAAATACTCTGATTAGCATCTGGAGCCCTCCTTTTTAAAATTAAGTAACACATCTGTTTCGGATCTTCCGGCATAGATCGAGAGATAGACAGGATTTTTCAGTAATTTAAAGTGGAAATAAGTGGATTTATGTTAGATAATGATTTTAGGCACATTAATCTTTCTACAGTCCTCTATTTGTTTACTAGAAACACGAGTAATACTGTACATATTAATTGAATGGAGTCAAAGAAGAAATCTTTATCATTATGAGTTGTTAATTGAAATTATAGGTTGTGATGCGAATACGAAGAATGAGAGCAGAATTGAAACGAGAAGATTACTACTCACAATAGCAAAAAGACTTAGATTATTTCTAGTTAGTAGATTAGATTTACCTACAATATTTGAGAAACAGGGAGATTATTAATGAATGAAATTATTTGGTTTGTAATTGGCATTTTAGCTCTATCAGTTATTGCTGGACTACTGCAACCTTCTAAGAAGAAAAAAGGAAGAAGGTCTGGTACCCGAAAGAAACAAGTTCCAAAAAAAGCAGTGAATAGTGGGTTTAATCGAGCCTCTCCTACATGCAGAGCTGACGAAGTAATTCTAACATTGCCATTAGATAAAATGACCGGGGCAGAATTTGAGCGGTTACTTACACTCTATTTTAGGGACAATGGCTATACAGTAAAAGAAGTTGGCGTTGGTGGTAGAGACGGTGGGGTTGATCTAGTTATTACAGATAAGCGTGGTGAAAAAACAGCGGTTCAAGCAAAATGTTATGCAGATCATAACAAGGTTCAAGTGATGACTGTTCGTGAATTGGTAGGTGCTAAGAGAAATCATGACTGTATTTTGTCACTACTTATAACCACCTCAGATCTTACGGGTCCAGCTAGAAAAGAAGCAGATCAATTCAAAGTGGATTATTGGCACGGTGGTTTAGTAGACAGCAAGCTGCGAAGCTGGGGGAAATGGAATCCTTCCAATAAAAAAGCGAAGGCTGTTTCGGTGAGAAAAGAACAACCTTCATCTAAAACAGTATCTTCTATACAGTGTAGCTGTGGTGCTCCAATGATCAAACGTAAAAATAAGGCAGGAGCTGCATTTTGGGGCTGTAGTAATTTTCCGAATTGTCGTAAAACGAAAGCTATCTGAGTATGTCAAATTGACGGAAAAACAAAGGCAAAGCAACCAGTTAAACAGTTGCTTTGCCTTATTTATGATTTGTTCTGTCACTCTTTAATATCTCTTTTAGAATGTTTCTAGATAATTGAATATTATCTAAAGATGCATCTCTCAACATGTCCACTACTTCTTGAATCATAATATCCGTCTCAGTTAAATCAATTTCATCATTCACATAAGCAAAAAGTTGAGAAACATTAACGTCCAAAGCTTCTGCAATTTTGCCAAGATTAATTAAAGAAACATTTTTCTCTCCACGTTCAACTTGTCCAATGTATGTAAAATGGAATCCGCCTCTTTCTCCCAGTGCCTCCTGCGATAGTCCCTTATCTTTCCTTAAAACCTTAATTCGTGCACCGACTAATTTTAGAATTTTTCTATCTTCCACACTATGCACCCCCTATATGTAAAAGTGTAGACAAGATTTTAGGGGGTAAACACAACCATTTAAATCGTATAATTTGTAAAAATTATATCTTTGAGTATTCAATTCAATGTATAATATTGGTATTAACTCTTTGGAGGGATGACAATGGCAAGAAATTGGTTCACCACCGAAGCACATTGTAATCACCAAGTAGATTTTACTCCACGTTCTCAAGACAGTGATAGCTTCATCCTGTCGAAATCACAAGGTATCCCGGAGTATCATACAATACTTACTACCACTGTGGATTATCACCAACTTGCTCAGCATCACCTGAAGCTTGCTGTTATCATGCGTAATCACAATCAGTTCACGACCTGTCTAATCCTCTGTGATTGGGCGCTTATTTCAATGGTTAAGGCATTATATATCCATAGGTATCAAACCGTGCATCCACTTAAGGAACTTACGATGAATGAAATTTTACCTTTAGTGCATACGGACACAGAATCAGGACTAGATATCGCACTATTTATCGGTACGATGCAACATATGTCCTCATTAGAGGAGTGCCCGCAGAATCAGTCATTAAAGCCAAACAACATTGAGAAGCTTCTACAACGAACGGAAGAAATAATAGAGGAGTTAAACAACCGATTGAAGCATGTTCCACCCGATTTGCGATAAAATTGTTTTTTAAAATTTGTTTTTCTGATGTTTGGTTCATTTAATAGGGATGGGACCAGAGAATTATATGTGATGTAATAAAGTTTTTTGAAAGAACAAAAATTCAGGAACATGGGCGGATGTATACAATGTAAACTTCTGCTAACATAGTGAAATCCTATTTTTTGATGGCGGAGAATGATATGAGTACAATTAAAGTAACACCAGAACAACTACTGCATGTATCTAAACAGATTGAGCAGGGTAGGCAGCAGTTGGAAAGTATCCGCAATGACCTAACTGCACGAATTGGGTTTATTGAATCTCAATGGTCGGGAGCAACACAGGAACGATTTTTCTATGATTTTCAGCAGTCCCGTCCTGTATTGGATCGAGCACTGGAAAGTATGGTAAAGTCCTCTCAGAACCTCGGCACCATTGCCGAGAGGTTTCAACAGGCAGACCAGGAACAAGTGAGCTTGGGAGCAATTGCTGGACAGATTGCTACAAATCTAAATATGAACCAGGGTACAGGGAATCCAGAAGAGCGACGAAGGATGGTTTGGAATTCTTTGTTTGGAGCTTACATGCCTGCCAGTGAAGCGGAAGATGGAATGCCAGGACAAAAGGAATTTATTGAGTACTGGGAGAATGGTGGCTCCTATGAGGAAATGAAGGGTGGCCCGAAACAACCAGAGTCTAGTGGTGGGGATTATCTTGATGAACAGTCAAATGCATTTAAGGCAGGTTATCATCCCACAACTGGAGAGCCCATACCTGCATGGCAGGCAACGATTTCTATCGCAGGTCTGCAATTCAGCAAAATCGCGCTAGCTTTTACAGGGTTGTATAATAGAGGGTATAAGGTTCCAAAAGAGGGTTTAGGATTTCCGAAAGGTATGATCGGTGCGAGATTCACAGTGAGTAATGAAAGAATTCACCACGCTTCAGTTGGAGATTTTAATTCAAATAACAGATTGATTAACGGTGGTCATGGTCAAGATAATATTAATTACTTAATTAAAAATAAGGTTCCGTTTAACATCACTAAAGAATATCCAAATGGTGTGCGAGTTGGTAACATTCCAAACCACAAAAACAAAGCAAAGCGAAGCGGAGAGAACCAAGCTTGGTTTCCCAAGGATTGGACAGTAGAAGATATTAAAAAGTCAGGTGAGTATGTAGCAAATCTTCCAAACAACAGAGTTAAAGGTGATGGAGAATGGATGTTTGGAAATTATAAAAATGTCAGAGTAGGAGTCATAAAGAACGATGGTCAGATCGGGACGATTACTCCAGATAACTCAAGGCAACCATGAGGAGATTAAGCATGGCAGACTATAGTGAAAAGTTGATTTTATTAGTAGAAAAGAGAACAAAACTACATCCCGATGATCCTGGGATTCAGATGATTTGGCATGAGATGGTAGATATTTTGAAGGAGAATGAGCAAAGGACGATTGCATTTTTCAATCAATGTGAAGAAAAAGATTTATATTGGCTAAGCGAGATATTTGAGGATTTATCTTCTGAGTTACAAAGTCGATCATTTATAGATTGTCTCCTTCAACTGCAAGAGAAGTACCCTAACTTGGATATGGAGCAGGATATTGAATATGCTATTCAATCAATTCAGGAATGAATACTAACATTGTTGACCATGGATAACTTGGCAGATGAACGTATTGCCCGGATGCAACATGCGTCCGGGATTTAATTATGACATTCTTTATTGCAATCGGGTGTAAGGCGAGGGATTGGGTGTATCGTTAAAGACTCTTTTCTTGATTCTAAACAAGAACCATTAAATTTTGCGATTTTCAAATTTAAATTTTTTTTTGTAGTAGGAGAGATTCTCTTGGCACAAAGTGCGATTCGTTATGCTCAGCGTATACGTTATATACAGGATGCTCAGTTGGGCACGGTAATACAGAGCCTTTTCAAAATTGTAGATCAAAATACAACTAAACTTTCCACCGAAAGTGAGTGGTTATTCAAAGCAATAAGCGAATGGTGGAGTGATTTTGAAGATATGCCACCAGGGCTAAAAGATGTTGAGTTAGACAAATGGTTGACAGTTGCAAGTCGTAAAGAACTTTTTATAGGCTTGTTAAGCGAGGCCTATAAACAATGCGATGAAAATTTAAAGGGTGAAATATTTAAAGTTATTGAGCTACTACAAGATTAATCTAGCAACATGAACATAAGAAGGGATATAGACGCTGAGTTTAACTTAATGGAGTGAGATAATGAGAGTACAGCTCAAAGATACAATAACATTACAAACTAATTTATCATTAGATCGAAGATATTTTGTATATGAAATAGAGTCTACACCTTCAGGAAATACGTATTACAGGATCGAAAATGATGCTAAGCAGGTTGTTCCGTATGATTCGGCTTTATTAAATGTAGTTTCAGATAAGCTTTATGGTGACTGGACTGACTTAAAGAAACCTTATCAATCATCTGCCAAAGTACCTAGAGAGATAGCTTATATAACATTTTGGGAAGAGTTCTATAATGATGATCCTAAAGCTCTACGAGCATTTAGTAAAGTTAAAGCTAGATTGTATCTCGAAGAATTAGAGGAGTCCGAAATCAAAGATATTTTGGAAAGTAACAACGAAGATGAAATTTACTTTGTGTTAAATACTCTAATCAGTGTAAAGAGTGACACGTTTACTAACGAAATAATTCAGTTGGCTCAAACGAAACTGATAGAAAACAACTATCCTGAGGATGATGTGTTGACAGCTGCATTCCAGTATTTGAGTTTATTTCAAGAAGAACATATCAATGAATTTTTTATACACTACTTGACTAATATTGAACTTGGAAATGATAAATTAACAGAAATCGTGAACAATTACTTTGCTTCATAGCAGAAATGGAAAGTGAATATGGGTAAATATGTATCTATTAGAGGTTGGTTAGAGTGTGATGAGAGCACGATTAATGAAGTGAAAAAGATACGGGATGACTTCACGGCCAATTACAATGAAGGTTTGATGGAAAAAGATAAATTAGAATTGTACCAGTCGGGTTGGACATTCCCGGAGAAACAAATTAATTGGACAGCTTATGTATTTTACGGGGCAGATATCAGAGAGTATCATCTTGATTTTATGAAGAAACAACTTTCTGCAATGGCTGGTATTCAAGATATATCTGGGTATTTTTTGATAGATGATCATGATGGAGATTATCATTTGTGCTGGCAAATATGCGAGAATAAAATTATTGAAAGTGATCAGCAGAATATCGTGTTTAACAAATAAATATGATTATGATTGAAAGCCCATTTCTACTCCTGTACGAGTAGCCATGGGTTCTATTTTTATTTCCTCGACTTAATCCACCACTTTACAAAAATCACCCCATCCCTCTCCAGGCCAATGGTATAATGGCAAAAAGGGAGATTCTGGCGTCAGGTTCGAAGTTTCTAACAGCAGAAAGGATGTTATGCCATATGCCTACATATAACAAGTTAGTACGGGACAAGATTCCACACATCATTACATCTAGCGGGAAAGAATGCCGTACACGTATTCTTGATCCTGAGGAATATAAGCAAGAACTGAGAACGAAATTGCGCGAAGAAGCGGACGAATATGCAGAGGCTGGTAACGATCAAGATGCACTCGAAGAGTTAGCAGATATGCTGGAAGTGATCCGCGCATTGGCTGAAGTGCATGGGGCGAATGTCGCACAACTGGACAAGCTGCGGGCAGATAAGGCAGAGGCACGTGGTGGATTCCAAGAACGGGTGTATCTAATCGATGTCGACGAAGCTTAACGTTAAACTCATCACGGATAACTTGGCAGATGAACTCATTGCCCGGATGCAGCATGCGTCCGGGATTTATATTATGACATCCTTTATTATGCAGTCGGGTGTAAGGCTGCTTGCACCACATTTGAAAAGCGCAGTTGAACGTGGTGCCGAGGTGAGAATGCTAGCTGGAGACTACCTATACATCACTCAACCCGAAGGGCTACAGGCATTATGTGATGTAGATGAACGGATTGAGGTACGACTATGGCGGAGTATGGGAACGTCTTTTCACCCCAAGGCTTATTTGTTTGACTATGATAACGGGGAAGGGCTGCTGATTGTAGGCTCGTCCAACTTTTCGCTCTCTGCACTTAAGACAGGCTATGAATGGAATCTAGCAATGAATGCTGAGGCTGAACCGTATACATTTCAGATGGCACTGGATAAATTCATGCAGAGTTTCTATCATGAAACAACCTTACCTGTTAACTCGGATTCTATCTCTCTGTACGAAGGAGAGTACCGTAAATATCATCAAAAAAATCCTGAACTAATTCAGCGGATTACCGAGCTAGAGGAAGCAGAGTTTGGGAATCGACTACCAGAGGATGCGGAGGAAACGACGGCCGAATTATCTTCGGAGATCATTGAACCGAGAGCCGCACAATCAGCAGCTTTGGAAGCACTCGAAGGCATTGTGGAAGAGCAGTATGATAAGGCGATGGTTGTGATGGCGACAGGACTTGGTAAAACGTATCTGGCTGGCTTCTTTGCTCGTCGCTTTAAAAGGGTACTGTTCATTGCGCATCGGGAAGAGATTCTCTTCCAGGCGAAAAAGTCTTTTGCACGCATCATGCCAGAACGTAGCTTCGGCATCTATAACGGTCAGTATAAAGATGGAGAGGCAGATTGTGTATTTGCTTCGATCTATACGCTTAGTTTACAGAGACATCGGGATGTGTTCGCAACAGATGCATTCGATCTCATTGTCGTAGATGAGTTTCATCATGCGGCTGCAAAGTCGTATATGTCTGTCATTAATCACTTTCAGCCCCAGTTCCTACTTGGCATTACGGCTACGCCAGATCGACTGGATGGTAAGGATGTATACGCCCTGTGTGATGGGAACGTAGCGTACCAAATGCATTTTATTGATGCGATTCGGCGAGGCTGGCTTGCCCCATTCCAGTATTACGGTGTATTTGATGACACGGATTATTCGCAGATTCGCTGGATGGGCACGAAATATGATGAAGAACAGCTCATGGCAGCACAGTTACATGAGGAGCATGTGGAGAAAATTTATTCGGCATGGCTTCAGCATAAGCAGACACGTACGATTGGCTTCTGCTCCTCCATTCGTCAGGCAGATTATCTGGCTGCGTATTTTCGCAGTCAGGGAGTGAAGGTGCTGAGTCTACATTCGCGTACATCGGAGATGTCTCGTGAAGAAGCCATTCAGCGGCTTGATGAGGCAGAACTGGAGATTATTCTAACGGTGGATCTGTTCAACGAAGGTACCGATATCCCGCGTGTGGATACGTTGTTGTTCGCGCGTCCAACCGAATCTCTTACGGTGTTCACCCAACAGTTAGGACGTGGTCTTCGGTTAGCGGAAGGTAAATCTCATTGTGTCATCATTGATCTAATCGGGAATTATCGGAATGCGGATATCAAGCTGAGTTTACTGGATATGCGTGACCATGACGAAACAGGTGGGAAAAGAAACGCTCCTTCTGTGCCTGAGGTTCCCGCTAACTGTGCTATTCATCTGGATACCCAGGTAATAAACCTGCTACAGGAGTTAAGCCGAAAGAGGATGCCTCGTCGAGAGAAACTGCATCAGGATTTTCTGGATGTGAAGAGAGAATTAGGACGTATTCCGACATATCTGGAGCTACATCTGATGGGACGTTCCAAAAGCATTGGGTATCGAAGCGACTTTGGATCGTATATTGGTTTTCTATACTGGGCAGAGTTACTGTCAGCGTATGAGAGCGAAGTTTATATTCGTCAGGAAGCATGGCTGCGAGATGTGGAGAAGACCATCATGAACAAAAGCTATAAGATGGTTGTGCTACTCTACATGCTGGAACGTGGAGAGGATCACTGGATGGAGCCAGCAACACCAAGCGAGATGGCGAGCTTTTTCCATACATACCTGACGGAGAAAGCATATCGGAAACGCAAAGACTTTTCGGATAAAGGTAAGCTAAAACTTTGGGACTGGAATGAGAAGACGGCATCTGAGATTGAAAAGTTGATTATCGACATGCCGATGTCTATGTGGAGCGGAGCGAAGGGCAGTATGACTCGTTTCGTGGACGGAGTGTTTTCACTGAATGTACAAGTGCAGGATGCAGAGGAACGATCACTGTTATATCGTTGGACGAAGGAGATTGGTCTGTACAGATTGCATGCGTATTTTGAGCGGGGAATTCTAGTATAAAAGCTTAAGGATAGAAAAAAATCCTATCTAGAATGTAATTGAATATACCAACTAGAATGATCTAAACAAAAACCAGACTACTCACACGGTTCAATGACATGTAGTCTGGTTTCTATTTTTTTGATTTTCTTGAGCTCCATAGCGTGTAGACATACTGTACTTGTATCTCATTCGGAACTAACCTCTTCCTCGCTCTTTCGTTTATCAATAAAATCTCCAGGTCCGCCTTCTGACTTGATTTCCAAGGATGGAAGATAAAATGATAATGAAACCCATGTTTGAGGGTCATCTTTAACATGTCCATTTAATACAATGGTGGATGACATAGGTACTTTAATTTGATAATCAGTGATTTTAACATCTACATCATAATACTTTTCGAAGTATTCTTGTCCAATAGGAATGGCCTTTTCATATAATTCCTGTCTGTCAGCTTTAGAGAGGCTACTGCAACCAGTTATAATAACTATAACTCCGAAAGTTAACAATATTGAACGAATGCTCTTGATCATGTACTCACCTCTCTTCCATTTATCCAATAGCTATAAAAACTTGACTGCAAGGGGATATTACCTTTATTGAATCCTTTTTTTTATAAAATCCTCTGGGCCTTTAGCTGATCGTATTTCCATAGATGGAATATCTAATGATAGAGATATATTGATCGTTTGATCGTTTTTTACATAACCATAGAGGAACATAGTAGAAGAGTTAGGTAAGTTAATGTCATAGTCCGTAAATATGATTTCTACATCATAATACTTTTTGAAGTATTTTTGTCCAATAGGAACAGCTTTTTTGTAAAATGTTCTAGCTTCTTTGTCAGAAAGTCCCCCACAGCCAGTTACAATAGTGACCGTATATAAAGTCAGTAATACTAAAGAAAAATATTTAAGCAATCTAATATTTCTATTTCCTACAGGAATTTGAGTTGGATATCTCATTTGGAATTAACTTCTGCCTCTCTCTTTCGTTTTTCTATGAACTCCCCAGGTCCCCCAGCTGTTTCAATTTCTAAAGAGGGGAGATAGAACGAAAGGGAGATTTTAGTTTGTGGATCACCTTTAGGATAACCTTTCAAAACCATAGTCGAAGACATAGGGATATTGATATAAAATTCAGTGAATTCCACTTCAACATCATAATACTTCTTAAAGTATTCTTGTCCAATAGGAACAGCTCTTTGATAATAATCTTGCTCTTCTTTATCACTTAAACCTCCACAACCAGTAAGTATAGTGATTAAAATAATAAAAATTAAGCCGCTACGGATAGAGGTAATCATTTGAAATCACGTCCTTTATTGGAAAAAAATAATTACTAAGGTATACTATACTTCAAAAAGAAGGTTATATGAATGGTAAATTATATTACAGAAAAAACGTATCACTTTATATCTAATAGGGTTTACACACCAAATTTAGAATTAGGTGAGCAGTACGATGATGAAATCCCAGGCTGGAAAATTGTAAAACCTAACGCTACATTACATGATAGCAATACAGGTTTCGACGCTGAGGTTTTCCACAATGAAAATACCAATCAGATCATTATAGGGTATAGGGGTACAGAACCTGATGGTCGTCCCTTTAGGGAAAGGTACCTTGATATTGAAACAGATGTATTGGACGTTGTCTTAGGAAGAGCGAAACAACTGGAGAAGAAATATAACGAACATCTGAGTAGGACAGAAGAGCTTCCCAGCAAGTATGATAATAGTTTAATCAACGAAGGGTATAAGAATACACAATTTTATCAGGCAGAAGAACTGTATAGAACGGTGAAGAATGAATACCCTACTGCTGATATAACGACTACAGGACATTCATTGGGCGGTGGATTAGCTGAGTATGTAGCAGCAAGAAATGACCTGTCGGCGGTTACATATGATCCTGCGGATATATTACCAGTATTGTCGGATGATATTATCAAGCGAATTGATAACGGAGACTTCAAAGACAAAATCTATTCTATATCTCATCCTGGGGACGTTGTTAGCTCGGGTGTTTTGAGTTCTCGTAAAACAGTAGGAACTGGACTCTTTATTGATAGAACTTATAAAGAGGCAAATAGAAGAATCTACATACCTATTCCGAAATCGAACGAGGATAGCAAATATAATATTATTCAAAGTTTGCTGGGTTTAGAGCCAAAATATTATATACCCATAAGCATTCCATTTCTGCACCAAAATCCATTTAGTAAATTTATGAACTCATTTGGGAATGAAAAAACCCATGATCTGAACTATTTTCAATTTGACGAGCATGGCTTTATTAAGAATAAGTTGTTCTCAACTACAGATGGACAACCTGTGAATGGGAATATACGGTTTGATACTTATCTAAAATCTATGGTTGCGCAAGATAATATGAAACAAGTCTTTGAACAACTTTTTCATAAATATGGCTCCAAGATGGGAACATACGGACAGTATGCCGCAGCAACGACTGGAGTAACTATACAATTATCTGTTGAGAACCTTAAAGCGGCTGGACAGAAGATGGAGCATCATGTACAGGAATTTCAGGCGAGCTTGCCAACGGCAATCAATTCAATTCTGCGTTTAGTAGAGACGAGTCAAAGTCGATCTTTAGAGCCGATTGTGGAGCGCTTGAGACAGGATTTGCAACAATTTAGTAGATGGTATGAAGACGAAGCACGCCTTATTGCACAATATATTAATAAAAAAGCAGAAGATTTTAGGGTTGCTGACGAGGGCTAACAAGGAGGTATAGAGATGTCAGGAAGAATTTTAGTTGAATTGCATGACTTGATGCAGGCTGAGAAAGATCTGACGCACTTAATGAATCTCTTAAAGGCAAACAAAGCGCATATCCAATCTATTGGGGAAAGTGTAGGAGATTGGAGGGGAGAAGCAGCAGAAGAGCTAAAAAAGAGAATGGAGCATTTTTTGACTGTTTTGACAAGAAAAATAGCTGAATTTGAACATCAACAAATTGATCTAGCCAAATATAATTTTCGCATGGAAGAAGCAGATCGTGCTGGACGCTAATCTAAAATCATAGTTGAGGAACATTAGCAGCACTGATGACGTCTGAAAGAAGAATATATCCGATCAACTATACGAAAGGATGACGCTCCAATGAAAAAGGTGGTTATGTTCATCGCTGCGCTGTGCGTAGTCACGGTGGCGGGGGCTTTATATGCTTCGTCAGGGAAAGTAAGCGCAGCGGCTCCAGCGTATACGTTAACCGTGAATGGAAAACCGATGCAAGTAAGTAAGTCTGAGCTGATGCCTTACGAGCAAAAAGGAACCGTCTTGGTGCCATTACGCGCTACGGCAGAAGCACTGGGCTACAGAGTCCACTGGGTAGCTGCTGAGAAAGCTGTATCTGTCGAAGACAGCATACAGTCAGCCCTGGTGAAGAACGGCAGTACCCAAGTGAAGTTTACAGGCAAGCTGAAAATCATCAACTTGAGTCAGAATATGGAGCTACCGGTTCCTGCACAGACTAAGAAAGGCACGATGTATGTGCCAGCTTCGTTCTTCGAAACTTTCTTCAATGAAGTTGTGGTGAAAGAAGGCAACGTTTCGATCTCGGCTCAGATGTCGTCGATTCAATAAATTGACGTCTGTACTAGCTCTACCACAGAAAGACCTTTAATGACTTGCAGCCTCTATAGGGAGGCGAGTCGTAAAGGTCTTTTGTCGTTATATATACAAAGAATTCCTTACTTACACGTGGCTCGGTTCGTCGCCTTCTCCTTGCACATAAACCATAATAGCCTGGTACAAAAAACTCAAAAAATCCTCGTTGCCAAACTGCTCAAAGTATAGGGCATATCGACGATCTGTCGTATAAGTCTCTGCGATACAGACCAGAATCTCAGGATCACAGACCATAAAGGATTCAAGCTGCTTTTTCCATTGATCTATCAGTTGTTGCACCTCCGTAGAAGCGGGAGAGTGATCCTGATGTTTCACCAATTCATGAAATACGGTCTCCATGTTCACAGAGAACTGTTGGTAGGCTTTTTGCTGATCTTGTGCGGATAGTCTGTTCATATTGGCTTCGAATTCCTGATATTTAGAGGTGTCCCCATAGACGAACTTCGCCTCAGATTCATACTGTTCTTGAATGGTCATGATGGGAGAATCGTCAAACAGTTGAAGTTGAGAGATATCCGTTCCATTCACAACTTCGTCCAGCTGGTCGATGATCGTTTCTAGCTTTTGTTTTCGTTGAACGAGTGAACCGCGATGCTCTTTTAAAATTCCTTTTTGTTCATCTTTGGATCGTTTCATCATCGTTGCAATGTCTTTCAATGAAAAATTCATTTCTTTGAACAGAAGAATCGTTTGCAGATTCCCCAGTGCTTCCTGATCATATAACCGATAGCCATTGGCTTCGATTTTGCTCGGTTTCAACAGATCTGTTTTATCATAATAGTGCAACGCGCGCTTGGTTACGCCGGTGATCTGCATGATGTCTTTAATGGTGAAATAGGGTGTCTTCATTCCAAAAGTCCTTTGTTTCAGCAAGAATAGTACTTGCCGGAGTAATGGTGGCTTTCATAATGGATGAGCCTGTTTGGTTCAGATAATATTTGATCAAGTGGTAGCCACAGGCATAGCCAGCAGCATAGGGCATTCCTACGGGACTGAAATTTTGCAATTTCGCCAGTTCATCGCCATATAAATACGGATTAATCTGGTCGAATCCAGTCACGTTAAGTTGATCCTTCATGTTAGGTTTAATGATGGAGTTCAATGTTTCCATGCTTGTTTTGGTTACCCAGGGGCCTAATAACTCTTCTCCATACAAGAATGTAGCAAAGCTTTCAGCAAGTCCCTCACTGACAATCATTTCTCCCAGCGTAATCTGTGGGTTCCACTGGATATATTGATATCTTACGTTATGATTGCATTCATGAGCTAACACAGATTGAATTCGAGGTAGAGTATAGCTATTGGGGATGAGGTTCGCAATAATATACCCCGG
Organism: Paenibacillus sp. DCT19; assembly: GCF_003268635.1. Taxonomy (NCBI): domain Bacteria; kingdom Bacillati; phylum Bacillota; class Bacilli; order Caryophanales; family Paenibacillaceae; genus Paenibacillus; species Paenibacillus sp. DCT19. The sequence goes on from NZ_CP029639.1 coordinate 1,184,976, forward strand.
AATGCCACCATCTCCGCTAATTCCTTCGTTCATCGTAAGGGAAAGACTATTCTTGTCACCTAATAAAATCGTGTACAGATATTCAGAGACAGATAACGTAATCCCGCTCTCCCTAAAGGTAGATAGACTCCTAGTAACGGCTTCATGACACTTTTGCCAAAATGCTTCAGACGAAATCGCTGCTAACGGCTCGCAGATCTCAGCGGTTATATCCTCAGGGGAGATATTCATGAAATTATTCATCATAATAACATCAAACCCATGTGGCTCACTCGCGCGAAATGGGATCTGCTGAATGTTCCATTTGTTCATAAAAGGCTCCATCATAAGTTGCCGGTACAGCTCTAACTTTTTATCAGGTGCGGCTTCCATTATCGTGTTATAAATCTGATCTGAACGCAAAGCGGTAATCTGCATTAGTCATCTCTCCTTTTGGATAAGCTAGAGCTTATTATCAAGGATAACCTTACGTTACAGTCAAGGATGGATTATTAGCTTGTTGAGATATGTTCGTGTATGGCAAAAAAACCTCTGATCTACTCACGATTCCGGAGTTCATAATCAAAGGCTTCTAACCTATTCCAGTTTACCGCGCACGGCACGATTACGGCTTGAACGCATGCTGCCCCATAATTGATACAAAAATAGTGCGGTGAGCACACTCGCTGGTAATAGAAGGGGCTGAAACAAATTACCTATCGCTAAGGCGGAGAATTGAGAGACGATATAACCGGCAACTCCAATAGTGGCGATTAGTACGGTGTTCCAAATAAGGAAAGACTTTAGCGTCGAGCCCAATCGCCGAGAGAGGTATACACTAAAAATGAATGCACAACCGAATAACGCATAGAATACCACTTCGGTTGTCGTTGACCAAGTACCTACCAGTTGAATGGGAATGATATCTTCCTGCGATAACTGACTTGAGGAGAGCCAGTACTGAGCCTGATCTAGGCGGTACTGCTCTATCCAGATATATGCACCGTAGACGAACGCCATTAGAATGAGATAAACCAGGGATAAGAAGGAAACTCCCTTTGGAGTGGTTTTGCTTGTTTTCATCATTTCGTTGAACGACCTCCTATAATGACTTCAACGTTCCTCAGACTAGAGAGTACATTGTCACCAAAAATGGATATCCTTGTAGTATAATTCATCTCGAACTGAATCGAAACCATAAATTGTATATTCAGAGATGAAGTTGTCTTATATGAGCTCGTCAAAAATAGAAGGTGGTGAGCTAACCTTATGAGTAAACGTATACTGCATTTAGTTCTTTTATCCATTGGTATGACTATACTACTCACTTTTGTCGAGGATAATAATTCTCCAGCGAATGAGCGTGGGAGGTTGAATGAAACTTCTCTATCCGAGCTACATACACAACGAAATAAGCAAACACTTTCCTCTGTTCCTGACCGTATCGAGTTGTATGAAGAGATGGAAACCCTCATGTTGCAGGTCGAAGATATTCCTATATATAAGGACTACCTAACCGAATCAGAGAATGTGGCGTTGGAGATTGAACGTACTCAGTTCGTGAAGATCCAGTCAGATTCCTCTGATTTGACCCACGCTCTGTTGCAGTATGGCTGTGGTACTAAAGCATGTTCTACCCTTTTGCTGGAGACAAATGGGATACAGAGCCGAAGCATGATCATGCCTTATGGTACATTTCAAGATTATAAACAATCTCCTGATCAAAACCGGCTGTTACTGCGTTATGCGTACGATGAGGGTGGTAGTGTAAAAAGACAGATTATTGTGGCAGTAGATCTAAATTCTATGCAAGTCATTCCTTATGCATCGGATTCTCTTGAGAATGAATACATGTTGAACCCAACTTGGCCGATATTATCGTATCAATGGCTAGATGAGAGTAGGTTTAGTTTGAAGACAGCCGAGATTAGCGCGAGTGATTGGGATGCTTTACAGCAATGGTTTTCCTCTACAGATCGTAAAGTAAAGCGGGTGGAGATCCAATTAGAAAATACTGCTTTCAAAAAACGCTTACAAAATTTCAATTCTGCCCTACCTTTTCGTCTCGGAAGCTGAGATAATGGGGAAGGCTAAATCAATGAGGACATTTAGGCTATATCAGAGATAGCGGTTACTACACCGCTTACATATGAAATGGGAGGAATAGAGATGACCACACAGGTAACAGAACTCATTCAATCAAAACAGGGACAGGCATTGCTCGCGCAAATGTACGGGCCACAGCATGTCGAAGAGCAGGGTGCTCGTTATGTGAAGCTGGATGCTTCATTCCGTGAGCACTTTGGTGAGCAGGAGCAAGTTCAATTGTTCAGCTCCCCGGGACGTAGCGAAATTGGTGGTAACCATACAGATCATAACCATGGTAAAGTTTTGGCGGGTAGCATCACGCTTGACACCATTGCGGTAGCTGTACCGACAGACGATAATGTGATTACGTTTTATTCCGAAGGATACGACAAACAGTATGTTATCGATCTCGCCAACTTGAAGCCGAACGTGGAGGATGACGGTACAACTGGACTGATCCGTGGTATCGCTGCTGGACTCGTGGAATTGGGACACAACATCGGTGGATTCAAGGCAGACATCTCTAGTAACGTATTTGCGGCTTCTGGTGTGAGTTCTTCTGCATCCTTTGAGATGCTGATCAGCGCGATCCTGAACCATTTCTACAATGATGGTAAATTGGATGTGGTGACGCTGGCGAAGATTGGACAATATGCGGAAAATCACTTCTGGAATAAACCGTCCGGTCTTCTGGATCAGATGGCTTGTGCCTACGGTGGACTGATTTCCATCGATTTTGCCAATCCGGCTGAACCTGTGATTGAGCCTGTGGAATGGAACTTCCAAGAAAACGGATACTCCTTGGTCATCGTGAACACGGGTGGTAACCATGCGGATCTCACCGAAGACTATGCTTCGGTGCCGAACGAGATGAAAGCAGTCGCACAGGCGCTTGGTAAGGAGTATGTTCGTGAAATTACGGAAGAAGATATCTATGCGAAGCTGCCAGCGATCCGCGAAGCGGCTGGAGATCGTGCGGTACTGCGTGCACTTCATTTCTTGTCCGAGAACCAGCGTGTAGATGGACAGGTGCAGGCACTGCGTGATGGACGTTTTGCTGATTTCCTGTCTCTGATTACGGCATCCGGTAACTCATCATGGAAATGGCTCCAGAACGTATATCAGAGCGGAGCTTCCCGTGCACAGGAAATTTCGGTGGCTCTCGCGCTGACAGAGAACTACCTCAGCAAGCTCGGCGATGGCGCATGTCGTGTACACGGCGGTGGATTCGCTGGCGTAATTCTGGCGATTGTACCAAACGAGAAAGCAGAAGAATACATGAACTGGATGCGTGGTATGCTGGATACACCAGTAATCGTGGTTAACGTACGTCAGCATGGCTCCATCTGCCTGAATGCGGAATTGAACAAGGCTTAAGAGAGCATTTGTCATTAATATAAAAAGCAGCGATACACCTGAACATCACTGTTCAGTGTGTACGCTGCTTTTTTGTGTAGGCCAATAAAGTGGATTTAGTCCTCATACATTGAGTTAAGAGGTTGGATATCATCTGGTACTGAGCCTGTTTTGACTTCATACGTATCATAGTCGACCATTGCAAATATTTCTTGAGATTTATTCCCTTTAACATGCCCCGTCAGTGATATCGTATGGGACAAGTCAGACGGAATGAATCGGTGGCCTGTAAACTCCACATCAATTCCATAAGTTTCTTTGAAATAGATTAGGCTGGCGATTTCAGCTTTGGGATCGTAATTGTAGTCTCTTTGTTATTTTTAACATGTCCACTCAAACTGATATTGGGACTCAGATCCTTTGGCATGAATTTATGCTCAGTAAATTCCACTTCAGTATCATAGTGATCAATAAAATATTGATACCCCACTTGAGAGGCTTCTTCAATAACCTTGTGTTGATTGGGAATTGAATTGCATCCTCCCAATATGAAGATGAAGAATAACAAAGTGATTGATATAAATTGAATATTTTTTATAAAAATATCTTCAACCTCCCATATATGTGAAATGAATACTTAATAATATACGTTAACTTTTTAACTCAGTAAACAGCAGTTCATAGGTGTGAAGCATGTCTGCATTCGAGCCATTAGTTTGCCTATGGTCGATGACTTCAGGATAATACACACAACGATACTCATGCAGGCAGCGGTTCTTTGACCAATCCAGGGTCATGACAGAACCGCTGTTTGTGATGTCCTTGATTAGATCGGTTAGATAGTCGATTGAACCTGCATGTGATATGCTCAAGGAGATATATTGCATCAGGGATTGCTGTGGATGTGCATGTTGAGAATCTCTTCAACAGTACTTGATACATAGATAATTACCCGTTGCCTGCGTGCAGGTGGCGGGTCTTTTAGATATAACTTTGGATTGCAGATCAGCGTGGAAGGAGAAGTGAAATAGAATGTTGTCTACGTTATATGAATGTCAGGAGGTTTGTAAAGTAGCTGATGCTGGAACGGTATTTCCGATTCGTCTGCATGTGTCCAATCCTACGTTGGTGATTCCCTTATCTGGAATTCGCCTTTGTGCGGATGAGCACAATTACACGCTAGGGAGTGGGAAATGTATTTTTCTTCAGTCCATGTCTGACGAACTTAAGTTAGAGACCATTGAGCTGGAAGCGATGCATTCCGTATATATCATTTCGTTTCAGCGTTATCAGCTTGTGGAGCAGACGGGAGACAATGTTCAATATCAGCTCAGTGATGAGCAATTGCCGGAGAATGGCAGGGTGATGAAGTTTGCTCGGCATCTACAGGGTAGTCTCCAGGAGCTGGTAGAGCGTGTGATGCATGCGGCCAACCCTAAGCGTAATCCTCAAGTGAATCTAATGTTAAATGAATTACTTCAACAGGTGTTTATTCATTGGGATGATGCAGAGGGGAACTATGTGCGGGAACGATCCATCAAGCAAGTGTGCACCTATATGCAGCACAATCTGGACACCAATCTGACCCGGTTACAGCTTGCACAGATGTCGGGATTTAATCCAAGTTATTTCTCGTCCTTGTTTCGTAAGGAAACAGGGTGGAGCTTCGGGGATTACCTCAATCGTCTTCGTCTGGACGAGGCCAAACGTCTCTTACTCACCACATCTGATTCACTCCAGACGATTGCGCTTAGGACAGGCTTTTCGGATAGTTCATACCTGAGCAAAACCTTCAAAAAACATGTGCATATCACGCCAGGAGCTTTTCGTAGCTTGCAGCAGACGAAGCAGATTGCAGCTTTGCAGTTTGTAGGAGCATTACTTGCAATCGGCATCACACCCATTCTGACCACAAATGAAGTATATGATTCATCCGAGCTGATTCATGATGAGCTGCAACAAACGGTCGTTACTGACAATGCCAAGTTGATTGAACAAATGAGAGAAGTGCGTCCTGAGCTTATTTTAGCGCCAACGTATTTTTATCATTTTCCAGATGTGCTGATAGCGTTAGAAGAAATTGCTCCGGTAGTTACGCTCGAATGGGGGAAGCTGGATAAGATCGAAGAGGTGGAGAAGGTTGGAGCATTGTTCGCTAGAGAACAAGCATCTCGGGAGTGGCTCTCTCAGTACCAATCCAACGTGAATGAGACACGTCGTTTATTGAGAAGTGTTATTTTGCCACAACACACAGTGGGCATCTATGAACTGAATTACGATCAGCGATGGTTGATTCCGCATACGAAGGTGCGTTCCGCCTACAATCTATATCAGGCTTTGCAATGTGCTGCCCCTGATCGGATTCAGAAGGAGGTATTGGACAAGGACAGACCGTTATTTATTCAAGAAGAAGAAATGATATCGTATGCTGCAGATTATATGTTGGTCATTATACCTACTTCCCCTCATGAGAATGGGCTTGAGAAGTTAACTTCCAGACAGGTGTGGCAGCGATTGATTACAGAGCTGGGATGTCGTGTATATCCTCTGGTGCTGAATGAATTCTGGATGGATGATGGGCTGTCACTGGATAAACAACTGGAAAAGATACGACATGCGTTACTTTCTACGAGTGAATCCAACGATTGTACAGGCATGAAACCCGACCATAACACATCGACGATCCGTTAATCTGGTCGTTATAATAATGATTGTTATAGAGAATGATAATCATTATTAATTGGAGGGTGTTATGCAGACACAGAAAAGAGGTTTACATATTTTCAAAATTGTTATACTCATGATGCTAGTCTTGATGCTCGCTGCTTGCGGTTCTACAACGAATACAGCAGCGACGGAGCAGGGAACTGAGGCGGATACAAGCACGGTGACAGCGAGTGGAGAACAGACAGATGGAGAAGCCAACAGCTCCGAAGAAGCTGGCAAGGAAACACATATCATCGATACGCCGAATGGAAAGTTGGAGTTACCTGTTCATCCGCAGCGGATTGTCGTAGATGGCTATCTGCCCAACATGCTGGCACTTGGGATCAAGCCGGTAGGTGCAACGAGATGGGAATTGGAGAACAAAGTCATCCAGGATCAGATTAAGGGCATTGCCGATATTGGTGAACGTTCGCTTGAGAGCATTCTGGAGCTGGAACCAGACCTCATTATTACTTGGGTAAATCCGGCAGCAGATGCTCAGATCATTGAGCAGTATGAGAAGATCGCGCCAACGCTTGTTATACCGTATAACCATTTTCCGGATATCCATGAGAATATGCGCTATTTCGGAAGTGTTTTTGACAAAGAAGCGGAAGCTGAAGAATGGCTTACAGGTCTAGATCAGGTTGCTGCGGATGCACGTGAACAGATTAGTCCTTATATCACGCCAGAAGATACATTTGCTTTGATGGGAGTGTTTGTTGCTGATAAAAACTTTTATGTCTACGGTAACGGTGGCTACCGGGGTGGCGAAGCGATCTACACACATCTTCAGCTGAACCCACCAGAGAAGCAGCGTAATGAGATTATCGGCAAAGAAACGAACAGACAGATCTCATACGAGGTCGTTGGCGAGTATGCTGGCGATTATATTTTCCTGGATCAAGGGGAGATGCTTCCAGAAGTATGGGGCAGTAACGAAGGTGTATGGAAGACACTAGATGCGGTTAAAAATAATCGAGTATTCCAACTCGATCCAGACTTGTTCTGGGTAATGATCCGATCTCATTAAAACTACAGATTCAAGAGATTGCGAAGATGATTGTGGAACGAGAGCAATCCAAATAAACGCTAACGAAGAGCAGCCTGGACAATATGTCCGGGCTTTTTTTGATAATAGAATGTATAAGTTTTCACCGGAGCTGAACCATTCGATAATCGCAAGAGAAACGAGTATATTTTCCAAATTTAGGTTGTGTGACCTGAGTAAAAAAGGTAAACTTTCCTTTCAAAGGATTTAGGCAATTGCAGCTTAAGATAGAAGCATATACACCGCGTTCAGCATATCGCATCCATTTTACAATCGTGATAAGGAGAGTGAGTTTCTTGTCTATTTCGACACCGATTCTGCAAAACATAAATATGATCGGAATCATTTTGTTGCTAGTGGGTAACGCGTTTTATTTGATGCATCTTCGTAAGGTCAGAAGAGAAAGAGCGTTAACAATGAGGGAGTCGTTGCTGGTTGTTGTGGCGCAAGCAGGTTATTTATTGTGGGCAGGGAGCCATTTGCTTGAGATGCTATCTACTTAAGTGGAGTTTAATATGTAGAAAAAAAGCAAACTTCCTCCACTTTAGAAGTGTTGATGAAGTAGGGTCTATGAGTAAATGTGATAGATGGCATCGTCGTGTTATAGAAAGGCTGGCTAGTTTTGTGTTTATTTTCAATACGAGGGGAGAAAACGCAGAATGAGTACAAACACCTCATGGGATCAAGAAGAGGAACGGATGTACAACGAGCTGAGGGATATGCTGGATGAGGTTGAGGGACAGGAGCAACGTAAAAAGAGGTTGAATCGTATGATCAAACACCTCATGGGATCAAGAAGAGGAACGGATGTACAACGAGCTGAGGGATATGCTGGATGAGGTTGAGGGACAGGAGCAACGTAAAAAGAGGTTGAATCGTATGATCAAACAGCTCCGGAACGCCAGATGGCGGAAGAAAGTTCTGAACATGGATAATCTTCCTTTCTCCAATCTGAGACCTGCGCAACTGGGAATTATGATTACGACTGGAGCACTTACTCCTATTGTATTGTTTTGCATTTTTATATGGGTATCGCTATGGGTTGAATGATGTCATTATTAAGAGAGCAACCGGTCGCAGGGAAAGAAACTTTCCGAGCTAACGATTGCTCTGATTAGATGATCTGCTTGGTGATTTGGAAATAGGTTAATGTGATACTTGGCTATGGTCTGTATCTTGAGACTGGATATAGTTTTGCATATATTGGTGATATTCACGGAAGCTGCCGATGTGATGCAGGGCATCTGATTTGGAAGCAGATTGAAGCTTGATCTTCCCATCACTAGGATGGTCTTTCATCTGGGCTACCACGGACTTGGAGCCTTGAATGTCAATCGACATTTCTTGAATTCGTTGTAAAAGTGCCGGATGTCCGCCATATTGAAGCATCTCAGCAAGGGGTCTCATTTCTTCCAGTTTCTGACTGGAGCGTTCAAGTGTCGTCATCACTTTATCCCCATCGGTACTTGCACTCAGGGAAACCATGCGATGAATATGGTCTTTTTCCATCCGCTCCAAGGCTTCTAGGTGAGATGCTTCCAGTCGTTTGGGATCACCGAAGCCTTGAGATTGAACGGTGTCATTAGTCTCGGCGGTATGATTATTACTTCCGTTCCCGCATCCCCATAATAGGGACGAGCATGTAAGAATTGCTCCGACGGCAACGATACTTTTTAAACGCATATTGTCACTCCTTCAACATTTTCCTGAAGGTAGTATGAGCTATAAGAATGAAAATAATCCCTTTTTATTTTAATTTTAGAAGATGTTCAAAAAGACCGCTTTTTTGAACTCATACTTTTATTAGAGACAATCAAGGAGACATCATGAACATATATACGAATCCGATTTGGAAATGGGCAATTACCATTCTGTATCCGATATTTTGGTTTAGCGTTATGACTTGGGGATCGCCAATGAATTCCTGGTTTATGACCATACTTATACTTATTCTGTTTTGCATGGCATGGGCAGGTGTGAAGGAAATGCTTATCTCGACAGGGCTGACCTGGCTCGTTGCCATTCCATGCTGGTGGTTTTGGGTCGCGCGTCCAGATCCATCTGCCACTGCTGCCAATTTTGCCGCGCATGTATGGATCATTCTTGTTATCTATCTGTGCGTCGTCTTTTTGCCTCAGTTGCTTATTCTTACAACACGAATGCGGGTGATGCTGTATTATTCCAAATGAACAGGGTAGGTCAGCCGTTACTAACTATATAGAGCACACATCTGGGGAGGACTACGATTGAAGAAACAGATCTTGAATAACAAAGAAACGAGTCATACATATATTGTTGTATTTACCTTCTTATACGGTATGACGTTGCTAGCATGGCCTTTCGTTGCATTTGCTATTGGTATGTCTCTTGGGGCACCAACGCCAGTAGAATTTCAAGTTGCATCGGATTGGATAGGTAAAATTGTAGTCTCATATCCAATAAGTGTGATCGGGGCTATCATCGGAGGATGGGCTTCATATCGATCTGAACGGTATATCTTTCCTTATTGGATGATGCAATTGCCTCTATTGTGGATTATTGCATTCTTTACTGTTCAGAGATTTGGAAAGTATCTACACTTTTTGGGTTAACGAGGGGAGACGCACATGACTCATATGAGAAAGCGTGGAATACGAATAGGTTTAGGAGTGTTCGTTGCAGCGCTAGTTAGTGCGATGTTATTGCTACTATTAAATACATACGGATTTTCCAGAGATTTGGACACCATGCTTAATGAATTTAACATCCAGCCTGAACAAGTGAAGGTCGTGGCAGATATTGATTCCAGAACCCAACTCATTTTTTATGATAACTATGCTACAGAGGGACTTTCCCTTGCCTTTGCACAGCAGAAACGATGGTCCTCTGAGTTAAGGTTAACTGGATGTTCTCTCTATGACGACCCTAGCGAAAGGGTAAATACCCGAATCTCTGCATTAAAGTGGTCGGATACGGACTATAACACCATCCTGTATGGAAAAATTCATGATCCGGACATTACACAGTTAAAAGTGAGCTATGATACAGCCTCTGCCTCAACTCTAATTGAAGCGAACATTGCCCCTTTAGCGAATGAGGACAGGCTCTGGTACGTTATCCTTACAAAACCTTTAACAGATGTGAAATTAAACATGGTTGGTTTAAACGAAAATGGAGATACAATCTATACGTATGGAGATGCCGAGATCTAGAAAGAGCATATAAGTAGATTCAAGCGAGCACCACTCTGAGCTGAATCATCAGCATGTATGTTCCAACTTTATAGCTCCATCTATATAAATGTTTATTTTTTAGTATTTTTCATAGAAAGCTGCAATCGAGATGGACGAACCCGTCTGAAAGGATTAACATGAAACGTATCACTATCCTTGAGATAGCACTAGACAGCACTAGAAGAAATAGAGATCGTTAAGGGAGGAAACCTACGATGGCAATATCTAAGGTACCAGGAGAAGTACATGTTGGCTTTATTGGAACAGGTGTGATGGGCAAAAGCATGGCAGGGCATATCCAACAAGCAGGCTATCCGTTACATGTCTATACCCGAACTGCAGCCAAAGCAGAAGCTTTGGTAAAGGAAGGTGCGGTATGGCATGATTCACCTGCCAAACTCGCGGCTGCCTGTGATGTAGTTATCACCATGGTTGGATATCCGAAAGACGTGGAAGAAATCTATCTCGGTGAGGACGGACTAGTAGCCAATGCCAAACCAGGCTCCTACTTGATCGATATGACTACATCTAGCCCATTGCTGGCTGCTCGGATCTATGAAGCGGCTGAAGCGAAAGGGCTGCATGCTCTGGATGCACCTGTATCAGGCGGCGACATTGGCGCTCGTGATGGTAAGCTCTCCATTATGGTTGGTGGATCTGCGGAGGCGTTTGAGGCTGTACGTCCTCTGTTGGAACAAATGGGTACAAATATCGTACTGCAAGGCAAAGCGGGAGCTGGTCAACATACTAAAATGTGCAACCAGATTGCGATTGCTTCTGGCATGATGGGTGTATGCGAAGCACTCGCCTACGCGAAGACTTCGGGATTGGACGCGGAGAGTGTGCTGAAGAGCATTGCCACCGGTGCAGCCGGCAGCTGGTCGCTTAGTAATCTCGGACCGCGGATGATCGCTGGCGATTTCGAGCCAGGATTCTATGTGAAACATTTTATTAAAGACATGGGAATTGCCTTAGAATCAGCGAAAGCCATGGGCATGAAGACACCAGGGTTAGCACTGGCAGAGTCGCTGTATCAAGAAATTGCCCAGAATGGATTCGACGAGAAAGGTACGCAAGTCCTCTACACATATTATCTTCAAGCATAGTTACGATGATGACAAAGGTCGTGTGTTCTTTTTTCTTCCGATTGGAGAAAGGCACACGGTCTTTTTTCATTCTCCCTTATATTTATGCGTCTAAAGTCACAGTATTGGTTAAATATCCAAGTATAATGGAAGTGAAACTTGAATTTTTGGCGTATATCCCTTTAATTCTCCTGCATTTTATCCGACATAAGTAATAGAAGTTTACATAATCAAGTTCATCATCCTCCAATGGATATTGTTCCGCTTCCCGCAAAGAACCGTAAACCTACACTAAATAGAACGGAGCTTGCCCATGTTTAAAAAAATTATGTCTCTGTTCAAGTCACAGCCAGAGCTAGCCAATTCGATTACTGCTTCAGCTCCTCCGATGTCTGCAACAATCCCAAGTCGGACACGGACGGCTCGTAGTCGTCGCAAAACGGAAGGGGACTGGCCCGTGCAACCAGTGGAACCAAGCACGGCGGAGCAGTTGTACCGTCTCCCCTCAGCGTACAAATGTTTGCATGATTTACTTGTAACTAATCCCAAATCCCGCTCAGGTTACTCACAGATTGATCATGTGGTCATCGGGCCAAGGGGATCTTCGTCATTGAGACTCGTAATTTAACCACAGGAGAGATTCGTGGGGAAGAAGAGAGGCCAATTGGACGGTTAGCAGCAGCCGAATTAAGATGTACAATCCGTTAATGCAGCATCGTGGACATGTAGAGGCGATTCAGGCACATCTTGGAGATTACAAAAGGGTTCGCCTCATCTCCATGGTGACATTCACCAATCGCTGCCGAATTAGCGTTGATCCTGCTGTACGCTATGTTCAATCGGATGAACTGATCATCTATGATCATGAACTCGTAGAGACGATTCTGCGCAAGACAGAGAGACTTGAGTCAGAGGTCCCGGAGACGGTGTACAAGGAGCAGGACATTCAAGCCATCTTCGAGATGTTGTCCTCCGCGAATTCGACAGATCCTCAGATTCGAGCAGAGCACATGGAGAAGGCGAAAGGCATCAAGTAGATTCAAGCCAGCTGTGTAAGTTGTACAAGTAACAAGTGATTGACCTTAATTCAATCGGTTTTCATGAACACCGTTATCTTCTAATAGATGACGGTGTTTTTTTATTTTTCGGCGCGATATGGGTAGGGAGTTGAAGACCCACATGGCACAGGTATATCGACGTATACACCCAAGATTTAACTTATGCTAAAATACAAACCATATGTAATTGTGAACTATGCATGTTATGTGAATCAAATTCGCGCGCTATGTAATTAATCCATACGAATGGATTATGTTCGGAAGTTCTATTCATTCCTTCATGTACAGGTTAATGAATCTCAGAGACAATCACAAGATAAGGGGAAGATCACACAATGAGTTGGAATCGTTCAATTAAAATGTTCGTTGCACTGTTTAGCTTGGCGGCTGTGTTGACCGCCTGTGGCGGAGGAGCTAAGGAAGCGAAGACGACGGAGCCGACCGAGGACTCCTCTCAAGTAACGGCGGCAACGGAAAAGCCAGCAGATCAGACAGCAGCTAGTTCGGATGCCGACACTTCATCTGATTCCAACACAAGCGAGACAGAGTCTTCGGTAAAAGAGGGACAGATCGGTCTTGATTCAACGATGGATGAACTCGTTGAGAAGTATGCGGACAACGTAGGCTATATCCGCATTCCGTTAGATGACCATCCGGTGCGCCGTGTGAGTGAGAAAGATTCCAAGAACGTGAACATTGCCAACTACAGTGATGCTGTAGTTGATGTGAATACGGGCAGACCTATTCATACAGATTCACAGCCATTAATTGATGATGCATTTCCTTTTTTCACAACCGTTCAAGCACCGAATGAATCCTATATAACATGGGAGGAAGCGACCAATCTGGAGCGTGCTATGGTTAAGACGCTGTTTATCGCTCGAGAAGGTCTGTTAATTACTGAGGAGGCGATGAATAACAAGGATTACAGCAATGCATCCTTCGTTAATACATTGCGTTTCTTCCAACAGTCCTCCGAGTTTGAGTCGATGGCACCTGTTGCACAAACGACTGATGATATCACACTGACCACGTTGTATGACAAGGCTCGTACATCATGGGCCAAGCTAGCGGAGATCGACCCAGCGCAGGATGAAGCAGCGTTTGCCGAAGTGTACAAGACAGCGAGAACGGATGCAAACAATGCGATGGGATTCCTTAATGTCCTGTTGTCCACGAACAAGGAAGAGCGAATCAAAGAAATTTACGGGGAATAATGAGAGCTCGGTCCAGAGCTAAGCTGGTTCGCGCAATTTCCACCACACTATTTTAGTATTCAACGGATTCAACGGATACAAATGCGTTCAAACTCTGATTGCCGCTTCTGTGGTTGTCAGAGTTTTTCTGTTTTTTCGCAAAGGGGTATGATATGTTTTTACAAGAAACTGGTAAGGAAGTAAGAGTGAGGTGCGTGTGTGTGAATTGGTGGGATGAAATTTGTAAACGCTTTAAATTCAGAACGAAACTCATTTTGTTTTTGTCGGCGGCCACGGTAGTCATCTCAGGAATTACGGGGTTAATCACCTATCGCATACATATCGACCTTTTTAATGAAGAAGTGAGTCGCCAGTACAGCCTTACCGCAGAGCAGATTCTTGCACGTCTAGATTCCCGGGTCAATGATATGTACAAAGTCACCGATTATATCACCCTGAATCCCTCCGTCAAAAATGCCATTAAGGCACAAGAAGCAGGCATCTCCTCCTATGATCAGATGAAGCTGGAAGATGAATTAGATGATCAGTTATACCAGGTACGATTGGATGCACCTGAGATTATGGGTCTCCGTATTTATGATTTGAAAGAAAATGTGTTTAATCTCGGAGCCTTTGCGGGTTCATTTCAACAGATGAATCCCTCCTATCTGGCAGAGATGGTTCATAGATTAGAAGGAACAGGCGGTGAATATGTTTGGAATCGTCTGGCATCGGATGCATTTATACAAGAAGAGAAGACCAATTGGATCTTAGCAGGACGATTAATGCGCTCTGTTGATCTGGAGACGTATGGTGTGATGTTAATACTGTTTAACACCTCGCTGTTTGAATCGTATCTCAAAGATCTGCGGCTAAATGATGAAGTTGCGGTGTATCTATTCGACACCAATGGTGAGCTTCTATATGCCTTTCATAATCAAGATGCTGATCCACCGCCCTTGAAGGAGTTGAGTATAGGGGCAACCGAGATTAGGGATGAACAGGGCACGACGCATTTGTATACCAAACAAACCTCAGACAAGGCTAATTTCACCTTGGTCAGCAAAGTATCACTAGCTCAGATTCAGAATAAAGGCAAGATCATCGTAAAAGTCGCCGTCTTCTCTGCGGTTGCTAGCATAGTATGCTCCTGGCTTATTATCACAATTATTAGTGGTAGGTTGTTGCGTCCGCTGGCGAGTATAGTCAATGCGATGAAAAGAGTGCGTGATGGACAGTTCAATACACGGGTACAGATTGAGACCCGGGATGAGCTAGGTTTCATCGGTGAACGATTCAATGCGATGGCTTCCCGGATTGACACACTGATCCATGAAGTGTACGAGCGGGAACTCAGTGAGAAAGAAGCGGAGCTCAAAGCCATTCAAGCACAACTGAACCCTCATTTCTTGTATAACACACTCACTATGTTTTTCTGGAAATTCTATATGCTTGGTGACGAGAAATCAGCCCGCCTGGTCACTGCCTTGTCCGAAATGCTGCAATATACGCTTGAACCTGTACAGCGATTAACGACCTTACAAGACGAGATGAACCAGATCGAACATTACTTGCAGATCCAGCAAGCACGTTACCAGGAAGCGTTGTCGATTGAAATTTCCGTTCCTTCAGAATTGCTCCGTTGCCAGGTGATTCGCTTGCTGCTTCAACCGATCGTGGAGAATGTGTTTGTTCATGCCTTTGCAGACAAGAGAGATAACCGTCATCTGCATATTCGTTGCTCACACCAAGATGGACAGGAAGCGGTACCAGACATGCTTATCATAGAAGTCTCAGATAATGGCTGCGGCATGAGCACATCGGTGATGGAACGCATTATGGAACCTATGGCACCTGCGGATGAGGAGCGTCAACATATAGGGATGCAGAGCGTTCTTCGAAGAATTGAGCTCATTCATGGCGATCCCTATGGTGTGCAGATCGAGTCGAAGGTAAATGAAGGCACTCTTGTACGGCTTCGCTTACCTTATCAGATAGGTGAAAATTCCCGTTCGGAACATTCAGATAACAGAGAGGAGTAGGTTCTGTGAATGGACGTTTGCTTGTGGTGGATGATGAAACGTTATTTCGTCAAGGACTGATCCATCTGATTCGGAATAATCCCCTTGGCTGGGAAGTTGTTGGGGAAGCGGCAGATGGAGAAGAAGCGATACAAGTCGTAGACCATTGCACACCTGATCTGATTATTACGGATATCAACATGCCTATAATGGACGGTCTGGACTTGGCTGAACGTATACACGAGAGTGGACGCGACATCATGATTATTATTTTGACAGGGTATCGTGAATTCGAATATGCGCAGCGCGCTATCCGTTACGGAGCGATTGAATTTCTACTGAAGCCGTTCTCCCTCGACGAAGCATGTCAGGTGCTACGTAAGGCACATGAACGATATCGCCAGAGACAGTCCGACAATCGAATCAGGGCACAATACAGTCAGGTTGACCGAACCGAAAGACTGAAAGAGGAACTGAACTCGCTATTGCTCCACCATCAATTCGCAGCGATCATTCAACGCATAGATGGACTCTTGGAAGAAGCGTCCCAAATGACTTTGCCACGAGCCAAAGAAGAGGTACATATGCTGATGAAGGTGATGACTGAATTGCTGGCACAGCAGCTTCAACTCCAGGAATCAGGTGGCACGGAACAATTTGGTGCAGAGCCATTGCTGTGGGTTCATAACGTACCGGAAGTCATCGCCTGGGCTCGATCTAAGAGTGAAGAGTGGTTGGATATGCTGAGAAGGTTAACTCAGGAACATCAGGATCATGTAATCACGCGAGTGATGCAGTATGTGGAGATGAATTATTCCAGAAGTTGCACGCTGCAATCAGTCTCCACGCATGTTCATGTGACACCCAACTATCTAAGTCATTTGTTCAAAAAAGAGACGGGACAAGGCTTTAGTCAATATGTTAGCAGGCGCCGAATTGAGAAAGCCAAATTGCTGCTTCACCGTACGCGGCAGAGCATGGCGGAGATCGCGGAACAAACCGGGTTCGATAATTCCAGTTATTTCACGACGGTATTCAAACAAATGACAGGTGTCTCGCCCCGGGAATACCGCAAGCAAACAGGTGAACATGTGAACAGGTAGACAGGTATATTAACGCAATTCCTCACAAGTAGCTGCCAATGTACAGTCTGTTTATTATCTAATGTATATCATTTCATACGCAGTTCGTTTTCCATAGCAACTTAATATCAGGGATGGCCCCACGATGGCATGTGGGGTTATTTTTGTGTAGAAATTTAAAAAAGAATCGTTAAATATCAAATGTTTACGCTTTCATTTTTATCTAAAATACAACTATAGTACATCAGCAGTAGCAGAAGGGAGTGATGCAAATGAAGGGGGAACTGACCGCAGGTTCACCATCTGGTTTCCAACCACCTGACAATGAAATGAAGCAGCGGATTCGCCAGCAACGGTTGCGAAGATTCAAGATGAATATTCCGTTAATCGTAATGTTTGTTCCAGTAATTTTGTTTTATCTGACCTTTCGTTATGCACCCATCGGGGGATTGGTCATGGCGTTCAAGGATTACAATTTTTACGACGGTTTATGGAACAGTCCGTGGGTCGGTTTGCAGCATTTTCAGACACTATTCAGTGATCCGCGTACGGTGGAGATTATACGTAACACGTTATTTCTCAGTTTATTAAGTATCATCATTGGATTTCCGATCCCGATTATTCTAGCTATTATGCTGAATGAAGTACGGAATATGGCTTTCAAGCGGACGGTGCAGACGGTGGTCTATATGCCGCATTTCTTCTCCTGGGTCATTATTGCGATGATGATCATGACGGTATTCTCCTTGGAGAATGGAATCGTGAACCGTTGGGTCGAAGCCTGGACGGGAGAACCTTATCCGTTTATGTATAACAAGGGTTCATGGATTGCGGTATTTGTTGGATCCGGCATCTGGAAGGACATGGGGTTCAATGCCATCATATTTCTCGCAGCGTTAACAACCATTGATCCGAGTCAGTATGAGGCTGCGCAGATGGATGGAGCCAGCAAGCTGCGTCAGATCTGGCATGTAACTCTTCCAGGGATACGTCCCACGATTATTCTGTTGCTTATATTGTCGATGGGTCGAGTTATGGAGGTTGGATTCGACCAGGTGTATATGCTCCAGAACTCTAATGTCAACGAGGTGGCGGATGTAATTAGTACATACATCTATCGTACAGGTCTTCAGGGGGCGCAGTTCAGTCTGACAACAGCCATGGGACTATTTGAATCCTTGGTCGCATTTATCCTTATATTCAGCGCGAACTCAATTGCACGTCGATTTAACGAAGGCTTGTGGTAAGGAGGGAGATCAGAACAGCATGAGGAAAACCAGAGGAGAAAAAGTATTTTATCTGATGAATTATGTCTTGTTATCATTGGTGGCGATTAGCTGTATTCTGCCCCTGCTGAATATCATCGCCCTGTCATTCAGTGATGCAAGAGCTGTTGTATCCGGTGAAGTGGGGCTGTGGCCCGTCGATTTTACCTGGTTCTCCTATCATAGTCTGATTACGGGGACGCCGATTCTGAATGCATTTTGGAACAGTGTGGAGATAACCTTAATCGGTACTGGGCTAAGCATGGCCGTAACGATTATGGCGGCTTATCCGCTGTCACGTAGACACTTTTATCACAGACGATTTTTTACGATGGCGATGGTGTTTACGATGATTTTTAACGGTGGACTCATTCCAACGTATCTAGTTGTGCAGAATCTCGGTCTCGTGAACAGTTATGGCGCACTCTGGTTACCGGGTCTTGTGAGTACGTATAACATGTTGATCATGCGATCTTATTTTGAAAATCTACCAGGGGAAGTGGACGAGGCTGCACGCATCGACGGTTGTGGAGAGCTTGGGCTCTTGTTCCGAATCGTGCTGCCGTTATCCAAACCATTGCTGGCGACGATTGCTCTCTTTTATGGCGTAGGCTATTGGAACTCATTCATGAGCGTAATGATTTATATCAATGATACGTCGAAATACAACATGACCGTACTAGTCCAAAACATGATTATGTCCAATCTGAATGTACAGGATTTTACCGATCCAACGATGATTTCGAACCTGACTCCAGAAGGCATTCGAGCAGCGGCTGTCATCGTGATGGTCATACCTATTCTGGCGGTATATCCGTTCTTGCAGAAGTACTTTGTCAAAGGGGTCATGCTTGGCTCAATTAAAGGGTAAGGCAGGCTGTCGGTCACATCGCATCAGTTCATAATATAGGGAGAAAGAGGGTCTTATCTATGGCGTTAACGATGAAGGCATGGATGAAGTCGAGTCTCGTTCTGGGGTTAATTGGCGGGTTATTGGCTGGATGTACTGGGGGAAGCTCAGGTGAACAGGCTGAAGGGGAGAACAGCAGGGGAAATATCACGTCAACGATTTATGATCGGGGAGCCGTCCCTAGCGGTATGGGTACGATTGAAGATAATATGTGGTCGAAGTGGATTAATGAGAATGGCCCGGCAAATGTAAAATATACAGCAGTTCCCCGCTGGGAATCACAATCCAAGCTGAATGTATTATTTGCTTCTGGTAGCGCGCCCGATCTTATCTTTGAATTCGGTACACCGATCCGAAATACACTGTTTAATCAGAAACAGTTGATGCCGCTAGATGACCTGATCGAGAACTCCAGTGTGGAATACAAGGCACTGATGGAGAAATATCCGCAGCTTAAGAAAGCGGGCATCAAAAGTGATGGCAAATTATACGAAGTGGGTCGTATGAATGAGGTTTTTCCACTGACGAGCTTTTTCATTCGTGAAGATTGGCTGGAGAAGCTGAATCTGGAGGTGCCGACTAATGAGGAAGAGATGCTGGCGGTTGCCAAGGCGTTTACAGAAAATGACCCTGACGGCAACGGAGTCAACGACACCTACGGTATAGGTGGATTTCAGTTCGGCGATACGGCAGGTCTGTTCCGGTATATGTATAATGCGAACTTTGTGAACATGGAGGACGGGGAGGTTGTGGTTGGCCCTAACCATTTGAAGGAAGCAACTTCATTCAAACGTGCGCTATATGAAGCAGGTGTAGTGGATAAAGATTTTCTGACCGATAAGGATGGAGCGAAGGCGAAGCAAGATTTCTTGAATGGCAAAATCGGCATGTATGCCGCTATGACTTCCGATTATACGGGGTTTGCAGCCAAGGAACTGGATACATTAATGCAGAATGTTCCAGAGGCAAAATTGAAGGTTATCCCGTTACCATCTACGTCGGTAGGACAGTATACGATGGTGTGGAACAATCCAGTTCAGATGACCGCAGCCATCAATGCTCGTACCAAAAATCCCGAAGCAGCTATGCAGTATATTGATTTTCTAACCAAAACAGAAAACGGTCGCACCTTCAAAAACGGATTTGAAGGCACACATTATACATTGAACGATCAAGGTTGTCCGCGCATCTCGGATCAGGAGAAATACAAGCAGGAGATAAGCTGGGCAGGCGATTATGCGATGCTGTACAGTCGCTTAGAGGAAGGTAAGTGCGGTTATACCGAAATGCTGTTCAGTGAAGAGATTCCATCGCAGAAGGAAGGACTACGTCTCTTCAAGGAAGCGCGGGAGGTCTATATGACGGATCTTCCTGTGGGAGAAGGTGTTACCCATTCGGAGCATATGCCGCAGTTACCGAAGGAACTTCAAGTGAAGTTTACAAATGTGAGCACAGCCATCAATGATATTTATACCCGTTCCATAATTGGTGGCAGCAAATATACGGTTGAGCAGGCTGCTATCGATGCACAGAAGCAGTGGGAACAGGGAGGCGGCTCAGAGATCGAAGCGTGGTACAAGGACTGGTGGAGCAAGGAGAAGGATAACGTATTAGTATGGGAAGATTTCTATGAAATCTATGAACAGCAACAGGCGGACTTTGAGAAATCAGAGTGAAATTATTGCTTTGAACAAAGTATATCTGGAGGGGCTAGATTACAGTGAAAAGCACTGGTCTACTTCAAATCAAAAGAACCAGGACATGATGTCCTGGTTCTTTTGATTTGAAGGTTAGCTCTAAACTAAAGGGATGGTAGGATGGAAGTATTAGGTTAGGATCATCAGATATAGACAGATGAACCTTTCAGTCTGCTGATACTCAGGGGAGATGAATGGTCTGAATATGATCGGTGTGCATAATTAAAGAAGTCCCTTCCGCTTCTACAAGTGTAAGCAAATGACCGTTTGTACTCTTCAGTAATCCTGCATGGTACGGCTTGGAATCAAGGTTGATAATTACAAGTTCACCTATCATTTTATGCAGTTGCTGATCGAATGTACGGGAGAGTGGCATGGACGAGGGCTGAATAGGGAAATGTTGCTGACTAAGAGAGTATGGTGTGCTGTTGGTAGGGGATGGAATGATATACTTCAGATGATTGATTGAAACGTATAGAGAAGAGTGATATAAGGGAGAGTAGAACATAAAATAGTCATTCATAATGTTCGTAATATAACCATGCAGTGTTCGTCCTGCGATCGATATCTCGCTGAATCGTCCACGGGCGTTCATCAGCATTTTTCGATACGAAATGTTGTCGTGGTCAATCTCGGGGTCAGGCTTCGGAATAACCGCACTTAAATCTGAGTTGTTGGCATGCATGGTTTGAACATGATGAAGTGGAATATAGATAAAACGATGGTTTTCATAGACTACAATCAGATCCTGACCTACATCAATAATCTCTCCTTGAATTGGAAGTTTACAGCCAGCCAGTTCCAATTCAATTGATTTACCCAGCCAATGCGTAACGAGTTCCACAGTATTCCTCCTCTCAATAGATTATAGATGTCCAAATAAATAATGAAATTAGGCTAACAATTAGACTGATGGGTACCACAATGATAGTAACTTTCATATACTGTTTCCAGGAGACTCGAATATGATGGGTCTTTAATATATACATCCAAATTAATGTTGCTAAGGTACCTATTGGTGTCAGCAAGGCTCCGATATCACTTCCCAGAATATTTGCAAGATACGCAAGATGCAGTTGAGATTCACTCAGTTGAAGATCAGTAACGGCAAAGGTTCCAATCATGACAGAAGGCAAATTGTTGAACAGATTGGAAAGCAGAGTGAGCATTAGCCCTGACACAGCGATAATACTGGCATTTCCTCCTTCTATCATAGGTTTCATCCACTGAATAATGGATGCTGTCATTCCTGCTCGGTGAAGACTATCCACAATAACATAAATGCTGAAGGCAAAGAGTAGAATGTGCCAAGGTGTTTGTGTTATCACATCTTTGAGTCCAGTACGGGTACGGTACCAACGCACAATGAGCATGAGAATAACACCGGTGAGTGCGACAACTTCCATGCGTATACCGACTTGCTCAGCTAGAAAGTATCCTGCTCGGATAAATACAACGATGCCTATACAGACACGGAACAGCCACCAGTCTACTTTATTCTCCGTTTCATCGGTCTGTAGTGGATGATATCCTGAACCTGATGAAGATTGCAGGGATACAGGGAAGTGATGAATGACTTTGGGAATACTCCTGCGAAAATAATAGAATAAAAGTACGGTCATCACTATGATCGCAAGCATAGAAGGCACAAACATCATCTGAGTATACGTATTCAGATTTAAGCCTACCATTTGCAGAGCAATCAGATTAGCTAGATTACTAAGGCCAATTGGCGCACTTGAAGCCGTAGCGATGAGCGCACCGGAGATCAGGTAGGGCAACTGTTGATGCATTTTCAAACGAAGGATGAAACAGATTCGAATAATAATCGGAGTTGTAATTAGAATACTGCCATCATTATTGAAGAAGATGGTCATGAGAAAACAAAGTAATAGAACTAGCCAGAACAATCGAAAGCCAGAACCTCTCGCTTTCTCAATCATATTCAAGGCGATCCAGCGAAAAAAACCGATGCTATCCAGGATAATTGACATTACAATGGTAGAGAGAATCGTTACGGCTGCACCAGATACGATTCCAAAGATTCCAACAATATGAGCATAGCTGCTCACTCCAGTTAAAATAAGAAGAAGGGCGCCAAGTGAGGTGGGGATGGATTCATTTAATCCACCAGGACGCCACATCAGGAAAATGACAGTGATGATAAATACCCCAAAGGTTAACCACATCTGGTAGTCCGACATTTACTGTGATTCACCTCCCAGGGGGAGAAGTCCGGACGAAGCTTGGAGTAGATGTTCATGGGATGGAGTGGTAGGTCTTCCGGGCGCAACGATCCAGTAAAAAGGCACACCAATTAAGACTAATGCAATGAAGATCAACATGATAATTCCCCCCTTTAAGCTAGTAGATAACTTAAGAGATTAGTTTAGTTTGTTTAATTCTTTTTACCGCCAGATTTGTTGCCACGGGATTTGTTCCCGCCTGACTTGTTGCCATGGGCGTGGTTCTCTTGAACCCGTTGTCCCTGAGAGCGATTGCCTTGATTGCTTCGCGACTTGTTGCCATTGGATTTGTTCCCGCCTGACTTGTTGCCATGGGCTTGGTTCTCTTGAACCCGCTGTCCTTGGGAGCGATTGCCTTGATTGCTCCGAGACTTGTTGCCACTGGATTTATTCCCGCCAGACTTATTACTCTGGGCTTGATTTCCTTGGGAACGATTTCCACGGGACTGGTTGCCTTGAGCCGCCTGATTACCTTGAGCGGCTTGGTTTCCTTGACTTGTATTGTTATTGTTGTTGCCGCCACCACGTATGACGGATACAGATTTCACATGTTGTATCGGAATACGAACAATCTCCTGATTTTTCAAAGTTATGATCAATTGGTTCTGGTTGGCATCAGCCAGAATACCTTCGACTTTCTCAGGTCCTCCACGGTTGATCTGGACACGGCGGAAGCGGAGTGCCTGCATAACGCCCAGAAACGTGTTGGCGGGAATAGGGTTACCCATGGCTGTACTTCTGTTCCCACCGGAACGACCTGTATCTGTTATGCTTTTGACATGTGTTTCATTAACGTAGACGATCCCTTCTTTACATTTTATTGCCATATAGTCCCAGCGTACGTCCGTCAGTGTACCTTGTACTGAATCAGGTCCTCCCCGGTTAACCTTAATTTCTCTTCCCAACAAACCTCTCATTCCTTCACCATTCATAGACATTGTGTTTTACCCCTTCCATGATATAAGTTCAGATGGACAAAAATGGTGGATGTGATCGTGATCCCTTCCATTTGTCATTCGTGTCTGTCTGTAGTTTAAGCATATGTGACATGCTTCTTGGAGGGACTAGCCGGGAATCTATTTTTATACTATTTTGGCTATAATCTATGAAATTGAATGTATACTTATAGATTAATATCACCTCTAACTTCACAGTCTTAGATGTGATGCTGGAGGTGAAGCTGGAGGTAATACATACAGGACTATGCATTCGCCCGTACGATTTTCTGTTTTTCTGCATAGGATGAGATAAAGACCTACGGGCGAATCTCACAGGTACTCGAAAGGCGGATGGAAATGGCTTTACCTGTCTACCATATCAGCTTGTCTACAACCGAATATCAACAGTTAACCTCCAATATATGGTCAGATACGTTTGTGAACAGCACGATGAAGATGGATGGCAAGCAGATTCCGATCCGGATTCGTTACCGAGGGGGCATACACGCGGTTATGCCAAAAAATCATTTGAGATTCGCACTGCTAGCCGAACGTATCACTTTAATGCAGAGTACGATGATCCTTCGCTCATTCGCAATGCGCTTTCTTTTCGCTTTTTTGAGTCGATCCGGGTGCCTGCTCCATCTACCAAGCACTGCGTTTTATACTTGAACGGACAGCTTCTGGGAGTATACCTAAGAATCGAAGGTGTAAAATCCTTCTTTTTTCGCCAACGGAAAATTCCCGTACGTAGTATCTTTTACGCGGTGAATGACCATGCTGGTTTTACATTAAATTCGGATTCCTCTTCAACAAGCACCAATCTATTATCCGGATACAGCTTAATTCGGGGCAAAGATGTGGATCGCACAAGGTTAAGTACCTTTGTTCGACAGTTGAACACAAAGTCCAGACTGGAATTGTATCGTTTTTTACAGACAAGGGTGGATACGGACAACTATTTGCGCTGGTTAAGTGGAGCTGTGCTTACTGGGAACTTTGACGGATTTCATCAAAATTACACATGGTATGAGAAAATCAAAAGCGGGAAATATGGTATCTTACCTTGGGATTATGAGGGTACTTGGGGGAGGAACTGTTATGGAACGCGAGTTGACTCCAATCTTGTTCGTATTCAAGGCTATAACAAACTTACCGGACGACTGCTGGCATTCCGCAGTTTCCGTCAACAATACAAGAAACTGATGCAGCAACACCTATCGAGTGTTTTTACAGAGCAGAAAATTATGCCCATCGTGAATCGACTACACCATGAAATTTTCGAAGAAGTCGAGCAAGATCCTTATATGAAATGGCCTATGGATGTGTTTGCTGATGAACCCGAGAGAATTCGTACCTACGTGGCAGAACGGCGGGAATATCTCCATGAGAAGCTACATCAGTTGTGAGCATACGAACCGCTTGGGAAGGGCATACCTTCCTTTTTTTGCGTTAAAAAAGAGGGGAAGACTATTTCTTGCAGAAAAGTAGGGTAATAAGAATAGAAGCAGGATTGTAAAATACGTTATAATAACCATATATGTACATAGGAAATGATTACATAGTGGGCAAAGTGGAGAAAACAACATGTCTAATGGAGGCTCTGAACTGAATAGGATAGCGGTTTAGAGCGCTCCGAGCCGGAGGAATACTTATGATCAAGCTGTTGTACTATTTGAAGAAGTACCGAGTTGCCGCCATTGCTGCCCTGGTCATGATGTTGATTGAGCTTGCAGTGGAGCTGGCTCAGCCGTATCTCATCTCGAAGATTATCGATAACGGCATACAGGAAGGGAATCTGTCCGTCGTCTGGTTTTGGGGCGGAGTGCTCGTGGCGAGTGCGGTTGTGGCTTTTGCTGCCGGGATTGCCAGTTCGTTTTTTGCATCCCATGCGAGCTTAGGATTCGGATACGATCTGCGGGAGAAGCTGTATGATAAAGTGCAAGCGTTCTCTTACGCCGTTTTCAATCGTTTCGCCACCTCATCGCTCATTACCCGCTTAACAGGGGACGTTACCCAGGTTCAGGATACCGTCTTCATGAGTCTACGCTTCATGACGCGTGTGCCTCTGGTCGTGATTGGTAGCATGATTATGGCCGTAGTTGTTAATCCGCGATTGGGTCTGCTGCTGGTCGTTATGGTGCCTGTGTTGCTTGTTGTCGTGGTCTGGATGATCAAAAAGGCAGCGCTGCTGTTCCGCAATGTGCAGCGCAGATTGGATGCCGTCAACGGAGTCATCCAGGAGAATCTGACAGGCATTCGGCTGATCCGTGTCTTCGTGCGGATGGGCCATGAGATTGAACGCTTTGCCGGCTTCAGCGGCAAGCTGATGAAAGGCACGATCTCCGCGCTACGCTTAACGGAGACGACGATGCCGTTCATGCTGCTCATGATGAACGGTTGCATTATCGCTGTGTTATGGTTCGGGCGAGCAGATATTAACTCGGGCAGTGCAACTGTGGGTGAAGTGGTTGCTGTCATTAACTACCTGCTTCGTACCATTGGGGCAATGTCTGCACTATCGTGGATTCTCGTGACATTCTCCCGAGCAAGCGCTTCAGCACAGCGGCTGAATGAAGTCTTTGAAACGGAGGACGATTCAGAGTCGGCTCAGAAGTCAGCGAATTCATTTTCTACAGAATCAGGACAGTCTGCATCAGCAGCAGAACAAGGAATATCCATGTTGACTCCAAAACAACAGTCAATACAAGGTGCGGTTGAGTTTAAGAATGTTGGCTTTCACTATCCGAACAGTGATATTACGGTACTTGAAAATATCTCGTTCTCTGCTCGCCAAGGTGAGCGCATTGCCATTATGGGAGCGACAGGCTCAGGCAAGTCTTCACTTGTACAGTTAATTCCAAGACTATACACGGAGGACACGGGTCAGATCCGGATTGATGGTACCAACGCAGAACGTTTGGATACCTCGTTGCTGCGTGGGGCAATCGGTTATGTTCCACAGGAGGTTGTCCTATTCACGGGGTCTGTCCGTGATAATATCGCTTGGGGCAGAGAGGATGCTACGCTCGCTGAGATTCAAGAAGCCGCCAAGCGTGCTCAGATTCATGAAACGATTGAGAAATTGCCGAATGGTTATGATACACAGTTAGGTCAACGCGGCGTTAACCTGTCGGGTGGACAGAAGCAACGTTTATCCATTGCAAGGGCACTAATTCGTCGTCCAAGTATTCTGATTTTGGATGACAGTACAAGTGCACTGGATGTGGCAACAGAAGCAAGGTTATTGGATGCACTGGAGGAGCTATCGTGCACAACCTTTATCATTACACAGAAGATTAGCTCCACAACCTCGGCCGATCTAATTCTGCTGCTGGATGATGGGCGTCTAATCGGGCAAGGTAAACATGAAGATCTGATGGATTCATCGGAATTGTACCGTCGCATCTATCAATCACAATATGGGGAGGGCACGCCGCATGTTCAAAGCATTCATTGAACCCTTCCGTCAACCGCCACCACCGCTTGATCCTGCAACGCTCAAAGGCGGCGGCTCTAAGCCGAAGGCAAGGGCGAAGAATTGGTCAGGTACATTGGGGCGGATCTGGACGTATCTTGCACGCCGCAAAGTGAAGCTCTCACTGGTGCTACTGATGGTATTTGCAAGCTCAGCACTTGCGTTGCTCGGGCCATATATGGTGGGCGTCGCAGTGGATAGCTTTATGGATGGAGAATCAACCAGCGCTAGTTGGACCAGGTTCCTGCTTGGACTGGTTGCGGTGTATGTACTGTTCTCCCTGACATCTTGGCTGCAAAATATATGGATGATCGAAATCGCACAGGAGACGGTATATCGTATGCGGTATGACCTGTTCTCCCACCTGCACAAATTGCCCATTCCATTCTTCGGCAAACGTCAGCAAGGTGAGATTATGAGTCGGGTTACGAATGATATCGAGAATGTTAGCGGTACATTGAACAGCTCGGCCATTCAGATTTTTTCAAGTATATTAACACTACTGGGAACGTTTGGTGTCATGCTCTGGCTGAGTCCACTGCTGACCTTGCTTACGTTTATCGTCGTGCCGCTTATGGCTCTTGGCATGCGCTGGATTACGCGTCGAACAGGGCCACTTTTCAAGGAGCGGCAGCGTAATCTGGGTGAACTGAATGGATATATTGAAGAGACGTTATCTGGTCAGCGGATCATTAAAGCATTTTCACAAGAGGAACGGGTCATTCGTGGGTTTGAGGAGCGAAATACTCGAATCCGGATTTCCGGCTTCTGGGCGCAGACCATCTCGGGTTTTATACCGAAGCTGATGAACGGACTCAACAACCTGAGCTTCGCCATTGTAGCAGGGATCGGCGGTATTCTGGCGATTCAAGGTACGGTTACTGTGGGGATCATCATCATTTTCGTCGAATATGCTCGTCAATTCACACGTCCGCTGAACGATCTAGCGAATCAGTGGAATACGTTATTGTCGGCTATAGCCGGAGCGGAGCGTGTATTTGAAGTGCTGGATGAAGATGAAGAAGCGAAGGATGAGGGTGCAGCGGTATCGCTTGAGAAGGTGGAGGGAGCGGTACGTTTTGACCGGGTTTCCTTTGGATACGATGAAGGTCGTAACATTTTGCATGAGATTAGTTTTGAGGCGAAGCCGGGAGAGATGATTGCGTTAGTAGGCCCAACTGGGGCAGGCAAAACCACGCTAATTCAGCTATTGTCCCGCTTCTATGATCCAACGGCGGGTACGCTGACAGTGGATGAACGGGATCTCACAACCATTCGCCGAGAGAATCTGCGTTCTCATATGGCATTTGTTCTTCAGGATTCATTCCTGTTTCAAGGGACGATTCGGGAAAATATTCGCTTCGGCCGTCTGGATGCATCAGACGAAGAGGTGGAGATTGCCTCCAAACTAGCCAATGCGCATTCCTTTATTACGCGAATGAAGGGTGGTTATGACAAAGTGCTCCAGGCCGATGGCAGCGGCATCAGTCAAGGACAGAAGCAACTGCTTGCCATCGCACGTGCGATTCTGGCCGACCCATCCATTCTTGTACTTGATGAGGCGACAAGTAGTATTGATACCGTTACAGAGATCAAAATTCAGGAAGGGCTGCAACGTCTGATGCAGGGGCGTACCAGCTTTGTCATTGCTCACAGGCTGAACACAATCCGCCAAGCAGACCGGATTCTAGTGCTGAAGGATGGACATCTGCTGGAACAAGGCTCGCATGACGTCTTGCTGGAGCAAGGCGGCTTCTACAGCGAGCTGTATTACAGTCAGTTACGCAAGAAAGCACAGTAATAGCTGGGTGAGTCATGGGCATTCTCGGATACGTCTCCTTGGTACCACAGGAGCTCAACGGGATGACTCATGATTACAGTAAGTGCAACCGAATGAAGGGATATACAGAAACGGACATCTATATGGGTGTCCGTTTTTCTTTATGGATCGTATGGACGTATTTGTTTAATTGATTGTTTTATTACCTAACACACGCATGCTCATATGATTAATGAATTAATACGATGCTTGACAGCAAAACGGAGTGGATGTATATTTAGCTCACGAACACTTAGATATCTAACTTTAAGATGTTATACAAAGGGGAGGAGAGTTCTCTTGCGGAAAGATACGCCATATTCGGATCTATTTCAAACGATTGGAATCAAGATCAAACGCAAAGCCGATGATCAAGTGAACGAGTTAGGGCTTAATGCTCAACAAGGTCGAATCATCGGATATATCTATGAACATCAGGATAACGGGTTGATTCAGAAAAACCTAGCTGAGACATTCAACCGGCGGGATGCAACGATTACGAGTATGCTGAAAGGCTTGGAGAAGAACGGGTATATTGAGCGGAAGATTCCTTCAGATAATGAGCGACAGAAGAACTTATACGTCTTGCCTAAGGGCGAGCAAGTCATTCAAGATGTAACCCAGATGTTTGCCAAAGTTGAGCACGAGATTGTGGCAAGTTTGACCGAGGAAGAACAGGCAACATTGATGCAGTTATTGACCAAGGTTAATCAGAACCTCTAAGAGGGCTGATGTACTGAGCAGGATTAACTGCTCATATTCAAATAGTTAGAATTCGAACAGTTTAGGTTCTATTGGTCAATGTGCCAACGTTGGTTGGTAACACTTGAGTATCTTTTTTGCTGTAAAACTTAGAAGTCTAATTGTTATAATTAAAAGAGAGGCGGAATTCCTTTGAAAGAAAAACATTCAAACTCCTATTATCTGAGCACAGCTCCTGTCCACAAGTCTATTATGCATCTGTCTATTCCTATGATGTTAGGCATGTCAGCGGGAACGCTGTACAACCTCATCAATGCCTTTTTCATTGGTCTAGTACATGATACAGGCATGTTCAGTGCGATTACCCTCGGCTTACCAATCTTCACTGTGTTGATGGCATTTGGCAATATGTTTGGAGTCGGTGGCGGCACCTTCATTACGCGTCTAACGGCTAAGGGTGAAGCGGAGAAGGCGAAGAAAGTTGCAGGTTACTCGCTTTACTTCAGCTTAGCTGCTGGTATATTCATTGCCCTTATCTCTTGGTTGTTCATCACCCCGATTGTTCATGGACTTGGCGCCAATCAGGCTGTATATGCATACACGAGTCAGTACGCCATTACGTTATTGGCAGGTGGAGCGATTGTCATTGTGAACTTTGCGCTGGAACAGTTGGTTCGGTCAGAAGGTGCATCGAAGGAATCGATGTATGGTATGTTCATTAGCATTGTTGCCAGCATTTTATTGGATGTACTATTTATTCTTATCTTCGATTGGCATGTATTTGGTGCTGCGCTGTCCATCGTACTAGCGAATGCTTGCTCAGCAGCCTATTATATCTGGTATTTATCATATCGCAGTGAGAATCTGAGAGGCTTCTTAAAGCACTGGAAGCTGAACCTGCAGGATCAGTTAGAGGTATATAAGATTGGCGTATCCGAACTGCTGCAAACGTCATTCCTGATCGTATCGACTCTGCTGTTGAACCACTATGCAATGACATTTGGTGATCATATTGTCGCTGGCTTCGGTATTGCGCTACGGATTGTGCAGTTGCCTGAGTTTCTAACGATGGGGGTTTTCATGGGGATTATTCCGCTCGTGGCGCATAATTTTGCAAGTGGAAATTTTGCTCGATTAAAAACTACGTATAAACAAGCTACGCTATATATTACGGGGATTGCGGTAATTTTTATTGGCATCGTCTATGTGTTCAAGGAACAAGTCATTCGCCTGTTCTCATCCGATGCATCGGTGCTTGAGGCTGGAACTGCTATCCTGATCGCGATGCTGATCTCTGCCTTGTTCACCGGTCTTACTGGACTGTTTACCGGTATTTTCAAAGCTGCAGGAGAGGGGATTCCAACGAATGTGATGGCAATCTGCCAAGGAACCTTGTTCATTCCAGTGATCATTATTTTCCATCAGTACTTTGGTCTTACAGGCGTGATCTGGTCTATGACCGTAACTGAAATCATCACAAGTGTGCTTGGGCTAATCCTGTTTGTATTCCACTACAGACGTATTAGTCAAAAAAACAATCAGCTTGTAGTGAATGCTTAAACTTAGCTTAGGCTGGATATTAGAGCAGGATGGAGGGAGAAATTCACTCTGATCCTGCTTTTTCTATTGTTCAATCCTCATTTGTATAGGGATTGCATGCTGTCAACATTTATTCTAAACCAACAAACATTTCACAGGGTAAATATGGAAGTCGTAACCATGACGTTATGTCACAAAGTGGATATAATAGGGCTTATTCACAAAGCTCTTATACTCGTATAGGGAAAGCTAGGTTATGGAGGTCGTCTGGAAAATTGAAAAACTCAACAATTGCAACATGGCTTTTTTTATTTAATGGCTTGTACTTATTAACACTATTAGCGTATCCCATTGTGCTGATGATGAGTGTATTTATGTTTGATGCTCCGACTTCATATGACTATGCATCGAACTATGCTGCCGTTTCTTTACTGATCTCTTATCCAATTGCTGTGCTAGGATCACTATCTTGTTGGGGATTCTACCATAAAGGGAAGTACAAGTGGGCTATCGCTATGGCTAACCTGTTGTTGGTATGGATTGCGTTGTTTATACTCGTGCTCATTGTGAACAGTATTTTACCTTTTTAGAAGTCCAGGCGAATGACTGGCCGATCATAAAATAAAATAGCCTATGAGAGATTCTTAATCGAGAACCTTTCATAGGCTATATTTATTTGGTAGAGGTTTTCTAACCTCTGTCCTAGTTCATAACCTTCCAATTATTCGCAGGCTGCACCGTCAACGGCTGATGTCTACGAATGTAATCCTCCACCAATGTCGCCATATCCGTGGCGCCTTCATGCAGCACCTTTTTACCTGGATACATGGCATAATCGCCTCCCCCAGCAGCACGGTAGCTATTCATCACCACAGAATATGTGCTATCCATGGCAATCGGTATGCCATTACGCTCTAGCTTCACCACTCGACTACCTACAGGCTGAGAGATATCAAGCTCGTATTCGATGCCTGCCCACATATCATAATTGTAATGCTGTGGTTTAGGTTCGATGTAGGCCGGGTTAACGATAACCTTTCCTGAGGAATCCAGTTCGAAGTAGCGTGCGCTTTGCTCCAACGCCTCTCGAATATCCTCACCATTCAGCTCTAATACGGTAAGCGTGTTAGGATAGATGAAATTCGATAACACATCCCGAACCGTGATCTGACTTTCGAATCCGCGAGCTTCTTCACTAAGCATGGCCGTATTCGAGAGCTGTGCTCCTGTTGCTTCCATCTGTACCTGATGCACAAAATCAATGAATGGATGAGCTTGAAGCCGGAGCGTTGTCGCATCGGAAATCGACAAGTCACCAGATACCTCACCAATCGGTTGATCTAACCAGGCTTGAGCCTGAGTCTCCAGTTCATCCGTAAGTCTCATGACCACGGCATCGGGTTCAAGCTCATGCTGTTCATCCAAGCGCAGAAGCTTAGCTTGTTTATCTGTAATTTGCCATGCTCCATCTGAATTTTGCTGTAACTGAACCGATACATGTCCTATGCCGCTTCCACTGAATCCAGGCTGAATGACGGTTACACCATGGATTTCGGTAGCGAGCTGGCGATGCTGATGTCCTGTAAGAAGTACATCAATCCCTTCAATATCTCGACAGATTGCATACCCTTGATTCTCTCCAGTTAACCGTTCAGCTGGTTCCCCGGTCTCTAGATCACTTTCGAATCCACCATGATAACTAACCACAAGAACATCTGGCTTCTCCACTTCGCGAATGTAATTAACCCATGCACGGATGGTCTCTAACGCATCAAGGAAATGCAATCCTTCAATATTTTTGGGATGCTCCCAGTTCGGGATATAGTGTGTAGTTGCACCTAATAAAGCAATTTTGGCACCCGCAGACAATGTCTTAATTAGATACGGAGGACCAAATGCAGGAATGCCAGCTTCCAATGGTGCGACGGGATGCGTCCCTTCTTCGGAGTCTGTTCCATAAGAATGAATCACAATGGAGTCGTCCCCATACGTCATGTAGCTTGGTTGATCTCCTTCAGTATCTTGCTCGCTTTCTAGTAATCTTTCATGATCTTCTTGCGGACGAGTCCGCACAATGTTAGCCGATAACCATGGGAAGGTGGAGCCTTGAACGGCTCCAGAGAGCAGCTCCTGCCCATAATTGAACTCGTGATTTCCCATGACTGCCGCATCATAGCCGAGTTCATTCAACACGGTAATGAACGGATGAATATCATGTTTGGATACGTTGGCAGCCGCGTAGGAGGCCAGGGGAGAGCCTTGCAGCAAGTCGCCATTATCCACCAGCAGCAGTTCAGGCGAGCGTTCACGTTCCTTCCGAATGAGTGTAGCTAGCATAGCAAGCCCGGCTGGGCGATAGGCATTGGTGTTGTAATAAATCGGACGGATGGCTCCGTGCAGATCACTGGTGAACAAAATATCGAAGGTTGTCGTCGGTTGAGTAGGCTTCATTTTTACAATCTCCTCTAATATATAAGTTTATATATATGGAATGACCCAAAAAAATGGAACGATAGAAAGAATGGAAGAAAGAGATGCATGCCTGATATTCGTGCCTTTTCCATGCTTTTCTTCTCCAATTCTCATCCATAATGAGCCTATTCTAACAGATGAAATCGTCCCTGACAGCATGACAAGAAACTTTACAAAACTCCAAATTTCGTTTCACATGGCGCAAATATTTGCCAATTATAGTAGATAAGTATTGAAAAATAGAAACTCTTTGGAGGGTGTTCGCTTGAAGAAGTCCGCTTTATTTTTACCATTGTTGATTTTGGTTCTGTTTCTGAGTGCTTGTGGGTCTAATGCTACGACAGGTTCGTCTAACGGGGCTGATACGAGTTCTAACGCATCTGGTGCATCTACTGATACGGCAGAAACAGAAAAAGAAGCCGAAGGTTATGTACCAACAGAACTAACGGTTCAATTCGTTCCTTCCCAGAATGCAGACACGCTTGAAGCCAAAGCAAAGCCGCTGGAAAAGCTGCTTGGTGACAAATTGGGTATTCCGGTAAAAGTCAGCGTATCCACAGACTACAACACAATTATTGAAGC
The DNA here is from genome assembly GCF_003268635.1 of Paenibacillus sp. DCT19. Lineage (NCBI taxonomy): Bacteria > Bacillati > Bacillota > Bacilli > Caryophanales > Paenibacillaceae > Paenibacillus > Paenibacillus sp. DCT19. Next base: position 1,219,458 of record NZ_CP029639.1, read on the forward strand.
AATGGCTTCCAACAAAGTAGACGTAGGTTTCCTGCCTCCAACAGCATATGTGCTGGCTAAAGAAAAAGGCGCAGCTCAAGTTATTTTGCAAGCTCAACGTTTTGGCGTAAATGATGAGACAGGTGCTCCAACAGAGGAATTGGCTGATTCTTATAAATCGATGTTTATCGTGAAGAAAGATTCACCGATCCAAACGATTGAAGATCTCAAAGGTAAGAAAATTGCTTACCAAAACGTAACGTCTTCCGCTGGTTATGTATGGCCGGCAGGTTTGTTGCTCGACAATGGCATTGACCCATTGAAAGATGTAACTCCTGTAACATTGAAAGGTCATGACCAAGGTGTTATTGCTGTACTGAACGGTGACGTTGATGCAGCAGCGATTTTCCAAGATGCTCGTAACACTGTAGCTAAAGATTACCCAACGGTATTTGAAGATACACGTGTACTGGCGTTCACTGAGCCAATTCCTAACGATACCATTGCTGTTCGTACAGATATGAATGCAGATTGGACTGCGAAGATCAAACAAGCTTTCATCGATATCGGTAAAGACACAGAGGGTCACCAAATCATTAAAGAGATCTACACACATGAAGGTTATGTAGAGTCTGATGATAGTAAGTTCGAGATCGTTCGTCAGTATGGCGAAAAAGTAAAAGGCGAGTAATTGTAGCTTAGAAGTGCTACAACTCTAGAAGTCGTTTTACAATCTTGTTGCTTCACGTATCTCTCTTGATGGGACTAGCTATATCGGTTCAGAGTGGTCAGGCCAGTTCAGCGTGCTCTACGCTGCGCTGGCTTGTGCCATTATAGCAAGGCTTCGATCGGTATGATCATTACAAATGAAAGAAGGATTATTGCGATGATTGAGCTTCATAACGTCACCAAAACGTATGCAAACGGCACAAAAGGCCTGGATAATATTAATCTGAAGTTTGAACAAGGCGAATTTATTGCGGTCGTTGGTCTGTCTGGGGCAGGTAAATCAACCCTCCTACGTTCCATTAATCGACTGCACGATATTAGTGAAGGTGAGATTAAGATCAACGGAAGTTCGATTACAAAGGCACAAGGCAAACGCCTACGTATGATCAGACGTGACATCGGCATGATCTTCCAGAGTTTTAACCTAGTTAAACGCTCCAGTGTACTCCGTAATGTGCTCTGTGGACGTGTCGGATATCATTCCACGATGCGTACCATCCTGGGTCGTTTTCCTAAAGAGGATGTTGAATTGGCGTTCACCGCATTGGAACGGGTTAACATCTCAGAGAAAGCTTACTCCCGTGCAGATCAGTTGTCTGGTGGACAACAGCAGCGTGTGGCGATTGCTCGTGTACTTGCCCAAGAAGCTAAAATCATTCTGGCCGATGAGCCGGTGGCATCACTAGATCCACTTACAACAAAGCAGGTTATGGATGATCTGAAACACATTAATCAGGAGCTAGGCATTACAACCATCGTCAATCTGCACTTTATCGACCTGGCAAGAGAGTATGCGACCCGGATCGTGGGATTGCGGGCAGGTAAAGTTGTATTCGACGGTCCGGTGGAAGAGGCAACGGATGAGCGATTTGCCGAGATTTACGGCAGACCGATTCTAGCTGATGAATTACTGGACAAGCAGGCTGTGCATGAGCAGGGAGAAGTTCTGGTATGAAGGGGCAGACCAATGTTTCACTTCAGAATTCAGGCAAGCCAGGCATAGGCAAGGAACCTGGTTCCAGCCCGAGTCAGGTCGTTAATCGTCCCAAACCACCTGGCCGAACGAAGCATCTGCTCACGCTAGTCATTATTTTGCTTCTTCTCTGGGCGAGCGCGAAGCAGACCGATGCTAGCTTCACGGAGCTGTTTGAAGGCTTGCCGAACATGTGGGATCTGCTAAAAGAAATGTTTCCACCCCGGTGGAGTTACTTTGATAATATCGTTCAAGGCATGCTGGAAACCATTCGTATGGCGTTGATTGGTACAACCATTGGTGCCATCATTGCCATTCCGGTGGCGATTATCTGTGCGGGTAACCTGATGCCTAGCCGCTGGATTTACTATCCGGCACGTTTTGTACTTAACCTGATTCGGACAGTACCCGATCTGTTGCTTGCTGCTTTGTTTGTTGCAGTGTTTGGTCTAGGGCCAATTCCGGGTATCCTGGCACTGGCTGTATTCTCTGTAGGTCTAATTGCCAAGCTCACCTATGAGACGCTGGAAACGATTGATCGAGGGCCGCTGGAAGCAATGACGGCTGTCGGTATGAACCGTATTCAGCTCATTGTGTATGGCGTTGTCCCACAACTTGCCGCTCAATTCACATCCTATGTGTTGTATGCCTTTGAGATTAATGTACGTGCTGCAGCCATTTTGGGATTGGTGGGAGCCGGAGGGATTGGACTTTATTATGAAGCTACACTGGGATTCCTGGAGTATGACAAAACCAGCGTAATCATTCTATTTACCCTTGCTATTGTCCTGATTATCGATTATGTAAGTACTAAGCTGCGGGAGAAATTGCTATGATGAAAAATGAAACAAGCCGCATCCGGCCGAAACCACGGAAGAACCCGCTTCGCTGGGTTATTGTTATCCTGCTGATTCTGGTGTATGCCTGGGCTCTTGCCGGTGTACCGTTTACCGGATTTAAGGAAACCGCTGGACAGATTATGAAGGCGATAATAGCTGGTATATTCTCACCAGATTGGGACTTTGTTTATCTGCCTGAAGGAGAAGATTTGCTGCGTGGATTGCTGGATACACTCGCCATCTCCGTACTGGGTACGGTGATCTCTGCTGTATTGTGTATTCCGTTTGCCTTCTGGTCTGCACGTAACATGAGTGGGCATCGCTCAATCTCAGGCGCAGGTAAAATGGTACTTAGCTTCATTCGTACGTTTCCTGAGATCATCATGGCATTGATGTTTATCAAGGCTGTAGGCCCTGGATCGTTCGCAGGGGTACTTGCCCTTGGTTTACACTCCATCGGTATGCTCGGCAAATTGTACGCGGATGAAGTTGAAAATATCGACTATGGCCCGTCGGAAGCGTTGCTCGCGTCTGGAGCCAACCGCATGCAGCAGTTGTGGTTTGCAATTCTGCCGCAAGTTATGCCTGGATTCTTGAACTATACCTTGTATCGCTTCGAGATCAATGTACGGTCTGCGACGATCCTGGGTGTCATTGGAGCCGGGGGGATTGGTACGCCGTTGATCTTTGCACTGAGTACCCGGAACTGGCCGCGTGTAGGTATTATCCTGCTAGGCATTATTGTGATGATTACGATCATTGACTTGATCTCGGGGTATATTCGGAAGAAGCTGGTGTAATGAGGAGAAGATTATTAAGTGCTAGTATGGATACAGCGCTTAGTGGTCTTCTTTTTTTGTTAGTATCTAGGAGTTTGTGTTCATTTTATTATGCAAATTGTGGTATGATTTCTTAATAAATACATGTTTGAAAAGGATGGTTCTGATTCACACCATTTTAGTAAGGGTTTCACTTGGAGGCCACGGAGCTTTCAATTACGAAGAGAATGTGAATATTCAAGGGAAGATGAGAGGGAATTAATGAGAATCGCAACCATTATAATCATACTTTTGCTGACATTCGTTCTAGGAGATACAGAGCAGAATCATCAGATCGATCCTGACGACTTTCTGCATCAATTCCAAACCTCGCTTGAAGAGCAGGGGCTGGAGGTTGAGGTCATGGAGCCTTCATCCAGTGTGGATATGCAAGGCTTAGTTCCTTATCAATTCAGCATTTCTCATGATGGGGAGGACAGTGATACGGTATTTGTTTTTTTCACGGATTCTATCGAACAAGCAAGGCAAGCGCTGGTGAAAGCAAACTTTACCATCTCGCTCATAACCAAGGTCGGTGACTATACCAAAGATAATGTCATTATTATTCAATTCGCACATGACGGTAACCTGGATAAGTATCGTTCTCAGATTTACACAGCGATATCTAGTGATGAAGAGTGAATAAAGAATAAAGAAGAAAGAAGGTGAAACACATGGAGACATTTACTATCGTCTGGATTGTGTTCGTAATAGCCATATTACTATATCGAATGATTTTTCAGAAGTTTAAGGAGCATAACAGAGAGAATATCGGACTTAGTGGAATCCTGATTATTTTCACGTGGAGTAACTATTCCTCAATACAGATGAACCAAATCGTATTCTTTGCTATTATTGCCATCGCTGCGTATTCTGCTGTAGTGAACGGCATGCTGTTAACCAGAAAGATCAATGAGCCGGAGCGCTTGTCATAAACAAATGAATTGACGAATTAACGAAATAATGAATACATGTAAAAAAAACCGAATCCAGGTAGCTCAACATGGGGATTGACCCCATCCAGGCTACTCTTGGTTTCGGTTTTTTGGTTTGTTTTATTAGCTTGCCAATGGCAGAGCTGCTTTGGTGACTTGAACCGTAATGGTCTCAGTGCTTGTTACACCTGCTGCGTTGATCAGTTCCGCACGGTAGGTGTACGTTCCGTTGGCACGGCCAGACAGATCGGTTACAGCACGCTGAGATGCTGGTGTTGCAGCCTTCAATTCCTGTGTATCGATAAGTACATCATTTTCATAAAGGCGGTATTCTGTAGCATTTGTACCCCACCAGAGATTCATCGTTACGCTGTAAATGCCATCGCCGTCCCAGTTATCTTGGGAAAGCGTAGCTTTACCTGGTGCCGCATTGGTTACTTGTACCGTCAGCTCGTCACTACGTGTAGTGCCTTTGCTATTGGTCAGCTCGGCTACATACGTATATGTGCCATTGGCTTTGTCAGTGATCGCTGTTTTGGTTGATTGCGCTTGTGGTGTAGCTTCAGTTAACTTTTGAGTGTCAACGAGTACGCCGTTCTCATACAATTTGTATTCCGAACCATTGTCGCCCCACCACAGATTCATCGTAACGTTATAAGAACCGCCGAACAGCCCTGTTGTATAGCCATTATCGGAAGAAAGCACCGGTTTACCCGGTGCTCCCACAGCTGGAGTGGAAGGCACTTCGCCTCCACCTTGTTCTTCGGCAGCAACAAAATCGTTCAAGCTTCTAGGCTTCAGTTGATATACATCTCTGAAAATAGCCGATACACCTGTGATATCAATCTTGTCACCCGCAGCATAAGGGAAGGAAGTTTCAGTTACACCTGTACGTGTATCCACGCGCACATGTGTAGTTGTTCCGTCAGCAGCCACTGCATCGAATTCAAATGATCCAGCAGGCGTAGCGCTAATGATATTTTGAACCGTTACATCTTTCAGCTGTACGAGTTGACCTTGGTTAGCGTCATTAATGGCAGTAACGAGAGCCGGAGCGGGAACAGAGGCAGTACCCGTCTTCTCAATAGCTACAACATCGGTAAGCTCGAACTCGCTGTTATAGATCGTTGTTGGTGCAGTAACTTTCACTTTGTCGCCAACTTGGAACCCACTAGTGTGTTGGAATACATAGATTCCAGCTGTCTCATCTTGAAGATAGAAGGCTTGTCCGCCAAATGCACCCGGCTGTGTTGTAACTACACCTTCAATGGTTACCGTTGAGCCCACTGCTTTGGTACGAGCTTCAGCAACCGTTATTGTTGCTGGGATTGGTCCTTCTTCCTCTGGAAGTGGAACGGCTGGTACATTACCTACAGTCACTGCATTTGTGATCAAGTTGCTGCCGTTCAAGCGTAGACGCAAGCTTGCATTGCCGTTTGTACCTGGTTTGATGCGAACGTTGAGGTCTTTGATTGCACGACCTTTGCTGTCAGAAGTTACGCTAAATGCAGAACTATAGCCGTACGATGTCGGCCATGTGCCGCTGTCATTTTGAATCATAGCTACTTGGGTTCCACCAGTCAGATAGATCCCTGCGCTATAGCCTGATACCGTTGTATTTGGAGGCATGTTCTCTACTACAACACGCACCTGGAAGTCTTCTGCATTAGGAAGTGTATCCTGTTTCACGAAGCTATAGGAAGCATTCGCACTGGATGCAGGTCCGCCGTAAGATCCAGCTTTGAACGTGGAACGATCATACCACTTGTACCCAGCAGCAGGTGCCGCCCAAGGTTCAGCTTGTGGCTCTGTAGAAGCCGCTGGTTCTTCGAATGGCAACAGGGCAGTAGCGTTATCCAGCTCCAGTCCAGCCACTTCTGTCAGACTAGTATAGTTTTCTTGCGTCGCGAGCCAGTTCACTGTGTTCACGAGCAATACAGCATCGTCAGCTTCTTTGAAGCCGTCATAGGTAGTTTTGCGTGTGCCTGTCTCTTCACGCAAGTATTTAGGCGATGCGTCTTCCACTGGGGAAGAGTCACCGATGAAGGCAGCTTTACCTGCACCCAGCTTGGATACAGCGACGTAAGGACCTTCTTCAATGCCACCACCGTTGTAGACACCTTGGTCAACAGCGTTGTTCCATTTAGCATTGGTTTTTGGCAGATACACGATACCCTTCGCAAGCGTTGGATCTGTGATTGCCAGCGTGGAACCCGCATGCATAGCTACGGATGATACACCTTCCGTGATGCCAAAGGCTTGGTCAGCCGGAACGATAATGTTTGCGTCAATATCGCCTAATGCGTTGTAGCGGAAACGGATACCGAAGTTTTCGGACAACCAGTCTGTGCTCGTTACATTCTGCATAGCCTCGGAGTTACGTTCCTCCGTGCTCATGCCTTTGGTTGGATCTTCGAACGCCCCACGGCGATAACCGTTAATGGCTTCTGAACCGTCCCAGCGGTTTTTGTTACGATCGGCATTGTAATGATCTCCGATGAAGAAGATGCTGCCGCCTTGCTCAACATATTGTTTCATTGCTGCTTGTTCCGAAGTTTTGAAAGGAATCTGAGGTTCTGCAATAACGAATACGTTATACTCTTTCAGATCCTCATAGGTAAATGGGGTTGTCTTGCGCAGTTCTCTTACATAATATCCATCATTCGCTAACGCATTTCCGAAGTCGGAGAAACCTCCATCAATCACCCAATCTGCAGCTCCAGCTGTCTGACCGTGTGAGTTGTCGAACAATACCTTTTTGCCAGCATTTTCGTTAACGACCTTCGCCTGAATGAATGGTGCCGGATCTGTCGGCCCTTCCGCATGTACCGAAGCATCTCCGTTCCATAATCCAATCTGAAGCGGCAAAGCCATGGACAATGCCAGGAGTGATTTTAACCAAACTCCCCGCAAACCTGTCAATTTACCCAACCAAATCCCTCCCAAATATTAGTTGATTCATAAGTTCGTCCATATTCTACCACACCAAAATCTAACATAGTCATATCAAATTGTAAAAATTAACTCGATATTTGTAAAATTGGGTATTATGACATATTCATATAGGTCTTAGGTGTGTATAATCACTTCTGCGTGTGATACAATATGTTCATTTTGCATAGTAAAAAAGCCATCTCTTAAGAGATGACTTTGGCTCGAATTCGATTGACCGCATGGAAGACAGAGGATTTAATCATGCCTTCACTGCGGTTGACCAGCTCTGCCGTTTCTTTAATGGAATATCCATGGATCAGGCGCAGCTCTAATATTTTACGATGCTCGGTATTGTTAATATGGGAGACAAGATCGTTTACACCTTCATTGATTTCAAGATTTGGTGTGTCTACATGGTGTGTGGGAACCTCTAGTCGGCTGTCACGTCGCAATGTGCGAGTACGTCTGCGGAAGCTATCCATCGCTAGATTACGAGCAATACGCTTGAGATAGTAGAGAAGTCGATCCTCAGGTATGGGATCCGTAACCTTCATGAGTCGAATGAAGCACTCCTGAGCCAGATCCTCGGCATCCTGCGGTTGTTTGACGATACGTGATAGATACCTTGTGATTTCTGATTTATAGTTGACGTAAGCGTCATTTATCTGTGTGTTGTTCATATGATGTGAATCCCCCTTGGATACAGATCAAGCTTGATTCCGGTCTGGTTCATCTTGCTTATGATGCAAGTATATCGGGCGGTTGTTTCCAAACCGTTCAGAGTTGTATCGGAGTTGTAACATTTCTTGCATTCCTCTGTTCAAGGAGCCAATTTGCGATACAAAATATAGGCAACAGAAGAAATTCATAGAGCAGGGAGATTACGAGAGGATCATGAGACAAAAAGAGATTTTGATTATTGAGGACGAAGAATCCATTCGAGATATTTTATCGTATTCATTACGCAAAGAAGGATTTGAGATAAAGGAAGCGGCTACGGGACGGGAAGGTCTGGATTTGCTTCGTCATTCGAAGCCGGATCTGATTCTGCTGGATCTGATGCTTCCGGATATGAGCGGGTTTGATGTGTGCAGACAGCTATCTGTGAATTCCAAAATTCCTGTAATCATGATTACCGCGAAGTCCGATATGTTAGATAAGGTGCTCGGCATGGAGCTTGGAGCAGATGATTATATTACCAAACCATTTGATATCCGTGAGGTTGTTGCACGCATTCGTGCTATCTTTCGCCGGATCGACCTAATTAGTGAAACACTGGAGAATCAGTCTTATGAGGTTGTACGGCTAGGTAGGCATATCGAGATCCGCAAGGATGAGCGCGAAGTGTGGAAGGACGGGGAACGTGCAGGCCTAACGAATAAAGAATACGATCTGCTATTATTTCTGGTGAACCATCACCGCAAGGTGCATACACGCTCCGAGTTGTTGGACAAGGTGTGGGGGTTTGAATTCGCTGGAGATACCCGAACGGTAGACATTCATGTACAACGAATCCGCAAGAAGCTCGATAGCGGAGCACAAGGGATATCGATGATTGAAACGGTATTTGGCGTAGGATACAAGTTGAATATTCAGGTGCAGACATGAAGTGGACGATTCAGTTCAAAATGGTCGTGTTATTTTCAGCAATTGTGTTCATCGGATTCTCTGCTCTCTTGATTCTCTCAAGCAAGGTAGCCGAGGAGAACATGTACCGAGAAGTGCATGATGATATCGTTCAGTCGAAAAAAAATCTGGATATTGCCCTGAATCAGTATTTCCTGATTCATAATAAACGAATGAGCAAAGATACGCTCGAAGCTGGAAGCCGCGAGCTTACAGAGCAGATCGGTTCAGCCGTTGGCGGGAAGATTACGGTCTACCGTCCTGATGCATCGTTATATAGCGCGGCTAACAGCGGCGTTAACGTTGCTAAACGGACTGACATTCCTGATGTTGAGCAGGCTATGCAGTCTAAGATTGCATATACGACCGAGGTGGAGCAAGGTCAAGTTACCGCAAGTTTATCTTTTCCCATTCAATCAGGTCAGCAAGTGATTGGCATTGTGCAATTGGAGAAAGATTATACCGATCTGTATAAGCGGAACCTCCGGTTCCAGAATACGATCAAGTTATTTGCAGCAGTTATTTTCGTATTTATATTTATCGCATCGATCTTTATTTCCCGGAAAATCACCCAACCGATCCGTGTACTGACGAAACGGTCTGCTGAAGTAGCGCAAGGAAGTCTCCATGCAGATATTCAGATTACAACGAAGGATGAGATTGGTGAACTGGCCTCAAGCTTTACGGTCATGATTGACCGGGTTCGAGAGCAGATCGATGTCATTGAGCGAGAACGGGACGAAGTGAAACAAGTGCAGGCACGAAGCAAAGTTTTTTTTGATAATGTAACGCATGAATTAAAAACGCCCCTAACGACGATTCTGGGATACGCCCAGATCTTACGGGATAATGGATTTACGGATCAAGCCTTTTTCGATAAAGGCATGAACTATATCATCAATGAAAGCCGCCGTCTCAATACAATGGTTGCCGATATTCTGGAGGTTTCTGTATCATCAGCAGTCATTCAAGCGTATCGGTTCGAGCGTATCGAAGTATCCGATATTATTCGCGAAGCTTGCGAGGACATGTCCATTAAGGCAGGCAAGTACAACATTGGTATCCACTATGAACTGGAGGAAGAACTTTATCTTCACGGGGATCGTGACAAGCTGAAGGAGGTATTTCTCAACGTTCTGGATAATTCGGTGAAGTACAGCGATGTGAATTCGATTATTGAGGTGCACTCCTCTCGTGTAGGCGACAGTATCGATATTGTCATTCGCGATCAAGGAGAGGGGATTGGTGCGGAAGCACTCCAGTATGTATTTGAACCCTTCTATCAGGATAAAGGCATTACTCGCACGGAGAAAGGAAGCGCCGGACTAGGATTATCGATTGTGAAAAACATCGTTGAGCGTCATGGGGGAACAGTAGAGATGAAAAGCATCATACATGAAGGCACACAAGTTCATATCCGTCTTCCGGGGGAAAGCAACGCATGAGGCCTTCAGGATTTTGGCGTAATCAGCGTGACAGATTGATGCTGTCCGGGCTGTTGATCGTATTTGCCTGTGGCATCTTCGGTATTGGCAGTCTGTTCAGTATTGGGAACCTTAAGCCCAGAACGGTAATTCTGCCGAGTGAGCAATTCAATAGCGCCTTGGCACCGCCTCCAAGCAGTACAATTCAGATTGAATCCGCTACGAAGATTCCGAATGAATTTGGGATTTATGATTTTGACGTGGTGGATCGTAATACGATGGTGGTTAATGGTCCGGAGAAGTCCTATACTGGCTTGAAATTGTCTCTCTTATCTCTGGATGATAATAAGGTGAAGGATATTGGCAGCAATACCGACTATGGCGTTTTCCTAAGTCCAGACCGGAAGAAGCTAGTCTATTCACAGTACCGTTCAGGTCAGGTTCAGCGCACTACATTTGGCTATGATCTGAGTACTGGGGAGCGTAGCAAGTTTGGACAGGATAACTCGTACTACAGAATGTTTGTGGGAAACAGCACCTATATTGGTCAGGATGAGCTTGCCTTTAGCCAGATGAATATGAGTACAGGTAAGGCTCGTGTGATATACACTCATCAGGAACTGATGTCCGTGCTCAAGGATGCGAGTGATGTGAAGAATGCAAGTGACACGTTTATCGTGATGGATGTGTTTGAAGTGAGTCCGGATTTGAAGCAAGCCTATATCCTCGTTATGCTCAAAGACAGCTTCGCCATCTATCGTATTTCTCTTGAAGATGATCATGAAGTAACCATGGTTATGAAAATGAAAGACATTCAGCAATTCAGGTTGTTGAAGAATGGGGATATGATTGTCCAAGGTGAGGACAACAACGTGCAGGGATTGTATCGGTATAGCGCGGAGCAAGGGCAATTGCACCTGTTGTTAAAGGGGACGTATTGGAACTTCGATCTGGATGCAGATGAATCTCGCCTAGCCTACGTCATTCCGATGGATAATCAGAACAATGAAGTGCACATCGCTTATCTGAATGACAATGAATTAAGCTCTGATACGGTAATCTACCGTAATATTGAGAACTTTATGAAGCTGAAGTGGAATGAAGATGAATTATTTGTTGTAGGTAGCTCGTTAGACAAAAGTGAGTTATATCGGTTTAGCTTCCGGGCTTGGTAGTGTTAAGGGGAATTTGTATGGCCTTGTTCTGCACAATGGTGGTTGTAGCCATTCTGCGGACAAGGTCTTTTTTGTGCCACATTTTACAACTTAGATACATCTATGGACGGTTAAGATACATCTCCACTCTATAATTTAGAGGAAGTTCAATAAGTCGCTGCTATATGAATTAAACGAAATATTTGCACGATAACGGAGAGGACAGAAATAACATGGAGAAGCGGAGCGTTCGCCTGAAAGCTTTCTACAAGAAAGCTACATCGGAAGCATAAGCTATCTCCGGATTTTCCCTTTGAAAAAGGGAATCAAAAAAATCTGGGGATAAGAGCGATCGGAAAGTTATTCTGTCATCGGAGTGGCAAGTGTAAATATTCTTTAGTTCAACTTATACGGTACTGAAAACCGAATTTTTGAACATTTAATTTATTTCTTAAGCTATACATAATCAGCAGCTTGAAAGGAAGACAAGAAGGAATGCTACGAGTTGAACATTTATCCCACTCGTTCCGCAACGCACAAGGAAGTGTGCCGGTGCTTCAAGATATTAATCTGACGATTGGGAAAGGCAAGATGGTTGCTCTGCTGGGCAGCTCAGGTTCAGGAAAGTCTACGCTACTTAATCTAATGGCTGGGCTGATGAAGCCCGATCAAGGGAAAATACTAATTGCTGATCAGGATATCGTTCGCTTCAGCGAGAATCGTCTGGCGGAGTTCCGTCGCAGCCATATCGGTTTTATTTTTCAATCATATGAGCTGTTGTCCAATCTTACGATTCGGGAAAATGTAGAGCTGCCGCTGGTGTTTATGGGCGTGAGTCCCTCTAAGCGTAAGGTCAAAGCGCTACAGTTGCTGGAGCAGGTGGGGTTAGGTGAGAAGGTTAATCTGTTCCCCTCCCAATTATCTGGTGGTCAACAACAACGGGTCAGTATTGCACGTTCACTCATCACCGAGCCATCGGTTATTTTCGCGGATGAACCTACAGGAAATCTGGATACGGAGACCGAGGAAGAGATTATTGCGATTTTGCAGAAGCTTAATCGGGAGATGAATACAACTTTTGTCATTGTGACGCATGAAGCAGAGGTCGCTGAGCAGATGCAGGTTGTACTTACCCTACATAAGGGTGTGCTGGTTGAAGAGACTGCACTAGAAGCTTGAGGTAGAGGAGAGAAATTGTGAGATTACTGGATGTATTACGTATGGCCTGGGGACAGATCATTCGTAGGAAAATGGTAACGCTGCTCTGCATGATCGGACTGTCCATTGGATCGGCGGCAATGATTATCGCCCTTAGTGTAGGACAATCCGTACAGACCTTTAGCGAGCAAACGTTAAATGCCAATTATAAGATGGATGAGATTACGATTTCGCCTAATGAAGGGATTCGTACCGGCAGCGGTAGTGGAGGGCAGAAGTCCAATTTTGAACGGGGAGCTCTGACCTTAGAGAAGATTGAGATTATTCAAAGACTTCCGCATGTGGTTGCTGTCGCACCGATGTTGAAGCTGGACACATTAGAAATGGTTCTGCCAGACGGACGCAGCACTTATGTTGAAGTCATTGGAACGGAGCTTGAAGCACTGCGAGGATTCGGATACACCTACTCGCAAGGACGCGGCGCAGAGGATGGACGAATCGCGGTGACGAGTTATGGGGCTGCGTTTGGATTGGTGGATCCCAAGGTAACTCAGAAGTTAATCGAACAATTGAATGCCGATCCGTATAATAACGATCTCTTGCAGCAGTTCACGGAGATGTCAGCGAAGCAAGATCAATTAGTACAGCAGCGGGTTCAGTTTCGCTATGAAGATTATACAAATCCAGGCAAAACCAAACTGAGCGGCTCTGTGACCGTGTCTGGAGAATTGACGAAGCCTTCTAATATGGATGATTTTACTGCCCAAAATGATAAAAAAGTATATTTGCCGCTGGATACCGTTCGTGCGTTACAGGATGAGCTAGGCATACAACAGGCAGATCGTTCGGCTGCAAAGCGTCTTAACTCAGCTCTAGTCAAGGTGGAGAATAAGCGCTATGTCTCTCAGGTTGAGGAACAGATCAAAAAACTGACATTAAATACACAGAGTAATCTGTTTCAAGAGGAAGCCATGTCGAGTCAGCTAGCGATGTATCAAAAGGCAGCTATGGGCATTGGTGGATTCATTATGCTGTTGGCTTCCCTATCCATTATTGTAGCTATGATCATGTCTACGCATCAACGGCGCAAACAGATCGGTGTCATGAAGGTGCTCGGTGCAAATCTATGGCAGATTCGCAACATGTTTATCACTGAAGCGGCGATGCTTGGCCTGATGGGCGGCGTGGCTGGTGTAGGCATTGCCTATGCTGCGCTGGGTGGGGTGAATAGTTTGCTGGCAAGCCAGATGGCAGATCAACAGAACGGGCCAATGACGGTCATTATTGAGCAGTCTGCTCTGCCGCTCGGCATTGTTTTTGCTGTGCTGGTTGGGGTTGTTTCCGGTATCTATCCGGCCATTAGCGCATCCCGAACGAACGCACTGAGCGTAATCAAGTCGATGTAATACAGAGCTTGCATAAGGAGAGAGAAACTCCCCAAACTTTATCAGCGAAAGGGAATATGGGCACATGAAGAAATGGATTAAAATCATCATCACAATCGTACTATTAGCAGGCGTTGGCTACTGGTTATATGAGAAGTACAAGCCTAAGCCGGAGTTACCAGTAGAGATTCCGCCGCCAATTACATTTGATGTGACACAGGAAACAATGACGCAAACCATTCAGGTAAAAGGAAAATCCGTATACACCGACCAGACGGATGTATTCTCTCCATACGCTTCGAGCATCAAGCAATGGCATGTGAAAAGTGGAGATCAGGTAAAGAAGGGAGATATTCTGTTCACATTAGATACGACAGCGCAACAAACAGAAGTTCAGCAACTGGAAAGCGATCTGGAAAAAGCTCGGTTAGATTATGAACTCAATCAGGTTAGCGTTGAGCAAGCAGGGATGACGGAAGCGCTTGGTGTAACCGAGGAAGAACGCAAGAAGGCTTTTGTTGAACGGGAGGGCAAACGACTGACCAACGAGTTGAATCAGAAAGCATTAGTTCTCAAGGAGCAGGAGATACAGAAAAAGAAAGATGTGATGAGCAAAGCCGTTGTCTACGCTTCCGCGTCTGGTATATTCCAGATGAATGACGAGGACAGCAAAACACGTGCAGTGACAGAGGGACAAGTGATCGGGTCCATTACGAACACCAGCAAACTGAAGTTTATGACGATTGTTGGAGAAGAAGAGATGTTCAGGCTCAAGGTCGGGATGCCCGTTCAGGTACGAATGACCGCACAGAAAGATCTCAAATTCACAGGTAAGGTGAGTAAGGTGTCCAAATTTGCACGAAAGAGCACGGATACGGATCTCAAACAAGCTTCCCAATTCGATGTGGTCATTGATCTGAAGCCAGACGCAAAAATGTTTGGTGGGGTAAGTCTTGAGGGAGATATTGAGACAACGCGCAAAGACAAAGCCACAGTTGTATCCAGTATAGCCATCATGCGTGATCAGACGGAGCCTTATGTGTTACTCGACAAAGGAAATGGACAGACCGAGCCACTGACGATTAAAGCCGGGATGGAGTCAGGTGATAAAACAGAGGTGCTTAGCGGTCTGAAACCGGGAGATGTTGTAGTCATCCCTTAGAAAAATTTGCTTCCTATTAGACAGAGAAGTGTTCCAATGAGAGGTTCATTGTGGCAAAATAGGCCATGATGAGCCTTTTATTGGCTCTGGGAAAGGGATTCTCGAATTCCTGCCAAATTATTGGAAAAAAAATATAAATAATTTTAGTTAATTCAATTTACAGTAATATTTACATGTCGTATAATCGAGCTATGAGGAGGTGAACACGCGATGGGAGGTTTGCAGGCGAAGAGCCTTTTTTTAAAACCTCTAGAAGTAAGCGCTTACTAAAATGAAGTAGGCACGTTCGTTCGTCTGTTCGTCACACCATTTCATCTTCGTTTCTGTTACACACATTCAATCAACATCACCCACATGATTACCGCATGGTTCGACCCCACACATCCTTAGTTACCCACAATTCCAGTCATTCCGACCTACGACAAGCTCCGGTGTTTAAGTGTATGGTTCTGTTGTCAGTATGTTCTTCGTTCCTTGGCTATTGTCTTGGTTATAGTTCAACATGAATGAATCCCGCATGGAGGTGTTATTTCCGCTCATCCGAACGTTCTCTACGTGCTATGCATCATGCTAACACAGAGGATCAGAAAATGAGTATAAACCAAATCTAACTAAAGGAAAGGTGGAACTATGAAGACTAAATTGAAAGCTAAATCGAGAGGTAAGAACGCGCTGCGCAAAGGTGTAAAACAAATGCTGGCAGCTACGCTGCTTGCGGCGGGTATATTCCCTGGGATGTCTTCGGGTATAGCTCAGGCGGCAGAGGCGCGTGTGGACAACCCGTTTGTTGGAGCGACGGCTTATCTGAATCAGGATTATTCCGCTCTTGTGGATACATCTATTGCGCTCACCAATGATGCAACGCTAAAAGCGAAGATGGAAACCGTCAAATCATATCCAACCGCTGTCTGGATCGACCGCATTGCTGCCATCTATGGTGGTACGGATAATGCGGGGCGCAAAAGCATCGAGCAGCATCTGGATGCAGTCCTTGCGCAGAAGCAACCTGGCGTACCTATAACGGCGTCTTTTGTTATCTATAACCTGCCAGGCCGGGATTGTCATGCCCTTGCATCTAACGGAGAACTTCCCCTAACACAGGCTGCACTACAGACATATAAGACGGATTACATTGATGTCATTGCAGACATCTTCGCAGATCCGAAATATCAGGATATTCGTATTGTTGCGATCATTGAACCGGATAGCCTGCCGAACCTAGTAACGAACCTGAGTACACCAGCCTGTGCTCAAGCGAGCTCAACCGGTATCTATGAAGATGGCATCAAATATGCGCTGGACAAGCTGCATGCCGTTCCAAACGTATACAATTATCTGGATATCGGGCACTCTGGCTGGCTTGGATGGGATACCAATCGTGCACCTGCCATTGCACTGTACACTAGTGTAGTGCAGGATACGGCAGCAGGTCTGCAAAGTGCCGATGGTTTTATTACGAATACAGCCAATACAACACCTCTGAATGAGCCAAATCTGCCTAATCCGGATCTGAACATTGGTGGACAACCGATTCGCTCCTCCAGTTTCTATGAATGGAACCCGTACTTTGATGAGACGGACTTCACTGCAGCGCTCTATTCTGGATTCGTTCAAGCAGGATGGCCGACCAGTACAGGCTTCCTCATTGATACCAGCCGTAACGGATGGGGCGGGGTGAACCGTCCAACATCGGCTACAGGCAGCAATATCAACGACTACGTGAATTCTGGACGGATCGATCGTCGTGATCACCGAGGCAACTGGTGTAATAACAGTGGCGCAGGTATAGGGGAAGCACCTAAAGCTGCTCCAGGTCCGGCGCATCTGGATGCGTATGTATGGGTGAAACCTCCAGGTGAATCGGATGGCTCCAGCTCCGAAATTCCGAATAATGAAGGCAAAGGCTTCGACCGGATGTGTGATCCTACCTTCATCACGCGGGATGGCGTATTAACAGGTGCATTACCTAATGCTCCAGTCTCGGGTCACTGGTTCCATGATCAATTCGTAACCTTGGTGAAAAATTCATTCCCTGTTCTGCCTGCAAGTAATGGTGGAGGCAACCCTCCGGGAGGTGGCGACACAGCTCCGGCAGCCCCATCCGCATTGACTGCTTCTGCGGGTAATGCTCAGGTGTCATTGACTTGGACTGCTTCTGCAGGTGCAACGAGTTATAGTGTGAAGCGTGCGCTAAGTCCTTCCGGACCGTTCACTACCATTGCAGCAAATGTAAGTGGAACGTCATTCAACAATACCGGTTTGATCAACGGCACAACGTATTATTATGTTGTCACCGCCAAGAATGCAGTAGGTGAAAGTGTTAATTCTACGACAGCCACAGCTACTCCGATAGCGGGTGTGACAACGCCAGCAGCACCGACAGCATTAACTGCAATGGCAGGCAACGCACAGGTTAACCTGACATGGACGGCCTCGGCAGGAGCGACAAGCTACAATGTGAAACGCGCAACAAGTGTAGCAGGTCCATTCACTACCATTGCGGCCAATGTGAGCGGAACCTCGTTCACCAACACAGGGCTGACGAATGGCACAACGTATCATTATGTAGTAACGGCTGTGAATACAGCAGGTGAAAGTGTTAACTCTGCTGCTGCTTCTGCTACACCTCAGAGTGTAGTTGTGCCAACGAGTGACCTCGTATTGCAGTATCGTGCAGGGGATACTAACGCAACAGATAGCCAGATCAAGCCATATTTTAATATCAAAAACGTGGGTACAACCGCTGTGAACTTGAGTGATCTGAAGATCCGTTATTACTTCTCAAAAGAGGGCACAGCCGCGATGGATTCCGCGATTGACTGGGCACAGGTCGGTGCGTCCAACATTCAACGCACCTTCACGGATTCCTACGTGGAGCTCAGCTTCACATCAGGAGCTGGAAGCATCCAGCCTGGCGGACAATCCGGAGAGATTCAGCTTCGGATGTATAAGACGGATTGGTCGAGCTTTGACGAGTCTAACGATTATTCCTATGATCCAACCAAAACATCGTATCAGGATTGGAGCAAGGTAACGCTCTATCAAGGTGGAAACCTGGTATGGGGAATCGAGCCATAAAAGGTTTTTCAAAAAAGAAACAAATCTTTTTGAACACGAATTGTAAGCGATAATTGAATCACAGTAACCGCAATTCTCCGAGTGGTGGAGGATTGCGGTTTTTACTATGTCATACTGGAACGGTTCATTCATATGTCGAGCTGATTGGTAACAAACACTGAATATTAATCATTTTCAACGGATAATTACCTATGGTGGAAACGGGAGGATGTCTATAATAGTACCCGATGGCAGGATCTTACTGCTCCTGACTGCTGAGATCGAAGGGGGACAGTGCTGAATTAAGTCAGATAAGGGCTAGGTTGATCCGATTTATTGTAAGCGCAATCATTTCTTTGGCGTCACTATTCTGTCTTAAGGAGAGTGAAGGTGGATGAACTCAGAAACAACAACGCAGGTGCAACAGAGATCGGCTTCTCGGCAGTATGGTAACCGTAAAAGAACGGGAATGCCACTTGCGGCAAAAGTGCTCTCTTCTGCACTTAGTGTAGCGTTACTCTTTGCTGGAACAGCTGGAATTGGTGGAGCAACCGCCGCAGCTAACGGAGAGGTAGGGCTGCAATCCAGTAAGGGAGGCGGGCATGTGAAAGACATTCAATTGGAATATCTGGATCGCGGACTTGTGGCGGCGTCGACTTCAGAAGGTGTCTTTCTCAGTTGGCGTTTGCTTGGAGATGAAGCTACTGGTTACAGTGACCAAGGACTGACCGGTACTAATTTCAACGTCTATCGGGATGGGAAGAAAATCGCTACAGTTACGGACAGCACCAATTATGTAGATAAATCAGGCAAAGCTTCCTCTCGTTATGAAGTTGCTGCAGTGAATGCGAAAGGCAAAGAAAGCAAACGCAGTTCATCGGTCAAACCTTGGGCGAATGGTTATGTTGATCTACCTTTGCAAAAACCAGCTGATGGCGTTACTCCTGCTGGAGAAAAATACACGTACTCGGCGAATGATATGAGCGTTGGCGATGTAGACGGGGACGGGCAGTATGAGTTTTTTGTGAAATGGGACCCTTCCAACTCCAAGGATGTATCCCAAAAAGGCTATACAGGTAATACTTACGTAGATTGTTACACGCTCGATGGACAGTTGTTATATCGAATCGACCTCGGGGTTAACATCCGTTCAGGTGCCCATTATACACAAATGCTGGTTTATGATTTTGATGGGGATGGCAAGGCTGAATTGATGTTCAAGACGGCACCAGGTACCAAAATCGTGAAGTATAACAAAAAAGGAAAAGTAACGTCCGAGAAATATATTACGTTACCCAAAGAGGATCGCAAAGCAGGATATTCTCATGAGGATGACTACCGCATGAGTGCAACGGACTACTACAATCATGTTGTAGATATGTTCAAGAACTGGCACAAGCACGAAGAAGTGGTCAAAGGCAACTGGCCTGCTACGCTGGAAGAAGCATTTGGTATAGAGAAAAAGTATAACTATCCGCTCTCTGAAGCCGATGCGAAGAGTCTGGCTGACTACTTCATTGATGTATATGCGCCAAGCCGTAGTGACCGCAATGAGCTGCGCAAATTTGAAGGATTCGTAGTGGATGGACCCGAGTATGTAACGGTGTTCGAAGGGAAATCGGGCAAGGAGCTGGAAACGATCCCTTATGAACCGGAACGTCACGATGATGGTCTGATGTGGGGAGATTATGCGATGAACCGCATCGAACCGGCAAACCGTGTAGACCGCTTCCTGGCAGGTGTGGCGTATCTGGATGGGAAGAAGCCATCCGCGATCTTCGCGCGTGGGTATTATACCCGCACCACAATGGTTGCTTATAACTGGGATGGCAAGAAGCTCAAACGTGAGTGGAAGGTAGATAGCGGCTGGACGCCAATGAAAAATCCATTCAATGATGGACCTCATGGCGTAGATGGTACAGATCCAACGTATGGTGAAATAACAACACAAGGTGCACACTATTTCAGTGTGGCTGATGTGGATGGAGACGGCAAACAAGAGATTGTATACGGCTCTGTTACGATAGATCATGACGGTAGCGTGCTGTATAACTCGAAGGATGTCATGCCTGCTGAAAGTGCAGCGCCAGGAACGATAGCGCGATTGGGACACGGCGATGCTCTACATGTAGCAGATATTGACCCGGATCGTCCAGGGCTTGAGATCTTCATGGTGCATGAAGGTGGGCCATGGGCTCCGTATGGATACTCTCTGCGTGATGCGAAGACTGGTGAAGTGATCTACGGTGGCTACACTGGTAAAGACACAGGACGCGGAATGATTGGAGATGTTGATCCAACTCGCCGTGGACTGGAGACGTGGGCAGTAGGATTGTGGACAGCCCAAGGTGAGAAAATAAGTGATACAGCACCAGGTACGAATATGAACATTCGCTGGGCTGGAGATATGACGACACAGATCGTGGATGGCGCTATTGATGTCACACCTACCATCAAGGATTGGAACCGGGGTACGTTGCTAACCGCAACAGGGACGCTGACCAATAACTACACCAAAGGTACACCTGGTCTCGTAGCAGATATTTTCGGGGATTGGCGAGAAGAGATGCTGGTGAGAACAGCGGACAGCTCTGCAATCCGCATCTACTTGAGCACCGAGGAGACGGATCGGAAGCTGTACACGCTCATGCATGATCCGATGTATCGTGTAGGTATTGCTGGACAGAACAGCGGGTACAACCAGCCTTCCTATCCATCCTTCTATATGGCTTCGGATATAGACTGGTCAAAAGTACCACTGCCTAAATTCCATACGGGTAAGGGCGGTAAGTAAGCTGAACCACAAGTGAATCCGGATTGATGGTAGTAGCATTGGAGAAGGCTCTGACAGAGTCCTGTGGTTAAACACATGGGACAGTCAGAGCTTTTTCTTTCTTATGATCAGGTTAAGGTTAATATGATTAGGTGAGTCAGTCATTACAAGTTTTTGTTTTACACGGAGGAAGTGACTTGATGCTAGGATGAATGACAAGATTGCTGTTCAATTCTTCTGCTCTTGCCCACGAACATCAGAATGTAAATGCTGCACAGAGGCGAGATCCTTAAGTACAACCTGTCCCTGCTCATATGCGAGTGTAGTGATGGAGCATTCGGGGATGAGTGTATGTTGTACAGCAACGAAATCAGGAACCCATGCGTGAAGCTCTTGCGTGGGCAGGGTGTGAACGAGGAAATCCGTAATTAACCCGCCATGGGTGACAAGGATATAATGGTCAGTCGTAGTCTGCTCAGATCCAGACAGCGCTAACTCAGATAGAAAATGGGATAAACGTTCCCCAGCCTGTCTGGCTGAGTCGCCAACTGGTGGGATATAGTCAGGTTCACGCGTACAACGATTCCACATCTCGACGAATTGTTCGAAGGTCTGGTCAGGGGCATCTCCCCAATTAGCACGCTCACGGAGTCGTTGATCCTTCTCTACAGGAATTGCATTAATAAGACTGATGTGACTAGCCGTATCTATTGCTCTTCGAAGAGGGCTGGAGAAGATACGGGCATTCGGCAATTTTTTGAAATATTCCGCGGTCTGTTCAGCTTGAACCGTTCCTTTCTCCGTTAGTCCGACATCTCCTATATGCTGTTCCTTGATTCCATGTCTAACAAGATAAATCATCATGCTCATGATCATAGACCTCCTGGATAATTTAAATATGGAGTTACTTTTTCTCATTGAAGAGTAGTTTTTGCACCTATCTAATTAGATTATCATCTAATTAAACAATATTATATCAGTTTTTTAATTAAGCTACATAGATTGAACTAGACATTTACACTTTACGGTGAGGACAGAAAAAACCTGAAAAAGCGGAGCGTTTGCCTGAAAGCTTTCTGAAAGAAAGCTACATCGGAAGCACAAGCTATCCCCGGATTTTCCCCTTTGGAAAAGGGAATTCGAAAAATCTGGGGATAACAGCGATTGGAAGGTTGTTCTGTCATCGGAGTGGACTGTGTAAATATTTGTAGTTCAATTTATATAGGTAGTTTAATTTACACAAAGTCTATTGGTACAATAGTAGAAGTGAGGATTACTGCAGCGAGGAAGGTGTGCAGAATGAACCAAGAGCAAGACGTACCTATGACAGGCAGTTTGTTTCAGGAGCAATTACGAAGCGAGAACTGTGAACCTCGTTTCTACGCCTATTATTACAAGCAGTGGAATAACTACCGGATGAACTATCATGATCATGATTCTACAGAAATTATGTACATTATCTCGGGAATGTGTCGTGTCGATGTGCAGATGCCAGATGGGAGCGAGGAGCAGACTTTGTTGAAAAAAGGTCAGTTCATCCTGATCGATGCCGGTGTCCCGCACCGCTTGTTAGTCGAGGATGGTGCTGCCTGCCGCATGCTGAACGTTGAATTTGGCTTTGCCATCTCCGCATCGTCGGCCTCGGTTCAACCTT
The DNA here is from genome assembly GCF_003268635.1 of Paenibacillus sp. DCT19. Taxonomy (NCBI): domain Bacteria; kingdom Bacillati; phylum Bacillota; class Bacilli; order Caryophanales; family Paenibacillaceae; genus Paenibacillus; species Paenibacillus sp. DCT19. The sequence goes on from NZ_CP029639.1 coordinate 1,242,058, forward strand.
CTATTCGCCACTTGGCAATGGAGGAAGAAGAGGTGCAGCAATTCCTTCAGCATGCTTGTGCCTATCTGGTACTGCCTGACCCCGAAGAGGTCTATTACATTATGAAAAGCCTCGTATTAGAGCTGGATCAGCGCGGATTATCAGAGCAAGGCCGAAGCTTCCAGCCGATCGGGGTGATTCCTCAGGAAGAACGGTGGGAGCATCGAGAGGCACGAAATTTAAAAGCCTTGGATCAAGGCATTCTGGTGCGTACCCTATTTATTCAACTGTTGATTCGTGTGGCGCGTCTGCGTGGGGAGATGAGTCGGAGTGCCTCGGATCAGACGGAGCTGTATGTGAAACGAACGGTGGAATTTATGCATCAGAACATGGATCGTAGCATTCAGATGAAGGATATTGCGGCGGCTGTGAATTTACATCCAGGGTATTTGCATCGTATTTTCCGTCAGCACACGCAGCGAACACCAACGGATTATCTGACGATGCTTCGGATGGAGAAGGCTAAGATGCTACTGCAACAGACCGATATTCCTATATCCGAAATATCCGATTATGTCGGGGTAGGGAGCCGGCAATATTTTCATATGTTATTCAAAAAGTATACATCACTTACTCCCGTAGCCTTTCGTTCTTCGAAAGACCGTCATGTCAGTCACTACCCAATACATTCAATGGAAGAATAAAGCGACATGCAGAGCTTGCGGACAATCTTCAAAGGTTAGGATTTTTGACAATCTCAACCTGAAACAAGTCATGATTTTGATAACGCTTCCTTCACCTCCGTTGTTACAATGATTTCACGAAGTACATCCATATGAGATGAGATCATGACCGAAGCACAAATTTCGGATCACGGGGAGGAATTAGCAATGTCTTTTAAAGTGGCATTTATCGGTGCGGGAAGTATTGGGTTTACGCGAGGGCTGTTGCGCGATCTGTTAACTGTTCCAGAGTTCCGCGATATTGAGATCGCGTTCTGTGATATTAATCAGCATAACCTGGATATGGTTACAGAGCTATGTCAACGGGACATTCGTGAGAATGGACTGAATATTACAATCCAGCCAACGACAGATCGCAGAGAAGCGCTCAAGGATGCAAAGTATGTGCTCTGCACCATTCGTGTAGGTGGACTGGAAGCTTTTGCAACCGATGTGGATATCCCGCTTAAATATGGCGTTGACCAATGTGTAGGCGATACGCTCTGTGCGGGTGGCATCATGTATGGGCAACGTGGGATCGCCGAAATGCTGGACATATGTAAGGATATTCGCGAGCACAGTGCACCAGATGTATTGCTCTTGAACTACTCCAACCCGATGGCGATGTTAACTTGGGCATGTAATAAGTATGGCGGCGTGCGTACAATTGGATTGTGTCATGGTGTGCAGCACGGGCATCATCAGATTGCGGAAGCATTTGGACTACAAAAGAGTGAAGTCGATATTATCTGTGCCGGAATTAATCATCAGACTTGGTACATTCAGGCCTCTCATGAGGGACGGGATCTCACGGGTGATCTGCTTGAAGCCTTCGAGAAGCATCCAGAGTTTAGCCGTACGGAGAAAGTGCGAATTGATATGTTACGCCGGTTTGGCTACTATAGCACGGAATCGAATGGTCATCTTAGCGAGTATGTGCCTTGGTATCGCAAGCGTCCTGAAGAGATCACAGACTGGATTGATCTAGGTAACTGGATTAATGGTGAGACTGGCGGATACTTACGTGTATGTACAGAGGGAAGAAACTGGTTTGAGACAGATTTCCCGAACTGGATGAAGGATGAGCCGATGCGGTTTGTTCCAGAAAAGCGTGGGGAGGAACATGGTTCCTATATTATCGAAGGACTTGAGACAGGGCGGGTGTATCGTGGACACTTTAACACCGTGAATAATGGAATTATCTCCAACTTGCCAGATGATGCGATAATCGAAGCTCCGGGGTATGTGGATCGTAATGGAATTTCAATGCCGCATGTAGGTGATCTTCCACTCGGGCCAGCAGCTGTATGTAATGTGAGCATTTCAGTCCAACGGCTTGCCGTTGAGGCGGCTGTCCATGGAGATGACACGTTGCTCCGCCAAGCCTTCATGATGGACCCGCTCGTCGGTGCGGTATGTAATCCGAAGGAAATCTGGCAAATGGTTGATGAAATGCTGGTTGCTCAGGCACAATGGCTGCCGCAGTATGGAGAAGCGATTGCTGCCGCTGAAGCGAGACTGGCTGCGGGTAATCTCATTCCAACGAAGGAATATGAAGGTGCTGCGCGTCTTAAGGTGAAGACGGTGGAAGAAATGCAGCAGGATCGGGATGCGGCGAACAAAAATGCAGGTGAGTCCGACAAAGGGAAAGATCGTGAGAAAGTACAACAATAGTGTAGGCGTCGGATAAGGGATTCAGCCGAAAAAAGTGGAGGCTTACAAAGTTTGTTTCCTTCGGAGACAATGTAGTTGCTCACGTAGGTTTGCCTACTCTCCACTACTTCATTTCAAGTTGCATCCTATCTTCTCGGTACTGAGAACCACCATTTTTTGAATAAACACTTCTAGTTTTAAATAGTGATGTGCTCCAGTTTCCGTGCTGGTGTGTATCACTATTTTTTTATTTTCGATGTTTATTATGATAGACATATTACCTTTACAGACATAGTAATATGTCTTATATTATACCCAGGTTAAGGAAAGTCGGTGAGTCGGTCAGATGCAAGAGCAAACCATTAATAGTGATTTGATTCGAGGAAATATTGATCCCATGATTCTGAGTGTGCTTCTGGCGACAGATCATTATGGGTACGGCATTATTAAGGAAATCTACCGCAAGAGTGGGGAACGGTTCGAATTGAAAGAACCAACGCTCTATTCTAGCTTGAAGCGGTTGGAGTTGAATGGATATGTAGAATCGTACTGGGGAGAACAGACGCAGGGCGGTAGACGCAAATATTATCGAGTCACTTCGGAGGGTCGGATAGCCTATGAGAGACAGCTTCAGGACTGGCAAGCAGCCAAGACGTTAATTGATAGCATGATCATTATATCTAGAGCAGAGGGAGATGAAGGAGAGACATGAATCTCGAAGAACGTATTTCAAGGCATATGGAACGACTGTTTGAACATGCGCAGGATACAACAGCGAACAGAGAGTTGAAGGAGGAGATACATAGCAACCTTACAGCCCGAGTGGAGGATTATATCGATCAGGGAATGAGTGAGAAACAAGCTTTTGAGAAGGCTATTCAGCATATTGCGGGTCTGGATCAGATTATGAGTGATCAACATCAGGTACAACGATTCCCTTATTGGACTGCGGTATTGCAGTCTGCATTGATCTACTGTTTGATCGCGTGGATCATTACTATTCCGATGAGAGTTCTGATGGAGGGTAAGATCGTCAACTTTTGGCTTATGATTGCAAGTGCACTTGTGGGAGGGGCATATCTGTTATATATGTTGGGCAATCGAGAACGTCAACGGAATGCAGAAGCGACGACTGTCATTCGATCAACAACATTAAGGAAGATGACGCGCATCGTCTGGTGGATGTGGGGTGCATTAATCTTGATTATGTGGGGCACGCAGGCTGCATTAAGATTCGGAAGTAACATCTGGTATAGTCGCCCTGTTCAGGTGGAGGGGCCTTATCAATTTGCTGTACTAGTTATTGCTTTTGTGATCCCTTTACTGACGATTATCGTGCCGTTGATTGTGCAGAAGGCAGGACGTTTAGTAAGGGAATTTGAGGTGGGTGAGATCAGAGGATGAGGAAGAATCGTTGGATCATTGTGTTAGTGCTCGTCGGACTCGTAGCTCTTACCGTGGTTGAAGGGATTATTAATCCTAGAATAGAAGCGAAGCAGCAGGCTTATGCTGCCGAGCAGCAGAACCCTTTAACCCACGATTTTACCGCCTTACAGAAATATCGGAGTGCATACATGGGAGACTTCTCTAATCTGAGCCATCTGAATCAGGGTTTACCTTTGGCTGAATATTTGAATGGTTATCAGCTATATCCCGATACATTTACGGCGGAAGTGAAGTACAGTTTACGTTCGGATGAGTTGCAGGAGGAAGAACTGAAGCGGATGCTTGTGTACAATGCAACTGCCAATTTTGTACTGATTGATAATTTGGAGCACATCGTGTACCAGTTGGAGGATACGCGGTATTCTTTAAGTCGAGAGGCTACAAAACAATGGGCTGGACTTGAATTAGATGCGCTTCAGATCACAGATGAGTGGGATTCACATGTACGTAATCAGCTCGTGTCAACTGAGCAAGTGAAGGTTGCTTTTTCACAAATTATTGACAATTAAGCGGTATGAATTGAACGGAAATGGACAACATGCTCGACTCTTCTCCCATGCTATGTTATTATAAGTCTCTGATAACGTGGTAACGAACTAAAGCGTTTGGCTTGGTTTATAGACATGGAGGGGTAAGAGAGATGAGAAAAAAAGCGATTTTACTATTATTCATCAGTATATGTATGATTATTGTGGCTGGATGCTCCAGTTCCGGAAGCAAGGACGATAACACCATTATTGTGGGAATTGATGATAAGTTTGCACCGATGGGGTTCCGGGATGAACAGAATGAAATTGTTGGCTTCGATATTGATTATGCGCGGGCAGCAGCGGAGAAAATGGGTAAAGAGGTTACTTTCCAGCCGATTGACTGGTCTTCCAAAGAGTTGGAGCTGAACAGTGGTCGGATCGATATGATCTGGAACGGATACACGATTACGGATGAGCGTAAAGAGAAAGTGCTGTTTACGAAGCCGTATCTTGAAAATAGTCAGGTTGTCATTACGCTTGCAGATTCACCTATTACCAAGCTAAATGAACTGGACGGTAAAAACGTAGGTTTGCAGGCATTGTCTTCTGCGGCAGATGCACTGGCGGCAAGTCCACTGAACGACAAAGTAAAAGCTTCCGAGTTCAAAGATAACGTACTGGCTCTGACAGATCTGAAAACGACTCGTCTTGACGCGGTCATTATCGATGAGGTTGTTGCTAGGTACTACATGGCGAAGGAAGAGGGAACTTATAAACTACTGGATGAGTCCCTTGCTCCAGAGCAATATGGTATTGGTATCAAAAAAGGAAATGAGGCCTTGCTGAACGATCTGCAAAAAGCGCTTGATGAGCTGAATGCGGATGGCACAGCAGCTGAAATCTCAACCAAATGGTTGGGTGAAGATAAGGTTTTGAAATAGACAGGCGATTGCCTGACATACCGATGTGAATGGAGCTGGCTTGTCCAGAATGTTCGCTACCATAATGACCCGTATTCCACGATGGAGCCTATGAAGCTGCCGAGGAGTGCGGGGTTAACAGATTAGAGGAGACATATTCATGAGTTGGGATTATATATTAACGGTGATGAAGCCTATGCTTGAAGGGGCTCAGACGACGATTTTGATGTTTTTATTGGCAATTGCTCTATCTGTACCGCTTGGTTTTGGTATCACTTTACTGATGCGTAGCCGGTTTAAACCACTTGCTTGGATTGCACATACTTACGTCTATGTGATGCGTGGAACACCACTATTGCTGCAAATTTTGTTCTTCTGCTTCGGTCTTCCGCTGTTGCCAGTTATCGGAGAATATCTAGTGTTTGATCGTCTCGTTGCAGCGGCGATGGCATTTGTGCTGAATTATGCAGCATACTTTGCAGAGATCTTCCGAGGTGGCTTGCTCTCCATTGACAAGGGACAACATGAGGCGGCTAAGGTACTTGGACTATCCAAGAGACAGACGATGGTGAAGGTTATTATTCCACAGATGATCCGCGTGGTGTTACCTGCAACAGCGAACGAGTCAATTACGTTGATCAAGGATACGGCGTTGTTATATGCTGTAGCTGTGCGTGAACTGCTGTATTATTCCCAAGCTGCAGTGAACAGGGATGGTCAGTTGACTCCGTTTGTTATTGCTGCAGTGATGTATCTGCTTATGACGCTTGTGCTTACCTTGCTATTTAAGGCATTGGAGAAGCGTTTCTCGTTCGAGTAATAGCTGAACTAGACGGATATTTACACCTGTTACTTCAATAACAGATCAATCTTCTGACATGGTGTCGGAATGAATTTTCAAATTATTTAATCAAAGGACTGTGTATGGATGACACATATAATAGAAGTAACTCAGTTAAAAAAATCATTTGGTGCACTGGATGTGCTCAAACAGGTGTCGTTTAACGTTGCACCAGGCGAAGTCATCGCTGTCATTGGCCCGTCTGGTTCGGGTAAAAGTACGATGCTGCGCAGCCTTATTCATCTCGAAGAGATTACGGGAGGCACAGTTCGCATTCAGGGGCAGAAGCTGGCGGAGAACGGAAGTTATGCAAATGCAGCGGAGATCCGGAAGATCACTGACCGGATGGGTATGGTATTCCAGCATTTTAACCTGTTCCCCCATCTGACTGTGCGAGCGAACCTGGAACTGGCTCCGAAGACGTTGAAAAAAGAAAGCGCAGCAGTTATTCGGCAGCGTAGCCTGGAATTGCTCGGCAAAGTAGGACTGTCTGACAAGGCGGATGCTTATCCAGCGAATCTGTCTGGAGGGCAGAAGCAGCGGGTGGCGATTGCTCGTGCCTTGATGATGCAGCCGGATATTCTGCTCTTCGATGAGCCGACATCCGCACTTGATCCAGAGCTAACAGGTGAGGTGCTCCGTGTAATTAAGCAGTTAGCACAGGAGAACATAACCATGATGATCGTGACCCATGAGATGAGCTTCGCCCGTGAGGTAGCGGATCGCGTGTTCTTCATGGACAACGGAGAAATTGCCGAGGCCGGCCCACCAGAACAGATCTTTGGCGCGCCGAAACTGGAGCGTACACGGACGTTTTTACAACGAGTAGAGGTGGAAGGGTAATTAAAAATATGAACACGTAATGAGGTATTTCAAGATACTGTCGTTACGTGTTTTTTTGTTGCTTTACACCGTGTGAAATGCATGGATTTAAATTGCAATGATATGGAGGAGGTAAATTAAACCAGTTGTCGAATGAAGTAGTATTACATCTAGGGAGAGATTAGGTATGCGATATGATTCAGATGTGTTGATTATTGATGAAGTATTTGATTTGGATCCTGAAGAGTTCCAGAGTGTAATCCGTTCAATTAAATATTCTATGAGAGTAGGAGATACTTTTTTTATCATGACTCCATATACTCATGAAACCTACTATGTAGAGGCGATCGAAGAATATGACGACCATTGGATTATTATTTACAATGGAGGAAGACGAGTACCTGAAAAGAACGTATTTCCTCTATTCTCAGTTGGTTCTTTAATTAGTATGTTGTCGTACGACCACGATTTTGATCTTCGAACTGCTGGACGTAAATGGATTGTAATATTCGATCATTGCCATGAGTACGCATCAGATGAGGATGAGCTTCTTGTTTCGTTCTTATGGTATGTACTTAAAGATTTATGTGTACGAGGTTTTATCAGCCGCGAAGAATGAAGTTAAAATCGCTAATTGCGAGACATATGAAAAAAGCCTCTTCAGCCTATTTGGTAATTAGAGGCCTTTCTATGTTTTCTCACTTAAGAAATATATCCGTCAAACAGCCATTCTCCTTCAGACGAACGGACAAAAGAAAACTCATATGCGGCATGTCCTTCTGAACCCTCTGAATAATTGTAATGGGCTACGAAGAGCATAAAATGACCTGAATCCGTCTGATCGTAACCTCTGAATTCTAACTCATCCCACGCTAATCCGCTAATGAAGTTGACCTCATAAGAATGACTTTCCTTTGCAATGATGAATTGCTTGTTATCCTGAGATATTTCCACGTTTGGTGAAGAAATGGACTTCATGTATGCAGTATCCCCTGACTCCATGGCAGCAATGAGCTTGAATGTCATATTCAACGTTTCTCTTAGATTATTTCTAATCTCCTCACTATTTACATCTACCTGAAGTTGATTGATCTGTTCCTGAAGTTGTTGGTTTTTCTCTTCAAGTTCCTTGATCGTTTGCGCCTGATCCTGGTTCTGCTCCGCTTGCTGCAACGTATCGACAGGTGCTTCAGATGAGGTACAACCCGCCATCAAACCAATTATGGATATCAATATAAGAGCAATTTTGTACATCATATACCTCCCATTCCTTAAGTTAGAATAACATATTTTTACTATTGATACAGGCTTGATTTATTGAAAAGCGGGAGAGTTTACACTAAAGAAATTCATCTATTATGCGTCGTCACTAAACGTCAATGTCGGTACGTAGTTACGTCAATTAATCTATTCCATACAGGACTTTAGATGTGTTTGTAGTCTAATACTTCATTTAACTGCCATTTAGACCGATATACACCTAGGATAAACAGTAGTTGGAATTTAAAGAAAGGATTATAAAATATGCAAACCTTAGATAAGAGAAAGATCATACGAGGAACCGTAATATCATTCCTATTGGTAACCATAGTGTTTGGTGCCTTTCTTGTAATTGGGCTCATTAACAACAAGAAACTTGCAGAAGGATTCATCAACTTGAAGGATCTAGAACCAGAAACAATATCTGCTGGAGATTACGTTGAGATCGAGTTTGAACGAATCCATCCTGTGTTTGCAGAGTTCTACATGCAAAGAGAGGGAGATAAATCCCAAATGAACAAGCATTATTTTTATCTGTACCCGTACAAAGGAAAAGGGCTTGTGGTTAAAGTGTTGTGGCCTGATACGAAAAGATATGATTCATTGGCACAGACATCGAATAATGGTGAAAACGCAATAAACTTTCCAATTGTGAGCAATGGCAAGATCGAAAGTATGGATCCTGAATTGGTCAAATATGCTAACGAATACATGGAGGAATACGCTAGCAAGTCTGTTGGGACGGCTAATATGGAGAAAGAGATTTGGCCTTACATGGTGAATCTGAACATTCCATCAGGGCTCACTGAGGATCAGTCAGAGCAGATGTATACGATGTTTGCTGGAATCTATCTAGGAATTTTGGCGCTAATTGGCCTGATTATGATTGGAAGATTGTCACAGCTGAAGCACCAACAACGCAAGCTTTAATCAAGATTTATACATATTGTTGATTTTAGAATCGTAAAATAAATACATCTAATGCTCGAAAGCCTATAAGGTTTTAAACTTAGAATTATTTAGTGCAAAGTAATCATTCACTGATATTAACTTTCTTACATAAAAACACATATTGGATTTTCGCATAATCCAGTATAATGATAATACTTCATGAATAGGGAGGATTTACCTTTGGATTACCGACAGAATGATGTGGATCAGAATTATAATCAGAATCAGAATCAACACCCGAACTATAATGATCCACTACCACCGTTTCCGCCTTATCCACCATATATGGCACCGAAGACGAACGGCAAATCAATCGCAGCACTTGTGTTGGGGATATTGTCGATTATGCTTCCATATATCGGATTTATCATCGGAATCGTAGCTATTATTTTTGCAGCACTCTCGCTTAAAGAAATCAAGGTTCGCATGGAACAGGGGAAAGGGTTAGCGATTGCTGGCCTGGTTTGTGGAATTGTAGGCACACTGATTTATGCACTGATCATTTTGTTTATTATCGTAGCAGTTGTCCTCTATGGGGATGCGTACTCATCTACGTATTCACTCACGTATCTGTTCTAAGCAGATATTTCAGGCTACGTGCATACCACCTGAAGTCGGAGCATGTAGTGTGATTTTATAGGGTTAATCATTAGACGGTCTGTAAGGTATGTAGTTACCTGAGGATCGTCTTTTCTGTTATGCATTTTGGTAGCCGCAAAAATAAAGAAGATACATAGCGCATAATCAACACCGCATCGTCCCAACAAAAAAAGCAAGGCAGATATCTGGCAACCACCTTCGCTCATAAGTCGAAGAGAATGCATCAATGATATCCGCCTTGCTAGTTATCTTTTCATTTTATATATGAAGTGCTGCTTCACCTTGAACGACTTCGCTTTTCTCAGCACGATGCACCATGAAGTAGGTGAATGAACCTGCCAATCCTACAATGGCAAAGATCAACAGAAGACCGATCTGATCCCATGCGACATCGAATTGGCCACTTGAAATTACCGCTTTATATCCAGTCACACTGTAGGTCATCGGCAACCATGGGTTGAATACTCTTAGCCAGTTCGGGATAAGTTCCAGTGGGAACGTACCTGCACTTGTCGTCAATTGGAAGATCAGCATTAGAATAGCCAGGAAGCGTCCTGGATTCTCAAGCCATGTCACGAGAGCCTGGATAATGTACATGAAGCTGAGGCTGGTGACGAAGCTGAATAAGAGAAACAGTGGAACGCTTTTCACCTCAAGCCCCAGTCCTGACAGAACGAGCCACGAGGCGAGCAAAGATTGAATAGCGCTCATTAACGTAAAAGCTAACGTTCGACTCACAAAACGATTCCAACCACTCGCATCTGTGACTGAGCTATTGCGCGTAGGTACAACTAATGTTGCAATCAAAGCTCCCACGAATAAACCTAAGGAAAGGAAATAAGGGGAGAACCCTGTTCCATAGTTAGGTACCTCGTTATGCTTCTGTTCTTCGACTTGAACAGGTTCAGCATACATGGATACAAGTTCATCCGTCTTTTGTACACTGGACGTCTCTTCCGCAGCATCAAGCAGTTTGCTCGCAAGTTCTCCTGATCCATCGGTTAACTGCGTTGTACCATCCTGCAATTGGGCTGCGCCTGCATCCAGCTGTCTGGAGCCGTCTGCGATCGTAGTGATGCCGCCTGAAAATTCATTCATGCCAGCCACTAATTTGTCTGAACCAGTATTCAGTTGATCTGCGCCTACGGCAAGTTTGGCTCCGCCCGCAGCGGCTTCAGATAATTTGGCATTGAACTGTTGTAAGCCTCCAGCTAATTGCTCCTGTCCAGCAGAGAGCTGGGAAGCACCTTGAAGCAATTGTTGTTCACCTTGTACAAGCTGTGTGCTGCCTTGATGTAATTGCTGTTGAGCTGCTTGTAGGTTCTGGCTACCCGTGACCAATTGTTGTCCACCTTGAACTAATTGTTCACTACCCGCAGCAACCGCCTGACTTGCAACAAGCAATTGCTGTACGGCCGGATTACTGGCGAGCTCTGGGCTTGCCGCTGTTAACTGAGCTAATCCTTGTGCAACAGCTTGAGCTCCTTCGCTTACTTTGCTGCTACCATCAACAGAAGCCTGAATACCTGCGGTTAACTTCGCACTGCCTTCTTCGGATGCAGCGAGACCAGCCTCCAGTTTAGTAGCACCATCATGAGCAGATTGGATACCTGCTTGTAGTTGCTGACCTCCAGCTTGAGCTTGTGTGGCTCCGTTCTCCAGCTTCTGACCAGCAGCGGCCAGTTGGGAGAGTCCACTGGATAGAGAGTTTGCGCCTTGATGAAGTGTGCCGATACCATCTGCGAGTGTACCTGTACCGTCTTGCAGGGTTGCTGCGCCAGCTTGCAGTTGATCTGTGCCGTCCACGAGTTTGGACAGGTTTTGTTTTAATTTGCCAGCTCCATCATTCAGCTTCGCTGAGCCCTCATTGAGCTTGCTCGCACCATCGCCTGCGTCAGATAGACCACTGGATATCGTTGCTACCTGATCTAGCAGTGTTTCGGTGTAGGATTCAGTGACCTTAGCAGATACCTTTGCCTTAATCTGTTTGACTGCGGTACCGCCTATCTGCCCTGCCAAGAAGTTGTAACCTTCATTAGGCTCGTATATAAGCTCTGCTGGTGTAGGATGGTCATCCATTAGCGTTGTTGCTTTTGCGGAAAAGTCCTCGGGAATCACAATCGTCATATAATACGTATTGTCATTCATGCCTTGATCCGCTTGCTCACGACTTACAAACTCCCAGCGGAAATCATCACTTTTTCTCAATTCATCGACGAGATTATTGCCGACTTCTAAGGTTTGGTCATTAAATGTAGCACCTTGGTCGTTATTGACCACAGCTACAGGAAGCTCATTCATTTTGCCATAAGGATCCCAGAATGCATTGAGGAACATGCCGCTGTACAGCACCGGAATAAACAGCACCACGAGGATTGGAATGAATACTTTGGGTTTCTTGAAGGATGATTTTATATCTTGGAAAAATACTTGTATGGATCTCATTATGCGCTCTCTCCCCATTATCACACTATCGTTATTATTTCTATATTGTTCTGTATGGCGTGGAGCCAGTCTCTAGGTTGGGGATAGTCCGCTTTGGAGAAACTGACTCACAAATGACTGTATCTGAGCCTTGTGTAAGGCTGGATTCGTTTTGTTCCAATCGGAGGTTAAGGTGACATACAATTTCAGGAGCACAAAAGAGACGATTTTGGGATTGTCTTGGCGAATCTGTTTCAGCTCCATAGCTCTCGTAACCTGACGCTCCATATATTCAAGAATGGCTGACTCTACCTTTTGTAAACCCTCCTTCGCTTGTGGTGTGCCGAACTCATTGACCTCTTGAAACAACTTGATTAACAATTCATGCTTCTGCCTGTACTCCAGTAGGGCATCCATGCTCTGGTGCACATTGTCGAGAAAAGATTGATCGTCTTGCACGGTCTCTTCCGTGATGTGTTTCATGTCTCTTATGATGGAGCGTAGAATCTCCCTGAACAGTTCTTCTTTGTTATCGAAAAAGGTGTAGATCGTGCCTTTGCCTACATTCGCAATGCGGGCGACTTGTTCCATCGTTGTGGCCTTGTAACCAAATAAGGCAAACGATCGTTCTGCCGAATTCATAATTTGCTGCCTTCGATCCATAGCAGCCATAGGTTATGCATCTCCTTTATGATGTGGGATGGTGATTATAGTAGTGAATCCTGTTCAATATGACTGATTTACTATTTTGGTCAATTGGTCGTTAACAAATGTATCACCTTCCTGGGGAGGAGAAAGTGATCTATATCATATTTTTAATAAATGTTTTGAGTTATGGAAGTGACGTGTTTGGAAAAAAGAGCTGAAATCTTGCTTATCTTAGATTTTGATTATATGGATTATTTTGTATGGTAAAATAGCTATAATCTATAAATAGTGAACAGAGCGAGATTGAGATCAATCATTTCATATATGAGGGTGAATAGAGTGAGAAAAGTAGCTAGTATTCTAGTGTTGTTGTGCCTTGCTACCGGAATGGCGGCGTGCAATGACTTGAACAGAGAGGCCAGCTCGTCAGAAGATCAAAGTAAGGAGAATGTAGAAATAGAAACAGTAGCCGCACATCAGGAGACTGAGTCGGAGGACAGTGAGACCAATTTTGAACAAGGTGTATTTATTGATTGGGAGCAGGAGCATGATCCTCTTCTTAATGATGAGATCCAAGAGGTATTGAAAGAAGCTCTAGACGCTAACGTGAGATCGGATCAGGCTGCCTTTCGGAGTTTGTTCTTAGATCCAGAAGCAGCTGATCGGCATTGGGGACAATTCGGAGGCAACGTAAGATATACGGAGATTGGGCAAGTTTCTGAGGACACAACGAAGAACCACATTCTTGTAGGTGTGCTCGGTGAAATAATGAGGGATACCAACGATATAGAGGAATATGGGATTACGTATTATTTTGCAGAAGACGAAGGTGGAAAGTGGGGCTTGGTAGCCGTTGATTGATTGTAGATTAATGCAGGGTGACGGGGTGAAAGGTATTAAAACAAACACAACACCTTCGAAGGAATTAACGCGCTACATTAGGGAATTTGAAAAAAAGGTAATATGAGTTATTTTCTCTTGTTCAAGTTTCTATTACATATTATGATGGAGTAGGTCTTTTGGATTAGAGTGTAATATGAGGTAGGTATTTAGTCTTTTGTTGAAAGGAAGGTATGAGTAGATTTAGATTTGTTTGAGTGAGAGAGTGTGTGCTCAATAAGCATGATAGATTAGATAAAACGAATTATATAGTTAGATTGCATACCTAGAATGAACATAAATACATAGAGGTGGTTACAACCATGAGATTTAGGAAGTTTATTTATATTGTCCTATCCTTTCAGCTTATCTTGGGCAATCTGTTATTTTTGGGGGAAGATGCATCGCGAGCCTATGCAACATCTGAATCTGTTGAAACAACTGAGACTACTTCTACACCAACGGCTACTGAAAGTGACGAAACGACGAAGTCATATTTGCCGAAACCTAATGTAACGGTAACCACAACGGATGACTCCATAACGGTAACATGGGATGAGATTCCTGGAGCCACCAAATATGCTGTAACTGTCGGTAGAGATGCTGTACTGGATAAAAATATAAGAACATATACAATAACAAGGGCAGTACCAGATAGAACATATAGGATCACGGTTCTTGGCTATGATGGTGAAAAGTATGGAGAAGAATCGCTATTATTTGTTAGATTGAAGGGACCTGCGCCGGTTTACGATGATGCGGGTAGAATTGATTTTACAGGGAAACTTTCAGGTGAGTTAGATCAAGTTATAAAAGATGGGTTCACTTATGTAAACTGGGGTCTTGTTGATGCTAGTAGTATTGGTTTGTTCTACAAACTAAATGGAATTGACCAGGCAGAAGTATACGTCAATGATATGAAGAATACAGAATTGACAAGTAAATTGAGTTCAAGTGCTCGCATTAGTGGTCTGAAACCAGGAGAGAAAAATGTGATCAGATTAAATTGGATAAGTATTGAAAATCCTACTCAAACGGATTCATTAGAGTTTATTATCACTCCTCCGGCTCTCAATGCATATATGTTAGGTGAGTCCAAGGCGGCGTTTGGATCAGTCGTTGATCTTAAGCAATACGGTAAATGGTACCTCGTGGATAATCAAACCTTAATCTCTCAAAATACAGTTCCAAAATATATCGATATACAAGGTGAGGCTGCTGGATGGAGAGTAGACATGTCCTCCAAGTTCGCAGATAGCGTGGGCTATGAATTAAATCAAATAAAAGAAGATAAGCAGTCTCCATTTGAGAGGCAATGGTGGATAGTAAATGCATTCGATAATGGTGAGTATGTTCAAGGTTATTCGTCATCTGTAGGACTTGTTACGAAGGAAGACCTAGAAAAGTATACAGGAATTGTTTTGAGTGACTCTAGTCATCCGAATCGGATGGTTACCAGCCTTGCTTTTTCCAATCCTAATACGTATGGTGATTCATATGGAAAATCGGGGAATACAGGTCCAGTTTTTACGGAGGATGCATCCGAGGCAGATACGTTTTTGAATAGCCACATTAAGTCTGCCGCTGCAGGAACCTTACAAAACTTCAAATTCAAAGCGACGGTAAAAAATAATGTGGAATTTAAAGGACAGGGCACCCCTGAAGATCCTTACGTTATTCCGACACTAGCTGATGGGGAACCTGTAATCACGAAACTAGATAGTCCTAGATACTCCCAGTCGAGTGCTGTGGGTAATAATGCGATCCGGTTGCAGTGGCATGCAGTGGAAGGTGCTGAACAATATATTCTCAAGCGTGGCTCTGAAATTCTATATGAGGGCCCGCTTTTAGAATATGTGCATGAAGGCGTGAATTTTAATTCAATCACCAAGTATACATTAGTAGCTCGCAAAGGCGAAATTTACAGTGAAGAATCGAAATTTACAATCGGAATTAGAAATTATATTCCATATCCACCGGATTTCCGAGCTGAAGCACTGGATTCCAGCAAAGTTAGACTGACGTGGAGTAAGGCAGACTATGCAGCTGAGTATGTGATTACCCGTAATGATCTGCCTTTGGCGGTGACCAAGTCAACCTCATACGAGGATGGGAATGTGACACCTGACACAACTTACATTTATAAAGTGATTGGCCGGGACGGAGACAACGAAGGGCCGCCTGCAGTTAAAAGTGTGAAGATTCCTAAGGTGACTGAGGACGTGGCACCGAAAGGTCAGATTAACATCAGAGTCAATCGAGTGTACGATAATAGAGTGGACCTGCAATGGAATCTGGTAGAGGGGGCAACCCAGTATGAGATCTACCAGGATCAAGTGAACAAAGTATGGTCAGGTCATTCTAATACGATGATTGCGTACACGCTCCAGCCAGGCAGAACATATACATATCGGGTTGTAGCGAGCAACAAATATGGAAAAATTGAATCGAGCACAATTGAAGTACAGACGGCAGGCATACCTCAATCGATGAATGTCGCGCCGATGAATGCGTCAAACGCAACAATTGCTTTTGAGTATCAACCTATTGAAGGAGCCGTTCATTACGTTGAACGTAATCCACAGACCAAATACACCCCTCTAGGAAACGGTCTTTATCGTAAGACTTATGTCAATACGGCTACTGGAGAAACCCGTGATGAGGGAATCGTGGCTACTGTGAATGGTAAGCTGCAATTTAGCGAAGTTGGCGTCGAGAGAAGTAAATACTATGAGTATAATATCATTGCTGTGCGCGTCAGACCTGATGGATCAGAGGAGGTTATTGGCAAACAGACAGTTGCTGTAACAACTCCTGCAGATGGCACTGGCGCTACCGTCTATGGATATAATTATCCTGTTCTTCCGTACCCCTATGTTAATTATAACCCGACCCCAAGTGTAACTACTGGCAAGAACGACAGTGTTACCATTAATACAGAGGTCATACCTTCCAATGAAGGCAACAAAGGGTTGGTTAATGTTGTATTTACGGATATAGATCGGAGTTATGCCAAGGATGCGATTAATTCCTTAGCGCAAAAAGGGATTGTAAGAGGCTATTTCGATGGTACATTTGGTGGACAGCAAAAGGTGACAAGAGCCGAATTTGCAATCTTTTTGCAAAGAGCTTTTGGATATAACTCCGTGATTCCTTATGTTAATGAGTTTACTGACGTGCATTCAGATGCTTGGTATTATTCGGAGATTGCACCAGCATTACAGCAAGGAATTCTTCAAGGCTTCCAAGATAGGACACTTAAACCCAATGCCTATATCACAAGAGAACAAGCAGCGAGTATGATTGCCAATGTGATGAAAAAGGAGGGCTATGTCCTATCATCCTTCACGCCATATGAAGATCAAAAGTCGATCTCCGAATGGGCAAGAAGCAGCATTGGTCTTGTGGCTCAGGAGTCGGTGATGAAAGGATATCCGGATCAACGGTTCTTGCCCAAAAATGAATTAACACGCCAAGAGTCAGCCATGATGATCTATAACCTGATGAAGCGTAACAATGATCTGTAATATGTAACTGTATAAATCAATAGCTATCAGCATCAAGAACTGTGTAACATGTAGCCTTGCCTACAATAACACCACGCTAAAAACCCAAAAAAACCAAGACGGGAAGAGGAATACTTGCCCATCTTGGTTTTTTTCTATTACGTACCTTAACCTATTCCAAATAAAAAACGGCTGAACAGCATTTCTGCTATTCAGCCGCATTCTTTAACTCGCTCGCACTTTGAAGAACGAGATCAACTCTTGCAATTGCTCAGATACCGCTGACAGTTCATCAGAAGCGGTAACGATGGAAGCCATGGAGGATTCTTGCTCCTCGATGGATTGCTCGATCTGTTTACTGCTGCTAGCCGCTCTGCTGACACTTGAAGATAATTCATCGGCAGTAGCAGACATTTCTTGTGTGCTTGCTGATATTTCCTCGGTAGAGCTGGAGATATCTTGGATTTGGTTCGCCACTTTATTCGTTGCTGTAAGAATGTTCTCGAAGAACACGCCTGTCTCTTGCGTTACCTCTAAGCCTTTCTTCACTTCCTGAGAGCCAAGTTGCATCGACTCGGAGGATTGAACGATATCCTGTTGAATCTCTTCGATCAGTTGACGTATTTGTTTGGCGGATTCTTGGGATTGTTCTGCCAGGTTACGAACTTCTCCAGCCACGACGGCGAAGCCTCGGCCTTCCTCGCCTGCACGAGCCGCTTCAATGGAAGCGTTGAGCGCGAGTAGATTCGTTTGTCCAGCAATTTCCGTGATCATATTGACAATGTTGCTAATCTGATTCGAGTTATTCTCCAGTGATTGAATCGACTCGGACGTATTCTCGACCGCTCCCGCGATGAGGCGCATCTGCTCAACGACCTGTTGCATCACTTCATTACCCGCACTGGAGCGTTGCTCCATACTTAATGCTTGATCCGCTGCGTCAGATGAACTGCTGGCGATCGTCTGAATAACGGTGGACATCTCCGTCATGGCACGCGCACTTTCAACTGTAGCTTGATCCTGGGAGCGAAGTCCACTGGAGATATCCTTCATATGGTTACTGATGCTTTGAATATTTTCATTATTTTTCTCAGAGATATGAAGTAGTTTCTTGGATGAATTCGACAGGTGATGCGATGTATTCTGTACCTTGTACATCGTATCGTTGATTCGTTGAATCATGGTATTAAATTTCATATTGATAACACCGAGATCGTCGCGTCCTACTTGAATCGTTACATCCAGGTTACCTGTACTCACTTCCTCAATACCGTGCATGAGGCTACGGATCGGGGCGAGTGTTCTCTTCAGCAGAATGAACTGCAGGATCATGAATAGAAGCAGGAAACCAACCAAACATATGGAACCGTACAACAGCAGTTCATTCAGACCTTTAGGCACTGCACTTGCATCTACATCGAAATAAAGAGCAGCGTACATGGAACCATCAGCGTTTTTGATTGGATAGATCAAGGTTGTCCAAGTGCCATACTCATCCGTGTAGAAATCACTGAACGCAGGCTCCCCGTCCACTTTCATTTGTTCCAGCACCACAACGTTATTTTGGGGCAGTGGGTACATATCGCCTGCCGCAAGATTGCTTTCCTCAAAAGGCTGTACCAGGTTCGTAGGGACAGCAATAATGGATGTTCCGTCTCCGCCCTCAAGTTCCGAACCGAAAATATAAGCCTGAGCGATGTTTGGATAGAATTCGTGAATGGAATCAAGATAGGCTTTCATTTCCTGCTGGGCAGGGCCTGTGTAGCTTTTCTCATTCATGGCTTCATTTACTTTGGCTGTGTCCAGATCGACATACCATTTCTCGGTAATAACAGTTGCTTGATCATGCAGTTGTTCAACGAGAATATTCTTTTGTAGCTGATACGCGGCAGTAATGAGGATGATACCAATCAACACAATACTACCGAATGAGATGACTAGATTTTTGGCAAAGAAAGGCATGGTACTCCAACGAAGCTTGTTTAACAAGGTGGTTCACTCCTTAGATGATGTTAAAAGATGTGTGGCCTGGACGTAGTGCTACGTATGTATGTTCAGGTCATTATTAAAGGAAGTTAAATTTCTAATCCAAGTTTCTTCGGTTTCTTTCATCTGTTGATTCTATTTAATTGCTACAGATCCGTTCTATTTGTGTATCACTTATCTCATGCGCAGGACCTCCATATAAGTTCTATACCTGTGATATATCGTAATATAGCCATATTTATGTTAGGTTTTGAAGTTTAATTAGTTCTTAAGAACTGGTTCTTAGGTAATATTTTGCGTTTTTTTCATCTTTTTTCTTGTACGACCATGAAAAATTCATCGGTATACATATCATTGAATGATGCATCTGTTTCACGATTTAAGATTCACTAAAGGTTCGTCCTCTACGATGGTTTCATAAGCCACAGTTGCTTAACAGAAAATCAAGAAGGAGGAATCATTATTTTGAATCATTTATTACGGAAAGTTGCAGTGACAGCCTTGTCTGTGACGATGGTTACGTCATCTTTTGCATGGGTTGGAGGGCATCAGGCATACGCCGCAGAGAATACAGCTACAACTTCAAGTGCAGGCGTGACCCAAGCATACGAGTCTCTGTTCCAAACAGATAATATTATTGATGTGAAGATTACAATTGACGATGCAGACTGGCAAAGCATGCTTGAGAGCCCGATGGATAAGGATTATAAACAGGTTAGCGTGGAAGTGGATGGGAACAAGCTGGATAACGTAGGTTTCTCGACAAAAGGCAATATGACGTTACGTTCAGTCGCTTCCATGGAGGATTCTGACCGTTACAGCTTCAGATTGAAATTCGACAAGTATGACAAAACACAAACCTTGCTCGGTCTAGATAAAATGGTTCTGAATAACAACTATACGGATCCTTCGTATATGCGTGAGATTCTCCATTACGAAGCACTACGCAGCATTGGCATGGATGTGCCGATGACAAACTATGTCAACCTCTATGTTAACGGTGAACTGGTTGGTTTCTATACAGGTGTTGAGGCTGTAGATGACAGCTATCTGGAGCGTAACTATGGGGAGGATTACGAAGACGGTGTCCTCTACGACACCGAGGAGAAGAGCTACCTTCAGTATGAGGAAGATGGCGAATACAGTACACTTTCCAAGGACTTAGGCTCTGATAAAGACAAAACAAAGCTTAAAAATTTCATTCAAACATTGAATGAGATGCCAGAAGGCGAAAAAGGCGATATCGAGAGTGTACTGGACGTTGATTCTGCACTTCAATATATTGCAGGCAATACCGTATTAGGCAACTATGACAGCTATAACGGAGACAAGGGACATAACTATATGCTTTATAGTGATGCTAATGGCAAATTTACGGTTGTGCCGTGGGATTTCAATATGTCCTTTAATGGATATTCGGCTGGTGGCGGAGGTCGCGGGACAGCGACAACTGGCTCAACCACGACGAATACGAACGCAACAAATGTATCCGTAGACGAACCTGTGCTCGGCATTAGCATGGCAAATGTACCTATGATCAATAACTTGCTTGCCGTGCCAGAGTATAAGGAAAAATATTTGACCTATGTCAACGAGCTGACAGACTATTTGGAAGGTATTCAAGATCGGATTACAGAGCTTGCAGCTGAGATTCGTCCTTATGTGGAAGCAGATCCAACAAAATTCTATACAACAGAGCAATTTGAATCCAATATTGTTTACTCGGCCAATGGTGATACAGGAAGTGGTATGGGTGGTGGAATGACACCGCCAGAAGGCTTCGAAGGCATGACTCCACCTGAAGGCATGGAAGGTATGACCCCGCCGGAAGGAATGAAGGGTATGACACCGCCAGATGGTACCACACCGCCGACACGACCTAGCGGTACAGCAGATGGTGATGGAACAACAGACTCAACAGCCAATACAGGTGACAACTCGACTGAACCAGGTGGTAACTTTGGTGGAGGTCAGGGCATGGGCTCTATGGCATCGGGATCGTTAACTACGTTTGCACTAAACCGTCTAGCGAACTTGCAGGAACAACTGGGACGCGAAGTGACACCTTTGCCAGAGACAGACGAACAACAGAATAATGCAACCTCGACCGGAACAACGGAACAAGAGGCCATCTCGGTTACCCTGGACGGACAAGCCGTGACATTCCCAGATCAAGAGCCGCTCGAAGTTAGTGGACGGGTGATGGTGCCTGTGAATGCAATCTTTGAAGCAATCGGAGCAGAGGTGGCCTGGAATCCAACAGCGAAGACAGTAACCGCGGTTTTGAATGACCAGACGTTTGTCCTGAAGATTGGCAGCAGTACAGCAACTGTTAATGGTACATCAGTGGAAATTGATGGCTCAGCCATCATTAAGAACAGTCGTACACTTGTACCTGTGCGCTTCATCTCCGAAGCTTTGGGGTTGAAGGTAGACTGGGATCAATCAACGGCAACCGTTAAGATTACGAATCAATGATGATATGGGATGCTTTACGAGTAACTTTACTTTGAATTTCATAATCCAAACATAAAAGCATGGAGGATTCGATGATTTCATCGGATCCTTTTTGTGTGCAATGAGTGGAAAAATATGTTCTTTGGAGGATTGAAAAAGGACTTATGACCTACTTTTTAGACGTCGTATTTCCCTCGTTAGAGGTTCTTTTTACACATTTAAGTAGATTGAGTAATAGATTTGATTTTATTGAGCAATTTTTGTGATAAATATCACTGAAATATTATACACATTGCTATTATTCCTGCCGATAACTCTATATGTGATCAGTCGAATTTGAACTTTTCACATTGTAATTCATAACAATTACTTAGGGAAATGGGTGGCGTACATACATGCGAAGCATGAGTATTGGTACTAAAATTAGTTTAATTGTGATCGGCATTTTTATTCTTTTTTCCTCCGCTGTGGCAGTAAGCGTAATCATGGAAATGAGGCAGGGAATTACGACATTTGCTACAGAGAAGGCAAAACGGGATTTGCAGATGGCGAATCATATCATTACATACAAGTATCCAGGCGAATGGGCGATTAAGGATGGACAACTGTTCAAGGGCGAAGTAACGATGGAAGGGAACTTTGATCTTGTAGATGAGCTTGGCGAAGCCTCTGGAGATACCGTTACCATTTTCAGAGGAGATGAACGGGTTGCCACCAACGTGATGGTGGATGGCGAGCGTGCGGTGGGTACGAAGGTATCGGAACAGGTCGCACAAGCTGTTTTACAACAAGGAGAGCGGTATTACGGGGAAGCTGTTGTTGTAGGACAAACCTATCAGACAGCGTATGAGCCGATTCGTAATCAAGCGGGAGAGATTATTGGCATACTCTATGTGGGTGCCTCACAATCCTTGATTGATGTCATTATTTCATCCTTTCTGAAGACCTTCGCCATCGTATGTATTGTTGCGATGCTAATCGCGATCACTGTCATCATCTGGTACGTCCGTCGGGTCAGAATGCGAATTGGGCGAGTATCAACCGCGATCAAGTTGGCTGGAACGGGCGATTTTACACAGTCGATTGAGGATCATGTGCAGGACGAGATTGGTCAGCTCAGCACCGGATATAACGAGATGCGAAGCAGCTTGAAGCTAATCATTCAGGGTGGGCTACAGGCGGCAGAGAAAGCCGAGCATTCGACTGGGCAATTATTGACGATTGCTGAGCGAACAACGACGGAGTCCGAGCAGATATCATCTTCTGTTGAACAGGTGGCACGCGGTGCAGAGAGCCAAATGATCAGTACGGAAGAAAATCTGCAAGCGATGGAAGAAGTGGCTGTGGGTGTTCAACGGATGGCGGATAAAGCTTCAAATGTCTCAGAGTCAGCAATCTATTCACGCAAGCAGGCCGAGACTGGTGGCGAGACTGTCCATATGACGGTAGAGCAGATGTCAGCCATTCACACTTCAGTTCAGGCAACGGATGAGATCATGCGTATGTTGGAAGCGAAGTCAGCTCAGATTAGTCAGATGGCTTCTACGATTCATGAGGTCGCTAGGCAAACGAATCTACTCGCGCTTAACGCTTCCATTGAAGCAGCTCGAGCTGGGGAACATGGCAGAGGTTTTGCTGTCGTATCTTCAGAAGTACGTAAGCTGGCAGAACAGGCCGGAGATTCTTCGGAAAAGATTGATGAATTGGTGCAAGGCATGGAACAGGATATGCTGCTCTCCATCACAGCTCTATCCAAGGTCAAGGATGAAGTGCAGGAAGGAATTCGCCTGACACGGGAGACTGAGCTCAATTTCAGTCAGATTCGAGATACGAATGAACAGATCGCCGCAGAGATTGAAGAAATGGCTGCTACAAGTGAAGAGATGTCCGCAGGTGTAGAGCAGGTTGTGGCATCCGTTCATGAGATTGCGCGTCATGCGCAGACAGCGAGCGCCAACTCACAACAGGCAGCAGGTTCTGTTCAGGAACAGCTTCAGTCCGTGGAGCAGATTAAATCCTCCGCAGCCGTCCTGTCGGATATATCAACAGAGCTCCAGACATCCTTGAGTCCGTTCAAGATCTAATGCAGGTTACTATGAAATAGATAGTAGATATTAACGAGTAGATTACAAAGACCCTGACCGCTTTGAGCGAATCAGGGTCTTTTTCTTATCAAGCCCGTTTTAGCGATTAGGTAGTTGTGTTTGGTGTACAGATGTGGAAGAAGTAGGCAGGGCGGGCGAATGTTCTTTCATTGGCTGCTGGGTAGGCTGCTTGTCAGCGTAGAAATGGAGAATATCATCTACCGTTGAAAATACAATTGAATCATCTTTCGATTTAGGTTGGTTAGTTGGGATAAAAACCTCGTTTCTTAAGGTGGGTATTACCTTATAAGTTATATACATTTCAATATATGATACGTGTTCTGCTCATGAAACTTTACGATCTGGTGAATAAACAAAAGCTGCCTTGTACAAGGCAGCTTGATTATAATTAAAGTTTAGTAACGTTCTCAGCTTGTGGTCCACGATTACCTTGAGTTACTTCGAATTGGACGCGTTGCCCTTCATCCAATGATTTGTAACCGTCAGCTTGAATTGCACTGAAATGAACGAATACGTCTGTTCCTTCTTCAGTTTCAATAAAGCCAAATCCTTTTTCCGCATTGAACCATTTAACTGTACCTGTTTGCATGTAATTCCTCCACAAAATATAATTTTAACCGATCATCGTCAAGCGTGTTCAAAACAATCGATTAACACCAGTATACCATGTTTGATAATATAATCAAATATTTGGTTGTTTTTCTAATTGTTTGTTCACCGATCAAACGAAAAGAATCTCCAATTTCCTTCCGTCTCCTTCACTATAAAAGAAAGCGGTTACATTTGCAAATTATTATTGTATATTATGATGGCAACCTTGATGTATTACGACATATACATTATTGCTTGGACATATGATCGGCTTAATAAAAGGAGGAATCGGCAGTGTATCGGGTATTGCTGGTGGATGATGAAGAGGACGTACGCGAAGGATTAGTGGTCGAAGTGGATTGGGAAGCGCTCGATCTGCGCATTGTTGGTTTGGCTGAGAATGGACGAGAAGCGCTGGAGATGGCGGAACGGGTAGAACCGGATATTGTGGTCACGGATATCAGTATGCCATTTATGGATGGGCTTGAGCTTGCACGAAGGTTGCGGGAGCGTAATCCGCTGGTGAAAGTCGTTATTTTGACCGGATACGATGAATTCGATTATGCCAGGCAGGCGGTCTCCATCAGTGTGGATGAATATTTGCTGAAGCCTTTCTCAGCTGGGCACCTTATGGAGCTGTTAACTCGGTTGCGTGCACAAATGGCTGCTGAGGTGGCTGAACGTGAGGATGTGCAGCATCTGCGGGAGCATTATTATACAAGCTTACCTTTACTACAAGCAGATCTGTTGGCAACCCTGCTTCACCGTCAGAAGTCTCCCGTCTATATTCATGGAAAAGCGAAGCAGTGCGGTTTGAACTTCGATGGACAGCGATACGGTGTGTCTGTGCTTGCACTGCATATGGACGGAGATCGCAGAGGCATGGGGCAGTCTTGGGGCGAATCGAGCGATGCGGAATTGAAGCAATTCGCTGCATTGAATATTGCGCAGGAGATATGGGGAGAGCACAGTGCAGGTCATGCATTTATTCATCAGGAAACGGTTGTACTGCTGTTCGTGGATCGCTGGGATGGAGCGGATGGGGAGAAACGACAACAGATGGCACTTCAGAGTGTGCTGCGGAGCATTAACCATTATCTGCGCATTCCTGCCACAGTTGGCTCAGGTGCATTGGTGAGCACCATTACCGAGGTGAAGCATGCCTATGAGGATGCACTGCTTGCCCTCGATTATCGGCTTGTACCCGGCACGGATTCATTGATATATATTGCCGATGTGGAACGTCAGGCGGCTGGTAAACTGCGCTTTGATGAGTTGAAACAGCAGACGTTGACACGCTGCCTCAAGGCAGGAACTGAAGCAGAACTGGTCGAGGCATTGGAGATCATTTTCCGGGAAATTACGGTGGAGCATGGGCGAAGTGACATCCAATTGTACCTGATCGAGGTGCTGACTGCGGTCTGGAAGGCCGCACAGGCATCCGGGGAGTCGATGGAGGATATCTTCGGAGCAGGCTTTCAGCTATATGCGGAACTGTTCCGACTACCGGGTTTAACTGAGGCGCAGGGCAAAGTTAAAGAAGTCTGTATGCTAGTACAGCAGCGTATTGCGAGTGGTCGGCAGCATGTGTACAAAGATATCGTCGAACAGGCACTAGCCTATACGAAGGAGCATTACGCTGATCCAGAACTGTCGATCCAAAAGGTGTGTGGGCATCTGCACATTAGCTCGGGATATTTTTGCGGTATTTTCAAAAAGGAAGTACAGCTTACATTTCTTCAATATGTGATGCAGATTCGTATGGAAGCCGCAAAGGAAATGCTGCGCGGCTCCGAACTGAAGGCGTTCCAGATTGCGGAGCGGGTTGGATTTGCTGAACCTAATTATTTCAGCTTTTGTTTTAAGAAACATACGGGGATCTCGCCGAAAGAATATCGCAAACAGACGGCACTTCAGATTCGGGAGGGATCGCCGCAATGAGGTTCTTCACCGGCTGGATTAGCGGGCTCACGGGCTGGTGTAAGAATCGGCTCCGTTCATCTAAAGTCAGCAGTATCCGGTTTATCATCACATGGTCATTTTCCGTCTTTATCGTTCTTGTACTCACCATAATGGCGATGCTCCTGCATGATAAATTCTCTCAAGCTGCGGAGCGGAGTGCAGAGCTGACAACCAGGCAAATTGTAGATCAGGTCAGCTACAGTCTGGAGGATTATGTGCGTAGTATGTCCCATCTGTATCGGGCGATTGAGGAGCATATGCTGCGGGACGGAACGTGGGAAGGAGACCAGGTGGATAAGCAGCTTGATACACTGCTGAGCAGTCGAGAGGATATCATCTCGATTACATTGCTTGACGCGGAAGGACATTTACTTAAAAATAGACCGTCTGCCCGGCTCAAACCGAGTGCGCATGTCACACAACAGGGGTGGTTTCAATCCGCATTGCGGGTGCCAGATCACCTTAGTTTCTCATTGCCTCATATTCAGAATATGTATGATGGTCCCTACAAATGGGTTGTATCTATGAGCAAAGGCATTACCGTAAGGCAGAATGGTCAAGATCGGCAAGTGATTTTGCTCGTGGACATTAATTTTAAGCAAATGGATGAGCTAAGCCGCCGTGTAAGTCTCGGTCAACGTGGATATGTCTACATCATTGACGAGAGTGCTGGCAATATCGTGTATCATCCGCAGCAACAACTCATGTACATGGGGCTCAAACGTGAAAATATTGAACAGGCCTTGGTTGCTACGGGTAGTTATGAGGATGAGTCGGAAGGACAGAAACGGCTGAATACGGTGAAGTCCGTTGCCAATATCGGTTGGAAAATCGTTGGTGTCGCTTATCTGGATGAGATGTTAACCACCCGTCAAGAAGTCAACGGTTATTTGATAAGGGTGCTTATCGTTGTACTGGTGCTGGTAATTATCGTATCCCTCATTCTGTCCTCCAGCCTGACTCGTCCCATTCGCCGAATGGAACGAAAAATGAAGGCAGTGGAACGGGGCGACTTCAGCGTAGAGCTTCCCATCGAAGGGCCGCTTGAGGTGGAGCGCTTATCGCGGCGATTCAATCTCATGGTCAACAAAATTCGGGCATTGATGAATGAAATTATTCATGAGCAGGAGCAGAAGCGACGGTATGAGCTTGAGGCATTGCAGGCGCAGATTAATCCTCATTTCCTATACAACACTTTAAATTCAGTCGTGCGTATGGTGGGTATGAGCCGTAATGAAGAAGTGGTTACGATGATCACTTCACTCTCGCGTCTGTTTCGCATTAGTCTCAGCCAGGGCAAAACGATTATCACGGTTCGCGAGGAGCTGGAGCATGCACATCATTATTTGACGATCCAACAGATGCGCTTCAAGCACAAATTCAGATTCAACATGGAAGCCGATGAGGAGACGTTGGACTGCTTGACACTGAAGCTGGTATTACAGCCTTTAATTGAGAATGCAATCGTGCACGGCATTGAGTATGACATGGATGAGGGCAGATCGAGATCCGGGTGTATCAAGAAGAAGCCAATCTCGTATTGCGTATTACGGACAACGGCGTAGGCATGACGGAAGAGCAGGTAGCCAGTTTGTTAAATGGCAATGTAATCGTAAAAAGCGGAGCAGGTTCAGGTGTGGCTGTTCGCAATGTGCATGATCGAATTCAGCTCTATTATGGGGATGCTTATGGTCTGGAATTTGCAAGTGAGCTGGAGGAGGGTACGACAGTATGGATCCGTATTCCGATTCAGTACAAGCGTGAACGAAGCGAGGGGAAGCAATAGAATGAACAAGTTAATTAAGTTCAAGTGGGCTGTCTCTATCCCGATATTCCGCAGTGTAGGGCTCTCCATCACATGCTGTACCTTACTGTTATGTATGGCTTGTAGCATTGCAGGAGAGCCTTCGGCTGGCATTTCGCATCGTATCGCATTAATTACGCCAGCAGGAACGGGTGAACTGGCTGAAGCCATTCGACTAGGTGCAGAAGCTGCCGCCAAAGAACAAGGAGCTGACCTGGTTACAGTGGAGGCTTTCGGTAATGGATCTGTTTCTCGCACACGAGATGGATCTGGTGCAGGACTCCTTTTAAGAAAAAATGAAAGAGATCGACAATGGATTAATCTTCCTCAGCGTGAGCAGGCTCAGGTGGATGCGGCTGCACAGGCATTACAACAGGGGGCGACTGCTCTATTGGTTGATCCACTTAGTGAGGAGACGCTGAGTAACATCCTGCACCTGGCTCAAACGAAAAGCCCAACAGGGAACATTGCCCCTGTCATTGTTCTGAATGATGAGTTTCCTGTGAAAGGCATCACCAGTGTCATCTCCATGGATAACCTGGAAGCTGGGCGGAAAGCGGGGCATGCCATGGCAGAATTGCTCGGAGCCAAGGGAAAGGTGGCTTTACTGGGGCCTGACCTTATGAATCCAGGTTTGGTTCACCGCGAGCAGGGCGTGAAGGAAGCACTGACCGAGTATCCTGACATGGAGATTGTCCCTTATTCAGTGTGCAGTAATCGGGAGGTCTGCTGGCAAGTGACGAAGCAGGTAATGGATCAGAGCCAGGTGGACGGCATAATAACGCTTCAGGAATCTGCGTCCCTTGGGGCAGCGGACGAATTGAATCGCCGTAAGCGCATTGGAAGCATCAAACTTGTTGGATTCGGAAGTGAGCAGCAGCAACTGGAACAACTGCAAGAAGGCGTTATCCAGCAATTGATCGTGCAGAATGGATTCAGCGCAGGCTATCTAGGTGTGAATCAGGCAGTTGCACGCCTGAATAGTAACCATGTAGAGCCAAGGGTGACATTGGAAACGAAGCTGGTGAGCACAGATAATATGTTCTGGATGGATAATCAGAAGCTGCTCTTTCCTTTTGTACAATGAGGTGGTTATCCGGGGGTTACAGCAATCGGAAGCTTGTCCTGATATCGAAGTGGCAAGTGTAAATATACTTTAGTTTTTTATCTATATAAGTTGAACTGCTTATTTACACTTTAACGGAGAGGACAGAAATAACCTAGAAAAGCGGAGCGTTCGCCTTTATCACCGGATTTTTCCCTTTGAAGAAGGGAGTTCAGAAAATCTGGGGATAACAGCGATTGGAAGGTTATTCTGTCATCGGAGTGGACTGTGTAAATAAATAGTTCTTCGAACTGAGGAAGATTTCGATAAAACAGGTGAAGATATTGTATTCGAATTTATTGTAAACCCTTTCATAATAAAGACATCGGTGAAGCCGAATGAACTTGGGGGAGGTCATTAGGATATGAAAAAAACTTGGATGACATTGCTGTTAACGGCATGTATGGTAGCTGCGGCGGGCTGTAGCAGTGGTGGAGACAGTGCGGGTGGGAGTACAGGAACGGACACGGGTGGTCAATCGACATCGGCTACGGATACCCCTAAGATCGGGGTAGCGATCTACAAATTCGATGATACATTCATGACCGGTGTACGGAATTCAATGACAGCTGCTGCTGAGGGGAAGGCGACACTGGATATTGTCGATAGCCAGAATGCACAGCCAACCCAGAACGAGAAAGTCGATCTGTTTGTATCCAAAAAGTATAATGCCATGGCGGTTAACCCGGTCGATCGAACTGCTGCGGGAGTTATTATTGACAAAGCCAAAGCGGCTAGCATCCCAGTGGTATTCCTGAACCGGGAACCCGTTGCGGAGGATATGAACAAGTGGGATAAGGTGTACTACGTAGGCGCGAAGGCTGAGGAATCCGGTACAATCTCGGGTCAACTCATCGTGGACTACTGGAAGGCTCATCCGGAGGCAGACAAGAACGGAGATGGCAAACTGCAATACGTCAT
The DNA here is from genome assembly GCF_003268635.1 of Paenibacillus sp. DCT19. Taxonomy (NCBI): domain Bacteria; kingdom Bacillati; phylum Bacillota; class Bacilli; order Caryophanales; family Paenibacillaceae; genus Paenibacillus; species Paenibacillus sp. DCT19. The sequence continues at coordinate 1,272,110 of NZ_CP029639.1, forward strand.
GCTGAAAGGCGAGCCAGGCCATCAGGATGCGGAGCTTAGAACCAAATATTCCGTCCAAGCCATTCAAGATGCTGGAATTGAAGTGGAAGCCTTAGCAGAGGATACGGCGATGTGGGATCGGGTCAAAGGACAGGAGAAAATGCAGGCATTCCTTGCCTCCCATGGAGACAAAATCGAAGCGGTATTAGCTAATAACGATGATATGGCGCTTGGGGCGATTGAAGCGTTGAAGGCGGCTGGATATTTCAAAGACGGCAAAACGATGCCGGTGGTTGGTGTGGATGCTACAGCACCAGCGATTCAGGCGCTTCAAGATGGCACGATGCTGGGTACAGTGCTGAATGATGCCAAGAATCAGGGTGCCGCGACGGTGGCGCTGGCCACGGTTTTGGCGAAGGGAGAAACACCTACGAAGGATAACACCGGCTATGATATCACGGATGGCAAGTACGTCTGGATTGCCTACAAAAAAATTACGAAAGACAACATTGCCGACGCCCAATAAACAACAGCAGACATAGGGACGTCCGCCCGAGCGGTGAGGGCGTCCTTTTTTCTGACGGCGTAAGGAAGGGGAGATGAAGGATGGAATCACCTTACCTATTGGAGATGGAGGGAATATCTAAGGCATTTCCGGGTGTGCAGGCATTAAGTCAGGTTACTTTGAAAGTGAAGCCGGGAACAGTTCATGCGCTTATGGGGGAAAATGGGGCTGGTAAGTCCACCTTGATGAAATGTTTGTTTGGCATGTACCGTCCAGATGAAGGGCGCATCCGAATCGAGGGGAATGAGGTCGAGATTCCAAGCTCCAAGGCTGCACTGCAGCAGGGTATCTCGATGATTCATCAGGAATTGAACCCAGTTCCCCATCGACCGGTCATGGAGAATATCTGGCTAGGACGATTCCCCATGAGTGGATTATTCGTCAACGAGAAACGGATGTATAGCGAAACATTGACGTTATTCGAGGATCTGAATCTGGACATTGATCCGAAGGTGAATGCAGGAACACTATCTGTATCCAAAATTCAATCCATGGAAATTGCCAAGGCGGTTTCTTTTCATTCAAAAGTGATTGTTATGGATGAACCAACATCCTCCCTGACGGGCAAGGAAGTGGAGCAACTCTTCGCAATCATTAACGAACTGCGCAGCCGGGGTGTATCGATCATCTACATTTCACACAAAATGGAGGAGATTCTGACCATATCCGATGAAGTCACCATTATGCGTGACGGGTTCGTCGTTGGAACATGGAATGCAGAGGATCTAACGACAGACCTGATCATCACCCGGATGGTGGGGCGAGATCTAAGCGAACGCTTCCCTGAACGAACGAATGTACCTGGAGACGTTATCTTGAAGGCAGAGGCTCTAACATCCAGCCAGCCGAACTCTTTCCGAGATGTATCGTTTGAGCTGAGAAAAGGGGAAGTGCTCGGTGTTGGTGGACTTGTGGGGGCACAACGAACGGAGCTGATCGAGTCCTTATTCGGACTCCGTACACTTCGCTCAGGTACGATCTCCATTCATGGAAGTAAAGTGAAGATCAACTCACCTGCAGCAGCTAAACGTCACAATATTGCATTGCTGACCGAGGAACGAAGAGTGACTGGGATTTTCCCTGTGTTATCCGTGTATGAAAATACGATCATTGCTAGCCTTAGCCGGTACCGTAATCGGATTGGATTGCTTGATGAGGCCAAAGGACGAGAGGTGGCTCGTGAGCAAACAGAGAAGTTCAGAACTAAAACCCCTTCAGTTAACACCCTAATTAGAAACCTTTCAGGTGGAAATCAACAAAAGGTGCTACTTGCCCGCTGGCTTCTGACCGATCCCGAAATTTTGCTCTTGGATGAACCTACTCGTGGCATCGACGTAGGTGCCAAATTCGAGATATACACGATTATTACGGAACTGGCTCGTCAGGGCAAAAGCATCATTATGATCAGCTCAGAAATGCCTGAACTACTGGGGATGTCGGATCGCATTATGGTCATGAGTGAAGGACGGCTAACGGGGATCGTAGACGGAGCGGAAGCAACGGAGCAGGATATTATGCGACTGGCCGCGCAGCAGCGAATGGCCTAGTCAGGAGGGGAACACATGAACACGCAGGTCGTCAATCAGGTGAAGCAATATGTAGCGCAGCGCGCGATCTTCATCGTACTCATTCTACTGGTCATTGGCATCGCGATAGCTGATCCGAATTTCCTTGCATTCTCTACTTTGCGGGATATATTACAGCAATCCTCTACGCGAGCGATCATAGCACTTGGAGCTGCTTTTATACTAATCACTGGCGGTGTCGATCTGTCCGCGGGTCGCGTCGTAGGTCTAACGGCTGTTGTCTCGGCCTCGATGTTGCAGATAGACGAATATGCCAATCGCTTCTTTCCCGATCTTGTGCAACTGTGGGTAGCGATACCGATTTTTGTGGGCATTTTAGCTGGTTTAGCTGTTGGCTTGGTCAATGGAATCATTGTTGCCAAATTGCATGTTCCTCCATTTATTGCGACATTAGGTACGATGGTTGCTGTATATGGATTGAACTCGATCTATTTCGACACCGAGCCTAACCAATCTCAACCGATCGGTGGTCTGAGACCAGATTTCACAGTCATTGGTTCAGGCTACATTGATCTCGGCGGTGGATATTCAATTCCTTTTATCGTGTTAATTGCTATTTTTGTTGCACTCATCTGCTGGGTTGTCTTCAACAAGACACGTCTCGGGAAAAATATGTATGCGATTGGCGGCAACATTCAGGCGGCACATGTATCTGGTATTCATGTCGCGCGTAATCTAGTCGTATTATATGCCATTGCGGGAGCACTGTATGGTCTAGGCGGCGTGTTGGAAGCGGCACGTACAGGCGGGGCAACGAACAATTACGGTAATATGTATGAGCTGGATGCGATTGCTGCATGTGTTGTTGGTGGGGTGTCTACAGCCGGAGGAATCGGTACGGTGCCTGGGGTTATGGCTGGTGTATTGATCTTCGGGGTCATTAACTATGGTCTGACCTTTATTGGGGTAAGTCCATACTGGCAGTTAATTATCAAAGGTTTGATCATCGTAGCAGCCGTTGCTTTTGATATTCGTAAGTATATGGCTAAAAAATAAAATCATAATCACCGTAGAAGCCAGCTCCTAACAATAATAGGGTGCTGGCTTCTTGATTAGCTCATCTACCGAATAGGATCCATATTACCCCGTATAGGGGAAGATCAGCGCGCTGAATATGAGCATAAATGAACCGATCCTGTAGGCTAATTTTGCGCCATAGTTCATATGGAACTTTCGTGCAATAATCACTGTGGCTGCCCAGAAGACAATTGCAGCAACAAAGGTAAGGTGAATCCCCTGTTGACCGTTGCTGTAGATCGGCCAGTTAAAATAATCGAATAGGTAATGGCTGAATTGGAATTGTTCGTTACCCCATTGGAAATTAAAGGCGAAACCCATAGCTAGCACAAGCAGAGCCAGTGTACCTATACCTATTGGTTTGCGTCGTTGTTCCATATAGTACCTCCTTAATTAAGAATTAATATTCCAAATTAATCCATTAATGTATTATAACATATTACGTTCGCTACGAGTTGGGAAAATAAATAGAATCATGTTGAATTTAGAAATACCTCCATTAATCGACAACATCAGCTCACGGCAATCGATATAATATATGCAAATAGGATTGTTCACTACCCGTTCTTACGCAAATGTCTAGTTCATTCGATATGGATAAGGATATGTGTAATAGGCCAAAGGGGGCGAGGCTGTTTGCTAAGTTACACGATGAAAATGATTGTTTTTCCACTGGGAAGCCTGTTGATCATTGTATCCTCTCATCTACTGGATCGTACCTCTTATCTGATGTTAGCCATAGGCTCAGGTGTGCTATTTGTAGCGAGTGTCCTGGCCGAGAGACGTTATCCTGTTTTGAGAAAGGTACACTGGATCTTCCTCGGGGTATTTCATTATTTAACAGAGCTGAACTGGTGCAATATGCTGTATTACATGCTCATTATGTCTCTAATTCAAAATAAACAGCGTGTAACACAGACATTACCCATTTCCCTCTTTCTCATTTTGCAATACACTGTCATTCGGCTCTCGTATGTGCCAATTGATACGTATACGTTACTGGTATCTTTGTTTGACATGATTACAGCAGTTGTCATCATCTTTTTGTACCATACCTTAATCAATAGTGAAGCTGAGAAGCGCAGGCTTAGGGAGAAAAATCAATTCTTAACCCTCCATGATCCGTTAACGGGGTTACTGAATTATGAAGGCTATTTGGGAGTGATCAAACAAGTCGTGGAGGAGCGTCGTTCCTTTACGTTGATTCTTCTAAGCATTCAGAACTTCAGCGGCTTTAACCAGGAAGTCGAAGCGAACTGGTGTACAGTGATCAAAGACACAGGAGATCGCATACGGGAACGCTTTGTAGATGCCTACGGTATATCTCGTTATGCAGGTGATCGATTTGCGATTATACTTCCGGAAATAAAGGATGTGGATGAACAAATGGTGTCGCTATTGTCCGAGAAATTACAGGGTTTACAAGTGGTATACAGCGCATCAACATACCCCACAGAAGCCGCGTCACATCAGCAATTAATGACGATCGCTGAAGACCGACTACTCCGGCAACAACGTAGCAAATGGCTCAAAAATGAAGAAGAGACTTTCCGTTCCGAAAGGTTGCGATCGGTCGGTGAACTGGCTGCAGGCATGGCACATGAAATTCGTAACCCACTGACAGCTATCCGTGGCTTCTTACAGCTATCTAAAGGACAAGCATTCAATATTGCTCCATGGTATGAAGTAATCATGGGAGAAGTGACCCGGGTGACGGATCTCACCGCTGAATTTCTGCAATTTTCTAAACCGCAGGCGAATCATATGAAACCAGAACAGCTGGCTCATTGTTTGGAGCGGGTGATGTCACTAACCGAATCAGATGCTGTATCACGCGGACATCGAATCACGCTTGAGATGACGGAGCAGCCTGTGGTTGTGAACATGGATCGGGACAAAATCGTACAGGTGTTGATTAACCTGATACGTAATGCGTTTGAAGCGATGACTGATCCGGGAGAGGTACATATCGATCTTATACATGATGGAGATCGAGCGCTCATCTCGATTACGGATACAGGGAGCGGTATTTCAGCACAGACGATCTCCAAAATATTTAACCCATTCTATACGACGAAGGAAGAAGGAACAGGGCTGGGTTTAGCTCTATGTCAGAAAATTGTGCAGGATCATCAAGGGAAAATTATTGTAAAAAGCATAGAGGGAAGCGGTTCGACATTTACGTTATACTTCCCGCTCGTTGCTTGAAACTGAAATACGCCGCAGCATCCTTGGAGAAGGAATGTTACGGCGTGTTTGCTGTTGTATTTCAGAGGTAAAGTCACTATTGTCACTATTAGTGCGTGTTCAAGAAGGTCGGTTTTCAGTACCGAGAAAATGGGACTTTTTGAACAACCTCTATTAGCTGAGTTGTCCCTGATGTAACTGATAATAGAAGCCTTGTTGCCGCATCAGCTGCTCGTGATTACCTCGCTCAGTGATTTCGCCTGCGTCAATGACAAGAATCTGGTCAGCTTCACGAATCGTGCTGAGCCTGTGGGCGATGACGAAGCTCGTTCGACCTTTCATCAGCGTCCGCATCGCTTGTTGAATATGCATTTCCGTCCGTGTATCTATACTACTCGTTGCTTCATCAAGAATGAGAATGGCGGGATCGGCCAAAATCGCTCTCGCGATCGTTAATAATTGGCGTTGACCTTGGCTTAGGTTGCTGCCACCAGCAATAATTGGTGTGTCGTAGCCTTGCGGCAACTTGCGAATGAACGAGTGAGCATTGGCTAGCTCGGCCGCCTGCCGAATCTGCTCTATTGTTACATCCGGCTTACCGTAAGCAATATTGTCCCGGATGGTGCCTGAGAATAGGTAAGCATCCTGTAGCACAATGCCAAGCTCACGCCGCAGGGGATCTTTTTCCAATTCAGCAATGTCACAATCATCAATGGTGATGCGTCCTCCTGTAATATCGTAGAAGCGTGGCAGCAGATTAATAATCGTTGTTTTACCTGCACCAGTTGGGCCAACCAGAGCAATCATCTCGCCTGGCTGTGCGGTAAAGCTGACATCTTTGAGGATAGGTCTTTCGGGTGTATATCCGAAGGATACATGTTCGAATACAACTTTGCCCCGAATCTGATCCAGTTGTTTTTTCTGCTCCTCCACGTACTCGCTCGGTGTATCGATAATATGAAACACACGCTCGGCACCAGCAATCGCGGCTTGAATCAAATTGTACTGGTTCGCCAGATCATTAATCGGGCGTTCAATCTGGCGGGAATAGGCAAGGAAACTTACAATGAGACCAATGGACGTCAGATTATGATACGCCATCCAGCCTCCAACGGCAGCCAGAATAGCGAAGCCGATATTGTTCATCACGTTCATGGTAGGGCCAACTAATCCTGACACACTCTGAGCCTGCGTACTGGATACGCGTAGTTTCTCATTCAGTCCGACAAAATGTTTATGAGCCTCACCTTGACGATTATAGGCAGTAACGACCTTTTGCCCGGCAATCGTCTCTTGTGCATAACCATTCAGTTCACCGAGTAACTTCTGCTGTGCTGTGAAATGCTTTCGCGTTTTGGAAGCGATCAGCCGTGTGGCAATCGTAATTAACGGCACAGTAACTAAGCTTAGAAGGGTGAGCCGCACATCCAGGGCAAGCATGATGGATAATGAGCCAACGAGCAGAATGGCACTCGACATCAATTGGGTCACACTTTGGTTCAGTGTGGTGGATACGTTATCGATATCATTGGTGGCACGGCTCATCAGATCGCCGCTCTGATTTTTATCGAAAAAGCTGATTGGAAGCTGCTGCAGGCGAGAGAAGAGGTCTTGGCGTAGATCCTTCACCGTAAGCTGAGACACACCAATCATAACGAAGGATTGAGCCCACATCATGAGGGAGCCCAGTACATACACGGCCAGTAACAAAAGGCATTCCTTCAGCAGCCCCTCCGTTATTCTGGGGACAATATGTTCATTCACTGCTCGGCCGAGCAGGTAAGGACCAGCAAGATTTAACAACGTACCAAGGGCGGTCAAGACCAGAGCGGCAATGACGCCTGCTCGATGTTGTCCCATATAGGACCAAACCCGGAGAATGGCGTGTTTTGCATTGTTCGCGCGTACCTTGGGTACTGGCCCTCTGCCTGGTGGTCCCATTCTGCCACCGATTGGAGGCAAGGCAGTTGACTGATTGGAGGACGAGATAGATTTAGCCAAATTGAACATCCTCCTTCCGCTGTTGTGAATCATAGATTGACTGGTAGAGCGGCGAATGTGCCATGAGTTGATCATGTGTGCCGCTAGCTACAATGCGCCCTTCTTCAAGTACATAGATACAATCAGCATCCTGTACGGAAGAGATGCGTTGGGCAATCAATATCGTGGTGCTGTCTTTCATCAACGTGTGTAATGCCTTCTGTATGCTCGCTTCAGTTCGAAGATCTACAGCGCTTGTGCTGTCATCCAAGATGAGAACCTCCGGTTGCATAAGAAGTGCACGTGCAATTGAAATCCGCTGTTTCTGACCACCCGAGAGGTTGACGCCTCGTTGTCCAAGCTCGGTGTCATAACCGTCCTTCAGGTTCATAATAAATTCATGTGCAGCCGCTGCTTGCGCAGCTTGACGAATCTCTTCCTCTGTTGCATGGGGTTTGCCGTAACCGATATTGTCCCGAATGCTTCCACTAAACAGGATGGATTCCTGTAAGACGATGGAGACGCGGCTGCGAAGATCATGCAGATCCCATTGCTTGACGTTCATCCCATTGACGAGGACTTCGCCTTGTGAGGCATCATATAATCGGGGAATTAACTGTACTAGTGAGGTTTTGCCTGAGCCGGTAGAGCCGAGTAAAGCTACTTTTTCCCCTGGTTTAGCTGTAAAGGTGATTCCAGTCAATGCAGGCTCTCCGTCATACCGGAAGGAAACGTCTCTGAATTCCACCTGTCCGGAACTACGGCGATTCATATGGCTTAATGTTGTACTTTCACCAACAATAGATCTGCCAGATTGAATATCCGGCTGCGTGTGGAGCACCTCGTTGATCCGAGCAGCAGACACCTTGGCACGAGAGAAGCTCATCATCATCATGCCGATCGAGGTAAGTGATGAGAGTACAACCGTTACATAGTTAATAAAAGCAATCAGATCCCCGGCAGCGATGCTACCTCCGACCACCTGATAACCGCCAAACCATAATACCGCTACGATGGTTGCATTCAGCATGAGGCTTAGAACAGGAGCATTCAAAGTTACGATGCGCCATGCCTTCACCGCTGTTTCGGTATAATCTTGATTGGATTGCTTGAAGCGTGAACGCTCCAGGTTCGCACGGGCAAATGCTTTGACGACACGAATCCCGGCAAGATTCTCCTGCAGAACAGCATTAACCTTGTCTAATTTATCCTGAACACTTGCGAACAATGGATACGAGGCTCGGATGAGCACATATAGCAAAATAAATAGAACCGGCATCGTCAAGATCAGAATGAACGCCAGCTTAACACTAATCGTAAAAGCCATAATGACACTTCCGATGATCAGCATCGGTGAGCGGATAAACATCCGTAGAAGCATCTGTACAAAGGTCTGCATCTGTGTAATATCACTCGTAAGCCGAGTGATTAGAGAGCCCTCACGGAACGTATCCAGATTGCGGAAGGAGAAGGTCTGAATATGATCAAACAACTCCTGGCGCAGATCAGTACCATATCCAACGGCAGCTTTACTGGAAAATAACGTGCAACCCGCTCCTCCAACCCAGCCGATTAGCGCAAATAAAAGCATAAATAATCCTGTCCGTATAATGTGGGACAGGTCTCCTGCAAGCACCCCATCATCAACGATGCTTGACATTAGCTTGGGCTGAAGTAGATCCATGGCGACCTCAAGCACCATGAGCAGCGGGGCGAGGATAGCGGCTGACTTATAAGGAGTTAGAAATCGTTTTAATGACCACAATCGGAAAATCACCTCATCTCATATTGCATTTCATGCTGCATGATTTGTAGAACTAGTAACTACATTAGGTATCGCGCAAATTCTGCACCATACGCTGCGCGAGCGTGGACATCATCTGTGATTCTTCAGGGGTGAAGCCTTTCTGAGCCTGTTCCTCCAGCTCTTGAAATACCTCCCTTAAATCATGCAGTGCAGTGCGCCCCAGATCCGTGAGGTACACGCGTAGACTCCGCTGATCATTAGGATCGGGTTCCCGTCTTACATAGCCGGATGTTTCCATCCTCTTCAGCATCACGGTTACGGTAGCCGGTGTGCGCCGAAGCTGTTCAGCTAGATGTTTCTGAGTCTGTCCGTCTTCCCGTTCCAACTGAAATAGAAGGGAGGCTGACCCGGATACAGCTCAGGGTGGTTAACAAGTTTCTCATGAATTTTGTAACGCTGGAGCTTCACTAGTTCGGATAACTGTCCCATTAGACGTTCAGTACGTGCTGGATTCATACGTTTCCATCCTTTTAGAGGTCGTTCAAAAAGCCCACTTTTGAACACGAATATTTAGTTAGTTGACTAACTAAATGATAAGTTTGATTTGACATAAGGTCAAGGGATTTCCGTTTTCATTAGAGATGCTCATCATAGTGACGTCAGCATCCATCAACATTCAGTTTAGATAAAATTAGAAGAGCGATTCTGGTTATGCAATTAGGCATGGGAAATATTGACTTGAACGAGATCGATATGTTAAGTTGTTATTATCTTTTTGTTAATAACAAAATGTTAATAACAAACCGGAATGGTTTTTTCAATATAAAACATGGGGTTCTTCAGGTGGACGGTTCAAGAGATGATGACCAAAAGCATGACCAAAAGCATGATCAAATGAGTGAGCAACAGTTTCTAGCAACCTATAACGTGGGGGATTACGAGCGTCCCTCGGTCACCGTTGATATGCTTGTATTTACGATTCGTAATGAGACACAGTCCAACTATCGTAAACTTGCCGAGCCTGCACTTCAGCTTTTGATGATTCGACGAGGAGGGCATCCCTACCTAGGGCAGTGGGCACTCCCAGGAGGGTTTGTATCCATGGATGAGTCTCTGGAAGAAGCGGCGCGCAGGGAGCTATACACAGAGACCGGGGTAGACAACATTTATTTGGAACAGCTATACACATGGGGCGATGTCCACCGAGATCCGCGCACACGTGTCATCAGTTGTTCCTACATGGCGTTAGTAGATAGCAGTGAGCTAGAGCTTGCAGCTGGTGATGATGCGAGCGAAGCAGACTGGTTTCGCATGGAACAGCGGTTAGTGGAGGAGAAGCGTCATATCCACGAGCATAGGCGAGTAACCGAGCGCCGAATTGAGTTGATTTTGACGAATGGAATTGAGCAACTATCGGCCGTGATTGAAACCAAGGAGTCGATTGAATGGCGAGTGCGAAGTAATAGCATGCGGGTGATGGAAGCGCAGGGGATTGCCTTTGACCATGCCAAGATTATTTTGTATGCGCTGGAGCGTCTGCGTTCGAAGGTTGAGTATACAGACATAGCATTTAATCTCATGCCAGATACGTTTACACTGACAGCACTGCAGAAAGTATACGAAATTATCGGTGGCAAAAAGCTGCTGGCGGCTGCTTTTCGACGTAAGATCGCGGACTGGGTCGTAGAGACGGGGGAATATGCAGGCAGTGCAGGACATCGCCCATCCCGCTTATATCGATTGAATCCTGATCGACCTGCAACGTAAGGATACGGAAAATAACGCTATAGAGGTTGTTCCTTAAGTCCGTTTTGGAATACGAGATTTAGGTAGAGAAAGGAGGAGATCACATTGGAAAAGTTTACATTTTTCTGGCGCACAGCATCGCCCTTTTCGCAATGGCATCCCGCAGATTTTGCAGTGAATGGTGTATCTTATACCAGCGCGGAGCAATACATGATGCACCAGAAAGCACTATTGTTCGGAGATCAGGCTATTGCAGATAAAATACTGAAGTCAAGCTCCGCATCTGTGCAAAAAAAACTGGGCAGACAGGTTGCTAACTTCAACCAGACAGTCTGGGAAGCGGAGTGCAAGCGCATCGTTTATGAGGGTAATGAAGCGAAATTCACGCAGAATAACGATCTACTGGAAGCATTACTGGCTACTCGCGGCACGACCCTTGTTGAAGCAAGCCCGGATGACCGAATCTGGGGAGTCGGCTTAGCGGAAGAAGACCCACGAATTCGGAATCGCAGAACATGGAGAGGGACGAACTGGTTAGGCGAGATTCTTACCCAGTTGAGAGAAAACATAGAAAGTCGAAGTGATAAACATGAGTGAACATAAACAGAACCAGATCAGCAGCCCAAAGAATCTTAGTCAACAAGGTCACAACCGAACGAACAGAACGACTCCTAACAGAACGACTCATAACCAACCGACGAATCAACGCGCAAGCAGATCTCGGATTGCCCACGAAACGTTAGCTATTCTCGAACAGGGAAGCTATGTCAATTCATATGACCGGAACGTAAGGATCGATGAGGATGTGCAATATGCCATCCAGCATTCAGTGTTATACCGACCAACAGAGCTGCAAACGTTTAAGGATCAGCTGAATCAGTCGGCTCTATCAGCTAAACCATCCAGTACGATCATTGAAGTTACGGGAGAAACAACACTTGCGGCTGCTGCACGTCTAGTGACGGATGAGCAGCTGAAAGATGTCGTCTGCCTAAACTTTGCCTCTGCCAAAAATCCAGGCGGCGGATTTCTTGGGGAAGTCAGGCACAGGAGGAAAGTCTGGCGCGTGCAACAGGGCTGTACCCGTGCATTGCGCAGATGACAGAGATGTACGAACATAATCGGAAACTGCGAACCTGTCTATATTCGGATCATATGATTTATTCGCCTGAGGTTCCAGTGATTCGTGATGATCAAGATCGATTATTGGTTAAGCCGTATTGTGCAGCCTTCATTACCGCTCCAGCGGTCAATGCCGGTGTTGTGAGAGCGCGAGAAGAAGCTGACGATCAGATGATTGAGTCAGTCATGAAGCAACGAATTCGGTACATTTTGCACGTAGCAATCGCACATGGACACCGAACCATTGTACTAGGTGCATTTGGATGTGGCGTATTTCAGAATGATCCGGTGCAGGTTGCGAAGTTTTTCCATGATGTCCTGATACATGAACATTATCGAGAGGCATTCGAACGTATCGTATTTGCAGTTTTCGATCGAACCAAAGATCAGTCGACATTGAATGCATTTCAGCAGCGTTTCACTGGAGCATAACTTATTAATTGGGAGGAAGTAATCAGTATGGAGTTTAGAGAGATACAGCAGGATTTATTTTCCATGGATGAAGATTATTCGCTAGCTCACTGTATTTCGGCCGATGCCCGTATGGGTGCAGGGATTGCGGTACAGTTTAGAGAACGATTCGGACTTGAGGTACTGCAGGAGCAAGCGAAGCAAGAACCTCTTGAGATCGGGACATGTTATCCGGTAGGACGAACTTTGAATTTGGTCACCAAGGCGAAGTTCTCGAATAAGCCGACATATCAGTCTTTTACCCGTGCAGTTGAATCTATGCATGACGTATGTGTGGCTCAAGGAATTGGCAAGCTAGCTATGCCGCAGATTGGATGTGGGCTGGATCGATTGAAGTGGGAGAAGGTACGGACAATCCTTCAGGATACCTTTGCTGAGACGGATATTGAGATTGTTGTGTGTACGCTATGATCACTTTATGATCCGGAATCGGAGGCTACATCATATCGTTTTTTTGAGGGGAAATGAAAATTTTATCTGCCAGAAAAATAAAAATAAAAATAAAAATAAAAATAAAAACAAAAACAAAAAAACCTCGCTAACGCAGGCGGAGTTCCGTTCTGATTCGAACTTCTTCCGTGCGTAGCAGAGGTTTTTCAATTTACGTTATAGAGGTTGTTCAAAAAGTCCGCTTTTGATTACGATGGATGCCTGAAGGCATCTCAGCATCGAAGATGAAATTCAGCCGAAATGTCCGTTGCTCACGTAGTTTTGCCTACGCTCCGCTACTCCATTTCTATCTTCATTCCATCTTGTCGGTACTGAAAACCGACCTTTTTGAACACGCACTTATAGATATGTGTGTTCCATTAACATTATTTACTTGAGAACATTTCCTTAGCTTCATCCAGCGCCATCTGGTTCCCCAGTGCGGAGTAGTCGAGCCAAGGCTGGGCTTTGATAGGGTAGACATGATTTGCTTTTACCGCTTTTAGCCCTTGCCAGATCGGATTATTCTGCAATTCTGTATACATATTCTCCGCGTCTGCATCCGAATTAACTACGACAAATATGGCATCCGCATCGAAGTCTGGCAACACCTCACGAGAAATGACTTGATAAGGTTTAGAGGAATCAAGGTCTTTAATTCCATTGGCTGGAGTTAATCCCAGATCATCGTATAGAATTGGCCCCATCGGACGTTTGGTACTGAATACACGTAATTCTTTAGCTGTCACTCGAATAGCCATAACGGTACCATCGCCGATCTTATCATGAATTAACGATTTTACGTCTTCTGTCTCTGTCGCATAATTCTGAATGAATTGCTCTGCTTCTTTTTCCCGATTTACGAGCTTGCCAATCGCTTTGAGGTTATCGCGCCATGTCCCGTCGTCCAAGTTAAATACATGTACAGGAGCGATTTTCTCGAACTTCGCAATATCATCACCTGAGTACTCCTCATCAAGGTAAATGACGTCCGGTTTCAAAGCAAGCAACGCTTCCATGTCAGGGTCTTTGACTGGTCCGAGTGGTGTGGTGTCCTTCAGGCGGTCAGCCACGTGAGACAAGAACGCTTTGGCTTCCCCGCCAATAACAGAACCTACGGGTGTAATACCTAGAGCGAGCAGATTGTTGGTTAAGTGAATGGACATCGATGCGATTCGCTGATCGCCAGTTGCCGCATTATTATCCTGCTGTTCCGCAGACGTATCTGTAGAGGAACCAGAAGTAGAAGCAGATGAAGATGAATTGCTGGCAGTCCCACAGGCGGCAAGCACGAGTATTAGACAGACGCTAATGAGGAGCATCATATTTTTCTTTAACATGGGTAATCACATTCTCCTTGGACATCTCATAGATGCATAATAGTTTGAAGTAACAACATTGGATATAGCAACAGCAGTTATTCTTCTTGAATTGAACTAATAGGCTAATTCAACTCGGGATGTAACAGTGTAGTACCATCCAGTAGGTTATTTGGTCCGTACCAAAAGATACAGAAAGTAGGGCGCGCCAATAGCCGCGACGACAATGCCAGCGGGTATAGCATTAGGCTGAAAGATAGTCCGCCCTATCGTATCGGCAGCAACAAGAATGACCATGCCGATCAGCCCAGCAGCCGGGATCAGATGTCTGTGCATCGGGCCGACAAGTCTGCGAGCCAGGTGAGGTGCAGCAAGCCCGATGAAACCAATGCCCCCAGCCATAGACACACTGACCGAAGATAGAGCGACTGTACATAAGAGCAGCAGTATGCGCTGGGATCGAACAGCTGTACCGATACCCGTGGCTGCGGCATCTCCAAGACCGAAGGCGTCAAGTGTCTTGGATCGACTCCAGATATAAGGAATGCATAGAACAACCCATGGAAGCAGAGCCTGCACATGCACCCAGTCACGTCCCCAGACACTTCCCGCTAGCCAGCGAGCAGCAAAGGAATACGTATCCTCATCCAAGCGAAGGGAAAGGTACAACGTTAAAGCATGAAAGCCAGCCGCAACGGCGATCCCAACAAGAATGAGCTTTATGGGAGAAACACCATTATGGCGATCATAGGCTAACAGCATAATGATAAGCGCGGCTACTATGCCTCCGGCAAAAGTAAACAATGGAATGAACAGGGCGGCCGGGCTGTCCATGGAATGTGACAAGCTTACGAATACCATTAATCCCAGTGCTGCTCCCGCATGCAATCCAAGTATGCCTGGATCGGCTAAAGGATTGCGTGTAATTCCTTGTAAAGCGGCTCCTGAGATGCCAAGTCCGGCTCCAGCTAGAACGGTAACTAAGATACGCGGCAGACGATAATCAAATAACACAATGTGATCATCCGAGCTACCATTGCCTAGCAAGGTTTGCAGTACAGCCATTGGAGACATCCGAATCGTGCCTGTGTTCAAACTGATGATGATAACAGCACAGGCGATGCAGAGCAGTGTGACACTAACGACAATGGAACGGGTTCTACGCGTCCTGGCTTGTGCATTCATCTTATTCATCCTATAGGGCTCTCCTTTCTTTACGAGCCAGATAGAGGAAGAACGGTACCCCGACAAAGGCAACCATGATTCCTACCGCTAGTTCCTCGGGTGGATTTACAATCCGAGACCCAAGATCCGCTAGAACGAGCAGAATCGCGCCGAGCAACGAAGACATCGGGATAATTAGCCGATAGTCTACCCCGACAAGCTTGCGGGAAATATGAGGGATGACCAGTCCGACGAATCCAATAGAGCCAACAGCAGATACCGAAACACCGGCTAACACAACGACTACAGTTAAAGCCAGTAATCTGGTCCAGCGAATGTTAATGCCGAGTCCTTGTGCAACTTCCTCGCCTAGTGACATTAGCGAGATCCGCCGAGCAAGAGGCATCGTGAGAATGAGCGTAATGAGCAATACAGGAGCGATCATCTTCAAATGCCGCCACTCCATTCCCCCAAACCCACCCGCATACCAAAACGCCAGATCTTGGCTTAAGTCAAAATAAATCGCGATACCTGAACTAAGAGAACTAAGCATCGCGGCGACAACGGCGCCTGCAACGGTCAGACGAATGGAAGACAACCCCCAGGTGCCGCTGAACCTAGCACAAAAATAAAACATGTGCTAAGCACCGCACCCACAAAAGATAGTCCCATCAGAGAAGCGTAGGGTAAACCTGGCCATAGCGCGAAGCTGAGTGCCACCATAAACGTTGCCCCAGCATTGATTCCCAGCACACCTGTATCTGCTAACGGATTGCGAGTAATGCCTTGCATTAATGCGCCAGCAACGGCAAAAGCTGCACCCACAACAGCAGCGCCAATCACCCGGGGAAGCCGAAGCTCATGAATAATCTGATGAGAGGTTAGGGCTGGGTTATACTGAAATACTGCAGACCATACCGTCTCAAGTGATAGAAATTTGGCACCCAGCGAAATGGAGACAAATAGACTTATGAGCAGAACCGAGATGGCTGACAGAAACAATAAGCTCACTGTCACGGTTGATTTTCGTTGATTGGTGGGACGATGTGGCAGCCCAGAGTGTTGAATTCAGTTCACTTCCTTTGTTGCGTCAGCATGGTGTTGCTGATGTTATTGATTATCATTATCAATTAGAGATCATTATAAAATCTTAATTTAGCCTCGTACATGGGATAAATTAAGATTTTGGAGATGGACATTTTTTAGGGCATGTCCTAGATTACCTAAATGGAGTTTGGCTCGTCAACAGATGAACCGCTTCTTCGAGCTGGATGTTGATGGAATAGGGAGCGTATACGACCCAAGATTGCCAATCGATGACATGCACACGTCCATTTTTGACTGCGGGATATTGGTTCCATAGAGGATCACTGGCTAATTGATGAAGCAAGGCGGATCGTTCCTTCATCGATGAAACAGCTATAATCAGTATGTCTGCTTCCAAACCATCCCATTCGCCTGGTGTAATCGGCAGCCAATTGAATCCCACACCTGGAGATTTTCCAGCAAGCTCTGCTTGAATACGTTCAGGTGGAAGCAGCTGAAGACTGCGATAAAAGACATGCCCAAAATTACGGGTACTGTACATACGCGTTCCTTTTGCCGTCATGGTACATACAGCCACCGTAGCTTGTCCGATGGATTCACGAACCTTCTTACGGGCTCGTTCTACTTTGCGCTCGTGTCGTTCCAGCCAGTCGTTGGCAGCTTGTGTACGATCCACAAGTGTCGCAATTCGGTCCAGATGGCCGAAGAGATCTGTCTCATTCCAAGGAATTGTGATAATGGGAGCTATATCACCTATGTGCTCCATGGCCTTGGCGTATGCATTATCCTTGGTCAGAATGAGATCTGGATTCACATCAAGGAACGCTTCACGACCTTGTTCCCATGGTTCATAAGCATGGAACGGAAGTGTGAGAGACTTTGGCAGATGTGGTAAGTGACCTTGAATCTGAGCCGCACAAGGGGTTATCCCTAACGTCATGAGATGATCTGTATATGGATAGGAGAGGGACACGATGTTTCGGTGTACCTGCTTCGAATAGGCTGTTGGTGCATATCCAGAATGGTTTCTGAATCGACGGCTGAAGTAGAATTCATCACGATATCCAACCTGACGAGCGATATCACGAATTCTAAGGTCAGAGGTGATCAGCAATTCCTTTGCGCGATTCATCCGTAGATGAGTTATATATTCAATTGGATTTTTGTGCATCCGGGTTTTGAAAAGCTGGGAGTAATACGAGGGATGCATGTTGGCAAGTTCAGCAAGTTGTTCTAGCTTAATTTCGTACATATAGTTGCCCTGCATGTACTTCATCGTGCTCTGCAACCATGACTTTGATTCATCATCTGCTTCTGTAAGAAGTGGCTTCTCTTGCGGCCATAACATATGTAATAGTTCAGTTATAAGCATTTGCTTTTTCAAGAGGGTAAGCCCGTATTCAACCGTGAGTTGTGATGCAATGCGTTGTATGCCGTAGTAAGGCCCTTGAATCCAGCCGGTAAACGGATACTCAAGCTCACGCTCGTAAATTCGTCGCTCGTTTGTTTTCTCGGTTGCCCGAAACAGATCATACGTAATGATATATAGTTCAGCTTCTTGATCTGAATCGCTGACTAGCTCCAGGGTCATACCTGGCTTGCCAAGAAAAGCTGATTTGCGCATAACCGGGGTAGAATGCCCGTCTGCTACAAGTGTTCCCGTAAATTTATGCATATATATAAAGGTATGGTGGGGGAGCGATGAGCTGTTCCACCTCCATGCTTGATGGGTTGCAATCCGCTCAGCTTGACCCAGCTCAAGGAGCGCATCCGCAAGAAATGGTTGCAAATCGCTTTGAATGGAGCGAACGGATTCAATGGCATGATCCTGCTGGGAGGATTGCTTGCCTTGAGCCGCAGTGGACTCGCTGTATGACAGATTCATTTCGCCTGGGTTCGTACTCAATATGTAACCTCCTTCCATAACATAGTGATCGTGTTGAGCATTTACAAAAACGTAGTCGCTTATCGGTGGTGAATCATGGTCGACACGTGAACATACTTAATATGATGCTGGTAATAGCCACTGAACTTGTAAAGGCAAATACGATCAGGATGGTATGAGTCCGTCCATTTCATCCGTGATCTGTTGATAATCTTAGCAAAAATAAGGTGGAATTGAAATGTGAGCGAGCCCCTTCAGACAGATCTTATTAGATATCCTGACGTGAGAATGAAACCATGTTCTGACGTAACGGATTCTTTTTGGTAAAATAAAGGAGAGTTAACGTTTCCATTGCATGAAAAAGGTCAATGTATACCGAATAGAGTAATAGGGAGGCTTTCATATGACAGGAGTTGCTGGAACGGACAAAGTGAAGTGGGGCATTATGGGCACGGGCTGGATCGCATCGCAATTTGCGAAGGATCTGAATCATGCGGGCAATGCTGTGAAGGCGGCAGTGGGTTCCCGGACGCAGGAAAGCGCGGATTCGTTTGCGGCGGAATACGGATTCGAACGTAGCTATGGCACCTACCAAGAGATGCTGCAAGATCCGGAGCTGGATATCATTTATGTCGCTACACCGCATCCATTTCATAAGGAGAATGTGCTTGCTTGTCTGGAGGCCGGGAAAGCCGTGCTGTGCGAGAAGCCTTTTACCATGAATGGTCGTCAGCTAGAACAGCTGGTTGAGACAGCGCGTGAGAACAAGCTTTTTCTAATGGAGGGCATGTGGACACGTTTTCTCCCACCGATTGTGCAGGCTAGACAATGGATTGCGGAGGGACGAATTGGAGAAGTACGCTTGGTAAAAGCAGACTTTGGATTCCGCATTGGCTGGGAGCCAGAGGGCAGATTGCTTAATCCAGAACTTGGCGGTGGAGCACTGCTTGATGCAGGGGTGTACCCTATTTCATTCGCTTCCATGATCTTTGGCGAGCAGCCACAGCATGTGTGGAGTACCGCGAACATTGGAGAGACAGGTGTTGATGAACAATTCTCTGTATTGCTGTCTTATTCTGAGGGACGTTCAGCCTCACTGCATGGAGCTATTCGTTTGAACCTAAGCAATGAAGCAGTCATCTATGGTACAGAAGGATACATCCGGTTACCGTTCTTCCTCGCAGGGAAGGAAGCATATCTGCATGTAAATGGACAAGATGAGCCTGAGAAATTCACCGATGAACGTACAAGCATTGGCTATGCGTTTGAAGCAGAAGAAGCAGGACGTTGCATCTTGGAAGGTAAAACGGAAAGTTCAACCATTCCGCTGGATGAGTCCTTGGAAATTATGAAACTGATGGATACGATTCGTGCGCAGTGGGGACTGCGTTATAAGTTTGAGTAATGGTTGATGTTGAACGAACCGAAAACGTTTCGAACCAGATAGATAGCGTATAACGAGTAGGAGTGAAGGCATCATGCTGAAAATTTTAATTTCTGGATTTGAACCTTTTGGCGGCGATGCGGTGAATCCCACGTCTGAATTGATGGAAGCTCTTACACAGGAAAAGGTGGAGGGTGCAGTGCTGAAGACGGTGCTGCTGCCTGTACACTTCGACGAATGTGCTGATCTTCTGATCGCAGAGATGCAGGCGTATAAGCCGGATGTGGTGATTGCTTGTGGTCTGGCAAAAGGCAGAACAGCCATTACACCGGAACGCATTGCTGTAAACGTTAAGGATATTCCGCCAAGCTCTTACGCTGATAATCAGGGACAGCGTCCTGTGGATGAGCTGATTCGTGAAGGCAGCCCAGATGGGTTGTTTTCTACCCTGCCGATCCGTTCTATGGTGAATGACCTAACCGCAGCAGGCATCCCGGCAGCTGTATCCAACACGGCAGGAACTTATATTTGTAACAACACGATGTATCGTGTGCTGGATTGGATTCGTCTGGAACAGCTGCCGATTTGTGCTGGATTCGTTCATTTCCCTGCTTCAACGGAGATGGCTGTGCTGCAGCCTGCTGTTCCTTCTTTGCCGATAGGAATGATGTTGGACGGGTTAAGGGTGATGATCCGTACCGTGGTGCACACTGCAAAAGGATAATGAGTTCTGGTTTAAGATGACTCTGATTGAGGCAGCTAAAGGTATGATGGACATGGATTCGCATAAAGCATAAAAGAAAGGTTCCCAATTCCACGTTAGGACGTGAGAATTGGGAACCTTTTTTGCTAAGTGGGTACAGGATATTCTGTACACAGTCAAATAAATTTAATTCATGATGAACTTCAGCGAGCTTGGAGACATTCTCTAGATCCGCAGTAGACTTAGGTCGAATTCAGGTACAAGCCCTTCCTTCATCGCTCTTCCCAGCAATGCGGTTATTGCACCATATCCATCATCGCCAAGGTTGGCACTGAACTCATTCACATACAGATCAATATGCTGTGCAGCTACATCAGGGTCCATTTCCTGCGCATGTTCCATCACATAGGCTCTGGATTCATCCGGGTGTGCCCAAGCGTACTCCACCGAGGCGCGAGCCCATCCAGCCAGTGCTTGAGCGTCCAGATCACGACGAGCGATGATCGCTCCGAGTGGAATAGGCAGACCTGTATCCTCTTCCCACCAATTGCCGAGATCGGTCATTAGTTTAAGATCATAGTTTTGATAAGTGAAGCGCGCTTCATGAATGACCAATCCTGCATCAATGAGGCCGTCGCGTACAGCAGGCATAATCTGATCAAATGGCATCACAACGATCTCACCGACACCACCGGGAACGTTCTGTGCAGCCCAGAGTCGGAATAACATATATGCGGTTGAGCGTTCGCTAGGTACAGCAACTCGTCGTCCTGAGAGATATGCCGGATCTGTCGTACCACTTGCCGTTAACACAAGCGGGCCACAACCTCTGCCGAGTGCACCGCCTGCAGGCAGCAACGCATACTTATCCAGCACATATGGCAAAGCGGCATAAGAGATTTTCATAACATCCGGGATCTCGGGGCCAATAGGGCTCGCAGCGAGACCATTGGTAATGTCGATATCGGCGTAGCGAACATCCAGCTCAGGTGCTCCTGGAATTAGACCATGCACCCATGCGTGAAAGATAAACGTGTCATTGGGACACGGGGAAAATGCAATTTTCATGATGTAAGTACCTCCCGTAAAATGGAACTTGCCGCCTGGAGTGCAATTAGTGCATCCTTGATGCGCCAAGCGTCGCGGTCGCGTGGACCGACCGCGTTAGATATGCCACGCAGTTCGAGTGCAGGCACACCGAACTGCTGAGCAGCCGTTGCTACGCCGAAGCCTTCCATGCCTTCGGCGGCGGCATCCGGCACGCGGCGCAGTAGCTCCGCGGCCGTCTCGGCTGTTCCGGTCGCCGTGGACACGGTGACCGCAGTGCCTCCGCTGACAGCGTGCCCAGCCCGCTTCAGCGCATCGCGCAGGCGGACGGCAAACGCTGCGTCCGCCGCAACCCGGGACGAGCCGAATCCGAGCTCGTCCACAGAGAGGAAGCCGTCTGGCGCTTGCGAGCCCAGATCGGCAGCAACCATGGCGTCGGCTACCACGAGGGAGCCGACGTCCGCCACGCCGGGGAAGCCGCCGCCGATGCCGGCACTGACCACCAGCGTGTACGCTGAGGTCAGGCCGGTTCCGGCAAGCAGCCCCGGCGCTGTTGATGCGGCAGATGCCTGCGCCGCATCGGGTTGCTCTGGCGCGGTGGCACCTTGCGCCAGAGCAGGGGCTACGGCAGCCGCAGCCGGTGGCGGCGCCGTCGCAAGATCAGGCGCCGTGGCAACCGCCGGCGCCTTCAAACGGCTTGCAGCCGCGGCCGCTAAGGCGAGCGCTGCAGCCGTTCCTGCCGCTGCGGAGGCTGGGCCGACACCCGCAGCGATCACGTCAAACATATCCGCGGCCTTATCACCCAGTCCGCGAAGGACAGCTTCTTTTTCCGCATCTACGGCAGTTACAATTAATACACGCGGAGTTCGAGATGCAGCAGGAACATTCATATGTTCTGTATCGTTTAATGCTGAATTAAGCTCATTCATTCAAGTCTTCTCCCTTGTGAAGTGTTGAATATGTCATATGTCTATCTTAACGGAAGGGTGAAGGGCAGGACAAGCTTAGAGGTTCTTGATACCTCGTAACGAAGCATCCTTGAAAATAAAGTTATATGTCATTACATCCATAACATCGTATCGTGACTAGGATTATATGTCAAAAATAAATGTTGACAAGGTGTATTAACTGTATTAATAATGATAGTACAGTTGATACACCTTGTTATCGTTACATCACATTATTCTGTTAGAAAGGAGGTGCGGGATGTTCGAATTGGATGTGCGCAGCCGTAAGGCGATCTATGAACAACTAGTAGACAAAATCAAAGAAATGATCGTATACGGTGTTCTCCAACCAGATGAGCAGCTTCCTTCCGTTCGCACCCTATCCGCGCAACTGACGGTGAATCCCAACACCATTCAGAAGGCATACCGGGAACTGGAACGAGAAGGTTACATCTACTCATTACAGGGAAAAGGGAGCTTCGTATCATCTTCCGTGGAACATCCGAATGCAGCCATGAGAGATGAGATTAGAGCAGCTCTGGTGAAGCTGATTGCAGAGGCTTCGTATTCCGGTTTAACCAAAGCCGACATGATGATTTTATTTCAGGAAGCGATGGCCCGTATAGAAAAGGGGGAGCCGAATGATTGAGCTGAAGCAGGTCGTCAAAACATTTCAACAGGAAAAAGCAGTAGACGGCGTCACGATGCAGGTACATAAAGGATCAATCTACGGGTTGCTCGGTTCCAACGGAGCAGGCAAAACGTCGTTGCTCAAAATGATCGCAGGCATTTATCGTCAGGACAGTGGCACAGTTCGCATTGATGGCACTGAAATTGTAGAGAATTTAGACTTGAAGGGTCGCACCATTTTTATGGCAGATGCACCTTATTTTTTCCCGCAGTCTTCCATTCATCAAATGGCTAACTTCTATCGGTCTGTGTATCCACGCTGGAACGAGGAACGATTCGTGCAACTGGGCAACGTATTTAAGCTCGATATGAAACGTAAGCTTCATCGCATGTCCAAAGGCATGCGCCGTCAGGCGGCTGTATGGCTGGGCTTGAGCTGTATGCCTGAAGTGTTGCTGATGGATGAGCCGATTGATGGCCTCGATCCCGTTATGAGACAACAGATCAAAAACCTGCTGTTTCAGGAGGCGGCCGATCGTCAAGTCACGATTATCATTTCCTCCCATAATCTCAGAGAAATTGAAGATCTGTGTGACCACGTAGCTATTATGCATAAAGGCCGAATCATTGTAGAGAAGGATCTGGATGACCTGAAGGCAGATACACACAAAATTCAAGTCGCGTTTCGTCATCCTGATCATGCCCAAGCGATAGAGGAACATATCGACATTCTGCATGAAGAGAAGCGGGGCAGTGTATCGCTATTCATCGTCAAAGGCAATCGTGAGACGGTGACACAGCGGTTCCAGTCACAAGATCCTTATCTGCTGGACGTACTACCACTGACGCTGGAAGAGATATTTATCTATGAAATGGAGGATGCAGGGTATGACATTCAGCCGATTATACTTTAACCGAGGCATCCTGTTCCAAAATTTCAGGCAGCATGGGTGGCTAGGCATTTTGTTTCTGATTGTATTGTTATTTTCCCTCCCACTGCCAATCGGTACGGAGTATCGGGAAGTACCATACGAGATTACAAGTTTGTTCCAGACGAATGGGCAGATGCACCTCTTGCTTGCGCTCGCATTTCCAGTTGCAATAGGGCTCTTTCTATTCCGTTATATGCAATCTGGAGCATCCTCGGATGTATATCATAGTTTGCCGCTTAAACGTAAACATCTATTAACTGCTCATTTGTTCACCGGATTTATGTTAATTCTCATTCCGATCTGGCTGACAACCGCAATTACTGGTTGGGTATGGGGTGTACTGGACGAACCGGCCTACATCTTCACAGGTGATGCGATTTGGATGTGGGGACTCAGCATGAGTATCTATTCGATGTTTATGTTCATGTTGACTGTGGCTGTCGGCATGTGTATAGGTCAATCGATCCTGCAAGGGCTCACGGTGTATGCACTCATTTTGTTACCGTTGGTGTTCTGGGGAGGATATGAACTTCACTTACAACAGCATCTATTGGGATTTCCTTATAATCAAGTGGGTAGTGTTCGTACCGATATATCATTGATTACGCGAATGGACTCCATCAGTTCGGGTACAATCCTGTGGCCAGAGCTTGTGATATATGCGGCACTTACCGTAGTGTTTATCGCGTTATCATATGTTATCTATGCGATAAGAAAAGTCGAGTCGGCTACTGAGGCGGTTACGTTCAGCGTGGTCAAACCGATATTCCGATTTGGCTTCATGTTTACTATTGTGATGATCGGTGGAGTCTACTTCACCAGGATTGCTCCACGAGAGTCTCCAGAGTGGGGAATCATCGGTTATGTCGTGGGAGCGATCGTTGGTTATATTGGTGCCGAAATGTTGATTCGCAAGACGTGGTTAATATGGAATGCCAAGCTTTTACCTCAGATGGCACTGTACGGAATCGTGGCAGGGTTGATTCTGTATGTCCCTGTTTCGGACTGGAACGGTTATGCCGCAAGAGTGCCGGCGAAGGAAGACGTTGTGCAAGTTAAGCTTGGTGGAGATGAACGTGTGTATCACAACGGGATCATGGTGAAGGCGGATGACAGTAAGC
Organism: Paenibacillus sp. DCT19; assembly: GCF_003268635.1. Lineage (NCBI taxonomy): Bacteria > Bacillati > Bacillota > Bacilli > Caryophanales > Paenibacillaceae > Paenibacillus > Paenibacillus sp. DCT19. Next base: position 1,297,118 of record NZ_CP029639.1, read on the forward strand.
TTTATTCGAATAACCCGGAATTTATTGATGCTATCCTTGCACTTCATCATAAGATCGTAGATTCCGATCTGGATCTATTAGGCAACTTGAATTATATGCAATGGGATGATAGCGAGGTTATTTTCGTGAACTATGAGCTGGCTAACGGTAAAATAATGAAACGAAGATATCAGATTCCTCAGTCGGAGTTCACCCAGGAATTGTCGGTGCTGAGGGAGATAAAGGATTACAAGGCTATCCAATACAGGACGTACAAACTGGATGAGGATGTATTGAGCATTGGCATCCGGTCGTACTTGAGTGGGGCGCGTAAAACATACATTAGCAATCCACAGCATATTCGTGATTTTCTAGACCTGTTGAAGCAGGATATTTTGGATCAGACGTATGAAGAACAGACGTCACCGTGGGAGTCATGGGCTAATGCCGAGATTAATCAGGAGTCAAATTTAGACCCTAATCTTCCACGAACGATGTGGAATTATGAAATCAAGGCTAGTTACGATCGTGTGTTGACGTGGTTGAAGCAGCAAGAGTTGTATGATCAGCTCAATGTATCAGTAGATGATATTGTGTCAGCACAGTTCGTGAAGCAAGAGTTCGATGGCATGGGTAATGGAAGAAGTATCTATGCTGAATCAGAGTACGTTGATGCGAATCTAGGTGGACATAAACAGGTGGCTACGAAAAATAAAGACATTATTAGCGATCTGCTCAAGCGTCAACGAACCGGCTTTTATGCCAAGGAAGCAGTCACTGTTTATCAGATCAAACTCAACACGGTGAGTGGCGAGAACATCTATATGATGCTAAAAGAGGAAGATTTGACTGAAGCGATGCAAGCTATACTCGTTGATCTGTAGACAGTGACGGGGATCTGAAGGGGAAGGGTTCTCCCCAAGGCTAGTGCTTTGCGTTCAATCTGACTTGACCAGACAGAAATGATGGAATATATTAGAAAAAGGGTTGGGTTCGAGAATGAATGGTATCATTCGCCCGAACCCAGAGAACGGCTGATGTGGGAAGCACCCGCAGGAATAGGCAGATTGCCTATCTTGCGGGTGCTTTTTTGTCGTTTCAGCCGTTTCATACCAGGCATATATCGGTTGAACGTCATACTTTTTCATTCAACTTATATAGCCAGATCACATAGAAAGGAGTTCATTATGTAATGATGCATAGTTTCAAGTCGGAGAGAACGAAGGGGAGAAGGCAGTGCACGAAGAAAGGCACGAACCGAGGTCAAGGCTGAAGAGGGAAGTTAGATACCAACCAAGACAAGGATCAAAGGAAGAACTAAAGGAAGAACTAAAGGAAGAACTAAAGCAAGAACTAAAGCAAGAACTAAAGCAAGAACTAAAGCAAGAACTAAAGCGCGAAGCTATGTACGCACCCAGGCAAATACCAAAGAGCAAAGCTAGGCACGGAGTAAATCATGAAGCAAGTTATGGAGTAAGTCATCGAGCGATGGACAAGGTGCCTGGTGAAACGATGGACAAGCTCCCACAGGGAGCAATCGCAGACATAAGCACTGCTGGTCGTCCGGAGACAAAGCGGATAACTTTCCTGCGTTTACTTGTCCCACTAGTAATTTTGTTTAGCTTGATCCTAAACCTCAGCTTGCCTGCAACAACCGAGGCGGCAGGGATTGAACTGGGGGTCACTGCACAGAAGGCCTGGAACGATGTATTAAACAAAGCAGATCGCCAGACAAAAGCATCCTTGCAGCGAGCCTATGAGAATGTGGGGAGCTTGGAAGGACAGGGGAAGACGTGGGAGCAAAAAACGAAAGCACTCCATACGTCCAACATGGCAGAGCTCAAACGACTGCAGGCGAGCATACGGCAGACTGATGAGAAGAAGATATCGTCGTTAACGCAGTCTTTGGAACGTACCCAAGCTCGATACGAACCGTTATTTGCCCTTTACACCGCGGTAAATAAACAGCTGGATGCAGCCCGAGCGACGAAGAACAAGGAATGGACAGCGGTTGTTCGTGCCCAAGCAGATACATTGAAGCCAGCTGTGCAACTGGCTAGGGAAGAAATCCGAATGAAGAAAAGCGAGCTTGCTGAAGCGCGTAAACGGAAAAATACAGAAATCAAACGTTTGCGCAGTATGTTATCAGGTGCTGATTCGGTAAAAAGGCAAATTCAAACAGCCAAAAAACAAGTTTCGCTAACAAAAGAACGTTACTCAAATGCACTGAAACAATTCAAGCAGAGTCTCAAGCAAACCCAACCTTCACGTGTGCTAAGTTCATTGAATCAACTTGTCTCGGCGACAGAGAAGTGGACAAGTACGAAACAGCATGTGTACACGTTAGAGGAGAAGGTAAGCAATCACTATACTAAAGTCAATCAAGAATTGGCGAAAAGGAAGTAAGCATCATCAGGTGGAGTTGAGATGAAAACCAAAATAGCCATCTTCTTCTCCGCAAGCAGAGAGAGGATGGCTATAATTAAAGTTCATTTAGATCTTCAACATTTACAAGTAGTAGCATTCATAGGATTAACAAAAGCAGTACTGCTAGCTCGACTTATTATTTCTATCGCTACGATTCTGTTATCCTAAGATGATTGACTTCAATAAATTAAAGTCCGAATTACAAACTTATAGCGACACTTGGCTAAGCGAATTGATCCAAGTCGTTAGTCTACGCATCGCTTCTTCAACCGTAACGCGTGGACATGCAACGTTCATTCGCATAAATCCAGTACCCTCTGTACCGAAGAAAATACCATCGTTAAGGGCAATCTTTGCCTCGTTCAGTAAAGCACTGTTTAGCTCTTCTTGATTAATGTCCAGTTTACTAAAGTCAAGCCATAACAGATACGTTGCGTCTGGCAGAAATACCCCGAGTTGAGGGATATGCTCTGCCGCATATTGCTGTACATATTCCATATTTCCGCGGACATATGCGAGACACTCATCCAACCAGTCTGCACCACCTCTATATGCTGCTTCGGTAGCTGTTGCGCCTAAAGTACTGATGCTGGACAGTCCCATCATTTTGACTCCCTGCATAAATGATTCTCGTAGCTTGGCATTTGGAATAATGATATTGGATGTGCAGAGCCCCGGAATGTTGAAGGTTTTGCTTGGCGCTGTACAGATGATGCTTTGCTGAGCAATCGCATCTGAGATGAGAGATAACGGTGTGTGAGTACCTGGCTGATGGACCAGATCGGCATGAATCTCATCGGAAACAATCAGTACATCATATCTAACACATAGAGCAACTAGTTCTTCCAACTCATGGCGACTCCATACCGTTCCTAATGGATTATGGGGACTGCATAGAATCAGCATTTTGACCCGACCTGTCTGGAAGCAGGATTCGAGATGTTCTAGATCCATCGTATAGTGACCATTCGTTCCTTTTAATGGATTAGTCATAAGCTCTCGGTCTTGTCCACGTACGACTTCATAGAAGGGAGCATATACGGGCGTTTGAATAACGACTGCATCACCTGGTGCGGTGAATCGTTGCACAGCAATGCTTAACGCTGGCACGATACCAGGAGTAAACACGATCCATTCCTTCTGGATGCTCCAGTGGTGTCTGCGCTCCATCCATCCTACCACGGCCTCATGATATGAATCCGTACGCACGGTATAACCGAAGACGCCATGTTCCACACGGGATTGCAGCGCCTGAATTACCGATGGCGGGGCAGCAAAATCCATGTCGGCTACCCACATCGGCAGTGCCTCGGTAACACCGAAAATTTCCTCTAGTGCGTCCCATTTTTCCGACCCTGTTTCAAGACGATGAATTGACTCAGCAAAGTTATATTTGTTCATTAACATGTTCCCCCTTTTAGTTCCGTTCAGTTCGACCACATTCGACAGATTATTATCTAATAAAATAAGTTTTTCTGCAACTTGAACTCATGCATTACATGGTGGGTCAGTATTGCACGACATGGGCGTTACTCCGCGGAGGAAAACACATAGTAATTAGGGAGTGTCTGAAAACCCCGAAGGACGCAGATTTTGCCAAATTTTCGTTCCAAGCCAGGGAGTTTTCCGCAGGCGTGCCGGGGTACGTCAAGGGAAAGTGACGCAGCAGGGGGCGAAAAGGGAGTAAAAGAAGCACTTCAGCGAGTTTTCAGACACGACCTAGTATGACCATGGTTATAGTTGCTAATTCGGGACTTTTATCATGGTACATGTTTGCCTAGCGAGGGGCTATATATTGTTAGAAAAGACTATTTTAATACTCCCGGAGACCTGTTTTAGTGATAAATGGGTTCACAAGCTGTGATCAGATGGTATTATGATTCCATTCTTTGGTTTAACAACGTATTAACATCAACCAATGCTATGTAATTGGTAATGGCATCAATATACTCATTGAGGAGGTTTCGCAGGATGAAGAGTAAAAAATGGATCGTTACAGCCGGGGTACTTGGCATGGTGCTGACTGGTTCAGCGGGAGTGTATGCAGGTACTCAATTAGAAACAATCAAAGCATACCTGAATCATGGCTTAGCTATTGAGGTGAACGGGCAGAAGTTCACGCCAACAGGAGAGCAGGGAAAGAAGCTGGCTCCGATTACTTATCAAGGCAGTACATACCTACCGGTACGCTCTATAGCAGAGGCATTGAACACAGAAGTTAAGTATGATTCACAGAGCAACAAGGTAAGCATTGGTTCAGCTAGTTCATCTGGTGCGCCAACTACAGGAAACAATGGGACTACAGCTCCGTCAACAGGAACCAATACACAGGCTCAAGGTGTGAAATCTAAATACCTGCCGGCTGATTTCCCATTGCCTAAAGATGCGAAGACCATCTCCCTTGTGGAGAACGTGATGGATGGTAAGAAAAAGGTGAGTCTGACCTATAGCACAAAAGAGACACTAACTGTCCTTGGAGCATCATATCGGGACTACTATGAGACCAAAAATCTTACGCAAAACATCCAAGACTTAGGTGCTGACGATTTCAGCATCGTGGGACGTGCGGATGGAAAATTTGCTGTAACGATCACCGGCTCACCCTCCAACATTAACGAGGGGGATAATGAGGTAACGGTAGTGTGGGGAGAAGAGTAGAGTAAGTAGAGAATCGTCGGAAGCAGTCTAGACCACGGGATGTTCCCTTTGGAGATGGGAGTCCAAAATAATGGGGACCACAGCCATTGTGTTCGTTAGTGTTAACCCGGAGTGCTTGAATACTGCCAACATCGAAAAACCACGTGGAGGTCATCACACAGATGACTTCACGTGGTTTTTTGGTGAGGGTATTTTTTACAGGTAGCATCACTCGTTGCTCGGTTCCGAACTTACGATTTAGAGGTGCTCGTTAAACCAACCCGCAATATGCTCAAGCCGGCGGACTCTCAGATGTGGATGTCCTCCTCTGGACAATTCATGATTAGCACCCGGGAAACGAACGAGACGTGTCGTCTGTCGACGTCGCTTCAAGGCAATATATAATTGTTCAGCTTGTTCGATCGGGCATCGTAAATCCTGCTCTCCATGCAGAATAAGTAGTGGGGTTGTTACATTGCCTACATAGGCTAGTGGAGAGTGCTTCCATAATTTCTCTGTATCATCCCAAGCGTTGCCGCCAATCTGATCCTCTGTGAAGAAATATCCGATGTCGCTGACGCCGTAGAAAGAGAGCCAGTTGGATATGGAGCGTTGTGTGACGGCGGCTTTGAAACGGTCGGTATGTCCAACAATCCAGTTGGTCATAAAGCCACCATAACTGCCACCGGTAACACCTAGGCGAGTCTCGTCGATAAAGTCATATTGACCAAGGGCATAATCAACAGCTTCCATCAGATCACGGTAATCACCGCCGCCATAATCTCCACGGCAGGCATTCACGAATTGTTGTCCGTAACCAAGCCCTCCACGAGGGTTAAGATACAATACAGCATACCCTTGTGCGGCAAGGATCTGGAATTCATGCATGAAGGTAAAGCCATACATCATATGTGGTCCACCATGGATTTCAAGAATCGTTGGGATTTTGACCCCATCGACCACTCCCTGTGGTTTAATAATCCATCCTTGTAGCCGGAGGCCATCCGAAGAGTCAAACCAGAATGTTTCTGGTGAACTAAGTTGGATCTGTTCGGTCAACTGTGGGTTACTATGTGTGAGCTGAATAGGCTGAGCTTCGATGGCATCCGGTTCAGGATAGAGAAAGAGATCCCCCGGACTCAACACATCAGCCACGGCTGCAACAATCTGTCCATCTGTAAGTTCAACGAATTGATAGAATTCTTTTTCGGCCGGTAAAATATAACCTGACTCGCCGCCATCTCTTGCAAATTTGGCAATCCGAACACTGCCCTCGATCGTTACGAGGCAAAGGATTGACGAACCGTCACGGCTGAATACAGGCCCCGTAGTAATTAAATGGGAGCGCATATCCCCAACGAGACTGTGGCTACACTGCACATCCCAATCTGAATTAAGACACGCTAGCTCACCGCCCGCGTGGGGGAGTGAATATAATTTGATAAGCGTAGCATTGTGATAGGAACGGTCACTGGCGAGTAGTGCAATGGATTGTCCATCCGGTGCATACGTAAGACGGTAGAATGAATATCCTTCCGGCGTCAGTTGCTCGATCGCTGTTCCGTCAGGTTTGGCGCGATATACATGGTTGGTTAGACTGTAATCGTTATGATCTTCGCCTTCTTCTGGCATCTGGGTAATCCAAGCGATGCTAGATCCATCCGGTGACCATGCATACTCTCCAACATCGTAGTGGCCTGAGGTTATCTGCGTAGCTTCTCCACCTTCAAGCGGGATATAGAATAGATGGTTGCGTCTGCCGTTCCATAATCCACCTTGATCTGATTTCATCCGAATGCGATCCACAATATGCTCTTGCAGCAATTTGTTTTCTACGGAATCTTCTATGTCCTTATCGTCCTCAGCTTGCTCATCCACGGAGGATTTAACGAGCAAGGCTTGTCCGTCTGGTGACCAGAGCATCGAACTAACCCCATGCTTTAGATGACTTAACATTCTAGCCTCTCCACCATCGGATGCAATGAGCCAAACTTGGGTCTTCCCATCCTGTTCCCGTAAAAAGGCAAGCTGTGATCCATCCGGCGACCAGGCAGGAGAATGATCCTTCTCCCCTGAAGTAAAGGGACGATCTTGGTGGCTCACGAGATCCAAAAGTCTCAGGTGGGATGAATAACCATCTCGGCTGTCATTCGTTTTTCGATTCACATACACCAGTTGTCTGCCTTGAGGAGATGGTGTTGGATCGTTGACCCAAGTGATCTGAAAGAGGTCTTCCGAAGTAATGCCACGTAAACTATTCATTCTATGTCCTCCCACCCTAATTTGAATGTATTTTCCTAACCTTTCCATTAATATTAACGGAAACGATAGAGCAGGACAACGTCCATAAGCCATTGAAGTTCACTTATTTTCGATTATTCGTCGGTATAAAGGAATTGTCAGAATTGTGACGAATTCTACTGTTGAATAGTCACGAAATTGACAAAAAAGTACTGCTTCTCCGTTTAGATAGACCTGAATACGTTTAATTAACAATGCTATTTATGCCACTTAATATAGATATATTCCTATGAGACCAACTATTTTTTTGTCGCAATGAAGGGGGAAGACCGCATTGTCCACATCCTATGAACAACAACACGTAGAATACCCTAGCCGAAAACGCCTGGCGTGGCTTACAGTAGGGTCAGCGATTTTCATTGCAGCCGGTTTATTCTTAATTCTTAGTAATTCAAAGGATTCTGGTGCTTCTACGATTTCATGTGTGGTTGGTATCGTTTCTATTTTGTTTTTTGGCTGTTGCCTCTGTTACATTCTGATGAAAATGATCAAGAAAGAGCCTTCATTTGTGGTGGATGAGGAGGGCTTTGTGGATTCATCCTCCTATACTTCAGGTGGTTCCATTGCCTGGACAGATGTAGAGAATATTTTTATGTATGAGCTTATGGGACAACCTATGATTGGCGTTAAGCTGTGGGATGAGAAGGCCTTTCTAGATCGCCAGACGGGTATCAAACGCAAACTAATGACCGTGAATACGAATATGGTGGATGCCACGATAAGCATAGCGCAGAGTAGTCTCACATTACCGTTAGATCAATTATATGTGATGATGGTGGGACGCTGGAAACGGGCCAATACGTCCGTTGCCAATCAACAACCGCCTGAACGAATTTAGATCATAATTCACAACGTAATCTGATGGGAGGTAATACGAATGATTCAGGATCAGATCGCTCGTACAGTTCAACTGCCAGATGGAACAACCTTGCCTGCAATTGGTCAAGGCACATGGTATATGGGTGAAAAGCATTCGAGCCGTACAAAGGAAGTTAGAGCCTTGCGAGATGGAATTGAACTTGGCATGACCCTGATCGATACCGCAGAGATGTACGCAGAAGGCGGGGCAGAAGAGGTGACGGGTGAAGCAATCGAGGGTTGTCGTGATGATGTGTTCCTGGTGTCGAAAGTGTATCCGCATCATGCAGATCGGCAGCAGATGATTACAGCTTGCGAGAACAGCCTCCGGCGTCTAGGTACAGATCGGATAGACCTCTATTTGCTGCATTGGCGAGGAAGGGTTCCACTTGAAGAGACCGTCGAGGCGATGGAGCAACTGAAGCAAGCTGGCAAGATTCTGCGCTGGGGTGTATCTAATCTGGATACAGACGATATGCAGGAGTTATGGAACGTACCGGGCGGTAAACATTGTGCCGTAAATCAAGTGCTGTACCATGCTGCATCACGAGGCATTGAATATGATCTCTTACCATGGTTACGAGAACGGCACGTTCCTGTGATGGCGTATTGTCCTCTTGCCCAAGGAGGCAGATTGCGTAAAGAATTACTTGAACATCCAGTCATCCAAGAGATTGCAGAAGCACGTAATGTAACAACTTCCCAGATTGCACTATCATGGGTTATCCGTGAAGGGGACGTTATTGCGATACCCAAAGCAGTCCAGCTAGAGCATGTGGCGGATAACGCCGCAGCGATGAATCTTGTATTGACACCAGAGGAAGAGGCACGGCTGAATGAGGTGTTCCCTGCACCACAACGGAAGGTTCCTTTGGACATCGTTTAATTGTTGTTACACCAAGATTGATATTTAGATATATCCGTGAATAGCTAGACGCATTAAGAAGTAGCTACGAGTACCTTAGTTACAGGAAGAGTAGATCGTTTAGATCTGCTCTTTTTTTTGTTTTTTCCCTAATCATAACAACCTAAAAAGATAGGCTTTACAATATCAGAACACTAGTGTACTATGTAACTAACACACCAACACAGAAAGGGGCGAGAGCTTTGTGAGTATGGAATTTGATAATAATTTACCAATCTATATACAGATCATGCAGTACATCAAGAAGCAGATTGTGACCGGAACACTGCAAGCTGGAGATAAGATTCCTTCGGTACGTGAACTAGCGGCTGAACTACAGATTAATCCCAACACGGTACAACGCACGTTCCAAGAGCTGGAACGAGAAGAAGTGGTGGAAACGAGACGTGGGCTTGGAAGATATGTGACAAGTGAGGAGTCGAAGATTATGACGATCAAAAAAGAAATGGCTGGAGAATTACTGGAGCGCTTCCTGACAGGTATGCAAGAACTCGGTATTGAGGAGCAGGACATTGTCTCGATTGTGGCAGATGCCGTTGCCGAAGGACAATCACAACAGAATCATCCGGCTGGGAAGGGAGGCACGCAGCATGACTAACATTTTGGAGTTGAACCAGATTAGTAAGTCCTACGGCAAGAAGAAGGCGTTGCAAGACGTTACGTTTGAGATTGCTCCGGGTCGAATTGTTGGATTACTTGGCAGCAACGGTAGTGGCAAGAGCACCTTGATGAAGCTGATTGCTGGATTGCTGCATCCGAGCAGTGGTTCCATTCAGGTCGCCGGCATATCGGTTGGGCTGGATACCAAGTCACTTGTCTCCTTTATGCCAGATCAGCCATTAACGGAGAGCTGGATGAAGGTACGGGATGCAATCGCCTATTACCGTGATTTCTATGCTGACTTTGATCAAGAAAAGGCACGAGAAATGCTTGATTTTATGAAGCTCGCAGAGGGGGAACGTGTTAAAAATCTCTCGAAAGGCATGAATGAAAGACTACAGCTAACACTGGCTCTATCACGTAAGGCGCGTCTATATCTATTAGATGAACCAATTGGGGGAGTTGACCCTGTCGCTCGCGGCAAAATTCTGGATGCCATCGTCAAATTCTATGATGAAGACAGCAGCCTTATTATTTCAACGCACTTATTAAATGATATTGAACGGATCTTTGACGAAGTCATTTTTATTCGAGAAGGCACAGTGGTACTGCGGGAAGAAGTGGAGACACTGCGTTTGCAAACTGGTAAAAGTGTGGATGAGATGTTCAAGGAGGTCTATGCCGAATGATGACATTACTGAAATATGACTTTAAAAGAAACTGGAACACCTTATTAGCTAGTCTAGTGACTCTGATTATTCTGCAGATTGCAGTAGCGCCATTTTTACCAAATGGTGGAGAAGTCATTCTCGCTATTGTCTCCTATACAGCGGTAGGTATAGCAACCTTTGTCAAAATGATCAAGACGTATTGGTCTAACATTCGTGCCTATAATCGTCGTCTCGTTCCTGTGTCAGGGTTGTCCCATGTATTATCCCCACTGCTCTTTGGGGCGATATGTGGATTGGTGTTGGCGGCGATTGGTACGATTCACCTTTTGATCTATGATTCTTTGAACTCAAAGATCGATATCATGTACTTTATCAACATGAGTGGAATGGACTTTTCAAGTATTATGGCCGTTATTCTACTTGGTCTTTGGGTGATCTTGTTTATGTCAGTCATCATTTTTCTCTGCATTTCGATTGCAGGCAGCTTCCGCTGGATATCGGGACCATGGATTGGGCTTGTTGCTTATTTCATCATTACCTCAGTCCTTAGCTGGGTTGAGAATGTTATTTTCCAAGGTGTAGTTAGCCCACTGCAAATATTTAACTTTACGGAGGAAAGCACTGGAATAACGTTCACCTCTAATGGACCTGTATGGGGAAATGTGATGTGGGGAAGTACGATTTTTGAAGTCATTGTAGCCATCGGATGTGTGGCCTTAACGGTGTATCTGAATAATAAAAAAGTTGAAGTATAGTCATAAGTAACATGTGATATGTAATAGATAATGTTCTGTCGTTGCTCCTAGAGCAGACAGAACATTTTTAATTTGAAGCCGCCTCTGCCTCTTTTATAAATTGTCCTTCGTAATCAGAAGAGGACTTTTTGAACAACCTCTATAACGTAAATAGATTAATTACGATATAATGGTAGATTAAGTATAGGTTTGTAAGGAGGAGGGGTTCTGTGGAGCTATACTTCAGGGATAATTTTTTCAACGCTGGTTATACGGAAATTATGAATCAAGACCAAGAACAGGTAGGGCATTTGGATCTGAAAAGTGCCTTTGGATCATCGATCGATGTATTTGCCCCGTCAGGCTTAATCTGTAGCGGCAAGTTCCGTATGTTAACGAACCGATGGGATGTAACTTCTGCGGATGGGAATCATTGGGGTGTACTCAGGGCAAGACTTAGCTTCTTCAGTAAAAAGTATGAATATGATGCTGGGCCTCGTGGTGTATATGAAGTGTCCGCACCGGCTTTTTCACAGGAGTATGATATCACCGGTATGGGTGGCAGAACAGTGGCCAACTTCAGACGAACAAGCGGGTGGTTCAGCTCAGGCGCCTTTGTGCTTCACAATGAGTCAGAACAGCTCGATTCGTATGAGCTGATCGCTGTGGTGATGGGTGTACATGCGATTAATAAGCGACGGAATTCGGCTGCGAGCAGTACGTAGGAAAATAAAGCTGGTATCGCATGATGTCTATTGAATAATGCGTAACACCAACTATCCAAAACTAAACATCGCATATCATGTTTCACCTATAAGCGCATGGGCGATGTATCGTACAACAAGCCTGGACGAAGTGTCCAGGCTTGTTGTTGCAGGGACGTATATATCAAGCGTTCAATCACAAAATCAGAGCATTTTCCTTATGGATTATAGCTTACGTAGGCTTCTAAAGTGAGCTTTTTGTGCTGAGAATGTCATATCATTACCTCGACTTAAGAAATGCCTGTAGTATTCCCTTCATCATACTGGGTGTGCTGAGACTCTGATTCACCCTCGGCATCAGATTCCGCATAACGCGCCAGCACCTTAGAGGCCGTCTCCGCCATACGCTTGCGGAGCGATGCATTGTCGGTGATCCGAACTCTTTTCCCCAGAAAGCGCATTTTGGATAGAACATAATCCATTTCTCCCCGTGGAATCGTGAGTATAATCCGATAGGTTTGTTCGCCTTCATCATAGTCGACCTGCTTCTCGAAGCAGGAGAATGCGTACAAGATCCGCGACAGCTCCTGATTATATTCAGGCAACACTTCAATAGTAACAGTTGTCTTTCGGTGTTCAGTTAATGCGGTAATCTTGTGTGCGTACTTGGAAGCGAGAGCTGCTTCAATGGGTTCGGCTTCTACGGCAATGATACTGTGAAGCTTGGTAGCCATGAGCTTGTGAAAGCGCGGGGCATACCAGAGCACGTACCATTCTTTTTTGACCATAGAGTATTCCAGCTTATATGGAAACCCAAATTGGTCATTGCTGATTCGTCCATTGCGGACACGTCCAGTTAAGCGAAACCCCTGATGATGTAATATCATCTGCCTTAAGGTTTGGAGAAGTGGATGGGAGACGCTATTCTCTACACTCTTGGCTTTTTCCGTCAGATCGTCCTGAAGGTTCAGGTCCTGCTCTGGTTCCAACATCTCCTGCAGTTTCTTGAGGGTCGATGGACGTAACGCCTCGAACGCCGCCGGATGCTTCAACATCAACCGCAGCCAAGCGCGCTCTTGCGATGTCCAGGTGAATAGCCCCGTTTCATTCAGTCTCGTCATGATCTGGTAGTTGAACATCTTCTCGAACAGGTTCATAGTACTGAGCAATCTCCTTCCATTCCTTAATCATCTCTTGGCGTAGCCTGCGGGGAGCAAGCACTTCACAGCTAGAGCCAAAACTCCGCAGCCATGGTTTGATCTCAGTTGTACCGTTCACACGAATCTCATAGAGGAAAGTATCATTACTTTCAGGCGTGATCGTACCCCATTGCCCTTGTAGCTTCACACGATCCAATATGAAGTTGCGCTGACCATCGGTGGGGTGGAAGAATCGTGCTTGCACAGTAACCGTATTTCCGGTATCCACCAGCCAGCTGTAACGGCTAAGATTCGCCCATTGTTTTTTCAATTGATTCATGTATGATTCATTCGCCGCGTCTTGCTCTTCGATCTGTGTAATGCCCTCCATTCGAAATTTCACAAAACCACGACGTCCTTGATATCCGACAACATACCAACGTCCATATTGATGGTCATAGACGACCTCCAGGGGAAGGATGCGGTTCAGACGCCCCTCAGCTTCTCGTTCAAATAATGGATTCGTGTTCTGTGAGCTGTAGCTGGATGGCTTCTTAGGAGAGTAATAGATAAACTGAACCCATTTCCGCTGCCGAATTGCACCAAGCAATGGGTATAAATGCGCTTCGTCCAAGATGCGTGAGTAGTAATGGTATTTATAGATGAAAGGTTCGGTAGCTTCTTCTTGCGGATAACTTAGGGCAATCGCCTTTTTGAGACTATCCCGCAGTAAATATCCTTGAACAGAAGGAACTTGAGTGTTCGCCATAATATCCACAAAATCATATAGTTCCAGTTGTTCCTCAGCCGTGAGCTTAGTCAGGACATCCTGTTGCAGAAGATATCGGTAGGGCCTGCCACCAGGTTCCTTGTGGATGACACCAACCTCCTCCAGATATTTGAGATCCGAACGAATCGTTTTCTCATCAGGCAATGCCATATCCTCAGGCAGGTCTTCACAGCAGGCATCCAGCAGTTCCATAGCGGTAAGGGGTGTTTGCTGAAGCGCGTGTAAAAGAAGGACAAGCCGCTTAACCTCCGTCTCTTTCATCGACTTGGCGCGAAACAGGAAGAGCAGCATAGGCTCTGCCGACTCACCATATTGGAAGCGAGCCAGGTCATTCATTTCTTTGCCTGGTTCTGAATCTGTGCGTTGTTCTGAGACAGTCTGCATAATCTCTTTTAATCGCCGTGTTGTCTTATCGAAGGTATGTATTGAAATGCCGAGTCGCTCGGCATATTGCTTACGATTATATGCACCACTTGTTAGGGATAACATACGAAGAAACTGAATTTCTTTGTCAAAGCTCTCTTTTGCCATGATACTCACTCCTTGTTAGCCTACCCCTTATTGTAACAGGAACATAGGTAGTTTTCATTTTAGATGTGTCTGTCGCCATACTTTCACCATGTTCCTGACGTACAGAAAGAGGCATAATCAAACCATAGGTTTGACCAGACAATGACACGATAGCAGATAGGATAACAAACCCGTGGTGAATCGGGAGCTATACATCGTATTAGCTATACAGCGTATTCGCCAAAGGAGGGAAAAGGCAATGAACGTAATTAGTGAAGAAATGCGATCTATGATTCATCAGCAATTGGAGCAGATTGAGCGGGAAGAGCAGGTTCAGATCCTTTATGCTTGCGAGTCAGGCAGTCGTGCTTGGGGTTTCCCCTCACAGGATAGTGATTATGATGTGCGCTTTATCTATGTAAGACCGCTGGAATGGTATCTCTCCATTGAAGAGGGACGAGATGTGATTGAACGACCAATCAATGATCAGCTTGACATTAACGGCTGGGACTTGCGTAAGGCGCTAAAGTTATTCCGTAAATCGAATCCCCCGCTGCTGGAGTGGTTGCAATCACCGATCCAGTACTTAGAGAAGTCTAGTATAGCAGGACAGATTCGTGCACAGTCGCCACTAACGTTCTCGCCTAAATCTTGTATGTATCACTATCTGAACATGGCAAAAGGAAATTTCCGGGATTATTTGCAGGGGCATCAGGTGAAGATTAAGAAGTATTTCTATGTCCTACGTCCGCTGCTTGCCTGTGGCTGGATTGAACGATATGGGACAATGCCGCCAATGGAATTTGAACGATTAGTTGAAGAGCTGATTCCTGCGTCAGATCCTTTATCTATAGAGATCCATGAACTGCTGCGCCGTAAAAAGGCAGGAGATGAGCTTGATATGGAGCCTCAGTTGCCTGCCATTCAAGCATTTTTGACAGAACAGATCGAGCACTACGAACAGACAGCCTCGCAGATGGCAAGAGAGGATGCTGTCCAGATTCAGGAACTGGATCGTATCTTCCGTTTGGCACTGCAAGAAGTATGGTGAATAGATTAAAGAGCCAGATAACCGACTTTATGACAACCTCTTTATGAACACCCACTTATAGAACGGATTAGTGAAGGAGGAAGCATCCATGCACCTTATTATACAAGCAAGTGGGGCAGACGCTGCGGTGGTGTCTCATTTGCTCGCGAAGAACCCGGGCAATATATACGATCGGACAGACAAAGGCGTACGCGTCAGAATGGTCTATACCCGTGCAACGTCTAGTGAGACAGAAGTGTTAATTCATGCAGAGCCTGATCCAGTAGATCTGGTGAGAGGTAGCCCTGACGGTTATGATATCACGCAATATATCAATGATCGGGAATTCGTGACAAGCAGTCTATTCTGCTCCTACATACGTTCAGCACTTGGCACAGCCTTGAATGGTAAACCGAAGGAAGAGTATGCGAAATGGGTGGATCATCCTTTTGACCTACAATTATCTTTTGGGCCGGTCGCTTCGGACTTACCTGATCGCGTGGTGGAAGAGTTATTTTCCCACTTAGGGTACGCTGTTACTTTGGAGCGAGAAGAGCTATCCTACTCCTTCGATCTGAAGAAGAAAAGCAGTGTAAGACGCATCATTCTTCGTGGTCAGGAGACCGTGCAAAATGCACTGCGCCAGTTATTTCTATTGATTCCGGTATTGGATAACTATAAGCACTATTTCATCAGCGAGGATGAGATTGATAAAATTAAACGTTACGGTGATGGCTGGCTGGAGACCCATCCGCACAAGGAACTTATCGTTAGACGTACCTTACGATTCGCCGAACTTATCAGGAAATATGAGTCGAAGGAAGGCACATTGTCTATACCAGACAACAAGCTGCTCAGCGCAGAAGAAGTGGAAGAGGGTAGAGATTCATTAGCTAAGGCATCCATAGATCGCTCAACTGAAGTGCCAAGAGGTGTACAAACCAGTGTACAAACAGATGTGATAACAGATGACCCACCCGTAAGACTAAATGAGTTACGATACCGTGCGATTACAGAGGTGGTTGCTCGTTTGCCGCACAGACAGAGAATCGTAGACATGGGTGCTGGAGAAGGGAAGCTATCGGCAAGGCTGGCCACCATTGCAGGCGTAGAGTCAATTTTGGCAGTAGAGCCCTCTGGTCAATCACGTCTTCGTGCGATGGAACGATTTGCGAAGCTGGAGGGTCGTCATGGTGTCGTTGCGATGCCAGAGCCGATCATCGGATCACTCTTTTATTTTGATGAACAGTTGCAGCATCAGGATGTCATGATTCTGTGCGAAGTCATTGAGCATATTGAGGCGTACCGCCTAGATGGAATTATGAGTACACTGCTTCAGGAATATCAGCCAGAAGTTTTGATCGTGACCACACCGAACAAGGAATACAATGAGGTCTATGCGATGGAGCAGGAGAGCTTCCGTCACCACGATCATCGTTTCGAGTGGACACGTAATGAACTGGCTGAACGATGTGCGGAATGGTCCGCAGATACGAATTACACCTATACGATCCAAGGCATTGGTGAACATGTAGAGGGTTACGGACAGCCGACACAGATGATTATTTTTGAGCGCAGAGAGGAGGGGCAACAATGAGCGAGGATAAGAAGCAGGTAACATCAAGAGCAGGGGAAGAATCTAATCAGCAGCTTCACGAAGCATCTCGCACAGATCGAAAAAAGAGGGAGATCAAGCTGCCACATGCGGGAATTGTGGTACTCGTCGGGCCGTCCAACAGTGGCAAAACGACATTGCTGGATCGTTTAGCGAGTGAAGGCGTCATAAGGCGGACAGAAGCGGTCTCGTCAGATCAGTTCCGAATGCTAGTGGGCGATGAAGAATATATGGAGTGGAAGAACCGTCCACGTAGCGAGGCGGATGTGTTATATGCCGAATATCAGCAGGTATCCGCGAAGGCGTTTGAGGCGATGGAAGCTATCGTAAGTACGCGTTGCCGTCTGAATAAGCTGACATGGATTGATGCGACGCATCTATATCCGGAGGACCGAGAGCGTCTTGTTCATTTGGCAAGAAAAGCACACGTGCCTGTGATCGCCATCGTACTTGATATTCCGGAGAAGGAGTTGTTGGAACGGGACAGCCAGCGGGAGTATCCGCGTGGACGGCAAAGGGTGAAGCAGCAGGTACAACAATTTAAGCGCTCATTACGCTCTATTCGTGAAGAAGGATTCGATGCAAATTATATCCTGAAACAGCCGGATGAGATCACGTTTGTTCGGGGAACGAACCCATTTCTGCTGGATATGGGATCAGGAGTGGACATCATCGGAGATATTCACGGCTGCTATGAAGAGATGATGGAATTAATCATCAAGTTGGGATATGTGAAAGGTGAGACCGGGCTGTACCTGCACCCAGACGGACGTAAGCTAGTTTCGGTTGGGGATGTATCGAGTCGCGGGCCTGAATCTCTCAAGTGTTTGTTATTCTGGCAACAGCATTGCGCTGCAGGGCTTGCTTATATGATTGATAGCAATCATGGTTGGAAAATTGCACGTTATCTGGATGGCCGCGATGTCACGCTTAGTCATGGAGATGAGCTTGTTGAGGCAGAGCTGATTCAACTGGAACAGGCTCAAGGTACAGATCTGGCACAGCGAGTGCGAGCAGAATTGCGAGACTTTTTGCTCGAAGCTCCGTCACATCTGGTGTTTACCCAGAACGGAGTGCGGCAGGTGGTCGTTGCCCATGCAGGGATACGGGATCATTTTATAGGGAAACAATCCAAGCGCATTCAAGATTACTGCCGATATGGTGATGTAGGAGGGACAGATGTGGAGGGTCGTCCTATCCGCAAAGATTGGTATGTTGACCATACTTCTGGCGAGTGCATCGTCTGGGGGCATGACCCTCGCCCATATCCTACGATTGTGAACGACACCGTCAACATTGACCAAGGTGTGGTATTTGGAGGTATGCTGACCGCTTGGCGAATGCCTGAGCGGGAATCAGTTAGTGTACCTGCCCGGAAGGATTATGCCGAGGATCGCAATAGCCCATTAGTACGTTGGGAAAGAAAACGTTTGTCGCCGCCGAACTTACGTAAATTCAAGGAAGGGTTCACTGTACAAACGAATTCGCGGATGGATGTAACGATACACGGCGAGGTTGCCCAAACGGCGATTGATACGTTCTCCCATTTTACCGTGCCTCTTGAAGAGCTAGTATACATTCCACCAACGATGAGTCCACCGCCCGTAGCTTCTTCGGTAGAAGGTTATCTGGAGCATCCGCAGGATGCGTTCCAGTATTATCGCTCACAAGGCGTTACCCGTATGGTTGCTGAGAAAAAACATATGGGAAGCCGCGCCATACTGCTGATTTTCCGTGATGAGCAGGTAGCGCGGCAACGAGTAGGTCGACCGATGCTCGGGAACATCGTGACTCGTACAGGCAGATCCTTTTTTGATCCATCAAAAGAGCAATTGGTATTGTCCAGACTACATGCAGACTTGAGCGCAGATGGTTATTTTGAGCGGCATCAAACTGAATTTGTATTGCTTGACGCCGAGATTGTACCATGGAACCTGAAGGCAAGGGAGCTAATCGCTTCACAGTATGCGCATGTGTCCGAGTCGTCTCTTATGGATCGTAACATCATGGTGGATAAACTTCGTGAAGCGGAGAAGGCGGGGCGTGATGTAACCGAATGGTTACAGGAGACTGAGCTTAAACTTGCAAATGCCCAGACATTTCGCGATGTATTCCAGTACTATTGCTGGGATGTAAATGATATTGGTGACATTCGGATTGCCCCGTTCCATACGTTGGCACACAGCACGGGTACATTCTGGGAGCAGACGCATGAATGGCATATGGAGCAGAATCGTGAGTTTGCCCGAATCTCCCCATTGATGATGGAAACAGAATACCGTATCATCGCTGACGAGAAAGATGAGGCAGACATTATTCGCTGGTGGGATGAAATGACCGCAGAGGGTCACGAAGGGATCGTTATCAAACCGGAGACGTTCCGCACCTGGAACGGAAACAAAATGATTCAGCCTGCCATCAAAGTTAGAGGACGCGCATATTTGCACATCATCTATGGTATGGATTACCTTGCGCCTGAGAATTTATCACGTCTTCGGAAACGAAAAACGTCCAAAAAAGAAAGACATGCCCTCATGGAAAGTGCGTTGGGAATGGAGGGGATCGAGCGCTTCGTACGCGGCGAATCGGTGGAGCGGATTCATGAATGTGTGCTCGCCACATTATCCCTCGAATCGGATCGAATTGATCCACGATTATAGAACTAGATTATTGAGTACGTGATTATAGAGTGCGATTGTAGAGCTTAGATGAATCGGATAGCCTCATACACTAGGTTGAGTATCTGGGATTATTCGTAATTTAAATCCAAATAAAGTAATGTGATTTGAATGTTTTCATTCAAGTTACATTGCTTTTTTCTTTTTTTTCAGAGGCGCAAACCGTTGGTACTGAACTCTTTTGGCTTGTTTGAGGCAGTAGTAAGTTAGAGGGCCGCCTAATTATTTCCTCTGAGAATTCCGATAATATGGAGGAATGTATTTTATTGTGAATGACTCAGAAAGGAAGCGGAGACCTTGTTCAAAAGGGTAGAGAGTGAAGTGGAACTAGCCATGTTCAACGGAATATGGACAACTGTCTGGACAGAAAAAGGATTCGAGCTTGAATTTTCAGAGGAAATTCTGGAAAGATACGTGGTGATTACGGAGGAAGGATACTATGTGGGTACAACGGAGATCAAGCCGTATTCGGAGGATAGCCCCATTAATGAAATTGGACCATTCCACACGCATCCCATGATTCAAGAGAACCTGAAAAAGGTTGCAGAGATTGATAAAATGGCGGTTTTGTCGAGCTTCCGGGGGCAATATATTGCCGAATTGTTATCAGCCATTGTTCATTACGCGGAGAAGAACGGTTTGACCTATTTTGTCATGTTGCTTGAACCTACGTTGATGCGAGCTTTGCGAATCTCATATCATCTACCGATTAATAAGGTTGCGGGAAGGGTGTTTTATAAGGGCGAAGACGTTATTCCCTCGATTGTGGATGTGAGAGATGTATATATGCATAAGGAACGGTATTCGTGGATTATTCATTCGGAATCGGATTCAGCCTTGGTCTCCAAGGGACTACAATTGTCCCGGCATACTTAATTTATAAGATCTTACATAGGTTATTCATTGTATTTTGATGGGAATACTTTACAGGGGGAAGAAACATTATGGCTAAGGGAGCTCTGACAGAGCTAGACAAACGTAACCGTCTATTCATCAAAATTTTGTGGATCATGCTTGCGTTTAGTATCGTTACCGATATTATGATTGGACTCGGCATGAACATTATTTTGATGCTTGTGGGTATAGGAGGTACGTCATGTGCAGTGGCTACATTCATGACATACAAGCGAATCTGGGTAACATCGATTAAATATTTTATCGCTTGTATTGTGACATTGATTGTTGTCATGCTAATCGTATTCGATCCGAATCCGGTAATAAGCACATATTTCTTAGTTTATGTAAACTTGGCCATTATGGCACTGTATGCAGATTATAAAACGATCATATTTACAGGAGTTCTCGGTGCTGGAGTGAGCACGTATATCTTTATGATACCGGAGTATGGAGATCAACTGTTTGCAGGGGATTCGCTCCTGTACTTGTATCTATATCTTGGGTTTGCGACAGCTGCATTAGCTTTTGGTGCGAACTTCAGTCAGCGATTACAGAAGCAGGTTAACGAGAGACAGCAGGAGACACTGGAGGCCAAGAAGGTTGCGGATCATCTCCTTGAACAGTTGAAGACATCCGTTCTAACGCTGGATCAGTTCAGTAACAATCAGCAAGAGGGTGTGCGTACAACAGGAGAGATCAGCAAGGAAGTCACACTCAGCTTCACGGAGATGACATCGTCCATTGAAGCACAGACGGGTAGTGTCATGAGAGTAAACGAGACAACGCAGACGATCAATCAGACTGTAAGTACATTGCTCGATGGCACACGCGAGCTACAGAATTATGCAGCAGAGAACACCAGACTTACAGAGCAGAGCAGCACTCAGATGGGCGTGTTATCTGCTGACGTTGAGAATGTACATCAGATGATGGGCAGTACAGTAGAGATGATGCAAAAGCTTAACAGTGATAATGAACGAATTAGTTCCATCGTAAGTGTCATTCAGGAGCTTGCGGAACAAACAAACCTACTCGCATTGAATGCAGCGATTGAAGCCGCGCGAGCAGGTGAGCATGGCAGAGGGTTTGCCGTTGTATCCGATGAGGTACGCAAGCTAGCAGATAGCTCAAGAAAAGCGGCGGCTGAGATCGATGGCATTCTATCCAATATTCGCTCGCAAATTAGTGGACTACATGGACAGGTTGTTCATGGGCAAACTGCTGTAGCCACCAGCAGGACGGTCTCACAGGAAGTGAGCGATCTTATTGAGCAGATCCATGAGAATATGGAGCGGATGAAGGAGCACACCGATCGTGTAGGCGAATCGTCGAACCATCTGCATGTGCAGCAGAATGATATGGTAGACAGTATGGCTCACATTGCGGGGATTACGCAGGAGAATATGGCTTCTGTAGAGGACATGCATCAAAATATGCGAACGCAGGATTCCAAAATGACAGACATGATTAGCGACTATGCTAAATTAGATCAGTTGATTACAAGTATGAAGAAACTGGTTGCTGCTTCATAATCAAGAGAGAGGCCTAAAGGGCCTCTCTTTTGTTGTTGGAAAAATGGGAGTTTTGGATCAATATAACTAACCTAAGCCCTATATCCATTCCTTCCAATCTGGGTAATAATTATAGATGTAGTTCAAAGTAAAGCTATTTGATTCCGAGGGATGTCTACGGCATCTTTTTGAACATGCATGATGAATTTGTAGCATTGGAATCTCACTACGTAACGATAGGGGTAACCTGTATGGCGTCAATGATTCTACTGGTGAAACAGACGGAGGACGATGAAAAGGTTATTTATCGATTCGGACCGAATGAGCGGAAGATGGGACTCATTGAGATGAACAAGGTTAAGGAAAGCGTGAAGGAACTGGAGCCTGTTCAGGTGGACGGCATAAGTTCAAGTTTTTACTTCAATCGAGCCGCTCAGCGATTGGTGCGATGTTTGTTCAGAGAAGGCGGTAAGTTCCCAGAGCGAACATCGTTTGAATCATAGTCCGTCTTGGATCTTCTAGTAAGAAGGCTGAGCAGACCATTGGCATAGCATGAAGCACCAACTGAATAGGTGTAACATAGAAGAAGTCCAAGCGCAACGGAGAATAGTTGCACTTGGACTTCTTTGTGTTGGAATTGGTTTAAGGATGGGGCACAGGAGCTGCGAAGCGATCGATCCATGCCCGTAATTGTTTACGAAAGGACGCTCTGGAATGTTGGGTAATCTCGATGCTGGCATCACTTTCGCTATTAACGTTATCATTGGAAATGCTCCAGAAGCCTTGTTCAGTATGAAGCATAAGCAGAGCTTGATCTGGCAAAGGGATCTCAGTTTGGTCGCTGGTATAACGAATAATACTAAGGTTATCTACTTGACGACCAGACGCTTCAAAGGACTCATACCAACGCGTAAGTAACTCATGCGATTCCGTGGGAATTTCCCAATCATTCATGAGGGTATCTAACGCAGTGTGGTTATCCTCGTTCGTAAGTACATTCCATTGTTCCTCGGTTAGCTTGAATGGAGTGGGCTGTTCAATGAATGGCTCCTGTTGTCCTGTGTAGAACCGGAATAGCTCTTCCTCCCATTCCTGCGGTTCTGTCCAAGTGAACAGGTGAACACGTTGATCCACGGCTAAGTGATATAAGTATGTATCGTTGTTATCTGTACCTTGGTGGATGGTTAATACCTTTTCTTGCTCAATGCTGTCGGAGTAGGCACGAATCATCCCGCGGCTTTGGGCAAAATGCATCAGCATCTTCAGAAACTCTGGCTCGATCTCAATCTCCGTTTCTTCCATACGTACGATGAGCCCTTTGGATAGTAGGCTGTGAGAGGCTGCTCTCAGAACAAGTTCCCAGTGCTGTTCAGATAATTCGCCATACATTGGTTTGAGAAGCCCGGCGGCAATGTCTTCTGCGCCAAGCGTGGCGAGTGCAAATCCGAATTCTTCGATAGATAGGGTAACTAGAGGTTTAGCCATGAGTTTAATCGCCTTCTTTCGATTAGATGAGTGTGTAGGGAATGTGTGATGAGAAACATGCGTGCGTGACTACTTTCGGTTTTTGTTTTTTGGAGAGATGCCAGTTAGTTAGTTCTCTATCTTACGATGTTTATTATGAGACCAAGCTGTACGTAATTTCTTTGCACCATCTGTAAATTGTTGATTCGTTAGAAGATGATAAGTAGACATGTCGACATGGGATCGATCTAAAAGAGTGAAGCGGTATAACCTAGGCACGGGTTGCGCTAAATTGTTAATTTTATCTCCAATAACTTCAATTCGCTTGATGTCAGACCAGGGAATAGATCTACCATTTTTAGCTGTCACGCAATACTGATCGAACGAGATAAGAGTTGTACTCGAAAAGAGAAAAAAGGTCAGTTTATAAAAAGCGGGAAAAACATACCAAATGGATGAGGCAAATATAAAAACGTAGAAGATAGGGCGAAACCAACCAAACGGTATATTTTTAAGATCCCAAATCATAATGCTTCCTAAAATCATGATGATTATAGTGCCGATAACCCTTCCTAGGACTACTGAACGACTGAATTTGATAGATTCCATGGATTGCTGATCACTCACTCCCCTTTATCAAGTTGTAAATTCAGCAGAACCATAAACCCAAACCATCTCGTGTTTATTAATTTTTCTATTTCGATTTACGTTCATTCCAGGTTTTGCGAAGCATTTTAAGAATGTCGTTCTCCTGATGTTTCAGTAGACTGTACGTATAGATTTTATGACGCTGTCCGCTGTGCATTTTCAAGTCATAGTAGGATGGGGTAGGTTGAATCCATTTGTTGATTCCCGGCGCAACCAATTGAATCGTTTGAATCTCCTTCCAAGGGAGGTGTTCTCCAGATTCGGTCTTAATACCAGACTCGTCAAAGCCAAACAATACATTGGAGCCAAATGCTCTAATGATGTTCCACACGAATAGCCGTCCAATAAACCAAAAGCTTAAGAAGGCGGCACTACTAAAATAAAAGGTTTGTAGAGGACTGTTCTCCCCAAAGATCACGTCACCAATCAAGACAAATCCAGCAATAATAAATAGAGCAGAAATTAATGCATGACGTATAGCAAATTTACGTTGGTATGTAACGTACTGCATGGATACCCCCTAAAGATTATTTGAAGAGTTTACTAACCCACCGAATTCCTTTTTCCGCCGCTGAGGCGATATGTTTACCGGCGTAACTACCAATAGCTCCGCCTACGTAAGCTCCAACTGCTGTTCCTGCTGGTCCTGCAAATGATAATAAGGTTCCACCGACGATTGCGCCAGCTCCCGCAGAGGCAGACTTAATTACAACATTTGATGCGGACACCGCAAGATCTGTTTTGGTTAGAGTACCATCCTTAAACTTGGAAACCGTTTTGACGCCTTCATCCCACACATTCAGTCCAACGTTAATAGGGAACAGCTTTTTGCTGATCATTTTAGGAATTTGAGAGGTTTTCATGCCATATTGGCCTTTAGTTACGCCAGCGATAACATTTCGGGTCCATTGACCAAAGCTGTTGGCTTTACTGAAACCGAGCCCGATATCGCCAACCTTTAGCTTGCCTGCCAATTTATCAAAACCCTTCAGTCCTTTCATGACCAGACCCGGGTTGCGGAATTGCTTATCTAGTTTACGTGCCATGTTACTTAAGAAGGAATTACCCTTACCCTTAACCCATGGAGCATTATGCACTTTAGCACGAGTAGGGTTGCGAGGATCTACCTTAAAATTAACCGATTTGGAAAGCACCATGGATGTAGCCATGGCAGAATACATAGCCGTACCAAACAGTCCCACGTTACCGTGGATCCCACTGATCTTATCCCAAGATTTACTTCCTTGATCATACAGGTCCGATAACGTTGTTTTAACATCTTTGCCAGAGGGAGATTGACCACCATTTGCCTGCACACCTGCTCCTTGGGACTGATCCGCTTGGGCGAAACGAGTGGCAATTGTATTCAGCTCTGTGCCGATGGAAGATACCGAAGTGGAGAAGTTCGCCATTTGCCGATGTGCCACTTGAAAATTCTGAAAGAAACGCTCCTGCGTAATTCCGGACCATTGACTCTGTAATGAACTAATATGTCTGCTCAGGTTGCTAATCATATTTCTGCTTTGTTCCGAAGCTTGCGCAAATTGGTTGGAGATATCCTGAAGCTTCTCAGGAGGGACAACAATTCTTGTCACGACATTCACCTCGCGAAAAAAATAATGAAGAAATTCTACATATGTATATATGAAAACAGCTCAACTCTAAGGGATAATTACCCAATAATTTTAATGGTCAAAACGTGCTTTCGCAACGGATAAGAGGCATTTGACGCGCAAAACAGTTCTATGGTCAGGCTAAATGAGGAGTCGTGCTAAGACTTTATTCCTGCAACCGGGACGAATGAAGGTGAAGAATGAAAAAAGTCCCCAACCATCTTAAAGAGGTTGGGGACTTAGAAGTTTAATATGACTACTACTTAATATTCGTTAGTTCAATTTTATATAGCTTCTCGCTTCAGAATGTTTTGGCATAAGAGATGAGAGCAGTAATGGTAATAATGTTGAGCAAGGTTGAGATGAGTACCGTTTGAGCAGCGAAATCAGGCTCATTGTCATACTCCTCGGCTAGAATTGATGCATTCACCCCGGTCGGCATACCAGAAGCAATGATAAGTGCCTGCGCGGCAATACCTTGCATACCTAATAGCAATACGATGGAGATCCCAATGGCTGGGCCAATCAGCAACCGTAGAAATGTGCTAATATACACATCAAGGCGATATAACCGAATCGGATATTTCACAATTTGAGCACCCAGTGTCAACAAAGCAACAGCGACCATACTTTGCTGCGCATAGGTTAGCGGCATAGATAAGAAGGTTGGTAGCGGCACATTCCACATATGAAGCAAGATACCGAGCAATAGCGCGTAAGGCACAGGCATTTTTAGAAAACCAATAATCACAGCGCGGTAATTCCCCTTAAGCTTGGCGCCTTGAATGGAGAGTACCCCATAAGTAAAGGTCAGCAAAGCCTGCAACGACATAACGAGCGCTTGAATCGATGAGGCAAGTGGGTCGCCACGGAACACAAGCGCATTAATCGGTAATCCGTAATTGCCTGCATTGTCGAGCATGATACTGTTATTAAAAGCAGCCTTCATACCTTTGCTCATCCGAAGCGTACGTGCCGTAACAGAACCGATAATATAGAGGATAACGACATAAATCGCATAGAATAGCGTGACCGTACCGAGTAATTCACCCGACATATCCGAATGATACATGCTCATAAAGACAGCGGCCGGGGTAATACAATAGAAATTAATTTTGGCGAGGGTGTACAAGTCTAGCTTGAACACCTTTTGCATCCAAGACCCGACGGCAATTAAGAGAAAGACGGGCAGGACGACTTCAAGTATGATGTCTGCAATCATCTGTTCAACTTCCTTTTTCATGAAAATTTCAGCCTATTTCGAAAAACCTTCAATCATTATAGCACTAAAAGGAGCGTGTACGTCCTATGATTCCAGATCATTTAGAACCAGGTTTATCCATTCTGTTTATCGGATTTAATCCAAGTATCACGTCCGGCGAGACAGGCCATCATTATGCATACAAAGGCAATCGCTTCTGGCGTATCCTCGAACGTTCCGGTTTGACGCCGCGTTTATACCAAACTGAAGAGGATGGGGAGCTACTGAAGTTAGGATATGGATTTACGAATATTGTCGCGCGACCAACAAGAGGTGTAGAAGATATTACACGTGAAGAGTATGCCGAGGGACGGGAGATTCTAAAGCAAAAATTAGAGCAATACCGCCCAGACATCGCTTGTTTCGTCGGCAAAGGGGTATATACCCAATATAGCAAACGCACCAAAGTAGAGTGGGGATTCCAAGATGATCCAGTTGTTCCGGAGATTCATGAATTTGTAGCTCCTTCGTCCAGTGGTCTGGTACGGATGTCGATGGATGAGATTGTGGGAATCTACGCGCAGCTCAGTGATTTTATATCGGAGAAGAAGTAAATACACCTTATGCAGGATTCGCTTATCCGGCTTCTACCGGAACGAGCGAATTCTTTTTTTTGGATGAAGTGAGAAGTTTCGGGAAGTCACACCGTCTATATAGTACAGAACCATGCATGGAAGCTGTAGAGAAGGGGGATTACATGGCACAGCAGCTACAGGAGGAGGAACTCATTGAACGCATTATTGGGGGAGAGAAACAACTGTTTGCCGTCCTTGTGGATCGATATAAAAATAAAGTCTTCGGCATTATGCGCGGAATGGGTGCAAGTCATCAGGATGCACAAGATCTAGCTCAGGATACGTTTATTCGCATCTATCGATATTTGCCAACAAGGCGAGCGGGGAGTAGCTTCTCTTCGTGGGTGTACACCATCGCAGTGAATCGAATGCGGGATTTTCTACGGGAAAAGAAACCGGTGATGACGGCTGTAGACAACGGTCTAGAGCGCAGTCATGACAATACACCAGAACAACAAGTGCTGCACAAGGAGATGCAGCGTGAGATATATCGTCAAATGGACGAGCTACCTGAGGCATATCGGCTTGTCCTATTGTTGAAATATACAAATGAGCTGAGCTATGAAGAAATCGCAGAGATTACTGGCATGAGCCCAGGGCAAGTGCGTAATGCCCTCCACCGAGGCAAAAAATCACTTAAGAAAAAGCTGGAACGTAGAGGAGGGTTAGCGACATATGAAGCCTATTCTAAATGAGGAAGAACGGTTGCTGGAGCAGCATTTGTTCCGGGAAGAACCAGACGCTGATTTTACGCTGGAAGTGATGCAGAAGCTGGAAGATGTATCCATGGTGAGCGGAGAAGATGAGCTACAGCCGACGAAAGCCAGCAAAAAGATATGGTTCCGTCGAACCGGGATGGCTGCCGCTGTAATTCTTCTGCTTGGGGAGCATGGTTCGCTTGGGAACAGAACGTGGTGCCTACAAAGCCAGGCGTGAGCGCAGTGAATCCGCCACTTCCGAATATCCCTGTTCCAGAAAGCTTGAGGTATTTCAATCTAACTGATGATTACAAGCGTCTACAGCCACTAGGTCTATACGTTAATCCGCAGATTGAGATTGAGAATGAGGGCTACACGCTCAAGATCCATCATATGCTGGTGGATCGTTCGCAGATTGTGATGACGATAGAACAAATAGCCCCGGACGGGACAAATGCATACCTTGTTACCCCATACTCAGGCAATATTCATATTACAGATGAAAATGGGCATCAAGTCGCCACAATTGTAAAAGAAACCAACCTTTACCGAGCCGGTTTTCAGAGATGGGTATTTCAACTGAATGATGACATCCCCGATCAAGTGGTTGTACGAGGGAACTGGGGCATTTAACTGCAGAAGAATACACTATTGGGGTGAATAAGCCATCTGAAAAGAAAACGATCGACTGGAGCTTTCAATTTAATTTGGATATGACCAAGGCCAAAGCGTTATCTATCCAAACACCACTGAAGGACACGTATACAACGCCAGAAGGTTTACAGATCGGATTAACTCAAATGATCCGAACGCCAAATGGAATTCGTCTGGATCTCGATGTGAGCCTGAGTGACGAGTTGCAAGCTAAAGTCGAGGCAGGATGGGACGAGGAGCTGGAAATTTTGTATCATCTGGAGATTCCTGATACGAAGGAATATCGTATTTTTAACGGCAGTAGGTCAGGTGCGCGGCAAGCTAAATTCCAAGTGAAAGACCTCAGCCAGCTAAGTGGTACAGAGGGGCATATCCAATTATCCGAGGTGTGGGATCCTGCATATGTAACGCTGGATGCGAAGCATATTCGCTTTGTGCTGGATGGCTACACGATACCTGTGAAACAAGAGACATTAATGGAGATTGATTTGAATCAGCTCTACAGAAAGCCTGTCAAAATTAAGCAAGAAGGTGCTGAGTACACTATTCATGGCTATAGCTTTGATCCTGTCGAAGAGGCATATGTTCTGGAGAAGGACAACAAGGACACGGAAGAAAATGAACTTGTGCTTAAAGCAAGCTCTATTCAAACGGGCAAACATACTCGGGAAGATTGGTTGATCGTGGATGATGTAGGGAATGAGCATATAATTGAAGGTGTAGGAACTGAGATTAGAGTAAATGAAAAGGGACAGAGCATAACGGACGATTGGAAGTTTATGGTTCGGG
Organism: Paenibacillus sp. DCT19; assembly: GCF_003268635.1. Lineage (NCBI taxonomy): Bacteria > Bacillati > Bacillota > Bacilli > Caryophanales > Paenibacillaceae > Paenibacillus > Paenibacillus sp. DCT19. The sequence continues at coordinate 1,326,826 of NZ_CP029639.1, forward strand.
ATTATGATCGAAGCAAGGGTTCAAAATTCACACTAAAACGAACAATTTACAAACAAGACTTTGACGATGTTGATTGGGCAGTGGATTTACCGTCTTACAGAAGTTTGCCTTGGCAGCAATGAGGAGGGGTCTGTAGAACTCAATGTTCTCGTGTTCTGGAACATCTCAAATTTATGAGAAATTTGAATGAAAATCTCTTGTTGATTTTCAAGAGGAGAAGCGAAGCGATCGGGAAGTTATTCTGTCATCGAAGTGCCAAGTGTAAACTATTCTTTAGTTCAATTTATATGGATTAGAGCTATCTCTATAAATACACACAGGGGATGTCCCACAAGTCATGAATATGACGAGGGACATCCCCTTTAGCATTATTATAATGTAATGAACCTGACACAAGCTATTCGCGTCCATCTAGCGTGAGATTCCATAGGTTTAGCCTACGAACAATCACTACACTAACTTCAGATGATCCCCAATCAGCACTTTCTGACCTGTGCGGGCACTTTCGAGAGATGCAAGCACCATTGCCATACTGTACTGATTATCGCTACAGTTTGTTTCGGGAAGGCGGCCAGCCTCTAGCGCAGAGAACATATCCTCAAGACAGCCATGATGCCCGGTTTTCTCCATCACAGGCAACGTTCCTTCGATTCGTTCATGGGGCTGCAAGAACGATAGTTTGCCATCAGCCTCCCGCTGTTCCGCCGCAACGACCTCCGCATAGATTGCGTCATGACCATCCCAGATGGCAGTGCCTTTCTCCCCAGTAACACGCCACGACGCTTCCCATGAAGTAGGTGAACCTTCAGCGCACCAAGAACCGCGATAGTTGAATATCGAACCATCCGACATTTCAAATATACAGATTGCCATCGCATTGCCTGTATACCAGGAGCCAGGAGGATTGAACTCATGACAATAAACGGATACGGGGTTCGCCCCCATAATTAATCTAGCTTGATCGAAGGTATGTATGGACATATCCAGTAACAGCGGACTATCCATTACGTCACGAAATCCACCGAAGTGAGGACCGAGGAAGAAATCAGCTCCTGCATACCCAACTTTACCAATATGCCCATCTTCTATCAGTTGCCGATAGGCACGAATACGTGGATCGAAGCGGCGATTCTGCATGACGGCTTGAATACGCCCCGTGCTTCGTGAAGTTTGCACGATGTCTTCACATTCAGCGAATGATTCAGCCAGTGGTTTCTCGCCAAACACATGGCAGCCCTCTTGTAACGCAGCCATAGATATACCGTAGTGGCTAGCTGGAATCGTTACATCGAATACAATCGTTGCATCGGTCGCCCGGATGGCATCACGAATATCGGTGAACGTTGGACAGGTGAGACCATGTCTAGCCGCAAGTGCTGCTGCCACAGGCTCGTATAGATCGACAAGCCCTACAATCTCTGTGTTCGGTCTAGCCAGTGCGTAATCCACCCAAGTGTTGGACATGGCACCACAGCCGGCGATAACGACCCGATGGTGTTGAGTCACCTTATCATCTCCTCTTGCTTCTCATGTGCTTCATTGATGTTTGATCTGTGCATCGGCTATCTTCTCAGACACGTCAGACACAACACTCCTGCTGCCTAGACTGGATTCGGTACAAAATCCCCGCCACGACATTGCTTCAGATAACGAAGGGCATGCACCTGTCCTGTCATCTCTAATTCGTCCTTGTAGACCGGATCATGCCAGCCTTCAATATCAATCGTGCCCTGGTATCCATGCTGCCGCAGAATGGTGATAATATCCGACCAATTGCTATCCCGAAGCCCGGTGTGCGATGCCATACAAATTCATGCGGCCCATGCACGCCATGCTCCTTCACAATATCCCAAGCGATGGTGGCGTCTTTACCATGCACATGGAACACTTTAGGTGCCCATTTACGCAGTTGAGGAATTGGATCAATCAGGCTGACCATCTGGTGGCATGGCTCCCATTCTAGTCCGATATTGTCCTCTGGTACAGCGTTGAACATCATTTCCCATGCGGTTGGATTGTGGGCAATATTCCAATCGCCAGTCTGCCAGTTTCCACCCATATCACAGTTCTCAAATGCGATGCGTACACCGCGTTCTGCCGCTCGGCGTGTTAACTCTCCAAACACCTCTTTGAATTTAGGAATCGATTGATCGATAGGTTGATCAGTCAGTCGTCCTGTGAATCCCGAGACGATATCTGCGCCGAACAGATGGGCATGATCGATAGCTCGCTCCCAGCTAGCCAGTGTATCTGCGTTATTGCCAGCCCCGGTAAGTGGATTACCGAATACGCTAAGCGCGGAAATGACAACATTATTTTCGTCTACAATCTCGCGAACACGTTTGGCTGTTTCCGTTAAATCCAAGTCTCCTGTCGTCTGCCAGAAGGTCAGATTGAATGATTCGAAGCCGTGCTGCATAATCTGTGGGATGACGCGAACAGCGTCTCCTCCACCTACCAGGGTACCTATACGCAATGGATTATTCATCGTTGTAATTCACTCCAATATTGGCTTATAGTAACTTCATGACACACTCATTATATCCGGGCATCTGCCAGATAGCTCTATACAATCTTGTGCAATATTAGTCCGATCTTGTGGGGAAGGAGCCATTGGCGATGTTAGACCTGAAAGCGCTTCACGAAAATACAAGAATTGACCATAAGTCACATCCATTTCAACTGTTTGAAAATCGTTTCAGGCAAATGAAAGCTGGCGAATGTATTTTATATTTGCATTGGCATAAGCACTTTGAACTTATTATGATGCGAAAGGGCAGTGTCCTTTTTCATATCGATAGTAAACCTTACGCTGCGGAAGCAGGCGAGCTCATTGTCATTCCAGGTGGGGCGCTACATGTTGGATATGCCGCTCAAGAAGGGGATGTGGAATACGACTCGGTTGTGGTGAATCCAGCCTTATTTCATGATTTTATGCATGATCAAGTTCATATCGAGTACGTTGCTCCCTATCTAGAGGGAGAGTGAGGTTCCCGGTAAAACCTGCTGACCAAGACGATATCTGTCTCACGTATTATGCATTGATGCATGAAGCGATTGAAGAGATGTCCTTACGGCCTCCGGCTTATCAGCTTGTGGTGAAATCTAAGTTGCATGCTCTATTCACGATGCTTGCCCGTACATTTCTGCCACAGCAACGATCAGAGCGGAGCACGAGGTCCTATTTTCCCAATCGAGAACGATTCAAGCAATTGATTGAACAGGTTGAGGCAACACCGACATCCAAAATCTCAGTGACTGAAGCGGCGAGCCAAGTTGGGCTGAATGCATATCATTTCTGCAAAATGTTCAAAAAACTAACCGGCCGTACATTCGTGGAATATGTAAATGGATGCAAAATGACAGAAGCGGAGCGGCTGCTGCGTGAGAGCAGTCTAACGATTACGGAGATTGCCGCTAGAGTGGGCTGCGAGAACGCCAATTATTTTACTAAATTATATAAAAAACATAAGGGAATGACCCCGTCACAAGGGCGGTTAGAGAAAGAACGTTAGGTGCTCTAGAGTTGATTAAAGGATGAATTGAGGTATTGAGGTGTAACTGAGGAATAGTGATGGGTATTCATTACTCTAGCCTGTGAAAAGAAAGAAAAAAACGGACGCTCGCACCAATCTGCGAATGCCCGTTGGAATCGTGTAATAAGACTACTTCATAAATCGGGAGAACAGCCGGTTGGCTTTTCTGGAGAGGTCGTCCAGCTTGATGTTGGCTTGATCCAATTGGTTGTATCCCCATTTGATCGTTTGCAGCATGCGTGGAGACAGTGGCGTTCCCTTAATCCTTGGATAGATATTGTGATATGCCCAGACAAGGTGTTCCCAGCGATGATCGTTACCGTCCTGAATGTATTCAGATACGTCCAGAACTTTGCCACGTCCATTCTGGAGCAACACATTTTTCAAATGAATGTCCCGCGGATTTAGCCCACGACTGCGGACAGCCTCGCGAGCTGCATCCACATCGAGCATCACTTGCTCGGGACGGGGATTCCCTTCTCCAGACATTCCAGCAGTGTGTCCCCAGGCTCGTAACTAATAACGAGAATATTCCTGCCGCTGCCGTAATAGGTGGGGAAATAAGGTAAACCTTTGAGCTGCTCATATACTTCTTTTTCGTTTTGTAACTTGTCCAGGGCATGATCCGAGTACATTTTGAAGGCGTATTGTGGCAGTCCCTCATACGTAAATACGGCGGCATCTGTACCTGTACCGATGCAGTGCAAGCCGTGCACTTGGCCAATGATGTCTACAAGCTCATTCCGGTCGCTTCCGATGACTTGGATCTGTTGTAACGCTTCTTCTGCCTGGAACCAATCCGGTCGATTCATGGGTGGTGCCTCCTTTAAGGATATACCTCTAATCCTCATTCAAATGAATACATCTCATCTTGTGCTCAGCATGATGATATTATATAAACGATACGGATATCATCGGAAACGGTTGCGGGTATAAGAAAAAAACGGAAAGACGCGCTAAAACGGAAATGATGTAACTAGTGCGGCAGCAGATTAAATGTTGTAGGATTAGAATGCTAGCGAGTTTAACGTTTAGGTTTCGTTATGCTCACCATTTTAGCTCTGCTGCGGCACGAGTAGCATGAAATGAGCTCGAACCTATATCTTACGAACATGAGACACGCTATTTCGCAGATATGGCACTTACCTGGTATTTAGCGAACTCAGGACACCTTATTGTAATCAGAAGGAGTAAATCAGGACACTTTATCCAGCTTTTTCGTGAAATAAGGATGCTGAGCTTCGTTACAATTTCAATATGGCTCAAATACAGGTGATAAGCTCGCCTGAGTTCGTTAGGACATGTCTGAAAACTCGCTGAAGAGTAAGTCTTATACCTGCGTTCGGCCCCTGCTACGTCACTTTCCCTTGACTCTGGCACGCCTGCGGGAAACTTCATGGCTTAGAACAAAAATCGGCAAAATAGGGGGCCTTCGGATTTTCAGACACGGGTATGATGAAATGAAATCATTTATCGTATCTATTCCCAAGTTTGCTCATAATCAAAAGTGGACTTTTTGAACAATCAAATAAAGGGGTCTTGTACAAATCGCACACTATCTACACAATGTACACAATCCTGTTATACAGAAAGGCAGAATAACTTATGGCACAATACCCTCAGTGGTCTTACTCGCAGTCGCGGGCAAGCATGTTCGATGAGTGCCTGCGCAAATATTATTATCATTATTACGGAGCGCATAACGGCTGGAAGACGGAAACAGCGGACGAGATGCAGGTGCGGTTATACCGCTTGAAGCAGTTAAGCAATCTATATTTGGTATTTGGTGATCTAGCCCACCGGATGTGTGAGTCTGCTGTACGCAGCAGAGAGGAAGGCAAGGATAAACCGCGTGAACATTTTCTGGAACAGATGATGCGCAAGTTGCTCAATCAGGCCTATGTGGAATCCATGGATCAAGATCAGTGGCGACAAGATCCGAAGAATCGTGTGATGTTATCCGAAATGTATTATGGTGACGATACGTTGGACGACCGAATTGCTACAATTAAGGAACGTGTCTCTGCTTGTGTTAGTAATCTCTATCAGACGCTGACGTGGGAGGACTTGTCACGTGCAAGTACAACGATTCTGGAAATAGAGAAATGGGATACGATGTTGCTGCACGACACCCGCGTATATGTGAAGATGGACTTGCTGTACCGCCGTCGTAATGGCAACATTGTCATTGTAGATTGGAAGACAGGCAAAGAGGATGATTTCTCCGATCAGCTGATGTTGTACGCATCCTATGTCAAGGAGCATTACCAAGTTCCATTAGAGCAGATTGAGCTAAGAGTGGAATACCTTTTGACCGGGACACACAAGCAGTACACGGCAACAGAAGAGGATATAGCAAAAGTGGAAGAGAACGTTGGTCGTTATATTGAAGAGATGCGATCTTGTGTCGCGGATGAATACTATAATCGTCCGAAGGACGTCTCGTATTTTACACCGATGCCTTCGCATCGTGCCTGCCGGGATTGCAATTTCCGAGAGGTGTGCAGTGAGCGTGCTGTTTAAGCGGAGGAACGAACCTAAGACATGTATGCGTGGAATATTGCAAAAATAAAACTAGAAGCGCCAGACTGGTCAATCCTACCCAGACTGGCGCTTCTATTACGTTCCCCAGGCTGAATGAGGGCGCCTGGGGAACGGTAATGGTGAAGATCATCTAACCGCCACGGATTCCCTCCGTGAGCTGTCATGTCTTACTGGACAGTGGCTGCATTCTCCAGCGCCTGTCCTGCAGGGACATAGGCATGCCCGAGATCCCGGGCAACAGCCTCATACGTGATATGTCCATTCAGCGCATTAACCGCGCTGCGAATGGACGAACTACCGCGAATCGCTGCGGCTGCACCGTGGCTTGCGAGTTGCAGTGCATAAGGCATGGTGGCGTTAGTGAGGGCCACCGTCGATGTACGCGGCACTGCACCAGGCATGTTGGCGACCGCGTAATGCACGACTCCATGCTTTACATAGGTTGGATTATCATGGGTTGTAATATGATCAATGGTCTCGACAATTCCGCCCTGATCAATCGCGACATCTACAATGACCGAGCCCGGTGACATCGTCGTAACCATCTGCTCGCTGACCAAGGTAGGTGCTTTGGCACCAGGGATCAGCACCGCACAGATGAGCAGATCAGCTGATGCTACCGCTGCTGCGATGTTGGATGGACTCGATACCAGCGTATGGATCTGGTTGCCGAAGATATCATCCAACTGGCGCAGTCGATTCAAGTTCAAGTCTAGGATAGTCACGTCAGCTCCAAGTCCGATGGCAATTTTGGCGGCATTGGTTCCAACCGTTCCTCCGCCTATAATGACCACTTTACCGCGACTAACGCCAGGTACACCGGATAACAGAATGCCTTTGCCGCCCTCGGTTTTTTCTAGAAGCTGGGCTCCGATCTGGGCCGACATACGCCCGGCTACTTCACTCATCGGTGTAAGCAGGGGGAGTGATCCGTTTACTTCCAGCGTTTCATATGCAATAGCGGTCACCTGACGTTCAATTAGAGCTTTGGCCAGAGCAGGCTCTGCCGCAAGATGAAGGTAGGTGAAGAGGATGAGCCCAGGTCTGAAGTAGTCGTACTCGCTTGGAAGAGGCTCCTTCACCTTCATAATCATATCGGATTCTGCCCAGATCGATGCGGCTTGCTCTCGTATTTCTCCACCAGCCACAACATATTCTTGGTCTGTGAAGCCACTTCCAAGTCCAGCACCCTGTTCAATCATCACTTGGTGACCGGCTCTGACGAAATCAGCGGTTCCAGCAGGGGTTATTGCAACACGGTTTTCATTGTTTTTGATTTCTTTGGGAATTCCGATTCTCATCACCATGCACCTCGTCCATTTATTGGTTGTTAGCTTATACTACAAGTTTATGACTTGGGTCGTCGTTTTGCACCTTGCTTAATGTCTATGTTTTTCAAGAAAACATCAACATAATGTCGAGAAAGTCTATTCAGGACATTTGTCTTTCGATTATAATGTAAGAAAAAATGACATATAGGAGAGCCGATATTGAGAAATGATCGTGTGTTTACGATAAAGGAAATGTTGGATCGTCCTGTTTTTGACAGAGCAAGGCTTGCGGCAGGTCAAGAGGGATTGTCTCGGCAGGTTGGATGGGTTCATGTGCTGGAGATTACCAATGTTTCTCCATTTGTAAGCCCTCATGATCTTATTTTATCCACTGGACTATGGCTTCAATCGGCAGAAGGTCGTGAGGAATACCTGTTGCAGTTGATTCGGAGTGAGGCGGCAGGGCTATGCGTGGAATTTGGTACATCTATCTACAGCATTCCTGAACAATTAATTGAACTGGCTGACCGACATCAGTTTCCGTTGATTGTATTTGAACAGCCAGTTCGTTTCGTCGAGATTACTCAAGACATCCATTCACTACTCATTAACCACCAACACCAATTACTCAAAAGTTTGGAATCGTACTCTCGGAAGCTTCAGCAGCTAACACTGCAAAGTACGGATATGTCCACAGTCATGAGCCTATTGCATAACTATGCGACTAAACCGGTTGTATATATTTCCTCAATGGAGCCTGGGAGCTTCGTTCCGGATCTGCCACCTGAGTCTGAACAGGCCATCTATACGTGGTATGAGCAGGAGGTGGAGCATCTGGATCTGAATGATTCTGAACCCGAATTATGGTTCCATCTGGATGAGGACAATGTGCTGCTCTGCCATCCGGTTGTCTGTTTCGGTCAAGTGTTCTCTGCAGTAGGTATGCTTGTCCATCCAACGGCACCCGTGGAGTATCTCAAGCTGTTGCTGGATTACACAGCCAAAGCTGCAGCAACGCTCACCTTGCGTTCCCAGTTCTTGGAGGAGAAGATGGTGCGGAACCAAAATGAGCTGATCCAGGATTTGATGAATGGAAACATTCATCAAGAGGAACAGGCTCAGACTCGGATGGGGTTACGTCTGCTGGTGAAGGGACAGTATTGGTTCGCGGGAGGAGTAATGGAGATTGAGCATCAAAGGAAGGGAACAGGTCGGGAACGAATGGAAGCAAACCATCAGGATATCCTCGTACTTCTTCGCTCTCTGCTCAAAAAGAATAATTTAACGAGTTTAATTATGCTTAAGAATAATCAGGTATACTTGTGCTGTGCCAAGGAAGAGAATAACGTGTCCACGCGTGACCAGCTGTTTCGAGCGCTTGAAGGCATTGTTGAGGATGTTAAACAATTTGCGAGTCGTAATCTGAAGCAAGTCGCAATCCATGTCGGTTTTGGCAAGTTAAGAAGCCGCTTGACCGAAATGCATGGTAGTCTCCAAGAAGCCTATCAGGTCATTGAAATATCGCGAACGGTGGATCAGATGGAACATGTTCATTTCTACGAACGTATGGGTATATATCAAATGTTAAAAGCTTTGCCTCAATCCTTCCTGCAACCATTCGTCAATGATCACCTAGGCGTGCTGATTGAGCATGATCGGGCATATCATCTCCGGCTTGTCGTAACGCTTGATGCGTACCTTCGTAGTTTTGGTTCTAAGCGGGATGCTGCTGCCCGATTATTTATTCATCGACAGACATTGTACAACAGGCTGGAGAAGTTAGAGGAGCTACTCGGTTCGGATTTTATGGATCAAGGGAGAAGAATCTGTCTGGAGATGGCGCTTCTCGCCCATGCAATGATAGAGGATGAACAGCTTCACCATCGCTAGAACCTAAGATATAAGCTTAGGGAGTGTTCATTCGTTTGATTCCAAGCGATGGTTTAGCATTTTTTGCTGATGCGATATGTGTGTTGCATTTCTGTAGTCAGAAAGGGCTTGTTAAGTATCATACGACGTCCGCGCTTTAATTTCGGTTGATTGGTGATAGAAGCAAGGGATAGGAAGGGGGGCGCCACTAAACGATAGGGGGATGAAGCGCGTTTGGCTTCCAAAGCCTCTGTCTTGGAGGAAAAAGTCCTCATTTGGCGAATCCATTCGTTTAATCGCTCTGGATTGATTCCGATTTGCTCGCTCAGATTATAGATATCGAGATTTTTTCTCACACAAATCCGCCTTTCCATGAATTTCGAGAAGTATAGATGATGAAAGGGAAGCATGAAATTCGAAATCAGTTGATCAGTGGAATGCATTCATCAATACGTTGTTAAACGTTTACATGTCTGTTACGAAGTCTCTTCTATAATTTGGCTTTTATCGAGATTTTATCATTTTATACTTGATTATGCGTCTCAATATAGTCTCAATTTGATTGAAAAATAAAGTATATTGAAAGTACTAGTACTAGTACGGAGGATATAGATGGGAAACAGTGGTGAATCACGATACGATAGTTATTTCGGTCAGGGCAAACGATTTGTTGGACGAATTCGAGAATTGAATATGTTGAATCATTGGTTTGCAGATTCGGTAGCGCCCCTTACTATCTTTTCGATAACAGGAATGGGGGGCATTGGCAAATCCTCCTTGCTCTCGGAGATGATGGCTGTATCTCGTAATCAGGGGGCAACCGCGATCTGGATGGATGGTCGATTCTGTGGCTCGACCCCTTCGGTTTTCCTGGATTATCTATCTTCTGCTGTAGGACTGGAGATGATGGAGAGTGGAGAGAATCATCCGCCATTAACTCATTTGCGCGCTGCCTCTGCTCGGAATCGATACGTTATTGCGGTGGATAATTATGAGGAGCTGGTTTTGCTGGAAAGCTGGTTCCTTGAGGTGTTTGTTAACAAAATCCCGGCTAACGGTGTACTTATTATTTTGGCATCAAGACCAGAGCCTGCTTCAGCTTGGCGGATACATCCTCGTTTACAACAATATTTGGTTCAGATGCCGCTGCAGCATTTCACAGATGAAGAGGTTACGAATTACATTGCAGGTGTGGGCACGTTGAACCGCCATATGGCAGGCAAGATCGCTCGTATGACGGATGGTCATCCACTTGGTCTTGCACTGGCGGTGGAAGCAGCGGATCAACATTGCAATATACAACTGACGGAATGGGCTGAACTATCACATATGGTCAGTGCCCGTCTGCTACATGAATTGACATTGCCTAGTTTGCAACCAATGGTAGAGGTATTAACCTTGCTGGAGACTGCGAATCAAGAATTGTTATCCTCTGTACTGCAAACAGAAGTGACGCTACAGGAATACCAGGTTCTGAAACGCATGTCGTTTATTCGTTCTGATCAGAGTGGTGTGGTCTTACATGATCTAGCTCGACTGCATCTGTTACGGGATTTTCGTCAACGAGAACCACAACGACTGCAAGCTATGCGTGTCCGCATTGCAGGTATTCTGAAACCGTTGCATGAAAAAGCAGAGCCGCATGAGCGCTATCAAATCACGAGAAAAATGCTGTTATTATGCCAAGAGTCTATGCTGCAGCACCGAAAATACGCAGATGTTTCTGCTGACTCCCTGTTCTCGCCAATGGAGGCGATGAGGATGGAGGATATGCCGGCACTCCAGCAGTTGTTGTGGCAATGGTGCCAATATAGCGTAGAACCGTGGCAAGCACCGCTATATCGTGATTTTCTGGACGAATTGGCACGCCGATACCCAGAAGGCATTGTGGTCATGCGGGATAAGAGCGGTGAGCCCACTGCGATGTTCATTACTGTTTTTGTACACCGGGAGAGCAGTGAGATTCTACTTAAATATTTCCCCAATGAAATGCAAGAGTGTTTTACGCCAGAGGAACTGAAGTGTGACCCGGATCAGGCAGATACGCATTATGCGGTTTTGGTTGCGGCCAGAGATGATGTACCCGGTTATAAGCGTGAGGAGCTCGTCGGTTATATGGCGTTGGATCGTTTATCGTTACTAGGGGATGGTTCTAGAGTGATGCTTGTGGCCACCAATCCGAATTTGAAGCTTTTTCTGCAAAGTATTGGTTTTCAGATGAGGAAAACACGTACACGTGTGTGTGACTTGTATGATGAGCAAGCTGATGTACTGGAATTGGATCTGCGCAAAGAAAAATTCGGGGATTGGGTCATGTCTTTGCTGAATACAGAGACTTTGGCTAACGGTACCTCCCATACAACGGCGGTAAAGGAACGAACGTCGTGGACGGAAACAGATGTCCGCAAAATGCTGTCGTTATTGCATTCTCCTGGAGAATTACAACTGTATGCGGAGCGAATGAACGGTATGGAGAATGGCATCCAGTTTCAGATGTATGTGCTGGATTTGCTTGAGGGAAGGACACATGGGATCTGTCAGCAGGATCAGATGTTGCTGTATGCTGCCTACTGGACACATGCTGGCAATCCAACTGCCGCTGCACAGGTATGTTCCATGAGTCGAGCGACCTTTTATCGCCATCTACGAGCCGCCCTGAAGCGGTTAGCGCGGGTGTTATAAGTCAGGATTCGCGTGTGTTAGTGATGGATCGATGAGTAGTTAAAAAAATGAATAGATGGATAGCTGAAGAAATGAATGCATGAAAAAAGTGGATGAATACATGCAAAAAGACACGCAGTAGAGGGTGGTTGAACCGTTACTGCGTGTTTGGTGTGGGCACTCATTTCGTTCTATCGAACTCAATGGTTCAGGATTGAACTAGCGAAATGTTGTCTAGTAATGCCATTCGCACCGCGCCGAGGGTCTATAGGCCAAGTCGCTTCATTCGATTATACAGCGTCGCTCTTGAGATGCCGAGCTGACGAGCGAGTGTGCGTTTGTTTCCCCCGGCATCTTGTAGATATTGGAGTAACAGCTGTGACTCAAATGCATCAAGCCGATCCTGATAGGAAGAGGTAGAAGGATCATCCAACAATCCCATCGTCTCCGAATGAGTTTCATCAGTAGCATGAAGCCCGCTAACTTGTGTCTCTGAGTGAACCACACCTGAACTTGCATATGAATTAAGAGACAACTGCTGCTGAGTGTTGATCTGTTCTTGGTTCATGGATACAAGTAGTGATTCGGGTAGATATTCTGCCTTTACCTCGCCATCCGTAGTGAGAATGGTCATTCGCTCAATGACATTCCTTAATTCCCTTACGTTACCCGGCCAGTCATATTCGAATAACAGCTTGAACACAGCGGGAGGTACGAGTTCGATATGCCGGCTATATAACAAAGAAAACTCCTGCAGAAAGGTCTGTGTTAATTCGTAGATGTCTTCCTTCCGTAGACGCAGTGGGGAATGATGAGATTAATGACATTCAGCCGGTAGTAGAGATCCTCTCTAAACTGGCCGCGTGCGATCATATCCATTAAATTCTGATTGGTTGCTGCAACGATCCGGCAATTTGCCTGCTTGATGCGTGTTCCACCTACGGCGAAATAGCTCTTCTCCTGCAATACACGGAGTAGCTTAACTTGTAGCTCCAAGGGCATCTCGCCGATCTCGTCAAGAAATAACGTTCCGCCTTCCGCAAGCTCGATTTTTCCCTTTTTGCCCTTCGGATCAGCCCCGGAGAAGGCTCCCTTCTCATAGCCGAACAATTCACTTTCGAACAAAGAGGCAGGAATAGCACCACAGTTTATGGCGACAAAAGGTGCAGTTTGTGGTTCGCGTAGATCATGAATGGCTTTGGCGAATAGCTCTTTACCTGTACCGCTCTCCCGAGAATGAGCACAGTAGCTGAAGTGGTACTAATTTTACGGATGGTCTCCAGACATTGTTTGATGACTGGGCTGCTGCCTTTGATTTTGGCAAAGGGATCTACATCCGGACGCAGCCTTGCGACAGCTTTTTCCAGATGTTGAACCTTAGAAGTCATATGCAGCAATTCCTGATGAAGTCGGATTTCAGTTGTTATATCCACTTCGGCTGCGACCGCTCCAACAATTTGGCCATCCAGATACACAGGACGTGCATTGATTAAAGCGAATAGATCAGGTCTCGGTTGATGCTGTTTACGATATACGGTTTCACCGGTGTAGAGTGTTTTGAGTGATTGAAGTCGGTCGAGTGGAAAAAAGTCTGCAGCAGGCTGGCCGATGATCTCCTCTCGATGGATGGAAAATACATGCTCCGCATCGGATGTCCAGTAAGCTACTTTGGCCTCTTCATTAATTAAAGTTAATGCTGTACCTGCCGTTTCCAGTGTAGTTTCGAAGTAGGCTTCCAGAAGGCGATGGGCGTGATACATCTCTTGCAGCAGATCGGCCGCGGTGATATAACCGAGAATTTGCTCTGCTTCGTCTTGAATTAATACATATGGACTGGAATAGAAGAGAGGCAGACAGGTTGCAAGCTCGGTTGATGGTAAAATGATTGGTACAGGTATTCGTTTATGGGATGGAGCCTTATCGGATTCGGACGTTTGGGGCATCCATGAATATCCTAACGTATCGCGAAAAAAGACAGGCTCCTGAGAGGTTTCACGGTGAGTTGGTTGTGAAGCTAGTCGATGAGTGTACTCCATCATGGTCTCGCCCTGAATGATAAGTTCAGTGCGTAATAAGGACATCAGATTGGGAAGTAAATGTTTCAATGCGATCACCTCAATTAGAACATTGCGTTATTTAAAAGGAAATAGGTGTAGTCCTTCTATAACAAATGGATAGGACACCCATAATGTTAAACATATTATAGCTTTCCAAATGCTGTATGTATATATTTTTTGACATCAAATGTATAGGTATGGAAGAATTCGAGCGTGAAGTATATAAAACACATAAAGTATGCGTTTACAAAATGGTGAGAATTGTGGAATTACTGATATGACGTAGTTCACGCAATTCAAAAGTTATATACAAGTTATAATATGTGACATCATATCGCTTTGGATTTAGATCATTCATGAATGTGTTTAGGTTGGATTTACATGAGGTTGTCGGGAGGTGTCTAATTATTCGTACACTTCAATTTGGGGATGTTAAATTTTTAGACATTGTTGGTGGGTCACAAGAAACAAGCCAACCTTGAGAGATACAGGCTGGCTTGAGATGGAAGTGAGCATATATTATCTGAACATATTTTTGACAACCATCCAGAGGTTAGCCGGTTTCTCCGCCAATCGACGAGTATAGTAAGGGTACCACATTGTTCCATAGGGAACGTAACAACGAATCCGATATCCCTCTTGTGCTAATCGCTCTTGCTCACTCATACGTAAGCCATACAGCATCTGAAATTCATACGCATCTGGCGAGATTCCTCGATCTTTAGCGTATTGCTTCGTCCATGAGATGATGTGATCATCATGTGATGCAACTGCGGTATAGACACCTTGGTCGAGATGATGCCGAATCATCAATTTGAACTGTTCAATGACTTCCGAAGCATTTTGATAGGCCACCGTAGCGGGTTCTTTATAAGCTCCTTTGACAAGGCGAAGTCGAATTCCTTCCCGAATCATATCCCGCGTGTCTTCTACGGTTCGATGCAAATACGCTTGCAGCACGGTACCTGTGTTCACCAGTCCTTCACCATGCAGCCGGCGAACGATATCCAGCGTCGCTTGGGTAAACGGACTATCTTCCATATCAATTCGCACAAAAAGGTCATGTAATTTCGCCTGCGCGGCCACTGCTCGAATATTTTCATACCCTTCTTCGGGGTCAAGGGCAAGCCCCATCTGTGTGGGTTTAAGCGATACATTTGAATCTGCTTGCTCGCGAGCAATACCATCGAGCAGTCGTAGATATTCATCCCGATACAATGCCGCTTCGCTCAAACGAGTAATCCCTTCTCCGAGATGATCCAGGGTTGCCATGATGCCTTTATTGTTGAGTATGCGAATCTCTTCAAGGGCTTCCTCCAGTGTATTGCCAGCAATAAATTTCCCGGCGAGTTTTTTCCCATATTTTACAGATAGGTTCTCCACAGTTTTGTTGCCTGCAACAGTTAGCAGCGTTTTGCGGTACATTTCCGTTCCAATACTCATCTTGCTTCCTCCTTATGAATCATGCTTCTGATACCAACATATCCAGCAAGAATCATGCCAATCTGTAGCGTTGGACGTATGCATCACCAATGAAATCTGTAAACCATCTAAATTTCACAAAAAACTACAAAAATATTCCTACCTTAACCGGAGTTGGCACGGATCTTGCTACATATATTTGGGTGAGACCCAGCCAGCGAATCTATATCACATCCTGAAGGAGGAATTATTTTTATGAATATCCCTTTTGTGAACGAACCCTTTACGTCCTTTGCTAACCCGGTCAACCAAGAGGCTTTTGAGAAAGCACTTCGTCAGGTGGAATCGGAGTTAGGACAACAATATTCTATGATCATAGGCGGGCAAAAGGTAACCAGCTCCCGCACATTAACCTCTGTGAATCCCGCCAATAAAGAACAGGTCATTGGCACGATCTATCAAGCCGATCAGGAGCTGGCAGAGCAAGCGATCCAAACTGCGGCAGAGACATTCCGTTCATGGAAGCATACCGACCCGAATGAACGGGCACGATTGCTGTACAAAGCAGCAGCGATTATGCGTCGCCGGAAGCATGAATTCTCTGCTTGGCTTGTATACGAGTCGGGGAAGACGTGGCCAGAAGCGGATGCAGATACAGCGGAAGCGATTGATTTTATGGAATTTTACGCTCGTGATATGCAGCGGCTGAGTCAGCCTCAGCCACTGACACGAATTGCTGGTGAGGATAATGAGTTAACCTATATTCCGCTCGGCGTAGGGATTGTCATTCCACCATGGAATTTCCCACTCGCCATTATGGCTGGCATGACATCGGCAGCGCTTGTTGCGGGCAACACCGTTGTATTGAAGCCGGCTAGCACAACGCCAGTGATTGCGGCTAAATTCATGGAACTGCTGGCTGAGGCAGGTTTGCCGGACGGAGTCGTCAATTATTTGCCAGGGCCAGGCAGTGAAGTCGGTGATTATCTGGTGGATCATGCATTGACCCGGTTCATTAGCTTCACAGGCTCCAGGGATGTCGGACTGCGGATTAATGAGCGTGCAGCCCGCACGGCACCAGGTCAGAAGTGGATTAAACGGGTAATTGCCGAGATGGGCGGTAAAGACTCCATTGTGGTGGACAATGACAGTGATCTGGAGCTTGCAGCAGAATCCATTACCGCATCGGCATTTGGTTTCTCGGGACAGAAGTGTTCTGCGTGCTCCCGTGCCATTATTCATAAGGATGTATATGATGAAGTATTGCAAAAAGTGATTGAGCGCACAAAGCAGTTGTCGATGGGAAGTCCGCTCGAAGTAGGTAGCCAGGTTGGACCTGTTATTGATGACAAGGCGTATGCCAAAATTAATGAATACATTGAAATAGGCAAGAGCGAAGGAAGATTGGTACTGGGTGGTGGAACAGGTAACGCAGAAGGTTACTTTATCGAACCAACCATTATTGCGGATGTTGATCCACAGGCTCGTATTGCGCAGGAAGAGATTTTTGGTCCTGTGCTTGCCTTTATTAAGGCGGAAGACTTCCAGGATGCTTTGGAGATTGCCAACAATACCGATTATGGTCTGACCGGTGCGGTAATTTCACGGAATCGTGAGCATTTGCAGCAAGCTAGACAGGAGTTTTTTGCAGGTAATTTGTATTTTAACCGGAAATGTACTGGCGCGTTGGTAGGTACGCATCCTTTTGGCGGATTCAATATGTCGGGTACAGATTCCAAAGCAGGCGGAAGAGACTACCTATTGCTGTTTACCCAAGCGAAGCTGGTGTCGGAGAAATATTAAACACGCGCTAAGTTTTAGCTTCATACGCTAACTAAGATTAGGGATGTCCTTAAAGTTTAATTAAGAGCACACGCCCTAGATTGTTGTGTTATGATGTGCTCAAAATATGTACTCAATGTGTGCTCAACATGTATATGTTCGTGCTTCGATACAAGTTCTCAGACTGCCGCTAAGGAGGGAGACGGATGCTTGGAATGCAGTTGGTGCAGGAGCAGCGTGTACGGCTGACCATGACACCAGAGATGAAACAATCCATTCATGTATTGACGTTGTCCAGCCAGGATTTGGCTCGTTATCTTCAGGATGCAGCAGCAGACAATCCCGTTCTAGAGATTGAAGAAACCACGGCACGAGTAGCTCGGCTCCCTGCGCGGCAGAATCATGGTAGAGGAGGCTCCTTGTACGATCCGTTTCTCCGGATCAAAGGGGCTGAACCTACGCTTGAACAGTGGCTGGCGTCACAGATTCGTGTACTTGCACTGCCTTCACAGCGGAGAGCAATTGCTATTTATTTGGCTGGCTGTGTTAGTGAAGATGGTTACCTCACAGTTGATCTCACCGAAGTGACTTCGTTAATCGGCATATCCATGAATGAGGCGATGGCAGGACTGGATGTACTGCAATCGCTCGAACCAGCGGGTGTTGGCGCACGTAGTTTATGCGAGTGCTTGCTCTTGCAGATGAAGCGTGACCCAGCGGCTGCTCCTTTTGCGGAACAGATGGTGGAAGCAGGGCTGGAAGCGTTAGTTCCTTTCCATCCAGGCCGAGCAGGTGCACGGTTAGCGATCACTTCTCAACAAGCGCAGAAGGCTTATGATTACATTTCGAGTTTGAAGCCTAAGCCTTGTCGATCTATCGGCTCCAAGGAATCCCCACACTACATCATTCCCGATGTGGCTGTAGCTGTTCGAAACGGAGTGACTTGTATTCGACTGTGCTCAGCAGGTATCCCGCGAGTATCAATTAACGAAGAATACGCTCATTGGTTCAGAGATCCTTCTACGGATGAGTCTTGGCTGGCACGTACAGCAGAAGCTAGGGCGATCATTCGAAGTGTATACTTACGGCGGGGCACATTAATGCGTGTGGTGGCAGCGGTACTGGAGGAGCAGGAGCGGTTTATGTCTGAGGGACCGTCTGGATTAAAACCCCTGAGCATGGCGGCCGTTGCTGACAAGATCGGCATGCATGAGTCAACCGTAAGTCGTGCCGTCCACGGGAAGTATGTTCAAACGCCGCATGGTGTATTGGAATTGAAGGCCTTCTTCACTTCAGGCATTGCAACAACACAGGGAGACCAGATGTCGGCATCTGCAGTAAAGTTGAGGTTAAAAGCATTGATTGCTACGGAACGTGCGGATCGCCCGTTCTCCGACAGTGCCTTAGCCACATTGCTGCAAAAGGAAGGCATCATCCTTTCGCGTAGAACGGTCGCTAAGTACAGGGAAGAGCTTCAAATCTTATCCTCGCTTGAACGCAAGCGGTGGGGATAAACAAGCAACAGACATTATTACAGTGATCTGTTGTCTCTAACTGAATTATAACGATAAACAGCCCCCATAAACCGAGTATTATCGGTCTAGAGGGGCTGTTATTTTTTTGTTTTGTTATGTGTGCTGTGTCTGGATGGTGGTTCGTTATAACGGTTATAGCGAAAAAGCGAATTATTGCTCCATATTAAGCAGGAAACGCTCGCCAGCAATACCTGGCGTCGTCATCTGTTCTGGATGCAAAATTTCCTCAAGCTCTTCTGGTGTCAACAGACCACGCTCCAGAATGATTTCCTGCAGAGAAGCACCTGTCTTCAATGCCTCTTTCACGATTGAAGCGGCCACATCATAACCGAGA
The DNA here is from genome assembly GCF_003268635.1 of Paenibacillus sp. DCT19. Taxonomy (NCBI): domain Bacteria; kingdom Bacillati; phylum Bacillota; class Bacilli; order Caryophanales; family Paenibacillaceae; genus Paenibacillus; species Paenibacillus sp. DCT19. The sequence goes on from NZ_CP029639.1 coordinate 1,345,837, forward strand.
TGTGGATTGAGAGCTGTGATGACACTGAAGCTCTGCTTCATAATGATTTCACAACGCTCCCGGTTTGCTTCCATCTCTTCGACGGCATAGCGGGTAAATACGTCGATACCATTATTCATGATTTTCAACGATTGTAACAAGTTAAACGCAATGACAGGACCCATGACGTTCAGTTCGAATTGACCTGCTTCACAAGCCATACAGATGGTATGGTCATTACCCATGACTTGGAAGGATACCTGGTTAATGACTTCCGCCATAACAGGATTCACTTTACCCGGCATAATGGATGAGCCTGGTTGACGCGGTGGTAGGCGCAATTCATTGAAGCCTGCACGCGGACCTGAAGCCATCATACGAATGTCGTTACAGATTTTGGAGAGATTCACTGCACATACTTTTAGCGCAGCGGACAGTTCCATGTAAGCATCTGTATTCTGAGTCGCATCTACGAGATCCTCTGCCGTTTGCAGCTTCAATCCCGTAATATCTGCCAGATGCTCTGTAACCTTAACGATGTATTCGGGCTTGGCATTCAGACCCGTACCTACAGCTGTAGCACCAAGGTTGATGGTCAACAGACGGCGATTAGCAAAATCGAGACGTTCCATGTCACGACCAAGCACCCGTGCATATGCGCCGAATTCTTGTCCAAGTCGAATGGGCACCGCATCCTGAAGGTGGGTACGTCCTACTTTGACGACATCGTCGAATTCCTGCTCCTTCTTACGGAAGGCATCCTGCAGTCGTTGCATCGTTTTCAGCAAGGTTTCCGACAGGTGATATGCTGCGATACGAAGGGCTGTAGGAATGACATCGTTCGTGGATTGGGACATATTCACATGATTGTTGGGATTACAGTGGAAGTAGTCTCCTTTGTTCTGCAGCAGTAGCTCCAGCCCACGATTGGCAAGAATTTCGTTCATATTCATATTCATGGAGGTGCCTGCACCACCTTGAATGGAGTCTACAATAAAATGATCAATATGATGGCCCTTCATCATTTCTTCAGCGGCCATGATGATGACATCGCCGATTTTGCGTGGCAGCATTTTGAGTTCCATATTCGTGACTGCCGCTGCTTTCTTAACAGCAGCCAGAGCCGTGATTAGTTCGCGGTGCACGGGAACGCCGGTAATGGGGAAGTTTTCTACTGCCCGTACCGTCTGTATTCCGTAGTACGCATAGTCAGGAATTTCTTTTTCACCGATAAAGTCTTTCTCAGTCCTTGTGGACATTTCGTTCGCCTCCAGTGGCATCCAAAAATAGGTCAACTCTGGCATAGCCAAAGCGCACTCAGTATATCATTTAAGCAAAATGGATGCCAAGCTAAATCATTTGACCCTAAATTCCGATAAATAATTTAAATTAGATATATTACCCGACGTTGAAGCCACCATGAGATGATTTTATTGTTATTAAAATTCGATACGGACGGATGTAACTGTTTTGTGCACGGAGTTGAAGGGGGAATCATTCATCTTATAAATTATGCGCTATAAGGTTGAGAAGGTATTCATAATAGCGTTTTCAGTGATGAATATCACATGTATTTTGGAAAAGTATTGGTAAAATAGGAAAAAAGGACTATGAGGTGCGAAGATGAAATGGACTTTAGGCGCAAAGACAGTCGCAGGTCTGGTATTGATTTCAATTATTACATATGGAACTAGCGGCTTTTTTATATTTTTTCTCCAGGATTGGTTCTCATTTGACATCCCAAGCTGGTTATACATTTCAATCGTTCTGGTGATGGGGGTTTGCTGGAACGGGATCCTCGGTTATTTTGCATCACGGTGGCTAACCCGTCCAATCGTACGTCTGGCCAAAGCGGCTCAGCAAGTTTCATCGGGCGACCTGACTACGGAGATTCCACAGCGTCGTACCGCTGATGAGCTTACGGTTCTGTACGATGCATTTCGGGCGATGGTGACGAATCTACGTGGTATTGTGAATGATATTGCGGATAGCACACGGACAACTTCGCAGAATGCCCAGTCCCTGAGTGAAGCCATTACCCAGGCAGCTGAGCAGATTGAGATGATGTCAGATGCAGTAGATCACATTGCTGTCGGCGTAGAGGAGCAGAAAGTGACATCACAGCATTCATTAGTGACTGCCGACGAGATGCTTGGTGATTTTCAACGGATGCAGAATCAGTCCATGGGCATGGCTGAAATGTCCGGGCAGATGGAACGTTCGGTAGAGCATACGAAGCAGACTTTCTCTTCCTTGATGAAAGGGATGGACGAGCTGGCTGTATCGCATAACCGTTCTCGTGACATTATGGTTCTGCTTGAGAAGGAAGCTTCGGATATTGAAGCAATCACACAATCCGTTAAGAATATTGCAGAAGAGACGGGACTGCTTGCCCTTAATGCATCCATAGAGGCTGCACGGGCAGGGGAAGATGGCGCCGGATTCGCTGTCGTTGCACAGCAGATTCGCAAACTCGCAGACGAGAGTAAAGATTCCGTACATCGGATCAATGAGTTAATTAGCCGAGTTCAGCAGCGGATCAGAGACACGGCCCAATTGATTCATGAACAGCATGGGCTTGTCGTGAATGAATCCCAGCGGACGATTAATGTAGATCAGACGTTGCAGGAATTGACGGGATCTGTGGAAGTGTTCATGAAAGGTGCGCACGACATCGGCCTCAAAATTGCAGATCAGACGGGGCGCGTAGAACTGACACATGGTCATGTGAAGCAAATTCAAGGTAAGGCAGGCTCATTCTCGGATGAAGCCAAACGGATTATGAGTGCAGCACATGAAGAAACAGCGATTATGGAGGAGATCTCCTCTTCTGCTGAAGAGCTAAGACAACTAACGGATCGTTTGATGGACAAGACCAAAGCATTCCGGATGCAGCCTTGAGCTGTGTCTGGAGTGTTTTTTTTACTTTATTTTCTAATAATATCACTGGAATTTTGCTTATATTGGTTAAACCCGAACGTTCTTTCGCAAAATGAAAAGTTTGTAAAGATATTTTTATTAAACATTAACAAAAACGCAACGCTTGGGCGATAAATGACGGTATAATAGTCATATTCCATGAAATAAGAAGGAGCCCAGTATATTGAAAACGACTTGGACAGGTATCCTGCTGATGATTATTTTGGCGGTAGCTACAATTAGTACAACTTCCGCTGCCAAAACAACCAATGTACAACAAAAACAGCTTAACATAGATGAGCAATCCAGCCAGGCCGAAGCGGTCGTGGCTTCTGATATTGAAACAACAAAGGAACATGCAATGAGCCTGGACACATCTGCTCCAATCAACAAGGAATATGTGTCGGTAGCTCCCGAAAATGATGCCATTCGATTATACCCGATGCAAGTGGAGGGTTCTGGATATATATAAAGGCTTAGTGCTTGAAGCAAATGGTAAAACTCGCGAGTTCAGTGATTGGACAGCAGAGGGTGGAAGCAACAAACCGGAAATACATGAGATTGATCTGAACGGTGATGGGCAAAAAGAGATTGTTGTTATGTTTACGCAAGGTCATGGAACGGGAATTTATTTAGGTCAGGCATACATTATTCATCCTGAAACGTTGGAAGTCATGAAGATGCAGTCGTTAGAAGATATTGTGAAGCAGCATGTGGAATCAAACATTGATGTTACGGCAGGTCAGGTGGGCATTGACGTGTCCATTGATGGGGTTAAGGGTGATCCCATTCGATTACAGGAAGACACGGAAGGAATGCAGTACTACGATAAACTTCTGTTTGGTGATGTCATTTATTATGGTTTGGAGAACGGACAGCTGGTTGTATCCGTATCGGGCGCCTACGGTTTTGCCGTGTATGGCGGTGAATTGAAGTTCGCTTATGGCTATGAGGATGGCGAGTGGAAAGCCGTGAACGTGCATTATACGAATGAAGAATATGAAGATGGATATGAAGAGTCATTTGATTAAGTGGTGTAACAGAAGATTCGCGTGAACGGGTATATATAATATGAGCTATGCGAACAGTGGGGCTGAAAAAAAACCAGTAGGTTCAGCCTCATTTTGTGCTGTCTAAAAACAAACAAGACATAAAAAAAATACCAGATAATTGTAATAAATGAATTGACATTTTCACTTTAGTGATTTAAATGTATAAAGGACAACTCATTTCTCAGGGAGGGATTAGTAGTGAAGAAGAAGGTTGTACTTGGATTGATGGTAGGCACACTAACGTTAGGGATCGGTACAGGAGCATTGGCAGCAACAGGACTGGAGCCAATCAAAGCATATCTCAACAGTAAGATTACGCTGAAGTTAAATGGGGAAACCGTGACAGCGAAGGACGCTAACGGTAAGAACGTATTGCCAATTACCTATAACGGAACGACGTATTTGCCGGTTCGTGCGGTGGGTACACTGCTTGGAACTGAAATATCATATGACGGGGCAACTTCTTCCGTCCTGATCGGTGGAACAAATGGGTCCACGCCAGTAACGGACAATAAATTAACATTAAGCTCTTTGGGAACATCGGTGCTCGGATCTATTGCATGGCATACCAAAGATCCTGCGGAGACCTCATACAAAGGCAAGGATTACAAAGACGTGTATCTGCATAATGATCCTTCGACACAGGGAAGCGATATTCAGATTAACACGGGCAAAAAGTATACATCCCTTCATGTGGAGCTGGCAGCTCTCCAAGGCAATCAGAAGATTCAGGTTGTTGACCAAGATCGCACTGTCCTGAAAACAGTGAATATTACGCCAGAAGACGGCTTGATAAGTCTGGACGTGGATGTTAAAGGCACAGAGGCTGTCTATGTCGAGATCGTAGCTGAAGATCCGGGTTCAGCGCTGTTTGTACCGCTCACAACATCTTATCTAACGAAGTAAAATGGAACATTTGCATGGGTGTACCAACTAAGCTGACTTCATAAAAAAAACGATTATTCACGATGCATCCCCGCTTTCTATTTAGAGGATGCATCATCGTGATAATCGTTTTTTTTTGCAGAAAGCAGTATGATGTGAATGCTGTTCGTCTCTTTTAACGAATCACAGTATCCAGCGGTTTGAGTTGTGCTTCAATCTCTTTGCGGCGGCCTTCCAAGAATGGCGGCAGGGCTAGAGATTCACCGAGAAATTCAAGTTCTTCGTCTGTATCGAAACCAGGGCCGTCCGTGGCAAGCTCGAACAGAATGCCATTGGCTTCTCGGAAATACAGGGAACGGAAGTAGAAGCGATCTACAAAACCTGAGTTCGGGAATTTGAAGTTACTTACACGGTCTACCCATTGTTTCAGTTCCTCTTCGTTGTCTACGCGGAAGGCAACATGGTGAACACTTCCGCGACCAGGACGTTCGATCGGCAAGTCGTTTCGTTCTTCGACATGCACCTCAGTACCGCTTCCGCCGTCACCGGATTCAAAGACCAGAATGTCGGGCTGGCCTGCGACCAGAGCAGGGTATGAACCTTTAGAGCGGAAGCCGAGCAGATCCGTAAGAACAGGGGTTGTCAGCGACGCATCTTGAACTGTCAGATGAATTGGGCCAAGACCAATAATACCGAATTCAGCAGGCACTGGGCTTCGATCCCACGGTTTCCCACCAGGGACACCTGTATTGTGTTCATCTGAAACCAGAATCAAACGCTGGTTCTCAAAATCGGTAAAGGAAAGGGTCAAGCGGCCACCCCGCTCCGTAATTTCACCGTGAGGTACTTCATACTCATCGAAACGTTGTAGCCAGTACGTGAGTGCTGCGTCGTTAGGAACACGTAGGGATGTCGCTGAGATGCTATTCACGCCTTCGCGTGTCTCACCAGCCATCGGAATCTCGAAGAACGTAAGCTCTGTGCCAGGATTCCCTTTTTCGTCCCCATAGAACAGGTGGTATACAGATACGTCATCCTGATTGACCGTCTTTTTGATAAGGCGAAGACCCAAGACATTGGTATAGAACTGATAATTATTCGCTGCGCGTGCAGTTAAAGCAGATACGTGGTGAAGTCCTTTGATTAACATATGAATTCCTCCTAAGTAGTGTGGATGTAATACAGTGCTCGGTGTTATAGATGAAAATGGTTTGTCGTTTTATTTTATCGTGAATTAATTTAAGTTACTAACTTTTAGTTTGTTTTGTTCTTGGATTTATCTTAACATAAAGATAATGACAAAGCAACAGGTAAGTTGATGACGGGTATTCATCTTATTGTCAGCCCCTATGAACTGGAAAAGAGATAATGGACAATCGGATAGAACGATGGCAAAATGAAAAATATCCCAGGATGATCTTCGTTCATTCAGGAGTGAAAGGAGAGACGTATGGCATTTCCCTCATGGCTCGACCCGTATGATGCTGAACCCTTTATCTTTTTTTCCAAATCTCATCTGTGGGCAATGGCATATATAGCTGTTGGACTCTTACTAGTATATCTATTTCGAAATACATTCATAGCAACGTCGGATCGCACAAGGCGGAACATACGTATTTCTCTAGCTCTGTTCATGTTCGGTTGTGAGATTGCGCTGCAGGCCTGGTACATCTATGGAGGTGTGTGGAGCCTGCAAACCTCGTTACCCCTTGAATTGTGCAGTCTTTCGTTACTGCTGTCTGGCGTTGTATTATTAACTCGCAGTCGCTTGTTGCATAGTGCGCTGCTCTTTGCTGGTATTGCAGGAGCTCTTATGGCGATTGTGACACCGAATTTGGGATATGGCTATCCGCATTTTCGTTTTATTCAATTTTTTACTGCACATGCCTGTATTATTCTTGCTTTACTCTACATGACTTGGGTTGAGCAGCTTCGTCCAACCTGGCGATCTGTTGTCGCTTCGATGGTATTCGTTAATGTGGCGGCATTGGTTGTATATATAATGGATGTGATCCTTGACGCGAATTATATGTTTCTTCGACACAAGCCTGATACTGCTTCAGTGCTTGATCTGTTAGGACCGTATCCTGTCTATATTATAGGGGAAGAGATTCTTGCTCTGGTGATGTTCTCGCTGATGTATGGTTTATTCTTTGCCATTCCTGAGCGAGTAAGAAGCCGGATGAAGAGAGGTAAAGGTACGACAATCTGAGAAGCAGCATGATATATGTATAACATAATCCCGTAGCAACCTGTCACAGGTGCTAGCGGGATTATTAAGTTTGCGATTAGAACACCCTCTTTTAGCGCGTGTTCAAAAAGGGTGGTTTTCAGTACCGAGAAGATGGGATGAAGATAGAAATGGAGTAGCGGAGCGTAGGCAAACCTACGTGAGCAACGGACATTTCGGCTGAATTCCATCTTCGATGCTGAGATGCTGCTCGCGCATCCTTCGTAATCAAAAGCGAACTTTTTGAACAACCTCTTTTAGCCGCGTAGCAGGGATTCTGCTCCATCGACATAGATGCGCGTACCTGTTACATGGGAAGACTCATCCGAAGCGAGGAAGAGCACTACGTTGGCTACCTGCTTAGAAGTACCGGCTTCATCCTTTAATGGATGCTCATGCCCCTCAGGAAACTCGACAGGAATCTGAACTTCCTTGAGGTCATCGGAGGGATAGGTGTTATCGTCAATATTGGTATCAATGGCTCCCGGACAGACTGCGTTTACACGGATTTTATATTGTGCCAGTTCGAGTGCGGCCATTTTCGTAAATGCGGTTTGACCTGCTTTGCTGGAAGCGTATGCAGAAAAGCCGATATTGGAGAAGACCCGATTACCATTGATTGAACTTGTGATGATCATGCTACCGCCACGTTCCTTCATGTGAGGGATCGCATATTTAATCGTTGCAAAGGTACCACGCATATTGATCTCCATGGTCTGATCCCAGTCCTCGATTTCCATCGTTTCGATGGGTGCCATCGATCCATTAATACCTGCATTGGCAAAGACGATATCCAGTTGGCCTGCAGTTTCTGCAACCTGATTGATAGCTTGCTGCACCTGGTCTGGCTTGGATATATCACATTCGATAACGTGTGCTTCACCACCGACGCGTTCAATGGAGCTTTTTGTTTCTTCCGCATTCTCAGGTGTCCGATCGAGCATATACACTTTAGCGCCATGCTCGGCAAACCGGATGGCAGTCGCTTGGCCTATACCTGATCCACCTCCTGTAACAATGGCTACTTTACCTGCTAAACGTTGTTCAGTCATCCTGATCCCTCCGTTTATAATAGAGATGCATATTAAGTATCTTCTCTACTTCTACATACCCGACCCATAGCTGATGAATCAGAAGAGGGAAACGCTTCGGCGCCGTAGCTCGTTATACAGGAATAAGATATGCGATATGAATTTCTCCAAATTAAAAAGACCCGGAACCGCAGTGCGATTCCAAGTCTGTGCGTAGGATTGTAGACCAGTAAAGTCGTAATCGATCTGGCTTAAACGCATCAATGAAAGCAACTTACTTATTTATGCTTCTTCCAGTCGAGAGAACTGTTGTTTAACAAATATTCAAAATCATTATCCCGGCGCTTCTGCTCTGCCTTACGCGCTTCGTCTGCCTTGATGCGCTCTTGCTCTTTGCGCTCAGCTTCTGCGGCTTTGGCTTCATCTGCCTGAGCCTTTAACTTCTCAAGCACATCACTGCTGAGCAGATCCTTCAGGGTTGTTGGTTTATCCTGAGCTGCCTTGGGAGCAGGTGTGTGTTTTTTCGATTTGGCCATCATAAAATCTCCTTTCATGCGGTAAATCAGGTTCCCTGTAATAATCAGTAGTCATAGTATATCAGGTTACCAAGTCCCAATCCATGAATATGCGGAAGAAAAGCAGGAAATGAATACTCTTGTGACGAATGAAAATGGGTATCAATTCATATGATAATACCGATACTGCGACTATCCCCTGAGAAAGGAGTCGTTGTTCGTGGAAATGAATCGGAGTTTATTGAAAGGGCTTGCATGGGGCATTGCCTTTAGCTGCCCACTGTGGATTGCCATCATCGGTTGGTTGCGATTGTTAGGTGGGCTTCTTTGAATGAAGCAGCGCAAGAGATGAGTGCATTTTATGATATTATTTATGCAAGCGCTACCAATAGTTAAAGCTCTGCCTTGCGATCTTCGCATAGGGCAGAGCTTTTGTTTGTTTATGGCTGAAACACTTCCGAAGGAAACAAACTTCATAAGTATTTACTTCGTTCATCTGAATTCCCTATTGGACGCTGAGATGCTGCCCTATTCGATGGAATTAAGGCATTTTCACCGGTTCTGGAAACTCCAGCCCGTGCGTGTCCACCGTTACTTTTTTCATCACTTGGTTAGTAAGAGGTTTATCTTGGTCATCACGTTCCTGAGCTGCAATCGCGTCAACGACTTCCATACCTTCTGTCACTTTGCCAAACGAAGCGTAGGCGTTATCCAAATGCTCCGCGTCTGCCAGCATAATGAAAAATTGTGATCCCGCTGAATCCAATGCGTTGCTCCGTGCCATAGAGATGACTCCACGTGTGTGCAACAGGGTGTTTTTGTGACCGTTCGATGTAAATTCACCTTTAATGCTATAACCTGGGCCACCTCTACCATTACCGTCTGGGTCGCCACCTTGAATCATGAAGCCTGGAATGACACGGTGAAAGATCGTGCCGTCGTAGAAGCCTTTGTTCGCGAGTGAAATAAAGTTATTCACCGTATTCGGAGCGACGTCCGGGTATAGCTCAATAACGATTTTTTGCCCATCTTCCATTTCAATGGTAGCGACAGGGTTAGGGCCTTCAGGCTCTACTGGAGCCGGTGCAGCACTATTGGTAGGTCGCCCGCAACCGCTAATTACAATAAGCAGTAACGCCATAATCAGCGATGCGGCTATTGATTTTTTTCGACGATTAATCATGAACAAGTTCCCCCTTGGTTCTTCTGCTATCGTAGTATTAACTCTCTGATTACGATAAGATAATCCATCAACTATCATACCTGTTTTCTATACTCTATAGCAATCTATGACACCCTTTATTCCTTATAGAGGATGTTCAAAAAGTCCGCTTTTGATTACGCAGGATGCCTAAAGGCATCATCAACGTCGAATATGGAATTCAGCCGAAATGTCCGTTGCTCACGTAGTTTTGCCTACGCTCCGCTACTCCATTTCTATCTTCATCCCATCTTCTCGGTACTGAAAACCGACCTTTTTGAACACGCACTTATAGTGATTTTCACAAATGTACTTATAGGGATGGTCTTCAATAAAGTATGGGTGTAAAATAAGGAAAATGCTTCCTCAGACAGGGACGTACGGGTCTGTTCCGTTCGCTCCAATACACGGCAGTCCCGGCGTCATTGATGGAAAGGGCGTGCGGGGAATATGAACTTCTCGTGGAAGCGTAATCTGGCGATTTTGTGGATCGGTGTATTTTTTTGCAGTACGGCATACTCTATATCTATTCCGTTCCTCCCGCTGTTTCTGAGCAGCGATCTCGGTGTTCAGAATCATTTGGAGTTGTGGTCAGGCCTTGCATTTGGCATTACCTTTCTGGCGAGTGCGCTGGTGTCTCCGTTCTGGGGATCGCTAGCGGACAAATACGGACGAAAGCCGATGCTGATTCGGTCAGGATACAGCCTTGCGGTATTGTATTTGATTAATTATTTTGTGCAAGATCCATATTCTCTCATTGTGGTGCGTTTGTTCCAAGGGTTGCTGGCTGGCTTCGTTCCGGCAGCAATTGCTCTCGTAGGTACTAATACACCCGAAGAAAAGACAGGCTATGCCCTTGGAGTAATGTCCACGGCAGGGGCTACTGGTGGAATTATTGGACCTTTAATCGGCGGAATCGTCAGTCATTACTATGGTAACCGCAGTGCTTTCTTATTTTCCGCGATTGTTGTCCTGGTCTCGGCACTAATCGCAACGTTCTGGGTAAGGGAAGAGAATTTTAATCGGAATAAACCACGCTCCCATGTGATGGATGATATTCGAGAAGCCAGAGCAAATCGTGTGTTTATTACAGTGCTCGGCATGATGGGCATATGTACTTTCTCGGTTATGATCTTAGAGCCTTTGCTGACGGTATACGTTATGGAGATGGGCATTCAGCCAGATCGAGCCTCGTTAAGCTCAGGGATTATTTTCTCTGCGGTGGGTGTGGCTACAGTTATTATGGCACCTCGATGGGGCAAAATCGGTTCACGAATCGGATTCGGCAAAGTGTTAATCATCGGATTGGTTGGCGGTGCTGTGGGTAATTTGTTGCAATTCTTCACAACAGGTTATATCGGTTTTGGCATACTTCGGTTTGTCTATGGACTGTTCTTCGCAGCGGTCTTCCCGGCGATCAATGCCATGATTGTACAAGTGACGGATTCGAGCTTTCGGGGCAGAGCGTTCAGCCTCAATCAGTCTGCTGCTCAGATTGGCACAATGGCGGGACCGATCATTGGGGTATTCTCGGTGGCTGGCTACCGATTCGCTGGATCTTTATCATTAATGGTGTCGCGTTGTTAGTGACCGCCATCGTTGCTAAGTGGTCTGGTCTGGAACATAAGCTGGCAGGTGCGAGTCAAGCTCCAACGAAAGGTAAAACGTAATGATACTGTAAGAGACAGAATGAGTGATGACAAAGGGGCACTGCATGCGGGATGTAGTTCCCCTTTGTTTCTCATCAACAGGGCAGATCTTCCTTGCTGTACGTCAAGAAACCCCTTCCAATGAAAGAAGAGGTTTCAACTATAATAAGATACTTTTATTTGTATAACATTAGCTATCAATTAGAAGCATCCTTCGAATTTGCTCTTTCTTTAGGAATGGCATGCTCCACTGCATCACGCTGTTCTTCATCCTCAAGTGCATCTGGGAATGAGTCTTCCGTGAACAGTCCGAAGTCTGGATCAATATCTCGTTCCGTAACCAGATTATCCGGTTCTGGTTTAGGTCGAGTGTGCTCGTCCTTCATGAGTCTCAGCCTCCTTCAATTCAGATATGAAGCTCAGTTGCGCAAGAGGATCAATCATTGCTTGCAATTATCGCCCTGGAAGGATATCATCCTGAGGTTTGGCATTTGCGCCAAAACCATTCAACAAATCTGTGCCATGAAGTGCATCTGGATCAGGTGCAGCTGGGTCGACAGGGCTATCCGGCTGAACAAGGTCAGCATCTGGAACGGATTCCAGCGAAGGTTCTGCTGTTCTGGACTCCAGTTCTTGCTCCCCATCCGTCGTTGCAGCTACGGGATATGCTTCTGAATCTTCTTCTATTTCGATCCGCCTGCCGGAAACTTCATCAAATGTATCCATGTCTCCGACAGGAACCTCAGTCTCTGGCGGAATATCCCGTGACCTTTGATAACGATCGAAGTAACGGTCGCTTTCTCCATTGCTGATTGGTTTATCTGACATGCCTAGCAACTCCCTTCAGTCCTATTTATTCATTTAAGTTTGGAACGTAATCTGTGATCGTGTGTGTGAAGTCATCTTACTTCGTAGTTACCCAAAGGGTGGGTATTGTAATCTTACTCGCACACCTATATTGTCCCCCTCAGGCTCTTTGAGTATGAATGAGTAATTTAGAATTTAGGAAATACATATTTGACCAGAAAGTACAGAAAACCGAAGAAAATTAGAACATATGCTGCATATTTAATAAATGTGGCTGCAACCATACTAGAATCTGATTTTTGCTGGATATCTTTGTGCTCAACCTGAACCGTTTTATGTGGCTCATTCATTCGAATCATCTCCTCATGGATGTTTGGTTTACTTTGAGGAACCATTACACCAGGGAGGTCGGATTGAATCGCAAGTGCCGTTTTTACAGCATTTCTTGATTTGACTATGGTATGATGGAGTATGAACACATAGGAGGGATACCCCTTGGAATGGTACACACTTGGTCATATGATTACGCGTATTCGCATTGGACAAAAGGCTTCTACACCAGGATTTTCCCGTACGGTGATTCGTCGCCCGGATGGTTTGTTCTGGGTTGGCGGAATATGGGCTGGACAAGTCGTGCAGCTGAGAGATTTTTTGTTCTCGGACATTTGGACCATATACGAGGATGAGGATACGGAGCAGTGGTTAGCGTTTCGAGACTCGTATGAACGCAAGGAACGAGAGATGATAGTGAACCAGTTTGAAGATTTGCGAGACTAGAATAGCGGTTTTAATTGATTTCTTAACAGTTAATTGGAAAAAAATATAAACTTAAACTAAAATGTGATTTTTCATTTAAATTTAGAAGGTGACACGTGAAACCTTGGCGAAAATAGATGGTAGAGTTAACGGGGACAAGGTAACGGAGAAAATAAGAACTTTGAGGTGCTGTGAATGAAAAATGTGCCCAAAGCTATCATCGTCTTATGGATTGGTTTATTGTTTCTCCTGTACTGGCCTTTAGAGGTTCGTGCCGCGGCTATACAAGAGAACGAGGAACCTGTTCCGATCATGACGTGGGAAGTCAAGTGGGGGAATATACACGATCGGGGATTTATAAGTGAAGCGAAGCATCAGGATGAAGTGTGGGAACGGCAAGGGGTAGAGAAATTAGAGAATAGTATGATTAATCCGCCTGCCGGATCACTTTGGACTCGTTTGACCATTCCTTCGATACAAGAGGATTATTATGCAATTCGGTTCGAGAATATCAAAGGTCAGCATATTGTCATTTACTTGGAAGACCAGAAGATATATGAGAACTATCATTATAATTACGATAGCAATGCAGTGTTATTGCCGTTGAAGATGGAGAATTCTAATCAGCAGCTGTATGTGTGGGCCGAGAATACGGACGGTCGAATGGGTATTTATGGAACGGTAGAGGTAGGGCCATACAGCATCCTGCAGGAAGAGTTCATGCGCAGCGGCTTATTGGATGTGATATTGGGGGCAACGTTCCTATTCACAGCCCTTGCAATGTTAAGCTGCACCTTCTTTCTCGGCAAATTTTATACCGGATTATGGACTTCATTAATCATTGTCATAAGCTCTGTAGGCATCATGATTATTACGTACTCGCCATTTCTGTACACGTTCTACAAGGTACATGGGGATTTGTATTCCGTCTTATTTGATCTGTCTATGTTAGCAGGCATGCCTGCATTATGTTATTTCTTTGAACAAGTTACTGGAAGTGGGCCTTATCAAATCTTCACCAAACTACGCAAATTTCAACTCATGTACTCTATGGTTGCGATCCTGGCGTTAATTCTATATTTTGTTTCTAGCGGTGAATGGGATCTGTTCTATGTGCTGCTGGTTCAAAAGGGAAGCGGCATAATTCTCGTCATTTTATTGACTTTATTAATGATTGGTACAGTTGCCAAGGCGCTTCAGCGAAATCGGGAAGGGATATTACTTGCGGCAGGTTATGGGACATTTGCGCTGGTCAGCATTGCAGAATTAGTATTCTATTATCAACGTAATGGGATGTATCAGCTGTTCTGGTGGAAGTGGGCCATCGTTGTATTCATCGTATCGCTTATTGCGATTCTCGGTAATCGATTCGCGGAGAAACATGCAGAAGTCATTGAATATTCCAGGGAATTGGAGTTGTTTAATAACGAATTGCAGCGCTCTGAGAAGATGGAGATTATTAGTGAACTTGCTGCTTCTGTGGCTCACGAGGTTCGGAATCCACTACAGGTTACGAGAGGGTTTCTACAGCTCATGACAGAGCAGGAGGATAATAAAAACAAAGGTTATGTGCGGATTGCGCTGGAAGAGCTTGATCGGGCATCAGGGATCATAACGGACTTTCTCACATTTGCCAAACCGGAGTTTGATCATATCATCTCTCTGAATATTGCAGATGAATTCAATCATATTGAAGGCATTCTCGTGCCGATGGCTAATCTGGAGGGTGGTAAGATTACAACAGATATTCCTCCAGATTTATGGATTAGAGGCAATTCTTCTAAATTCAAACAAGCCTTTATTAATATTATTAAAAATAGCATTGAGGCTCTGCAAGGAAGCGGTCAGATTGATATTTGGGCATATGCTCAGGATGGCACCGTCAAAGTTCACGTGCGGGATAACGGGGAGGGAATGGACGAGGAAGCATTAGTTCGTCTTGGAGAACCTTACTTCTCGAATAAAATCAAAGGCACGGGGCTTGGCATGATGGTGACATTCAGAATTGTGGAAGCCATGCATGGTGAAATAATGTTTACAAGCACCAAAGGGGTAGGAACAGAAGCCGTTGTAACTTTTGCCGAGTTCGTCGAGTGACGAACCGGTAGAAGGATGCAGCGGCTCTTTTGGCTGTAGTTTTTTATCTGGTCATGCAAACATTTATCGAATGATGCAAAATCTTGGAATAAAAAAGCAAGGATTAGGTTCACACTAGAGAAAACGAACCTTGACATAGGAAAGGCGGTACAGAAATGAATTTCAGATGGAAAACATGGTTGGCTAGCGGGATCTTAGCTATATTCGTAGTAGCCTCCAATGGAAATATGGTGTCTGCTCACACGTTCTCCGAACAGAATAGCACGCCGAAGGAGGACTCATCCTCCACGTCTACCGAGAATAAACTCCCTTGCATTCAAGCAGGACATGGGCTGTTTATGATTGGCGAGACAGCAGATCTACTGGGGATTGGCCTTCGAGACCTGAAGGAGCAGATGGAGCTTGGCAAAACGTTGTCTCAGATTGCAAAGGAAAGAAAAGGTCTAAGCGAGGAGCAGTTGCTTCAGAAGTTGAAGCCTTCTCTTACGAAACGCTTGGATCAAGCAACAGCCGATGGCTGTTTGACAAAGGAACAAGCCGCTGCTGCCAAGGCAAGTATGGATGAGAAGTTGAAGAAGGTTATCAACACGCCACTGAGGGAGTTACGACGGGAATTCGCAGGTCATGGAAGAAAACATGCTGCACTGAATCAGAAGACAATTGCGAAGTTTATCGGCATTACTCCGGATCAGCTTGAAGAGCAGCTACGGCAGGGAAAGTCACTCGCCCAGATTGCCGAAGCTCATGGCATTAGTGAAACACAACTGATCAACAAGATGAAAGAGGAATTGACGGGTGATCTGAAACGTTTGGTTCATCGAAAAGGAGGAGCACATGCTGCTCCGCATAAGCATGCCCCGGGACATCCGGCTGCGACTGAACCAGAATAAGAATGATCTCAAGAGATAGATCAGGGCATCCATGTTATTCAGTGGATGCCCTGATCAATGTATAAGCAAGTTTTTATAAGACTAACATTCCATAAAGCATCTGAAATATGAACATCATTGGCGAGTCACCGAACGTCATGGTCAGCTAACGCTTGCTGCTTAGTTGATAGGGTTGTGCTGTATCCTGCTTTTTGCTTCGAAAATGATTCGTCATTGCTACGCACAGTTGAATTGGGACGTTTCCGCCGTTGCAATCCAACGGTAAACCGGGAGCCGGGCAACTTGGATAGACCCCAGCTGATCGCAAGTGAGATCGACACGGTCACCAGGAAGGAAAGCAGCGTGACAGGTAAATGCCAGCCAGTTAGCAACAATGGTCTAGTCATGTAGGCAATGCAATAGATAATTAAGGCGTGTACCAAGTATCCGCCGAACGAATAACGGCCAATCCACGTAAAGAGCCGCTGGAAGCGGGTATTTTTGTTACGTAGAAACACAAGAAATCCATATAACATAAGCATCTGCGCCATAATAATGACAAACGTTGTTGGCTTCAGATAGGTGGAAATATTCAGATTCACAACATCCCCAGAACCTCTAAGCACATCGTAACCAAGCCAGATATACATACCGATGAAGAGACATACCAACCAAGGTAACGCCCGCACCGTCCACTGCCTCCAATGTTCTATGCCCCAGGCGCATACAGCTCCAAGTAAGAAATAAAACCAATACATCACCCAGGAGAAAGAACGGTACTCCAGCAACGTTGACCAAGGCGGAGAGAGAGTCGCCGTCCAGCCTGCCATATCATAATAGGACCATTTCATCAGCCATGTGTATAATGCTGCCGCAATCAGAACAAGTGCGATAATAGATTGTGTTCCCGTCAATCTAGTCATTTTACCAATCTTCCTCTGTACGAACTGAGCACTTCGAAGGAACAGTGGGAACAATACGTAGAACTGGAACACCATAAGCACAAACCAGAGATGGTATCCCGTCTGAGGAATGAACAGCTCATGGATGAAGCTTCGCACATCAAGTGTACCTGATTGCCAGAATTCAGGCGTGAAGATACGGATGGCGAGCCAATAAATGAGGGTCCACAGCACAAAGGGCACATAAATATCCCCAAACCGTTTACGGATAAAACGTGGGTAGTCGGGCTTCTTATGACTGTGATGATAAAATAACAGCACGCCAGACAGAAATACAAATGTAGGTGTACCAAAACGAGTCAAATGATAAATCATCGTTAACATAATGGAGTCCGGCTGTGCAATATCTGCGCGATAGATATATTCCGCTATATTGTGTTGCATGACGATGGCAAGAAACGCCATACCTCGCAGCTGTGTCCATTCTTCAATACGCGGTTTGCTCATATGTCATCGCCTCCTTACCACTAAACATTCACCTCTAAGGGTACCTTTTGAACATTAAGAGGGCATTAAATGGCGAGAATTGGATAAAAAAAAGATGGCAGATCGCCACCTTAACGGAATGTGTATGCTAATTGAGTTCTTTATCTTGCTCTGGATTCGCTGCATTATCCGCTGTGGTTTCTGCATCTTGTGCGAATAGGTCTTGAATATAGGTTTGGAGCTTAGCTTCATTCACACCAAGTACCTGAGCGGAGCCTACAAGCTCATTCGTCAGTAATTTGTTTGGAGGAATCTGCTGTTTGTCAATTTCATTGGCATTGATGTCGAAGCCGAGTGCTGCCAGTTTGAGCATCTGGGTTGGACTGAGATCTGTCTCGATATAAGGAGCGACCGCTTCCAGAATGTCTGGCATCTTGAAGAGTGAAGTAGTGCTCTGCATCTTCTTGGCAAGCTCCGTCATGAAGATCCGCTGACGCTCTGTTCGAGTGAAATCGGAGGTTGCGTCATGTCTGAAACGGACATATTGGAGGGCTGTTTTCCCATCCATATGCTGTAACCCTTTTTTTAAGTCGATGTCATACATATGCTTGTCTGCTTTGCTGGTATAATACATGTCTTTCTCCACGTCGATATCCAGACCGCCGACAGCGTCTACAAGAGCCATAAAGCCAGTGAAGTCCGTGTAAACGTAATGCTGAATCGGAATGCCGAGCAAGTTGCTGACCGTCTCCTTCGTCAGTTCGGCACCGCCGTATGAGAAGGCGGCATTTAATCTGCTTTTGCCATGTCCAGGAATGCTGACGTAGGTGTCCCGCAGAACAGAGAAGAGATGCGCCTTCTTCGTGACAGGATCGATCGAAGCGATCATAACCGAGTCTGAACGCCCCGCATCATCTCCTCTGGAGTCTCCCCCGAGTAATAAGATGTTGACGCGTTCTTTGCCATCCCATTTGGGAATCGTTGTGGTTGGTGTTTCGTTCGTTTCTGTGTCGGATGAGGATTCGGATGAAGAGCCTGCTGCTGTCGAGATACTATTAGCAAAATGTACGATAGAATATCCGTAGTATACAATGACGCCTGTAACCATGAGCGCCAAGGTCAGGGCTGTCCCCATAACCATTTCTTGTGCATAATCTTCACCTTTCTTAACATTTGTATCATAACCCAACTCATTTTAACAAAAAGTAAGGCAAATGTCCTGTTTGATTTCGAAAGTTCGGTTGAATTGCAGTTTGTTTGACAAATAGTTAGTGTATATTTAATATGTAAAAAATAATCTAGGTTTATGTAATGGGGGTATTAAGCTTCGAATATGAATCAATCTATTTTTAATTGGATTAATCAGTTCGCGGATCGCATTCCGCTGCTTGACTGGTTTATGATTACCTCGGCTGAGTATGCCGTATGGGTCATGATTGCTCTGCTTGTTCTGGTATGGTTTGTTGGGGATGACCACAAGCAGCGCATCGTGTTCTATGCGTGCGTGTCTTCTATAGTGGCACTTGTGTTAGCAAAATGGGGCATTTCACCTGTCGTAGGCCATCCTAGGCCTTTTATGGAAGGTGCTGTGAACCAGCTCGTTCCGCATGTGCCTGATCCATCTTTTCCAAGTAAGCATGCATCCTTTGTATTTGCGCTTGCTGCGGCATCATTTTTCATTGCACGGCGCTTCGGATATTGGATGTTATTACTCGCTGTGCTAACAGGTGTATCACGCGTCTATGTTGGAGTGCATTACCCAGGAGATATTGTAGGTGGATTCATTCTGGGAAGTCTAGTCAGTGTTATACTGATTGTAACACGTCAATATACGAAGTCGGTTCCTGACTTTTTCATTCAGATTCATCGACGTATTTTTCGCTAATTCATCCGTTTAAGAAATTTACTTCAACTATAGTAAAAGCAATAATAATAAGAGCCTCATTTTTTGGCGTTGCCAGGAAAATGAGGTTTTTTGAGCTGTGAATTTTCAAACATATTCTGAGCATTTTCCAAAACGATTGTAAATTTTTCATTGTTAAATGAAATTTGTGAAAGTTGGATGGCATATATCTACAATTTACGACGAAATCTGTCGATATAGTATTGATATGTACAATGCTAAGGAGTGGGAACGATGAAGAACACGTGGGGAAACGTGGCGGGGAAATTCAGGTTAACGATTCGTATGAAATTATTACTTGGTTTTGCAATCGTGGTGGCATTGCTTGCCTTTGTAAGTGTCTATTCGGCGATGCAGATCAAGGATATGTCGAACAAGGCAAATGCCATTGATGAGACATGGATGCCTAGTGTAAGTCTCCTAGGTATGATGAATGGTGATGTATCCGATGTGGAGCGCCTTGCTCTGGCGGTGATTGTGGAAACGAGCCAAGAGGAGATTACCAAGCTCAATGAATCTATGCAGTTTCTCTTAAACAAGATCGAGGGTGAGCGTAAACAGCTGGTTGAGCTGATTGGTAACAATGAAGAAGCCATGAAGCTATACAATGAGAGCTTTAGTCCAAACTACGATGGCTATTTGGAAAAGATGCCTGCATTCATTGAGTTCGGCAAAGATAACAATTATGGTGAGGCAAGTAGACTTCATAGTGAAGCATATCCGCTATGGTACACAGCTAATGACACGATTGCCAAGTTAATTGATATCGGCAATACAGGATCAGACGCTGCTACGAATTCATCGGTTGAATCGGCCGAAAGAGCCTTCTTGATTATTGTGGTGCTGAGTATTACAGCAATATTGCTCGCATTGTTTATTGCATTCTTTATCTCAATTATCATCTCCAGACCAATTCAAAAAATGAATGCAGCAGCGATGCTTATTGCGAACGGAGATCTGACAGGAGAGAGAATTGTTCTTAAGAACAAGGATGAGCTGGGAACACTTGCAGAATCCTTCAACGTCATGACAGGTAATTTGCGCAATATGATTCAATCTGTATCTATGACATCACAGCAGGTAGCAGCTTCATCGGAAGAATTGCTGGCTAGTGCGGAGCAAAATACAAGTGCGTCCAAACAAATCTCGGAAACGGTGGAAGAGCTGGCGGTAGGTACATCCGATCAGGTAAGCATCGTTAAGCGTTCCTCCCAGGCGATGAGCGAGATGGCACTTGGTTCAGAACAAATTGCAGAGCTTGCTCAAAGTGTATCTGTATCGGCAGTTGATGCAGCTAATCAGTCTTCTGAAGGAAACATGATTATCAAACAGGCTGTAGAACAAATGGGTTCTGTACGTAATTCCATTGCCTCCTTATCGTCACTCGTTACAGGATTGGGAGAGCGTTCTACAGAGATTGGTAATATCACCGAGGTTATCAACAATATTGCTCGTCAAACGAACCTGCTTGCATTGAATGCAGCGATTGAAGCAGCTCGTGCAGGTGAGCATGGCAAAGGCTTCGCTGTCGTTGCTGGTGAAGTGCGTAAGCTGGCAGAAGAATCTTCGATCTCTGCACAGCGAATTACTGACCTGGTGCAATTGATTCAAAATGATACAGGACATGCGGTAGAAGCAGTAAAAGTGAACAGCAGCGAAACCGAAGCTGGAATCGAGATGGTAACTGCAGCAGGCCAAGCCTTCGAACAGATCTCAGATGCGGTGAACAAGGTAGCGGGTGAGATTCAGGAAGTATCCGCAGGCTCGGAAGAAATGTCAGCGAGTACGAATGAAGTCGTGGGATATGTAGACCAAATCTCCAACATTGCTGAGGAAGCTGCGGGTGGAGCACATAACGTATCTGCCGCAACGGAGGAGCAGTTAGCTTCCATGGAAGAGATTGCATCATCAGCGAGTTCATTGTCCCAAATGGCAGAGGAACTCCAAGAACAGATCAATAAATTCAAGGTATAGTCTACGCCAACATTTCGCTGCTTATTGGAAGGAGCATTGCGAGAATGTAGTGGGCTTACAGTAATGCTAAGTATGTTAGAAGTCGTTATCTGATGGGATATATTCCGTTAGATAACGACTTCTTTGGTATTGGTGCAAATAGAAGCTGAATATGTCACAACAATGTTATTTTAGAAGTCACCAATGCTTATATTGCAAGTTAGACAAAAGACTATAATGGAAATTAATGGTGGAATTAACAGGGAGTCACACCATAGAGAGGAGCGGGTTTGAATCGTTTTACACTAGGCATTATGCAAGAGAATTGATGAAGAGGAGATGAATGATTGGACATGAAACGAAGCTGGTGGAGGCGAATCGCGATCATTGCGTTGTCGGCAGGACTACTGGCAGGGAGTTTACCGGTGGGTACAGGATTGATAGGTAAGGCGGATGCGGCCGCTGGCACTCACAATTATGCAGAAGCTCTACAGAAAGCCATCTATTTCTATGAAACTCAGCGATCAGGTAAACTACCGGCGAATAATCGAGTGGAATGGCGGGGAGATTCGGGGCTACGTGATGGAGCTGATGTTGGTGTTGATCTGACAGGTGGATGGTACGATGCTGGAGATCATGTGAAATTTGGCTTACCGATGGCTTATTCGGCTACGATGCTGGCTTGGTCTGTAGTGGAATATCGCGACGGTTACGAGAATGCGGGACAACTGGAAGAGATTAAGGAGAATATTAAGTGGGCTACAGACTATTTTATGAAAGCGCATACGAAACCCAGTGAATTATGGGGACAAGTTGGAGCAGGGAATACGGATCATGCTTGGTGGGGGCCAGCAGAAGTGATGCAGATGAATCGCCCATCATTCAAGATTGACGCTTCTTGCCCGGGTAGTGATCTCGCAGGAGAGACGGCAGCGGCGCTTGCGGCAGCTTCCATTGTATTTGCAGACGATGATCCTGACTATTCGGCGAAGCTGCTTCGACATGCGAAGGAGCTGTATAACTTCGCAGATACGTACCGTGGTAAATACTCGGACTGTATCACGGACGCACAGACCTTTTATAATTCATGGTCAGGATATTACGATGAGCTGGCATGGGGTGGAGCGTGGCTTTATTTAGCAACAAATGATAGCGCTTACTTGTCCAAAGCAATTGCTGCTACCGACCAATGGGCTTCCGGAGGTTCTACCACTTGGCCTTATACCTGGACGCAGGGATGGGATAACAAAAACTATGGTGCACAGATTCTGCTGGCCCGCATCACTTCCAGCTTGAACATGCCAGAGGCGACAAGGTTTATTCAGTCGACGGAGCGCAATCTGGATTATTGGTCAGTCGGTACGAATGGGAACAGAGTGAGGTATACACCAGGAGGTCTCGCCTGGTTGGATCAGTGGGGTTCGCTCCGCTATGCAGCGAATGCATCCTTTATTGCTTTTGTTTATTCGGATTGGGTCAGTGATCCTGTGAAAAAAGCGAGATATCAGGATTTTGCTGTTTCACAAATGAACTACATCTTAGGGGACAATCCACGCCAGAGCAGTTATGTGGTTGGTTATGGGCAGAATGCTCCGCAGCACCCACATCATCGCACAGCTCACGGTTCATGGGCTAATAGCGAAGGTATCCCGGCGAGCCACCGTCATATTTTGTATGGCGCCATGGTTGGAGGCCCGAATGCATCGGATCAATACACGGATGATATTGGGGACTACGTTAGTAACGAGGTTGCAACGGATTATAACGCAGGATTCACCGGAGCACTTGCGAAGATGAATCTATTGTTTGGTCAGGGGCATCAGCCGCTTGCAAACTTTCCCGCACCTGAAGTAAAGGGAGATGAATTGTTCGTTGAGGCAGCCATTAAGGCATCCGGTTCAAACTATACGGAGATTAGAGCAATGCTGAACAATCGCTCAGCCTGGCCTGCCCGGATGGGGATAAACTCTCATTTAAATACTTCCTTGATCTAAGTGAGGTCTATGCGGCAGGACGTACAGTCTCGGATGTCAATGTCACTGCGTCTTATGCGGAAGGTGCAACGATCTCACAACCTGTAGTCGTAGATGCAAACCAGCATATTTATGCAATTACCGCTGACTTCAGTGGAACCAAAATCTATCCTGGTGGAGAGGGGCACTATCGAAAAGAAATACAATTCCGCATTTCCGGCCCTCAAGGGGCATGGAATCCGAGTAATGACCACTCCTTTCAGAATTTAGGTACTGGAAATGTGGCGAAGAGTGTTTATCTACCAGTCTATGATGCTGGTGTACGTGTATATGGTCAGGAGCCGGGAATAGCTCCTGTAACGGTGCCAAGTGCACCTGCTAACGTGCAGGCTGCAGCAGAAAGCGCGCAAGTAGCGCTCAACTGGACGGCAGTGCCGGGCGCCACATCCTACTCGGTGAAGCGTTCTGAGACAGCAGGTGGAACGTACACCTCTGTAGCCACCGGGATCAACGGGTTAACACATACAGATAACGGCTTAGCGAACGGAACAACCTATTATTATGTCGTTACTGCGGTGAACTCTGCAGGAGAATCAGGAAACTCAGTTCAAGTTTCGGCAACACCTCGGGCTGCTTCAGTCGTACCTGGTGCATTAACGCTAACTGGAACGGCGGGTAACGCTCAAACGATACTATCTTGGACATCATCCACTGGAGCCGCAAGTTATAAGGTACAGCGTGCGATCGTAGGAGGAGCCTACACGGATGTAGCAACAGGTGTAACTGCGCTTACCTATACCGATGCAACGGCACTGAATGGGACGACATACAGCTATCGCATTGTGGCTGTTAACGCAGCGGGACAGACGTTGTCCAATGTTGTGACGCTGACACCAAGTGCGCCGCCAGCAACGACGGGTACATTGGAAATTCAGTATCGGAGCACGGGATCTGGAGCGTCCAGTAATGCAGTGACGCCACAATTCAATGTGAAGAATACGGGAACTCAGGCGCTTGATCTGAGTACAGTGAAGCTGCGTTATTATTTTACGAAGGATGGTTCAGCGGATCTGAGCTTCTGGTGTGACTATGCACAGGTGGGCGCTGCCAATATTGAAGGTCGATTTGTAAACGTGAATCCGGCGAAGGGAACCGCAGACATCTATCTAGAGATCGGTTTTAAATCCGGTGCAGGCAGTCTAGCTCCTGGGGCGGAGACAGGTGTCATTCAGGCACGCTTCTCCAAGACCAACTGGAGCAATTTTGATCAGAGTAATGACTACTCTTATGATGCAACGAAGACAGCTTTTACCGCATGGAGTCAAGTGACTGGGTATCAGGGCAGCACACAAGTGTGGGGAATTGAACCATAGTGACCTAAGGAGCCGCCGTATATTCCAAGCGTAATGGATTGTAATCCTCACAACAGCATGGGTAGACCAACAGTGAGTTCAATTAAACTTTCTACACGAGAACGGAGAGGACAGTATATAACTTTTATTCTACTAATTTAGGGAGGTAAGTATATGTTGAAATCAGCCGCGAAGAAAAGTTTGACGGCCATGCTGGCAGGAACGATGATGTTGACCGGATATACCGGATTGTGGGCGGGGCCAGGTCAGGCACATGCTGCGGATTCAGCGATTGAGCTTCAAGCAGAGAGTATGAATGAACAGCGGTTTCTGCAATTGTATGATCAATTGAAAGACCCGGCGAATGGGTATTTTTCACCAGAGGGTATTCCTTATCATTCCATTGAAACGTTGCTGAGCGAAGCGCCTGATTATGGACATATGACAACTTCGGAAGCGTACAGCTACTGGTTATGGCTGGAGACGATGTACGGTCACTACACGGGTGATTGGTCGAAACTCGAAGCAGCTTGGGACAACATGGAGAAATACATTATCCCAGTCAATGAAGGTGATGGCAAGGAAGAGCAGCCTACGATGAGTTATTATAATCCGAATAGCCCAGCCACGTACGCTGCGGAAAAACCGTTCCCGGATCAGTATCCTTCAGCAATTAATGGACAATATGCGGCAGGCAAAGATCCGCTCGATGCCGAGCTTAAGGCTTCATATGGCAATAACCAGACTTATCTGATGCACTGGCTGCTCGATGTAGATAATTGGTATGGTTACGGGAATTTGCTGAATCCATCACACACGGCTGCTTATGTGAATACGTTCCAGCGTGGTGAACAAGAGTCTGTATGGGAGGCGATCCCACATCCATCGCAAGATAATAAAACATTTGGCAAAGCCAATGAAGGCTTCATGAGTCTGTTCACAAAAGAAAATCAGGCACCTGCAGCCCAGTGGCGCTATACCAATGCAACCGATGCTGATGCGCGTGCGGTACAAGTGCTGTATTGGGCCAAGGAGATGGGGTATACCAATACGAAGTATCTGGATAAAGCGAAGAAGATGGGGGACTATCTGCGGTATGGTATGCATGATAAGTACTTCCAGAAGATCGGTAGTGCGAAGAACGGGACACCGACTCCGGGTACAGGTAAGGATTCCAATATGTATCTGATGGCGTGGTACACCTCATGGGGAGGTGGCTTAGGGCAAGGTGGGGAATGGGCATGGCGCATTGGAGCGAGCCATACGCACCAGGCTTATCAGAATCCGGTTGCAGCCTATGCGTTGTCCGATCCGGCTGGCGGCTTGATTCCGAAATCGGCTACAGCGAAGGACGACTGGAATGCATCCTTGAAGCGTCAACTGGAGTTCTACACTTGGCTGCAATCGCATGAAGGTGCCATTGGTGGAGGGGCAACTAACAGTTTGGATGGCTCCTACAAAGCTTATCCGGCAGGGGTGAGCACATTTTACGATATGGCATATCAGGAAGCACCCGTATATCGTGACCCAGACTCCAACACATGGTTTGGATTCCAGGCTTGGTCGCTCGAACGTGTGGCGGAGATGTACTATATTCTTGCCGAAAGTGGCGATTTGAGCTCCGAGAACTTCCAAATGGCCAAAAAAGTCATTACCAAATGGATTGATTGGACGAAGGATTATGTATTTGTGGATGAACGGCCGGTAACGGATGCTCAAGGTTATTACCTGAATGCAGCCGGTCAGCGCGTACTTGGTGGAACCAATGTGCAAGTAGCGACAACACCAGCTCCAGGAGAGTTCTGGATTCCAGGTGGTCAGGAGTGGCAGGGTCAACCTGATAAATGGAATGGATTCAGCTCCTTTACAGAGAATCCGAATTTCCATGTTGTCACGAAAGATCCAGCACAGGATACAGGTGTATTGGGTAGTTATATCAAGGCGCTTACCTTCTTCGCAGCAGGTACTCAGGCAGAGGAAGGTGTGTTAAGTGCTGATGGGCAGGAAGCCAAGGATCTCGCTGAGAAGCTGCTGGACACAGCATGGGACTATAATGACGGCGTGGGAATTGTAACGGAAGAAGTGCGTAAGGATTATTTCCGCTTCTTCGCCAAAGAAATCTACATTCCTGCGAACTGGACGGGAACGTTTGGTCAAGGGAATACCATTCCTGGAACAGCAGGCATTCCTTCTGATCCAGCGAAAGGCGGAAATGGTGTGTACATCGGGTACTCCGATCTTCGCCCAGCCATCAAGCAAGACCCAGCATGGGCATACTTGGATAACTTGTACAAAACGTCATATAATCCAACAACGAAAACATGGGAAAAAGGTGCACCAACCTTCACATACCACCGTTTCTGGTCACAGGTTGATATGGCGACCGCATACGGCGAATATGATCGACTTCTTGGAGATGCTGAGACTCCAGCGGTTGAAGTGCCAGCAGCACCTGCTGGTGTAACCGCGACAGGGGATAGTGAACAAGTCGTGTTGAAATGGAACACAGCTCCAGGTGCAGCTTCATACACAGTAAAGCGTGCTGAAGTAGATGGCGGGCCGTACACTTCGGTTGCAACAGGAGTCACAGGCACAACCTTTACAGATGTGGGTCTGACCAATGGCATAACCTATTATTACACCGTCACGGCGGTCAATGCTGTAGGTGAATCTACACCATCTTTACAGGTATCCGCAACGCCACAAGCGGGCGTAGTTGTACCAGATGTACTGACGCTCACAGGCACGGCGGGCAATGCACAGACGGCATTAACATGGACCGCATCCACAGGGGCGGACAGTTATACTGTACAGCGTTCTGTTAATGGAGCACCGTACACGGACGTGGCGGCCAATATAACAGAGTTGACGTACACGGATAGCACGGTAGTCAACGGAACAACGTACAGCTACCGGATCGCAGCCGTGAATGCCAGCGGACAGACATTATCGAACGTGGTGGCATTGACGCCTACAGCGCCTCCTGCTACAACGGGAAGTATAGAGGTGCAATATCGTAACGGGAGTTCCGCAGCTTCAAGCAATGCCATTACACCACAGTTTAACGTGAAGAACACAGGCACAACCGAAGTAGATCTGAGCAAGGTGAAGCTGCGGTATTACTTCACGAAGGATAGTGCATCAGATCTGAGCTTCTGGTGTGATTATGCTCAGATTGGTAGCAGCAATGTGGAGGCACACTTTGTCACAGTAGATCCAGCGACAGGAACGGCAGACACGTATCTGGAGATTGGATTCAAAGCCGGAGCAGGAACCTTGGCAGCAGGTGCTGAGACAGGGGTCATCCAAGGTCGCTTCTCGAAGACCAACTGGAGCAATTTTGATCAGACGAATGATTACTCATTTGATGCAACGAAGACTGCGTTTGGCGCTTGGAGCAAAGTGACTGCTTATCAAGATGGTGTGAAGGTATGGGGAATTGAGCCTTAATCGAGGCGAGCCAAATGATAGTGCAATGAAAAAGCGAGGCCGGGGAGCAATCCCCGGTTTATTCGTTTTTACGTTCACGGATACCCAGATTGATATTGAATTAAACATATTTATGTATAATTGTGGGTATTTATAGCTTTTATTGGTGTAGTAATGTTTTCCACTTATGGAATAAGGTTAACTTTGAGTAGTTCTTAAGAACTACTACTTGGATGGGCTAAAGTATACACGTACTTATTAAGATAAAGTGTGTGACACCAAATGGTTACAATAATTTAACCTTTGTGGAATGCGACGTATTGAAGCCGTTTTTTGCGTTTATGGTATGTGTACCCCTGATTCTTATTGCTCAAATTGCATGATTCGAATACAGGACTTTGGTCTGATGATCGTTATGGAAAGCCCGTTTACAATGGGGCAAGCCCGGGAGAAGCAAGCCAGGTTAAAATTCTGTAACATCAGGGGGAACACGACATCATGAACTGGAAAAGCAAAATGATTACTGCAACACTAACAGCAACGATGCTGATGGGAAGTCTGACGACAGGAGCACTTACAGCACCGGTATCAGCGGCTGCGGTTCAAAATTCGAAATTAGAAGTTATCTGGGGCGTTAACATGCGTACTTCAGCATCTTCGAGTGCAAAAGTGGTTCGCATGGTACCAAAAGGTGAGCAAATCACTGTACTTGGGCAGTCTGGATCAAGCTGGTACAAAGTACAAGATGCTAACAATCGCACAGGGTACATATCTTCTTCATCTAAATATACAAAAGCTGTGAGCGGAAGTGCGAACACGTCGACTTCTGGCAACAGCGCATCGAATACCAACCAAGCGGCAGTCGAGAAAGTGATCGCTGCAGGTATGAAGTATTGGGGTACTCCGTATGAGTTCGGAGCAAGTCGTAATAGTACGGCTACCTTTGATTGCTCCAGCTTCATCCGCCAAGCTTTCATTGATGCACTTGGAATCAAGCTGCCAGCCGACTCTCGCCAGCAAGGTGCTTATGTTAAAGCAAAAGGCACTGTTCAGACCAATTGGAAAAATCTAAAACGCGGCGATCTGATGTATTTCATGTCTTATAAAGGGACTAAATCGTCCTCTTATGCGGGTGTGAACAAGTCCACAGCAAGAATTACGCACACCGGTATTTATCTAGGTGACGGTAAAGTATTGCATACGTATTCCAACGCTGGTGGCGGTGTAACAATCAGTGATATCGCAGGTAAGCATTGGGAATATCGCTTCTTGTTCGGTGGAAGTGCACTGTAAGAGAGAAGCAGCATTTCTTAGAAGGTCAATTCCAATGCTGAGATGCTTCAGATATTCATCGTAACCAGAATCGGACTTTTAAATAACATATCTTTACAAGTGAGACTAACAAATAACCTGCTATCTACGCCACAAAGGGTAGACGGTAGGTTATTTGTTGTAATTTCTATCCTAATTCACTCCTGATAATAGAGACGGAACAGGATATCCTGATTATAGTTTCCGAATCCTTCACCATACAAGGTCATACCCCCGACATGCTGCGCGTCTTCTTCAACCGATAAACGCAACGTCCACTGATTACGCTCCACTGGAATGTCCGAAAGCTTCACGTCAGACAAACGCTGTCCGTCGATAAATGTCCCTCATCGGTGATCCGCAGCACTTTTAACATGCCATATTGATTGACACTCTCGCTCCACCATTCAGGGGTGAACACACCGCGTCCGTTGCCCGAATCACCGGGACTTGTCCATTCCCCGAGTCTGATCCCATTCAGCGTAAATGTAATATCAGAGGGCCAGTTTGGATTGACGGACGGAGCTTCTGAACCGATCTCCAGAGACAGCTCAATTGCGTTAATCTGTTGCCCGGATAAAATGTAGTTTGGAATTTTATATTCCACAAATCCTCGCCCCATCCAGAGAATTAAAGCATGCATCCGCTCTGGGTCTAAAAAGTAGCGCGGATCATCGTACTGACCGATCACATGAGTAGAGGTAGCTAATCCACAGGTTGGATATACGTCAAAATGAGTGTAATGTCCAACTGGAATCGCAACCTCATGAACTTTATTGGATGAGCCGGTGTCCTGGGGCATAGAGATTCCAATCCAGTCCACCGCTAAACTGTTCATTTTATGGGTACCGCCGTCTTTGCGGACCATCTTCGATTGAATAATGCCTACGTCCTGAAGTTTGCGAACATGCATCGTTACAATAGCACTGCTGAGACCAAGCGAAGCAGCGATATCTTTGACGTTCATGGGGGTGTCCGCGACGAGGCGGATAATTTGCAGACGAACTTCACTGGCTAGCGCCTCATAGAGGGGCAGCCATTCTGCATCGGTAGTTGCTCTAATCACATGTGTTCCTCCAAGCCATAAATTATAGAATTAAGTTAAACATAAATCCAAAGGAAAGAGTAACATTTTTCGAAATTCGGGTTGAAATTATTGTTATAATCGATTTTAATATAAATATAAACGTTTATCCATACATTTTGAATTAATTTTAATATTAATCTTAAGGAGTGTTACCTCAATGGAAAAAGCGAAAATGACGGTGGACAAAGATTTTAAAATTGGTGAAGTTGATAAGCGCTTATACGGATCTTTTATTGAGCACTTAGGACGCGCTGTATACGGTGGAATTTACGAACCAGGACATTCTTCAGCGAATGAGCAAGGTTTCCGTACCGATGTACTAGAAATGGTGAAAGAGCTGCAGGTACCGATTGTACGTTATCCAGGGGGGAATTTTGTATCCGGTTACAACTGGGAAGATTCCGTTGGACCCGTGTCTGAACGCAAGCGTAGATTGGAACTGGCATGGAGAACGATCGAGACGAATGAATTTGGTTTCAACGAATTCGTAGACTGGACGAAGCAGGCGAATTCCGAAGTGATGATGGCGGTCAATCTGGGAACAAGAGGAGCAGATGCTGCGCGTAATATCGTTGAGTATAGCAACCATCCAGAAGGTTCGTATTATAGTGATCTTCGGATCAAGCATGGATACAAAGAGCCGCATGCGGTCAAAACATGGTGCCTAGGTAACGAGATGGACGGCCCGTGGCAAATTGGTCACAAAACGGCTGAGGAGTATGGACGTGCTGCTGTAGAAGCGGCAAAAGTGATGAAGTGGACGGATCCAACAATCGAGCTGGTGGCTTGCGGAAGCTCTAGCTTGAACATGGCAACGTTCCCGGATTGGGAAGCAACGGTGCTGGATCATACATATGATCACGTTGAGTACCTTTCCCTTCACCAATACTATGGCAATCAGGAGAATGATACGCCGACATTCCTTGCTCGTTCGCTTGAAATGGATCGTTTCATCGACACGGTGAAGGCAACTTGTGATTATATCAAAGCGAAGAAACGCAGCAAGAAGACGATGTATCTCTCCTTTGACGAATGGAACGTATGGTATCACTCCCATGAAAATGATTCGAAAATGGATCCATGGCAGATTGCTCCGCCACAACTGGAGGATATTTATAACCATGAGGATGCACTTCTCGTAGGCTGTATGCTGATCAGCATGCTCAAACATGCGGATCGGGTCAAAATGGCATGTTTGGCACAGCTCGTTAACGTGATCGCGCCAATTATGACAGATACAGGCGGGGGTTCATGGAGACAGACCATCTTCTATCCGTTCATGCACGCTTCCGTGTACGGGCGTGGAACAGCATTGGTGCCATTGATTCAATCTCCGAAATATGACACTAAACAAATTACGGATGTTCCTTATCTGGAAGGGATTGCGGTGCATAACGAAGAGCGCGGAGAGGTGACTGTGTTTGCAGTGAACCGTCATCTGGAAGAATCTCTTCCGCTTGAAGTGGATTTGCGTAGCTTCGGGAAGTGCACCTTGATCGAGCATATCGTGCTGGAGAATGATGATCTCAAAGCGACCAATACCCTAGCACAGCCAAACCGTGTTGTTCCGCATAACCGCGGGGGAGCAGAGGTATCGGAAACGTTGATTACAGCAAGTCTTGCCAAAGCATCTTGGAACGTGATTCGATTGAAAGTTCAGTAAGGGCAAAGGTATAAACGGGATGGCATAAAGCACAGTTAACTCTTGTGGTTAATTAAATCCTCGAGAGGGGAATAAGAGGAATATCGGCGTGTGGGTGTCTTCCTTGAATCCCCGCTTGCTCAGCCGCATGGCTGAGATCGTCAAATGCCACCTTCATTACACCGCGCACTAAGAGAAGAATATGATTCGAATCAAAAAGCTGGTTGCGATGAACTCGCATCCAGCTTTTTTTTTGTATTGTATCGTTATAGACAGCTATAGGCCGAAGAAGATCGAACGATGATGGAGAAGGTGTAGTGGGATAATCCGCAAGGTTGCATGTAAGGTAAGATGTAGGTATCAACGAAACAGGCTAGTAAGTAGTAGGCGCAGGATTCATTG
Organism: Paenibacillus sp. DCT19; assembly: GCF_003268635.1. Lineage (NCBI taxonomy): Bacteria > Bacillati > Bacillota > Bacilli > Caryophanales > Paenibacillaceae > Paenibacillus > Paenibacillus sp. DCT19. Next base: position 1,378,267 of record NZ_CP029639.1, read on the forward strand.
AAATTTTTGATTAGCTGAGATCTGCTAGATAGCGTGTGCTGAGTTCGTTAACTCAAGCCTCAAGTCTCAAAACTCAAAACTCTCACCATCACGCGGAATGAGTACCTGACCATCCAACTGCTCAGATGCCAGGTGGCTGGCGAGATCGGCGCGGGATACTACACAATGGTTAATGGCGTCCATATGCACAGCGATCACATGAGCGGATGGCGCATGTTGCTTCACAGCAACAACGTCATGCTCGTCCATCGTAATGGGATCCCCCTCGTTGAAGCGCGCGCCCCCGGCATTCACGACAATAACGTCTGGTGTATATCGACGAATCGCCTCAGCAGGCTCCTCGCACCAGATGGTATCCCCGGCAATATACGTGACGGGTTCACCATCTGCTTCGAGGACGAAGCCGGATACGTTGCCCATACGTTTGCCAATCTCACCAGTACCATGATGACCGGAGGTACGAGCGAATCGTACTGAATGATGCTCATGTTTATCCTCCACAGCAGTGACAATGGTGAATCCGGCATTGATGAATACATGCTCATCTCCAGGCTGGCATAACAGAGGAATATCTTTGCGGAGCTGCTTGGCGGCTGCTTCATCCCAATGATCTGGATGGGTGTGGGTGACGATCAACAGATCGGGATGAAGATAATCAGTTTCGGTTTCCGGCAGGCTCACTCTCGGGTTACGTAACTCATTCGGTGTATTTGAAAATGCGGGCATGGACTCAGCATCCATCAACATCGGATCAACCAGGATGTTCAGACCTCCATATTCCAGCCACAGTGTAGCATTGCGGATCAATTGAATTTTCATTATATTTGCACTCCTTCGGGTTGTTGAATAGTATTATCCTATATGTTATACAACCCCATTAACGTCGTACATAACCTGATGAACGGAAATAGATCGAACTCATTTCAAGATGAAAGGATTGCTACAGCCAGATGAATGAAACGATAGATGACACAGACCTGCATATTTTGCAGATCCTCATTAAGGATGCCAAACGTTCTAACAAAGAAATCGGAGAAGACGTTCACCTGACTGGACAGGCCGTAGGCGCGAGAGTACGCAAGATGCAGGATCTGGGCGTGATAGAAGGATACACAATCAAATGGAACCCGGAGCGCCTTGGCCTCGGACTTCAGGCATTTGTTACGGTATTCTTGAACTCCGGCGATCGCCACACCGCTTTTCGGGCATTTATTGCTACGCGTGAAGATATCGTTGAAGTGCATCGTATTAGCGGGGAAGGTTGTTACCTGATGCGTGTTCGCACCGGAACGACAGAACAATTGAACCATTTACTTGAGGAACTTTTACCCTATGGAAACTATAGGATGAACTTGTCTCTCCATGTGGAGAAATGAAGTTGCGGCAGACTACCCTTGTCATGGAAGTGAGGCACCGCGTGGCGGGAGCTGCACACGCGATGTGTAGGTCATAACGATGACGTATACTCATCTTCCCGCGGATGCTTATCACGTAATGTTTGCTGAAGCAGGTTGATCGCTTGATCTCGATCCTTTTTGCTAAGTAAATGATCTGTTGCAACGTGGTGTCGTGTGCCATCATTTAGGAATAGTACGATCATCGGTGAAGATGACAAGATCCACTTGCTAAAGTGATACGAGGACAATTCAATTTTGCGAATCTGATCCCAACGGATATGTCGCTTGCCGCACAGGATGGCTTCATCATTCCAAGACAATAACACAGGTGGCTGCTTGATGAATCGAGCTCCGAACATCAGGCATAACGGGCCGATGAACCATATGCCCAGAACCGCTGCGACTGAGTAATATAATGTTTCCAGTTTGCTAGATAGCCCATCGTATATAAACCACAACAGTAGAATGCATAGGATGATGAACAATAGACACAGTGTTCCCTTCCAGAGAGCTGTGAATCGTCGGTACCGAATGTGCTGTATATTCGAAGTAGGTGTTGATTCCATGTTCAATTCAATCCTCCTTTATGACCATCATATAACGAAATATGCCGCTCTGCGAGGCAGGCGGCATATTTATTATTCGTTTATCCCGAGACAGCTGTAGTATCTTCTCCAGCTTCTCGAGCATGTTTATACAGATCCGCATATACGCCTTTAGCGGCGATCAGCTTCTGATGTGAGCCTTCCTCGACAATCTCGCCATTCTCCATGACGAGAATTCGATCAGCGTGCATGACCGTGGAGAGTCGATGTGCAATGACAATTGTTGTGCGTCCCTGAGATACAGTTTCCAGAGCTTGCTGTACCAGTTGCTCGGTATGGGAGTCTAGATTAGCCGTTGCTTCATCCAAGATGAGCACACGAGGTTCAAATACCACAATTCTTGCAAACGATATGAGCTGTCGCTGTCCAGCCGACAATCCGCTTCCTCGTTCAGATAGACGTGTATCATATCCTTCAGGCAAACGCTCAATCATCGCTGCTGCCCCGACAAAACGGCAGGCTTCCATTGCCTTTTCCCGAGAAATATCCTCGCGGAACATACGCACATTATCGATAATCGTTCCCGAGAACAGAAAGGGCTCCTGCTGAATCAAACCAACGATTCGATGAAGATTGGCTTGGGGATTCGCCGAATATCTGTACCATCAATCTCAATACGACCTGCCTGAACATCATAGAAGCGATTCAGTAGAGAGATCAGTGTACTTTTGCCTGCTCCCGTTGTGCCCACAATGCCAACCATTTCGCCTGGATACAAGTGCAGATTCAAATGCTCTATTAATGGACGATCTGGTCGGTATCCGAACGAAACATCATTAAAATCAACCTGACCCATTACGTGCTGTGGCTCAAGTGTGTGAGCATCTTGCAGCTTGGGATCAGCGACCTCTGGGCGGGTACTTAGAATTTTCCAGATGCGATCCATGGATACCGTAGTGGATTGGAACGTGTTCCATTGCATCGTAATCTGGTTGATCGGCTGAAAGAACTGGCGAATATAGCTGATAAAGGCATAGAGCACACCTACCTGCAATGACTCCCCAAGAACTGCGCGACCTCCCAGCCAAACCATCATGACCAGTGCGGCATTGCCCAGAATATCAAATGTACGGTTGAAGATGACATTGGAACGAGCCTGAGTAATATTGGCTTCTAGATGATCCTGGTTTTTCTCCGAAAACCGCTTCTTCTGTTCTTCTTCCTGATGAAAAGCTTGAATAAGGAACATGCCGGACAAGTTCTCTGCAGTAAAAGCGATCAGACGAGAGAGACGTGTGCGTGCGTTCTGATAAGCCTTTCGTAGTCTACTCCGAAATAACACGGCAACGATAGCGATAATTGGTAACACAAGGAGTGAATATCCTGCCAGTACCGGGTCTAGTTGGAACATGAAAAAGATAATGAGAACAAGCATCATGCCATCTCGAATCAGACTAAGCAGCACTTGGGTGAAGAAACTGCTGATCGTTTCTGTATCACTGGATACATTTGTAACCAGGCTACCGATATGAAATCGATCAAAAAATGACATCGACATTTTGGAGATATGCCGGAATAGGTCTTTGCGAATGCGAGAGACGATGTTCTGACCGACATGCTGCAACAGATTATTTTGTACATAAGTAAAAACAAAGCTAATAACGGCTAAGCCTAGATAGATGGCTGCAAGTTGAACCAGAAATGCAACACTTGTTTGGCCTATCGCAAGGTGGTCATCAATCGCGATTTTGACTAGATAAGGCTGAAGTAAATCAGCAGAAATGCCGAGCAGTGAGCACAAAAAGATTCCCAGAAAGGTAAGTCTATGCGGTTTGGCATATGCCATCATAGCTTTGAAGGAAGTGCGCTTACTCTGATCTGGCTCCGTTACTGTTTTTGTCGTTAGTGTTGCGGTATCTGCCTCAGGTTTATGGTCACTCAAGATGTAATCCCTCCTCCTGCAAACGATACGTTGCGGCATACAACCCATTCGCCGCCATCAACTGGGAGTGAGTGCCTTGTTCTGCGATACGCCCCTGGTCAAGCACAATGATGTCATCTGCATGACGAACCGCGCTAATTCGATGCGAAATAATCAATGTTGTTTTGCCCTTACCGATCTCACGCAAGCTTCGAAGAATGCCGCTTTCGGTAACAGCATCCACAGCACTCATACTGTCGTCGAGAATGAGCAACTGGGCTTTCTTAATTAATCCCCGAGCCAAGCTGGTACGTTGCCGCTGTCCACCAGATAGGGTAAGTCCGCGTTCGCCGAGTAGCGTATCAAAGCGGTCTGGAAAACGTATGATGTTATCATAAATCATCGCTTGCTTCGCGCTGTGTTCTACCGTACCGAGCGATGCATTACGGTCACTGAAGGCAATATTGTCTCGAATGGTGGTGCTAAATAAGAATCCGTCTTGTGGTACGTAGGCAATGCGGGATCGCAGGCTCTCCAGTGATATAGCTCGAATGTCCGTACCATTCATGCGAATCGTGCCCTCCGGAGGTTCGTATGTACGCAATAACAGCTTGACCAAGGTGCTCTTGCCTGAACCCGTTCTGCCTACGATGCCGACTGTACGACCTGCACGAATGTTCAGTCGAATATTACTGAGTGAAGGAGAAGAACTTCCTGGGTACGTAAAAGTCAGATGATTAATGGTGATGTCATTCACTTCATGAAGTGGCTGAGCGCCTGAACATTCTTGCACATCGGGCACCTCCAGAAGCAGATCGTTAACTCTCTCCAGGGAAGCTCCTGAGCGTTGCATGGTATTGATCACATTACCAATCTGCTGCAGCGGCCCCATAATAATACGCAAATATAATGTGAGTGCTACAAAACTGCCGAGCGTAATGGAATTCTGCATCGTTAATATGCCGCCAACGAGCAGAGACACAACGAGTGAAATGGCACCCAGTAGCGGAAGTAGCGCCTGAAACAGGGAAGAGAGGCGTACTAAGCGCAGTTGTTTGGCTTTGATTGTGTCAACGGTTGTGCCAAATCTTGTCTGTGCAACATCTTCAATCGCAAACGTTTTGGTAACACGGATACCACCTAGCTGTTCTTCTGCAGCTTCGGTCATACTCGCTAGAGCCTCCTGTACGTCGCGAGAACGCTTACGAATGCGCGGGCCAAAAAATACGACCAGAAATGGGATGGCTAACAGCGGAATCACGCTGATTAGAATTAGGCTCAAGGGAATTCCACTAAGCAGCATCATGACAACGCAGGACAACAACAGGAATGTTGCATTTGTCATCAATGTCACGCCATTCGAGATGGCTTCACGTACTGACGTGACGTCGTTCATTACATAGCTGAGCAGCTTGCCATTACCTTGCTTGGAAAAATAGTACTCGCTCAGTTCGGAAAATTTGCTAAATATTTGCTCACGTGTCATGAATTCAAACCGACGGCCAAGCTTCATAATCATGAATTGTCCTGTACCAAACAGTAAATTATAAGCGATGGCAATAGCCAGTAGGGAGAGGCTGTACTGAACGACGGTGTCCATCTGAATTTTATGTTGCATTAACTGATCCGTGAAGCTGCCCAGAATTCGGGGTAAAGATGCCTGACCTACATTGGAGGCAATGATTAGAAGGATCGCGACCAGATATACAGGCCAATTGGCAATGACATAGCCTCGTAATAATCCTGTCTTGGACATAAGATAGGTTCTCCTTTGTATCAGATAAGAATTGAATTCGGAAGCGAAGTCAGCAAAAGGGCCGACACCTGATATTAGCGCGCCGTGCCCTCTTACTGTATGCAATCCGGTTTGTAATTTATCCGTCATTCGGTCGATTTCTCTATACTTATTTTTGCTCTATTCTGTATGAATGTCAACGAAGCAAACAAGCATGGCCTCAGGAAAAAGGGGCTACATAGAGCGGATTTAAAACGAATACGGAAAGGATTGAGGGAAGTTGTGTCTCTATCATTATTCATCCTAATGTCGATTTAGTGAAACATTTTTGAAGAGTATCCCGTCTGTAGGATTGAACAGGTAAAAAATAGGGTTTACTAATCATAGGAGGTGCCAAGGCATGAAACATAAAAAAGGATTGGCGGCAACGCTTGCACTATGCGTGTCATTAACGGCAGGAGGTGCTTCGGTACTCGCTTTTTCAGATGTGAAGGATGAAGGGCAAAAAACAGTGGTGGATACGTTGAAATCGAAAGGCATCGTGAACGGTGTGACCTCAGATCTATTCCGTCCAGATCAGGCATTGTCAGAGCCACAAGGTGTGCAGTTGATTGTAAAGGCATTTGGTTTGAAAAATGAATATGCTGCTGCTTCTGCGGCTCAAAATAAAATTAGTCCAGACACATGGTATGCTGATGCTGTACAGGCTGCAACGCAGAATGGTCTGTCCATTCCGGTGGAGTTGAATCCGCAAGGGGAGATGACGCGTGAACAGTTTGTCATTTTACTCCACGAAGGTATTAACACAACGGGTAACTATCCAGTGATCATGAAGTATAATCTTGTTAATGACGAAGATAAAATTGGTAAGGACGCCAAATCTGCAGTCCAGAACCTGCTGAATATGAACATCATTGAACTGGATAAGGACGGTAACTTCCGTCCAGATCAGTCGCTTACCCGTATGGAGGCTGCAAGCATGATCTTCAATGCTCTTGAATTTGTGGATTCACATGGGGATGATGGTTCGTCTGAACCCGCTCCAACCGATCCGGGCGAGGGTCAAAAAGGGATCGTACCAAGTGTAACAACGACGAAGGTCGATGATAAAACAACTAAAGTTAAGCTGACGGCTGAAATGCCGCATCCTGGCTATGGCTTGAAGATTGATGATGTGAAGCTGGAGAAGGATGGTCGTGCGATCGTGCACTACACCATTGTTCAGCCTGATCCTGACATGATGTATCCAATGGTTATTACGAACGTAACTGCTGAAACAGATATTCCGACAGGTTATACAGCAGAAGCACAGCCATCAGGTAAATAAAAACAGAATGATTACTATTCTTTAGTTCAACTTGGTTGAATGAGGAACTAAAAATGAAGCAATTGTTGAAGCTGCTGTCTGTATTATACAGGCGGCAGCTTTTGTTTTGTTCATTTTGTGTTAATTGTACTGTGAAACTTATCTTTCCATCTATGTTATGATCTTTATATATTCAAAAGTTTGAATGAAGGGGTATAACGTATGAATCAGAGCATACAACAGTTTAAATCGGATTTTTTCAAAGCCTTGGCTCATCCTATGCGGATTCAGATTCTGGAGTTGCTGAGCGAAGGAGCGAAGAACGTCAACGAGCTGCAAAGTATCCTGGGATCAGAAGGTTCCGCCGTTTCCCAACAGCTGGCTGTATTACGTAGTAAAAATGTTGTGCAGGGTCTGAAAGAGGGGACTACGGTCATATACTCTCTTCGGGATCCTTTGATCAAAGATTTACTGGAGGTTGCCAAACAGATTTTTGACAATCATTTGGTGGATGCCATTTCGATGCTGGAAGATATCCGCAAAGAAACATAAACGTGTTAGGGGAAGTTTTCAGACACGTCTTAAACAAGAGGAACCTGAAGTTGAAGTAAGTTCGGGAACTTCTTGTTTTTCTGCATGTAATCCATGTCTCAGGTGTGAGCATTACGATTGACAGCGTGCTCGCAGCGGCGTAGTCTTCTTATTATATTCAAATATTCAAATATATAAAGAAAAGAAGGTTAAGTCAGATGAAATGGATGGGGAGATATACAGGCTATAATAGATCTTCTTTTCGCAAGGATCTGTTATCGGGACTAATTGTAGGTATTATTGCAATTCCACTTGGTATGGCATTTGCTATCGCTTCCGGAGTCAAACCGGAGTATGGCTTGTACACAACAGTGATCGCAGGGATTCTTATTTCGTTGCTGGGTGGATCTAAGTTCCAGATTGGCGGGCCAACCGGGGCATTTATCCCGATCCTCTTCGCGATTGTGATGCAGTATGGATATGAAAATTTATTGATTGCTGGAATCATGGCCGGATTAATGCTTGTACTAATGGGGTTGTTTAAACTTGGGGCGTTAATCAAGTTCATCCCACGACCCGTGACTATTGGATTTACGGCGGGTATTGCCGTCATTATTTTCAGTGGGCAGATTGCTAATTTTCTGGGACTGCGCGGGATTGAGAAACATGAAGATTTTTGGTCTAATATGAAAGAAATCGGGATGCATATTTCAACTGTTAATATATATAGTTTGCTGACAGCAGGCAGTTGTCTAGCTGTTATTCTGCTTGTGCCGAGATTTGCGCCGAAGGTGCCTGCGTCACTGGTTGGTCTGGTTCTATCGACAGTAGTTGCAGCGTTGTTTTTTGAAGGGCAGGTGACTACGATTGGATCGTCCTTTGGTGCGATACCAAGCGCCTTGCCTCAATTTCATGTGCCTGAGATGACTTGGGAGCGAATCGTAAACTTGCTGCAACCCGCTTTTGTCATCGCCATGTTGGGCGGAATCGAATCGTTGTTGTCTGCTGTTGTTGCCGATGGCATGACCGGAAGTCGACATAACAGCAATCGAGAGCTTATTGGGCAAGGGATTGCTAATATGGTGACGCCATTATTTGGTGGTATTCCTGCAACTGGCGCGATTGCACGTACGGCAACGAATATTAAGTCTGGAGCTGTGTCACCATTATCTGGGGTTATTCATGGCGTAGTAGTCCTACTGGTAATTGTTATGTTCGCACCCTATGCTTCCCATATTCCACTTGCCAGTATGGCTCCAGTCCTGATGATGGTTGCCTGGAATATGAGTGAACGGAGATCGTTCATGCATGTCATGAAAACCAAAACGAGTGATTCGCTCGTTCTGCTCATTACCTTTTTATTGACCGTATTTACAAGTTTAACGACGGCTGTAGAGGTTGGGTTGATTATGGCTGTCCTTTTATTTGTTAAACGGATGAGTGAGATGTTGAAGGTTGCCAAAGTGCTACCTGATCCCAATCATAAACATGAGAAAGTCATGGACTACATGGTTCGCGAAGGGCATGATTGTCCACAGATAAACCTGTATACGATTGAAGGGCCATTATTCTTTGGTGCAGCAGATCGATTTGAGAAGTCGGTCATGGATTCGATTCATCGGCGACCAGGTATTTTGCTGTTGCGCATGGGCAAGGTGCCCTTTATGGATACGACAGGTGAATCCAATCTGGCTCATGTTGTTAAACATATGGAGAGATCTAGGGGAATGGTTTTACTTTCCGGTATTCAGGCGCAACCATTGGAGATGCTGAAGAAAACAGGCTTGATAGAACGGATTAATCCTGATCATATGTTTGAGCACACGGGTGAAGCCATTAATTATGCATTAGCGCATTTGGATATTCAGAAATGTAAGGGATGCAAACATTTTGCCTTTCGTGAATGTGCTGCATTATCAGGCGCTGGAACCGATTCAGAACGTATAAGTATGCTGAAATCAGGAAAGCGAGTCAGCGCCAATAGCCCCGTGTAATCCACTGAAGCTAGAGGGAGCTATGGCATGTTGAAGCTGCTGTCTGTATTGTACAGACGGCAGCTTTTTTGAAATGAAATTGTGCACTTGAGTAACAAATCTAACGGATATTATACTTCCTCCAATGGCTCATAATCGAACCAATCAAACTGTGCAGGTGAACCATTTCCTGATGGACTAGTAGCATACATCGCAGCGATAACTCCTGTGAAACCGCCTGCTATTTCGGTGGAGAGCAGATGTGTCTCACCTGAGCCAACCTCCAGTTCTGGAGATGAATTTTGCTGAATGGAGAAAAGGAATTGGTCTGACTGTGTGTGAATCTTTAAGATTACTGGGCCAGCTTCACAAGCTACCCATTGCTCGGTTTTTAGGGAGCCAACGGTGCGTCGAAGTAGGATCTTTTTCTGTCCGTTCACCTGTTTGATCGCCAGATCGTAATGATATTTGGGATTCATATACAGGGTTAAGCCGGCTTCTTCACCGTCCTCCTGTGGTTCAAATGTTAGTTCAGTTGCGATACGGGATGTAAAATGTGTCAACCTTCGACCAACAAAAGCCGGATTACTTACATCATCCAGGGAAACGGAGGTTCCACGCAGCACGAGCTGACCCGGCTGTTCTTCTAACGACCAGCTTGCCGGTGTAGGGTTACGCAAGAACATCCATTCCAAACCAAGTGTCGGTTCGTCAAAATGGTCCCGCACGCTTGGTGTTGTCCATTGGACTTGAGGTAGCTCGGGCGCATCCATAACTGGCTTGATATTTCCGTTGTCTCCAATGATTGGCCAGCCTTCATCCGTCCAAGTCACAGGTGCGAGAAATGTTTCTCGTCCCAGGTGATGGCGCATCGGATAAGAAGGAGGACGAATGCCAAGACAGACAGCCCACCATGAACCATCTTGAGCTTGAACCAGATCTGCGTGTCCAGCGGCATGGATGCTGCTCTTCATACTGCGATTCGATAGAATTGGGTTGTGAGGACATGCATCAAACGGTCCGTATGGGTTCGTGCTCCGTGCGATAGTTTCCATATGACCGTATTCGGTGCCACCTTCGGCAATCATGAGATAATACAGATCGTTAATTTTGTACAAATGGGGCGCCTCTGGGGCAGCTCCGCCTGTTCCGCGCCAGATGAGTCGGCTATCTGTAAGCTGCTTCCCGGTAGTGATATCGATCTCGCATTGATATATTCCTTCACCTTCATCACCATTTTGAGCGGACTGGAAATAGACACGACCATCATCATCAAAGAGTAGAGAAGGATCTATGCCCCCTGTGCGACAAAAATCGGATCAGACCATGAACCTGCTGGATCTTGGGTGCGCACAATCAAGTTTCCGCCCGCGCCGATATTGGTCGTTGTCATGTAGAACCAGCCCTCATGGTAACGGATGGTCGGTGCATATATACCGCCGGAAACCCACGCTTTACTTAGCGGGAGCTGTGTTAACGAGGTTAGACAATGTCCAATTTGTTGCCAGTGCACGAGATCCTTGCTATGGAAAATAGGCACACCCGGAGAGTATTCAAACGTACTTGTTACCAGATAATAATCTTCGTTTACACGGCAGATACTCGGATCGGGGTAAAAACCTGAAATCACCGGGTTCGTATATTTCGTCATGTTAGGCTCCTATTCATATGAGAGTTAGAGATAAATTGCGGCACATTGGCGAATCTGAGCTACCGTCTGGCTTGAATGTCTCATTCGCATGCCTTGTTATATAGGGAGAGTATAGCGGTTACAACTGCCCTTTACCTTGATTTTTCGGACGTGGAATAGCATGATATAGACATACGAGCCTAACATTGTTCGGAGGGAATGCTTTTGAGTAATGCATATCTGAGATGGTTTACGTCAGATAAGGAGTTCCCGTTTTTCATTCAATATGGTGGGCATGAGACAGATATGGAGCTTCACAATCATATGGATTTCACGGAGCTTGTAATTGTCTTGAATGGTCATGCGACCCATGTTGTGAATAACGAGGAGTTTTTTATCAAAAAGGGAAATGTATTTGTCATCAATGGCGAGACACATCATGCGTATATCGACCCTCATGATTTTAAAATATGTAATATTATGTTCAGACCTGACATGCTCTCATCAACCGGACCTGATCTGAGGAGATCGAATGGATTTCAAGCGTTGTTTGTGTTGGAACCGTTTTATCGTCATATCCACTCGTTTCCGAGTGTGCTCTCCTTGCCTATTTCTAGTCTGGAATATATTGAAGCTCTGATTTCGTTCATGGTTGAGGAATATGAGACGAAGCAGCAAGGATACCAAACGATGCTGATTGCACGTCTCACGGAGATGGCGGTATATCTGTCGAGGCAGTATGATACGCAGGAGAAGGGCGGTAGGGGCAATAATCTGATGCACCTGGCCAATGCCATTTCCTATATTGAAGATCAGTATTTGAAGCCATTATCGCTGGAGGATATTGCGGGGAAATCAAACATATCGATTAGGCATCTCAATCGGATCTTTCGCTCCTATTATCAGATGACGCCTATCTCATATGTGCATAAGCTGCGTCTGGAAAAGGCATGTCATCTACTGAAAAATAGCAATCTATCCATTACCCAAATCTCGTATGATTGTGGATTTAATGATAGCAATTATTTTACTCGTCAGTTTAAGAAAGCCTATGGCATGTCGCCCAAGAATTACAGGCTGAATCTGAACTGATTAATTAAGAGGATCTCCCATATCGTGCGTGTTCAAAAGCGAATTTCTGAACAACCTCGTATCGGAGATCCTCTTTTTATATTTTCGTTATATTGGTGGAGTGTTCATCGTTATAATCTAAGAGTCGTCCATGATCATGCCACTGACCGTACATCTGATTTGCCTCTGTGTGAGTTATCAATTTGTCCAATCTGTGCTGGAATAATGCTGGTTGATGCTTCACGCTTTGGATCGTGTCGATGCGAACCCGCTGGTAGAGAGCCGGAAATGCCAGGAAATTAGCATAGATCATCGGATTATCTTTGAGTCTTCGTTCAATCACATCATCAATGATGAAAGCATTGGGATCCATCACTGGTAGAACCTTTCTACCTTCGTCATGCATGAGTCCCAGCGTTTCAAGGCGGCGAACCCGTTCTTTGTTTAGTTCAGTCCACGAGCTTTGTTTGCTCCGAGGGATAAGCGTTGCATTAGCTGGTTCTCGGATATCTTTTTCTTTATTCCATCAATCCAGCCATAACATAGGGACTCTTCTACGGCATCTAAGTATAACAATGTATCGGGGCTTGGTCTGAGACTAATGGTTACCCAGCAACACTTTTGAGTTCTTCCATGCACATGTAACCAAGCTCTTAATTCTTCTCTTGATGTAACAGCCAAATAATTATTGATTTCCATAGTTTATTCTATCATCTAAGCTGTAGCAGGCTTCGTATACCAGAAGAGGCTGTAGTCATTCATAATAGAGGCATGACCTAACTGACGCAGCATTGTAGAAATATTCCCTCGGTGGTACGTTCCGTGATTAATCAGGTGAAAGATGATCTCCGCAAGGCTGGTATTTCGAATTCCCGCGAATGGATTATCCAGCAGAATCGTGTGTTCCAGATCGATGTGATCTTGAAACCACGCTGTATATTGTTGTGATAATTCTGCAAATCGCTTGCTATAGTCCTCTATAGAATCGTATATCTCTTCATTGCGTGGCATGCACATTTGTAGAGCTTCGGGCATACTGACACCTGTTAGTACCAGATACCACATTTGATCAACAGCATACATATGACTTAGTGCATGAGCGAGGGTGGGAAATGAACTATTCACCTCCTGATGTAATACGCTGTCTGGTAATTCTTGAATTCTCCCCAGAATGGTGTGTGTAGCCCAAGTGTGATACTGATACATTTCTTGCGGATGGTTCATGCGATCATCTCCTTAGAATTAGCGGTAAGGTGCAACTAACTTACTGAGATGATTATAAAAAAAGAAGTATGACAACAGCGTGTCATACTTCTTCAATGTGTTTTTTTGTATGGCTTCAGTGCGTTCTGAAGCTCTTCCTTCAGGATATCTCGCAGTTCGGCGGGTTCAAGTACTTCAGCGCCACTACCTAAACTTAACAGGAACGAGCATAACCAACGGGCTTTCAATGGCTGATGAACTGCGATTCGCATCGTCATGCTTCCATCATCATGAAATTGTTTATCCGCTTGTTGAAAGTGATCCATGGCTTCCGCGAGGGCTTCCGGATTAACCTTGAACACCACTTCTGTGGTCTGGTTTTGCGGGGAGTCATCCCGCTTAATCGTTGGTTCAATACTGTCCGAATGCGGTTGGAAAGTGTCAGAGCTTAAGCTCACGTTCATCATCCGAGAGAGTCGGAACTCCCGATAATCTTGACGTGTCAGGCAGAATCCATATACGTACCAATTGCGATATTTGAAGTGCAGTTTTACGGGTTCCATTCGACGGGTTGTTCGTTCATTCTTGGTATTAATGTAATCGAACTGGATAATCCGATATTCGGTGATTCCTGCTCGGAGATATGGCAGGGCATCAGGTTCCGTTCGACGTGTCTCCAGATCGATGGATAAATTGGAGATTTGATGCTCCGAACCAATCGTTTGCAGTCGCTCAATCGTTCCCTGTACTCGTCCATCATCAAAGACAGTGGAGAGACTGCTGAGTACTGTAATGAGGGAATTTACATCGTATGAGCCGAGTAAGCTTTTGTCCATTTTATATCCATCAATAATGCCATACCCGCCTTTAAGTCCTTGATGAGAGACGACGGGGAAGCCGGCTGCACAGATGACATCAATGTCTCGATAGATGGTTCTTGGAGAAACGTGAAACTCTTCCGCTAGTGTAGAAGCCGACAACACTTCATGGTTCAAGAGCTTGAATATGATCGAGATTAAACGTTCCAATTTCATCATGTATCCCCGCCCAGTATCCCATTTTGTTATTGCAGGCCATATTATATCACAGTGTTATGAACGAGAAGAGATCTGTCTTCTCATGACTTCAAGGTAAGTCACTAATTGCTGATGCGCATGCTTAACTTAGCTACAACGTGAGATGAAAATAACAAAAAAAGAGTGCAGATACGCACTCTTTATAAACCGCAAAATGTTTATGCTTAGCAGGATAAGCAGTGAAGCTAAGTCATGATGTTAAGTAGTAAATTCAGGCTGTAAAGCCCAGCACTGATATGAAGAAATTTTGGTAATCTTCTTATCAATGTAAGGTAAGATTGTACTAATCTTCTTGTACATTGTAGAGCACACGGGCGAGTAGACCTTGACCATAGTTGCCGAAATGTTTGCCAAAGATCGTGAGTCCCCGTTTGTTGACAGGCTCTTCTGTTACCGCAATCCGGAAGAGGATATCGCTTTTGTAGTCCAGACTAATATCATCCAGCGTAACATCCGAAATGCGACAGCCGTCGATATAGCTACCTTCCTGCGTGATGCGGATCAGCTTCAGCATACCGTACTGATTAAGGTGAGGAGGCCACCAGTCTGGATTGAACGTTCCGCGTGTATTGCCGAAGTCACCTGGACTCGTCCAGCAGCCAATCTCGATACCGTTGATGTAAAAGTAAATATCCGAAGGGTAGTTATCGCAATAGCCAGGTGATTCCGAACCAAGCTCCATAGAGAGTTGAATCTCACTAAACGACTGATTCGGTTTCAGATAATTAGGAATGCGATACTCCAAATAACCTTCCGCAAGCCAAATCATCTCCGCATCAATGCGTAATGGATCTGCGAAATAACGTGGGTCATCGAATTCCCCAACGATACTGTCCCGCGTCGCAAGTCCACAAGTAGGAGCAGCTTGATAATCACTGTAATGTCCCACTTGAATCTCTACCTCATAACGGTTGCTAATCTCCTGCGAACGCAGATCCACCATCAGCTTCTCCTCATTGAGATAGCAAATTTTCTGGATTCCGTGCTTGCCGACAGCGGTGTTTATTTCGATTAAACCGCTCTCCTCCAGCTTTTTGATATGCATCGTAATTGCTCCATTGCTAAGTCCCAGCTTGGTTGCAAGATCATTGAGATTAAGGCTCTGGTTCTTCGCCAGTAGTTCAATGATCTGTATCCGAATCTCCGAACTGAGGGCTTTGAAGATGTTCACACCCGACTTCAGATCCTTAATATAAATCATATGTGTTGGTCCTTTCCCCGTTCACTGTTAGATAGGTTATTCAAAAAGTCAGCTTTTGATTACGAAGGATGTCTGAGGACATCTCAGCGTCGAATATGGAATTCAGCCGAAATATCCGTTGCTCACGTAGCTTGTTCTACGCTCCGCTACTCTATTTCTATCTTCATCCCATCTTCTAGGTACTGAAAATCATCCTTTTTGAACACGTACTGTTAGATAGGTTAGTGCACATTTCTATATTTTATTTTAGATAAGTATAAATGATTATAAGATAGATGGGAAGGGCAGAGACAGGAAGCCTTTCTTCTTTATTATCGTACGATTCATTATCAAAATGAAGGCGTGTTTCTCAAATTAATATTCTATAAAACATTTGAATTGTTTCATTAATCTTTGAAATAAACCATTGAAAAGTATTGTAACCGCTTTTATAATCTTATTATATCTAAAATAGTTTAGCACTTCATGAATCAAATGAACCATTTGATTAACAAAACTTCGAAGATACCCTCTATCACCTCCCCGGTATCGAAATTTTAAATGATTATAATCATAGGTAAATCAACGGTTATGAACTCTAAATAATACTCCTAAACATATTTTATTTTATAAAAATGTAAAATGTTTTAATAAAGTATTGACTAAAGTGGATAGTATTTGATAAATTTAACAACAGAAATCTTATTTCACGCAATTGAATACGGTTACAAATTCAGATCAGGAGGGGTTCAGATGGTAAAGAAAAAGAGTTGGGTCACGTTTATGCTTCTTATGCTGGTTACTGCACTTGTCTTAGCAGGTTGCGGTGGAGATAGCGGTGGGGCGAGTGGTAACAAAGAACTGACATTTATGTTCCGAGGCGGTACAGATGAACAGAAGGCTTATCAAGCGGTCGTCAAAAAGTTTGAAGAAGAAAATCCTGGCATCAAAGTTAAGTTGATTGTAACGGCTGCGGATCAATATGCTACCAAGCTGAGAGCGGCGATCACGGGCAATAGCCTACCAGATATTTTTTATTTTAACCCTGGTGACGTGAAAGCGTATGTGAACAGCAATGTACTGATGAATCTGACTCCTTATGTTGAAAATAACCCGGATGTGGATCTGAATAATATTTGGAAATATGGTGTGGATTTATATCGTTACGATGGCCAAATGGCAGGACAAGGAGACCTTTACGGTATGCCGAAAGATCTTGGTCCATTCGCACTTGGTTATAACAAAACGCTGTTTGAAAAAGAAGGCATTCCACTTCCAGACAAAGACAAGCCATATACGTGGGATGAGTTCATTCAAGTGAATCAGCAAGCAACGAAAGATACGAACGGAGACGGCAAACCGGATGTATTTGGTACAGGCTTCAACGTAAACTGGGCGCTTCAATCCTTCGTATGGAGTAATGGTGCTGACTGGTTGGATGAGACCAAAACAAAAGTAACGATTGATGATCCGAAATTTGCGGAAGCGCTACAATTTTTCGCAGACATGCAGAATAAATACAAAATCACACCTTCTATTGAAGAAGCACAAACACTGGATACGTACCAACGTTGGATGAAAGGGGAAATGGCATTCTTCCCTGTAGGTCCGTGGGATATGAGTACGTTTGAAGGATTACCTTTTGAATATGATCTGTTGCCATTCCCAGCTGGTTCTAGTGGTAAGTCCGCAACGTGGATTGGTTCCCTGGGTATCGGTGTTTCCGCCAAAACAAAATACCCTGAAGAAGCAGCTAAACTGGTGAATTACCTTACAGCTTCTAAGGATGCAATGCAGCAGCTTGTCGATGCCAAAGTACAGATTCCAAACCTGCTCGACATGGCTGATGAATGGGCCAAAGATACATCAACGAAGCCAGCGAATAAACAGGAATTCCTTGATATCGTTGAAGACTATGGTCGCTCCCTTCCAGGGAACTACACGTATAACGCAGAGTGGTACGATCTGTTCTTCACAGACGTTCAGCCTGTGCTGGATGGCAAAATTACAGCCGCAGAATATGTGAAGCAGCAACAGCCGAAAATGCAGAAGTTGTTGGACAAAGCGGTAGAGCAAGAGAAGAAATCTCAGAAATAAGATAAGCAACGAGAGTATGTCGGAAGCTCCGAACAAGAAGCGAGGAAGCGACTTGCACAAAGTGGATCAGAGTTAAGTTGGTAGTTTCGTGTTGCATAGAAAAGTGATGCCAGCAGCCTGCTATCACGCTGCTGGCATCATTTTTGGATTCCATACTTGATATTAGAAACAGGGGTGAGCGCAGTGAATACAAAGTCTAGCTTGTATCGCAAAGAGAGGCTGTACGGATATTTGTTTATTACACCTCCAATTCTAGGTCTGCTGATCTTTGTTCTGTTCCCTTTCTTATATTCGTTGTACGGTTCGTTCACGGATTGGGATGGCTTGGGACAGATGAACTTTATCGGTTTAGCCAATTTTAAGGATTTGCTCACAGATGATCTGTTTTACAAAGCGATGTTTAACACCTTTTATCTGATGCTGGGTATTCCGATTGGATTGTTACTTGCACTCTTGCTCGCAATGGGCTTGAATCGCAAAATTCCCGGTACAACGACGTTCCGCGTAATCTATTATATTCCGGTTATTTCTTCCCTTGCGGCCGTATCCATCATGTGGAACTGGGCTTATAACGGGGATTACGGATTGGTTAACCAGTTCCTTGCACTCTTCGGCATTGAAGGTCCTAACTGGCTGGCTAACAAAGATACAGTCAAACCAGCTCTCATTATTATGACGGTGTGGAAAGGTCTGGGGTACACGATGTTGCTGTATCTGGCTGCCCTACAAAGCGTATCACGTACATACTACGAGGCGGCTGAGCTGGACGGAGCGAACGGGTTCCAGATTTTCCGTAACATCACCTGGCCGATGGTGAAGCCAGTTACCTTCTTCCTCGTGGTTACCAATATTATTGGTGGCTCCCAGATCTTTACCGAGATGAACATTATGACCCCTACAGGCGGTCCTGAGTATTCATCGGCGTCGATCGTTTTCTACATCTGGCAAAAAGCGTTCAGCAACCTGCAAATGGGTTACGCCTCAGCGATGGCCATGATTCTTGGTGTTTTCATCTTTGTCATTACTTTGGTGCAATTCAAATTAAACGAAAGATCAGCCTATGATGGGGATTGATGGTCAAGGGAAAGGAGTGAACCGGAGATGTCTTACAGTCAAAGAAGGAAAGTAACGAACTCGATTATTTTTATCGTACTCGCGATTGGTGCTATAGCAATGGTTGCCCCATTGATCTGGATGCTGTCCACGTCGTTGAAGGAGAAACAGGATGTATTTGCACTTCCTCCTGTGTGGATTCCAGAAGTATTCCAATTTGAAAAGTATAAAGAAATCTGGGAAGCTGGCCCGTTACTCAGCGGGATCAAAAACAGCTTGATCATTGCATTGAGTGTCACTGTGGTGGGTACATTTACGTCCAGTATCGCCGCTTTTGCTTTTGCCAAATTGAGATTTCCACATAAAAACAAACTGTTTCTTGCTCTGCTTGCATCCATGATGATTCCTTATCCAACTGTCATGATTCCACAATTTATGATGTTCTCTAAGCTGGGCTGGGTAGATACATTACTGCCGCTGATTGTACCCGGATTGTTCGGTAACGTCATTATGATCTTCTTCCTGCGGCAATATCTGCTTAGTGTTCCAGATGCGATTATAGAAGCAGCCAAAATTGATGGAAGCTCCTATTTCCGGCTCTATTCCAGCATTACCTTCCCATTGATCAAACCTGCGATTGCAGCACAGTTAATTCTGTGGTTCATGGGAATCTGGAATGATTATCTGGCTCCAATTATCTACCTGAACTCACCGGAGAAGCAGACCTTACAGCTTGTTATCGCAAACTTCAATGCGACCTATGCGATACAGACGGATTATCCGCTTATTATGGCTGCGTCCATCGTTGCGTTGCTCCCAGTACTCATTGTCTTCTTAGTCTTCCAGAAGCAAATTATTGAATCTGTTGCGATCTCTGGAGTAAAAGGATGATCTCGTTGAGAAAGCGTGGCTGGAACCTAAACAAGAGAGGAGTGGTTGCTTCAGTGCTATTGTTCCTATTGATTGGTGCGACGGGTTGTTCTGGAGAGGGGGCAGAGGCAGATGTGCCTCGCCCGACCTTCCCTGAGGAACCACAAGATACCGTACTTTATGATACTTCCATATTGGATGATGAGTCTCGTTGGACAGTAAATAATGCCCACGACCCAGCGATTATCAAAACAGATCAGGGTTACTATGTATATTCCACAGACGTTCGTGTTGCGGGAGAACCTAAACCTGGTGTGATGGTGCGAAAATCACAGGATCTCATCAACTGGACATGGGTTGGTCAAGCCCTACCAGGCATTCCGCAGGAAGCATTGGACTGGACAGGAGCCGTGAATTTATGGGCACCGGATGTTACGAAGGTAGGGGATACGTACCGCATGTATTACTCGGCTTCTACTTTTGGCAGCACGCGGTCAGCCATTGGTTTGCAGACATCCACTTCTCCAGAAGGGCCTTGGAAAGACGAAGGACTTGTAGTGAGCACATTGGAGAACGAACAGGATAAACTAAATGCCATTGATGCGAATCCTGTGTTGGATGCCGACGGCAATCCGTGGATGGTGTACGGCTCATTCTTCGATGGCATTTATATTGCGCCACTCGATCCAGACACGGGCAAAATTAAGGAAGAGGGTTATGGTACTCGCATTGCCGCACGTGATCGGGCAACCGAAGAGGGGGCAGTGGAAGGACCGTACATCGTATACCATCCTGAGTTCAAAAAATACTATCTATTTGTCTCGTATGATTCCTTGTTCGAGGATTACAACGTAAGGGTCGCGCGTGCTGATTCAATTACAGGCCCGTACACAGATATAAACGGCATGAACATGCTTGATACAGAGCATCTACCACAATACGAGATTGGAACCAAGGTGGTAGGTGGTTATCGCTTTACAGAGGGTGAGGGCTGGGTTGCTCCCGGTCATAATTCTGTATTGCAAGACGGTGACGATTATTACATCGTGCATCATGCCAGAGGGGAGACGGATAAAAACTGGCCGTACCTGCATGTGCGCAAGATGTTATGGACGAAGGATGGCTGGCCAGTTGTCTCGCCCGAACGTTATGCTGGCGAGACAGTACAGGATATTCCTAAATCGATGATTGCTGGGGAATGGGAAGGTATGGAGCTTGATCCGTCTGTTGACGGACAGGTTCAAGCATCTCCATTCACCTTGCAGCGTAACGGCAAAGTCACAAGCGAAAACGATTCAGGTACGTGGACATTCGATGGCAAACACACACTCACGATTGAATGGAAGGAACGTAATTCAAACGGAGCATCCACAGAGGAGCTGCAAGTGATCCCGTCGTGGGACTGGGAACTGAGCAAGCCAGCTCTTGTGGTCACAGGTCTGAATGACCGTGGCATCGCCGTATGGGGGAAACAACTGAGCGAAGAGGTTCGATGAGAACCTTATAGAGCGCGTATGAATAAGCGCAAAGCTTCGCCTTGAAGGGGCATCAAGCAGTGGAGGGGGAGGAAGGGAGCCGAAGGAGCGTGTTTGTCCTCGGATTTCAACTGCTGAAGAGCAGATGGAAGGAAATCAGAGGACAAGAGAGCGACGCAGGCCCATCCTCCCCCGGAACGTCCGCGCTGCCCCTCACCATCAGGTTTGTTACTCAGGTGCAGTCGACAGGAAGGTAGTCGACTGTCCACAACCTATCGAGCCACAATAATGGTTCGATGAGAAACTTATAGAAGCGCGCATGAATAAGCGCGAAGCTTCGCCTTGAAGGGGCATCAAGCAGTGAAGGGGAAGGAAGGAGCCGAAGGAGCGTGTTTGTCCTCGGATTTCAACTGCTGAAGAGCAGATGGAAGGAAATCAGAGGACAAGAGAGCGACGCAGGCCCATCCTCCCCCGGAACGTCCGCGCTGCCCCTCACCATCAGGTTTGTTACTCAGGTGCAGTCGACAGGAAGGTAGTCGACTGTCCACAACCTATCGAGCCACAATAATGGTTCGATGAGAAACTTATAGAAGCGCGCATGAATAAGCGCGAAGCTTCGCCTTGAAGGGGCATCAAGCAGTGAAGGGGAAGGAAGGAGCCGAAGGAGCGTGTTTGTCCTCGGATTTCAACTGCTGAAGAGCAGATGGAAGGAAATCGGAGGACAAGAAAGCGACGCAGGCCCATCCTACCCCGGCACGTCCGCGTTGCCCTCTCTTGCTCAGGTGCAGTCGACAGGAAGGTAGTCGACTGTCCACAACTTATCGAGCCACAACAATGGTTCGATGAGAACCTTATAGAAGCGCGCATGAATAAGCGCGAAGCTTCGCCTTGAAGGGGCATCAAGCAGTGAAGGGGAAGGAAGGAGCCGAAGGAGCGTGTTTGTCCTCGGATTTCAACTGCTGAAGAGCAGATGGAAGGAAATCGGAGGACAAGAAAGCGACGCAGGCCCATCCTACCCCGGAACGTCCGCGCTGCCCCTCACGCCCAGGTTTGCTCGTTTTCACCAGCTTATATCGTTCTCTTCAAACCAATGCCAAATAGAAAGGAAGCAATCTTATGACACAATCCATTACATTTACCAATCCTATTCTGGAACAGCGTGCCGATCCGTGGGTGTATCGCCATACGGATGGTTACTATTATTTTTCCGCTTCTGTGCCTGCATTCGACCGGATCGAAATCCGTCGTGCGCGCACAATTGAGGAGCTCAAGGATGCGGAGCCGGTGACGGCATGGCACAAACGCGACACTGGACCAATGAGCGCCAATATCTGGGCACCTGAGATTCATTTTATCGACGGAAAATGGTATATCTATTTTGCCGCAGCACATACCAGTGAGACGAATGAAGGTTTGTTTGATCACCGGATGTACGTACTGGAAAATGAATCTGCGAACCCACTGGAGGGTGAGTGGGTGGAGAAAGGGCAGACGTTGACGCGCTGGGAGAGCTTTGCTTTGGACGCTACGACGTTTGAGCACCGAGGCATCCGCTATCTCGTTTGGGCACAGAAAGACCCGGATATCCCAGGTAACTCTAACCTGTATATTTCCGAGATGGAGAATCCGTGGACACTGCGCGGAGAACAGGTCATGATCTCTACACCTGAATATGATTGGGAGATCATCGGTTTCAAAGTCAATGAAGGTGCAGCTGTTTTGCACCGAAATGGACGTATTTTCATTGGTTATTCAGCCAGTGCCACAGATTATAATTATTGCATGGGATTACTCACAGCGGATGAGAATGCCAATCTGCTCGATCCAGCAAGCTGGGTGAAGTCACCTGAACCAGTATTCCAGACATGTGAAGCGAACGGCCAGTATGGCCCAGGCCACAACAGCTTTACCGTAACGCCAGATGGGCAGACGGATATCCTCATTTATCACGCCCGTAACTACAAAGAGATCGAGGGAGATCCGCTCTATGATCCTAACCGTCATGCCCGTGCTCAAGTAATCCGCTGGAGAGAGGACGGTACACCTGATTTTGGTGTTCCTGTTCCAGATGGTAAAGCTGTAGCTGGAGTGGAACAATAATTGGATATTTGATAAAATGTAAACAATAGAAGTAGCCCTTGGTCAGTATAATATCTGATTAAGGGCTTCTTTTGTTATTGTAAAAAGGTTTGAACTAACATAAGGCATGAATTGAATCCGTTCTTGCACCTTTCACGTATACAACCTATAAATGAAGTTGATATATAGATAGACTACAGATTTTTAGTTCATGTATATCATGCTGGGAGGACAATATATGGAATCACGCGAGACGTTGGATCAGGAGTTAGAGCAGATATATAAATGGGAGAAAGAGCAGAAGGACTTGTTCATTTGGGACAAAATCGGTCGTCTGCCATTTGCTATGTTAGACAAAGTTATGCCTAAGGCATTGAAAGATAAAATTGGGAACTCGCTTAATGAAGTAGGACAGTATGTACAGCATGGTGGTAAATTTCTCGTTCAGAAGAAGAAGGTGGCGAAGCTGTTACAGGAGGAAGCTCAGCGATCAGGTCATTCGATGTTAGGGCATACGGATCGTCTTGAACAGGAAGCTGAGGAAGAGGACACAGCGAAAATTCACAGTGTGGAGAACCTGCCTCTTGAAGTGTTGGATCGCGTAGCGGATAACATTGCCGAGAGTCGTACCAAGTTTGCGGCAGCGCAAGGAGCGGCAACGGGCATTGGTGGCATCGTGACGATTGCAGCGGATATTCCAATGGTGATGGGGCTTTCTTTGAAAGTATTGCAGGAGATGGCGTTATGTTACGGTTATGATCCAGATGAGCCACAGGAGCGTATTTTCATCGTGAAGTGTCTGCAATTTACATCGGCGGATATCGTAGGTAAGAAGGCAATCATCGATGAACTGACGGATTACGAGAATCCTGATAAACAGGTTGAGGTCATGTCGCAAATGCAAGGATGGCGAGAAGTTTTTGAATCCTATCGTGAGTCCTTTGGATGGAAAAAGCTATTTCAACTCATTCCGATTGCCGGCATGATCTTTGGTTCGGTGAGCAATAAAAACACGATTCGAGATGTAGCCGAGACGGGCAAAATGCTCTACAAAAAACGGCTGATTCTTCAACGATTAAAGTGAGATTTTAATAAGGTCTGCCTGAAAGAGAGGAACAAACATGTTAGACAAACAAGGTTTCTACCACTTATTAGATAGTAATAATATAGAATACGAAAGTATTGAACACCCAGCAGTATATACGATGGAGGAAATATTCTCTTATCAAATTCCACATACAGAGCATATCGTGAAAAATCTATTTCTACGTGATGACAAAAAACGAAACTATTATCTGGTGACTATAGCCGGAACGAAGTCCGTTGATTTGAGAAGTTTGAGCGAAACGATACCTAGTCGCAAACTAAGCTTTGCTAGTGAGAAGGATTTGTTGGAACTCCTCAGACTGGAAAAAGGACATGTGAATCCGATGGGAGTTCTCAATAATGTTCAGCAAAACGTAACCGTAGTCTTTGACAAGGATCTAGTCGGTCAAAAAATCGGAATTCATCCCATGGAAAATACAGCGACTGTATTCCTTGAATTTGAAGATGTTAAGGCATTGATTGCAGCTCATGGCAGTAGCATCGTCATGTGTGACATTGAATAAAACGTGTGAAGTATGAGGTATGAAGGAAGTTAAGTACACGGTATCCTGTCCCGCGAAAAGGGTGGTTAGGTGGTCAGGTTGCCACCAATCAACCAACCAACTCAAACAAACAAATGTAAGCAAAGGGTTCCTACCGCTCTGTATGTACAGAGTGACAGGAACCCTTTACTAATGGTATTACTAACTAACTAGCTACCTAACTAATTAGTTATCTAGCTACCCATCTAGTTACCTATCTATGAATTCTAACGAATCCAATAGGCGCTAATTGGCGATATTTTACTTAATAGAATTTCTAACGAATCTCAGAAGCTTTATTTTCCATATTGAGCCTCGTTATGAAGGATTATCTACTCGATATTTGGAAATAACGACGCTCAGGTTCGTTAGATCGGGAAATCAGCGGTAATTGTGAATATAAGAGTTGTCAGGTTCGTTAGAACACGGACAGACGGATTTAGAGACAATTAACGTGGTTGACCCTTGTCGAACGTAATGTCGAACGTAATCCTAGTAACGATCCGACCCGCTAAGTAAGGTCGAGCGCAGTTCAGAACCACAGAGAACCACAGAGAACCACAGAGAACCGCTCAGAACCGTACAGATCCGACAGATCCGTACAGAACCATAGAGATCCAAAGAGAACGTCCAGAGCTGTCCAGATCGAATGCTCTAGTACGGCTCAGGTACTGTTACCAAGTTCAAGTGAGCTCCAGAACACTCAGACTCTTTCATTTGAGGTTAAGTAAGCACTGGTACGTCCAAGGCATCGTCACACAGTCCAAGCACGTACCAGCCCGCGCTTGCTCATCTATCTTTCTTTACTCTTCGCTACCGTTCTCATCTGACCAACGCTTCAGCAGTTGATCTGAAGGGAGCAAGAAGGTCAATATTCCGAGCAGTGGCAAGAAGCTACACACCTGCATAACTGGTGATACGCCGAATACATCAATCCAGTTGCCCAGTACGAGCGCACCTAGACCGCCCATACCGAAGGCAAGACCTGTGATCAGACCCGAGACGGTACCGATTTTGCCCGGGATCAGCATTTGTGCGTACACGACAGTAACCGAGAAACTGGATAACATGATGAAGCCGATGATGGTTAACAGTACGCCTGTCCAGAACAGATTAGCGAACGGCAGCAACAGCGTTAAGGGAGCTGCACATGCCATAGATAGGAAAATAAGATTACGTTTGCCGAATCGGTCGGCAAGTGGTCCTCCGAAGAAGGTACCCAGTGCTCCTGCTGCTAGGAATAGGAAAATGTAAATTTGTGCGTCAGGTGTAGAAAGGTTAAAACTTTCTATAAGATTAAAGGCATAGAAACTACCAATCGCTGCGATATATAGGGAGCGGACAAAAACGAGCAAGATCAGAATCGTAATCGCTACAGCGATTTTCTTACGTAATGCCGGGTTAGGAATTCGGCGTGCTGCTGCTTGTTTTCGTAAGTAACTGCCTGATTTCAGCATCCGTCCATACCAACGTGCAATGTAGATCTGAACGGCAATACCTGCTGCTGCAATACCTGTAAATCCAATAGCACCGAAGAGACCAAACGGAATGAAGATCCAACGCGTTAGCAGTGGAGCCAAAGATTGTCCTGCATTGCCTCCAACTTGAAAGATCGATTGTGCCAAACCACGACGTGCGCCAGCGGCCATATGAGATACTCTAGAGCCTTCGGGATGGAAGGCGGCGGAGCCGAGCCCGACAAAAATAACAGAAATGAGAACGGCCATATAGTTATCAGCAAAGGCCAACAGGAGCATGCCTGTAAACGTGAAGCCCATACCGATCGGTAGAATGGAAGGGGTTGGCTTCTTATCGGCAAACCATCCAACGACAGGCTGCATGATGGAGGCCGTGAAATTAATAGCGAAGGAAATCCAGCCAATCTGCGTGTAGGTGAGATGCATCGAATCCTTCAGAATCGGGAAGATTGCCGGAATAACCGACTGAATGGAATCGTTGAACAGATGCACCAGACTGATGGCAATTAATATCCGGTATACGGTGCGTTGAGCATCCAATCCGGAGGGTGCCTGAGACCCTGCTGTTGCGTCTTTGGGTAAAGAGGTTTGCATGGACATGTTCATGTTCTCCTTTGGTCGCGGTCACGAGGGATCAGCGCCTTTTGATGTGATTTAAGCATATTGTTACATAATAGGATAGATTTAATAGGTGGGCAAGGGGAACAGGGAAATCGTTTAGGCCGTTTCTATCTTTATTCTCGAAAAGGGTGAAGGATTGAAATATGGGGTTGGTAAGAAAAATTAATATCGAATTTTGCAATGCCTTGTGGTGGGGGCAAGATGCTTAACTGTTATTGATTACCTTCTATAGTGAACGGCTTCATATATAGTAGAAAAGTACCCTTTTGTCATATGTACCTTCCAAAAGCGGATGGCTTCATGTAACGTAAAGTAGTCGAGTGTAACGTGAATCCAACGGCACTATTCCAAAATGCTGGGAGGATAAGTCGATATGAAGCAGCTGAGCCCCTATGTTCTTGCCAGGCGAAATGTAGTGATGACTATTATCTATATGGCCGTGGCCACTTTTTTTGCGATATATGTGGCACCTAAATCTTTGACTTTTGCGATCGTACTTTTTGTCACTTATCAAATGTTTAATATCTTTATGTTACGGCACTATATTCGGAAGATGAAACATTTGAAGGAAGAATGAGCGATCCGAATGGGGAGTAACTACTTGTGCACGTAGACGTGGCGACTGAACAAGATACTGGATAGACCGAGAAAACGGAAAATCTTTATAATCAAAAAAACCAAACCATCCTCTACATGTCTCAAAAAGCCAAAAAAGCCGAGCTCCTCCATCATTGAAGGGCTCGGCTTCCGGTGCGTTATCGATTAACGATTATCAATCGTCTCTGGATACATATCATGGTTCATCATACGGTGGTCGGCCATTTGCTCATATTTTGTTCCCGGTTTACCGTAGTTGGTGTACGGGTCAATGGAAATGCCGCCGCGCGGTGTGAATTTACCCCACACTTCAATGTAACGTGGATCCATCAGCTTGATCAGATCGTTCATGATGATGTTCACACAATCTTCGTGGAAATCTCCATGATTGCGGAAGCTGAACAGATACAGCTTGAGGGATTTGCTCTCGACCATTTTGATATCAGGAATGTAGCTGATATAGATTGTCGCAAAATCCGGTTGACCCGTGATGGGACACAGGCTAGTGAACTCCGGGCAGTTGAATTTAACAAAATAATCGCGGTACGGATGCTTGTTATCGAAGTTTTCCAGAATTCCCGGATCGTATTCAAAGGTATATTTTACGTTCTGGTTACCCAGTAACGTGATATCTTGCATTTCATCAGGTTGTCTCATTGGTTTATAACGCTCCTTATTTCATTATATATCTCAGACGCCGCGCTTGTTTCCCCATACCAATGTATGAAGCTGTGGGAGCACACGGACGTTATTCAGATCGTCAGCTGCACTGACTTGGTCGATCAGCCACTCATAACGAGTGAGCAGAGAAGCCGCAAGATCAGGCGTATCCATTGATGTCACATTCGGATTACCTGTCTGCAAAAATAAATCGGTTCCCGGATAACGTGCATGCACACGCCGGGCATAGTTCAGGTCTGTCTCGTCGAAGATGACGATTTTCAGACTATGACTTCGCTCTGGTGAACCTGCGGCGAGCCTTGCGATCACATCATCCAGCACGTTCCAATCCGTATCCATGCCAGAGCTTGGCGGCTTAGGCGAGACGGTGACTTCGTCGATGTCTGCCAGCCATGGCTGCCAGCGAGAACCTTGTGTCTCTACAGCTGTACGGATGTGATGCTCACGCAATAGCTTAACTAAGCCATCCAGCGAAGCGAGCAGGGCAGGATTACCACCAGAGATGGTGACATGGGAGAAGCGTGATCCGCCAACACGGCGTAATTCGTCCCATGCCTGCTCAGGTGTCATCTTCTGAATCTGGTCTTTGCCGCTGCCGTCCCAGGTAAAAGCAGAGTCACACCAGGAGCAACGGTAATCGCAGCCGGCAGTGCGGACAAACATCGTTTTCTGCCCGATGACCATACCTTCTCCCTGAACGGTAGGGCCGAATATTTCCATTACAGGAATGCGCGGAGCCTGCTCTTTATTAGAAGGTTCAAGCTGATCCTCCTGCGGTTGAAGACGACTCGTGCTACTCATCGATCATCCACTCCCGTCTCGCTTCGGCATAGCTGGTTGGTGTCTCATATAGTCTTACAAACTCCGTACGTCCGCCTTCAGTGAGTGCCGCATATGGCTCCGTCTGAAGCGCGTGTTCCATCTGTTCGAACAGCCATACGACCATATTTTCCGCCGTTGTGTTCATTAAAGGCAATGTTTCATTGAGGTACTGATGATCTAGATAACCTTCAATTTGTGTTTTCCATATATCTTTAATATGTCCAAAATCAACCGTCAGCCCGGTTTCACCCGGATAACCGCTGATGCCGAAAATAACTTTATACGTATGACCGTGCAGGTTCTTGCACTTACCTTCATAACAGTGCAGATGATGTGCCGCGTCAAAAGTAAACTCCTTGCTGACCAGTACACGTTTGCGATGATATCTTAGCTGTGTAGGCAGGATATCCTCGTCAATCCGCTGCAAACGTTCAACAATACGGAATGTTCCAGGCTCTCTCATCGCACATCCACTCCCGTGTGTCCTGTTGCTGTACGTTGCTGCAAGTACTGATCCAATCCAGCTTTGCGCAATTTACAAGCAGGGCATTCTCCGCAGCCATCTCCAATGACACCGTTATAACAAGTGAGTGTACGCTCGCGTACATATTCAAAGGCACCGAGATCATCTGCCATCTTCCAAGTTTGGGCTTTGTCCAGCCACATCAAGGGCGTATGAATCACGAACGGATAATCCATCGACAGGTTAAGAGTGACATTCATTGATTTAACAAATGAGTCTCGGCAATCTGGATATCCACTAAAGTCGGTTTCACATACACCTGTGACGAGATGACGTGCGCCTTTTTGTTTGGCAAGAATAGCAGCGAAGCTAAGGAACAGCAGGTTACGTCCATCCACAAAAGTACTAGGCAACTCGCCTTCATTATGTGTAATTTCCACATCGTTGCGAGTTAACGCGTTAGGGGCAAGCTGATTGAGCAGGCTCATATCGAGCACGGTCTGCTGCACACCGAGATCTTTAGCAATAGCTGAGGCACATTCAATCTCGAGCTTATGGCGCTGTCCGTAATCAAACGTAACCACCTCAACCTCAGCAAATTGCTGTTTGGCCCAGAATAAACAAGTTGTACTGTCCTGACCGCCGCTGAAAACAACGACTGCTTTTTCTTCGTTCAACATAAAAAAACCTCTCCATCTTCTTAAGATCACGCCATGCACTTAGGCATAGGGTGTCGGAAGAACAGAGAAGTCCATGAACTAACATCCATCAAAAAACACACCTTCTTGCAAATCGCTTCAAAAAAGCGGATTTCCAATCCAGTGTCCTTAGTTTTTTACGTACATACTTGTTTGTGTCATCAACACAAAAGCATTGAACTGCTGTACAACAAGTGCATAACACGGTGTCCACATGTTCAATCATGTACGCAAGACTGTACTGACCCATTGGATCAAGTCTTGTAGAGGGAGTTCGCGAACCTCTCCCATGCCTAGTGGCATGGATTTTCTTCTTCAAATGTCTGATCTATTATAACACGAAACCGCTTCGTGGCTACCTCACTGCAATAAAGTGGTTACACTTGCCACTTCGATGACAGAATAAACGTCTGATCGCGGTTATCCCCAGATTTTTTCGTTGGTGAAATGCATTATTTAATTAGAACGTTTCCGAAAGGGATCACTTCTTTTAGAATCCGCTTGAACAGACCTTCATCGTTCACATCCCGTTCCAGTCTACTATTCTCACGTCCTGCTTGAAATAGAACTGAGCCGTGTCCGGTCATCTTCCAATGATAGTTCATATGCTGGCTCGCCAGATGGTTCCCGTATACGGTCAGTTCCAAGTGTGCATTCTCGGGATAAGCGATAATACTGCCTGCGTCGACATAGAGCGGAGCGGTAGGATGCAGCTCTTGTTGGCATACTTGGCCTTGAGTTAACAATCCAATCTTGCCTTTTCCTGAGAACTTCATTTTGACCGCATCTTGGGTGATAAGCATATTTTTAATTTTCTGAATTTTGGTATGCATGGTGACGCCATCGGAGTAAAAAAAGAGATGTCGGAAGTCGTACAGCAGATCACTCTCTACATCCAGTTCGACCTCTTTCATCGTAAAACCGGGAGGGAGCGCAGCGACAAACTGGCAGGGACCAGAGATTTCCGATTTAATTAGCTTCTTCTTGCGGACAATGCCTGAAATGTTCATAAATTTATCATTACGGCTATGGCTGGAGCCGCGGAATGCAACGATTTGCTGTGGATGCAGAATATGAAGCCGGTCGTCCTGAACAAGCGAGAATGTAACGACTTGTCCAGCGCCACCAGCTTCAACGGTATTGAGGTGTATGTGCATGCGGCTGCTCCTGTTCTCGTTTTAGATTCGGCCTGAGCGACGACGCATTCCCAAACGCATGAGACGAATCAAGATAAAGTAACCCAGTATAAGAGCAACGATTGTAATAATCATCGTCTGTATTCGTTTGGCGGTAGCATTTTTGGCGTTTTGATCGTCCTGCAATTGGCTTACCATTTCGGTCAGTTTTTGGTTTTGCGCGATTAACTGATCATTCTGGGCCTTGAAGGCTTCGACGTTGGCCTGGGCTTGTCCCAACTGTGCTGATGTTTCATTAAGCTTGTTTAAGGTTTCTTGATAACTTTGCTGTAGGGCATTCACTTCCCCTGGAAGTTCGGCTACCCGTTCCCATCCGCTGTATATATCTGAAAATATATTGGCACTTGCTGCATGTACTGTAGAAGTCAACGAGGCAGTAAATAAAATGCATGTGGTGAGTAACACCCGAATTAGAGCATGATGAATCGATTTTGGCATTCATAACACCTTCTTTCGATGTTGTAGGTTCAATTGACGAATCATTGAAATTAAATGAAAACATGGCTATTACATTATACGACAAAAGTAACGCATTGGGTTCAGGGTATCATCATTTTTTGCAGATAAATCAATTCGTTTCGTTTACAAAGTGTCAGGGTAATAGAACGATAAGGGAGCACACGGACAGTCTTACTTATCAATATTACCCCAGTTCCGGGTGCTTGCTCTTCACAAAGACGAAAAACTTAATGAAGATAATATATCCGATTTCGGAAGAAGATCGTAAACTAAAGGAGCAGAACAATATGCAATCTACAGAACGAGGAACACCAACCAAAACCATTATGATTACAGTCAATGGCGAGCCAATCGGACGCAAGCTAATTATTGATAGTGTCACGTATGCACCGATTGCAGAAACAGAATGGAATCAGTCGATACCTCAAATTTTAAATAATTCATCTGCAATGTGAGTTAGGTCTTGCCACAAATAATACTTCAAAAAGCATGGTCATTAGCCAGGCTTTTTTGTCGTTTAGTGTCGTAATTAGAGAGATATAGAAGGAATAAATCGTATCTAATTATTTTTGTGTAATTTTTATATACGAACATACGTTCCGTGACAATATAGTGTCCATTCACCCTGATAACTTAGAAGATAATACATAAAAATCGGGGGGAGACGACGTAGTGAACTCAGTCTTTGAAGTTTGTTATTCGTGGAACAAAGAAGCCATACCGACGGGAGGAGCTGACCCCGTGTATATGATGATTGAATGGCGCAACGGTTCCCCTGCCAAAAGACTCAGGAAGTTAGCACCTAAAATTGTGTCTAGAGACTTGGAATTATTGCTCAAACCGGAATATGGAATCGAGCTTAAGGGCATTTACGGATGCCGATCCAAAGAAACAGATATCGGTTGGGTGCTACGGCTTGGAGATGTCTATAAAGGCGAGAGTAAACAGATCTTACTCGAATTTGCGATGGGTTCCAGGTTATCAGGCAAAGCTTCTGTATGTTCAGCCTACTGGAGTACGCGCAAACTGAAACAGAGCCAGCGAGTTTTGCTCCGAAGAGAGCAGTTGTACATTCAATATACGAGTCATTTGGGTATGCTGAGGCAACCTGAGGATCCTAAGGTCGAGAAGACCATTAAGCTTAGTGAGACAGTGCCGTTGATTAAACAGGCTCTACGAGCTTATGAAAGAGGGCGTGTACAAGAAGGAAGTAATCTGCTGCGTCGACATGCGGATGCCCTGCTAATTGAAGCAGCCCGCAAACAGGATTTGGATTATTATGAAGAGGCCGAAATAGTGGAGAAACTGCGCTATCATTATGGAATTACGTATGCTAATCCTTACCAGGTTCGCGGAAAAACGATGTTAGGTGAGTAGGGATATAGAACCATTCATAACGTGATGCCAATAACTGTTTCTACATAGATTTTAAAGGTGAAGTCAAGAAATAAGTCGAATTAACTATGAACATGATAATGGATATTGCAAAAAAACAGAAATGGTAAATAAGTTCAAACATGCAATGTCCTTCATCATGAAAAATGGATGGAGTTGTAACAAATTTATTGAAACAACATCGTGGAGGATCCGGCAAAATGACAGACCGACTGATCCGATTAATGCGCATTATCACGCTTGTGCAGGCCAAACCTGGAATTCTGGCTCGTGAGTTAGCTGAGCGGTGTGAGACAACGGAAAGGACGATATACCGCGATATGGAGGCCCTCAGTGCAATGCATATTCCGATTGCAAATATGGGGCACGGCAGAGGGTATATGTTTATCAGCCAGTTTGCGATGTATCCCTTGAACTGGTCAGATGATGAAGCGGCAGCTTTTTTACATTTGGCTGAGGTTATGGAGCATATCCGCCCGTTGTTGAAGCCAGCTTTTGAGAGTGCATATGAGAAGGTCATCGCTTCAAGTCAAAAAAATAAGACGGAGCGGGTGGAATGGTCGGAGCACATTAGTGGGTTGTTTAAAGTTGGGCTACCCGTCTGGCAAAATGAAAATTCTGATATGATGAATAGTACGCTGGTTACCCTTCTTGAAGCTAGTATTTCTCAGAACACGATTGAAGCAGAGTACCTCACCGAGGGGAAAAAGATCGTCATGCAAATTGATCCTTATAGTCTAATTCCTCGAGAGTACAGATTTGATCTGCTCGCATATTGCCATCAATCGGCAAAGCTGAGGAGGTTTCAAGTGGGTCGTTTACAGAACATACGGATTTTGCCTCGCACATTCCGCAAAGATGACTTCCTGTTACAGAACTATTTCCGAACCCCAAGGGATGGTAAAGCTACCGAGTGGATTGCGTTTAAAATTCGATTTTTTCCAAATGCCGTGGAGCATGTGATGCAGCAGCAATATATCGTACGTCCTCTGCTGACGAGCGAGCCTGGGGGCACGCTATTATTTGAAGTAATCCTGAGTGATGATCGGGAGTTACTAACATGGTTGACCCAGTATGGTCCCAATGCAGAGATTCTTGAACCCAAGGAATATCGAAACCGAATGAAGGAATGCCTAGAACGTTGGCAGCAAGTTTATAAACAAGCTCCTACCTAATAAGCATTCCTTGCGTTGGTCATGCGAGTATAAACTATTCTTTGCTCTTAAAGAGATGAGCCAAGTTTCCAAAAGGTGATTCGTGATCATCATCCTCATTACTGGAATAGACCACCTTGGATGTGATGCCTTCATCATCTGCGGCGCAATTCGTCTCAAGATTAAAACTCTCAAATTGATGGATGAATACTTTGGCTGTATTGACTGCATCATCAAGTGCGCGGTGCTGTGTACCATCGAATTCAATTCCGCATAGTTCAAGCGCTTGAGCGAGTCCGAGCTGGCGGAACTTACCTTCTTTGCGCACAGTGCGTGACCATTGCTTCTGTATATCGTTGTGATTCATGATCCAAGCCACATCGAGCTGATGTGTCCGGCAATGGGAGATTAACTTACTGCGGTCATCTGGCCCCCATGAGCACATGTAGTATGGGTCGCTACCCATCCATGCAATGAATTGTCGTATCGCATCTGGAAAGAGTGGAGCCGCATCAATGTCTTTTTGGGTAATACCTGTGAACTGAATTGTATCGGTAGAGAGTACCGATTTGTTAGAAGGACGAACATAAGTATGGAACGTGTCGGAAACCAACAAGCCGTTATCGCCTTCTATAACCTTTACTGCACCGATATCAATTATTTCGGAAGAGTAGCGAGCATTGCGACTTACGGTAAATTCCAGATCATAAATAATATATGGCATGGGATGAACTCCTTTGTGAAATGTACATGTATAATATAGCGTGACAACGAACTGATTGTTATCTCTCTATATTACAGGGAAGAATCCAACATGTCAGCCACCATGGCACATTTCATAGCAGGAAGAAGAAGGGGCTAGAGAGCACAATACGAAGCGCAATAGACGATTCATTTGAGGGCGCAAGACCCTTTACATTGAAAAATGTGAACTTTATAATGGGTAAAGTTAGGGGAAAGTTCCAAGTTTTTGTTATGAGCATGTTCGAATGGGTAGATCGTTTGAACACAAGAGATCAATGTATAATTTAACATTTCCTGACATGGCCAAGGTCATTGGGAAGTGTTTTTTTTATGACATTAGATTACATATGGGGGTTAGGTTAGGTGGGGAAACGTAAAAAAAGTAGAATAGCTCTAATCGCAGCGGTTGTATTTATCGTTGTATGTAGTGCTGCTTATGGGGCCTTCTATATCTGGAACAAAAACTATAAGTTCAACAATAATTATGTGTGGCAGCCGTTGGAGGCTGTACAATCGACGACCGAGCTAGCTGAATCCTATGATGTTATTGTTGCTGGAACCGACCCGGAAGGCATCACTGCGGCATTGTCGGCTGCTCGAAACGGAATGACTGTATTGCTCACAGAAGCGCGTGACCGTAATATGCTTGGGGGATTAATGACAGAGGGTGGGCTGAATACGCTGGATTTGAATTACTCTCCTGATCAGCCACAATGGTTAAGCAGCTTGCGGCAGGCTGACTTTTTGAACAAAGGTATTTTTCAAGAATGGTTTGATCAGATTGAGGGAAGTTCATTTGATACAAATACCGCTGCGAACGTTTTTTACCAAATGATTCGTTCTGAACCCAACATTGATCTGTTGATGCATGTGAAGCATATGGAACCTGTAACCGAATCTGCTTCGGGTGACCAGAAGACCATCACGGGAATGAACATTACGACGGAGGATGGAACAACTGTACGTATTGCAACGCGTTCGATCATCGATGCGACCCAAGATGCAGATATTGCCGCAGTAGCTGGAGCGCCTTATTCTATAGGCAGGCAGGACATTGGAGACGGCAAGTCTAAGATGGTATCCACCCTTGTCTTCAAGCTAAGTGGTGTTACAGATGAGGTGTGGCAGAAGTTCAGGGACAGAGAAGGAACAGGTGTGGATAAAATGAGTGCCTGGGGTTACGGAGATGCGCGAAACTATGAATCAACTGATCCAGAGCGTGTGAAAATTCGTAGCCTGAACATTGGCAGACAGAATGACGACACCATTTTGATTAACACGATGCAGATCTTTGGAGTCGATCCGTTAGATCCAGCCTCTGTGCAGGAGGGGTTACGGATAGGTAGGGAAGAGGCTCCGCGAATTGTAGACTATTTGCAAAAAAATTACCCTGAGTTCGCCAGTCTTCAGTATGAGGGGACTGCCGATGAACTTTATGTGAGAGAATCACGCCATATCTATGGCGAATATCGATTGACGCTCGCTGACCTCTTGGAAAACCGGGATCATTGGGATGCTATCGCCTATGGCTCTTACGATATTGATATCCAAAGCACAAGTGCCGGGCTTCCAGGTACGATTATGATGAGTCCGATTCAATATGGCGTGCCTTTTCGTGCCTTGGTGCCTTTGAACGTAGATGGTCTGTTGGTTGTTGGACGAGCAGCGAGTTATGACACCATTCCTCACGGAAGCGCAAGAGTTGTGCCGCTAGGAATGGCGACAGGAGAAGCTGCGGGAGCAGCGGTCAAGCTGGCATATCTCCACCAGGAAACGTTTCGCGAGCTATCTGCTTCACAAGAACGGGCAACCGAACTACGTACCATGCTGGAGAATCAGGGAATGGATTTATCCATGCAACCGTTTGGGCAACCAGACTATATGAAGCATAAGGATTACCGAGGTTTAGTAGCTGCTGCAAGTATGTACATGACCTCTGGTAACTATAATAATGATGGATGGGACTTGGATGTTGCCATGAATCCAGAGCGCTTCCTCAGTAAATTGAAGAGGATGCAGGCAATGTTCCCGAGCAGTTACCCTGGGCAAGCTACTGAAGCTATCGCAAACATAACTAATTCGGCTTCAATGCCGCTATCACTCGATCAGGCTGCATACATGATCTGGCTAATGATTGAGCCTGATGGAGCATCCATACCGCCTAGGCAAGCTTTAGCTGAATTGCAGCGGGACAATCTGATCAGCGATGCTACGCTAGATGGGATTGCAGACAAAAACCAGCTCACGAATGGAGATGCATACATGCTGCTCCGTGATGTGGTCGAATATCATTCAGGTAAGGTGTTTGAATAAGCTATAAGACACATCTAGTTGACAATTATGGAGTAATGAACTAATGTGATCAAAAATGGTAACAGCGATCAACAAGGACATGATTACGACGGTTGGCTTCAACAGAGAGAGAACCATGGGTGTGAGGTTTTCGTTGCTGCTTCGTAATTCCCGCCTTGCTAGCTGCGGAGGAGAAGGTCAATGACTGCAACTTCCGCCGGATGAGCCCGTTATGCTCTAGAGGATTGCATGACGGCTGCTTGCTCTTTAGTACGAGCGGCGTTGGCTTATTCAGTGCGCTCAAGTTCAAGAGAACATTAGCGGGTGATCAAGCTGAATCCATGCAGTTAAATAAGGGTGGTACCACGACACATTCGTCCCTTGACGGATGTGTCTTTTTGCTGTTTATCCAATGATTTTAGTGTACATCAGATGACAAAAAGAAGAGGTGTAGCCAAATGCGACAAAGTGAAATTCTAATCCCTACATTACGGGAAGCACCAGCAGAGGCAGATGCAGCAGGACATCGTTGGTTGCTGCGCTCCGGGATGATCCGTCAATTAGCATCAGGGATATATAGCTATCTGCCTTTGGGGAGACGTGTTCTGTTAAATGTCGAACGTATCGTCCGCGAAGAGATGGATCGTGCGGGATGTCAGGAAGTATTGTTGCCGATTATGCAGCCTGCCGAGCTCTGGGAAGAGTCTGGAAGATACAACCAATATGGGCCGGAGCTTATGCGCTTGAAGGATCGTCATGCACGTGAGTTTGCGCTTGGGCCAACTCATGAAGAAGTGGTGACTGCACTGGTGCGCGATGAGGTCAACTCCTACCGGAAGCTGCCATTCACGTTATATCAGATCGGAACGAAATTCAGAGATGAACGCAGACCAAGGTTTGGTTTGTTGCGTGGTCGGGAGTTTGTGATGAAGGATGCATACTCCTTCGCTTCTAATTGGGAAGAGTTAGACCAGACGTACCAAGCAATGAACACGGCGTATTCACGCATTCTGGAACGCTGTGGCTTGAATTATATGCGCGTTGAGGCGGATGCTGGAACGATTGGCGGGCAAGGGGCGACGCATGAGTTTATGGCGCTTGCCGATGTGGGTGAGGATACCATTGTCTCCTGTGAGAAGTGTGGGTATGCAGCCAATCTGGAGAAGGCCGGGTACCAAGCTTCCAGTTCGAATTCTTCGGGTGAAAAAGGCACAGCGAGTCTGCCTGATTCCGAATGGAATCCGGATATTCAGTCTGATGCTAACTCAGATGCAACGTGGACTCGAATAGAAACACCGGGCATTCGTACGATAGATGAATTAAGCTCTTTCTTGAACGTTGGAGCGGAAGTTATCATCAAAACATTGGTGTATCAGGCGGATGGCAAATTAGTTGCGGTACTTGTTCGTGGAGATCATGAAGTTAACGATATTGCATTGAAGCAAGTATTAGGTGTGGAAGAGCTGAACTTGGCTGATGAAGCTGCGCTCGCAGGTCATTCTGAATTGACCGTAGGTTTCCTGGGCCCTATCGGATTGAGCATCCCCCTGATCGTGGATCGGGATGTAGCTGAGATGGTAGCAGCGATTACGGGAGGCAATGAGGCAGATATCCATCTTTCAGGAGTGCGTCCGGGTAGAGATTTCCCTGTAAGCCGTGTCGAATCTGTTCGTTTTGCAACAGAAGGTGATGGTTGTCCTTCATGCGGAGAGTCACTTTTGTTTACGAAGGGGATCGAAGTGGGGCATATTTTCAAATTAGGAACGAAGTACAGTGATGCCATGGGCGCGTCCTTCCTTGATCGTAATGGGCGTCAATGCGCACCTGTCATGGGATGTTACGGTATAGGTGTATCACGTTTAATGGCAGCGGTAGCTGAACAATATGCAGGTGAGGATGGTATACAGTGGCCTGCGTCTCTTGCTCCTTACGATGTACATCTCATCACGCTGAGCTGGAAAGATGAACAACAGCAGAAGTTGACGCTTGAGCTGGAGCAGCAGCTCATTGAGGCGGGATACAGCGTATTATTGGATGATCGAGATGAACGGCCTGGCGTCAAATTCAAGGATGCAGAGCTGATTGGATTGCCTGTGCAGATCGTCATTGGAAGAGGGGCGGCAGAGGGACAGGTTGAATTGGGATCACATGTGTTTACGATAGCTGGGGATTCTAAACGAACCAGTATGGCTGTGCAAGAGGCTGTAAAACTTGTGAAGGAACATCTGTAATTTGGAGCCGATATGCTGAGTAGATATAGGTCCAGTTATTATGCGATAAGGTTAAAATCAGTTATGATGACATCCATAAGCCGGAAAAAGAGGGCTAGAGTCATAGAAAATAATTTCAAATTTTGCATATCGTCATGCTTAACCACTATATTGTTGTATGTTGTATTCTGTATACAACAGGTTTACGTTTAAGGGAGCGAATTGCGTAGCCTTTTCTAGGAATGATTGTGCAAATACGCAACATTCAAATGCTAAAATGGACGATTCAAAATACATTGAAGCCTATCATAATGGTAATTTTAGGGATATCGGCTATAGTTCGCTGCAGTAAATGAAGAAGGAGCTTTTTGTCCAGAGCAGTACGGAAGATGTGTTTTTCGCGCGGAGTCTGGAAAATGAAGCAGGTAGAACCGCAGCAAGGCTGTTAAAGTAAGAAGGTCAGCGTGGTAAGTTCTAGTGAAGCCTTTAAATGGCCGATACGCTTCGTATACTAATTCAGGAGTCTAGCAAAATAATAACGAAGAAAGGGTGTTCCATCAGCCGTTAGCGGCTCTGAGGAACACCCTTTCTTCATTAAAACTATCGTTCAATTCACTAGTTTAGGCTGCACTCACATGCAACGCTAATCTTCCACGCACACTCTTGCTTTGGAATGAAGCTTAAGAAGCCGCTGGCAGTTTCAGTGATTGACCTGGATAAATCCAGTGTGGATTTTTGATTTTGTTGAGCTTTTGCAATGCCTGCCATGTTGTACCGTATTGTTTGGAGATGGAGTACAGGGTATCTCCTGATTTAACAACATGCACTTTAGCTGGTGCTGGCTTGCTTGGTGTAGGTTTGGAAGGTGTTTCTGGTTTCGGTGTTTCTGGTTTTGGCGTTTCTGGCTTCGGTGTAACCGGAGCTGGTGTTTCTGTTACTGGAGCTTCTGGTTCAGCTGCAGGCAACGCAGCTTCTTTAATACGACCGTCTGTTTTGATATCTACAGCACCGAGTTGTTGCATGTATTCAATCAATGCTTCATCCAGTGCACCGTACATGCCAGTTGTTGGATATTTCGCGAACATCGTGTATTCGTCTCCACCAACAGCTGTGAAGTCATTCGTAGCCAGTGTATACGTAGCTTCTGGATCCAGCGCTTGATCTCCAACCATTACGGAATGCACGCGGCTTCCTTTGTCTTGGGAAGGATCAATGCTGAATGTGATACCGGATACTTGCGGGAAACCACCACTTGGTTCAGGGTAGGAGCCTACGCCATTTTCAAGAGCAGCTACAACATCGGAACCTTTCACATCAATCGTTACGACCTGGTTACCAAAAGGAAGAACGGTAATAACGTCACCCTTAGTTACTACTCCTGCTTCAATGGAAGCACGAATGCCGCCACCATTCGTCAGCGCAATATCTGCACCACTTACGTTACGAATAGCGTCTGCAAGCAGGTCGCCAAGGTTTGTTTCTCCTGCACGAACCTGTTCGCGCTTACCGTCCAGCAGAACAGCTGTGTTAGCTACTTCTTCTTTCAGGATGGGTTCTTGTTCTTTCTGAATAGAGTTCACCAAAGTGGCTACTTTCTCATTGGGTTTAATATCTTTTGCTTCTGTTTCATCAATCAATGTAGCTTGTTTTTTCGTTACTTTACCAGCATCTACCCACAGGTCAATAACCCTACGAAATTCGTGTATTCTCCAGCACTAGCGATCAGTGTTCCGTTATCGGAAACCAGACCATCTTGCAGCACAGTGTGGCTATGACCATCAATGAATACATCAATGCCAGGCACTTCTTTAACGACTTTGAAGCTAGTATCTGTACTGGATGCATCTTGTCCAAGGTGTCCCAATACAACAACAACATCTACTTTGCTGCGGATTTCATTCACAAGCACTTTAGCTTCCGCAGTTGGATCTGTAATATCAAGGCCTTCTACGTTTTTCGGATTCGTTTTGTACATTGTTTCCGGTGTAGTCAGAGCGATGATACCGATTTTTACGCCATCTACTTCTTTGATCAGGTAAGGTTCAAAAAGACGAGTACCGTCTTTCTTCTTCACGTTAGCGCTAAGCATTGGGAAATTCATCATGTCCGCAAGCTCAACGAGGCGATCAGAGCCATAATTGAACTCGTGGTTACCAGGTACGATGGCTTGGTAGCCCATTTCGTTCATGACTTTGACGATGCTCTCACCGTTAACCAGTGTGGCAAACGTAGTGCCGTGTACAGCATCTCCAGCATCAAGCAGGAGGGTATTCGGGTTTTCGCTACGGTATTTGTCCGCAATTCCAGCTACTTTAGCGAAACCCATCGCAGGTGAGGATTCAACTGCGCGTGCATGTGTATCATTCGTATGTAGAATGGTAATGTGCTTGCCTGTGCCCGGTGTGGTATCCGCAGCCGCAGCCATGCCTACACTGCCAAACAGCAAACAGACCGTTAGCAGAAGTGAAACGTAATTCTTCCAGATTTTCATATGAATCCGAAACCTCCCAAAATAGTAATCTACTTGAGCGTGTATAGCTCATTTGCTATTTTAGCAGACTACGATTAGGAAATCTCGCGATTTACGTAAAAATAGGTAACCTACAAGTGACATCATATTGTATAGATACAAAAAAGAAAATAAATTTTAACAATAAAGGAACGTATGTTCTTAGTTGGAGTAAAAAAAATGCTGCACTTCACGAGGCAGTCCTGTACGTAAGCAATATTTTTCAAGTGATTCATCGGGCTCTGGAGTTACCCCTGAGGTTAAGAGCTGAATGGCAAAACGATTTGCCTGTCTTTCCAGCTTGCCAGGTGCAAAATAGGAGTGCTCCTCTAAAAAGAAACGGTTGATGCCTTTATGCAATCGGTCATGCCCAGTTCGTGAGCACAAACAAAACGCTGCCATTCTGGAGCCAGGTCATTGTGGATCACAATAAATCTGCGTCGCAGCTTACGAAAATACAAGCCTTTGGTGGACTTTCCGAGATTGGTGAATCGGATGTGTATCCCAAGGGCTCTCGCAATGCTGAAAGGGCAGTTTGTCCGGTGCTTCCGAATCAGCTTTGTTACAATCTCATCCATATCATCTCACCCGCTGCTTCAATTTGGTTCACCCTGTAATGCTTCATTTATTGTCATCTGGATCGGTTGTTTTCTTGCGTTTGTTCATCTGTTTAGCTTCCCAGAATAGCCCTGTAAGAACGTCCTTAATACGCTTCTTGTCCTCGTCATCCAGCGGTATGCCATCAAACATGAGATCATCCTCATCCTCCAGCATTTTCTTAAAGTCTCGTCGATCCTTATAGGTTGCCCATTCAGGTGTGACCAGAGCATCTGTTGCTGTATTCATTTCTTCCATGTATCCAGCTTGCTTCATCATCTCTGCATAAGGAACGGAGAGGGCGTCTGCCAATTTGCGAATGGTTGCTGGTTTGGGAACACCGCGCACCCCATTCTCGATGCGTGAAATCTGTGAGTTACTGATTCCTGCGGAATCTGCTAGCTGATTGATACTATAGCCTTGCAACTCTCGCAGTTGTTTGAGGTAAGATCCAAAAGCATGCTCCACAATTCATGCCACTCCTTCAATTAGTATATCGTATTCAACATCAATATAAGTTCAACTAATGAATATTTACACTTGCCACTCCGATGACAGAATAACCTTCCGATCGCTGTTATCCCCAGATTTTTTTGATTCCCTTCTTTAAAGGGAAAATCCGGCGATAAAGGCGAGCGCTTCGCTTCTTCACGTTATTTCTGTCTTCTCCGTTCTCGTGTAAAAAGTTTAGTTGAACTTATAAAATTCGTAGAAGACGACTTGGATGGAACTCGTTCATTATCTGTACTATATCGTATATATACCATTAGGTAAAGATATTTGAAACAATTATGCCAAAAGGTAAAGAGAATGAGAGAGTGAGTTTTATTATTCGCACAAAATGACCCAAAATGAAGGTTTACTCCAATCTCCAGAAAGTGGTATCCTCGAATAGAAATACGAACACTATACGAACAAAACATTAAGTAGTGAGAGCTGATGGGGTTGAAATATATTATAGATTTTCGCGTTCATAGCTCTCGAAAGTGATTCCAAAAGGCAACAAGTAATTCGGAAATAATTGTAATGGACGGCTATTGTATCATCGGAATGCTAGACAGTAAAAGTTTTTTATTTGAACCTATACTATATATAACAAACATGAATATAAGGAGGAGAATGATGATGGAATTATTGTTACCCGAATTGGATCGCCGAAAAACACAGACTGCGGTTGAGGCAGCTCTGGAGAAGTACCGTATCTACAAAACCATTGCGTTTGAAGAACGAGAAGTGATGGTGACGGCGAGCTATGCCGAACGCTTCCATGGTGCAACGAACGTAACTGGAGATTCTACGGCTCGAACAGCGATCTATAATGTGGATATTCAGAGAGCACGCCAGGCTTATTGTGATACGATTGATTTTATTGTCTCTCGCTTAAGCGAGAAAGAGCGATTGCTTGTGTGTGAACGATATTTGAAAGATGAAGATGTGTTCGATTACAAAGTGTATAACCACGTGTTCGACCCTCCTGTGAGCAAGGATACGTATACGAAGATTCGAACGCGTGCCTTCTATAAGCTGGCACTTGCTCTATCCGATCGCGGCTTGATCAATGTAGAGCCGTTATCTGCAACACGCAAGGAGCGTAAGAAGCTGGGGTAAGCGCCGCGAATCTTCATCCTTTAATATCCATGCTTGATTGGATACAATAATGAACAATACAAGGTTTAGTTAAAGTGTGTGTTCAAAAGGGGCAGTTGGGCTTTTTGGACAACCTCTTAAAAGGAGAGAATCTGCATGTCTGAAGAAGTTAGGATGCAGGAAATGTACACCCTGAAGACGATTGCGGAGACGCTGAATACCTCGAATGATCTGAGCACTATGCTGGATACCGTTATAGGTAAGTTATTAAGTCTTACGGGACTGACAACAGGATGGTTATTTCTGATTGGTGAACGAGCAGAATATTCGTTTATTGCAGATTATAATTTGCCTCCTGCACTACAGCGTGAAGAGAAGCAACCAATGCGATGTGGCACGTGTTGGTGTCTGAATCGCTTCTGGGATGGACGACTAGACAATGCCGTGAATGTTCTTAACTGCAAACGACTTGAGCATGCGCGTGAATATCAATGGGGAGATACCTATGACATCACCCATCATGCAACGGTACCTCTGCGATCTGGTGAGAAGATGTTAGGGCTGCTCAATGTAGCTGCCCGAACAAGGAGCACTTTAGTGAAAGTGAACTGGCACTATTACAGGCGGTAGCTTATCAGATCGGC
The DNA here is from genome assembly GCF_003268635.1 of Paenibacillus sp. DCT19. Classification (NCBI taxonomy): domain Bacteria; kingdom Bacillati; phylum Bacillota; class Bacilli; order Caryophanales; family Paenibacillaceae; genus Paenibacillus; species Paenibacillus sp. DCT19. The sequence continues at coordinate 1,423,184 of NZ_CP029639.1, forward strand.
AGTGCGATTGAGCGGATGCGGTTATATCGTGCTGAGCAGAGGCGAGCAGATCTATTTGCGAAGCTAGGCGGATTCAGCAGTGCGTTAGGACTCGTGGTGAATGAATGTGAGCATGCGGATTCGCTGGCCGAGACAACGGTTAGTCTATTAGGGCAACATTATGATTGGCCATTTGCGGCATTGCTGAAACTCAGAGAGGATCGTTTGGTTGTACAGGCTGCACATGTTGTGGGAGCCTTGCAGCAACGATCATTATATGAAGATTTTCCTTCGGATGGACTGAACGGTCTACAGCGTGCCATTGAACTTCATCGCGTTACGAAATTATCCGCCTCAGAGGTTCAAGAGATAGCTACAAGCAGTGCACGGTCATTAACTGTACCTGTTCTATCTTCAGGTCTCGCCGTCCCCATTCTGAGTATTATTCCGGGAGAGGCAGGCGTATTGGTCGTTGGTTATGCTGAGTCTAGCATTCTCCCTCAGGCGGATCATGAGGTACTTGAGGCGATTGCTGAACACATTACTGCGTCGTGGGAAAGCTTGAAGCTTGCTGAACAACGGCGGGAGTTGGCTCGATTGGAAGAACGGAATCGCTTGGCTCGCGATCTGCATGATTCGGTCAACCAGATTCTATTTTCCTTGTCCCTGACGGCGAAGGGAGCTGAGAGCATGATGTTGGGCTCCGCAGAGCTTGAGCCTGTTAGAGAGGCAATGAAGGATGTTCGTTCTCTCTCTCAGGAAGCGCTGAAAGAAATGCGAGCACTGATTATGCAGCTGCGACCGGCCGGATTAGAGAAGGGGCTAATGAATGCATTACAGGAATATGGTGCTGGACAAGGACTGCAGGTCGTTGTCCATCGTTCTGGTATGGGAAGTCTGCCCCGAAGTGTTGAAGACGGGCTATGGCGAATCGGACAAGAAGCCCTTAACAATGTACGTAAGCATGCGGGTGTGAACGCGGCCGAGATCATCCTACATTTGAGTGATCATGAGGTAACATTAAGCGTAACCGATCGTGGAAAAGGTGGAGCCAAACGGCGCGGAGTTTTGTCTACTCGTTCTCTCGGATTATCGATTATGAAGGAACGTGCTCAAGCGTTGGGAGGTCGATTGGAACTTGTGAGCTCTGCTCGCAAAGGAACAACGGTAACGGTGATCGTCCCGCTTCTGTCCGAAACGGTAGAGAATTAAGGAGGAGAAGAGATGCCGATTAGAATTTTGCTTGCGGATGACCATGCGATGGTCAGGCGTGGGCTTCATGTTTTTCTATCCACACAGTCCGATATGGTTGTCGTTGGCGAGGCATCTAATGGTAAGGAAGCGTTGCAACAAGCGGAAGAACTTGAGCCGGACGTGGTGTTAATGGATCTGCATATGCCTGTACTCGATGGAATAGAAACAGCCAGACAGCTTCGAGTGCTTACGCCCAGTATTCGGATCATTGTACTCACATCGTTCTCAGACCAGGATCATGTTGTGCCTGCCGTGCGTGCCGGGGTCAAAGGATATTTGTTGAAAGACATCGAGCCAGAGAATTTGGCGGTAGCGATTCGCAATGTACATGCAGGACAGGTGGAGCTTCATCCAGCGGCGGCTGGTCAACTTATGCATGTGATGGCTTCTGCTGAACGATCTATGGATGAACAGCAGTTATCGTTAAAGCAAACTGAGCAACAGCCTGTACAAGAGCAACGTCAGGTTAAGGATAAAGATAAAGAAGCACAAACATCCGCACCGGAACTTGATACGCTGACCCGTCGTGAACGGGAGGTGCTGGGCTTATCGCTCAGGGGTTGAGTAATAAAGAAATTGCAGCCCAGCTAGTCATTACTGAGAAAACAGTAAAAACACATGTTAGTCATCTATTGGACAAATTAGGGCTATCTGATCGTACCCAAGCTGCGATCTATGCAGTTCGCAAAGGCTGGGTGGTCTAAGCAGTATGACCACGCCTCAGTCCAAAGTCGTAGAAACTCAGCCGAAAGGTTGAGTTTTTTGGTGCTGGAAGTTAAGCCTTTCTGCTGACGCATCTAAGGGTGAAGAAGGATATGCTAGTAATACATAAGACGAGAACATGATATGAAATAAAAGGAGCGTGACCCAATGAAGTTTATTGTTGTGGCAGGAAGTAACCGTAAAAATGCGACCAGTACACGTCTGGGAGAATATGTGATTCAAGCTATTCATGGTCAAGGACATGAAGGGAGCCTGTTCGATTTGTATCAAACACCGGTTCCTTTCTACGCGGCGGATGAGAAACTCGACGATGATCTACATTTGGCTGATCTGAAGGCCCGAGTGCTCGCGGCTGACGCCATTATTTTAGCTACGCCAGAGTATCATGGAAGCATAAGCGGTGTGCTCAAAAACGCACTGGATCACCTGGGTCAATCCTATTTCAGCGGGAAGCCGGTGTTGTCCATTAGTTCATCGGGAGGTGCTGTAGGTGTAAGTGCACTACTACAGTTGCAAGCGATTGTGCGTAATATGCATGGAATCAATGCATCCGAGTGGATTTCCATTGGCGGTGCGCAGCGTAGAAGGTTCGAGGCAACATACGATGGATACGAGGAATATGAGGGCAGTCAGGATATTGAAGAACGGATTCAACGTGTGCTTGGTTCGTTTTTGCATCTAGCAGAAGCCATCACGTCAGCGCGTAAATAATAAATAATACTTGATAGAGAGGGGGTGCCGCATGATTAAAGGCATATTTGAGACCCATCTAAATGTAACAGATCTGGAGAGATCTCATCATTTTTACGAACAGGTCTTAGGTCTGGAACATGCATATGGACAGCCAGAGCGAGGGAACTCCTTTTACTGGATCGGTGGTAGAGGAAACGCCATGTTAGGCATCTGGCAAAAGGAACCTGATAAAGTTCAGCGGCAACATTTTGCTTTTCATGTATCCGTAGAGGATATGAAACAAGCGGTTTCTTATTTAGAGGGGAAAGGCATTACGACGTATAATTTCTTGGATGATGACCTTGGCGAATTGTACGTGTTTGGCTGGATGCCTGCCGTGTCGGTGTATTTCACCGATCCAGATGGGCACTCGCTTGAATTCATATCCATGCTGTCAGACGAAGCGAAGCCTGAGCTGGGCATGGTACCGTGGAGTACGTGGGAACGCATGCATGGACGTAGGTAATGGAAAAAAGATCGGGTCTGGTTCTTCTCAGAGCAAAAAGCACAGGCACATGCCCTTGAGGTTGTCATCCAAGACGTCCGAAAGCTTCAATGTAGTAAAACGCACGCAAGTGAAGTAAAAATGGAACTGGTCAACAAGGGTGTGCATATCTTCACGAATCGGCTCATTTAATAGAAGTATCCGCGATGTAAGCGGTATATAAAATGAAAAACACTTATTCGATGAAGGAGGGATGAATTATGGATCGACGTTTGTTGGAAGAGGGTCTAATGATCATCGTTTCGAGTCGGGAGCACACAGGGGATCTGTGGCATGCCCATTATGGGGCAGCAGCGATTGCGGCTTACTTCTGGGTGAGGGAAAATCGTCTAACCTCCCTAGCTGCTGGAAGTGTTACAGCTGAAGCGAAAGCAATGCTCCGTAAACATGGTGTGAACTCGGGAGCATCTTCTTCACAAGGTGAGGTGTTGCCGGTGGAAGAAGCGGAAGCACTTATTACCCAGGCACTGGATCGTACCATTGGTGAACTCCACTGGGTTGGGCACCAAGCTATCTATGGGGCACTTAGCCTGAAGGCCATTCGTGAGCTGGAGGGATGGGGGACTGCCCGCGATATACAGCAGCTAGTGGAGCTGATTGATTCATTTGAGCGGACTGTGCCTGGAAGATCGTGGATCAATACAACGGTTAAAGAAATACGCACGCTGCATGTAGATGAATCTGACGGGTTCCCGCATATTGAACGTCCGGAGGATCTGTCTCGTCTCATTCTGGATGAGCTTGGGGCATTTGATACCATCTATCAGGCAGAGGCTCATCATGATCTCATCGGACATATGTTAACGTATGGACATGCACTTAATATGTTGTATGAATTAGGTTATCCAAGCTTGTTCTACCAAGGGCTGACGCCGTTCTTAACCATGGTAAAAGCGTTGCGACTGAGCCGTAACGTGGATCATGAACTAGGCAGGCTGACATTACAGTCTCCTGTGGATCAACTACCGTTGGTACGTGCTGAACGTTCGATTGCACTTCCGCATGAACTTGAATACTGGCTGACAGATCGACGCTCACAAGATTGGAACAGCGGACATGTGTTTAAATTCCCGTTCAGCTTCTATCATCACGCAAGAAACAGCAATTCGGTTCCCGAGAGCTGGGAGAACTTCCGGTATATTATTGCTTAACGAGGCTACGAAAGAAACATTCATTCCATGACGTGGATTGAGTGATTAGATATATAGAATCAATGGACATATGGTAAGGAACGAGGAAATAGAATGAGAAAGAGCACAGCCTTAGAAGTCTAAGGCATGTGCTCTTTTTGGGTATGCGGAGGTAAGCTGATCCTTTGATCTAACGGACGCCTATGCAAATGATGAAAAGAATGAATGTGACTCGCGATAACAATAAAAAGAGGGGTTTCGTCGATGGATTACGTACGACCCAAACTCCCCAAGAACAGGTCAGGGCTGTGCTTATCCAAAAAACAAGTAAAGGCAAGCCCTCTGCTGTGAATGGAAACGTAATTGGAGGTAGAACGGAAAGGCCTGCGCCAAGGAACAACCAAGCTGTCATATAAACGGTAAGGAAGGATGCTAATACAAACATAAGCGTCTGAGACCAGAAACGATATAAACCGACTAGACGAAGAATAAGTATAGAAAGCAGATACAGCAGCATCACACTCGTTGAATACATCACCGCAGTCCATCCCATAAACGAGCCAGTTACTACATCAGCCTCACTATATTGAAGGAGTAGGGCCATCAAATGCATAACGTAACCTGTCGTATACCCACTTATGACCACCCAGAGGTAGAACCAATCTGATCTTTGCATGTAACTCATTCCTTTTGATCCTATAAATCTTCCATTTGTAGTATAAACGTTAGGGAAAGTATTTTAGTTGAGTCAAATCAACTAAAATAATGCCTTCGCAAGAAACCGACCACGAGTCGACGTATTAGCTTCCACAATCGGTCTTAATTCAGGCGGTTAACCGTCAGCGTAGACGTTTAAAAGAGGTAAGATGGTATTATCAGATCAGAAGGAAAGCAACCATATGGATATCATCTATGAATCTACTGGCTAAAGGCCAGTTTTTTAATAGAGGCTAATCGTTCTGATCAGATGCTGAAGGAAAATCCCATTCTCGGAGCAGGAGGTAGCATGATATGAAAAAAGTATTGTATGTCCCACTCGATGATCGTCCAGCCAATCTGGATGACGTCATTGTACAAGGTAAAGCAGCCGGTCTCCATATCGTTACACCGAACCAGAAGGACATCCGAAATCGCTTGGATTCGGAGAAAACAGTAGATGGCACTACATTACTTGGTACATCTACACCTCAGTATGGCAAGCCGTCCAATATTCACGATTTTATTCTGGCGCACGCTGCTGAAGTTGAAGGTTTCATTATTTCAAGCGATATGCTTGCTTATGGTGGTCTGATTGGTAGCCGCGAGCTTCGTGAGAACGGAGGCGGTGACTATCCAAACTATGATCAGGAGACGACTCGGTTATTGGATGTAATCCGCGTTATTAAAGAGAAATATCCATGTAAACCCGTTTACGTGATGGATACAATCATGCGACTTGCGACCACTTCATTTGCAGATGGGCTTGCACTTGATGCCTATAATGAATCGCGAGCATTGATGCAGCAACCTCGTCAGACGTTTACGACCTTTGAGGATATCATTCAGGGTATAACGTATCTCCTGAATCTACAGAGTATGGTGAAACGACCTATTTTGATAAAGAACAATACTATAATACGAGACAGCATAAATTCAAAACGAATCTGTATATCCTCGATCAACTGGCACGTAAGGGATACATTGATTTTCTCGCTGTTGGTGTGGACGATGCCAATACGCAAGGGGTACAGATTAATGAAATCCGTTATGTGGAGAATCGAATTAATGAATGGCTTGGCGGGGTAGCTGGGCAGAATCCAGACCGTGCGATCATTCTTCCGGATGCTGATGGTTTGGGACACTCGCTATTAGCTCGGATGGCGAATCAATTGCTTAATGATGGCGCAAAAACACGTTATGCGGTTACCTACTTTGGTCCACATGGTAATACCATCGTGAACACCTATGAATATATGAATGTACATGAAAATGTAGCCCGCCATATTGATATCGTGGGTGGCGTGCTTGTTGCTGATTCTGCATATCCAGTCCCGGAGGAAGAGACGGATGCTGACCTTGCCACAGGCGAGAAGGTTAGTAAGGAGGAAGCTTTGGTTCAAGCAGCAACGTTTGATATTGCCTCAGAACTTTATCGGATGACCAGCCATTCTCAGAAGAACAAACCAAAGCCAAACCTGGAAATTGTGGCGATTACCGCACTGGAGCAGGTAGAGGCTGCTGTTGAGCGAATTAACGCCAATAGTGAGCAAGGTGTGCCAATGGTTGTGATTGATTTTGTAGGTAAAGGTCCGGCGAATGTAGATGTAGCTGAGGCGCTATTAAGTAGCTCGCACACCGGCCGTGCTCTAGGGTATAGTGCGTGGAATACACCAGGCAATAAGATCGGGATTGCGGTTGGTATGGGACAATCTCGCTATGCCTTCATTACGAAGGAAACGCATGCTTCCGCGCTAGAGGAAGCGATGAACGCTCAAGGGTCGCTATTGTTTAAACGTTTCCTGAAGGATTATTACTACAAAGCGGTTGCGATTGCAGATATTCGCACGTATTCTCGTGCTCAGGCGTTATATACCAATGTGGCTACCCTCGCGGATCAGAATATGCTGTTGTTCAATTCCAGTGAGGATTACGAACACCTGCAATCGTTGCTGCGAGATTTGATGCAGACATACACAACGACACTTGCGGCTAAACCTGCATTTGCCCAAGGTAACGATGCGGTGTTTCAGTTGGAAGATGGGGAACGCACCTATGCTGCGTATGAACATGCAGAGCTGGAGTATACAAACCCTGACTTCATCTGGGGGCGCGCATTCGAAATTACGCTGAACCCCAAGTTACACTAGTGTCTGTCTAACTTAAATCATATAATGTCGTCTTTTTTCCACCCAAGATACACTCTTAATCGCACCGAAGTCATGCCAATCACCATCCGCGTTAGCGATCAACAGGTGTAAGATTGTATTATCGGATCAATCACACAGGGACACACCGAAAGCACATACGCTAGGACGTGATTGAAAACTCCGAAGGACGCAGATTTTGCCGAATTTTCGTTCCAAGTAAGGAAGTTTTCCGCAGGCGTGCCGGGGCACGTCAAGGGAAAGTGACGCAGCAGGGGACGAAAAGGGGGTGAAAGATGCACTTCAGCGAGTTTTCAGACACGTCCTAATGTACAGACCGGCCATCGAGCCGGTCTTTCTTATGCGGTGATGTTGTCTAGTTTGGTTCGATCATAGATTGAAATGCAGATGGAGTGTCAAAGGGGAGTTTATGGCTGCTGCATTGTCGCTGCACAATGCGGGCAGATCATACATTTGCAGCCGAAGGGGGCGAAATAAATGTGTCTATAACAAATGAAGCAAATTCCACAGCCAGTATAGGCAAGATGAGCACGCTCATGAAACAGACACTAAAGCAGAAGCTTGCTGAGCTTGTCCCAGCGTGGCAGGGTCAGGTGCGTGATGCTCTTGCACTGGGCGAGTTGGTAAATGAACCTTGTGCGGTTATTGCTTTTGCCGAAGAAGTACCTAAGTCTAGCTGGGCAGGATATCGCCGAATCATCCGTATTGCTCCATATGTGGGACTCACTGAGGGTGGAACAGAACAGTTGGAAGTCTTGTCTAGCAAGCTGATGGAGGGATTACATCAGGTTCGACTTCAGGATACGGAGGGAAATGCCTTCACCTGTATCTACCTCGGATCTTCTGATTGTGATCGAATAGACTCCAGTGCAAGCTTCATTACACGTAGTCTGCGATTCGGAGTATATGTACCTGAGTTCTTTGAACAAGATCTTGCCATCGAAACGCAGGACTATTCGCTGTGTGCACTTCAGAATTGGACACAAACAGAGCTTGGTTCAACCTGGTCTGTCTATTGTGATACGTGGCCTGGAGGGTACGAGTCCCCTTCTGTCTTGTGGCGACTGGCGAGTTACGATATCGCCGAGGTGGGTGCTTCTACACTGGAGATTCGCAAGCAGTTCGTGGGACATGTCATGACTAGAAATCCAGTGGCGACACGTAACACTGTAATTAGGCTTGTGGAACAGCTAGGGATACAAGCACGAATTGCAATTACTGATGCGGGGAGCGAAGAAACTAGCGAGAGCAGGCGATATGTCACGGTCGATGACGTCTCTGCTGATTTACAGGCTGACGCCTACCTGAATGGACAGATCCGTCTGACCGTACAGGAGCGTATTCGTCGCCCAGGAATAGATGTACCTTTCATTCGTCAGGTGCATCATAGCAGAGGAATAGAATAAGCCTGAATCACAATAAATTTATTAATAATGCGTGTTGAACTTATATCCAAATGAGGTGAGATGGCGTTGACAAGCTCAATCGAACATACCCAACAAGGCGACGCGAAGTACACGCGAGCCGAGCTAATCAATCATGCAGAAGCCCTCTTTGCCGTTAAGGCTGAGGTGCTGTACGGGGCGCTGAGTGAAGCAGCGGCGCAGACGTTTTCCATTGCGGAAGCACAAGAACGAATCAACCAATTTATGAAAGCGAAGGTGAAGGGCTAATGGCAGGCGGAACATGGGAGCAGACGAATCGTCCGGTACTTCCGGGCTTATATATGAATTTTCAGGCGGCAGCAGCATCGTCCATTCAGGCAGGAAATCGTGGAACTGTTGTAGTACCAGTGAAGGCAAACTGGGGGCCGGCGGGGACTTTTGTAGAAGTGGGCAGCGAATCAGCGATTGAACGGATTTTCTCAGCGGGTGCACTGGACAATGGGACAGCATACACCTCCCTGAAGCTTGCGCTACTCGGTGGGCCGAAGAAGCTTTTAGCCTATCGGGTCGTGGGGGAAACGGCGAAGGCGGGAAGTCTTACGCTCAAGGATCGTAATGATGAAGATGTGCTGCAATTGGACGCCAAGTATGTAGGGGATCGGAGTAATGATTTCTACGTCACGATTCAACCTGGCATCATTGATAATACGAAGCATGAAGTGCGTCTCTTCGAAGGAAATCGCATGTTGTATGCGCTGGTGACAGCAGATATCACAGGTGCAGCTCTGGCAGAACAGATCAATGCGGATGAGACCAACGTATGGGTAACAGCCGTAGCGATTGGAGATGGTACGGGCGAGGTGGCAACCGTTGCTGGTGCATCATTCAGAGGCGGTGTGAGTGGTAATGACAGTCTGACCAATGCGGATTACATTGCAGTACAAGAGGCGCTCGAAGGTGAACAATTCGATGTGTTGGCTCTGGATCAAGCTGCGGATGCTCCTCTACTTGCAAGCTTTGGCGCATGGGTTAAGCGTGTACGTAATGAGGGTAAACCGGTTATCGCCGTATTTGGCGGCTCCGCAGCAGATGATACATCAGCGAGTGCTGCTCAGAAGGCATCGGCTCGTTCAGCGCAGTTGAACCATGAGGGTGTTGTTAACGTGGGTACGGGTGTGCGTTTGGGGGACACCTTCTATAGCTCGGCAGAGACCTCTGCGTATGTTGCAGGTCTGATCGCAGGTCAGCGTTTGAATGAATCTACCACGTATGCACCTACCCCGTTCGATGATGTGACACGTCGCTGGACACGAGCTGAACAGGAGCAGGCTGTGCAGAATGGTGTATTTATTTTCTTCCACGATGGTCGTCAGGTGAAAGCGCTGCGTGGTGTGAATACGCTGGTTGCACCCGTGGCCGGGCAGAATAATGCATGGAAAAAAATCCGATCCATTCGTGTGATGGATGCCATTAACGTAGACCTGCAGCGTTCTGCTGAGGACACGTACATCGGTAAAGTGAATAACACGGAGGAAGGTCGCCAGGCATTGATTGGGGCGATGAAAGCCTATCTAGCACTGCTCGCGCAGAGCAACGTGATTGAGGCATCAGGATACGATGTTGTTCTCGATCCGGCGTATTATGGAACAGCTCCGATTCTGAAGCCGGAAGCAGATCAGGTGTACTTGCAATGGAATGTGAAATTGACGGATGTAATGGAGCAATTATTCGGCACTTTTTATGTGCAATAAGATTTGTTAAGAGTGTTATTTCCAGTTTGTGCATAGAGTGTGCTTTTTCAAGTGTGCTGTTTCAAGATAAACGAGTTTAGCTGGCTGTGGAAGTAAGCGAATGAGGCAAAGTTTAATCATATCCATAAATAAAAATATGTGAACGAATGGTTTACGCGAATCGATACGTTCAATGATCCCAAGGAGGAATATTCATGTTAGATGCATCAAGAGTTATTCTCGGTACCCATGGTCAACTGCATATTGATGGTACGTGGCAGACCAATATTAACAAGCTGGAAGCAAGTGTAGAGATTGAGAAGCGTGAGCTGAATCTGGTCGGCAACGACTGGAAGGTGCACAAGAATGGAGCGAAAAAAGGAACAGGTACGATGACAGGGTACAAAGTTACCTCGGATATGATTACACGTGGCTTCACTAAATTCCAGATTATCTCCAAGCTGGATGATCCAGAGTCCTATGGACATGAGAGTGTGTTGTTGAAAGGCTGCATGGTGGACAAAATTCAACTAGCCAACTGGACAGCTGGCGAAGAAGTACCGGAGGAAACGGGCTTTACCTTCGAAGGATTTGAGCTGCTCAATCCGATTGTAGTGAACTAAGATTCGTAGGTTAGCAAGACGAAGGACGGTAGAGGAATAGGTAAAGCAATCAAGGCAACAGCAAGGATAAGGCGAAATTACAGCAAAGAACAAGCAAAGGTAAGGCAGAGAAAAGAAACAAGCAGACTGAGGGGAACTCGGTCTGCTTGTTATGTTTGTGCGGATTCTTTGTAACGCGAGTACATTTTAGGAAGCCTAAAGGAGACATGCCTCGATGAGTATGAATGAAAAGCTGTCAGAAGAGCAAATTTTGGACCAGCTATTTGAAGCGGCAGAGCGATTGCCAGAGGAAAATGTGCGCATTCAGCGGTTGGATCTGCTGCTTACGTTGCGTGGACTGACATCCTCCAAAGTCGATCAGATCCGCGAGCGTTGTACCGTTCGCAAAACGGTCAAGGGTCGCACCGAGGAAAAGGTGGATACCGAGACGTTTAATGCGTTGCTTATTTCCGAAGCGACCGTGAAGCTGCAAGTGCGCAGCCTGGAATTATCCGGCTGGGGCGACAACCGCATTACTGGGCGCATGAAGTTGTCTGGTGGGGAACAAGCGGTTCGCCGCATGCTGCTTGCTGGTGAACTGGATGCGGTGGGTGACAAAGTGCTGGAGCTATCTGGGTTCGGCGTGGAGATTGAAGACCTAAAAAACTAATTCACTCCGGCGGGATGACAACGTTCCTCTATCACATGTGGGTGCGTCATCATCTAAGACCCGGAGAGTTCTGGTCTCTACCCCGAGGCGAACGCTCGCTGTTGCTGGCTTTCTCGGAAGAGGAAATGGATGCAATCACGAAGCAAAACAATCGGTAAGGTAGAGGAATCCATATTGAATGACAGGAGGTGAATTAGATGGCAGAAATGATTGTAGGTCTAAGTAAGTCCAATGCACAGATGCGGGCAACCCTTCGTTATCTGGATCAGATTCAGCGCTCAACCGAACGGCTGGGCAGGGTACGATATCAGAGTCTAATCAAGACAAACAACGAGCTGCGTACGACCGGACGCAGGCTGGAGCATGTGTATAGTACCGCAATTCGATTGAGCAGATTGCGTATCACACCAACGATTGGGCTAAACGATCAGCTAAGCCCTGCCTTGGATCGGGTCTTGGCGAAGCTAAACCGAGTTCAGGGACAGATCGTTAAGGCATCGGGAACAGTGTCTGTCGAGGTGCGCCAGAAGGTTGAAGTGGCGATGGGCAAGATGAACCCGGCGAGCAATCCTTCGCTGTCGCTTAGTATTGGCAGCAATAACAATACGGTTAAGAACGTAGCGAAGGAAGAAGAAAAAGGCTGGTTGGATAAGGGTGCTGATTTTGCAGATTACATTAATAAATTTGGAGATGCAGTAACTCATGTTGCGAATGGAATCAAAAAAGCACGTGATCTATGGAACAAGATTACAGGAAAAAAATCTAAAACAGATGCTACATCCAGCCCCGCCGCTAAATGCGGCTGCTGCTCTGGCGGCAGTATTGGAAAGACTCGCAGAGGTGGTTCAAAGGGTGGTTCAAGAGGTGGGAATCGATCCAGAACCAATTCTCGAACGGGAAATGTTGGTGGTGGTCAAGCCGAGAAAACTCCGCGAAGAGTTTCGGGGGGAGGTCACAGAGGCCGATCCCAGAGAACTACTCCAACACCCACTCCAACCCAATCTAAAATTCATCAAGACTTATCAAACAAGTCCTTCCGCGAATCCGTATCCATGGAGAAGAATAGGCGGATGCGAGGTGGAGGGAAATCCGGTTTTAGCTCAGGCATCTTGTCAGGTTCACCGATGGGCATGTCCAATCTGTTATCGGGTAACGGTATGTTTAGTAAATTAAGCGGTGGTTTAGCCAAGGGAGCAGGAAAATTGCTGGGACCGATCAGCATGTTGGCAGACGTAGCGAATGTGGCTTCTGCTCCAGCTGGAGAGCGTGGGCGAGCCGTAGGCTCCATGATTGGCGGAACTGCGGGTACCGCGATTGGTAGCGCCATTGGGAGTGTGATTTTACCGGGGATTGGCACGTATGTTGGCGGCGCAATTGGCGGCTGGGCAGGAAGTGCTGCGGGCGAATGGATTGGCGGCAAAGCGAAGGATATTGGCAATTTCATGTCGAGCGCAACCGAGAGCGTGGGCAATGCTGTATCTGGTGCGGTAGACTATGTCGCAGAAAAAACGAAAAACATCACGAGCGGCATCTCCAATTTCTTCGGATTTGGCTCGAAGGAAGAAGAGAAGGTTCCTCCTGCACCTGTGCCTCCAGCCCCTTCAGTACAACCTGCATTAGCTCCGCCTTATATTCCTTCCGCGCTCTTGGCCACAGGCCCGTGGGCGTATTCAACATCGATGGGGGTTCAACCCACTTCGGCAGCATTTCAAGGTTCGAGCATGATGCAGATGCAGGCAATGAATGCGGGCAATGGATCGCAGTCTACAGCAGGAGCTAATGGCAAATCATCCCCGATGACCGTACAGATCTCGGAAGATCAGATGAGTAGTTTGTCGAGTTACCTCAAGGATTTCAAGACGGAGACCACAAACCAGATTGCTGTAAATGTTCCCGTAGGTGCGGTACAAGTTACCGTTCGTGAGAATGCCATTGACTATGATGGACTTGCCCGTCAGGTCGGACAGCGTGTGGTGAGTGAGGTACGACGCGCGATGGAGAACCGCAAAACGATCATGGCCTAGGATGAAAGGAGGTCGGGTATGAGTGTAATTGATGACCGAGTGAAAGGGCTGGAGATTGAGTTTACGTTAAAAGACGGAACAACATCATTTCAATTCCCTGTAAATCCGGAAGAACTGAATATTTCCCGTACCAAAGGGTATGAGACGATTCAGATGCTGGAGCATGGTGAGTTTGATTTTGCACAGGGAGAGAGGGTGAAGGAGATCACCTTCTCTTCTTTTTTTCCCAAAGAATACGATGCATCCTACTGCACGTATGCAGATATCCCTGATCCACGTGTAGCGATGAACATACTGAATACATTTCTGGTATCGAAGAAACCGCTGCGCTTCATTATTACGAACACAGGTGTGAATGTGCCTGTCTATCTCGTGTCTCACAATACGACCTTTCGGGGTGGGGAGAGTGGGGATATTTATTTTGACCTCACCATGCGTACTTGGAGGGACTCGAAGGTAGAGAAGACGAGTGCGAAGACAGCAGGCCAGGCAGGCAAGACGAATACTCGCACCGATCTGAAGAAAACAAACAAGACGTACATCGTTAAATCTGGAGATTCGCTATCCAAAATAGCCAAGCTGGAGCTTGGGAGCAGTTCCAAATGGAACGAGATCTACAAGCTCAATGTGAAGACCATCGGCAGTGATCCGAACCGGATCAAGCCTGGACAGAAGCTGGTGATGCCGTGACATATCAAGTCATCATTGACGACCAATATGACGTGACCAAACTGGTGGAGACGATTACGCTGAAGGATTCGCTCGAACAGATTGCCTATCAGGCCAACATCCGGCTGGCGGTGTCTGCATCTTCAGGTCTACCTTCGATATCACCGGGAATGCCGGTGCGGATCAGCGGGGTTCCTTTTGGCGAAAAATCGAAGGTTCCTTTAGTGCATCCAGCCGTCATCTGGGAGGTCGAAAGCTCCAATAGTGGCACGAAGCGATTGTCTCTCACGGTGTACGACCGAATGATCTATTTGGAGAAGTCAGAGGATGAGTTCCTGTTACCGAAGGATCAGACCGCGACGCAGCGGCTCAAAAAGTACGCTAAGGAATGGAAAATTCCCTGTGCCACGCTGCCAGATACGAAAACCAAGCTCGGTAAGGCGGTGTATCGGGCGCAGACGATTTTCTCGATGATGTTTGCCGATCTGAAGGAAACCGCGAAGTCAGGTGGAGACATGTATCATCCTCGGATGACTTCTGGGGGATTACAGCTCTATAAGGTTGGCAGTAACACGAAGGTGCACGAGCTGGATCGGCTCATCGATCTGACTCAGATGCGGACGCTCGAAGGTGCTGTTACAAAGGTAAAAGTCATGGCGGCTTCGGAGTCGGGGAGCGGGAAAGAGGTTCCCTCTAAAGTACTCGCCATTGAGCAGGATGGTGTAGCTGAACTCGGTACATTGCAAAAGTTGGTCGAGGACGACCAAGTGAAAACAGCCGCCGCCGCTAAGAAACTGGCGAAGAGTCGTCTGGCTGGGATTCAGGAGACATTTACCGTAACTGCGCCAGATATCAATACCATTCGAGCCGGGGATGCCGTGTTATTGAAAGGACTGAAGCTGATCGTCATGTCGGTGAGCCGTGATCTATCTGGAGCTGGAACGATGACGTTGGAACTAGCTACGGCGGAGATGGTGAGAAGGAGGGTTTACCTTGAATAACGATGATCCGTATGGACAGTTTGCCGATGTGATGCGTGGTGCGATGAGCAATCATTCTCGTCAAGCCGTTAGTGGAATGGGTGCTGTGTTGGGCACTGTGACGTCATCGGGTGTGAAGCTGGATGATTTCAAGCATGAGGTGCAGGATTACCTTGTTGCTGAGTTTCCCGGAACATTGACGCTGCCGGAGCGTGAGGTTGTTGGCGCAATCTCAGGGATCGGCGATGTGGCGAATGGCGGGACGACGAGCGTAGGACGGTTTCTTTTGCAGGAGAGTGAAGCAGATGAAGCCAATTGGTCGCTGGGAAAGGGCTTGAAACCTGGGGATCGTGTGCTCGCCATGCGTGTGAATAGCGGGAATGACATCGTAGTGCTGTGTAAGGTGGTGAGTGCGAATGCCTAGTCTGTTTCCTGATCGAGGCGTGGTCTGGGGAGATGAGGAGGATCTGTCGGGTACGGCTTCGGAAGAGGTGACGTTTGGACGGAGCTGGCGATTCGACTATGGTACGGGGGATTTTGTGCTGACTCCGAGTGGGAAGGTCGCTGTGGCAGATGCTCATGAGGCCTGGGTGCAGTGGTGCATCAAAGCGGTCAAAACACCTCGGTACCGGCATGTGATCTATTCTCGGAACTATGGCTCCGAGCTTGAGGATCTGATCGGGCAGGGGGATCGCCGGGGTGTGATGGAAAGTGAGATCGCTCGTATGGTGAGTGAGACGTTACTGGCAGATCCGCGCACTGAATCGGTAGATCAGTTCACATTCAATTGGAACCTTGAGCAATGTATGTTTTCTTGTCGGGTGGCGAGTGTGCAGGAAGAGATGTTTATTTTGGAAAGTGAGGTGATCTGACGGGATGGCTGAGATGCCACGTTATTTGGAAGATCAGACCGAGGAACAGATTATGCAGCGCATGCTGGATCGGTTGCCCGCGGATCTGGATAAGTCAGAGGGTTCTTTCTTGTGGGATGCAGAGGCTCCGGTAGCGTTCATGTTATCTGAGGCCGCGCTCTGGGCACAGGAATTGTTACGGCGTGGATTCGCGAGTACGGCTGCGAGCAGTGATCCGAATTTCCGTTCAGAGGAGCTGGATTTACGTGCTGGAGAGCATGGCATTGTTCGGCGGGCTGCGGTGGTGGCGCAAGGTGTAGTCAGATTCGTGGGTACTCCGGGGAAAGTGGTGACAGCAGGTACGGTGGTTTCGACCCTCGCCGATGAAGTGTCGGGGGAAGCCTCGCTAGAATATGAAACGGTTGCCCGTTTGGAGCTAGGTGAAGATGGTTCTGGCATGGTCGGTGTACGAGCACTCGTTGCGGGAAAAGAAAGCAATGTGCCAGCAGGTACGGTAACCGTGCTGTCTACACCAATGAGCGGCGTGACTTCCGTTACAAACGTGGATGTAATCAAGGGCGGAGCGGATATTGAAGCAGATACTGCTTTGCTAGAACGTTTCTATGCCAAAGTCCGCAATCAGGGAACCAGTGGTAACAAAGCTCAATATGTACAGTGGGCAAGCGAAGTTCCGGGCGTTGGAGCGACGCGAGTTATTCCGCTTTGGCAGGGGCCGGGCAGTGTGGGGCTGTATTTGCTGGATACGGACAAGCGAGCTGCGGGCAGTGATCTGGTGACAACCGTGCAGAAATACGTAGATCCAACACAGGATGGACAAGGTGAAGGCGTTGCACCCGCGGGGCCTGTAGTAACCGTCATGCCGGCAGAGGAAGTGCCGATGAACATTCAGGTGAAGCTGACACTGGCGAGTGATACCACGCTAGCCGATGTGAGGAAGTTAATCGAACGCGGGGTGACCGCGTATCTGAAGCAGCTTGCTTTTGCCGATCCGCTCGTTCGTTACACACGTATTGCTGCTATCCTGCTCGACATTCCGCCGATTATCGACTATTCGGAACTTACAGTAAATGGTGTGAGTGACCAGAATATCGAGATGACGGCAAGTCAGGTTGCGGTGTTGGGAACGGTGGATGTGCATGAATAGGTGTAAAAGTCACAGTGGGAAGGAGGACGTAAGATATGAGTAATCCTTCTACGATGAGTGTGAAGCTGACAAGCCCGAAGGGGCGGGAGCTTTTCTCGTATTTGCCCAGTTATTATGAGACTTCACGGGTGATGCGAGCTGATATGCAGTCCAAAGGTACCGAGATAGATCTGCTGTATGAGGCACTGGATGAGACGTTTCATCAATT
Organism: Paenibacillus sp. DCT19; assembly: GCF_003268635.1. Taxonomy (NCBI): domain Bacteria; kingdom Bacillati; phylum Bacillota; class Bacilli; order Caryophanales; family Paenibacillaceae; genus Paenibacillus; species Paenibacillus sp. DCT19. The sequence goes on from NZ_CP029639.1 coordinate 1,440,655, forward strand.
TTTTGTCCGTACTGCAACATGGGGATTAGGCTACTGGGAGCAAGAACTGGGCATTGAGACAGATCGTCTCAAACCTGTGGAACAACGGCGTGCTGTCGTAGAATCGAAGCTGCGTGGTGCAGGGAAGTTCTCGGGTAGGCTTGTTGCCAACGTGGCCGAAGCGTATGCCGGGGGCAAGGTAGATGTGACGTTTCAGCCGGAAGCGTGGAGCTTTACGGTAAGCTTTGTGGATACGATGGGCATTCCGCCCAATATTGATGACCTCAAGCGAGCAATTGATGAGCTGAAGCCAGCACATATGGCTGTGGAGTACGAGTATCGCTATCTAATCTGGGATGATCTGGACAACAAACAGGTCACCTGGGATGAACTAGACGCCGCGTCCCTGACGTGGAACGAACTGGAGGTGTGGGCATAATGCCAAAAGAAACCGATCGATTGAAGTTACCCTTGCCGCTGGGAAATGAGAGTGTAACCCGGGAGAGTATTAATGGGATTTTTGAGAAGATTGATGCAGGTGTGGCGACACGCGAGGATTTGGATACGCTACGTGAAGCGGTGAGTGAAGATAGATTAGCGGCTCAAAAATATGTGGATGATAAGACTTGGCAGAAATACAAGATTACAGAGGATAACGGTAGGCTCATTTACAAGCCTAACGCTGATCTTAATAAATTAGTCGAACCTGGATTTTATTACAGAAATGGATCAACTGGAACACCATCAAATACGCCAGAATCATCAATCTCTTGGTTCGTGGAAGTGTACATGTATGCTCCTACCATCATTTTACAAAGAGCCACACAAGCGAATACGTCAAAAGTTTTTACTAGACAAACAGACGGTGCAGGAAATTGGAGTGCGTGGGTATTGCAAACACCAAAACGTAACGTTTGGGGGGCGATTATGTAATGACAGACATCATAAAAAATTTATCTTCAAGAATAATGCCCACTGCTGACACTACGGTATACACTGTTCCATCTTCTAAATATGCAGTTGTAAAGTCCTTGACTATGAGCAATAATTCCGCCACGGCTCAGACAATCAATGTAACAATCGGCGGCATACGATTAATGATTAATTATGTTGTCCCTGCAAAAGATTCTTTGGTTATCAATGATCTTGATATACCCATGATTCAAGGAGAAACAATTCAAGTTAGAAGCACGGAAGCGGGGAACAATACAGCAATGTCTTTTGTTGGCTTTGAACGTGATTATGTTGCATCTGAGTATCCTTATGTAAAGTTAAACGGATTGGTTCAAGCGACCGCTACTACCTTGTTTACTGCAAGTGGCGGAGACTGGATTTTAAAAAGGTTAATTATAACGTGCTTGTCGGGCAACGTAATGAAATTTTATACGAGTATTTCTGCCGTGTCGTTTATAGATTATCAATTAAATCCATGGGACACGTTGTATGTTCCTTTGCAAAGGTTGGTAGGTAACGGAACCAGCATTTTGGGAACCGCCGTTGGACTCAACAATTCCCTGACATACGGATTAGTGTTAGAAAAGGTAGTGACCTAATGACGACACTTGATAATTTTTTATTGGGCAAACACAGGTTGAGTGGGGGGGGAGCGGTGGAGTTTATAAGGTGCAAACGCCTAATATACCATATGCTACTTCAATCGTTCCGGCAGGGACGATACCAGTATTGGCAACTATAGCGGAGTTTGATGCAGGAACCAATCTGATAATGATTATGAATAACGCAAACTCCACTGTTTGTCCCGTCGTATATTCTAACAATCCTGGAATGAGTGTTGCTTTTGCGTTACAAGATTCAAAAGGAAGACGTAATTTATTAGGAACTTATATAAGTAGTACAGGATATTTGAATTTGCTACATGCTCAAATTGACTTAATAGGAAAAACAATTGGCACATTATATTATTTTGGCAGCGGCAGAGCAACCACTGGTACTTCTACAACGTTTTCACTCTATACAAATGGAATAGACTCAAGCTTTGATGTATCAGGCCCGTTGAAATTGGTGGCAATTGTATACTCTCACACTACTGACACCTCAAACGCAACAGTTGGATGGGCATTTCAACAATTTAAAATAACATCATTATAGTTGTTACAGTTAGTTTGTTAATATTTTCAATTAAAGAAAGGTAGTGGGAAAGTGAACGAACAAGAGCCGAAAAATAAAATCGGTATGAAGGTATACTATGACATACAATCCGGGAACGTCATTGTCATTACGCCGGAGAGTTCCGGGGTAGCTATCGAAACGACGAAAGAGCAAGATTTTAATTTATATCAAGCCTTGGCCGATAAAGTACCGAAAACCGTGGGTGTAGTCCAATTGGAACATGGCGCATATATCATGGACATTGTGAGAGGTGGATTCATAGAAAGGATTGACCCGGGAACATTGGAACCACTTTTCAGTTATCCGTCAGAAGCAGACGAGGAACCTCCGCAGTCAGCGGTTTCGTTCACATCTCAAATTGCCGAATTGGCCGCTGATAATGAACGTATGCAGGCAGAGAACAACGAATTAAAACATGCTGTCGCTGAATTAAGCCTTGTTCTTACGGAAGTCATGGGAGGAGGTGGATAACTATGACATACACTAAAGATAGCGGTTTGGTTAAAGTATGGGTAGGTCTGGTGTTGAGTGATGTTTATAGGCTGGATCAAGTACCAGCTCTGTTTAATCTAAAATCCGTAGTGACAGAAGTAGTGACTGGTACTGTAACTGTAACAGCTTAATCGGCGTACCCAAGAGATGCTATTTTTATGCCCCTGACGTGGTCAAGGGGGTGTCATATTGAAAAGAAGGGAGGGGGAAGTGAGTTGGAGACGGTAGGTAAATGGCTTGTGGCTTTTTGGAGCATGACAGCCTCATACTTCTTTGGTGGTTGGTCGGGTGTGTTGGGTGTATTGCTAGTTTTTGTGGCATTGGACTATATGACAGGTTTTGCAGCGGCAGCTATGACAGGCACGCTTAAGAGCAACACAGGATTGTTCGGCATTGCCCGAAAGGTATTTATTTTTGCAATGGTATCGGTGGCTCATCTGGTGGACGGTGTTCTGGGAGACGGACATTTGTTCAGGGATGCGGTCGCCTTTTTTTATATCGCGAATGAGTTGTTGTCTATTATTGAAAATGGTGGCAAGCTGGGCGCGCCCATTCCACCTGCGATTCGACAGGCGATTGAAGTACTCAAGGGTAAGGGAGGTGCCGGGGATCACCCCGGTAACCTCCCTTTTAAGTCTAATGAATCTTTTGCTCAAACGGATGATGATAGTGACGTACAAAAGAAAAAAGATAAAAAGTAATTGCATCTTTACATTGTTCATCTACCGTACAAAAAGCAAATCAAATAGCAATTCTAATAGTGTGTTGAAAGCAAACCTATAGCAAACTGAATAGGACTAGCTCGAAGAATATTTTAGATTCATTTAGCTAATAAACTAGGAATAGAGTAGATCCAACAGTTTTATCTATCACTAAAATGTTTAATCTTACTCTCATAATAAAAGATTCAAAATCTATGGAGAACACCATACGAAGAGAGCTCTGTCATTTTAGTGATTAGTACCTAACCGCTAAACGAGTTTTGTTTTATAACACACCACACCAACCCTAACTATTCCAGCAACCAACGAACTTAATCCCAACAACATTCCCTCTAAACTCCTCAAAAATTCCAAAAATCAGGACATGCACACAGGCAAGCTACCTTGTCCTGACATCTACTATATACAAACGGCAAACTTGCCGCGTAAAGGGTGTGAGAACCATGCAAACGAGAACGCCAGGTAACACACAGGGCATTGACGTCTCCCGTTACCAGGGCACGATTGATTGGGCCAAAGTTAAGGCAAGTGGCATGACATTTGTGTTCATCAAGGCAACGGAGGGACGAACGTATACCGATCCAAATTTTCAGCAAAATGTGGCTGGTGCACTTGCGGCTGGCATGCTGGTGGGGACGTATCATTTTTTTCGTGGAACCTCTACAGAGATCGCCAAAGCAGAAGCTGCGCATTATGTGAACACTTTGCAGAAGATTGGGGGTGCGAAGGCATTACAATTACCTCCTGTCATGGACTACGAGAATAACCCCGGTAATTTGAGCAGAGCGCAGATGAACACTGTAGCCAAAGCCTTTTTAACCGAATTACAACGTCTTACTGGCATAAAACCAATTATATATACGGGCAATTCATTTGCTGGAAATTTTGATGCCTCGCTAGGTACGTATGATCTATGGATCGCGCGTTACAGCAACACACGGGTGCCGGATGACCAGCCTGCTTGGAAACGTTGGACGTTCTGGCAGTACACGGACTCAGGTAAGGTGAATGGCATTGCGGGCAATGTCGACATGAACGAGTTTGAAGGGACGGCAGCGCAGCTACGAGCCAGATATGCACCTGCAACGACACCTCCTAATCCTCCTAAACCGACAGAACCCACGAATCCGCCGAACCCAGCCGAACCACCGAAAGGGGGCGAACCGATGACAACCGAAGAGAAAGCAGCGTTTGATGCGTTGAAGGCACAGGTGGAGAGACTACAGGCACGCCAGCAAATGGAGGTTCCGGTATGGGCCAAAGCGGCTGTAGATGCAGCACTAGCCTATGATTCGAAGAACCCACTGTTCAGTATTGATAACGGAGCAAGTTACGATTTTTATCGTTTTATCACGGTTATGTACCGTAGAGGTTTGTTTAAAAAGTAATACCAAAGACGCCAATCTCTAATGAGATGGCGTCTTTCATTGTTTAGAGCATAAGAAGAGATTGGTACACCAAAGGTAGTATTCATAGACAACGTGGTACAATCAGGGATCTTCAATGTAGGTTGAATGTTTGGAAGTCCAAAAAATACATAATAAAAGCACCCGTTCCGGGTGCTTTTATGTTTAATACTTACACCGTGCTCTTACTGAGCATAGCTGAACTCTATGTTACATCTACTCATATCTTTCTAATCGAAACCTTAAGACCACATTTTACTTTGAAATTAACTCTTCGAATCAATTATCCTATTGGTTTAGCTTACTGATCAGTGTGTAGTAGTAGATCAGTTGACCGAGGTACTCATCTTCTTTCGTAAGACTAGCCCGGTATGCCGCTGAGGATGTTTCGAGATGTTTTCTTTTGGCTTGCAGTGTTGCTATCAGCCCTTTGATTTTTTTAATTTGTTTGTTGTAGTAAGCCATTTTTTCTTGATATGTACTTTCTTTCTTTTTGGTGGCAGCTTCAACGCTTGGCTGAATGATAACAGCTGAAGTCGCTGAAAGTAAGACGGTTAAGCTAAGTACGGCAGTTAATAGCTTTTTCAATGTTTTTCCCTCCTAAGAATGATTGCTATGATTAAATAATGGTCATCATGTCCTGGGTAGTCTAACATACGATACCTGATTTTGCTACATATATTCAGAGTTATACGAGAGTAGGGAAAATGGGTGCAAACTGAAGTGAGGTGATCAACTTTATTTTCTAAATTCACAATAACTTGAAGGTAATGAAACCTAAAAAAACTAAGTCACATCAACCTTCAAGACTGTTCTATCATCTAATTCACAAGCGCAACCAACCCTTAATTCTGTTTCTCCAACAAAGGCACAAAATACGAATCATAGTACCGCTGAAATGCTTCTTTGGTGCGATCATCTTCTAATGCCCTTTTGGATAGAATCATCGCTTGTAAATCAGAAACGTGTAGATAGTAGTGCTTCTCATCTTCCCGTACAACGACAAACTGATTCCATGCCAAGAAATTTTGATTGTTCTTCGTCGTTCGCGTGATGCCTTGCTCATCTAACAACATCGTATTAGGGCCAAGGACGCCATTTAAATTCTGTTTTTTCATCATCCGAACTATGGAGAAGAGTGTTAATTTTTTGTATAGGCTAGGGAAAACGATGATCCATAGTAGAATGGTTCCAATAATCACAAGTGAAACGGGTCGCTGAAAAATGAGATTTAAAAATAACAAAGAAATAGGAAACGCAGAGAGTAAAATATATTTTACCTTACGATGATGCTTGGATTTTGAGATCACATTTTTCTGTAGGTCGATTAGATCGTCAAAGGATAGGTTGAACTGCAGCTTCACAATGAATCGCCTCCATTCATATCTTCTAAATTGTAACGTATTTCAGTAAAAATGGAAAAATAAAGCTTTTATCTAGTGATTACATAACTCGCATCTGTCTAGCAATTCAAACGAAATGATAAATAGACAGAAGGAGATACCAAGACATTTTTTGTCGATCTATGTTCTATTTTTGTGCTTTATGTAACTTAAAATGACATATATGATAAAGTTGAAGCATGTTGTATGTAAATCTCTTGTCTAAATGATTAATGTGATGTAAAGTAAGTTACACAAAATGGTTTTTTGCCACAGTTTATGAACATAATCCTCCAATCATGACAAGACTATAACACCCAAAGTTATTGTAATGTCTCCCTGTTGTATATTCCAACACCCTTGAATACCACTCCCATGTCAGTTTCTATCTGAAAGATTCCTATGATAATGAGTATATGTGCATACCCAAAACAAGTGACCAAGCTTTTACTCTTTTCAATTGACCTTTGTTTAATTGTTTGATTTCTCTCTTTCTCTCTCAATTTGTCTTCTATTCCCAACGTGATTTTCTTAATTTTATTAAAGGTATCATGGGCATGTTAAGCCCTTAATAGATACAGATAGTATGTGATACACGCATCAACGATTTCTTGAATCAGCATTTTGCATGTTGTGCGTAACAATCTTGAAAGCAAAATGACTGATCGTGTATCCACTATCCATCCATCGGAATCATTGTTTTGGCACGCCAGCATCACACACATTTTGAGACAGGGAAGGGTGTTGTACGTATGCGAATGAGAAAAAAATGGTTGTCCGGTTTGATGGTTATGGCAATGAGTACGGTTTTGGTTTTATCAGGTTGCTCTAGCCAGGAGGGGACGAACACGCCTGCTCCAGCAGAAGGTAACGATCCACCAACGGAGGAAATAGCAGCGCAGGATACGATGATTATGGGACGAGGTGGAGACTCCGTTGCTCTAGATCCGGCCATTGTAACTGATGGTGAATCCCTCAAGATTGGACATCAGGTATTTGATTCATTGCTTGATTATAAGGAAGGTGGAACAGAGGTTATCCCTGGACTTGCGGAGAGCTGGGAGATTTCGGCGGATGGACTTAAGTACGAGTTCAAGCTGAAGTCTGGTGTGAAATTCCATGACGGAACTGACTTTAACGCCGAGGCTGTTGTATTCAACTTCAATCGTTGGAGTGATCCTGCGAGTGAGTATAAATTTGAAGGTGATTCCTTCGATTATTACGATTCCATGTTTGGCCCAGAGGATGGACGCGTGATTAAGGAAGTGAAGGCGATTGACGAGACTACGGTGGAGTTCACATTGAACCAACCACAAGCGCCTTTCCTGCAAAATATCGCGATGACGCCATTCGGCATTGCTAGCCCAACCGCCATTCAGGAGAAGAAGGAAAACTTCAAAACCGATCCTGTAGGCACCGGTCCTTTTGTATTCAAAGAGTGGAAGCGGAATGACTCCATTACACTGGAGAAAAATCCAACCTACTGGAAAGAAGGATTGCCGAAGCTGAACAAAGTTATTGTTCGCTCCATTCCAGATAATACAGCTCGTTTCAACGCTTTGCAGAACGGCGAGATCGATGTGATGGAGGATCTGAATCCGGATGATCTGTCGATTCTGGAGTCGAATGCTGACCTGCAGAAGATTGAACGTCCACCATTCAACGTGGCGTATATCGGTTTTAACTTTAAGAAGAAACCCTTTGATGATGTAAAAGTGAGACAGGCGCTGAACCATGCGGTGAACAAACAAGGCATTATTGATGCGTTCTTTGCTGGACAAGCTCAGCCTGCGGTCAACCCGATGCCACCAACATTATGGGGATACAACGATAGTATTGAGGATTACCCGTATGACTTGGAGAAAGCAAAAGCATTGCTTGCCGAAGCCGGCTTCCCTGACGGATTGCCAGATCCGGTGACCTTCTATGCGATGCCAGTATCTCGTCCGTACATGCCTGATGGTAGAAAAGTTGCTGAAGCGATCCAAGCCGATTTTGAGAAAATTGGAGTAAAGACTAACATTGAATCTCCCGAGTGGGCGACGTATCTAGATGATGCCAAAGCCGGGGAGAAGGACGATATCTATATGCTCGGTTGGACGGGTGATAATGGTGACCCAGATAACTTCTTGTACACGTTGCTGGATAAAGATGCAATCCCAGGTAACAACCGTAGCTTCTATGTCAACGAGGAGCTGCATGTGTTGCTGACGGACGCACAGAAGGAAACGGATCAGGATAAACGGGCAGAATTGTATGAGCAGGCTCAAGTCATTATTAAGGAAGACGCACCATGGATTCCGCTTGTGCATACCACGCCAATTCTCGCAGGTAGTGCGAAGTTGAAAGGCTTTGTTCCTTCGCCGCTGGGTAGCGAATCCTATGCAGGTGCCTATTTCGAGGAATAGGTAGAGGTTGTAAGCTGTGATCTATGTCTAAATTTTAGAGCGCTGGCGCACACGCAATGCTTAGCAGAACCATCATCTGGACGTAATCATCTTGCAGCATACGTGTCCGCTAGCGTTTTTTATTTTACCTATTCGGTTGTTCAAAAGGCGGGTGAATGAGGATTGAATAGTTACATCGTCAAACGAATATTGGTACTGCTGCCTGTTCTGTTAGGCATGACGTTAATCGTTTTTTCCATCATCCATGCCATTCCGGGTGACCCGGCGGAAACCATTCTGGGACAGAAGGCAACAGAGCAATCCAAACAGGCTCTCCGAGACCAACTTGGCTTGGATAAGCCTTGGTTTCAGCAATACTTTGCATATCTCGGTGATCTGGTCAAAGGCGACCTAGGAACTTCGATCCGCACCAAGGTTCCGATTGCCCAGGAAATAGGGCCGTATCTAACTGCAACGTTTGAATTAACGATGGCAAGTATGCTGTTCGCCATTATCGTTGGTGTCAATGCAGGGATCGTCAGTGCGTGGAAGCATAACTCCTGGTTTGATTACTGCTGCATGGTCATTGCGCTGGTTGGAGTTTCGATGCCAATCTTCTGGCTTGGCTTGATGGAGCAATGGCTGTTCGCTAACAAACTTCAGTGGCTACCATCCATCGGCAGGATGAATCCGCGTGATCCGATTGAAGCGGTAACCGGTCTGTACGTACTGGATACGATGATTGCTGGACGCTGGGATCAGCTATGGACGGTGACGAAGCACTTGTTGCTGCCAAGTATTGCGCTGGGTACGATTCCAATGGCAGTCATTGCACGCATGACCCGTTCCAGTATGCTTGAGGTGATGAGTTCGGATTATATCCGTACTGCAAAAGCCAAGGGACTGGGTCCATTTTTTGTCGTGTATGGACATGCGCTGAAAAATGCATTCATTCCCGTGCTTACCGTGATCGGCATTCAGACCGGATCACTGCTCGGGGAGCGGTGCTGACCGAAACCATCTTTGCATGGCCGGGCGTGGGACGCTATATATATGAAGCAATTAGTTCAAGAGATTATCCGGTGATTCAGAGCGGCATCCTGATCGTTGCTTTTTTCTTCGTGGTGATCAACCTGATTGTGGACTTACTTTACGCCGTTTTTGATCCAAGAATCAGTTACAAATAGGAATCCATCATTTGGTTTGATGGATGATTCTTAGATATAAAATATACGAGTTATCTAAATTTCTACTTGCGAACGGAGAGGACAGGGAAAACCTGGAGAAGTGGAGCGCTCGCCTTTATAACCGGATTCCTTCCTTTAGAAAAAAAGGATAAAGGGAATCAGGGGATAACAGCGATCGGAAGGTTGCTCTGTCAGCGGAGTGACATGTAGTAAATATTTTACGTTGAACTCGTATATTTTATATTTCATTCATATCCAAGAAGGGGATGCCGCATGGCCAAATTATCGACGAATACGGGCGCTTCCGTGGATGTTGCAACCAAATCGACTTCAGGCCCATGGCGGGAGGCTTGGAGAACATTTCGTAAAAATCGGCTAGCGCTTGCCGGGCTGGTCATCATTGTATTTTTCATCCTGATCGCCTTCATTGCACCTTATATTTCACCTTATGACTACAAAGAGCAGGTTCTTACAGATCGACTGCAAGCTCCATCGGCAGATCATTGGTTTGGCACGGATGATCTCGGACGGGATGTGTTCTCCCGAGTGTTGCATGGGGCAAGAATTTCGTTATGGGTCGGCTTTTTCTCCGTCATCGGTTCGATTATTGCTGGCGCATTGTTAGGGCTGGTTGCCGGATTTTATGGCAAATGGGTGGATATGTTTATCTCACGTCTGTTTGATATCTTGCTTGCCTTTCCAGGCATTCTCCTCGCGATTGCGATTGTCGCTATACTGGGGCCGTCTCTGCAAAATGCCTTGCTCGCCATTGCCATTGTCAACATCCCAACCTATGGGAGACTTGTGCGGTCGAGGGTACTTAGCTTGAGGCAGGAGGAGTTTGTGACGTCGGCACGTACGCTTGGGGCAGGCAATGCGCGAATCCTGTTTCGGCATATCTTGCCGAATAGTCTTACGCCTCTGATTGTACAGGGCACGCTTGGCATTGGTACGGCGATTATTGAAGCGGCTGCGCTCGGATTCTTAGGAATGGGTGCACAGCCACCTGATCCAGAGTGGGGCAAAATGCTGTCGGATTCCCGCCAGTTCATCCAAAAAGCTCCTTGGACGCTTATTTTCCCGGGGCTTTCCATTATGCTTACCGTGCTTGGCTTTAATCTGCTCGGAGATGGGTTACGAGACACGCTTGATCCAAAAATGGCGAAAAAGTAGACTAATATGCGATGAGCGCACATGATTAATAAGGTCAGTAAGTTTATGGATTCAATAATTGATTGAGTTCAATAATTCTATAAATCCAAATTAGATTAACCATCAAACAATCAATGCACTTTCTAGCTCAGATCCGCTTTTAGGCGCGACATTTCAATGATTAGTTCACTCCACTTTATGATCTATTTATTCCTATTACATTCCTAAAAGTCGGTTCGAACCTTGGTTTGAGCCGGCTTTTGTGTTGTCTAATGAAATAGGCTAAAATTGTTGGGGATACGCTCAATTTCAAGCGATAATCAATCATTTTGTTAAAATATCCGCCATCATGTTGACACCCAATTTTCCCATATGTTATATAAAAGGTAGGGTTTAGCACTCTAACGGCCTGAGTGCTAATACAGGATGCTGTTCAATACACGACTACATATGGAATGATTTTGTTTTGAATATTAAATTGTTGAATTCGAAGAGAACACGAGTGTGGCTGAATAGAAAATATTCGGTACGTCGCAGCGTGTCTTCCTGAATGTTCTAATCTAGAAAAGACTCATAATTTCATTAGGTTCTTGGCTAGTAGCCTCAGAAGTGGAGGGTGCGGAATCGATTCTGAAGAAGCGGTAGCGTTCGCCTTTGTCTCCTTATTTTCACCTATTTAATATAATTCACAAAAATTTGGAGACAACAGCGATCGAAAGAACGATCCGTAACCGGAACGGTCACTGGAGGAGAGCCTTCGACGATAGTGATCTTAATGAGTCTTGAATATGCATTAGATTAGTTCAGGGATTAGCGACAGAAGATTTTCGTCCATGTGATGCTCTATGTGGAGATTCTAATTTTACTATTAATATTTAACTCAATCATTCGATAGCCAATTTGAGAGGAGACACCCATTCATGGCTAAGAAAGAATTCCAAGCAGAATCCAAGCGTTTGCTAGATATGATGATCAACTCTATTTACACGCAAAGAGAAATCTTTTTGAGAGAACTGATCTCCAACTCCAGTGACGCGATTGACAAAATATATTACAAAGCCCTCACAGATGACTCACTCGTGTTCAACAAAGAGGACTACTACATTAAGCTGACCATCGACAAAGATAATCGCACGCTGACCCTGACCGATACCGGTATTGGTATGACTCAGGAAGAGCTGGAGAATAACCTCGGTGTTATCGCTAAGAGTGGTTCCCTCGCGTTCAAGAAGGAAAATGAAGCTAAAGATGGACATAATATCATCGGACAATTCGGGGTTGGTTTCTACTCCGCATTTATGGTGGCAGACAAGCTGACCGTGACAAGTAAAACACTGGGTAGTGATGAAGCATGGAGATGGGAATCCGAAGGTGCGGATGGATATACGATTACACCAGCAGAGAAGGATTCTGTAGGAACCGAGATCGTCCTGACGATCAAGCAAAATACCGAAGAAGATTCATATGACGAGTTCCTGGAAGAGTACCGCCTGAGATCCATCATCAAGAAATACTCTGACTTCATTCGTTACCCAATCAAGATGGATGTGACGGGACAACGTCCGAAGGAAGGTACAGAGAACGAATTCGAGGAATACCAAGAAGAACAAACCGTCAACAGCATGGTGCCGATCTGGCGTAAAAATAAAAGCGAGCTGACCGAAGAAGATTACACGAACTTCTATATGGAGAAGCGCTACGGTTTTGACAAACCGCTGAAGCACCTGCACATTAGCGCGGATGGCGCAGTGGTATACAATGCAATCTTGTTTATTCCAGAGAACACGCCGTTTGATTATTATACGAAAGAGTATGAAAAAGGCCTTGAGCTTTACTCCAACGGTGTATTGATCATGGACAAGTGCGGCGACCTGCTGCCGGATTACTTCGGTTTTGTTAAAGGTATGGTGGATTCCGAGGATCTGTCTCTGAACATCTCTCGTGAGATGCTACAACATGACCGTCAGCTCAGCCTGATTGCAAAAAATATCAAAAACAAAATTAAGAGCCAACTGCAAAGCTTGCTCAAGGACGAGCGTGAAAACTACGAGAGGTTCTACCAAGCATTTGGACGTCAGTTGAAATATGGCGTATATAGCGACTATGGTGTGAACAAAGATACTTTGCAGGATCTGCTGCTGTTCTCTTCTTCGAAAGAGAAGAAGCTGGTTAGCTTGGATGAGTATGTCTCCAGAATGCCGGAAGACCAGAAGTATATCTACTATGCATCTGGTGAATCAATCGAACGGATCGAGAAGCTGCCACAGATTGAGGGTGTACTCGACAAAGGCTACGAAGTGCTCTACTTCACGGACGATATCGACGAATTTGCGATCAAGATGATCACGAACTACAAAGAAAAAGAATTCAAATCCATCTCCAGCGGTGACCTTGGCATCGAAGACAGTGCGGACAAAGAAGAAACAGAAGCACAGGACAACGATAACAAAGAGTTGTTTGAAGCGATGCAAGCACAGCTCGCAGGCAAAGTAAAAGCGGTTAAAGCTTCGAAACGTCTGAGAAGCCACCCGGTATGTCTATCCACTGAGGGCGAGCTTACCATTGAGATGGAGAAAATCTTGAAAGCTATGCCTAACAGTGAAAATGTACAAGCAGATAAAGTGCTGGAGATCAACGTGAACCACGATGTCTTCAAATCGTTGAAAGATGCATTTGCACAAGATAAAGAAAAACTGAGCTTGTACACAAGTCTGTTATACCACCAAGCCCTGCTGATTGAAGGTTTGCCAATTCAAGATCCAGTTGAATTTACAAATGATATCTGCAAAGTGATGGTGTAACACCACAATTTAACATGTTTAAAACGAGAGGCAGGACATCAATGTCCTGTCTTTTTTTAGTGTGCCGACCGGTATACGTCATAGAATAAGCTTGCCAACCAAACGATATGTCCAAAGAACCCCACGGATTAGTTAATCTAGACGATGGGTGTGTGGATAGAAAGTGAGCTATCGCCATATTAACATGAGTAGTTGGCGACTCCATTAATCAAGCAGTCTCATACCCGATTTTGATGCAAAGTGGAAAATTGCCTATTCCTTTTCGAAAACATACTTGACAGGTAGGGATAAGGGGTTATATTGGTTTCAATAATACTTCACTACTAATTAAATGAACAGTGAAATAATTTCTGAGCTCATTGGATCACCAAAGGCTCCAGTACATCATCCCCATGGGGAAGGTGTGCCGGAGCCTTTTTTTATTGCCTCCACACGAGGAAAGAGGCCGAGTTCACAGAAGGGAAGGCTGCCTAATGGATAAAGAGACATGGGAGCAACTAACGATTGTAGATGACTTATACCGCAAAATGGTACGCAGATTTGTGAAAGAACGGGATCGCGTTAGCGTAGAGGGGTAACGTTACCTGCCATGCTCATTCTACAAAAGATCATTCGTGATGGTGAGCAGCGACTTGGCGATCTGGCAGAACAGATGGATTTTACCTCAGGTGCAATCACTGCACTGAGCGACAAGCTGGAAAGCGCCGGGTATACAGTTCGCCGCCGTAAGGAGGATGATCGCCGCACGGTATTGTTGGATATTACCGCCAAAGGGCGGGAGATGGTGGCTCGCAACAACAACATCGGTGATCGATGTATTACGCTTCTGTTTCAAGGGTTCACGGTAGAGGAGCTGGAACAACAGAGCCGTTTCTATGAACGGATATTTGCCAATCTGGAGGGATTCTCCGAAACGTTGCTGGGGCTGGCAGAACAGAATGCGGATGCTCCATCACCTGTGGATCAGGAACAGAAGCCAGCGCGAAACAGTGAGAAAAATTATTTGAGTTATTAATTAGGGAGTTTTCAGACACGACCTAGTTCTATAAACCACTATGAAGGAGCGAATTACAATGGGACACTCAACTATTTACCCGACAGGGGCAACGGTATTTCAACCAGACAAAGCATGGAGTGGGTATACAATCTTTCAGGCAGGGGATGAAGGGGTTGTTTTGATCGACATGAACGGTAGAGAAGTCCGTCTGTGGAAAGGATTGATCGGTTTTCCGGCCAAATTATTCCCGGGTGGCTACGTGCTTGGAAGCACTGGACGCAGAGATCCGAAGTTTGGTATTCAGGATAACCTGGATCTGGTACAGGTGGATTGGGACGGTAACATCGTCTGGAGATACGACGGATATGAACACATTGAAGACCCTGGTTATGAGCCGCTCTGGTATGCAAGGCAGCATCATGACTATCAGCGGGAAGGTAATCCGGTGGGTTATTATGCCCCAGGTTTGGTACCGAAGATCGGTAGTGGTACCACACTGATTCTGTCTCACAAAAACGTGAATAATCCGAACATATCGGATAAGCCGTTGCTAGATGATACGATCCTCGAAGTGGATTGGCAGGGCAATATCATATGGGAATGGGCGGCAAACGAGCATTTCGAGGAACTGGGCTTCGACGAAGCGGCACGCAATGTGTTATTCCGTGATCCCAACTCTCGATCCTTCGGTCATCTGGGAGGGGGCGTGGGAGACTGGCTGCATATCAACTCCGCTTCGTATGTTGGGCCAAACCGCTTCTATGATGCCGGGGACGAACGTTTCCATCCGGATAACATTATCTGGGATGCACGCGAAGCTAATATTATTGCCATTACCGACAAACGCACAGGTAATATCGTCTGGCAGCTCGGGCCAGATTACTCCCGACCAGAGGTGAAGCATATCGGATGGATCATCGGTCAGCACCATGCCCACATTATCCCGAAAGGTCTTCCTGGTGAAGGTAACCTGCTTGTGTTCGACAACGGGGGTTGGGCTGGATATGGTCTGCCGAACCCGGCTTCTCCGATTGGATTGAAATCAGCGGTGCGTGATCATTCCCGGGTACTGGAGATTGATCCAGTCACGTTGGAGATCATCTGGCAGTATACCCCGGCAGAAGCAGGCTTCTCGGTGCCAACGGATTCATATAAATTTTATAGTCCATATATCAGCTCTGCTCAACGACTTGCGAACGGTAATACACTTATCACGGAAGGTTCGAATGGACGTCTGTTCGAGGTAACGCGTGAGCATGAACTAGTTTGGGAATATATCTCGCCGTATTGGAATGGTCGGAACACCAACATGGTGTATCGTTCTTACCGTGTTCCTTATAGCTGGGTTCCGCAGTTGGACAGACCAGAAGAAACAGCGATTGAGCAGATTGATGTCGAGAATTATCGTGTCCCGGGAGCTGCACCAAAAGGGGCTGAATCCGTCGTCAGTGTTATAGCGACACTACCATTCGTCGAAGAAGCCGCTTGCGTGACGACCTCACATGATCTGAAATCTGATAAAGACAACCATACGAATGACTAGGATAAACATTAATTATACGCAGGGGTGATTTCCGTGAAAAGATCATTGATCCATTCATCCATTATGCTTTTAGTTACGACTATGCTTATACTTTCCGGTTGTGCATCGGGAGGGGAGAGCGGGGCACAGACCGGAAATGCTAGTGCTGAAGGGAAGAAAATAAAAATCAGGATTGCCGATACGGCAAGTAATCCGACGTTTCGTATTGCGATCGAGAAAGGATTTTTTGCGGAGCAGGGCATTGACGCTGAAAGTATGATTTTCGGAACGCCTGCTGAAGGGGTGAACGCCTTGTTCATCAATCAGATCGATATTGCTTATGGTGCGGATTTTCCGGTCTTAAA
Organism: Paenibacillus sp. DCT19; assembly: GCF_003268635.1. Taxonomy (NCBI): domain Bacteria; kingdom Bacillati; phylum Bacillota; class Bacilli; order Caryophanales; family Paenibacillaceae; genus Paenibacillus; species Paenibacillus sp. DCT19. The sequence goes on from NZ_CP029639.1 coordinate 1,457,177, forward strand.
CGCTCTCTCCAAAGGTGACTATTCCGTCATCGCTTCGGCTGGGCAAGCAACGGATTATGCGGCGGAGTCATGGAAGTTGTATGTGAGTAACGACATTCAATCCGCTGCCGATCTAAAAGGGAAAAAGGTGAGCTTTTTGAGAGGTACCTTCATTCCATACCTATGGGATGAGTACCTGAAGGAGAACGGTGTGGCATTGCAGGATGTAACGCAGGTGGGGCAGGGTTCTTTTGACGAGACATACATTGCACTCAAACAAGGTGATCTGGATGCTGCCTGGGTTGTAGGATCGGCGTTGACCGACAAATTCGATGCGCTGGACAACGTGCATCAGCTATCGGACATGTCAAAAACCTCAGTGCGACTAGGTATGGGACTTGTTGCGAGTGATGCATTCATTTCGGAGAATCCTGAAATAATTGGCGGGTTCCTGAAGGCACTCAATCAAGCTTCAGAGTATGTGCAGGCTAACCCAGAAGAAGTGGCTGACTTGCAATACAAGTTAACGAAACAGCCAAAAGAAGCGACTTTGAAGGATATCCCGATTAATCCTTGGGTTGTTGGTTTCACTCAAGTGGCCTATGACAGCCTTGACAAGCAAAAGCAGTATATGGTCGATAATGGAATCATTCAGCAGGATTTCGAGCTTGCAAGTAAATTGAAGTTGGAGCCGTTAAGCAAGGTGCTGCCGGATCAGGTCACTTTTGGGAAGTAGATACATCAGTACAGAGGAGGGGCTTACATGTCAACATCTGCGACGATATCGGCAATTGAGATCGAACAGCTTCGTAAAAGCTATAACGATGGTACAGCTGGCGATGTTCATTACATTATCAAAGACGTGAATCTGGTTATCAGGGGAGGCGAATTCTTTGTCCTGTTGGGGCCAAGTGGTTGCGGCAAATCAACGTTGCTCAACATGGTAGCCGGTTTTATTTCCAAATCAAGCGGACAACTGAAAGTTAATGCGAGTGAAATCGTGAAGCCGGGTAAAGACCGAGCCATGGTGTTTCAACAGGCAGATTCTTCGCTGTTTCCATGGTTAACTGTGAGGCAGAATGTGGAGTTCGGGCTGCGTATGGCACATGTACCTAAGGTGGATCGGAAGGCGATCTCAGATCGGTTTATCGCGATGGTTGGTTTGAATGGTCACGAATCCAAATTCCCCAAGGAACTTTCAGGCGGCATGAAACAACGAGTTCAGCTCGCACGGGTGCTTGCTAACGACCCGGCGATTCTGTTGATGGATGAACCATTTGGAGCGCTCGACGCGATGACGCGCAGGACGATGCAGAAGGAATTGGTCAATATCTGGCGGGAGACGAACAAAACGGTTATTTTCGTGACCCATGACATTCAGGAAGCGTTGCTGCTCGGTGAGCGGATCGGCATCATGTCAGTGGGGCCTTCCTCCAACATTACGGACATCTATGACGTGAATTTGCCCTACCCGCGCAATATCGCCTCAGAGGAACTGGGAGTCCTATACGAGCGGATTGGCAGCCATTTTGAGAAATAGGAGGTGGACGTTATGACATGGTTGGAGCGTAAATGGATTACAGTTCCAATATTATGGTTGGTTGTTATCGGTATTTGGCAGATTGGTGCGTTGATCTACGGATCAGACGTTGTTCCAGGGCCATGGGCGACATTACTTGGAGCCAAGGAGTTAATAGCCGATGGTACGTTAGTGCAGTATATTGGCATCAGCTTTCAGCGCGTGTTGATTGGATGGGTTCTCGGCAGCCTGATTGCTATTCCGATTGGTCTGCTGATCGGTCAGGTACATATCATCCGTGTGTTTGCAGAGCCATTCCTGAATTTTATCCGCTTCATTCCACCTATCGCGTTCATTACGTTGTTTCTGGTCTGGTTCGGAATCGGAGAACAATCGAAGATTGCCCTGATTATGTATGCGACCTTTTTTATTGTAATTCTTAATACATTAACTGGTGTGCTTGCTGTAGAAGAAGATAAAATCCGTTCAGCCCGCAGCATGGGGGCGAGTGAATGGCAGATATTGCTTCACGTGGTTGTGCCGGCAACGACGCCGTACATTTTTACCGGAGTAAGGCTAGCTATGGGGACGTCCTACATGGCGATCATCGGAGCGGAAATGATTGCTTCCAATGAAGGTGTCGGTTACCTGATCTGGAATTCGCGTTTATTCTTTCGCACAGACTGGATCTTTGTCGGCTTAATCTGCCTGGGGTTCATGGGATTTACTACCGACAGATTGTTCAACTTATTTGGGCGCAAGGTGTTAGGTAGGTACGGTATATCGAATGCACCAGCGTGGAAAAGGTAAACTGTGAAGATCGGTATGAATGAGCACATGAGCGATTCGCAAACGTAACATTTTGCGAGGTCGCTTTTTTCATTTATATGGACTCTTATATAGACTCTATTTTGAGGAGAATGCGCCCATGTATAGGTTGAGAGGTTGCACGAACGATCATTGGTCAGGGTATAATGAGATATAAAGGACTGACCATAACAAGTTGATGTGAGAAGATATAACAATGACAGATAGGTTTTGCTTTTCGAAACCGCTGATTATGTGTATAATCACTCAAAATAGAGACAGTCGGCTAGGAGTGATCAAGATGCAATGGAACGATCTGAGAGAACATAGACAATACCCTGAATTAACGAAGCTGGATGGGGCTCGTGCAGCCTATGAACGGGATTATTCGAGACTTATCCACTCACCGACCTTCCGTCGGTTGCAAGGCAAATCCCAGGTGTTTGGGGCAGGGACGGGCGACTATTATCGCACACGTTTGACTCATTCGCTAGAGGTAGCACAGATTGCACGAGAGGCAGCCAGAAGCCTGCTACGTCGTTTTCCCGAGGTGGATTGGAATCAGGCTGATAGCCCTGGGCTCATTATCGATTCGGAAGTGGTGGAATGTGCCGCGATTGCGCATGATTTTGGTCATCCACCGTTTGGACATAAAGGGGAAGAGGTGTTAGACGGTATTCTGGATGATCTCATCAACACCGAAGTGAAGAAGATCATGAAGAAGAGCCGTAGTGCGAAGACACCTAGACCAGAAGCGGAAGTTCGTGCTGAGCTGAAGCGTAAATATGAACATTTTGAAGGCAATGCGCATAACTTCCGGCTCATCATGTATTTGGAGAAACGGGAGGATATCGACGGACTTAATCTGTCCGATGCAGTGCTGCTGGGTATTAATAAGTACCTTATCCAGGTACAGAGAGCAAGAAGGGCATGTATCATCATGAGTGGCAGTATATTCGCGAGATTCGTGATCGTTGGAACATCCCGGCAGGCAAGAAGACGCTTGAAGCGCAGTTAATGGATCTCTGTGACGACATCGCCTACTCCGCGCATGATCTGGAGGATGGCATCAAAGCAGGCAAAATTGAGGTGCATGAGCACTTCCTGCAAGATCCTCATATCAATCGACTTATCGTCGATAAAATTACGACGCTTGAGGATCTGTTCTGGAACGGTTGGACGCGCGAAGCCATTGGACAAAAGGTAGAAGAGGTACTTGCTTCATTTCTGCGTGTATGGAATGAGAAAATGCCGTTCTGCGAGCATGATTACTCACGGACTCGCCGTGAGGTCAAGGCGTACTGGGTTAGTCTGTTTGTAGGCAGTTTAGGCGTAATTGACGACGGGAACTGGAAGAAGGTTACGTTTGTTCGGGAAGGCAAGGAAGATCTCGATATGCTGCGCACGGTGAGTGTGCTGAAAAGCTTCGCTTGGGTGACCATGATTCGTGACCTGCGTGTGCAGCGCCTGCAAAAGCGTAGTGAATGGATGATTAAACGCCTATGGGATGCATTCCTAGATCCAGAGACATCCAAGTCGATTATCCCGTCGGACTGGCTGCAACGGTATGAGAAGGATCAGGCGAAGTCGAATCCGATCTGGACCTGGGAGCATATGGTGATTGATTACATTGCTGGTATGACGGATGCTTTTGCCGAGAAAATCTATAATGAACTATATGGCTTGAAGGTTGGCTCCATCTACGATCTCGATTAGTTATAAGTTGTTTTCTTGGTACTGAAAACCGAACTTTTTGAACATTCATTATAAGATTAAAAGTATACAAGGATAGGGAGATGAGACGCTTGGATATTCGCGCAAGTCATCCAACCCATCTGGGCGTGCTTGACTTAGTTCCAAGGTTAAACGGAGTTTCAGCAGAGCATGCATTGCAACAAGCGGTAACGCTCGCTCAACATGCTGAAGAATGGGGATATTTGCGTTACTGGACTTCGGAGCATCATGATATGGAAGAACTCGCTTCAGCATCACCAGAGGTGCTCCTTGCTCATGTTGGAGCAAGAACATCCTCAATTCGGCTGGGATCGGGTGCAGTGCTTCTGCCACATTATAGCGCACTCAAGGTAGCTGAGTCGTTCCGCTTGCTTGCATCACTTTATCCTGGACGGGTAGAGCTGGGCCTGGGAAGGGCGCCTGGTGGTGGGCCTCATGCTACGATGGCACTGAGTGGTAACTATCTGCAGCATGTATCCAAGCTGCCTGATAAGCTGGAAGCACTCACTGCACTCCTTGAGGATCGCTATACCTATGAGGAGCATGAGGTACAAGCGCGACCTGTTCCAGAGCATCCGTTATCGCTGTGGATGCTCGGCACGAATGTGAAGAGTGCTGAGTTTGCTGCCCGTTTTGGTATGGGATATGTATTTGGTCAATTCATGAGTGAGGCAGATGGAACAGAGGCTGTGCGGCGATACCGGGAAGGCTTTGTGCCGAGTGTCCATCGAACCGAGCCGGAAGTGATGGTGGCTGTGAGTGTTCTATGTGCGGAGGATGAGGAGCAAGCGCGAAGCTGGAGTCGTCAGATGGAAGAGCGACGCAGGGCTAGTAGAGCAGGTAATTCTTCACAGAGTAACGGTGATGAGAGCACTCCTAATCCAGATGCAGAATCATCAGAACGGCATATCGCCGGGACACCTGAGCAAGTGTGGGAGCAGATGCACCGAGTGAGCGAACGCTTGGGTGCGGATCAGTTGCTCATTGTTACGGCAGGGCCTGACTATGAACGGAGATTGGAATCCTACAAACTTCTCGCGGAATATCAGAAAAGGTTCAACCTATAAGATGTCAGGATTAGCTGCGGTTCACGAATGTTGGTGTACTGCAGCTTTTTATTATGATTTTATAGGTAGAAAGGTTGGGGAATTAGGATTATACTTCATGAAGATGAAAGTCTATCGCAAATCCTATGCAGCAATCACAAGATTTTACAAAACAAAGTATCTTAATAACAAAAGAATGTTATAATACTTTACGTCTGTTTTGCCACAGATATAATATAGAAAAGGATATTTTGCAAGATGCCAAAAGAAGGTTGATTAGCAGACAAAAGTCCTAAAAATCCATTTATGAACACGCACTATTAAGCCGATCAGGCACGAGGGGGAAATCGTATGTTCAGCAGATTCAAGATCAAGAGTATTGGTCTGCGTATCAGCATCGCGTTCTATCTGTTAATCCTCTGTTTAATTCTTCTGAGCGTGACCATCATCACCCGAATGAATTCGATGGAAGCCAACACTAACGAAATAACGGGTAACTGGATGCCCTCCATTCAGCAGATTAATCGAATCAATTATACGACAGAGCATGTTTTGTCACTGAGCTACCGTCATTTCGATGCACAGGCAGCGGACAAAACGGGACTAGCTGAAGAGCGTACTCAGTATATTCGTGAAACGGCTCAGGCTATCAAGATATATGATCAACAGCCGAAAGCTCCAGAGGAGAAGGAACATTGGGATGCCTTCAAATCCAAATGGGAAGCTTATCTCAAAATTAACACACAATCCATCAAGCTGAGCGATGAAGGGCAAGAGCAGCTAGCGAAGGAAGTATCGGAGAAGGGTGCCGATTCGTTTGATGCTATGCAGGTTGATCTGGATTACCTGGTGGAGTACAACCAAAATCAATCAGATTTATCCGCGGCTCAAACTATTCGTTCTGTGCAAGATGGTCGTATGATTATCATTATTGGAGTACTGATTATGATCGTAATTACCGTAATTACTATTCCGATTATCCGTTCCCAGGTTGTTAAACCTTTGCTTCGCGTCATTAGTGCAGTGAAATTGATCGCCGAAGGGCAATTGAACGTTCAAGACATACATACGAAACATCAGGATGAAGTCGGCGTTCTGGCTAAGGCAGTCAATGATATGAAAGGTAACCTGACTTCCATGGTGCTGAATGTAAGACGAGTTGCAGAAGCGGTGAACCGTCAGAGCAGTGAACTAGCGATTTCCTCGGAAGAGGTTAAGATCGGTAGTAGTCAAATTGCACTCACGATGGAAGAGTCTGCGAAGGCGGCTGAGAGTCAGGCGGAAACGGCCGTGCAGTCTGCACGTACGGTTGAGGAACTGAATGAGCATATTCAGCAGCATACAGAACAAGGGAAACAGCTACGAATCATGTCGGATCTTGTGTTAGAACAGGGCTTGAATGGACGCAAGGCGATGGAACTATCCGTACAGCAGATGAAGCAAATCGCAGGTTCTGTCTCCAGCTCTATGGATAAGATGGAGCAGTTGGATCGCAAAAATGAAGATATCTCGAAGCTGGTACAAGTAATCCATGATATTGCGCGTCAGACGAATCTGCTTGCGTTGAATGCTTCTATTGAGGCAGCACGTGCGGGAGAGAGTGGCAGAGGGTTTGCTGTCGTTGCAGCTGAGGTTCGCAAATTATCGGAGGCTGTACAGACTTCGGTAGAAGAGATTACAACGATTACCCAAGATATCCAGCAGGACTCCCAAGGCGTTGTGGCTGAGTTGAGAACTGGCGTTCAGGAGACGGAACGTGGTCAGGAGCAATTCCTGCAAACGGGAAGTGTGTTTAAGAACATCAATGAGTCGGTTGAGGGCATGGTTCAGGTGATTGGAACGATGACCGATGGGCTCGAAGGCATGCAGGAAGCTAGCGGGCGTATGAATGACTTCAGCCAACAGATCTCGGCTGTATCGGAACAATCTGCGGCGAGTGTCGAGGAGGTATCGGCATCGGCGGAAGAGCAAGTTAGTTCAATGGAAACGATTAGTGGTAGTATTCAGAATTTGAAGGAACTGTCCGATGACCTGCTCACCTCCATTGAGAAATTAAAAATATAAATGTTCTTCTGGGTACGAATAAGTGGGATTGTTGAACTCGCATTTATAATAGAAGAAACATGAAGGATGGCTACTGTTTTGGACGAATCGAATCGTGAATTTTCCGCAAAAGGAAGTTATCTGTACACCTTTGCCTCCCACGAGAATGAACGTGATTTATGTATGTTTGAACTGGAAGTTCTGCTGCGTCACACTTCAGAAATTCATTCCATCTCTGGGGCGTATGTCAGATCGGAAATCAACATTCCACCTGGAAGAAGCCCGTTTATCCGCGGCAAGTTAGAAGTGTATGCTGAGGCGGACTCAATCATTGAGCTACTGCCGTTCGCTTCAGAGATTAAGCTGCTGCCGGAGGAGACTTTTAAAGTCTTTTGTCTGAAAGAAGGAGACGAAACGCCAGACTATGAATCTGCTCGAAAATTAGAGAGACAAGTCGGGATGTGCATTCAGGGTAAAGCGCAGATGAAGGAACCGAAAGTGACTTTCGGCCTAATCCATGCTGGTGGAAAATGGATCTTGGGGCGGTGGACAGAAGCCGATCGTTCCTGGCAAAATCGCCGCAACAAACCGCAAAATTATTCAACCGGATTCGGTGTAGCTTTAGCTAGATCACTTGTAAATATTGCAATTCCAGACATTCAGGATCATCGGTTGCTTGATCCATGCTGCGGTATGGGAACGGTCGTTATCGAGGCACTGTCCATGGGGATTGAAGCCAGTGGCAATGACCTGAACCCTCTCGCTGTGCAAGGTGCACGTGTTAACCTTCCAGCTTACGGATATGACGCGGCATGTATAACTTTAGGTGACATGAATGATTTGCAAGGCACGTATGATGCAGCCATTTTGGACATGCCCTATAATCTATGTTCTGTTCTTCCAGGTGATGAGCAACGAGCGATGCTCACAAGTCTAAGACGATTGACTGGACGAGCAGTAGTCGTCTCTACAGAATGGGTGGAGAACCATCTATTATCTGCAGGCTGGAAGGTGGAACGCTACTGCAAGGTGAGTAAAGGTACGTTTATACGTCATATCTGGTTGTGCACTTAAGCTCGGTTGCAACTGGAAACAAATTCAGTTGTCGACATTAAATTTTTTTAAAGATAATGTTAAATAATGTAAAAATAAATGTAAATGAAAACCTCCATTTCTGGAAGAGTATGTATTCCGGAATGGAGGTTTTCTGTTATTTGTACAATTGTGCATAGAAATGATTGGATAATTTAATACTGATGATGATAATCTACTGGATTGCGGGGAAGTGATTTGCCTGCAATGTAAGCCTCTAAATTTTCTAGAAAAATATCAAGCGCGCGATCCTTATATGCTTCTGTGCTTCCGGCAATGTGCGGTGTAATTAATACGTTGTCCCTCCCCCACAGCGGGTGTTCTGAAGGGAGAGGTTCCTCCTCAAATACATCAAGTCCGGCAAAGGCTAGGTGTCCGCTGTCTAGCGCATTTAGAAGTGCATCGGTTTTCACACTTGGGCCTCGTCCTACATTGATGAAGCAAGCGCCTGGTTTGAACTGTGCGAAGGCAGCCTCATCATAGACATGCTTCGTCTCATCCGTTAGCGGCAGGATGTTAATGACATAGTCACCTTGACCGAGGGCTTCCTGTAAACCGGACATGTCATACATACGATCAACATTAGGCACATCCTTACCTGAGCGGCGCACGCCAATGACGTTCATACCTAGCGCTTTGAGGATTCGAGCTGTTTCACTGCCGATCTCTCCTACGCCAGCAATGACGGCTGTTTTTCCATGTAGTTCAGGCAGAGGCTGGGCAGGTGCTTTCCACTCACGTTGCTGTTGGTGCAGCATCGCTTGTCTTAACCAGCGGCTGTGAGCTAGCATCATGCCCAAAATAATTTCGGTAATTGGAATGGAGTGGACTCCATTTGCACTGGTTACTTGAATTTGCTGTTGTTCCAGATCAGAGAATGGCAGGTTATCCACACCGGCAGACCAGACCTGAACCCATTTCAAGGAGCCTTGCTTTTTGAGTACATGTTCTGTAATGAGAGGAGACCAGCCAAGAATGATTTCAGCTTCTTGTAGCTCTGTCGGGTCCATGTCATTGGCTTTGCCAACCTTCAACGTATAACCAGGCGCAGCATCCAAAATTTGTTGTTGCTGTTCCTCCGACAATGCTGGAAAACATACAATTTTACCCATGATATGTAGCCTCCTAAATTTTATTCATTTGTAATATCAAGTGTAGCAGATTTGAAGTTGATGTGCAGAAAGGGAAAGAGGGCAGGCGGCTACCTTTTAAGTGCGTGTTCAAAAAGGTCGGTTTTCAGTACCGAGAAGATGGGATGAAGATAGAAATGGAGTAGCGGAGCGTAGATTAAGCTACGTGAGCAACGGACATTTCGGCTGAATCCCATATTCGAAGCTAAGATGCCGTCAGGCATCCTTCGTAATCAAAAGCGGACTTTTTGAACAACCTCTTTAAGGCATTCTGGCATCAAAATCGTTAGCTTAATATCCTTTAGTTGGATATATATATTTATTTACCCAACTTGAAAGAATAGGTACGACTGTGAAATAATAAAACGAACTTTAGAGGGGTGTAACCGATGAACTATCGTAACCATATGGATTCACATGCGAATCTTCATTCGCAACAAGAAAGGCTGTTTACAGCCATTCGACTCCCTGACCCCATTCAGCAAACGCTGCAAATGGATGCAAGGCTTGCGCAGAGCAAACTCGATTTTCGCAAGTGGACTCACCACAAAGACTATCATATCACTTTGCAATTTCTGGGAGATACACTGGTGAGTAACATGGGTCATCTTCGGAAGGTGCTTCGTGAAGTCAGTGCAGAGGTTCAATCCTTTTCGTTGCAGATTACCGATTGGGGTACATTCGGACTAGAGCAGGCGCCGAAAGTGCTCTGGAAAGGTGTTAGCGGAGAAATGGATCGATTGAATCTGTTACAGAAGCGAATTGCGGAAGCGACATCAGAGCTGGGATATGAAGCTGAGCTTAGAGCATATCGGCCTCATATTACAATCGCTAGAAAGTTCCTGGGAGCTGTCCCTGGAAATGAAAATAAAGGAATAATTGAGGTGCTTCCAGAACATTCTACTGGAACACTTTCATGGAATGTGGAGGATTTTGTACTTTATGTGACCAGGCTTGGACGTAGCCCAATGTATGAGATTGTGGAGACGTTTTCTTTTTCCGGAAAATGATCTATATCCCATATAATCACATTGACATTACGTTGTTCCCTATGTAATATTAGCCATCGTTATTCAAATTCTTTTTTTTGGGTTACTTAGATTAGGGAATTGTTGCGACTAGGAGGAATCTTCGAATGGATATTATAAGCAAGAATCGTTGGGTAGCACCGATGTTATCTGTGCTGCTTGTGTGTATAGTGGGGGTTAATGTAGTCCAGGCGACTGGGAAGTGGAATGAGGATAGTGATAGCAAGCAGATGACTGAGCTCACAGCATCTGTGCAAAATAATGGGGCAGTTTCTTCAAACGAAGATAGGCGAATGCTACAAGACGGGACAAGTCTGTCTAGTGATGCGTCTGCTTCGAATGCAGACTGGATTAATACGCTTCCGGCCAAAAACTGGCTGGCCTCTGCTCAGGAAGAGCAAGAGCTACAAGAAGCTAGAGCTAAAAATAAGGCGAGAGCAGCGGCGGCGGCTCAAGCTAAGAAAGAAGCAGCAGTGAAACTGGCGAAGATCGAGAAAGCCAAAGCAGCAGCTGCGCTTACAACTCCCCCCAAAAAACTTTACTTTACGCGGACCAAACTTCTGAACCAGGCGGACTCGAAGCTCGCTACCTGGTCATACAGTGTGTCTGATAAAGATGTGCTTCTGCTGCAAAAAATCGTCATGGCAGAGGCGGAAGGTGAACCGTACGAAGGCAAAGTGGCAGTTGCCAATGTTGTCTTAAACCGGCTGCGGTCAGCCAATTTTCCCGACTCCATTTACAAAGTAATATATCAGAAATCTCAGTTTAGTCCTGTGGCTAACGGACGTTTGAAACGCGTTGTTCCGAATGAGGACAGCATTAAGGCCGTGAATGCAGCATTGAACGGGAAAAAGGAAGTAGCCGATGATACGTATTATTTCTTATCATTGACACTTGCGGATGATCTGACAGTTGCTCGTTCACAGAAAAAGGTGAAAACCATCGGTCATCATACATTTTACAAATAAAACATGCTAAACGTGTTGAAGACCCGAAGGTCGATTCAAAAAGGTGCTTATCGTGCCAAAAATTCTGCAAACAGGCAGGCTAGTTAACTATGTGGGGTTCACAGGTGACCGAAAATTAGTCTGATATGCAGGTTTATTTCGTTGTTTTAGAATGTTCTATACCTATAAATTACCCTTTTATATGGAAAATCATACGATTAATTTATTGTAATAAAAAAGGTTCCTTCCAACTTGTGGAGGGAACCTTTTTGCAATCGGTGATCTAACTGAAAACGGACGTGATAAGCTTGAATGATATCAAATAACTTGTCTTATCCTCGGTAATACCCTCGTAGAACGAATCTATAGGGGTATAGAGGGCTTAGAATGGGATTCTGGTACCTGACAGCGGTGTGGCAGTTATTCCGGCTGTGAAGCGCTCCTTAGGAGCGTTTGTAACTTCGGTAGTCGTCGGAAATAATAAATCATGGACAGCCTGCGCACAGCATGTAGGGTCGTAAGTTGATTTTGGCTTGATTGTCCTAGTCTTATGAGACTGTTTCTCGGCCGACCTCTGAGCAGAATTCTGATCACATAATTCGCTAAATCGCTTCGAGATGACATCAGCTGAATGAATGACCTGCCCATATCCGGCTTGTACGAAATACTCACAGTTTTCTTCCTCTTGCCCGGGAAGCGGAGGAACAAACAGCATAGGTAATCCCTTTGCGAGTGCCTCCGTACACGTCATGCCACCAGGCTTCGTAATCAGTACATCGGATACATCCATCAGCTTGCTGACTTCACGGGTATACCCGTGGATCCGAATGTTAGGGTGCTGGAAGCAAGGCATTTCTTTCATTTTGGCAATCATCTTCTCATTGCTTCCGAGACAGAAGATGAGCTGCACGCGATCTGCCCAGGAAGCTAATGCCTTCATATGTTCCTCGTCAAAAGAAAGACCCCAGCCTCCACCCATCAGCAGGGCTGTTGGCATATCCTTAAGTCCGGACTCCTGTCTTAACTTGGCTTTGTCTCCTGCTTCCCAGAAGTCGGGATGTACCGGAATACCCGTAATTTGAATGCGGGATGGCTCCACCCCTCTAATCTCTAGCAATGCTTTGACCTGCGGGGTAGAGACGAGATATTTGTTAACCTCTGGATTAATCCATGTTGCATGGACATCGTAATCGGTAACGACGGTATATAAAGGAACATTAAGCCCTTGGCGCTTGAGTCTGGAGATAACAGCATTCGGAAAAGGGTGTGTACAGATCACGGCATCTGGCTTCAATTGAGCTACGACCTGCGCCGTCTGCGTATAGAAAATGCGGTGTAAAGCTAGTTTCGTAAAACCGTTAAGGGATTTATTATATTGTGTTCGGTATAACAGACTGACAAGTTTGGGCTGCACAGACAATGTCTTGCGGTATGCAGAGAAAATTAACGGTGCTACCGTTGGATTCAAAAATTTGCCGAGTTCAATCACTCGACTGTGGACATGCGGGCTTACTTTTTTGATTCCGCTTGCCAGCGCATGGGCGGCTTGGGTGTGACCGGTGCCGAAACCTTCTGATAATAAGAGCACTCTTGGTTTTCGCATGAGTTCACCTTTATTCATAAATTTAAATTCAAAATTCAATCATTCTGAGTGGATTTTGCCGGAACGTTGCGATACTACAAGAATATACAACGAAGCGGAAAATCATGTTTATTTATTCGTTAGATAATTACACAAGTTTGAGAATTCTGAGACATATAACTTCCGTTTCATTCGCGTTGATGGAATCATCATACACTATAGACGACGCTCCACGTAGTTTCCACTGCATTTCGGTTAAAAAATATTAACACAAATTTTTATATTTAGGGTTGCAATCATTTTTCAAAGGTGGTATTGTAATTTTTGACCGAATGACCGAAATGTATTTTTGGTCAATTCCTAAAGGACGATCATGTGATAAAGGAGGAGATATCATGGCTCCGATTGACCGGAGACAGCAGGTGATACAAGCGGCAACGCAATCGTTCGCCATGTTTGGATACAAAGCCACCACAATGGATCAGGTAGCCAAAATTGCGAATGTTGGCAAAGGAACGATTTACACGTTTTTTACGAATAAGGAGCAGTTGTTTGATCAGATTTTGGTGGACGTGATCCAGGAAATGAAGAACATTGCTCATCGTGAAGTACATCAAGAAAGTGCATTTTTTGAAAATCTGTTTCGTGTCTTGGACTCATTGTTGGAATTCAGACGGGATCACGATCTGTTGGTGAAACTTGCTCAAGAGTTGAAGGATTTTGGTACACTTCAGGCCAAAGAAGGTCTGGACAAAGTGGAAAAGGTCATTTCAGACTTTCTGACACGTGAGTTAGAGAAAGCTAAGGAATCAGGCGAAATTCGCGACTGCGATCCGCAGGTTGTGTCATTTATGATGATTCGATTATACATTGCCCTGACGTCGGATTGGAATAAGCAACATGAGCCACTTAGCAAGGAACAGATCAAAAGCTACTTTCGCCTTTTCTTAATGGAAGGAATTGCTGTTGTTACTTAAATGGTACGGCAGTGAGGCTTGTCGGAAGACAGGTTGTTTTTTTGCCCTGAATTGACCGTTTGAGGAAAATGGTCATACGTTATTTCAGAAATTTACTTCATGCATCAAATGTTTACATTACAAGAAATTCCTGCAGATTAGCAGAGACAAGGGGAGAAATGAGATGAAATCTTTATCCGTGTTTTTCAAGGATGTGGGATCGGCCGTGAGAAACCCGAAGGTATTGATCCCCGTTATTGCCATTATGTTTATTCCGATTCTGTATAGTGGTATCTACCTGGCAGCCTATTGGGACCCATACGGTCATGTGGATCAGATGCCTGTCGCAGTGGTGAACCTCGATAAAGGGGCTGAGCTGGAAGGGAAGTCCTTGCATGTTGGGGAAGACCTCGTGGATGAACTGAAGAAAAATGCAGATTTTAAATGGGAATTTGTGAATAGTGCTCAAGCACAGCAAGGCATGAAAGACGACAAGTACTACATGCAGATTACGATTCCTGAAAATTTCTCATCACAGGCTACCACATTGCTGGATGATCAACCTAAACCGGCTGACCTCATCTATGAACCTAACGGTAACTATAGCTTCGTAGGTGCTCAGATTGGTAAGACGGCGATCAAGGATCTGAAGGCAAAAGTATCAGCTAAAGTGACAGAGGCTTATGCGGAGACGTTGCTTGATAAGTTCTCCGAGGTGTCTGACGGACTTGCCGAAGCCGGAGACGGTGCTGGCGAGCTGAACACGGGTGCAGGCAAGCTCGATGATGGGGCTGTGAAGCTCAAGGATAATCTGGCTAAGCTTGCATCAGGAACGATCGAACTGCAAGAAGGGCTCTCACCTTTAACGGATGGGGTCAATGCGCTTCATACCGGAGCTACGAAGCTGGAGACAGGTACTTCAAGCTTGGTTTCTGGCCTGCAGCAGCTTCAAACAGCAGCCGGAACACAGCTTCAGAGCGGAGCTGATCAGTTGAAAGAGGGTAGCGACAAGCTGGCAGCTGGTCTGCAAACGTCGCTGGATGGTACAAGTAAGCTGCAAACAGGACTGCAAGCCTCCGAACAAGGTAGTGCTAAATTGTCAGAGGGTCTGCAAAGTGCGGTTCAAGGTAGTGGAACTTTAGCTACAGGATTGCAGTCGGCTGTCGACGGAAGTGGCCAGGTTGCAGATGGAGCCAAAGGTGTTGCCGATGGATTGAAGCAGCTTGCTGCCGCAAATCCAGAGCTAGCAGAGAGTGCTGATGTGCAGAAGCTGCTTGCAGCAAGTCAGGCGGTTGCCGATGGCAGTGCGCAGCTGCATGAAAGTGAGCAGAAGCTCGCACAGGGTGCAGGTCAGTTGCATGAAGGTAACCAACAACTGGCTACCGGAGCAGAGCAACTGCATGAAGGTCAGCAGCAGCTGCTTGCGGGTGCAGGTCAGCTTGTGGGCGGACAAGAGCAATTGCTCGCAGGTGCGAGCCAACTTTCTGATGGGGGTTCTAAGCTCTCAGATGGTCTGAAGCAATTTACAGGTAAGCTCAGCGAGGCTGCAAACGGCGGTGCGCAATTAGCAAGTGGTGTTAAACAACTTGGAACAGGCACAAGCGCTTTGCAAACGGGCGTTGGTAAATTAAGCGGAGGCGTATCTTCCCTAACGGACGGTTCCAAACAACTGGGCGATGGTGCAGGCAAGCTTGCCGATGGATTGTCCGAGTTGAAGGACGGTTCGAATGAGCTGGCAACGAAATTGAATGATGCTGCTCAGAAAACGTCTGAAGTGAAGAAAACCGATGATGTTGTGAATATGTTCGCTGAACCAGTGAACTCATCGGAGAATGAAGCAGAGGTTGTGCCAAACTACGGTACAGGATTGACACCTTTCTTCTTATCCATCGGCTTGTTTGTCGGATCTCTGATCTCAACGATTGTATTGAAAATGCGTGATACATCCGTACCGGGTGCTTCTGGATGGAGTCGTTTCGTCAGCCGTACACTTGTCTTTGGTTCGATGAGTGTCTTCCAGTCCGTGATTGTAGCAAGCTTCATGTTGTATGGACTTGGATTAGAGACACACAGTGTACCTCTGTTCTACCTGTTCACGATCATTACGGGTCTAACCTTCATGATGATTGTGCAGGCACTCGTAACATGGCTTGATCTGCCAGGACGATATGTAGTCATCCTAATGTTGGTCTTCCAACTTGCGGCAAGTGCAGGAACGTTCCCAGTGGAGCTAATTCCATCATGGTTGCAAGCGTTCAGTCCTTGGCTGCCAATGACTCACAGCATTATGGGCTTCAAGGCGGTTGTATCTAGCGGTAACTTTGATGTGATGTGGCATCAAGCTGGAATTCTGGCGATCTACGCTGGAGTCTCCATCCTGCTCACGCTGGCCTTCTTCCTCTGGAACGGCAGAAAGCCTAAAAAGGAAGCTGAATTGGTCGAATCGGGTCAAGTTGTGACTGCATAAGCATAGAAAAGTGCGAAATTTCAAAAAAATAAAGTTTGATGTTCAGTATCAAAATTATGCAACATAGTAGTCAAATAGTGCAAAGAGCCTGTAGCCCTAAAATGGGTGGCAGGCTCTTTCTGTATACAAATGCATGCTAGAGGGATGAAGGAGGCTTACTAGGATTTTACATTTGACTAAATACGGCTGAAACTCACGCCCCATATGGAATGATTTTCTTTTGTCAGCAGATAAATTCAGTTGTACTCTCTCATAAAATGTGTATAATTATTCGAAAAAGAGATGAATTTAAACGTCAGCACACTAAAGCTGCACTGCAAAACATTTCTTATCAGAGGTATTAAAAAGTTTAAATTGCGCTGATGTTAGGTCGGTGTTAAAATAATAGAACTATATCAAAAAAACGTCGCTTCATAATGAGTGGTCGTGCCAGCGGCTACGTGTTGTTATATTAGGCTGTTACTGAATCGTTCGGTCAGTCCACTTTCAAAATAGCGTCTGCCTCAGTCGCAATGCTTGTAACTATGACAGATGATGGCTGTCACCTCTATTCAGCAGGCTTCATTAGTTAGCCCGCTCCTCCCGTTTCATTGTTGCTTGTTGCCTATGTTCTTGATCTTTCCGAAATACTTCATTATAGAAAGGTTGCGTTCCATGAGACAGATCGGATTACCTCCTAAACAAGGTCTTTATGACCCACAGTTCGAAAAAGATGCATGCGGAATGGGTTTTGTTGCCAACATTAAAGGAAGAGCTTCACACGATATCGTTAGTCAGGCACTGACCATGCTTAGTAATATGGAGCACCGCGGAGGACAGGGCAGCGAGCCGAATTCCGGCGACGGAGCCGGAATCTTGATTCAGATTCCACATCGCTATTTTGCACAGGAAGCTGAACGCCTCGGATTTGCATTGCCAGAACAAGGATTTTACGGCGTAGGGATGCTGTTCCTTTCCCAGGATGCTGAGATTCGCCACGCACATGAGGAGAGCCTCAAGAAGATTATCGAAGAAGAAGGACAGACTTTCCTAGGTTTCCGGGATGTGCCTACTTATGATGAGATGCTTGGTCGTTCTGCATTGGCTGCGAAGCCATATGTACGTCAGGTGTTCATTGGCAGATCTGCCGATGTGAAGGATGAGCTTGGATTCGAGCGCAAACTTTACGTTATTCGTAGACGCGCTGAGCTTGCTATTCGTTATTCTGCGGATGAGAAAGAGGGCGGATCATTCTATCTGCCAAGCTTGTCTTGTCGCAAAATTGTATATAAAGGCATGCTGACAACGGAACAAGTTGGACAGTTCTATCTGGATCTTCAAGAAGAGTCTGTGGAATCGGCGATTGCGCTTGTTCACTCTCGTTTTAGTACGAACACCTTCCCAAGCTGGGAACGTGCCCACCCGTATCGCTTCATGATCCACAACGGTGAGATCAACACGATGCGTGGTAACGTGAACTGGATGCATGCTCGTCAATCCTTGTTCGAGAGCGAAGTTTTCGGTAATGATATCTCCAAAGTGAAGCCAGTCATTAATCCGGACGGTTCCGATACAGCGATGTTTGATAACACGCTTGAATTCCTCTATTTAAGTGGACGCTCTTTGCCACACGTAGCTATGATGATGGTTCCTGAGCCATGGAGCACAGATGAGGGAATGGATCCTGCCAAAAAGGCATTCTACGAGTATCACAGCACGATGATGGAGCCGTGGGATGGACCTGCAGCAATGGCGTTCACGGACGGGTTGCAGATCGGTGCAACGCTCGACCGTAATGGTCTTCGTCCTGCACGTTATTATGTAACGAAGGATGACCGAATCATCCTATCTTCCGAAGTTGGTGTATTAGACATTGAGCCGGAAGAAATTCTGTACAAAGACCGTCTACGTCCAGGACGTATGCTGTTAGTAGATACAGAGCAAGGACGCATTATTTCCGACGAGGAAGTCAAAGCTCAAATTGCAGCCGAGAATCCGTACCAGGATTGGCTCGATGAGCACTTGATGGATCTGAATGAATTGCCAGAAGCACCTGAGCTACCAGATCCAAAACACGATAACGTGACTCAACTTCAGCTTGCTTATGGATATACGTTTGAAGAATTACGCAAAGTGCTTGAGCCGATGGCATCAACAGGTATGGAAGCAACAGGTTCCATGGGTTATGATGCACCACTCGCAGTATTCTCAGATCGTCCACAGCGTTTATATAATTACTTTAAACAGATGTTTGCTCAAGTAACCAATCCGCCAATCGATGCGATTCGTGAAGAGATTGTTACTTCAACGGCAACTACGATTGGACCTGAGCGTAACTTGCTGAATCCTGAACCGGAGAGCTGTCGTCAGATTCGTCTGGACACACCGGTATTGTCTAATGAAGACTTCGCCAAAATCCGTCATGTACGTCGCCCTGGCTTCCGTTCTATGACGATCCCAATCTTCTTCGCAGCCAAAGAAGGAGCAGAGGGACTTCGCAAAGCAATGGATCTGCTCTTTGAAGCAGCGGACCGTGTCATCGACAAAGGTCATAACATTCTGATTCTCTCTGACCGCGGCGTAGATGCGGAGAATGCAGCAATTCCTGCATTGCTTGCTGTAGCAGGGCTGCATCACCACTTGATCCGTCAAGGTACAAGAACAAAAGTTAGTATTTTGCTTGAGTCGGCTGAGCCGCGTGAAGTTCATCACTATGCATTGCTGCTAGGTTATGGCGTAAGTGCCGTGAACCCGTATCTGGCATTCGAAACATTGGATGACATGATCCAGCAAGGCTTGCTGCGTGGTATCTCACATGAGAAAGCTGTGAAAAACTACATTAAAGCCGCGACTAAAGGCGTTATTAAAATCTTGTCCAAAATGGGAATCTCAACGATTCAATCGTATCGTGGAGCGCAGATTTTCGAAGCAGTGGGTCTGCAATCCGATTTCGTTGACCGGTACTTCACATGGACGCCTTCCCGAATCGGGGAATTGGACTTGAAGAGGTTGCGGCGGAAGCATTGACACATCATAACCGTGCCTTCACTGAGAAAGACGGTAACGATAAGGTGCTGGATTCCGGCGGTGATTACCAATGGCGTAATGATGGAGAAGAACACTTGTTCAATCCACAGACGATCCACACGCTACAGCATGCTGTACGTACTGGTGATTATAAATTGTACAAAAAGTATTCCAAACTGGTTCAAGGTGAGAATGATCAATTGCTGACCATTCGTTCGATGCTGAAACTGAAACCAGTTGGTAACGCAATTCCTTTGGAAGAAGTAGAGTCCGTCGAATCCATTATGCGCCGTTTCAAAACGGGAGCGATGTCCTTCGGATCAATCAGTAAAGAAGCACACGAAGATCTTGCCATCGCAATGAACCGTGTCGGTGGTAAATCGAATACAGGTGAAGGCGGAGAAGATCCGGCTCGCTTCATTAAAGATAGCAACGGCGATTCACGTCGAAGTGCAATCAAACAGGTGGCATCCGGACGTTTCGGTGTTACTTCCAACTATTTGGTTAACGCTGACGAGATTCAGATCAAAATGGCGCAAGGAGCAAAACCGGGTGAAGGTGGACAACTGCCTGGACGTAAAGTATACCCTTGGGTTGCTGAAGTTCGTGGATCAACACCGGGCGTAGGTTTGATCTCGCCACCACCGCATCACGATATTTATTCCATCGAGGATCTGGCTGAGCTCATTTATGATCTGAAGAATGCCAATCCACGTGCCGAGATTAACGTGAAGCTAGTATCGGAAGTTGGCGTAGGTACAATTGCAGCTGGTGTAGCTAAAGGCCGTGCCGACATTATCCTGGTTAGTGGTTATGACGGTGGTACAGGTGCATCCCCACAAGGCTCAATCCGTCATGCGGGTATGCCGTGGGAGCTAGGTCTTGCTGAGACACATCAAACGCTGATCCTGAACAATCTGCGTGACCGTGTCGTATTGGAGACAGACGGCAAAATGCTGAATGGTCGTGACTTGGTCGTTGCGGCATTGCTGGGAGCAGAGGAGTATGGCTTCTCCACAGCACCACTCGTTGCTCTGGGTTGTATCATGATGCGTGTCTGTCAAATGGATACTTGTCCTGTTGGTGTGGCGACACAAAATCCGGAACTGCGTAAAAACTATATGGGTGATCCAGAACACGTCGTTAATTTCATGCGTTTCGTTGCTGAAGACGTTCGTGAGATCATGGCTGACCTTGGTTTCCGTACCATTCAAGAAATGGTGGGTCGCACAGACTGCCTGGAGACTGTAGAAGCAGTGGATCACTGGAAGAAAAAAGGTGTAGACCTGTCCGTATTGCTGCATGTGCCTGAGATGCCAGAAGGCTCTGCACGTTACCGCACGCAGTACCAGAATCACGGATTGGAAGAGACGTTGGATATGCAGCAATTGCTTCCTCTCGCAGGGCCAGCTATTGAATCCGGTCAACCGGTAGAGGCTGTGCTTCCAATTACGAACGTGAACCGTGCCGTAGGTACGATTCTGGGCAGTGAAGTAACACGTAAATATGGTCTTGCTGGATTGCCAGAAGATACAATTCAATTCAAATTTGTGGGATCTGCTGGACAAAGCTTTGGAGCCTTTGTTCCGAAAGGGATTACCCTGACGGTAGAAGGAGACTCCAATGACTATGTAGGTAAAGGTCTATCCGGTGGTAAACTCGTTGTAATGCCTTCGCCAAAAGCGACATTTGACGCTGAGGACAATATCATCATCGGAAATACGGCTCTCTACGGAGCAACAAGTGGCGAAGCTTATATCCGCGGAATCGCGGGCGAGCGGTTTGCTGTTCGTAACTCTGGAGCTAAAGTTGTTGTCGAAGGTGTAGGCGACCATGGTTGCGAGTATATGACAGGTGGGCGTGTCGTCGTTCTGGGCGATACAGGTCGTAACTTTGCAGCAGGGATGTCCGGAGGTATTGCGTATATCTACGATCCAGAAGGAACGTTCTTGCAACGTTGCAACCTGGAAATGGTACTGTTGGAGCGTATCGAGGATACAGCAGAGAGCGCAGATCTGCGTGGAATGATTGAACGCCATGTTGCGAATACAGGTAGTGCTGCAGGTCAGCGCATCTTGGAGAACTGGCAGCAATCGGTAGATCAGTTCGTGCGTGTCATCCCGAAAGACTTCAAACGTATGACAGAGCAGATCGAACGTATTCAAGCGACTGGACTGACGGGCGAAGCAGCGTTGCTGGCGGCATTTGAAGCTAACATGCGTGAGCTTGCACGTACAGGCGGTTAATTGTTGAACAATTGAGCAACGGACCTTTCGGCTGAATTCCATATTCGACGCTGAACATGCTGTCAAGGCATGCTTCGTAATCAAAATTGTCCTTTTTAAACAACATCTAATAGGAGCTTTATGTTTGCCTGTGTGGCATGCATAGAGCTCCTATTTTGTTTTCGACAAAATTAGAACCCCGACCAAAAACGCTATCGCCATGAGACGACAACATTGAGGAGGCTTCTCAAGTATAATTAGGCTAGTTTTGGAGCACAGGGAAAGTATTAAGATAGGAGAGGTTCGCGGAATGAATATGAAAAATCCAAACAAGGGCGATCGCAAGCCGAAAGGTGAACACGTTGAAACAACCGAGATGGACATCAAAAAAGTTTTACTGCAATGCGGAATCGACCCAGAGCGTTGGAACGATTACATATCCTCCGTCAACAACATACGTCCTTGACTAGAACTGGAAGATACTAATGAAATGGAGGGAATTGAAGACAAGAAAAAACCCAGAAACCGATAAATTGCTTTTCGGTGCTGGGTCTTCTTTTGCAAATCTAATCCTCTAATCCATGCTACGTTCCATACGGACAAAGGCAATAAAACGACGTGCCTCTTCTTCGGTCAAGGGTTTACCGTCGATCATCAGGCCGAAGCGTTCCAACACTTCCTTATCCGATAATTCAAGAGAATCAACAAATTCCCGAACGTCCTCATCCATTACCATATCACTCTGCTTCGTACGCCCAATGAGATAATCAATGGATACACCAAAGATATCTGCAAGCCTAGTTAACACTTCAAAATCCGGTTTGCGTCGGTTCTTCTCATAATGGGAGAGTGCAGCCCGGGTAATATGGATGGAGCTCGCAAGTTCTTCTTGAGTAAGTCCCCGCTGTTCCCTTAATTCAGCAATGCGATTCCCGTAGTTCATAAGCCATTTCCCCCTGAACGCCATGTCAAATATATATCGAAACAATCCTGAGCTATTTTTTGATCAGGGCAGCTTTCCTGCAAAAATGATACGACCGCACCAGATTAATACAACCATTGGCATGTAAAAAGACAGCGAAAATGATGCAATCTAGGTCTGTCTAAGGACATCTCATATTGTCGTAAATCAAAAGAACCATGTCCAAATACTGCTTGACATGATACAATTTGTATCGTAAATTGGACGTATGGAGTTACAAAATGTATCATTTGGAATAATTTAAGTATCTCCTCGTTGCCAGATCTGTATACCTGTGAGAAGGGAGGTCAGGCAACGAATGCGTTACTAATCCATTCTAAAAGGAATGAAGCCATGAACTCATTGATTCAGGAATGGGCTGATCTAGAGTTAAATGTCCATATGTATATCCGGGAGTTTAAGGGTAAAGCCTTGAACCGCAAACGTCGTCCCGTTCTACTCCTTGGAATGGATACAAGTGCGATCAGTTTCCTGAGTGATTTGGTCTTACCAGTGTCATCCGAGATGTTGATAGGTTTAGATGTGGAAGATCACCATGTGTGTCTACGACTCCAGGCGGTACCCGAATGGAAACAACCTTTTGGAGAACTCACATTGTATCATTCCAAGTTGCATATTCAGCAAGAACAGAAACTATATATAACTGGACAGTTAAACACTATGCTTCGTGATGTTCAATTTCCGGCGGTATCTCGCGTTTTGTATGAGAAATTAATGACTCAACCAACGGTGCAGAAAACATATCATTACATTAATTTTACCATATAAAAAGGAAATATATTCGAAAAGATGCATGTACTTAACGCCATTTTACTATATTTCATAGCGTTATGCATTAGTTCTTTAACACCAAAAGCATTTGCGCAATGAATAAAGGGGCAAGGGGGATCATACTATTTCAGGAAGTTTGCATATGGTTGAAATGCACTGCCACATTTTATCTGGTCTTGATGATGGCCCTGTT
The DNA here is from genome assembly GCF_003268635.1 of Paenibacillus sp. DCT19. NCBI lineage: Bacteria > Bacillati > Bacillota > Bacilli > Caryophanales > Paenibacillaceae > Paenibacillus > Paenibacillus sp. DCT19. The sequence goes on from NZ_CP029639.1 coordinate 1,480,684, forward strand.
CATATGGAACAGTCTATCGCCATGGCTGAGAAAGCGGCCGCTGCTGGCATAACCTCCATCATTGCAACTCCGCATCACCTGAACGGGCGCTACAACAACGAACCGATCGTAGTCAATCAGGCAGTGGATCTGCTCCATGCAGAGCTTCGCAAACGCAACATTCGATTGGATATTTATCCCGGACAGGAGATCAGAGTGCATGACACACTGATTGGAGATCTCTATGCAGGCAGATGCTGCACACTTGCCGGGAGTCGCTACATGTTGCTGGAATTGCCTTTTGGCTCTATTCCCTCGCAGTTCCCCAATATACTTCATGAATTACGGGTAGCTGGTATCACACCTATTATTGCTCATCCGGAACGTAATCTAATCTTGCTGAAAAAGCCGAAGCTGCTTGCAGATTATTTGAAGCAAGGCGTGCTGTGCCAACTCACGGCTCAATCTTTCACAGGACTTTTCGGGCGAAAAGTTCAGAAATGGTGTTTTCATTTTTGCAAAGAAAACGGGTTTCATTTCATTTCATCAGATGCTCATGATACACGTCAAAGAACATTTGCTGTTAATGAAGGAAACAAAATGATTGAGCATTACTTTGGAATGGATGCCGTCAGGCGGATAGCGGAAAATGCTTCCCACATTCTATATAACTCTGAACCGATCATTACTCGGTTTAATCCCCGAAAGCTCCGCATGCTTCTTTGGTAGCTCGAAGTGAGATTGAGCCCGGAATCATGCAACATGCTTACATATATGACACTAACGTATAGGAGGAATGTGAAGGTGGAACTGAAAGGATATTTCCGCATTTTGCAAAAAAAATGGTGGTTAATTGTTGCCATTGCACTCATTGCTGGAGTAGGTGCTGGGGTTAAAAGTATTTTCTTCACACAACCGATCTATGAGGCAAGTTCCAAGCTCATTGTGAACCAAACATCCAATGTTGAAGGTCGAGCGATGATGGATTTCAGTATGATTCAGAGCAACATTAAGCTCATTAACTCTTATAAGGAGATCATTAAATCATCGGCAATAATGGAAAAAGTGGCAACAACGTATCCTGACTTAAAAGTAACAACCGCTGAACTCATCAGCAGAACCTCCGTAACAACCGCAAGCGAGTCCCAAGTCATGAACATCACAGTACAAGGGACTACCTACGAAAACGCCGCAAAAACGGTGAATGCAATCTCCAAAGTTTTTCAATCGCAAATTCCCCTAATTATGAAAATCGATAATGTAGCCATTCTCAGTGAAGCCAATATAAACGGCAACGCGGCGCCAATTAATATGAAAACCACGCTCACCATCATCGTTAGCTTATTTGCAGGTTTAGTTCTTGCCATTGCACTTGTCTTCCTCATGGATTATCTGGACGATACGTTCAAATTAGAGTCCGAAATTGAAAAGGAACTGGGCATTCCGGTATTGACGGTCATTTCCAAAATGAAAAAAGACGATGTGAAGGGCAGTAAAAACGTTGTATCTCAGCAGAAAGTGGGGGATGGAAAATATGTCACGGTTAACCAATGAAAATAATAATCTGGTGACCTATTTTAATTCCAAGTCTCACATCTCAGAAGGCTACCGCAAATTACGTACCAATATTCAGTTCTCTTCTATTGATAGTCATATCAAAACGATCATGGTTGCCTCGGCTCAAGCTGGTGAAGGGAAAACCACCACCATTAGCAATCTAGCCGTGACTTATGCGCAAGAAGGCAAGAAAGTCCTGCTCATTGATGCCGATCTGCGGAATCCATCTCTTCATCAAGTATTTTCAGTACCCAACCATATCGGGCTCAGTAGTGTCTTGTCGAATCAATATGACGTTGATGAGGTTCTGCGTGAGAGCTATATCGAGAATCTGCAACTATTCACATCTGGCCCGATTCCGCCTAATCCATCTGAGATGATCGGCTCTAATCGAATGAAAAACCTAATGAATGATTTACAGGCAAAATACGATGTCATCATGTTCGATACGCCGCCGGTACTCGCTGTAACGGATGCACTGATTGTGAGCTCCTTCTGCGATGGTGTGCTGCTGGTCGTAAACTCAGGCAAGGTCAAGAAAGAGCTAGTGAAGAAAACGAAGGCTCATCTTGAACATGTCAATGCGCGAATTCTGGGTGCCATCCTGAACAATATCAAAACGACATCGAACTCGGTCAGCTATTACGGAGAGAAGTAGTCCGCTCTGATCGAACAGGTAATGTCTACTGTACCTTTATCACTGTAGGCACTCGGTCATGCTGTGGGTTCAGTGAACCTTAGACGTTAATCGTCAGAGGTATGACGTGAGGTTGGGTTCGATGCCCCTTTTTAACGATTCGAAAAACTTTAAAAAAAGAGGATAGGGTGGTATTTATGAAAAAAGTGAGAAAAGCGATCATTCCCGCAGCTGGACTGGGAACACGTTTCCTGCCTGCCACGAAAGCTATGCCTAAAGAAATGCTCCCTATTGTGGATAAACCAACTATACAGTATATCGTTGAGGAAGCCATTGCCTCTGGTATTGAAGATATCATCATCGTTACAGGTAAGGGGAAACGGGCAATCGAGGATCATTTTGACAATGCATTCGAATTGGAACACAACCTGCTCGAAAAAGGAAAATTAGGCCTGCTTGAGGAGGTCCGCAAATCATCCAATGTGGATATTCATTACATAAGGCAAAAAGAGGCCAAGGGACTGGGTCATGCGGTGTGGTGTGCAAGGAATTTTATCGGCGACGAACCTTTTGCCGTGTTGCTGGGAGATGATATTGTTGTCTCGGACGTTCCATGCACCAAACAGCTGATTGATCAATATGACCAGGTTCAGCAATCCGTGGTGGGTGTTCAAACGGTTCAGCCTGAACAAACCGAACGTTACGGTATTGTTGATCCATTGCGATCGGACGGACGTCTGACGGAGGTACTTCAATTCGTTGAGAAGCCAGCACAAGGGACGGCACCATCCAATCTAGCGATCATGGGAAGATATGTCCTGAATCCAGAGATTTTTGACTTTTTGGAAGAGCAAGAGATTGGGCAAGGGGAGAAATTCAGTTAACTGATGCAATTCAAAGATTAAATGAAAAACAAGGAGTGTATGCTTACGACTTCGAAGGAATCAGATATGATGTGGGCGAGAAATTAGGTTTCATTTTGACGACGATTGACTTCGCGCTCCAAAACCCGGAATTAAAATTACCGATGTTACATGCTCTACAGGACATTTTGGAGAAACAGTCCGTTGAGCAAGTAATCGCTGGGAGGGAGTTTGAATGAGTCCATCTCCCCAAACGAAAGAAGCGGAGATTGTTATAGACAAAGGTCTGGGATACAGCGCAACGACGGCGACGCATGGACTTGAAGCAGATAAAGTGTATTTGCTTATGAAAAGAATGCTGGACTTTCTTGGCTCTTTCATAGGTTTGATCCTACTATGTCCGTTATTTGCAGTGATCGCTCTACTTATTAAAATAGAGGCCCCTAAGGGGTCTGTTTTTTTTCGCCAAGTTCGGGTTGGGCTGAACGGTAAGGAATTTTATATGTACAAATTCAGATCAATGGTCGTGAATGCCGAGGATTTGCTGGAGAATCTTATGGATCAAAATGAAGTAGGCGGTAACATGTTCAAAATGAAAAATGATCCTAGAATAACTCGCATCGGCAAATTCATTCGCAAAACCAGTCTCGACGAGCTTCCACAGTTATGGAATGTGCTCAAAGGGGAGATGAGTCTGGTAGGTCCCAGACCTTCACTTCCAAGAGAAGTGGAGAATTACACGTCCTATGATCGACAACGTCTCAAAATGATTCCAGGCTGTACAGGGCTATGGCAAGTGAGTGGCCGAAATAGCGTTGGATTCAATGAAATGGTGGAGCTTGATCTGACCTATGCCCGTGAACGCAATATTTTCATGGACATCAAGATCATTCTGAGAACGTTCAGAGTGTTAATCGGCTCGAAGGACGCATTTTGAACGAACGAAATACGATTCTGGCTCTGAGGTGGCATAGCTAACATGCAAAAAGCAGCATTTTTTGCTTCTTCTAAACTAGGTGCGTTATATCTTGTTTTTGCCTCGCTGTTCATTATTAGCCTCGCTATTTACGTACCTATTGTTGCGGTAATGGCATTGATGGCGTTGATCTTGCTAGGGGTGTATATGAAGCATCCTAGCTGGGTCTATTTTGTGGTGGTCGGCACGTTCTCGTTATCTGTGGACAAAATTTTTAGAATGCAAGTGATGGGTTTTGATTCTTCATCCTTCTATAAGTTACTTATTTTATTTTTTATCCTTCCTATTTTTCTAAGATACGGCTTCAGGAAGGAAATGATCTATCCTGCTCTAGCAGTTGGTTATCTCTTTGTGCAAAGTTATTTTTTATCGGATATGCCTGACAAGATGAGCCCAATTGATCCCTTTAAATCTTTTCTGGGATTAGTTGTGCCATTTCTATTATTGATGGTTAACTTCTCCAAGGAAATTAATATGAGGATCATAAGGGTTCTTGCTTGGCTCCCGGTGTTTAGCTTGATCGCTGGTTTCTTCCTGCAACAAATGGGGATGCTGTCGATCATAAGCTTTGAAATCTCGGGCGTGAATCGTTTGCAAGGGGCCAATATAGCAGCGCATCTGGGGATGTTATGTTTTATCTCCATCTGTGTATGTCTTATCGAAATTCGAAATAAACACCAGGTTATTTTGAATTATGCTCTGACGCTAACTCATTTTATTATATTAATCCAGACGGGAACTCGTGGTCCTCTTATCGCACTGATTCCGATAGTGTGCATGTATTTATTCGACCATGTGCGGAAGTTTGCGAAGGGCAGAACAGGTGCATTAATTCCAGTTGTTCTTTTTTTGGCGGCGGTGACTGTGATGGTCTCTGCTCAGTGGGACAATTATCAGTTAAGGCAGGAGAGCAAGGGGTTGTCTGGCAGGGATTCTGCCTGGGCTTTCTTTACGAATAGGGCGAATGAACACCCTGTCTTTGGTCAAGGACTTGGCTCGGCGCTAGTTGCGAACGATGGAAGTATCTTTTCTGGCTTTGTTGTTCCGCATAATGAGTACATTCGCTTCTACTATGATGGTGGATTTGTAGGAGCACTGCTGTTCTTTGGTGCTTTGTTTTTCGTGTATCTCAAAGTGTATCGTCGCATGAATTCCCTGGTGAAGCCTTACTTTCTCGGAATGATTCTTGGCTTCCTGGTGTATTCCTTCTTTGACAATACGTTGTCCACGATGCATTTAATTGCTCCCTTCTGTGTATATCTGAATTCGTTATACCTGACGAGCAACAAGCAAAACCCTGAACCTGAAGAACTACCGAAGTTAGCCCCTCGAAAGGAGATCTTGCAATGAAAGTCTGTCTGGTAAGTTCAACAGGAGGCCATCTGAATCAACTGTTAAATCTAGTTCCTGCTGTTGAGGATCATGATTACTTTTTGGTAACGGAGAAAAGCGAAGCGAGCAGCAAGCTGAATCTCTCCCAGCGAACCTATTTCTTATCGCAACAGGAACGCAAAAATATGCTGTTTATATTTATCGTTCTGCGGAACATCATAACTTCGCTGTTCATTTTGCTGAAGGAGCGACCAAAGGTTCTGATCACAACAGGAGCCGGAGCGGTATATCCGCTGTGTTTGCTCGGGAAATTGATGGGAGCGAAGCTGGTCTATGTCGAGAGTTATGCCAAAATATATTCGCCAACGCTAACGGGCAGATTGATCTACAAGTTTGCCGATGAATTCTATATTCAATGGGAAACGTTGCAAGAAGCATATCCGAAGGCGAAGTATAGGGGGGCTTTATTTTGATCTTTGTGGTGCTTGGAACGCAGCGATTTCAATTTAACCGGCTTCTGAAGGCGATCGATAATCTGATTGAAGAAGGCAAGCTGCCTTCAGACGTTCTTGTGCAGTCAGGTTACAGTGAATATAAGCCTCGCCATTATAAGCATAAGCCTTTTTTTAATCAGGAAGAGATGAATGAGCATATTGGCAAAAGTGAATTTGTTCTGTCCCATGCAGGTGTCGGGGTGATCACTAGTGCACTGCAGATGAACAAAAAGGTCATCGTCATGCCTAGGCGTAAGGATCAAGGGGAGCATGTGGATAATCATCAACTTGAGATCGCCAAAGTATTTCAAGACAAAGGTTACATTTCGGTTGCTCAGAACGAGGATGAACTGTCTGCATTAATATCGAATCTGGATCAGCTCGACTTCAAGCCTTATGTGAAGAGTAACTCGCAATTGCTATCATCCATCAAAGGCTACATCAATTCCCTATAAGACTCAGAGGATGTTCAAAAAAGTCTGCTTTTGATTACGAAAGATGCCTACTGGCATCTCAGCGCCGAACATGGAATTCAGCCGAAATATCCGTTGCTCACGTAGCTCTAACTACGCTCCGCTACTCTATTTCTAGCTTTATCCCATCTTCTTGGTACTGAAAACCAGATTTTTTGAACTTGGACTATAAAGTCTGCTTTTGATTACGAATGCTCTTGATGATTCAAAAGGAGTGGAAGAATGAAACCTAAGGTGCTGGTCATCGGTTCTTCGACGAAGGACATGGGCGGGATTGTGAGTGTCATTGTGAATATTGAGAATTCGCATATCGCCGAGCAATACAATCTACAACGGATTGAAACCTATATTACGGGCAGTATTCTGGCAAGGTTGCTCATCTTCATGAAGGGTTTTCTTCAATTTCTCGGGAAGCTCGTTACCTTCAAACCCGATATGATCCATATTCATATGTCGTATAACGGAAGCTTCTATCGTAAAGCGTTGTTCATTCTTGTTGGGCGTAAACTATTCCGGGTACCAGTAATTGTCCACATTCATGCTTCCAGTTTTGATGTGTTCTATAATCGACATCCACTGCAACAGAAGTTATGCAAGGTTGTGCTGAATCAGGTGGATAAATTAATCGTGCTGTCCTATACATGGCAGGAATTTTTCTCTAAGATTGTACCCGAGTCCAAGATCGAGGTGCTCTATAATGGCGTGTTCATTAAAGAACCTCCGATTAGGGAAGAGCGTCCAGTTCCACGCTGCTTGTTCATGGGGCGGCTGGGTAAGAGAAAAGGGGTATATGATCTTCTGTTAGCGATCCAGCAACTGAAGCAACGAGGCGTAGAAGCGGTCTTTACCCTCGCAGGCGATGGAGAGGTTAACGAAGTTAGAGCGCTAGTGGAGCGGTATGACATCTCTGATTATGTCGAGGTGCCTGGATGGATCAGGGGCGAAGAGAAGGAACGTTTATTACAACATGCGGATCTATTAGTTCTGCCTTCCTATCATGAAGGACTTCCTATGGCGGTGCTGGAAGGCATGAATAGTGGACTCCCCATTGTCTCTACCCGAGTAGGCGGAATACCGGAAGTGATTGCGGATGAATTGAACGGTTTCTTAGTTGAGCCTGGGGACGTTGAGGCGCTGGCTCATGCGCTGGAAAGGATCATTCTGGATAAAGAGCTGCGGCTGCAAATGGGCTTGAATAACAAGCAACTGGTTACCTCCAAGTTCAATATGAACGATCTCATGCATAACTTATCGTCTATCTATGACAAGGTGCACGTGAACGTGTCTTAGGAGGATGTATATGAAAATCCAGCTCCTTTTGGGATATAAGTACGTCCTGTATAGATTGAACTATACAATTACACAAGAACGGAGAGGACAGAAATAACATGAAGAAGCGAAGCGCTCGCCTTTATCCCCGGATTTTCCCCATTGAAAAAGGGAATCAGAAAAATCTGGGGATAACAGCGATCGGAGGGTTGTTCTGTCATCGGAGTGGTCAGTGTAAATATTTATAATTAATCTGTATAGTTTCGAGGGAAAGGTGGTTCTATGAAAGCATTAGTGAGTTGTATTATAACTACGCATAATCGCGCTGAGTTATTGAAGAAGGCCATGGCAAGTGTGATGGCGCAGACCTATCCCCATCTGGAGATTATCATTGTCGATGATGGTTCTAAGGATCATACGGAAGAGGTATGTAGAGCATGGCTCAAGCAGGATCAACGAATCCATTATATACAGGTTCCCTATGCTCAAGGTGCGAATCATGCCCGGAATTTAGGGATACAGCGTGCCAATGGCAAATATATAGCATTCCTGGACGATGATGACCAGTGGTTGCCTGATAAGATTCAGGCTCAGACCCAGACGTTAGAGCAGAACAAAGGACTATTTTGTTTTTGCAGCAAAGTGCTTGTCTATGTGGATCGGGAGGATAACGTTACGCGGAGAAAGGTATCTGTCGAATCCCGTGAGCTGGTGTTCTACGAGGACTTGCTGACGTACAACTGGATTGGCGAAACATCCAAAATTATGGTGCAAACGCAGTTGGCACGCACGGTTATGTTTGATGAACAATTAACCTCCGCTCAGGATTATGATTTCTATCTACGTATTCTGCAACGGGGGCATCATGCAATTAATGTGAAGGAACCGCTGGTGCACATTTATATTCATCCAGGGCCGCGCATCTCGACCTCTGCCAAGAAAAAATTCCAAGGGCAACGGAGAGTGCTGATTAAGTATTACAAGGACATGAGCCAAGAACAGAAGAGACGCCAGCTTCATCATTATCGCATGATGGAATGGTCGAAGAACCCTAACCGCAATACCCTTTTTCTCAAAAAGACCCTAACGCTATATCCATGGTGGCGAAACTTCACGCTGCTCAAGCGTAATGTAAGAACCATCTTGCTTGGATTTCGTCTGCGAAGACAGCTACGGAGCGAAACGTTGAACAAAGAGTATAAAGGAACAGCCTAAAACAGAGGTGTTATCATGCGAGAACCCATCGTCTACATGTTGCCCAAAATGATCAAGACGAACAAATTCAATGAACTATTGTCACAGTCCATCGAGGATGAGGGGTGGGATGTGAAGCACTTTTCCAAGAAAGATCTCAGAAATATACGTAAAAACGATGTGTTACATTTTCACTGGCCGAGCTTTTATTACAAAGGAAACAACGCGTTCTCGACATTCATCAAGTCCATATTGTTCATTCTCATGATTGTTTACGTGCGACTAAAGGGTGCGAAGTTGTTCTGGACGGTGCATAATATATGGCCGCATAACAGCGGTAGAACTTGGCATGATTACTGGATGAGGACGTTTCTGGTACGGAATTGTACCAAACTCATTGTCATGGGCAAACCGCTCATTCGTAGTGTGTGCGAGACGTTTCATGTGAAAGAAAGCCTTATCGAAGTGATTCCCCACGGACATTACCAAGGGGTGTATGGACGGACAGGGCAGAACATTAGAGAGATGTTCAACATCCCGGCGAATGACTATGTCTTTGCCTTCTTTGGTCAGGTATCACCCTATAAAGGGGTAGATGATCTCATTAAGGCATTCAATCATCTAAAATGGCCGGATGCTCATCTGTTGATAGCCGGTAAGAAAGCGGCCGATTATGATCTAGAGGCATCGATAGGTCAATCAGATCGGATTCATACGTACTTCAACTTTATTCAGGACGGGGAGTATTCGGATTATTTTGAAGCGATTGATTCGATGATTCTACCGTACAAAAATATTGCGACATCAGGCAGTGCCATACTGGCACTGTCTTTTGGCAAGCCTGTCGTTGCTCCGCGGATCGGACTTATGGAAGAGTATCTGCCCGAGAACTGTGCAGTCTTATATGATCCTGCAGATCAGAACGGGCTGGAAGAGGCGATGAAGCAGATCCGGGCGAAGGACGACGAGTTCAGGGAAGGTCAAGGGTTTCAAACGATGCTTGAAAAGCTGGAATGGTCGGGAATTGCGAAGCGCACCATTTCGCTCTATACCATCTAAATCAATAAAGGATGCGGGGACGATCGAATGAAAGCCACTGTAGCCATATGCACCTACAATAGAGCCTATGATCTAAGTGAGTCCGTTCATAGTGCCATTCAGCAACATGCTGAATTTGAGTATGAAATTATCGTAATTGATAACAATTCAACCGATCATACCGCTAAGCTTGTCCAAGAGATTCAGGCTGGCGAAGGTGGAGATCGCGTCAAGTATGTGCTGGAGAAGACACCTGGCTTGTCGGCAGCAAGGAATCGAGCGATCCGTGAAGCACGCGGTGAATATATTCTTTTCTTAGATGATGACGCCATTGCATCTCCGCTGTGGATTCAGCACATTGTCGGTGTATTTGACAGTGATCGTGCGATCGGAGTGGTAGGGGGCAAGATCGATCCTCTCTGGGAGAGCCGGAAGCCAGATTGGATACCCAGTGAGAATCTATCCCTGTACACCATTTTGGATTATGCAGATCATGTGGTGGAGATGCCGAGCCCATCGATTCCGTTTGGTGCCAATGTCGCCTTTCGTACCCAGGTATTTCGAGATATTGTCCCTTTTCGTGAAGACCTCGGGAGAGTGGGGAAGAACCTGTTATCCAATGAAGAGAGCGAGCTAATCGCTAGAATTAGAGTACGCCACAAAGTGTTTTATACACCCTTCGGATCGGTGCAACACAAGGTATCCAAGGAGCGAACGACCAAGAACTGGTTTTTGCGGCGTGTGTTCTGGCAAGGGGTTAGTGATGCAGTTCGTAAAAAAGACAAGGGTGCAGTTCGCACACTGAAACATGCGATTCGCTTGGGTCAAGGCGTAATTCGAGCGCTGCTGTGCATCTATAGTCCAAAGCGTTTTACCCGGCAACTCGCCCAGATCTGTTACCGGAATGGCCTGATTATCGGCATACTCAGATATAACAGTAAGGAATGAGGAATAGTTCATGTCACAACTCGCACTCCCTAAACTCTTAAAAGGCAATGGTTTGTTACAGACGATTGTTCATACCAGTGGAACCAACGTCATTATTATGGTCTTCACCACCATTACATCCATTATCACTTCAAGGATGTTCGGCGTTGAAGGTAAGGGCGCCTTCTCAGCGATCCTGTTCTGGCCGACATTTCTCATCGGTCTGGTAAGCTGGGGGCTGCCAACCTCCATTATCTATAACCTGAAACGTGAAGCTGCGGAGAAAAGCGCCGAGTATTTGCGGCTGAGCTTCATGGTTCAGATTCCGATCAGCTTCATTCTCGGAACGATTGCCTGGCTATTCATGCCTACGTGGATGGCGGATTATCCCGCAGACGTGAACGCGATTGCCCGCTGGTTTACGGTGACCAGTATTCCCGTGCTGATCCTGATCAATTTACTATCTGCACTATCACAGAGTCGTGACAGATTCCAAGTGTATAACGGGATTCGCTTATATAACCCTGTGTTGAAAGTGGTTGTCATGGTTTCATTATGGTTGCTTGGTGCAATGAGCATTGGCATCGCATCATTTGTATCCTTGGCAAGCTCTGTCGTTGTGGTTGCATGGGCAGCCTATACGCTCAGAGGCAGTTTGAAGTTTAAGTGGTTTCGACAGAGGATCGATCGGAAGGCAGCCAAAAACCTGTTTGGTTACGGAGGTCGCGTGTTCGGGGTGGAGCTTCTGGGTACCTTGTATACACAGTTTGACAAGATTATTATATTGGCCCTACTTACGCCGAGAGATTTTGGACTCTATTCGGTCGTTTTTGCGTTGTCCCGTATCTACAATGCGGTGCAAAACGCGATAAGCAGCGTTGTGTTCCCCAAGGTCACCGGATTACCACAGGATCAGGTGATTCGTACGGTTGGGCGAGCGTTCCGGCTTTCCTTGATGATCATGACCATTGTTGTTCTGCCAACGATGTTCATTGGCAACTGGCTAATGGGCGTTTTGTTTGGGAAGGAGTTTTTGGAAGCGAGTCAGGCATTTTATATTTTGGCGTTTGAATGCATTATTGGCGGTGGTTCGTGGATCCTTGCTTCTGCATTCAATGCTTTGGGCAGACCGGGACTGGTGATGATTAGACAGCTGATTGCGTTGTCTGTCACGATCGGTTTATTTTTTGTATTCACACCTTTATGGGGGCTCAATGGTATTGCGTTCGCTCTCCTTATCGGTTCGATCGTACGGATGCTGGTTACCGTTGCAGCGATGAAGTTTGCATTTAAAGTGAAGTTCAGCAGCATGTTTTTTGACAAAAAAGATTTGGCTTTCCTATATGAACGGTTGAACAAAAAAAGAAGAGTCACCCAAGGAGGAGATGGAGATGCTGGCTAATCCCAACATTCACCCGATGGAAGAGTTGAAGCGACATTTAAGGCAGATTCTAGATGTCATCCCACCACAATCGGAAATATTTTATATCGACTATCCTGTGTACAACAATGGTGGGGATCTGCTCATTATGAAAGGCACGGAGGCCTTCTTCAAAGATAACGATATTCGTGTTCTCCAGAGGTACAGTGTATGGGATGTTCCTTTTCCGCTCAATATTCCTAAACATGCCATCATTGTGATGCAGGGTGGTGGGAATTTTGGGGACTTATATCCTGTTCATCAGAAGATGAGAGAGAAGATTATTGCAGGCCATCCGAAGAATCGCATTGTCATATTGCCGCAGACGATTTTTTTCAAAAGCGATATTGAGCTGAAAAAGACAGCAAAAGTGCTTAACTTTCATAAAGATCTACATTTCTATGTTAGAGATCAGACTACCTATGAGCTGGCTCAGAAGGAATTTAACCAGACGAGTGTATATCTCTGCCCGGATATGGCGCATCAACTCTGGCCGATTCAGCCCAAAGGTAAGGCCGTTCTGGATCGACTGTTCTTTTTCAGGGAGGATATTGAGAAGAACAAGGAACAGCTCAAATATGAATCAGCCGCTAAAGGGGATGGAGCATTTTTGGATTGGAACACATTGTACAACCGGGTGGATCGCAAAATTATCCGCATGGTGACATCCAATCTGAAGTCTCGCAATACCTTCTTGCCTATTCAATGGTTCTGGTCGAAGTATTCCGACTATATGGTACATAAGGCTATCAGAAACTTCTCGAAATACAAAAATGTGACGACCTCCAGGTTGCATGGGCATATTCTGGCATGTTTGCTCGATCAACCGAACGTGTTGTTAGATAACTCGTATGGCAAAAACTCCAACTACTATTGGGCATGGACACGCAACAATCCCAAGGGCATATTGGAGTCGGGTCAGACGGACACGTATAGCAAATCGGTGGATAAAACCAAAGCTAACGGATCAGTTGCGTTGTCCGATGGTACAGCGTTATGAGAAGCATTCTATTATCTGGTGGATCAGGCAAACGACTCTGGCCATTGTCCAATGACTCCAGATCGAAGCAATTTTTGAAAGTTCTACGTAATCCCGAAGGCAGCCCGGAATCCATGGTACAGCGGGTTTGGCGGCAGCTCGGTCAAGCTGGACTTGCGTCTGAAGCGCTTGTAGCCACAAGTTTACCCCAAGTTGAGATTCTGACTGCACAGCTTGGTGAAGACGTGAAGCTGATCGTTGAGCCTGAGCGTAGAGATACGTTCCCAGCGATCGCGCTTGCGGCTTCATATCTGTATTCGGTGGAAAGTGTGAGTCTACATGAGACGATTGCCGTACTGCCCGTTGATCCATTTGTGGAAAAAGAGTTCTTCGATGTGCTGGCAACCTTGCCAGATCTGCTCGAAAAGTCGGGTGCGGATCTGGCGCTGATGGGTGTGGTGCCAACCTATCCTTCAGAGAAGTATGGCTATATTATTCCGGAGCATACGTCCTCTGAGAGTAAGGAGTCCAACCGCAGTAGCAAGTTCTACGATGATGAGCCAGATCGTTACGTTAACGTAGCCAAGTTCCAAGAGAAACCCTGCGAATCCGATGCAGCCGCCATGATTGAACAGGCTGCCTTATGGAATTGCGGGGTTTTTGCGTTCAAATTAGGTTATCTCATCAACCTGCTCATTGATATGGAGCTGCCTATTCAATACGACGAGATGCTGAAGCAGTACGGACGACTACACAAAATTAGCTTCGATTACCAGGTTGTCGAGCAGGCAAGCCACATTATTGCTGTGCCCTACGATGGCTACTGGAAAGACCTTGGAACATGGAACACGCTCACAGAGGAGATGAATGCTCCAATTGTGGGCAAGGGATGGATTACTGCAGATTCAACCAATACCCATCTCATCAATGAATTGAATATTCCGGTGGCTATCCTCGGTCTTTCCGACATTGTGGTCGCGGTCAGCCCGGATGGCATTTTAGTCAGTGACAAGGATGCAAGTCCGCGGATTAAGGAAATCGTGAAGCATGAGGATCAGCGCCCAATGTATGAGGAACGTAGATGGGGCTGTTACCGCGTGCTTGATTATACAAGGAATGAAGGCGGTGACGAGGTCTTAACCAAACGCATCTGCATCAGTCCTGAGCGCAATCTGAGTTATCAATATCACCGACTGCGCAATGAAGTATGGACAGTGGTATCTGGAACAGGCGAACTCATTCTGGACGGTGTGAGTCGAATGATCCGTCAGGGGGATACGGTCATTATTGATCGAGGAATGCTGCACTCCGTCAAAGCTTTCTCGGAGCTGGAGATTATCGAGGTTCAGATCGGTAGCCAATTGATCGAGGAAGACATTGTTCGAGTGGCTACACAGTGGCAGGACATCGTGAAAACGTATGTTAAGCATGCCTAACAACTATTTAGGAAGATGGGGGATATGGCGATGAATATTACTGTGATTGGTACGGGGTATGTGGGTTTGGTTTCGGGTGTGTGCTTCTCTGAAATTGGGAACAACGTCATCTGTGTAGATAATAATCCGGATAAAGTTGCGCTGCTTAGAGAAGGCAATGTGCCCATCTATGAGCCGGGACTGAAAGAATTAATGAATGCTAACATGAAAGCGGGCAGATTATCATTCACCGAAGAGATCGGTGAGGCAATCAACCGCTCAGACATCATTATTATCGCTGTAGGTACACCTTCCTTGCCTAATGGTGAAGCCAACCTGAGTTATGTTGAACTCGTTGCCAAACAAATTGGTTCTCATATTGATAGTTACAAAATAATTATGACTAAAAGCACGGTTCCTGTCGGAACAAACGACCGAATCCAGGAATGGATTAGCAGTTTGACCCAGCATCCTTTTGATATGGCATCGGTTCCTGAATTCTTGCGTGAGGGCACGGCCGTTAAGGATACGCTATACCCGGATCGCATTGTCATTGGAACAGCCAGTGAGCGCGCTGTGGCGACGCTTAAGGAGTTGCATCAGCCTTTGACGGATCAGATCATTACGACGGATATCCGCTCCGCGGAGATGATTAAGTATGCATCCAATGCCTTTCTGGCAACCAAAATATCCTTCATCAATGAAATTTCAAATATCTGTGAGAAGGTGGGGCAGACGTTGGTCGAGTAGCTGAAGGTATGGGGTATGACAAGCGGATCGGCTCTTCCTTCCTGAAAGCAGGCATTGGTTATGGTGGCTCATGCTTCCCTAAAGATACACAAGCGCTGATTCAAATTGCGGGCAATGTCGATTATGACTTTAAATTGTTGAAATCGGTAGTCGAAGTGAATAAGGATCAGCGTTTTAACGTCATTCGTAAACTAGAAGAGGCATTGGATGTACTGGATGGCAAACAGATTGCGGTGTGGGGCCTCGCCTTCAAACCGGATACGGATGATGTACGGGATGCACCAGCGATTGAGATTATTCAGCGCCTGCTAGAACAGGGAGCAACGGTGAAAGCTTATGACCCTATCGCTACAGAGAATTTCCGGAAGGAGGTTGATTCACCAGCAATCACATGGGCTTCAAGTGCGATGGAGGCTGCTCGTGATGCACACGCACTCTGTGTCCTGACCGAATGGAAGGAATTCATGGAGGTTGATCTGACTGAACTAGCTGCGCATATGGATCAACCGATTCTCATCGATGGAAGAAACATCTATGAAGAAGTTCAGATCAAGGGTACACCTTTTCAATATTACTCCGTTGGACGTCCTGGCTTAACCAATATCGATGGTAGAAAAACCGCAGTTCTGTGACCGGAGGCATGAACATGAAACTCAAACGGGGAATCCAGATTTCGTTAGCAATTGTGTTTCTCATGATAGCGATTGTGCTCGGTTATGCAGTCTATCTGTATCTTAACGTTAAATCGGCTGCAAACGACATCTATGAGCCCCGGGAACCGGTCAAAGAGGTATCTATCGTAGATAACAGGGGAGGCGGCAGATTTCCCATTGATCTGGAGAACGAGGAACCGTTTAATGCCCTTATTCTAGGTGTTGATACACGTGCCAATGATCGTGGACGCTCTGACACCATGATTGTGCTCAGTGTCAATCCAGCTGAAAAATCCGTACTCATGTTTAATATTCCCCGCGATACTCGCACGAGCATCGTGGGGCGTGGAACCGAGGACAAAATCAACCATGCCTATGCTTTTGGCGGGGTAAATATGTCTGTGCAGACCGTCGAGCAATTTCTCGGTGTACCGATGGACTATTACTTGAAGGTGGACATGGAAGGGTTTGCGCGAGTCATTGATTTGGTTGGTGGTGTAGATGTGGAGAATCCATTTGCTTTTGAATATGAGGGTTACCAATTCGACAAAGGTACGATTCACCTGGATGGT
The DNA here is from genome assembly GCF_003268635.1 of Paenibacillus sp. DCT19. Taxonomy (NCBI): domain Bacteria; kingdom Bacillati; phylum Bacillota; class Bacilli; order Caryophanales; family Paenibacillaceae; genus Paenibacillus; species Paenibacillus sp. DCT19. The sequence continues at coordinate 1,497,212 of NZ_CP029639.1, forward strand.
GCGAGCGCATTAGGTTTCTCTCGTATGCGTTATGATGACCCGAAGGGTGACCTGGGACGTAATGACCGGCAACGGGAAATTATTAAGCAGGTGTTGAAAAGCACGGTGCAAGTCTCCACGGTATTTCAGTTGGAATCACTTCTTGGAGAAGTGAGCGAGCATGTCAAAACAGATGTTTCATTTGATGAGATGAAGTCCATGCTCACCAAATATCGTAACGTTCTGGAGCATGTCGAATCGGTTGAAATTAAGGGCACAGGTAAAAAAATAGACGGAGTATATTACTATATGGTGGAACAGTCTGAAAAGGATCGTATACATCAGCTGATCAAAGAACACTCCGGGTAAATGGAAATGGGGGTGAACCACATGCGAAGGTTCAGACTGCCTAAATTAGCACTGATCGTAGTATTAATGTACACACTTATGATTCCAACCACGACAAATGTAGTTCAGTCTGCTGAAAGTTATCAATGGAATTCGATCCCCGTTGGCGGTGGAGGTTACATTACAGGGATTGTTATTCACCCTACCGAGCCTGACTTAATCTATGCTCGTACAGACATTGGGGGCGTATATCGACTTGATCCGGCGAATAACAGATGGATTCCGTTATTGGATCATGTCGAATCGAATGAAAGCAATCTGTATGGCATAGATGGAATTGCATTGGATCATCAGAATCCGGATATCGTCTATGTTGCTGCCGGGAAGTATGCGAATGGAAGTCCTAGTGATGTGCTGAAATCGACAGACCGGGGTGCAACGTGGACACGAACGGGATTGAATTTGCGTAATGTCTCCAATGGTAATATTCATAGAGCCATGGGTGAGAATATTGCAGTTAATCCAACAAGCTCAAGCTTTCTGCACGTGGGTACGAGATACAATGGTTTATATGTATCCAATAACGGAGGAAGCACCTGGAGTCACGTACGAGAAGTGCCTTATGGTATTGCAGGACAGGGAATTCGCAGCGTGGCCTATGGCGTTAATCCATTAGCGAAGCATGAGCAAATCGTGTATGCAGGAATAAGGGGCGTAGGCATTTTCTCCAAAATGAAACGAAGTAATGGGGAAGTGGCCTGGGAACTTATACGGAACAGTCCAGATAGCGTAGCGCGGATGACCGTTTCCAAAAGTGGGATTTTGTATGCAACTACAGATAACAGAGGTGTCTTTAAATACAACGGCAGACAGTGGACCAATATCACCCCGAGTTCAGCCTATTCATCCTATTATGGGATCAGTGTAGACCCTTCGAACGAAAATCATATCTTAGCTGCTGTTCGAACAGGTGGCAGTAATCTGCCGTTGTACCGTTCCACCAATGGGGGCAGACCTGGGTTAATGTAAACAAAACGTTGAACGACAGACCGTCATGGTGGACATCGAACATGTTCTTTTCCGCAACAGCAAGTGTTGTATTTGATCCGCATCATCCTGGCAGAGTATACGTTTCCGATTGGTCAGGTGTATACAAGACAGATGATATTACGGCACAGAATACGCAATGGGATGCCATTACAGATGGGCATGAGGAGCTTGTGGCATTAGCTGGTTCAGCACCACCACAAGGAATCGCTTTCTTTAGTGGTGTCGCAGACCAGACTGGATTTGCCCATTCGGATGTGTATAGTCCCCCAATCAGAAAGCTGCAGCTTGATGGCATGAAAGAAGTGGTCAGTATCGACTATCACGAAGCCGACCCGAACAAGATGATTTTCTTGGGCAGTAACGATTGGTATGGAACCATCACCAGACTGTATATTTCATCCGATAATGGTCAGACGGCTACTGCTGTGAATGTACCGAATGGCTCCAAATTGGGGCGTGTCGCATACTCTGCCACCAATCCGAACCTCATCATTTATTTGCCGCAAACCGGTAAAGCCGTGAGGAGCACAAATAAGGGAGTAAGCTGGCAGAGCATGAGCGGGCTTCCGTCCAATGAGAATGATGCAGATTCGATATTTACGTATAATGAGAGGCTTGCCGGGGATCGAATCAACGGAAATAAGTTTTATATGTATTCCGCGGGTCATATTTACCGAACGACCAACGGTGGGGCGAATTGGTACAAAGCCAACTCCAAGCAATTGCCGAGTGGTGGGAAAATTACGGTGGAGGCTGCACCTGGGCTAGGGAATGTCGTGTGGGTTAGCCTGGGAGATGCAGGCTTGTATGCTTCTAGTAGCTCTGGAACGACATTTACCAAGTTACCTAATGTGCAGTCGTCTGAATTATTTGCTTTTGGCAAAGGCAAACCCGGTACGCTTAATCCGGCAGTGTTTGTCTATGGAACCGTCAATAATGTAAAAGGATTCTACCGTTCCGATAATATGGGACGGACCTGGCAGAACATTTCACCAGCTACCGGAATGGGCCTTGGAAATCAACCTCAGGTGCTGAAAGCGGATCGCCAGACGTATGGAAAGGTCTATGTAGGCACGAACGGTAGAGGTTTATTTACAGGCTCATTCGCTCCATAAATCTGTACTGAGTTTGGTGAACGTTAGAAAGAGAGATGAAAGTGGTGATTACAATATTAGTAGAGGAGGGTTCACGGCGGAGGCGACATCATCATAAGCGTAGGAAATGGGGATACGTGCTTACCGCGCTTATAATCGTCTCATGGATTTTGTTCATCTGGTCAATGTCGGCGCAGTCGTATCAGGAGCAGACGATTCAGCCGTGGCTGCATCAATGGTCTGGGAACATTCAATGGCTGTTAACATTGCCTGATATCCAGTTCACCTATGGCGAGCATCATTATTCGCTCAATCAACGACCCTTAGACTTTGCCGAGTTTGTATTCCGCAAAAGTGCGCATGTATTCGTGTATGCCGTACTGGGTGTACTTGTTTACTGCGGGATGCGTTATCTAAGAAAAAGAACCATAACCAGTGTTGGGATTGCACTGGTTGTGGTTACTGTCATTGCCGCAGTGGATGAATACATTCAGCATTTCAATCCGAGCCGGACAGCTTCTATTCGAGATGTGGGCGTGGATCTGATTGGTGGTTTCTGCGGTGTGATGTTATGGATCGCAAGCGTAGCGCTCTATCGGAAATTAAGATCAAGGCGTATACGTAAGCGTTCTGAGCGGTAGGAACGCAATTTCCCAGGAAATCAGATGTTATTGTAGCAACTTCTACTTGTTTGTCCTCCATCATAGATATGGAAGGAGGACAGGGAGGGACAGGTATGCTGCGAAGAAGAAATCGGAACGAATTGTTCAAAAAAATTGGTTTTATCATCATTGTACTTCTGTTGTTATGGCTTATCATAAGAACAGTTCCGCATCTATTCCGTGCCAGTGATCCTGATACAGCGGCAGCGGTCGTAGTTGAATTTTATCGATTTGAGCAAACAGGGGATTTTGGAAGCTCATGGGAGCTGTTTCACCCGCTTATGAAGGAGAGGTTTCCTAAGAGCACATATGTACAATCCAAAGCCCATATTTTTATGCAGCATTTTGGTGTAGAAACCTTTGGGTTGGAGATCGAGAAGCCTGAGCGTGAGTTTGATGTCAACATCATTGATGGCATGGATGCATTCTCAGAGGCGTACAAAATGAATGTAACGATGAAGTATAAAAGTACATTTGGTGTAATCGATATGGTTCAAACCTGTTATGTCGTCCAAGATGGGAAGGAATGGGTATTGCTCTGGTATTATCCGCCGGGTGGTGAGCCTCAGCGGCAGGAGCACAGTGAATAGATGATGTTAAATGTTCAAATTAGTATATGCCCATAGTATGAACCGAATTGTATCGCTAGTCCTTAAATAAGCTCTATGAATGCGAGACTTTTGTCGCATTTGTAGAGCTTTTTTTGTGTTTTTTTCTTTTTATAGTCGATAAACTCTTGACAATAGTTCCGGTGTCAAGTAAATTACGAATTAGATACAAAATGTATCAATTCTCAGCATCTAACGACAAATAACAGGGATCTCAGTGCTCCTTGTGAGGGGAATGAATTCAGTGATCGAATCAAGTCGCTTTTTTTGTGTCAGTTGTGGGAGGATTGTGTCGGTTGCTAGTAACTCTGACCAAGCACAGGGAGAGAGTTGCGGTAGCAATCACGTATTTCGAACGGGTTTTTATCGAAGTGAGATGCCGCTAGGATGCTGCGCAACATGTCAGGTTCAGACCAAGCGACAGGAGAATGCCCAGTTTACAGGACAATATACTAAAGATTATGATACACTGAATTCATATGAGAAACGGGCATGAATGGTAAGCCCGTCGATGAGGGAGGGATTGGAATGCAGAATGAACCAGTCGTCCGTCTTCAGGGCGTCAGTAAAATTATCTCTTCCCGATCGTTGGTCAGCGACCTGACTCTGGATATTTCTCCGGGGCAGGTTTTTGGTTTTTTAGGACCAAACGGGGCAGGTAAAACAACGACAATCCGAATGATGGTTGGACTTATGTCGATTAGTAAGGGAGATATCTTGATCTCCGGGCATAGTGTGAAAACGGAGTTTGAGAAGGCTATCGCAGAGGTTGGTGCGATTGTAGAGAATCCTGAAATGTACAAATTCCTCACAGGGTATCAGAATCTTGTCCATTTTGCCCGCATGTCACCCGGTATTACGAAGGAGCGCATAGCGGAGACCATTGAGCGGGTTGGGCTCACCGCACGGATTCACGATAAGGTGAAGACGTACTCGCTTGGAATGCGTCAACGCTTAGGGGTCGCCCAAGCCATATTACATAAACCGAAGCTGCTCGTATTGGATGAACCTACGAACGGATTAGATCCACAAGGGATTCGGGAACTGAGAGATTATCTACGTCAGCTCACGCGAGAAGAAGGAATTACCGTGTTTGTATCCAGCCACTTATTATCAGAGATGGAGCTTATGTGTGATACGGTGGCCATTATTCAGAACGGTAAGCTGATCGATGTGCGAAATCTGAGACAAGAAGCGGGAGCGGATGCTCTGATCGAAGTGGCCTTCGAGGTTAATGATGCACAGCGTGCCGCTGAACTCATTCCAGGAGCTACTATTCAGGGCAGTAACATCGTTGTTAGCGTATCTCGGGAACAGATTCCAGAGCTGAACGCCAGATTAGTAAATGAAGGGTTTCAGGTTTATGGTATCCGTAACGTTACCCATACCTTAGAAGATCAATTTTTGCAAATGACTGGGGGCGGAGGTATTGGTTAGTTTCGGCAATCTGTTATTGAATGAAAATATGAAAATATTCCGTCGTGCACGAACCTGGATTATGCTCTCCATTTTGGCTTTGAGTGCGCTATTGCTGCCATTGTTGTTAAGAGAAGGCTTGGGGGCAAGCGATATGCCTGCCTTGGAAGCGGCCTATACAACCGTTCAGATCGTATTTTTTCTAAATACCATCTTCTGTGTGGTCATAGCTGCTGAAGCGGTAGCAGGTGAGTTTACCTGGGGAACGATCAAGCTGTTGCTAATTCGCCCATGGTCGCGGAGCAAAATTTTATTGTCCAAATATTTGACGGTCATTGGATTCAGCATTTTGAGTACGCTCGTTGTGATTCTTCTGGCCTGGGGCATGTCTTCTGTGCTGTTCACAACGGATCTTGAGACCAGAAACACAGGACAGACATTTACATTATGGGGCTATATGTACGTTGACTTGTTTATTACACTAGCAATTGCCTTCATGGTGTCCTCTGTCTTTCGTTCAGGAGCGCTGGCGATTGGGTTATCGCTATTTATTATGTTTACACAAAATATCTTTACATTGATTTTCAATCCAACGCGTTATGAATGGGCGAAGTATGTTCTGTTCAATAACATGGATCTTAGTAGATACATGAACTCAGGATCTGTCTTTGATATGATCGGCGGAGGCGTTCCAGAGGGCATGACTCTTGGTTTTTCCATTGCAGTGCTGGCTGCATACTATGTCATATTCATGGTTATATCGTGGGTTGTATTCAGCAGAAGAGATGTAGCAGGCTAATCGCCTGCTTCTTTTTTTTCTTTATTCAGCAGGGAGTTGGATTAGGACGTGTCTTAAAACTCGCTGAAGTGCATCTTTTACCGCCTTTTCGCTCCCTGCTGCGTCACTTTCCCTTGACGTGCCCCGGCACGCCTGCGGAAAACTTCCTTGCTTGGAACTAAAATTCGGCAAAATCTGCGTCCTTCGGAGTTTTCAGACACGCCCTAGAAACTCTTTGTTCTCTCTTAAACGAAGCTGGACTGTGGCAAAAGCTGTATTTCAGGGTACATATGTTACAACAGACATGGCTTGGAAGTTGAGAATTTGTCTATGCTGTAGTCAACAGGTTGTAATTTTATTACATATTTCGCCGCAGTCGCATTTGGCAGAGCAGCGCATGGAGGGATTACGTTTCTTGGTAAACAACAAGTTTTATCGCATATGCACAGCCATTATTTTGCTGCTGCTCATCGTGTATTTGGGGATAAAGTAAACTTTATTTTCCGTCCGCTAACCTCATTGATTCATATCATCATTATTCCATTACTGATTGCAGGATTTTTCTATTATCTGCTGCGTCCACTCGTCGATTATATGGAGCGGCACAAAATGAATCGAGCGCTGTCCGTCATCATTATCTATGTAGTGATTGCTCTGATTCTTGCAGGCTTCAGCGTCTTAGTCTGGCCGTCTCTGCGAGAGCAGCTGTGGAATTTCATTGAGAACACACCAGACTTGATTAGTTCACTCACCAATCAGCTCACGGAACTAGAGCAGAATGGTTTCCTTTCCAGGTATCTGCCTGAAGATTCCGATCTGGTCTCACGTTTGTCTGATTTCTTAAGTCAAGGGATAACTCAAGTCAGTGATTATGTCGCTGGATTATTCTCGGTTGTATCCAATCTCGTCATTATTCTCGCAACGTTTCCCATCATGCTGTATTACATGCTCAAAGAGGGCAGTAAGTTTGGCACGAATCTGACGTTGTTATTGCCAAGACATTACCGTAAGGACGGGGAAGAGACAGTTCATGAGATTGATGATGCATTAAGTAATTATATTGTGGGGCGTGTCATTGTGAACGTGGCACTTGGTATTCTGATGTATATCGGGTTCCTTATCTTAGGTTTGCCTTACGCACTGTTACTGACCATGGTATCCATCATTTTGAACTTTATCCCGTATGTTGGTGCAATTCTGGCAGCTATTCCGGTTGTCATCGTTGGTTTTATTGAATCACCATCCATGGCGATCTGGTCGCTGGTTATTATTGTTATTGCACAGCAAATACAGGATAATCTCGTCTCCCCGTATGTGTATGGGAAGAAGTTGGATATTCATCCGCTAACGACAGTTATACTGCTTCTTGTAGGTGCAGACTTGGGGAATATTCTCGGGATGATTATCGTTATTCCGTTATACATGATTCTTAAGATTATTGTTCGTAAAATTCATTATCGGATTGTGGAAGATAAGACAGAGCCTGTGGAGTGAGCGAAGAGTTCATCTGAGTAAGCCGCATATATGTTGTGAAGGGTCATGTAGCTGCCCTTTACGATGTATATGCGGCTTATTTGACGTGTCTCAGAATGAATAAAGCATGTTGTTTAATTTGAATTTTATTTCAATGCCCTTTACTCATTCTTGTTCTATCTGTTATACTTGGTATATAACAGATATTAAAAAGAAGGTGAACTCTTGATTATTCAACTTGATATGCAGTCTGAACTCCCCATTTATACACAACTGGTTAATCAGATTATCGAAGGGATTGCTAGTGGGGAGTTGCAGCTAGGTGAGGCTCTACCTTCAGTTCGGAATTTGGCAGCAGATATCGGTGTTAATCTTCATACCGTCAATAAGGCGTATACGTTACTCAAGCAAGACGGGTACATTCAAGTACATAGACAAAAGGGAGTTGTAGTAAACCCTAATGGAATGCCTGATTTAACGGATGAATTTCTGAATAAGCAACATAGTGAATTAAGACCGATTATTGCCGAAGCCATCTGCCGAAGTATGAGTATGGAACAGCTATTAGAGGTGCTAGCCAAAATCTATGATGATGTAAAAGAGGGTCGCAACGAAGAATAAATGACTTAGAGGAGTGTTGGGTATGCAACTATTTATCTTATTACCGATGATTTTGATCTTTGCTCCATTAGCCGTCGTTCTCTCCTTTACACCATATTTGACAAGAGAGACCGTTAGCTTCGGGGTTACGGTAAGTGAGTATAACTATTACACGCCAATCTTGCGCAAGCTACGGCGTACTTTTGCTACATTAAGTTTGATTGGATATGGAGTTATTATGCTGGTCTGTCTGTATCTACTACCATCTGCAAATGAAGAGTCTACTGCGATGATCACTGGTGTTGGTACAATCATGTTCATTGTGTACGGGGCAGCACTAAGTTTGTCATTTCATTTCAGGATGAAAAAGATAAAGGCAACGCTGCCAACTGGAACGTCACCTCAAAAAGTAAGAATTGATACCACCTTCCGCCAAAATAAGCTTACCTATTCCAACTATTGGTTTACCATTCACATTGCTATTGTTGCAGCTATTGCTATCATTTCGTTGCTGAATTACGAGGCATTACCTGGCATGATACCAATGAAATACGATTTTCAAGGCAATGTCACTTCAAGTGTTCCCAAAACCTACTTATCCGTACTGGCTATTAATCTCATACAGTTTGGGATGATTGCGCTCATGATGTTTGTGAACTGGAGTATTAAAACAAGCAAGCAACAGCTTGCTTCGTCCGATCCTGCACAGTTTGCTGCTAAAAATATTCAATTCCGCCGTAAATGGTCTCTATTTTCGATCATAACAGGGTTACTTCTTACCATTTTATTTGCCTTCATCCAGATCAACATGTTTGTCCCTAATCAGAACTTGTTGTTAGCGGTTACCCTCATCATCCCTGTGGTGATTATTTTAGGCGCTGTATTGCTGTCTCTAACAGGCAGACAAGGCGGTGGGAACATTCGTAATCATCAAGAGGATAACAAACGATCCAAGGAGCAGCCTGTGAATGACGACCAATATTGGAAGCTTGGCTTCCTATATTTTAACCCCAATGATCCTTCTTTTACTGTAGAGAAAAGATATGGAATAGGATGGACGATTAACTTCGCTCGTCCAACAGCTTGGGTTCTGTTCTTATTCATCATTGCTATTGTTGTTGTAAGCATAGTTATGAGCCAATAGATGCTCATCTATGTACTTATAAATAAATTATGAGGAGGAGTTCTTATCGTGAACCATTGGAAAAAACAACTTATTTCCCTTATTTCCGCATGTCTCATCCTACCAGTAGCATCAATCTCGGCAGCTACACAAGAGTCTAATGAAGTCGAATCGCTGGTTCCAATCCGTGAAATGGCCGAAAAGAATGGTGCAGAGGTATCCTGGCAACAAAAAACAGGGGATATCACGATCACCAAAAATGAAATTACAATTGTCGTTAAAGTAGGAGAGCAGCAGGCAATGGTGAATGGGCAGGCAGTGTCCTTAAATCATCCTGTTCAATTAATTAAAGGGGTTAGCTTAATCGATGTAGCTTTTCTTACAGAAGCATTGAAGGAAGCACCTGAGGATATGTTTATGGCACTTGTGAGCGAGGGGAAGGGTGAGGAGGCAGCTAAGTATGTTCATACCTCTATGAGTGGAGTGTTATCACCCGCGTTATTGAGTCAGCTATGGGCATCATTAGAAGGGCAGAATGGCAAAATTACAAGTAAGCCCCTAACTAAACGTGTAGAAAACAATACGGTGCATCGTAATGTAACATATACGTTTAAGACCGAGCTTACTAGTTTAAGCATTACAGTTAGAATGAATCCTAACGGACTTGTAGATGACTTACACATTGCGGCTGCTACGCCAGATGTTTACCAAACACCAAGCTATGATGAGCCCTCTGCCTATACAGAACAAGCAATTACGATTGGTCAGGGTGAATTAGCCCTACCGGGAACACTTACCTTACCTAAGGGTGAGGGTGCTTTCCCCGTTGTCATTCTTGTACATGGTTCTGGGTCTAGCAATCAAGACGCTGCTATCGGTGGTGCGAAGCCATTCCGCGATCTTGCCGTAGGGTTAGCTTCACAAGGAATTGCCGTATTAAGATATGACAAGGTTACTTATGAACATACCTATAAGGTTGCATCGCAGCCGAAGTTCACATTGAAGCAGGAAAGTGTAGATCAAGTAGCAGATGCAATCCAACTTCTCCAAAAGAATCCACAGATTGATTCTACAGCGATTTATGTGGCCGGACATAGCCAAGGCGGGTTCGTAATGCCGCTCATCATTGAAGAGGATAAACAAGATGACATTGCAGGCGCAATCCTGCTTGCCGCGCCAAGTAGTAGCTTTGTAGATGCGCTCACCGAGCAGCAGGACGAATTGGTAGATCGGGTGAAACAACTTGGTTTAGACATGCAGAATATCAAGCTCCAAGCTGATTTTTACAAAAATGCTGCTGCCATCGTGAAAGACCCTAAATATTCTGTAGATCATCTGCCTGACTCATTCCCGCTTGGGGCTGCTTATTGGTGGTATGAGCAAAGGGATTATGTGCCTTCCGTATTAGCAAAAACACAAAATACCCCTATGTTAATTATGCAAGGGGAAAATGATGTGCAAGTGTCTATGAAGCAATTCCAGGACTGGAAATCGGCTCTGCAAAGTCATACCAATGTAACGTACAAAAGCTATCCAAAGGTAAATCATATTTTATCAAGCTATGACGGAATTTCGATTGGCACAGAGTACACTCAGCCATCCAATGTCTCACAGGATATTATTGATGATATTGCGAAGTGGGTATTAGGATCAGAATGAAATAAATATCAAAAAGCACTTGCCAATGTAGGCAAGTGCTTCTCCATGTTATATGTTAAGTTGCTTATTCAGCTGAACTAGGATTCTTTCTCGTTTTCATCGGTATAGTCTGACATGACGAGAGGTTCCTTCGGAACGACAGCAACTTTATAGAAGCGGTTTTTATCTTTTTCCAATAGGACAAAGGTGAGATTCTCGAATTCATATTCTTCCTGTTCGTTCATCTCTGGACGATGGCTGTATAACCAACCACCAATGGTATCCCATTCATCCGCATCGAGGTTGGATAAGAACATATCGTTTACTTTGGACAACGATACTTTACCATCCATAATGACATATTGTTCATTGATGATCTGAATGTCTTCGACTTCATCCGCATCGAACTCATCCCGAATCTCGCCAACGATCTGCTCAAGCACATCCTCAATGGTAACAATCCCTGAAGTCCCACCATACTCATCGACCAATACGGCGATATGTACGCCATCCTTTTGCATTTTCTTCAGCAAGTCTTTGACAGGTGTTGTCTCATGGACAGCCGATACGGGCTGGATGAGGGAGGATAGGTCAACAGGCTCATCATTACCATACAACTCTAAGAAAAATTGCTTGGTGTTAATGATTCCGATGATATCGTCTTTACTCTCATTCACTACAGGAAAACGAGTATATTGCTCTTCACGAATAATATCCAGATTTTCTTGATTCGATTTATTTAGATAAAGGCAGACCATATCAGTCCGAGGTACCATAATTTCTTTAGCTAACATTTCATCAAAGGCAAAGATTCGGCTTACATATCCGAATTCCGCTTGATTGATCTTACCACTCTCGAAACTTTCGTTAATGATAATCTGTAACTCTTCCTCCGAGTGTGCGTCTTCATGCTCAGAAGCGGGTTTAATACCGAACAATTTAACTAGCTGATTGGCAGAGCCGTTCAATAACCAGATAAATGGATACATAATTCGGTTAAACCAGATGATCGGTGTTGACGTTAGCAGCGCAACCGTTTCGGCTTTGCGGATCGCAATCGTTTTGGGTGCAAGCTCGCCGACTACCACATGCAAGTATGTAATGGCAATAAATGCGATAATAAACGATAAGAAAGATGATAGCGCCTCAGGCAATTGCAAGCTTTCGAATAATGGATGTAGCAGCTTCTCTACGGTTGGTTCACCGAGCCAACCAAGTCCCAGGGAGGTGATTGTAATGCCGAGCTGACAGGCGGACAAGTATCCATCCAGATTAGCCACTGCTTGTTTCACCGCTAAGGCACGCTTGTTCCCTTCGGCAACCATTTGATCAATCCGGCTTGGACGTACCCGCACCAAGGCGAATTCCACCGCCACAAAGAACGCTGATAATCCTATCAAAAACGCAATCATAAATAATTTTAACGCATACCCGTCACTGTCCATTACACTATTCTTCTCCTTTAAGTAATAAGTTTTTAACGATTATTATATCTAATTTTACGTAAGAAGACCACCTTTAGCTTATATACAGAGGAAGTATTTGGAACTGAAAACGCTGTGAATGGCGCTGCACCGCCATTTCTCAGTATATTGAATGGATATGTTTAACCTATCACTGTCATAATATACACGCTGTTTTCAGTTTCAGTCCTAGTGTTAGTGTGCGTATGTAAAGTTTTATCTATGCAAAACGTTACGATTAGGGTCAACATTGGGTATCTATGATTAGTTACTCGCTTAATCGTCAAAGATGATGGAGTGAACGTGTAACGGGAAGATGTTTTTGTCACTGAGGGGGAAGTTGAATGTTCTGGCTGCTTATCATATTGCTTATTTTTATTTTTCAAGCAGGCACCATTTTGTTGCTGGAATTCCGTAATCCGGCGAAGGCTGTAGCCTGGTTATTTATTTTGTTTTGCGTTCCCCTGATCGGTTTCGTTGTCTATTATTTCGTCGCTCAGGATTACAATAAACGTAAAAAGCTCCGTAAAGGAGGCTCACGCATTTTTCGTGAGATTAAAGAAACGATATGGCAGCAAGCTCATATCATCGAGGATGCACAGCAGATGAAGGATGACCGTTTTAAGCATCAGCATCGGTTATTCAATTTATTATCTCATCTATCTGAAAGTCCGATAACAGGCTGCAATCGAAGCCAAGTGCTAACGAATGGTGAAGAGGCATTTGCCGCAATGCTGAAAGAGATGGAACAAGCTAAGCATCACCTACATGTCGAATTTTATATTTTCCGTGATGATGTAATTGGTACGAAGTTTCAAGATGTGATGATCCGTAAAGCGCAAGAAGGCGTGAAGGTTCGCTTTATCTGTGATGGGCTCGGAAGTCACAAGATGAGCTGGAATTTTATCCGCAATCTTCAGGAAGCTGGTGTGGAGTTTCATTATTTTCTTCCACCGCTCATTGCTACGATTGATCGCCGGGTCAACTATCGCAATCATCGCAAAATAGTGGTGGTGGATGGACGGATTGGCTTTGTGGGCGGAATCAATGTTGGTGATGATTACTTAGGTCAATATCCAGAGGTTGGATTTTGGCGTGATACCCATGTGCAGATTGAAGGAGATGCCGTCTATTTTCTGCAAAATACATTTCTCAACGATTGGAAGCTTGCTTCCGGTGAGCAGATTACAGAGCCGCAGTTAACAGAGCTATTCCCTCCGCATATATGTAGTGGTGATGAACGCATTCAGATTCTAGGCAGCGGTCCGGATCAGGACTGGGATGCGATTCAGGAGATGTGTTTTGGTGCTATATCGGTAGCTTGTAAACGAATCTATATTACGACTCCTTACTTTATCCCTGACCCTGCATTGTATGAGGCACTTAAGACAGCAGCCGTTAGTGGGGTGGATGTGAAAATTATCATTCCATATCAATCGGATTCTCGGCTTGTGCATCTGGCCTCTCTGTCTTATGTCGAGGAGCTGCTACGTGCAGGTGTGAAGTTTTATCAATATCGGAAGGGCTTCGTGCATGCCAAAGTTATGATCGTGGATGATCTGCTTGCAACTGTAGGCACGGCAAACATGGATATGCGGAGCTTCTTTTATAACTTTGAATTGACTGCCGTGTTGTTCGAGGCTTCGGCTATGGATCATTTAATCCAAGATTTTGAACGTGACCTGCACGTTTGCAGCACAATCGACGTAAAGGTTTTTCAGCAGAGATCACAGTGGCAAAAAGGGGCAGAAATGCTTTCTCGGATGCTTTCACCGCTTCTTTAGCCGTTTTTAGCCCGATTTCTGAAGATAAGTTCACTTTTTGTGAATTTATCTTCTTTTTGCTAACTATTTTGCTCAAATTTGATCTTTTATGATATAATAGATATATAAATCATGTCTTGGCGAAGGAGGGGAGTCTGCGGGAAAACAGGCTCCCTTTTGCTCTCTTTTGGAAGGGTGAACCGGAATGCAGACGATCTTGAATCCATTTTATATCGCCTTTAGGTGCGTGTGCTTAAATGATATATAAAATGGATTCACAAACTGATTTAACGGGGGGATACCATGTCTAATGTAACAGTAAAAGAATTAACATCTAAGGCAGCCGACCGCGGCGTCAAAAGCTCGGTGTTTACATTGAAGCTTCTGCAACGCATTCTAATGATACTCGTTGGTGCTGCACTTATGGCTGTATCACTTGAAGTATTTCTCGTGCCAAATGGCGTTATCGATGGCGGGATTACAGGGATCTCGATTATGGTGTCAGAGCTCACGCATCTGCCACTCGGGATATTCCTGACCTTGCTCAACTTGCCTTTTCTTATTCTAGGTTACAAACAAATTGGTAAAACGTTTGCGTTATCTACGCTGCTTGGGATCGTAGTGATGTCCATTGGGACGTCATTATTGCACAAAGTGCCCGCATTGACGCCAGGAGAGCCGCTGCTCGGAGCAGTATTTGGCGGATTGATTCTAGGGGTAGGTGTTGGTCTGGTTATTCGTTCGGGTGGATCACTTGATGGAACCGAGATCGTTGCTATTTTGCTAAGCGAGAAGTCACCATTATCGGTAGGACAGATCGTATTGTTCATTAACGTATTTATTTTCGCTGGTGCAGGATTTGTATTTGGCTGGCCAAATGCACTGTACAGCATGATTGCTTATTATATTGCGATGAAGATGATCGATATTGTCAACGAAGGATTGGATCAATCCAAATCCGTATGGATTATCAGTGAGAAGTATCGGGATATCGGATCTGCGTTAACAGACCGTCTTGGACGTGGTGTAACCTTTCTCGATGGAGAAGGTGGATTCAGTGGGGATGAGAAGAAAATTATTTTTGTCGTTATCACTCGTCTCGAAGAAGCCAAGTTGAAATCAATCGTAGAAGATTGGGACCCACAAGCCTTTGTAGCGATTGGTAATATACATGATGTGAAGGGCGGACGTTTCAAGAAAAAAGGTATCCATTAGCGAGTTTAATAGCTGAACTGAATGACAATAAACAGCGAGTGCTGGAACGTAATGCACATGTTGTTAGAACAATAGCCGACATCCTTGGTTTGAGGGTGTCGGTTATTTCTTTTTGAGATGTTGGATGATCAGCTCTACCGGCTGAGGTTCAACAGCAGCAATCAGGTCTCCCATCTGTGCAAGCCGTTCAACGATGTTCATCAGATGATAATCTTTGACCGACACATCGTTACGGACTTCCTCCCAGGTGAGAGGTGTGGAGACGGTACCGCCTGGTTTAGCTCGCGGCGTATAAGGGGCTGCCAGCGTTTTCCCGCCATAGTGTTGAAGATAGTCAAAATAAATACGATCCCCGCGATCCTTTTTGAGTCGTTCTAGCGTGAACAGGTTGGGGTGTTTCTGTGTAACATATTTGCCTACAAAGTGGCCGATGTCTCGCAGTTCATCAAAGGTAACGCCCTGACGGATGGGCACAATGATCTGAACACCTGTAGCACCAGAGGTTTTGGGAATAGAACGAAGACCAAGAGACGTGAGCGTTTCCCCTACGATCTGAGCAGCCTGCATGATTCGTGGCTCGTCCTCTTGAGAAGGATCAAGGTCGATCATCCATTCGCAAGGTAAATGACTTCCGACCGCATGAAGGGAAGGATGGAATTCAAGGGATGCCAGATTACCAAGCCAGAGTAATACCGGCAGAGAATTCATCACCACATAATTAATACCTTCGTGATTCTCCGTATGGACAAATTCAGGAATAGGCTCGGGGCATTCTTTTGATAAAAAAATTCACCGCCCACACCATGAGGATAACGAATAGTAGTTAGTAATCGATTGCTGGTGTATGTGAGCAGATAAGGTGCAAGTGCTGCTAACTTCTGTAAATAGATGGCTTTTGTTACCCCGGCTTCAGGCCATAATGGTTTATTGGGATTTGTCACCGTAATCTCCATGCCGTCAATCATAATCGTTCCTTTGATTGTATGTGCCATCCGATCTGCCTCCTATCCCGGTCAAATGTGTATTCACGGATTATTGGTAGGTTATTTTGTCTTCTCTTATCTGTGTGAACGTTTAGTTGATATGATATACATAGAGCTACACTTCCTACGGCTCTTCATGCATAAGCTGACTGGCTGGGCAATCCTCCCGTGTAACTTCGGCAAATGTCTGAATGCTTGGATGGCGCAACGTCCGGTGATGAGTCAGCTCCATGTATTGCACTTTGACTCCGATCTGTGGCTCGATCCACGTCGTCTCTGCACTTCGTTCAGGTATGTTATGAAACGGATTGGTCTCACGAATCAGAGGCTGTATATCTGTAGTGAGCTTGCGCCACGTATCAGAGTTTAGCTTGCCTGTACCAACATGACCGATATAAATAAAGCGTGATCCATCATACACCCCAACGGCTATTGCATTAACAATGCCACTACGAAAAGTAACGCCCCCAATCATGGCATAGAGATCATGCATGATTTTCACTTTCTGCCAGCGTGAATCCTTACCACGGATTCCATACGTGCTGGAGAGATCCTTACAGACGATGCCTTCCATCTGATGCTGTCTCATAACAGTCAATAGGGCGGCTGGATCGGACATATTGGTGACCTCTTGCACATGGGAGGATGGAGTTAGCACCTGATGGAGCAATTGCTGGCGCTGGACAAGCGGCTGATCGGTAACCCATTTTCCATCACAGTACAAAATATCAAACACCATATACGTTATCGGCATTTGATGAACCGCTTGCGCGATTGCATCTGGTTTACTCATGCGATCCCGGCGCAAAACATGATAAAAGGAAGGTTTGCCAGTGTCGGGATCTAAGGCGATAATCTCACCATCCACAATGTAAGTCGGAGCGGAGCAAATATTGCGGCTCAGAGCAAGCTCTGGATACTGCAATGTTCGTTCATGCTGTCTTCGGTTAATCAGCCTAAGCCCTTCACCGTCCTCATAAGCAAGCATACGCACACCATCCCATTTGACCTGGGCAATCCAATTCGATCCGGTCGGTAGAGTTTGTTTTGATATGGGTTCAAAGGGGGTGATTGGAGTGAACATATGTATAGGCTCCTTTCCAAATAAAAGAAGTTATTCAAAACAGTGCGCTTTTGATTACGAAGGATGCCTGATGGCATCTCAGCGCCCGATATGGGGTTCAGCCGAACAATGCTTATATTTTTGACGAACGGAATCGGAGCTTATGTATAAGAATAAGCAGCAAGGGAAGAGCAATTCCACACGTAAGATCCCAGTCGATCCAATAGGGAATGACGACTTTGAGATAGTAGGTTTCGTTTGGCGAAATAAGGATAGACATACTAAAAATGATCAATGCGCTAGGTAAGATGAGTGAGCGGTAGCTGGGCAATCGGAATAGATGGGCAATTCCTGAGATAAAGCCGTAAAAAAACAAAATGGCTTTGAAAAAAACTGCGATAATCCATACGCATGCGATAAAGGCTTCCATTCGCTGTAGAAAGTTGCCTATATTAATTTTCTGAGCCAGCATAAACGAGGCAAACCAGTAATGCTGTGTTAGAAAAGAACCCATGACTAACAAACTCATGGTCAACGTTAGTGTCAACATTAATCCGCCAATCATACCTGTGAGTAGAATATCCTTCTTCATATGGGGCTTTTGATTCGTGTAGGGAAGCAGCATCATAAAAATACATAGTTCACAATAGGGATAGGTTAGTACAGCGACAAAACCTTTCAAAGGATCTAAAATGCCGTTGGAGAGAACAGGTTTGATGTTGCTCAGTTGCACTTGAGGAAGCAGTAAGACAAGCAGAATGATGAGGAATAATACAACCAGAGGAAGGAACACCTCCGCAGTTCTCCCTATGCAAGCTATCCCCTGTATCAGTCCCCATGCAAGTGCACCAACAAAGATTAGATCGATCACCCATATGGGCGATGAAGGTAAGATCTGAGTAGTCATGAAATCGCCAAGTTCCCGGATAAAGGTAGACGCACTGATTAGAAAATAAAACAAATAAAAACAACTGAACAGAGCACCGATCCAAGAACCAAAAGTTTGAAGTGTATTTTCAATCAGGTTCATTCGTGGATTAAGATTATAGGCGGCCAGAAAGAGGATTAATACGCCCATGCCGCCCCCAACGCCAAGTATCGCTGACAGCCACGCGTCTTCATGTGCGTAGGAAGTTATCATGGCAGGGAATACGAGGATCTGTTCTCCAATCGTACAGAGGAATAGCAGGATGGCCAGTTGCCTGACGTTCAACCTTCCCTTCTCAATCATGTGTTATCTCCTTCGAGTATCTTCATTATCTTGAGCATGTGGATAGGATGCACGAAAAGTACCATTTTTATAATAGGTTGTTCAAAACGTCCGCTTTTGATTACGAAGAATGCCTGACGGCATCTCAACATCATGAACACCATCAATAAAAAATCCCGAACAACGGGCAGATCCTCCATGGCGTGAGAGGGTACCGTATGTTCGGGATTTGTAGAATGTGTAGTGTCAATAAAGCATAATGTGAAACTTATTTTTCTGCCGTTAGACGAATGTGAATCTGCTGCGGATCGACGGTAAACCACACATCATTTTGTTGTGTTAATGTCGCTCCGGCTTCACGTAGCTGCTCTACAGCCTGATTGCGTTCCGCCTCGCTGGAGTACACAATCGTAAAGTATTCAATACCTGTAGCATCGCTAGGATTCACAGGTGCTCCTGAACCTGCCCAGATATTGAGGCCGATATGATGGTGGTATCCACCTGCAGAGATGAATAGTGCTGACATGTTGGCGAAATTACCGACGATATCAAAACCAAGTACACCATGATAGAAGCGGCGTGATTCTTCCAGACTACGTACGTGGAAATGAACATGACCTATGACAGTGCCTACCGGAAGTCCTGCCCAAGTTTCATTCGCAGATAGGTCAAACAAACCTTGAACATCGACGGGATCAGTTCCCATGATGTAGTTATTATCTGCATCGCGCCGCCATGTGTCCCGCGGACGATCGACATAAATTTCGATACCATTAAGGTCAGGATCAGAGATGTACAGTGCCTCACTTA
This sequence comes from Paenibacillus sp. DCT19, assembly GCF_003268635.1. Classification (NCBI taxonomy): domain Bacteria; kingdom Bacillati; phylum Bacillota; class Bacilli; order Caryophanales; family Paenibacillaceae; genus Paenibacillus; species Paenibacillus sp. DCT19. The sequence goes on from NZ_CP029639.1 coordinate 1,516,488, forward strand.
CAAGATGATCCCCTTGCCCAATCTCAATACCTGAAGCAGCGAGGTTGCGCAGAGCCAGGCCAAGCGACTTACGATCAGGCAATAGGATTGCAAAATGGTACAAGCCAGCAGACGAACGTTCAGGCATCGTAACAGCGTTAGGAATTTCCTCAAGACGCAAGAGCGAGTGCTGTCCATCTACGGTAAACGTTGCAACAGAATCCTTCCGTTCCAGCAGTTTCAAACCTACCACTTGCGTATAGAATTGAATGGAGCGCTCCAGATTGCTGATTCTCAGACTAACTTCGCCTAGATGGGTAGTAGCGGGAATTTGATAAGGTTGGGTCATGTTGATTCCTCCTGAAATGAAAATGATTTTGTGTTTAGCTATTAAGTATTTGTAAGAATTCAGAGTTAATATTAATCAAGATTGGGATTGAAAACTGCTATTGAGTGTTGCGATTAAATGTACTGAAAGCTAGAGATGACTTTAAAATTGCAAATAAGTTACTTTTCATAAGTTAATATAAAATATAAATTGACTTTCGTCAAATGGTTTCTGGGTGGAAGAGAACTCGTATAAAGCTAATCAGAAGGCCAATTTTGACATTTGGTTTAATCAAATTAAGTTTGCTGCCACTAAAACATAAATCCGGCTGGAGCGCCGGATTTAATGGAGTTCTTATTGAAAATTCATGAGTTATGTCTTCTTCGGAGTCGTTTTTCTCTTTTTCGCAGGCGCAGGAGCAGTATCGTTTTCGCCCCCGGCGACAGCTTGAACGGCCGTTTTTTTCGGTGCACGTTTCTTCGGCTTGGCTGTTGATGTACCAGGATCAGTTGGGATCGGCTTAACAGCCTCGATACTTGCCTGCAGGGCGGCCATTAGATCCATTACATTAGCCTCCGGTTTGGCAGGAGCGATCTTAATCTCTTCACCCGCAACCTTGTGATTAATTAGATCCAGCAATTTCCCCCGGTAATCATCCGTGTATTTGCTAGGCTCAAATGGGGTAGAGAGTTGATCAATCAAGAGCTTCGCCATGGTCAGCTCCTTCTCGTTGACTTGCTGTACCTCGGGCAGATTGGGAACTTGTGAGACGGGACGGATCTCATCTGGATAGAATATCGTCTCCATGGAGAGACAATCCTCAAGGACACGAATAGCGGCTAGGCTGCTTTTGGAGCGGATCGAAATTTTGGCAATCCCGATCTTGCCTGTATCTCGCATGGCGTTCATTAATAGCTGATAAGCGTTCCCTCCCGCCTGATCGGGAGATAGATAATAAGTCTTTTGAAAATAAATCGGGTCAATTTCAGTTAGATCCACGAAATCGAGAATCGTGATGGTTTTGCTAGTAGAATCGTTGAGCGCTTCCAATTCATCTTTTTCGAACAGAACAAATTTGCCCTTCTCATATTCGTACCCCTTGGTAATCTCTTCCCACTGCACTTCAACTTCACAGGAAGGACATTTGCGAACATAGGCGAGCGGGCTACCACAGACTTTGTGAATGTAACGCATGGAGATGTCTTTGTCTTCGGTAGCCGAGAACATTTTGACAGGCACGTGTACAAGTCCAAAACTGATAGCACCTTTCCAGACAGTATGCATAGGTATCGGCTCCTTCGTAATTAAAAGTGAACTTTTTGAACAACCTCTTATAATTGCGTGTTCAAAAAGGGTGTTTTTCAGTACCGAGAAGATGGGATGAAGCTAGAGCTGGAGTAGCGGAGCGTAGGCAAACCTACGTGAGCAACGGACATATCGGCTGAATCCCATATTCGACGTAGAGATGCTTTAGGCATCCTTCGTAATCAAAAGCAGACTTTTTGAACAACCTCTATAAGAAACAGTATGGGCATTTCCGTGTACGGATAACCGCTTCATTCCATGGATCATGTGCTGAGTATGCTTCAGCAAGAGTGGGGGATGATAACAGAAACATCCTTGAGATCAATCTGTAGATCAGGCAAGAGCTGGAGAGTGGTCTTCATCATAGGATGAGCAATGGTAACTATATCTAACCTAGGAGGTGTCTCATGAAGAATGGACGTGATGAAGGGGAGGCTCATGCTCACACATTTTCACCTTATCCTCTTGCAGCATCGGAAGGGTCCGAAGATTTCCACACGCCTGCGACATCTGTTAATTGGGAGGCCGTGACTTCAGAGGAATTACCGCTTGACCGGGAATCGTTCATGCTCGATATTGATCGCATGGTCAATGAGGGGCTCGGCGGAGGTCAGGTAACCGATGATAATGGTTATATAGGGGAGAGCACAACCGATACGATGGTTCGTGAATCACATGATGATCCGGAAGGGGAGTATGAGTAAGATGATGGATGTTAAGCGTGCCAAAGCGATATATGATTCCGAGGATACGATTGCTGTTACGCTCGAAGGAGATCCCGTTTGGATTGAAAGCGTTGATGAAGCCAATGGGATGGCTACCGTACAGGTAGGAAGTCGTCCTGGTAATACGCAAACGGTTCGTGTGGATCGACTGGAGGAGTAGCAACTAAGTGTTGTAAACGTTCAGTGCATGAAAGATGCCGTACAAGTGGTTTCGATTGGCGGGTATAGGTCATGATTCCAGAGAAGACAAGCTGATTTTGGTACGACGCTTGCCCCGAGTATACTCCTGCCCTAATTATATCTGAGCGTGCTTTATGACAAGGTTGGTCAGCCGCAGATTCGCAGATATAGTTCGAGATAAGACCGGTGCCATCAGGTGCCGGTTTTTCGTTATTTTAGCGGGGATATCATGCTCCGTTCATTTCTCAAGTGTTGCGGGGAAGAAGGTGACCGATATAATAGTCTTCAAAGTGAACTCAGGCGGCAGAGCCGTCAAAGGTGGGGCGTAAATTGAATCAAGAGCATGAGCAGTGGGTGTATGATTCCCATGGCATTTCAGATACAGAAGCGCTCGCGTCTGCACTCGCTGGACAGGCAATGGCTGGTATGGTGATTGCACTGGATGGTGATCTGGGCGCGGGCAAAACGGCATTTTCACAAAAGTTCGCCTGGCATTTGGGTGTGCAAGGTGTAGTTAACAGTCCTACGTTTACATTGATTAAGGAATATGAGGGACGATTGCCTTTATATCATATGGATGTATACCGTATTTCATTGGAAGAAGCGGATGAGCTTGGACTAGATGAATACTTCTATGGAGCCGGAGTCAGTCTGGTGGAGTGGTCAAGTATCATCCCTGAGCTACTCCCGGAAGAGCATCTGCATATACAGATAGAAACGACCGGGCCAGAGGATCGTAAGATTACGCTGGATGGATACGGTGAGAAGTATGCCGCCATATGCCGGCAGTTCAGACAGAATGGAGTTTAATAAAATGATGGAAGATTTACAAAAAAAGCCGCGTCAGCGGTTTTTGGCGTTGGATACGTCTACAGCGGTGATGGCTGCCTCAGTGATGGAGGATCACACGCTGCTTGAGGAACGAAATGAACGGGCAGAGCGTAATCATTCCGTGCATGTTGTGCCCGTAATGGAGCAGCTCTTGGCTGCGAGTGGAACACAGCCCGGACAATTAGACGGCATTGCCGTTGGCATTGGGCCAGGATCATACACAGGCATCCGCATTGCGGTGACGGCGGCCAAAACCCTTGCCTGGGCATGGGACATCCCCGTTGCCGGGGTGTCCAGCCTTCAGGCAATGGCCTGGGGCGGCTGGCATCATGGCCTCGCCGCCAAGGCCGAAGCTGCGGCAGAGGAACCTGCCGCAGCAGGGGCTGGCGGAACGCCATCCGCGGACGAGGGCAGCCAGTCGGCTGCCAAGGTCCACTGGATCGTTCCGCTCGTGGATGCGCGGCGCGGTCAAGCGTATACCGCGCTGTTCGCCTCCGCCGGGAGCGATGCGCCCCGGCGGCTTGAGCCTGATGCCATCCGCAAGATGGACGGATGGCTGGAAGCCCTCGCCGCCCGCATCGCGGAGGCGGCGCCGGGAGAGCGGCCCGCTGCCGTCTGGCTTGTCGGCGATGCGGGGCCAGTCGAAGCTGCGGCTGCGCTGCGCTGCCCAGCAGATACGGCGCTACAGCTCATTCCATATGAGCTGGAAGGCCGTTGGGTCGGGCGGCTTGGCGCCGCCGCGCTGCTTGCAGGTCAGCGGGATGACGTGCATGCGCTGGTGCCGAACTACACCCAGCTGGCTGAGGCGGAAGCCAATTTACTGCGAAAAGGCTGAAGGGGGTACGGCGAGCGGATGGATCATTTGACAGAAAACGACCAGGATGCAACGCTCCAGTTCAGACTCATGACACTTTCGGATATTCCCGATGTCATGGTCATTGAGCATGAAGCATTTACGTTGCCTTGGACGGAAGAAGCGTTCCAAAATGAATTAACGCACAATCATTTTGCTAAATATATGGTTATGGAAATAGACGGTACGGCAATCGGCTACGCGGGGATGTGGACGATTATGGATGAGGCGCATATCACGAATATTGCGGTGAGACAGGCTTATCGCGGACGCAAGCTTGGCGAGAGATTGCTGGATGAACTGATGAGAACGGCAGCCTATCTGGGCATGGAACGGATGACGCTGGAGGTAAGGGTTTCGAACTTAGTGGCTCAGCGTTTGTATGAGAAAAAAGGGTTTGAATCGGCAGGCATACGCAAAGGATATTACTCCGACAACATGGAGGATGCGATGATTATGTGGGCGAATTTGCCATCTACAGGCCGAGACGGCGCAGAGGAAGGAAGCGTAACGGATTCATGAAGGAACTGAGTGAGAATCAACAAACACAAACGGCTCCATGCTACATTTTGGCGGTGGAGACGAGCTGCGATGAAACGTCTGTGGCAGTGGTCAAGGATGGTCGGGAAGTGCTGTCCAACTTGATCTCTAGCCAGATTGAGACACATAAGGCATTTGGTGGCGTTGTGCCTGAAGTGGCTTCACGCAAACATGTGGAAGTAATCACATTAATGCTTGAACAGGCCATTGAAGAATCAGGCATTCGTCCAAGAGATTTAAGTGCCATCGCCGTAACGCAAGGTCCGGGACTCGTGGGTGCGCTGCTTGTGGGTATCGTTGCAGCCAAGACGCTGGCTATGGCGCTGGGTAAACCGCTAATTGGAACCCATCATATTGCAGGACATATCTATGCGAATCGTCTGACACAAGAACTGAAGTATCCTGCGATGGCGCTTGTCGTATCGGGTGGACATACGGAGCTTGTGCATATGGAATCCGAAGGTAAGTTCAAACTGATTGGTCGCACACGGGATGATGCAGTAGGTGAGGCATATGATAAAGTGGCTCGGGCATTGGGTTGTCCTTATCCTGGTGGCCCGCATGTTGACCGGATGGCATCAGAGGCAGAGCAGGTTGTACCATTGCCTAGAGTGTGGCTGGAAGCTGATTCATATGACTTCAGTCTCAGCGGATTGAAATCAGCAGTACTCAATGTGCTGAATCAGGCCAAAATGCGCGGAGAAACCCTGGAAGCTTCTGCTGTGGCGAGAGGGTTCCAAGAGGCTGTCGTTGAAGTGCTGGTTGAAAAAGCCGTCCGTGCCGTCCGGCAATATGGCTCACAACAACTGTTGTTGTGTGGTGGTGTTGCGGCAAACCGTGGACTGCGCACGGCATTGCAGGAGCGGTGTGAGCGGGAAGGGCTTGAATTGTTAATTCCACCAATGGTGTATTGTACAGATAATGCTGCCATGATTGGAGCTGCAGCATACCTGAAATGGCAACGTGGAGAAATTTCCGAATTCGATGCCAAAGCCGATCCAGGGTTATCGCTGGAGGAATGGTCTGTGCAATCCGTATAGAGGTTGTTCAAAAAGTCCGCTTTTGATTATGAAGGATGCCCTGAGGCATCTCAGCGCCCGATATGGGATTCAGCCGAATGTCAAATGTAACAGTTGACATTCGGATGTGAAGAATGTATATTAGTTACAAATTTAAGCAATAGGTTCTTCTGAACGATAATAGAAAACGCGATGAACAGGAACAGTAAGGAATTTTCCCGGTTGTAGAGAGCTGCGGGTTGGTGCAACGCAGTCGACGGAAGACCTGAAACTCACCTGGAAGCGGAACGATGGAACACGGTTACTCTCTTAGAGAAGCCGAAGACCGATTAACGGTCGAAAGTACATGGTTACGGGTTGCCTCCGTGAATGGGCCGTTGCCTTGAATCACCGGATAGAATGACGGTGGATGAATGGCAATAACTGAGGGGGCTTCTGACGACTTCGGGTGATTCTATTGTGTGCATAGCATACAAGAGTTACGCGAATGAATCGGAGAAGTCAACAAGAGTGGTACCGCGAAGGTGAACAGCCTGTCGTCTCTTGCATATATGCATGAGGTGGCAGGCTTTTTTGATTTTAATTTATCCAATATCAGATAAATGTAATGAACGGGAGCAGTACAAGGATGAGGCGCACAGAGAGCTGCGGGTTGGTGCGACGCAGTGGCATAATTCCTTAGAATCTCGCCCGGGAACAGAGCTATGGATACATGGAAAGACGATCTGAGTATCACGATACTTCCTTGACGGTAGTAGATGATCTAAGTCCATGTTACACAGCGACGGCTAACCTCCGTTATGGGGTGTTTCTCCGTTTTGGTCGTGTTGCGGCTATACTGCCTGTCCGCCAGATCATAAACGGAGACGACGAGGTGGATGGTGATTCGGCTTAGGCCGTAGCCATCAAGCAAGAGTGGTACCGCGGAGGGGAGAATAACCCGCCGTCTCTTAATGGAGATGGCGGGTTATTTGGTTTTGCTGCCGGCAGCAGGGTGGGCATGGAAATTAGAAGCGCTTATGAGAACTGATACTTCTGGTGTGTAAGTCGACGTACACGCTAGAGCCAACGGCATGACATAACCTATTGATGGAGGCTGATGATATATGACAACGACTAACAAACGGCACATTGAGATTTTTGATACAACACTGCGTGATGGTGAGCAAGCACCAGGAGCGAGCTTACAGCCCGAACAAAAAATTGAACTGGCACATCAACTAGCTTCTCTGGGCATTGACGTCATTGAGCCTGGATTCCCGATCTCCAGCCCAGGGGAGTTCGCGGCGGTTCAGGCGATATCCAGACAATTGCAGAACGTAGAGATTTGTGGATTTGCCCGTGCTGTAAAAGGTGATATTGATGCAGCGGTGCGTGCAACGGCTGATGCTGCACGACGCAGAATTCACCTGTTCATTTCTTCTTCAGATATTCATATTGAGCATCAACTGCGTCGTCCACGCAGCGAAGTTGTAGCTACTGCACGTGAAATGGTTTCATACGCAAGACAATTCAGCGATATCGTAGAATTTACGGCGATGGATGCGGCTCGCACCAAAATGGATGACCTGATTGAAATGATTGAAGTGGTCATTGAGGCTGGGGCTTCGATCATTAATCTGCCAGATACGGTTGGTTATGCACTGCCACATGAATACGGGGAAATGTTCCGCCGTGTACGCGAAGGCGCCAGAGGTGGCGATCAAGTTCGTTACAGTGCTCATTGTCATAATGATCTGGGTCTTGCGGTGGCGAATAGCTTGGCTGCCATTGCGAATGGGGCTTCTCAGATTGAAGTGACCATTAACGGTGTTGGCGAGCGGACAGGTAATGCAGCATTGGAAGAGCTGGTTATGGCACTGGAAACGCGGGGTGATGTGCTTGGAGCAACAACGAATATCAAATTGGAGCAGCTGTACGAGACATCACGTCAGATCAGCCGAGCGATGCACTTCCCGATTGCCTATAACAAGCCAGTCGTAGGACGTAATGCCTTCCAGCACGAATCAGGTATCCATCAGGATGGGCTGTTGAAGAATCGGAACACATACGAGATTATGGACCCGGAAGCACTCGGTATTCCGCGTAGCATGATTATTCTGGGTAAGCATTCGGGGCGTCATGCCTTGAAGGATCGGGTTCGTAAATATGGATTTGAGCCGGATGAACAGCAAATGGAGCAGCTCTACAACGTATTCAAAGAAACAGCCGATCAGCAAAAAGTAGTAAGTGATGATCAGCTGCTGCAGATGGTCAGCCAGACGATGAATATTCCTGCACAGGATTATGAGCTGGTCGAATTGCAGGTTACGGCAGGCAGCATGACGGATCGTATGGCTGCTGTACGTATGCGTGCAGGTGGAGTGGAGCAATCCTATTCCGCAGTAGGAAGTGGGCCTGTAGAAGCGGCCATTCATGCGATCGGTCAGAGCATCTCTGACGATATCACATTTGTGGATATGGAGATTCATGCCTTGAGCGGAGGAGAAGAAGCGAATGCTGAGGCGGCAGTTACAGTGGAGCGTGCGGGTCGTGAATTCAGAGGAACCGCTATACACAGTGATATCGTGATGGCTGCTGGACTTGCGTATGTGGCTGCATGTAATGCGGCTGGACTAAAAGCAGAATCATCCGAAAGTGGAGAGGTCGCTCACGTATAAAATGGGCTCCATTCAACGGCAACAGTTTGGAGATCGGTTTGTCGAATTGAAGGAGTGAAATATCAAGCCATTACTTCAGTTTGTCAAGATGTGATTATAGTTATCCACATATTCAGGATAAATTGTGGGTAACTAAGCTAGAGCCAAACCAGTGTAGTTTTCGAAACGATAAGGTTTTAGGGGATAGAATCCGAGGTGTATATCCACAAACTTGTGGATAATGTGCATAAGTTGGTGGATAAATATGGTTTTTTGTTGAAAATGCGATTCTACCGCCGTTTAATTAAGCCTGTTAAGCTGCTTGGTATCTTGCTTAATTGTGGATAAATGCGTAGCTTGTTCAATAAAAAATATTTTTCAAAATTCGAGTGGATTTGACAAATGGGAAATGATCAGGTTATGGCTGACCCACTTGAATATAATCAACAAAAATGGGGCTGACTTAAGAAATCTCTCTTCGCTCCAAGCGCTAACGAACCTACCGCATCTTAATAAGCGGATTATCTTGCTATGCAAGATGTAACGAGCCTCAGTAACGCTATTCCTTCGTATAATGGTGTCACAACCTAAATAATGGACTGAATCCATGAAATAACGACTCTATGATTCGTTAGATATCAGATTTGAGAAAATAGGAGAGAATAGCGTGTATCAGGTTCATTAGCTTAAAAAGACGCTAAAAGGGATGTCCCTCGTCATGTTTGTGACTTTGGGAGATCCCTTTTAATGTGTGAATATTGCATGCATCGTAGGTGATAAAGTAACGCAATGCTTCATTAGAATACTTTATTGCAAGTATGAATATCTATTCCAAAGCGAGTGCTTCCCATTCTTCATAAGCTGTCGCCACTTGCTGTTTAAGCTCCTCGGACTTGGCCTGAAGCTCCTGTAGCTTCATGTAATCCTGATAAACTTCAGGTAGAGCCATCTGTGCCTCAAGCCCTGTAATCTCATCCTCAAGCTCCGCAATTTTCAACTCTAGCGTTTCTTGTCTGCGTTGTCGATTGCGTTCTTCCCGCTTCGCTTGTTTATCCGCTTCAAAGGATGCAGCGCCTGATTTCTCCGTTGATGAGGGAGCAGTGCCCGCTTTAGGCGAGAGTTTGGCAGAAGCTGCCTTGGCTTCAGCGGCTTCACGCGCGATATCTTCCAGCTCCTGTTTTTTCTCTACATAATCATCGTAATTGCCGAGGTAATGCTCCGTTCCACCTGGATGCAATTCAACGATTCGCTCCGCCATTTTATTGAGGAAATAACGGTCATGGGAGATGAACAGCAACGTACCTTCGTAGTCCATGAGGGCGGCTTCGAGCACTTCTTTGGCGAATAGATCCAAATGGTTCGTAGGCTCGTCCAGAATCAGCATATTGGCTTCCTTAAGCATGAGCTTAGAAAGGGAAACACGCGCCTTTTCCCCGCCGCTGAGCGAGGAGATTTTTTTGAGCACATCGTCACCGCTGAACAAGAAGTTGCCCAGAACCGTACGAATACGAGCTTCCTCCATGCCAGGATAAGCACCCCATAGTTCTTCCAACACGGTGTTGGTAGGAGTTAAGCCTGTTTGCTCCTGATCATAATAGCCGATCTGCACCTTGGTTCCCCATTGAATATCTCCGGCTGCCGGGCGCAAGCTTCCTGTTAGGCATTTGAGCATGGTAGATTTACCAATCCCGTTAGGCCCAATCAGGGCAACGGTCTCTCCCCGTCGCAAGTCGAAGGAAACATTGCGGAATAGGGGCGAACCCTCTTCATAAGCAACAGACAATTGATCCACTCGAAGAACTTCCTTGCCCGACATGACGGCTGTTTCAAAAGAAAAGTGAGCCTTCTTCAGATCGCCCATCGGTTTGTCGAGACGTTCCATTTTGTCGAGCGCTTTGCGCCGACTCTGTGCGCGCTTGGTTGTTGAAGCACGAACAATGTTTTTCTGTACGAATTCTTCCATCTTGGATATTTCATCTTGCTGTTTCTCATATTGCTTCATCTGTGTTTCATACTCAGCCGCTTTGAGCTCCATATATCGACTGTAGTTACCTGTGTATTTTCTGGAACGGTGCCGTTCGATTTCGACGATGGTTGTAACCAGTCGGTCGAGGAAGTAACGGTCGTGGGATACGACCAGCAACGCGCCTGAATACCCTCGAAGGTAATCCTCCAGCCAAGTTAGGGTAGGAATGTCGAGATAGTTCGTCGGTTCATCCAGCATGAGAAGGTCAGGTGCTTGTAACAAAATACGAGCAAGAGCAAGTCGTGTTTTTTGCCCACCGCTCAGCGTAGCAATCGGCGTGTCTGCGGCGAATTCGCCAAAACCCATCCCGTGCAGTACGCTTCGAATGCGAGTCTCCATCTCATAACCGCCATGATCCTTGAACCAATCGGAGCGCTTTGCATAACGTTCCAGCAGCTCCACATATTTTTTCTCATCCTCCATGAAGGCAGGGTCGGCGATATCTTGCTCCATCTGTCTTAATTCAGCCTCAGCTTGGGTTAGATGGGCGAAGACGTTCATCATCTCTTCCCAGATGTTGCGATCGGAATGCAGTCCACTATTTTGGGCGAGATAACCAAGCGTTGTTTCTTTTGATTTGAAAATTTGCCCGCCATCATAGGACATCTCACCCGCAATAATTTTGAGCAACGTTGATTTGCCTGCGCCGTTTACACCGACGAGACCAATTCGTTCACGTTCTAATATTTGTAAGTTTACGCCGTCCAAAATTGGATCGACACCATATCGTTTAATAATTCCGGATACTTGTAATAACATAAAATGAAGTTCCTCCATCGGTCCAGTACGTGATTTGATAACAATAAGTGCGTGTTCAAAAAGTACGGTTGTCAGTACCGAGAAGATGGGATGAACTTTTTGAACAACCTCTATAGTCCAGTTTACATGAAATACAGATCAAATGCACCGCTTGGGAGCGGGGGGCCGTGTAGTCTTTTTGGACAATCAATGATAAACTGAAAGAAGGCATGTTAATTCATGAGTATTTTGCAGAAAATGATTCATGATAACCATTTCAACGAGATGACATCACGTCATAACATATAAATATGATTATTAATGCGTGCTTTTTTCACCTTTCACATCAACAGGAGGGTATTCAAAACCATGCAGGATCGGATGGAACACAAGAGCGAGCTTCGTTCTCGGCTGAAGCAAAGTCGGGATCTGCTGGATGAATCGCTTCGTCTCCATGCGATGGGGGACATAAGCCTTGTGGTGAAGCGGGAGCTACAGCGATTGAGGCTGGACAAGCCAAAGTTAACGATCTTTAGCTATTTGTCCTATCGCAGCGAAGCAACGACAGCGTTTTTGTTTGAAGATGGCTGGAAGCATGGGGATGTGATGCTAGCTCCCAAAGTGCTGGCGAACCCCACTCGGATGGAACTGAGGAGGGTGGCTGGAGAACAGGATATTGAATCAGGAGTATGGGGCATACCCGAACCTAAAGATTCCTGTGAAGTATTGCAGCCGGAGAATTGGCCGTATATCGATCTTGTCATTGTGCCTGGTCTGGGGTTTGATCGTCAGGGTGGCCGGATTGGTTATGGTGGCGGTTATTATGACCGTTTTGCCGAGACGTTGGCAGTCCAATGTTCCCAAGCGGGTCAAAGACCACAGATGGCAGCACTTGTGTTACCAGGGCAATTGCAGGACGAGATTCCGATGGAACCACGCGATCTGCGACTGGATCTGTTGATGACGACCGAAGGTGTACTACATATCAATAAAGGGTTGTGATGGTATTGAGTTCAGATGTACACAATGGACAGACTTCCGGAGGGGAGTTTACCCATTTTAATGAACAGGGACGGGCTCGAATGGTTGATATTTCGGGCAAGGAGGCGACCGTTCGTAAAGCAGTGGCGGTGTCCAAAGTAACGATGCAACCAACTACGCTTGAAGCGATTCGTGAAGGACGCATTGGTAAAGGAGACGTATTGGCTGTTGCTCAAATCGCAGGTATCCAAGGGGCTAAGAAAACGTCAGACTGGATTCCGATGTGCCATCCTCTTGCACTTACAGGTGTAGATATCCGTTTTCACGACAACGGTGTGGATGAGATACAGATTGAAGCAACGGTTAAAACCGAAGGTAAGACTGGGGTCGAGATGGAGGCACTTACGGCAGCCTCGGCTGCGGCGCTAACGATCTATGACATGTGTAAAGCCTTGCAAAAAGATATGATTATCGGTCCGACCATGCTGCAATCCAAAAGTGGTGGAAAAAACGGGGATTTCAATCGTTAAGTGCGTGTTCAAAAGCGGACTTTTTGAACTACCTCTTAAACGGACATTTATTTTCATAAAGGAGAAGGGTGATCTTTATGGTGTGGAGAACAGCAATCCTGACAGCCAGCGACAAAGGGGCCCGCGGGGAACGTGAGGATACGAGTGCACAAGTCATCCGGGAGCTTGTAGAAGAAGAACTGGGTGGGGAGATCGTAGAGTACCGCATCGTTCCTGATGAACCCGATGAGATTATCGCGGCACTAATTGAGATGACAGATTACTTCCATGCAGACCTAGTACTGACCACAGGGGGTACGGAGCTTGCGATTCGCGATATTACCCCGGAAGCGACAAGACGGGTAATTGAGAGAGAAGTTCCAGGTATGGCTGAAGCCATGCGTTACAGTGTCATGAGCAAAAATCGTTCTGCCATGCTGTTCCGCGGCTTGTGTGGTATTCGTGGACGAACATTGATCGTCAATTTGCCTGGTACGCCTAAGGGGGTACACGAGCATTTGGCAGCCATTATGGATCAGCTTCCAGAGGCACTACTCATGGTTACAGGACAGTTTAAGCAATAGATTGAGCATGAATCTCCATAGGTAATCCATTCATAAATTTTGAATAATTTATGAATATTATGGGTTATGTAAGTGGTTACATCTGTGGTATGATTGGCGTAAATCAACATTGTTGTTGTTCTTGATCATTGGATTCTTATGAAACAGAGTTTCTGAGCCTTGCAGAAGGAGGAGTATCCATGGGAAGTGCTATAGGTCCAACAGGTTTTATTTTATTAGTTGTTGTGGCGCTGTTGTTGTTTGGTCCAAACAAGCTTCCTGAACTGGGACGTGCAGTTGGCCGTACTTTTCGTGAATTCAAAGACGGCGCACGCGAGATTATCTCGGATGATGACGCATCCAAGCGCAAGGAGCAGGAAAAGGCCAAGCCACTGGCATCGGAGAGTGCACCTGTAGATAAGCCTGAAGACAAACGCTTGCCGGAGTAATGACGGCCATGAATGAGAATTCCCTTCCTGCCGGAAGGGTTTTGTATTTTAAGCTGGCAATAATGGGGGGCAGGCATGACGCAGCAGACAGAAGAAATGACAATTGTGGAACATTTGAGCGAGCTGCGCAAGCGGCTGATTTATGTGCTGAGCGTTTTTGTTTTAGGTTTAATTGTAGGATTTTTTGTAGCAGATCCCGTGTATGAGTACTTAACGAAAGCCGAGTCGGTTAAAGGTTTTGTTCTGCACGCCTTTTCTTTCTGGGATGGTATTGGCATCTATATGAAGATTGCGGGACTGTTTTCGCTTGTTGTGACATTGCCATTTACAGTGTTTCAGATCTGGAAATTTGTAAGCCCGGGGCTACGACCTATTGAGCGGAAGGCTGCATTGAAATATGTACCGTATGTCTTTCTTCTGTTCCTGATTGGTCTGTCGTTTGCCTATTATGTTGTCTTCCCGATGGCACTTGCGTTTACAACATCGATTACGGAGAAAATGGGACTTGTCGAGACATATGGGATGAAGCAATATTTCAGTTTTCTGTTTGGCATTGTGCTGCCTGTATCTTTGTTGTTCGAGCTTCCACTGCTCATCATGTTCCTGACAGCAATACGGATTCTGAATCCGACCCGTCTTCGCAAAATGAGAAGAGTGGCTTACTTCATCCTGATCTTCATCGCTGTAGTGGTTACACCACCGGATTTTATCTCAGATCTCCTAGTGATGATTCCCTTGCTTTTGTTGTATGAGTTCAGTGTGTTTCTATCGGCCTTTGTATATCGTAAGCAGTTAGCTGCCGATGAGGCGTCAGAGTCGCGCTACACCCAGGCGAGTGACGAGAACAGCATGAATAGCTAGATGAGCTTGGAGGACAGACAAACCTGAAGAAGGTATAACTAGAACTTTTCGTTGACCACAAAAGTTTGAGTGCAGCCGTCGGAGGGTAACGCTGTCCTTGAAGGGTTCTATATTCCTGTTTATGTGTGTCGTTCAACCGACTTATATCTTCATCCCATCTTCTCGGTACTGAAAACCGACCTTTTTGAACATGTACCTTAAAGGACAAGCAGGCATATTTTGCCGAGCAATGGATACAATGGAAGAGGGCTGAACACTCCACGGGGATAAGGCTTGTTATTGTCTTGCGTTTGAATTGCACGGTATGAAGGAACAGAGATTCTAGTGCATTTCAGAGGGTTCGGTGTAAAGAGAACGTAAATTATCACATGAATTCGTGAAAAGGACTTGAAATCATGCTTCAAGTTGAGTATCATAAAGTTGGTTGTTAGCACTGAACACTGTCGAGTGCTAATACATAGCTACAACCTACAATGTAACGTTATATAATTTCAAAAGGAGGCTATTTTTCATGATCAGACCTTTAGGTGAACGCGTATTGGTAGAACCATTGGAGCAAGAGCAAACTACTTCTTTCGGGATCGTACTTCCGGACTCTGCTAAAGAGAAGCCACAAGAGGGTAAAGTAATTGCTGTTGGCGCTGGAGTGCTGAAAGACGGCGTACGTGTAGCTCTGGAAGTGAAAGAAGGAGACCGCGTAATCTTCTCCAAATATGCCGGTACAGAAATCAAATTCGAAGGTAAAGAATATTTGATTATGAAAGAGAGCGACATTCACGCGATTCTCGACTAATTCAAATTTTATCGGTTAACCGAACCATATAGCAGTACCATTTTACACAATATACTAGGGAGGTTTTCTTAACATGGCTAAAGACATTAAATTCAGTGAAGATGCTCGTCGCTCTATGCTTCGTGGTGTAGATGCATTGGCTAATGCAGTAAAAGTAACACTCGGTCCTAAAGGCCGTAACGTTGTACTTGAGAAAAAATTCGGAAGCCCGCTCATCACGAATGACGGTGTAACCATCGCTAAAGAAATCGAACTGGAAGATGCATTCGAGAACATGGGTGCACAACTGGTTAAAGAAGTAGCAACCAAAACAAACGATGTTGCCGGTGACGGTACAACTACAGCAACTGTATTGGCTCAAGCGCTGATCACAGAAGGTCTGAAAAACGTAACTGCAGGCGCTAGCCCAATCGGTATCCGTAAAGGGATCGACAAAGCGGTTAAAGCTGCGGTTGCTGAATTGCAATCCATCTCCAAACCAGTTGAAACGAAACAATCCATCGCACAAGTTGCAGCAATCTCTGCTGCTGACGAAGAAGTAGGCGAACTGATCGCTGAAGCTATGGAAAAAGTAGGTAAAGACGGCGTTATCACTGTAGAAGAATCCAAAGGATTCGCAACAGAGCTTGAAGTGGTTGAAGGTATGCAATTCGACCGTGGATACATCTCTCCTTACATGATCACAGATACGGACAAAATGGAAGCTGTTTTGGACAATCCGTACATCTTGATCACAGACAAAAAAATCTCCAGCACGCAAGACATCTTGCCATTGCTTGAGAAAATCGTTCAACAAGGTAAACCACTCGTATTGATCGCTGAAGATATCGAAGGCGAAGCATTGGCGATGTTGGTTGTGAATAAATTGCGTGGTACATTCAATGCTGTAGCTGTTAAAGCTCCAGGATTCGGTGACCGTCGTAAAGCGATGCTGCAAGATATCGCTGCTCTGACTGGTGGCCAATTGATCACGGAAGAACTGGGTCTGGATCTGAAATCCGCTGTTGTGGAACAACTGGGTACAGCTCGTCAAATCCGTGTAACGAAAGAAAACACAATCATCGTTGACGGTGCTGGTAACAAATCCGATATCGATGCACGTGTAAGCCAAATCCGTACGCAATTGGAAGAAACAACTTCCGAGTTCGACAAAGAGAAACTGCAAGAGCGTCTGGCTAAATTGTCTGGCGGCGTAGCAGTAATCAAAGTTGGTGCGGCTACTGAAACTGAATTGAAAGAACGCAAACTGCGCATCGAAGATGCCCTGAACGCAACTCGCGCTGCGGTTGAAGAAGGTATCGTATCCGGTGGTGGTACTGCGCTTCTGAACGTATATCAAGCTGTTGCTGCTGTAGCATTGTCCGGCGATGAGCAAACAGGTGTGAACATCGTACTGAAAGCTCTAGAAGCACCAATCCGTACAATCGCTGCTAACGCTGGCGAAGAAGGTTCCGTAATCGTTGAACGTCTGAAAAAAGAACAAACAGGCGTAGGCTTCAACGCTGCGACTGGCGAATGGGTTAACATGATCGAAGCAGGTATCGTTGACCCTGCGAAAGTAACGCGTTATGCATTGCAAAACGCTGCTTCCGTAGCAGCAATGTTCCTGACGACTGAAGCGGTTATCGCTGACAAACCAGAACCTGCAAGTGCTGGTGCTGGAATGCCTGACATGGGCGGCATGGGTGGAATGGGCGGCATGATGTAATAAAGGTGTAAAAACCTTTGTTAATGCCTTAACGAATGAAGGCTCCCGAGAGGGAGCCTTTTTTCATGTGAATTAAATTAAGATATAGTGAGATTGAAATTCTTACCATTTACTAAGAAGTGAAACCTAAAAGATTATTGTTCGTATGTACAATGATACATAAATGAGAATTTCAGGAATTAAGGAGGAACTTTTTTGCGAAAGAGTACAAAATGGGTATTGTGGATATTAGGTTTAATGCTCGCTGCGATTTTTATTAATTTTTATATGAATCTATATAGCTTGGGTTTTGCTCTAATTGGGGTGCTGTTTATGGTATTTACGGGATGGGGGTTTCTGGTGAAGCTGAAGAATGACGTTCGCCAGCACGAGGATCATCATAGAAGAATGCATGAATCTGTGAACGATGATATTGAGAGATACACCAGGTAAATTAACGTTCTAGATACCTGACATAGAAATAAGAGATGCTAAGCCCACGCACAATTAATTCGTATAATGAAAGAATAGGGACTCCCGTTAGGGAGTCTTTTTAACTTTATAGGTTGAAAACAATAAAACTTTTATGAGAATTACATATTGCTCTGAAAAGAAAATTTGAGTAATATAAACATATGAATAAGTGTTCATGTATTGAAGTGTAAAATGATAATGGAGATGATACATATGTACGATGTATTGGTAATCGGAGCTGGGCAAGCAGGGTTAGCAGCAGGTTATTATCTCAAACAATCAGGATTAACTTTCTTGGTCGTTGATGCAGGCTCATCTATTGGGCAATCTTGGCGTACACGGTACGACTCTTTGCAGCTCTTCACTCCACGAATGTATGATGAGTTACCCGGAATGCCTCTTCAAGGAGATCGTCATGGCTTGCCGAGTAAAGATGAAATTGCAGATTATTTTGAAAAGTATGCTGAACAAATGCAGCTTCCGATCAAGTTAAATTGTGCAATTACCCGTCTCTCTATAGAAGATGAAATTTATTATGCGGAAACTACAGAGGGAACGATTACAGCGCGCAATGTTATCATTGCAACTGGGCCTTTCCAGGTTAAAAATGTTCCTAGCTTTGCGAATTCATTATCTGAAGATATTGTTCAACTTCATTCCTCGGAATATAAAAACCGCTCTCAATTGGTTCCGGGAACAACAGTTGTCGTTGGTGGCGGCAATTCAGGTGCCCAGATTGCAGTAGAGTTAGCATCAGATGATAGACAAATAGTGTACATATCCCTAGCTCGACAGATTACATTTAAGCCATTACATATTATGAAACGAAGTATATTTTGGTATTTGGAAAAGACCGGATTGTTACGTGCGGGTACTGAACGTATGAAGGGGAAGTGGTTACGCAATCAGCCTGAGTATGTATACGGCTACGAGTTAAAAGAGCTGATTGCCAAAGAGCGAGTGAGCATGCGTCCGCGAGCTACCAATGCGATAGATGACCGTATCCTATACGAGGATGGTAGTGAGACAAAAATAAATAACATTATCTGGGCAACGGGTTTTCAGCGAAATGATCGTTGGATTGATATTCATAATGCTTTTGATTCCGATGGGGGAGTCTTGCACGAGAGAGGCATATCGCCAGTTGCTGGACTGTACTTTGTAGGATTACCTTGGCAAACATCGCGTGGTTCGGCGTTGCTAGGCTGGGTTAAATACGATGCTCAGAGTATCGTGAATGCTGTCCTTCAGAGCTAGAACGAACGAATATGGTATCTCATATTTTGGGTATATACCTAAAAGGAGGGATCATATGAAATTAATCAAAATGGCGTGCATGACTTGTTGTATAGTACTAGCATCTCTTTTATCAGCTTGTGGTGCGGATAATATTCTACACGGGAAGAGTGATCATTGGGATGTGTCCCTTCAGCGATCAACGGGTTCATTCAATATTGTCTACATTGGGGAAGAAACCAAGCTTAAGGATATCGAGTACGACATCTCTGGCACGAATATTAAATACCAGGGGAAAGCTTCTAATGAACAAGAGGTACCCTTCCATATATCCGGCCCCATCATAAGTAACGCGGATAAAACAAAAGATCCGATTACGTTTAGAATAAGCTGGAATGATCAAAGCGAGAGTGTGACCTTTGAATAGCTCTCGCTTTGGGAGGTGTTACACGGTTGAAGTGGGCACAATTATGGATTTAGCGGATTCCTAGCTAACACATCAATTACTTTTATTGATCATACTTTACACAATGAGCCGTCCTTCATAGGACGGCTTCTTGCACGTGTGAGACTTACTCCACCGTTGTTATTTCAAAAACGGATGTCCCATCATTTTGAATCTGGAAGCGATATTGGAATCCATCTCGTATCGTCGTTCCATCAAACTCACTCTGATTCACATCACGCTCTAACAATCCGATATCCTGAATAACGTCTTGCGCATCGTTATAGGTATATTCACTGTGAGTGGTTAGGATGAGTGTAGCGATAGCAGTTAGCAGTACGCCACGTGTCGGCTCATTGACATTACCAGTTCCATATAGCTTAATTTCCTGTATTTGTTCATCTGCATTGACTATTCCGATCATGCGCAGTTCGTCATTGAATGCATATTCAAAAGTAGGAGTAGCCTGATCCGCAGATGATTCATTCATGGTTAGTCGAGTAATCGCCAGCCCGTTTAATCGGTATTTTCCTACAGCAGCATTGAACTTGTTTCGGAAATCGCCAGCAGTCATTTGGAATCCAGTAGTATTGTTCGGACTTGAAGCATCGTCGTTACTTTGATCCGACGCAGTACCGGAATTCTGCTGTGTTGTCTGCTCTGAACTAGGCTGTGAAGAGTCTGGAGATAATACCAACATGCCATACATACCTATGGAAGCCATTACGAAACAGAGCGTCGTTAGAATGATATGCTGGATGTTTATCTTGTTACGTTTTCTCATCGATAAGATCATGCGTACAAGAAAAACAAAGAAAGCTAATAATCCAATAATCCATATTACGGTAAACAAAACTTGCAAATTCTCACCTCGTAATCTCTCAATTGATGAAAGCTCATCTATATTCTATTGTTCCAACATTCATTATAATGTTTCTTCGAGTAACTTTAAACTGAGCATGTACACTCACACAACGAACATTATGGATCACATATCTCACATCTCCAGCATACATTCTCAATTCAAACATCACTTATCAAGCATCTCGCATCATGCATCACAGATCTAGCTTCATTCATCACGGGCAAAAAGCACTGCCAGCATACAGCTAGCAGTGCTCTTCTTAGACTTTCCTAACTTACATCTTCTATATAACTTGAACTAAAGAATATTTACACTTGCCACTCCAATGACAGAACAACCTTACGATCGCTGTTATCCCCAGATTTTTTTAATTCCCTCTATAAGGGGAAAATCCGGGGATAAAGGCGACCGCTCCGCTTCTTCAGGTTATTTCTGTCCTCTCCGTTTCCGTGTAAATGTTTAGTTCAATTTATATAGTTATACAGGTTTAACCGTAAAGGTGAAGTGGTACGCACGATTAGCGGGCAATGTATATTCCGCATGAGTTGGCGCACCCCAGCTATCATCTCCGCCTACGCCCATTTGTTTGTAATTGATGCGGGCAACAGTCTGGGTGCTCTGAGGTAGTTTGTACACATGGTCATGTGTCTCAAGTTCCTCAGGCGTCCACGGCAATGCATTAATCTCGAATGGTGTTGCTGATTCGAAGCGGACACCGTTTGTGTTATCGCTGGACGTAATTTCAGCATAACGTACATCGGTTTTGTTACCGCATTCCTGTGGTCTCAGGTACGGAACGAATTGATCGCGTACCGCTCCAGTGTAATATCCTAATCGTGCACTGGTCAGCCGGTCTGCATAGTTATCGTGTGGCCCTCTACCATACCAAGCGATTGTATCCAGCTGGTTATTCAGTTGCAGCAGCATGCCGAATTCCGGTAGCTCGGGTAATCCTTCACCTGGAATAAGATGCTGCTGTATTTCCAGCGTGCCATCTGGGAGCATCTTGTACGTAATGGACAACGTGCACCCTGGATGTGCATTCCACGTATAATCGCTCGTCACGATGCAATTTTGTTCATTCACTTGGTGTTCGAAGCGAATTAATTGGCTAGTCGCGTGTGCATCCTTCCAGAAGCCGGAACGCTCTGGGAGACCGTTACCTAGATCATTATCTGTCACAGCACGCCAGAAATTAGGCCGGACAGGTGCAAGCAATTGCTCTTGCTTGTTGATCTGATAGGAGGTAAGCGCGCCTGTAGTTTGGTCAAAAACAAACGATACATGTTCACTACTTACGCTCAACTCGTTCTGCACATCCTCTACGAGTAACGATTTACCCTTGCCTTGCTCTGCTGCCTTGTTTGGTTGCAATCTTGGCGATACAACGAACTGATCCCAAGCGACCTCATGACCTTCGCCTGCCCATTTGGTTGCAACTTTGGTCACGAGCGACACGGTTAACACCGCTTCTTGGAACAGATCTGCCGATAGTGTATAAGGAATCCGGATTTCGCTTGAGTCTCCAGGTGCCACGGCAATGTCAAGTTGACCGTTCTCAACAGGTTTACCATCGTGTAATAACGTCCATACAAGATCGTATTCGCTCAGATCGGTGAACAGGAAGAGATTACGGATACGCAAAATACCCTCCTGTACATTCACGGCTTCCATGCGAACATTTTGGTAACATTTCTTCACTTCTTCAAGCTTCGGTGTAACTGAGCCATCTGCCAGGATCAGTCCGTTTCCGCAGAAATTACCATCATGCGGTGATTCTCCGAAATCCCCGCCATAGGCGAGATACTCAATCCCATCTGCTGTAGTTGTGAGCAGCGCCTGGTCGATCCAGTCCCAGATAAAGGCTCCCTGCAGAATATCATAACGGTCAAATACATCCCAGTATAAGTGTAATCCACCACATGAGTTACCCATGGCATGGCTGTATTCACAGATGATATAGGGTTTCTTCGGCACCTTCAGCTGGGCATATTCCTCTACTTGTTGAGGTTTGATATACATGGTTGACTCAATATCACTCGCTGAATCCGAAGGTCGATAATGGAACGTTCCCTCGTAATGAACGAGTCTTGTTGGGTCAGCCTGTTTCAGATGATTGTACATGGCGATGAAGTTGTCGCCACCGAAGGATTCATTACCCAATGACCAGATGATGACGGACGGATGGTTCTTGTCCCGTTGGAACATCGAGTTACAGCGATCTAACACATTCTCTCGCCATTCTGGCTTGCTTGCAGGAATGTTGTTCTCATTCAGTTCCTTTTGTCCGTAGTACCATGATCCATGTGTCTCCAGATTCGTCTCATCAATGACATAGAGGCCGTACTCATCACACAGCTCGTACCAGAGCGATTGGTTAGGATAATGTGAGGTGCGAACAGCGTTAACATTGAAAGATTTCATCAGCTCAATGTCACGGATCATATCCTCAGCGGTAATCGCACGTCCTGTTTTCGGAGAGAATTCATGGCGATTAACGCCTTTGAAAACAATACGTTGACCATTGATTTTCATCAAACCGTCCTTCAATTCAAACGTACGGAATCCAACGCGGGAACGAACCGCTTCAACCGTTTCACCATTGTCCGTCTGGATAGACAGAACTACTGTATATAGATTGGGGGATTCTGCACTCCATTTCAGTGGATTGGTAACCTCGGCAGATAAGCGAACACTCAGTTCGTTATCATTGGCAAAAGAAACAGCCGCACGTAATGGTTGATCCAGCACCGCTTGATCCTGTGCATCATAGAGCTGTGCCTGCACGTTCATGCCATCTGTAACGCTGGCATTGTGATTGAACAGTTTCACATCGATCTGTAGCTCAGCATCCTGATAGGCTGCATCAAGGTTAGTCTGTACGAAGAAGTCAGCAATCTGAACCGGTGAAGGGGAATACAGATATACGTCACGGAAAATCCCGCTCATCCGCCAGAAGTCTTGATCTTCCAGCCAGCTCGCATCACACCAACGGTACACTTCCACGGCAAGTGTATTCTCGCCATCACGTAGATACGCACTAATGTCAAATTCCGAAGGTGTAAAGGTGTCTTCGCTATAACCGACTAATTCGCCGTTAACCCACACATAGAACGCAGATTCAACCCCTGCGAAATGGAGAAGAACAGGGCGATCCTTCCAATCAGCAGGAACGGAGAACGTTCGGATATAAGAACCAACAGGATTGTAGGTTGTTGGTGCGAATGGTGATTTTAATTCTGGCTCACGCTCTGACCATGGGTAACGGATATTCGTATATTGTGGGTAATCATAGCCTTGAAGCTGCCAGTGCGAAGGAACCGGGATCTCGTCCCACTGGCTATAATCGTAATTCGTCTCGTAAAAGGACGTGATTCGAGCATCTGGCGTTTCCGCAAAAGCAAACTTCCACACGCCATTCAGGGACTGGTACCAAGGAGAAGATGTTGCTTTATTGTTCAATGCTTCCGCAATAGACGGAAATGGCATCATTGAAGCATGTGCCTGTAATCTGCCAACTTGAAAGATTTCAGGATTATTGTTCCATTCAGGATAACCATTGGCTGGAGGGGTGTAGTTCAATTTGTTTCTCATCACAGCAACTCCTTCAATAATGTTATAATATTGTCATTATAAAATTGAAAAGGCACTTATGAAATAAAGAATATTGCCCACATCTATCACAATATGAAACTAAATTGACAAGGTGGTGAACTAGTGGAAACTCAATTTAGGTTTGGAAAAATAGACGAGACCTCTCGTTTGCCGATATATATGACTACAGTAGGTTATTGGGAGCATCAGAAGGACACAGATCGTCCGCAGGGCTTCCCTGATTATCAGATCCATCAGGTCATTGAAGGGCAGGGAAAGCTGATTATTCAGGATGAAGAGCATATGGTCGGCCCGGGTGATGTGTTTTTCTTATACCCTGACATTCCGCATCGTTATCTGCCTATAAGTGATCGCTGGGAGCTGGCATGGATATCCTTTCAGGGGCGAGAGGCAAGTGAGTTGCTCTCGTATGCGGGCATTACCCATTCACGCGTATGCAGATTGACATCCAACAAGCTATTACAAGGGTTACAGCACATGCTTGTGAGAGAAGAGAATGTGGAAGATACCCAGTATGAAATTGAATGCTCCAAGTGGTTGTACGCCCTGCTGCTGGATCTTAAATCAATGCTGATCGCGCCAGCTAACCAGAATGATGAGTTACAGCGTTTAAAGCCTGTGTTGCGATATATCGCTGAGCATCTGGATCAGTCGTTGTCTCTAGCCGAGCTGGCCGAAGTGGCTGTTGTATCCCCGCAGTATTTGTGCCGCTTGTTCCAGCGGGCATTATCCACCAGACCGTTGTTCTATGTGAATCAACAGCGTATTAATCGCAGCAAGCAATTGATGTTTAGTGAGATGCAGCTGCGAATTTACGAAATTGCCCATCGGGTTGGGTACGAGAATGCCAGTTACTTTTGCGCCATGTTCAAAAGGCATACCGGCATGAGCCCGGAAAGCTTCCGTAAGCTACATGGATTGCAATGATTTCATTAACATCTTATCCGTTGGTTCAACTTATATGGAAGGTGTATGCGTCACAGCGTATACTTCGCTTAAATGAAACGCCAGATAGATTTTCATCCAGCCTTCTGAATCATTCAGATCAACACCTAGAATCTCTTCTATTTTACGTAGACGTAAATAGAGTGTATTGCTATGAATATGCAATCGTTCGGCCGTGGCCTGAACGGAGCGGTTCTCGGAAATATAGGTTTTGAGCGTAAGTTCGAGCTCCCCGATTTCTGCTGCTGGAGCGGTGCTAGAACTTCATGAATATAGTTTTCAATATCCGACGTCTCTTGATTGAGGAAGAGCTTGTTAATGCCAATATCCTCATAGAGCATTATGCCTACTTTATTACGCTTCAGCAAAAAGGAAAGTGCGCGTGTAGCCTCGTCATTGCTCTTGGATACATACTCCAGGCCACGATACATGCCGCCAATTCCCATCAAGAGTTGCGGCGTCTTGGAGGTAGTCCATTTCTGGATGGCGACTTCAAGTGTGCTAATGACGTGCAGCCGGATTTTGGGATCGGAGGCGGCAGCCAGAATCGTTATTTTATTGTGCGTATTAAATAGTAGATGCTCTGTTGTGCCTAACTCCTTGTCGGTAAAGCCAATCAGCTTACGAACCCAATTTTCCGTTGTTTTCATATCCAGGTGTTCACTCTGAAGCTGAACCTGAATGACGAATAAGGATTGATGGGTGGGTAAATGAAAACTGGCAAGCCTGCTCTCTAACTGCTGAGGTTCCCGATATTGAACGAGATCACCGAAATAATCCTGGTTTTTGCGATATGTCATCTCCGTCAGAGAGTAGGTATTCATCATATTCAATGTGACAATAGCTCCGCCCTGTTCCAAAATAACATGGTCAAGCTGACGCAGGGGATGATGCAGGTCAATGAGGAAACAACCGAGCACAAGCGCACCATATACGATCGGATATAAATATACGTCGGGATGCCCATCTCCAGGCAATGACACAGGGTCGAAGCTGTTCTCTATCAAGCTGTAGATATTGATCTCATGAAGCACAGCACTCTCAGGTATCGTAGGATACCAATCGTTTCTCGCCATATCAATATAATAGGTAGGCAAGTTAAGCATCGAACCTACCTTCTCAATGGTATGACCTAAAGAACCGTGTTCAATCGATAGTTTGGTAAACTGATTATGAATTTCATTGCGGCTTACAAGATAACGATTCTTCTCCAGTAGCTCAGAATACATGGTTGCGTTCGAGATGGCGATCGCCGCCTGATCTGCAAACCCTTGCATCACGTTCAGATCATGCGGGGCAAAACGCCTGTATTGCGTGAATTGATAGACGAGCATGACCCCGATTTTCCGCGTGTTCATTGTGACTGGAACAGCAATCATGCCTTTAGCCACACTACCGTCGGGTAACGCACTAACAATAATACTGGCTTTCTCTGGATTAACGTTATCCATATCTCTGTACGCCTCTTCCGGGTTACTGTATATACGGCCGATGCCTTCCTCATATACCTTCCCAGTAATTCCTTCATCGATCTCTCCTTGATACTGAAACACACTATCTTGAAAACCAACCTTGGCTCTGGGAATCATTTTGCCTGATTCGGGATCAACCATCATAAACAAACCACAGGATAGGGATGGGATTACTTTTAGCGCATTCTCCATAATTTTCAGCAACAGATCGTTCAATTCTAGTGAACAGGTAAGCTCTCTTAGCCCCGTCATCCAGCGCTCATTATGTACACGCTCCTTCATAATCTGCTGTTTGAGCAGTTCTTCCCGGATCAATGATTCCAGACGTTCACTCTGTAAGAGGGTCAGCTGCTTCTGAGTATCGACAGCAACACGAATATGGCAATGGGATAGAAATTCAAACGTATATTTAAATATTTTCCACTCTGAACCTGGAGGTATTTCCTCGATATTGTCGGGCATCTCTCCTACAAGCAGCCAGTTATTCCACTGAACATCATAATCATCCTTGAGCCATATGCCATATCGACAGGTGCCAAAGCTAAGTGTCATAAAGGAATGTATCGTCTCATTTAACATGGGTGCGACTCCTTTCGTGTGCCAATACATAACATTAGTCATATCAATTTTAAACGAAGGTTCTTCTTCGCTGTGTATATCACCATCAATATCTATATAAAACTGTTGGTATCAACAATGACATTATACAATTGCAACTTATATAATGTCAGTAACTTTAACGCAATACAATTTCATCGTAGTACAACAGTAGAGCTGTAAATCGAACGTGTGCACGTAATCTTTAAGTTCAACTTAACTTTTACACGAGAACGGAGAGGACAGAAATAACGTGAAGAAGCAAAGCGTTCGGCTGAAAGCTTTCTGAAAGAAAGCTACATCGGAAGCATAGGCTATCCCCGGATTTTCCCTTTGGAGAAGGGGATCAAAAAAATCTGGGGATAACAGCGATCGGAAGGTTATTCTGTCATCGGAGTGGCAGTGTAAATATTCTTTAGTTGAACGTACAACCAAATCTGAAAACGAGGTGGAGTATTGATGAGTCCAATGATTGCTTTTACAGGTGCATTGCTAATAGATGGACAAGGTGGAGAGCCTGTTGCCGATAGTGTGGTTCTGGTAGACAACGGTAAGATTAAAGAGGCAGGTGCCAAGGCAACAGTACAGATTCCAGAAGAAGCTCAGATTGTCGACGTGACTGGAAAAGTTATCATGCCAGGATTGATCGATGCACATGTTCACGTACATGGAGCGAAAAATCTGAACATGGCAGCAGTGGCTCTTGAGCCAAATGAACTTCAGATGGGGAGAGCATTACAGGATTTACCCAAGCTGATTAACGCTGGATTCACAACGGTTCGGGATGTCGGCAGCCATGTCGCTGTGTATATTCGTGATTTAGTCAAAGAAGGTGTCGTTAAAGGGCCACGGATCAAAACGTCTCGTCATATGCTCAGTCAGACAGGTGGACATGCAGATATTCATATGATTCCAACGGAATTGAACATTTTCACGACATGTGACGGTGTGCCAGAAGTCATTAAGGCCGCACGCACGCAGTTCCGTGAGGGTGCAGATTTTATTAAAGTATGTTCGACAGGCGGGGTGCTGTCTGAGAAGGATGATCCACGCTGGTCACAATTCCGCTTGGATGAACTGAAGGCGATTGTCTATGAAGCTGAGGCGGTACAGTCGTATGTAGCATCACATGCACAAGGCACACAGGGGATTAAAAATGCGTTGCTTGCAGGTGTTCGTACGATTGAACACGGAATCTACATCGATGAAGAAGGCATCGGTATGATGCTGGATCAGAAGGCTATTCTCGTTCCAACACTAGCTATCGTGCATCGGATTATCCAAGAAGGGCATAAATACGGTGTACCTGAATTTGGCATTCGCAAAGCCGAGCGTGTATACCAAGAGCATATTGAGAATATGATCATCGCACACAAAGCAGGTGTGACCATCGCAGCGGGTACGGACTTCTGTTCATGTGCACCGGTGGAGCACGGTGGTAATGCGCTCGAAATGCGATTGCTTGTAGATGATGTTGGCTTCACACCAATGCAGGCCATTGTGGCTGCAACGAGAGATGCGGCCAAAGCGATGCAGATGGAGGAGGAGATCGGCACCCTTGAAGCGGGCAAGTCAGCAGATCTGCTGGTTCTGAATGTGAATCCATTGACCGATATCAGTCTGCTTGCTAATACAGCCCATATTGAGCAGGTCTATTTATCAGGTGAGCGCTTGAAATAATAAGCAGACAACATAGAGAATGGGGAGAAGTCACCATGTTTAGTCAACCGATTTATATCGCCACGATATTACTTGTCATTTTAGCTATAGGAGAATTAGTCTCCATCTGGTCGAAAGCACGAATTCCTTCCTTGCTCGTTATTCTAATCGGTTATCTACTACTGAACTGGGCCGGATTCTTTCCGCAAGGCGTGGTGTCGAGCTCTGCACTGAGCGCGTTCGGGGCGTTGATGGTGGCTCCGCTTATTGTTCATATGGGAACCTTGATTCCATTGAAACTGATTCGTTCGCAATATAAAGCGATATTGATTTCACTGTTCGGATCACTTATAGCTACAGGGCTCATTTTGTTAATTGTAACGCCATTTTATGGTTATCCTACAGCCGTTGCCGGATCAAGCCCGGTGGTCGGTGGTATTATCTCTTATCTGATCACGGCTACGAAGCTGCAGGAGATGAATCTCGCGCATCTGATTACGATTCCGGCGGTTATTTTGGGGATTCACTCACTCGTGGGCATGCCGCTCGCAACGAATCTACTTCGGAGATATGCACTGAAGCTACAGAAACAGGGTGCTTTTGAGAACAAGACTCCATCGTCAAGTAACGTAAATATTAAGGAAGCGAATGTCAAAACATTTCTTCCGCAGCGTTTCCACACGGCACCAATCTTGCTATTGTTCTTGTTTATTATGGGCAGTCTGTCCATCTATCTTGGCAATATAACCGGGCTTAGCTACAGTATTTGGGCTCTGCTGTTAGGTGTTATTGGACATCTTGTCGGGCTATTCCCATCACGGATTCTGGATAAAGCCAGTACGTCAGGCATTGCTATGATCGGTCTGATTATCGTGGTTATGACAAGTATGGAGTCGATTACGGTGGATGCAGTGGTCAGCTCTATTATTCCCGTATTGTTCATTATCGCAGTCGGGGTGGTTGGGGTAATGATCGGAGGATTCCTTGGTTCTAAGCTATTCAAATGGGACCCGCTGAAAGGTTTGCCAGTAGCGTTAACAGCTCTATTTGGTTTTCCAGGGGACTACATTATCTGTGAAGAAGTGAGTCGTTCTGTTGGACGTGATGAGAATGAACGTCAAGCGATTCTGGATGAGATTTTGACACCTATGCTGGTCGGTGGATTTACAACAGTCACCACAGCTTCTGTATTAATTGCGTCAGTATTGATCAAGACACTGTAAGAGGTTGTTCAAAAAGTCCGCTTTTGATTACGAAGGATGCGCGAGCGGTATCTCAGCGTTGGTTAGTTTAATTTTCTTTATAAAATTGATCTTCTCTTCATCCCAATTTCAGTTTCTATTAAGGTTCGAGGGCTAAGATAAGTCTTGTAAACCCCTTCTCGTGTTAAATAGATGTGTGACTGGCTCCGCCCGGATCGTCCGGCGGGGCATTTTTTTTGTATCTTTGGCTGTGTAGGGTTATGTGATGATGATATGATAGAAGCATACATAATGGGTATACAGAGCAGAGAGATGAAGAGGAAGGAAGGGTTCTCATGGATGTAACGCTGCATACGATGTTTCGACCAATCCAGATCAATGGTACGGATGATCAATCGTATTATGTAGAGAGAATGCCTTCTCCTGATCTGATGGCGTATATTGCTTGCTATTGGGAATCAGGTTTTTTTCGAACAGTGAAGAGAACATATTGCCTAAGCATACGAGTGGATTACCCACTCGGGTATTGCCAGACGGTTGTACGGATATTCTTATAACATATGATGCGGCTCAGTCGAAGCATACGTTATCGTATTGTGGAAACTACACGCAGCCCCTCGTATTTCCCCAAGGAGTAGGTGTGGTTCCGTCCGGGGATTATACGTTTGGTGTGCGCTTTTTTCCTGGAGGGGCTCGGTCATTTCATGGCTTGCCACTGGATGCGTTCACAGATCTGAGGATCGCCCTTGAGGAATGCTGGCCTACGCAGGTGGAGGAACTTCGGGAACGCCTGGCTGCAACGAACAGCTTCCATGAGCGGGTGCGACTTATGGAGGGAACGTTGAAGCAACTGTCGGTACGTATCTCAGCATACGAGCAGGATCTGATGAAAAATGTTCTGCACCGTATATTCAGTGATGGCGGCAGTATGAATGTGCATGAGCTCGCCATGCGTGAGGTTGTGAGCGAGCGGCAATTGCATCGTAAATTTGCAGGCTGGATTGGCATTAGCCCCAAGCGGTTTAGCGAGATCGTTCGTTTTCACCGTGTACTGGCGAGCATTCATCAGAATCCGGTGAGTGATTGGGCGGCCTTGGCGGTTGAACATGGATTCTATGACCAAGCACACCTGATTCGTCACTTTCGTAAATTTTATGGAGATACGCCACGGATCGCTGCTAAGGAGCATCATTTGATGATGTCCGATTTGTACAATAGATTAGACAAGCCCTCGGTTATACTTAAATCCTAAGATGAATGATAAAGGAGACAACTGATATGAATGGAACTATGCAAATGAGAGATCATCTGCTTCGAGAGTTGGAAACGGGCGTGCGGACTGGCGCATCACTTATCCGTCTGATTCGTCCTGAGGATTGGGCATACCGTCCACAGGATAATATGCGTTCTTTGGTGGAGCTGGTGCACCATTTTATTCAAATTACCGCCTCGGATCTTGCCATCATGCAGGAGAAAGGCGAAGCAGAGGTAGGACAAGTTGAGAATAGTCTAGCAGGCATTGAGGATATCGAGAAATTAGAAGCAACGCTGTGGAGTAATCTAGAAGCGTACAAAGCTTATATCGTTTCACTCAGTGAAGAGGATCTATTAACCCGTTCTACCAAAGCTTTTTATATGGAGCACGGACACCTTCAGGCGCAGTGGCAGATTGAGACGTTAACGCATGTATTCCATCACCGTTCCCAGCTCTATAATTATCTCAAGCAGCAGGGGCATGAGTTAAACTTCTTCATGTTATACGCGTAAGCGCAGGAGATTTATAATCTACTATCAATGAAGTTTGTGTATGTAATTCAGTGCGTTTCTACGTTGAACATAAAGTACGCATTGCAACAGCTCTACCGGATGGTTCGGTAGGGCTTTTTTGCGTTTCAGTCGATCATCGAGTCTTGCTTCTATGAAGTCTAGCAAAAATAGACGTTATAACACTGGCATTTTACCGTTACAATACTAGATTTCAAACATAGAATACCGTATCAAAGCAAAAAGGAGGTGATTCACATGGCTATCCTTTTACCAATTCAGTATTACAATCTTCCAGCGGGTGTAGGTAAGTCCTACTACGAAAATCTGGCTGGAGGCTCCAACGCTACTGTAACAGTCAACAACAATGGACCATTCCCGTATCTCTTGTGATTACTCGTGTCAATGAACCAGTTGTCACTTATGTTGTTCCTGTAAACAGTAGTCTTACGATTGGGGCGGGTCATGTGTTAGTTTTCGCGTTGCTAGCGAATAATGGAGGCGCGGCTTCCGGAACGATTCAATTCGCTGTAGCTGATTTCTAATGCAGACTTGACTGTAGTACACTAACAAGCCCTTGTCTGGTAGGTTATCCTGCCAGGCAGGGGCTTAATTTTTGATAGTGCTAGTTTTGTAGAAAATGGTATGATGTGTAAGCTTGTTATATTTACATAACGCTGTTATAAGAATGAGCGCTTCTTGCACAGCACGAAAGGAAGAATTAAATGTTGAACAAAATGTTGAAGTACATGTTGGGGATTACGTTATGTCTGTCACTGATCTTGCCTGCTGCGAGCACACAGGCAGCTTCTGCCATGACCACGCTGGATTTTAGCAATGGAGCGACCTATTATGGGGAAACGAAGAATGGTAAACCTCATGGTGATGGAACGATGACATGGAGCAAGAGTAAGACTTACAGTGGCAACTGGGTGAATGGCAAACGTTCGGGTTACGGGGTGTACCAGTTAATTACGCGTGACGAATACAGCATTACGACCCTTAAATACGAGGGGAATTGGAAGAATGATAAGAGAGATGGCAAGGGTCAGCTAGAAATCAAGGAAATATCTAATGAAGCAACATTGCTTGAGAATCAGATTCGAACAGGGACGTTTGCCAAAGATCAGTGGGTTGCAGGTTATGATGTTCGACATGGAGAGTACGATCCGCCGTATTCTTTTATGTACAAGGACGCTAAGATGAGCCTGGAGATGATGGGTTCACCAGGGAATATGTTAGCAGGGTTAAAGAGCGGGTATTTCTTCTCATTCAAGTATAAAAAGGGAAATGTCTATCGTAATGTCGGTGTGGGTGATGAGTTTAGTCAGAAGCAGTTTGCTACATTTATTAAGAGTATAGAAAAAGAAATCAAACCACACATCGATCAATTCGAGAAGCTGGCTAAGCAGCTGTAGACGTTATTCTCTTGTTTAACCTAGCTCCCATGCGATTAATTCATTGTAAATGAACCAGTGAATTCGTCATACCAATGGGAGGGTGTAAGAGCATGAAGGAAACTATGAGAAAAGAACGAGCAACGTTTCTTGAAACCGACCGTCTTGAGTTCGCGACATGGACTGAAGAAGACCGTCCTTTGGCATCTGCGCTTTGGGGTGATCCAGAGGTGATGAAGTGGATGAGCAACAAGGGATTTCTTAACGAAGATGAGGTTGAGGCAAGACTCACGCAAGAAATGAAACGGCAGCAGGAAGAGAATATGCAATACTGGCCGATGTTTGACAAAGAAACGGGTGTATTGGTAGGCTGCTGTGGGCTTCAGCCATATTCATCGGATGAGTTCGTGTATGTATTAGGTGTTCATCTGACACGGGATCATTGGGGGCAAGGTTATGCGACAGAGGCCGCTCAGGCGGTGATCCGATATGCATTTGAAGAGTTAGGTGCTAAGAGGCTCGTGGCAGAACACCATCCAGAGAATCAAGTATGCAAAGAAATGCTGCTTAAGCTTGGTTTCACTTATGATCGGGATGAACTGGTCGAGCAGACAGGGAAGATGCATCCATTATATCTGTTGCAGAGTCCATCCCAGAGATAAGATTAATGATTCGTTGAACTTAACATTAGGAAGTATAGCGCTCACACAATGGTACTCTCTTGGCAACTCGTAATGAGTTACGTCGAATGGAGTCCAAATTCATCGATTTTTTATTTCATTTTCAGCTTCTATTAAGGTAGCGAGGGTAAGATATTTCTTGTAAACCCCTTCTCGTGTTAGATAGATGTGTGACTGACCCCGCCGGACGCCGGTGGGGTATTTTTTTGTTTGATTTTGAAATAAAACAGATAAACAAACATAAACAAAAATAAATAAAATAATTTAACGATAATTTTATTGACTTATAAAGATAAACAAAGGTATAATGAATGTGAAAAAAGGAACTTAATAGTACGTGGCAAGCCAAAAAAATGATGTAATCTAAGGAGAGAATGATCATGAACGTGACCCTTACGAATAAAACGAACGAAACGGATCGACCTGCTGGCTGGAATATTCCATTCATCCGTGAGATGGCCGAAATTACACAGCATATGTGGAAAAATGGCTGGGATGAACGCAATGGTGGTAATGTCAGCTATTTGCTGGAGGAAGAAGAGGTTGCTCAGTATATCGATATTCATCAGGTCATCCGTACAATTAAACCCGCATTTGCTGTGCATGAGCTGGCAGGGAAATATTTTATCGTAACGGCTTCGGGTAAATATTTCAAAAATGTGCTTGCTGATCCAGAGAGTAATCTCGGATTACTGCGTGTCTCGCAGGATGGACAGGAATTGGAGGTATTGTGGGGCTTGAAGTCGGGAGCCAACCCGACCAGTGAGCTGCCTACCCACTTCATGAGTCATATCGAACGTTTGAAAATCGACCCGAATCACCGGGTTGTCATGCACAACCATGCGACCAATGTACTGGCGATGACATTCATCCATGAACTGGATGAGGCGAAGTTTACGAAGACGTTATGGCAGATGTGTACGGAATGTGTGGTTGTATTCCCGGACGGTGTAGGCATCATTCCGTGGATGATCCCGGGATCGAATGAGATTGGACGTGAGACGGCTGAAAAAATGAAGAAGTATCACGCAGTGATCTGGCCACAGCACGGTATTTTTGGTACAGGGACAACGATTGACGAAGCTTTTGGACTCATTGAAACGATTGAGAAGGCTGCCCAGGTGTATATGCTGGTTGCTGGTCATGAGATCAAACAACGAATTACGGATGAACAGCTGACAACCCTCGCTGAAGCTTTTGGCGTGACCCCACGTCCAGGCATCATCGGCACATAATATATGTATTGCTCGTAGAGGAATCTTTTACGAGTGAAAAAGGAAATGGTCTTTGGTTCAATGAACCGAAGTCCGTTTCTTTTTTTTTTGGCATCCAAACGTCAATTTAGCTCAAAAAAGTTCAAATAGATCATAAAGAATGGCTTTGTTATTCATTATTGAATTGTAGAATGCATTATCTCACGCTGACGAATTTCGGGTGAAATGACGTATTGTTATTGCGCTCGCGATTTTGCATAATAACAATGCTTCACACATGAAAGACGGAAGGAAGTCATGATCATGATTGGCAAAATGAAGAGGGTCTTAATAGGCAAGCCGATGAAATCGGCGCAACTGGATGGGGAGAAACTGGGGAAATGGAAGGCTCTCGCGATTCTATCCTCGGATGCATTATCGTCTGTAGCCTACGGTACGGAACAGATTTTACTGGTGCTCGTTGCGGCTGGATTTGCCGCTCTGTGGTATTCCGTCCCGATCTCCATCGCTGTGCTTGGCTTACTTGTCATTTTAATATTCTCTTATCGGCAGACGATATTTGCCTATCCTACAGGGGGCGGGGCGTACATTGTAGCGAAGGATAATTTGGGCACAACGCCAAGCCTGATCGCCGGCGGATCATTACTAGTCGATTATATCCTCACGGTTGCGGTAAGCTCATCTGCAGGAACCGACGCGATTACGTCGGCATTTCCCGCTCTACATGATCACAGCATAGCAATTGCGCTGTTGATGATTGTATTTTTAACCATAATGAATCTAAGAGGGGTCACAGAGTCGGCATCCGTGCTGGCGCTCCCGATATATCTGTTTATCTTCTCCATTGCAATACTTATCATCTCTGGTGGGATCAAGTTCTTCACTGGAGGTATGCATGCAGCAGCACCTGAGTTCGGAACCAGTCTATCACACGTAAGTATATTCTTATTGCTTAAGGCATTCAGCTCAGGTTGTTCTGCACTAACCGGGGTGGAAGCTGTAAGTAATGCCATTCCGAACTTTAAGCAGCCTGCGGAGAAAAATGCAGCAGGAACTTTGCTGCTGATGGGGTGTATTCTTGGCGCAATGTTTATCGGCATTACCTTGCTCGCTTTTGGTTATGGCGTGAAGCCTGATCCTCAGGCAACGGTTATTTCACAGATTGCTGAAGCAACGTTTGGCAGAGGCACGATGTATTTTATCATCCAAGGTGTGACAGCACTCATTCTATTCCTGGCTGCGAATACGGCATATTCGGCTTTCCCGCTGTTGTCGTTCATGATGGCGAAAGACAAATATATGCCGCATATGTTCATGGTGAGGGGAGATCGCTTAGGCTTCTCGAACGGTATTATTTTTCTAAGTGTAATGTCTGCATTGCTCGTGGTTGGTTTCAAAGGCAATACGGAAAGTCTCATTCCCCTCTACGCGGTGGGTGTGTTCATTCCATTTACGTTATCCCAACTGGGCATGATGATTCGCTGGATCAAAGTCAAACCATCAGGCTGGCGGACGAAACTACTTGTTAATACGGTAGGTATGCTGACGACCTTGTCGATCACCTTAATTTTTATTTTCACCAAGTTCACACAGACATGGGTTATCTTTATTTTTCTACCACTCGTCGTTTATGGCTTCATGCGCATTCACCGTCACTATTGCAACATTGCTGATGAACTGCGGATTGACATCCAATTAGAGAAACCGATTCGAAAAGGAAATACGATTGTGATTCCAGTGGCTGGTATTACACGGGTAGTGATGAATACGATCAGTTATGCCCAGACGATGTCGGATAACGTTGTTGCGCTATACATTGGTTTCGATGATGAGGCAATTCACAAGATGGAGAAAAAGTGGGAAGAATGGAACCCCGGTGTTCGCCTTGTGGTGGTGAAATCCAGATACCGTAGCATTATGGGGCCATTGAAAAAATTCATCGATACCGTAGAGTGGAAAACATCCGAGACGGATCACATTACCATTCTTATCCCGCAATTCATCACCAAGCATTGGTGGCAAAATGTACTGCATAATCAAACAAGCTTCATGATTCGAACCTACTTGATTAATTACAAGGACGTTATTGTAACAACTGTTCCTTACCATCTTAATCGATAGACGTATGACAAGAGAGGTAGAGATCTATACGTGCAGTGGAAGCTTTACTCCGTTGTTAGAAGTGCTAATATCCTTACGAAGCAATAACCAGAGTGCATTTGTAAATTGTTATTTTCCAGTTTTGTGTTAAATGAGTGATGATCCAGGAAATGAAATGTTCATTTCGCTTTTACAAAGACAGCCGCATGAAACTTCCCGAATGAAGGGAGGACATGCGGTTTTTTTGTCATTTTATCCATTAATATGGAAGCCGTTTCAAGATGCTCCGTTTGGTAAACCCCCTTGTCAACGATTAACATTACGTTGATTCAGAATGGATTCTGCAATGATGTTGAACTTATAGACTGATTAAGGTGGTTATGACGCTTGAGTCATGACCGAATGAGCTAATTGAGGGGGAAGAAAATCCGATGAGTGAGCTTGATAACCGGATCGGCTTGCCTGCTACCAGTCGGCGTATATCGAAGACAAGTGAGCGCCGTACGGCTTCGCTCCGAGTAGGGCGGATGCGGGAGAATATGCTGGCCTATGGTTTCCTGGCACCATCGCTGCTTTTGTTCGCAGTGTTCCTGTTCTATCCAATGTTTAAGTCTGTGTACCTCAGTCTGCATTCAACTGATCCTACGGGACAGATTGCTGCCTATGTAGGACTGGACAACTTTAAGGCGGTTTTCCAATCCGGGCTGTTTCTTCAAGGCATGAAAGTGACGTTGCTGTTTGTTTTGTTCACGGTGCCAACGGGCATCCTGGCCGCTCTCATTCTGGCTGCGCTAACCCATAACAAATTTAAGGGAATGCGTGTTTTTCAGTTTGTGTTTTCTCTACCCGTTGTATTATCTGTAGGTTCGTCCGCAGTCATCTGGAAGTTTCTGTTCCACCCGACGCTGGGCATGCTGAACTATTTATTAGGAAAAGTCGGCATTGATCCGATTCCTTGGCTAACCAGTCCGGATTGGGCACTAATCTCCATTTCGATCATGACCATCTGGATGAATCTTGGATTCAATTACATTATTTTGTCCAGTGGATTGCAAGGCATCCCGGATGAAATCTATGAGAGTGCGAAAATGGATGGAGCAGGACCATTGCTTACATTTCGCAAAATCTCAATGCCGTTGCTGTCACCTACGCTGTTTTTTGTCAGCGTGGTTTCCATCATTGGTGCGTTCCAGTCGTTTGGTCAGATCAACATTCTAACCCGTGGGGGACCGATGGACAGTACGAATGTATTCGTCTACTCGATCTATCAGGAAGCCTTTGTTAATTTCCGTTTCGGAACAGGTAGTGCGCAGGCACTGATTCTGTTCGCGGTCATTATGCTTCTAACCCTAATTCAGTTCAAATGGGTAGAAAGGAAAGTACATTATCAATGAGAACTCCATGGATTAACACCTTATTGTATGTGCTTCTCACGATCTGTGCGGCACTGGTGCTGTATCCGGTCATGTATACCTTCTTCATGGCTGTGATGACGCCCGAGGATGCAAGTGCCTATCCGCCGCATATCATTCCGCAGTCGATTGATCTGTCCAACTTCTCCGAAGTATTCGATATCGTGCCTATTGGTACGTTTATCTGGAATACTTTCCTGGTTGCGGGACTGACCATGCTGGGGCAATTGATTACGGCGAGCATGGCTGCATACGCTTTTGCCAAAATGCAGTTTAAAGGGAAAAACGTCATCTTCAGTATGTTTGTCGCGACGATGATGATTCCTTGGGAAGTCACGATGATTCCAAACTATCTAACGGTTCGTAGTTGGGGCTGGCTTGATACGTATCAGGGCTTAACCGTTCCGTTCCTGGCTACGGCGTTTGGTACCTTCCTGCTAAGACAGTTCTTCATGCAACTCCCCAAAGAGCTGTTTGAAGCAGCAAAAATTGATGGCTGTGGACACATTCGATATTTTGTATCGCATGTACTACCGCTGTCTCGCCCAGCGCTTGGAACACTAGCGATCTACTCGTTCCTCAGTATGTACAATTCGTATCTGTGGCCGTTGCTCGTAACGAACACCCCAGAGATGAGAACAGTACAGATCGGGATCTCGATGCTGGAGTTCCAGGAATCCACTGCATGGAATCTGGTATTTGCCGGCACGGCGATGGTCATTCTACCATCCTTGTTGCTGCTGGTGTTTGGGTTGAAACAGCTTGTCCGCGGGATGGCGGCTGGCGCATTGAAGGGTTAATTCAATCAGAGCTTTACCACCATTGAAAAAGGTTCTTGCATTCCAATGCTACGAGCGAGTAAACCAGGCTCAAGCTTAAAATCAATTTATGAGTAATTGCGAAGGTAATGGAAGGAACGAAATCGATTCTGAAGAAGCAGCGCGTTTGCGTTTATCACCGGATTTTCCCATTTAGAGAATGGGGAGAAAAAATCTGGGGATAACAGCAATCGGAAGAACGATTCGTTACTGGAATGGCCACTTCGCATAACTCCAATGAACTGATTTTTGAAATGAGCCCAAAAAAAGGAGAGAGATCATGGTAAAGGGATTTGGTTTGAAAAAAAGAGGAACGTTCGCATTAATGTTGGCAGCACTGATGTTAGTTATCTCCGCATGTGGTACCAAAGCAGACACAAGCAGCACGCCAGCGGCTGGTGGACAAGCAGATGCCGCTGCAGCTACGACTGAGCCGGTTCAATTGAATTGGTGGCACTCCATGTCCGGTGCAGGGGAGAAAGCGATCAATCAACTTGCATCCGACTTCAACGCTAGTCACCCTGACATTCAGGTAAAAGCGATCTATCAAGGTAAATATGATGAGAGCTTGAATAAGCTGAAAGCATCGATGGGATCAGACAGCGGCCCTGACATCATCCAGGTATATGAGATCGGAAGTAAGTTCATGATTGACTCTGGCATGATTACGCCAGTACAGCAATTTATTGATAAAGATAATTTTGATCTTTCTCAATTGGAGCCAAACATCATTCGTTATTACACCATTGATGGTAAATTGAACGCGATGCCTTTTAATACATCAAACCCAATTCTCTACTACAACAAAGACATGTTCAAAGCAGCGGGCTTGGATCCAGAGAACCCACCAAAGACATATGAAGAGTTCGAACAAGCAGCTAAAGCACTGGGCAAAGACGGTAAACCAGGCGCTTCCATGGCGATCTATGGCTGGTTCATGGAGCAATTCTTCGCTAACCAGAATGCAGATTATGTAAACAATGGTAACGGTAGAGACAGCGCAGCTACTGAATCTCTGCTGAACTCCGAAGCTGGTGTGAAGACATTATCGTGGTGGAAAAAGATGATCGACGAGAAAACAGTATCTAACCTCGGACGTAGCACAGATGATACAACAGCAGCATTCACAGCACAACAAATTGGTATGACACTGGATTCTACGGCTGGATTGCGTAAAATCGTAGAAGGTTCTGGCGGTAAGTTTGAGCTTGGAACAGGATTCTTGCCTCGCCCAGCAGATGCAAAAGATGGCGGCGTTGTCGTTGGCGGTGCAAGCTTGTACATCATGAATAACAAATCCGATGCACAGCAACAAGCAGCGTGGGAATTCATCAAGTATTTGGCGACACCAGAAGTACAAGCGAACTGGAGCGTTGCGACAGGATATTTCCCAATTACGACAGCAGCTTACGATCAGCAAGTATTAAAGGATAATATGGCGAAGTACCCGCAATTCCAGACAGCAGTCGACCAATTGCACGCTTCCGTTGATTCGACAGCAACTTCTGGCGCAGTTATGGGTGTATTCCCAGAAGCAAGACAAATTGTCGAAGGAGCAATCGAGACGGTTCTGAATGGTCAAGGTGAACCTCAAGAAGCTCTGGATGCAGCTGCGAAGCAAATTACAGATAAGATCGCACAGTATAACAGCACAGTGAAGAAATAATGTTAGATTAATCTCATAACTACAACTCAGATGCGGCGGTCGAACATGATCGTCGCATCTCTGTGTTCAAACTGAAAATATCATGTGGGCCTTAAGTCGGATGAAATAAAGATAAACTAAGGATGATCATTGGAAAGATGGTATCGTAAAATGTCGAAAAGATAATAACTATGCACTGAATTTGTTAACTTTTCTGACGTTAATTAGTCATATATGCATAAGTGTATAGTGCGAAAAGCTAAAAAAGTCACGAATTTGAACGGAAAACTGCCTGAATTGAAGTTTTTATTTAACATATATTTTATTTTTGTGAAGTCTATGTTCTATTTTCTATCATTTCATAAAAATAATGTTTACATATAATTCCGGTTCAGTTATCTTATATTTGAACTAATGTACAAGCTGTCTGAACAAATGATTGTCAAAACGAAGATACGGGGGTAGGTAAAGGATGTATAGTAAACAAATGAAGAGTTGGCTCAGGTTATTCTTAGCCATGGTTCTATTGGTTACAGGTACCATACCAATCGGTGTATTCAACAGTAAAGTCGCCGCAGCAGATGAGCCATTGACGGTTGGACAAGCACTCGCTCTTCCTTCAGATGATAGGCCTGCTACAATTGAAGGCTATGTTGTAGGGACCTATAGTAGCGGTCCAAAAGTAAATGTGAATCCGCCCTTTGTAGACACAAATTTTGCAATTGCTGAAAGCCCGACAGAAACAGACATTAATAAAATGATGCCTGTGCTGGTACCCACATCTGCTCCTCGCACCATTTTTGGTCTTAATAGTAATCCTCCTTTGCATCAATCAAAAGTACGCATTACAAACGGCACGTTATCTCAATATTTTTCTACTAAAGGTTTACGTACTGGTACATCGTCAACCTTCCAACTTATTGATGAAACACCTGAAACAGAAGTGGCCAATGTCACTGCTAATCCATCCTCCGGAGAAGTTCCGACGGGCACACAGATCACTTTGGCAACAACTACAGTTGGTGCCACCATTTACTATAAGCTGAATAATGAAGTTGAGTTTCTCCCCTACACTAACCCCATCATAATAAATGACACTACACACATTGAAGCCTATGCACATAAAGAAGGATTACTAGATAGCGCCATCACTCTGCTAAATTACACGATTGTTGACAACACTCCGATTCCAATCGTTGAAGCCAGAAACAAGTCTGAGAATTCTTCGGTTACTGTTCAAGGTATTGTTACGTACCGAGAAGAGTCCGGAGGCATGGCAAACCTCTATATTCAGGATTCCAATGCAGGAATCGTAATACGAGGAACAGATTCTACAGTTGAACTAGGTGATCGGATTGAAGCATATGGCTCACTCACCGTATATAATGGCTTACTTCAGGTAGAAAAAGATAAAGCCGGATTCCCTGGCGGTTATATCAAAATCGTGGATAAGGCTCAAGAAATACCAGAGCCAATCTTACTTACATCTAAAGATTTTGCAACTGCTGCTGGTGGAGGGAAAGGCGCAGGAAGCATATACGAGGGGATGCTTGTCGAAGTGAATGCGGTCACTGTGACAAGAAGCAGCAGCTCCACGTTTTTTGCGACAGATGACGATGGTGGAGAAATTACGATTTATGCGAAAAACAGTCCTACTGCTCTAGCCGCAGGCAAAACATACGAAAAAGTGACAGGAGTCATGACGTACCACACTAGTTATGGGCTTGAACTTATTCCGCGTACCGCAGCAGATGTTGTCGAGAATCTGCTTTCTGTGACAACCAACGTACCTTCAGGTGGAATTGTCAAAGGCTCGACCGTGACATTATCTTCTCCGATGGCAGGGGCAGAAATATATTACACAGTAGATGAGAGCGAACCAACTACGTCATCCGTTTTATATAGTCAACCTATCACTATCAATGAGGATTCCATTATCAAAGCAATTGCTGTGTTCAATGGAAGAGAGAGTGATGTATTTAGTTTTACTTATAAGGTTCTTCAGCAACTGGATAACCTTAGAATTCATGATATTCAAGGGGCATCAC
Organism: Paenibacillus sp. DCT19; assembly: GCF_003268635.1. Lineage (NCBI taxonomy): Bacteria > Bacillati > Bacillota > Bacilli > Caryophanales > Paenibacillaceae > Paenibacillus > Paenibacillus sp. DCT19. The sequence goes on from NZ_CP029639.1 coordinate 1,559,082, forward strand.
ATGCATCCTTATACGATGGATTGGCTGTACAGAATGTCGAAGGTATCGTAACCCATGTAGTCAATGGAAGTTCATTCTACATGCAGGAGATCCCTGAGATGGAAGATGATAATGAGGATACATCTGAGGGATTCTGATATATAAACCGACACATGGTATGAATGTAGGCAATAAAGTTAAGGTGTCTGGACAGGTGAAAGAGTATGCAATATCAGCGACAGAACTGGCAACAACTGAGATTGTAGCTACAACAATTACAGTTGAGGATACAGAGCAGCAGCTACCTGAACCAGTTCTTCTGGGAAGTAAAGGACGAATCATTCCTAAGGTGATTGATTCTGATCAGTTTGGCGAGTTCAATCCCGATATGGATGCAATTGACTTTTATGAAAGTTTGGAAGGAATGAGAATACAGATCGATGAGGCAACCATTATTGGACCATATTCCAGTGAACCGGGTCTAGCTGTTGTTATAGATAATGATCCGAACAATCCGCTTCGTACACCTGCTGGTGGTGTCATCTTGACCGGAGACGGTGCAGAAGCGTTTGAAAGTTCACTTAATCCACAGCGATTATTTATTAATAAAAAACCCCCACACGCGGTTAAAACTGGAGATAAGCTCACTGATTCAGTTAGAGGAGTCATGACTTATTCCAATGGTAATTTTAAGATCCTCCCTGAGGGGAATCTTCCAGCTATTACTTCAGGTGGGTTAGAACAAGCAATAACGAAGATTGAACAGACGAATAATAAGCTGACAATCGCAACCTTCAACGTTGAAAACTTCAGCCAGAAGGATGCAGCAAGAGCTATGAAAATCGGTGGTATTATCGTCAATAACCTGAAAAATCCGGATATTATCGGCATTATGGAGGTACAGGATAATGATGGTGCTACGGACAGTGGAACAACAGCTGCGGATGCGAGCTTCCAGACCTTAATTAACGCAATTGCTTCGAATCATGGGCCGACCTATAAATATACGGATATTGCTCCGGAAAATAACAAGGATGGCGGGGCACCAGGCGCGAACATTCGTGTAGGCTTCTTATACAACGAATCGCGTGTTTCGTTGAAGGAAGGAATTAAAGGAAGTGCAACAACATCCATGCAGGTAGGTGTTGACGGTAGTCTATCCAATAATCCTGGCAGAATCGCGCCTAATGATGAAGCTTTCGCTAGTTCTCGCAAACCGCTTGCTGCGGAATTTGAATTTAACGGTGAGCGTGTAGTTGTGATCGCCAACCATTTCAATTCCAAAGGTGGAGACTTGAAGCCTTTTGGAAGTATACAGCCTGCGACAAGAAGTAGCGAAGTTCAGCGCGCGAAGCAAGCGACGCTCGTAAATGGATTTGTGAAAGAGTTATTGAACAAAGATCCTGACGTTAATGTCGCGGTTCTCGGTGATTTCAATGACTTCCAGTTCTCCAAAACACTGAACATTCTCGAAGGAGATGAACTGGACAATCTGGTGAACGATCTACCGGAAAATGAGCGCTATTCCTATATTTACGATGGAAACTCTCAGACACTGGATCACATTCTGGTGAGCAAAAATGTGTCTGATACGGCAGTCATCGAAGTTGTGCATGTGAATGCCGATTTCGAAACAGCAGATGGACGGGTGAGTGACCATGATCCATTGCTGGCTCAATTAAGCATCGGTGATGCTGCGGAAGAAGGCGACTTCAATCTACGTGTATTGCACACTAATGATACACATGCACATTTAGATAATATCCCTCGCCGTGTAACGGCGATAAAGGAAGCACGCAACGATAATACACTGGTGCTGGATGCAGGAGATGTATTCTCAGGTACGCTATACTTCAATCTATTTAATGGTCTGGCGGATCTGGAGTTCATGAATATGATTGGATACGATGCGATGACCTTTGGTAACCATGAGTTTGATAAAGGTACAGGTGTGCTGAAAGATTTCATTGAACAAGCTGAGTTCCCATTCGTGAGTGCTAACATTAACTTTGGGAAAGATGCGAATCTGAGTGGCCTGTATAATGAAAGCATTGGCAAACCGGGGGAGGACGCCCAAATCTATCCGGCTATTATTACAGAGGTAAATGGTGAACAGGTCGGGATTTTTGGTCTGACTACAGCGGATACGGTATCTCTATCCTCACCGGGAGATGAGCTGAAGTTTGAGGATTACCGAGCGAGTGCCCAAGCCACGGTGGACATGCTGCAACAGGAAGGCATTAACAAAATTATCGCCCTGACACACTTGGGTTACTCCGAGGATCTGAAGCTGGCTGAAGCAGTAAAAGGCATTGACATTGTAGTAGGCGGCCATTCACATACAATTCTGAAAGAACCGATTGTTGTGGGAAGCGAGGATGAACCTACACTGGTTGTGCAGACTGGGGAGTATGACGTTTCTCTTGGAAAGTTGGATGTTACGTTTAATGAAGAGGGCGTATTGAAGAAATGGAATGGTACATTGCTGAGTCTTGATGCAAAGGACGCCGCGGGTAACTATATCTACGAGGATGACTCTGTTGCCAAAGCGAAGCTTGCTGAATACGCACCGCAACTGGAAAAATTCAAGAAAACCGTGATCGGCAAAACCAATGTATTTCTGGATGGAGAGCGCAACAGTGTGCGTAAGCAGGAAACGAACCTGGGGAATCTAATGACAGATGGCATGCTGGAAAAAGTGAAATCGATCGTGAAAGAGAATGATGTCAAAGGGTACGTAGCTATTCAAAATAGTGGCGGCATTCGAGCTTCCTTCAAGGAAGGCGACATTACGCTAGGTGATCTGCTCACGGTGATGCCGTTCGGGAATAATCTGTCCGCGCTGAAAATGACAGGTAAGGAAATTACCGCTGCGCTTGAGAACGGTGTAAGTGGAGTGGAAACGGGAGAAGGACGCTTCCCGCAAGTATCTGGAATGCGATTCTATTACGACTCCACCAAACCAAATGAGAAGATTGATTCTGTCACGAACCAAGTAACACAAGTAGGCAAACGGATTATCAAAGTGCAAATTAAGAATGCAAACGGAACGTATACGGATATCGATCCGAATGGGTATTACATCGTAGCGACGAACTCCTTTATGGCCAACGGTGGAGATTTCTATCGTGCAATGAGAGCTGCTAAGGATGACAATCGATTCTACGAATTGAATCTGGTTGATTATGAAATTTTCAATGAACACCTTGATCGAGTAGGTCTGGTAAATCAAGCCACAGAGGGACGTAGTACTGACCTAAAAGGTGGCTCATTGCCAGGGGAAGGAAGTAACCCTGGTAATGGTGGTGGCAATAATGGAAGTAATCCCGGAAGTGGTAACGGGGTGGAGGTGGTGTAACGACACCAGCACCAACGACACCAACCCCGGCACCAAGCAATCCAACACCATCACCAACGCCTACACCAGTTCCAACGAACCCAACACAGCCAACAACTCCACCTTCAGGTTCGAATGGTTCTACAACACCAGGTGTGGTTTTGGGGGATGTGGGGAGTCATTGGGCAAGTGCTGCTATTCAGCAGGCCATTTCCAGGGGAATTGTGAATGGGTATCAGGATGGAAACTTCCGTCCGAATGCTCCAGCTACACGCACTGAATTCATTGTTATGTTGGCAAGAGCATTTGAACTTCCGGCCAGCAACAAAGCGTTGACGTTTAAGGATGCTGCTGGGATACCTGCTTGGGCACAATCTTTTATCGCTCAGGCTGTGGATCAAGGGATTATTAGTGGTTATACCGACGATACATTCCGCTCATCAGGCAAAGTATCGCGTGTAGAGATGACGGTAATGCTGGTTAGAGCTCTTGGGCTTCCGGTAGAATCCAATCCTACACTGAGTTTTGCGGATGCAGATCAGGTACCTGCTTGGGCAGCTCCTTATATCGCTGCAGCCTATGAAGCGGGTCTCGTAAAAGGAACAGGCAAGAACAAGTTTAACCCATTGGCTGAAGCTACTCGGGCTGAAGTGGTGACATTGCTAATGTCAGCAAGTGAGCTTCAATTACAGCCATAAGGTCTGGTATTCTATAGTTACAGAGCAACAGTATATGTGATAGAAAAGTAGCTTGCAGGAATTCATCTTGCGAGCTGCTTTTTTGTGCAAAATAAACCATATGATATATGTGTTGGGGAGTAGTGGATCAGTGTAACGAAAAAGATTGACACCCTAGCGGCTCCTATCATATAATCAGCACGATAAATTGATAATGATTATCATTAATGATTAGGGGAGAAAACAGAGATGAAAAAGAGAATGATCCTGCCGTTGATTGTGATCATGTTGTTCGCGATCATCGCCAGCGCCTGCGGTAACGATGCTTCAAACAATGCTACCAGTAACAGCAATCAGGAGACGGCTGCTGATACGACAAGTTCAGGTGCTGCTCAGGAAGAAACAAAGGACACAATTACCTATCAGTCTGAAACTGGCCCAGTAGAGATTCCGGCCAAGCCCGAGAGAATCGTTGCTCTGTCTAATGGCCCCAATATACTTTCTATGGATGTAACACCAGTGGGTGTAGATGAATGGACTGCGGCGAATCCGCTGTTCAAGGACAAATTAAAAGATGTTGCCATCGTAACGGATTCAGATCCAGAGAGCATCGCAGCATTGAATCCGGATTTAATCATTGCTGGTTCAACGATGAAGAATCTGGAGCAGCTGGCTAAGATTGCACCTACTATTGTGTATACGTGGGGCAAACTCGACTACTTGGATCAACAGTTAGAGATCGGTAAAGTACTGAATAAAGAAGCTGAAGCACAAGCTTGGGTGGATGATTTCACAAAAAGAGCCGAGGACATCGGCAATGAGATCAAAGCAAAATATGGGGATAACGTAACGGTATCCACAATTGAAATATTTGAAAAAGAAGTATTTGTCATGGGAGATCACTGGGCGCGGGGAACCGAAGCGTTATATCAAGCCATGAAGCTGAATATGCCGGAACAAGTAAAGAATGATACATTACAAGAAGGCTATCACTCCTTATCACTTGAGGTTCTTCCTGAATACATGGGTGATTTCGTTGTTGTCAGTAGAGATATGACTCGGGATAACGAAATTATGAAGTCTACCATTTGGAGCAATATCCCTGCTGTTCAGAATAAACACGTCATTGAATTGGAAACCAAAGCTGTCACGTATAGTGATCCAACTACACTAGAATATGTATTGAATATTTTCAAAGAAGCATTTCTTGGCGAAACGAAGTAACGAGAAGGGCTTATGAGTTCTTTTACAAGTACAACGATTTAAAAGGAAACATTTACGTTCACGCACAAGTTTGGGCGTCTCTTTTTTCATAATGAATTAAAAACAAAACAACCTTCTCGATGATCGAGAAGGTTGTTTTGTTGTATAAGAGCAGGATAACACTCTTTGTTTTTTCCAAATTCAGGTTGATGCAACTCGAATTGGTTTAATTATCTTTTAAATCTTCAACTGAATTGATGTCCATGTAGGTTGGAACTACCAGTCCTTGTTTCACACCTGTCATGCTTACAGCAATATCGTCGATCTTGTCTCCGTACGAATCCCAATAGTCGCCGTGAGTGAGTGGCAACCAAACAGCTGGAGAAGCATCGATATCTCCTGCTGCCAAGCCTGCCCACATAGGACCTGCTTCGACTTGCAGTGCTTGAACGTTGTAACCTAGATCCGTCTCAAGGACATATTTCAGTAGATTCGTACTTGCAATCTCAGAGTCCCATGCAACATAACCTAGACGTAGCGTATCACCCTTAACAGGTGTAAGTCCTTTGATCCATTCCTCAATTTGGTCTGGATGTTTCTCAGCATAAGTCTTGGCAGCTTCTTCAGGGGAAATGCCTTTTTGAATGTCGACCATGATTTCACTCATTTCGTCGGCAGTCCAATTAAAGCGAGAGAAGAATTCATAAGCCACAGGATGATCTTCTTTTATTCCCTTACGACCAACAGTGTGAACTTCCTCTGCGTCCCCGAAGATTTTGTCGGGATCATCCAGATACTTGAGATCATACTGATTGAACATCCAGTGAGGTGTCCAACCAGTAACGATGATCGGTTCTTGATTTTTGTAAGCTTTGTCCAGAGATGCAGTCATCGCTGCGCCAGAGCCTTCAACTAGATTCCAGTTCGTTAAACCATAATTCTCAATGGCATTTGCTGTAGCTTTCATCAGACCTGCACCTGGGTCAATCCCAACGATTTGGTGATTAACCTCGTCGCCTACATTCGTACTTGCTGTTGGAGCAGCAGTAGAAGCAGCAGCGCCTGTTTCCAGATCTTCAATGGAATTAACATCTGTCATATAACCTGGAACCACAAGACCTGTACGTACACCCGTCATGTTAGCACCAAGATCGTCAACCTGATCTTTGTACCGATCCCAGTAGTCAGCATGTGTTAGTGGCAACCATGCTGCCGGAGAGGCATCTACGTCACCAGAAGCAACACCTGTCCACATTGGACCTGCTTCAACTTGAAGGGCATTAACCTTGTAGCCAAGTTTTGTTTCCATCACATATTTCAGAAGGTTTGTACTTGCGATTTCGGAATCCCAAGCAACATAGCTAAGTTTAAAGGAATCGCCATTTACCGGTGTCAGACCTTTCGTCCATTCGTCGATCTGATCGGCATGTTTCTCAGCATAATCTTTAGCTGCATCTTCTGGCGATGTACCATCCTGGATGCCAATCATCATTTCACCCATATCATCGGATGTCCACTTGAAGCGGGACAAGAACTCATAAGCGACAGGGTGATCATCTTTTAGGCCTTTACGAGCGATGGTATGAATTTCTTCAGCATCCCCGAAGGATTTTTTTGGATCTTCCAGATATTTAAGATCATATTTGTTGAACATCCAGTGCGGAGTCCAGCCTGTAATGATAATCGGTTCTTCATTTTTGATGGCTTTATCCAGCGTAGCAGTCATTGCTGCACCAGAGCCTTCGATGAGCGTCCAATCTGTAAGATTGTAATCCTCAATCGCTTTTGCAGTTGATTTCATGATACCGGCACCTGGATCGATACCGATAATTTGATAGTTCACTTCATCACCTACAGCATTAGCTGCTGCGTTGTTTCCGCCAGCGGAAGTTGTACCGCCTACGAAATACTGGGAGAAGCCTGCGAGGAGCACGACGAGTGTCGCTACAGAAGTAATCCATGCTTTTTGTTTCGATGTAACGCGTGACGTCTTCTTGCGACCTGGCATGAATAGATTCTGTGTGAATCGGTCAAGCACAATGGCAAGCACGACAACAGCGAGACCTGCTTCAAAACCTTTACCAATTTGCAGTTGAGTAACGGCACGATATACTTCGGCACCAATACCTTGCGCACCAATCATGGACGCGATAACGACCATAGAGAGGGACAACATGATGGTCTGGTTAATACCGGACATTACTGTAGGTAAAGCCAGCGGAAGCTGTACTTTAAACAATTTCTGTGCAGCAGTTGAACCAAATGCATCAGCTGCTTCCACCAGTTCGCCAGATACCTGCTTGATTCCGAGGTGAGTCAGACGAATTGTTGGCGGAATTGCAAAAATGACAGATGCAATAACACCTGGTACAACACCCAGGCTAAAGAAAGTAACCGCAGGCAGCAAGTAGACAAATGCAGGCATCGTCTGCATGAAGTCAAGTAGCGGTGTAATAATTCGTGCCGCCGTTTTGCTGTATGCCAGCCAGATACCAATCGGTACACCGAGTAGGATGGAGATTAACCCGGAAGTAATAACGAGACCGAGTGTATCCATTGATTGAGACCAGTACCCGAGGTTATCTACAAGTAGGAATCCGATCACTGTAAATAGGGTCAGTGGGAGTCGTCCCACAATAAATGCAAGAACACCTAATATCGCAATGAACAGGAGTGGGTGGGGCAGCATAAACAATCCTGAGAAATATCCGACCACGCTCTCAATAACAACAGAAATAACTTTAAACAATCCGGAGAGCGAGGAGCTCATCCAGTCAACGATGGATTCAATCCACGATGCTAGTGGTATTTTGGGAATCATTCACGAGTTCCTCCTTTACTGCAACTTCACCGCTAAGAGCACCCAGCAGGGCACCGCGGACGATAACACCTTGCAGACGGCCATTCTCACCAACAACGGCAAGAGGCACATGGGCAGAACTTGTAATTTCAAACAACTCATGAATCAACGTTTCAGGTGGAACGGTTGGTCCATCCGTAATAAGGATGTCGTTCAATGTCTTACTCTCACGCATTGCACGAGAAGCATCCTCAGCCGTAATGACACCTAGCAATTTCTTCGAACGGTCAATGACAAACAGGTTGGAAATACCACGTTCGCGCATTAATTCGAGGGCAACACGAGGACCACGGTCTAACGTAATCGTTTCTGGGCGACGCATTACGTGAGAAGCGGTAAGGACTTTGGACAAGTCCACGTCTTCGACGAAGCGGGCCACATAGGAGTTGGCCGGTTGAATCATGATTTCTTCCGGTGTACCGATCTGCACGACGGCTCCATCTTTCATAAGAGCAATACGATCGCCGATGCGCAGCGCTTCGTCCAAGTCATGGGTAATGAAAATAATCGTCTTTTTCATTTTATCCTGAAGCTCAATCAGTTCATCCTGCATATCACGGCGAATCAGTGGATCGAGGGCGCTGAAGGCTTCATCCATCAACAGCACTTCTGGATCATTGGCAAGTGCACGGGCAAGACCTACACGCTGCTGCATACCACCACTGAGCTCATCCGGCATTTTGTCTTCCCAGCCTTTTAGGCCAACTAGCTCAAGCGACGTTTTTGCTTTTTCACGTCGAACTTCTTTGTCCACTTTTTGGACTTCAAGTCCATACTCTACATTATCGAGAACGGTACGGTGCGGGAACAACGCAAATTTTTGAAAAACCATGCTGATTGTTTTCCGGCGTACTTCGCGCAATTGTTCTTTGTTCATCTTACGTAAATCTTTGCCATGAACGAGAATTTCTCCAGATGTTGGTTCGATTAATCGATTAAACATACGAACCAGTGTGGATTTACCACTACCGGACAAGCCCATGATAACGAAAATCTCGCCTTCTTTGATCTCCATGTTGACCCGATTGACACCAACCGTTATCTGTTTTTCTTTGGCCAACTTTTCTTTACCCCAACCTTGCTCTAACAATTGTAATCCTTGCTCGGTTTGGGGGCCAAACAGTTTACTTACATTCTTCACTTCTAGTATGGTCATGTTTTCACCCCTTCTGATGTGTTGTGCACTTCGAACGGCTTACAGCATCCACAAGCCCATACACTTGTGCGCCCAGCCACGAAATCCGGTAATCGTTGCTTCGCTTCCCGTCTTTCTGGGTAACGTTTTGTATTCTAACAATACTTAACCAGTATATCAACCGAATAAACAGTACATAATGTTTGTACAGTAAAAACTGTACAAAGTTTTCCTCCCATATGCTCAGTCTATCTCCTTATTCTGGCTAATTAGACACCTTTACTTTTCAGAATGCTTTTCCTAAAATAGAAAATGGGTTGAATTGAAGTTAATTTTTTTGGTTAAAAGAGAGTCATAGGCAAATGTATCTTGGCAAAGTTACCATTTTAATACATTGGGTGATCAAAGCCCTCTGGCGTATAGGATGTCCGGCCGGATGCTTTCCCATGTAAGCAGGACTTTGTAAGGGTGCAATTATTTTTGCCGAGACTGGTAATGTTCAGAATGGAGGTTGCAAGCATGGGCTTGGACCATTTACAAGAAGAGCAGCAGGAAACAGTTCTCAGAATCCGGAAACGCGTCATTGAAGCGATTGGGCGCAATATGGATCTATACGGCGTTACGCTGTCCACCGGACACTTATACGGTTTACTTTTTTTGCAGACAAACCAATGACCCTTGATGATATGGGACGGGAAATGGAAATGAGCAAAACAAGCATGAGTACCGGCGTTCGCACCCTGCTGGATCTAAAAATGGTGAATAAAGTATGGAGTAAGGGTTCGCGTAAAGATCTATATGAAGTGGAGTATGACTGGCACCAAACGTTTACAGACTATTTCGTCATTAAATGGAGAAAAGCGGTGGAGAGCAATCTTCAGACTCTGCGCAAATCCATTGAAGAACTCAATCGTTTAATTCGTGACTCGGATGAACAAGCTGACGCGGAGCTACTTCATATTCTTATGGAGGACAAGCAGAAAATGCTGCAAGCGGAGGCCTATTACAAATGGCTTGATCGATTAATTGATACAATGGAAGATGAAGAAATATACAAGCTTGTCCCTCGGGAAGAAGTTCAAGAACAGTCCTGAATTTAAACAAGATTCCCAACACAAAAAGGCGTTCTCCACATGGAGGACGCTTTTTCTGCGATTATAATGTAAATGCTTGCCATCAGGCATACTTCGTAATCAAAAGCGAACTTTTTGAACAACCTCTTATAGAGTCCAAGCCGTTTGAGAAAAGGCTGTATACTGCTGGGCAATCTGCTCTAACTCATTCATGATCTGAATCTGCCCGCGAGGTGTCCAGCATATCTCAAACCAATGATGAATCTCATGGACATTACCATGAAGTACAGCAGGTGAGCGGTTCCAACCTGTCGTCTGCTTCATTCGGCGCAGCACTTTTTCACTGGCAGCAAGGGTAGGCACACGCTGAATCAATAGGTGATCCGTATCGAGTAATGGGGTACTCTCTGCCAAGAACTCACTTTGTGATTGTTGTGGCGGGACAAGTTGTGCAGGTTGCAGCCCCAGCTCACCATATAACAATTCCGGCAGTGGATGATCAAATGTACCTTGTATGCGAACGAGTTGTGATGTCACTTGAACAAGCGTAATACGCTCGTTAGCGAAATACGTCTGTAGACGCTTGCTCGTTTCCAAGATTCGGAAGGCTAACTCTTTAATATGAAATAACGCCTGTTTCTCTCTTCCGACCAGTTCTCCGATTCGAAGATAACTTTCGCGCCAGTCTTGCACCTTGTTCAAGATCACAGTGGGTGCAATGCTTTTGAGTGAATCCACATATGCCTCATGATACCAATCGGCAATGATTAAATCAGGCTTAGCTCTGCGAAGTTTATCTAATTGCATAGTGAACTGACGATGGGATTCTTTATCAACGACTTCTCTGTCACTCCATGCGTTAACTGATGCAACCGCCTCAAGACCTAGGGAGGACAGGTGTTCAGGCAAGGCAAGCACCGATGCGGTGGCGACTTTTAATTGGTTTTGCTTCATATATAAACTAGGCGATATGCCCACAGTTTGTTTGAATTTGCGATTGAAATAATATTCGTTGCCGTATCCGACGGATTCTGCGATCTCTTTAATAGAACATTCATTTTGTTTTAATTGTGATTTGGCTTTGCAGATTCGAAGTCCGTTGAGATAATCGGTGGGGGACATGCCCTTAGCCTTTTTGAAGCTTCGAGAATAAGAGCTAGGCGTTAGGTTGGCGATTTTGGCGAGTTGATCCATGCTAATCCCGTCTCCCATGAAGCGGTGCATATATCGAATACTGCGCTCAAGCGCCGGATCAACTCTTTCTTGATTCGTTTCTAGCCGATGCTCTGAGACATACTGGAGCAATTCATGGAGCTGGCTATGTATGCTAACAAAATGATCTTGCGTCACACCACGATATGCATCGTACAGTTGTTTAAAACGCGCCACGATCTGATGTTCTTGACGGACAAGTATTCTGCCTGTATGCCAATGCAGCGGAAGCCCAGGAACAGATGTCATTTTCCATTCACCATGCACTTGCTGCACAATTACCGTGCTCATACTCACCAGAATAAACTCCGTTATATTGGACGTTGAGGTAGCCTCGACGTGTGTACCTTCTTCTAAGACAAACAGTTGATTAGCCGTAGCTGGATAGAGTTCATCATTAAGGGACAGAAGCCCTTCACCTTGTAAAACAAGGCACAGCATCGGACGGGACACCGCTCTGCTATTTACACGGAAATTCTCTCCACGTCGAACCCGGCACATGGAAGAGAGCAACGGCAGAGATGAAGTTTCACCATTGAAAGAAAGCTGTTCAGTCATACCGACCATCCTTTTTAGCTCATTTTCTTAATGATAACAATTATCATTCTCATATGGAAGTGTTTTTTGAAATAGAATAACGTATAAACAAAAAATACCCTGAACCTCATGAGGTTCAGGGTATTTCTACAAGCATTAGTATGAATGCTGCTTAGTTTGATGTAACCAATCGGATATCGTCAAGATATACGTCACTAAGTGCTTTTTTGCCTGTGCCGTTGGCATTTACGTGGTACAAGCGATAGAGGTCATCCGCATTGATATAGAACACGCCTGGCACATTGTTTCTAAATAGGAAAGTATCCCACTCTTCGCTGGTAAGCTTCGTCACCTTGAAGGCTGTTGTTACAGAGTAAAGTCCGTTGTTGCCTGAGATGTACACCGTAGTTGGTGTGCTGTTGGTGTACTGATTGGATGCATAGGTTACGTTGTTCAGGTTCAGGGTAGTCGATTTGGATACCTTGTTGCTAGTAAACGTTTTGCCGTAAGCTTTTTTGTCTGCATCAATGATGACTACTTTATCTGTTCCTAGGGCTGTTACTTCTCGAACACTCTTGCTGTGAACCTGGAAGGTCTTGCCCGCAGAAGTCAGAGCGAAGGCTTTACCTGTTGCATAGTTATAATCCTTGTTGCTATCAAGCACGATGCCTTTGTTATAAACGTAAAGGTTGTTTCCCCAGCCACCGGAGTACACCGCGTTCACATCGAGCTTAGACTTAGGGTTAACCGCCGTACCCTTGCCCGTATTATAGTTTACTTTGTACAGAACCATTGCATTGGTGGAATAGAAATCCTCGTAAGGGTTCGTATTCAGCATCACTTGCAATTCATTTTTGGCTTCATTCAACAGGTAACGACTCTCTACAGCACCAGATGCGATCCGTTGCACGGCTCCGCTACCATTGGAAGCTTTGGAGACAAACCATGTGTTGCCATTCACGAGACCGTTGTAGTATACACGACCTTTACTGACAGAGAACATCGGGAATTCTGTATCGGCTTTATCAGCAATCTTCGTAGCAGAAGATGCAGCGCTATTACCGTTTGCCCGATAGATCTGCCCTGTTGTATCTAGATAATAAATGAATCCGTTATCTGTGTAGTAGTCCAGTACACCCGTTGCATATGTTTCTGCAGCATCACTTGATCCATCATTCGGCACTCTAAGCAACGTTGTAGAAGACTTGGATTGCAGGTAATAGAGATATGATCCTGCCTGAACTGGATCAGTACCTTCATAATCGATCAATACTTCAGTAGTTTCACTTCCATCCCCAGTTACCTTGTAGAGAACACCATCCGAATCATAATACACGCTGGACTGACTAAGCGTCGCAGCTTGTACCTCAGCACCACCAACAAGTGTTGCTCCCCCCACTAGTGCACAGATCAGCAATGCTCCCATGGAGCGCTGCAATTTGGCTAACCATTTGTTCATAATGCAATCGTCACCCTTCTTCATGTTATATATGTATAGACCTTTAAGTTATATCGGTAAACAAGGGAAAAAATGTTACAGTTCCCAACTCCATCAGGCCTAAAATGAAATTGAATTTCACAAAAACTACTTCTCGGTGTCCTTCTGTGCAGGGGATGCCAATCCTGTTCTAAAGCATTCCCGATGCAAATGGAGCATGATAACATTCGGTGTATCCTAGAGCAGAGGAGTAATGGCAAATGTTGAATATGGCGATCATTGGATTTGGTAATGCTGTTGTCAATTATCACCTGCCTTATCTGGAGAGATCAGATAACATCAAGGTGAAGAAGATCTATCGGCGTGAGGAAGATCGGATTGGAGATACAGAGAGAGAAGCGTATTATCCCCATATTACGTTTACGATGGATTTCGATGACGTACTTCAAGATAACGAGATTGAATTAATTGTTGTAGCAACACATGTGGACAGTCACATTGAATATGCGAAGCAAGCCTTGGAGCATGGAAAACACGTATTGGTAGAAAAACCGTTTGCTGCAACGTCAGCCGAGGCACAGGACATTTTCGAGCTTGCTGAGCGCAAAAATCTAATCGCTATGGCGAATCAGAACCGCAGATTTGATGGGGACTTCTTGACTTTGAAGAACGTAATCGAGAGTGGAAAATTGGGCAATATCCATGAAATCCAATCTCATTATGATTATTTCAAACCATCCTGGATCAGACCTGGGTTTGGGTTAATGCATGGTTTGGCTGTGCATACCATTGATCAGATGGTATCTCTATTTGGTAAAGCGGATCGCATTCATTATGATGTCCGAAGTCTGGTTTATCCGGGTCAGGCGGATGATTATATCGACATTGATTTTCACTATGGCTTGACCAAAGTAACGATTAAATGCAGTCTGCTAGTCAAGATTGCACATCCCAAGTTTATCGTTCATGGTGACCGTGGTAGCTTCGTTAAATATAGCAGTGGCCATCAAACCAAAAATGGGGAAGGACCAACGCAGGTATCCTTTGAAAGAGAGCCTGAAGAGAATTGGGGCACTCTGACTTATGTAGATGATGAGGGAGAAACTCATACCGAGAAAGTACCTTCTGAAATTACGGATTATGGGCTTTTATATGAGAGATTAGTCCAGGCGATCCGGCATCAAGGGGAATCACCGATCAAGAATGAAGAGGTATTATATGTACTCGATATATTAAAAGATGGGGTCGAGGCTGCGAAGCAAGCCCAATCATACAACTGAACTTAACCATATAGACCTAGTAGGAGTCGCTAATACTGCCCATATATAGGATATCGAAAAGATAGAGCACAGAGACCATAGTGGACATCTTGGAAAGACGTAGCTGTTCATAATATCCATGGGTAAGAAGCGTTTCAGTGCACTGTCTGGACAGAGTTGAATGATTGTTGCTCGTGACTGCGATGACCTTCATGGACTTCTGACTAAGAATTGTGGCTGCATCAATCATAGACAGATTCTCTCCTGTATGCGATATGACAAATGAAAGCGTCGTCTGACTAGGAGTCATGGTGTTCAAATAATGCAAATTAGGACTATTATGAGCAATGGCGGATATGCCCAGTTCGTTCATCTTGGTGCAGGCCTGTTGGGCTAGATAATAGTTCATGTCATTACCATAGATATCAATCCGACTTGATTGTCTCACCCAATCTATAATTCGTTGCAGAACAGAGGGATTTAATAGACGGCGAGTTTCATTCAGTGCTTGTTCATAGAGGTAAGGAACGGATTCAATAGCTGCGAGCACATTACCTTGTTCGGCGATTAGCTGATCCTCAGAGCGGAATGGAGGAGAACTAGGCTGATATTCCAGCGCAAGCTTCAGTTGAAAGTCTGGGTACCCTTGGGTACCCAGTTTTTTGCATAAACGAACGATTGTCGAAGAGCTTGTATAGGTTAACTGAGCAAGTTCATGTGCCGTTGACTGAAAAACAGTGTGGGGATTGTTCAAAATAAAGTCGACAATATGCTTTTCTTGTGTCGTTAGTTTCTCTGCATATTTTAATTTTTGAAGTAGCCGGGATTCCATTCTTGCTCTATGCCTCCTACTAACATTCTGAGTATAAGTAAACCTTCTGATATCATAACCTTTGGGTTTTGTTTTCTCAATGATATGCAGGAGGTGTCCCGGCACCAAGGTTTGTCTCCTAACGTATGATGCTCCTTGATTTTGTTGAGCGCATTCTGATCGTTTTGCACCTTTAGTCCCAAGCGATCAACATAACTATGAACCAAAAGTCTATTGAATTCGGGTCCCAGGTTTGTTTTCATCCGTTCTGCTACCTAGTATCCTGATATATAAGGTGAAAGAAGCCGTTTCAGTGCGATTGCCATTGTGGTAATGATAGGGTAGACCCCCAATTGATCTATATAAAAAACCGTAATATTCGTCTAACGCCGGTCTTGGTGAGCAAGGCCGGCTTGACGCGTGGTTTTACCTATCAGATCGAGCCTATTGTCGCTGAAACAGTCTATTTATATGTATACATATTTAATTCGTCTAACACATCGAATTCCATATAGGTTATGGAGTCTTTCATGTAGTCGGACTTTAAGGAAGGTGAACGAATATGACAGCATCTAATGAGTATCGCTTTCAGGTTAACCTGAGCGGAATGATCCAGATTTTATCGAATCACTTGTACAGTAGCCCTAAAGTATTTTTACGTGAACTGATGCAAAATGCGACGGATGCGATTACAGGCCGCGCGGAAGTGGAGCCGGGATTCAAGGGGAATGTTCGAGTGGAGCTTACAGGTACCGGTGAACAGTTAACGATGATGGTAGAGGATAATGGCGTCGGATTAACTGAAGCGGATATCCATGAGTTTCTGGCGATGATTGGTCAATCATCCAAGCGGGACCCACAGTCACTTTTACAAGGAGAAACCTCATTTATCGGCCGGTTTGGAATCGGGCTATTATCCTGCTTCATGGTGAGCAATGAGATTGTCATGCTGACACAATCTGTGAAGGGCGGACCATCCATGGAGTGGAGAGGGAAGCCAGATGGTACATACACAATTCGGCAGCTGGACACACAATTATCCCCGGGAACCAAAGTATATTTGCGCTCCACGCTCGAAGCAGCCCATTATTTTGAAAAGGATTATGTACAACAGGCGTTATTCTATTACGGCGCTTTGCTACCTTACCCAGTTACGATAGACAGTGAAGGTGTGCAGAGCATCGTGAATGCTGAGTCGCCTGATTGGCTAATTGCGCCTGAACGAGCGAGAGGGCGGAAGGCCGAAGTATTGGCCTTTGGTGAGCGATTGTTAGGTGAGAAATTCCAAGATTTTATTCCACTGACAACCGCCTCAGGGCGCACAGGGGGGATTGCTTACGTATTGCCCCATGCTGTGAATTTGAACGTCAAGCGTTCACACCGCGTTTATCTGAAACGCATGCTCGTATCGGAGAAGGCAGAGAATATTTTGCCAGAGTGGGCATTCTTCGTGAAATGTCTGATCTGGACAGATGAACTTCAGCCGACGGCATCACGGGAGCATTTTTATGAAAATGAGAAGCTGGAAGAGGTACGCTCTGAATTAGGAGACGCGCTTCGTCAGGGGCTCGCTGATATGGCTGAGACTCAGACTGAACGATTACAGAAGATTATTCGTCTACATGCGCTGTCTATGAAGGCTCTGGCTGTGGAGGATATGGAGTTCTTCCGCATGATTCACCGCTGGTTGCCGTTTGACAGCACCCGAGGCCACCGGGAATTAGGAGAAATATTGGATGAACAGGAGACACTCTATTTCACCACAACAGTAGATGAGTATCGTCAGATTCATCATGTTGCTTCCGCGCAGTCCATGCTGGTTATTAATGGCGGTTATATATATGACAGTTCACTAATGGAGAGCCTGCCTATGGTGGCAGAGAACGTCAAGACCGAACGGATAGAGCCAGATGAAGTGTCGATGAGCTTTACCGATGTGCCGCCAGCTGAACGCAATCGTTATTATGATGCTTTGCGTCTTGCGGATTCAGCCTTACAGCGTTTTCGCTGCCGAGCAGAGGTGAAAGGGTTCAAACCGACCGATCTGCCCGTGCTGTTCACACTTTCACAGGAATCCTCAACGCTACGTGCACTTGAGAAAGCAAGTGAAGAGACTACGGATTTATTTTCTTCTGTACTTGGCTCTCTATCTTCAGGCATTGGATCTGCAGGATATTCAACGTTATATCTGAATGTAAGTAATCCCGTAATACAGCGGGTATTAACGTCACCGGATGCTCAGATGACACCGATTGCCATTGAAATGTTGTACGTGAATGCATTGATGATGGGTCATTACCCGATGAACCGCCAGGAGCTTGAAGTAATGAATCAAGGCATTGTTCGTTTCATTGATTGGGGTCTGCAGGCGAATACGAAACCACAGGAGGGAAATGAATGAGAACGGAGATGGATTTTGAAGATTTAATGGAAGAGGCTTATGGGCTTCCGAACGGGCCTGCCAAACTGGGGATGTTAGAAGAAGCAGCTAGAATAGCTGATCTGAATAATATGGAGGAGGAAGCGTACGAAGCGCGTTCCGAAATTGTTGAGGTGGCTTCCTTCTGTGGCTATCCGATGAAAGCCTTGATTGCATTCTCCTGGCAGTTGGGGAAATTCGATCAGCAGCCGGAGTTATATGACGAGGAAACATTGATGTGGTCATATAAATGGATTCTAGGGAAAATGACGATCTTCCCTGAAATTTCACGTGATAAAATTATGGAGCTGCTCGAAGACTTCGGACGTCGTTTCCAATCCTTTGGATATAGTGATCGTTCGTACTGGTATTATCGCTTCCGTGTCTATATGGATCTCGGTGAATTGGATGAAGCAAGCGCGAGCTATGCCAAGTTCATAGACCTCGAACGTGACTATATGAGTGATTGTGAGGCGTGTGAGCAGGATGAGATTATGCGTTACTGGGACAGAATGGGTGATGATGAGAAGGTACTGCAGACAGCCAAGCCCATCTTGAAGGGTCGCATGAGCTGTGCCGAGATTCCACACTTGACCTTGTCCGAGGTTCTTATGCCATTATATCGATTGGGTAAGATAGAAGAGGCGCATGTTCACCAGAAAAAGGGCTATCGACTGATTAAGGGACAGAATGATTTTGTGCAAAGCTTCGGCGAACAGATGGAATTCTTGACGTTAACTAATCCTGCGAAGGGTATTGATATACTGGAGGAAAGCCTTGTGCTGGCGATGGATCATGAAGATCCTTTTGCCAAAATGGTCTACTATGCGCGTGCTGCTTCGCTATTACGGCGCTGGGCAGAAGAGTCACCTGGCTATCGCTTGCGCCTACCCGCATCGTTCCCATATGAAGGAGATCCAGGCGATCTGCCTAAGCTTGCAGATTATTTCGAAGATTACGCTAAGTCAATGGCAGAACGATTTGATCAACGGAATGGCAATCGCCACGTTTCATCGTTGTTAGAGAAGCGTTAAACATAATCATAGTGTAGAACAGCTTTAATGTTCCAACTATTCATGTTCGATAATGCCAGGCGTGCATGTGGCTCATGGCGGGATTTCCAATCCTGCCACGAGCTTTTTTTTATTTGCTAAATGGAATTAAGATTTGCTTGCACGATAGACCTCACGATAATAGATGCCGATGAGGATAACCCAGATTCCAGACAGGACGACAATAGGGAAAGGGGCAAAGGAGAAAAAGATAGAATAGAGCACCATAGAGATCATTCCAATACTAAGGAGGACATTCATGGCGCGGAAGGAACGGTAGGCTGCGCGATAGACAATCCATTTCTCACCTTCATCTAGCTTATTGAAGTGCTCTTGATGCATGTTACGTGCATTGATATCTAGCGTACGATCTGGGAAATAAGTATTATATCGTTTAATTGTTATGTTTTGTAGCAAAACTACTGTAAATATGGCGATGCCAGAAGCAATTAAGTTAATGAGATTGAAAGTTTCAGGAGAGTTAACGACTGTCTGTGTTGAAGCGAATAATGACAGGGAGAGAGCTAACCACGTAAACGACAGGATTACATTAAAACTGCTAATAATCATCGCTCTTCCTAATGAACGTTCAGCCGGTGAATCCAGGGAATCAGCATCACTAGGGAGATCTTCTTCCAGATTAGGGCTAGTAGGCATACGAGTCAGAATCACTGTATTCCATGCAGCGAACATCAGAAATAAGAAGCCAAGTATGCCGAATAGGAGATCATAATCGTAGTATACAGAGAGCTTCCAGTTTAGATCGCTCGGTGCATTCAGTAATCCACTAGCAGTTAAGAAACCAACAAGCGCGCCTCCAGCCATATACATCAGCAGACGTAACCAACGGTGTCTCGATTTTACGGTTGCAGTTGAATTGGTCATGTTAATCTCCACCCTTCAATTCAAAAATTTGTTCAACAGGTTCATTAAAAACTTTGGCTATTTTCAATGCCAGAACGACAGAAGGAGAGTAATCTCCGCGTTCAATGAGGGCAATGGTTTGACGAGAGGCGTTGATTAATTTAGCCAGTTCTGCTTGAGATAGACGGTCTCTGGCTCGTAACTCCCGCACGTGGTTGTGTAATTCTTCCATTTACTCACCTCCTAATTGGATTGTATATTATAATATACAATTTGTAAATGATAATATACAAAATAAATACGATAATATACAAATAAACAAGGATACAAAGTAAAAAAAACCTCCGCGAAACTTTATTCGGAGGGAAAGTAGATAAGCAGTATATAAAAGTGAATTCCATTTGAACGATGTCTTACTTTCAGGCTTGGAACCGACCAATTAAGAAGCATCTGCATGACCTACAGAATCATGTTGAGTTGGTGTAACTGGTGATCGCAACGTCAACGTCCGACGGAAAAAGAATAGAGAAGCGATTCCCAGCAGCGCATAGATGGCTGCCATTCCGTATGAAGGGACGAAGGCACCAAGCGTGAGTCCCAAGCTTCCGAGCAGTGCAGCTACGTTATAGCTCATGCCGTCAACAGCCATATAAGCAGCTCGATTGGAATCAGGGATCATACCTGCAAGCAGAACTTGCCGCACAGGAGAATACATCAGCTCTCCAACCGTAAGTATTACGGTGCATATGATGAGCAATAACGTCCAGTTACTGAATCCGAGAAAGGCAAAACCAGCAGTGTACAGACACATGCCAACCGTCATCACTTTTCGAGAAGGAAACCGTCCCATCCATTTGGTGAAAGGAATAGCAATGAGCACAACGAGTACGGTGTTGATCGCCATAATGAGGCTGAACATTTGCAGACCTGTGATATCCCACTGAAACAGCTGAGCACTGAATTCGTTTTTTAGCCTAACCGCAATATACTTGTCTAATTGGAATTCCAAAGAGAAGGCAAGCACAGTAGCGGTAAGGAAGACCATAAATCGCTTGTCTTTAAGGACATCGATGTATGTATAGAAGATGTTCTTTGGCATGGTTGGTATTGCCATGTGAGACAAAATTGTATGTCTTCTATCCATTGTTTCATGAATATGAAAGATAAGGATAACCAAGGTGACCAGGCTCTCTACCCATACAATACTAAATAGAATGAAACGCAAGGATTCAAATAACAGTCCCCCCATCAAAGCACCGATCGTAACGGCTGCGTTGGTTGTCCAATATTGTAGTCCATATACATAATGGCGCTCAGGTTCACTGCTCACATCGACAATCATGGCATTGGCTATCGGAACCGTGATCCCGGAGCTTAGGCTACTAAGGAAAAACATCAAGCAGGTTAAAGGAACTGAATTCAACCACGGCGAGTTAGCGGCAGCTAGCCAGAACAGAGCGAATACCTGCAGCAGTTGAGCGATGACCATCAATTTCTTTCTTCCGATTCGATCAGACCAATATCCCGCCCATAACCCAACCAGCATGGACCCGATAATGTTAAATGTCAGTAACAAGCCTGCCCAGCCTGCGCCAATCTGAAGACTCAGGTAGATTGCCATAAAAGGAATGATGGATTTCTGCGTTAGATCCGTAAAGAAATCGGTGATGATTCGGATCTGAATATTACGATGTAAGTCGATGTATCTCATATGGTTTCAGTCTTCCTTTCATTGGTGAAACGGCTTTTCCTGAGTATAATGAAGAAAAACCTGAAGAAAAACTGTAGGAGTTCAGCGATGAATTTCAGATTTTAATGAAGGCGATGAAAGGCTGGGACGGTTGTGGAAGTGACGGAACATTATATCCAACTACGGTTGATCTTTTCCCATGTTCATGAAGAGGAAGAAGTAGAGATAACGATGGGTGTACTAGCAACTCATTTGTGCTGTACCATGCGTAATATGAATTTAATCATGAACAAATTTTTGGATAACGGTTGGGTCAGATGGAGCCCGCAGCGGGGAAGAGGCAAAAAGTCGATACTTGTTTTTCGTTTATCGTTACAAGAAGTGGCTGGGGAATGGTTTGAACGTCTACTACATAACAACAAAATAGAAGAAGCATACGCACTGGCTGCATCGTTACCGTTCCTCATTCGAGAAAATGTAATGCGCAGGCTACAGAGTCAATTCGGTCTTCGTTCGGATCAGAGTGCTCGGGGAGGGTGGACACACTCCGTATTCCACAGGAAACGTCGTTCGAGACGTTAGATCCAACCCAGGCTGTTGTGTGGGGCGATGTGGGGATCGTTGCAGAAGTGTTCGATCGCTTGGTGCGTTACAATGCAGAGCGCGATGTTTGTGAGCCAGGACTTGCGATGGCATGGGAGAGCAATCCTGAGGGAACGGAATGGACGTTTTATTTACATAAAGGAGTACTCTTTCACCATGGCAGAGTCCTTGAGGCAGAGGATGTGCAGTATACCTTTGAACGCATCTT
Source organism: Paenibacillus sp. DCT19 (assembly GCF_003268635.1). Lineage (NCBI taxonomy): Bacteria > Bacillati > Bacillota > Bacilli > Caryophanales > Paenibacillaceae > Paenibacillus > Paenibacillus sp. DCT19. The sequence goes on from NZ_CP029639.1 coordinate 1,581,439, forward strand.
ATCCAGTGTGGACAACCCATGTAAAGCCTTGTTTGGTTCGATTCAGATGGTGGAGACGTTCGACGATTTGACGGTTCGCTTTATGCTGAAGGCACCCAACTTTATGTTTCCTGATTTGATGAGCAGCATAAATGCATCTATTTTGCCACGAGATGTTGAGATAAACCCGCTTCATCCGATTGGTACAGGACCGTATCGCTTGGTTCGAAATGACCCGAACATCCTGGTTCTGGAGGTCTTCTCTTCTTATTTCCGAGGGCGTGCGTTTATCGATCGTGTAGAGGTATGGCAGCTTCCGGAAGCAGGGCGGGGCGAATCCGTGATCAGACAGGAGCTGTTTCCAGACGGTAACCCACATGCGGTACAGCATGAAGTACAAGGCGGGGTTTTTATGACGTTTAATATGCGCAAAAGCGGCCCCCATCTCGATATCTCTTTTCGTCGTGCCATACGAGAGCTTATGCATCCACAAGCGATGGCGGATGCTTTGAATCGTCCAGCGATCCAGCCAACATATAGTCTGGTTCGTAAGCATGACCAAGGGAATCAGCGGGAGGAAGAGATGAATCCGTTGGATGCAGAGAAGCACCCGAGAGAAGTGACGATGGAACAACAGAAGTGGAATGAAGTGGAGGAAGATATGGCTCCAAATGTAGGTGTAGGCATTGGCGTAGATGGATCTTCTCTGGTAAGAGCTTCGGCATGGTTGAAATGTAGCAATTACGCAGGAGAGACGGTGAACGTGTGGGTTGAAGAGGGCGTGAACATGGAGCATGACATGGTTTGGTTCGCTAAACGGTGTGAACAGATTGGTCTGCATGTAAACATTGTACCTGGCGATGTGGTCAAGGCCATTTACCATAACGAGTTACAGGCGTACGACCTCATATATACTGGAGAAGTCTTTGACGATCATGTGGTGAGGAGTCTCATTACGATGTATACGTTCCAGAAAACGCTCTTTCTCAGTGTAATGGATGATCATTGGAGACATGAGTTGGAGCGGGGTTGCGACCAGATCGTGGCGATGCAGAAGCCAGAGGAACGGATGGAAAGTCTGCTGCAACTGGAGGATCGACTAATTCAGGAGGCGATTTTGCTGCCCGTGTATAGCTTCAGTGAGGTGCATTCACATCATCCATCGCTGCGAGATTATCACGTGATGGGGTATGGTATGCCGGACTTGCGGCGGTTGTGGGTGAAACGCAGTCCTACTGCGCCTGAAGAGTCCTCCAGCTATTCGGCCTATATCCCGCTGTGGTAAGTGATCACTACAACGGGATGGTCGAATATTAGAAGGACGTTTAATCTCTATTCTAAATCCTACCTTAAACTCATGCGTAAGATGGTGCTCAAGGTATTAGGCGTTACTTTTGGGCATTAACAGCAGCTTTTGAAATAGCTTTGGTTTCAACTTTAGTAAATGTAACTTCATTTGCATTGGGCTCCGTCAATAATGGAATCTGGAGAGATTGAATATAGTTCTGATCATCTAAGGTGAATGTGAGCGGGAGCTTCTGTCCCTGTCCCTGTTGAACAAGCTCAACATCGAAGGTTTCGTTGCCAATGTACTGCATACTCATGTCTAAATCGTTAATTGTGGCACGTAATCCGCCTTCAGCAGTGGGTTCGATCAGGATATCGCCATATCCAAGATGGTTGTAAACGCCAGTATAATCGGATATGAGACGTTCCAAGGGTTGAACTTCCGTTTTCTCGAAGTCTGTTGTCTCCTGATGTTCGGATTCTACAAAGGCTATATCTTCTGTAGTTTCGGATGCGTTCTCTGGCTGTGAGCCCTCCCCATTGATGAGTTTGGTCAATCTATCGCTCCAGTCGATTGGTTCCAGTTCAAGTAATCGATCAATAATGTTATAGGAAACGGTATAAGGCACTACGCTGCCATTGCTATTACATAGCACAACAACGCCAATCTGTTCTTCTGGCAGAAAGGCAACCTGGGAGGTAAAACCGTCAATCCCTCCGCCATGATGAATCATTCGATGACCACGATAGGATTCAATGGTCCATCCCAATCCATAGGTGCTAATAGGAACTTCTTTACTACGGAATGATGAATCACACGGCATATGCGGGTCATGCATGGTCTCCATTTCCTCTATGGAAATGAGCGCTTTGCCATCATGCTGTCCTTGATTCAGTTGGAATTTTAACCAGGAAACCATATCTATGAGATTGCTGTTAATCGAGCCAGCAGGGCCAATCGTATCGATATTGCGATAGGGAATTCGAATATGCTGTTCATCCTTCTCCATATAAGGTAAAGCATATTCAGGCTGGAGCTGCATGAAATCCACAGACAGGACGCTTGAATCCATCCCAAGTGGACGCAGTAACGAATCCTCCAATACGCTTTCCCATGATGCTTCCTTTAGTAGCCCGATCAGATAACCTGCTGTCATATACATCATGTTCTGGTACTGCCACTTATTCCTGAAATCCTCATTAGGCTCCAAGTATCGTAGACGATGAACGAGCTCTTCTCTCGAATGAGGAGAGTTATACCAAGCCAGCTCGTGTCTTGGAAGTCCAGAGTGATGGCATAATATATCCCGGATCGTTAGCCGCTCCGTCGCTACCGGGTCGAACATTTTGAAATCAGGCATATATTGCACAATCGGCGTGTCCCAGTTCAATAGCTTTTGGTCTACAAGTATAGCGGCAGTCGCTGCTGTAAAAGCCTTGGTAGATGAACCGATTGCAAAGAGCGTGCTTGGAGTTACGCCCAGCTTGGCTTCAAGGTCACGATAGCCATACCCTTTTTGCCAGATCACCTCATTCTTGTGCACAACCGCAACGGCTGCGCCCACACCTTTCCAGTGTTTCATTTGTTCTTCCACATATTCATCCAATCCATCCAGCAATGAGTGAAGATTAGTTGTTGTCATCCGTTACCCTCCAATGATATGAATTAGGTTTTCAATAAAAACAAGATGATCGTAATCTAGTAGGTATTTCCCTACATCAACTATCCCTTTTCTGTATAAAAAAGGCATCCTTCCCGAGACGGATTTGATCCTAGACCTTAGGAATAAATACGAGCAGATGATGCTTGTCAAACTAGTCCGCATAAATCGAACAAGTCCCTCATAGACATGTACTAATCAAGTAGGGGTTCTGCATCAAGCACAGCCCTGAAGTGAAAACAGTGCTAAAGGGGATGATGTCATGCGCCGAATATCATGGATGCTTGCCATGGTATTGGTCTTATCGGTCTTGCTTGCCGCTTGCGGGAAGAAGGATGCGGCAGCCGTGGTCAAAGATCTGAACGAAGTCGTAGGTGAGATGGAAAGTTACCAGGGAGCAGGCGTGATGACGCTGCACACTGGGGATACGCCGCAGCAGTACAAGGTCGAGGTATGGCATCAGAAGCCTTCCTATTATCGAATTGCGTTAACCAATGCCAAGAAGGATATAACTCAGATCGTATTACGTAATGATGAGGGTGTGTTTGTACTCACGCCAAGCCAGAACAAAAGCTTCCGATTCCAAAGCAATTGGCCAGATAATCAAGGGCAGGTTTACTTGTACGAAACGTTGATTCGCAGCATTACGGGAGATTCGACTCGTCAGTTTGTAGATGAGAAGGATAGCTACGTGTTCGATGTTGCTGCCAATTACAATACACATGCATTGGTTAGACAAAAAATCTGGCTGAATAAGGCAGATTACGCGCCTAAACAGGTGGAGGTATCCGATTCCAATGCCAATGTTGTGGTCGATGTGAAATTCGATAACTTCAAATTCGGTGCTGAATTTGGTAAGGATGCGTTTGATATGCAGCGCAATATGACCGCAGCTACAGAAGGGAATATTGGAGAAGGTGCTCCTGCGAATCAGGCGAAAGAGGAAGGCAGTGCTACCAATCCTCAATCATCAACGGAACAACAGCCGGCATCTGATTCAAGTGGTGAAGTAAGCGACGGTCAGACTGGCATTAGCGGAAGTGATGAGCAAGAGGGGGCTCAAGACCCGGCAAGCACAGAGCAGGGTACAGAAGAGCCAACGATGACAGTGCCAGAGGATAGCGAAGGTTTTGGTGTGATCGAACCAACGTATGTCCCTGAAGGTGTCAAACTGAAAGACGATCAAATTGTTGAAGAATCAGGTAACTATTCAGTACTGCTGCGCTACGAAGGGATGTATAACTATACGATCTTTGAAGCTAGACCACAGGACAGAGCTGTATCGCTTGCTCCATCCCGTGTTGTGGATCTCGGATTCACTTGGGGCATGATGAGTGGAGACGCACTGCAAACTTTAACGTGGATGTACGATGGGATCGAGTACCGGATTACAAGTGCAGATCTACCAGAGAATGAAATGAAACAAATTGCACTATCCATGCAGGAGCAGTCCGGGAAATAATATGATAGCGAACTTTTTGAACAACCTTTTGAAGTGCGTGTTCAAAAAGGTCGGTTTTCAGTACCGAGAAGATGGGATGAAGATAGAAATGGAGTAGCAGAGCGTAGGGAAACCTACGTGAGCAACGGACATTTCGGCTGAATTCCATCTTCGACGCTGAAATGCCGTGAGGCATCCTTCGTAATCAAAAGCGGACTTTTTGAACAACCCCTTAAAAGGTATAGTTGTCATAACAGAAGGAATGCTAAGAAGCATCGGAGACTTGTTCTCCGGTGCTTTTGTGTTGTTCACGCTTACTACTGCAATCGCATAGAATGGCGATACACGTCAGATCAATAATTCAAAAGACGCTTCTACGCACGAGGAACCGGGTAAGTAATACGGTATAGACGGACATATTCTATCGTGAAATAAGAATATTCTCAGACAATGTTCAGTCTATCTGCCGTTTTCTTCCTTAATTCCGGGCTACGTTATGACAAGGTCATTACATTTGAATGAGGCATATATTCAACTCATTTGACAGTCACATGCTTGAGCATTACGATGGAGTCTGATGCGTGAGCCGGATTAAGACGATTAGAGAAGGTGACAGAACGTGCAAGAACAATATCGGCCGACCCAAGCGGAAATTAACTTGGATCATCTGTGTGACAACGTAGAAGCTTTCCGTGAGGCATTGCCGAAAGGGATGAAGCTCCTTGCTTGTGTTAAGGCCAACGCTTATGGACATGGAGCTGTAGAGACAGCGAGAGGACTTGAACAATATGGGGTCGATTATTTGAGTGTTGCTTTTCTAGATGAAGCGCTCGAATTGCGTCAACATGGGATCAAGCTTCCGATTCTCGTGTTAGGTTATACACCGCCGGAAGGTGTTGCTGTAGCCTGGGAACATGATATTACAATTACCTTGTACAGCCGGGAAGTGCTGGATGCGATTCGAAACCTGAATGCAGGCACGTCCCTCGGAAAATTGAAGGTGCATATTAAAATTGATAGTGGTATGGGGCGGCTAGGCTTGCTGCCTGGTAAGGATGCAGTAGCCTTCGTACAAGAAGTAGCTTCGCTGGATCAGGTAATGCTCGAAGGCATGTTCACTCACTTTGCGAAGGCAGATGAAGTAGACAAGACCTATACACTGGAGCAGTATCGACGGTTTCAAAGCGTTGTGGAAACGCTGAGGGATCAGGGATGTGTCATCCCGATTATACATACGGCAAACAGTGCCGCCGCCATTGATACACCGAATCTGTCTTACGACATGGTTCGTGTGGGAATCAGTCTGTACGGATTGTATCCGTCTGCTGAGGTGAATCATCAGGTGGTGAAGCTGTCCCCGGTATTGACACTGAAGACGAAAGCGGTTCTGGTCAAAACGCTACCACCCCACTGGGGCATCAGCTACGGAACACGCTATGTTACACAGGAAAATGAACGAATTGCGACCCTGCCTATTGGCTATGCAGATGGATTCTCAAGAATGCTGACAGGCAAAGCACAAGTGCTTGTACGTGGACGCCGTGTTCCCGTTGTCGGTACGATCTGCATGGATCAGTGTATGGTGTCGCTACAATCTTTCGCTGAAGAAGCGGAAGAAATTCAAGTCGGCGAAGAGGTTGTCCTCATCGGCCACCAGTCTGGCGAATGTATAACCGTAGACGAAGTGGCAGCCCAGCTAGGTACGATTCCATATGAAGTGATCTGTATGATGGCACACCGTATTCCGCGGATCTATCTGCGGGATGGCATAGAAGTTGCCAAGGTTAATCCACTTTTGACCTTCTAAACAGGTTAACTGGACGCTATTCCCAATAAACTTTTTTTCAGAACAGAAGGAAAACTGTCGGAGCATCTCGAATTATGTATGACGATAAGGATTTATAATCCTGGAAAAGAGATGTTTGGTCTGTACGAATATTGTTCCCCGTGTTTATAATGGAGTACAGCATACTTGATATACGCGGGGCATATATATTCCTTTGTATAAAAGTTCTGGAAAAACGTAATACTGGTTCACAATGGCGAAAGGTTTGTGGGGGTGGAAGAAAGGTGGCCAACTTGCAGAACACCAAGCGAATCATGATCAGTCTGCCTGATCATCTTTTGCAGGAAGTGGATGGCATCGTAGCGCTGGAGAACTCCAACCGCAGCGAATTGATTAGGCAGGCCATGAAGCTGTATCTGACGGAACGGAAGAAGCGGTATATCCGTGAGTCTATGCAGCGTGGGTACATGGAGATGGCGAAGATTAACCTAACCATGGCATCCGAGGCCTTTCACGCGGAGGAAGATGCGGACAGCACTCTGGACCGCTTAGTTAGCGGGGTGTAGACATTGATCGTAAAACGCGGTGACGTTTTTTTTGCGGATCTTTCTCCCGTTGTCGGTTCCGAGCAAGGTGGAGTCAGACCGGTGCTGGTCATCCAGAATGACATCGGTAATCGATTCAGTCCAACTTGTATTGTGGCGGCGATTACCGCCCAGATCCAAAAGGCAAAGTTGCCGACGCATGTAGAGATTGATGCGGCGGCACATGGCTTTGACCGGGATTCGGTTATTTTGCTCGAACAAATACGGACGATTGACAAGCAAAGATTGACTGACAAGATTACTCATTTGGACGAGGAGACCATGAAGTTGGTTAACGAGGCCTTACAGATCAGTCTGGGCTTGATCGATTTTTAAGGGTGAAGCAGTTGGTTGAGACTGCCCACCCGCCGTTGACAACGGGAAGTGCCTTAGGTCATCTTGGGCATAACCAATTCAAGTGTATGTTCCAAAGGTATCTTTGGAGCAGCCTTGGTATAGTGCATGTTCAAAAAGGAAGGTATTCAGTACCTTTTAAGGCAGTAATTCACAGGAGCGTACAGCAGCCAATCGGCAGCGGTACGCTCTTTTGAATAAAGCTGGATGAAAGCGTAGAACATTGTCCATCTTTTCGCTATAATGAAACCTGAGAAACCGTTTACCAAAAAGACAGATATAGAGGTGGAGGAGACATATGAGCATTTATATCAATCAGGAGAAACTTCAATTCCATTTACAAACCCGCAATGCAAGTTATGTATTTCAAGTATTGCCTTCAGGGTATTTGGTGCATTTGTACTACGGCAAAAAATTACGCGATACCGATCTGAGCTGGTTGCATGTTCGGACAGAACGCGCATCGTTCAGCCCTAACCCGGTGCCTGAGGATCGGACAATCTCATTCGACACATTGCCAGTGGAACTGCCAGTGTATGGAACGAGCGATTTCCGTAACCCGGCCATCCAACTCCAATTGGAGAACGGCTCAACAATCTCAGAGTTTACCTACACAGGTCATCGCTTGGAGAAGGGTAAACCTTCGCTTGAAGGACTACCAGCAACATATGTAGAAGCTGCGGATGAAGCAGAGACATTGGTCATTGAATTGCAAGACCGTGTTGCTGGCATCAAGATCGAGCTTTCTTATACAGCCTTTACGGCATTTAATGCTATTACACGTTCGATGCGTGTAGTAAATGAGAGCGCTACCGCTGTGAACGTCTTGCGTGCACTTAGTTCTTCAGTTGATTTCCCGCACGCGGATTATGAATTGCTGCAACTGTCGGGTGCTTGGACACGTGAGCGCGACATCGTTCGCAGACCACTTGCTTCCGGTTTACAAGGTGTAGAGAGTCGTCGCGGTTCAAGTAGTCACCAGCAGAATCCGTTTATTGCCTTGATGACGCCAGGGACGGACGAAGACCAAGGTGAGGTATATGGATTCAGCCTCGTCTATAGCGGAGGCTTCACAGCACAAGCGGAAGTGGATCAATTCTTCACGACACGTGTGTCGCTGGGTATCAATCCGTTCGACTTTAGTTGGAAGTTAGAGCCACAGGAAGCCTTCCAGACGCCTGAGACGGTTATGGTTTACTCGGATGCAGGGCTTGATGGAATGTCTCAGTCCTACCATGAACTTTACCGTGAGCGCCTTGCGCGTGGTCAATTCCGGAATGCGGAGCGCCCTGTTCTTGTTAACAACTGGGAAGCAACATACTTTGGCTTCGATGCAGACAAGATCGAACAGATCGCACGTGCGGGACAGAAGCTTGGTATCGAGCTGTTTGTACTGGATGATGGTTGGTTTGGGCACCGGGATAGCGATAATTCCTCCCTGGGTGACTGGATCGTAGATAAGAATAAATTACCACAAGGTCTGGATGATCTCGCGAATCGGGTGACGGGTCTAGATATGCAGTTCGGACTGTGGTTCGAACCTGAGATGATCTCTCCTGATAGTGAGCTGTATCGTGCACACCCAGACTGGTGTCTACATGTGCCTGATCGTCGCCGTACAGAAGGACGTCAGCAGCTGGTACTCGACTTCTCCCGTCAGGATGTGCGTGATGAGATAGTGCGCATGTTGAGTGACGTACTGGGCTCTGCACCGATCTCCTACGTGAAATGGGACATGAACCGGAATATGACAGAAGTAGGCTCTGCGTTGCTGCCAGCAGACAGACAGCGTGAGACGGCACACCGTTATATGCTGGGATTGTATGAGGTGATGGAGCGAATTACGAGCACATTCCCGCATATCCTGTTCGAAAGTTGTTCAGGTGGTGGCGGACGTTTCGATCCAGGTATGCTCTATTACATGCCGCAAACTTGGACAAGTGATAATACCGATGCGGTATCCCGTCTGCGTATTCAATATGGTACGAGCCTTGTGTATCCAGTAAGTTCGATGGGATCACACATCTCTGCTGTACCGAATCATCAGGTGAACCGGATTACGTCACTGGAGACGCGTGGACATGTAGCGATGTCAGGTAACTTTGGTTACGAGCTGGACTTGACTCGTTTCACTGAGGAAGAGAACGAGATTGTAAAAGCACAGGTTGAACTGTACAAAGAAATTCGGGGTACGATTCAATACGGAACATTCCGTCGCTTGCTCAGTCCGTTTGAAGGAAATGAAACAGCATGGATGTTCATCGCACCGGATGGCAGCGAAGCGGTTGTGTTCTATTTCCGTGTGTTGTCTGAGCCGAATGCGCCGTTGCAGCGCCTGAAGCTGAAAGGATTAGACCCTAACGCGGATTACCGTCTGAAGGGCAGTGAAGAGACACTCACTGGCGATGCCTTGATGTATGGCGGTATCGCAGTTGGTGCAGCGTCTGGAGATTACCTGAGCGAAATGTTCCGTTTTGAGCGAGTATAATTTTAGAAGCTATATCAAAGATGCTAATTACATTACACGAGAACGGAGAGGACAGAAATAACGTGAAGAAGCGAAGCGTTCGGCTGAAAGCTTTCTGGAAGAAAGCTACATCGGAAGCATAAGCTATCACCGGATTTTTCCCTTAGGAGAAGGGAAGTCAAAAAAATCTGGGGATAACAGCGATTGGAAGGTTATTCTGTCATCGGAGTGGCAAGTGTAATACGCTTTAGTTCGTTTGATATAGCAAATCCAAAGTAATACTTCGCTTTTATAATTAGTATGGAGAAGACCGGGATGCGTCGAAATGACGTTTTCCGGTCTTTTTTGCCCGTATGCTGCATGCTAGTTGTCGATTAAACTGGGGGATTGGAGAGTGGATAAACTTGTAAGCTCGCCTCATGCTGGAAATTTAAACGGGATTTTGTGATAATATAGGGAAGAAGAATCTGCACGCGTGTAGATTCCATACTGTGATTATTGCAGCGAAGCTGCCCTGGACGTGCTTCTAATGATCGATTCAGGAAGGAAAGAGGGATTTATTTGTCTGAACAGGAAACGGTTCTGGAACCTAATGAAGAAACGATAAAGGCTGAACGCCACGAGCGAATCATTAAGCAGGTAGCCAAGGAACTGGCGCTACCCTGAAGCAGATCCGGACGACGTCCGAGCTTCTGGATGAAGGCAACACAATTCCGTTTATCGCTCGTTACCGTAAGGAAATGACTGGAGAGCTGGATGAGAACCAGCTACGAAATATTGAAGAACGCATCGTATACTTGCGTAACCTCGAAGACCGTAAAGTGGAAGTTATCCGTATTATAGACGAACAAGGCAAGCTGACCAACGAACTGAAGCAGTCCATCACTCAAGCTGTGAAGCTGCAAGAGGTCGAGGATCTGTATCGTCCGTATCGTCAAAAGCGTAAAACGCGCGCCAGCGTAGCCAAAGAGAAGGGTTTAGAGCCGCTCGCTACCTGGATCTGGAGTCAGCCTAAACAGGGAGATGCACTGGAAGAGGCGGCTCGTTATATCAGTGCTAAGCTTGGCGTAGATGACGCTGAGGCTGCGTTACAGGGAGCTAAGGACATACTGGCAGAGAACATTGCGGATGATGCTGCTATTCGTGCATGGATTCGCCGATACACATTAGATCACGGGATGCTGACTTCCGAAGCGAAGGATGCGGAGCAGGAGTCCGTGTATGAAAATTATTATGAGTATCGTGAATTAGCGAAAAAAATGCCACCACACCGTATCTTGGCGATTAACCGTGGTGAGCGTGAAAATATTTTGAAAGTCGGTTTGGACGTGGCAGCAGATCCAGCTCACCGTCACATGGAAGGTCAGATTATTAAGGGCACCTCTGCTGTGCAGGACATTTTGCGTGCAGTCATTGAAGATGCTTATAAACGTCTCATCGCACCTTCCATTGAGCGTGAAGTTCGCGCAGAATTAACGGAAAAAGGGGAGACCCAGGCAATCTCCGTATTCTCAGCTAATCTTCGGAACTTGTTGCTCCAGCCACCGATTCATGGTAAACGTGTGCTTGGTGTCGACCCTGCCTATCGTACAGGTTGTAAACTGGCAGTCGTTGATGATACGGGCAAGCTGCTGGAGGTTGCTGTAACTTATCCAACCCCGCCACATAATAAGAAACGTGAAGCAGCAGAAGTGTTCCACCGGATGATCAAACAGTATGATATCGGTCTGATTGTGATCGGGAATGGTACAGGATCTCGGGAAACCGAGCAGTTTGTGGCCGAGATCATTCAGGAGAATGGCGATGAAAGTCTTGTATATCTGATCGTTAACGAGGCTGGCGCAAGTGTGTATTCTGCATCCAAGCTGGCTCAAGATGAATTCCCAGATCTGGACGTTGCTGAGCGTAGTGCGGCTTCCATTGCTCGTCGAGTACAAGATCCGCTGGCAGAACTGGTCAAAATTGATCCTAAAGCCATTGGTGTAGGTCAATACCAGCATGACGTTTCTCAGAAAGTTCTCGAAGAGAGCCTCAAAGCGGTTGTAGAATCTGCCGTTAACCATGTTGGTGTTGATGTGAACACGGCATCTCCTTCACTGTTGTCCTATGTGGCTGGGGTGAATGCAACCATTGCGAAAAATATTGTGAAATACCGGGAAGAGAATGGCCGCTTCACCAACCGTCGTCAGTTGCAGAAGGTGCCTCGTCTCGGAGCAAAAACTTATGAGCAATGCGTTGGCTTTATGCGGATTGGTGAAGGGGAGAACCCGCTGGATCGTACACCAATTCACCCAGAATCCTACAAGGTTGTGGATCAGCTGTTCAAAGAGCTTCAGGTGGAATTGGACAAGCTGGGCAGCAAAGAACTGGCTGAACTGCTCTCAGAGCAAAAGGCTGATCAGTTGGCTGTAAAACTGGATGTCGGCGTGCCGACACTTCGCGACATTTTGGACAGCTTGCAGCGTCCGGGCCGAGATCCACGTGAGGAGATGCCATTGCCAATCTTCCGTACAGACGTATTGAAGATTGAGGATCTCGACGAAGGTATGGAACTACAGGGTACGGTTCGTAATGTTATTGATTTTGGTGCCTTTGTAGATATCGGTATTAAGAGTGATGGACTTGTCCACATCTCACAGCTCAGCAATGGCTATGTTAAACATCCGATGGATGTCGTTTCCGTCGGTGATAATGTAACGGTATGGGTTATGAATGTAGATACCAAAAAAGGCCGTGTAGGTCTAACGATGAAGAAACCAGCTTCGGCTAAGTAGTTTCCTCAAAGTGCATGTGGGACAAGTGTATGTAGTACAAAGTGCATGTTGAATAAGTACAGATGAAACGATCAAGTATCGATAATGTACGTTTGGAAATGATAGAACAGCCTTCCCAAGTGACAATGTCATTAAGTTTATTTTATCTTAATGACATTGCTCTTAGGGAAGGCTGTTTTTGGTCTGGTTGGATTGTCCTGTGGACTGATTAACATTCGAATGATAGATCACTGATAATATCAATGATAAGTTATATAGAGGAAGAGTAGTTGATCGGACGGAGAAGGGTGGAGCGTTACAGCATCGTTCTTAGAGTTCGCTGTCCGCGCTGCGTACTGTACCACTTTTTGGTTTGTTGCGATAAAAGAACCAACATTCATTAAGTAGCTTAATCTGGCGGCTGTCTTTTTTGTGGAATGCACGCATGAGCTGGTTGCAGAGCCATTGAGGCAAGGGTATCTCCTCCTCTTGCATAATTCATCTGTATGTTAGCATATGTGATAACAGCCTGGCCTGTGCAAATGAACCATTGACAATAGGAAATTCAGGTAGGGGTTAATCGAATATGGATAGCGTGCCATTGTGGTCTAGAGGTACATAGCAAATAAAACGCACACCCATACATGGGAATGCGTTTTGTTTAAGCCGTGTTAACTTTTACAAACAAATTCAGTTGAATTATAGCGCTTCCATCTCTTCTTCATACCATTGTTCCAATTGAGCTTGAAGTGCGCGAATCTCAGTGAGTAAGGAAATTAACGGATAATGGCTCTCATGTAATTCGGCGAAACTACGTTCGAGTGCATTGATGTAGTCTAGACCTCCAACAATTGAGAGTTGTTCATCCAGCAGATCCAGTTGGTCACATTCGGCAATCGCTCGAGGTAGAACGGGTACGTTGGATGCGGTTAGTTTATCGATCTCTTTGTGTAGGCGCAGATTAAGGGCGCTGAGCTGATAAGCATAGTCGGCAGGCATTTCTACAAATTGTAATTGCTGTTCCAGTTGCAGGATGACGTAGCGCATTGTAGGCATAACTAGTATTAATCTCCCCTCATACATTCTACTTGACAGTGTAGCCCAGGAAACGGTTAGAATTCAAGTATTATAAGAGGTTGTTCAAAAAGTCCGCTTTTGATTGCGAAGGATGCCTAAAGGGCATCTCAGCGTCGAATATGGGATTCAGCCGAAATGTCCGTTGCTCACGTAGGTTTGCCTACGCTTTGCTACTCCATTTCTAACTTCATCCCATCTTCTTGGCACTGAAAATCGAACTTTTTGAACTTCAATTGTAAGAGGTTGTTCAAAAAGTCCGCTTTTGATTGCGAAGGATGCCTAAGGGCATCTCAGCGTCGAATATGGGATTCAGCCGAAATGTCCGTTGCTCACGTAGGTTTGCCTACGCTCCGCTACTCCATTTCTAGCTTTATCCCATCTTCTTGGCACTGAAAATCGAACTTTTTGAACTTCAATTGTAAGAGGTTGTTCAAAAAGTCCGCTTTTGATTACGAAGGATGCCTTGATGCATCTCAGCATCGAATATGGGATTCAGCCGAAATGTCCGTGGCTCACGTAGGTTTGCCTACGCTCCGCTACTCCATTTCTAACTTCATCCCATCTTCTTGGTACTGAAAACCGCCCTTTTTGAACACGCATTATGCGGGAAAATCAATCGTGCAATCGGTGTGAAAGGAGATAGAGCGTTGGAGAATGAAGAACTACAACAATGGATTGAACAGGTATCCTTGAATCATTTCGGGGTTCCGTTCACCCATGAAGCGTTGTTTAACCGGCGGCTAACGACCACTGGTGGAAGATATATGCTGAAGAGTCATCGGATTGAGATCAATCCACATCAGCTTGAAGTGCATGGACGAGAAGAAGTCGAGAAGATTATTAAACATGAGCTGTGCCATTATCATCTGCATATTCGTGGACGTGGTTATCAGCATCGTGATCCTGAATTCAAGGCCTTATTACAAAAGGTTGGCGGCTCTCGCTTCTGCCAGTCTCTTCCCGGTAGCAAAGGTCGGAAGCCGCTGCCCTATCGCTATAAACTGGTGTGTAAGAGCTGTGGTACCGAATATTTGCGTAAACGTAAAGTAGATCCCAAGCGTTACCGCTGTGGGCGATGTGCGGGTAAATTGAAGATGGTAGATTTGTAAGACAAGCCCTTTATTAGAATGGAAATTAGTCTTGTTGACTTGGCCCTTTAATCATGATAAATTAAATCTATTCAAGATTAATATTCCCTGATAGCTCAGTTGGTAGAGCACTCGACTGTTAATCGAGTTGTCACAGGTTCGAGCCCTGTTCGGGGAGCCATTCTTGGAGAGATACCCAAGTGGCTATAAGGGGACCCTCTGCTAAGGGTTAGGCTGCGTAAGCGGTGCGAGGGTTCGAATCCCTCTCTCTCCGTATTGATTAAACTTCTCTGCAAAGGGATGAGAACCCTAAAGGTTCGTCGGAGCATAAGCTTCGTTAGCGGTACTTCGCAGTCTCGAATGAAGTGAGAGTATGCCTCTCTCTCCGTTCTGAATAAAACATGTAAATCCCCACCAGATTGAGCGATAACGCTCCATCCGGTGGGGATTTTTTGTTGTGTTGATATGCTCCGTTTACCATGATTTTGAATGATTCTACCTTTTAGAACAACCTCTATAGGGAAATGTTGAGTGTTTCGTATAGCCCTTTCTTACCTTTCTCTGTTAATTCAACGGAGCGGCTCCCCGTAATTTGTCGTGTCCAGTCTAACTGTGATAATCTGCGGTTCAATTGCTCGCCGAGCAAGCCGGAAAGGTGGTGGCGCCGTTCGCTCCAATCCAGACATTTACGAGCCAGCGCACGGCGTGATCCTGGTTTGACCTGAAGCTCGATTCCGAACGAGGCCAACCAGCAGTATCCTTTTGCTGTAATCGTATAGTCTTTGTTTTCCTCATCCTCCGGTTCAATAAGGTACTCCTCACGCAGCAAAGTTTCACACAAGGAGATTCCCAGCTTCCCGGCCAAATGACCATAACAAGTTCTGGCAAAGCTCAGATGCCGCAGCTGATCCGATTGTTTGAGTGAACGCACTTGTACAGGAGGCGCAATGTTGGCCATGGATTCGATCAAAAAGCGATCTCTTGATTCGCCAAACGGTAATAACGATGTCTGCCTTGTTTCTCAACGACCAACAATCCGCCCTCAACTAATTTGTTCAGATGATTACTTGCAGTCTGGGGAGTGATTTTAGCGATATAAGCAAGTTCCCCTGCGGGTAAAGCTCGTCCATCTAGTAATGCTTCTAGGAAAATGGCACGACTTGGGTCAGCAATCAATGATGCAATAATTGTTATATTCGGATATGTACTCATACTTCGATGATACTTGAACTATAGGTGTATTACAATTGATCAGAGGTGAATGCTCCGGACTATGCAAGGAGGAGCTGAATAAACGAATGAGAGCAGGAGAGGGAGAACGAATGAAGAAGGAACAAGAGATAGAGCGAAACTACGCACCGAAGCAGGAACAGCCACAGCCAAATGGAGAACAAGAACGAAGCTCCAACAACGACTCATATCCACAACATACAGGAGATACGCATGGTACGGAAACGATTCAACCAAGTATTTTATACTATGGTACCCCAGTGCTGATGCTTAGCACACTTAATGAAAATGGTTCGACTAATTTATCACCGTTATCGTCCTCTTGGGCATTAGGGATTGTCTCGTGCTTGGTATTGGAATTCAAGGGAAGGCATATGAGAACTTGATTCGACACCCGGAGTGTGTCATTAATCTACCGGATGCTTCGATGTGGAAGCAGGTTGAGGTGATAGGGAAATTTACAGGTGTAACTCCAGTACCTGAGGCCAAGCAACAGATGGGTTATACATTTTTCCAGGATAAATTTAGCATTTCAGAACTTACACCCCAGAATTCTATCGAGGTTATGCCGCAGAGAATTGCAGAATGCCCGATCCAGATTGAAGCTTCTGTCCAGCACATTCGTATTCCGGAGCATACACCGTATATGGCTATTGTGGAAGTGAAGGCGATGAAAGTGCATGCTCATGCCAAGATCATCTCAGGCACAAACAAGATTAACCCAGAGGCGTGGCGACCACTCATCTACAATTTCCGGCATTATTACGGGCTGGGAACGAAGTGTGGAGAGAACTTCCGGGCGGAGAAGGTTTAAGGGGGGAGGGGTTAACATCATAACCTCAAATGTTGAGCAAAAGTAAACAAGCACAGACTCTTATCAAGAGACTGTGCTTGAACTTATGTTTTCAATAAGAATCATATCGCATTCTTTCGTCAGGGTTAGTGATCTAACTAACTACTGCCTGTGGAGCAATAAATGTTATACATAGAATTGTCTGTTTATCTATTACAGATTACCTTCAATAACACCTGCTGGTGGGTTAATTGGTTTACCTTCAAGTACCGAATAAATGGCATGAGCTACGCCGTGCTCTACATTGGTCAATGTTATAGCTTTAGCTAATGCTTTAATTTCGGGTTCTGCGTTGCCCATTGCAATTCCTAGCCCGGCCATCTGCAACATGGATACGTCATTGAAGTTGTCCCCGATCGAGACGGTATCTTCCATAGCAATGTTCAGATGAGCTGCAAGCTTAGACAAGGCATTACCTTTGGATACATCGGGATGCTGCATTTCGAAGTTGTGTTCAGACGATACAACCATCGCGACATCCGAACGTGCTGCGAAGTATTGTCTACCTTCACGTAATTGATCTGGATTCATGGAGAAGGCCATAATGTTGTAAATGTGTGCTTCTGCGGGAATTTCCTGATGTGAGCTTACGCGGTGATAATCTTTTTTGTCATAGTGCTTCTTAACAGCTCGGATGAGGCGTGCAACGTCCTCGCTAGGGCTTGCACCTAGAATGCGATCCATCTCGGCAAGCATCGCGTTATGGCTGTTGATTGGAGCATATATTCCCTGTTGCGTGGAGGCTTCATAATAGCAATCGTGATCCTCTAGCCACTGCATGACAGAGGCGGCTGTTTCACGCTCCAATGGGAGATGGAAGAGACGTTGTCCATTCTCATCATGGATCGTTGCGCCATTTGAACCGATAACCGGTGTTTTGATTCCTCCTTCTAGAGAAATATTAACAACATCGGAATACACGCGGCCTGTCGCGATCGTTACCCGTAGTCCTTCTTGCTGCGCACGGTGAATTGCGGCTGCGTTCTCAGGGCTAATCTGGCTGTCTCTGTTCAATAACGTTCCGTCTAAATCTGTAGCAAATAATTTCATATACTTACAACTCCTTATCTTCTGTAGGTTCAGGAATGAGAATCTCGACTTGTTGTTCGGTTAGAAAAGTACGCCATTCCGGCGATGGCCATTGATTCGTAATTAAAATGTCTACCAGTGACCAATCCGCAAAGCGATAGCCATAACGTTTGTTAAACTTAGAATGATCGGCGAGTACAATAACCTGTTTGGCTGCTTGCATCATGCGGTATTTAATCTTGCCTTCTTCTTCGGAGGCACTGAAGCCATCCATGGTAAGACCACCAATGCCAATAAAGGATTTGTCTACATAATAATGAGAGAGGGTTTCGATCACAGGAGCGCCATAAACATAGCGTTGCTCTTTATCGACCTTGCCACCAAGTAAACGAATTTCGACAGAGGCATGATTGGAGAGAAGATCGGCTGAATGCATGGAGTTAGTTATAACGGTGCAGGATTTACCGTTGAGGTTCTCGGCACAGGCTTGCACTGTAGTTGAAGCATCCAGGATGATATGCTCACCTTGACGAACGATAGCTGCAGCAAGTTTGCCAATGGCTCTTTTTTCCTCTGAGACATAGAGTAGACGGTCTTTGTAGGATCTGAATTCTTGCGGAGGAGAGGGGAGAATCGCGCCGCCACGCGTCCGGATGATACTGTCCTGCTCTTCAAGCTTAATGAGATCTCTACGAGCGGTGTCCCGGGATACGTCAAAGAGTGAACCGATCTCCTCGATAGAGATGCGATTGTGTTTACGTAAGTGTTCTATAATAAGCTGCATTCGTTCTTCTTGGAACAAACGTGCCGCCTCCTTGTACAGGGATGACCGTGTTGTATATCTATATGTTTAATTATAAGTAGTTATAATGTTATTTGCAATATTATAAGTGAATGTCAGTTTTTATAAGTAATTTGACGTATCTTTTACATATACAATAGATTCTAATGACAAATCTCTGAAAGGCCTCCTTGTGTTATTCTTTGTTGTCAACCCTTTTCGATACAACATCTGCGCAAAAATAAGGAAGAATACGTGCTGAAAATTTCTTTCAAAAAAAGTGTTGCACTATTTCGGATAATCGTGGTATACTCATTCTTGTCGCCAAGAAAGACAACTTGTTATTAAGGCCCGTTGGTCAAGGGGTTAAGACACCTCCCTTTCACGGAGGTAACAGGGGTTCGAATCCCCTACGGGTCATATCTTCACCACCTTCCTTAATGAAGGAAACCTCGCAAGTCATTGTTCTATGCAAGAGATGATCATGGCACATCAGGTGAAGTTACAGCAAGAGCCATTAGCTCAGTTGGTAGAGCACCTGACTTTTAATCAGGGTGTCGAAGGTTCGAGCCCTTCATGGCTCACCATTTTTACAATTGAATATGCGGTCGTGGTGGAATGGCAGACACGCTATCTTGAGGGGTAGTGGGCGTACGCCCGTGGAGGTTCGAGTCCTCTCGACCGCATCACAGTATTACGAAATAGACTCTCATGGTTATCCATGGGGGTCTATTTTTGTATAAAAGCCGCATACGGATGTAAACATCGGATTAGTGGCTGAGGATTCATGGAGGTTGTGGTATAATTATGTATATTGCATTGTCCGTGATTCATTAGGATAAGAAGATTATTATCGTTGGAAGGCGGTCCTGTATGCAGTCAATATATGAGCGAATTGAACACCTGATTGCTGAACGAGGAATGACAAAGAAGGCTTTCTGTCAACAACTGAAGATTAGTACAGGTAATTTGGGTGATTGGAAACGTGGGAAATCCACGCCGAGTACGAATAAACTGATTGAGATCGCTTCGTTTTTTGATGTGAGCCTGGACTGGCTCATGATTGGTCGTCCGTCGAAGGAAGCGATGGTACGAGAAAAACGAGAGGATTATTTTTTTGACGTGTTGCGGCAATTGAATTGCCAAGAAAGTGAGTTATCGACTGAAGAGCAGTCTTTTATTAGTGAATATATTGAGTTTACTCGTTACCGTAAATCGAAGGAGAGTCGAAACGCACAGAATTTCCGTTATGAGAAAGAACGCAAGACGGAAGAGGATGAATCATTATAGCTTGAGTAAGTATGAGAAACTCTTGAATACCCTGCTGTTAAGTGGGTGCTCAAGAGTTTTTGTTGTTTCTCGTAAGAAACTGCAGATTTTATATTCATTTGCGGAATTTTAAAGCTCCGCTGCCAAGTAGTTGTGGGCGAAGTGTATTCCAGATGTGCAAGCATTGTTCTTGCAGCTCCCAGGCTGCGGTGCCGAGGATACGGACGCCAATCCCACCGGTGGCAAGTAGGCTTGCTCCAGCCAGCATACGTCCATCTGGAGGGAGGGCTGAACGTATGAGCTCTAATTGCGTTGCACCGAGATTGGGGGCGATCATCCACAATGCTGCGGTATGGGTGTAGTGAAGTAAGGCGGCAGATTGTCTGGGATCGTTGGAATTTGGTTCTAATCCGAATCGATCCCAGACGGCAAGTTGTTGCCCCTGCCATATTTCCGTTAAGCTACGGTAATTATGGAATTGAAAAGATTCTCCTCGGTGAATGCGGCCGGCTGACCAAATATCCGCATAGGCTAGTATGCAATGTTCCCCTAGTTCAAAGGTGGAATGAAGTGAAGAAGAGCTGCCTTTGAATGGGATAACGCATTCGGGGAAATACTCCAGCACCGCTCCTTGCTCCAACCTGAAGTGATGATGGATGGAAGAGGGGAGAGATGGTGTTGGGTGAAGACGAGTGGCTGACGTGCTGCTTAGCATCACATGAGTATCCTTACCTAGCTGCCAGTTGGAATGATAATGATCCCCGTTCAGGACACCTGGCGAGACATCGGAGGTATAGACACAAAGTCCGCCTCCGTCACCAGATGTACGAAAGGAACGGCTGAATCGAAGAGGGGCGCTGTAATATCTGTCTGTCATGACGGTACGCCCGTCTTGAAGGGTGAATGTGGCGTGTAGCTCGCTGCGACGCATCTTGGCACCTTCAACATGAATGTCCGATTCAATTGTACCCTCTGATGCTGAAGCTCTGGAATTAATGGGTGTGGGTGGAACCATGGCCATGTGTATGTGGATGCGCAGCGCCATCGTCATCCATGTATTGATGTTCAAGCCAATGAACAATCTCGGAGACACCTTCGCCACTCATCAGATTGGACATGACGTAAGGGCGACCTTCGCGTACTCGCTCGGTATCTTCCTGCATGACCTGTAAGCTGGCGCCGACATAGGGGGCGAGATCAGTCTTGTTGATGAGTAGCAGATCGGAACGTGTGATACCAGGGCCTCCTTTGCGGGGGAGTTTCTCCCCTTGAGCAACGTCGATAATGTAAATGAAAACATCGGCTAGTTCCGGGCTGAATGCCGCTGATAGATTATCCCCGCCACTTTCGATAAAGATGAGTTGCAGATCAGGGAAACGTTCGATTAACTCGTCCACAGCTTCGAAATTCATAGAAGCATCCTCACGAATGGCGGTATGAGGACATCCGCCGGTTTCAACACCGATGATACGTTCAGGTGCAAGTGCGTTTTGGCGCAGTAAAATTTCAGCGTCCTCTTTGGTGTAAATATCGTTCGTAATTACTGCGAGGCTGTAACGAGTACGTAGTGCCTTGGATAACTTTTCTACTAATGCGGTCTTGCCTGAACCTACCGGGCCGC
This sequence comes from Paenibacillus sp. DCT19, assembly GCF_003268635.1. NCBI lineage: Bacteria > Bacillati > Bacillota > Bacilli > Caryophanales > Paenibacillaceae > Paenibacillus > Paenibacillus sp. DCT19. Next base: position 1,602,699 of record NZ_CP029639.1, read on the forward strand.
CGATTCCTATTCTCATCGGACGACTCCGGTCAAACGTTTTGCGTTCCCATTCTGGGTGATGTGTATGATCTGCTCCTCCGCACATAACAATTCCTCCTTTGTTTTTCTTACAATAATGAAAGTTTTTGAATGTTTTTAAATCAGGACATAAACAGACGTGCGGGTAAACTTTCATGCCGGATTGCGTAGATTTCTTGCGCGATCCCGAAGCTGTGCATGTCATCTGGATCGTCTTCGCGGACTTGATTCCATTCCTGTTCAATGACGTCTAATAGCTTATGAATAAGCATCTGAGCTTCGGTCTGTCCGATGGGCAGAAGGCGCAGTGCGCTGTTCACATAGGCGTTGACGGAAGTGTAGAGATGTCCGATGACGGCTTCGTCCAATCCGATATCCAGCCGATGATTGATATAACCGTGAACGGTTGTGATCCCGCAAAAGGCACCATGCTCATGGATGGCGATGTCCATAAGGGAAAAGTCCATCCATGGATAGAGCGAACGTGCTAATTTCAGTAGTCGCTTACCCATTTTATGCCCGCTTTCCCTGAGTTCGCGTGGTGTGCGCTGGGCATGAACCTGTTTGTCATATAAGGCGAGAAGGGATGCGTTCTCCTCGTCTATTGCCTGGTAGACACCCTTGATCGCAAGTCCGTCGAGGCGAACAAGACTGGCATGGAGCTGACTGCGAATGAATGCTTCCAGTTCGGCCGTTGTCCTCACGGTTCCATCATGAGTGTAGGCTTCCAAGCCGAATGAATGTGAGAATCCACCGATAGGTAGAGCGGAGTCCAAGAGTTGCACGTAACGAAGTAGCTTCGTGCCGCTGTGCATCATGGGATACCTCACCCCTTTATCAAAACATGAAGTAACGCTGAGCCATGGGTAATTCATCTGCGGGTTCGCACGTAAGGAGTATACCGTCGGCACGAACCTCATATGTTTCGGGATCCACTTCAATGGTCGGGGTCACATCATTGTGAATCATGTCCTTTTTGCTCACTGTGCGGCAGCCCTTCACAGGTTCAACGCGCTTATGAAGTCCAAGCTGTTCTTTGATGCCGGCATCTGCCGCGGCTTGGGAAACGAAGGTGATGGAGCCTTTGGGCAATGCGCTGCCAAAAGCGCCGAACATCGGTCTGCCAAACACAGGTTGGGGTGTTGGGATCGAAGCATTGGGATCACCCATCTGGGCGAAAGTGATCATACCTCCCTTGATGACCATCTCGGGTTTGACGCCAAAATAGGCGGGATTCCAAAGTGTTAGATCGGCGAGTTTACCAACTTCAACGGAGCCGACGAGATGGCTAATTCCGTGGGCGATAGCTGGATTAATCGTATATTTTGCGATATACCGCTTGATACGATCGTTATCGGCTCTCGCATCGGGATTAGTGTCCAGTTTGCCGCGCTGTTTCTTCATTTTGTCTGCCGTTTGCCAAGTTCGTATGATGACTTCTCCAACACGTCCCATAGCCTGGGAGTCGGAGCTGATGATGCTGAATACACCAAGATCATGCAAAATATCTTCAGCAGCAATGGTCTCGGGTCGAATCCGAGAATCTGCAAAAGCAACATCCTCAGGGATAGACGGGTCTAAATGGTGGCAGACCATTAGCATATCCAAATGCTCTTCTACCGTATTTCGTGTGTAAGGTCTGGTGGGGTTAGTGGAAGAAGGGATAACGTAGGACTCACCGGCTGCTCGAATAATGTCTGGTGCGTGCCCGCCGCCTGCGCCTTCTGTGTGGTAGGTGTGTATGGTGCGACCGTTAATGGCTGCGAGTGTACTTTCCAGGAATCCGGTTTCATTCAATGTATCGGTATGGATGGCTACCTGAACATCATGCTCGTCAGCAGCGGTCAGACAGGCATCAATGGCACTCGGGGTTGTGCCCCAATCTTCATGGAGCTTGAGGCCGATTACACCTGCTTCGATCTGTTCAACTAAAGGTGCTGTAGAGGAGCTGTTTCCTTTGCCAAGGAAGCCAATATTCATAGGAAAGGCTTCTGCTGATTCCAACATGCGATGGATGTGCCAAGCTCCTGGTGTGCAGGTCGTTGCTTTTGTTCCGGTGGCAGGCCCTGTGCCGCCGCCAATCATTGTGGTAACTCCAGAAGATAATGCTGTCTGAATCTGTTGTGGGCAGATAAAATGGATATGAGTATCGATTCCACCGGCGGTTAAGATCATTCCTTCGCCAGCAATGATCTCCGTGGAAGCGCCGATAACGAGTGGAGGATCGACTCCGTCCATCGTGTCGGGGTTGCCGGATTTTCCTATAGCGCAGATGAGTCCATCACGGATGCCGATATCTGCTTTTACAATTCCCCAATGATCGATGATGATTGCGTTGGTGATTACAGTATCGGGGTGCCGTCACTGCGAAGGGCAGATGTGGATTGACCCATGCCATCACGAATGACTTTGCCACCGCCGAACTTGCTCTCTTCACCGTAGACGGCATAATCATGTTCAATCTCGGCCCAAAGATCGGTGTCTGCTAGTCGGACGGCATCCCCGGTTGTGGGTCCAAACATGGAGGCGTATTGCTCACGGGTCATTGATTTCATGGGGAATCACTCCCATTCTGCTTGAGTGGTGCAAAAGTTTTCAGGAAAGTGTCTAACTTCTGGGTGTCGGGAGGGGTATATATAGCGCCTTCGGTTAAACGGTTGAAACCATGAATTTGTCGTTTGCCGCCAAAGGTTGTAAGCTCAATAGGTTTCTCTTCGCCAGGCTCAAACCGAACAGCGGTGCCTGCGGGGATGTGTAGACGATGTCCGTAAGCGGTTGTGCGATCAAAGTCCAATGCGGCGTTAACCTCATAGAAATGCACGTGGGAACCAACTTGTACGGGGCGATCCCCACGGTTCAAGACAAGTAATCGCACTGTTGGGCGATCGGGATGACAGATGATGTCGTCCTGCTTCAAACGATATTCACCAGGGATCATGGCGTTCTCCTGCCTTTCTTAGCGTATGGGCTCGTGTACGGTGACGAGCTTTGTGCCATCGGGAAAAGTAGCTTCTACCTGTACCTCGGGAATCATATCAGGTACACCTTCCATACAGTCCTCGCGTTTCAAAATGGTACCTCCATATCGCATTAATTCTGCAACACTCATTCCATCACGCGCGCGCTCCATGAGTTCAGAGGTCAATAAGGCGATAGCTTCGGGAACATTCAACTTAAGTCCTCGACCTTTACGCTCTCGGGCGAGGTTAGCGGCTACGGTAATCAGGAGTTTTTCTTTTTCCTGCTCAGTCCAGTGCAACGTAATCCGACCTTTCCCTTATGAAGTCTTGATCTCCTATATAAGTGAATAAAATCATGTTCATCTTATATAATTGTTATGTTAAATATACTCACACAGGGTAGGTTCGTTGTCAATGTAATTTGAATAATATTGGTATTTTCTATGAGCGGAAATTCATAAACGTGTTATGTATAGTAACATTGGGAGTTTGTGTTTTCTTTTGATACAACTTTAACAGTCGATTGGATTCTAACCCAGAATTCCGGAATATTGTGGGTACACCCTGCGGATGCAGTCTGGGCAAATGTCATGGGTGAACTCGGCATGGGTGTGCTTTTTGAGATAACTCTCGACGGGATTCCATGTATCCTGTTCGTCCTTAATTTGTTTACATACAGCACATATGGGAAGGAGTCCGCGTAGTGTGCGTACCTCGGATAATGCTTGTTGAAGTTGTTGCTCGGCCTGTTTCTGTTCTGTGACATCGGTGTGGGCGATTAGGGCTAGTTCGGAAGTGCAGGGTGAGTTTGTTGTGGGTAAGGGAGTGAGTTCTAAGCGGAACCACCTCTGTTTCAAGTTGGGCAGGTGGATCGTGATGTCGTATGTATGGTTACTGTCAAAAGGTGTACGAATGTTTTTGAGTCGCTGGATCGTCTTATTGCTCTGATGATCTCGATCAGGTGATGTCCATGCTTCTAATAAGTTGAGATAAGGGAGCGTGCCGGATGCCGAATAATAATACGCTGGTAAGTGCATGTAGTCATGCAATTGGCCAAGTCCTTGTTGCCAAGCGTTGTTGCAGCTACGAATAGTCCAATGGTGATCTACAATAATGAGCTGGTGGCGCATATATTGATAAGATAACTTCTCTAGATCGGTTGTTAAGTAACTCATTGTGTGAAACCCTCCTTGTGGTCAGTTGGCGCATAAGACATGGTGCTCTGCTAGCGGAGATCGTCTGGAATTTGTAAAATATCTGCGACCTGATTGCGGAATCGGGTAGCCTTGCGTGTGCCGTGAATTAGATTCGATAGACGGTATGGTGGAATGTCGTGTTGTTCGCAAAATGTTTTCTGATCCATCTGGAGTTCGGTTAAACGGCGTTTGATAGCCCATCCGAATGGGGTCACGGGTTTCTTTTTGTTCAAAAGGGTTCACCCCTAGGTTAAAAGTAGTATTCAGTCGCTCCTTTTTCGGGTAAAATGTAGGGAGATGCGAGCTGTATATTACATTATATACGTTATTGCGTCATGTAACAATTAAAAAAGACGGAAATAAGTGTATTTTATGATTTAAAATGACGTAAATTCGCAAATTCATCCATAAATGAATCGCAAAAAAACACGCCAACAAAGGAGTTGCGGCGTGTTTTTGTTCAATTAGAGGTGTGTGTTGCGTATGGTGCGTGGATGCGTAAGTGAGTTGTTATGCTTTGAAAGCGTGTAACCCGGCTCCAAGCATGTGGAAGCTTGGGAATAGAGACTTCATTGACGTCGTTGTTGCTTGAGTTGGTTCATCCGCAGCGGAGGCGCTAACGGTGTTCCATTCATGCTCCAGGTCTGCGGTCAGGTGAACCAGCAGTTCCTGTATGTTTTGACGATCGAGGGGAGGGCTTTCGAGGCTTCAATTATGCATGCGTTTGAGGCTGAGTGGAGATAACCGAGTACCGCCTCCTCGACGGGGATATCAAGGTGGTGGTTAATCCAGGCGTGAACAGTGGATAGGCATCCAACTGAATTATAGGTGGACAGCGTGTGTTCGAGTTTTCTGAAGTCGATCCAGGGATGGAGAGCTTGAGCAAGCTTGATTAACCGTTTGCCCATAGCGGAGGACTGTTCCCTGAGATCTGGAGGGGTTCGCTGGACGTGAACCAGTTTGTCAATAAGAGCTGTTCGCCATGTATCCTTCTGATCTGCTGCGCTGTAGATTCCCTTAATCGCCATTCCTTCAAGGCGGACAATGCTTGGATGCAATTGACAACGCATGAACGATTCCAGGTCTGCTACGTCACGGATTGATCCTTCTGCTATAAGTGCATCCATGCCGAATGAATGAGTGAACCCTCCGACTTGAATAGAGGAATCAAGCAGTTTGACATAATCGAGCAGCTTATTCCCACGGTTCACAATCTTTCGCCTCCTATGTTCGTTAAATGTTAATATATATAACATTTTATTGCGTTTAGATGCTGTTTATGAGTTTGAATCCGAATTATATGATATATATAATCACATAATTATCCGCTTTTTGTCAATTAAATCTTGTTATTTTTATTTAAATTTCTTTATTGTGTTAATTATAGTAACATAATGAGTTATGTGTTGAAGTGCGTAATGATATTCTTGTTTATTGGAAGGGAAGTAGGTCGAATTCAAGGATATGCAACTGCTGTGGGAATATGACGATTCATGCAGTTAGAGGTGGAATATCGTGTGAAATAACTGAAATTAAAAAGTGCTTTACTTTTATAATGAAACCCTGTATAATCAATTTTGTTGCCGATAATTTACGACATGCGGTCGTGGTGGAATGGCAGACACGCTATCTTGAGGGGTAGTGGGCGTATGCCCGTGGAGGTTCGAGTCCTCTCGACCGCATCATAATGCAAGATAAGAAGAAGCTTCCGAACATGGAAGCTTCTTTTTTTGTTTCTAACGTTTTATTTTATTCTAATTTCATTAAGCCTGAAGAATGTTGTTCAGTTCTCAAAGATCAAACTTGAAGCAGACGTAAAATTTCGCCATCGATGACCTTTTCACTAATTCGCATAAAACCTAACGATTCGTACAATTTTCCGGCAATCGTAATTCGAATTCGCTAACATATTTAGATTCCGCAATCCAATAAACGACAGGTGCAGGAAATAGAGCAAGCTGTTCTGGCTTAACTTTAAGCTGAGTACATGCATACCAATTTTCAATAGTCACAGGTTGTAAATCGATAAGTGCGTTTTTCATACCACATCACTCCTCTCAACAGAACACTCTAATGTCTATCATAAGTTCTTATGTCAAAATAAGCTCTTGAGTGCAAAAAAAAGCCACCGACTAGAGAATTCCTGCTTAACGCTAGGGTCTCCGGTTAGATGGCTGTTGGTTGTTCAATTTATTTCAATAATTTCTCGATGTCAGCTTCAATCTGATCAGGAGTTGTTTTGGGTGCGTAACGCTTTACGACACGTCCGTCTTGATCTACTAGGAATTTAGTGAAATTCCATTTGATTGCTTTGGAGCCGAGCAGGCCTGGAGCCTCTTTGGTGAGATGCTGGAACAGGGGGTGAGCGTTCGATCCGTTGACATCGATCTTCTCGAACATCGGGAAGCTTACACCATAGTTCATTTGACAGAACTCAGCAATATCATCGGATGAGCCCTTTTCCTGTGCAAATTGATTGCTCGGGAATCCAAGGACTTCAAAATTGCGGTCTTTGAATTTATTGTACAGCTCTTGCAGTCCTTCGAATTGTGGTGTCAGTCCACACTTACTAGCAGTATTCACAATAAGCAGCACTTTGTTTCGGTATTGAGACATTTCTTGTTCTTGGCCTCGAAGGGTATTTACTTTGTATTCATAAACGGTCATGAAAATCGCCTCCAGTATCGAATGAATTAATCCTATTTCGTATATATCTATTATATTGGTTGCAATTAAATAATGCAAAACTAATATTAGATAATTCTAGTTTTGGTGCATTTGGGAGTTCGAATCGGTCTCCATAGGGACGAATAGGCAGATGATTTCTGTGATCACGAGAATTAGAGAGCTTTGAGGAGATGGATGTAGCAAAAATATGTTGTAAGCGATATCATTGGGTTGAAACGGCATAAATCCGTCGATTCGGTGATCTGTGTACACTTTACATCAACATGACCTCGGTGTATGATTCATATCGTAATTTCTAATTTAATTTCTATTGTACATGAAAAAACGAAACAAACGATAATATCGATCTAATCAGTCATGATGTAAGAACGATGTTTTAATCGCTGAGTTTCCATTCATTCATGGGTGGAAAACGGGGGAACCAAAAGGATGCGCTGTTCTAGGGCAGTATGGATCCATGGGGTGAATTTTCCGGTAACAGCCGGAAATAGGGCGACTCTCGCGCCCGAATCCGTCAGCTAACCTCGTAAGCGTTAAAGGGAGAGGCAACAAGCCGTACGCTGGTTCATGGTGTTTTTGCCATGGATTCTTTAAGAAGCGTCCGGGAGGCCTTGGTCCCCACGCTTCTTTTTTGTTGTCTTTTCACGCTAAGGGAGGAACGAATGATGGATAATGAGATGATTTTAGTAACTGCTCCGAACGAAGCGGGGCGCAAATTTATCAAACTATTGATGTACAAAAAAATGCCGTTTGCCGTTCTGACCAACAGTGCAGGGGAAGAGCGGAAACTCCGGAAGTTCGGGGTAGAGCATGTCATTCGCATGAACACGGCTGCGGCTGAAAAATGGTTTTTGCCTCAGAGCAGTGTAGGCAATGTTTTTATTTTCGAGAATAGTCTCAACTTGACCTGCCGTTATTTGCAGATCTGTCGTTCGTGGACATCTAAGTCACTGTGTGTGATTACTGAACAGAGCCATCCAAAAGGAATTTATCGAGGCATGGGTGCCGATCGGATTGTCTATTCATTAAACGGAGAAGTAGGCTTCCTACTTAACGGTTGATGCTGCAACCGATGATTGCTCCCTTGTCAGGTGCCTGATATAATTGAAATAATAGATCATTAAACTTATGAACAAATGGTAAACGGAATTTTGAGGAGACTCATGCATGAAGTGGGTCTTCTTTTTTTATTGTTCAGGGGATGCAGCAAGAGTTTCCCATAGCTGACAAGGAGGAATAGATGTGCCGGATGTACGTGGGTTAAAATGGTTGTTCTTCGATGTAGGAGATACGCTAGTAGACGAATGGGAGCCTGTAGACGATATTATCGGTCAGTTCGTGAGAGAAGCCTGTGCGCTTGGATATCCGGTGCAGATCGAGACTGTGCGGGAGATATTTGTCACCTGTTACCGAAACTACGAGCCGTGGCCAATGAAAGTGGCGATACGCACGTTGATTAGCGATGAACAGCATAGAGAGCAGATTCAGGCTAAATTGAAGTTTCGCAAAGAGCTTGAGCAGCCCTATGCGTGCGCAGGTTCAGTGCTCAAATCACTGTCACGGTTTTATCGCATTGGCATCATTGCTAATCAGAGTCCAGGTACGGAGGAACGGTTAGAGCGTTACGGATTGCGTAAGTATGTGAATGTGCTTGCTTGCTCAGCTGAAGAAGGAGTGTCCAAGCCTGATCGTGAACTGTATGCGGTGGCATTGAAGCAAGCAGGGTGCAAGGCTGAGGAAGCGGTTATGATCGGAGATCGCATCGATAATGACATCGTTCCCGCGAAGAAGCTTGGAATGCGAACGATACGCATTTTACAGGGGTATGGACGGTTCCAGCCTGAGCTTGAAGATCAGGATCACCCGGATTGGACAGTTGATAATCTAGAGCAGCTTCTTCCTTTGCTTCTACCAGATCAAGACTAGGAGATATACTCCAAAATAAGATTTATAGCTGATGACCCTACTAGAGCATATCGTTCTAGAAAAGGATAAAAAAAGAGCCGACCCATTTCAAGTGAACATTTCACTTGGATGAGTGGGCTCTTTTTATTTGAATTAAAACAGCGCGATGGTCTGAATAATGAGGTACACATTCAGGACAACGATGACTGCAGCGATGATCCAGGACGTAATTTTCAACCACAGTTTGTTCGCGAATGCACCCATACTCTTCTTATCGCTCGTAAACATGACCAGCGGAATAACCGCAAAAGGAAGCTGTAAGGAAAGTACGACTTGGCTTAGGATCAACAGTTCCTCTGTTCCGTGCTCTCCTGCGATAGCGGTCACGATTACGGCAGGAATAATTGCAATCAGGCGAGTGACTAGACGTCGCAACCATGCAGGGATTCGAATGTTAAGGAACCCTTCCATAACAATCTGTCCAGCGAGAGTACCGGTAAGTGTCGAGTTCTGACCTGATGCCAACAGGGCAACGCCGAAGAGAACACTTGCAACAGTGGTACCAAGCAGAGGTGTGAGCAGATGGTAAGCATCTGCAATCTCGGCAACCTGTGTCATACCGGCACTGTGGAATACTGCCGCTGATACGATCAAGATCGCTGCGTTGATGAACAGCGCGAGTGTAAGTGCAATCGTGGAATCCATCGTTGTATAACGAATGGCTTCTTTTTTACCCTGCGGTGTCTGTTCGATCTGACGTGTCTGCACAATGGAGGAATGCAGATACAGGTTATGCGGCATGACGGTAGCTCCAATAATACCGATGGCAATATAGAGCATAGCCGGATTCTGAAGGATTTCAGTGCTAGGTACAAAACCGTGAAGCACTCCGCCCATATCGGGTTTTGCCAAGAACAGATCAATACCGAAACAAAGGGCGATAGTCGCCATAAGCACAATTACAAGGGTTTCGAGCGCACGGAAGCCTTTATTCTGTAACACTAAGATTAATAGTACGTCCACAGCTGTAATAATCACGCCGTATAACATCGGAATGTTGAACAGCAGCTTCAAGGCAATAGCGGAACCAATAACTTCCGCGAGATCGGTGGCTGCAATGGCAAGTTCGCAGAGTACCCAGAGCATAATAACCACCGGCATACTGAAGCGTTCACGACAGGCTTGAGCTAGATCGCGTCCTGTGACGATCCCGAGCTTACCCGCGAGTGATTGCAGCACAACAGCCATCAGGTTCGAGATCAGAATTACGGACAGTAGTGTATAACCAAACTGTGAACCACCTGCGATATCTGTTGCCCAGTTGCCGGGGTCCATATATCCAACAGCTACCAAGTAGCCTGGGCCAACAAAGGCGAGGAATTTTTTCCACCAAGCTGCGTTCTGAGGAACCTTCATGGAGTTGTGAGCTTCCCCGAGGGAAGGAGCCATTCCAGCCGTGGATAGTGATTCTCTGGAAGGGGCGTTAAACGGATTTCTTTTACTCATACAATAATCACCTGACTTTGAAATAATGATGTGACAACATGTGATATGTGATATATCTAAATTTTTATGTTTATACTTACATTGTACTCCTTCAATAATTTTTGTCTAGTGCAACTTTTATGTATTAACACAAAAATAAGCCGATGTCCCCATCGTGCGCATCTTTATATTACCCATCGATCAAAAATTTCAGCCTTTGAGCGTTATTTGCATGAAATTGAGAAAGATGTACAAGCTGAATATGAATCTAACATATGAATCCAATATGCGTTTCAAAATGAGCCAGAAGTTTAAAATGAATTGTAGGCAGCAAAAAAACAAAGTGAAGGAGAGATTCTAATGGAAGCTTTATATACAGCAACAGCAACAGTTAAAGGTGGACGTACAGGCTCAGTAACTTCTTCGGACGGCGTACTTCAGCATGATCTGAAAATGCCTAAAGAACTGGGTGGCTCTGGCGGTGAGGGAACGAACCCTGAACAGCTCTTTGCAGCGGGATATGGAGCATGTTACGAAAGTGCACTAGCTAACGTGGCGCGCAAAGCAGGTGTGAAGCTGGAGAATGTGGTTGTAACAAGTAATGTATCCATTGGTAAAGACCCTTCGGATGATGGATTCCAACTTTCTGTGCGTCTGGATGTAAGTATGCCAGGCGTAGACCATAGTCAAGCAGAGGATCTCGCTCGCAAAGCTCATGACTTCTGCCCATACTCCAAAGCAACTCGTGGAAATATCGACGTTGTATTAAATGTAGTCTAACCAATACTTATAGGAAAAGACTTGATTTAAATAGCAGGTATATCTGATATCGATCTGCTATATAAGACAAGCCCTGCTGGTAATCGGCAGGGCTTTCTATTTCAGTTTTGAGTAGCCTCTCTAATTAAATTGGCTGACGGTGCAGGAGATTGTAGGGTCAGGAGCGTACTCTTTTACATAATTATTCTCTTATTTCATGTGAGCTATCCTAAAAAGGGGAACGCAAAAATGAGTATTGAAGAGATGATCGAAAGGCGGTTTGTATGTTCAAAGTGCCGAGGAACCGATTGTGATATTAAAGAAGTGTCGATGTCGGGAGCAGGTTTAAGCAAAGTATTTGATATCCAGCATAATCATTATTTGTTCATCACGTGTACTTCCTGCGGATATGTAGAGGTGTTTGATCCGGATGTGCTCAAGGGAAAAAAACAAGGACAGGTAGGCACGATTCTGGATATTTTGTTTGGGGGATAAGATCACAAAAGGGTGATTGTAGGGAAGTGTTCCGGATTATTCCAGTTCAGGCGTAGCTACTTGAGTTGACATGGGCCTAAAATTTCTTTAATATGACTTAGTACTGAGAAGTATCATTGCATGAACCAAATTTGAATTGACAGGTGATATCCATGTCTTATAGACCGAAAATTGCACAATTGCAAGTAGCTAGCCAAAACGAAAAAGACGGATTGTATGAGTTTACAGTAAAACTCGAAGATGGTACACATTGTCGTGTGTTCTACTCCCGTTCCCCAGAATGGAAGTTGACTCATATCAGTCGTCTGCAAAAAACACCTTGTCCTGTATGCCGCAAAGATTTCATTTGTAAATGTATGGATCAGTGGTCAGAAGATCTGCATCACCAAATGATCGATGAGCAATGGGTGGACAAAGGACTTGCTGAAGTAACTCAAAACTAATTTCGTCTGATTTCGGGTGATTTGCCCAGACAGATACGAGCGTAGGCACCGAGCCTACGCTCTTTTTCTATTTTACTTTCCTTGATCAGAGTGTTAGGTCTGGATATATGTAATTCAGCGTTGCTAGATTTAGGGTACGCCCTAGTTGAACATAGTCTAAAATGGGTAAGTTAGTCTGATAGCATCAACTTGAGGAGGCCTCCATTATGACAGCTAAGGATATCAATCAGCATCAAGGACACCCCATTGTGCTCGTGGACGGCGTATGCCATTTCTGCCAGGGCATTACCAAATGGATTATTAAGCGTGATCCCGAAGGTAAATATCATTTTGCATCACTACAGTCCGATATTGCGAAGGAATTATTGCGGAAGGGCAATCTTTCGCCAGATCAGATGGATACGTTTGTGCTTATTGAAGATGGTGTATATTATACGCGCTCTACGGCAGCGCTTCGCTTAGCCAAAGGTCTCAAATTCCCATACCCATTGTTGTATGGCTTAATCATTGTTCCCAAATTCATACGTAATGCAGTATATAATCTGGTTGCTCGGAACCGTTATAAGTGGTTTGGTAAGGATGAGGCTTGTATGTTGCCGACACCAGAGATCAAAGAACGTTTCTTAGAAATGTAGTTTAAAAAAATTGCTTTTGATTACGAATGATGCCTGTTGGCATCATCAGCATCGAATATGGAATTCAGCCGAAATGTCCGTTGCTCACGTAGGTCTGCCTACGCTCCGCTACTCCATTTCTAGCTTCATCCCATCTTCTCGGTACTGAAAACCAATCTTTTTAAACGCGGATATTTATCAAAAGCCTTCTTGATTAATAACGGGAAAAACTGGGTAATAAATAAGGATTATATTTATTTGGGAGGAAATCAACTTGAAGAAGTGGACTACATTAATTATCGGGGCAATATTATCCATCAGCTTGGCCGCGTGCGGAAACGATACAGATAACAGTGCTGCAACGCCGCCAGCGAGCAATGAATCAACCAATGAAGCGACGAACGAGGGTACAGCAACTGATCAGCAGGAAACGGCAGCAATCCCAACGCTAGATGAGTTAATTACCAAAACAAATGAAGCAACCACAGCGATGAAGAGCTTCACAACAGATGCAACGATCGACCAAAATCTGAAGCTTGAGGCTGGTGACCAGTCACAGGATCAAGAGGTTAAAACTTCGATGAAGATGGATATTATCAAAGATCCAATGATGATCTATCAAGAGATGAAGGTCGAAATGGCTGGGCAGGAAGCACAGAATGTGAAGCAGTATATTACTTCGGATAATATCTACTCACAAGTCGGCGATCAGTGGATTACGATTCCTGAAGATCAGACCAAGGAATTGATTACACAGATGCAAGCAAGCATGAATCCGGAAGCGGAACTGGAGCAATTCAAAAAGATCGCTGAAGATACAAAGATTACAGAAGAAGGCGACAATTATGTGATCAACGCTGACGTATCGGGTGACAATGTGAAAGAATTGGCCAAATCCGTCATGGAGCAAAATGGATCTGATGCTCAGACTCAAGCGATGCTGGAGCAGATGAACATTACAAGCATGAAGATGAAGTATATGGTTAACAAAGAGACATATCTGCCTGCAGCTACCGATGTAACCATGGTAATGGAGATGGAGCAGAATGGACAAAAAGTAACCATGGACATGAAAATGAACTCCACCTTCTCCAACCATGACCAAGTAGAAGAGATTAAAGTTCCACAAGAAGCATTAGATAGCGCGAAGTAAGCTAGCTGGGTGCTAAGTGGTGAGTAATCTTTAAGCCACACGAGTGTAATCAGAGGCATGTCTTAGCACAGTTCTGTGTGTGAACATTATGTTTGCACACATCTGTGTAGGGCATGCTTTTTTATTTGTGTCTATCTTTTCTGGTCATAGATCAGGAATGTATAGTAGAATTTATGTAAACGTTTAAGGGGAACTATAGCTTGCACGGTATCTCACGAGAGGGGATTCAGAAATGATTCAATATGCACATTTACATCATGTCAGTCTGGCTGTACGTGATCTGGAGATTGCGAAGCAATTTTACTCCGGACTACTGCAGATGCAGGAGATTGAACGCCCGCCTTTTCGCTCTACAGGCATATGGTATGCCATTGGCAGTCAGCAACTGCATTTGCTGCAACATCCTGAAGGGCATACGCTGCGTGAAGCGGGGATTGATACGACGGATGGGCATTTTGCCATCTGGGTTACGAGCTATCAGGAAACAATAGACTGGCTCACGAAGCAAGGCATTGAATACGAAGCGAGACCGGATAGTGTGGCTGGCTTTGCACAGATTTTTGTCCTTGATCCGGATCGTAACATTATTGAGTTTGGCGCATTGTATAATTCTTAATCATTGGCTGTATGAGAGATGTCCATATGAATCGCATGAGTTTTAGGTTAATTGCAGCTATAGGATGATTTGTATAAATCTCTTGCTCCCCCAGAAATTGTATGATATATTATCCATACATTCATAGCACGTGACGGAAGCACCGTCCATATGCTGCATGCTCATGCAGTCATTGGACGGTGCTTTTTTGTGCTTTTTTGCGGGGAGGGGAGAACAATTGATTGTTCTAAAAGTAGTGCTTGCTTCTAAAGATCGAGAATATATCAGCGCCTGGTTAGATTTTGTGCAGGGGAGCTCAGCAGGCTCTGGTTTGCGATTCACAGCATTTTCACAATGGGAGCCCTTCAGAGAGCATATGCATGGACAGGGGGAGCGAGAGATACCCGATCTGGTCATCGCGGAGCCGGAGCTGCTGAACGCTTGGCTTAGTAGTGGTGGTGATACCTCGGGAATACCATGGTTAATGCTAAGTGAGGGAAATGATGAGGTACAGGAAGATAAACAGTTGATGAAATATCAACCTCTGCCCTCTTTGTTAGATGCGGTCATGAACGCATGCCGTCAGCCACGTCGCAAGAAGGCGCATCGACCAGGTCAGGATACTCTTTCTATTGGAGTCGTCTCTGCCTCAGGTGGAAGTGGGAAGACAGCAGTTGCTATGCATATGGCGAAGCAGTTAGGACTGGCTGGATATGCTGTGCTTTACCTTAACCTGGAGACGTTGGACAGTACGCAACCCTTCCTTGAGAAAGGTCTAACCCGAAGTCTACAGCGTCAGCCTGATGCCGAAACGGGGCTGTCTCGACTTTTATATGATCTGAAGGTCAGCCGGAAAGAAACAGGGAAAGCGGTACAGTTGCAACCGCAGTCCAAAGGTGTAGATCATTATGTCCTCCGTCATGAAGGACTGAAGTCCGATGTATTCTGGCCTCTAACGAATCGCAAAGAGTTGCTGCAAATGTCCAAGGAGGATACCGCTAATCTCATTCAACACCTGACTCAATGTGGACAATACGACGTCATTATTCTAGATGGAGATTCAGGCTGGGATGGACGTAGTGAAGGGATCATTGAAACAGCAGATACGTTCGTATGGCTTGTAGAAGACGATATTGCTGCGATGCATCGCTGGGGGCAATGGATACAGTACGCTGAGCGGGTGAAGCCAAACTGGATTGAAGGCGTAATGGATCGTGCAAGATTCGTCGTGAACAAATATCGGGACAGTGTTGTGAATGCGACGCCAAGACCTGACCTGCATCTGGATGCCGTACTGCCCTATATTCCATCCTGGAGGCAGATTAGTCAGGAGGAGGTATTGCTTAGCTCACCGATCTTTCAGCGAGAAGTGAAAAGGCTATGCGCGCTGCTGATCCAGAATGGGGAGGAAGAGCTAACGCAGACAGATCGAATTCACCAGGGAGTGGGAGGACGCTAATGACAGACTCATCCCTTAATGATCTAAACCGAGAAGAACTGTTCCAGCATATGCGTCAGGAAGTAAGGGCTGGGCTAGATCTGACCTCATCCGCAGGAGACGAGGAGTTATGGCAGGGAATTGAGCGGAAAGTGCTCTCTGATCCGAATCTTCATGACCTGACATCTGGAGAGCGACATACGTTGGTACAACGGCTATATGACTCCTTCCGTGGGCTAGATATATTACAGCCGCTTGTGGATCATCCCGATATTACGGAAATTATGATTAATAGCCATAGGGAGATATTTGTAGAGCAAGCAGGTGAAGTTAGCCGGATTACACTTGAATTCGAATCCAAGGAACGGCTGGAGGACATCATCCAGATGATTGTGTCTGGGGTAAACCGAATTGTTAACGAGTCTTCTCCAATCGTTGATGCCAGGCTTAAGGATGGTTCACGTGTCAATATCGTATTGCCACCCATCGCCTTGAAAGGGCCTACGATGACGATTCGTAAATTTCCAAGTGAGCCGCTGACAATGTTGAATCTGATTCAGAAGGGCGCATTGCATGAAGAGGCAGCAGAATTATTACAACAGTTGGTACGTAGTAAGCACAATATTTTTATCGGTGGCGGTACGGGTTCAGGCAAAACCACGTTCCTTAATGCATTATCTCAGTTCATTCCCGCTGATGAGCGGATTATTACGATTGAGGATTCGGCAGAGCTACAGATTGTGACGGTACCTAACCTCGTTTCTATGGAGACACGTAATGCCAACACCGAAGGTAAGGGTGAGATATCGATTCGGGATCTAATCAAGTCTTCTCTACGGATGAGACCCAATCGTATTGTCATAGGTGAGGTTCGGGGTGCGGAGGCGCTAGATATGTTACAGGCCATGAACACAGGTCATGATGGTAGCTTGAGCACGGGTCATGCCAATAATATTCGCGATATGATCAGCAGGCTGGAGACGATGGTACTTAGTGGTGCAGACCTTCCGATTGCTGTTGTGCGGCAGCAGATTAGCTCGGCGATCGATATCTTTGTGCATTTGTCCAGACTACGTGATCGTTCACGTAGAGTAACTGAGATTAGTGAGGTTATGGGTATAGAGAACGGGGAAGTAGTGCTTAATCCTTTGTTTCGATTCCAGGAGCAAGAAGAACGTGAAGGGAAGATTATTGGGGACTGATACAGGTTGGCATGCTGAGTCGAATCGACAAAATTCAGATGGCTGGCTTGGGCGACTGGTTTGCAGAATACATAGAACGAACAAAGGAACACAATTCGTTAAAGAGTTAATTTGCGTATAACAACGTTAATTAAATATTAGAAATTGTTTGGAAGGTGATTATTGTTGGCGGAAGCTAGACAAGCATTAACCGATTACACCGTATTCACGTTATCCCGGAGACAGCGATTTACCTGCATGCTGATTAGTGGATTGTTATTTTTCGGCATCGGTATTCTATTCTACCATCACTGGTTGGCTGGCATTATCTTGGCTGCAGGGTGTATCTGGGTGCCTAAACATTGGACTAAGGTGTTGCTCGAGCGAAGGAGAACGACGCTCAGTCTGCATTTCAAACAGGCACTATACGCACTGTCTTCTGCACTGGCTGCGGGTAAATCGGTTGAGAATGGATTTAAGGAATCCGTAGAGGATCTACGGATGTTGAACCCTGAAGCAGATACGGATCTAATTCGAGAGTTTACTATTCTGCGGACGCGGATGGAGTATGGACAGCCTATTGAGGAAGCCTTGCAGGATTTTTCCGATCGAGCACAGGTAGAGGATATTACGAATTTTGCAGACGTGTTTATTACTTGTAAACGAACAGGTGGTGACCTGGTTGAGGTTGTCCGGCGAACATCTTCGGTAATTGGAGAAAAGCTAGATATTCAGCAGGATATTATGGTTGCCATAGCACAGAAAAAGTTCGAATCCAAGGCGATGTTTGCTGCCCCGTTTATATTTCTTATTTTTCTTAATTTGACTGCAAAGGACTTTATGGAACCTCTGTATAGCGGCATGGGATATCTAATCTCCACAGGAGCTTTAGCACTGCTTGCCTGCTGTTATCTGTGGATTACTCGAATCATGGATATCAAAGTATAGGGGGATTTCTCCATTACGAGAGCTGGCTGAACACGGACTACATAATAAGGAGTTGAAACGATGCTACTTCCCGTCATATTCGGAGGGATGCTCGGGATTGGATGGCTGATACTGGATCGTACCAAAGGACAGACCTACCGCCATTTACGCAAGCTGGATATGGAAGGGTTACGATTTAAGAAGCTGCATGCTCCATTCTTGTTTCTATTGGATAAGTTTGAGGTGGGACGTCGATTGCCTGTAGTGATGTTCCGTATGCAGCATGCCATTCAGAAGATGTATGGCATACAGCACAGTGGGGAGAAAACGCTGCTCTACAGTGCGGAGATGCTGACATATACCTGGCTTATGTTATTGGTGGGCTGCTTATTATCCCTTGTTGGGGATATAGGTCTTGGTGGATTGGCAGGTGGTATAGTGCTTGGTGCTCTCCTGCCCTTTGCGTTATATAAGGATCTCAGCAGTAAGGTGCAACGCAGAGATCAGGATATTCTGGTGGAATTACCAGAGCTACTGAATCGAATTGTTTTATTGGTTGGTGCTGGAGAGACGGTACAACGCGCCATTATGCACTGCGTTGCCAGTCAGGGAGAACGAGATCATCCATTGTACAACGAGCTTCGGAAGACAGCCCACGACTTGAATAACGGTTATTCGTTTCAACAGTCGTTCGAGCAGTTCAGCCGGCGCTGTGGGGTACAGGAAGTAACGATCTTCACAACAACGGTGTTACTTAATTTCCGGCGTGGGGAGGTGACTTTGTATTGGCGCTGCGGGATCTTTCGCATGTGTTGTGGGAGAAGCGTAAGGCTGTTAGTCGGGCAAAGGGAGAACAGGCTTCTTCCAAACTTGTGTTTCCGATGGTACTGATCTTTTTTACGATCGTTGTAATGATTGGGGCACCTGCTTTTATGATGATGAATATGTAGGAGGAATTGGGATGCTGGAATTAATGAATAACAAGGTCAATGGATTTTGGAAGGAAGAGGATGGACTTGGTACGCTAGAGCTCATCTTGATTATCGGCGTTATTATCATCATTGCATTGATATTCAAAAAACAAATAACTGAATTAGTCACAAATCTTCTTGGTAAGGTGACGAAGAAAAGTGATGAATTCTTCCCAGGATAACCGGAGGAATAAGGAGGAGGGGAGCTTCACGATTGAAGCCTCCCTAGTCTTCCCAGTTGTGTTGTTTACGCTTGTTATCCTGCTTTTCTTCAGCATGTATATGTATCAAAAAACGTTCTTGAATCAGCATGCATATGCTGCATCCGAGCGTGCCGCTTATAGTTGGGATAACAGTCACAAGCAAGCGATGACCGGAGAATTTGCTACAGGAGAGTACGACAACTTGTACTGGAGATTAAAGGATGACCAATTGCTCGGTGCACTCTTTGGCTGGGCAGGGGCTGACAATCAAGTTACGGTTTCGGTGCCAGCTGGTGAAGGTGGTGGCTTAACTGAACAAAAGTTATCTCAAGCAGTTCAAGGCATGCCTACGGCTATGACTGGAACGATTGAATATCAGAATACGCTGATTCAGCGTAAGGTAACGACCAAGCTTGAACAGATGATATCTTTGCCGCTACCTTCTTTTTTATTTGATTCAGGTAACAGTGTGTTTACAACGGCTTCATCTGCGGTTGTTGAGCCGGTAGAGTTCATTCGAACGGTAGATTTAATTCGTTATTATGGAGCCAAGTTCAAAGGCAAAGGTGGAACTGGAGATAGTAACGCTGCGGAAGCGGGACAGGTCGTGCAATATTTCGGAAACCGTAAAAAGTGACAGAAGGAGGGGGAGCGCTGTTTAGAAAAAAAGATGGTGAAGCGGGAGCCGTTACCCTTTTTTTAATATTAATTTTGGCAGGCGTATACATGTTTGTCGCTGTATTCATTGATTATGCCCGCATTGCCGCTTTCAAAGTGCAGGCTGAACGCATGACACATGCTGCGCTAAGATCCGTCATGTCAGCATATGACCCATCACTGCGCGAATATGGATTATTCGCTTATGGAGACAGCAGCAGCGAAGCAATTATGGCCAAGGTGCTGAATGACAGTGTGAAGCCGTCTGCGGTGAAGGATAGCTTTCCGATTCTTGATATCCAATGGGACACAACATCCTTAAGTATGGATCGGGAATTAGGGAATTACGAGATCTTCAACCGTCAGATTCAAGAGGATATGAAATATCGGGCACCTGTCGATTTTACCCTTGAAGTGGTCAATCGTTTCAAACCGATGTCTGAAGAATTGAAGGAAGCAGCACATACAGTGGATTTGCTCAAGAAACTGCAGAAGCTATATGACAAGCGAGAAAAATTGTTGGATGAAGCGATTGAGAATCAGACAGAATCGGCAGAAAAGCTGAAAAATCTTCCCGATCTGATCATGAACCCGCCTTCGTCTGCCATATATGATGAGATGCTGAGAGAAGCACCAGAGACTGCTGCTGAAGCCGCAGCCCGGTACGCTGATTATCTTA
Organism: Paenibacillus sp. DCT19; assembly: GCF_003268635.1. Classification (NCBI taxonomy): domain Bacteria; kingdom Bacillati; phylum Bacillota; class Bacilli; order Caryophanales; family Paenibacillaceae; genus Paenibacillus; species Paenibacillus sp. DCT19. The sequence goes on from NZ_CP029639.1 coordinate 1,623,066, forward strand.
ATAAAAAGCAAATCGACGAGGGTCTGCCCTTCACCCAGCAAATGTACATAGTAGAACTGGGTCGTTATCGGACAGGGGTTGGCAAAGTGGCGACAGGCATAAGCATGACTATTCAGCCAGCGTTTCAGACGCATCAAACCAAACTGGAGGAGGCACATGCCAAGATCGAAGAAGCCCGCCAGATTAACGAAGAGATGAAGCGAGTTATTGCTGAGGGAGAGAATCGTTCACAGAATGCCAGCTACGATAACGTAGGTAATTCAACGCTGGCTGGCGCGAGCCCTTCATCTGCTGGACGAGGTGATGAGGCTAAAAGTACACGTTCCCTTGCTTCCGAGCTTGTGAGAGCTGATTCTTTATTCGATCAATTGAATGCACGAGTTCGTTCACAGACGTCAGATTTCAACCTCGTGCGAACGGACAGTATGGAACTCAATATGCAGCTTCATAGTGTCACGGCTGTAAACGGTGTTGCAATTAAACCTGCAGTTACACAAGCAAGCCGGACTACAGAGCAATATATGAATACCTATGTACGCAGCGGCTCTTCAAACGTCATCATGCAAAGTAAAAAGCAGCTTGAAGAGGGGCGAGGCTCAGATGCCCAGCGTAAAGCGAACGACAAAGAATCGAAAGGCAAGCTAAAGGAAGTCAAACGCATGTTGTCACAGATTGAAAAGGGCAGCTCCGGGTCAAAGGAAGCATTCAAGCAGTTAGAGACGTATTACAACGCAAATATTGCTTTTAACGAGGCGAGTCGTGAAGAATCTAAAAAAGCTGAAATTGATGGTGATCCATACGATTCTGGTGGCAATGCCATGAACGGAATGGACAGCTTGTTTGGTGGCATGTCAGGACTACTGGACAGTCTTGGGGATGAGTTATTCCAGAACGAATATGCGCTGGCGTATTTCAACTCAATGGATTTTGGACAACTGTTTAACTGGACAGAGGGTAGTGGAGATGCGGGGATGTCTTTAAGCTTGAAAATCAGGAGCTGGAGTACATCGTTTACGGTTTCCATAATCCTTCAGGTAACATTGCGGCTGCTTATGCCGAAATCTTTGGGATGCGACTAGCGATTCGTACAGCAGAAGGGTTAGTGAAGAATAGCAAATTAGGCAATCCGCTTCTGGTACTCTCCGCAGCGATTTTATACGGGATTACACATGCGATTGCAGACATGGTGGCTCTTGCCAAAGAAGGCAGCGTTGAATTGTCCGATTATATCAAAGTGAAATTGACATACCGAGATCATCTCAGACTGTTTTTGCTTATGCATAGTAATAATGACCGGAAAATGTCGCGGATGCTTGCACTAATTAGGCTGAATACGGGTGTGAACCCAGACGAGAAGCAGACATATGCATCTAGCGAGATACGAAGTAGCATCAAATTATGGTTCTTGCCTGGCGTCGCCAAAAGTATAGGCGCGGTATTAGGCAGCACAGATCAGGTTGAGGATGGGCGGCTTTTCATTGATCGGAAAGTGGATTATTCCTATTAAATGATAGGGCTCGTTCTGGTGGAGGGAATATGGATAAGCAGTATCAGCAGCAGGCTCAGCAAGAGAAAATGTTGGAACGATTGCAGACTCGTCTGACACAGATCAACAGACTAGAGCGCTTGAAAAATCTAAAATCCTTGAAAGAACGTAGCCGTTCTGCAAAAAAGGAACAGGGCAGTATCGTGCTGGAAGCTTCGTTAGTGTTACCTGTGTTTTTGTTCTTCGTCATGTTTCTAATATACATTGTGCAAATGACACTGGTATCTACTGCACTCCAGAGTACAGCAGGCGAAGCTGTAAAACAGCTCTCTACCAAGATATATCCCGTATCTCTTGTATTTACTCCTTCTGATTCAGCAGGTAACGGGAGTGGTGATTCGGGGACTGGTTGGAAAATACCCGAGCTGTCCCTCACAGAGTGGGCAGAAGGGTATGCATCTTCGCTGCCAGAGCCACTTAGTAACTGGGTACGGGCAGCAGCAGCTCGAGGGAGCAGCCTTTACAGGAGATCAAAACATCTGTACTGGAAGCTGTGCTTGACCCAGTTGTAAAGCCGCTGCTACAACCCTTTATGAACACTTCAATACTGGATTATGAACGAGTACATGTAAATGGGGTCTCTATCCCTGATCTTAAAAACAAGACCAATCCATATTTCAGACTTGAGCTGAGTTATGAGTTGCCACTCAAGGTACCTTTTATCGGTAAATCACTACGAATTCAGGCTTCTGCCGCAGAACGATTATGGATTGGAGATACAGGAGAAGGCTCCGACGGTAGTGGGGATGGCACAGATTCAACAGGCTCGGTTACTGTGTTGTCCAAGCCAGAGCCTGCATACATAGGCAATAATGCCATGATTAGGGTTAAGGTAGAGCCCGGAACCACAGCGAATTTAACGATCTTTTACAAGTCGGGGAGAGTACAGCCAAGCACATTGGTTGGGCAACTGCAGATGAGAACGGAGAAATTCAGTGGGAATGGTTTGTTGGCACACGTACAACGGAAGGGACGTGGACGTTTGTTGTAGAGACAGCGGATGGTGTTGTGATGGAAACGGCGTTCGATGTTGCCTCTAGAAAGTAATAGATGTGAGTGTTCAAAAAAATTGGTTTTCAGTACCACCTCTAGAAGGGAGGAGAGTCGGAAGTGACCTGGTTCTCTATTATTTGCGGTTTATATGTACTGGCCGCTTTTGTTACAGATGTACGTTCAATGAAAATTCCGAATCGGTTGACGCTTCCTGTAACTGTTGCGGGACTCCTGGCTCATACGATTTGTCAGGGCTGGGAAGGGTTCATATTTTCAGTAACAGGCTTTGGTGTATGTTTCGGCATCATGTTTCTAATGTATGCATTTGGAGCTGTTGGTGCAGGAGATGTTAAGTTATTTGGCGGTATAGGAGCATGGACGGGGCTTGTGTTTGGCATTCATGTATTGGTCTATTCCATCTTGTACGCTGGTGCAATTGGTCTGATCATCTTGTTGTTCCGTAGAGATTTTGCCAAACGAATTCGTGCCATGGCAAGTGGGATTGCAGGCTTCTTCATGCTTGGCTCACTTCAGCTGGTTAGTAAAGATAAAACATTAAAGTTTCCGTTTATGCTGGCGGTATTACCCGGGTTCATCAGTGTTTATGTATATATGGCTGCGATATAGATTGAATTAAAGCTATTTGGAAAGAGAGGATCGGTATGTATGGATTAACAAGGGATTTTATCCGCAACGGTGGAGCCTTTATGGTTCTGGAAAAACCGGAAGGGCTGAAAATGGAGAGTTTAAGCCGAGTACAGACGGGCATGCTCACTGCCAATTCGATTCCGCGGCTACTACCTATCCATATTCGTGAAGTGGACAGCACGGTGACGTTACAGTATGACATCTCAGGCTATAAAATGCTGTCACAGGTTTTGAAGTCGAGCAGGATTGAAATGGCTGTTCTATACGGTATATTGTACCAGCTTGCGGACACCTTTACCGAATGTCGTCAATATATGCTGGAGTCACGTAAGTTGATGCTGCAAGAGGAGTATATTTTCGTAAAGGGATCGCTTGAGCAGGGTGAGCTTGGTTTAGTCTACGTACCTCTTATGGATACGCCAGAAGTGGATTCTACACCTCTACAATTTCGCGAACTGGTTATTCGCCTAATGTCACATACGAAGGAATTACAAGGACAAGGCATCCAGCGTGTTCTGCAATTATGTGATACGGAGCAATGGGATGTTCAGTTATTGCGAGAGTTGTTGTTGGAGTTGTATGTAGATGAACAGAAAGGTTCAAGTAACGTTGAGTTTCTATCTTCAAGATCGACTGGAAGCGGTGGGGTCGGTAAGCATGCACAACTATCAGGCAATCATGCTTCAGAAGATGTTCGAATAGGCCAGCCACAATTTAGTAGTCGGGAGTCTTACTCGCCGCAGCATGTGCTTTTTGAATCGGAACAACCGCTCCATTGGCGTCAACACGCCAAGAATCCTGATGAGAAGGAACTGGATATAGTGAACAGGTCGATGTCCAGCTCTTCAACTAGACGTTCTCAACGAGATACACCACCTCAGTCATCTCAGTCTAACTTCGGTAATGAGCAGTCATTAGGGCGGTTGCCCAAAGCGTCAGTACAAGATGACATGTATGATGAACAGTTGGACGATCAAGCCGAGCAGAAAGCGGCTTCTTCCAAGGTAACTTATATCCTGTTGGGCTGTATGGTGGGCATGGCATTGATATGGAGATTCATCTACATGGAGCAACCAGTTGAAACACAAATGATCCTGTCTGCTGCATTAAGTGTTGTATTGCTTGCCATCGCTGTATGGGCGTGGATTAGCAAGGGGAGATTCAATACGCCAAAAGGCAACACCAAACGTAACAAAGCAGATCAGAAACAGGATTCATATCCATACTCGGATTCCGATTCGAACGCTATGGACACTTCTACAGATAAAAAATCTACCTTTTTTGGGTTAGGCAAGAAACGCCCTAAAGAAGAGGATGAGATGTTTCAGGAGAACTGGCGTTGGAACGCTCCAGCACCGGCTATCGATCAAGCTTCCACTGCTGCTGGTTACGTAGGTCATGGTACGAGTACTCGTTTGCAGGATTTGCATACAGAAACGCATGATAATCTAACTCCGCAGGCTGCGCCTATCACTCCATCGACCTCTGAATTACCACGTTATCATGTGGCAACAGAGCCAACGGTTAATTTGCAGAATGTAGGAGGTGGGGAACAAGCAATAGCAGGAATGGGTATGTCGTCATTTTATCTGGAACGTCGTTCAGCGACGGGTGAGCATAATGAACGGATGGATGTACGCGGAGCTTCTTTTGTGATCGGAAGATCAGCAGACATGGTGCAGTGGGTCGATACAGCAACCGGTGTGTCCCGTGCTCATGTGGAATTGAGCCGGAACAAAACGGGCTATGTGATCAAGGATTTGGGCTCTGTCAATGGAACGATTCTTCAAGGCAATCCACTTGCCCCGTACAAAGAATATCCATTGCAGGATGGAGATACATTTACGTTAGCTGATTCATCATACACCTATCGATCAGTCGGATAAGTCTCGATGCTTCAGGTCTTCTAGGGCTTTGGTTAACGTAGGGAATGTAAACTCGAACCCGTGATCTAGAGCCTTTTGCGGAATCACGCGCTGTCCTTGCAGCAGCACTACTGAGAGTTCGCCTACCAAGGTCTTGATGAGGAATCCAGGTACGGGGAACCAATGCGGGCGATGGTACACCTTCCCGACAATGCGCCCAAACTCGTCATTTGTTACAGGGTTCGGCGATGACGCATTCACCGGTCCTGAGATGTCTTTGTTCTGAATCGTAAAATCAATCAGTCGCACGATATCCATAATGTGGATCCAACTCGTCCACTGCTTGCCACTGCCGATTCTACCGCCAACCCCCAACATATAAGGTAGTTTCATGAGAGGGAAGGCTCCCCTTTTATGACCGAGTACAAGACTTACCCGGATTTTCACAAGCCGTACATCTTGGATGGCATCGGCTGCTATTTCCCACTGTTCAGATACACGGGATGGAAAATTCATTGATTTTTGCGGACTACTCTCATCAAAGGTCTCTGTTGGAGACGTTCCGTAGATCGCCATCGCAGATGCTTGAACGACAACCTCCGGTTTGTTCTCTAGTGACTTGACGAGCTTAGCTACACGAGCTACCGTCGTTACTCTGGATTCCACAATTTCTAATTTTGCCTTGGTCGTCCAGCGCTGATTCAGTGTCTCCCCAGCAAGGTTCACCAAGGCATCCATTCCTTCTAACAAATGTGGCTGTTCCTCGGCTTGCTCCCAAGAGATGTATGTAAGATTTTCACTAGGGTTATGAAGGTCGGGCAGTTTGCGTGTAATGATTTTCACATGGTATCCGGCCTGCAACCAATAATCAACAAGTGCGCCTCCTACAAATCCGGTTCCTCCACAAATAGCAATTTTCATGCAAAATAACCCTCCTTTTATATCATTATGCTGATAATTACCCTGACAACCGATCAACAAACAGCCCCGACTGGTAAGCAATGCCTCGAATGGGTCTTACCTGACGGAGCTCGTTGGAAATTAAAATAGTAAATTAGATTTCTAGTGAAGATGGCGATTATGATTTGTGGTACAACTATTTAATGATCGCTCGTTTATTTTATCTACGTATTTATTTGTTTATTAGATGTTTATAGGGCAAATAATCAATTTTATTTTTCTCTAAGAATTTCACGAGGAACTTATTATCACGCTTCGGGGTGGCAATAATGTATCCTTTGATGCAATGATCTCTCGAAACTTCTGTAGCCTGATCTTCCACAGCGATTCTACCAATCTCAGCAGCGATGGAATGTTTGGCGATATCACGAAAAGGACCGGGAACAGGTTCCACCAGTTGATCCAAAAATGCCTTGGCTTCGTCTGTCCATAAGTGACGACTTGTCTCGACCCAATGATTCTGCCAATCTAGCTTGGACTTGCCGTCTGCCTTAGGGAGAACCTTCAGGAACTTGCGCATCATAAAAAATCCGCCAATGCACATACTGCCAAGCAAAACAAATGTCCAGAACGCCATGGTATTCATAAACCAATTGCTGGGTGAACTGCTGACCAGCGTCAAAGCATAGGAATCGAAAATCATTGCGGAGTCACCTCGGTTCATTGATTTTCACGGAAAGACGGATTCCGCCTGCCCATGTTCCAGATGTTAGCTGTAAAAATTAGCCTGTATCCCGAATTATAGCGCATTTCTAGATTTATTTCGATAATCGCGTTAGAATAAGGGATAATTCAGATTAAGGGGGATCAATGATGCTGAAAATCGGCTCCCACGTGTCCTTTTCGGACAAGGGATTATTGAGTGCAACGAAGGAAGCGTCCTCGTACGGTTCTAGCTCGTTTATGATATATACAGGTGCACCGCAGAATACACGTCGTAAGCCTATCGAATCCATGTATATTGAAGAAGGTAAACTTGCTATGCAAGCAGGTGGAATGGAAGATATCGTTGTCCATGCGCCTTACATTATTAACCTCGGTTCGTACAAAGAAAATACGTACGAGCTTGCTGTGAGCTTCCTTCAGGAAGAGATTCGTCGTACACATGCCATTGGTGTCAAAAATATCGTATTGCACCCAGGTGCATTTACCGACAAAGATGCACATTATGGTATTGAGCGGATCGCTCAAGGACTAAATGAAGTACTGGACGGTGTGAGAGAGACTGATGTAAATATCGCCTTGGAAACGATGGCGGGTAAAGGAACTGAGATGGGTCGTAGTTTCGAAGAAATTGCCCAAATCATTGAAAAAGTAACGCACAATGAACGCCTTACTGTATGTATGGATACCTGTCACATTCACGATGCTGGATACGATATCGTGAATGATATTGACGGTGTTCTGAAACAGTTTGACGAAATCGTAGGTCTTGACCGCATTGCGGTTATGCATATTAATGATAGTAAGAACCCTGTGGGTGCACATAAAGACCGGCATACGCCGATTGGCTCTGGCTGGATTGGTTATGAAGCGATTCATCGTATCGTTCACCATGAAGCACTACAAGGCCGCCCATTCATTCTGGAGACGCCTTGGATCGGGAAAGAAGCCAAGACACAACGTCCGATGTACGAAGCTGAGATTGCTTTGCTGCGCGGCGATATTGAAGGTCGATTTGGCGGAGAGTTCCTGACAGATGTGGAGCAATTGCATCACTTCTTCCAAGGGAAAGAGATTGAAGCCCGTTCTTATGTACTAGATGTGTGGACTTTGCTCAAGAACGATGCGAAAGCCAAAAAAGCAGATCCACGTGAACCGCTAGAGCGCCTATATGACTTGGTAGCTGAAGCAGCGCTGTTCCCACAACTCAGTGAAGAACAACTGAATCAACGCTTGATTGCTTGGCTTGCAGGCAAGGAAGCACTGGTCACGGTTTAATTTGAAGGAGGAAGAATAACCCGATGGAGATTCATGCTAAACAAGTACGTCCTGATGCTAAAAACCGCGCCGATCGGGCGCGGATGCTCATTTCCTGCCCTGATGGGCCGGGAATTGTAGCGGCTGTTTCACATTTCTTGCACCAACACGGTGCAAACATTGTTCAGTCTGACCAGTACACGATGGATCCAGCTGGCGGCATGTTCTTCATGCGTATTGAGTTTGACCTTCCACAGCTCGAAGCGAGTCTTCCTAAGCTGGAAGATGACTTTGCTGAGGTAGCAACTCGTTTCGAAATGGAGTGGACTTTGTCGGCTGTAAGCCGTAAGAAGAAACTTGCCATTTTTGTATCCAAAGAAGATCACTGCCTCGTTGAATTGTTGTGGCAATGGCAAGCTGGCGACCTAGATGCAGACATTGCACTGGTTGTTAGTAATCATCTGGATATGAAAGATTATGTGGAGTCCTTTGGTATTCCGTATCATCATATTCCGGTTACAGCAGACACGAAGAAGGAAGCAGAACAACGTCAGCTCGACATCATTGGTGACGATATTGACGTCATTATCCTTGCGCGTTATATGCAGATCATCTCACCAATGTTCATCGAACATTATCGTAATCGTATTATTAACATTCATCACTCATTCCTTCCAGCCTTTGTGGGTGGCAAGCCTTATGCTCAGGCATACAACCGTGGTGTTAAAATCATTGGTGCTACGGCTCACTACGTTACGGAAGAGCTGGATGGTGGACCGATCATTGAGCAGGACGTACAGCGTGTAAGCCACGGGGATGACGTCACTGAATTGAAACGTATCGGACGTACAATCGAACGTGTTGTTCTAGCGCGTGCTGTGAAATGGCATGTAGAAGACCGTATCTTGGTTCACGAAAATAAAACCGTTGTATTTTAAGCTTTTGCTTTAATACTGTGCAAGGTTGATTCGGAGCCACATAAACTGGCAAAAGAAAAAGGCGATTCCTATCTATGTACTTCATAGGGGATCGCCTTTTTTGAGCTTAGTAAAGCCTTTTGCACATAATTCAAGAGTTACTCCATAGATGAGGTGGGCAGTGACCCAGTACAGAATGGCGTGTGTATCATTCAAATCAGGAACACGTGTAGACAGTTGGGATAGCGGAATATAGAGAAGAGAGGAAACTGCGCCAATTAGGATACCTTTGAGCATGGCATACTGAGGGCGATTCTGTATCCACCATATGTAGAACACGCCGATGCCGATGGATACAACGAGGTGCAGGGCAAATTCTACGAATTCTGGCAGTATTGGTGGTAGCCCGGGCACGAAATCAATGTTTAGGAGCAAAGTATAGACCGAAATGCCAGTAAATGACTGAATGGCTTTAAGTAAAAATCCAAGTACGAGGCCCGAAAGGACGCCCGTCCATACACCTTTGAACCAAGGGATGGTCTGCCGGTTTAACTCGGAACGTTTAACAATAGGGTCAGAAGACATAGCGAGACCTCCAATCCATGAAATTTACTTCGCTTCCTGAAGTATACTACGTTTTGAATTCCCAATCAGGATCACAAGAGCAAGTTAATATTAATAAAAGCTAAAATGAAATCTACATGCCAAAAAGAGTATGGTTTTCTGGTTAAAGGTTATACTTCTTCCGATGGATGGACGAGGCTCGTCCTGACGAAAGATGGGCTGGAATGTTTTTTTACACGATTTTTTGGCGCTGTGAACCCATCTCTCGCAGCAAATCACCGAATTTTCCCGAACTTCTAAAAGAAGGTTATGGAAAAGCTTCACGCCAAGTGATACAATACAAAAGTGAATAAGTCAAAATGAAACACTCAAGCGGATTCACTTATTGTTATATACGGTTTGCTTGGTATTGATGAGAGGGATTCGCTTGCGCACCCGACTTATCTAAAGACATGAGGAGGACAAACCATGACTGACAAGAACGAAGCGATTCAAAAGGACGAGAACACTACAATCGACAATCTGTCGATTACAACCGTACGTACTTTGGCGATTGATGCAATTGAGAAGGCAAATTCCGGACACCCGGGAATGCCGATGGGCTCCGCTCCAATGGGGTACCAACTTTTTGCAAAAACGATGACTCATAACCCGAACCACCCAACTTGGGTTAACCGGGACCGTTTTGTCCTGTCCGCAGGACATGGCTCCATGTTGCTGTACAGCTTGCTGCACCTGAGCGGCTACGACTTGCCAATGGAAGAACTGAAACAGTTCCGCCAATGGGGAAGCAAAACTCCGGGTCACCCGGAATTCGGACATACTGCTGGTGTTGACGCAACTACAGGCCCACTGGGTCAAGGTATTGCAATGGCAGTTGGTATGGCGATGGCTGAAGCACAATTGGGTGCAACATATAACAAAGAACAATTTAACGTTGTGGATCACTACACATACGCAATCTGCGGTGATGGTGACTTGATGGAAGGCGTATCTCATGAATCAGCTTCCTTGGCTGGACGTTTGCACCTGGGTAAACTGATCATGTTGTTCGACTCCAACGACATCACTTTGGATGGTAAATTGGATCTGTCTTCTTCCGAAAGCATTGCGAAGCGTTTTGAAGCTTATGGCTGGCAAGTGCTGCGCGTTGAAGATGGTAACGATCTTCCTGCAATCGAAAAAGCAATTCAAGAAGGTCAAGCAGACACGCTGCGTCCTACATTGATTGAAGTGAAAACTGTTATTGGTTATGGTAGCCCGAACAAACAAGGTAAAGGCGGCCACGGCGGTACTCACGGATCTCCACTGGGTGCAGATGAAGCTAAATTGACTAAAGAATATTATAAATGGGTTTACGAAGAAAACTTCCACGTACCAGCTGAAGTTCGCGATCACTTTGCACAAGTGAAAGATCGCGGTATCGCTGCTAACCAAGCATGGGATGAGAAGTTTGCTGAGTACAAAAAAGCATTCCCAGAGCTTGCTGCTCAATTCGAGACAGCGATCAACGGCGACCTTCCAGAAGGATGGGATCGTGACCTGCCTAAATATGCAGCAACAGACAAAGCACTCTCTACTCGTGTAGCATCTGGTAACGCTCTGAACGGTCTGGCGCACAACGTGCCACAACTGACAGGCGGATCTGCTGACTTGGAAAGCTCCACGATGACTCACTTGAACAACCTGACTAACTTCACTCCTGAAGATTATGCAGGTCGCAACATCTACTTCGGTATCCGTGAATTCGGTATGGCTGGTGCAATGAACGGTATGGCTCTGCACAGCGGCGTAAAAGTATTCGGTGGTACGTTCTTCGTATTTACAGATTACCTTCGTCCAGCAGTTCGTCTGGCAGCATTGATGAACTTGCCAGTAACGTATGTCCTGACTCACGACAGTATCGCTGTTGGTGAAGATGGTCCTACGCATGAACCAATCGAGCAATTGGCTTCCCTGCGTATCATTCCTAACTTGACGGTGATCCGTCCAGCGGATGGTAATGAAACTTCTGCTGCATGGGCTTATGCGCTTGAGAATAAGAGCAACCCGGTTGCCCTTGTACTCACTCGTCAAAACTTGCCAATCTTGGAAGGAACAGTTGAAGGATCACGTGAGAACGTTAAGCGCGGTGCTTATGTTGTTTCTGATTCAAAAGACGGCAAAGCAGTAGCACAAATCATCGCTACAGGTTCTGAAGTACAACTGGCTGTTAAAGCTCAAGCTGCACTTGCAGAGCAAGGCATCCAAGTTCGTGTAATCAGCATGCCAAGCTGGGATCTGTTCGAGAAACAGGACAAAGCGTACAAAGAATCCGTCCTGCTTCCAGACGTTAAAGCTCGTCTTGCAATCGAGATGGCTCATCCAATGGGTTGGGAGAAATATGTTGGCGATCAAGGCGACATTCTCGGAATCAACACATTTGGTGCATCCGCGCCTGGCGACCGTGTTATCCAAGAGTATGGCTTCACAGTGGATAACGTTGTTAGCCGCGTAAAAGCACTGCTGTAATAGACTGACCAACGCGCAATAGAATAAAAGCTTATTTCCGCAGAGAGGGGTGGGTAACCACCCTGAACTGTTTTGCCTTTTGTTTTCATTAACTTCAGGGGAGCGGGTACGCATGTCACAGTTTGATCAAGTGAGTGTAGTTAAAGAGGCCAACATTTATTATGAAGGTCAGGTAACCAGCAGAACGGTTATTTTGGGAGATGGCAGCAAAGTGACATTGGGCATTATGCTTCCAGGCAGTTACGAATTCGGTACAGATTCTCGTGAGATTATGGAGATTCTGTCCGGAGATCTGAAAGTATTGCTTCCCGGTGAAGAAGATTGGCAAGAGATTCAAGGTCAAGCTACGTTCCACGTGCCTGCCAATTCCAAATTTAAACTGGAGATACGCAGCGTTACCGACTACGTCTGCTCGTACCCGGCGGAATAACATAAGAAGGGTAAGCGGAACCTCGTTAGCGAGTTCGGTTTACCCTTCTTGCTATTTATAACTTAACGACAAAGTTCGCGTTGCAAGCTTGTCAGTAAGGTGGATTTGAAGTATCCTTAGGCTAAGTTGTTTGTATGGAAAACGGAAAATTACTTAACGATTATTAGGAGGTTTTTTAGATCATGGCTAAAAAAGTGACTTTTGACTATAGCACTGCATTACAATTCGTCAATCAACATGAAGTAGACTATTTCGCTGAACCGATTCGTTTGGCTCACGAGCAGCTTCATAACGGAACGGGAACCGGATCAGACTACCTTGGTTGGATTGACCTTCCAACGGCATATGACAAAGAAGAATTCGCTCGTATTCAAAAAGCGGCTGCTAAAATCCAAAGCGATTCAGAAGTTCTGATCGTCATTGGTATCGGTGGTTCTTACCTGGGTGCTCGCGCAGCGATCGAAATGCTGACACACTCTTTCTACAACAATCTGTCAAAAGACAAACGCAAAACGCCTGAAATCTACTTTGCAGGAAACAACATCAGTTCCACTTATGTTACACATCTGCTGGATCTGATCGAAGGCAAAGACTTCTCTGTAAATGTAATCTCCAAATCGGGTACAACGACAGAGCCAGCGATTGCATTCCGTATCTTCCGTGCAGCTCTTGAGAAAAAGTACGGTAAAGAAGAAGCTCGCAAACGCATCTACGCTACAACAGATAAAGAGCGCGGCGCTCTCAAAAAACTGGCGAACGAAGAAGGCTATGAATCCTTCATTATCCCAGACGATGTAGGCGGACGTTACTCTGTTCTGACGGCTGTAGGATTGCTGCCAATCGCTACTGCTGGAATCAACATCGAAGAAATGATGCAAGGCGCTGCTGACGCATCGAAGGAATATAGCAACCCTAATGTAGCTGAGAATGAAGCATATCAATATGCAGCTGTTCGTAACGCACTATATCGCAAAGGTAAAGGTACAGAAATCCTCGTAAACTACGAGCCTTCCCTGCACTTTGTATCTGAATGGTGGAAACAATTGTTCGGAGAGAGCGAAGGTAAAGATTTCAAAGGAATCTATCCAGCATCAGTTGACTTCTCAACAGATCTGCACTCCATGGGTCAATTCATTCAAGAAGGAAGCCGTAACATCTTCGAAACCGTAATCCAAGTGACTGAAGTTTCCGAGCACATCTCAATCGAAGCAGATGCAGACGATCTGGACGGTCTGAACTTCCTCGAAGGTAAAACGATGGACTTCGTAAACAAAAAAGCATTCCAAGGAACGTTGCTTGCACATACAGATGGTCAAGTACCTAACCTGATTGTGAACATTCCAGATATGACTCCATATTCCTTCGGATATCTGGTATACTTCTTTGAAAAAGCATGCGGCATTAGCGGATACTTGCTGGGTGTCAATCCATTTGACCAACCAGGGGTAGAAGCTTACAAGAAAAACATGTTTGCATTGCTGGGCAAACCAGGCTTTGAAGAAGAGAAAGCCGCGCTGGAAGCGAGACTTTCGGAATAATTCATCGCTCTGCTCATATGATGATATCATGTAAGTGTTAAGTCGATTGGGGAACCCAGGGTCATCATTATGATTGATTCAGGTGCCAACCCAAATGTCTAAAACAAGGCAGTTCGTCCGCGTTCTCACGCGGGGAACTGCTTTCTTGTAAAATGGATCAAATTAGAAAGTTGGATTGGAATGATTGAACGCTATCGCACGGTTCGAGAATCGGGCAATCTAGAGATTGTCATTAAAAAGTCCCGATTTATCGGACATATTATGCCAGTAACGACAGAAGAAGAAGCCATAGCTTTTATCGATGACATTAAGAAAAAGCATTGGAATGCAACGCATAACTGTTCCGCTTATATGATTGGAGAGCGGGATGAGATTCAGAAGCAATCCGATGATGGAGAACCGAGTGGTACTGCCGGTAAACCTATTCTAGAAGTCATCAAAAATCAACAATTGAAAAATGTAGCTATTGTGGTTACACGGTATTTTGGGGGAATCATGCTTGGCGCAGGTGGATTAATTCGCGCTTACACAGACGGTGCTGTTGCGGCCATTGAAGCTGGAGAAGCGATCACCAAAGTGCTGCATCGTGAAATATTTGTGGAGCTTGACTACACATGGCTGGGGAAAGTGGAAAATGAATTAAGGAGCCGGGAAGTCCGTACAGGTGAAACTGGATTCACCGATAAGGTTACGTTGACTTGTCTTCCGCCGGATAGTGAATCTGAGGCATTTGTGGCTTGGATCACGGATTTGACGCAAGGGCAGTCCCGGATCACGGAAGGACAGCGGCTTTATTTTATTGAAGGGGAATAAAATATATGGCTAGAAGAGCAGTCGAACAGGAATTGTCGAGGGAGCGGATACTGGAGGCGGCGAGGCATCTTTTTATTACCAAAGGATACCGCGCCATATCGATGCGAAGCATCGGCCAGCATCTAGGCTATAGTCATGGGTCGCTGTATTATCATTTTAAGGAAAAGGCAGAGCTGTTTTATGCCATTGTGGTGGAAGACTTCAACCATCTGGGACATTTGCTGATGCAAGCTATGGTCAGGCCAGTACGTGATGGCGTGAGTAAAGCCGAACATATCATGATGGAGTTTATTCGCTTTGGTTTGGATAATCCGTACCAATACGAGATCATGTTCATGCTGCGGGACGAGGAATTGTTGTCTTATTGTCGTGCCGAACAGGGGCGTTGCTTTGATTTGTTTGCATCCATCATTAGGCAATACATGAAAGAGGAAGGCTGTTCAGAAGAGGATATCGAATGTGTACCACGTACACTGTTTTTGTCTATGCACGGATTCATATCCTATTTTAATCAGGATCGTGTAACCTTTGCTGAGATTGAGTCCTCTGCACTGTCTCATGTTAAAGTACTCTGTCGTAATCTCCACCACCAGCCTGGCGTCCAATAATGACGCTTTTGTTGCACTCATACACTTCAGGGCGGTGAATTGTCATAACATTAATTCTTTATAACGTTGTCTCGCGAAAGTTTTATTATGCAAAACAACAAGTCAGGCGGTTCATAACCCAGGAATGGGTGGGAATCGCCTGTTTGTGTTGTGTAACGATCTAGTTGAAGATAACGCAAAGTTCGTTATCCTTCCATAATTTTGAGGAAATACTGGCGTTTACGTGGGCCATCGAACTCGCAGAAGTAAATTCCCTGCCACTGACCGAGCAGCAGTCTGCCTTCATGGATAATGACCGTTTGCGAAGGGCCGGTTGTAATCGACTTGAGGTGAGAGGCTGTATTGCCTTCAGCATGTCGATATTCAGGGTGCTCCCAAGGATACACTTCATCCAAACGTAGCAGAACATCATGCTTCACGTCGGGGTCTGCATTTTCGTTAATGGCAATGCCAGCAGTGGTATGAGGACAGTAGATTAGCACAGTTCCCTCTTGCACGCCACTAGTTCGGACAATCGCTTCCACGTCCCTCGTAATATCTCTCATTTCATCCCGCCGGGATGTGGATAAACTCTCGGTATATAACACGATACATCGCTCCTTTTGCTCTTTTTGAACATGTATTCTAAATTGAATCTTCTAAATTGTACCTTACCCAGCACATGCCAAACAAACCACTCAATTGATTTTGGTGGAAGGGATCCGATCATACCTGCTACTAAAGCTCCCCTCATAGGACTTTACTCTAAACATTTAGCCTGCCTCTAGTGGCTGATTCTTTGTCGTTAATACATCTTAGATCTGGCTCTAATATATTCAATAAAAGCATTGACGGTTAGTACTGTAAACTGGTAAAGTATCAGATAAGCAAAAAACCAAGTAGACTAATGGGAATAATATTAAAGTAATAATACCCATATTAGGGAAAGCGTTGTGCCATAACAGGAAGACTGCCGACCGGGCAAAGAACCGGAGGCTGGGAGGGAATACGGCAATGAATACCGTTCTTCGTCACAAGGGATGGACTTGGGGATTTCGCAGTACTGTATTGTTATATTTCATCGTACTTATTGTGCTTCCGATTATCGGGGTGTACGTCAATTCGTTCTCTGAAGGCTGGAGTACCTTTGTCGAGAGTATTATGGATCCAATCGCTTGGAAAGCCGTACTGCTTACCGTTCGGTTGGCTGTGGTAGCCACATTGATCAACGTTGTGCTAGGTACGATGATTGCCTGGGTACTCACACGTTATCGGTTTTTCGGGAGATCGTTTCTGAACAGTCTCGTAGACCTGCCATTTGCTTTACCAACAGCCGTTGGTGGATTGATGATCATGTTACTCTTAGGACCGGTTAGTGCCATTGGCAAGCTGGCAGAGTCCATGGGTTTCGAAATTGTGTTTCATCAACCTGCAATTGTTATTGCGATGACTTTTGTTACGTTTCCTTTTGTCATTCGTGCTGTACAGCCGCTACTGGAAGAGATTGATCCTTCCGAAGAAGAGGCATCGTACACGATGGGTGCATCGAAGGCGCGTACTTTCAGAGTGGTTATCTTGCCATCGATGGCGCCAGGCATGATCAGTGGAGGGATGCTGGCATTCTCCAGGGCATTGGCTGAATTCGGTGCGGTTGTGTTGGTAGCAGGCAATATTCCAGGAAGAACGTTAACGGCATCCGTATTTATATACGGCGAGATTGAGAGCGATAACCCCACCGGGGCAGCCGCTGTATCTGTTCTGTTATTGACCCTATCCTTCGTCATTCTCTGGATGATTAATCTAGTGCAGATGCGGGGGAGAAGAAGATGAGACGGCTGTTAATCGGACTGACGTATACGGTATTTGTAATCTTGCTGATTATTCCGCTTGGACGGATTGTTATTGGTGCTTTTGAAGACGGAGCAGGAGGATTCCTGGCTGGACTGATGCGTCCTGAGGCGCTACATGCTCTAATGATGACAGGACTGGTTGTTCTTGTCGTCACTCTGTTAAATACATTGTTTGGTATTATGATGGCGATTTATTTGGTTCGTGCTGGCTGGCTCAGTGAACGAGTCAAAGGATTGCTTAACAGCATCGTGGATCTGCCTTATGCGGTATCACCTGTAATTGGTGGATTGATGATTGTGTTATTGCTCGGCCCAAGCAGTATTATGGGTGGTTTCTTTGAAGGTATTGGGTTCAATGTTGTCTATGCGTTCCCAGGCATGGTCATTGCAACACTGTTTGTCACATTCCCGCTCATGGTTAGAGAAGTTATGCCTGTCTTGCAAGAGCTTGGCTCTCAGCAAGAAGAGGCGGCATCCACGCTCGGGGCGTACGGTTGGAGAACGTTCTGGAGTGTAACATGGCCTTCCATTCGTTGGGCTGTTGTATACGGTCTTGTGCTGACTGTGGCGCGATCATTGGGTGAGTTCGGAGCTGTACTGGTTGTATCAGGCAACATTATGAACAGAACACAGACAGCGACGACGCTTGTGTATCAGGATGTAGAGAACTTTAATGTGTCTGCTGCAAATGGTGTGGCATTGGTGCTGGTGACGTTTTCCGTATGTTTATTGCTCATGATGGAATGGGCCAAGAAGCGAAAGGAAGTGCATTAAGATGCATGTAGAAGTCCGTGATCTGAACAAACATTTTGGTCAATTTCATGCCGTAAAAGATGTTTCATTCGATATTGCCAAAGGCCATCTTATTGGTCTGCTAGGTCCTAGTGGTGGCGGGAAAACTTCAATTCTACGTATGCTTGCTGGTCTGGAAAGTCCAGGTTCAGGAGAGATTCGCTTTCATGGAAAAGTAGTAAACCATCTGCCACCGCAAGAGCGGGGCATCGGATTTGTCTTTCAGAACTATGCTTTGTTCAAACATATGACGGTATTTGATAACATCGCTTTTGGACTTAAGGTCAAAAAGACACCAAAAGCCCAGATTCGTGATCGAGTCATGGAATTGGTGGAGCTGACTGGGCTGAAAGGTTTTGAGCAGCGTTATCCGCATCAATTGTCTGGTGGACAGCGGCAGCGTGTAGCTTTTGCAAGAGCATTGGCACCTGAGCCTCAGTTATTGTTGTTGGATGAGCCGTTTGCCGCGATTGATGCGAAGATTCGTCAGGAGCTTCGTTCATGGTTAAGGGAATTGATTGAGCGTGTCGGCATCACTTCGATCTTTGTCACGCATGACCAGGATGAAGCCATTGAAGTCGCAGATGAAATTATGATTATTAGCCAGGGACGCTTGGAACAGAAGGGTACCCCGTGGGATATTTATAAAAACCCAGAGACACCTTTTGTAGCTACCTTTATCGGTGAATCAACAGTTGTCGAGGATGCTTCCGAGCTGAAAGGCTTCGAACATGCGGTTGAAGGTGAGAATACGCGTGCTCTGATCCGTCCGGAATATATTGAAATTGGCCTCAAAAATGAATTCAGCATGTTGTCAGCGACCGAAAAGGGTACGGTGAAGCACCTTCATTTCCGCGGAAGTGAATGGATGGTTGAAGTCGAGGTACGAGGTCATAAGCTGATCACGTATCGTTCCCTGGAGAAAACAACACTGGAAATAGGTCAACAGATTCGCGTGCTTGTGCACCGGGCATATCTATTCAATGATTCCCATAGTTGGGTTGTCGAGAATCGACTCAAGGAAGATCCAATGCCTGTCATGATCTAACGAATCAAACCAAGTGGGAATTCACCCAGAACGTTTAGAGAGGAAGACGTTGCCGATGCAGACGAGGAAGAAAAAAACATTACCTTACGTTGCTGTTCTCATGTTTCTGCTCGTCTGCATGACGGTTGGATGCAGTAAGCAAGAAGCTGCTAACGAACCCGGCGATGCTGCTGGAACGGATCAATCCAACACGCTGGTCATTGGAGCTTATAGCGTTGTAAAAGACGCGATGGCAGAGCTATTGCCTATTTTCAAGGCAGAATGGGAAGCCAAGACGGGACAGTCGATTAATTTTCAGGAGTCTTATGAAGCTTCGGGTACACAAGCAAGAGCCATTGCAGGTGGTTTCGAGGCGGATGTAGCTCTGCTCGCGATGGAGAATGATATCGATAAACTGGTTAAGGCAGACCTGGTCAACCCTGACTGGAAGCAGGCACCTAATGACGGCATGATTACGAGATCTATTGTTGTGTTAGGTACGAGAGAAGGCAATCCACTGGGCATCCAAGATTTTGACGATTTAACCAAACCGGGTGTGAAGGTGCTGTATCCTAATCCGAAGACCTCAGGCGGTGCACAATGGGATATTAACGCGATCTATGGTGCTGGTCTGAAACTGTCGGAAGAGCAGGGGCAGAAAGATCCTGCGGTAGCCAAGGCTTTTCTGGAAAAGGTACATCAGAATGTTGAATCACTTGATAAAAGTGGCAGATCTTCGATGGCGGCATTTGAATATGGCGTCGGTGATGTCATTGTAACGTATGAGAATGAGTTGCTCGCCCGGATCGCCAAAGGAGTCAAGTATGATATCGTTGTTCCTAAGAACACGATTCTGATCGAAAATCCGGCAACCGTGGTGGATAAATACGTGGATAAACACGGGAATCGTGAATTGGCAGAGGCTTTTGTGGCGTATCTGAGTACACCTGAAGCTCAGCGTATTTTTGCGAAGCATGGTTTTCGTTCGGTAGATCCGGATGTGTATGCGGAGACAGAGTCTACTTTTCCAACACCACCAGGGCTATTCGATATCAACTACTTGGGTGGCTGGGCTGAAGTTCGAACCACACTATATTCCAAACGCGGGGTGTGGTACCAGGTATTAGCGGGCTTGTAGCTGTCTTGTAAGAACTGAAACCTTTGGTTTGCCTTGTCCGGCAGACTGGAGGTTTTTTTGAAGTATCTCGGAGTACTTTATTATTGAGAATCGAACAGGCTATAATAAGATAGGTTAAATATGGTATGGATTTTATAGGAAGGTGTTGAATGAGATGAGTACAGAGGTTAAATTGTCCCAAAGTACAGCAATCCGGCTGGAACAGGCGCGCACAAAAGGCATGTCTGATGCAGATATACTGAAAGCCATTCAGGCGAATGATGTTGCGGCTTTTGATGCTGTGTCCGAGGAGGACTACAGATATGATGAGTTCCTTTCTTATGCGGCGGATCATGGAGAGAACCTAGAAGTAGCGGTTCAAGAAGGCTACCGTATCACGTTTAATACACGTGGTGGATTAGGCATATACTTGGAGAAAGCATTCGGTGTAGTAGCAGAGAAGGATTTCGCAGTGGGTGAAGGCATTATAACAGGGCTAAAGCTTAAGCCAGAACAGGCAGAAGTGTTAGCAGAGCGACTTGCATCCAACTGGGTCATTACGGAATCGAAGGATGTACCTGCGGGGAAAGAATTGACGCTGAAGCTGCGGGCATTGGTGTAGATTAAGTATAAGGCTATATAATTGGACTGTATATTTTCACGAGAACGGAGAGGATAGAAATAACATGGAGAAGCGGAGCGTTCGCCTTTATTTCCGGATTTTCCCTTTAAAAAAGGGATCAAAAAAAATCTGGGGATAACAGCGATCGGAAGGTTATTCTGTCATCGGAGTGGCAAGTGTAAATATTTTTTAGTTCAATAAGATAGCATCGATAGATTAGACATAAGGCTGTCCTGCATTGCGTAATCAATCGCAGCGGGAGAGTCTTTTTTTTGCCAAATCAGAGGTTGGAGAATACAATTTAGATAATAGTTCATTTACATTTACATGAGAATGATGAGAACAGAAATAAAGCGTACTTGAGCTTGAGAGGGGATAACGATCTTGAATCAACTAACATTTCTTGGAACAGGCGATGCGATGGGCGTTCCGCGTGTATATTGTGACTGTAGCACTTGCACAGAGGCTCGGCTTACCGGCATCAATCAACGTAAACGCTCGTCTGTTCTAATCCATAGTGATGGTGTGGAAGAACCTTTTATGATTGACTGTGGCCCAGACTGGGGAACACAGATGGAAGCGCAGAATCTTAGAATGGTACAGACGATGCTGATAACCCATGCACACTTTGACCACATTGGTGGATTGCCTGAGTGGGCGGATGCATGCCGATGGTTAGGAGTAAAGGGTAATTTGTATGCACCACGTGAAGTCATCGTCACCATTCAAAGGCAGTTTCCATGGTTAGATCGTCATATGAATTACATGGAAACGGATGACGATATTGAAGTGCATGGCTGGAAAATTCACTCATGGAAAGTATGTCATGGGAAGAACGGATATTCCTATGCCTATCGTCTGGAACGAGACGGATTCCACTGGGCATACTGCTCAGATGCGATTGATCTGAAGGAAGAAGAGAAAAAGCCGTTGCATGGTCTGGATCTGCTCATCCTAGGAACCAGCTTCGTGCATGAGCTAGCAGAGTTCTCAACACGTTCCGTGTATGATATGCGGGAAGCGCAGGAGCTTTTGCAGGAACTAGAGCCTAAGCGCACGTATTTTACACACATGTCTCATGATGTGGATTTACGTCAGGATTATCATTTAGGTCAAGGCATTACGCTTGCTCTCACAGGCATGAAGGTGTCTCTCGAAAAATAAATACAGAAGAGCGTATCCTTTGCAGGAGGTTCTTCGTTTACATAGTGTAAGTCGACTACAGCAAGAGCACAGCCAGTATGTAAAAGGAAAGCAAGACCAATCAGGAATCAACAAAGGGGGCCCCGTAATGGCCTTTGTGAAATCCGTGGATTGTCGAATCAACAGATCACACGACAATGTTAATCAATCGCATAACCGATATACACCACCACACATGAATGCTGAAGAACCATTTCAAGCGGATGATCTTCATGCTGCATTACTTGATGTACAACGTTCGTTGTATGCGTACTGTTTGTCCATGACAGGCTCTAGAGAAGATGCTGAGGATCTGGTACAGGAGACGTTTGCCAAAGTGTTATCATCCACCTTGGTTCAACCATCGTGTGCAGAAAGGGACATCCATTGGGAAGCTTATCTCATTCGCATTGCCCGTAATGCATGGATGGACGTTCTGCGCAAACGTCAACGTTTGTGTTGCAAAATGGATAGTTTGAAGCCGCTTATCCAAGAGATGGCGGAAGATGAGCCATTAGAAGAGCTTGATACCGCTGTTCAGATCTTAATTAAAGAGCTGCCGTCATGGCAAAGAGTGATATATATGTTACGGGAATTATTAGGATATACGGCGGCAGAGGCTGCTGAGATGTTAGATACAACAGAAGGCGCGATAAAATCGGCGTTACGTCGTGCCCGGATGACCATAGCTGAGATTCGGGATCAACTAACTGATCTAGATGCCGACGAGGCGAGAGAAGTTAGCGAGGAACGAATCCATACGGAAGAGTTGCGCGGTTATTTGCTCGCATTACGCCGCGGTGATACGGCTCGTTTAATTGATCTATGTCTGAATCAAACGGATGATCCGATGGCTGTGGCAAGTACGATTTTGCAGCAGGCTCTGCCGTCTTCAACGACGCAACCGATGATGTACAGTTATGCCATCTCAGATTGTTATGGAGGGGGCTACATGGTCAGCATGGTTGCATAATCTGAGGAGGGATATGCATGAATGTAGTACCTTATGTTGTGGAACAGACGGCTCGTGGAGAACGGAGCTACGACATATATTCTCGTTTGTTGAAAGATCGAATCATTATGGTATCAGGTGAGATTGAAAATCAGATGGCGAATGCCATTGTAGCACAGCTATTGTTTCTAACCGCAGAAGATCCGGATAAGGATATTCAAATGTACATTAACAGCCCAGGGGGTTCGGTGACTGCAGGATTCTCGATCTATGATACGATGCAATTTGTGAAGCCCGATATCTCAACCATCTGCACAGGCATGGCTGCTAGTTTCGGAACGATACTGCTCGTTGGTGGCACCAAAGGCAAACGTCTGGCGTTACCCAACAGTGAGATTATGATCCATCAACCACTCGGCGGGACACGTGGGCAGGCAGCAGATATGCTCATTCACGCTAATCGAATCATTCAGCACCGTCAACGTCTGAACCAGCTGCTTGCAGATCACACGGGTCAACCGCTGGATCGAATCGAAAAGGATACAGATCGCGATTATTTCCTTACCGCTGCTGAAGCTGTGGATTATGGCATCGTTGATAAGGTGATATCTAGCACCTAGGCAAGTTAGCACAAGAATGCATTTAGGACAGCAAAGGACACAAAGAGTGCATCTTCAAAGATAGCTAACACTTATAAGGTAAATAAGCCAGATGTAAACACAGTGCTGAACGTAGGGTTAGGAATGCTGTAAAATTACATTATGTAGAATATTCACAAAGACAAAGCCCAGATGGTCTATGGACCTTCTGGGCTTTGTTGCGGATATAACTTTGTTCGACTAGATTACATTACATATGCTCAGTGGCACACTTTGGAAGAGGGACTGCAAAATGTGCTACAGAAGGCGGTTCAGTGACATGGGATAACGTCTAGATGGTATTTGCTTGGTACATCATTTCAATGAGACAGGCTTGATTATTTTGGAAATATTTAAATTAATCATTGACCTCAATCGCATATAGTGTATATATTAGATATATACACTATATACATGGAACCATGAGAACACCAATGAGGTGAGAGCATATTAAAATTTTATTGTCCAACGCATCCAGCGACCCAATCTATATCCAGATCTTAACTCAGATTAGACAGAGCATCTTGAGTGGTGAATTGGTCGAAGGGGATAGTCTTCCTTCCATCCGGCAGCTGGCCAAGGATCTACAGGTGAGTGTGATTACAACAAAACGTGTCTATGAAGAACTGGAGAAGGAGAATCTAATCGATTCCGTTGTAGGTAAAGGTAGTTTTGTCTCGGGAACCAATCAGGACTTTATTCGAGAGCAGCGAATGAGAAGATTGGAAGAGAAGATGCTTGAAATTATTCGTGAGAGCAGAGAGATCGGCATGAGTTCACAGGAGTTAATTCAACATCTCACTTTGTTGTCAGAGGAGGAACATACAGAATGAACGCCATTGAAATTCGTAACCTTTCCAAAACGTACCCTTTATTTAAAGTAGACAATGTATCTTTGGATGTGAAGCAAGGATATATTACGGGGCTTATCGGCCCAAATGGGGCAGGCAAGAGTACGTTAATTAAATTGATTACCGGCTTAATCCAGCCTGATTCTGGGAGTGTTCATACATTAGGCAGAAAGATGCCTGAGCAGGAAGTTCACATTAAGCAACGTCTCGGTATTGTATCAGACGAATGTTTCTATTATGAGCATCTAACCATCTATGAGATGGGCCGGATGATTGCTCCGTTTTATAAGCGATGGAATGATCAAACATTTAGAGGTTATCTGGATCAATTCGAGTTGTCGCCGAAGAAGAAGATCGAAGATTTATCCAAAGGTATGAAAATTAAATTCTCCTTGGCAGTCGCTTTATCTCATGAAGCGGAATTGCTGATCATGGATGAGCCAACTTCCGGTCTTGATCCTGTATTTAGACGGGAATTGCTGGATCTGCTTGCAGACACGATACAAGATGAGACGAGATCCATTATTTTCTCCACACATATTACAACCGATCTGGAGCGGATCGCAGACTATATTACGTTTATCCATCGCGGACAAATTGTATTTAATGAAGCTAAAGATGATGTGCTCGAAAGGTACACGATTGTGAAGGGGGACATGGAGCTGCTGGATGCAGACACCCGGGCTCATTTGGTGGGAATCCGTGAAACGGCTGTGGGATTTGAGGGGTTGTCTGATAACAAGGTAGAAGCGGAGCAGCTGTTTGGCAGTTATGCGTTGTTACACAGACCCTCCCTTGAAGATCTTATTTATTTTACAGCAAAGGGGGCACGGAAAAATGGTTAACTTACTTCGCAAAGACTTCATTGTACTGAAGAGTTCCCTATGGATCATTCCTTTTTACCTGGCTGTGTTTAGTATCGCCTTTATTCCCAAAAGTGAGATGTCCATGTATCTGGTAGGTATATACACCGCATTTGGTTCCATCATGCTTGCGACCATGATTGATGTCAAAAACCATAATCATAATTTCCTAGTCACACTCCCGATTAGTCGGAAAAACGTAGTGCAGGCGAAGTATCTATCGACCATATTCTATACACTTTTTGGCGTTCTCGCATCATTCGGAATTCATTCTCTCGTTAATATGAATTTCCCCGGGCTCGACAAGCCAGATTTCTCAGTATTGGATATTATGGTTTCAATCGCTATGGTACTTGGCTTAACTTCAATCTATTTGCCTCTCTTTTACGCACTTAGCAAAAAGGGCGCAGGGATCATCAATGTTGTATTCTTAGTTGCGCTCGTTATACTTGCCCAGCCCTTTGCATTACTCATGAATTTGGCGAGCGAGGAAGGCATGGTGACTGGACAGGTAATTGGTATGGTTACCATCGGTATTCTGCTGTTATTCGTGGGTTCTTATCTTCTCACGGTTCGTTTGTTTAGCAAGAAAGATCTGTAAATTTTGAACCCTGTACTATACACTTTGAGTGTTAGCAAAATAAAATCAATCATCAGAGCATAAACTTGCTCGCCTGAAATAGCAGAATGAGCGAGAGGATCGCTCCCATTCAGAAGTCGCCTATATGGCGACTTTTCTTATGAGAAGTCTTTCTCTCCGCACACATCCAACAACCGATTCTCCATACATCTGCCAATTCAACTCTTGTGAACACACTCCTTATAAACGAAGTTCATTTAAACCTTTTTGTGCGCTAGTTCAATCAGTCTACTCATACCTTCGTAAATCTGCTGTTCATGTGCATACGAGTAAGATAAACGTAATTTACGACTTGCCCCAGGATCCGAAGGATCAAACACCGTACCTGGTACAAAGGCGACGGAATGCTCCATACATCGATGCAGCAGTCTGCCCGTATCCATACCTTCCGGAAGCTCTACCCAGATGTTTAGACCGCCTTGGGGTGTAGTCCAACGCCAATCTGTTTCTTTTAAGCATTTCTCCATCACTTCCATCCGTAATTGGATTGCAGTACATAGCTTGGATATATGCTGATACATACGCGGAGATTGAAAGTAGCGTAGAAACAGCTTCTGATTCAGCAGCGGAGATCCGTTATCCGCAAGAGTCTTAATTGCCTGTAACCCAGGCATGAATCGTGGGCGGCACATAATAGCGGCGATTCGAAGACCAGGAACGACATATTTGCTATAACTGCGAATGTAGAGCGTATGTCCGGTTGTGTCATAGGTGAAAATCGGAGCCGGAGGTTTTTCTTTAAAATATATATCATACGTACTGTCATCCTCGACTAGGAAACATCCATATTGCTCAGCCAGTTCCGGTAACTGTTTGCGCTGTTCCACTGGAATATTAATCCCTGTCGGGTTTTGGAAAGTTGGCGTCATATAAAAGAGTTTTGGCTTTTCCTGCTTCATCAGCAGCTCAATCTGATCTAGATCGTAACCCTCTGAGGTGATGTCGGTAAACACGAGCTTAGCACCCTGCTTGCGGAATATTTCCATAGCTGGTCCATACGTAGGTCGCTCCACAAGGACACGGTCGCCCGGTTTGACTAAACTGCGTGCAATGAGGTCGATGGCTTGTTGTGCACCCGAGGTAATCAGGACTTCATCTGCTGAGATATAGAAACGTTCCCGTGAGGTCAGATGGCTTGCCAGTTCACTTCTAAGTTCCAGGTCTCCCTGATTCGTAGAATAGGTTCCGAGTAGGCGAGGGTAATGGTTGAGCAGATCACGCATCAGCTCCCCCAATACCGGTTGGGCAAGAGAGCAGGGTCAATCAATGATTTGGAAAACTGGAATTCCGCCTCCAGAGATTGCACACGGTCAAGGGAGTCCCAATGCAACCAAGCCGAAACGGCGGGGTCATCCGCCTGATCCATAATTGGGGCTGGGTCGGCAGGGCTGACATAATAACCGGATTTATCTTTGACGTAGACGTTTCCACGTTCTTTTAACTCCTGATAGGCTTTGAAAACGGTCAGGCGATGTACACCGAGTAGCTCGGATAGGCTGCGTACAGAAGGCAACTTCTCATGTTCCGTCCATTCTCCTGCTTCAATGCGAACAACAAGATAATGAACGACTTGTTCATATAGTTTAAGGCTGTTATCTGTCATCATGATGGTTTTGCCCACCCGGCTCACGCTCCTTTTGAACTCTATTGTAACAGCATACGGGTCTAACTGTTCTGTTTTCTTCGCTCTGTTCTGTAGACAGTGCTATATGATGGAGAACAGATGAAGGAGGGGCTAGCATGATTGGAGCAGCATTTGCAATAATGTGTCTTGTATTTGGTACGACGTTTCTAGCGATTAAAATTGGAGTTGAGGCAGGCCTGCCGCCATTTATGTCCGCGGGTATACGCTTTATGATTGCAGGTGCTCTGATGTTTACCTGGATGCTGATGAAGGGACGGGTCAAGATGTCCTTGTTGTGGCGCAAAGAAATGCTGCTCACCGGCGCAGGACTCACGTTTGGTACGTTTGCGGCTCTATATTGGGCTGAACAATATGTAAGTTCAGGTGTAGGTGCTATTTTATCAGCGACGGGTCCGATTATGATTATGGTGATGCAAACGGTTTTGTTAAGGCAGAAGACGTCTGCTCGCATAATTACAGGCTGTTTGATCGGCTTTGTCGGCGTTATATTTGTTGTTATGCCTGGTGTCACGATTGGGGGCAGTCCACTGTGGTTATGGGGCTGTATCGTGATTCTGATTGGGGAAGTGTGTTACTCAGCAGGAGCGTTATATTCCAAAAAGGTGATTAACCAGTTCAAGGAAAGTGACCCGGTGGCCATTAATGCCGTTCAGATGATGCATGGCGGACTATTGCTATTAATATTGTCAGCCTTCACAGAGTCATGGAACATATCGGTAATCAACTGGACACCTGCCATTACCTCATTGATCTATCTGACGGTCATTGGCTCGATGGTAGGGCATAGTCTGTTCTATTGGATCATGTCACGAACCAATCCGTTGTTCCCTGCAACCTGGCTGTACATCTCACCACCGATTGCGGTTGTTCTTGGCGCCATTGTCTATAATGAGCATGTAAGCTGGATGACTTGGATTGGTGTAGTACTTATTGTGTCTGGATTATTATTCATGAATGACAAAGTCACAAGTTGGTTCAAAAGTAGGAGAAACAGCAATACGTTAGCCGAAAATCCATAAATTGGTGTACAATGATAGGAGTGGATTTTTAGCAAACGAGGTGAGCGGATTTGAACAGGCAGGCAATAGGTGTAGCGTTGGTATTTGCAGGCATCATTTTATATGGGATCGTGCATATCACAACGCTGATGTATCTCCCATCTGTAATGACCTATTCAACGCAGTGGGGGAAATATCTACAAGCGATGTATGATAGCGGAGGCTTGATCGCATTTATCGTATCTATTGTATTGTTTTTGATCGGGGTATTTTTGCTCTTGCCCAAATCGATCTTCTCTGTGAAGGGTGTCATGAGTGAAATACGTGAGCGAGACCGTGAATTTAATGAGCAGTATGGTACTCGGGAAACGCAATAAGCGAAAGCAAGAGTCAGTTCCCCTTGATTACGTTGGAGTTTTCTTGGGGCGATATAGTTGCTAACTCTCATTAGAGGAGGTTGTAGATTACGAACGTCTACGACTTCCCGTGATGAGAGTTTTTTTATATTTAGCATAGATGATGATGGAGAAAAGAAAGCTGGAAAAATTATCTCAACGTACCTATATTTTCTGATTATGCGGTGGTAACATATTGTAGTTGATTGTAGTTATTGGTCGTTATGAGAATAAATTATTGGAGGGAATGAATGTGATGAATACCCAGCTAGATGTATTGCCTACAGCAAAACTAAGAATTGCGTTGGCACAATGTTCTGCGGTTGATGGGGACATACAGGAAAACGTTAATCGAGCTTATGAGATGATTGAAGAAGCTGGGGAAAAGCGTGCAGATCTTATTATGTTTCCAGAAAAATTTCTAACGGGATATGTCCCGGAAATCGTACAATCCAATCTCTCTGACAATACGCTGTGTATAAATGACGTAAGGATTGAAAAGCTGCGTCAAGCATGCAAAACATATGGAATTTGGGCGATTATTGGAACGCCTGTTAGAAGAGGAGAGGAAGTTTACATATCCTCCATCATTATAGATTCGCATGGAAACGAAGTGGGCGTTTACGATAAGTCGCATTTATTTCAAACGGAGAAGAGCATGTTTTCCACCAATAATGAGCAGGTCATCATTGATATCAAAGGCTGGAATATTGGCATGGCCATTTGTTATGATGCTGGCTTCCCTGAACATTCGCGTCGTTTAGCACAGCATGGCTGTCATTTGTATATGGGTAGCTCTCTCTTTAGCAAAGGAATGGGATACAAGGAGTCACGCGTATGGTTTCCTGCCCGAGCACTAGATAACACCATATTTACTGCGATGTGTAATCATGTTGGTAGAACCGGAGTGTGGGATACGTGCGGACATAGCGGCGTCTGGAATCCATTAGGGGATATTATCGTTGATGGCTCGCCAGACCAAGCTGAATTGTTGATCGCTGATTTAGATCCTGCGCTTCTTAAACAAGCCAGAGATGGTGAGATGATGCTTGCAGATTCTCTTGAGTTAGATCAACAACCGTATTCGCTCCAAACGATTAAGGGCGAACTGGATCGAGATGCCGATACGTGAAATTCGGGTCTACGCCTTTTACAGGTGCGCTGCTATATTGATAAATTTGTCCGTTCTCCTCTTTGTAGAAGTAATGAGCAAGAGGCTCATCCTTGAAAATAACTTCTGTGCTGACGAGTGGTGCTTTACCGAAATGGGTATCGATTTGTTGAATATCTTCGTGACCATATTCTTTGGACGAGAGTAAATACGCTTCAACTTTAAGTTCCATTGTTCGTTGGAAATTCCAAAGGTACAGAGAGACAAGCGCTACTAATGTGATAAGTAGGAACAGAACGAGTTTCGGTTTGCTAATATTCATCGACTCATCTCCTTAGAATCCATCATATATGAGAACGGACTAATGCTACATATAAAATAAGCTTCTTATACACGAAAGAGCCCGAGCTGCACTTCAGTGCAATCTGGGCTCTTTCGTGATGTCATAATCAAACTTTAATATAGCTTCGCTTGGACAGTAGCGTGTCCATTACTCCGCATTCAGTACAAATTTCTCGATAACCTGCTTCACACCATCTTCGTTATTGCTAAGTGTGATGTAGTCTGCGATCTCTTTCAATGCTGGAATGGCATTACCCATCGCCACACCAAGACCGGCAGCTTCAAGCATCTCATGGTCATTCCAGGAATCACCGATGGCGATGCATTCAGACAACTCAACGCCGAAATGATCAGCAAGGAAAGTGAGGGCATGTCCTTTTGTTCCTTCACGGTGCATAATTTCAAGGAAGTAAGGCTTCGATTTCGTAATATGCACTTCAGGTCCAAGCAGCTCGCGCAGGTCAACCGCTACCTTATCCAGATAATCTGGCTCGTCGATAATAAGCAGTTTTGGTGTTTGTTGCTCAATCACTTTGATGAAATCAGATTCAATATAGTATTGTGTGCCGTTCAATTTCGCGTAATCACGCAATTTGTCATTCTCTTCACGGGCATACAATTTGTCGTCAATATACGTTTGCAGGTGAAGGTTGTGCTCCAAGCAGTAGTCATACAATTTGCGGGAAGCTTCCTGTGGAACATAGCGCTCATACAGAACGTTCTCGTCTAGCAAGTTTTTCACCAAAGCTCCTTGGTACGTAATGATCGGCACGTTCAGTTTCGTTTGGCGAGCAAGTGCCTGTGCAGAAGCGTAAGCACGACCAGTTGCCAGTGTAACTACAGCACCGTGTGCAACGGCTTGCTCCAGAGCAGCTTGGGTTGCAGGTGTTACTTCTTTGTTGTCGTTAATGAGTGTGTCATCAATGTCGATTGCGATTAGTTTGTAAGTCATGTCGTTTCTCTCCTTTATTTATCTGTGTATGTTCAACTAAAGAATGTTTATACTGGCCACTCCGATGACAGAACAACCTTCCGATCGCTGTTATCCCCAGATTTTTTTTGAATTCCTTTCTTAAAAGGGAAATCCGGGGATAGCGTATGCTTCCGATGCAGCTTTCTTGCAGAAAGCTTTCAGGCGAGCGCTTAGCTTCTTCACGTTATTTCTGTCCTCTCCGTTATCGCATAAAAAAGTTTAGTTGAACTTATGTGTATCGTGTAGCAAGAACGAAAGTCTATTCTTCCAGGAAAATAAGGCCAATAAAGTCCTCCAGCTCCAGGTTGCCGAAGTAATGCTTCACATCCAAATCTTGCAGTGCTGTGCGCACCTCGGACTCTTCGTAACGTTTGCCACGCAGCATATCCTCGATATCGGCTACATCACCCACACCGAAGAAGTCACCGAAGATTTTCAGATCTTCAATCCGTCCATCCTTAATGTTCATTCGTAGATCAATGATACCGACAGGGAATTTACGTGTGTGCTTCACATTGCTCTCTGGAGACAACCCGTAGTTCCAATCCCAGTTGCTGTAACGCTCCGCAGAGATTTCCTTGATCTTGTCCCAATCTTTCTCAGTGAGTTCGTATTGAGGCACATCTTGTGGCTCCATACGGAAGATGTGCCGGAGCAACTCATCTCGGAATTGTTCAATGGTCATATTGCTGTCCATCAGTTCACGAATGTTAGCAACGCGGCTGCGCACGGATTTGGTGCTTTTGGATTTGAATTTCTCAGGATTCACGTTCAGTGATGCTTGTACATGATCCAGGTTAAGATCAAACATCAATGTACCATGGCTGAACATGCGACCACGTGTGGAGAACTGGGCATTACCCGAAATTTTCTTTTCTCCCACTTGAAGATCGTTCCGCCCAGTCAATTCGGCATTGACTCCAAGCTCTTGCAAGGCTTCAACGACAGGTTGAGTGAATTTGCGGAAATTGTGGAAGGACTGACCGTCATCCCTCGTAATGAAGCTGAAATTGAGGTTGCCCAGATCGTGGTAGACTGCACCACCTCCGGATAAACGGCGTACGACCTGAACTCCATTATCCTGAACATATTCAATATTAATCTCTTCAATGGTGTTCTGGTGCTTACCAATAATAATGGATGGGCGGTTGATGTAGAACAGCAGGTAGCTGTCATCCATCGGCAGATGCTTCAGAATGTATTCCTCGATGGCGAGGTTTACGGAAGGATCTGTGATGCCCTGGTTATCAACAAACAACATGGTCATTCCTCCATTAATGTATGTGAGGGATAATAATCCCTTATGTAGTGTTTGATTCGTAGAAATTAGATTCATCGAACTGACGTTCATGAAACTGAAATTCCTTCTCTATTGTAAACGAATTGCCCTAATGACACAAAGAAATTAGACAAGTCTACGATTTCAGCCAAGCATAGACAAAACAAGATTGACCCCAACCTGTGATCGACTCCATAATAAAATGGACATGCAGAAAGGATGACGGACAGAATGACCGGTATGATCGAAGTATTCGGACATGGTGGTGATGTGGAGACGGCGGCCACCCGTTTCGGGGGCAATCCGGCTGATTTTCTCGATTTTAGTGCAAACATCAACCCGATGGGGCCACCTCAGAACGTTTTACATGCATTGGAACATGGCTTACAAACCATCTTGCGTTACCCTGATCCAGGACACAGAGCCTTTAAAGCACGACTTAGCGAGTATCTTGACGTACAGCCTGATCAAATCTCTGTTGGAAACGGCGCAGCGGAGAGTATGGCATTGATCCTACTGGCTCTTGCACCACGAACTGTAGGTACGGTGGAGCCTGGCTTTTCGGAGTATAGTGCACTATCTAGGCAATTTGGAGCTGAGGTTCTTCATGTGTATGGACGTGAAGAGTTGGACTGGCGAGCAGAGGTAATGGATATCGAGAGGCTAATGGATCAAGTGGATCTGTTATTTCTAGGGCAGCCCAACAATCCTAACGGAGTTCAATATCCTGTAGAGGTGCTTCATCATTTGGCTCGCTCAGCAGAAAGAACGGGCACGATCCTAGTGATTGATGAAGCGTTCATGGACTTTATTCCAGAAGCTCGGCGGCAGTCCCTTGCACCTCGATTAAGTGATTACCCGCAGGTTATGATCATCCGTTCGATGACGAAGTTTTACGCGATTCCGGGACTGCGTCTAGGTTATGCGATGGCACGACCTGAACTAATACAAGCCATGACTGCGAAGCAAGTCACTTGGAGTGTTAACGGGCTGGCGCTGATTGCGGGGGAAGCCTGCCTCCGTGATGGGGAGAGCTTTGAACAGGAAACGCTGGCTTATGTTTCTCGTGAACGGAACCTATTGACTGAGGGGCTGGAGGCATGTGGTTGTCAGGTGACGCGCGGAGAAGCTAACTTTATATTGGCTCGTTTGCCGGAACCATGGTCAGCAGCCTCTATGCAGACTGCACTAGGAGAGCGGGGGATTCTCATTCGGAGCTGTGCCATGTATCCTGGGCTTGGCGAACGACATGTTCGGTTTGCGGTGAAGGATGCGGATGCCAATGGGCGTTTACTGAGCGTGATGCAAAGTGTGATTGCTCAGAGTAATCCTCAACATATCTCTCAGAGTCAATTTCAGGACACTCCTCACGTAAAGGAAGGTGGCTCGAACGATGACCTTACCGTTTCTTGAAGAAGAGTTGAAGGGGAGACAAACCTATCGTTATCCTGGTGAATATGCTTCTTCTGTATGGCCGGGATTGACAATTAGCGCACAAGAACGCCATGTAAAAGCATGCATTCCCTCTGTAGCTACTGCGATCTCCAGTGCAGTTTACGGCGGGGGCATGGTTGAACTGGATCGTATATTTAATATTTATGTAGATAAGCATTATCGCTGTGATGATCCTCCGCGCGATATACAGCGACTACTCCGTGAGTGGAAGGAACGAGAGGATGTGTGTACCGGTCTGCTGACAGCCGTGCGTCTGGAACATACGTCGATTCAAGAGTACGCGAGCCCCGACTTTGGGCTTCTATGCTGTACGACGGCAGGGGTATCGAATGCTGCACGCGCCGGTTCAGCAAGAGTGGTATTTGATGCGATGGGGAACCGAACGGATGCTGTCCAGAAACTGGATGGAGCGTACACACCCGGTACCATTAATATGATGTTGTGGTATAACGGTCGTTTGACGAATGGAGCCATGGTGAATGCGATTCAGACTGCAGTAGAAGCGAAAGCTGCTGCTCTGGCTGATGCTGGTGTGAGCGATTCCGAGAATGGTCTAACGGCTACTGGAACCACCACAGATGCGATCGTGCTCGCGGTGAGTCAGGATCAGCAGAAACCGCTTTTGACTTATGCAGGAACGGCCACCGTTCTAGGGTCGGTCATTGGCAGACTTGTCTATGATACGATTACGGAAAGTCTGCAGGCCGGGCGCTGGTGCAATGTGGCGGGAGGAACAACAAAAAATGATACTTGAATTGAATCAATGGTTTTCTTCGTCATTCTGGATCGGGATGACAGGGGCTTGGATTATCATCGCAGCATACATATTAGATCGTTGTATCGGAGATCCGAGATGGATACCTCATCCAGTCATCGGTATGGGGAAAGCCATTTCTGCACTGGAGCGAACCATACGATCTCGTGTGACTTCCAATCAAGGGCTCAAAAAAGCGGGAATCTGGTTTCCGATCCTGATTGCAGGGGTTCTTTTGCCGTGACTTGGGGACTGATCTATCTCCTTGCACTTATTCATCCAGTGGTTGCGGTGATCGCTGAGGTCATATTGATTGCGACAACGATTGCTTCCAAAGGATTAAAGGACGCAGGGATGGACGTATATCGTCATCTCATTCAGGGAGATTTTCCCGCTGCGAGGCGTGCTCTTGGTATGATTGTAGGACGTGATACAGCGCATCTAGATGAACCTGAGATCGTAAGGGGAACGGTGGAGACGGTAGCTGAGAATATTGTGGATGCAATCGTATCTCCTTTGTTCTACGCCCTTATTGGCGGCGCGCCGCTTGCAATGGCATATCGAGCCGTCAATACACTGGATTCCATGGTCGGTTACAAAAACGATAAATATCTACATCTCGGCTGGGCATCCGCCCGTTTGGATGATTGGGCTAACTGGATTCCAGCTCGAATCACGGCTCTATTATTGATTAGCGGAGCATGGATCATGAAGCTAGATGCAAGAAGAGCAGCACAGATGGTATCCCGAGATGCCAGATTGCATCCGAGCCCGAATAGCGGCTTTCCCGAGTCTGCCGTTGCAGGTGCGCTGGGGATCAGACTGGGTGGGCATAACGTGTATCATGGTGTCTCGTCTTTTCGTGCATATATGGGAGAACCGACTCGCTCAATGGGAGCAGAGGATATCGTGCGAACGACCCGTCTCATGTTCTGGTCGGCAGGTTCCTTTGTAGTACTATGTGTACTCATTACACTTGTCGTCTGGTTGGCTGGAGGTACACTATTATGGTGATTACGAATCTAGAAAATGCCCCACTTTCGCGTGATCTTATTTTTATCCGTCATGGTACAACGTTGTGGAATCAGGAAAAAAGATATCTTGGGCATACGGATATCGGTCTCCTGCCTGAAGCGAAGCAAGAGCTTGCTCCGCTCAGTGAGCAGCTTCAGAGCCTTTGTTGGAGCAAGCTCTACTCCAGTGACTTACTGCGCTGTCAGCAGACCCTCACAAGCGTCACTCCCTTGCAGCGAGAACAAGTACATTTGGATGCGCGACTCAGAGAGATTGATTTTGGGGAGTGGGAAGGGAAGACGTATGATCAGCTCCAACATATTCAACAATATCGAGACTGGATTGATGATCCACAGAACGTGACACCACCTAAAGGGGAGTCATGGCAGGCGTTTACAGCAAGAATTGATTCTTTTCTGGATACTTGCTTGTTGCACGATGTCTTGTCTGAACCAGTAACGGTTGATGTACCTCAGGTTGGTATCGTTACACATGGCGGTGTGATCCGATATGTGATATCTCGCCTAATCCCTGATCTGACCTTCTGGGATACGCAGGTTATTCCAGGGCAAGCCATAAAGGTCAGACTGGATTACGGGCCAAGCGGTTGGGTAGGAAGCCGGGTGGCTTTTCCTTGAATCAGCTTGTAAGGTTGTACAATTTAACCTATAATCACAACAGACGTGTGACCATGCGTAGGAGGCTGTTGGGTCTAATCAAGGATTAGGCGTTCAGCCATACGTATGCGGCTAAGATGCTCACATGAATGGTTATATCATAAGCGACCAAGGGTTTCGTTTGTAATGAGTTGTCATGGTTATGTGTGTTTAGGCCATGTGCGCAAACGGATGAAATAGGGAAGCTGGTGTAAATCCGGCACGGTCCCGCCACTGTGAATCAGGAATAATCCTGTAAGTCAGGTTACCTGCCCTGGACGTATAGACCGGTGTTCCTTCGAGGAAAGGACAGCGTTTCGGGCAGTGTTCTGTTATGAACAGCGCAGGTGATTCATCATGCGTAGAGCACGCCATATGCGAGACGTTATCCCTGATCCTGCTGTAAGGATTGGGGATTTTTATTGTTCCTATTGGGTTCTTCACTCTCCGATAATGTGTAAATGTTGAAGTTCAACCTTACACAGGAACACCAAGACATGGGCAGTTAGAGTTTGAGCACGACACAGGATCAATAGAACAGATAGAGAAGGGGAGAATGAACACAATGAATATTAAGAACTGGAAAAGCGTAGCGTCCCTGCTTAGTGCAGCGGCACTAGCACTGGCTTTGGCTGGATGTGGCAATGCAACAACGAATGAGGGGTCAGGAGCATCACAGCAACCTGCACAGGAGCAGAGTCAAGAACAGACAACAACGGATCTCAAGACACAATATCCACTTACCGTTACAGATGCAACGGGTGAAACGTTCACGTTTGAAAAGGCACCAGCCAAAATTGTATCTGTATCTCCAGCGGAGACAGAGTCGTTGTTCGCTCTTGGATTGGACGAGCAAATTGTAGGTGTATCTGATTTTGATGATTACCCTGAAGCAGCTACAACGAAGCCCAAAATGGGCGGTGTATCTAAACCGAATGAAGAGTCCATCATTGCAGCGGATGCAGACATCGTATTCACAGGTATTTCCATGAATGAAGAAGCGGTGAAGAAATTCCGTGACCTGGGGATTGTTATTTTCAAGACTGATCCAAAATCAGTAGATGATGTGGCGAAAAACATTGAAACATTTGGTCAAATTACGGATACACAGGAAAAGGCCCAAGAGATCATCGCGAAGATGAAGCAAGATGTAACAGATGTTACTGAAGCGGTGAAGGCAGTTAAACCGGAAGAGAAGAAGAACGTATATGTTGAATTTTCCCCAGGCTGGACGGTGGGTAAAGGTGAGTTCATGGATGAGCTGATCACACTTGCTGGAGGAAACAACGTTGCTTCTGATTTGCAAGGCTGGAACGAAATTAATGAAGAAAATATCATTGCTGCGAACCCGGATGTAATTCTGTATGCCAATGATGTCATTGATGAGAATTCCAAAACACTGGATCAAATTATCAAAGCTCGTAGCGGCTGGGATCAGATTACTGCGGTAAAAGACGATGCGGTTATCGGTCTAGATGCCAACCTACTTAGCCGTCCAGGACCACGGGTAACCG
The DNA here is from genome assembly GCF_003268635.1 of Paenibacillus sp. DCT19. Classification (NCBI taxonomy): domain Bacteria; kingdom Bacillati; phylum Bacillota; class Bacilli; order Caryophanales; family Paenibacillaceae; genus Paenibacillus; species Paenibacillus sp. DCT19. The sequence continues at coordinate 1,661,028 of NZ_CP029639.1, forward strand.
AAGGTCTGAAAGCCGTAGCTAAAGCGATCTACCCTGATCTGTTCCAATGAGTAAAAAGCTAGCGGTGTACGGGACGGCTGGGATAGGACTGCTTGTGTTGACGGTGCTGATCTGCACGGGCATTGGTTCAGTATCCTTGCCTGTCCGTGACATTGCAGGTATTCTGCTGCATCACATTCCGTGGATTGGGGATTGGATTACTCCCGATTGGAGCACAGCAGCAGAACAGATTATATGGAAGGTGCGATTCCCGCGGGTACTGCTTGCCGTGCTCGTGGGCGCCTCTCTAGCAATAGCGGGTGCTGGCTTCCAAGGGGTGCTTCGTAACCCTCTTGCAGATCCGTTTACGTTAGGCGTATCATCTGGTGCATCGGTGGGTGCAGCATTTCTGATTTTCTTCGGATTACAATATGCATTAATCGGAATCTGGACCTTGCCTTTGGTTGCGTTCCTAACCGGCGTGTTGACGCTATGGTTCGTGCTGGCACTGGCTCGTGAGGGTCGAAAAATACCAACACATAGCCTGATTCTGGCGGGCGTGGTCATGCAAAGTTTCCTAGGGGCAGTTGTCTCCTTCCTATCGACCATGTCGAAACAGACGATTAATGAAATTATATACTGGACGATGGGAAGTCTGGCACTGCGTGGGTGGTCGTATACGGCCATCCTTTTCCCATATTTTCTGCTTGGTCTGATCTTCCTCTGGAGTCGTGCACGTTCGTTGAATGTGCTTGCTCTGGGAGAGCGGCAAGCGGCTCACATTGGAGTTCAGGTGGATAGATTGAAGCTATCGGTGTTAGCGGTGGGCACGTTGCTCACAGCAGGAGCCGTATCGGTGTCAGGTGTCATCGGTTTTGTAGGCCTTGTCATTCCACATATTCTTAGGCTGATCGTAGGGCCGGACTATCGTCTGCTGGTACCATTATCCGCAATTGGCGGAGCCATCTTCATGGTGTGGGCAGATACGATCGCTCGTACAGTATTGGCACCGACTGAAATTCCACTTGGCGTTGTCACCGCATTTGTGGGTGCACCGTTCTTCGCCTACCTTTTGCACAGAAACAAGAAGCTTCGTAAAGGGATGATGCCATGAGTAAAGACACGAACTATACGGTGCATGCCAATCGGAATGAACCTATCCATACGGGTGAACGGGCAGATCCGAGTTTCGATACTCAGCGTGGTATAAGGAAACCTTTGATTGAAGTCGATGGAGTAGGTAAACGGTATGGTCAGCATCAGGCGTTAAATGGTGTGAGTTGGCAGATCGCAGAAGGCGATTGGTGGGGTGTTGTAGGTCCTAACGGAAGCGGCAAATCAACCTTACTGCAACTATTGGCTGGCACGGAGTCGGTTAGTGAGGGCAGTATTCAACTGAATGGCAGGAATATCACTTCGTATAGCCGCAAGGATCTGTCTCGTATGATTGCTGTTCTGCAACAGGATGGACTGCCTGCAATCTCATATCCCGTAAGGGATGTTGTGGAGATGGGGCGTTATCCCTATCAGAACTGGCTTGGTCGTGATTCGGGTGATGGCGAGAAGATCGTTGATCGTGTGCTAGAGGAATTAGGTCTGTCCGAGCTTGCGGATCGTCCTCTGGATGCGCTCAGTGGAGGACAACGTCAGCGGGTAGCCCTTGCTAAAGTGATGGCACAGGAACCGAGCATTCTTTTGTTAGACGAGCCCACAACGTTTCTGGATATCCGTTATCAGTTGCAATTTATGGAGTTATTATCGACATGGCGTCAAAGAAATCGAATTACGATTGTGGCAGTGTTGCATGATCTGAACCTAGCTGCGCAGTTTTGTGATCATATTCTGGCTTTGAAAGAAGGCGAAACTGCTGGCTCTGGAACCCCTCATGCACTGATGACCGAGGAACATATTCGAGAGATCTTCCAAGTGAACCCTGCGATGGTGAAGCATCCAGATCATGGCATTCCCCAGTTGCTGCTGCGCCGGGAGCATGAAAAGCCGAAGAATTGATCGGGGTATATACCCACATATTGATGAAGGAAGTGCTAGTTGTATGCGTAATGAACAGGTGTTGGAGCAGTTAATACGTCGAATCACAGATCCTCATGAGCAGGTCGCGGCAGAAGCTGCAGCTCATGTGGATATCCTCACGAAGCCGCCAGGCAGTCTTGGCAAACTGGAGGAGCTCGTTATTCGCCTAGCAGGTATTACAGGACAGAGTCGTCCTTGCTTCGAACGTCGAGCGGTGATCGTGATGGCAGCAGACCATGGTGTAGTTGCCGAAGGTGTCAGTGCATTCCCTGCTGAGGTAACACCGCAGATGGTTCTTAATTTTCTGGCGGGTGGAGCGGCCGTTAACGTGCTTGCCCGGCATGCTGGGGCAGATGTGCTCTGTGTAGATATTGGAGTGAATGCTGATCTAGATCACCCCGAGCTCATCTCCCGCAAAGTCCGCAAAGGCACAGCTAACATGGCGAAAGGCCCAGCGATGACTCGGGATGAAGCGATCCAAGCGATCCTCGTTGGCGCCGAAGTGGTCACGTCAGAAGTGGACCGAGGAACGCAGATATTTGTAACTGGAGAGATGGGGATTGGCAATACAACGGCAAGTGCTGCTGTAATGTGTGCTCTAACGGGAATATCACCGGCTTCGGCTGTTGGACGCGGAACGGGGATCGATGATGTTGGGTTACAGCGCAAGGCAACGGTGGTAAGCCAGGCTTTAAGTCTGAATGCACCCCATGCGGAGGATGCGCTGGATGTGCTCAGTAAGGTTGGCGGATTAGAAATTGCCGGACTAACAGGTGTAATTCTTGCTGCTGCTGCGAATGGATGCCCAGTGGTGGTTGATGGGTTTATCTCAACAGCCGCAGCATTGATTGCAAGAGAGCTTGCACCAGCGAGCACGGCTTATATGATTGCTTCCCATACATCCGATGAAAGTGGACATGCGGCACTGCTTCGTGAGATGGATCTGAAGCCAATGCTTGATCTGAATATGCGACTGGGTGAAGGGACAGGAGGCGTACTAAGTCTTCATCTCATCGATGCGGCTTGCCGTATTCTTAACGAGATGGCGACCTTTGCCAGTGCGGGTGTATCCGATGGCTCGTCTCAAGGAGAGGTTTCTTCATGAGTGTGCTTGTAACTGGAGGGGCGCGAAGTGGCAAAAGCTCGTTTGCTGAACGTCTATGCATGCAACGCTCCTCAGAGGCTTGGTATGTGGCTACAGCTCAAGCCTATGATGACGAGATGCGTGAGCGAATCCGCATGCATCAGCAGGGACGTGAAGAAGCGGGATACCTGTGGCATACGGTAGAGGAACCATTAGCATTGCCTGAATGGATCACACGTATGGGAGCATCTCATACTGGGATGTCAGCTCCTACAGTATTGGTGGATTGTCTGACATTATGGCTGACCAATATTTTGCTTGCCCATGAACATGATCCTGCGCATGTCATACAAGGACATATAGATGCGCTCGTATCGGCTGTTAAGTCATATCCGGGACTACTTGTGCTTGTAACCAATGAAGTAGGGGATGGCATCGTTCCTGAATATGCTCTTGGACGAAGATACCGTGACCTTGCAGGCATATTGAATCAACGGATTGCAGCGATTTGCGGGGAAGTATTTCTAGTTACGGTGGGGATTGCGATTGAATTAAAGAGCAAGGAGTACCGTATATGAGTGACCGCAAGCACGATGGGAGAAAACAGCCAGCGGCGGCAGCGTTTCAATTTTTGTCACGTTTTCCGGTTAAGATGCAGATTGACTTTGTCCCCCATTGCTACGTGAAAGCGTGGTTTATTATCCCCTTGTCGGTGCCGCAATAGGGTTAACTGTCTGGCTTGGAGCGGCTGTTTCGGGTGTACTTCTACCCTCGTTTCCAGCAGCGGTATTAACGCTGACCCTATGGGTCTGGTTGACCGGAGGGTTGCATCTGGATGGTTGGATGGATACAGCGGATGGTCTGCTCAGTTATCGCTCTCGTGAGCGAATGTTAGAGATCATGAAGGATAGCCGTGTGGGTGCCATGGGAGTGATAGCCTGTGTTCTCCTGTTAATGATGAAGGCAGCTCTAATTGCAGATTTCATCGCACGTGCTAATTGGATGTATGGTGCACTACTTATGTTACCGATGATCTGGAGTCGCTGGTTCATGGTTTATGCCATCTCCGCATGGCCAAATGCGAGAGGTGATGACGGATTAGCTGTTTTGTTTAAAGGGCTGGGTGAGCGGCGAGAAGTTCAGCGTGCACGTAGCAATGCAATTGGACTCACTGTTCTAGTAGGTGTAATCACATTAGTAGTGGGAATGCTTTTCCAGCCGGAGATGCCAGTCGTAGAGGGGTTACATATTGGGAGCAGTCTAATGACCCTACCGTGGTGGTTATATCCTGTGCTTGCTGTAATTGTTGTTCCGCTCGCTTGTTACGTCATAGGTAAATGGATTGCTGGACGTATAAGTGAACGGCTAGGCGGATTAACAGGAGATACCTATGGTGCAATGAATGAGCTGCTGGAAGTTGCCTTGCTTACAGTGCTTAGTGTATTACAAGGGTTTTTCTATATAAATTGAACTAAACATTTACACGAGAACGGAGAGGACAGAAATAACATGAAGAAGCGGAGCGCTCGCCTTTATCCCCGGATTTTCCCTTTAAAAAAGGAATCAAAAAAATCTGGGGATAACAGCGATCGGAAGGTTATTCTGTCATCGTAGTGGCAAGTGTGAATATTCTCTAGTTCGACATATATAGATATAAAATATAATTGGTGACTGGGGGATGGATCGTGGACAGTGCGTCTGTACAAAAAACAGCGGCAGTCTTAATGCTGCAAGGAACCGCATCGGATGTAGGAAAGAGCGTAATAACGACAGCACTATGCCGGATATTCAAACAGGATGGCTTCAGACCTGCACCGTTCAAATCCCAGAATATGGCGCTGAATTCCTATGTCACAGAGGACGGTAAGGAAATAGGTAGAGCGCAGGGAGCACAGGCAGAGGCTTGTGGCATTGAGGCGACGACAGACATGAATCCAATCCTCATTAAGCCTGTGCGCGATATGCACTCCCAGATTGTTGTGCACGGCGTACCCTTTGCTCAGATGAGCGCGTCAGACTATCGGCAGCATTTTCTGCCTGAGGCGAAGCAGACCGTGATGGAAGCATTGGATCGTCTGCGGTCTACTTATGATGTCGTACTAATGGAGGGTGCTGGCAGCCCTGCAGAGATTAATCTGAAGGATCGGGATATTGTTAATATGAACCTGGCCGGATGGGCAGATGCACCGGTTATTCTGATCTCTGATATTGATCGAGGCGGCGTATTTGCCTCCATTGTAGGTACGCTTGAGTTGTTGGAGCCACATGAGGTACAGCGTGTAAAAGGGTTCATTATTAACAAATTCCGGGGCGATCTGTCCCTATTGCAGCCAGGACTGGATTGGTTGGAAGAACGGACAGGAATTCCAGTCCTCGGCGTGTTACCTTACATAAGAGATATACAGATTGAAGCTGAAGATTCAGTCGTTTTGGATTCCCTGCGTCATGGTAAGTCGGGGCAACAGGAATTAGATCTTGCTGTGATTCGGTATCCGCGAATTTCGAACTTTACCGACTTCGATGCATTGTCTCGTGAACCCGACGTCAATATTAGGTATGTTACTTCACTAGAGGAGCTTGGTTCACCAGATGCAATCCTATTACCCGGGACAAAGGACACCATAGGTGATCTGGAATTCTTGCGTGAATCAGGCTTGGAGCAAGCGATTGCCCGTCATATCGAGCGTGAGCATGTGCAACTCGTGGGGATCTGCGGCGGTTATCAGATGCTTGGTCAGCATCTTCAAGATCCTTTTGCCGTTGAGGCGAATCAGGTTCAGGAGGCAAGAGGCATGGGCATGCTGCCACTATCTACGACCTTCCTACAGAACAAACAGACGGTTAGAGCTTCCGGTTGGGTACAGGTGGAACATCCAATTCGTTTACACGTGGAAATGGACGGAGCCCATTCGGCTGGTCAATCGGCTTCTCCGCTGCCTATTGAAGGGTATGAGATTCATATGGGAGTTACGGAATGCCATGAACCGGAGCGGGTGTCGCCTCTATTTGAAATACGTCATCCAGGGGGACAATCGTTTGATGAGGGTTGGGGAACCCAGGATGGCAAGGTATGGGGAACGTATCTGCATGGCTTGTTTGAAAGTGATCAGTTTCGGCGTTCCTGGCTTAACGGTTTGCGGGACAGTAAAGGGCTTGCTCCTCTCCTTGAAACATACAGTGCGCGTGAGCGTAAGGAGATGGAATTTGATAGAGTAGCGGAATCCTTGCGTTCTGCACTGGATCTGGAGCGGATATATAAAATTATGGATCTGCAAACTCCACAATAGACTGTGACTTAATCATACAGGTGAATGGAATAGTATTCACAAAAAAGTCCCCCATATAGGCAGTAATCCTTAATGAAGGAATATTGCCTTGTATGGGGGACTTTCCGATCTAGCTGCGAATTCGAGCGCAGCTAGTTGAAGGTTGTGATCATTCCCTTTACATTCTGTGTTGATTCAAACAGGGGAACGATGGGTTAATGCTACATTTGATTAGTTGATTTTGAATTTCTTCATGGCAGCCTGTAACTCGACTGCTTGTTCATGCAAGTGACGAACCGTACCAGAGTGGGAATCCATCTCGTTCAGTTGCAGATCTGCGGTAGAGGCAATCTCCTGCATGCTCTGACGGGATTTGGATGTAATCTGTGCCGTCTCTTCAACAGAGGCACTAACTTGCTCCGCCCCAGCTGATACCTGCTGCGTGGAAGCTGATACCGTCTGGATGGTCAGGTTTACGTTCTGAATTAATTCGTTCAATTGCTGGAAGGCTGAGCCTGCTTGTTGAACCACATGAGTACCTGAGCCAATCTCTTGCGTTACCCGGTTCATGGCATCAACAGAACGCTCGGCATCCTCGCGAATCGTGTTCAGATAGTCCGAGATTTCCTCGGTTGCCGTCTTGGATTGCTCCGCAAGCTTGCGAACTTCTCCCGCAACGACAGCGAATCCGCGGCCGTGTTCACCAGCGCGTGCAGCTTCGATGGATGCATTAAGCGACAGCATATTGATCTGTTTCGTAATTTCGAAAATGGAAGTTACGATGGTACCGATGGCGATAGAGCGTTCATTCATCGTTTCCACATAACGCAAGGATTCACTTGCGGTCTGACCTACACGTTCCATCTGTTCTACCGCATTCTGTGCCAAACGATTACCGTTCACTGCTTCACTAGCAGCTTCTCCAATCTGCTCTGATACTTCGGCAGAGGAAGAAGCGATATGCATGATTCCCTGGGTGATTTCCTCCATAGCTCTTGCATTCTCAGCAGCACTCGTGGCAATGCTTACACTGCCTTTCTCGGCTTCTTCGGCAGATTGACTGGAGTTTTTAACCATACTGGACATGGATTCAACCCGATTCAGCAGATCATTCGAACCTTCAACCACTTCATCTGAGGTAGAGAGAACACGACTAATCATTTCTTTGAGGTTATGAGTCATCGTTTGGAAGCTTGTAGCGAGTTGAGCAATTTCGTCTTGACCTTTAATCTGAAGCTGGGTCGTTAGATCACCCTGTGAAATTTGTTTACTATGTTGTACGAGTGAAATAATTGGACGGGTAACTCTCTTAATCATACTCGTTGAGATCAGCCATCCAAGTACAAAGGTCAGTGCAGTAATACCAAGGCACAACCAGAAAATTTGCGCAATCTTGGACTGAATGAATTGTGCATCCATGCTTACCGCCATGAGCATATTACTACCTGCTACAGGTATAAAAGCAGCCTTATGTACGCCAAAAGCGTCGGAATAAACTTCACTAATAGCTAATGCTTTCGTTTCAATTGCTGTATTCATTGCAGATTCAACTACAATTTCTTCTCCAGCCTTCATACCTGAGGCATTGTTGGCAATTACGATTTTGGCAGTTCCGTCTTGAAGAGCAACAACGTAAGCTGCATCCAAGCTATGTTCCTTTGCTTTCTCAGCCAGATAGGATTCAACCGTTAGAGCAGCACCATCGGAACCGGCTCCACCGCTTTCGACTTGCGAAATTTTGGACGAAGAGATGTTTTTGTATATATCCTGAATAGACGTGTTTAAGACCTTGTCGAATTGCGGGAGTACATAACTTTGAATAATATTCATCGATACTGCATAAAAACTGATACTAAACAACAGGGATGCGACTAGCAATACGAGGAACAGCATTCCTCTTATTTTGCCAGCGACCGTGCGATTACGAAACATAAAATCATCCTTTCACGTCATGTTCATTAACATAGTCGCTCTTCCGTACTCATCAGTCCTATCTATCAACGAAGAAAGACCTATTTTTTATATTGAGAAAACTTGGGAATAAGCGGATATACCTATATTACATAATTAACCTGAGGTTGAATACAACAAATTTCATAAATCACTCAGTTTTTTTCAGAAATGCGCAATTACATTACATACATATTACACAAAATAAATTAATGCCTACCGGAATAGTTTGTTATGTGTTATATTGTTCAATACAATATAAGTAAATAGAAAGCCGGAGGTTTCGGCAAGCACATTTAAGAGGAGGATTTACAGTAGTGGATACATTTTTAATTATTTTGAACGTCGTAGTTATGCTCATTCTTCTAGGTGTCCTTTTCTGGATGCAGAAGAAACACATCTCATTTACGAAACGTGTGTTTACAGGTTTGGGCATCGGGGTCGTTTACGGCGTTGTGCTTCAACTGCTCTATTCATCGGGTTCTGATATTATTACCAAGTCAGTCGATTGGTTTAACCTTGCCGGTTCAGGCTATGTTCGTTTGCTACAAATGGTCGTTATTCCTTTAATCATGGTGTCGATCATTTCGGCAATCATGAATCTGAAGGGGAAACAAAATCTAGGTAAGATGAGTATATCCATCATCGCCATTCTTCTTATCACAACTGCAATCGCTGCAAGTGTGAGTATCGTAACAAGCTTGAGCTTTAATCTGACTTCCATTGAGATTGAGGGAGGAGATCGGGAGCTTGCACAAGGTCAACGGATGGAGGAACGTCTCGTCGATGTGAAAGATCAGACGATTCCGCAGCAGGTATTGGAATTTATTCCATCTAACCCATTCGCAGATATGACAGGTGAACGTCGTACATCTACATTGGCAGTTGTTATTTTCTCTGCATTTATCGGTGTAGCGGTACTTGGCTTGGATCGCAAAAAACCACAGCAGGCTGAAACGTTCCGTGGAATGGTGAATGCGGTGTATGCCGTAGTTATGCGGATTGTTACGCTGGTGCTACGGTTGACGCCGTACGGTATTTTGGCGTTGATCACGAAGGTCACAGCGACAACGAATCCGGATGAGATATTGAAGCTCATTAAATTTGTTATCGCGTCCTACGTTGCGTTGTTCGTGATGTTCATTATTCATTTAATTATTATTGCTCTGTTTGGTTTCAACCCTATCACTTATGTGAAGAAGGTTCTGCCAACACTGGTATTTGCATTTACTTCCCGTTCCAGTGCAGCGGCTATCCCGCTTAATGTAGAGACACAGACGAAGAAGTTGGGTGTCTCCGATGGTATTGCGAATCTGTCGGCAAGCTTCGGGGCTACAATTGGTCAAAACGGCTGCGCCGGGATATATCCGGCCATGCTCGCGGTTATGATTGCTCCTACGGTCGGCATCGATCCGCTTAGCTGGGACTTCATTATTACCCTGATCCTTGTGGTCATGATCAGTTCATTCGGCGTAGCCGGTGTAGGTGGCGGGGCAACCTTCGCTTCCCTGATCGTGTTGTCCACGATGAATCTGCCTGTTGCTCTGGCAGGCTTGTTGATCTCCGTTGAACCACTTATCGACATGGGTCGTACGGCGCTTAACGTTAATGGTTCGATGACATCAGGTCTCGTTTCCAGTAAATTGTTGAAAGAGAATGATCAGGATACCTTCAGCAACCCGACTCCTGATCTGGATGGTGCCGCTCAGGCGTAATCTCTATTTTCAGGTTTTTATTGAATGAATCGCTGTTATAGCTCTTCAATGATAGCTCGCCTGTAGCATCTCAATTGTAGTTTACGATTAACCGTTCTTCGGATCATCCGGAGGGCGGTTTTTTGATTTGAATTTTTATGGAAGGTGCATTATGCCAGCAGGCGCACAATGGGTTCATTTTTAGCCTAGTAGCCTTCGTATAATATAGTGCTGTTCAATAGACGGGAAATATGATAGAGTAATCATGTTTTGGCTCTGTGCCAGACCGCGGTTCGTAACCATCCCGCGTAATCAAAACTAGGAAGGCAGTGTATGTATTTATGTTTAATTTAGGGTGGGGAGCGTTATTCGTTCTCGTCACTTATGGTTTCTTTTTGTTATGTTATCGCTTGTTCGGTAAAAAAGGTCTATATGCCTGGATTGGTGTCGCAACGGTTATTGCCAACATTCAGGTGACCAAAACGATAGATATTATGGGGATTGTGTTGACTCTAGGCAATACGATGTACGTAAGTCTATACCTTACCAGTGACTTGCTTAATGAGAAGTACGGTTCAGGAGAAGCGCGCAAAGCTGTATGGTTCGGTTTCTTTACGTTAATTATGACCACGGTACTCATGCAGATGGTGTTGTACTTTGACCCGGCGTCTACAGACTTTGCTCAGAAGCCGATGGAAGCTTTATTCGGGCTATTGCCACGTCTTGCACTGGGAAGCCTGTCAGCGTACTTTATTAGTCAATTCCTGGATGTGCGCCTGTACTCTTGGTTACGCAAAATCACACCTGGTCGTAATCAACTGTGGATTCGTACGAACGGAAGCTCGATTATCAGTTCATTTGTGGATACGCTAGTGTTCACTGCGATTGCGTTTGCATTCATTTATCCATGGGATGTGTGGATTGAGATTTTCCTAACGACCTATGTGATCAAATTTGTACTCACTGCAGTGGGAACACCATTCTTATATGCTGCGCGTAATTTTAAATTTAAGGATGAGTCTTAAATTCGAAGACAATCTACGTGCAGATGGTTACCAGAAGTAAATGAATGAGTGAATGAATGTTCATAGACGAAACTAAAAATGTCCCGCAGAGCCATGTCATCATGGACCTGCGGGACATTTTTGTATAGTTAGGTGGCGACACATCACAGTATGACGGCGTTTCCTATATGATGAAGTAATGAATAAGAAGTATTAGTCTGTTAGAATTTGCAGTTCTTTAGGATAAGAAGTGAGTACTTCTACACCCGTTTCTGTTACGAGTACATCATCCTCAATACGCACGCCGCCAGCTCCAGTTACATAAATGCCCGGCTCAATAGTGAATACGGTTCCTTCTTGCAAGAGATCTGTATTCTGACCATGCAATGACGGATATTCATGAACATCAATGCCTAGGCCATGACCGACGCGGTGCATGAAGCGTTCACCGTAGCCAGCGTCTTCTGTTACTTGGCGTGCAGCACGGTCAATCTCTGCACAGGTTACGCCAGGCTTGACTGCTCGAATGGCTGCTTCATTGGCTGCCAGTACCGTATTATAGATCGTGCGCAGCTCAGGAGAGATGTCTCCAAATGCAAACGTACGTGTAATATCGGAAGCATACCCACCAGCATATACGCCCATATCAAACATCAACAGATCACCATGTTGAAGCTTGCGTTCACCCGGGGTACCGTGGGGCAATCCCGTTTGTGGTCCAGTGAGCACCATCGTGTCGAAGGAAGGGCCGTCTGCGCCCAGTTTCTTCATCTGATATTCCATTTCGGCAACGAGTTCAATCTCGGTTACACCGGTACGAACGTGGGAAAGCCCTTGGCGCAGAACTTCCTCAATCAGATGAATGGCATGACGAATGCGAGCGATCTCATCTGGTGTTTTCTTCACGCGTAGGGAGCGCAGCAGAGGGCCAACATCTTCATAATGGGTACCACCCAATGCAGCGGTTAACTGCTCATAACGTGCGACGGTAACGTACTCCTTTTCCAAACCAATTCGTCCAAGACGTCCTTGGTAACGCTCGAATAGTGCGTATGGATTGTCTGTATCGGTATGTGTTGCGATGTTGGAAACGGAGGAAGCAGCAGCTGCGGCATCGGCGTCTAGCGCAGGTACAATCAGAAGAGGTTCTTCGCCACGTGCGAGCACGAGTCCGAGGAAACGTTCATGCGGATTGCTTGCGAATCCTGTTAAGTAGTAGATATGTTTAGGATCTGTGATCAGCGTGGCATCCAGTCCTTGCACAGAGAGGCTGGCTTCTAACCGGGATAAGGGTGTTTGGTTCGTCATGGGTATGTCCACCTTTCAATTATCTATATCATCTAATCTATTATAAATTAAATCTTCCTAATTCCATAGGCGTGCGTATATGAGAGTATTTATATAGAAGAAAGTAGTAAACGCGGCTACCTCTAAAATAATGAGAATTAGAATGGTTTTTCCGTTTGAGTAAATAGTGGGGCGGGTAACGGGTAATACAGGGCGAAACCTTATTGTATCTGACGTCGTAGAGTTAACGGTCAAGATTGTGGTAATATCCGTAACTCCATTAAATATGAACTCATATCCATTCATTCCAATTCGAAGGGAGAGGTATACATGAATAATCGCTTAAGCGTTCCTCTGTATGCTTCGCTATTAAGCGTGGCGTTATTAACTGCGTGTGTTTCAGGTGATGGCTCCGCAGGATCGCAGCCAATGTCTCAGGGGGCAGGCGGAGGTCAGGGACAGACAGCTAATGGCGGTACTACTAGCGTAGAGAACAATGAAAATGAAGCACAGGAGAATGCAGTTATTCCTTATGAAACTTCAGTTCTGGTGGAAGGGCTTAATGCGCCGTGGGAACTCGTTGAAGTATCCGATGGCCGTATGTTTGTAACCGAGCGTCCAGGTACAATTCGGGTCATTGAGGATGGCGAATTATTGTCTGAACCATTGATTGAATTCACAGCCCCGTTTAATGAGGAAGGCGAGGGTGGGCTACTAGGGCTTGCTGCTGACCCAGAGTTTGAGGATAACGGTTATCTGTATGCCTATCATTCGTACATTGAAGGCGATAACATTGCCAATCGTGTATTGCGTTTGAAGGTAAGTGATGGGACAGCAGTCATCGACAAGGAATTGCTCGGTGATATCCCTGGTGGTGTAAATCATAATGGTGGGCGCATCAAGATCGGCCCGGACAATATGCTCTATATCACAACAGGTGAGCGGTATGAACCAGAGCTGGCACAGGATCAGGACAACCTAGGCGGCAAAATATTACGAATTGGTCTCGACGGTTCGATCCCTGCCGATAACCCATGGAATTCTCCTGTATATAGTATGGGTCACCGTAATGCACAGGGCCTTACATGGAATCCGGACAATGGTTATCTCTATGCGACCGAGCATGGTCAGCGAAATTTAGATGAGATCAACCGAATTGAAGCGGGCGCTAATTATGGTTGGCCTGAGGTAGAGGGTGATGATCATAATAATAGCGAGTATCAGGCTCCGCTTGCACATAGTGACAATGATACCTGGGCTCCCTCGGGTGTTGCTTATATTGAGGAAGGGCCCTGGGCAGGCTCCTTAATTGCGGCTAATCTGCGTGGGGAACAACTGTTGAAGATCACGCTATCCGAGGACGGAACGCAAGTCGATCAGGTTGAACCTGTTTTTGAAGATGAATGGGGACGCATTCGGAATGTAACGACTGGAGCAGACGGACAGATCTATGTACTCACAAATAATCGGGATGGTCGTGGCTCCCGCGTGATGGCGATGATAAGCTAATTGTGCTTACCCCACTGGATCAAGCGAAGTAACCCGATATTCTAATGGCTTGATAGGGCGGCTTGCCAGGTCTCAAACTTAAGTTACTACTGCCAACACATTCAATAAACAATTTATGAAAAAAGGGTCTACTTCATAAAAATATTCTTCTTCGCTCCAAGCGCTAACGAACCTGCAACATCTTAATAGGTGAATTATTTGCATATGCAAGATTTAACGAACCTGAGTAACGCTATTCCGTCATAACACGTTCTCAAAACCTAAAAAATCGAGTGAATCGACGAAATAACGCCTCTGTGATTCATTAGATCTCAGATCCGGGGAAATGGGCGCGAATAGCGTGTTTCAGGTTCATTACATCAAAATAACGCTAAAGGGGCTGTCCCCGTCATCTTCATGACTTATGGACAGCCCCTTCATTTATTACATCTCTGTAGATATGCCATTACAGGTAAGAAGTCGCCTGTCCGTGTGACGATGTACTGTCTGTATCAACTAACTTATTCACCAAGCTCGGCGAGTTCGGCCACTCGCTCACTTGGAGCCTTGGTGTATTCACCGCCGTGATAACACAGCACAGTATCCATTTTCAAGCCGATTAAACGTTTCAGGCTGCGCAGTGCCTCGGGCATGTCCGGTGTTGCTGGAGGAGCAGGGCCTACCAACTCGCCATCAACTACACGAAGCTCGTCGGCTGCGAGTAGAAATTGCTTCTCACGGAAGTACAAGCAGATATGTCCAGGAGTATGACCCGGTGTATGAATGACCTGAACCCCTCCTTGTAAGGGTAGTATGTCCCCATCCTCCAGAATACGAGCGATGTGCAGTGAAGGAAGCCCGGAGAGCAGTTGTTCAGCTAGTTCCAATGTAGGTGGAGCTAACATCGCTCTACGTTCAGGGGTGAATTTGATCAATGGAAGTTTACCTTGAAGATAGGGTGTTTCATCCGCATGTGCCCAGATTTCGACGTCAGGTACGGCTTCGACTAGGGCACCAAGATTACCGATATGGTCGATATCCTGATGCGTGATAATAATGCGTTTAATTTCATGAAGCTTTGCACCCGCTTCTTCAAGTGCAGATTGCAGTTCGGCAAACTGTCCAATCATGCCTGTATCCACCAGTGTAATTCCATCTTCATCGCGCAACATGACGGGATGGATCGGACTGTTACCAGTGGGTGTAGGAATGTTAAGATGAAGAATGGTGATATCAATAGGTTGTAGATTCATATTCGTTACCGGAATTGTTCCGGAGCACCTCCCTAGTTAGTATGTTGCTTATATTGAGTACTGAAAATGGTATGCTGTCAGAATGACAGGGTAGGTACCAAGTTCAGCTCGTCTTTGCAGTAGTGAGTACTGGTATTTCATATTTTAAGTGTTTTCTGTATTGTTTAATGGTATTCAAGATCGATTCTAGCGTTTGTTCTGCATTACTATCCTGTCCGACGATTGAGGCGAAGGTGAAGTTGGAATGAATCAGTCTGTTTCGCGCTTTGAATAACTTGGCTAGTTCGTCATCATCATTCTCTGACCCTGGCTTCACAGCAATGTGTTGGCTTTTCAATTCTGCCTGAAGAATCTCAATATTAGATAAAGATCGGTATGCAGGAGTTTTCATGAGTTGAACCGAATTGAATGTTTTTTGAAAGGTTTGTTCATATAGGCGAAGTAACCATTGTTCAATGATGGAGCATAGTTCAATCGTCCATGAAGCATACTTCCGATCCTTGCGATCATGACTAAGTCGATGGATCTCTTCCTCATCCCATAGGTCATGTTTCTTAAGCAGGGCTCTATCATCCTTTTGCTGGAGCCGTTCATACTCCTGTTCAATCCATTTGATCTCATGCTTAGCTTCTTTTTTTAATTTTTTGAAGTCTTGTTTGGTTAGCATAAGTCATAGCCTCCTATATAGGATCAGATAGTGATACTTCTAGAGGTTGGTGCGAACCATCCTTTGTGAACACACACTTCTATTATCTCACATTGTCTTCATAGGCTCAAAAAGTCATTCGGTACGGGTTCAAATTCATACTCATTCAAGCCTTAGTTAAGAAGGGAAGTGTTATGATGTCCAACATCGTTTCCAACACTGTGTCCACTCCAGAGACTGATTCAACACCCACCAAACCAACATCCAATCCCAACGCCGATCATAAGACGAATCAGATCGCCATTGTAACGGGGGCGAACTCCGGCATGGGGCTAGCGACCACAATAGAGCTTGCACGAAAAGGTTATCATGTGATCATGGCATGTCGCAGTGAGCAGCGTGGACAACAGGCGCTTCAGGAAGCGCTTCGTCAGTCTGGTTCCACTACTATTGAACTGATGCTGTGTGATCTCGGTTCATTGGATAGCATCCGTCGCTTTGCCCATTCGTTTAATGAGCGTTATGACACACTGGATGTGTTAGTAAATAATGCCGGTGTGGTCATGGTGAAGCGTAAGGAGACCTCAGATGGTTTTGAGCAGAGTATAGGGATTAACCACCTGGGTCACTTCCTACTAACACTTCTCCTGATTCCACCGTTGCGACATGCAGAGCAGGGGCGGATTGTGAATGTATCATCCGGTGCATACAAAGCAGGCAAGATTCACTTTGAAGACCCACATTTACATAAAAGGTACAACCCGATCAAGGGCTATGCTCAGTCCAAGCTCGCCAATGTGTTATTCACTCGGGTTCTGGCTCGCAAAGTAGACGATAGCCGAATAACAGTGAACTGCCTGCACCCCGGTGCAGTTGGCACAAGTATTGGTGTCGATCGTAATACCGGATTTGGGACCCGTATTATGGCTGTTGTGGGCAAGCTTCCGTTCTTTCTTACCCCGAGGAGGGGGCAAAAACGGCAGTCTACTTGGCAACCAGCCCCGAAGTTGCAGGTGTGACTGGCAAGTACTTCTACCAGCAGAAGGAACAGAAATTGCAAGCCCACGCCACGGACGATACTGTAGCCGAACGATTCTGGACGTGGAGCGAGCAGCAAGTAAGGCTTGAGCCGAGCGAACAATTGTAATGCCCTGTCATTGAATTACATGATAATCTAGCATGCTGAATGCTTTATTTTTTGGCTTGCACAGCTTCATGGATTTGTTGAATGAGATCATCTATGCGCAGAATGCCTTGATCACCCTGACCGTACGCACGGACAGACGCTGACGAGGCATTTTTTTCATTCTCACCAAGGACGAGGGAGAAGGGCACTTTCTCCATCTGAGCCTCACGAATTTTGTACCCCAGCTTCTCGTTACGCAAGTCTGTCTCCACACGAATTCCTGCTACTCGCAGCGCTTGTTGCACTTCTAGAGCATACTCGGCGTAATGGTCTGACACAGGGAGTAGCTTCACTTGCACTGGTGCAAGCCATAGAGGGAACGCACCTGCGAAATGCTCCGTAAGAATGCCGATGAAACGGTCAATGGAACCGTAGATTGCACGGTGAATGACAACCGGACGGTGCTTCAGACGATCCTCGCCAATGTAAGTGAGATCGAACTTCTCTGGCATCTGGAAATCAAGCTGGATTGTTCCACATTGCCAGCTGCGTTTCAGTGCATCAAGGATATGGAAGTCGATTTTGGGGCCATAGAATGCGCCATCCCCTTCGTTAATACGGTAGCTGACTCCGCGCCGATCCAGCACATTTTGTAGTGCACGTTCCGCCTGATCCCATAATTCCTCTGACCCCATGGAGTCTTGCGGGCGTGTGGATAGCTCAATGCTATATTCGAATCCGAAAATATCGTACATGCGTCCAATTAACGAGATCGCACGGTTAATCTCTTCTTCGATCTGTTCGGGCAAGACATACAGATGAGCATCATCCTGACAGAATGTCCGTACACGCATCATGCCGTTTAACGCACCCGAGTACTCGTGGCGATGTACCTGACCGAATTCCATCATGCGAATAGGTAATTCGCGATAGGAATGAAGTTTGTTTTTGAAGATTAGCATATGCCCTGGGCAGTTCATCGGTTTCAGTGCAAACGTAGCATTATCCACCTCGGAGAAGTACATATTGTCTTTGTAATGCTCCCAGTGACCGGATTGCTCCCACAGCCGATTATTCATCATGAGCGGAGTGCGAACCTCCTGATATCCTTCTTGTAGCTGTAATTCACGGGAGAAATTCTCCAGCTCAGTACGGATAGTCATGCCTTTGGGGAGATAGAACGGCATGCCGGGTGCTTCCTCCGAGAACATGAATAGCTCCAGCTCTTTGCCTAGTTTCCGATGATCTCGTTTCTTCGCTTCTTCAAGCATGTGCAAGTGCTCATCCAGTTGTGCTTGGTTTGGAAAGGCAGTGCCGTATATCCGTTGAAGCATTTTATTGTCCGAGTTACCTCGCCAGTACGCGCCTGCGACATGAAGCAGCTTGAAGGCTTTGATGCGGCCAGTTGACGGAAGATGTGGACCTCGGCACAGATCGAGAAACTCACCTTGTTCATACAACGAAATCTCTGCGTCAGCGGGTAAATCATGAATCAACTCCAGCTTGTATGGATCCTGCATATCGTCAAAAATCTCAAGAGCCTGTTCGCGGTTAACGACGCGACGATTAATTTTCCAATTTTCCCGCACAATCTTGTGCATCTCCTGTTCAATAACTGCGAGATCATGAATGGAGAGGGCGTGCTCCAGATCCACATCGTAATAGAATCCATCGGCAATGACAGGGCCGATGCCAAGTTTTACGTGCTCTGCACCGTAAATTCGTTGGATTGCCTGAGCCAGAACATGCGCAGTAGTGTGACGATAACGTTGAAGACCTTCGTCGCTTTCGAGTGTAACGATAATAAGCTCGCAGTCCTCTTCAAGCTGTCGATCCAGATCGACATGTTGCCCATTCACAATACCTCCTACAGCCTGTTTACCCAGACTTATACGGATGGACGAAGCGACTTCTCCTACAGTAACGCCTGCATGGTAATTCCGTACTGCTCCACCTTGGAGACGGACTTCAATGCGCTGATTTGACTGACTTGCATCATTTGCTTTTGCTTGGCTAGATGCATTGAATTGTTCCTGATTATTCATGTGAACCACACTCCAATTTTCAAATTAGAAGCGCAAAAAACACCCGTCCCGGAAAAGGGACGAGTGCGCTTAGCTCGTGGTTCCACCCTAATTTGGTTATGAAGCCATCCTCATTCGGCCAGCCGCCGGATACAGGAAACATCATAACCCTCATTGGAATCCGTTAACGGGGATTAGGCGGTGAACTCTACTGGCCCATGTAAGCTCCGAATTCGAATAGGAACTTGTTGCTTAAAATGCGTGTTCAAAAAGGTCGGTTTTCAGTACCAAGAAGATGGGATGAAGATAGAAATGGAGTAGCGGAGCGTAGATTAAGCTACGTGAGCAACGGACATTTCGGCTGAATCCCATCTTCGATGCTGAGATGCCGCTAGGGCATCCTTCGTAATCAAAAGCGGACTTTTTGAACAACCTCTTAAAGGGGTGGTTCGAGATCACGGCTGCAGAGGGTAACGCCGTTTCGTTCGCTGAAGAAGGTTTCACCAATCCCTTCTCTCTCTGGGCAGCACGCAAGCGGAATCATGTCTCTGGTCATCGCCAAATATACGAAATGATAAGGTTGATCCGTCCATTGCGGAGGATGCCATATCAATTTTTTGGGAAACAGGTGTTACTTGAGTGTCGATTATATAGATTGAAATTTCAAAGGTCAAGTGATTTTATTTTGAGAGCCATGTAAAGTCCCATCCCAGATCAATTGAATCTGTGTGCCCTGCCCGGGTGCGGAATGTACTTCAATTCGACCCTTCATCGCCTCGATCAGACTCTTGGTCACAGCCATGCCTAGCCCAGATCCCACATCAGGAGTTCCCGTATCTGTTCCGCGATAATAACGTTCGAATAACTTCCATACCGTCTCCGCATCCATACCTCTCCCATTATCGGCAAACTGTATACTGAATTCTCCATCTCGTTGCCAAGCATGAACGCTGACGATGAGCTTGGTGTCTATAGGGTTATGCAGCAGAGCGTTGGCGGTCAGATTATCTACAATTCGTTCAAACGAAGGGATGTGAACCTGCCCATAGACAGGAGTCGGTGCCGGTTGAAACTGGATGCGACCTTGCCCATAGGCTGGATTACGTTCGGCCCGTTTAACGAGATCATGAAGTAGCGTATTCACGTCAGTTCGTTCTACCTCTGGTTGATATCCACCGCTGCGTAAGCGGTAGGTCGTGGCAAGATCATTGACCAACCGATCCATATACATGGATTTGTCCAACATGATTGCAGCAAACTCGCGTACTTCTTCTTGAGACCAGCTATATTTATCTGCTTCAAGCATGTGGGCATAGCCCTGTATAGAGGATAAAGGGGTCTTCAGATCATGTGTGATGCCTGCAATCCATTCCTCGCGAAGAGATTCCGTTTGTTTGCGAAGTTCCTCGTCTTGTTTCAGCGTGCTGGATAACATTTGCATCGAGTGCAGCACTTCGGCATATACACGATATTTCCGCTTCCATTTGCCATTACGTCGTTGACTGCGAGGTATGCCATTGAGCCCAGTAGGCTCTTCGTAATTACCCTTTTCCAGTCGTTGTAGCCATTGGAGCATGTGCAGCATCGGGGAACCGAAACGATTGGCGTACCATAAAGCAAGCAGGATTAACAACATAATTACGGACAAAACCAACACCAGCAGCGCTGGCTCCCATATAAACGTATAGGGATTTCTCTCGTCTTCCGCTGCCGACAAACCGCTAGGGACACTGATCATCCAAGTCGTTCCGGTCTGTTCATCATATAAAGTGGCTGTGAATGCTCCATACCGGCTAGGGTAGCGGGCACGCAAAACGAGATCCTGAATGTTATATTCGCTCGGCACACCTATTGTAGGTTTGTTATAGGAATCTAGCTCCTTACCAGAGGAATCCAATAGTTGAAGGTAGGCCTTGGCTTCGCGAATGGACGCTTGTTGTTCTGGCGCTACGACAAGCTTGCCGTTGGTAAAGGTGCTAGTCTGATGAACCTCGTTAAGTAAGGGTTTGGCTAGACTGCGTTCTCCATATAACAATGTAAAAACAATGCCGTGTCTTTCTCGAATGACCATGACGATCTGATAAGGAAAAGGCTTGATGCCTTGCCAATAAGCAATTAGCTCTCCTGGAGCATAGTGAGTCGGAATATCGGAAGGGGTATGAAAGGCATCGATAACCTTACCTTTATCATCAAGCATTTGCAGCCACCCCTGGTTTTGCTCCACCTGCTTCAGGAGATCAGGGGCATAGTGAACGGTGCCATCAGACGAGATTTTTGCGGTATCAATTAATTGATCTAGACCTGTGGTCGCAAAATCATCGACTAGGTTCACTTCATTCACCTTTTGCACTACCCAATATGTCGCAGCTGATCCAAGTACCACAATCAAAAGAACTGCGCCAGCGAGCATACCGATAAATCGGGTCATCAACCTGCGCCGAATGCTCATAATTGTGGAACCTGCTCAGGCTTAATGAGCTTGTATCCGAGACCTCGTACGTTGACTAGAAATTCTGGCGTGGAAGGGTCTGCCTCAATTCGTTCACGAATGCGATGGATGTGAACCATAACGGTATTGTCGTCACTAATGGCTTCCGATCCCCAGACCCGTTCATATAATTCAGACTTGGTGAAAATACGATTGGGATGCTTACAGAAAAAGAGCAGCAACTGATATACAAGTGCCGGGCAGGTAACGTTCACTCCCTCGACTCGTAGCTCTCCGGCATGTTCCAACACCTGGAATCGTCCAAAATCATAGATATTTTCTTGGAGACTCGAATGTGGCGTAATTACGTCATTTTTTGTGTTTGAGCTGCTTGAATCATTCCCTATCTTAGAAGGCAAGTAACGCTTGAGTAGTGACTTGATTCGGGCGACGACTTCGAGTGGATTAAAGGGTTTGACGACATAATCGTCACCGCCCACAGCGAATCCAGTTAACTTGTCATAATCTGTTGTTTTGGCGGTGAGGAACAGAATGGGTGCATCGGTTACCTCTCGCAGGAATGGGCAGATTTCGAGTCCACTTTTCCCCGGAAGCATGACATCCAGCACGATGCAATGATAGGTTTTGCTTTTGCAGGCTTCGAGTGCTGCTTCACCTGTTGTAACGGTATCGATATCAATAAACTGCTCTTTCAGCAGAACGGTGCGAAGCATATGTAATATGGCTTGTTCATCATCTACAAGGAGTAATGAGACGTGATTCATGCTTGTAAGTGACCTCCTTAGGCTTCTGTCTGGCTCAGTTCATCATATCACTAAGATCGGTGATCTGGAGCATGCGCTATCTTAACAGAATCTTAATTATGAGTTCCGTGGAAGTCAAAGAGTTATGTTAGGTGTAAGCATATGTTAGACGCAGGATAAGATTCATTCTGTAGAGTTAACTGCAAGAGATGACGATTTTAATAAGGGGTGTGGAACAATGAACAATATACATGAAGAACTTGAGCGTACGAGGCAACGGCAAGATAAAGCAACCACAGATTCGAAATCCAAAAATGCTGCACAAGTGAGATCTCAGTCCAAGAAGACCTGGAAGTTATTTGCAATGTCACTGGCAGCCTGTATGATTCTCTCTGCTTGTAGCAGTAATGTTTCATCTGATCAGGCAGGGGAACAGTCCGCAGAGCAGACATCCGGTTCTACTCCAGTAGTTGAAAATAAAGAGAATGATAAGCTAGAGGGTGCTGAAAAACAATCCGGAACAGAGGTGCAAGCTGTGATTACACCAGATAACTTCTTGGATACATTGTTGAATGGTTCGAAAGATGATATCTATAGTCAGATGAGCCCTGCACTGAAGGAAGCGGTATCGCTGGAGGAGTTCAAATCATCTGCCGACAGTTTTTTGCAGGGGGTAACTACGCTTGACCAAGTGGTAGATGTGCAAATGAATAATTTAACTGAGCGTGTCTGGAAGGATGCAACTGGAACGAAAGCTATTCGTGCTTATTTCTCAGAAACACAAATTGAAGGTTTATCCATTCATACTTTGGAAGCTCATGAGGATACAGATAACAAGTTTACCCAAACGGAGTTCCAGTTCCCGATGAAGGGCGACTGGTTTGTATTTTGGGGAGGCAATGATGTTCTGTCCAACTACCATTATGAGCATGAGACTCAGCGCTATGCACTTGATATCGTTCGAACGAAGGGCAATTTCAGTTATCAAGATGATTCGACCAAAAATGAAAATTATTATGCTTTTGGTGAGCCGCTCTACGCTGCCGCGGATGGAACAGTCGTAGAGATTAAGAATAATATCCCGGACAACACACCAGGTGTGATGAATGCTGAAGAACCGGCCGGTAATTTCGTAGTTATTGACCATGGTAATGACGAGTACAGCATTACGGCGCATTTGAAGGAAGGCAGCCTAGCGGTTAAGAAAGGGGATAAAGTGAAGCAAGGAGACCTCATTGGATATTTGGGAAATTCAGGTAATTCCAGTGAAGCGCATTTGCATTTCCAAGTATCCGATGGGGCTGATTTGTTCACCTCACGCTCGATCAACATTCGCTGGGCAGATCAGAGTCAGCAGTTAACACGTGGTAACACCATTCAAGCGAGGTAGCTTCTGCTTAATCCCATAATGGCTTAGAGCATTTCTCGATCAAAGGCGATAGGAAGGAGGCAATCCTTGATCTATCGCCTGTTTTCTTCTATGTGCAACTATACAAATATTATGGGTGACGATTGCGTCTATATCCCGTTATAATATCGTCATAAAGTCGGATTGGACTGGATGATGGAGGCGTTATGATGATGTTAGATCGTGTGCAGATTGAGTATGCCCGCATTGAGGATTTGCCAAGAATTGTAGAGATTTATAACTCGACGATTGAGAGTCGTATGGTGACAGCGGATTTGGAGCCGGTAACGGTTGAACAGCGCATTCCGTGGTTTGAGGAACATTCATCCGATCATCGTCCACTATGGGTGATGAGGCAAGAAGGACAGGTTGTAGCCTGGGCAAGTTTGAGCTCTTTTTATGGACGGCCTGCCTATAATGGGACTGTGGAAGTGAGTGTATACGTGGATCAAAATTGCCGGGGAATTGGCGCAGGCAGCCGACTGCTTAATACCATCTTTGCTGCGTGCCCGCCACTCGGAATTACCACTATTTTAGGTTTTGTCTTTGGACATAACGAACCTAGCATCGGTTTACTACGTAAGCATGGTTTTGAGCAATGGGGGTATTACCCGGAAGTAGCTGTATTAGATGGGGTGAACCGAGATCTAGCGATTTTAGGTAAGAAAATATAGATAGCTCATCATGGTGCATCATGGAAAAGTTATATCGTTGAACGGGATATCGAATGAATTGCGGCCGAAGGGAGGCAGTTTCGTTATGTTACTAGATGATATTGAAATTGTAGTGAAACCTGAGCTCAAGCTGGTGGGGTACCAGGCGCAGGCAAGTCTGAACGAGGACATTCAGGGGAATATTGTGGGAGGATTACGCACGAAGTTGAAGCTGAATGCTCCGCAGATCTCAAACCATACGTATGCCGGGATGTACCTTATCCAGATCTATCCGGACGTGGAGTGGACGCCAGATGTGGTGTTCACTCATATTGTTGCGATAGAAGCCCAGGAATCTCAACAGATCTCTGATGAGATGATTACGCACACTGTGCCAGCAGGGCGCTTTATACGATTTATACACGCAGGGTCAGAAGCTGAGATTGATGATACGTATCAGGCTGTCAATGATTGGCTTGCCGATAACGGGTATGATGAGCCTCGTGTGTTTGATATGGAACACTGGACAGAAGCCATGCTGTCTGGGGACACAGATACTCAGATCCACATTTATGTTCCTATTTAGAGGTTGTGGGAAACTATATGACATGAAAACTCCGATACGCCCAAATAGCGTGTCGGAGTTTTTTTGTTAAGAAGGGCTCGTATGATGAGAACTTGTGTAGAAGAGGGATGCCGTACTTATATTTGACCTAGAATATGGCTGTTAGAGGTTGTTCAAAAAGTCCGCTTTTGATTACGAAGGATGCGCGAGCCGCATCTTAGCATCGAATATGGGATTCAGCCGAAATAAGTGGAGGCTTACGAAGTTTGTTTCCTTCGGAAACAATGTAGTTGCTCACGTAGCTTAATCTACGCTCCGCTACTCCATTTCTAGCTTCATCCCATCTTCTGGGTACTGAAAACCAACCTTTTTTAACACGCACTGTTAGAGGTATTTAATGATACAAAAAAAGCTCGTTGTCATCCAACGGGCTTCTCTCAATAATTACCATCACCAAAAAAGGATTGACGGTTAGACTATGGCATTCTATAATCGGTAGCAAGTAACTTGATATGTAAGGAGTCCTGACATGATATGTTAGTAATTGACGAGGTGTATCACCATACAGCATTGCAAATATCATCGTCCGATTTATTGTACCTTATGGAGCAGCTTAAGGTCAAAAAAGAAAATGAAATAGATACTCTCAAACATAAAATTGAACAATTCGAGCAAAAGAAACGTGCGGAAGAAGTGGCATACCAGTCATTATCCCCGGTGCGTAAATGGTTCGCAGGACGTCCAGCTTCGCATCATCAGGCCGTAGAATATATGGTTCAGGTGAAGGAACGTTTTCGTAAAATGGAACAAATTAGAAGGCGCATCCGAGATCTGGATCGCATGATAGAACGAATTCAACATCCTGACAGCATTGAGCGAGATGAGATCGAGCTTCCGCCCGATACCATCCGCGAGATTAGGCAGCTACGTGAAACGGAGGATGTACAAGCATGACGCTGGAGAGTTTAAGCACGGGAATTGATACGGTCTGGGTCGTACTGAGCGCGGCCATGATCTTGTTGATGGAGGGCGGCTTCGCCCTGTTAGAGGCTGGTTTTGTACGTTACAAAAATAGTGTGAACATTATTATGAAAGTATTTGCTGACATTACGATTGGTACATTGTTGTTCTATGCGATTGGTTTTGGTTTGATGTACGGTTCAGATGTTGGTGGATTGGCTGGTGTTACCGGCTTCTTCTTAAATGGGGATCTATCTCATATCGACGTACCGGTCTCATTAGAGACGTTCTGGCTATTCCAGGCCGCATTCACAATCGCTGTCATTTCAATTGTATCTGGTGCTGTAGCTGAACGGATTAACTTCCGTGCCTACCTGCTCTATATCATCCTGATGACTGCGATTATTTATCCGATTGGTGGCCACTGGGCTTGGGGCGGTGGCTGGCTCAGCCAACTGGGTATGCAGGATTTTGCGGGATCTGCAGTTATTCATGCCTTGGGTGGATTCTCTGCCTTGGCCGCTGCAATTATCATTGGCCCACGTAAAGGGAAGTACACACCACTTGGTGTGAGTGCAATTGCGCTACCAAGTAACTTGCCGTTAGCCTCGGTAGGAGCTTTTCTGCTGTGGTTTGGTTGGTTTGGTTTCAATGCGGGAAGTACACTGAGTGCAACAGATGTAAGGATCGGGCACATTGCTATTGTGACCATGTTATCGGCCGCTTCTGGCGGAGCAGCAACTTTGCTGTATACGTTATTCCGTTTCAATCGTTCAGACGCGCCTTCGGTCATTAATGGATCGCTTGCCGGGCTCGTCGGCATTACGGCAGGTTGTGCTTTTGTAGGCGATATGGCTGCGATCTTTATTGGAGCGGTGTCCGGTCTGCTCATGATGGCTGCAACGAACTGGCTTGATCGCCGGCAGATTGATGATCCTGTAGGTGCTTTCCCTGTGCATGCTGTATCCGGCATGTGGGGCACGATTGCGGTAGGGCTATTTGCAACTGATGGAGGTTTGTTCACCGGTGGAGGCTGGAGACTACTTGGTGTTCAAACACTCGGCCTGGTTGCTCTCGTTGTCTGGGGGTTTGTCATGACCTGGTTCGGACTGAAACTTATTGGCAAGATTGTACCTGTTCGTTCGACAGAAGAAGAGGAGGATCTGGGTCTGGACATCAGTTACCACGGGGTGATGGCAGCTCATCAATCTCATGAATTTCTGGATGGAGAAGAGCACATGCGTGCTTTTCGAGATAATAATAGAGACTAACGGCTATGCCGCTGGTCTTTTTTTATAACTTCTATGTTTCAGTTCTATTGATTTTTACAATTAGGCAGGGAAAGATGTCGTGGCGGAAGAATATACAGGTGTGAACCTGAATATGTCTCACCATAGATGTATTGTAATGTCTGAAGGGGAGGATCTTGATGATTAAGCCTGAACAATGTGAACGCTTGACAAACAAAGCTCGCAAAACACTAGAAGAGTATGGATTGGGTGAAGTTTCCGACATGCTCCTAGCATCTGGCCGCTGGGGCATTCGCCTCGATGTGTCCACGATTGATGAGTATCGTAGAACGGGCAATTCGCGAGTTGGTGGGAATCCTGATCTGCCTGAGAAACTGGAATGGCCTGTGACGCAGGAAGGTGTACCGATGACTTTTTTGGCACAGTTGAACCTTGTGGATCTGTCGCCTTATACACCAAATGATGGGCGTGGAAGTTTGCCGGAGCGAGGGATGCTGTACTTCTTCGTTGGTGTGGATGAACCCGCTTATAATATTGAACATCGTGTGATATTTGAGCCAGATGCTCGTCACTTGGTAAAACGTGAACCGGAAGGCAGCACAGCTCTAGATGAAGCTGATTTTGTAGGTCATGCCGTAACTGTACTGCCGAACCTTGAGTTTCCTACATATGCATATGTTGACTCTAATGCGCTGAGTGCAGCGGTTGTTACACAACCTGCAGACCAGCAAGAAGGTGAAGCGAATATTGACCTGTATGACCGATATCTGGACTTTGAATCGCATTGGAATCATCCGAGTTCGAAGAACTGGGGCGGTATGTTCGGTTATCCAGATGGTCAGCATCCGGATGCCGAACATCAAGCGCTGCTCCAGATTGCGACTGGTGAAGAGTATGGTTATGACGAAAAGGCATGTGAGGATAAGCTAACCGCACATTACGGTGGTGATCATAGCCGAGCTCTGCAAGAACTTGAGGATACACTGCTACTGTTGAAGATTGATACACATGACGAAATTGGTTTCCAGTGGTGGGATTGCGGAGAATTGCAATTTTTCATTCGCAAGTCTGATCTGTTGGCAGGTCGTTTCGATCAAACGTATTGCTCTTTATATTCTAGCTGAGGCAGAATCGTATTTATTCTTAATTAATAAGCGTGCAATTCAAATAGGAAATTCTCTGAAAGAAACGAAATATAATTGTGTGTTCAAAAGGTCGGTATTTTCAATACTGAATTAAAAGCGGACTTTTTAAACAACCTTTATAAGCAACAAAATGTCCCGAAACCCGTCTATTAGAGGGTAGAGGGGCTTTTTTTTATTTGTGATTGTTAGATTTCCTCTAACAGTGGTTTATATATGAAGGAGGAATATGTTGGTTGTAAACCGATCATATGTTCTGTATAATGGAACGAAAAGGAAGTGTAGCTGTTGATTCAATCTGCATTTAAACATATCGACGTGGCAGTGACTTCACTTATTGATATATGTGACCAGCTGTCTGAGCAAGATTTAAAGTTAACTCCCATTGAAGGCAAGAGACCTGTTGGAGAGTTGCTATCCCATCTATCGGTCATTTGCCGAGCGGATGTATACATATCAGAAGGCGCGTCCGAAGAGGATATGGCTGCCTTTTACGAACAGAACAATCCACTTACTTTATGTCAGATCAAGCAAGCTCTCGTGGACAATCAGATGTACCTGTATCAGCGGTATAGGCAGTTTAATACAGAGGAACTGTTGCAAGTGACTGATTCGTATTGGGGTGCTTCGTATAGCCGGCTGGAATGGTTGCTAGAAATTATGGGGCATGTATACCATCACAGGGGGCAGTTGTATACGATGCTCAACATGACGGGAAAAGACCTCAAGGTGAAGTTATTTGAATAGATTAAAGGTTAGTGCGATCCAATGCATGACAAATGAAGGATACATTTTGTGAATCATCGAATACATAGAAGGTAAGGTCGAATACGGAAGATAAGCTTCTTCAAGGGAAACGTAGACACTCACCGGCGAGGTATCTCTCAGGCACACATGAAGTTTATTTGGTGTGCGGGAAGAAATGCAAATCGTTAACCAACGGAGGGTTGCAAGATGGATAAGCAGGATACATATGATATTTTGCAAGAGATGATGGCGAAGATTCCTGAACTACAGGGGGCTTCGATGATTGAACCAATCCACAAAGGCTATTCGACTGATTCGAAATTTAAAGTCCAACGGTCTGGAGGAGAAAGCTGCTTGTTGCGGACTTATGGATGGTCTCAGCATCCTGCGAAGCAGACAGAGTACCGGATCATTGCTGAATTACACCGGAGGGAGTTCGTTGCCCACAAGCGATTGGTATAGGTCAACTGAACGAGCAACAAGGGTATATGCTTCTGAGCTACATCGAGGGGAAGATGCGGAAGAGGTTCTGCCTCGAATGGATGAACAGAAGCAGTGGAGCATTGGGATTGAAGCAGGAGAACAACTGCAACGTATGCATGAATTGCAGATCGAAGAGCCTGCAGAATCCTGGTATGCACGTAAGAGTAAGAAGCATCAGCGCTACGTAGATAAATATCATCATTGCCCTGTTCGTATGCAGCATGATCAGGCTATATTTGCATTTATTGAAGAGAATATGAAGTACATGAAGAACCGTCCTGATCGATTTCAGCATGATGACTTTCATCCAGGGAATCTGATCGTGAAGGACGAAAGGTTCGCGGGAGTTATTGATTTTAATCGTTATGATCAGGGTGATCCAGTTCATGAGTTTCTTAAGCTGGGTCTATTTGCTTCGGAGACAAGTACGCCATATTCGATTGGACAGATTCAGGGGTACTTCAACGGGGGAGATCCGGATGAACTCTTCTGGCGAATGTATTCTCTGTATATGGCAATGGCACTTATATCTTCTGTGGTCTGGATTCAACAAGTGAAGCCAGAAGAAACGGAGGATATGATGGCTAAGGTTGAGCGAGTTCGGGAGGACCATGATGATTTTCGCAGATTGATTCCTAGATGGTATAATGTGAAGAATTACTGATTCGGGACAGAATGGAAAGGAACAATGCCGTGGCACATCCAGCAACTATTCTGCTTGTGGATGATGAGCAGGAGATTATTAAACTCATGGAGATTTATTTTGGCAATGAAGGTTATCGCGTGCTTACAGCACATGATGGTATTGAAGCCCTTGCACAATTGAAGAATGAGCGGGTTGACCTCATTATCCTCGATGTCATGATGCCGAATATGGACGGCATTGAAGCGTGCATGAAGATCAGGGAAGAACAGAAGATGCCAATCATTATGCTGTCTGCCAAAAGCATGGATATGGACAAAATAACAGGGCTTAGCATCGGAGCTGACGATTATGTGACCAAGCCGTTTAACCCACTTGAACTTGTCGCTAGGGCGAAATCTCAGCTTCGTAGGTACCATACGTTTAATGAAGGTCGGGAGAAAACGGAGCATGAGCTAGTCATTGATGATCTTGTCATTAATACAGATACACATGAAGTGTGGGTGGATGAGCAGTCGGTTCGGCTAACTCCCCGCGAATTCGCGATTCTGGAGCTGTTGGCTCGTCATCAGGGTTCCGTGCTGAGTATGGAGCAGATCTACCAACAGGTCTGGAAGGAAGAGTTCATGGAGTCGAACAACACCGTTATGGTGCATATACGCAAGATTCGTGAGAAGATCGAGATGGACAGCAAACATCCGAAGTTCATACAGACCGTGTGGGGTGTAGGCTACAAGATGGTTAAGCCGTAATGAGCAATTGCATGAGCAGTATTAAACCACTGCCAAAGACCTGAACAGGGAGTACCTGAGATGAATTCAACATTGATTAATACAGTTCGTTGGAAATTTATCTATGCATTTCTGCTGAGCGGCATACTGACAGCGGCTATTTTGTATGGGGGCAGCAAGGTTGTTCAATCGATCCTGGCAGCACAGACCTATCCCAATTATTCAATTCCTGCACGGGCAGTGCGATGGCTAATCAACAACATTGGATCTATACCTTTGATGATGGTGATTGGCATTTTGGGGTTTGTACTGTTCTTTTTCTTGTTCACACGCAGGACGATCATGGTTTTGAATGAAATCACAGCGGGAATACAAGAGGTTGCCAAGGGGAGCTATCGCATCGAATTGAAGTGAAGTCATCTGACGAATTCGGCGTAGTTGCGGCCAGCATCAATCAGATGGCAGAGCAATTGCAAATATCGCTGGAAGAGGAACGGAATGCAGTTGCCGCCAAAAATGATCTGATTACAGGTGTATCTCATGATCTAAGAACGCCATTAACTTCGATTCTTGGGTTTCTGGAATACATCGAGAAGGATCGTTACCAGGATGAGATTGAAATGCGTTATTACGTTAGTATTGCTTATGAGAAGTCCCTGACGTTAAGGAAGCTCATTGATGATTTATTTGAATATACCCGGGTAAGTGGTGGGAATCTGCCTTTATCTATGACCACACTGAATCTAAACTCGTTTCTGATGCAGCTTGCCGAGGAATTCACACCTATGTTAGAAGAGGCAGGCATGACGTATACGTTTGTCGGTGGACAGGAACCATTATGGATTGAGGCTGCACCGGGAGAATTAGTGCGTGCATATGAGAACCTATTTAGTAATGCCGTTCGTTATGGCTCCAAAGGAAAGGTTATGGAGATTGGACTTGGTCTCGAAGGACAAGAAGCTGTCGTGCGAATTAGCAATTACGGTGACCCGATCCCAGCACAGGATTTGCCTTATTTATTTGACCGATTCTATCGGGTGGACAAGTCTCGCTCCCGCGAAACAGGAGGTACTGGTCTTGGGCTGGCCATTGCCAAATCCATGATAGAGCTACATCACGGCACGATCGCGGCATATAGCGATAACGGTAGAACCGATTTTGTGACTCGCTTTCCAATAGCCTCGCCACTTGCAAGTGCTCAGTCAGCAGACATTCATGCTCCCCGTTCTTAGATGAACTGTACAATTTTAGCTATGTTAAATGTGCTTGTAGCTTCTATATAAATTGAACTAAACATATACACGAGAACGGAGAGGACAGAAATAACATGGAGAAGCGGAGCGTTCGCCTTTATCCCTGGATTTTACCTTTGGAAAAGGAAATCAAAAAAATCTGGGGATAACAGCGATCGGAAGGTTATTCTGTCATCGAAGTGGCAAGTGTAACCATTCTTTAATTCAATTTATATAGCACAATCGTATGAGGGTGATTAGTTTAACGCATGTTAAGGAAATGATAAGAAGTTAATTACATTTTTATTAAGAAGTACACGGTATCCTAAACTCAATGATCGAAGTTAGATATCTACATTGAGGAGGATACCGATATGAATTCATTACTACGTACGGTTAGATCGCGATACATATACATCTGTGGAGCAAGTGCGCTGCTTAGCGCGGTGCTCCTTTTTGTCGTTTATCAAATGTTACGATTCGTGCTTAATCACCTATCTGCCGGGGGCACGTCATGGTTACCTCAGCTCATTCGCTGGGGAATTCATCATATTGGGACTCGTCCCATCGTGATCGTCGTCGGAGCAGCTTTATTCTTAACATTCTTCTGGATTCGATCACAGAAAATGTCGGATGACCTTCAGCGTATTTCCCAAATGACCCATGCTTTAGCGAATGGGGAGACGGGGGCACGCGTTGAGGTTCTGAGTGGTGGAGAACTGCGCCAGATTGCTGCTCAGCTGAACGAGATTGCCTTTCAGAGGGAACAGGAGCGAATGAATGGATCAGGGCGTGAAAGCGAGGATGACTGGAATCAGAAACAGATAACCAGCAATGAGCATATCGCAAACGTCCAAACTAACGCCGTAGTAGAGGTAGACTTACCTGTGAAACTTACCATCTATAGCATTCTCGCTTCTCTTGAAACCATTATCGAAGGACGGTACCGGGATGAAGCTGAGCTCCAACATTGGGTTCGATTGACGTATCAGAAAACATTAAACCTTCAACAAGCCCTCGATATTGCAGCGTTGCAACAGCGGGTGAGCAAGGGGGATTAACATTGAAATTTGAGATGATACCCAAGGCGAGTTCTAATCGACATGCAGAAAAAAATTCCGAAATGAGTACGCGAGAGCATGCACCGATCATGCGAGAGAAATTATCTAGACTAGAAGACTCCACTGCAAAGGGAGTACTCGGATTACGGCGAAGACTGAAGCTCAATTATAAAGTGAAACGGGGCATATATGTTGCTTTTGATGCATCTGTCGTTATCGTGATGATGTTATTCATTGGATACATGTACATGGTGATCTATGGTGAACGTATGATCCGAAGTCATCCTGTCATAACTTCCAAAATATCCTCAACGACCATTCTGAATTCAGAGGGAGCAGAAATAACCCGGCTACAAGCTGGTAAAAATGGCTATGCAGTTCATGCCGACCTAAGCGAAATGCCGGATATTTTGAAGCAAGCTTTTCTAGCTACTGAGGATCGACGCTTCTATAAGCACGATGGATTGGACTACATCGGTATTGGGAGAGCGGTGGTACAGGATGTGATTAACCTTGATCTGAGTCAGGGAGGAAGCTCTATTACGCAGCAGCTAGCCAGAAACCTATATCTGAATGGAGACAAAACATGGGTGCGCAAATTGAATGAAATGTCCATCGCCATGGCGATAGAGAAAAAATATGCAAAGGATGACATTCTGGAGTCGTATCTGAATCAGATTTACATGGGACAGGGGCAACATGGCGTAAAGGCAGCGGCTTGGCGTTATTTTGGCATTAAGGATCTGCGTCAATTAGAGCTTTGGCAGGTCGCCACGCTAGCAGGGATTCCTAAAGGACCGTCCATCTATAATCCTATAGATGACGCAGGTTTATCCAAGGATCGCCGTGCGGTAGTGCTCACACTTATGCATGAACAAGGAATAATTACGAGAAAACAAATGAAGGAAGCCCGCAAAGTGGATTATGTGCCTCCGGCTACTACAGCTTCAATGAATTCGTCTGCACCCCAGCCTGCTTACGCTTCTGCTATAGATGCGGTCATACAGGAGGCCTCGCAGTTAACTGGAAAAAGTGTAGCGGATATTCAATCTTCAGGCTGGGTCATTCATACTGGATTGAACAGTCGTGCCCAAGCAGCGATGGAAGAGGAGTTTCGCCAATCTACTCACTTCACAGATGACCGTGCCGATGAACGTGTTCAGGCAAGCATGGTCATTATCGATCAACGAAATGGAGAAGTGAAAGCGATGATGGGTGGACGCAGCCCTCAACGAGGTGACATGAATCGCGCCACTAGAGACGCCCGGCAGCCTGGCTCGGCATTTAAACCTATTATTGCGTATGGGCCAGCGCTGGAATCGGGGAAATTCAATGCAAACAGCATCTTACAGGACAAACGAGTGCGATATGGTAGCTATCAACCGAGTAATCTGGGAGGACGTTATCAAGGTTCAATCACGATGATTGAAGCACTCCGCAAGTCAGTGAATGCACCGGCAGTATGGTTGCTAAACGAGACTGGGATGCAGCGTGCTCGCCAGTTTGCTGCGCATTTGGGAATTGAGCTGGGTCAAGAAGATCTTCATTTGTCGAGTGCTCTTGGGGGATTGCATCAGGGGTATCTCCTTTGAAGATGGCTCAGGCTTACACCGTATTTGCGAACCAAGGAAGATTCAATACCGCACACCTTATTCGAGAAATTACCGATGCACAGGGACGGATCATATATGTACGTAAGGCTGAGAATAAGCAGGTCATTTCTCCCAATACAGCCAGCGTAATGACCACCATGCTACAGAATGTAGTTAGTCAGGGCACCGGAAGCAAGGCGCAATTACATGGATACCAGGTAGCGGGGAAAACAGGCACAACACAGGCTGCACTATCTGGCGTGAAGAAAGCAGCGAATAGGGATCTATGGTTTGTAGGTTATACGAATAAGTGGACTGCAGCGGTGTGGATGGGGTTTGATCATACGGATGTAGAACATTATATGCAAGCGAGTAGTGGAGCAGCGGCGAATTTGTTTGCATCGGTCATGAAGCGTGCGTTGCCATAGAGAAATGCGAAGAGGTGAAGAGCTTTCTGGAAGAAAGCGAACTTTCGAGAATTGGTTTCTCCTGAAAGTACTCGAGCAGAAAGTTACATCAGGAGCATAAGCTTCGCCTGTATCCCTGAATTTTATCTGTTCAAACTAAAAGTGCGAGTTCAGCTGAAGACTTATTTGAACGACCTTTAAATCAATAATTTAGGGGGAACAGGCGACCTCTAAGAGGAGAACAATTTATCAACGGAGTGTTGAGCAGTAATGTTCCTGGTTTTTTTATTGTAACAAATCTAACCTAACTAGGTTGTTGCTACAACATTGGTGCTTTTAGGATTTAGTTCGGAATAACTGTGGTGTACGTCGAATCATCTGATTCAGCACCTCGGACAATACCAGTCCAACGGCGATGGCGCCGGATAACATGAGTGCTTTGGCGGCAAGCTCTACGGCGGCATTATAATCATTCTGCACAAAGCTACGCATCGCATTGTAGGCCAGTCCACCTGGTACGAGGGGATAATACCGGCTACACTGAAAATAATGACAGGTGAACGGAACATCCGGGAGAATAACTGACTGATCACACCAACTGCAATCGTGGCAGCAAGTGTAGCAGGAACTGCATCGGCTGCATACTCCAGCACCACATAAATGATCCAACCAATCATACCGACAAAGCCACCGTGTAACAACATTCGCCGCGGGGCGTTGAAGATAATTCCAAACGCTGCCGAAGCAACAAAGCTGGTCAAGGCTTGCTCTATAAAATGAAGCATCATCTGCACTCCTTCGTCTTACATAAAAAGTGAAAATACAACGGCTATACCGGTGCCGATGGCAAACGCGGTTAGAAATGCCTCGGCTCCCTTAGATAACCCAGACACGAGATGACCCGCCATTAAATCCCGGACAGCGTTGGTGATAAGTAATCCAGGTACGAGCGGCATGACAGAGCCGATAATGATTTTGTCCAACTCGTGGCCTAAGCCAAGATAGACCAGCAACAGTGCCAGTATACCGATCAAAAATGAAGCCGTTAGCTCGGCAAAGAATTTGACCAGCACCAGTCGGTGAAAGGCAATCACTGCTGCATAACCGGTGCCGCCGCAGATCAGTGCGGGATAAAATCACTCCAGCCTCCGCCAAACATAATCGTAAAACAGCCGCTAGATAATGCAGCAGCCGTAAGCTGCACGGCAAAGGAGTACGAGGAGGGCTGTCCTTCGATTTGTTGTAACAATCCGTAGGCATCGATGGCAGATAACTCACCTTGCCCAATTCGCCGTGATATGGCATTCACCTCGGATACCTTGTGCAGATCCGTTGTTCGTTCGGAAATGCGAATGAGTTTGGCCGGTTCAGTTGCATCCACTGAGAAAAAAATGCCTGTAGGCACAACATAACTATGCGAATGGGGTAATCCAAGCGCAGCAGCCATACGTTTCATCGTATCTTCTACACGGTAAGTTTCCCCACCGCTCTGTAGCATGATTTTTCCTGCGAGCAGACAAGTGGCAATCACGCGCGATTGTTCTGATGCTGCTGTACTATTCCCCGCCAATTCCGTCTCAGGCTGAGGGATGGGGGGAGGGTCATGCGGTATGTATTTCAACCGGATCATACTCCGTTTCTTATAAGATAGGGCTTAAGCCGACACCATTGTATCATATTTCACACGAGAGGACGGAAACATACTGCACGAATGGGTGAACACCTTTATAAGCAGCACGAATTTACACGATAAACTAATGGAAAGGCTCCGCTTCAATACCCGTAGGGCCGAAACGGAGCCATGTTAAACTTTGAACATGAATTCAAATTACAGATGAAACTTCAAAAGTTGAACTGTTACATCAACAAAGTAATGACTAACAGCTCATACAGCACTAATGGCAAAATCGTTGGGCCAAACAAAGCTCGTGGCTCAGGATAGCCATGCATCGGCGTAACTTGAAGATATAATATCCCCCGGTCTGCGCTAATGACAACACCTTCCCATACTTGACCGTCGATATTCTGAACTTGAACCTTCTTACCAATATGTTGCCGAGCTGTATGATGAATCATATTCCGCACGCTGTGTACGGATTGAAGCATAGGTGTATTCGCCTGATAGACGACGCGTGTCGACGGTGTAGATGTAGACTCAGACATGATGCACAACCCTTCCTTCGAGTAAACTTCTTACTTCAAGGTATGCACCTGCCTATAAAAGGTGACTACACCAGCATTATTCCATAAATACGCCAACGGAGAGGTCAAGATAGGTGCTCCCATCTTCACAGATCATCAATGCAATGACTTCCGATGAAGTAGCTAAGTTTCTAGATCAGTATCAATGAACCTATGGATTCACCGGAATATCAACTGAGAACGGTGATGGGCTTAGTACCGGGTATGAGAATAACTCCATATCCAGAGCGCCTTGGGCAGAAGCACCATTCTCGATGGTAATAGATGCTTCAGCATCGGACGGATACCAGCTAACTCCTTTAATCTCAAACGCCTTTCCTTTGTTATCCTTAATATTGGTAAATGACAAACCTGAGTTGGCATTCTCAGAATCTGTAATATTGAAGTGCAGTATCATATCATTACCTTTAATTTCTTTCTTAAGGAATTTCAAATTCTGTGGACCACCCTCGATCTTACCCGATGTTGGATCAATTTGAATGTGCAGTTTATCTTTGTCCACGGCTCTAATCCCAGACGCATGTAAGGTCAGTTTTTTTGGAATAGAGAAATACATACTTTCGAAGAAAGCAGACATCCCATCCTCGGGAA
This sequence comes from Paenibacillus sp. DCT19, assembly GCF_003268635.1. Classification (NCBI taxonomy): domain Bacteria; kingdom Bacillati; phylum Bacillota; class Bacilli; order Caryophanales; family Paenibacillaceae; genus Paenibacillus; species Paenibacillus sp. DCT19. The sequence goes on from NZ_CP029639.1 coordinate 1,698,719, forward strand.
GCGATGCTTCTTTTGTTGTCCATACTCTACCTTGCTCATCCACGAGCTGTAGATCATCAATGCCAAATATCTTTTTGGTATTCTTCGGATCATAGGTCATGTCCAGCACAAGCCGAGTTGGATATAACGTAGCTTGGTTTACATTAATTTGCTGACCATCTACAACTAAGGTTTCGTTAACAGGGATAACCCTTTTCATGCCTTGGGTTAAGCTGTGATCGACGGGAAATGTAATTCTCCACTCGTTTGCGTCAGCTTCTTTTCTTTCTTTAAACACTACGGTTAACTCTCGTGGAGGTAGAGATTCGGTAAAGGAAACATTGATCATATTCTCATAGATATCCTCGTCTGATGTTGGATTAGGGTACGAATAACTAAATCCAACGGGAAGATCCTCACCGTTTTTATCTAATAATTTGATATCGTACATATGGTTATCTGGGCTTTGAATGCCTTTCATCGTATAGAAAATAACCATGCGTGACTCATCCGTAATAATCCCTTCAATAGTCACAGAAGAACCATTATGCTCGTCAGTGATACCCACCTTCTGTAATAGGGATTGATCGATTGCCATCATCAGTCCTTTGTCCTGACGAATAAGACTCACAATTCCATCCATACCGGGCAATTGCTCTACGAACGAAGCAAAAGCAGGGGACACCCGGATACACCCGGTAAAAATAAGAATGATCACAGCGGCTGACACGGAGCTCATTTTCCAGCGAAGCCGGGATTTACGCTGGCGCGTAGCTTTACGAATGCCAGCTTGCACAGCCTGCTGCGTGGCGGCTTCGGGTACGGACAGGGCATCATATTCTAATTTGCGACGATGAAGTCGTTCTTCAAGGTCTTCTACAGGGTTCATTTCATCAGACATATTATGTATCTCCTTTCGTTCCTAGTTGGTCACGGAGCTGCCCGAGTGCTCGATGCAGTCGTGATTTTACGGTGCCAGTCGGAATTTCAAGAATTTCTGCAACTTCTGTTAACGAGAAACCTTCAAAATAACTCAGGATAATAATCTGTTTGCAATCTCGATCCAATGAAGATACGGCAGCAGCCAAGTCAGGGTCTTCGGGTTGATCCCAGCTACTGGATTCCTGAATATCGGTAATCTGGCTGAATCGGCTTTTGCGTTTGCGTTCATCGGCACAATAATTGAGGAGAATGCGGATTAACCAGGTGCCGAAGTAGGACGGCTCTTTTAACTTTTTGACCTTGCGAAAGGCTCTATAGGTGGATTCCTGTATCGCTTCCAGTGCATCGGCTTCGTTATGCAGATACGCATAGGCGATTCGATATAATCGGCTCTGATGCATTTCCATTAAGACTGCAAAAGCTTCGGCATCCCCTTGTTGTGCGGCAACGGTAAGCTCGGCAGGGTCACATGGCTCCTCCTTTCGTGGGTGTATTGCGTATTAGACGGCGCAGATCGCCAAACGGTTCTTGAATTTTCCAAAAAAATATTAATTCGTTTGATTGAGCCGTTCGCTCAAAATAAATAACCGCTAAACTCCATGACACAGCTAAGGAGCCTAGCGGTTAAACGGGTTTCGACATATGTGAGTAACAATTAGGACTTTGCTGCAAGGGCATCTCTCAGACATTTAGCTGTTGAAGGATTGCCTTTGTTCAGTGCAATATCCAGCGCGGTCTGTCCTGCATCGGAGAGGGCTGATGGATCAGCTCCATGCTGTAGGAGAAGCTGAATCAGTTCTGCTTGATCGGTATGGAACGCAGCAGAGTGAAGAGCATTCTGACCGTCACTATCAAGGATATTCGTCGATGCACCGTGTTCTAGTAATAAACGGACAACCTCCACCGACCGTTCCCCTGCAAGTGCGGCGTGCAGGGCAGTATTGGACGGGATAAATGAGATTTTTGAATGAGAAACAACGTTAACATCTGCTCCATGCGCTAGAAGAATACGCACCGCTTCGGCTTGTCCATAATGCGCGGCGTACCCAAGCGGGGTGAGCCCATCATTGTTTTCCGTATTGGCGAGATCAGGCAGAGAGGCGAGTAATGTTTTTATTTTGACAACATCCCCGTTCTGACTAGCTTTAAATAGTTCGTTAATCTGTTCTTCATGTTCCAAGTGGCAGGCCTCCAATCATTCTCCGAAATACATTTTCTTCACAGCATCAAGACCAGGAACAGCGAAGCAAGCGAGTGGAGATGGTAGATCATCCAGCGGGAACCATCCGATCTCACCGATGGCTCCGCCTTCTTCAAGATTCCGAGCGATACCTCCAATAATCCGTGTGGAGTAGAGAAGAGAAATCCAATGCTCCTGCTGGTCAGGCTGAATCGTCTCTGCTGTGCAGAGCAATCGGTCGATGGCGATATCTAGATTGACTTCTTCCTTAATCTCCCGAATAACTGCTGTTTCAGCAGACTCGTAAGGGTCGATTTTACCTCCGGGTATGCTCCAGGTGAATTGCTCTGGTTCACGGTTGCGCCAGACAAGTAGTACTTCTCTACGATCATTAACAATGACCGCACCTACGCCAATGCGAGGTTGAACAGTGGCGTTTTCACTCGTAGTGGACAGGGAGGGCTCGGATGCATCACCAGAACCAGAAGTAGAGACGGAGGCAGCGCGTTGAAATTGATCTATGTTAACTGACGTTTCGTTTGAGACATTCGCACGAGTAGACTGAAAAGATAGGGGCAGTTCCGTCTGTCTTGACCATTCCTCTGCAAGGATACTCATAGAGATGAGGTCATAGTGCCTTCCATCTCGTAATACGGCTGAACACTGACGTCCTTCTACCTGAAATCCAGCTTTTAGATATGCCTGCATGGCAGACTCGTTATACTCAATCACTTCCAGTGCAATCCGGTTCAGATTCAATTCATGGAAGCCATAACGCATGATCAGGGCAAGCGCATCACTACCGTAGCCTTTGCCACGATCCTTCGCATCGCCGATAGCAATGGCCAGACGCGCGGAGCGATTATTCCATTCGATTCGGTAGAGAGCGGTGAAGCCAATATATCGATTATCCTCTAGCGTACGCAAGGAAAACTCAAATCCATTATCTCTGCGGACAGAAGAAGAACCTGTTTCATCCGGCGTTAGCGGTACTGCAATGTCTGTATCTAGATTACGTAGATAGCCATAATCGTCTGTGAAACGGGATAACCGCATACAATCTTCCGGGCAGGGTGCTGCCAGTCGAACCTTGGAGCCTTGAAAATGATTAAAATGAAGTGGAGCCATGTTGCACCTCTTTTATCGATATGAAATCGTTCATTAGTTATCATTATACTACGAATGAGCCCAGATCCGAAAAATGGAATACCTGATTCACAATTCAATTCAATAATCCGTTCGTTTTGCGAGTATGTGCTTATTCGCGGTTATGTACTTGCTATGCCAAATAAAAAAAAGCAGCCTACGGGCTGCGGAGTCTTGCGTTATTTCAGATCATTTAGAAGGTTCTTTATCTTTTTATAGTGTCCACTTACTCGATCGACCATGTAATTGTACATCAATTGATTCTCCGCAAGATTCGACATTTCCTTGTCAATGTCAACGTTATTGCCGTTGTTGTTCATCGTTGTGTTGTTGTCCTCTACAATGCGGTAGGGTACGACAGGACCAGGAGTGCTAACTGGAAAATGTTTCGGATGAGTCCGGTGTAAATCCAAATTATCTGTGTTGCCTTGCTCAACGATGCGTCTGAGTTCTTCTTGGAACTCTACCGACTTCTTCTTATAATTCGGTGTGTCCGCATTGGCAATGTTGTTAGCAGTTACATTATGCCGGGTGGTTAATACTTGTAACAGCGATTCGTTACGCTTGGAAGTGTTCGTTTCGATCACGGCTCATTCTCCTTCACTGCAAAGTAATACCGTTACTCCTATAATAAGAAAATATGTTGCGTCATGTCAACAAATGACGAAAAGACAAGCGTATGCCAAAGGCTCTCACGAAGTGAAGAACCTTACTGGCATGACTGCTTGTCTGTAAATAGTACTTTTAACGTTGATTAATGGGTTACATAGATTGTTACCGCAACGACGCTAGGAATGTTGTATTTTCGCACCGTATGCAGTCCCAGCACGCATTGTCCCACCTTATGACAAAGGTGTCAGTCACCTTTGAAGTTCAGTCATGGAGTAGGACGGTTAATGTTTTTGCCATAATAGATCTCGTCCATTTCCAGCTTCAGCCACTCCGTAATTTCATGTTGTTCTGCCTTGCTCAGCTTATCCTTGGTGTACCCAAAGAGATAGTTATCCAGATCGAATTCCCGGAGCTTACACTTGGTGTGGAAAATGTTCTCCTGATAGACGTTCACATCAATCATATCAAAGCTGCTCTTAATCTCATCCGGAATGTAATTCTGGATGGAACCAATCTCATGATCGATGAACAGCTTGCGTCCACTTGTATCACGAGTAAATCCACGCACACGGTAATCCATCGTCATAATGTCTGTGTCGAAGGAATGAATGAGATAGTTCAGCGCTTTGAGGGGCGAGATTTCCCCGCAAGTGGACACGTCTATATCGGCACGGAACGTACTAATTCCTTCGCTTGGATGAAATTCCGGGTACGTATGAACCGTAATATGGCTTTTATCCAGCTGCATCACGACGTTATCGGGCAACGGCCCGGGGGATTCATCGAACGATTCCTCCGGAATTTCCACGATCGGCCCTTCGGATACGAGCATGGTTACACTAGCGCCTTGTGGAACGTAATCTTGCTGCGCCACATTCAGAACGTGTGCACCAATAATGTCGGATACATTTCTGAGAATTTTGCTTAATCGAGCCGCATTATACTGTTCATCAATATATTCAATATAAGCCTCACGTTCATCTTTGGTTTTGGTGTAACAGATATCGTACATGTTAAAGCTCAGCGATTTGGTCAGGTTGTTGAATCCGTGCAGTTGAATGCGCTGCTCGGGAGTTAATGTCATGGCTGCAGTTCCCCTTTATCCATACGACATAGTAATCGCAGTTTTAATACTACTTATACCCATATTGCTGCCAAAAAAACATGAGTAAGCCATTCAAGGCTTTTACAGCCTGGCATGACTACGACAGATACCCTAGTAACCCGGTTCGTTGCTTCACAGTATCTAATTCTCTTTTTTTACATTCATCCATTCCTTTGGTAATATTAACCTTTTGATTGTGAAACGTGATTCTTGATGGAGATGTACGAGGCGATTACTGATGAAGAGGAGGGCTATGCCACATGGAATTCAGCTTAGGGAGCGTTACTATTGTTCTCCCACCATTACTCATTTCAATGATCATGGTCATTATTATATTCCTGTTAGTAAGATGGAGCAGACAATTAGAAACAAGACGTTTTACCATTTTCTTTTACTTTTGGATCAGTACGTTTACTACACCAATCTATTCTCATGCTACAACCGAAGGCTTCTTTCAGTTATCGCTACCTATGGGATTTCTATTGATCTTATTATATTTGTCTGGGGGTAACAGCAGATACCATCCGTCTAAAATGAAAGCGAGTCTATTAGGACTCTCTGTAGCGCTATACCAGTTAATTCTTCAATATTTCGGATAGATAGATGAATCAGGATAAATAGGAGATGAGGGGAATGTCCATTTGGAAAAAGCAAATGATAATCTATATGGAATTCATAGGATTTTTGGTTATTGGCTTCATTGTTACAGAAAATGTTTTGAGAAATATTTATGAGCGTTTCAATATTCCTTTTATGGGGAACGTATGGGTTAACTGGTTTGGGGTCTCATATTTTTTGTTTTTCCTTTATACACTCATTTGTGCGCTATGTATAAAAAAGAATGCTGATTTCTTCAGGAAACGCTTCAAATCGTTGATTTTCTGGGCTTTTCTAATGGGCTCTTTGTATGTTATTTTTGTTCCATTTGTTAAAGGAGAGAATCCCTTTTAATAAAACACAAAAAGGGCCATCCCCAGTCATTTATATGACTCATGGGATAGCCCTTTTTACATCCATACAACAATGATTCAGAAGGAAGTATCTTCGTAATGCTGCACATCATTCATCCGTTCATCCTCAGCGATGGATTGAATATCCTCCGACGTTACGCTGATGATGGTATAGTCTTCATTCTGCTGTTTCTTAATCGCCTTTTCCTTCACAAAGCGTGGACTGCCTTCGCCGGCATCCTCATCATACACAAGCAATAAACCGTCGCTTTTGCGTAGCAGAAGATCATCCCGGGCTGTGAACTGCCAAGGGCCAACATACGGTTGCCGACTAATAGCAGCATAGTAATCAACCCCTTGCAGAATGGAGCGATAATACTCTTGCTTATCTTCCTTCCATTGTTCCTCTGGGTTCTGAAAGGCAGTGATGATCGACAATTTCAGATCAGGGAATGTCTCCTTCAACTCCAGCACAACTTCACAGGCCCACAGATCCACCCCATATTGCCCTGGAGTTAGCACCCATTCCAGCCCATCCTCGACAAGCGGCGTGAGGCGGGAGGCAATGGCTTTTTTGATATAAGGAATGCCCTCATGCTTCTGTCCAAAAATCTGCAGTTCATGTGCCCGATAACCGGTAATCAGCAAGTTTTTCAGCATCGGTTGCTCCTTTCAGCGCGACTCCGTACCCGAGAGCTTCGGTTACTCCGCGGTTGCGTTATCTGCACGGAAAGGATGCAGGAATTGCTTCGGAATATCCGTCTCGAATGTCATTAGCTTATCGGTTGTTGGGTGGATAAACGAGAGCACGCGTGCATGAAGTCCAAGGCGTCCGAGGTCTCTCGTGCGCGCACCGTACTTTTTGTCCCCTGCAATTGGATGTCCGAGGTCTTCCATGTGCACACGAATCTGATTTTTGCGTCCTGTTTCCAATCGAACTTCAAGCAGAGAAAACTCACGATTGGATTTAAGACGCTTGTAGTGTGTTATAGCGTGTTGTCCATCGTTCGGACGTGGACTTGAGTACATTTTCAGCGTTTTGGTTTCCTTCAGCCAGGAAGAGATCGTACCTTCCTCTTTGCTCACAGCACCTTCAACTAGAGCAACATAGACGCGATCCTGTACATTATCTTTCCAGTTGTTTTGCAGCTTCTGCTGTACCTCTTCACTTTTGGCAAACATCATCACGCCAGATGTATCCCGATCCAGACGATGCACGACAAATATCCGATTGTTTGGATTCGTACGGCGCACATGCTCCATCAACTGGCGGTAAGCTGTAAGGTCGTTGCTTCGGTCAGCGGCGATGGATAATAGACCAGCTTCCTTACGAATGACGATGATGTCATTATCCTCATGCAAAATAATCACACCCGTCATGGAAGGGGCAGCTACAGCGCCTTCTTTGCTAATGGATACAGTCTGACCCGGCGTGAGCGCCAGGTTGAACTTCGTCACGACCTTCTGATCCACAGATACCTGACCACGACCCAAAATGGACTTCACGGCATTCCGACCATCTTTCAAATGCTTAAGCAGGAACGGCAGCAATTCTTCTGACTCTGTCACTTGATACTGGCGAGGCGGCTCTTGTTTACGATAATAGGAATTGCCAGAGCGTTTCGATGCGCCTGATGATTTGGCTTTCGTAGATCTTGCTTGGTTGCCTGTTGTTGAAGACTTGGCAGCTAGTGGCTTGTTCGTAGCCGCTGTATTACGAGATGTAGATGCAGAGGATCTTGATGAATCGGCAGATGCAGCACCTGATCTCTGGGAACGTGCCGCTGAGGGGCGGTTCGATGACTTTCCTTTGGATGATGAATTGCCTGTGGAACGTTTACGTGTATTCATAAATTAATAATCTCCTTCTGAACAGCCTGTACCGCTTGCGTGCATACGATCCGTTCATTTCGTTATGCAGTTCAATATACCATTAACCGGGTGCAAATAAAAATAGGTGTATAGAAACTGTTATTTATCCAATCGAACGAGAGTTGAGATTCATAGAATAGGATATCTCATTGCATTGGAGGTGTTACTCTTGGGTGTATTTCTCGATATGAGAACCTCAATGAATTCAGGAAGCGTAGGATCGCCTAACACGTCTTTATCCGTATCACCAGAAGTGTTCGGGTCGATTGGGCTGCAAACCTTAGGTATTGCGAATCCCATTATCACCCTGAATGGCACGGTTGGTGTAACGGGAGAAGAGGGAGATACCTTCGTTGTTGAACTGGTACGAGGTACTGTATATGATCCGTTCTTTGTTATCTATCGTGCCGAAGGTACGGTGGGACAGACAGGCGGCGCTGAATTTCATTCTTTTACCGCACAGGATTTGGCTGCACCACCCGCGCTGGAAAGTGTATACACATCGTTTATATCAGGGGTGTCTACCGTAGCAAGAACAGGGCCTGAGATGTTCTATGGCATCGCCGCTACCAACTAGTTTTCTGCAAGGTTACCAAGAGAGAAGTTGCCGATTCATTCAGAAATACTGAACTATGACGTACCGAAATTCCTCTGTGATACTCGTAGAAGAAAATCCCGGCTCCAGTATTGTAGGAGTCCGGGATTTTCTTTGAGTTATATCTAGTCTGTGTGTGAAGCAACATTAGAGGAATTGAAATAAATTGAAGCCAAAAGAAAGCTCAGTTAGCACGTCCTTTCAGAATGATGTTGCCTGCTTTGCCAAAATCAATAGCAACTTTGCCTGCCAGAGCGGCTGTGCGCTCAGCGAGAACAACCGCATTAACGCCACAGGAGAACAGGGCGACATCGAACGTATGCTGGTTCGTTACGATCCATTGCAGCGTTTCATCCGTCTGACCCCAGTTATCGAAAGGAAGGGCTGCTGCGATCTGCAGATGATACGGTTCTTGAACAAGCCGATCGCGAAGGGCATCGATCTCGCGAGTCACGAGCAGCACCCGTTTACCAGCAAGCATGGACCAGAACCGAGGCATCTGTACAAGCTCACGGTTGACACAAGCATGGCAGGTCATTGCTGGAGAGATACCGTAGTGAGCAAATACCATATCGGTGAGCGGCCGTTTGAGATAATCCGGTGCTTTAATCGTCATGTCCCCTGGAGGCAACACCCCAACAAGATTAGCTCTCTGTATAGAAGCAGCGACGTGATCTCTGAGCTGAAAATCGGGGAGACGAAGTCCCTTTTGACCTAAATTGGCCTTGATCGCCCAACGCTCTTGAAGCACCTGCTCCACAGTCCAGACCGTTTCCTGAGACATGACAATATTCTCGCCATCGCCCACGCGAACGAGAGAAAAAGGACGCTGCTCTACAAGTGCTGCTTCGAGCTGATCAAGCACACCATCCGTCTCAAGATAAATAGCATTCATCGTAGATTTGAACCTCCTTCGTATTCTATTGACCTATTCTATGTAGCCGCTACGCTAACGTTTTGTACGTTCGACCTGTAAAAGGCTATTCCATAAGTCCACTTTTGATGAGGGGATTACCTTCATCCCATCTTTTTGGTACTTAAAACCGCTCTTTTTGAACACGCAATATAAGGCGAATCTGCGGTGTATATCAATCTATTTTGTGAAAAGTAGTTCAAGTGTACTGACCGATTCTACCTCTATTTCATACGTTGTAGAGATGGCGGATAAGAGAATTACGCTATGAAAGATAGATGGAATGCAGCAACGCAAACCATTTATTTCTGCAAGGCATAGGCTGCAAAACTATGAAAATGGTTCAAAGGCAACCAGAAGAGGTTGTTCCAGAAGTCCGCATAAACAAGGAGGGATGTTATGTCTAGGAAAGTCGTTATTGAGATCAACTTCAACAATTATGGCATGGATCCGCAGCGGTTAACGAGAGAATGGCTAGAGCGACGGATGAGCATCTTTCGTACTTTTACCTTGCATTGCCTCAAGGCGCAGACGAATCAGGATTTCCTTACCGTAGTGAAGCTGTCGAAGGAATCAGGAGAGTTGATGCAAGAGATTCTTGCGGAACAGGAGCCGTTGCCTTCTAATATTCGCTTTGGAACCAACATCGAGAGTGTACGTGCCATTCTATCTTATGCACAAGGGGCAGAACACATCTATATTGCACGTCTGGATTCGGATGATCTGTACCACCGTACCTTCGTTCAACAGTTGTACGATATTCAGCCACAGCCGGAGACGATGGCATTGATTAATCAGAACGGCTACCTGTGGGATAGTGTGAATCATGAGATGGCACCAGCGTTTCATCGTTCCCCGCAGTTCTATGTCTACCTGTACCGGACGGAGGAATACGCTGCAGGTTATCGGGTGAAGCTGCCAGGCCGCGGAACGCACGGAAATGTAATTGATCTGCCACACGAACTGCTTGCACCTCGCAATTATATCAATATCGTGCATAGCAGCAACACATCAGTCAAAAAGGTACCACCCAAAGATCGTTTAAGCCGAGAAGAAATGGCTCAGGTATTACGTGAATTCATGATCTAACGATCTAATGAAGGAGGCATTCTTGCATGATTAAAGGACAGATTATTTTGATCACTGGAGGAACAGGCTCCTGGGGACAGAAGCTGACCGAGGTACTGCTGGAACAGGATCCAGCTGAGATTCGCATCATGTCGCGTAACGAGTATGCTCAGATCGCGATGCAACGTGATTTTGGTCATGATGCAAGGCTACGTTTTGTCATCGGAGATATTCGGGATTATGGGGCAGTAGAGGAAGCGTGCCGGAATGTGAATGTTCTCTTTCATTTGGCCGCATTGAAGCATGTACCCGTGTGTGAAGACCAGCCAGATGAAGCCTTCAAGACCAATGTCATTGGCACGCAGAATATCATTAAAGCGGCCATTCGTATGAAGATTCCTAAGGTGATTGATGTTTCTACCGATAAGGCGGTCGATCCAATCAACGTATATGGCATGACCAAGGCACTCGGTGAAAAGATGATGATCCGTGCGAATGGGCTGAGTGAGCATACTCGATTTGTCTGCATCCGCGGTGGCAATGTGTTAGGAACAAGCGGCAGTGTTGTGCCATTGTTCCGGCGGCAGATTGATGAGGGCAAGTCGCTTACCATTACGGACAAAGGTATGACTCGCTTTTTTCTGACTCGCACAGAAGCGATACATCTACTGCTTAAGGCGGCTGAGGCGGCGGTAGGCGGAGAGACATTTGTGATGAAAATGAAAGCTTGCAAGATGACCGATCTGGCCTCGGTGATGTTAGAGCAGGCGGGTCGCCCGTCCTTTGACTATAAGGTTACAGGCATTCGCCCTGGCGAGAAGCTGCATGAAGTGCTCATCTCACCATTTGAATCACCGCGTACCTATAAGTATGATGAGCAATATTATGTCATATTGCCGCAGGAACCGGACAAGCGCCTGCAAGATCAGTACAGTAGCCTGCCTCGTGTCACACTTTCCGAATATCGTTCAGACACTGCCATGATGAACAAACAAGCGATAGCTCAGTTTTTGCGTGCCGGCGGATTTATCGATTAATAGAAGGGAGGCGGAGCGCTTGGAGATGGAAGGATTGCAAGACAGCATACACAACCGCTCCCTTCTTGCTGCTGTTATTGGGCTGGGTTATGTCGGGCTTCCGATGGCAGTGGAGATGGCGCAGGCTGGTTATCGAGTACATGGTATTGATATTGATACACTCAAGGTTGCGAGACTTCGAGCGGGAGATTCCTATGTGATCGGTATTGAGGATCAAGTGGTGCAGTCGTTAACTGCAAACGGATTATTCACGGCAACAACGGATTATGCAGCAGTCGCCAAGGCGGATATCATTGTCATCTGTGTACCAACACCACTAACGCCAGGTCATCAACCGGATATTTCATATATCGCCGCAGCAGTGGAAGGCATTACCCCTCATCTGAAGCAGGGAAGCCTCATCATCTTGGAGAGCACCACGTATCCGGGAACGACGGAGGAGCATGTGAAGCAACCGATTGAAGAAGCCACAGGCTGGACAGTGGGCAAACAGTTCCATGTCTGCTATTCTCCTGAGCGGGTTGATCCAGGTAGTGTGAATTATGGGGTGAAAAATACACCGAAGATCATTGGAGGTACTACGTCCTCCTGTTTAGCCTATGGCACAGCGTTCTACGGCTCGTTCTTGAACGAAATTGTGCCTGTGAGCTCGACCACTGTGGCTGAGACCGCGAAGCTGTTCGAAAATACGTTTCGCAGCGTAAACATTGCCCTTGTGAATGAGCTTACGCCTGCATGCGAGCAGATGGGAGTGAACATCTGGGAGGTGCTGGACGCTGCTGCGACGAAGCCGTTTGGATATATGCCTTTCTACCCCGGGCCGGGGATTGGTGGACACTGTATTCCGATTGATCCGATCTATCTGTCCTGGGCGGCAGAGCGACAGGGGTCGGAGCTGCAATTCATCAAACTAGCCGATGCAATGAACCGGGAGATGCCGGAGCGTGTGGTGGCGAGGGCAGTGGAACTCCTGATGCAGAATGGGATTTTCGTAAAGGATGCACGGATTGTGCTGGCAGGTATGGCGTACAAAAAAGATATTGATGATTTGCGTGAATCCCCCGCACTGGATGTCTTCAGACTGCTAAGCGCAGCGGGAGCAGAGGTCGTCTTCACCGACCCGATGGTACCGGTCTTCCGCAAGGATGACGGCACGATTATTCAATCTCAACCAGCCTCGCCGGAGCTATGGGCATGGGCGGATCTTGTGATTATTACAACGGATCATACCGGCTTTGATTATCAAGAGATGGCGGACCACGCGAAACAAATTTTCGATACCCGTAATGCTACCCAAGGTGTCCATGGGGGCAACATTGTGGTGCTCGGGCATCCAGCTCATCATCCTATCGTTACTGATCCAGAGGAAATGGCAAACCATTCACCTCAAAAAGCAGGAGGTAGCGATGGCGAATCATGACCGGGTGAATGAGCGATATTATGGCGAGATTAATTCGGAAGAGTCTCATGAAGCAACGAGGACACGTATTCACTGGATGTGCCGGGAAGCGACAGGTGAGCGAATGCTGGATATCGGATGCAGTCAGGGGATTACCTCCATACTGCTTGCGCGTGAAGGTTTTCGGGTAACCGGCATTGATCTGGAGGAAGAGAGCATCAGGTATGCGAAGGAAGAGCTAGCGAAAGAATCGAAGCCTGTGCGAAGCAAAGTGGATTTTCGGCTGATGGACATTACGCAGTGGAAGGAAAGGGCTGTCTTCGACACGATACTGCTTGGTGAAGTGTTGGAGCATTTTGCCCATCCCGAGAAGTTATTAGTTCAGATCCATCGGTTATTGCATGAAAAAGGGACACTGGTCGTGACGGTTCCCTATGGATATCATCCGTTTCACGATCATAAACAGACTTTCTATGCAGGCAAGCTTGCGATGTGTCTGCTGCCGTATTTCGAAGTGATGAAGCTGGAGGTTCATCATAAATATCTATGCTGCGCTGCACGTAGACGATGGGAAGTCAATCCATATATCTCGCCTACGCCAAGTGAAATGAAAACATGGATGGAACTGGACTATGCCCATTTTGCCGAAATCGAACGTAGCCACCTGCGACTGATGAATCAACGGAAGAAGGCGCTCGACAATGCGGTTGAACAGGTAAAGCGTCTACGTAAACAAGAAGCGGAGAAACAGTCGTCAGAACAGTAAAAGTAGTAAGGATAGTCAGAACGGTTAGAGAAGTAAGATAAGGCGGACACAACAAGTATAGAGGGAGAGTACGATATATCAAGCTAAGCTGCACCAAGGAGACTTATAAAATGGATGTACAACCGGAGGCTATGTTGAAAAATAGGGCGCGTCTCCGTATTAGCAAGTCGGAATATGAAAGTTATCACGAACGTCGAATAAGATGCTTCATCGCATAAGGTGTAGGGGCAAGGAAGGGGTTTATCCGTGATCACTATCAGTCTATGTATGATCGTGAAGAACGAAGAACGCACGTTGGCACGTTGTCTCGATTCGGTGAGTGGAATCGTGGATGAGATCATCATTGTCGATACAGGCTCATCTGACCGAACAATGGATGTGGCTGCGCAGTATACCGACCAAGTCTACACATATGAATGGCAGGATGATTTTGCTGCTGCTCGTAATTACTCATTCGAGCAGGCCACGCAGGAGTATATCCTCTGGTTGGATGCAGATGATGTGTTGTTGCCGGGCGATCAGGCGAAGCTTCGGACGCTAAAAGAGCAGCTTCCGTCAGATGGTGAGACGGAAGCTGTGGTCTTGAACTACACGCTGGCCGAGGGGAGAAGGCAAGTCCGCTCGTGACGGACCGCCGGAACCGCCTGGTCAAGCGCAGCGCAGGGTGCCGCTGGCATGGCCGGCTGCACGAGCAGCTAAGCTTTCCGCGGAGCGGAGTGATGACGGCAGACATTGCCGTCACGCACCGCCGCGAAGCGAGCCATCATTCGGCGCGTAACGTGCGCATCCTGCGCAAATGGATCGCCGAAGAGGGCGTAGCCCAGGGTCGCCTGCTGTTCTATTATGCAGGCGAATGTTATGACCGCAAGCGCTACGGGGCTGCGGTGCAAGGCTACGAGAAGCTGTTGCAGGAGCCGCAGGGTTATCGCGAGGATCGTCTAATTGCCTGCGCGCGGCTTGCGGAATGTTATGAACGACTTGGCAAGCCGAGCTATAAGCTTCGCGCCTTATTTCAGTCGTTCCAGTTTGACCTACCCCATGCGGACTTCTGCTGCGCAATTGCGTCTTGCTTTCAAGAACGTGGGGAGCATATGACTGCGATATATTGGTATATGCAGGCTCTTGATGTAGGCACCCGTGATCCGGGGTTCCGCCCCGTACCTGCGGCATGTCGATCCTGGCTTCCTCATGCCCGGCTCTCCTTGTCCTATGCTCAATTGGGACATTGGGAACAGGCGCTTAAGCATAATGTTCAAGCGCTGGCATATATGCCGACTGATGCCGGATTGCTCAGTAATCGGGAGAAGTTGGAAACGATGGTGCGTCAGACAACATTTGAACCTCGCCAGGATTGACAGTGGGCAGAGTGAAGGAAGCGTAGAGAAGAGCAAAGAACAAGCGAAGAACAAGCGAAGATAAGCAAAGAGTATGCAAAGTAACCAGCACAGAGCCGTGATTAATGAGTAAGCTACGTGCTAGAATGTCTGCTCTAATCGTTTGATTTTGGTGTACTGCAAAAGCAAATAACTTATTTAAACATCACTGTTACTACTGCTTCTCAGGAGAGAGGCAACGCACGTATTCACCTTTCATGCGCAGGCTCTTACATGCAAAGTTCCATCCATCATAGATGTCCTCTTCAATATTCAGCGTTACGGTGTCATCATTATATTCGTTCCGGTTTTCAATCCGGAGCGTTTTTTCATTTTCCCATTCAAGGTGGTTAGCTCCGCGATGTTTAGCGCGATAGATGGTTTTCACAAAACTGGCGTCTGCACCAGCAGATCCGTTTCCGGTTGATCGAACATCGACCCAGATGGTTACTCCTCCTGCGCCCGCACCACCGTAAGGAACACCATAGATTTCGGCTACATATTCACCATGTCGTGAAGGCATCGAATAAGCAAGATATCCTTGTTCAGAACGATCGAATGTCGAGAAGTAGATACGAAGTATGTAGTAGAGAACGCCAACAACGATAAGTGCGATTACAAACAATAGAAACCCAGCAAACATTGGATGGCGCCTAATCCAGGGTTTGGTTAGTTTAGTTTCTGTAGTTGCTGCTTCGTTAGTACGATTGTTGTGCTCCAATAAGGTAAGCCTCCTTTAATCTAATATCTGCTGTGCCGGAATGTAGATATCCAATTCTCCGTAGTTCTCCTCCGCCAGATGACCATCCACCCATTCAAAGTAATACGAATCACGCTTCGCATACCCTGAACGACCCTGCCAATATTCATCAATAAAGGTCCAGACACTGTCTAGATGATCAATGTTGATTCGGCTGGAATGAAAGTCACAGATGAATTTGAAAACTGCATATTGACTGGCAGGTACCTCGATCTGATCCAGACCCGCAGGAGCATGATCAAACGTGTGCACTTCGACAGAAGGCTGATAGATACTATGATTGTTATCCATTTCACGGGTGAAACCAATGTAAACGCCGGGATGCACCGCATCGGGTATCGTTGCAAAATGCTCTTCCATAAAGTTGTTGCCTGCTGTCGTAGCCTCATAATAGGTCTCGTTGTCAATGTACCGTATGCTGCGTTGCTGACCGACAAGCTTCATGGCGGGTTTTCGCACATAAGTTGGACTCAGTACGTAGCCGTGTGGAAGGGTGGTGATCATAGCTGTCGTTAGGCGAGCTGTAATCCGGAGATCATGAGCCCCTTGTTTGCGATATTGTAATGGCGTGATGCCAAAAGCTTGCTTGAATCCCCGTATGTATGACTGTTCATATTCAAATGCATAGTGTGCACTGATATCGATAATCTTCCAGTTCCAATCAACGAGTTGCTCCAAGCTGCGAGCGAGTTTGCGAGCACGGATATATTCCCCGGGAAGTTGACCGCTAAGATGTTTGAACATTCGGTGCAGATGGAATTTGGATATATGAGCAATTGCAGCGAGATGGTCGAGGGACAGTTTTTCTTGAATATGAGTCTCAATATAGTCAAATAACATATCAAAAGTTTCTAGTAGATCGTGTTGCATAGGAATCTCCCTCATAGGTTCAAGTAGTTATAGCAATAAATGTTCATTTTTTCCTTATCTTCAATGATATCATAGCGAAGAGCTTAATTAACAACAAGATCGGAGAAACGTTCTATGATTACCCAAAAAAGAACTTATACCACACGAAGTATGATGATTCGTCTGTGGAAATTGACAGGTCGATATCGCATGTTCATCATCCTGTTGCTATTTGCGGCCTTTGCGGCTTCCTTAATTGAGGTCGGTTATCTGGAATCTATCCGAAGATTGGTCAAGGGAGCGACAGAATCACAGGTTTCCTTGATCTACTCAGGTCTAATCATAGGTGCAGTCATTGTGGTATCACGCATACTTGTAACCGCATTCATGACATGGATTGAGACATTGTTCCAGCAAAAATCACTCTTATCTGTGCAGACTCTATTACTCTCATCTCTTGGCAACACCGAGACACGAGATCTGACACCTTATCACACAGGTGATCTTACGGCTAGAATCTGGACGTCTGCTAAAGAGGCTCAGAAGGGGATCAACCAACATGGTATTGAACTGGCCAAAAATATCATTCAACTCATCCTCGCTTTTGCTTATTTCAGTTGGGTGAACCTGCCGTTGTCATTGGCTGTTATTGCCTTTACGCTAATCTATCCACTTGTAACGGTGGGGTTAGGCAGACGTTTACAACGTCAACATGACCAATTGAATGCTAGTGCGGCAGCAAGGGATGAAATGTTGACTGAGATTATACAAGCTCCTGTTGAGATTCGCAGCTACGGACTTGCGGGATCTGTGCAGCATCATTATAAGGAACGAATGAATCGAGTGTTCAGACAGACGATGTCAGTATCTGTGTTGCAACGCCTCTCGGAGGCGGCTGGACGGATCTCCACGTATGGGGGAATGATCCTGATCCTTTATCTGGGTGGCATACAGGTATTGAATGGACATATGGATGTGGGAGGGCTGGCGGCTTTTCTGGTAGCAAGCAGTCAGTTAACACGCCCGATCGAATCACTCTCAGGGTTATGGAATGACTTTATCAGCTCAGCCTCTCATGCGTCACGAATCTTTGAAGTGTTAGATTTGGAGAAAAAGAAAGCTGGATCAGATGAGCCAATGGCATCCACTCCTGAAACCAATACATATGTACACTTTGAATCAGGTTCAGATCAATTGGCTAAGCAAGATAAATCACATGCGATAGATATACAGCATGTCTCCTTCAGATATGGGGAGCAGGAAGAAGTGTTATCGAATATTTCGTTTACAGCTATGAAAGGCAAACTCACTGTCATTACAGGGTCAAGTGGGTGTGGCAAAACGACGTTATTGAAATTGTTAGCCGGGTTGTATGCTCCTAATGAAGGTGCAATACAAGTTACTGGTTCTACACAGACAGAGCAGATGCATCAGGTGTATGTTCCGCAACAAGCCTTTATTTTCACAGGCTCGGTGGAAGAAAATATCGTTTTTGGACTAGAAGGAATATCGGTTGATCAAGTAGAGGCTGCGGCGCAAATGACTCATGCACATGATGCTATTATGCGTCAGTCACTCGGTTATAAGACTGAGCTTCAGCCACAAGGTGGATCGATGTCTGGCGGGGAGCTCCAACGAATTAGTTTAGCGAGAGCTGTGCTTAGAAACCCGTATATTTTATTGCTGGATGAACCAACATCTTCTCAAGATCCTTGGCATGAGCAGCAATTGAATCGTCTAATGACCCGAATGACAACAGAGCAAGACATGACGATTATTGCGGTCACCCACCGATTGTCATTGATTGAAAGGGCAGATCAGGTCATCTATATCCAGAAGGGGCGCATCCAAGATGTGGGCACACATCATGACCTCCTGAATCGTCCGAATGGATATCGAAGCTATATTACGGAGCAGAGTGCAGCAGGCAATTGAATCACATTTGGGTGTGGAAGTGAGATTGGAGGAACACCATGAGTAGCGAGAATAACAAACCTATCAAGAACGAAGATCCGGTAGATCCGGTATATGACGATGGCACCAAGGGGACGGAGATCAATCGTGAGATGATTACAGCGGATGAAATGAAAGTAAATGATACGAACGAAGAGGATACACGCAAAAATGATACACACGAAAAGGATACGATAAATGAAGGTGATGTGAAGAACGATATATATATCCCACATGAGCGAGAGGATAAGCAAGCTGAAGAGCAAGGTGTGAAGCAAGAGCGAGATCAGGAAAAAGAGAAAGATGAAGTGAAAGACCAAGTTCAAGATAAAGGTCAAGAAGAAAATGAAGAGCAGGATGAGAAGAAATTGGCTTCGCTTACTCAGGTTTGGCCTGTTATTTACCGCTGGATGAAGCCTTACGGATTAGCTGTGGCAATTTTACTTATATTTATCGCAGCAGATGCTGTCTTTGATTGGGGACTTGCCTTTGTGCAGGGATTCTTCATAGATACGATCCAAGATGGTGGACAGCAGCGTCTGAACAATACAGCGATAATTTTCGTTGCCATTCTGGCTGGATTTATCGTATTGCTGGCGATGCATCGTTATGTGCTGGTATGGCTCAAGGAGTCGATGCACCGAGACATGTCTATGTCTCTGCTGAAGCTGTTGAATCGCATGCCCTATGCATGGGTTCGCAGGCAGAAGTCTGGGGATGTGATGCTTCGTATTAAGGAGGACACCAAGCATGGGGCAGAAGTGGTGGAGGCCATTGCGGAGGGTGTTACTGTTGTGTTCATTATTGCACTATCGTTAGGATACTTGTACCGTGCAGATGCATGGGTTGCAGTTATCGCTCTCATTAGTGCAGCTGCAATCTGGTTTACGGCGAGGTTGTACGATGGGCGGATTATACGTTTGTCCGATGAGGTTGAATCACGAGAAGGTGAGTCCCAGCAACAGATTCAACAATATGTGGAGGGCATACCGGTGATTCAGGCGTATCATGCTGCGCCATGGTTTCTGACTCGTTTTCGAACCCAACAGCAATCGCTGAACAAGGTTCAGGCGAAGCTGCAGATGACGTTGAGCATGTCGGATAATGTGGCGATGGCAGTGTTTGGTTTGGCTCAGTTGGCGGCATTGTTCCTTATCGCGTTATCAGCAGCGAGGGGACATTGTCTCCCGGTATGGTAGTGGCAAGTAGTTTACTGTTCGAACTCGTTGTGTGGCCTGTACTTGGTCTATCCAGCCAGTGGAGTCAGATGCAGTCCAGTGTGGGTGCATTTGGGCGTATCTCAGCATGGCTGGAACGAGCGGGCAAAATGGCGAAGATGGATAGATTCGAGGGCATGCAAGAAACCAATGTACATGGACGGGAGATTTCCCATAACAGAAAATCTAATGAAGAACTAGATAGAGCTACGGAGGAAGTGCCGAATCAAGCATTAGATAGAACACTGGAGAAAACCTCAAATAAAACGTTAGAGCAAACAGCACATCAAACAAAAAATCAAGAAAACGAACGTGCTATGCTTCGGCTCAGGCAGGTTATGGTATCGGATGAAGAAAGTGGACGGATCATTCTGGATCAGATTACGCTCAACCTGGTTCCTGGTGAACTGGTTGCTGTTGTTGGTGCCAGTGGTGCAGGCAAATCTACATTATGTCAGGTATGTGCTGGGTTACTTGAGCCTACAAATGGGAACGTAATGTTGCATGATAAGGAAGTTACGCAATATTTGGCTATGGATAGCCAATCCACTCTGACGTATATGCCGCAGACACCGACTTTTTTTACAGGAACAATGGCAGAGAATATTCGGCTGGGAAGAGACGTTGCATTTGATAAGGTAAAGCTTGCAGCAGAGCAAGCAGGTTTACATGAATTTATTGAGGCGCAGGAAGGACAGTATGAAGCACCCCTGCAAGAAAAAGGTGCCAATCTATCTGGAGGTCAGCAGCAACGACTATCTCTAGCCAGACTGTTCTTAAGAACATCTGATGTGTATATTCTAGACGAGCCAACATCATCACTTGATGTGCAGACAGAGCATCATGTAATGAAGCATCTGTTAACCTTTATGAAAGACCAAATAGGATTACTTGTTACCCATCGAATGGAGGTTGCCCAGCAGTGTCCCCGTATTCTCGTGATGGATCAAGGGCGAATTGTTGAAGATGGAACGCATGAGCAGCTGATGTTAAGCAAAGGGTTGTATTATCACATGAATGGTAAGAATTCGTAACTGATGATGAATTAGAGAACAATCGTTTTGTCTAATGAGGACAGGACGGTTGTTTTGTTTGTTGCAAAAGATTAACTGGGCATGGACGTTCACTGCGCCTGAACTGAATTGCTGCTTGGAATGGAGCTTGAGCCGTAGTTGTGCCTAACATAAATCAGCATTAAAAGACGGTTCCTATTCCTAATTAACAGTCTTTATATACCAAAGTACGTTTGACATGAAAACGCGGTTGCTCATTCGGGTCTGTCCCGTTAAACTAAAGGGAGCGGCGTTTTGCTTGACGGACAAGTCATGAGAACGCCATTTTGTTGTCAAGGATACGGCAATGGTGCCGTGTTCGGATGTCAGAATCGGATCGGACCAAGCTGGTGGAGGAACACCGGTGACAAGTAAGGAGTCTTTACATGAGTGTGCAAGCACCTACTTTAGAAGAAGCGCAGGGTCTCCTGCAAAAATATTATGGTTACCCCGACTTCCGCGAGGGTCAGAAAAAAATCGTATCCAGCCTGCTCGAATATGAGGATACGCTGGGCATTATGCCAACCGGGGGCGGTAAGTCGATCTGTTACCAGATTCCCGCTCTGTTATATCCGGGGCTAACGCTTGTCGTTTCCCCGCTCATCTCACTGATGAAAGATCAGGTCGATGCGCTGACGACCGCGGGCATTGCCGCCGCTTATATCAATAGTACGTTAAGCGGCAAAGAAGTGAATGATCGCATCCGCGCAGCGCAGCGCGGTGATCTGAAGTTGCTCTACGTCGCGCCGGAGCGACTGGAGCTGGATTGGTTCCGCGATGAGATGGCGCAGTTGCCCATCTCGTGCGTGGCTGTGGATGAGGCGCACTGTGTGTCACAGTGGGGCCATGATTTTCGGACAAGCTACCTGGCGGTAGCGCCGTTTGTGGATAGTTTGCCGGAGCGGCCGGTGGTTGCGGCCTTTACGGCGACGGCAACGCCCGAGGTCATGGGCGATATTCTGCGGCTGCTGCGTTTGCAGGATCCGCAGACTTACGTGACCGGACTTGGGCGGGATAATCTGGCGTTTAGCGTGCTGCGCGGTGAGAGCAAGAAGGATTTTGTGTTGAACTACGCGCGCGAGCATGAGAGTGAGCCAGGTATTATATATGCCGCGACCCGTAAGGACGTGGACGATCTGCATCAACGTTTATTGCATGCAGGCTTGCCCGCAGGACGTTATCATGCAGGTATGACAGACGATGAACGTGCTCAGAGTCAGGAGCAGTTTTTGTACGATGATATCCGCGTGATGGTGGCAACGAATGCCTTCGGGATGGGGATCGATAAGTCCAACGTGCGTTACGTGCTGCATTACAGCATGCCGAAGAATATGGAGGCATATGTGCAGGAAGCCGGACGCGCAGGACGGGATGGAGAGCCGAGTCAGTGCATATTGTTATTCGGGGCACAGGATATTATCACCCAGAAGTTCCTGATTGAACAGAATCCGATGGAGGGCGACCGGAAACAGAATGATTACCGGAAGCTGCAACAGATGGTGGATTACTGTTATACAACACGTTGTCTGCGCAGTGCACAGTTGGACTACTTTGGTGAGGTGCATGAGGACAAGCCTTGCGGCATCTGCAGTTCCTGTACGGATGATCGCGAGCTGGTAGATATGACGATTGATGCGCAGAAAATATTCAGCTGCATTCATCGTATGCGTGAACGCTATGGTGTATCTCTGGTTGCTTCGGTGCTCAAGGGCTCCCGTGCCAAAAAGGTTCTGGATTACGGCTTCGATTCCTTGCCGACATATGGTGTAATGGGCAATCGCACAGAGCGTGAAATTGCAGAGATCATCAACGTTATGGTATCCGAAGGTTATCTGATGCTGTCCGAGGGACAGTATCCGGTAGTGCGTTTGCAGCCTTTGGCGGTGGAAGTGCTCAAAGGTCAGCGTGAAGTTATGCAGCGGGTGGTGCGCAAGACGGCTGCAACAGCCTCGGGTACCAACTATGGTGGACGTCGTGGTCGTGATGCAATGCCATCTGCGGTTAACGAAACGGTATTTGAGCAACTGCGCTTAATCCGGCGTGATCTGGCGGCGAAGGAACATGTGCCGTCCTACATCATCTTCAATGATGCAACGCTTCGCGAGATGAGTGTGGTATGTCCCAAGACGGAACGTGACATGCTGACTATTAAAGGGGTCGGTGAGGTTAAGTATCGTAAGTATGGATTACCGTTCCTAGAATTCTTCCAGAAACAATCGGGCGAAGAGGTTGATACGGATGATGATGCCTTTTACGAGTATGAGTAAGGTGCTGGGTTGGTAATGAACACTGCTTGAGTTGCTGGAGCGATAAATGAATACTCTTTGTATTGCTCCGGTGGATAAATGAGTAATCAAGAGAATGCAACAGTTCTAAGTAAGAGTAAGAGTAAGAGTATGGGTATGGGTATGAGTATGAGTATGATCTATGAGTACCTGATGAAGTAATCGAGCGTATGAGTGTATGATATTGGTATTTTAGTATTTGAGTTTGGTAATCAGGTTGGGTATTTGGATTTTGTATTTAAGTTGGTTATTTTTTGATTCTAGTCTCTCGGTGATGGACAAATGGTGGAAAATTGTCTTTCATAAGGTGGACATTGTCGATCGAGAGCATGAACCCAAGGGTGTACAATATGTAGGTTGACTCATTGTTGTGTGGTCTATATGTTGTAGTTGGATGACGGCTGAGAGAAGGGTGTCTTTTTAAAAAGTGTGTCCACTCTTTGAAAGACAAAATCCAGATATGTCCATGAGGTGTGGAATATTTGCCTATGGAAGCTGGGGTATATGTACAATTAGTCGTGCAAGTGCAAGTGCAAGTGCAAGTGCAAGTGCAAGTGCAAGTGCAAGTGCAAGTGCAAGTGCAAGTGCAAGTGCAAGTGCAAGTGCAAGTGCAAGTGCAACGCAGGTGTTGATAGCGGGATAAGCTTATTATAGGAGCTTACATGGCTCGGAGCTTGAGCTAGAGTGTGCCTGAACAGCATCCGGGATCGGCTGGCTGTGGAGCTTTACTTTTCCCAAAAAATATGGTCTGGGTGTCCAGGCAAAGGTTGTGAACCATGAAGGTTATTCTTTCTACATTAAATGCAAAGTATATCCATACCTCGCTGGCTTTGCGGTGTCTGAAGTCTTACAGTGAGAAGGATTTTGATATTGATATCGCCGAGTATACGATTAAAGACCCAGTCATGAATATTGTGTCTGATCTGTACCAGCGTGGTGCGGACGTGATTGGGTTCTCGTGTTATATCTGGAACATTGAAGAGACGATTAAGGTTATTGATAATCTGAAAAAGGTTATGCCTGAGGTGAAAATTTTGCTGGGCGGGCCGGAAGTATCCTATGACACGGAATATTGGATGAACCGGATTCCCAATGTGGATTTCATTGTCATGGGTGAAGGCGAAGAGACGCTGCATCAGCTGTTGACGGAGCTTACGAGCAGCAAGAAGTTCCACTTTGTATACGGACTGGCTTATCGCAAAGGGGAAGAGGTCATTCTCATGCCAGGACGCCCGAAGGCGGATCTGAACGATCTGCCGTCACCGCATCGATTTGAAGAGGATATCCCGGATCTCGGGAAGCGGGTTGTTTATTTTGAAACGAGTCGTGGTTGCCCATTCAGCTGTCAGTTCTGTCTGTCCAGTATTGAGGTCGGCGTGCGGTATTACGATATCGAACGGACGAAGTCGGACATTCTGTACCTGATTGAGAAGGGTGCGAAGCTGATCAAGTTTGTAGACCGGACGTTCAACATTAAGCGGGATTACGCGCTGGAGATGTTCAAATTCCTGATTGAGAATCATCAGGGGACGGTGTTTCAGTTTGAAATTACCGCTGACATCATGCGCCCTGAGGTACTCGATTATCTTGCAGAGAATGCGCCGCCGGGTACGTTCCGATTCGAAATTGGGGTACAGTCCACGAATGATCCAACGAATGAACTGGTGAAACGCCGCCAGAACTTTACCAAGCTGAGTCGTACGGTGAACAAGGTCAAAGCTAGTGGGAAAATTGATCAGCATCTGGATCTCATCGCAGGACTACCGGAGGAAGATTACAATACGTTCCGTAAGACGTTTAATGATGTATTTGCTCTGGGGCCAGAAGAGCTTCAGCTCGGATTCCTCAAAATGCTGCGCGGTACGGGTCTGCGTCTCGATGCAGAGAAGTACAACTATACGTACATGGATCACGCGCCGTATGAGATTCTGGGTAGTGATGTGTTGCCGTTCAGCGACATCGTGCGCTTGAAGCGTCTGGAGGATGTGCTGGAGAAGTACTGGAACGCACACCGGATGGATCATACGCTGAAGTATCTGATGGAGCAGGAGTTCAACTCGCCGTTTGATTTCTTCCAGGCGTTCGGGGATTACTGGGAAGGGCAAGGCTGGCAGAAGATTGGTCACCAATTGGAGGATCTATTCACCCGCCTGCACAGCTTCCTAGAGTCGCGGAATACGCCGCATATGGATATTGTGCTTGGTCTGATGAAGCTGGACTACTTCCTCGGTCACAAGTACAAGCCACGCAAAATCTGGTGGGATGATGTACTCCAGAAAGACCAGTGGGCGGGTTATATGAAAACGCTGGCTGAGCGTCCAGAAGACGTTCGTCTGCCGCGTGTTGCCGGTGCCGCAGGCTCGGCATGGCTGGAAAGCAGCGGCACAGGTGCAACTGCCGCTGTGGGAAGCTCGGCTGCTGCCGGGGAAGACTCTGCCGCAGATGCGGCGGGTATGATCGGCAGTGATGGCGAGGATGTTGCGGCGCTTGCAGCGCAGGGCGCAGGAGTTATGTCCGCCGCGGATGGAGCGGCGGACAGTGGGGACGGCAACGCTTCGCGTGCGTTGCCGATGACCTCGGCCATGACCGCACAGACGGTCATGGGTGCCCGTGATTTCGCCGACCTTGGTCTCGGCGAAAAGGAACTGCAGAAGCACGCCGTATTGGACGTGCTTCCGTTCCGGCTTGAGCGGGTGCTTGCTGGCGCTAGCCCGCTTGCCGCGAAAGGCCGGACGCTGCTGGTCGTTGTGTACCAGCAGCATGAAGGGCAGCAGGCGCAGTATTACACGCTGCCGCTGGGAGAAGAAGCCGCTGCTATGTAGGTTGCAGCGGCGTGGATGAGCACCGCGATCATTGACGCGGTGCATCTCCATGAGGTGCTGCCCATTTGGGCGCAGCACCTCACCCTTACGCGGCTTGCCATTGCACAAGCCGCGCTCCGTTCTACCTTCAACAGCATATATGTTCCGAAAGCATCGGAAGGTCGTCTGACTCCCTAGGGGAGGAAGAAGGGCCTTCCTTTTTGTTTTTCAGAATGATAGCAAAAGCAGAATCCACCCAATCTAAGGAGGTTTCCTATGAATGAACATGTTACGACCAAAGAGACGATTACGATATCAAAAGGTTCTGCTGAGGTACTGCACATTTATATCCCGTATAACATTGCACATATTGAGCGGATTCGTCGGATCACAGGCAGAACGTGGCAAGCGAAAGAAAAAGTGTGGGTCATCCCCTACACCACATCAGCTATACAGGAGCTCATGAATCAATTTGATCCAGTAGATGTTCAGATTGCCCCAGAGTTGTGGGTGGAGAGTGAGGATTTACAGCAATGGAAAGCTAGCAAAGAGAGCGGTGTATGGAGCAAAGAGCCATTACAGAAGGCATTAACATTACGAGGATACAGTCGCAAAACGATCAAAGCATATTGTAATCAGATCGAACGCTTTCTGAGTAGCTGCCAAATTGAAAGTGCAACCGTGACTACTTCAGTAGTTCAGACGTACTGTTTAGATTTGCTTGAGCGAGGAATCTCCCATTCCAGTGTAAACCAGACGATCAGCGCGATTCGCTTCTATTGCAAACATGTACTCCATCATCCTACAGAGATCCAGTATATTCGTCCCAAGAAGCAGACCAAGTTGCCACAAGTATTGTCTGAAAAAGAAGTGGCTCAATTACTCACTTCCGTAACCAATCTCAAGCATAAAACGATTTTGTTTCTCACGTATTCGTCTGGTCTTCGTGTAGGTGAAGTCGTTCGTCTACGTTGTAGCGATCTGGATATTGAGCGCCAGACCCTTATTGTAAGGCAGGGAAAAGGTCAGAAGGATCGAAGAACGTTACTCTCCAATATTGCTTGGGAAATTGTGCAGGAATACATAAGCGAGTATAAACCCCATCGATGGTTGTTTCCGGGACAATCTCCGGATCGGCATCTGACCGAGCGTAGTGCGCAAAAGGTTTTTGAAGAAGCTAGACAACGCGCAGGCATTGTGAAAAAGGTTAGTATTCATGTCTTACGACACTCTTTCGCCACGCATTTACTGGAAAACGGAACAGACCTGCGCTATATCCAAGAGCTGCTTGGTCACACGAGTGCACGAACAACCCAGCGATATACGCATGTGAGTACCAAGAATATTCAGCGTATTCAGAGCCCGCTGGATCGTCTGGATCTGGGAGATTGAGTGTTGCTATAAATCTACCTTTTTCGCCAAATTCTTCTTCGCAAATACCACTGCTTGGGGTATCATATACGTAGTCAGATATCAGCCAGGACAAGTGGTATTTACGAAGTGCATAAATTAGATGTTAGCCGAAATTATTGCGATAGTAAAAAGAAAGAAGGATTATTATGGGGAAATATGGTGAAGCAGCAGTGAAAGCTGTCAATTATCTTAAAGAACATAAACATGGTGATCCAATTAAAGCATGGAATGAAGTGACAATGGAAATATTTGGTGAAGGTAGCTCTTCACAGAAAAAGGGATGCGCGAAAAACACTTTTTTAGGTCTATGCGAAGCAGGTCTACTTGAAAGCATTCCAAGAGGAGTTTACACAAATTCAAAAAAGAATAAAGCATACGGGCTAAAGGCAGTAAAAATATTAGGTGAGATTGATAAGGATAAGGATAAGGATATACATCAAAGAGTATTATGGAAAGAAGTAATTGGAGATCAAGACGTTAAGTACAATTCACAAATGGATGTCGTTCTAGGACTATGGAAAGAAGGGATGATCAGGCTTTGAGTGGCTAACTCGAAGAAGACAATAACTCCGGCTAACATAATATTCACGCTGCGGACATTCGTCCTTGGTCTGGCATTCGCCAGACACCCGACATGCGTCGAGTCGTGAATACAGGAACGTTAGATGAAATCGGCTAAATCAAATAACAATACTGCTTATAAGTGATCGAAATCCTGTATTGATTTTCTTTATTAAACTTAGCGAACGGAGAATGATTTCAATGAGTATATACCAGAATAAATTAGTTGCTTTTATTGATATCTTGGGATTTTCAAACTTAGTAAGTGAGAGTGCGACTAATGTTAATAAAGCACAGATGTTACTAAATTCACTTAAAGATATTGAAGCCTTTATTGCAAAAGAAGAAAACCTCTATCGAATTTCGGAAAGCGTAGGTAATAATACTGTTTCAAAATTAAAGATAAACTATACCCAATTTTCCGATAGCATTATTTTGAGCACAGATATTGATGTGCCTGAAATGGAAGGTCGTAAGTTTCATAATATTAACAATTTAATGAATATTTGTATCCTGATTTCCTATTTGCAAGCTAGATTTTTAAACGAAGGGGTGCTGTTAAGGGGAGGGTTGACGTGGGGGCCGATATTCCATGAAAAGAATATATGCTTTGGACCAGCATTTATTAGAGCATATCGCTTGGAGAGTAATTTTGCAATTAACCCTAGAATATTAATTGATCCGGATATTACAAGTTTGAAGTTGATACCAGCAGAATATCATGATTATGATCTCTATCCTTACCTAATGGAAAATAATTTTAAAGGCCATATATTTTTAAAGGACGAAGTAGACGAAAATTATTTTGTGAATTTTATGTTATTGAAAACCTTCAAGGATAACGCTAGTTCTATACTTAGCAAAATCAATGAAAATATAAGTGGTATGAACGATCAAATTGAAGATGAGAAGAAAGTAATAAACAAACATCAATGGGTAACTACAGAAATAAATAAATTTATAGAAAGACATAGTGATTAAGTTCAAAAGAATTTAGAGTTAATTCAGGAAGTTCCGACATCATCTAACATAATATTCACGCTGCGGCTCCGATGGAGCCTTGGTCTGTGGGTGGATTTCAAAGAGGGATTTCAGCAGACAACCCCTTCGGGGTTCATGAATACAGGAACGTTAGCCGAAATTATTGCGATAGTAAAAAGAAAGAAGGATTATTATGGGGAAATATGGTGAAGCAGCAGTGAAAGCTGTCAATTATCTTAAAGAACATAAACATGGTGATCCAATTAAAGCATGGAATGAAGTGACAATGGAAATATTTGGTGAAGGTAGCTCTTCACAGAAAAAGGGATGCGCGAAAAACACTTTTTTAGGTCTATGCGAAGCAGGTCTACTTGAAAGCATTCCAAGAGGAGTTTACACAAATTCAAAAAAGAATAAAGCATACGGGCTAAAGGCAGTAAAAATATTAGGTGAGATTGATAAGGATAAGGATAAGGATATACATCAAAGAGTATTATGGAAAGAAGTAATTGGAGATCAAGACGTTAAGTACAATTCACAAATGGATGTCGTTCTAGGACTATGGAAAGAAGGGATGATCAGGCTTTGAGTGGCTAACTCGAAGAAGACAATAACTCCGGCTAACATAATATTCACGCTGCGGACATTCGTCCTTGGTCTGGCATTCGCCAGACACCCGACATGCGTCGAGTCGTGAATACAGGAACGTTATACGACAGAATCAAATGAAAAGAGAGCCGTTTGGCTCTCAATTAGAAGTTATATTTAATTCATTATGTAATTGAAGAGCATCCTTAAAACCTTGCAAGTAGATTTCACGTTCTAGGATTGTTTGAACTGAAAGGTCTGCATCATCGTAAAGAAATAGAGTTTTATGCATATCCTGGGGTAGAAGTTCATGTAACTGTTTGAAGTAATGATTTCGATCAGATGAGAATTGATTATAGATAGAGTTGTTTTTGAGAAGATCGCTATATAAGGCTTCAATTCGATTACGTATCAACGAATCAAGTAAGACTTCTAAAGAATTGTACATAAATGATCACCGTCCGTTATGTTTTATTTTACGAATAAAAGTTTAACTTATTGAATATTATTTTATCATAACGAAAATTATAGTCAAGACATATCAAAGATATTTTTGATTAAGAAAATATATTTTCATATAATTAAAGAAAAATTCAAATCCGATACGAAGGGATACCATATGATAAGTTATAAACCATTTCAAAAATTATTGATCGACAGGGAGATTAAGAAGCAGGATTTATTGAAAATGACGGGGATTTCATCGGCTACGATGGCAAAGCTCAATACGAATGAATATGTATCGTTAGAAGTCATTGATAAATTATGTACGGCATTGGGATGCCAGCCTGGAGATCTTTTGGAACATCTAGCAGACCAATGAAAGAATAGAATATAAGAGGATGTTGGTTAACTCGAAGACGTGATTCCGTCGTATAACATAATATTCAAGCTGCGGCTCCTTTGGAGCCTTGGTCTGCTGGATGAATTTTGTGGAAGCGTTTCAGCAGACACATCCGACTTCGTCGGACGTCTTGAATACGGGAACGTTATGTGAAATACCCAAGGTCAAGAACATGAAGTAAAGGACGTAAAAACTATGACCATTGATGATTTTGATTACTACACGGACAAAGATTTTGAATGGACTGGAATCATAAATTTATATACTCATGCAGAATTTCGAAATAAGAAAGGCACTGTTTTTAGAATAGATTTATTAGTTGCAGATGAAATTGAAGAATCAGAATTGCTTATTTTAAAGTTTTTAGGACAGTCATGGACATGGGGAGAAGATCGTAGAATAAAAGCTTTCGAACTCTTGGATTTTCAATACATAAATAAAAGGCTTATTTTTGATTTTAGAACGATTAGAAAGAGCCCAAGATATGATGAGATTAAATACTTCTTGTTTGATTTAGGTGCAGGAATTGAAATCGGAGGAAACAAGATTGAAGAAATTCAAGTAAGAGAGCTGAAGTGATTATTTTACAGAAGGGTAGATCACATAACATAATATTCACGCTGCGGGCATACGCCCTTGGTCTGGCAGTCGCCAGACACTCGACATGCGTCGAGTCGTGAATACAGGAACGTTAGACGAAATCGAAATACCAGAAACCATATATTTAAGAGGGAGAAATCATGCAACAAGTGGATAGAACCAAAACGCTTGAAGAGCTTGAAGGCGAAAGTTGGGGAGAACCGAGTTTTAATTCGAGATTAGTTATCCGAGTACATGAATTAAGAAAGCAACCTCTAAATGAATTTAGTCATGAAGATTTAAGGCTGTTGATACTCCAGCAAATTAGCTTGGAATTCCTTTTACCCTTAGCATTCGAGAGGTTAATAATGAATCCATTAGCATCAGGAGATTTATACATTGGAGATTTATTTTGTTCCGTGCTTCAAGTAGATCAAGAATATTGGGAAGACCATATCGAATTAAAAAACGAATTAAATGAAGTGATCAGAATATATAATGAGGCTAGAAAGACAGTAGAAGATCAAATAAGCAAATATAGAAATAATGACATGTAAGTAGAGTCAAGAAGCCTGGTACATCACATAACATAATATTCAAGAAGCGGCTCCGATGGAGCCTTGGTCTGTAAGGTGGATTTCGAGGAGGCATTTCGGCAGACAACCTCTTTGGGGTTCATGAATACAGGAACGTTAGATGAAATTCCGAATAATCATCTGTTTAGGGAGGAATCAGTGATGATAAAAATGTTAAAAGAACAAAATAACCAATTGAATTATTGGGAAGTCTGGTATGACGAGGATTCAAAAGAATATAATATTCACTTTGGATTACTAGGAGACATCGGAAACCATCAAATAGAAGAGAAGAAAAAAGGAATCAATGTACCTAAATATATGGATCAGCTTGCTAAAGGGAAATTAGAAGAAGGATATATGTATCTTGAAGACGGTTTACTACAAGAATTAATGATTCAATATAAAACAGAAGAAAATAAAATAGTAGAAGAAGAATTAGAAAAACGTCATTTTGTTGAATCATTAATGAATGAGTGTCTAGGATGGACTGGAAATGGTCACTGTGATGGAGGAGATTATGGAAGTGGTACAATGAATATTTTTTGTTATGTAATCAATTCAAAAATTGCAATAGAAACAATAATCAATGAATTGAGAAAAAATGACTTGCTTGATAATTGCACTTTAGCAATCTCAAATGGAGAAGATTATATTTCATATTATCCAACTCAAGGTGAAAAAGTAGGAATATTCTAAGAAGTCGGAACTTCATCTAACATTATATCCACGCATCGGAGCCTGGCAGCTCCTCGGTCCGCCCGAAAGAGAATGACAGGGAAGTGGATTCAGGCGGACACATCTGCACCGACTAACCGCATCGCGGCTGGCTCCTGTCGGAGCCTTAAGTCGGTGAGACCTCGTGGATACAGGAACGTTATAAGACATAATTGCAAATCGTTTAAAGAAGTTTTGTGTTAGTATTTCGATGGAACAAATAGATAACGGCGTAGTGAATATGTAATACGGAGAAGTCGGAGTGAATTTAAGGAATATCATCTATAAGTCCCCGACTTGAAGCATGTACTCTAATAAATTATATATAAGTGAGGCGAGAACATGGCATGGAATATTGGATTGCTTTGTATAAAAGCAGGCATAGATGAAGTAGATAGCATTCTCGATATTTTCTATAAATCGAAAGAGGAACTACATTTTGAAGAAGTTACTTCTGTATCAATGGGGTCTGCTCTTGGAGTTGGACAAACTCAATCATGGATATTAATAGTAGATACAGAAGGTCGATTTATCGAAGATTTAAGTTTTCCATTGAAATTATCAAAAAAGTATAAAGTAAAAACATTTTGGATTTCAGAATCTCTAATTTATAGAGATTATTTTTTCAGTATCTTTAAAAAAGGTGGACTAAAAACGGAATTGAAAGGATTAAATAAAGGACTGAAATATTTAAATTCGAAAGGAATTAGAGCACTAGATGAGTGGGGCGAAACAATAATATTTCAGATTATTGAAAAAGAGATATTTGGTAATAAAAAGTGGGGTACTGGTACAAGTTTAATGGAATTACAATTCTCAAAATATGAACTGGACTGATTCCTCTATGTGTTAGTAGCTGATATGGAGAAAACATTTCGAAGATGGCAATTACATCATATAACAACATGTTCCCACTGCGGAAACTACGGAGCTTTGGTCTGCGAGGAGAGTTTTCAGGAAGACGAATCAGCAGACACACCTACATCGACTAACTGCGTCGCGACCACCCTTTGGGCTTAAGTCGGTAAGGCGTCGGGAACATAACAACGTTAGGTGAGTTTCGAGAGTACTATTTCATTATCATAGAGGGGTAAGAATGAAGGATAAAAACTTTCTTGAATTATATCAACAACTTTTCGATCAACTTCCTTTTTTTGATCTTTTTACTATTCAAGAATTTACACGCCCAGAAACTGAAGAAGCAAGTTATTTATTATCAATAAATAAAAATCTAGTTAGTTCAGAACAGGAAGCGTTCTTATTGCTGCTTGAAAAATTAGAGTATCTTGAAGATGGATTGGAATGGGAAGAAACATTAGTTAAAGAAAATAGACAAGAAGTAATTCAGAAAATCCTTTACTACATAAATAAGAATGGAAAAGTAGAGGGAATTAATAGTAATGAAATAATCAAAAAAATTGAAAATTATGGTGGAGATATCAACCATGAAAGTGAGTTTACTAATTCAACAAATACACTAATTTATGATGAGTGGAATCTGTTCCAAGTACTTGGTAGTAATGAAACTAACTATTTTCTTTTCATTTGGTATACAACAGCTTAAGATTCAGTGATTGTTAGTAATACAAAGATGCCCCGAACTTTACCTAACACCATATTCACGCTTGGGCAGACAAGCCGCCTCGGTCCGGATCGGAGTTAGAAGTAGATTCGAAGATGCAATTGGCAGTAGCGAGGAAGTGAATTCAGCTGGACACACCCGCACCACCCAACCGCGTCGCGGCCAGTCGCTACGCTCCTTTAGGGGGGCGACGTGAATACAAGTACGTTAGAAGAAATCAGCTCAAAAAACGAAAAATAAATATAAGAGGATAAGCAAGCTTATTGTGAAATATTTAGAGGAGAAGGGGAATACCACCTATGGAGAAAAATTGCCTTTATTTATCGTAACAGGTGCAAGTGGGTCAGGAAAAACATACGTCATTAAAGAAGTACGGAGAATGATGCCAGATTTTGATGTTTTTGACCCACATAATCTTGTAGAGTTTATTGGACACGATTGGGAAAAAATAAGGAATATTTGGCTTCGGGTTGCACGTAATACCGCTCAAAGTGGGCGAATGACAATAATATGCGGGACAATGATGTCTTGGGATATTGAAAAGTGTGCAGACTTTTCTTTTTTTAACCATGTATATTATATAAACTTACATTGTGATGAAGAAAGTCGCGAGAAACGTTTAAGGGAAAGAAATTGGTCCGATGAAGAAATTGAAAACCACAAGAACTTTGCAAAACGATTGCTTGAGATTGCCGACGAGGCGTATATCCCACCTATGCCTACAATTGATACCTCGAATACGGATGTAACTGAGGTCGCCTCCCAGATAAAAGAATAGGTTCTAAAATACGCTTAACTGAATATTGAACGTATCCCTACGGGGCTTGGAATAAAGATACTCACTATCCTTATTAAACGGGCTTGCCAGCCACAAAATATCCACCCAATTGAAATAGCGAGGAAAAAGATTAAAACAATTCCTTCTAATTGGCTAATAGAACATCTTCCTAATGTAGCTGAAACAGCAATTTGTCTTGACGATGAATGGGAGTATCGTAGATTGCTGCAATGAAATGAGAATTTAGGTGTGGATCGATCGAAGAAGTCGGGACAGTTATAACAACATATCACTTATGGGGTCATTCGGCCCTTATTTCGCCCAAGGGATTTCAGAGAAAGTGGGGTTCAGACGAACAACACTGCGAACCTAACCGCGTCGCTGTTGGCAGCTGAAGCTACCTTAAGGTTCTCGGACTCGTGAATACAGAACGTTATCAGAAAGACTATAAAGGAGGGAGAAGATGAAGCTTTTTTCTGGAGTAGAGCCCTTAATTCAAGAAGCTGATCTTGTACAACCCTCAATATATACGCCTCTTGGAATCATTGAGTTTTCGCTTTCTGTCTCCAACAAATGTTATCTTCCAACTCAATGTTTTCGACTCAAACAAGGTGGTTCATTATACCAGTATAGCTATGACTTGTTTGATTGCGAATTGGTGGTCTGCAAACCTAAGCTCAATCTTGCTTCGCATCTGACAATCGAGGAATGTTGGGGAGCCGTATTTAGAATCCAACCGAACAAAAACCGTCAGATTGATACGTGTAGTTTTTCTGCTTATTGGCAGGAGGGATACAGCTGGAAAGATTACGGCTCTAATACCGGGGAACATCTTGAAGCTTTTGAGTATGAGAACGAGAAATACCGATTACATGTAGGAACTCAGGATGGAGACCTATTAATGGCAAGACGAGATCGAGGTGATAGGATTCCTAAATCGCTAAATTTGAATTCTGATTTTGAGAAATTTGGTTTTATTATAAGTTCAGATAAAGGCATTGAAGTACCTATGACACGAATTGAATCTCAAGAGACATGCCAAGTACATTTTTTAACAGCTTGGAATCGAAAGATAGAAGAAGATGTTTCCACATGGCTAGCGGTAGATTTACTTTCGAAACAAATACTAGAAGGGGAAGAACTTTTGTGAAAATTTTCAAAAGAAGTTTCTAGTCCATCCGATAACATGTTGGCTTAGCTTATACATCACCTAACACGTTGTTCATGTTGTGGACTTTCGTCCCTTGGTTGTGAGGTGTATAATAATGGAAGATAATCAGACAACAAACGCCCCAGCCCAAGATAAGAGCCATCTAAGGCTGGGGCGTTTCATGAATACAGGAACGTTAGCAGAAATCATGGGAATGCCTAATTATTATAAAGATTAGATAAACTATTATCTAAGGGTGGGGATTTCGATGAGTAGCTTGTTACTAACTTCGTGTGGTTTTAATACTGAAGATATTAAGAATCAATTTCTGAGTTTTATTGAAAGAGATATTTCTCAATTAAAGGTATCTATTATTACAACAGCATCCCCTATGAAAGAAAATAATAGATATGCACAAAGGGCGGTGCAGGACTTCAAAGGCATGGGGTTTCAGCATATTGATTTTGTAGATATAGAATTTGATGGCCCGCAACTTCTCATACATAGCGATGTTATATATATCAATGGTGGAAATCCATTTACATTATTGTATTACGCTAAGAAAAGTGGTGCTGGAACGTTATTACTGGGGCCGAATATTAATATTGTCGATTTCTTTACTCCACAGATGAACACAATGGATTTAACAGATTTTAAGGCATTAGGTGTAACCGACAAGCTTATTTTTCCTCACTATGATCGAGAGGACAAATTTAAAGATAATACTAATAAAACAATAGAAGAGAGAATAGTAGCATTTGAATTCAATGAGAACTGTAAGGTGACAAGACTTAAAGATGAAGAATATATCTCAATCTTAATGGACTAAGCACATTTTAGGAGGAGTCTACATGATATTAGAAAAAGTAATAAATAGAATTGAAATACAAAGTGAATATAAGGATTTGGTTGATAAGTATATAGATCATGTACGTACCGAACTCAAAGGTGAAATTCATAGCATTTATATGTGCGGCTCGATTCCCAAAGGAACTGCTACACCTTTTAAGTCAGATGCAGACTTTACGATTGTATGTGAAAATCCCAAAGATATCGATTACGAAAGATTGTCGAATATTAAAGATAGGCTTTTGGAAGAATATCCATTCGTAACTAAGATTGATACGATAATTTGCTCAATAGACGATGTATTAAATAAACCGAATGAGTGGGGTTTCTGGGTTAAGATTATTTGTGTTTGTATACATGGGGATGACATTGGTGAAAAAGTACCCCCGATCATTATTTCTCCAGAATTCATTTTAGACTTAAATACAGAGACTAAGGAGGAAGTAGATCGTATACATCGTTCACTTTCTAATACTAGTGATAACGCATTAAAAACCAGATATATTAAAGGTTACTCTAAGAGATTAATTCGTGCATTATACTCTTTGGTTATAGTAGATACAGGTGTATGGCAAGATGACATGCTTAAGATGAAGAATGCCATAGTAGACTATTGTGATATTGACTCCGCTCTAGTTGATTATCTGTATGCTTGTTACTTGGATTGTAGTAGTGTGCTTGTTGAAGAGTTCCTGGAAATTGCAGATGAAGTATATAGCTATTTTGAGAATGCCTTAAAGGCAATGGCTGCTTCCAGAAAACCCTAGAGTAAAACATATTATTCTATCTTGCAACGAGTACTTGGATATACCTCTTCAAGATCAGGAGTAATCGAGTGTTGACGAGGCACCGGTATGCTGGTGGATCTGTTACGAGATGGGAATAGAAGTGCGAGAAGATCTTATTTATTGAGGGCTTGGTTACAAAGCCGGGGGACATCGTGTAACATTATATCCATGTTTCGAGTAAACTTAATAATACTTTAGGGGGTTAATGATGGGAGCATGGGGAACTGGAATTTTTGAAAACGATGATGTATTAGATTGGAAGGCAGATTTACTTGATTCTGATGACATTGAATTAATTGAAGAAACGATTGAAGAAGTTTTAGAAGAAGAATATATTGAGTCAGATGTAGCTTCCAATGCTCTAGGCGCAATCGAAATCCTTGCAGCTTTACAAGGCAAACCTGGCCAAGAGATATTAAATAGTCAAAGTAATACTGAAGATCTATATGAATGGATCGATGCACATAAAGGTAAAGGGAAAAATCTCATTTCCAAAGCTAAACGAGCAATGAAAAAAATTAAGAAGGACTCAGAACTACAAGAGTTATGGGAAGAATCAGGAGAATATTCGAGCTGGTTGAATACACTAAATGACCTAGAAAGTCGATTGTAAAGAAATTTATTGCTTTCCGAGAAGGAGAGCCTTACATAACAAAATATTCACGATGTGTGCATGCGCCATTAGTCCGGCATACGTTGGGGTGTGAATACAGGAACGTTAGGCGAAACTTCTTGAATTAATAATATTTTGGAGGAATACATGAGGATTTCTAAAATTGAAACTAGTAATCGTCAAAGAGAAGGTTATCCTGGACTTATTAATTACGCTGATATAATTATTGATGGTAAATCTTTATTTGAGATGATTGCACATAAATATGATTTTGTGTCTTGTATAGGATGGGGCAGCATTGAATTCCAAGAACAGCAGATTGCTCGATTACTTTTAAGAGTTGATTCCGATCTACCCAATAATCGAAATTCCATTTATATTTGTCCTGCGTGCGCTGATTTAGGCTGTGGGGCTATAACTGTGGAAATTGAAATAAATGATGATACAGTTATTTGGTCTAAGTTCGGGACACAAAATAATTTGAATGATGGTATAGAAGAAGATACAGATAATGTGCATTATTTTGAGGAAATAGAAAAGTACATATTTAATAAAAGTGAGTATGAAGATGTAATAATGAATTCAAGAGGATCTGGGATGATTAGGTGGCCATGGGACACAGAAGAATGATTATATTCGAGGAAAACCATCATCGCTAAACAATATATTCACGTTACGGAAATGGCTCGGCGTCCGCCTAACATCCATGACACGTTAGGTGGTGAATAAAGGAACGTTATAAAAAGGAGAAGCCTAAATGAAGATTGCAATCCTAACTGATATTCATGGTAATTATCCTGCATTAAGTGCCGTATTCTCTGATATTGATTCTCGTGGGGACATCGAACATACATATTGTCTGGGTGATATGATTGGCATTGGCCCTAACTCTAACGAAGTGCTTGAAGAGATAATGTATCGAAAGGATGTAACGGCGGTTTCAGGTAATCATGAAGAGGCAGTTTTGAAACTACTGCAAGGTGATGATACCTTACCGGGTCATGAAATGATCGCTGAACATCATAAGTGGATCGGCAAACAGCTAAAAAAAGAAAATATCAAGTTTATAGAAAATCTCCCTCAGACATTAGAAGTTGAAATAGAAGGGCAAAAAATATTAATAACGCATTACCATATGAAGAAAGGAGAAAGAGAAATAATAGATGAAACCCCTTCGGGACTGAAATTAGACGCAAAATATGAAGGTTCACCTTATAGTCTCGTTTGTTTTGGTCATCATCATCCGATCCATTACTTCAAGACAACTCAAAGGGTTTATTTGAATCCCGGAGCATTAGGTTGTAATGAACATGCGATTGCAAGATACGCGGTAGTAGAACTCCAAAAAGGAACAATAAGTGTTCAACTTATAGGAACCACATATGATAATAAAGCATTTTTAGAGTCTTTTGAGCAGTTAAACGTTCCAGACAGAGAGTTTATATTAAAAGCTTTTCATGGAAACCAACTAGAGAGAGATTTCAAAGATGGTAACAACATCTGATAACACAACATTCACGTTGCGGGTCTTCGCCCTCGCTCTGGTCTTCGCCAGACTGGCAGCTTAATCTAAATAGTCACAGTGGTGAAGGAAACAGTTAAATATTATCGAAGTATATGTATATACACAGATTATTTTGAAAGTGAGGTAATAGATTATG
The DNA here is from genome assembly GCF_003268635.1 of Paenibacillus sp. DCT19. NCBI lineage: Bacteria > Bacillati > Bacillota > Bacilli > Caryophanales > Paenibacillaceae > Paenibacillus > Paenibacillus sp. DCT19. The sequence continues at coordinate 1,738,252 of NZ_CP029639.1, forward strand.
CGTAAGCGTCCGATCTGCTCCGTGCAAAGTCTTGATCTATAAACAACGGCGGTTGTTTGTATGGAGCTAGCATTTATTTCACCGCCTTCATATTCGTTTTGCGTTTGTTGTTTATAGAATAGACTTTGCGACCTTAATTTAAATTAAATTTAAGGAGCAGAGCTATTATGAAATATGTAAACGCCGATATGATTTTCCCGAAGGAACTATTAAAGGAAATACAAAAATATACACACAGTAGCATGGTATACATCCCAACACCTGATGGACAACGAAAAAAGTGGGGGGAAAACTCGGGAAGTCGCAAGTATTTGAGCCAAAGAAACGAAACAATACGTCAACAATATACGGATGGTTCATCGATAGATGAGCTATCTGATCAGTTCGGTCTTTCTAACGATAGTATTAAAAAGATTATTTATACAAAAATATAAGTTATAGAAATCACATCAGCGATCTTATGATGTGATTTTTTTAGTGTAATAAATGATTTGAATTATTTTATATATATTTTTTCAAGGTTTACACCGCTAAAATGGAAAATACCAGCATTCCTTATTGAACTGGTAGCTAAATGATACATAGAATTCCAGATGACAAAGAAAGGTGTCTTGATATGAATACCCAAGCATTATTAGATAAAATCGTTGCACTTTTTAGAGAAGAGCTTAAAGGGAACTTGATAGGTATTTATTTGCATGGTTCACTAGCCATGGGGGGCTTTAATCCCACAAAAAGTGATATTGATTTTTTAGTTGTTGTAAGAGAAAAGCTTACACCAGTAAATAACTCCAGAATTGCAAAAATAGCTTTATCTTTGCATGATGAAATGTCTGTGATGTTTAATGAGCGTGGAATAGAATTTACCATTATCTTAGAAATGTATTTAAAACCGTTTGTCTATCCTACACCTTTTGAATTCCATTATTCCGATTATCATAGGGAAAAATATCGTACAGATGAGAACTATCTTTGCGGGGGATTGGAAGATAAGGATTTGGCTTCTCAACTTGTTGTTGCCTATGAGCGAGGAAGAACGCTGTATGGAAAACCATTAAGTGAACTTTATGAACCGATTAATAGTCAATATTACCTCGATTCCATATTAAACGATGTGGAAGGATGTGCTAATGAGATCATTGACAATCCTCCTACGAACCTTACTTCTATGTACCTAACCTTAAATTTTTGTCGAGTTCTCTATTACGTAACAGAAGGTAAGATATCTTCAAAGCGAGAGGGTGGAGAGTGGGGAATAACATATCTACCTCAACACTTTCAGCCCTTGGTTTATCTAGCTATATACACGGACGAATCATCCGACAGAGAGAACGACAATAGCAATTTTGATTTACAAAGTTTATTAGCATTTGTTGAATATATGACAAACGAAATAAAGCAAAATATATCTAATCATTAAGCGACATCTTATAACGGGACATTCATACGGCGGCGCTCGTCTTAGTCTGTAGAAGGATGTCAGAGAAGCATTTTAGCAGACAACCCCTTTGCGGTTCTTGAATTCAGGAACGTTACCTGAAATCACGAGAGAAAGGAACAAACGTTATGGAAAAGCACATTAAAGAGCTGTTTACCCAGAAAGTCCTTAATGAAGCAGCTCAAAAGTTCAATATTAATCAATCCAGTCTTAAAGATTTAGAAGGATTCCAGAACTTTGTTTATTTTGGGAAATCAGATGATAGAAGTGTCGTCCTCCGAGTAACACACCAATCACATCGAACTGAAGAAGAAATTTTATCCGAAATTGAATTTATGAATTATTTATTGAATAACAGTGTATCTGTTTCGAAAGCCTTACCTTCTATTCATGGGAAATTGGTTGAGAGAATAAGTGATGGAGAATTTTATGCAACTTCTTTTGAGTTTTCTAGTGGGAGAAATGCTAGAATCGCCGAAGAAAGCAATGTGTTCTATCAAAGAGTTGGTAGTTATACAGGCAGAACACATAACCTTTCCAAGCAGTTGAATTTAACAAAGGAATTAAAAAGGAGACAATGGTATAACAAAGAGTTACTTATCAATATGAAAGAGCATTTACCTGCCGAACTATCTTATGTAATTGACAAATATGACATTCTAAAAAAAGAGCTCAGTAATCTGCCAAAGAATACGGATTCGTACGGTATTATCCATGAAGATTTAAATCATGGGAACTATCTGAACGTAGACGATGATGTAGTGCTGATTGATTTTGACGAAGCCGAATACAGTTGGTTTGTTAGTGATATTGCTATTCCGTTATTCTACGAGATTCCGATCCCTTGGGTCGTAGATGGACAACGAAGGATAGAGATAGCTAAGAGGTATTATTACAATTTCATGGATGGGTATGTAAAAGAAAATACAATGGATAATGCATGGTTAAAACGAATATCTGAGTTTATTAATCTTAGACAGTTTGGAGTAGTGTCAGCGATTTATAGGAGTTATAATTTCGATAATTATAACAACTGGAGTGATTGGGACAAAGAAGCATTGAAATTTTATTTGAATAATATCGAGCATGATATTCCTTATATTGATATGGATTTTTGTAGGTAGTGCAGCGCAATGCGGCATATCCTAACATTATATTCACGCTTTGGGCTTACTCCTATGGTCGTCCAGATGTATAATTATAGGAGATAACTCGGACGGTACGCGAGCCGACCTAAGATAAGAGCTATCTAAGGTCGGCTCGCGTCGTGAATACAGGAACGTTATGTAAAAATAACGAAAGTTCAACCTGAAAAGATTGTTGAAATTATTGTGATCTTTTTAAACTAATAATTTTGAGGTGAGAGACATGAAGTACTTTTATGGGGTGTTAACACTGTTAGGAATAACATTGCCCTACATGGAGTTTATTCCTTGGATTAGTGAGCACGGATTTAATATGACAATATTATTAAATGAAGCAACACAGAATCGAATTAGTGCATTTGCTTGGTTGGATGTAATAATTGCAGCAATTGTTTTGATTGGATTCATTTTATATGAAGGAAAGCGAATTGGCATAAAGCATAAGTGGATTCCGATCATTGGAACATTAACAGTTGGGGTTTCATTTGGATTGCCATTATTTTTATTATTGCGTGAAATTCGAATGGATAAACTGAAAGAAAAGTAAACTTAAATAGATATTCAGGTAACGAATTTAGTTGAAATCCCTCTAACAAAGTAATGGAGGTGTATAGAATGAAAAAACTAATTGTAGTAAACGGAAGTATGGGCATAGGCAAGACAAGTACTTGTAAATATCTTTACAAATCTTTAGATCGATCTGTATGGTTAGACGGAGATTGGTGTTGGATGATGAATCCCTGGACGGTAAACAAAGATACAATAGAAATGGTTGAGAACAATATTACCTATTTACTTAATAGTTATTTGGAAAATCCTTTATTTAATTATGTTATATTCAGTTGGGTTCTCCATAGGGAAGACATTTTAAATGATTTACTTGAAAGGTTACATACTTCGGAGTACAAGCTATACAAGATAACTTTAACCTGTTCTGAGGAATCATTGAGAGATCGAATGCATTCCGACATGAGAAGCTTAGAACAAATAAATAATAGTATTAATAGATTACAGTTATATCAAAGGATGCAGTCAAATAAGATTGATACAAGCGATCTTGGAATTGAAGAGACGGTTGAAAAGATTATAAGAATAATAAGTTAATTTTGAAATATAGCTGCCAAGAAAAAATGTGAAATATATCTAACATAATAATCAATCTACAAGAAGGTGGGGATTAACTAGATGTCTATTCAACAATTTATAAATGAACATCTCTCTAACATAATCTTTGAACCACCATTCTATTACAATAATGATTTTAGTATTCGGTTTGAACTGGGACCACCAAACAGCAATATTGATAATGACACATACTATAGTGTAGTTCAGGAGAGAATCCTGGCCTTATTTCTAGCAATATTTAAAGAGAAGCATCCGGTGTATATCGTCGGAATATCATATGAACCTATTGGAGATTTAGATGCTTATATTGAAGGGGAAATTGACCTTCTTCAATATTTTGCAGACCACACAATGAATAATTTTCTTAACAAAGAAGATTATGACGCTGAAACACTAGAGTTGACTGGACATTATAAATTTTACTCTCTTGAATGCAAACTGTCCGAGATAGACTATATTGATTTGTTAGGACTTATTGGAGGATTTACTCAGAAGAATAGTTACCTTAATTCAAGAATTTACTTCATAGATCCTCAATCCCAATTGGTTTTACACATTTATGATGATCGTGGTTTAGACATCGTCTCACCGACTAAGGAAGCCTTGCTTTACTTGTACAAGGAATTTAACGATTGGATTCTTGATTACGATCGAAAAGAGATAGATAAGATATTTAAGACTATTTCATAGAAATCAATTGTCCCGAACGTAGACAAAAGCACGGGGATTTTGAGGAGAGGAGGCGGAAATGTGATTGGTCCGATATTCTTAAGAGGTGAATTAATTCATCAGTTTAAAGAGCACCTCACCAACACTGAATACCATCGTGTAATACATAACGGTGTAGCCGATACAAATAGTACAACTGAAAGATTCGAATTGGAAAAACTAAATGATACATTCGATACATTTATTAACTCAGACTATCCTATTATTTGTAAGTCAGGCAGCAAGAGTACAATTCCATTCTGGGATTACCACTTTGCAATCAACCGTTCCAAATACGACAAAGAGGTTATTGTAACTGAACTTTTGGTTCGAGAACCTAATGATCAGAACGTAACAAATGCAGTTTTAATGGCTTTCTATATGTTAATTAATGAGAAGTACAAGTATGAAAGATTAGTAGTGCCAATAAGAATGAATGACATCGTTGGATATGAAGAAATAGGGATACAATCTCACAAAGATGGAAGCGTTCTATTTAGAAAATACGCGTGAGTCATTGCTATTCCGTTATTCTATAAAATTCCAAGTTATAATTTTAATAATTATAACAACTGGAGTGATTGGGACAAAGAAGCATTGAAATTTTATTTGAATAATATTGAGCATGATATTCCGAAGAAAAACGTTGTTGGGGGTTGAATCCATTGAAGTATTCAACTGTAGTTCTTGACTTGGACGGAACATTATTGAATTCAAATAAAGAAGTATCCAAGAGAAATTTAGATGCTGTCTTATCTTGTTATCTGAAAGGAATGAGAATAATATTCGCAACAGCTCGACCGCCCAGAGCTGTTAATTGGTTTCTTCCTCAAGAATTATTGGATATCGGGGCTTTTGTATATTACAACGGAGCTCAAGTGATTTGTAAAGAAACTAAGATAGAAATTAATGAATCAATCCCTGCTAATGTAACCACAGAAATTCTTGATTACTGTTTGAAGTGTAACCCCGAGATTGAGCTGACGATGGAAGTGAAAGATGAGTGGTTTAGTTTAAGAGAGCTTGATTATATTACCTCAATGAACACACGATCTAACCCTATAGTAAAACCCTTAAATGAATTAAAGCAATATGATGCTACGAAAATACTCCTTTCCGGCAATAATGACACTTCTGGATTATTAAAAAAATTCGAAGGTAAAGTGAATATACTAATTACGGATAATAATCAATTAATACAAATCATGCCTCTTCTGGCTTCTAAGGAGCTGGCGATTACTAAACTCTGTGAATTGTATCATGTAGAATTGGATTCCGTTATTGTATTTGGCGATGACCATAATGACGTAGGCCTCTTTAAAAAGGCTGGATACGCTATTGCTATGGGGAATGCAATAAGGGAATTGAAGGAAATTGCTGATGAAATAACCGCTGATAATGATGAGAACGGTGTAGCTATAGGTTTAGAAAGATTTTGTGGGTAACTTAGGCTGTTTGAACGTCAGGATGGCGCGAAGAGTTTTGGATAATCTTCATAAACACTTATTTTTTGGGGGGCATCTCAAGCATGAGTAAAAAAACAATAATTATTGAAGATTACAACAATGCATGGCCTGAGATGTTTTCTAATCTGAAATCCATTATAGAACATAGACTCGGGGATCTCCTACTTCAAATCGAGCACGTGGGTAGTACCGCAGTACCAGGATTAGCGGCAAAACCTATTATAGATATTGATGTAGTGATTGATTCAATGGACTTACTTCCAGACGTCATTCAGGGATTAGAAAGTTTAGGTTACCATCATGAAGGGAATCTGGGTGTTGAGAGCAGAGAAGCTTTTGCAAGAAAAGATGCAAGTGTTCCCTATAGTATATTGAAAGTACAGAAACCTGAACATCACTTATATGTTTGTAATAAAGAGAGCAAAGAGTTATTAAGACATATATCCTTCAGAGAAGCATTAATTAACAATCCTGAATTTGTAGTCGAATATGCCAATCTAAAGAAAGATCTAGCTAATAGTTATAGTGAAAATCGACAGGCTTACACGGACGGGAAGACCGAATTTGTAAATAAAGTACTGATGTGAAATCACAGTAAATCTATATATCAGAGCGTCTCAAGGAGGTCTATATGAAAACGACAGTTTACATGGTTAGGCATGCGGAATCACCATATGATGAAGGAAATGAAAGAACTAGAGGTCTTACTGCAAAGGGCAGAGCCGATGTTGAAAAAATAACGAAGTTACTTAGTGATGAAGGAATAGATATCATACTTTCAAGTCCATATCGCCGGGCGGTATTGAGTGTTGAAGGATTAGCGCAGCACTTAAACTTAGAGATAGAAACATTTGAAGATCTAAGGGAACGTCACTTTTCATCAGATGAAGTTATTGATTTAATGTCTAATATTAGAAACAACTTCTACAATGTTGAATATGCCTTACCAGGTGGCGAATCTAACGCGGATTGCCAGAATAGGTCAATCACAGTGCTCAAAACCATATTAACAGAACATAAGGGAAAGAAAATTGCGATTGGAACACATGGTCTTGTAATGACTTTGATGATGAATCATTTTGATTCAGATTATGGCTTAGCTTTCTTAGATCAATTAAAGAAACCGGATATCTATAAAATGCAATTTGAAGACCTGGAATTGAAAGAAGTAACGAGACTGTGGAATGAATAGATATATTTAAGCTTATTTTGTTTTTATCAGGTCGCATTTCCGATGGAGAACTGATCAGTAGTAATGAAGAAAGAGTTAGAGTATCTAGATAAACGCAAAGAGCTCAGGATGAAGGCAATTCAAATTAAAGCGAAGATAGGTGCATTACATGGCGGTGAGTAGAAAACTACGACGAAAAATAGTTCGTCTTGATAGAGTGTTTTATTGGTATGTGGCTCCAGACTACGATGATGCTGGGGTTTACAAGCTTCACATTTTATCTGAAGATAAAAAATTTATCGTTGCCTATGAACTAAAGCAAGCAGATAAACCGAATTGGAGACCTATGTTGGTCGTAATGAGTAAGGAATTTGAGGGGTTAAGTGGTGATTATACGGGATATAGAAGGGTTTTGACACCGATTTGGCAAGATAATTTGATAACCCCAAAACTAGTAGGCGAGATTATTGATTGGTGTTATTCAAAAGAGAAAGATCTAATCTTAGTAAATTGGATGGGAGAAATACTTACCTAAATTAATGAAGAGAAGAGGATTATTTGATGAGCTATAAATCCATTTTGATAGATCAATTAACGGCATGTTATAACGATAAGAGTTGGTTCATTCCTCTTGCGGAAATCCTGGATGATCTAGCAGCAGAAGAAGCAGTCATTAAGAATGACAATGAACAAAGCATATGGTCGATAGTGAATCATCTTATTTTTTGGAATGAAAAATGGCTTGAGCGATTTAAGGCTGGAGAATTTAGATTAGAGCATAATATTGATAATGATGAGACATTTGCTGTGGTACAAGATCAATTGAATGAGATTGGCTGGACAGAAACATTGAATAGACTTGAGAATGTGTTTGTTAGTTGGAGAGTTGTCTTAGAAGAAACAGAAGAATCAAAGCTCACCAAACAACTTCCAGAATATTTCGATGCTCCTTGGTGGGGTGTGGTGTCTAATTTGAGTATTCATAATGCATATCATGTCGGACAGATCATGTTGTTAAAGAAACAAATTCGAGTTGAGAGCATGCTAGGTTTAGATACTTAGCATTTCAGTGGGAAGAGAAGGATCGCTTAAACATGATTCATGTTTAGTTTGCTAAAGCATCGTATGAACTTACGGCATTTTCTTTGGCTACACGAAGTAATTCACGTTTAACTCTTAGAGGATAATCCCATAGATTTTAAAACGGAATTGTTTAGCACTCACTTAAAGAACCATTGTACCTCATAGTAGAATGGTTCTTATTTGCGTTTAAATTGTTTTAATACTCGCTAGTATTGTGGTTCTTTAGAGGGAACACCGGTGTTAATGATTTGTAAATAACATTGGGAGTTATATAGTTTCTTCTAGTAGTTAACAGATAAGAGCGGTTGCTAATAAGGTAAATTCTCTTCTGTGGGTAACATAAATGCAGCATAATTGCCATAATAAATATCCCATTCAAACATAGTTGTTGTAAAAATGTCACATTTTATTACAAATATTGTTTTAATACACTAAAAAATATTGCACAAATAAAATAATTGGTATATTATCGCATTAAGGAATTGAAATAAATGTCACAATTTGATTATTATTCAAAATTTAAGTGAATCAACACGAATGATTTTCATTTGGGTAAATAATAATTTATTTACTATTTCATCCTCAATCTACGCTTTTTATATTTGTATAACCGATAATTTGGTTTTGATTTTGTATATGTCGTATCAGATATGGTGATCAACTTTTAATTTGATGTTAATGATTTAATATTTTTAGTAAGTTTTGTTTTGGGTGATAGAGTGATTAATTTCACCATTACCATATATAGCAACAAAGAAGTTATTTTACTTAAGTTTAAAAATCTAAATAAGAAGGGAGGGTAAATCTATGAATAAAGATTTCGATTTGAATCTTAAGATTGCAAAGGGTAAAGACGATAGTGTCCAACCTCAAATTACAAGTGTTGCATACTGCACGCCAGGATGTAACACAGGTAGCACATGTGGATCCAGTGAATGTGGTTTGACAAGACAATGCACAAATACATGGTTATGCGCTTAAATAATGTAAACGTTCATGCATTTAAGCAAACGCTTAAATGCATGGCGTTTATGTTTTGAAGACAATCATTATTGTCATACGCTAACTTGTACCAGTTGTTTTGATAGTTTAATTAAAATAGCAGTATTGTTGATGGTAGATATTTTTTTTCTATATTTTTGCGAATGGACACAAAAAAATACCGGTCTTACATACGTGTTGACCAAGATGGAATCGTGACCCTAATGCATTACCAGTATTGAAGGTAATCCTGATTCAAATCTTATGGTTTGAACGTTCGTTTTTTTCGGTGGTCGGGCGTATCCCGGCTTTTTTTGTAGGAGAACATTACATTAAATTTACTTTTCGTCATCATATGTATGTGAATTTCGCAAAGCACGGGTGGCATGCACTAATCGAATCCAAGGCTGGAACAGATACTAAGCATCTATATCAATTTAGAGCAGTAATATTTGACTGAGATCTTTCGCGGTCTCGAAGGCTTTGTTCTATTATATGGGGGACGCTTCAGAGAAACTTTCTCATTTTGGTGATCTCTTGGAACCGTATATAAGAGCAAGTAGAATCACTCCGAGAACTACTAACGAGAATGTTTGAATAAGTTCATTTCACATTTTCAGGTGATAGATAATTCACATGCAAAAGTAAATTGAGGAAGGTGTATGTAAATTATGAAACATTTATTTGAAGATATAGGATCTTTTATGGTGAGGGTTCCAAGTCTACCGATTAATTTGTTGGTAGATAACATTAACAATTTAGACAATAAAAAAAATACTTTACCATTGTCTGATTATCCATATTACAAAAAACAATTTGATGAAGCTATATTAGTAGCAAGTCATGATTTATATGAGTTTATGCAACAATATGAAAAAGGGGGTGAAGTGCGAGATACAAATTATTTACTGAATTCTTTATATAAATATTTCAGTAGAAACTGTTCCAGGTGTACTCCGTTTGGTTTGTTTTCTACTGTTGCATTCGGAAATATTAATTCTGAGGAAACTCGATTCCAACTAAGTGGAACAGAAATACAACGAGAACCTTTAGTAGATTCGAATTGGTTATATGAAGTGGTTTTTATGTATGAATCTAGATATTTAAAAGAACTTAGATATACGCCGAATGAAAGTGTTGCTATTCACAGAAACAAAGCAATTCTATTTGGTTGTACAAAAAACAAAGATGAGGAAAAAATCAATAAAAAAACTGTAAATTATACCAAAGCACTTGATATTATTTTTAAAATATCAAATGACTACTTAAGTTATTTTGAAATTGTAGAAAAACTTGAAGAGGCATATCCTAGCATGGATAAGTCTATTTTACATGAATATGTTCAATCTTTAATAAACGAAGAATACTTAATTTCTGATCTTCGTCCACCGTTAACAGTAATAAACCAATTAGATTATTTTATTGCGAGGCTTAGGCAATATGACATAAACGTAGACACTTTAATTGCTATACAAGAGCAAATTGCAGATTATGCTGATGTAGAAAAAAGTGATAAGATAAGCTGCTTAACGAATATTTTTAATAGTATGAAAGAAGTGCACTATTCAAAAAACTATTTAACTGTTGATTCTTCTTTTGAATATAAAGAAAATAATTTAAGTAAAAATGATATCAAGAAAATAAATGAGATTATTAATATATTTATACAGTTTAATATCAATGAATCCTTTGATAAATTAGACGAGTATAAAAATAAGTTTATAGAAAAGTATGGTCTATCTATGTGCGTTCCGCTAACTGAACTGGTGGATCAGGATTTGGGATTAGGTTTTCCTTCTATTCACAATAAAAGTATGAATAACTTAGGAGAATACACTAATCCATGGGTTAGATTCTTCGAAAGGAAGTATGTAGAATCTATCAGATTCAACCAAGAAATTGAGATAAAAGACGTAGAAATAAAGAAACTTATGTCTGAAGATTTGGATGAAGAATTGTTGCCAAAATCTATGGAGATTTATTTTAATTATACTAAAGAAAATGGAAACGATGTATTTCATCTAAGTAATATCTTTGGTTCTACTTTTGCAGGGAAATCATTCGGGAGATTTTCCCATTTAATGAAAAAACCAAATGAGTTTTATGAAAAAATCAATGCAGTATATGATTCCAATGAAAAATATCAATCTTGTGAATTTACTTTTCTACCAGACAGCTTGTTTTCCGCGAATGTTATTAGAAACATGCATGGTTCTATGTATGAAACTAGTTTTGGAACAACGAATTCTAAAGATAGTACGTGTAAGTTAAATATAAATGAGATTTTAGTGGGAATTAAAAAAAATAAATTTTATTTAAAATCCTCTACTAATAACAAAATTATTATTCCGACCTCGATGAATATGTTTAATCCTCAATTAAAGCCTGAAATATTAAGGTTTATTGATGATATTTCTTCTGATGGGATAAAATTTTATAATAAACCATGGCAGTATTTGCTTGAGAAGTTTGCTTATCTTCCAACAATACGATATAAGAATTTCATACTTGAGCAGGAGAAATGGATCTTAAGAATAGATGATTTAGATTTACCTACCCATTTCAGTTTTGATGAGTTTAAAAGTAAATTGAGAGAACACATAAAAAGCAGAAATATTACTCGTTGGATAAATGTTGTAGAAGCTGATCAAAAATTATTGTTAAATCTCGGAGAGGACAGATGTTTGTCAATACTACAAAAAATGCTTTTGAAATCAGAAATTGTTGTAGAAAAATATAATGTAGAAGTAGAACATCCAGTTAAGCATAATGATAATTCTTATTGTTGTGAACTTGTTATACCCTTAATTTCAGCTTCAGAAGTTGATTCAAATAGTGAAGATTTTGAGATTAATGAGAATCATGGTATTAATCGAATTAAAGAACCGTTAGATGAATGGCTTTACTTTAAAATTTATGGAGTTGGAGAAAATATAGATTATTTATTAGGTGAAGCTTTGTTCGATCCCTTGCAACAATTACTTGAAAATAAAGAAATAGACAGCTATTTCTTTATTCAATATAAAGATCCAAATTTACATTTACGACTGAGAATAAAAGCTGATTATAATAGGCTGTTGCTAGTTCAACCCAAGCTTTTAAACATTTTTAGCCAACTGATTAAAGATTCTATTATATCTAAATATAGTATCGACTGTTACGAGTTGGAATTAGAAAGATATGGTGGACATGATTTGATGAATTATGCACACGAGGTATTTTATAAAGATAGCTTAGCAATTCAATCAATTATTTTCGAAAAAAACAACAATAATATAAAAGTATCGGATGAACTCTTAGCTGTAATAAGCATATTCTTTCATGTGAAGAAATTTGGATTGAATTTAGAGGAGATATTTATTTTTCTTAATTGTCAAAAACATATCAAGCTCGATCAACAAGAGCAAGATGAATTCAAAAAAAATAAGAATACTTATCTTGATTTTGTAATAAAATTTTTATCCGAAGAGAAGTTAACTCCAGAAATTGAATTAATTTTTAGAAAACTATTTATAAAAAATACATCGATGGAAACATATTTAACAAGAATAAACGAATTTTATCCGGAAAGTAAAAATGTTAAATTTAGTATTCTTGATAGTTTATTGCACATGCATATGAATAGATTGTTTGGGCCGAATGTTGATTTTGAGAGAAGAATGAGAACTTTATCAAGACATATATTTTATAGCGTCTATCATAGAAACAAAAAAACAGGAATATTGGAAGGTAAAATGAATGCAGAAATTTAAATTATTAACTATTTCAGAGATGAGGGAATTATTTTCTTCTCTTAAAGTGATACCAGAAGCTATTAGAATCTTTTTTCAAGCTAATAAAACGGTATTTATAGTTAGTATAATATTAAATATTATTGCGGGTATTGTTCCTGTAGTTTCTGTAAACGTTTTCGGTATTTTGATTAATACAGTTTCCAGTATGGATTTTAATAATTCATTGAAAATTCTGGCAGTATATATTGGAATTAGTTTCTTATTAGATGCAATTCTAAGTTTGAAAAATTACCTATTTGCAAAGTATCAATATTTGTTGGATTTTGAATTGCTTAACCGGTTGATGGATAAGTGTTCGAGTATGTCTTTAGAGGAATTTGAAAATTCTAAAGTACAGGATCAATTACAACATATTCAACAACAAATCGGCTTTAGACCCTATAGTATCTTCACTTCAATATTGGCAATGATAACTGCAATTACGACCATACTTTCATCTATTTTTATGGTAATAATATGGCAACCTTTATCGGTATTACTTATTGTTACACCCGTATTGTTTTTTTCAATATTTAATTTATCAATAAATAAAAGAGAGTTTCAAACTGAAGAAAGGAACGCAAAAAAAGCTAGAAGTATATGGTATTATGAATTTTTGCTTACTAAGGATCAGTCATTCAAGGAAGTTAAGACTTTTAATTTAGCCAAGCATATTATAAATAGGCACAATGATTTAAAGAAAAGTGTAATTAATGAAAACTTGTATAATTCCAAAATTCGTTTAATCATTTCAACTGTATTTGATTTTGTTAATCAAATATGTATGGCAGCACTTATGGTATTAATAATAATAACAGTTGTTAGTGGGAAGCTCTTAATAGGTAGTGCAGTTGCGCTTCTTAGGGTTATAGGTATGGTATTTGATAACTTTAACAATATAATGAATATTATTTACAGCATAAATCAAAATAGCTTGTACATGTCTAAATTGATAGATTTTTTAAGCGAAAATAAAATAAAATCAAAGAATGTAGAAAATCATAAACTTACTCATATAACTGAGATACAATTAAATAATCTTAATTTCAGCTACCCTAATGCTAATAAAGAAGCTCTGGAAAACATAAATTTGAAAATTAAGAAAGGCGAGAGGATTGCTTTTTTTGGAAGAAATGGGTCTGGTAAAAGCACATTAGTAAAATTATTAATGGGATATTATTTAGTTGATGATGACATGATTAAGATTAATGGAGTGTCACTAAACAATATTGACATTGAAAGTTTGCATAAGTCAACAGGTATATTATTTCAGGATTATTGTAAGTTTGAACTTCCTGTTAGAGATAATGTTGGGTTCGGAAATATTGAAAAAATTGAAAATGATTCTCAAATAATGAAATCTCTTAAAAAGGCTGATATTGATTTTCTTTCCTCCGACTTAGATCAGCAATTAGGAAAATGGTTCTCAGATGGAATTCAACTTTCTGGAGGACAGTGGCAAAGAGTTGCACTAGCGCGATGTTTTTTAAGAGAAGCTCAATTGTATATTTTGGATGAGCCTGACGCAGCGCTTGACAAAATAGGCGAGAAAAAGATTATGAACACATTTTTTGAATTAACAAAGAATAATATAGGTATATTTATTTCACACAAAATTGCACATGTCATGTTAGCCGATAAAATAGTTTATTTGGATGAAGGGAGAATAGTGGCAGAAGGCACACACGAAGAATTATTGGAACTTTGTCCTTCTTATAAAGAAATATATAATTTAGAGTTTAATATCATGCCAAGTGGAGGGGAATATGCATAAATTGGATCAGAAAAAGGATGTAATAGACAATTTAATAACGAATTTAGCGAAAAAAATGTCAAATGTAGAGTATGTTCAAAGCATATTAGACTCTAAGACAATAGAATACAAAAGTACCTCAGTTGCAGTTTCATATCCAGCTTTATGTATTTTGTTCTCAGAGCTCGAATTAAATTTTCCAAACTGTGACTTTGATACAGTTGCCCATAAATATTTAGAGATAGTGAATTATTACCTTGAGAAAAACAATACATCGGATATTTCTCTATTCGATGGGTTATGTGGAGTGGGTTTTGCAGCACATTGTATGTCTAATAATGGTGAGCGCTATCAATCGTTTATTGAAAATCTGAACAAATATATTGTCAGTATAGCCGACAGAAATATTTCGGAGTATAAAAGGATACCTTTTAACGAATTTTCATATGATATTATGTATGGATTGGCTGGTACAGCTAATTATTTGATGAATTTCAAATCTGAAACTCAAGTGAAAGATACATTGATGTCTATTTTGCAGTATTTAACAAATATTTGTAAAATAGATGAAAGTGGAATTCCAAAATTTGCGATAAGGTCTGATCACAGTCAACTGTTTCATTTAGCAAATGATCCTAAGGTTATGTATGTAAATTTGGGAGTATCACATGGGATACCTGGAGTGCTTTTGGTGCTATCAAAGTCATATGAATCAGGAGTATATTTTGAGGAACAGCTTGAGGCAATAAAGTGTTTATCTAATTATATTTCTAAAAGTTTTGTTAATAAGGGTGATGATTTTTTTTGGGAAACTCAAAGATTAATAGGCACAGATGGTGTTAAAGCGTTACAGTCTAGAGATGCCTGGTGCTATGGAACTCCAGGAGTTGCATATTCGTTGTTGATTGCTTCAAGGATATTAAATGACAATAAAATGCGTAATTTGGCAATACACAGTATGAAATTGTCTCTAAAGAGATTGCGTGAAGTGGTATCTCCTACATTTTGTCATGGTATTTCAGGAATATGTTCTTTAACCAGGAAATTTTATGAATATACTGGTGATATATATTTTCAAGAATTGTACATGGAAATGTTCGAGAATATACTAAATGTATACAGTGATAAAAACCCACTCGGTTTTAAAGATACGGAATTTGAGAAAGGCAAATTAGTCGATAAAGATGAAATAGGACTCTTAAATGGGACTAGTGGGGTAATTTTAACTCTCTTATCATGTTATAGACCCGTTAAAACTCAATGGGATTCTATTTTTTTGCTATAATAGTATTTTTGGTATAATTAAATTTACAACTTATGCTGCCTCTCCTCATCAAAATATTAAAATAATGGAATAAGATCATGCAACAAACAACCCACCCTAAGATGAAAGCTATCTAAGGCTGGGTTGTTTCGTAAATACAAGAACGGTTTGTAATTCTTCGTATTGAATAGTAGTGGTACATTCGTATACATATTAACATTAAGGAAAGTTGTTAGTTACTCTAACATCTGAAAACTAGTAAGTTAGCTAGCTATGCTTAGTTTGACAGAAAGAAGGGGGAAGAATCCTCATGACCAATAGAATTCTCATCATAGATGATGATATTGAATTGTGCTCATTAGTAAAAAAATGCGTATCGCAAGTAAACCTGGAAACCGATGTGGCATATAACGGACAATCAGGAATGCTACAAGTGATCAATGAAAAAGATACTTATTCGCTAATTATTTTAGATGTGATGTTACCGAAAATGGACGGTTTTCAAGTATTATCTGAAATAAGAAAGTACAGTAATGTACCCGTACTTATGCTGACGGCTAAAGGAAGTGAGCCAGATAAGGTAACAGGTCTTAGCCTTGGAGCAGATGACTATTTAACAAAACCGTTCAGTATTAATGAACTTATCGCTAGAATACAATCTTTGATTAGAAGATATACCACGTTTAATCCTGGAGATTCCGTAAGCATTCTTACCTTTAAAAGGATGGTTATTGATAAAGAAATAAGAACTGTTCAAGTTGAGGGCAAGCTAATAGATCTAACAGGCAAAGAGTTTGATTTATTAGTATTATTAGCTTCTAATAAGGGGCGTGTGTTTACGAAGAAACAAATCTATACACAAGTTTGGAAAGATGATTATGCTTATGATGACAATAATATTATGTCTTTTATAAGCAAGTTGAGGAAGAAAGTAGAGCCTAATTCAGAACAGCCATTTTATATTTTAACGGTACACGGAGTAGGTTATCGTTTTAATAAGGAGGCTTAATTATGGATTGGATTTATATTCTACTTTTGGTTCTAGTTTTTTGTCTTGTTGTTATCATTTATTTGGGAACGAAACTATTAACAATTTCTGAACAACTCATAATTATTGAAGATTCTTTACTGGATATTAAAAAAGGAAATTGGAATCGTCGTATTTTGGTAAATGAAAATGATATGACTAAAAGAATTTGTTACTCCATAAATGATATGGCAATGAATAGTCAGGCTCAACTCATACAGTTAAAGCAATCTGAACAGGTTTATAAGCGACTTATGACGAGCTTATCTCATGATGTAAGAACACCTTTGACTTCTTTAGTTGGCTATTTAGAAGCAATTCAACAAAAGTTTGTTACAGGCAAAGAAAAAGAAGAATATCTTGAAATCGCTTTAAACAAAGCACATCATTTGAAGGGTTTTGTTGAAGCTTTATTTGATTGGGTCAAACTTGACGCAAAAGAGCAAGTTTTTAAACTTGAACAACAGGATATAAACGAATTTACTCGTGATATATTAGTGAATTGGATATCAACTTTTGAGGAAGAAAATTTAAAATATAGTATTGATATTTCTGAAGAAGAATGTTTTATCCAATTAGATCCAAATGCTTATACAAGAATTATAAATAATTTAATTCAGAATGTTATTGAACATAGTGGGGGAACCAGTATTGATCTACAAATAAGTGAAAATGAACAAAGCGTTATGATCCAGATTAGTGATAATGGGAAAGGGATCTCTCCTCATGACCTGCCACACATATTTGACAGACTGTATCAAAGTGACGAATCTCGTTCGACTAACGGAAATGGTTTAGGGCTTGCTATTGCGCGAGAACTTGTTCTTTTGCATAAAGGAACAATCCATACTCAAAATCAATTGTCTGGTGGTACAACATTTATAGTAAATCTTCCGAAAGCTCTTTAATTATTGAGGGCTTTTTTATTATCAAGAAACAAACAAGATTTCAGCAAGGTTTTGGCAAGTTTTGTTTGATAAACTTTAATTAAAAGGAGGGATCCGTATGACAGAATATATCATAGAAACTAAACGACTTACTAAAAACTATAGGGATCAGAAAGCTGTAAATAATGTGAATATGCATGTGAAAAAAGGACGTATTTACGGTTTACTCGGTCGTAATGGTGCTGGTAAAACGACAATTATGAAAATGATTTTAGGGTTAACGTCTACCTCTTCTGGTGAGGTAGATGTATTTGGTAAGAATATTAAAGGTAGAGAAAAGCAGGTATATCCCAGAATTGGAGCGATTATTGAAACCCCTGGATTTTATCCAAACTTAACTGGAACAGAAAATTTGAATATTTTTGCAAAATTACGTGGTACAGCTGCTCCTAATGCTGTGAAGAACGCATTGGAAGTCGTAGGATTACCATATAAAGATAAGAAGCTGTTCGCTGAGTATTCCCTCGGCATGAAGCAGCGTCTGGGTATTGCTAACGCTATTTTGCATGACCCAGAACTATTGATTTTGGATGAACCCACAAACGGTCTTGATCCTATCGGTATTGCAGAAGTTAGAGATTTTATTAAGAAGTTGAGCGTTGAACGTGGAAAAACGATTCTTATTTCTAGCCATATTCTTTCAGAAATTTCATTACTTGTGGATGATATTGGAATTATCGACAATGGTATTCTGTTGGAAGAAACCAGTATGGATGAACTTAAACGAAAAAATGGCAAGTACATTCTGCTTCAAGTTTCTGATGCTGCTAAAGCTAGCTTGATTTTGGAGCGTCAATTCGATTTGAAAAATTATTCTGTGCAAGACGATCATACGTTGCAAATCTACGATAATTCTCTGGATATGGCTTCTGTTAATAAGGCTCTTATAATGGGAGATGTGTCGGTTATTAGTTCCCAGCTCTGTAATGATACTTTAGAGGACTACTTTAAGAAAATTACGGGAGGAGATGGCATTGCTTAAACTTATTCAAATCGAATTTTTTAAGTTGCGACGCAGAAAATTTGTTTGGATGATGCTGTTTTCAGCTCTTATCATGCCATTTTTATCATACTTACTATTTAAATATGCGTGGAGTACAGGCGGTGACCCTGTACAGTTTTATAAATGGTCGGCGTTCGGACTTACACTTTTTATTGTCTTGCCTGTTGTTTTAGGAATACTAAGCACAATGCTAATGTACAATGAAAATCAATACGATATGCTTAAACAAATTTGGATTGTGCCTGTCAGCAAAATGAGGTATTTCTTTAGTAAATTTTTTGTGGTTCTAATTTATTCTATTTGCTTCATGATTGTTACAGCTTTAGGTTCCGTTATATTTAGTATACTTCTTGGCGGCCTTGCATTGGATTGGCAAAATACTTTGTTTTTGATAAGAAAGTGTTTGGAGATTGGTGTTATAACAGCTTTTGCTATGTTGCCGATCCTGGCAATTTCTACCACGCAAAAAGGATATATTCTTCCCGTTGCTATAACCCTAATTTATGCTTTTCTTGGTTCGATTATAGTGTCGATAAATATGTATATACATCCTTTATCTAGTATGGCATTGATCGTTGCTCGAAACGGAGATATTCCAGGTCTGAATGATACACAGGTAATTAGCATTCCTTTGGCGTTTTTTAGCATTTTTGTCTGGGGGATTGGTTCCGTTCTCCTTGCAAACGTTGCGTTAGCAAGAAGAAAGTGAGGTGTTCATCATGCGAACATTACTTTGGGCGGAACATCAGAAGATTCGGCGTTTAAGTTTTGTTTGGATTGCAATTTTCGCAACAGTTATGGTGGCAGTTATTGTGTTTTTATCCGGATTAACAGACAATGACGGCATCAGAGATATAGATACTGCTGGTTGGTATATGGCTGTGGCTCAGCCACTGGGAACATTTTTCGTTCTTCCAGCGGTTATTGCTCTCTTAGGTAGTTACATGATATGTCGCGAAGAACAGGAGCATACAATTGAATCTCTTCGACTTATCCCTGTGAATGAGGCGAAGTTGACCCTTGCAAAAATGATTATAACCCTCATATATAGTATTCTTTTTTACTTATTACTCTTTGCTATAACATTGTTAACTGAAGCGGGTTTACATTTTTCTGATTTATCCATAGGGATGGTCATGAATTTTTTGAAAGCTTATATTTTGGATGGTCTATGCATATTCCTTGCGATCTCACCTATTATTGCTTTGGTATCGTACATGAAAAAGGGATATTGGATTGCGTTAGTGATCACGGAATTTTATTCTTTTATTGGATTATTTGCGAGTACATCAAATACCCTAAAAGCTTTATATCCTATCACAGCTGTATTTACCATCTCTGGCTACTATGAAGCATCGGCCAGTCAGGTTATTCTTAGTTGCATTAGCTTACTGTTTTGCGTAGGGTTTTCTGCTGTAATACTTGCTAGCATGAAAAAATACAAATGAAATAAATCATCTATCTATCAAATCTAAAAACCATGCTCCAAAAGAGCATGGTTTTTAGGTATCTCATTTACGGAGAAGAAATATTTCGACCCTCTCAAGTAGATCAATATACTTAAAACAAAGTACCCAGATATCTGAAAAGCAACATTAGAATATGTTAACAGATTAGAGGAAATCATGTGACTTTGAAAGAAGAAAGATAAGGATATATAATCCAAAAAACAGCAAGTGTGATGATAGTTAGGTGATTTTAATTGAAGTAACGATAACCTTTGACAGGAAAGGTGGATTACATTGTTTTATGTTAATACAAGAGCAATCATTGAAAGACAAATTGATGATCATATCGAAATTGTGATTCAGAATAGAGTAAAACCGAATGAGCCATTAACAATTGAACTTCCTGGAGGGCGCATCGAACCCTTTGAATCATTAACAGAAGCATTGAGGAGAGAAGTTAAAGAAGAAACGGGTCTAGATATATCTGAAATTGAAGGAGAGGAATTAAGAATAGTTACTGAGGGAAATCACTTTGAAGTAGAATGTGTTAAACCATTTGTAGCGTACCAAACTATAAAAGGGCCAGTGGATTCTCTAGGTTATTATTTTAGATGTAAAGCAAACGGAAAGTTGCTTGAAACGGGAGATGAAACATCAGGGATTAGATGGATCAAGATAAGAGATCTAAAAGAACTATTGGAAGAAAATCCTCTTCAATTTTCAGAAATAGATCGAGCTGGAATACAATATTATATAAACGAAACACTCGTATAGAATTTGGGGAGGCGTGTATCTATGGGGAAAATAGTTGCAATCGGTGGTGGCGAAATGCGGTTTCATGAAACTCTGCCTATAGACAGGTATATCGTTGAATTTTCAAATATTGAAAATCCAAAGCTACTATTTATTCCAACAGCAAGTAATGATGCTCAAGGCTACATTGATACTGTTACGGCTATATATGGTGAGCAATTGGGTTGTACAGTTGATACGCTATGTCTTGTCGATCAAGACATCTCGGATGAAACCATTAAGAACAAGATCCTATCCTCAAATATCATTTATGTAGGTGGCGGAGACACTGTTAGAATGATGGAAATATGGAGAACTAAAAAAGTAGATCAATATCTTAAAGAAGCATTTGCACATAATATAGTATTATCGGGTTTGAGTGCTGGTTCAATTTGTTGGTTTTTGGAAGGCCATAGCAACAGTAGTATAGAAACCAATCGTGATGGATGGTGGGATAGAGAGCAAGTCATAGGACTTGGGCTCATTCCCGCTAATCACTGTCCACATTACAATGAAGTTGGACATGAAACATTTGATGACAATA
Organism: Paenibacillus sp. DCT19; assembly: GCF_003268635.1. NCBI lineage: Bacteria > Bacillati > Bacillota > Bacilli > Caryophanales > Paenibacillaceae > Paenibacillus > Paenibacillus sp. DCT19. The sequence continues at coordinate 1,759,920 of NZ_CP029639.1, forward strand.
TGTTAGATAAAGAGGTTCCAGGCATTGCTCTTCAGAACAATGTTGCAATTGTAATTGATGGAGATATGTACAAGATAGTAAAGAGCGATATAGAAAGCAAGGCATATGTATTAAAAAAATGTAACGGTACAATGAATAAGACTGAATTGAATAATTGTGATTTCCAACCATTATCAGATATTTTATAACTTCTCATTGAGGAAACTGTCGAGAGCCGAAGAATCTCATTTTGTATATAATAAGTGGCTGACATTTGATAATAACATCGCATTGGACGCTGCGGATCGGCAAGCCAATTTTTGATCCGGAAGGGGCATCTCATAGCAGCGGATTTACAGGACAGATTCTTAAAGGAGTTTCATAATAATGAAGAGAGTCTTATTCGTAATTTTATTGATATGCATTACTTTTTCTATAATTGGTTGTTTAAATAGCAATAAATCTGAAATCATTGATGAAGGTATAGTGATTGGGCAAACTCTCCTCTCATTAGGCGGTGAAGATTCAGATATAACTGAAGTAACCTATAGTATCAATTTACAGAACAAGTTAGGAAAACCAATCTCGATAATAGGGATTGAGCCAGTAATTTCTAAAGATTTATCTGATCGACTAATTGACAATTCTTTGAGAATTGAAGTGAATAAAGTAATCGAAAGTAATGAATCAAAGGATATATCCGGGTACTTCAAGATAGACACAAAAGGTCTTAGTAAACAAGAAATAATGAACTTTGATTTAGCCATCAGGAAATATAAAATACAAACTGAACAATTAGTTAGAGCTAATTAATGAATAAAAAAATAGGAGATGATTACATTGCAGATCAGAGAAGCTACGATTCATGACGCTGAAGGAATTGCAAAAGTTCATGTGGATAGTTGGAGAACGACATACAAGGGGATTATTCCAGAAGAGTTTTTAAACAATCTATCGTATACACAAAGGACTGAATTATGGATTAATAATATCAAGAGAACAGACAGTTTTGTGGTAATAGCAGAGAACACTGAAGGAGAAATCATTGGATTTGCAGATTGTTGGAAGAGAGAGACCAATACGATCCCTGACTCAGGAGATCTAACTTCAATTTATATACTTGATGAATACCAAGGGCAAGGAGTAGGAAAGGAACTACTTAAACATTTATTTTTTCGATTCAATTCATTGGGTTACCAGAAAATATTCGTTGATGTTCTAGAGGATAACAAGACACGCTTTTTTTATGAGTATTATGGAGCTCACTTATCTACATCAGTTCAAATAAAAATTGGAGGGAAAATTCTTAACGAATTAATCTATGAATGGGATAACGTTAATGAAGTATTAGCAAGATTAACTAAAACGGATTAGGGGGGGATTTATGAATTATCAAATCATTGACTTGAGAGATTATCCCGACCTTTTAAAGGAATCTATTGAGTATGTTGCCGAACGATGGGGATTAAATAGAAGAATATTTGAGGATTGTATAACTTCCAGCATGACAACGAAAAGTCCATTACCCCGATGGTATTTTATGATGAATCAAGATGAGATCATTGGTAGTTACTCATTAATGAATAATGATTTTGTAAGTCGACAAGATCTGTGGCCATACTTATCCAATTTATATATTGAGGAAACGGAACGAGGAAAGTGTCTTGGGTCAGTCTTGATGACGCACGCGAGACAAGAAGCTTACAAACTCGGTTTCAGTAAATTGTATTTATGTACAGATCATATTGATTATTATGAGAAGTACGGCTGGGCACATTTATGCAATGGGTATCATACGTGGAACAGGGAGTCCCAAATTTATGTGATTGATACAGAATAGGAGGAGAAATGAACAAGATAAATCATTTAGAAACGAAGCTTGCGCCTCGTTATGATGACAGTGACCCTGATCAAGAAGGAAATAAAAATGTGGTTTTTGCTGATTGGATCATTGATGGGAAATCCCTCTATCAGATGCTTAAAAAGTACGAATTTGTTCCAAGCTTAGGCTGGGGGACAGAAGAGGAACAGCAAGAGTCTATTGATTATTTTCTGCTGAAGCAACTACACCCAGACTTATATTATAGGTACCCCATATTAGTGTGTCCTTGGTGTAAGGATGAAGAGTGCGGTTATGTATCAGTATTGATTGAAAGGGAAGGGGATTTTGTAAGTTGGAGCGATTTTAGATTAGAACCACATAATAGAAAAATTGATCTAGAATCGTTCACTTTCAAGTGGAAAGATTATAAGAGAGAGATTATTCGTACATATAGAATGGCAGCGATGCATAACTAGAGATGAAGTTAAAAAAAAGAAGACAGGAAGGCGAGAAAATTGAATTTAATGCAACTTAAGATTCCAGCAGGATATGCAGTAACGTATAACAAATTCTACGATGTAGACCCTATTCTTAGTGCAGATCGTGACTACTTTATTGAGAATTGGGGATTCTTCACAGAAGATTTATTACAGATCGTTAAAATGAAAATCAGCAAGGGGAAGTGGGTTATTCCTGAAAGAGAAGACACGCAACTTTTTGATCTAGGATGGTATCCAGATTCAGATATTAACGGTTATTACCGTCTGGAACTAGTTGATGGGGATTGGAATGAAATTAAAAGTATTTCTTCTAAAGATCGATTTGTAATTAAAGAGCAACTTGAAGAATGGTTGGAAGAACAACTAAAAGTATAAACAGAAACAATCGAGATCTGAAGATTATTTGAATAAATACGCTCAGAAGGCATACAGGGAGGTTACTTCAATAATAACTCCAGGAGGATTCTACTAATGAGGAAGAGATATTCTATTGAAAAGGCAGAGTGGTCAGAAACAAGAGAAAAGGAGTATGAGCAAGACTGTAGAGATATTGTGTTTAAGTTCAACGATGAGCTTGTTCAGCGGGAAGGCGTCATTTATTTAAATAGAAAAGATGGTCAAACTGTAGTAATAGAGTCTTTGAATCAAAAAACATTATGGTATGAAACATTGTTAACGATCAAAGACATCTACAATACATAGTGATATGAAGATTTAATATACGCTCAAAAGCAGGATAAATTTGTTGAAGACCCTAAGATCCTATGAGAGTAACATCAGGTAGTTGATAACTACGTATTATTGAAAGGTTAGAGAGCCAGATGGCCGATGTCACCGTCCAACATTAACAACTTGCCTGATCCACTCAGGCTCACTAGTTGCTGCCCGCACTAAACAGTCGGCGCAGTCTGCAAAGGGAAGTGCTCCGAGAGGATTTATGCGAGCTAATGGGCCTGCTGTATATTTTAAAGTACCTTCGGCGTATTGAAGCACGGATGCCCGTACAATGACCCATTCTAGCTCACTTTGTATTAATGCATGCTCAGCAATTGATTTATCCTCAATGGCTTTCCAGAATATACGGCGCATCATACGAACTGCCAATCGATGGACGGGAGACAGCTCTCTGCCGTTGCTCAAATTAATGCCGCTCTGCATGATTAGGCGCTTCACACCCGCACGTTGAGAGGCTGCTATCATATTGGGCATACCTTCGGACATGACAGTACCGGGTGAGAAGTTAGCCGCCATAACATTCATGCCAGCTCTTAGATTCAGAAATTTCTTGGCAGCATCCGGCGAAACGTTACTGGGCGGGCCGATGCAACTGATGACTACTTCTGCACCAGCAATGGCTCTGACCAAACTGGACTCGTCAAATACATCTCCCTGTCTGATGGTGAGTCCCTCCAAGGGAGGTATCATCTCTGGCCGACGAGCTATGGCTACAACTTCATGGCCAAGTTCCAGTGCACGTTCCATCACTTTCCTTCCCGTTCCTCCTGTTGCTCCAATAACTGCAATTTTCATAATAAAGAACTCCATTCCCATCCATGCATAAATGCACAATAGTGTATTAATTAACTATTACGTATAATGATAGACAGAAATGAAAACGCTACAAGTCTTAAAATGAGTGATTTTGTGCATTAGTTCACAGTTCCTCTAGAAGTGTGTAGTATTTATTTAGGAAGCTGGTGGTTGTGAAGTGATAAAGGTAGATCGCAGAATACGCAAATCCCAAGAAGCCATAAAAATGGCTGTCATCCATTTGATGATGGAAAAAGAATTTGATCAAATTACGATTCAAGATATTTCGGACAGAGCAGATGTTAGTCGAAGGACCATCTATCTTCACTACATGGACAAATTCGATCTCCTGGATCAGCTCATCAAAGAACATACTGATGACTTAAGAAGAATCTGCAATTCTACAGACGATGACGCGGATTATAAGGATATGGGGTTGGTGTGGTTCCAGTACTTCGAGAAGCATTCGATGTTCTTTTCTGCATTACTAGCGAGTAAAGGTAGCCCTTTTTTCCGCGAGCAGTTCCTTACGTTTTTCATCGAAGAACTAGAGAAAGGAAACGGCATGTCCGAAGGGTGTAACTCTGGATTAACGGAGGGAATGAATGTGGATATTCAGTTCCTGGGGTCAGCGATCGTTGGCGTAGTGGAGTGGTGGTTTAAACAAGGAGAGCCACTTGCTCCTTCCTTTATGGCGCAGCGAGTGGGCGTTTTGCTTGAAAGAAATCTTGAGGTTTGAATGTTAAATCAAAGAAGAATGTTAGATGGAATTCGAGTAGAATAATTCTAAGAGGGAGGATATACATGGAAACAAGTGAAATACAGAAAAATCAATCTTACAAAGGAGAGGTAACATGTTTATAGACCTTTTTAATAGACTTAGTATCACATTACCTATTGTATTCATTGAGGAGTTAGAAACTCACTATAAGAAACAGAAGGATCAAGATTACTTGTTAAGATTAATGGAATTTGACGAAGTCATTGAAATGGCAGAATTATTGTCTGAAATGAAGGTGTATCAAGACATTATTCCTTTATGGACAGATGATCATTCGAACTACATAGGTTTACAGGTTCAAGGTGCTTGCAAATACAGAATTAATTATATCGATCATGAGGAAACAGATGTATCGCCAGGTTTTAGAAGTGTAGGTTCATTTATAGCTGAACTCGAACAACATCCTAGTTTTTATTGGGATGAATTGAAGAAGGATTATCCGTCAGATATAGAAATTAGTCATGCTGAGATGGAGGAAGACTTACGTTGTATTGATGAGTTAAACAAGCGGATAAGTTCTAACCCGCTAATAGATGACGATATCCGTTGTCAGTATATTTTTTCAATTATGGCATTAACACCGAAAAGGAATCTTGATTCATTAATACCATATCTAGATGATGAAGATATGTTTGTTCAAGAGAGGGCGTGTGAGATTCTTGGTTTTCATAGATACATTCCAGCGAGAGATAAGTTAATAGAGGTTTCGACAAACGGAATGCATAATGGGAAACTCGCAGCGAAAAGAGCGTTAGCAAGAATAAGAGAAGAGATCCAGGGAGCATTTTAATGGAGCCAAAATATAAAGAAATAAGAGAGTATAACGACGGAGAAATCCAAGATATATTGGAGCGGGAATCAATAGAAGAGCTGATTATATTATCGCTATCCGTGGGACTATATCACCCCAATTGGAAGTATGCTCAAAACCTATGTCTGGAACTATCTCAACATACTAATGCTCATGTTAGGGCTAATGCAATATTAGGATTAGCTCATGTTGCAAGAACGAAGAGAGAGCTTGATAAAAGGATAGTAAAACCAGTCGTACTCAAAGAATTAAGGGATAACGAAAAACATAGAGGGACGATTATAGATGCAATAAGTGACATAAACCATTTTTTAGATTGGAATTTAGCCAAGAAGTATGATCTGTAAAAATTCTTAGAGGTTGCGAAGAAGAGTTCGAATCAAGGAGGTGCGAGAGATGGAGTCTTTATCCGTTCGATTGGAGATTGAAGAACTCATTAAAGAGTTTTCAATCAACAGGAAAGCGCTGTTCGAAGTTCGAAAAGATCAATGGAAGACAATTCTAGATCATATCGAAAAGAATTTTCTACATAAGACTCATTACACTCAAGACTTGCATTGGGGATGGAATAGACTTCAAGAACCGTATTACGCATTGAGGTTTATCGAGCAACCATATAAATCTGTTAAAGAGATTATTGAAGATGAATCTATTTGGTTTATTGCTGAAGACCACAACGATAAAATGTGGGTTTATGAAGGGGAAAAGAATATTATTTTCGATAAAATAATCCCTGAACTTTACCATTTGGACGAATACTTTCTTGTATCGAAGAAATATGAATGGCTCGTATGTGAAGATCATCATGAGATTGTACATTTCTCAGGAGAAGGCATCATTAATCAAGCGAAGAAGTTTGAATTAGAGAACGAGAGCAAGATATTTAAGTAAATACACAGTCACCACGCTTCGTACTTCATATTACATATTTTTCACGCTGTGACTCCTCACGGGTCTTATTGAAAGGGTGGATGGAAGTTGATTCAAGGAGAATTAATTTATAAAACAATCGACTCGCTTAAGAAAAGATTGGAAAATAACAACCTGCTAGAATTACAGCTTCAGGAGGGTTATTTAACTCAAGCTACCTGTACGTTTAATGATCCGGCAGATGAAAGTGATTTAATCGAATTCCAAAGAACATTAGGGTATGAACTTCCGAATGATTATATTAACTTTTTGAAGATAAGTAATGGTTGCTCGTTATTTGACCATCCGCAATACGGAGGAGAGGCGTATTTATATAAGTGGCAGGACATCCAAGAAGCAACGTATGAGAGTTCAAACGAGGGGTATCTGAAGATCGCCTATATCTACCAAGATAATATCGTAATTGATCTGAAAAAATACAGCGAAGGCTCAAATAATTACTTAATGGTTAAGGGGCACATAGACAACTTTGATGAGTCGAGACCCTTCAATATGAACTTTGAGTTGTGGTTTGATCGATTTATTATCAGTCAAGGAGATAAATTTTGGGACTGGTCTGTGTATACGGCAGAAAATTACTATAAATTAAAAGGATAAAGTACGTCTAGGCGATGTACTTTGTATGAGAGGAATTCAGAATGAATTATAAATTTATGTTGAAGGGTTACCCATTATATTATCTATTTATATTTTTACCAATTGGCTTTCTCTCTGTAATTACTTTATTAAGTAATTATATTGGTGATGGCTTTCGAGTAATACTACTGATAACAACTGGGCTAGTTGTGATCGCTCTAGTTGTTAAAAATTGGATAGATTCACAAAAGGATTATGAAGTCGTTCTATTGCCCGAGGGAATAACAGTAAATAAGACGAACTATTCGATTAAACAAATTAGTGAAATGCGAATAGGTACTAATCTTCTTCAAATTCAACTTTCCGATAAAAATAAAAAGCTATCTTTCTCGTTAAAAAGTCAGGATAAAGATAGCGTAATCAAGGCATTCAAAGAATACTGTGAAAACGCCGGGATAAAATTAAAGGATTATCGAAGGGGTTAGAAGTTGCTTAGAAAAGCATAAGTAACCTGTAACATGAATACTATCGGTGACAATGGTGTCCCAGTTCCAATAATATATACTGCCTCTAAAAATAAAAAGATGCTGCCATTTAATTATAACTGCAGCTTATGATCGTGCTGCATGACCAATTGGCATCATACAGCAGGAAGAAGCGCCACGACGATACACGCGTGGCGCTTTTTGCCATGCATCACGATGAAGCTCTCGTGATGCTACTCCAATGACGAGCACCGTGGTATTTCATACATGACCCAATACGTTAAGGTGCTACCTCTTTGACACAGCACCTTAACCATATGTGGCTTGCCAAAGTACAGGCTGCAAATGCAAGGAAATGCTGTGAAATGAAACAAACGAGACTAGGGCGTGTCTCAAAACTCGCTGAAGTGCATCTTTCACCGCCTTTTCGCCCCCTGCTGCGTCACTTTCCCTTGACGTGCCCCGGCACGCCTGCGGAAAACTTCCTGACTTGGAACGAAAATTCGGCAAAATCTGCGGTCTTCGGAGTTTTCAGACACGCCCTAAAATATTCTAAAAAATATCAGAATGTGTACTGACTTAAGGATTGTAATAATACTATAAATGAAATGGGTTTCATGAAATCCTTTTCAAGTATACTCTACAACTTGGCTAATGCTCTTCAAAGCGAAGTGTGAATCTAGGTTTTCAAATCCCATTAAGGCGGCCTTGTAAGGAGTCAGATTGTTCAGGGCAGTCATCAAAAAGCCTTTTGTAAGCTTGATTCAATGTTACCAACTTTGAGGGGAGCGTGTGTAGGATGAAGTTTGAGCCAGAAGAAAAGATCACTTTACGAGGAATCGATATGGATGGCTGGGGTGGTGGAGGTACATAATCCAACACCGGGAAGTGTACTTTGTTCAATGTTTGTAAGCGCTTAACAATCCCTGAACAGGCTATGGCGCTCACGTTTCAATTGGAACAGATTAAGATCATTTACTTGAGGGAGGCCGCCCATGTTGAAAAAAATGATGTCTAACCCAATGATGATGCTCGTTTTATTTGCCATGTTAATCATGCTTTTGTCTGCATGCAGTGGTACAAATAACAAACCAGCCGATCCAGTTGCTCAACCAGCTGAAGTAGAGACGAACACAACGCCAGTGCAGGAAGAGGACAAGGAAGAAGCTGTGCCGGTGCCAGATTTAGACGGTCGTGTTATTCGAATTTCTCACTGGTGGGATGCTACACCAAAAGGGGATTCAGAATCGGATGAACTTGCCCGCGAGCGTATTCAAATGGTGGAAGAAAAATATAACGTAAAGATCAAATATTTGAATACGGAATATTGGTCTACCTCTGAAAAGCTGTCTTCCTCTGTGCTCGCGAACGAGCCATTTGCTGAAATAGTCCGGGTTCCTGATGGATTTATCTGGGGACTTATGCATGGTGGTTTTCTGACACCACTGGATGATTACCTTCAAGATACTCGTGTGGAGCAGGATGTTGTTAATGCTATGCGCTTTGGAGGCGACAAGGTGTACGGACTCGAAAGCTGGTATACACCTAATGATAGTGGCATGTTCTACAACAAGCGTATATTCAAGGAGGCTGGTCTGAAAGACCCGCAGCAATTGATGGACGAAGATAACTGGAGCTGGGATACGATGCTGGATGCGGCGAAAAAGCTAACGGTTGATCGTAACGGTGACGGCAAAATGGATCAGTACGGACTGGCTGGAGCGCATTACGTACTTTCTGAGATGCTGGTCGCAAGCAACGGAGGCAAATTATATGATGAGCAAACAGGTACAGTGACGTTTAATTCACCCGAATCTATGGAAGCGCTTAATTTTCTACATGGTTTGTACAATGAGCATAAAGTGGTGAAGGCCAACGGAGGTAACGACTGGGAAGATCCAGCCAAGTTCTTCGGAGAAGGCACCATTGCCATGTATCCGGGTGGACTCTGGGAGATCGAAGGCCGGATTCTAGATAAGATGAAGGATGAGTGGGGTTATGTATACATGCCGAAGGGACCTCAAGCGGAGTCGTACTACGAACCATTCGGTCAGGCTACAGCTTACGTTGTTCCAAAGGGAGTGAAGGACGCAGATGTGATCGTGAAGATTTGGGAAGATCTACAAGACTTCGATAACTGGCAAGATAACCGTAGGCTCTCGCTCGAAAATATTTTGCCGGATGAAGAATCCATTGCCAATGCGATGAATGATAATGGCCAGGTGCAGCGCCTGTTTGGTGGTCGCTTTGGTGGTCTGGGCATTAAGGATCAACTGGACAAAGTAACTGAGAAATTCATCAAAGGCGAGATTACACCTTCAACAGGTGTTGCCCAGGTTATCGGACCTGCACAGGCTGCGGTGAAAAAAGTGTTAAGCGGGGAACCATCCGAGAAAAAATAGTTCGAGTAATCAGCGTTAACCAACAGGACGGCCTCATTTCTGATTTCATCCCAAAATCGCTATGCGGGCCGTCTATCTAATTCACTACAGTCTGCTAAAGGGGGGCATCGGGTGAAGTTTACATTATCCCGAGTGACGCTTATCGTCGTTATGCTAATCCTCGTCATGGTGTACACGATATCCAGTTCCGGTGCAAGCGGCAATGCAAAGTCCGGGAATCGAACATCAGATCCGAGCCGTGTGATGCCGATCTCTGAATCTGCTTCTGAGGGTAGCTACGATTATTATTTGCAGCAATTCCAGAACGAGAAGCGACCTTCCAGGGAAATTGTCATTCGTGGAGCTGACTATACAGCTGCGGAAGGAATGGAACCGAAGATGGTCGCGGAGCTAGGTGGTGAGACGGGCAAGTTCATAAGAACAGAGGAGAGCGGTTCCGTGCAATGGGAAGTGGAAGTTCCTGAATCGGGCATGTATCACATGACATTGCGTTATTACCCGATCCAGGGTAAAAGTTCCGCTATAGAACGTGAACTATGGATCGATGGGAAATTGCCTTTCAATAGCGCACGTAATCTGAGTTTTCATCGTGTATGGGTCAACGAGAAATCGGAGATCGAACAAGATAACAGAGGTAACGACCTGCGCCCACGTCAGACGGAGGCACCGATGTGGCAAGAATCGCTTCTGAGAGACAAGGAGGGCTATTATGAGGAGCCGTACCAGTTTTATTTTTCTGCAGGCAAACACTCATTGACGCTTGTGTCCACCCGGGAGCCTATGGTTATTGATTCGATCAGGCTACACCAGTATGAACAACCGATATCCTATGCAGAAGTGAAGCAGGAGTATGAGAGACAGGGATATACGGAAACCAGTGGACACGTGATCAAAGTTCAAGGTGAACACGCCAAGTACAAGTCATCACCAACGTTGTATCCAATCACTGATCGATCAAGCACATCCACGGAACCGTACGATGTATCCAAAATCAGAATGAACACCATCGGCGGAAACAACTGGCGTGTGCCAGGACAATGGATTGCATGGGAAATGGATGTGCCGGAGGATGGACTATACAAGATTGCGATCAAAGGTAGACAGGAATTGCTGAGGGGGATTTATTCCACCCGTTCGCTGCAGATCGACAATAAGGTTCCCTTCCGTGAAATGATGCAAATTCCGTTCTTCTATGACTCGAATTGGCAGATGAATGTGCTTGGCAGTGAGGACGAACCCTACTTATTTTATCTGACTCAAGGCAAACATGAATTGCAGCTTGAGGTCAGTCTGGGAGCGATTGCGCCTCTGATCCGTCAGGTGGAAGCCAGTGTGCTCGATATCAATGCGATGTATCGCAAAATTCTGATGATCACAGGTAACGTTCCTGACCCCTATCGGGATTATCAATTAGAGAAACAGATTCCGGATATGGTGAAGGTGTTTCGCGAACAAAGTGACATCCTAAATGCTGTATCTGAAGAGTTAATTCGTTTAACCGGGGAAAAAAGTGATAAGACCGCGATATTGACTAAAACAGCCTATCAACTGTCCGATCTGGCCGCCAAGCCAGAAACCGTGCAGAAGCGGCTGGGTCAATTCAAAATCAATGTAGGTAGCGTCGGCTCTTGGCTTCTGGAGGTACGCGAACAGCCGCTGGAAATTGACTATCTGTTGCTTGCTTCACCTGATGAGAAACTGCCCAAAGCGAATGATTCGTCCTTCCGAAAAGTTGGACACGAAATTTCGTCTTTTTTCCATTCATTTTTCGAGGATTATGACACCATTGGCAGCACATCTGATGAAGACAAGTCTGTTACGGTATGGATTGGTACAGGCCGGGATCAGGCACAGGTGTTGAAGGCCATGATTGACGATACCTTTACCCCGCTTACAGGCATTGGCGTGAACCTCAAGCTGGTAAATGCGGATGTTTTGCTGCGTGCTTCCCTGGCAGGAGAGGGACCGGATGTGGCTATGCAGGTCGGAAATGATGTGCCTGTCAACTTCGGAATGCGTAACGCGGCAGAAGATCTGTCCAACTATCCCGGCTATGACGAATTAATTAGGCAGTTCAGGGATAGTGCAATGGTTCCGTATCACTATGAGGATCAAGTATTTGCACTGCCGGAGCAACAAATATTCAATATGTTATTTTACCGGAAGGATATTTTGGAACAGCTTGATCTGGAGCCGCCGCAGACATGGGAGGACGTCTACGCCATGATCCCGGTGCTGCAGAAGCATAATATGGAAATGGCTTTGCCGCTTGCTCAAACGACAGGTGTACCCGTATTGGAAGTGAATCGGGCGTATGCCATGCTGCTGTACCAGATGGGCGGTTCGTTTTATTTGGACAATGGCTCCAGAAGCGGTATGGATACGGAAACGGGGCTGGAGGCGTTCAAGGAGTGGACGAATTTCTATACAAGCTACAAACTACCCCTCACCTTCGATTTTCCAATGCGCTTTAGAACCGGAGAAATGCCTATAGGCATTATGGATTACACCTTTTATAACTATCTGTCCGTATCTGCGCCTGAAATCAAGGGGTTATGGGAGTTCATTCCGGTTCCCGGCCTCAAGCAGCAAGACGGAAGTATCAAACGAGATGTGGCGAGTGGAGGCACGGCGACCGTTATGCTCAAGCAATCGAAGCATAAGGATGCGGCCTGGGAATTTATGAAATGGTGGGTCAGCAAGGATGCCCAAGTTCGCTTCGGACGTGAAATGGAAGGTCTGATGGGGCGGCGGCGCGGTATCCAACGGCGAATATTGAAGCGTTGCAGGAGTTACCTTGGCCTGTCCGCGATTATCGAAGTCTGGAAGAACAATGGGAATGGGTTCAGGGGTTCCAGAAGTTCCCGGAGGTTACTTTACGGGTAGGCATCTGGACAATGCTCTGCGTGAGGTCGTCAATAACGGGACGAATTCCACGGATGCCTTATACGATTATGTGCAGGAAATTAACTACGAAATTCAGGAGAAACGAAAAGAGTTTAAATTGGACGGAATGCACTAGGGAGGGACTCTTTTGCAGAAGGCTAATATGGTGACCAAAACTGGTTCTCAGCCCAAGCGTACGCCTGCCGGCTTACCCGGGAAGTGGGAACTTTTTAGGAGAGATATCAAGCGGGATAAGCATCTCTATATCCTTCTTTCGCCCTACATGTTGTTATTCTTCTTGTTTACCGTGTTTCCAGTCATGATCTCCATCTTCTTCAGCTTCACCAATTTCAACATGCTGGAGTTTCCAGAGTGGGTTGGTTGGGAGAACTACTCCAAGCTGCTCTGGAATGATGATGTGTTTCTAATAGGTCTTAAAAATACAATTATTTTCTCGGTGATCACCGGTCCAATCAGCTACATTGCCTGCTTTGTATTTGCCTGGCTTATTAATGAGCTGAATCCAAAGGTGAGAGCCTTCATGACACTGATCTTTTTTGCACCGTCTATTTCAGGCAATGTGTTTTTTATTTGGCAAATTATTTTCTCAGGAGATTCGTACGGCATTATGAACGGTTTCCTTATGAAAATAGGCATCATTTATGAGCCAATCCTGTGGCTACAGAATCCCAAATACATGCTTGCGATCATTATGCTTGTACAGCTATGGCTCAGCCTTGGAACCAGTTTTCTTGCGTTCATTGCCGGTTTGCAGACCGTGGATCGCACCTTGTATGAAGCAGGAAGTATCGACGGGGTTCAAAATCGCTGGCAGGAGCTGTGGTATATTACCTTGCCTTCGATGCGTCCGCAGCTCATGTTCGGAGCTGTTATCCAGATTACCTCGTCCCTTGCCGTTGCCGAAGTGGCTACTGCGCTGGCAGGTTTCCCGAGCGTACAGTACGGAGCACATACGATTGTTACTCACTTGATGGATTACGGCACGATCCGCTTCGAGATGGGCTACGCTTCTGCTATTGCAACGGTGCTGTTCAGTCTGATGCTAGGTTCCAACCTGCTTGTTCAAAAGCTGTTAAAGAGAGTGGGGGAATAGCAGATGAAGATGGCCTTGCGTATGAAAAGGAAAATCAACAGATCCTGGCAGGTCGATATCTTGCTTTTCCTTTTGCTCGGCGGATTTGGCGCTTTTATGGTCATTCCGCTTATCTATGTGATCAATAATGCGTTTAAGCCGCTGGATGAACTTTTTATTTTCCCACCAACGCTGTTTGTCCGGAATCCAACGTTTGAAAATTTTTCAGATCTATTTCAAGTGATGAAAAATTCATGGGTTCCATTCTCAAGATATATTTTCAACACGGTGTTTATTACTGCGGCAGGCACGTTCGGACATATTATGCTAGCCTCTGCGGCGGCTTATCCACTGGCTAAATACAAGTTCCGTGGGCACAAAATCCTGTTCACCATCATCGTGTTGTCTCTGATGTTCTCCCCGCATGTAACGGCTATTCCCAATTACATGATCATGTCCACGCTAGGCTGGCTCGATTCCTATCAGGCCATGATTATTCCCGCCTTTGCTTATCCGCTGGGTCTGTACTTGATGAAGCAGTTTATGGAGCAAATACCGGATGCGCTTCTGGAGGCGGCAAAAATGGATGGAGCCAGCGAATATCGGATTTTCTTTCAGGTGGTCATGCCACTTGTCAAACCTGCGTGGTTAACGCTGCTCATTTTAATGATGCAGATGTTGTGGGGAACGGATGGCGGCAGCTTTATCTATAGTGAGCAACTCAAAACGATGCATTACGCCATGGGACAGATTGTCCAGGGTGGAATAGCTCGTGCGGGTGTGGGCGCTGCCGTCGCTGTCATCATGATGACGGTGCCGATCGTGACGTTTGTATTGTCTCAGAGCCAAGTCATCCAAACGATGGCATCATCCGGCATGAAGGACTAAGTGAGGGGGTGTTAGAGATGAAAGTAAGATCATGGCTAATCGTTCTGGCAGCTTCCCTGCTGATCTCCGGATTCGGACATAACGTGGCTCATGGGGCACCGTATGAGGGATATACCTACAATTACTGGGGTAATTCGGTCAAGTCTCCGATTGCTTTTCTCCCCTCCAGAGTGATCACGGGTAACGACGCCGGAACGGGAGCATGGCAGTCTCCACTGGATTTGTATGCTGCACATAATGGCTTGCTCTATGTCCTGGATTCAGGCAATGGACGCATTGTCGTATTGAACGATAAATGGGAAACGATGCGAGTCATCCAACATTTTGAGCACGAAGGCAAAGAGGATAGCTTTCTGAATCCTGAAGGGCTGTTCGTTACGGAGTCAGGTCAGATTTACGTTGCCGACACCGAGAACAGACGAGTCGTGGAGCTGAATCCGGACGGGACGTTCGTTCGTGCCATTGGTGCGCCAGAGTCGGATGTCATCAGTGATACATTTGAATATTTTCCTAGGAAAGTGATCGTCGATAAGGCTGGACGCATCTATGTTGTCGGTCGGGGTGTCTATGAAGGGCTGATCGAATTTGATAGTGATGGGCGCTTTACGGGGTTTATGGGCACGAATCGTGTGCAGTTTGATCCGGTTGATCTATTCTGGAAAAGCGTGTCCACCAAGGAACAGCGGGAAAAGATGATTCGATTTATTCCACTGGAGTTCAATAACGCAGATATTGATGAAGGCGGTTTCATCTATACAACGACGGCAGATAAAAACACAGCTTCGGCGGTGAAAAAACTTAATCCGTCCGGCATTGATGTACTTCGGGTCAACGGGGAATTTGCCCCAGTGGGGGACTTGAGTATCAATCGCTCCTCCTTCATTGATATTCAGGTGTCCGACAATGGGGTCTACCGTGCTCTCGATTCGACGAGAGGGCGCGTGTTCACGTACAACGAGGATGGCAACTTGCTGTATGTGATTGGTCAGCTCGGCAATCAGAAAGGTACATTCAAAAATCCGGTTGCCGTTGAAAGTTATGGGGACGCCATCTATGTGCTGGACCGTGATCTCGGCCAGATCACCGAATTCAAGCCGACAACATTTGGAAGCCTGGTGAACGAGGCCAATCGTTTGTACAGCTCAGGCAAACATTCGGAAGCTGCAACGTTGTGGCAAGAGGTGCTGCGACTTGACGCCAACTATGAAATGGCCTATGTAGGCATCGGCAAATCAATGCTGAGAGAAGGGAAGTACAAGGAAGCGATGACCCACCTGAAGCTTGGCAATGATCGGGAATATTACTCCAGAGCTCTGGCGAAATATCGGAGAGAATACATGCGGGAATATTTCGGAATCTACATGACGGTGGCGATCGGAGTGCTTGTCAGCCTAATCATCTGGCGCCGAATCGCTAGATCGAGGAATGAGAGGGGAGCCCGAGATGTCGCTAATTAAGGAAATCAAATACTCTCTACATGTCGCTGTACGTCCATTCGACGGATACTGGGATCTGAAGTATGAAAATAAAGGCAGGCTGCGTGTGGCGTTACTGGTGCTGCTCGGTGTTACCATAACGATGATTCTGAAACGTCAGTACGCCGGATATGTCGTCAATGACAATTACCCCCTCTCTTTGAACAGTATCAATGAGTTGAAATACATCATTCTCCCCTTCCTGCTCTGGTGTATCTCCAATTGGTCACTGACCACGCTGATGGACGGAGAAGGCAAGTTCAGGGATATTCTGATTGCAACGGGATATGCCATGCTTCCCCTTATTCTGATCAACATTCCGAATATATTACTGAGTAATGTGATTACACTACGTGAATCTTCTTTCTATTATTTATTTGACTCAATAGGGGTCATTTGGTTTGTCTGGCTGCTTTTTATAGGAACCAAAACGGTGCATCAGTATTCAGTGATCAAAACGATTAGCACGATGCTGCTCACCCTGGTTGTTATGGGGATCGTTATCTTTCTGGGCCTGCTTTTCTTTAGCTTGATTCAACAGATTATCAGTTTTGTGTACACCCTCTATCAAGAGATCACGCTGCGCAAATAGGAGAAGGAAGGAGGTGTCAGAGGTGAACAAAACTCGTACGATGTTTGCCATAACCATCATGATCGGCAGCTTGTTGATGACTCAAAATATCAACTATGCAGAGTCGGTCTATGAACGAGCGGTGACCACAACAGTTGAGTCTGAACAAAAGACGACAGAGTCTATTCAGGCTGACGCAGATCCATCCATAACCAAAGAGCTGGCAAATAAAGCTGCAAGCCACAACGTAATAACTGTTCCTGACGGTATGGAAGCCGTAGCTGAGAATGAGGAGCTGATTCTGTATCTCCAGCCGGAAACAACAGAGATCGCGACGCTCGATAAGCAGCATGGTGAGATGTGGTTTTCCAATCCGCAGGATCGGGAACTGGATGCCGTCGCAACCGGATACAACAAGTCCCAGCTGAATGTACAGCTCGAATTGACGTATTACGATAACGCCGGAAATGCACTCAAATACGACAATTATACACATAGTGTTCAGAGTGGTCAGTTTGAGATCGAAAAAGTCGAAGACGGCGTTAATATCGTGTATACGCTGGGTGAAGTCAAGAGCGATATTGAAGCCATTCCCAAATATATTAGCGAGGATCGCTTCAGGACTTTAATCCTCGATAAACTGGAGGAAAAGGATCAGAAAGAGTTAGAGAAGCGTTTTCGTTATGATGAGCAGAACAAGCGTTACGAAAGACGGGATTCATCGCTGAAAGGTGTTGGTTTGTCCAAAGTAACCCGAATTCTGGAATCCATTGACTATGATGATGTGCAGATCGCGATTGACAAGGAAGCCTACGGGGAGGAAGGAAGCGGGCTTGAGAATGTCATCGTACCAGTGCACTATCGACTCGAAGATGGACGTCTGAGGGTATCGATCCCTGAGAACGGTATCCAGTATCCGGATTCCATGAAGATTCAATCCTTGTCACTGCTACCTTTTTTCGGAGCAAGCGGGCCTTCTGATGAAGGATACAGTCTGGTGCCGGACGGATCAGGATCACTGATTTACTTTAATAACCAAAAGACGTATGCATCACCGTATAGCACTACCTTGTATGGTGATGATCATGCTGTTAATCAACTTACCCAGATTCAGAAGGAACAGAAGGCTAGAATTCCTGTGTATGGCATGAGTTACGGAGACAAAGGGTATTTGGCTATCATTGATAAAGGCGATACAGTCGCATCCGTCGAGGCGGATATCAGTGGCAGATTGAATGAATACAATACCGTGCATTCAAGCTTTTCGCTGAGCAGTATGGAGGAAGTTACACTCACCAATGGATGGCGTTCCAGCACGGTCAAACGGTTTCAGGCACAGCCTTTCCATAACGAGATGGCAGTCATCTTTGAGTTTCTGGGTGCGGATAATGCGAGCTATTCAGGTATGGCTTCGGCGTATCGGGATTATCTGGTTGAGCACAAGCAGCTGATGCGTTTGGCTGATGATACAGCACTGCCATTTTACTTAGAACTCATTGGCGGCATTCCGAAGAAAAAGTTCTTTCTGGGCATACCCTACAATGCTTATGAGCCGTTGACAACCTTTGAGGAAGCACAGGAAATCTTGAAGGAGATGCAGAGCTACGGTGTGAGCGACATTCAGCTTCGTTACTCGGGGTGGTTTAACGGAGGAATCCATCACGACATGCCTCAGTCGATTGATGTTGATAAGAAGCTTGGGAGGGCTCAGGGTTTGCAAAGCCTGCAGGCATACACGGAGCAGAATGGCTTCGGATTTTACCCGGATGTGTCTTTTCTGGAGGTGTTTCCGGAAGCTAAGGCGTTCAAGAAATCATATGCTTCACGTCAAGTTACAGGCAAGCTTGCTCAGTTGTTCCCATACCGGATATCTACATTTACGCGGGATGAAGAGGCTTCACCAGGATATGTCGTCAGCCCACAAGCCGTACCTGGCATTGTGGATGGATTTTTGCAAGACTATACCCGGCTGGGACTTTCGGGCGTGTCACTTCGAGATTTAGGGGATCAGTTGAACTCCGATTTCAATCGTACAAGTGTGGTGAATCGGGAGCAGGCGAAGAAGGTTGTAGTCGAGCAGCTTGAGAAGCTTCATCGTTCCGATGCGTCACTTCTTGTGGAAGGTGGCAATGTGTATGCAAGTGCCTACACCCGGCATATTGTGGATGCACCTATGAGTAACAGCGGCTTTAACATAACCGACGAAGCAGTTCCTTTTTTCCAACTGGTATATCACGGCTACATCCAATATGCGGGAAAAGCATGGAATATGGCTGACGATCAGGATTCCCTTGTACAGATGCTGCGAGCGATTGAAACCGGATCAGCACCTTACTACACATGGTTCTATGCGGATCCATCTGCAATTAAGATGACTGGATTTGACGAGTTGTATTCAGCAGATTATCGGCGCTGGATTCAGGAATCAGCCGAGCGGTACCAGCAGATTAGCGATGTCCTGAACGACGTGCAGAATCAAACGATTGTGAAACATGAGAAGCTGAGCGATGGTGTCTATCAGACGACTTTTGAAAAAGGAAAAACGATCATTGTCAATTACAACGATGTTACTGCGAACATTAACGGCGTAAGTGTGGCAGCGAAGAGCTACCATGTAGGAGGAGGTGACATGCCGGAATGAAAATCAAAAAGTTATCTCTTGAACAAAAAACAGATATTACGGTTTGTATTTCATTCTGCCCTGGTTCATCGGGTTCCTAATTCTGTTCATGGTGCCGTTAATCTCGTCGTTTCGATACAGTATGAGTAATCTTCAGGTGTCTAATGAAGGGTTCACCCTAGAGTTTATCGGTTTGGGCAATTTCCGCGAGGCTCTGTTATCCCATGAATCCTATGTACGAATGTTGACGGAATCGGTTCTGAATATTGTGGTAAATACACCACTGATTATTATTTTCAGCCTGTTTTTTGCCGTCATTCTGAATCAGAAGTTTCGCGGACGGGTTTTGGCAAGAGCAATCTTTTTCCTGCCGGTTATTCTGGCTTCGGGCATCATTGCTAGTATTGAAAACGGGGATTTGATGCAATCCGTTGTACGCAATGCCAATGATATGACCGGTGGGGGACTGTCCGTCTTAAAAAATCTGGATCTGACCATTATGCTGCTTGAATCCGGTATGAGTCCGATTCTGGTTGAATATTTAACTGGTGCGGTAAGTCGAATTTATGAGATTGTCAGTCAGTCCGGAGTACAAATTCTGATTTTCCTTGCAGGCTTGCAGTCGATCTCACCATCACTGTATGAAGCGGCCAAGATTGAGGGGTCGACGGGATATGAAGCCTTTTGGAAGATAACATTCCCCATGCTGAGTCCATTAATTCTGACCAATCTGGTCTATACGATTGTGGACAGCTTCATCAGTGACCAGACCAGTCGGCTTGTGGTGGATACCGCCTTCAAGAGCTTTAATTTTGGGCTCAGTGCGGCGATGTCCTGGATATATTTTGCCGTTATTGCACTGATCTTGTGGGTGACGACTGCCCTTGTGTCTCGCAAGGTCTTTTATCAGAATTAGCAATCTCGAAGGAGGCATGACATGAAGACAGGAACCGCATCAGGGCAGCGAACTGCAAAAAAAGAAGGGCTAGAGCGCCTAACCTCTACAGCCTACTGGTTTGAATCCATTAAAAAGTGGCTGTGGATTTTGGTACGATTCGTCCTGATATTTGGCATTTCATTCGTTATTCTGTATCCCATTTTATTGAAGATATCGATTTCCTTTAAAAGTATGTCCGATCTGTATGACCCGACAGTAATCTGGATACCCCGCGAATTCACGCTGGATAACTTTAAACTGGTATTCACAGCAATGAACTACCCCAGTGTGCTGATGAATACCCTATGGTTGTCGTCTGCTGTTATGCTGCTTCAGACGATAACATGTGTACTCGCAGGCTATGGGTTCGCAAGGATCAGGTTCAGAGGAAGTGGTTTGTTGTTTGCCGCGGTGATCTTTACCATTTTGGTTCCTTCACAGACGATCATGATTCCACTTTATCTGAATTTTAAAAATTTTGATGTGCTTGGCTTGATTGAACTGTTTCGAGGCAGTCCTGCAAATCTGATTAATACGTATTGGCCGTTCCTGATATCTGCATTATTGGGCATGGGTGTGAAAACAGGTCTGTACGTATACATTTTCCGCCAATTTTTCAGGGGCATACCGCGTGAGATTGAAGAAGCAGCATACGTTGATGGTGCAGGCTATTTCAAGACGTTTGGACGTATTATTTTACCAAATGCAATACCCTCCATGGTCACTGTAATGCTGTTTTCGTTTGTATGGCAATGGAATGACTCGTTCTTCACCAATATGTACCTGAACGAGCCCAAGGTTATGTCGTCGATGATGTCTTCCTCCGGATATACGATCGCAACGTACCTGACTGGCGGAGGTCAAGCCGCTGAATCGTACACGCAGGATCCATTTTTCATGTCTATGATGATGAATACAAGTGTGCTGCTGGCTATTCTGCCACTTCTTATCATCTATCTGTTCGTTCAGCGACATTTCGTAGAAAGTGTGGAACGTTCCGGACTTGTGGGCTAGACATGATTATAGAGAATGGCTGAAAGAGAAAAGGCTGGAAGGTTAGGACAGTAAGCTTGCAATCGCATGGGTGCCACTGTACCGAGTGGTGCCTGTATTGCAAGTAAATGTAGATGCTTTGGCTGGCAAAGAGGAGGAGATCATAGATGGGGAAAACGCTATCGAAGTCAGAAGGGTCACCGGATGCGGTGGTAACGGTTAGTGGGGAGCTTCGCTACCAGATGATGGATAACTTTGGCGCATCGGATGCATGGTCCATGGAACCGTTAGGCAAGCATTGGACTGAGGAGAACAAAAACCGGTTGGTGGATCTGTTATTTTCGAGAGAGAAGGGCATCGGATTATCTGCATGGCGTTTCAATATTGGTGCAGGTTCCGCAGTAACAGATCAAGACCGAATTCCCGACCCTTGGAGACGCACAGAAGCTTTCAAAATTTCGGAGGATGGAGAATACGACTGGAGCAAACAGTCCGGACAACAATGGTTCCTGCAGGCTGCACGTGATCGGGGGTGGAGACGCTCATTGCATTTGTGAATAGTCCGCCGGTATGGATGACCAAAAACGGTCATGCCCAGCCAGATTCCGAAGTGGGCTCGACCAATCTGAAACAGGGGTACGAGGGGACATTTGCAACTTTTCTTCTACATATATTGAACCATTTCAAGGAGATTGGACTGTCCTTTGATTATATCAGCCCGATTAATGAGCCTACCTGGGACTGGAACCAGGCTTGGCAGGAGGGCAATCGCTATAACAACGAGGATATGAGACGTGTTATTCTGGAGCTGCATCGACAATTGCGGTTAACCCATCTGGGAACACGGATCAGTGCGCCCGACGGGGTGGAAATTACTTCACTGCTGGACGACGCGTATTATCGCCAGTTTGCAGGCAGTGGTACGTATTCGAGTGGTGCCAACAAGCTGGGTACAGGCCAATACCGGGAATACATTAAGGCACTGATTGGTGATCCTGAGATGAAGGAAGCGGTGGGCAACAAAATAGCTTCACACTCCTACTGGTCGGATTACAGCCATCCAGGCGACGATCGGCTAGTTCGACTCAGACGGTTATTGAGTGACAATATGAAACATTATGATGCAAGTTCCAAATATTGGGTGACGGAATATT
Source organism: Paenibacillus sp. DCT19 (assembly GCF_003268635.1). Classification (NCBI taxonomy): domain Bacteria; kingdom Bacillati; phylum Bacillota; class Bacilli; order Caryophanales; family Paenibacillaceae; genus Paenibacillus; species Paenibacillus sp. DCT19. The sequence continues at coordinate 1,782,353 of NZ_CP029639.1, forward strand.
GCATTTTGGGTGATTACGGTCCTGGTCGGGACCTGGGCATGGAGCCTGCACTGCATGTTGCACGAACCATTCATTTCGACCTGGTGGAAGCAAACGCAGCTGCGTGGCAGTGGTGGACAGCGGTATCCAAAGTGGACTATAAGGACGGACTGATCTACACCGATTTTCAGGAGGAGGGCGATGAACAGAGCATTGTAACCTCCAAAATGTTGTGGGTGCTGGGCAACTACAGCAAGTTCATTCGCCCCGGCGCACAGCGAATCGGCCTGACGGGTCTTGGTGAAGAAGCAGACAGCGGATTGCTGGGCTCTGCCTATGTGCATGATGAAGAGCAGACGGTGACCGTGGTCTTGGTGAACCATGGAGAACGTGACAAATGTATTCAGCTTAACCTGCATAATCTCGGCGTGAACGGAGTCGTTAACACACTTGAATGTTACGTGACGAATGCCGGGCTGGATTTGGTTGATATGGGGCGTGTTAAGGCAGGCGATGAACAATCCTTTCTCGTAACGATTCCAGAGCAATCGGTAGTGACTTTGACTGGTGTAGTGGAGCTAGGCTAGGTGTGATGTCGTGCAGCATATTCAGTAAATTCAGTAGTTTTACACGCTGCTGCTAGATTAATAAACTGCTGCCATGTCGGTACAGTAGCTTTAGATTTGTGCTTCAATTCGCATCATGCATCAGCACAAAAGAAGCGCCACGACGATACAAACGTGGCGCTTTTTGGCATCCCATCATAACGATGTACTCGTGGTGTTGCTGCAATGTATTCGCACACATTTAATAATTGAATCGTCATATAGAACTTATCTATAAGCAATCCGTTGACGATGAATCGGCTGAAATGATATTTTTAGATCAATTCCTACTTAACAAGTAAGAATTGGTGGTATAAAAATAATAACCAACATGACGGGGGAAATATTCATGAAAAAATGGTCACTTTTAACGGTTACTACTGCACTGCTTGTGGCATTGACAGGATGCAGCACTGGAGAGGAAACTTCAACAGCAACGGGAGCAGATGGAGCACAGGCGCCGACCAAAATTATTGTAGGGACAGGCACACAGTTTCCGAATGTAGCCTTTATTGACGATAATAACAAGCTGACAGGTTATGATGTAGAGCTGGTCAGAGAGATTGATAAACGTCTGGATGATTACGAGTTCGAGTTTCAGACCTTGGAGTTCACCAACTTACTGTTGAGCCTAGAAACGAACAAGATTGATATGGTTGCACATCAAATGGAGAAAAATCCGGAGCGTGAGGAGAAGTATCTGTTTAACAAAGAAGCATATTCACATTGGAAAAACAAAATTGCTGTTCTCAAAGACGACAACTCCATTCAATCGATTGACGATTTGAAGGGCAAAAAAGTATTTACGACAGCAACCAGTGCACAAGCGATCCTGCTGGAAAATTACAATAAAGAGCATGACAATGCACTTGAGATTGTTTATTCAAGCGGTGTAGCCAACGATTTCATCTCACAACTCAAGTCGAAACGGGTTGCAGCTTCGATTGCTGCGGACTTCACGCTTCCACTGATTGATCCTAACAACGATTTGAAGCTAGTCGGTGCGCCGCTTAGTGAATCCGACACGCTGTTTATGTTCCGCAAAAATGACCCTGAAGAGCAGAAGCTTGCTGACCGTGTTGACGAGGTGCTGAAGGAAATCAAGGCGGACGGTACATTGAAGCAACTGAGTGAGCAATGGCTTGGGTTTGACGCTACGGAATCGGAGATCAAATAACACTTAGAGTACGTGTTCAAAAAGGCCGATTTTCAGTAAGCGTACTTTGAACAACCTCTTAGAGGAAAGGCAGGCCGCAACGATGGGCGCAACATTTGAGTTCAGCTATATCATTGACTATTTTATTAAGCTTCTACCGACCATCAGCACTACGCTTCTGATTGTAGTTAGTGCGATGGTGCTGGGACTTGTTATTAGTTCTATCGCAGCACTGCCTCAAATGTATAATATCCCAGTGCTGAATCGGTTATCGAAACTGTATGTATCCTTTTTTCGTGGTACGCCGATCTTGATTCAGTTGTTTTTATTCTATTATGGATTTCCAGAAATATTGAAGTTGTTTGGTGTAAATACGGATCGTGTACCAGCCCTGTATTTTGTTATTTTGACCTACGCGCTGAACAGCGGAGCATTTATGGTGGAGATGATTCGTGCCTCCGTCGCTTCTGTGGATCGTGGTCAGGTTGAGGCTGCTTATGCAATTGGCATGTCGGGGCCACAAGCGTTTTTCCGCATTGTATTGCCACAGGCGATTGTCACGGCGTTGCCGATCTTCTCGAATATGGTCATTGGCAGCTTGAAGGATACTTCGCTTGCTTTTAGCGTGGGTGTTATGGAGATGACAGGCAAATCTTCTACGCTGGCAACGATGTCCCGGCATTTTATAGAAGCGTACATTTCACTGGCTCTCATTTATTTCGTCCTAAGCTTTGTGCTAGAGCGACTGTTCCGTGTACTTGAGCGGAGAGTGCAGAAAAGGGGGTTTGCTCCAATATGAGCTTTGATCTCTCTTTTGTGTGGACCGCCTTTGTGGAACTTCTCGGTGTAATCCCGATTACGCTGGCAATTACGGTTGTATCAGTTGTTTTCGGTTTCCTCATCGGTACGGCCGTTGCACTTGTTCGTCAATTTCGAATTCCTGTGCTGAGTCAACTGGCGGCTGCCTACGTTACATTTGTTCGCGGCACACCGATGATTACCCACCTCTTACTGATTTATTTTGGGGTGCCCATGTTGCTGGATAGTGTGTCGGAATCGCTCGGGCTTGGATTTAATTCGGCATCTATTCCGTTGATCGGCTTTGCTTATCTGGCATTTTCAATTACGGCTGGAGCTTATGCGTCCGAGATTGTCAGATCTGGTTTGCTTTCGGTGGATCGCGGGCAGATTGAGGCCGCTTATTCTCTTGGTATGACTGCGACGAAGGCCTTGCGCAGAATTGTGTTGCCGCAGGCTTTTGCAGCGAGTCTACCCAACATTTCGAACATGCTGATTGGTATGTTGCATGGTTCAACGTTGGCATTTGCCGTATCGGTGGTCGAGATTAATGCCAAGGCACAGATTGTTGCATCAACGAATTGGAAGTTTTTTGAGGCATATGTGGCAGCTGCTCTTATTTTCTGGGGTCTGACCATTGGTATTGAAAGACTGAGCGCGCTGGCAGAGAAGCGGTTCAGAGCGTACAGTCGGGGAGGCGTGTCATGATTGAACTTAAGCAAATACACAAAAGCTTCGGGAACAACAAGGTGCTGACCGGAATTGACCTAAATGTGGCACGTGGTGAGGTCGTTGCGATTTTGGGGCCAAGTGGCTCGGGCAAAACCACACTTCTGCGCTGCATTAACTATCTGGAAAAACCGGATTCCGGGCATATCACACTCGGAGATTTCACCTTGGATTATAAGAAGCATGGCAAAAAGGACATCCATGCCCTACGCCAAAAATCAGCAATGGTATTCCAGCAATACAATTTGTTCCGCCACAAAACGGCGCTGCAAAATGTGATGGAAGGTCTCGTTGCTGTCCGCAAAGTGCCAAAGGATGAAGCACGGGCGCGTAGCGCTGCCTTGTTGGAGAAGGTGGGTCTCGGAAATAAGCTTGACTCGTACCCTAGTGAGCTGTCAGGTGGACAACAGCAGCGCGTTGGCATTGCACGAGCCTTGGCGATGAATCCGGAAGTTATTTTGTTCGATGAGCCAACCTCTGCTCTGGACCCGGAACTTGTCGGTGAGGTGCTGGCTGTTATCCGTCAAATTGCGAAGGAAGGCATTACGATGATCATTGTTACCCATGAGATGGGTTTTGCTCAGGAAGTAGCGAATCACGTTGTATTTATGGATGGTGGAGTCATTGTTGAGGAAGGGGAACCAACGCAATTATTCCGATATCCCAAAGAGGAACGTACAAAACAGTTTCTTAAACGGATTACGCCTGATAGCGCGTATTCCATATAGGGCACATTTGAGGAGGAAGGTATATGTCATTTACATTGGGGATTTTGGATCAAAGCATTGTGTTTCCCGGCCAAACGGCTGCGGAAGCGCTGAATAATACAGTCGAACTTGTGAAGCTGGCAGAGTCGCTTGGCTATGATCGGTTTTGGGTAGCTGAACATCATGACTCGGAAGGTGTTGCCGGATCGTCGCCAGAAGTACTGGTATCTTATTTGCTCGCACAGACCCGTACGATCCGGATTGGCTCTGGAGGCGTAATGCTCCAGCACTACAGCCCATATAAAGTAGCGGAGAACTTTAATGTACTTGCAACGCTGGCACCTGGTCGAGTGGAACTGGGCATCGGGCGTGCACCCGGAGGTTTACCTCGTTCTACGAAGGCGCTGCAAAAAGGGATCGCCGAACCAGAAACGTTGGAAGAAAAATTGGTGGAACTTCAAGACTTCTTGCATTCCTCTGCGGGTGAACACCATGCACAGCCTGGGCTATCTGCTCACCCGTTGCCGGTAAACCCAGCAGGTATTTACATGCTGGGCACGAGTGTTTCCAGTGCTGAATTAGCGGCAAGGCAGGGGCTGCCTTATGTATTTGCACTGTTTATTAATAGTGATCCTGAGACAGCGCGAGCTGCGCTGGACACCTACCGCGATCTATTCAATCGTGAGCAGCATGGGGAGCCACAAGCCACTCTGGCCTTATCTGTTATTGCAGCAGATACGGAAGAAGAGGCAGCAGAACTGGCAGGACAGCACAAAAGCGTACGTGTGACATTGGCCAGTGGCAAAACCGTTAATGTGCAGACACTTGAGCAAGCGGAGGAATTCGCAAGACAAGCGGGAGAATCGTATACAGCGGTTGAGCGTGAAGCGGACATCACCCGTGGCACGAAGGAAACCGTACGGGAGCGGTTACTTGAACTGTCGGAGGAATACGGTGTAGATAGCTTTGTATTTACAACGATTGTCCCTGATTTTAATAAAAGGGTTCGTTCCTTCCAGTTGCTTAAAGAGGCGTTTACAGAAGAATTGGTGTGACCATATCACGTATAAATTTATGATATAGATCGGAGAGCGGTAATTATGGGAAACACAGTAAACACAACGGAGTCAATCATTTCCGCTTATATACAGGCGTATAACGTGATTGAACAGGAAATTGCGGGACTAACCGAGCAGCAGGTGAGATGGAAGTCATCTCCAACTTCATGGAGTGTTACGGAGGTGCTGGCACATCTGGTGGATCATAGCATCGTTGTTTCCTTTCGAATCCGTGAAATATTAGCGGGATCACAGGTAAAGTTACCTGCGTTTGATCAGGATGCATGGGTTGCTGGACAAAAAGCGAATGAGGAACACGTATCCAAACTTATTGCGATTGCTCACGGTTTGGTTCAATACAATTCTGGACTTCTGGAGCGGCTTGACGAACAGGAATGGAACAAAACCGGTATTAATTTTAAAGGCGAGACGGTCTCTCTTTCCGCGATCCTTCCAGCATTTGTTGCTCATGTGCAGCACCATGTGAACCAGATTCAGAGAATTAAGCAGGAAGCAGCCGGAAAGCAGGTGCTGTGATGGGAAATATAGAGGCAGAGTTCAATGGAAGGCAGCATACGACAGAGGGTGCAAAGGGTCGTGAACCTTTTATTAGAGAGGCCACTCCCGAAGACTTTCATGTATTGGAGGCAGTTCTGCTGGATGCATATAGCCAATATGAACAGGAACTGCCTGATGATGTATGGATTGCGTATAAAGCAAGCATTGTAGAAGCGATAGAGCAATCGTCAACGGTAGCGAAGCTGGTAGCTGAGCTTGATGGAGAAGTTGTAGGCAGTGTATTTGTGTATGCTTCATCCGAAACGGCTTACGGTAGGCCAGAGCTTGGCATCCACTCTCCTGTTATTCGTCTGCTCGGCGTGACAAGCAAGGCACGTGGCAGAGGCGTGGCTACGGCGTTAATTCGAGCCAGCGCTCAATTCGCTAGAGAAAGTGGAGCGCATACGTTGCACCTTCATACCTCGGATATGATGGGGGAGGCTATCCGTCTCTATGAGCGACTGGGCTTTGAACGAGCCTACGATAAAGAATTTACTACAGGGCAGGCGCTAGTCAAGAGCTATTGCTTGCAGCTAGCCAACACTCCACTGCTTCAATAAATGCGACACTGCGGGAGGTATGAATCATGAGTAAACCCAAACAGCTTAAATTAGGCAGTATTATTCTGGGCGTTGGTGGAACGATGTCTAGTTGGCGTCATCCGAGTGTACCCGTGGATGCCAGCGTTAATCTGGACTTTTACACACAGCAGGCACAGACGGCGGAGCGAGGTAAATTCGATCTTGTGTTTATTGCTGACGGATTGTCTATTAATGAAAAGTCCATTCCTCACTTTCTGAATCGCTTCGAGCCATTGACGATTCTGTCCGCGCTTGCGGCAGTCACCACTCGAATCGGGCTGGTGGGGACGTTATCCAGCACGTACAGTGAACCTTTTAACGCAGCTCGTCAGTTTGCTTCTCTTGATCATATCAGCAAGGGACGTGGAGGCTGGAATCTGGTGACATCACCGCTGGAAGGTTCGGCAGCCAATTATAGCAAGGAGCAGCACCCATCTCATGGGGATCGTTACGAGATTGCAGAGGAGTTCTTGGACATTGTGCGTGGTCTCTGGGATTCATGGGAGGATGATGCCTTTGTACGGAACAAGGAGACGGGTGTCTTTTTTGATGCTGATAAGCTACATGCGCTTAATCATGAAGGCAAACATTTCAAGGTAGCGGGGCCACTCAACATTGCACGTACCAAACAGGGACAGCCTGTCGTGTTCCAGGCGGGTTCATCAGAGCCCGGCAAACAACTCGCGGCGAAGGGAGCCGACGCAGTATTTACGGGACAGAACTCCATCGAAGATGCCAGAGCATTCTATCAGGATGTGAAGCAGCGTACGCTTACGGAAGGGCGCGGAGTTGATGACCTTGCCATTATGGTAGGCATTGTTCCCATTGTTGAGCAAACGGACGAGGCGGCGGAGCAGAGATACCAGGAGTCTATAAACCGCATACCGATTACGGAAGCGCTGGATGTGCTGGCCCGGTTCTTCGACCATCATGATTTTCATCAGTACCCGCTGGACGAGCCATTCCCGGAGCTTGGCAATATAGGACAAAACTCATTCCGCAGCAGCACCGATCGCATCAAAGCGAGAGCTCGTGAACTAGGACAGACGTTGCGACAGGTCGCGCTGGAAGCGGTGGCGCCGCGTACTCCTTTTATCGGATCACCTGAGACGGTAGCAGATACGCTACAGCACTGGTTCGAGACGGGAGCAGCCGACGGCTTCATTGTGCATCCGATTAGACCGGAAGACCTTGATGTTTTTGTCGATAACGTTGTGCCCATTTTACAGGAGCGGGGTGTGTTTCGTAACGATTATGAGTTTGACACACTGCGAGGCCATCTCGGGTTGCCAATACCGGAAAATCGTTATGCCCAGCTGAAGGAAGCGAATACCGCATTTTAAAATGTGTGTTCAAAAAGAGTTGAGAGGAGAACGGTTATGTCTAGAGAGGGTCAATTAAAGCTGGGCACATCCTTGCACGGCGTAGGTTCCAGTGTTTCGGGCTGGAGACATCCGGATCTACCGGCAGATGCAAGTATTAATATCGATTTTTATATTCAGCAGGCTAAGCGGGCGGAGGCAGGCAAGCTTGATTTTGTATTTATTGCAGATGGTTTACATATTACCGAGAAGTCAATTCCTCATTTTTTGAATCGTTTTGAGCCACTCACGGTTTTATCTGCCCTGGCAGCATCGACTAGAAACATCGGTCTCGCGGGAACGCTGTCCACTTCCTATAGCGAACCTTTTACCGTGGCTCGTCAGTTTGCGTCTCTGGATCATCTCAGCGGTGGACGTGCAGCGTGGAATGTGGTGACCTCGCCATCGGAGGGTGTGGCCGACAACTTCAACAAGGGAGGCCATCCCGATCATGAAACCCGTTACCGCATGGCAGAAGAGTACGTAGAGGTTACGCGGGGACTGTGGGATTCGTGGGAAGATGATGCGTTAATTCGAGACAAGGAAAGCGGCGTTTTCTTTGATCCGGAGAAGCTGCACAAGCTCAATCATAAGGGTGAGTTTTATCAGGTAGCTGGCCCGCTGAACATCGCGCGTTCGAAACAGGGACATCCCGTCATTTTCCAAGCAGGTGCATCGGAATCAGGGCGGAATTTTGCTGCGAGTACAGCAGATGCTGTCTTTGTTCATGGGAATTCATTGGAGGAAGCCAAGACGGTATATGATGACCTGAAGCAGCGGGCTGTCTCCCACGGACGCAAGCCGGAGGACATTCTGGTTTTGCCAGGCATTGCACCGATTGTAGGGCATACCGAAGAGGAGGCGCAGCGTAAATATGATGAGGTTGTCCGTCTTGGCTCCGTCGAAGATGCGGTTCAATACTTGAGTCGTTACTTCGATTATCATGATTTTACGCAGTATGCTCTGGATGAGCCTTTCCCGGATCTGGGCGATTTCGGCTCTAATGGCTTCCGAAGTCTGACGGATCAGATCAAAAGGGATGCGAAGGAGCAAGGGTTAACGTTGCGCGAGGTTGCTCTACATGTGGCACAGCCCCGCCCCCTATTTTTTGGAACACCTGAAACGATTGCTGACAGGATGCAGCTATGGTTCGAGCAGCAGGCGGTGGACGGCTTTATTATTCTCCCGACGGTACCGAATGGTCTGGAGGATTTTGTAGAGCTGGTTGTACCTGTGCTGCAACAGCGTGGTCTGTTCCGCACGGAGTATGAGCACGATACGTTACGTGGCAATCTGGGACTTTCTGTTCCGGTTAACCGTTATGTTGCTCAGGGTAGCTGAATTGGTTTCTAATCGTGGAAGGGTGGTTTCCAAACGAAGGACAGGTGGAATTTCATTATGAAGGACAAGAGGTTGTCCCATTAGTCATGAATCATGACGGGGATGGCCTCTTTTTGCTTCTAAAAATAACTAGTTTAAATCCACTCCATATGACCACTACAATATTTAGTACTAATAGACCGATATACCCGTCTGTGATCCTCGTACGCTCAACCCACTTATTCACTAACTCTCCTGAGAGAGCTTGTTTGTGCAAATACGTTTCTAGTGTGTCATGGTTGATCTCGTCGATATATATGAGTGGAAATTCCATACTATTGGTAGAAGCTAACGGTGGATAGAAATCTACCCATTTCTGCCCTGCCCATCTGTCATACTTATACCTAAAGTCTACGCTGGAATCGAGGTCAACCCACCTGGAATTACCTAATATAAGTAAAATACATAGTGTAACGATACTCAAAATTAACCCCTTATTCTTCAAAATAAAGCACATCCTTATGTTGTTTGAATTACATTTATTTTCAAGTATACCTTGTGTTTTTGAAAATAGATATTTTGAAATGATGTCGCTTTAGTCCGGTTGAAATGTCGCAAAAGTACATGGTAACGCGATGTGAAGATCGTTTATACTCGCCATATACTACGATAATGAAAATCATTATCACATATAAGGGGGATTCATCTTGATTAAAGGAACAGAGGGGAAAACGGCGATAAGTAAGGTATACGCTACCCAAAAATCACGATTTTTAATGGGTCTGATGCTGGCACTTGTGCTTGTATTAACGGCTTGTGGTGCCGGAGCAGGTACAAACGGGAGCAATGAGTCTGCTGCAACGCCTGCGGAGACACCTTCGAATACTGAAACTCAAACAGCTACCGGAGCTTTTCCTGTAACGCTCAAACATATGAAGGGTGAGCTAACACTAGACGAGAAACCACAGAGAATTGCTGTGCTTGATGTTAAGTTTCTGGATCAAATGTTAGCTGTTGGCGAGAAGCCGGCAGGTAGTGTTATCGCTGGAGGCAACACCGATTTTCCAGAATACTTAGGTGATGAGCCGAAGGACGTACAGGTTCTGGGTACACGTGACGAGCCTAATCTGGAAGCCATTGTAGCGTTGGACCCGGATCTGATCATCATGACCGACTTCCAAGAGAAACAGTATGAGAGTGTGAGCAAAATCGCACCTACCCTCGTACTCGACTTCTACGAAGACTGGCGCGATACGTTAGCTACGATTGCTCAGATTACAGACAAGCAGGATGAGGCAGAGAAAGTGCGCACAGCGTATGAAGAGAAAGCGGCTGGAGTGAAGGCGCAACTGACAGAGAAAATGGGAGATGAGACGATAGCCCTTATTCGTCCGAGAAAAGAAGGCATTCGTGTTCATGGTATCGAGCATCGTACAGGAGAAATTCTGTATAAGGACTTAGGTTTGAAAATGCCTGCACTTGTTGAGGAGATCAAAGGTGATACTTCTGTTGAAATCTCGATGGAGAAAGTTCCTGAGATCGGCGCAGATCGTTATTTCGTCCTGTCAGATGAGCTGTTTGCAGCAGAGGCAGAGGCAATGGTTAGTAATCCAGTATGGCAATCTCTAGATGCAGTGAAAAACAACCTTACTTATGACGTAAACTCAACTCTATGGATCGCATACTATGGTCCTATCGCGATTAACCTTATTGTAGATCAAGCATCAGAAGCGCTGCTGGGATCGAATTAATATGAATCAGTATCTCTCGAGTGACTTATGGAAAGAAACCGTGGAGGATCATTCGATTCTGCTTGGTAAGCCGCCTGAGAATAGTGTTCGTATCATTGCTTTGAGTGAGCTGCATGATGAAGCGGTATGCCGAGAGTATATCAGCTGGTTTCAGGAGTATATTGATGCGCCTGACATGAAGGTTGCCGCTTCCATGTTAGCTAAGCGAATTGGTTATCTGTGGACAGCTCCACTTGTGACCGCAATGACGTTTCATCATCAGCATGTTTCGTTTCAACTGGAGGACAGCTTTCTCTATCATCCGACGCTCTCACCTAATGAGGGCGGTACACGTTTTCCTTTTCTAGCGGTGAATGGGCTTCAAGCAGAAGAACTTACGGGAGAAAGAAACGTGTGGCGGGAAAGGGTAGTACAGGAGATATTTGCACAGCAGCTTACACCGTTGTTACAAACGCTTGCTGTGGTTGCTCCTCTTTCCATGAGCATTCTCTGGGAGAATATTATGGTACGTATTGGCCCGCTGTATACTCCTGATGAAGACGAGGAAGAGCAGAACATTCAGAACATTCAAGCCGATTTTTCGTATCTTACGCAGGTGGCATCTGGGCAAATCTTTGGTGTGAGAAAGAATCCGTTAACACGCTTCACGTACATTAAAGACAATGTTCCAGTTGCGAAAAGCGAACGAATCACGTGTTGTTTCTATTACCAGATGTCAGGGGAATATTGCAGAAAATGTCCGAAGATTGACAGTGAGAATGAATCTCAATTAAAATGACAAGAGCAACAACTTTACCTTTGCTAAGGGACTCGCTTGGATGTTAAAGGTGTACACCTATTCGGGCGATCCGCTCTAGCAAAGGATGCTATTGTCAGGAGATGAGAGAAATGCCGCTGCAAGAACAGACAAGTCTATGGAGTAATACGGCGATCAAGGTGCTTGACGTGCATAGCGGAATTTTGCAGACAGGCAGCGTTCTTAGCGAAACCGAATTAACATCCAATGTGTTGCTGCTGGCAGGCGGCGCAGAAGGGGAGCTCTTCATAAATGGTGAGGTTTACCATTTAGGGGCTTCTTTTGCTGCCCATGTGGCTAAGGGGGCATCCTTTACGCTGACTGCTAGAGCGGACCATATTCAATATATTGTGATCATGTATGAGGCTTCTTCCATGGAAGGAGCCTCCCTTATCATGCCCTCGTATCGCAAACATCCACTGAACATTTCATTTGTTCAGAATTCGGTAACCCAAGTTGAATGGGTTCAAGTGGCTGAGAAAATCGTAGTGAAATGGAGCCGTGGAGAAGGACTGGAACGGTTTCATGCCAATGCATTGTTGCAGGGAGTAATCTACGAGCTCATTATGGAGTATGAAGGCAGTCAGGGCGGAGCAGAATCAGATGTGGTGAATGTTGTCACTGCATATATATCGGGACATTATCGCCAGAACCTGGAGCTGAAGGAGCTTGCCGCACTTGCTGGATGTAGCGTAAGGCAGCTACAGCGACGCTTCAAACAAGAGAAAGAGCTCGGGCCGATGGAGTACGTCATTCAGCTACGGATGGAGAGTGCGGCGAGGATGCTGCGTCATACGGATGTTTCCATTGGTGAAATTGCTGACAAAATGGGCTATCGCGACATGTACTATTTCAGTCGAGCGTTTAAAAAATATTTTGGAGTGCCTCCGCAGCGCTATAGGCTTTCGGTCGCTTCGAGAGATACACGCTTAACTAATCCCTTACTGCGAGACCGCACAGCTTCTTCCTATGAGTCTCCACAAGGCCCGGTGATTTGCCATATGCGCGGTGAATACTGTGTCACGAGTACTCCTCAGCGTATCGCTGTACTTGATGTTCAATATGCGGATCATATGCTTGCGCTGGATTTATCTCCAGCAGGTAGTGTAGGAACGGGAAGTTCGGTGATTAATTTCCCTCAATATATTAGAGCCGGATTGCAAAATACCGCATTACTCGGAACGTATGAGTACCCTGATCTGCCTGCGGTGGAACGGTTGGCACCGGATCTGATTATCTGTACCGAGGTGCATGATCAGCACTATGAACGGTTAAGCCGCATTGCTCCAGTTCTCATGTTCAAGCGTAATGAGAGCTGGCAGACCATTCTGAGCTTGTTCGGTGAACTAACGAGTAAGCGAGCAGAAGCCAAGCGTATTATTGCCGATTATCATCGACGAACGGCACTCTTGTCAGAAGAGCTTGCTCCAGTATTAGCAGGCAAAAGCGTGGCATTAATTCGTCCGCTGGAGTCTCTGGTTCGCGTACATTCGCCGTCTCATCGTACAGGTGCTGTGCTGTACCGTGATCTAGGTCTGCCTGCTCCGTTATTTGTCGCAGATACCTCCGACACGGCCTATCATATTTCGGTAGATAGACTACCCGTTGTACATGCTAGTCACTACTTTTTACTCAGTAACGAACTCATTCAGGGTGGCATATCTGCGACAGAGCACCGTGTGTGGGGCATGCTTGATGAGGGTGAGCGACAACACATACACTCGGTCGACGCCGCAACCTGGATTGGCTGTTATGGACCGACAGGCATTAATGGGATTGTGGATCAGATCGCGCAGGCCTTTTTGGCTTGAGGGTGGGTTCTTGGTAAGGATTATCAATTAGATGTTACTTGGACCTATGTCAAGAAAGTAGACACTTACGCGACGGATTTGTCCGTAAATTTCTTCGCAAAACGAGCAGGGGAAAGATAACCTAGCGCACCATGCATTCGCTTGCGGTTGTAATAGAACTCAATGTACTGGTAAATGGCGTTATAAGCCTCTTCTGGATTCTTAAAACGAGGGTTACAGTAAATGAGTTCCTTCTTCAAAATACTGTGCCACGACTCGATACATGCGTTATCGTAACAGTTTCCTCGGCGGCTCATACTGAGTTCCATACCATACGATTTCAGTTGCTCCACGTATTCTTTTGACGTGTACTGCGAGCCACGATCCGAGTGATGTAGCAGTCCTGGAGCGGGGCGTTTGGCCCGGTAAGCATCATTCAATGCACCTAGCACCAGACTCGTTTCCATATGGTTGTACAGACGCCAGCCTCCAATTTCACGCGTACATAAATCCAGAACACTGGCGAGATATAACCGGCCTCCTCGGCAGGGAATGTAGGTGATATCGGTGACCCATGCGGTGTTCGGTTTGGACGTTTGAAATTGCTGGTTCAGCGTATTTGGTGCAATGGGATGATGATGTTTAGAATCCGTCGTTTGGACACGATACCGAGGACTATGCACGGAACGAAGATTCATTTGACGCATGTATATACTGACGGTACGGGAAGAGATTCTGTATCCTTCCAGATGGAGCGCATACGTAATTTTCGGACTTCCACAGCGCTTCTGGTGGTCGTAGAAATGAAACCGAATACGCTTCATGATCTCCGTTCTCCAGTGCTGCTGCTTACTTGTTCGATCCAGCCGCCACTTGTAATATCCGCTCCGTGACACGTGTAACAGAGTGCACATCTTCTCCAAAGAAAACAGGGAGCGATGGTTTTCCAGAAACTGAAACCTTAGCTCTTTGGTTTGCTGAAGATGTGCACTGCTTTTTTTACAATAGCCAGTTCCTCTTGCGTGTCCGCAAGCGTATGCTCTTTCTCTTGAAGCAACCGGCGCATTTCTTTAAGCTCTGCTTCCAGTTCTTTCACTCGATCTACGCTAGCTACGGGCTCATGTTTAAGCTCGCGATACTTGCCCATCCACTGGTGTAATGTACTTTTTGGAATGTTGAGTTCTTCTGCCAAGTCTGCGAGTGTCTTGGTCTGTTCTTGAATAAATTTTACCGTTTGTTTCTTAAATTCTTCATTGTATCGTTGCCGCTGTTCTCCCATGTGGACACACCTCCGTTAGCCTTATTATCCTTCTGTCCGTTAACGGGTGTCCACTTTTTATTCTAGTTCCAACTTGATACAGAAGAACATAATGGGAATAGAGCGATTTAACACGGTTTATAACAGGTCAACTTTCCTTCTCAGGTAAAGAGGGAAAGTTGACCTATTCTTTATGACTTAACGAGGTTCAGTGAGCGAAAAGTAAAGTTGTATCTTAACAATATTAAAAAAAGCATATTCAAGACTATAATTTTGATCTCAGGATACTAGATCAGTAGTACAGTCATCCTAGAAATAATAGGTTGAAAGTTCTAATCAATAGTACTTTATTCATACAAATTCTCTTCGCAAATGTAACATAATGGGTTATCATGTAAATAGTTTAGGAATTTTTGATTCAAATATAGTGAGGAGAATGTTATGCAAAAGCTAGAGGAGTTTTTATATGACTTTATAGGAGTGTTCATTCCTGGTTTCTTTATGCTGTCATCTTTATGGTTAACCACTGTTACCGTGATAAAAATTGAAGTATTTAATGTATTATATAAGTGGATGCCGTTTCATTATGTCTTGCTCTCACGTCCCGAGTATCCAGGAATTAAGGCAGTGATAAGCCAAAAAGGTCTAATGATTCTGATGTTAATAATGGTTTGTTATATAACAGGTCTGTTATTAACATCTGTTTCGGCAAAGTTAGTTAGAAAAAAGAAGCTCCGCGGTGATATGGAAATGGTATTTAAAGAAAATAAGAAGCTTCAGTACAAAGTCGAAGCCAAGTTGAGGGCCGAGCAACAAATAAAATTACAACACAAAGATCTTCGAAATCGCTGGATTATTTTCTATCGGTGGGCCAATATCAAGAGCCAGAGCAGGGAAGAAAAATCTAGTCTGATGATTTTGTTATCTAAGGTGATCCTAAACCGTTCGCTGTTCTATGTCTTTAAAATATTAGCATTGTATACAGCTTTTTTATTGATTCTTTCAGCTTTAATACAATTTTTTTATTTCAGAAACAGTGAATTGATATACTATCTGATGGTTTTAGTTTACATAATATTTTGTTGCATGATGTCTAAGTTTTTTCTTAAGGGATACAGGGAAACACGGCTAAAACTTAGCAATGAAGCAGTACTGATTCTATCTAGAATATAAAGGGGATTATAAAATGACAGAAGAAGAGAAATCTATGTTAGAAACTAGACAAAGTATCAGAATAGGAGAACGAACTCTAAACGATGAAAATTTGCAACTGATTTTACCAAACTGGAAGGAGATTGAGATTCAAGTTGAGCAAATAAGAGCGACTGCTATTCAAGTAACGACTGATCGTATAGAGAGTTCTGGATCTGTGGACAGGCTTGATTTCAATAATGTTATAAGTATTCTCGGAGAGCGAGGTAGTGGAAAAAGCTCTGTTCTGTTGACGATGCGCGATAAGCTGATGAAAAAAGACGATAAAGATATTTTTCTGGATATGATTATTCCTGAAATGTTGGAGGATACTTCAGATATCCTAGGAGTTATCTTACTAAATTTGAAGAAATTTATTGATTCTAGAAGACATGAGATTGATGGATATTATCAAAAACAACGTAGAGTAAGATCTTCCAATAAGGATACCTTTAATAGCTGCATCTATAAGGACAAAACAGAGCTTGATGTCCTATGGGAAAAGGTGTTTTCGTTATACATATATAGAAAGAAAGATTACTCTAAAGTTATTGAGGAGAACTTTTCTGGAGTCACTGATTATACAGAAGAACGCAAAGAAGCACTGGTGTCCGAGTTAGAATTGACAGTTAAACTAAACCTGCTTTTTGATGAGTTAATTCTAGTATTGAATGGTGCGCAAACAGGAAAACATTTGATTTTTATTTGTTTTGATGATGTGGATTTGAACCCCAAACGCTGTAATGAGGTACTGAATGTGGTGTTGAAGTATTTGAATCATTCAAATATCATTACCTTTATTTCAGGTGACATCACTAAGTTCCAGGAGGATATGATCAGTGAAATGCTTATCCAGCATCAAGGGTATCAATTTATGGATCGAACGTTTGTTGGACAAAGGACTATGCTGGAGTCCCAACAAGAGTTGGTGTACGATTTTTTGAAAAAAATCATGCCATACTCGCGTAGATTTATGTTGCAGAAGCTGGACTCCTCAGCGAAGATGAATTTTTCAGTGAATGATGTAAGCAATGAAGGATCTGAGCCTCCTAAAATGAAAGAACTCATTAGACGCTTTTTTAAATATGAGAGCGAACTTCCATATGAATATTTTGTCACTGAGAAAGAAGAAGGAGAGCACATTACTATAAAAAAAGTCCAAAATATCCCAACTTATTTCAATATATTTGATGATAAGCCTCGTGGGTTAATTAATTTATATAGCTATTTGCATTTTAGTGAAAATTCTTCAAAAGATAAGCATAAAGTGAATCTGGATTTTAGGTTATCGGGTGATCAAGCAAGCCATTTGATTAAAGACTATGAGCGACTGATTGCCTATTACCAGAAGCTTTTTTCAATGATTATTGAAACAAATGCTTCATTGCGCAAGCATCAGGAATTTATGCATAATCTATATACTTTAACAAACAGCCAAACAGGTAAAGGTAACCCTATAGTTGTTGAGATACATCATGAAAGATTAAGATTTGAATTAATGAACAACTATTATGGTATTTCTCAAGAAGAGAAGATTCTCATTGTTCACTTCTTATACTTTGTTGAAAGTATAACTAGTACAAATATGGATTCTATTGATGGTAAAGAATATAGTCGCGATCTAAATCTAGCACTTGAAGTAATTGATAATCAAAGATTAATTCCTCATACGTATAATGTTAGAAATGTATTTGCCTTGTACTCCGAATTGAATAACATATTTCAGAATGATCAGTTGAACCAGATATATGATAAATATATATACACTAAGAGGTACCTTGAAATTATAGAGGATAAATTTAACGATTATGAGAGTAGATTCTCTGATGATACGATCTGGCAAAATAATTATGCTTTGATCTCGAATGACAAGGAAAAAAATAAACTGGATATAAAGAACAAAATACTAGAAGATTTCAAGGAGTTTACCTTTGATGTAACAATATTAGACCGAATCTCCTCAACAAAACACAACAGATATCTTCATAATGATTTTTATTCAATTTCGGAAATTACTGATGTTCAGAAGGGGGTTTCCTCCAAATTTGTAGATTATTCATTTTATTATTATTTCATCAGAACTGTAGATACGGAAGATCGAAATGAGTTTTTTGAGAGAATAGATAAAACACGTGAGCAACTTTTAAAAGTAGGAAGAATAATTGATGATGTTATACAAAGCAATCGTTTTAGAATTTCTCCCGAGATCATCAAGAAATATGATTCTCTACAGACTAGTACAGAGAGACTGAATGTGGAGATTGAAATAAAGCGATTGCAGTTGTTTAAAAAATTTCTAAATGATGAAATTGACTTTTTCATCAAGACACGAAGTAAGAGTAACGAGGCAATACTAAAAAATCGTATTAAGGATGAGAAAATCAAAGTTTTTTACCAAAATATTGACAGTTATAAGGGGATTTGAACGAAAAACATATGGAGTACTTATCAACTGTTGTAAATAAGAGTTCTAATATAAGCGACAATATGTTGATAGAAAATAGAGTGAAAGACGTTAAGGAAGTATATACTGATTTTTATGAAATCGCTAAAGGAACAGACCTAATAGAAAAAGGGAATAGTTATTGGCTGTATTACGAACCAGAACTTTTTAAAGGAACCGTAACCAGGGCAGTAAATGCATTTAACAGATTTATAACAATTCATTTTTATAGTGTCATGATTGTTGTTGTTAATGAATTAATTGGGGATTTAGAATCCTCTCAAATTATGCTGTTACTACAAGAGATACAAGAGCGTGCAATATTAAATAATTGTATAGATGATTTTACCGATGAGCAAGCTATAGCAAGAGCTCTAGAGCAACAGCAACAAAACATTAAAGAGACCATCTCTAATTATCTCAAGCATAAGCTGGACAATTCGAATGCTATTAATGCGATTTATACCTACAAGAATGAGTTACTTACGAATTTTGATAAGCTAGAGGATCAATATTTAGTAGATGAGATTCAAATCCAAAAAATCAATCAATTGATTGCTAAAATCCCTGCTGAATCCTTAAAAGCAGAGCTAAGGAATGTGCAAAGAAAACTTTTAGCAACAGGTACAATAAACAAATCTCAATTTGACGAAATTGTAAAGAGAATGAAGATATATTTAGACAATTTGGAGAAGAGAGCAGATGAGAGGGACTCATATGTTGTTATTGAGTTACAATCGCTTGCTAAAAATTTGAGTACTAAGGAAGAACTGTCCGATACCAGTAAGGAAATTCGTCGAGTTAGAAATGAAGCTAAAGAAAGACTTTACGATCTGGCTCTGGAAGAAACTGTATATGCTCTGGCCTATTTGTATCATCAGAAAATTGAGCATGGTGAGTCTATATGATCAAGCATTTTACAGGCTTGGTCTCTAAAATGGCTACTTTGCCATTTACAGAGTTTCTATTTGTTAAAGAAGCCTTGTACGAAGAACTGGTGCCAAGCGGGAAGAAGGAAGGGAGTAACAATAAGTACAAGCAGTATGCTTCGATGAAGAAAAAGATTCAAGAGCAACTAGTAGGCAAGCAGCATATTAAAAGTTTGGATACGCTTAACCTGCTGTTTGAGCAATACTATCCACTCAAGAGTTTTATGGTAGCTCGTTCAGAGGATGATATCTACTTGCAACAGTTAGAGAAGCTTACCGCATCTTTTATTACACATCGTAATGGTAGAATTTCACTGAAATACTGGAAGAATGCCAATGATGAATTTTTGTTTGGTGCTTTTGAAGGAGTAAAAAAGATTGAAGTCTGGAACACGTTTTCCAGAATGTTCTGTATCGATATACTGGTAGTGCTGCATTTATTGAACAATGATATGAATCATCCGGCATATCTTAACGGTTATTACTGGCTAATTAACCTAGGGGATATGCAGTTGGACAAAGTAATGGAACGCGGCTTAGCAGAGACTCATATCCACATTAGTGCTGGTATTAATTTTAATATGATATGGCATGAACTTATGAATATGAACCGTGAAGAGAGCCATGTGAAGCTTGGATCTTTCTGGAATCAAGTAGATGATACATACCTTGAGGATTCCCTCAAGGTATGTAGTTTAATCCGAGTATTACTCTTTAAATACCTCATCACTGGGAAAAACATGATGCTGGAGAATTATTTAGACGATTGGTTGAATCAAGAATCTGTTGATGATTTGGATTATCAATCTGGTAGTGATTTAAGTCATTTACTACAGTGGTTTATCTTTCGAAAAAATAAGCCAGAAAAGTATAACTACAAAAAAATACACAAGTTTTTGCTTCATGACTTCTCATTTCTTGAAGGGGATAATGAAACGCAGTCTACCGAAATCATTAAAGCAATGGCAGGACTTGGGGAGTTGCACACAACAGACGAGAATATATTTTTGTTGAAATCTTTGAGTTATATGAAAGACCAGAACAAACAGGGTTCTAGAGATACCTACTTTTCAAAGCTGTTCTGGCAATATTTGCGAATTAAAAACATAGTTTATCAAGGTGTGACGCAATCCAATTACATGGAAGGCCTTGATTATTTCCGTCATTTTTTTGCTAAAGCAACCTCAAATTCTAATATGCTGGAGCATGCGATCCGTAATCAAGTTTACAATAATAATTTGAAGAAGCTTGAAATAAGAGTAACTCCATCATCGAAGAATAATGTTCATGATATCAAGGATGATCTGAGAAAGAACTTAATTATTTTTTTTCGAACCTATAAACATATCCTTGAAGATCCAAAAGTGGATTATCCAGATTTCCCTCAAATCGGAATTGTTTATCATTTAATTAAAGCTCAGGATGAATCTTTTTATGAGAAGTGCTGGTACAAGGATTCAGACAGAAAGCAGTTGCAGAATGATAATTATTTTTATGGTCGTCTACAAAAAAAGTACATGGAGACTGTCGAAGCAATTAATGCCTTACGTGAGAAGATTCCGGGACTTTCTAGATATATCGTGGGTTTGGATGCAGCAAGTGTGGAGAATAATACAGAGCCCTGGGTATTTGCACCCATTTATCGTCATGCCAGAGATAGCCACAATAGCAAGCTGATGCTGCTTGGACGTGAAGAGAGAATTAACACTCTTGGGTTTACCTATCATGTAGGTGAGGATTTCAGGCACCTATTATCAGGGCTCCGTCATATAGACGAAGTAATTGAACATTTTAACTTTCATGTCGGAGACCGTATAGGGCATGGTATTGCCGTAGGGCTTGATGTGAAATGTTGGTGTGAAGAGAATCCAGTTGTTGTTTTACCCCGTATAGAATATATGGAAAATCTCCTTTGGCTATGGGGTCAAGCCTTTATGGAAAAAAAGTATAGTTTGGATTTAGATTTATTGGGAATTGAACGGGAAATTATGCTGCAGGCAGAGAAGATATATCACAACATTGAAGGAATTACCCTATTTACCTTATGGAAGGCATATCAGGGCAGATTTCAACCTTTTCAAACAGATGAAAGCTACATTTATGATATGTGCGTCACTGAGACAAATCGTACAGGGAAGTGGCGCAATGATACGGAGATGCCAGAACATCATTTTTGTAAGCAGCCTACAGGTACTCATGCGATGTGGAACGAATCCAAGTTGATTCATGCCAATCACTGCAAATGTTATCTAGAGCGGATGTATGAGGTAATTCAGATTACGGTAGGTGATCATGAGGTTGTCCTATTAGATAACCTACAAGCATTTGTACGCAATAAACTTAATGTTAAAGGCATTGTTGTGGAGACTAACCCCACGTCTAATCTTGCGATTTCAGGTATTGAAAGGCTGTTCAATCATCCTGTCCAGAACTTAAATGTACAAGGATTGGAGCATGAAAATCAAACAGGCAAAGGACTGGTGATTTCGGTTAACTCTGATGATCCAGCTGTATTCAACACAAGTATCAGTAATGAGCTGTCCTATATATTCTATTTGCTACAGGAAAAAGGGTACCCGAGAGACAATATCTTGGAATGGATTGATAAGATCCGTGAATGGGGACTGATGACCTCATTTATTAAAGATCGTGATATAGAAAAAGATGCATTAATTAAAGAAATAAATGATATTATTAAACATTTAAAGTAATGAGACATTTCTCCTAGGTATTAAAATATAGTACTGGCTCGCGTCGAACGCGGGCTCTTTTTTTAGTCTAATATCCCTATCTACTTAACTGGATTGAGATAAACTCAAACTGTTCTTACCTACTTATTATTTTAAATAAGTATTAGGGAAAAAAATTCTGATCAACTTTCTGAACAGTTATATTAATCGGAGGTGCCTTTTTGAGGATCTATGATATGGTTGAAGTGGAAAAACTAAAATCAAATTTTAATAAGTTACAAAAAAAGTCCTGCCACGATGCTTTAGAATTCATAAAAGAAAGATATCAAAAAGAGGGATTTTATTTTCATAGATTGTTCTTACACTCTGGTCTTATTTACGCATTGGAACCATCTGAGATCAAATCGATTATTTCTGTAATAGTCATAGAAAATGAAAGGGATAAAAAAATCAAGAAAGATTTATATTTTTTAAATTACCTTCTTTTAAGAAAGAAAGCTTATGAAGAGAATATAACTCAATTGATAAATTTAACTGAAGAAAGCATTAGTATAGAATCAATTTTCAATTACTTAGAATTTTTAAAATATCGTATTTATGTTCATTATGAGCCGTTGAGTGGGACTTTCCGAAGTGAAGATGAGGTTGAAGCTCACTTCGAACATATTCTTAGTTGCTCTAATGAGATAGTTGAACTAATTCGTACAAATAAGGTTTCTCCAGTATCCTCAGATAACAGTAAATGTTCAGAAGAAACTCTAAGAGAATTGTTTAGACTGATTTCTCGAAAAAAGGCTACTCAAGAAAAAATTCTTTCAATACTATTGGAAATTACAGAAGTTAATATTGTTGAAAATTTTGACTACTATGATAATAGGATTGAAAAAGCATATCTAACGGAATATTACATACCATTTTGGAGAGAATTTGAGATTTACAGAGATTTAAATTGTTCGCTATTTTCTCAAAAAAATCAAGATGAAGAAGAATTATTTTTGTTAAAAGCTGGTGGTTCACTAAGGGTGTTTAACTCTGAATTAATTTACTTTGATAACTATAACCAAATAGATTTTAATGCTGAAGTTAATCTCTACCAAGCATATAAATATCTAGAACCAATGTATGGGACTAAAAACAATGAATTCGACTATAAGGGCAAGGTTTTTAAAATAAATGATCTTCTTGAAAGCTATAAAAATTTACTTAAAGTGAATTTTACACTCTTAGAACAAGCAGATGAAACGCAACAATGCAAAATTCTTGTCTTAGAAGAAGAATCTATGCTTGAGTTATCCCATATAAAGCATCCAGAGTTACTTCATCTATTATCAGTAAATTTAGATGATTTAGGCGAACCTGCGACACTTGTTAACTATAAGCCATTAATTCGAAAAGAAGAGAGCTATTACATCGTACCTTCTCATATTGAGAATACAACGATAGAGAGATGTATTGATAAAATACTTTCAAGTGTTGATATAGTGAACATTAAGACTAAAAAAGGAATATTTTTTGAAAACCAAATAGAACAATTTTTTGAAAGAATGAATTTGGAGTTTGTTAAGGTTTCTAGAGATGAAAAGAATGGAATACCAGAAATTGACGGATTGTTTATTTTAGATGATTACTTATTTATCTTTGAGGCAAAAGCAATGATTAAACCAGAAAGTATCATTGAAGCTAGCGATTGTTTTGAATCAAAGGTATATAAAAAAGCTTTTACACAAATTGTGGAGCGACTTAACGTTTTTAATGATCCCGAAAAAAGGAGACTTATAGAGATTAAAACGAAACTTAGCTTCAAGGGAAAAAAAATCGCACCATTTATATTAATGAATCATTTTTATTTCAATGGATATCAAGGTTTATATTTTATGCAAGGAGATGAAACAAGGCACGTACCTATAATTGACTTTCTTACACTGAAAAGTTTAATAATGACGAAGAGTTTTCCATCATGGAAGTACAATAAGAAGCGAAATGCATACAAACCTCACATCAAAAAATACCATTCTGCAGAACAACTTTATTACTACATGTTAAATCAATTAAATGAACTAGTTTCAAGCGAAGAAACTATATATCAATTGGATGAAAATTTCATTCTTTCTCCTATTGCTACGTCGGTTAGAATACTCTAGAGCTAGACAAAAACATATTTTTATAGGTGAGAAAAATGAATTCATTTTCTTTTGGTGCAGAGTCTTCAACAGAAAGATGTTTAGAAAATATGGATAGAATATTTATGGGATTGGAGAAGAAAAATATTAGAGTTCATCCTTCTTGTCGTTTTTCTATTTTCAGAAAAAAATTTCGAGGAATTCTATAGCATAGTGATTGTGAGTGCTGGGTTAACTAGACATAGAAAACAAGCCGAAGCGATGGCAATGCATGCTTCGGCTTGTTTTTTTAATACTTTATTTTGTCGCTCGTTACTTCCCCAAATCCTTACTTCCCACTTACCGACTTGAACCAATCATTCACTTCTTGCGTGATCTGATCTCCACCGTTAGATTTCCAGTTAGCGACGAATTGGTCAAAGGCATCCACTGGCAGTTTGCCGTAGATGATCTTATTGAACGTTTCCATCTCGGACTGGCGGAGCAGGTTCCATTTGGAGACCATGGTTGGTGTGGCTGCGCCGGTGAAGTAGTTTTGTTTGCGAATGTCGATCTGAGACATGACGACTTTGGCAGCGGCCCAGTTTTCGGGTTTGCGGAACTCAGCCATTTGTTTCTCGTAAGGTGTTTCGGGCTTTTCGCCATCAGCCAGCTTCACGAGAGTTTTCATGTAGAGATCTGGAATACGTGCTGGACCAGTCAGGAACGGGAATTCGTTGGAGAAGTCTTTGATTTTCTCCTTGTCACTGGTCGGTTGACCGTCGATAATATCCCAGTCGTACCCTTTGGCGAAGCCGTATTCGTAATCACTGCCTGCAGCCGGGTTAGCCAGGTTATCGAGCAGGTAGTTATAGTACAGGAAAATCGCTTCTGGATGCTTGGCATCCTTATTGATCATGATACTGGCGTTCACACCAGAGTTCTGCCACTTCGTACCGATCTTGCCTTCTGGGCCAGCCGGAATAGGATAGGCTTTGTATTTGGCACCAGGTACGTTCTTCAGCAGATCAGGTGCAGGCCAGTCAGGTACCCAGTTCGCGCCAGGCAGAATGCCAGCGGTGCCAGCAGTCCAGCTTTCAGCGGATTTACCTTCGTCCCACAGTGCGGAGTCGGCGTGGATGTACCCTTTGTTCATCCATTCATTTAGCTTGGCAAGAGCTTGCTTGGCACCTGGATTAATGGAGCCGTATTCGAGATTACCATCGGCGTCCTTATTCCATTGTTCCTGGATTGTGCCGTATGCACCGAATAACCAGTCGAGCGAGCCCATCCAGGTATTCGTGTTATTTTTCAGCGAGATCGCCAGTGGGAATACTTTGTCCGGAGACAGCCCATCCGGGTTCTCGTTCTTGAATTTGTCCATGATATTTTCAAGGTCTGCGATGGTTTTCGGAGCTTCTAGATTCAGCTTCTCCATCCAGTCCTCTCTGAGCCAGAGCAGGGTATCGTCGTTATCCGTGTACTCCATGATTGGCATGTTGTATTTTTTGCCGTCTTTGGTAAACGGGTACCACAGCTCAGGATGCGCTGCTGCGTGATCTTTCAGTGTTTGGTTCGCGTACTTGTCGAACAACTCATCAATGGCGATGAATTGACCGGAGTCGATCAGCTGATTCGTCAGAACAGCGTTGGTTGGTACGGTTACGAAATCAGGCAGTTTCTCACCAGACGCAATCGCGAGTTGCAGCTTCTGTCTGTACTGATCGTCATTGGCCGGATACCATGTATCCTTATGCTTCATACCCAGCGTTTCGAGCATCCAACGATCGTGCACATTGTTTTCTTTTGTATCGCCTTGCACGTATTTCTTCGGCATCAACACCGAACTGAACTCGATAGGTGGGTCGTATTTTCCATTTGCAAAAGCAGCTTCTGCTTCAGCCGAACCGACGATTGCCGGCGTATTATCGTCAGTACCATTTTCACTCGCAGTCTCACCACTGCCGCACGCAGTGATCGTGATGAGTGCGATAACCATGAGCAGTGACCACCATGTTTTGAATTTGATCATTGTTCAATCCCCTACGATGTATGATCTTTACTAATGCATGTTCAAAAAGGACGTTTTTCAGTACCGAGAAGATGGGATGAAGCTAGAAATGGAGTAGCGGAGCGTAGATAGAGCTACGTGAGCAACTACAATGTTTCCAAAGGAAACATACTTCGTAAGCCTCCCGCTTATTTCGGCTGAATTCCATATTCGATGCTGAGGATGCGTGAGGCATCCTTCGTAATCAAAAGCGGACTTTTTGAACAACCTCTACAAGTGTAACTGTACCAATTTGGGTGGGAGGGCATCTATATGAGTTTGTTAGTTTTGATAGGACTCTATTATGTTATTAATGCTGGTCTCTATACTCCTGCGGCGTAACGCCGAACTGACGCTTGAATACTTTGATAAAATAAGCCGGGTCCATATAGCCAATCTCCATGCTGATTTCATATACTTTTTTGCTGGTTGTCACCAGCTTGTGACACGCTCGATCCATACGTAGGCGCGAGATATATTCACTAATGCCTTCGCCTGTTTCAATCTTATATATCTTGGATAGGTGAGTCGGATGCAGATTGACATGATCGGCCAAGGCACGCAAAGACACATCCAAATGCAGGTTCTTATCGGTATAATCCTGAATTTTCTTCACGTACTCGGAGCGAACATCTTTGATCTCGTTGGACGTGCCTTCTTTGAGTTTGCCAAGCACGCTAAGTGACCATTTCCGCAGTTTTCCAATCGTGGAGAAGGCTTCTCCGCTCTGAAGAAACTCGATATCGCTGCCCATTAAATTTGCCAGTGTGAGCTTGTTACGGTGTGCGAGATTAGTGAATGAAGCCGTAATGAGAAAACCAGCCTCCATGCAGTGTTCCCACGATTCCGACCATTTCTCATCTAGTTCTGTGCAGACAGCGAGAATTTTCTCTTCCGCAGCATCCCATTGCCCACTCTCTAGCAGTTGTACTAACGTAGGCGGGGTATACAGTACGTCCAGCGGTCCTTGCGCTGTGGGGGATTCCACGTCGCTGACCCGCATCACGAATTCGCGCTCGTCTCCAACGATCTGCCGAAAATAGGCTGAGGCTTGACGAAAACGGGGATAGAGCTGATCCGGGAAAGCAAACCATTCAGTCATAACGATAGAGAGGGAGCCCTTGAGGAACTGCTTGACCTTGGATTGAAGCTGAATCGATAGCTTCTCCAAAATGGTTTCTTTGCCAATATCGCCTTTGCGCTCCTTTAGTTGCAGTAAGAACACCAGATAGCCATGCTCTTCTTTGACACCCCATACCTCCATAAACTCACCCATAATCTCCTCCGCCATATTGATGATGGCATATTCGATCAGTGTCTGATCATGGCTGTCATATTGACCGAATTCCTCTTCCAAACGCACCAGCATGAGCGCAGCATCCCCCGCATGGAAAGGTAAACCATAGTTAGCAAGCTTACGATCCCATTCACTAGCTGAGTAGCGATGTCCCTGCAAAGCCTCCAACAGTAGTCGTCCCCGCAAATGAGGCAGATTCTCCCGTAACGTAAACTGAGTTCGCGTAAGTGAGCTTACAAGCTCCCATTCATTATTGAGTTGGTCGATTGCCTTCTGCACGGCACCCATTAATTCATCATCTGTAGGCGGTTTGAGTAAATAATCTACGGCCTCATACTGGATAGCTTTTTTGGCATATTCAAATTCGGAGTACCCGGATAAAAGAATGCATTTTATTTTTTTGTCACGGACTCGAATCCGTTCAATCAGTTGAATTCCCGTCATTTCAGGCATTTGAATGTCTGAGATCACGATATCAATCGGGTGTGTATCAATCATTTGTAAAGCTTCATGCGCCGAATAGGCTTTATGCACCTGTTCGATCCCCAGCGTATGCCAGGGCTTGGTCATGGATAGATTATCTACCCAGTGTGCTTCGTCGTCTACGATGATCATCTGCATGATGTTAGTCTCCTTGGGTGGTATTTAAGTCTTGAGGTTAAAATTAAGGGATAGATGAATTGAACAAGGGCGCTACGGATTCAAAGGTTCTTTCGATCGCTGTTATCCCCAGATTTTATTAAATCTTTTCTAAAGGTGAAATCCGGGGATAAAGGCGAACGCTTCGCTTCTACAGAATCCCTTTAATCCTTCGCTTTGGTTCACATAAAGTTTAAGCCTTTATTTTAAAGAAAGACTTTTATAAAGGTGAATTAGTATTAATTTAAGGGCGAAGCATAACCTCTTATGTTAGTTTCGGTTTCCTCGCTCGGGCTCTGTATCTTCCTTCGAGATCTCCCAGACGATCTCGGTTCGGAATCCGCCAAGTGGGGATGGGCCGAATCGGAGGTAGGATTGGGTACCGAATAGGTGCATGATGCGCTGGTTGGTATTCCAGAGACCACAGCCCATTTCCTCTTGCAAAGGCTCCTGCATTTTCATGTTCAGTGCTTCGTACTGTTCTGGGCTTAGGCCAGGGCCGTCGTCATCGATATATATTTTGCCTATTCCGTCCTCGCTCTCGCCAGTTATTCGAATTTCCCCGGAAGAATAGGACTTCGCCACGCCGTGAATGACGGAATTCTCGACCATCGGTTGCAGCATTA
The DNA here is from genome assembly GCF_003268635.1 of Paenibacillus sp. DCT19. NCBI lineage: Bacteria > Bacillati > Bacillota > Bacilli > Caryophanales > Paenibacillaceae > Paenibacillus > Paenibacillus sp. DCT19. Next base: position 1,810,764 of record NZ_CP029639.1, read on the forward strand.
ATCGCGGCACAGACTGCTGGAGCATGTTCTCCGGAATGTCAATGTGATACTCAATGCGACCGTTGCGCAGCTTCTGAATATCCAGATAGTTGATAAGCAGCTTGATCTCTTCCTGAAGGGAAGATGTCTCTCGTTCCATTCGGGTCGTATAGCGGTAATACGCACTTAGGTTATGCGCCATGGACACGACGGCTTGCTCGTCCTTCATCTGAGCCATATTAATGATATAACCAAGACAGTTATATAGAAAATGCGGATTAATCTGCGCCTGCAACTGCTTCAGTGTAGCTTCTCTGGCTCTAATTTTCTCATGAAATACATTCTCGATCAGATCTTGAATCTGATGGGACATGTCGTTGAACCGACGGAACAGGAACGAGAACTCGTTCTGCTTGTTACTATGCAAACGCACGGAATAGTCTCCTTGCTCTACACGGCGTAAGCCTTTGATCAGTTTTTTGATCGGATATTGCACGTTCCGGTAGAGCAGGATCGACGCCGAGATGCCCACCACCAGTAACAAAATCATACAAGCATAGAATAGATTCCGACTGAGTGAGATCGGCTGAAGAATCTGATAGAGCGGGATGACATCAACCAGATGCCAGTCCAGATACGTGGATTTCACGGAGCTAACCAAGTACTTTTTCCCACCCAGCTCAACGACATCCTGCGTTGTATCTTCTGAAGAGTGTGTATCCAGATAACGAATGAGTTCTTGGGATAACTGCTCATCGGCACTACGATTCAGAATGGGGGCGTCACCCTTGTGATAAAAGAATGGATCGCCTTGCCCGCCAGCTTTATACGTATCCAGCATATTTTGAATGTTCTCATAACTGAAACTGGCTTCAATGACGAGGTTGCTTCCAGTGAGCGTCCCCGGTTGAGCCAACGAATCGGTAAAGAACCAGTAGAAGGATTGCAGCCCTTCTTGAGTTGCTGTCCCTTGATCCCCATAGGTCCATTGTCCGCTCATATTTTTCTTCAAATAATCCTCATCATACCCGGATGAACGGTTGTAGTTGGCGATAACATCCTGATTCTGTTGGGAATACACGGCATAGCGAGTGGGCCATATATCTGTAACGCCGGATTGCAGCGTCATCTTTTCCTGTATGACATAACGGGTCTGCATCTGGTCATACCGATCGTCCCACATGTTCAATCCATTGAAAGCTCGCACATTCGGATCGCGTGAGAGAATCAGGCTGAAATCCATCATCTGATTAATGCGCGAATCGATCTGGCTGGACAGGAACGTCAGCTGCTTCGTGTTCGAAATCTGCAACTCATTACTGACCACGTCATAGGTGACGCTATTCGAGTAGGTGTACATGATGAGAATGGGGATGAATAACACCACAATTAACAAATTTATTTTGGCAAACAGGCTAAAGCGTGATCTCGCCTTGGCTGGAAATAATATTAAGCGCTTCCATGTATGCATGAAAATTCTCCTTTACCTTCACTTTCAGACTACATAGGCTGAACTAAACATTCACACGGAAACGGAGAGGACAGAAAGAACCTGGAGAAGCGGAGCGGTCGCTTGAAAGCTTTCTGAAGGAAAGCTACATCGGAAGCATAGGCTATCCTTGGATTTCCCCATTAAAAATGGGAATCAAAAAAAATCTGGGGGTAACAGCGATCGGAAGGTTGTTCTGTCATCGGAGTGATCGTGTGATATAAGTTTAGATCAAACTAACAAAACCCTATCGAGCCTAACAATGTTATATAGTCAGACCTCAGAATGGCTTGATACTATTTATATCAGAGAACCCCATCACACACAAAAACTTTTTTTGGGAACAGGAGAAGCGCTATGGAGGCTAAATTGGAGGGTAAACGAGTCCCGCAGGCCAGTCTTGGAAACAAGCTGGAGCATAAGAGAAAAAAACGTTACAAACAGCCGTGGATTCTACACTTCATGGTGTTGCCTGCGGCCATTATGGTCTTTATTTTTTCATATATTCCGATGTCGGGCATTCTGATGGCATTTCAAGATTACAAACCTGCATTAGGTTTTTTTAATTCGGAATGGGTGGGTCTGAAGCATTTCAGGTACATGTGGGAAAATGATTACTTCCTGCAAATTACGTGGAACACACTGTTTTTTGCCTGCTCCAAAATTGTCATGAACCTGATCATTCCATTTGTCTTCGCCTTATTGCTCAATGAGGTGCGGAAGATGGCGCTCAAAAGAACAATCCAGACCCTCGTGTATCTGCCACACTTCTTGTCCTGGGTAACACTGTCCGGTATTTTGATCGACATTCTGGCGCAAACGGGCATCGTCAATCAGTTCCTGGTCTCGGTGTTTGGCATCAAGCCAATCTTCTTCCTCGGGGACGGTAACTGGTTCCGGTTCACGGTCATTGCGAGTGATGTCTGGAAAGAGTTCGGCTTCAACACAATCATCTTCCTTGCAGCCTTATCCGGCATCAATCCATCACTCTATGAAGCAGCAGAAGTGGATGGAGCAGGGCGCTGGAAGCAAACGATCTATATTACCATCCCGGCACTCATTCCAATTGGAATTGTGATCGCAACACTGGCACTGGGTAATGTACTCAACGCCAACTTCGACCAGATCTTTAACTTATACAGTCCATTGATCTATCAGCAAGCGGATATCATTGATACGTTTGTGTATCGGGAAGGTCTGTTAAGTGGGCAGTTCAGCTTCGCTACCGCGGTGAATCTGTTCAAATCGGTCATCAGTCTGATCCTGATCGTAATCTCTTACCGACTGGCTTACCGTTTCGCCGGATACCGAATTTTCTAGAAAGGATGACGAGCCATGTATCATAAAACGCTGCCCTATCGCATATTCAGCATCTTCAACAATGTGTTCCTGACCATCCTTTCGCTGCTCTGTCTGCTGCCGCTCTATCACTTGCTGATGGTATCGCTCAGCGCGTCTGCACCTGCTAATGCCGGATTAGTCACGTTCTGGCCGATTGGATTCACGCTCGAAGCGTATGCCAAGACATTTGATAATTCCAACTTCCTGTCCTCGTTGTGGGTATCCGTAGAACGGACGGTACTGGGTACCGGGCTTGCGCTCATCGTCAATACGCTTGCGGCGTATGCGCTGTCCAAGGAGACACGGGTGTTCCGTGCACGTAACATCTATCTGTGGTATTTCGTAGTTACCATGCTGTTCAGCGGAGGACTCATTCCGGGGTATATCCTTATTCTAAAGCTGGGACTGATGAATACGCTGTGGGCGCTGATTCTGCCAGGTCTTGTGGCGGTGTTCAACATCATTCTGCTACTGAATTTCTTCCGCACGGTGCCGAAGGATCTGGAAGAGGCAGCGTTTATTGATGGCGCAGGACACTTTCAGACCTTTATCAAAATCTATCTACCCGTCTCCGTACCTGTTATCGCCACCGTGTCTCTGTTCATGATGGTTGGGCATTGGAACGCATATTTTGACGGGATCATCTATATCCGTGATTCGGAAAAGCTGCCACTCGCGACGTTTATGCAGACGATCATCGTGCAGGCAGACATGACCAAGCTTGATCCCGAAGCGATTGCGAACCTGTCGCAGCGGACAATCCGGGCTTCACAGATATTTATCAGCGCATTGCCGATTCTGCTCGTATATCCGTTCCTGCAACGGTATTTTGTGACCGGGATTGTGGTTGGGGCTGTGAAGGAGTAAGGTGTACGGTTGTATGTAGTAAGGCAATAAGAGGATCGGAAAAAGAGAGCTACTGAACTGGGGAAGGCCAGGGAGGTAGCTTCTTTTTTGATTAAATATTTCGTTTGAATTATGAATAATTGAATCCTTATATTTTTCTATTTCAATAGTATAATAATGGAAATATACGTTGGTTCATCATTCGTAGATAAGGAGAACAAATACAATGATCATAATGGTTGAGCCATCCGCTGAACGGATTGGGCGTTGGATCGACGCCTATGTTCCTAATAAAGATCTATTTTTTCTCAGGGAAGAGCATCTCATTAAACTAGAAATGCACCTTAACGATGTGTTAATTTTTCCGAGCAAAGAATTCTTTCGTCATTCCTCATATAATCAGATACAGCTTGTTAATAGCTTTGAATATTGGAAGATAGACAAAGAAATAAAATATGTACTTGTCGCTGACCCGAATTGGTTGTGTTCTCTCTCAAGTGAAATGCAGAAATGGATCAACCATATTCAGCTTACAGTACATCGTGGTTTGATCTTACCGATCTCGTTGCTCTCTACTCCGTATACATTTCCTGAGGAATATCTGGTGAAGGATCATGAAGAAGAATATGTCGTTCTACACAGTAAACTATGGAGTAAGCTTCCCTATGAAGTGAAGGTGGATCTGCTCAAAGGATATGCTAAGAAGTGGGATGACTGGAACGGTTATGCGCTGGATGACTCTATTCCTCTTCACTTGCAAAGATATGCCAATACATTCCCAGCTGAAGGAGGAGGGAATTGTTTAGCTGCAACATTGTTCGCTGTATCTCAGCAAGAATGGATTCTGAATGAATGGGTACATCCAGAGACATTTGCAGAAGGACTTAAGAGAGCCAATTATGTCATGAGAGATACAGAGGAGCTTCGTACGGGTGATGTTGTTGTATGGATGGATGCTAACGATATCGTTCAACATGCCTCGTATCATATGGGACAAGATCTGTTCTTTAATAAGGATGGTCAGACTTTTTTTAACCCTTGGAAAGTAATTGATTGGAAGGCACTCAAGCTGGAATGGGCGAGTTACACCTATAAGGTGTATCGGAAAGAAATTTAACATAAAGAAACGCAGCCCGATGCTAATAAATTGTATGTTATACATATCGTTTGTCGCTGACACAAACCATTACACTGAACTGAAGCTGTCATATAGAAGTTTTAAAATTTGGTAGACGATGTTTAAAAGGGGCTGTACGAATGTCAGAGTATACTATTAGGTTCATTCAAATCACAGATGTTCATGATATTTATATATTAAATCAGCATTTTAATTCTCAGTTTGTAAATTTCGGTGTTGAACAGGTTAAGCAAAAAATCGAAACCATTCTTGAACATACCAGAGATGTGGTCTGGGTTTATGAGCAGAATAATGAAGTTCTTGGATATATCCACGGTAGCCCGTATCAACTGTTATTCTCAGAGCCGTTGGTCAATGTACTGGGGTTTGTTGTTAAAGAAGGATATCGAAATCAGGGAATCGGGGGACGTTTAATTCAACATTTGGAATCATGGGCTCAGGATGAGGGTTATTATGGGATTAAACTGTTGTCACACCCTAGTAGAAAGAATGCACATGCCTTTTATGAGAAACGAGGATACCAGTTTACCAAAGATCAGAAGAATTTTATCAAGGTGTTGATTGGAGTAAAAGTAGGAACATACCTTTTGAACTAAGAACCCATTGCCCCCACATTCTCAACTCTGTTATAATGCCGGTATATCTACTGCATTGGGGGTTATACCGTGGCAATATTGGCTGTGCCGGATTGCTCGTTCGCTAGAAAGGCCTTACGCAAAGCCTGAATAGGGGCGGACTTTGTGTAGGGCGCGACGAGAATGAAATCGATCGCCCTGTGAGTACGTGAGTACCATCAACATGTGTCATCCCGCTGGCTTTGCACCTTATTGGAATGATCAATAACTATAAGGGGCTGAACGCCATGCAAACACCATTTATTCATAATCATCAATTTAATTATATTCAGAAGCAAGCCGATTTCCTGATCAAAACGCTACGCTCTGTCGTGGATCCTAAAGTATTGGAGACCGTGCGTTATACGGTTGGCACAAATGTCATTGAAGTCTTTGATGAGCTGACATCAGAATTGACATCGGAACAGAAGAATCTACTGGAGCCGTTATCCACGTATAATACGCCGCATGACGTGCAATTGTATCTGAACGAGCTGGAAGCATATCTGATTCCGTTTCCGCAAATATCGGCGAAGCAGATTCAGAAGTTGTTTCCTAAGGCGAAAAAGCTCAAATTGCCTGATCTCGAATCCGTCGATTATGCACACACGACCTATCTGAGATGGATCGACATTGCAACGAACCGTTTGTTCATCGTGTACCCTCATGAAGGCAAATTCTTCGGTATAGAGGGACGGATCACGGCTACCAACAAGAAGGGATACTGTATGTTCTGTCATCGCCATCAGGAACTCGGATTCTTCAACGTCAAGACCAAGAAGCATTCACCAGATCACTTTAGTGCCATTGGCCAGTATGTATGCATGGGTAACGATGCTTGTAACCATAGCATTAGTGATATAACGATGCTGGAGAAGTTTCTTTTCTCGGCAGTAAAATAAGGTAGTTACACAGCAAAAAGGTCGCTCTTCGGAGTGACCTTTTTTCGCTACATTGATGCGTTATGATCCTTACTGCGCTGGAATATCCTTAGCATAATCCAATCCTAGCTGATACGCGTAGTTAAGCAACTGCTCATAATGCTCTGGTGCAGCATCCAACGTCTCGTACAGGAATTCAACCTTAGAGCGAGATACGCCGCAGTAATCGGCAATACCGACGTTGAGCAGATTTTGAATGGACTCATCATAATTACGCTTTTGCATCTGTTGTTCTGTCACGCCTGAAAGGGCAATCCATAATATTTGCTGATGATGAAGCTTATTTGCGCCGTAGGCAAATCCGTTATTAAATACACGATCAATATAACCCTTCAGCATAGCTGGCAGATGCCACCACCAGAGGGGAAACACAAAAGCCACAGCATCATGCTTTTTCAACCGCTCCATTTCTGTTTGGATTTCAGGAGAGAATTCTTGAACTTCTTGAGTAAGGTTTGGTTCATCTCCTTCGAGGAGGAGAGGGTCGAAGCCAATGCCATGTAAATCCAATATCTCCGCACTGTGACCAGCCTCAGTTAGACCTTGTACAAAACGATCAGTAACCTGAAAAGTCAGGGAATTCTTCCTCGAATGCGACACAACAACTAATACGTTCATACGTATAGTTCACTACCTTTCTCGATCACGATTAATAGCCATACCCTATTGCCAATGCTATTATAGACAAGGAATGAAATCGTTGGGAAGAACGCACTTTGAAGTTCTATAGGAAGAAATAAGTTCTATAGGAACATGAAAGTACCCTAGTTAACTGCAATTAACATTCAATACACAATAGTAGTACGCAAGAAACAAGAGGTTATGTTTTCGCCTAGCAATAGCTTGAATCAGGAGGGAAGAACATTGACAGAGGATGGACATACGAGTGCTCCCAAGAAATACAAAGTAGGCGTGGAAGCTGCCTTGGAAGTCATGGGTGGGAAGTGGAAACCTTTAATTATCTACCATTTGACGACAGGGCGGAAACGTACATCGGAGCTGCGAAGGTTAATCCCCGAAATCACGCAGAAGATGCTGACAACACAGCTTAGAGGTCTGGAAAAGGATGAGATTGTGCAGCGAAAGGTATATTCGGAGATTCCGCCTAAAGTGGAGTATGAGTTAACGGACTATGGCTGGGGACTTAAGCCTGCCCTAGATCTATTATGTTACTGGGGTGAGGAGCACCTGGACAAAGTTTATGGAGATAAGTCCAAGGTGTTAGAGGAGTTCGACTCTTCAGAGAAGCGTTGACCCTGTAGCGAGGGAATAGGAGAAGGGCTCTATTGCACGGCAAAATAACCTTTTACATATGTTATACAAAATGGAAAAGGCGTACAGCAATAAGGTTTTGCTTGAAGGTTGAACCTTTTTCCGGTTCTCCTTATAATCCATTAGCTTTGGCAAAATTTCGGTTGACACCGTTTTCATGAAATGATACATTAAGGCTATAATTTGAAATGGGTGTTACTGATTAGATCAGGCATTACCATGTTGAAAATACCTTATGTATTTTCAAGATGGATTTTTGTGTTTTTTAAGAGGTGGGGTCAGTAAAGTGAGGTATATTAAAGCCTTCAACAATAACGTGGCTTTAGTTAAAGATCTCTCTGGACTTGAATGGGTAGTGATGGGTACTGGAGTAGGTTTCCAAAAGAAAAAAGGAGATCTGATCGAAGAAGAGAGTATTCGCCGGAAGTTTGCAGCAGAGGATTCAGCAGCGAAGAAACCTCTCGTGCAGGTCTTAGATCATATGGATCCTGATGTTCTCGATGTAGCGGTAGAAGTGGTTAAAAATGCGGAAGTCTCGCTTGGTATAACGTTCGAGAATAACATTTATTTAACCATCGCCGATCATTTGAACTTTGCGATCAAGCGAGCAAATGAGCAGATTGAATACGTTGAGACGAACCGTTGGGAAGTCAAAAATCTATATCCGAAAGAATATCTCGCAGCTCAAGAAGCTATCAGGCTTGTATTCGATCGCCTTGACGTTCTTTTGCCCAAAAGTGAGGAAACCTTTCTAACCTACCATTTCGTAAATGGACAGCAGACTAAAAAGACACGGATTGAAGAAACGTTGAAAATGACCGAAGTTATTAATCGAATTATTGAGGTTATCCAATATCATTTTCAAGTCAAGCTGGATGAAGAATCGTTAAGCTACACGCGGTTTATCACCCATCTGCGTCACTTTTTTATTCGTCAATTCAAGCAGAATCATATCGAAGACCAAGAGGTTGATCTAACGATCGTCGAAGTGGTCAAGAGCAAGTATCCTCGTTCCTATCAGGCAGTTGAGAAAATTGCACATCTGCTCGAACGGAAATATGGTTGGTCGCTATCGCCGAATGAAAGACTGTATCTTGCTCTTCATATCTGGCGTTTAACCAGCCAACTAGAAACTAAATAGGTCAACCGTGGAATTGTTACTGAATCATCGATTCAGGCGTTACCCAAGCATAGGAGAGCCAACAAGGCTCTACGTTGTTTGGGTATTTTTTTTGGAAATTGTGGAGAGGGGATTTCGCGATGAAAGCATATCAAGAGCTAGCTAAACAGATTGTAGAGAAAGTCGGAGGGAGGGAGAATGTAGAGCAGTCCTGGCATTGTGTGACGCGCTTGCGCTTCTTAGTGAGTGACAAGGAGAAGATTAAGCTAGAAGAGATCAAACAGTTAAAAGGAGTCATCGGTGCTCAATTCTCAGGTGATCAATTCCAAGTCATTATCGGTAATCAGGTCGCTGATGTATTCGCAGAGGTGGAACCTCTAGTCGGCACAGGTGGAGCGCAGGCAGCGAGCGGTGAGAAAAAAGGCATAATCTCCTCCGTCTTTGACTTCATCTCAGGTGTCTTCACCCCGCTCATTCCAGCGCTTGCCGGAGCGGGTCTGCTCAAAGGCTTCCTGGCGATGTTTGTAACATTTGGCTGGTTGAGTAATCAAAGCGAGACATATCTAGTGTTGAACATGATCGGAGACGGGCTCTTTTACTTCCTGCCCTTGTTCCTTGCTGTAACCGCTGCACGCAAAATTAAGACGAATGAGTATGTTGCACTTGCGCTTGCTGCACCGATGCTGTATCCAACCATGGTCAACGCGGTCAATTCAGGTGGAGAGATTACGAGTTTTACCATTTTCGGTGGGATTACCATTCCGGTGATCAATTACTCTTCATCAGTTATTCCGATCATACTTGGTGTCATTCTTCTGAAATACGTAAGTGCTTTTGTAAAGTCTTGGATGCCGAATGTGTTAACGATGATGTTCACACCGTTGCTGTCCCTAATCATTGTGGCTCCGATTACGCTGTGGTTGATTGGACCAATGGGTACCTATGCAGGTAATTGGGTCGCAAGTGGACTCGTATGGTTGTTCGATGTGGCTGGGCCATTAGCAGGCTTCTTGGTTGCTGGTTTTATGCCGCTGCTCATTATGACAGGTATGCATTATGCCCTTGTTCCCATTATTTTTCAAAATTTCGCGAGCTACGGCTTCGATCCGATTGTCTCTCCCATGATGCTGCTTAGCAATGTGGCACAGGCAGGGGCTGCATTCGCAGTTGCAGTGAGAAGTAAAAACTCTCAATTCAAACAGTTGGGTGCATCTACCGGCTTCTCGGCTCTTCTGGGTATCACGGAGCCTGCGATGTATGGGGTTAACATGAAATTGAAAAAACCGCTGTATCTTGCCATGATCTCTGCTGGGGTTATGGGTGGAATTGCGGCATGGCTTGGAATTAAGAAACAAGTATTAGGCGGACTGCCAGGGCTCTTCGTTTTGCCGGCGTATGCCGATCCGTTGGGGAATTCGTATAACTTGATCATGACCTCGATTCTTTTTGTTGGAGCCTTGCTCGGTGCCTTTGTGCTTGTCATGATCTTCGGTTTCAAAGATATTCCAGCTGAAGGGAAGCAGGAAGAGAAGAGCGCACAGAAAGTTCCGACGAAACCGAAAGCAACGGGTGCCAATCTTACAGAAGCTGCAACGAAAGGGCCAATCAACATCCATTCCCCATTGAAAGGACAGATTGTGAATCTTCATGACGTATCCGACCCGACGTTCTCAGAAGAAGCGATGGGTAAAGGTATTGCAATTGAGCCAGACGAAGATCGCATCGTTTCGCCGGTTAATGGAGAGGTCAGCATTATGCCGAAGTCCGGTCATGCCATTGGTATTAAAGGGGACGACGGCGAAGAACTGCTTATCCATATCGGAATTGAGACCGTTTCGCTAAAAGGTAAGCATTTTACAAGTCTGGTGAAGCCAGGGGATCGACTCGAAATAGGACAGCCTTTGATTGAATTCGATCGCGCCGCCATTCGTGAAGCGGGTCTTGAGACGGTAACGATGATGATTGTGACCAATACCGCCGACTATCTAGACGTACTGACGATTAACGAAGCAGGCCCTATTTTTGAAGGAGAACGCGCATTAACCATTATGAAATAAAACACAAACTAAGGAGTGATTGAATATGACAACAGTTCAAACAGGTTTTCCAACGAACTTTCTCTGGGGTGGCGCAACTGCCGCCAATCAGGTTGAAGGAGCGTATAACGTAGGTGGCAAAGGGCTCACAACAGCTGACATGGTTCCTTTTATACCAAAAGAAAAACGTGGGTTAAACTTCGCCATCGATGTAAACTCTGATTATATCGAGAAGGCTCTCAACAGAGAAGTAGATGATCGCTATCCGAAGCGTGATGGAGTCGATTTCTATCACCGCTACGAAGAAGACATTGCGCTATTTGCGGAGATGGGTTTCAAAGCCTTTCGCTTGTCGATTAACTGGGCGAGAGTTTTCCCTAACGGTGATGATGCAGCTCCAAGTGTCGAAGGATTGGAATTCTATGATCGAGTATTCAATGAGTTAGAGAAGTACGGCATCGAACCAATCGTTACGCTGTCTCATTATGAGACTCCGCTGGCGCTGACTCGCAAATATAACGGTTGGTACAGCCGTAAGTTGATTCCGCTTTTTGTTACGTATGCAGAAGTGCTCTTCAAACGCTACCGTCATCAAGTCAAATACTGGATTACATTTAACGAGATTAATATGATGGGACATAGCCCATATACAGGTGGGGCGTACTAGTCGATAAGCTTCCGAACCAAACCAAGGAACAAATCGCTTATCAGGCGTTGCACCATCAATTTGTAGCAAGTGCATTGGTGACGAAGCTCGCGCACGAGATCAATCCAGATGCTAAAGTAGGATGTATGCTGGCTAGGGGACAGACCTATCCAGTGACGAACAATCCAGAAGATGTGTTACTCGCACAGCATTATAACGACCTGAACCTGTTCCACACGGATGTGCATGTTCACGGCGAATACCCATCCTTTATGAATCGTTACTTTGCTGAGAACAATATTGTGATTCAGAAGGAAATCGGTGACGATGAAATATTGAAGCAGTATCCTGTGGATTATGTATCTTTGAGTTATTACATGTCCAAGTCGGTTGCATCCAATTCCGAAGATTATGAACAGGTATCTGGTAATCTCACGACGTATGCTGTGAAAAATAAATATCTGGATACGTCCGACTGGGGATGGCAGATTGACCCGAAAGGGCTCCGTATTACGTTGCGAGACATGTATAACCGCTACAGAAAGCCTCTTTTCGTTGTAGAAAATGGTTTGGGTGCATATGATAAGGTCGAGGAAGATGGCTCGATTCATGATACGTACCGAATTGATTACCTTAAGAAGCATATTGAGCAAATGAAAGAAGCAGTCATAGAGGGTGTAGACCTGATCGGGTATACGGCTTGGGGGCCAATTGATCTGATCTCCATGTCCACCTCCGAAATGTCCAAACGATACGGATTCATCTACGTGGATCAAGACGACGAAGGTAACGGTACATTGAACAGATCCAAAAAAGATTCGTTCGAGTGGTACAAGCAGGTTATTGCCACCAATGGAGAAGAGCTACAATGTTGAACAGGTTCAAGAGAACATGAGTTTTGAGTAAAGAAAAGTGTCGGTCCGTGCATTTGTGCATGATCGGCGCTTTTTGCCGTTGATATAAAGTTGTTTGTCTGTTATTTATCCGCTCTTTTACATGTTTCCACATCATTAGGGCAGGCTATTTGAAGTGTTTGGAATGGGAATGATGTAGAAAGGGCTGACAGCATGAGTAATGCATCCAAGACTCCAACAAAGGAAAAGAAACTGAAATGGTGGCAACTAAGTCTGCTCGGCGTGGCAGGAACGATTGGAACGGGATACTTTTTAGGTTCAAGTCTTGCCATCTCGTTTGGTGGTCCTGCGGTATTGATCGCTTATGTATTTGCAGCTTTGGGTACATATATTGTTTTTGATGCGCTCGCGCGAATGACGTCAGAACATCCGGAAGAGGGCTCCTTTCGCTCTTATGCAAAGAAGGCTTTTGGGAATTGGGCTGGTTTTTCCAGCGGATGGGTGTATTGGTTTTCCGAATTGCTCATTATGGGGAGTCAGTTGACGGCTCTGTCGATATTTTCCAGATTCTGGTTTCCTGCTGTTTCACTATGGGTCTTTGCCGCTGGATTTGGCGTAATCGGCCTATGTATCGTGTTTTTTGGCAACAAAGGATTTGACCGGGTTGAGAATGTGCTCGCCATCATTAAGATGGCAGCTATTATTATGTTTTTGATTCTGGCAATTGCGCTCCTTGCCGGTTGGATTGGAGGAACGAAGTACGATCATAAGGTACCCATGGATATGGCAGCGATTTTCCCCAAGGGTGGAGTAGGTTTGTGGTCTGCATTCCTTTTTGCGTTCTACGCCTACGGTGGTATTGAAGTGCTCGGGATTATGTCTTATCGATTAGAAAAACCTGAGGATGCACCCAAGGCAGGCAAGGTTATGCTCATTTCTTTATCCATCGTATATATCGTATCTATTGGTTTGGCGTTGATCATGGTGCCACTGAGTGCATTTAATCCCAAAGAAAGTCCATTTGTCCTGGCACTGAGCAGCGATCATCTGGCCTTTGTTCCGCACCTGCTCAATGGCGTACTGATTGTGGCGGGTTTCTCGACTATGACGGCATCGCTCTATGCGGTGACATCCATGATTATGACGCTGGCGAAGGAGGGAGATGCTCCGTCGTTATTCTCGCGTAAGTGGAAGCAGAAATATCCCTTATTTGCACTTTCACTCATTGGGTGTGGGCTTATCGGAACTATTGTTATGTCTTTGTTACTGCCTGGTAAAGTGTATGAATATATTACGACTGCAGCGGGATTGATGCTGTTATACAACTGGTCGTTTATCTTACTATCCTCTGGTCGGCTGCTGCAGTCCAAAAAGTTCGATGTCGTTAAACGCTGGATTGGGCTGCTGCTCATTGCGTTTGCAGTGACCGGTGCGCTCTTCCACACACTGAGTAGACCTGGTTTTTTTGTAAGTCTCCTGCTGGTCCTGCTCATTGGAATCAGTGATATCATTGTACAGCGCAGACGAAACAAAAAGCCCTCGGCTCAGTCAGCAAGTACCGAAATGGAAGACGATGAAGCGTATGAATCAAGTACCGAGGAGACAAATGGTTATCACATCACGGGTATACGGCTTCGTAAAAGTAAAGTGAAGTAAAGAAAATTTATGTTATAGTGCGTGTTCAAAAAGAACGGTTTTCAGTACCGAGAAGATGGGATGAAGCTAGAAATGGAATAGCGGAGCGTAGGCAGAACTACGTGAGCAACTACATTGTTTCTGAAAGAAACAAGCTTCGTAAGCATCCACTTATTTCGGCTGAATCCCATATTTGACGCTGAGATGCCATCAGGCATCCTTCGTAATCAAAAGCGAACTTTTTGAACAACCTCTTATAGAAGCAACAAAACAAAGTTCCGAATAACCTCTTTTCTCGCAGTGAGAATGAGGTTTTTTGGCTTTTCATTACATTTATATAACAGCCAAAAACCACTAGTATATCCTTATTATCTCAAACGCGGAGAGTGTGGTAAGATGCTACTAAGATGAGATGATCAGTTAGAGGGGATAACGATGAGTTATTTGACTGTCTATCCGAAAGCCAAGTTGATGTTAGTAGGCATGCTGATTCTTGGAATTTTTCTGGTTAGAAATTATCAACTTAGCGGAGAGGGTTTTCTAAAATATTTTATCCTGTTTATCATGGCCTTTATTGTAATTAATATCGTGATTCTAATCCGTCGTGTATTCTCGCCCAAGCCGAGCATTACTCTATGCGAAGATTATGTGATATCGACCAAAAACAAGAGGTATGACGCCTCCCAAATCGAGTGTGTCTATATGACCTACAAGCGAATTGGTATTAAGCTTTATGGTCGTAGACTCGTTCCTTCGGATCTATGTTTTTATTTTGAATCTAGCCAAGAGAACGCAGGGTTAGAAGAGTTAGAGGAATGGGCAGCACGGAACCAAAAAGAGGTGAAACACAAGTTTTTCCAAACCTTAACGTAGACTAGTACGTCTTAATATAGGGAGGATTTTCTAATGAAGACATTCGAACAATTTCTAACAAGTGATTGGTATCAAGTCGTTATAGCAGATCTGCTTCAGCTTAAACCCCACATCAAATTTGTCGAGCATGGCAGCTATGAAGCGAGCTTATTAATGGATGCTTTTAAGGAACGGAAGTATGTGCTTGAAGGGTTTGGCGCTTCTCTGCCAACAGAAGAAGAATGCATTCAATGGTTACTGGAGCAATACAACAATGACAAGGATAACATCATGTCTTTTGTAGTGGCTCGAATCACGTTTAGTGAAGAGTTAGATGATGATCCAGACGGTGAATTTCCTGAGGGTGAGGAGCTTGATGAAGTTGATCGTTCTGAAGTTGTTGAGATTCTAGGTTTTGCGAGGTCGGTCATCGCGAGTACGATCATTGAATATGATTTTGTCAAAAATCATCCTAAACAATTAACCGCTTATTATAAACGGACAAGAATTCCCGATGCAGCAAAATTTTCGTCTCAGATCAAGAAGGTGTATGCCTGCCTGAACTGATTGTTCGCTGTAAGGATTTTCTGGTAGAAATAGAATAGGGGCATATTGAATGCGATCTGATTAGAAACATTGAGATAAGCATTCATGTGCAATCGCAGATATATAGTTTTAGTTAGTAAGGAGTTGTACTTGTATGGGATTGTTGGGTCTTTTATTGATTATATTCGTGAGCTTTTTTGCGTTTCTAATCATTGCCTTTGTTATCCGTTATGCCATAGATTCATCCCAAACGTCGAGAAGACTTGATGTTCTAATTAAAGAAGTTAGGTACTTAAGAGCTGAAGTGAAAAGACAGAACCAAGATAATTCAGATGATCACAACCATATTATTGATACAAAAGTGTAGAAACTTGTTCAGATCGCTAAATAAATGATGTGGCAAGTGCACATACGTACCGTTACACCCAAAGGAGGAATTTAAGAATATGGGCATGTCTGACTATTACCAAAATCTAAGAGACAAGATTGGAAACGAGCTTATTTTTATGCCAGGGGTCGCTGGGATTATCCGTAATGAACAAGGGGAGATATTATTTGGTCGTAAGCATAAGGAGTCCACTTGGGGATTGATTGCCGGAGCTATTGAACTTGGTGAGACACCTGCCCAAGCGATGATTAGAGAGGCGATGGAGGAGACGGGGCTTGTGGTTGAACCAGAGAAGATCATTGGGGTATATGGTGGTGAAGAGCAACGGTTTACCTACGCGAACGGCCATCAGGTCGAATACGTCACGATTATTTTTGAATGTAGTATTACGTCCGGACAACTTTCTCCCGATAATGACGAGATGAAGGAACTTCAATTTTTTCCTGCACATCAGCTTCCTCCCATGGTAAACAAGTATCCAGATCATATATTTAGTTCCCAGCAGGAAGAGCGGGCACATTTTGCTAAATAAAAGATTAATGGATCTGTATCCTTATAAAATGAAAATGATCGAGATGGAATGGACCAGTAGTACATTTGGCTATTTATCCATCCCGATGTTTATCATGGGAGTGATTGTGTACTTTTTTCCGGACATTCTGTATAAGTGCTTTGTCCTCTTGAGATACAGACGTATTAAACCCAATTCGGAGTTCGAGGATAACCCACCGAGCGGCGATATTCCAAGATGGGTAGAAGTAATATTTAAAATATGCGGAAGCGTTATGATGATCATGGGGATTGTATGGTTTTGGTTTTCGGAAGAGTTTTATGAATTTTGGTTTTGAGCAAAATACATAAGAACAACTAGAGAGGAAGAGTGATCCTGAGAAGTTCCAAATACACACCATATTACAGTTACATTGGTATTGCTTTCTTTATCCTGACCCTGATTGTCAACTTGAGCTTCAAATATGGTACAACTTCGGATGAGGGCGTGCTGTTTCTCTTGTCTGTTTCAAATGCGGTATTATTGATGTTTACGTTGCTCTGGGCAGTATTCGGAATCATTGAGTTGCACTTGATCTTGAAAACAAAGAACAGGCTTCAATCCCGACTACGTCATGGTAGGATCAGTACAGAGGAGCATAGGGTCAGCCAGAAAAGTATTAAGTTCAGCCTCGCTATAGGGATAAGTTATCTGGTTATGATCGTCATTCAAATTGGCTACGTCATTCTGAACTGGGATGAGATTAATATCTAGGGAGCAATGTAGTGAGAGTTTTAAAGTGTTCCTTATTGGGCTAAGAGCATAGAACAATTTGTACCCAGGAGAGAATAAAATGAATAATCAATGGCAAATCAACAATGTACTAGATGAATGGACATGCCCATCCGAGATTGGAAAAGTCATTCAAGGGAATGTATTCACATTGGAACAATACCTTCTTGTTGAAGAAACATACATAGACACAATCATGGTGTTTTTAAAGGAAGCAGAACTGCAGACTCTACGGGTTATTCAAGTATCGGATCGATCAATCTCACAAGAAGATCAACATTCTGTGTTATATGAACAGGAATTTAGTCAAATTTTAATACAGGAAGATGGGGTATATAACACCGATGAAATTCGCACAATCTGCAAGATGATACTCAGAAATTATGCGGATTGTCAGTTGTACGCCAAAGATCATTTTTTTGTGCACTTTGGTTGGGATTATTATATGTTCATCGGTAGTAGTCATGATTCATACCAGGCCATTGAATTTGCTAGGAGCAAAAATTTATCTGTGGAAGAGTGTATCTCTCCTTATTATTATGAGGAAAAAGATGTAACTAGATCGATCGAATGGAGTGAAGTAGACGCTGAGGTGGCTATCGTTATTGCTGAAGAGGAAATTCGAGATGTGACCATATGGGAATACCGTAATGTATTGGGTTTATCCGAAGAGCATCCTGTTTTTGGGTATTTTAGAATAACGCAAGCGCATCAAGAGTTCTTTCAATCCAAAATCAATCATACGTTGGACTTCACCAAGTATAGGTACGGATTACACGCTAGTTGTTAATTCAGATAAATACATATGATAGAAAAAGAAAGGTAGTCATTCATGCAAAAGGAAATTCATAGTAAAATAATGGGTTCGTTTAAGTATGACGAGCAATTTAATACATACGAGCATACGGAAGGGAAAGTGTATTATACGTTAAGGCGATCTATGCAGGGTTTGATTATGAGTATCGTTTGATCCAAGCAGATGTGTAGCTGTGTAATAGATAATTAGATTCATAGAGAAGGGTGAACATCGAGATGGAGAATGGGATCTTTGAGCATATCGCGTTCCAATCTAATTTAACATTAGAGGAGTTCACGAAAAGCTTAAGTGCATTAATTGATACTGATGCCTTCCAGTTTGATTTTGAAAATGAAAATAATTGGAGCTGGGCGCATGATGAAGACCAGATAGAAGTAAATATATCTAAGCCATTTAAAGAAGGAACTCTGCAAGAATGGGATGACACCGTGCCTGAAGGCTGCAACTTTGGTGTTTCTTTACGTACCAGTAATAAGAAAGAACTTCGTCAAAGTGATACATTTAATGAACTCTTCGTACTGGGAAATTTAATTCCGAAATATATCAAAATGATCGAAATGATCATAGGCGGTAAAGCTTATTATCATAGAGGGAAATATAAAAAGTAGGGTAGGTCAACCATGGGATACGATTTTAGAGGAATAGTCACATCACTTGATGTTATGAAACGATTAAAGGACAAGTATACGAGCGCTAAGGTCATCCCGCTATACAATGGATTAATCGTTATCCCCCTAACAGATGAGCTATATGACGAGATTAATAAGAATCAAGGTACAACCATACCTAACTATGAGTATTTGACGGATATCATTAGTTCCTATTGTAGAGAAATCTCTAAGCTCGGCTTGGTCGCTTATATTGAAGCTGAATATTTCGGAGGAACAGGCTCACAGAATGCAATGGTATGGGACTCCAGTGAGGTTATTTTCGAGGAGACGTTAAGTCAGTCTGCAATCAACCGATCACTTGAAATTTTAGGAGTATGCAAATTACAGGGCAAAGACGAGTTTGATACTGTAGGTTTAGGTAGGCATCGCGATACAGAAGATTGGGAATAGAATGAGATGGTGAAATGATGATGAACATCTATGGTCATATCAAAAAAGCGAACGAAATCCTTGTTACACATGTGATATTTGAACAGGAGCAGGTAAGTCCGGAAAGAGTAGTTGAAGGGATTCAACAATCGTGGAAACATATTGAGAAATTTATAAAGAATACATCTCCAGATTGGACGAATTGGCTGAATGATCAACTGTTACATATGGATACCGAAGAATTAGCATTTTCCAATGATATGGTAAAAGAATGTACAAGAATAATGGAGAGAATGCAGGTAGAGCGAGAAGTGAAGTCGTATTATCAACAATATATTTCGTTAATAGGAAGCCTTCTTATTTACCATAAGTCATATGAAGAATGCTGCGATGTTTGTCAGGGCGAGCTTCAATATTACACGGATGAACTGAGGGACATCGTGGTGAAGAAGTGCAGAACCTGTGGAATGTTGTATACCGGACAGACTGGGGAACGGATTGGATTAGTTCATGAAATCAACTTGAGACGCTCCAGAAAAAGCGAGCTCGTAAGAGAAGGGATTATCTAGGTTACTTAGAATGAGGTGATTAGGTTTACATGGAGATTTCATACCATACGATAGATGTATTGAAACGGAGATACACAGGTACGAGTCAGTTTTACTTTTCGTTGTTTAGACATACTAAGCCTATGGATTTTGCATTACATACAGAGAAAACGTACTTGTTGAAATGCCTTCTTTCCAGTGAAGAATTCATGGAAGAGTATGCTGACTTTTTGCCAATTAACGAGGATGTGTTGGATCAAGCAATGGTGCTAAATCGCTATGAGTTGGAAGGTTCGCTAATCAGTATGTTTCTCCAAGGCACATGTACAGAGCCCATTGTAGCTGATGAGATCGAGGCAAGGAAACTATCACAGGCACTGCTCTCAGATCTGAGAGTTGAATTGGATCAATGGGTTGTCTTTAAGTTAGGAAATCCAGGTTGGTCCAAAGCTTCAATGGAGGCAACATTATCCTGCTTCTATATTGTGTTTTACGCAGCACACAGATGTTGGTTCATATTGGGGTACGAGGATGTTTATTAGATACATGGCATTACGAGATAGATAAAACGAAAGTTTGATTGAATATAACAAAAAAAGCCCACGGTGGACATCTTGTGAGTTAGAATCTCACTACCCTATCCACAAGCTATATTCCACCGTGAGTTACTTTACATATGTGTGTGATTGTATTACTTCGTAAAGAATGGCAAAGCCTCTTTCAAGATTTCTGCTCCAGACAACGGACCTTTACCTAATGCCCATACTTCGTCATTCACAACCAGCACATGGTTGTTTTTCACCGCATTAATCGTTTGGAAAGTGCTGTTACCCATCCATTTATCAAGGTCGGCCTGAGCGCCGTATATTACCAGATAATCTGGGTTTTCCTGTACTAGTGTCTCCAGATCAACATCGGCAACATCAATTTTACCTGGTGTTTGCTGCTGACTGGATTTGGTTTCATCGAAGCTATACTCTGCCCCCATTTTCTCTAGCAGTGTAGCGATATAGGATGTTTTCATCCAGATATAAAAGTTCTTCTCCAGCACTTTCACTACCATAACTTTAGGAGTGCCGGTAATTTGCGAATGCGTTTGTTCTATGTTCGAATTGAACTCACTCATCACCTGCTCGTGCTCTTTGTCTTTACCGAGTAATGTTCCGAGCACAGCAAAGTTCTGCTCCATATCACCATAACCGTTGGTGTAGAGGGCGATGGTTGGTGCGATCTTCTCCAGATCATCACGAATCGCTCCATGGACATCGGCATTCGCAATAATGAGATCAGGTTTGAGGGAAGAGATGACCTCCAGATTAGGCTGCTGATGATTGCCTACGAAGGTATAGTCCGTCACTTTGTCTTTCAGATATCCAAGCACCTCTGCATTGTAAGAGCCAGCGATGCCAACGGGTGTAATCCCCAGTGAAACTAACTCATCTGTAAAGGAGAAGTGCAGTGTCACAATTTTTTGTGGTGAACGAGATAATGTAGTGTCTCCCCATGCACTTTTGACGACATAGGAACCATCGGAATTCGAAGTAATGGACGGTGCATTAGCTGCATTGTCTTCACTTGAGCTCTGATCTGTGTTTGCATCGGAAGCAGACGTCGTCTCGTTATTGTCTGTATCAACAGTATTGTTAGCTTGTCCCTGATCTGCTGTCCCCCCTGCTTTGTTTCCCGCTGTCTGTCCCCACAGCCGGCGAGAACCAGTGTCATGATTAAGATGAAGCTCCAGAATAGTGATTTACGGTTCATTAGGTGTTTTTCCTCCATATGCGTTATTTTCTCTGTCCTTGTTTGATGATTAGATATACAAAATAAGGTGCACCAATAAGTGACGTGATGATGCCGACGGGAATCTCCATCGGTGGTACAATGACGCGACCTAGAAGATCGCCGAGCATGACAAGTAACGCACCCAAAGCTGCGGTAAAAGGTAGAGAACGGATGAAGTTCTCCCCGGTCAGTTTATGGGACAGATGCGGAATGATCAGTCCAACAAAGCTGAGATTACCCGAGATGCTGGCAGCACTTGCGGATAAAGCTAATGCCACGAGTAGCAGTAATGTTCGGACGGTACGTACGCGGGTGCCTAATGACACAAGAATCGACTCATCCAGCTTCAACACATTCAGATATCGCACAAGCAGCATGGCGGCGATTAATCCAGCTACCGTCCATGGCCATAATAGCTCGGCGTGTTGAAGATTACGTGCGTAAAGGCTGCCTTTGAGCCAGACGAGTGCCTGACTGGAGCTCATGGCGTATTTGACAATTAACATTTTGATGATGGCTTGCAGAGCCGCACTCACAGCGATTCCCACTAGCGCCAGTCGAATCATGGAGTTGCCTTGACGCCGATAAGCCAAAAGGAAAATAAGTACACTTGCTGCTGCGGAACCTGCCATCGAGTAGACTGGAAGCCAGATCGCTGGAGTTAAAGGTGCAAGCAGAATAATAAGCACGGTTACAAGCCCACCACCTGCCGTCGCGCCAATGACATCGGGTGAAGCAAGTGGGTTACGAAGCACGGTTTGCAGAATAGCTCCTGCCACAGAAGCAGAAACACCTACAAGTAGGGCGCAGAGTACACGCGGCAACCGAAGCTCATAGATGGTGCCGGCTTGTGCGCGAAACTGGTTAACAATCTCGCCAAAGGTAACCGGTGTAGCCCCGAAGCGAAGTGACAGGATAAAGACAACAACGATCATCACGAGTACGGTAGCCATTAGAAGAGAGTAACGACCTTTGCTACGGAAAGATATAATCTTCATATTTCTCATCCGTTCTTCCTCCCACGCATACGCATCAGGACAATGAAGAAGGGGGCTCCAATGAATGCAGTAATAAGTCCAACAGGCGATTCAATCGGGTAGAACAACATTCGTCCAACCAGATCAGCGTATACCAGCAGAACGCTGCCCGTAAGTGCTACGAGTGGCAGAATGATACGGTAATCTATACCTACCAATGTACGAACGATATGTACGGCCATTAGACCGATGAATCCAATCGGACCGCATATGGCTGTTGCTGCACCTACCAGTACGATAATCGCAATCATAATCCCGCTGCGAACAACAGTGAGTCGCTGTCCCACAGAGATGGCTGTGTCCTCACCCATGGATAACACGTTTAACTGAGCGGCAAATAAACAGCAAACGATGCTCATAGGAGCAAGCGTGAACAGAGAGAATATGACGTCATCCCAGGACATACCTGATAGATCACCCGCCATCCAGCGAAGAAGCTGATACAGATCTGTATCATGGAAGATGATGAGGGTAGTTGTCATCGAGCTGAAGAACAGACTGTTCACAAGCCCTGTCAACACCACACTACTGGAACTGAAACGACTGCGCACACTGAGCAAATAGATGATTATACCGCTTAGTGCTGTCCCAAGCATGGAGGCTGTAACTGTAAAAAATCGAAACGTCTGAAATTGCAGCAAGACCAGCAATACAGCAATCGCCATATTGGCGCCCTGATTAATGCCCATGACCTCAGGATCAGCCAGATCATTAGACGTTAACGACTGTAGCAGGCAACCAGCAATGCCAAGTGCCGCTCCGACTAAAGCTGCTGAGATGATGCGTGGCAGACGTATTGCCATGACCGAGCGCAGCAGTGATTCGTTATCATACCAGCCGAACCAGTTGAACAGAATGGGATCTTTGCGGCTGGACTGCAAATGAAATATCATGGCTAAGTAACAACCACACAGAAGTAGCACGATCAAAGTCAGGTAGATCCATACCCGTTTCGATAGACCCCAGCGTTTTTGAGCAGGAGAGGAATGAGATGTGCTATGAATTGAGAGAGACATGCTGGAACACCTTCATCTCCTTTTCAACGTTCAATTTTAATGAAAATGATTATCATTGTTGCTATAATACATTACAGTTGTGTGATTCATGTGTTTTTAGTGGCAGTTCAAAACGTCCACATGCTAAAACGTACATTTTGAACATGCACTTTTAGGAGGAGTATTGTGAGACGTTCCGTTTTATTAATAGAAGATGAGGAATCCATTCGCGAACTGGTCAGCGATTATTTCACGCAATCCTCTTGGCAAGTGATCGAAGCGGCCAACGGGGAAGAGGCACTGGAGTTATTCGAGACTCGTCCAGTTGATCTCGTCATTGTGGATCTGATGATTCCGAAAGTGAGTGGCTGGAATGTGTGTAAGCAGATACGCTCACAATCCACGGTGCCCATTATCATCCTGACTGCCAAGTCCGAGGAGGAGAACAAGCTGCTTGGTTTTGAACTGGGAGCGGATGATTATGTGACCAAACCCTTCAGTCCAAGAGTGCTGGTTGCTCGTGCAGAGACGCTGATGAAACGTGTGGAGCACACGGTGGGTCAGGAGGATCCGATGATTTCTTTTGGAAATACGGTCATTTACGAGAGAAAACGTCTTGTGGAGATTAACGGTCAGCCTATTGAGCTGTCTTATAAAGAGTATGATGTGCTGCTGCATTTGCTGAAAAATAAGAACTTTCCGTTAACGCGTGAACATCTGTTAAATCAGGTGTGGGGCGTGGACTATTTTGGTGACCCCCGTGTCGTGGATACACATATCAAAAATCTACGCAAAAAGCTCGATGCAGACGCTCGTTACATTCGCACGGTGTTTCGCATCGGTTACAAATTTGAGGTTGAGTCATGAAGCCAAGAGGCATTGTATTTAAGCTGTTTGTGGCGAACCTGGTATTCTATATCGTCTTCTTCGCGGCAGTTGTGGCGGGGCATTTCTGGTTCTTCGAACGTTTCTACCAGCATGAGCGTACGACTGAACTAGGGAAAAAGTTAGCCTCCTTCGCTTCGGATTACACCCAGCAGAAATGGCCTGCTGAGAAGACGCCAACCGTTATGGGCAGCTTCATTACGCAAAATCATGTGCAAATGGCGATTCTGGATACAGACGGAGAGGTTCGTTACGATAACCCGTTCCGCATTCAACTGAGTACAGACGCAGGGCAGCCGTTATCCATTGCAGTCTCTTTTTTTCCGGATATGTCCGCATTGGCGGCATATGGCTTGCAGCCTGGCGATCGCATAACGGTACAGGGAGAGTACTATGTGGAGCAAGGACATTCGTTATTCTCTCCCTATGTCATTCGTAAGAATGGCTCGCCTGCGGTAGGATCACTGCCGTATAATGCGAATCGAGAAGGCGTTATCGAGGTGAGCGGAACGATTGATTCTCTATTGTTGCCAGCACCCGGACAGTGGAATAACAGAGAAGGCATTATGGCTGCTGCGCTTAAGGTGTGGTTTCCTCTGCCAACAGAGTATAACGAGCAGGTGAACCGGGGAGAAGCATTTCATATGGAGTGGAAGGAACCCATTAGCGGGGTACATAATCTCGTGTTTGTCCAGCCCATCTTGCGTGATGGGAAGGTGACCGAGTATCTTTTTGCACTAACACCGTTAACCCAGCTGGGCGAGGCATTTGGCGCACTTGAGGTATATTATGCCTTTTTCAGTATTACCGGGGGATTGCTGCTTATTGTGGTTCTTTCGTTCTTATTTTCCAAAATGGTCTCACGTCCGCTATTACAGCTGAACCGAAACGCGGCACGTATGGCGAAGCTTGATTTCACTGCGATCTCTTCTATTGAAAGTAAAGACGAACTGGGAAGTCTGTCAGAGAGCTTGGTCAGCCTTTCTTCGAATCTGGATCGCACACTGAAGGAGCTTCAATTGACGAATGAGAAGCTCGTGCTGGAGATGGAATACAAGAGTAAAATGGAAGAGCTGCAAAAGCGCTTTGTTTCCGATGCATCTCATGAGCTCAAGACACCGATTAGTGTTGTGAAGGGGTATGCCGAAGGGCTTCTGGATCAGATCGCCGAAAATAAAAGAGAGCGATACATCCGTACCATTTTACGAGAAGCGGATCGCATGGAGAAATTAGTGCTAGACATGTTGGAGCTTACTCGGCTGGAAGCCGGAGCAGTGAAGTTACATGGTGAGTTATTCTCGGTGAATCAACTTGCATTAGAGTCCATGGAGAAGATGGAGCAGCTTGCGAAGGCGAAGCGCATGGAGATTCAAATTCAGGGAGATCGGAATGTGCACGCTTGGGCGGACCCCGAGAAAATCGAACAGGTACTCCTGAACTATCTCAGTAATGCCATTCATAACGGTACCGAAGGAAGCCCAATTCAGATTCTCATCCAGCATGATGTACAGAAGCAGAATGTCTGTGTTTCGGTAGAAAATGAGGGGCCGACCATTGCAGAGCATGAATTATCTCTGATCTGGGATCGTTTCTATCGGGAAGAGGACGCTCGCAGTCGCCAGGCAGGGGGAACCGGTTTGGGATTATCCATTGTGAAGGAAATTATACAACTGCACCAGCAATCGTACGGGGTTGTGAATACGCCCAATGGAGTCAGATTTTATTTTACATTAGATGTTCCATTGGAGGGATGAGCTTATTAAAGTACAATCCATGAAGAAAATCGTGATGATGTTCGACCAACCTGTATACAGAGAATGGGATTGCTTATATATTGATGGGAGTGCATTGTATTACAGTTATAAGGAGGACTGCCTGTGGAATTAAGACCAATCACATCGATAACGATGGATGAATTTGCTCAGCTCGGTCATTTTGGATACGTATCCACGCGTAAATTCGAATGTTCAAGAGAAGAGACGGAGATACCTTACTCTTACACGGTACGACTCCATCTCATTGATGTAGATCCGCCGTATGTGAAGGAAGAAATGAATGATGAAGAGGATCTGAAGCGATATAACCAGCTTGTTACATTAGGTTATTCGTATGGGGTGTATGTCGATCAGAAGTTAGTGGCGCTTGCGATTGCTGAGCCTCAATACTGGAATAATACGTTGTTAATCTGGCATCTTCAGGTTCATGAGCGCCATCAGCGGAAAGGGTACGGCAAGATTCTTATCGATAAGATGGCCAACTTAGCTAGAGACAACGGGTTACGAGCGGTGACGGTTGAGACGCAAAATACCAATGTAGCCGCAGTACAGTTCTATATGCAATGCGGATTTCAGATCGAAGGAATTGACCTCTCGCTATACTCCAATAACGATACAGGAAGTGAAGAGGTCGCATTGTATATGCGCAGGAAGATTCCACAACAACATGAATAACTAGAAGGAGTTGCAATGTTGAAGAGGTACGATAAGGGAAAAGTAAAACTGAAATGGTACGAATACATCATTATTCATTCATTTAGTGCGATATTACTACTGCTATTCTTAATCTTGATTGATGCGAAGCCAAAAGATCTCAAAGATTTTATAGAGTTGTTCGTTCAGGTCAACATCACCGGGGCATTAGCCATCGCCGCACTTGTGGCGAGCATTGGTACCTTTAGATGGGATCATTATATCAAAGGATTAAAAGGGGAAGGCATGTTATCCAGTAACTATAGAAAAGCTTACATAAATAAGAATGCCAAGAAGCCCTTGTATCTTATTTTATTTATGATCAGTGCCTTTATTCTTCTAAGCATTGTTACGTTAATTGCCAGTGTGTTCCTTGGTACAAGTGAAGTATCTATTCTCATGGTAAATATTAATATTGCACATGTGGTTAGATGGGCATGTCTTAGTCTGGTTGCAATTAACTTAGCCTTGAGCATTATTATGATTCAGTATTCACTGAAATATATGAAAGAGCTTCTCTATAGATAGAGGATAGCAATGAATTAGGAGCGAAGAAATATGGGACAGAAGCAGTTCTGGTTTTATATCAAACGAGAGATGACGGATTTTATCCAGGACGTTAACCTGTTCAGTGGCTTGGATGACTCTCATCGAGATTATGAAGACACATGGGAATGGTACGAATATGGCTCTAACGATCTGAGTAATGAAGAGGTGTATATCAATCTTTCAAGAGAGCACAACGGGGCACAAGCTAGTTACGAATGTCCGGTCAGATTAAAGTATCATAACTCAGAGGTTGAGATTCATACGGTTGGACTAGGGATTTCAATAGAATTAGGTGTGAAAGTATATTATGGTCAAGTCGCCTATGAAGGCGGGAATCAGTATACATATCAAGAGGAGCTTAGTTGGGGACTATAAACAAAAGCGGAGGTAGTGAAGATGAGCAGTGTTACGCTAAAACAACTTTCGACCCAGGAACATGCAGCCATGTTGGATCGTGAATTCGTTAATCATTTTCCATGGTATCGTTCGGGCAATTACTTTGCAAAGTGTTTGGAGGAGAATGTACAAGGAAAGCGAGTAACCCTATTGGCATTCCACAACGAGGTACTCGCGGGTGCCTGCCACCTGTTACATCACTCGGAGTATCCGTTTTTCAACCTTGATAATATTCCCGAGATCAATGATCTCAACGTATTCCCGGAATTCAGAAGAAAGAAAATTGCCAGCGCTTTACTGGATGAGATGGAGAAAATTGCAGCCCAAGATTACACGCGTATTGGACTCGGTGTAGGATTATATCAAGATTATGGAAATGCGCAAATGATGTATACCAAGCGTGGCTATGTCATGGATGGGAAAGGGATCATGTATAACAATGTTCAAGTGGTACCTGGACAACCTGTGATGGTAGATGATGAATTATTGCTGTATTTAGTGAAGGACTTGGGCATATAGTGTTGTAAAAGGATTGCATTCTAGAGGCAACAACGTATTGTCTCTAGTCATCGGGGAGAGTGGCCGTATTGATTATCATGTCAGAGATCATATTTGCTATATTGATCGTTGTCGTCATTCTCTTCCAAGCTGCATTAGCTGCTGGTGTGCCATGGGGCGAATACGCAATGGGTGGAAAATTCCCCGGTCAATACCCCCGCTTTATGCGTATTACTTGTTTGTTTCAGATCGCCGTTCTAGTTCTGATCGGAGTCATTGTTTTAAGTAAATCAGGTTTGCTACTGCCTGCATGGTCAGCGTTTGCAGATACGGCGATTTGGTTTATTATTGCCTACTTGGTGCTCGGCACGATAATGAATCTTATGACACCAAGTGTGTGGGAACGAAGAATCTGGACACCTGTAACCCTGCTACTTCTTATAACGAGTCTAGTCATTGCATTGTCATAAGATGATATGTAGCAATAACATAGCAACGATAACGCCCCTGGCATGTATGCCAAAGGGCTCTTTTCATTGTTAATGATCCTCATTTATACTAAATGGAAGTTATGAATATACATAGAGAGAATCAGGAAGGGGAGACTGTATTGTGGTGTGGATCTTTTACTTTGGAGCAGCGATATTCATTATCATAGGCATTGTAGTAGGGCGTAAGATGAAAGGAAATCGTTCCATAAGAGGCCGAAGAAGACGTCGGAAGAACATGTACAGAAGTACCAATTTACCTCAGAATCTTGGATTACGCAAAGAGATTGCATATAACCAGACCATTCAGAGACTGGAAGCTAGCTTCCAAACACATTTCTATACACATTCTGAAGACAAACTGGAATTACGGCTGCAACAGGAGCATCCTTACATGAGCAAACTAGAGTATCAGTGGAAGCTGCTGGAGCTCAAGCGGTATTTCATTATGGCCTCACTGCTGAAGCAGGTGCCTATGTTCAGTGAACAGGTGGATCAGTTGTGGCATGAAATGCTGATGTTTACAAGATCGTACGCCGATTTTTGTGCAGAATTCATGGGTGCCATGGTACACCATGAGCCAGCAGTTACTCGCAGTGATACGCCAGGTGCGCGTGCTTGGTTTGACTGGGTGTATTGTCAGCTATTTGAATTCACTCCCTACAGCTCTGCGATCTGGGGTGATTTCTTCAGATATCCGTTATCTAGTGATGTACAGAGGCTGATTGTGAAGGGGAACGTTCTGAACTGGTGAACCAGCTTTTCCATGCTAGGCGTACACAGGAGGAGCCTGAGACAGCGCAAGTGGTTTCTTATCTAATGGAACAGTTACAACGATCAGCCAACCTGAACGAGAAAGAGTTATCTCTTGGAACCTCAGGTTCAGGTACAAGTAATGTGGCTCTTCTCATGGCAAGTGCAATGGTATATTACTCCATACAAGATGAGTTAACGTATGAAATGCATATGGACAGTCTGGAACAAGACATGTTCCCGAGGGAGAAGGGGGCTTCGTCAAGTAGCGGTTGTTCGAGTAGTTCCAGTTGTTATGCAGATCATTCCAGCGATCATCACAGTCATTCTTCTGGAGATTCCGATTCCTCATCAGGTTCATCCTCAGACTCCTCTTGCAGTTCGTCCAGTTGCTCATCTTGTGGCGGTGGTGGAGATTAAGACACGGACTATGGAGCAGTGCGAATGCACGAATCAGCGAAAAAAAGGAAAGGGGCTATTCCCACTTGCGGGAATAGCCCCTTTTTTGGATGGACATGTTGGCTGTCCAATTTAATGATGATGGTGCGCATGCGCATCCGGTGCGTCGCCTTTTACGGTGCATAATACGGAACGATCATGCATGTGTTTCTCCGATTCAACCTGTAAAGTCACATGTTTAATTTCTTTATGCTCCAGCAGATGTTCAATCTTCTGTACCAACACTTCGGATGCATACACATCCATCTTGCCATCTACTACGATATGAGCGGTTAATGCGTTTAGATTGCTGGTAATCGACCATACATGTACATCATGTACACCTTGCACGCCGTCTACGTTTTGGATCGTTTGTACAAGGTCATTCAGATCTACATTCTTAGGTGTACCTTCCATGAGGATATGTAGAGATGATTTGGTAACGAAGAATCCACTTCGTAACACGAGTACAGCCACAATTACACTTGCTAATGGATCTGCCCAGCCCCAGCCGAAGAACATCATGAGCAGAGCTGCAGCAATAGCCCCAACAGAGCCGAGCATATCACTGATGACATGTAAGTATGCGCCGCGCATATTCAGATTTTTCTCCGTGTCACTGCCTCGCATCATAATCCAGGCAACCAGAATATTAATGAGCAATCCAATCGTACTGATAATCAGCATGCCTACGGTGGCTACTTCGGGTGGGTTAATGAAGCGACCAATGGCTTCGTAAAAGATATATAGGGAAATACCGATAAGGGTAATTCCATTCAGTGTAGCGGCTAGAATCTCAAAACGCCGATAACCGTAGGTTTTACCTGTGTTCACGGCTTTCTCACCAAATGTGAATGCTAACAAAGCAATTCCCAAGGCAATGGAGTCTGAGAGCATGTGACCTGCATCTGATATTAATGCCAGGCTGTTTGTTATAAACCCACCAACGGCTTCAACGAACATATACAGGGTAATGATGATAAAGGAAACGAGCAGTACTTTCTTGTTGTTGGTGTCAGCATGAGTATGACCATGGTCGTGATTGTGATGATGTCCAGACATACGATGTTCTCTCCTTTTTGCATAAAGTGTCTCATTAAGAAGTGGGTAATGAAAATAAGAAAAAGCTGTAATTACGAACTTATTATGAACATATGAGCAATTGTTCATATGATATGTTTTTATTATAAAAGCACCTCATATCAGTGTCAACCAGTTTCATTAGAAATATGAGTATAAAAATGTGTCAAGGTATACTCACAATCATTACATTTTGTTTAACCTGAAGTTATTGAATGCAGTTGATTAAGCTTGTGGTATGATAAAATATAAAATAAGGGAAAAACATGAAAAAATGGCTTATCGTATCAGTACATAAAGAATCCTATTGTATTATTAGAGGAAGAGAGCGGTTAAGTGGAGGACATGTATGCAAAATCAGACTAAGAAAATATTGATGTGGATTAATGTTATGTTGTTATGTGCAATATTAATTTGCATCTTAATCTATTTTATGAACAATAGTAGGCAATATAACGAGGGGAGTCCAGCAACAGCTGATTCTACAGCTGTGAACGATACCCTGTTGTCCCCAGATGAAGCTCCGTTAGAAGCGGAAGAAGTAAATATGATCGGAATGATTGAAACAAAAGATAGCAAGAACCTGGATATTTACATGAGTGCTTCAAGAAGCAATAACTTTGGGCAACTGCCATTCAAGCAAGATGAATCATTCAAAATGGATGTAACGAGTGAAAAAGTGAATGAACTTGAAATTGGACTTATGTCGATCTCCAGTGAGCAAATCTATAGTGAAATTGTTGCATCCGGAACAGGCAGCGTAGTTATCAAGGTATCTGAAAGTGGGATGTACCGAATTTATGTAAATAATCTATCGCCTGATTCTGTACAATTTAAGTTGAAATTAGGGAAGGCGATCGAGGGACCGATAGATTAAGCGCTGGATTCTAGACTCGGCTTAGGCAGGGTGCTGTCTGTCTTTTCTGTTAACGCTAACAATAGAGAGGTAGTTAACTCATGAATGAGATTCAGTATAATCTAAACTTTGAAAAATTGTGCAGTGAGTTGGCGCTTGGCGATGTAGTAGGAACGCCTACAGCCATCTCAGGAGGGTTATTACATAGGACTTATGCCGTAGTTACTAGTCTAAATAAGTATGCAGTGAAGGCACTCAATCCTCAAATTATGCTCAGACCTGAAGCGGTTACGAATTATATACAGTCGGAACGAATTGCGAATAAGCTAGCCGGCTCTATTGCTGCACAACCAGCTATGATCTTCAATGGTAATGCTGTGCACCGTATTGAAGGTCAATACTATCTCGTTTTTCAATGGATTGATGGGAAGACTCTGCAGTCTAAGGATGTTACTTCGTTTTATTGTGAACAGATGGGTACGATTCTCGGACAGATACATCGGACGGATTGTTCGTCGGTAATTGATACAAGTCTTCAGCAAGCCCAACAACTAGAAATCGACTGGAACGGCTATATGAAACGAGGTCTGCACGAAAATATAGAGTGGGCTGCGCTATTGGAAAACCAGGTGCACAAGCTCGATGAATGGACTGCCAAGGCTAACACTGCTTCAACAATATTGAGCGTAGATCAGGTGGTCAGTCATCGGGATCTTGAGCCCAAAAATGTCATGTGGCGGCATAATAAACCTATTATTATTGATTGGGAATCGGCAGGATTGATTACTCCACTGCATGATCTGGTTGAAACTGCAATCTATTGGTCTGTTCGTGATACAGGTAGTGTTAGTCAAGTTAAATTCATGGCATTTGTCCGTGCATATCGGAAACAAGCAGGTGAACAAAAGGCCGATTGGGGCATGGTGTTGAATCATGGTTATGAAGGCAAGTTAGCATGGCTGGAATATAGCTTGAAGCGATCCTTAAAGATTGAATGCACCGATCAAACAGAACAACAGCTGGGAACATCTCAAGTCATTGGAACGTTAGAAAGTCTGCAAAGGTACGAAAATATGAGTGCTGAGATTGAAGGCTGGCTGAATGCTTAATAATCTCTGGAGAGGGAGATGAATTCATGACAAAAGAGGGCTTTACACATTGTTTACAGATGTTTCCTAGTGTAAATATGGCTGCTACAGCAGGGTTCTACGAACGAATGGGCTTCCGGGTTGTACGTTATCTGGATTCAAGTGAACCTCATGTGTGCCTATATATGGATCAGGTTGAAATCGTATTAACTCAATCGAACCAAGAAGCAATTATACCTAATCGAGAAGTGCACGGTTATGGGTACGATGCGTATTTCATTACCGATGCCCAGGAGCAGATGGAGAACACGTTAAGAGAGTTAGGTGTAAATATTGTACGTCCGCTATCTACCACGGATTATAACAATAAGGAATTTGTGTTTGAGGATATTGATCGAAGATGGATTGCGGTAGGTAACAAGCAGTAAGAAGTAGTTGTGAAAAGATTATTTCTCATTCAGATACGAGTTTTCTGAGACAGGGATGTTAAAAGTTCTAGTCATTAAAAAACCAGTTGATAATGAGCAACTGGTTCTTCCTAAATTTATATGGAGTATTCCTTCAACCACTTCAATGCTTGTTCATCATCAGCAAAGAATTTAACGGATTCGGTCGTATTTGATTGTTCTAAATAGTTCATGATCTCGCCTTCTTCAAGGAGAAAAGCAATAGCCTGAGTGTGTTGCAGAAGCTGTTTGTTGAAGAACTTATCCTTCCAAGCCTTTTGCACAGAAAAATGATCTGGAATGTATCCTTTTCGATCGACCAACAATTTAAATGTCCGACCTTCGGAAACAAATTGCTGGCAAGCTTGCTCGAAACCTACAAACCATTCGTTAACGTCATCTGTAGTAATCTTACCAGTTAGGTGAGTAACGATTAAATCTGCTGAAATGGTTGTGCTGATATTTTGCTTGTTAATTTGGAATCATCTCCCTTAGATATCATTATACGAATTAGAGGGCTGGAATCAATTATTATGACTGCCAACGATGTATGATTTTATGGATGAGCTTGATATGGAGGGGATTTAACATGATAACCAAGAAGATGCCAGGTCAAGGAATTCAAAATGATCATTTTCCTAATCATATCGCTATGATGATGGATGGCAATGGTCGATGGGCTAAACAGCGTGGATTACCACGAACGGCAGGGCATTATGCTGGTATGAAAACGATGCGGAAAATTATTCGGATCTGTTGCAAGATGAATTTGAAATATCTCACGCTGTATGCATTCTCCTCTGAGAACTGGAAGCGCCCCAAGGATGAAGTGGATTATATTCTGAGTTTACCAGAGCAATTTTTTGATGAAGCAACGTTGCAGGAATTTGACGAAAATAACATCCGAGTACAATTTCTGGGGGATATTCGTAAATTCTCGACGGGGTTAACGGATATGATGCAATCAACTGTGGAACGAACCAGGAACAATGATGGAATGATCTTGAATTTTGCGATGAATTATGGAGGTAGGGCTGATATTATGCATGCCATGGAACAAATAGTGGCATCCGGCATTCATCCAGATGAGATAACGGAAGAGCTGTTCGAATCGTATTTGTATACCGAGGGTCAACCTTCACCTGAACTCATCATTCGTACAAGTGGGGAGATCCGTCTGAGCAACTTTCTGCTATGGCAGTCAGCCACCTCCGAACTATGGTTTACGCCAACCTACTGGCCAGATTTTAATCAAAAGTTACTGGACAGTGCGATTCAGGAGTACATCGAACGAAAAACAAGAGAATGATCGTTTAGCTTTGCAATCAAAGAGTTGAATTTCCTTTGAAATTAGGAGGGATGAAATATGATCTATCGTAGGAAGACGTACATCATATATTCTTCATTTGTTGAGGAATTTAATGCTTTGTTTAATGAAATCTTGCTGCCTTCACAGCAGAAATATGGTGCAAGATTGATAGGAAGATGGCATATGCCCATCGATGATGAGATTAGCGAGATTTTTGCGATGTGGGAGTACGATTCAATGGAACAATATGAACAGATTGAAGAACAGATTAAGGCAGATGAAGCGCATGTTAATCGGGTTCAGGCGCGGTGTGACCTTATAGGAAGAGATCGTATAAAAACTGCATGGCGAGAAAATATCCAGCAACAGTTCTTCACTTCTACAGTAGATAGAAAGGATACCATTTTATCGCCTCGACCTTAATCAGATGATAAAGTCCAATGAAAGGGTGAGTCGTGTTGGCAGAAACCAATAAAACATTACGAACATGTGCACAAGGTCACCAATATTATAAAAGCAGCGACTGTCCTACATGTCCAGAATGCGAGAAGAAACACAAACCCCTAACGGGATTTTTAAGTCTTCTTAGTGCACCGGCTCGGCGGGCATTGGAGCATGAAGGGATCACAACGCTAGAGAAGCTTTCTAATTATCGTGAGAAGGATATTTTGAAGTTGCATGGTATCGGGCCTTCCTCAATGCCGAGCCTTCGCAAGTCCATGGAGGAAGAAGGGTTACGCTTCAAAGATTAATTTCAACATCAATTTAATTAATAGGGGGCTTATATCCATGAAGACGATTGCGAGTTACTTTGATCCATTCCCTATCCTGGAAACAGAGCGTACACGTTTACGACCAATCACGTATTCAGATCTGGATGATATGTACGGCTACTGTTCTCACCCGGATGTCTCCCGTTATACCACATGGGACAAGCATGAGAGCAAGGCGGATACAAAGGGCTTTATTGATTTTATCTTAAGTCGGTATGAAGCTGATCAGTTGGGGCCATGGGGAATCGAGTATAAGCCAACTGGGAAGCTGATTGGTAGCTGCAATTATCTAAATTGCGATAGTCATACGATGAAAGTTGAAATAGGGTATGTTCTCTCAAATGATTATTGGAATAAAGGTATTATGACCGAGGTTGTGAACCGAATCATTCAATTTGGTTTTACAGAAGTAGGTCTTGTAAGGATTCAGGCGATGTGTATGGTCAACAATACAGGTTCCGCAAAGGTTATGGAGAAAACGGGTATGAAGTTCGAAGGAATTCTGCGTAATTATGCCAAGGTGAAGCAAGAGCTCCATGACTTGAACATGTACGCTATTACCATCGAAGATTACAGATCGCTAAGAGGTGTATGAATGGAGGATATTATGAGGAAAGGAGGAGAACCATATGCACTTTTATTGCAATTGCGGCAATCGCATTTCAGACACAACCGATTATTTATCTTATAAGGGATATATCATCTCAGATCAGGACGAGTTTGATTTTCTGGATGAGATTGATCGAGCCATTGAGCAATCGGGGCCTTCCGCGGAAGACAAAGAGAGCGCAGCGATGAAAGTCAGAAGGTTGTGGGGCGATCTGACTCGAACGGTTTATCAATGTCCAGAATGTGGAACGATTTACATGGATAATGATAAGAATCAGTTAAGAGGGTTTACTAGGGGTAACGAGAACACGGAGAAAAATCTATTACGCTCTGCAAAAGGCGATGCATGGCCAGGATTCATCTATGGCGATTGGGTTGATCAGAAGCCGGAATGGAGAGAGAAAGGTTACATACATGCCTCTATTCTGCAAGAGATGAAGATTTACGAAGATTGGGAGAGTCTTGAATGCGACTATATGGTGTTATTTCAGGAGTTGAAGGATAAGAACCTTTTACGATCAGGTCTATTGAAGAAAAATGGAGAATGGATTCATTCATGGTGGAGAGATCAGGAGTCATAGAATCATAACTAATAACTACATAGAATAGGAAGTGTTAGTGTAATGCAACCACATACAGAAGAGCAAAAAGTAGATTATCGCCCGTTAGGTATATCTGGGCTTGGTGGGTGGCTGGTTCTTGTACAGATTGGACTTTATCTTACAATGATTATGGTTCTAGTCCAATTATTTCGGTACTCCTTAACAGCTTTGAACCCAGAGACATGGGAGATTTTAACGTCGAACCAATCGAGCTTTTACCACCCTTGGTGGGGGCCGATCATTATGTTTGAAGCCACATATAATGCGCTGTTCTTCGTATTTAGCATAGTTACGCTTGTTATGTTTTATCGAAAGAAATCTGTATTCCCTCGTCTGATGATCATATTTTATAGTGTTAGTTTAGCTGTGAGCATCATCGATTATCTGTTGTTGCTTCAGATTCCTATTGCGAGAGAACTTGAGGATGGAAGTGGGTTAACCGGAATTGTAAGGTTGGTTATCACCTGCGCAATATGGATTCCTTATTTTATTAAATCTGAACGAGTTCGGAATACGTTTATCCGGTAAGCGGGAGATATATTAATTAGACAAACCTAAACATCATGAACGTACATAATGTCATATCGGGCATCACCTGTAATCCGTTATAATCTCCAAGTTGAAAAACATGGAATAACGCAATCAGGAGGTACACCGAATTGGCAGCTAAAAATAGGTATAAATCACTTGAACTTGAAACGCCCGGCGTATATGAGCTTGAAGGATTGGAAGTGGGAGTGACATCCAATTGTAATTACAAATGCGACTATTGCTGTGCATATAATCGAGATGATGGAGAATGTATTAGTGCTCAGGAGGTTATCCGGATTATCAGTGAGCTTCCACGGCTCAAACGAGTGCGTTTGTCTGGGGGAGAAGTGACCCTGAAATATCAGGACTGTTTGGAGATTGTGACGTATTGTGCAGCCCATGGCATTGACACACAGTTGAATACAAATGCAACCTTGCTGACAGAAGAACGAATACATGCTTTGCGTGATGCAGGATTATCCAATATTCATATTTCGTTTAACTATACGGAACCAGACGCGTATGCAGCGTATTACCGGGTACATCCAAGGATGTATGAACGGTTGGAGCAGAACATTCGTCTGTGTACCGAAGCAGGATTAGAGACGGTGCTGGAAACTCTGCTATTTGAAGGCACGCAAGCGAATATGCGAGCCATTAGTGAGAAGGTCTACGACATGGGCGTTCGCATTCATGAGATTCAGAACAGCATTGTGATGCCACATAGCAATTGGAGTCAGATTACACCGAAGGAATCTCTTGTTCATTCCGTTAGGGAACTCATTACACATAAGAAGCCGGATACGACCCTTTATTTCACGTGCATGGATCGCTTTGCCGATCAATTAGGTTTCCGAGAGGAACCTGGCGTTTATTTCTCGAATTGTGTGGACGGAACCAAGCAGCTGCATTTACATGGAAACGGGGATATCCTCATCTGTGAATTATGCCACCCGGTGGTCATCGGTAATATCTATCAAGGTACATCCCTAATAGATATCTATTCGAACCAACCCCGTGCGTTATCTGATTTTCTAGAAAAGTTGCCTTGTCCGGCATACGATGCACTTTTCCCCAATGAACAAAACGCATAATCGAAGTAAAAGCACCGGGCAGGTTACTCCTGCCAATATGTTGTAGATTGTTAATTGAGATTTATTTGAGATGCGGTCGTCATCTTACCTGTAGAAGGTTATCTGGACTCCTAGAGCGGAGAAAGGGTAACCTTTTTCTTTTGCAAATTGATATCTATACCAGTCTAGATAATATCTAATCCAATCCTCTATAACAAAGAAATCGACAGCGGAGTAATAGCAATCTCTGAATGATCTATTCAGATTCATTTAAGCTACTCAGCCTATTATGGCTGTAAGAACTTAGATGAAGAGGTGAGCTTCCATGTTGAAGATCTATGAGAAACCAACCAAGCAAGATTCATATAGAAGAGAAAATGACCCAGGAAGTTCGGACAAACACAATCCCCGAAACGGCTGCGGAAATGGTTAATTGTTACGCTAATCCTTAGCATAACGATTGGTTCCATACTCTATAGTCTAGCTGACCGTTATTTGATCAGGCATGTGGAAGTGGTCGTTGCCGACGACACAACTAACACTGCATCTCTTGCATCAAATGAGACCACACAGACAAGCAGTGAAGTGAATGCAACATCGGATGACTGGAACTATACCAGTGATGATATGCAGATTAACATTGAGAAAGTTCAGACCGGGACGGGTTCGGATCAGATTACTTATTATGTAGCGGATGTGACGGTAGCTGACGCAAGTAGTCTGCGCACAGCACTGGCGGATAACAGCTTTGGCACGAACATTATTGAGAACACATCTGATATTGCTGCTGCGAATAACGCGATCTTTGCCATCAATGGTGATTATTACGGCTTCCGAGATGATGGCGTTATTATCCGTAACGGTACAGTATACCGGGATAGTCCAACCCGTGATGCACTCGCATTGTTCAATGACGGTACGATCAAGACTTATAACGAGACCGAAGTTTCTTCCTCAGAGCTACTTGCTGAAGGAGTGACCAATACGTTATCTTTTGGACCTATTCTAATTCAGAATGGTGAGATTGTGAGTGATTTTAGTAGTGTGAAAATCGATACCAACTTCGGCAACCGCTCTATACAGGACGCGAATCCCCGCACGGCCATAGGAATGATTGCTCCGAATCACTATGTGTTCGTCGTAGTGGATGGACGCCAGGATGAGAGTCGTGGTATGACACTGGCTGAACTTGCTGCTGTGATGAAAGACTTGGGCGCAACCGAGGCCTACAACTTGGACGGTGGAGGATCGTCGACAATGTACTTTATGGGCAGAGTTGTCAATAATCCGCTGGGGAGAAATCAGGAACGCGGCGTCAGTGACATCCTGTATCTCAAGGAGGGTGAAGCATCATGACCATATTAATTCCTGCATATGAACCAGATGTTCGTTTACTGAATCTTATTTTGCAATTACAGACATTTGGTCTTGGTCCCATTGTGATCGTGGATGATGGCAGCGGACCTGCGTACCGAGGAATATTTGAAACGGCCGAGGCGTATGGATGCACCGTGCTCACACATATCGTTAATTTGGGGAAAGGGCAGGCACTCAAGACGGGGTTTCAACACATTCGGGAGAGCAACACGACAGGTTATGTTGTCTGTGCGGATAGTGATGGACAGCATCTCCCGCATGATATTAAACGAATATTCGATGTGTTGCAGGAGCAACAGACACCTGGCATCGTACTTGGCAGCCGTCAGTTCAGTGGGAGAATTCCACTGCGCAGCCGATTTGGTAACACGGTTACCCGGGGTGTGTTTGCTCTTACGACAGGCACCAAAGTATATGATACACAGACAGGCCTACGGGGGTTTCCATATTCTATGTTAGGCTGGCTGCTTCAGATTCCTGGGGAACGATTTGAATATGAGATGAACATGCTGTTGACTGCACACCAAGAAGGGTATGTAATTACCGAGGAGTATATTGATACGGTGTACCTGGATCATAATCGTTCGTCTCATTTCCGCCCATTGGTCGATTCGTTACGAATCTATCTGCCAATCCTTAAATTTAGCACGTCTTCGGTTGTATCGGCGCTGATCGATTTTGCCCTATTATTCATTATTCAATATTTCACACATCATCTATTTCTGGCCGTGGTTACCGCGAGATTGTGCAGTTCAATCTTCAACTATACAGTTAACCGGAAGTATGTGTTCACAAGGGGACAAACGTCCAAGGTTCACCAATCGTTCCCCAAATATTTTGCACTCGTCATCCTCGTGCTACTATTGAATTATGGTCTGCTGTACTTCTATAACGAAACCTTAATTCTTCCGCTCATTGCGGCAAAATTGTTGACAGAGGCTTCAATCTTCCTGTTCAGTTATTGGGCACAGCGTCGATTTGTTTATTCGTAAGCGCATCATGAATCACATCAGGTTAGCCAGTACATACTGGTTAGCCTTTTTGTTTTTATTAGTCAAAAGCATTTCTTATCGACTACAATATGGGTTACGATGTAATAAGCCAGAAGTAAACCTCTTATAAAGGAGCTTATCTATGTATTTAAAAAGTGTAGAGTTGTTGCACGATCAAGTTAGCCAAAAGAACCAGCATCCGTTCGATATTCCAACTGTCGCTTCTTTGGGACGGCTTGAGTTCAAGCGCAACATTACATTTTTTGTAGGTGAAAATGGCTCTGGTAAATCTACGCTACTAGAAGGTATTGCTTATCAATGCGGGTTCAATACGGCTGGAGGCGGGCGCAACAATTATTATGATACGCATGCATCCGAATCTTCATTAGGACATTACTTGCGTCTAGGGTGGTTGCCCAAAATATCCAATGGTTTCTTCATGCGCTCCGAATCCTTCTATCAATTTGCATCACATGTCGAGGAGGTTGGTTCTCTTAAACACTATGGAGGTCAATCCTTACATAAACAATCGCACGGCGAGTCCTTTCTGAGCTTATTCATGAACCGGTTCAATTCAAAAGGAATCTATTTGTTAGATGAGCCAGAGGCGGCATTATCCCCGGCGAGACAGCTATCGTTACTGCGTATTCTGCATGACCTTTCGGATACCTCTCAGTTCATTATTGCAACGCACTCTCCGATTATTCTGGGTTACCCCGGAGCAAGCATACTGAGCTTCGATCATGGCTCCATTCAGGAAGTGGAGTACGAGGATACCGAGCATGTTCAGATTACCCGCAGTTTCTTGGAGAACCGAGACCGGATGCTGAAGGAGTTACTTAGAGATTAATCATTAGTACATATGGACATTAAGGAGGAAGTTTAGTGAAAATAGGTTTGTTGATTGTCGATATGCAAGAACATATTGTACGGAATCGAGTAGAGCAGTCCAAGATCGATCGCGCATGTGAGTATATCAATCACGTTGCAGATGCGCTTCGTTCACAGAATCATGTGGTGGTTCAGATTCAGGATGTAGAAGGTATGGATGAAGCTAAACCAGAGGAATACCGCTGTATTCCTGAGATCGATGTGAAGCATGGCGACCTAGCCATCACCAAACAAAATTCCAATGCGTTCTGGCAGACGGAACTGGAGCAGGTGCTGCAAAGTCAGAATGTAGAGCTGGTCATTATCTCCGGATTTGCGGTAGAGGAATGCGTGACTTTTACGTATCATGGAGCAGAGGAACGAGGTTTCAAGCCGGTTCTATTACAGAATGGGATTCTAAGTGCACACTCGGATGCGATAACTTCAGCGCTTCGGGATCGTAACGTAGTGTCCTATCTTGTAATCGATTATTTGGTGAAATAAGTGTAGACTTGATAGGAATCGGCCTTGGTCGGTTCCTTTTTTGTAGCTACAAGAGTATATGCTATGCAATAAAACACGGACATTTTATACAAGAGTAGCAAGGAGGAGCGTCATGTTTATTATTGTGGCTAATAAGGGCATGCGAAGCTGGATCTCGGGTATATTTGATAATGAGACCGCAGCAGAACAGTATATAGATACAATTCCAGATGAATTAAAAGAGTTCCAGCAACGGATCGTATTAAATCATCTCAACTATCCGTTTTATATCGTGGAGCGAGATGGATTTCAATTTCTAACCCAAGATGGAAGTTATTGCAGTATTGGAGCAGACGGAATTTACAGAGGATGAAGATGAAGTTCATTTTAACCTCTATACCATTGAATCAGATTATCAGCCTCGAATGCCGGGCACCGATTATATGGGCATCTTAAGGCATGAACATGTGACCAATGAATTTATGCAGTGGTATAAGGTGGAGGGGATCAATTTCTTACATCGAAGAGGTATCCTGTATTCAAAGTAATAAGTATGCGTAAATTTGATAGGTAAGGGGTCTGAGAACGTAATTATGAAGCATTTGCTCCTAGTTGATGATGATGCCCATATACGGGCGCTTTTAAGGTATGTCATGACCAAAGAAGGGTATCAAGTGATTGAGGCAGAGGATGGTGTAGAAGCCATTGAACGGTTAAGAGAGAACAGTATTGATCTGGCCATCATCGATATTATGATGCCAAGGATGGATGGGCTCGAACTATGTAATGTTATTAGGCAAAATTACGACATTCCGATCATCATGCTCACGGCGCGGGACCAGCTTTTGGATAAAAAGCAAGGCTACCTCCAGGGTACGGATGAATATGTGACGAAGCCATTCGAACCAGAAGAGATGGTTTTCCGAGTTAAGGCATTGTTCCGTCGCTACAATCGTACTTCCAGTGATATGATCCGAATGAATCGAATCGTCATTGATCGTAAAAATGTTGAGGTCACGGATGGCGAATCCATTCTATTCTTGCCCATGAAGGAATTCGAACTGCTCTCTCAGCTTGCCCAATTTCCGGGTCGACTGTTCTCTAGAGATGAATTAATTCGTCTTGTGTGGGGAGCGGACTATGAGGGAGATGATCGTACAGTAGATGTACATATTAAGCGGCTTCGTCAGCGTTTTGCTGAATATGTGGATGATTTCGTTATTCAAACGGTACGGGGGATCGGTTATAAGATTGAGGTGAAGATTCCTTGAGATCATCGTTATACTTCCGGGTGTTCATGATTACCATCGCAGTTATTGCAGTTAGTGGCATTCTAGGTTTTCTGTTCTCTAATATCTATTATCATGTCAAATTAAAACCGTTTAATGATGAAAAGTTGGTTGGCATTGCGCAACAAATAAAACGATTTGCAGAACAACAGCCCGAAGGTATGGATTCTTATTTGCATAACGCCGCAGCACTTGGCTATGAAATCTATGTTACAGATGGTCAAGCGGATGAGCGATATTATGGTCGTGAATTCCGGGAAAGGGATCTGGATCAGTCATCGATTAAGCTGGTTCTTGCTGGTGAT
This sequence comes from Paenibacillus sp. DCT19, assembly GCF_003268635.1. Taxonomy (NCBI): domain Bacteria; kingdom Bacillati; phylum Bacillota; class Bacilli; order Caryophanales; family Paenibacillaceae; genus Paenibacillus; species Paenibacillus sp. DCT19. The sequence continues at coordinate 1,854,120 of NZ_CP029639.1, forward strand.
GTCTACCATGGCGTTGCCAAATTCCCTAATCAACCCTTTATTACAGGCTTTTTCGATAATCGATTAAGCAATACTGTAGGCGTGCCGATGCAGGTCGATAATCAACAGTATGCCTTGTTTATACGTCCAGATGTCATGCTGCAATTTGGGGAGTTACGCATATTTTTTGCCTTGATCGGATTGTTGACGGTAGGAATAAGTGTTGCCCTTTTCTTAATTAGTACAAGGTATTTAGTCAAGCCAATTGAAAGTTTAACCGATGCAACCAAACGAATCGCGCAAGGAAACTACAACCTGAGATTACCTACCAAACGGCGGGATGAGATTGGACAATTGGCTGAACATTTCATGACGATGAGCGGTGAACTGGAACGAGTGGAGCAGGGACGTCAACAGTTTGTATCCAACGTATCCCATGAAATTCAGTCACCACTTACTTCGATTCAAGGATTCGCCAAGGTGCTTGCTGAGCGCGATCTCTCGCTAGAAGAACGTAAACACTACGCATTTATTATCGAGGAAGAGAGTCGTCATCTTTCCTTGCTTAGTAAACAGCTGTTATTACTTTCTTCATTGGAACAAGGACAAGAAACATTGACTCAGAGTACATTCTCCCTAAAGGATCACATTCGCCAAGCGGTTCAAGTGTTACAATGGCAGCTTGAAGAGAAGGAATTACTTATGAAAATGTCTGTGCCGGATTCAATTCTGATCCGGGGGAATGATGTGTTGCTTATGCAGGTCTGGATGAATCTGATCGGCAATGCGGTAAATCACATACCGAAGGGGAGAAGTATTGCAATCTATGCTGAGGAAGTAGATAGACAATGCATCATTACCATTAAAGATACGGGCGATGGCATCGCTCCAGAACATATACCGTTTTTGTTCGATCGTTTCTATCGTGTAGATCGTGCGCGCGAACGTGCTTCTGGTCGTACAGGTCTGGGACTGGCTATTGTCCACAAGATTGTTCGAATTCACGGAGGAACGATTGAAGTACAGAGTACAACAGAGGGAACCCACTTCACTATTATATTGCCTCAACTGTAACATGTTGTTCATTTGCCGTTCATTTTCGCTTCCTATACTGAGGTCATAACGAAGGAGGGAAGCAGAATGTATTTGGCTATTCGAGAAATGAGATTTGCTAAAGGGCGGTATGCCTTAATTGCTACGATTATGGTGCTTGTTGCCTTTCTGGTTTTGTTTGTCACCGGTCTTGCACAGGGGCTGGCATATGATAATGCAGCTTCTGTTAAGAATATGACGGCAACTCATTTTGTATTGGAGCAGAATTCGAATCATCGGTTCACCAGGTCTCAACTGGACAAGAACCAACTGGATCAAGCTCGCCTTACCGTAGGTGAGAGTAATGCAGAGCCACTTGGTGTGAAGATGACGACCGTCATTCCAGCAGGAGATACGAAGAAGGTTGATGTGACCTTGTTCATGGTGAATCCCGATGGTTGGTTATCGCCAACCGTCAGCGAAGGATCTCCTATTTCTGAACAACAGGTAGGACAAGTGATGGTTGACCGGAAGTTATCTGAGTCAGGGGTTCAGCTAGGCAGCATTATTGAGGATCAAGCTTCGGGTATGCAATGGACGGTGAGTGGATTTGTGGAAAATGAGTCCTTCAGTCATTCTCCGGTTGTGTTCTTGAATGAGCAGGATTGGCTTAACCTACAAACAAGATCAACCACACCTCAAGGTACTGATAATGCAGCAGAGAGCATCGTGTACAATGCCATAGCGATGAAGGACTCTTCGGCGGATCAGATTGAGAACGTCGTGAAAGCTATGCCTGGAACAGAAGTGATTACAAAATCTGAAGCTATATCGGCTATCCCCGGTTACAAAGAAGAGCAGGGCTCACTAGTCATGATGATTGCCTTTTTATTTGTTATCTCTGCCTTTGTTCTGGCGGTATTTTTCTATGTGATTACGATTCAGAAAACGAGTCAATTCGGCATTCTAAAAGCCATTGGCACAAGTACTGCTTATTTGGCAAAAAGTGTGGCACTACAGGTATTGGTTTTATCTGTCGGTAGTTTGTTGATAAGTGTGCTTCTGGTTCAAGCCTTTGAGTCCGTTTTACCAGCTACTATGCCCTTCCAATTAGGTTTCTCTACGCTGGCCTTGACGTGTGTCTCCTTTGTTGTTATGTCACTGGCAGGTTCGTTATTTTCGGTATGGAAAGTAGCCAAAATTGATGCCTTGGATGCGATTGGGAGGACGGCAGCATGAGAAATAGACTAGTACTGCAGGGAATTAGACGAACCTTTGAAGATGGTGGAAGTGAACGAGTAATACTGAATGAGTTAGATCTTGAGGTTGCTGAAGGGGAATTGGTGGCAATCATGGGGCCATCTGGTTCAGGTAAGAGTACATTCCTATCCATCGCTGGTGCTCTTCTGGAACCCCAGCAGGGGCAGGTATTGCTAGATGGAAAGTCGATTACGGGTAAAGCTTCGAAAGACATTGCAGATATTCGACTTCGGAACATTGGATTCATTTTTCAAAGTGCTAACTTAATTCCGTATCTGAAAGTTGAAGAACAATTGATTTTGGTCGCCAAGCTGGCGGGAGTGGATAAGAGTGAAGCTTCTAAGCGGGCAGCCGCATTACTTGATACGCTGGGCTTATCAGCAAGGAGAACCGCATATCCGGACAAGTTGTCAGGTGGGGAGCGTCAGCGTGTTGCCATTGCGCGAGCCTTAATGAATGATCCAGCGGTTCTACTCGCCGATGAGCCAACAGCTAGTCTAGATGCAGAGCGAGGGCATGATGTCGTTAGCCTGATTGCGAAGCAAGCGAAGGAGCAACAGAAAAGTGCTGTCATGGTAACTCATGATGAGCGCATCCTATCGCTCTGTGATCAGGTTCTCTATCTGGAGAATGGGAAACTGAACGCGAAATAAATATGGTCTAAGGTTACATTCTAACTTAAATGAAATAGAATTCTTCCCTCTAAAGTAGGCAGTTTGAACAACATTCAACTGCTGCATTAGAGGGATTTTTATGTAATATAGACTTGCTGAACTCTCCATTTATAGGAAACGTTGAGGATAGAACCACTTCGTATTTTCCATTTCATGGGTTATGATGAAGAAAAAAGTGATCAGGTGATTAAGATAACTACGTATATTATGAATCAAGTGATCTGGTAACAACTGACCATCAAGTGGATTGTTTTCTTCAAGGCGGGGAGAAAAGAACTTACGTTACTATTGAAGAAAGTGGTCACTTCCCAAGATATGAACAAAAGAAGAAGTATGCAATTGAGATTCAGCAATTTATTATGAGTCTACATGAACTGAAATAGACCCGAGGAGGACGGGATAGCATGAATGAAATTGCAATGCCTCGATCGGCAGCACATCTGGTTGAATCGTTGCGGATGACCAATACTGGAACTTCTGTTTTTATCGAGATTCTAGTCCTCAGTGGTTCTCATATCGCGGAGACAGATCGGCAGAAGGAATTTGTCATCTGGTTGGCACAGCGAGATCAGAATATCATTGGACGTGGAACAGTGGGATTCGATCTGGACGAAATGCCCTGGTTAGAACATGATCTTGAACCTATGAAGCAGTTTATGTTGCGGATGATTGATGGGGCGAGAAAGAAAACTCAGTGGCAGATGTTAGACTATGAGCCTAGTGAAGATTGGTGCTATGTGACACTTGATCATTTCTCCACGATGTTGCAGGCGTTCGACCAGAGTCATGTCGATGAACAACAATATATAGAATGGACTACGCTTGATGAAGAAGATGATTACGAACCGACAATCCCTGTAGGTTATCCTAAGTGTGCACAACATGATGTGTATCTGTCCTGTTTGGGTTGTGTGATCTGCAACTCCAAGAAAGGGGGAAATGATTAATAATGAAAGTTTACTGGGACAAAAGATTTGAGAGCAAAGAGATGGTGTGGGGGAAGAGCCAAGCCGAACGGTTAATCATGCGATGGACGTATTCGCAAGCTATAACGTTCAAACGGTGTTAGTACCCGGATCGGGCTATGGTCGCAATACCCGACATTTGTCTTGCCACTTTTCAGTTGTGGGTCTGGAGTTCTCTAAGTCAGCAATTGAAATGTCGAAGGGCTGGGATGAGAAGACCCGAGTGATAGAATGTTCTATTTTAGAACCGTTCAATTTAGAGAATAAATGGGATGCAATATACTGCTACAATGTGCTACATCTGTTTCTAATGGAAGATCGGATGAAACTGATTCACAATAGTATGAAACAATTACGTGATCAAGGCATCATGTACTTCACATGTTTCTCTGATCAGGATCAACGCAATGGGCGTGGAAGCGTGCTGGAGGACAATACATATGAATATAAAGAGGGAAAAGCAGCTCATTTCTTTACAGAACAGGACTTAATTCAGCATTTTGCTGGGATGCGAGTTATTGAAACGGGACTATTAGATGAAGAGATCCCCAGTAGTGAGACGGAAACCGAGAAATATAATTTAAGATATATCATTGTTCAGATGGTATAATTTAAAAACAAAGGAGTGGTCCTATGCCTTGGCCGATGGTTCACTTTGCCGTTGCATCTCGTCTAGTAGCGAATCCATCACCTGAATTTCTATTAGGCAGTATTGCACCAGATTCGATTCATGTTAGAAGCAATATCACTAGAGCTGACAAAGCCAAAACACACTTGATGATTGAAGAACATGTATTTGTTACTGACGAGCAACTGAAGGATTATTTTGAGATGAACAGACAACAAGCGATGCAGGATAAACGATTTATGGACTACTTGTGCGGTTACATTGCGCATATTTACACGGATCGAGTCTGGACGTTCAATATCTATCCGCCATATGAGACTCTTCCAGAAGGTAGAAAGATCTATACCAAGGATGTCACGAAGCTGGAATTCCTTATCCTACAGCAGGATGGCGCAAACGAATGGATAGATAAGCTAAAAGTAGGTCGAGCCTTCGACTTAGGTGGTCTACGAGAGCATGAAGTCTATCAGTATCGAGATGAGAAATGGCAATTTCTCAAGACACCAGAACATGAACCAATAGAAGATCCAAGCGTTATATCGTTAAGTCTAGTGAATGAGTTTATCACGAATACAGCCAATGAGATTAGGGAGCTATATCAGCAATCGGGAATTATGAAATGAGAGGACGAATAATAACATGACGAAATACATAACGGAAATTACTGATCTAATGCGCAAATATCCAAGGGCATCGGCAGTTATATTATCTGCTATCGCAATTAATCTAATCTATACGTTAGGCAAAAACATAGGCACACTCATCTATCAGCTAATTCACTAAACGCATAGAAGTCAGATAAAGGAGCGCTGATTCGGAATATGAAGAATTCAATCCGTCTCACACGGTATGATCGGCAGTATGATGATGCATTAGCGGATTTTTCTCTCACAGGTGAACAGTTCCGATTTACCGCAATGCCTGCGGAAGTGATCGAGGAAGCGATTCAGAATGAAAATAAATACCCCATCGTTATTTTGCATGAAGATACGGTAGTTGGTTTCTTTATTTTGCACCGATACTCTGAATATGCAGATGAACACGTTGATCGTGAGACAAGTCTTCTGATCCGGGCGTTATCAATCTCAACCGAATATCAGGGGAAAGGGTATGGCCTTGAAGCTATGCAAGTATTGCCGTCATTTGTGCAAAAGCTTGTTCCAGATGTGAATGAGATCATACTGGCCGTGAATGAGGGTAACATCCCTGCCCAGAAGTTATATCTCAAAGCAGGGTTCGTGGATACAGGTAGACGAATGATGAAAGGGCAAGTTCTCCAGTTTATTTTTCATTATAAAATGGGATAGGGGAGGGAGCTCATGTACGCTGTCATTGCTAACGTGATTATAGACAACCAGCTCCGAACTGGTGCCAAGGTGTTTATTTTATATTGTCATGGCATGGCTGAGAGTCCTAAGGTTTATGGAATGGCCAAAGGTGGCAAGCGCATTGAGAAGTATATCTCATACAAGAAACTCAAGAAGTTCAGGTCTCAGTGGATTCCCGAGCACATCAGGCATCGTGTTCGTTGGTCATATGAGGATCGAGCCAGTGCAGATCGGAGTGCCAAAGCACTGGAGTTGATGTGGACTAACGTCCGCGTATACGATACTTCTGGCAAGTTAGTTAAGGATGGCGTGTCTGCTAGTAAGGTTGATGAGATAGCTAAGAACATTAACTTTATGGATCGTTGTTATGTTTTTGATGAGAATGAGGATTAAGAGGCTGCTCTGTAGAGTGGCCTTTTTTGGTATAGAGAGGAAGCAAATTGCAACAAACCTGCAAGTTCTTGCAACAAAACACGGAATCGTAGTTATAGCTTAGTTCGGCATGTATGATGAGTCGTAAGAGGAGGGACATTTACGTGAAGCTTATATTTGAGATCAGTTCATTGCTTGATCGAAGTACAGCCAAGATTGTTACACATCCAGAGGAACAACAGCACTGGGATTCGATCCGAGAAGCTATTCATCAAATGGATACAAAGATTGTGGTCATCAATGCTAAAAACAACCGCAATGTGCAGATTAAGCTCAGTTCGATCGCTGTCATCCAGTCGGAAGATCGGTTGTGCAGTGTACGTCTGATCACAGGTGAGCACTACTTGCTCCCTAAACGTCTGAAGTTTGTGGAAGAGGATCTACGTGATCAGCATTTTGTGAGAATTAATAATCAAACGATTATTAACACAGCTTGTATCCAAACATTCGCAGCAACCCAGCAGGCCAGAATTCAAGTCGAGCTTGTGGACGGCTCCAGCTATTATGTCAGTCGGTATTACATCAAACAATTCAGGGGGAAATTAGTATGATACAACAACTACGCCAATCGTTCTTTCAAGTATTCACATTGACTTCGTTATGGGTGACGCTTCTGTTAACGGTTTTTGATCCGAACCATTCCATTCGGTTGACTTATCTATGGAATGTTGCTGGAATTGCTGTTATTGCAGCGCTAATATTCGGGGTTATGTATGATGCATTATGGAACTATTTTACTCTCAAGCCGGTATGGAATATTGTCATTACATCTACAGTGAACATACTCGGTGGAATGGCGATGGTTTGGTTATATTCACCAGATATGTTTGATGTGATCGCACCTTGGTTTCCTGGGATGTGGTTACTATCCATTGTGCTGCATATCCTTGCTTTTTATTTTTATGCTAAAATGGATAACAAGAAAAAAGTGGAAGAATTAAATCGAATACTGAAATAGATAAGGAGGTTACATGAATAAAAAAGGTAGAAACGTTATCCTTGTTGTTCTATTGGCCATTTTAATTTTAGTGTTTACGAATCCCAATGAAGCAGATTATGACCAGTGGTTGGCGGAGGAACATTGTATTCGTTATACGAGTTCTCCCGAGATGGGTAGAGAGTATGTGATGTCCAAGAATGGTGTGGATCAGAAGATTGAAAACCGTAGGGGTACTATCCAGCATGCTGGAATCTATACCTTCTATGACAAGCATTATACGGATGCTGAAGGTAATGATATAAATATCAAGGCGTTCGGTATTCTGAAAATGCTATTTGATCGATCTTAATCTGTCCTGGTATTAAAATTGATCAATGACGAGTGAACAAATTTTTATTGTTTTCTCAGTTATGAAACTGCAAAAGAGAGTTTACTGCCATGCGCCCTTGGTATGATTTCAATCATGCTTCGTGGCGTATTTTGTTATGCCATATATGGCAGGATCGTATGGATATTCGCAAATTCCACATTATGGGTTATGATGTACTATAGAGAAAATTTAACAATAGTAACGAAATAATGAACAGAGAAGTTTCTCATACATCCGGTCGTAACGTGTGTTCCAAAGTTGGGAAAGTGCTCTTGGGTAATTTGGTTTTTCCGTATTATAGAAGGGGGAGTCGAGAGATGCGGAAGGTAAGTGTGCTTTTACTGGTACTCGTTGTTCTCGTAATAACTGCCTGTCAAGATCAATCTACAAGTGAACGTGTGCGAGAATCAAGCTCAACGCGAGCGACCAATAATGAAACAGAACAGATCACTTCAGAGAACGAATCATCGAGTGATGTCGTTGTTGCGCCGGTAGAAGAAGAACCTGTGTATCTGGATGAAACGAACTATTCAGGCGACGAACTTGAAATTATACAACTAATCAACGCTCGAATACGTTATTTATGGGAAGAGGATGAACAGCAGTATTTACAATTGTTTCAGAAGCAATCAGGTGTTTCTAGCATACCAAGTTATAAGATAAAGAACGTTATGTTCACGAGTGATCTTACCATTAAAGAGCAACGAACATTGTACGAAGGGCTGGTTTTCCTCGAAGAAGTTAGAGGTGATGGAAGAGAATCGCTGAGTATGTATGTGTTCACTAAAATCAAGGACGAGGGAGACTCTGCTCGTTGGAAGTTTGCTGGGATTGATTAGGTCTAGCAAGTCAGTTGCATGTTTCGTTTAGAGGGAATATGTAACTTGTACATAATAATAAGATTTTAATCTGGGAGGTTCAATTATGTCAGTTTATGCATTAAGTGTCATCGTAGTAACTGCACTACTACTCATTATTGGGAAACGAAGAAAAAGCAAAGTTTTATTTGGGTGGGGGATAGCAGGTCTTACCTTGATGCTAATCACAATGGGGCCTGCGTTTATTTTGGGATTTATGGATGGATTTGCTGAGGGCGTATCAGCTAGATAGTTGAATGCGATGGAGGGGCGTTATGGAATACATAGGTAAGCATGTGCGAATTACGCAAGCAACGGAGGAAGATCTTGATTTTCTGTGTAGGCTGGAATGTGATCCGAGCATCTGGGTGTACGAAGAGAGTATAGAGTCAGACGTAGAGAAGGTAAGGGAGAAGTATCGAGAACAATTTCCTACAAATGTAGATCGTTATGCTTACGATTTTATCATTAGACGTGTGGGCAATGCTGAGAACACGCCGATTGGACTTGTGCAGATATGGAGCTATGTTGATTTTCGGAAGAGCTGGGAATTAGGGTTCGGTATGCTGCCGGATTATACTGGCCGAGGTTATGCGAACGAAGCCACTCGGTTGTTGCTTCAATTTGCCTTTGCAGAAGTACAGGCTCACAAAGTGGTTGGGATGTGCAATGCACAAAATAAACGGTCAGCCCTTCTGATGGAGAAGGTGGGTATGAAGCGGGAAGGTATCTTCAGAGAAGAATTATTCTGGAATGATCAATATGTTGATCAGTACTTCTTCTCGATCCTCAAGAGTGAATTCTTTGCAGACACAGGTGTAGAAGGAGTCTAACAACATGAAGGCAACGAAACAAGAAAAGTAAGGAGTGGTGAGGAATGTTTGAGATCGTTGACATTAGACAGAAGCCAGAACGGGTACAAGATGCTGTGCAGTATTTCTGGAGGCAGTGGGGAACAGAAACGAGCTTTCATTTCTATCGAGATTGCATGGAGCGTTCGGTTGAAACGGAGAGTGATGTGCCTCGATTTTATGTGATGTTGGATGGGGAACGGATTATTGGAGGGTACGCGTTATTACGTAGTGATCTGAACAGCCGGCAGGATCTATTTCCGTGGTTTGCCTGTCTCTATGTAGAGCCTGAATACCGAGGGAAGAAGCTTGGCGAACAACTACAGAACCATGCGATTCGTGAAGTGCAGACTAAAGGTTACGACAAGCTGTACCTCTGCACAGATCTAACCGACTACTATGAGCAAAATAACTGGACTCATATCGGCAAAGGTTATTTGCTAGATGATGAGGAGACACGGATTTATGAATATAAAGTATAAGGAATTGTTCGATCGTCCTTCTACTTTATTTGAGTGAATTTGTTAGTTTTGTAAGTAAACTTAAATTCCAACCTTGGAACGGAGTGAGAACATCGAACAGACCTTATATGTAGCTCAAACGTTAGCAGAGAAAGTGATTCGTATGGCAGGGCAAGTTGTAAGAGATTCATTTGACCAATTAACCTGTGTCGTTCAAAAGGGAAGCTATGGTGATGTCGTTACGGCAGCAGACTATGAGAGCGAACGAATCATATGGGAAGCGATCACCGAAGCTTTCCCGAATCATGCGATTCACAGTGAAGAGCGAGGTCATAATGGTCAGAGCAATGAATGGTTGTGGCTGATCGACCCGCTAGATGGAACCAATAATTTTGCTATAGGGTTACCTGTGTTCTCTATCTCGATCACGTTAATGTATCGCGCAGAGCCAGTCCTTGGAGTGATTTACGAGCCTTTGGTGGATCGTTTGTATGTGGCTTCAAAAGGAAAAGGAGCATATTGTAATCAGGTCAAGTTAGCCGTAAGCAAGAGAGAAGATATTCATAGAGGTACAATCGGCTGGATTCAAGGCCATCAAGTGCAGAATGAAATGCAAGCGGTTAACTTACGTCAGCATGTGGATGTTCGTTTCAAACGGATGATGAGACTGTGGGCACCGACACTACAGTGGTGTATGCTCGCCAAAGGGCATATTGATGGCATTATCCTCTATAACTCGGAAGGGGACGATCTATATTCAGGGCTACTTATGGCTCAAGAAGCAGGGGCGGTCGTTATGAACTTTGAAGGAAAGCCTTTTGAGAAAAGCCATCCTGAGCCCTACCTCATTGCATGCCATCCGGAGCACCAAACCTATTTCCTCAACATCGTGAAGGAAGGATTGGAGAGATAGAGATGATTACTGAGCTTCAACGCCAGGACTTCCATAAGGTGCAGCATATTATCGACACTCATAGCACACTTGAGGTACGGGCTGTATTGTTCGGCTTTAATCCGGGCCGCATTTATGTTGATGATATTTCCGATATCAAGGCTGCGCTCGTGTGGATTCAGGGACAAAGCGGCTTTCAACTGATCGGAGATCCGCAGAGCGAATCTTTTGCGAAGGAACTATCTGCATTTATGACAACGGATATTGAACCTGAACTAGTAGATTTAACACTCGATTCCGTGGAAATTGGCGTACAGGATGGACGCTGGGAAGGGATACTGCGTAACATGGCAGGTAAGCGAGAACTCTCCAGTGATAATCAGCATGTATATCGATTCCATTCTCCACAAGGAACAGAACGTGTGGGAGGAATTGAAGAGACCGCTGCTGATGTTTATCAACTAGATGGGAAGGCTGTCCAATTTGTGAGAGTAGATTCTGCGCTTATACATGATCTCAAGTTCGCTAATTCATCCTTTCTGGAGGACAAGATTACTTACTTTTGGAGTACAGTTGATGACTTTTTGCAGCATGGCTTCGGTTATATGTTAGTTCATGAACAGAACAATGAAATTATGAGTATCTGTCTCTCAGGATTTGTTGCAGGACAGACACATGCTATTGATATTGAAACTGTGGAGGCGTATAGGAACAGGGGCTATGCTGCTGTTGTAGCAAAAGCTTTTGTAGAAGCGTGCAGGCGTGAGGGTCTTCAGCCGTATTGGGATTGTAGTCCGGATAATACAGGTTCGGTTCGATTGGCTGAACGTGTAGGAATGGTTTTCGATTTTGATTACAGCGTATATTGGTATCCATTATCGTCATAATTGGGCGTATCGTTATTTTGTTATGTGAAGGAGAATGGACATGAATGAATTGTTACAACAGCAAATGCAGTTTCTAATTGAGATTGATAAATTGAAGACGATTGAACGACAGACCCGAATTATTCATGGTGATCGACGTGAAAATGATGCGGAGCATTCCTGGCATCTCGCAATGATGGCTGTGATCTTACAAGGTCACGCGAATCAGGATGTGGATCTGCTTAAAGTGTTAAAGATGTTACTGGTTCACGATCTGGTAGAGATCGATGCGGGAGATACATTTGCTTATGATACGGTAGGTTATACGGATAAATATGAGCGGGAGATTCAGGCCGCCAACCGATTATTTGGAATGTTGCCACAGGCTCAAGCGGAAGAATTAATGAACCTGTGGTTAGAGTTTGAAGCAAAAGAAACGCCGGAAGCTGCATTTGCTTCATCACTGGATCGTATGCAACCAGTCATACATAATCATCAGAATGAAGGAGATACCTGGATGAAGAACAACATCACCAGTGAACAGGTATTGAATCGAAACCGTGAAGTCGAGAGAGGTTCCGAGACGTTGTGGGCATACGTACAGGAGATTGTACAGGATTCTGTCGATCAAGGGATTTTAGCGAAGCCAGCGCCACAACTAACCTCGGAATAAATGTAGTTTGGTTACGGAGGAAGGAGGCAGCCTATGGGATATATCACGGAACTAAGGACACTGTTGGGCTCGCGACCATTAATTTTAACAGGCTCCTGTGTGCTGGTGTTCAACGAACAGGGACATTTGCTCTTGCAGAAACGCACTGACAGTCTGGACTGGGGAACGATTGGAGGTTCCATGGAGCTGGGTGAATCCTTGGAGGAAACAGCTGCGCGTGAATTGTATGAGGAAGCAGGCTTGAGAGCGGGAGCGTATCGACTCATTACTGTGTTTTCAGGACAGGACATGTATTATCGCTATCCACACGGTGACGAGATCTATAATGTGATGGCTGTATATGAGGCATTGGACGTAGAAGGGGAACCCCGTATTATGGACGATGAGGGATTGGAACTGCGTTACTTTGATCTATGCCAACCAATTCCAGAGATCAATCCGATTACGGCATATGTGTTACAGAATACAGGATATATCAAAATGCCTGATTAGGAAAAATGTGCTAATATATAACACTACGATTTAATTTATATTTTAGCAGGAGGTACGATGATGAGTTTTGACTTCATTACATCTTTGGTCATGTTATATTATTTTGCAGTTGCGGGGCTTGTTCTATATGGTCTTATTGTATTTATTAGACTTGGACATCGGGGAATCAAGGCACTCGATATTTATCTAAGCGAGAAGCGCGGGGATCGGCAATAGAAATAGAATTATCATTTTTCTCTCAGTGTTTTATTGATCTTTTATTGGTATGATTGCATTATCACTCCATTTAAGAGAGGTTAATGATATGGATACCTTTTTAGAACAAATTAATGAGCTACAGGTGATTCAAAAAGATCTGGTAAGCATACATCCAATGTTTGCAGAGTATTATCCAGTGGTTGTAGCCTACGAATCTCTTCTATATATCTACGATTATTCTATAAATACACAGCAGTATGAATGGGTCAAAACCGTTCCAGATGACATGAACATTCCAGAGGAATGTATGGCAGCATTTCCAATACCTCATATGGATTGGCGTGTATGTGCGGTCGTTACCGATGCGGTGTTCCAAAGCTTTGAACAGAAGGTCTATCTGTTTCATGAATTCGTCCATTGTTATGTGTATGAACAGTACAGAGAGCAAGTTGGCGGGCGTATTGGTATCAAAAGCACGATGGAGCAGCGAAAACGGGTAAGCTGGGAAATCGACTACGAGTTTCCTTATGACGATGAGGTCATTGTTCGTATCATTGACGAGCTTCATCTTGCGCTGCAACATAAGGATCTTGAGCAGATAAGAGAGATTCGAACACAGTTGTTCAGCTCACTTAGCGTAGAAGCGGGTGAATTCTGGAACTGGCTGGAGTGGAATGAAGGCTACGCTCGGTATATTGAGAATCTAATCCGGGCAAAGTTCGAATTGCAACAGAATCATGTGGGAACAGAGAAACCGTTCAGTCGGCTTGTTTTCTATGAAACGGGTTCAACCTACATTGAATTGCTTGTTCAAGAGCAGCCAGCGCTTCATACAGACCTAGCGCAATTATTTGAACAGCTGCAAGCTGAACGAGTGAATGTTGAATTGAAACGGAGAGAATTAGACGTATGAATCACCTGATAACCATTCATCCCTTAACTGCATTGGATGTGGATGGTGCCAATCTTGTGTTTGAGATAGCCATTCGAGCTGCGTTTCAGGATGAAGGTTTGGATACTCAACATGATGACTTCTGGAATGAAGTGAATGACAAAAAAAGGCTGCTCCAAATGGTCTTGCAACAAAGCCATAATCAGGATGAAACGATGTTCTTTCTCTTAGCGAAGAGGGAAGATACAGTCGTTGGAACGATATCCTTTGCGCCTTGTAGTGAGTTAATTCGTAAGGGCACTAATCAGGAACTGGCAGATATCGGTGAACTGGGTACGTTGTACATTTTACCTGAGCTACAAGGTCAGGGGATCGGTTCTGCTCTAATTCAGGCGTTAATCGGTGAACTTCAGCGGCGTGGTCTGGATAAGTTCTGTCTGGATAGTGGTTATAAACATGCCCAACAGCGCTGGAAAAGGAAATTCGGTAAGCCTCACACCGTGTTACAAGATCACTGGGGAGAAGGCACAGATCATATGATCTGGCTGTGTGACGTGAAGGATTTTGCAGCCAAATAACATACAAACAAGAAGAGATGATCCTCTGTCGAACAGGAATCATCTCTTTTTTTACAATGGCTTAATTCCAATTCCATATCTCTACGCGATTTAGTTGGAATTGATGAAATTCCGGCAGCTTTGTTATTTTCTCCAGCTCACGTACAGGACCTGTAACGACAGCGCCATAGACTTGCACACCATTGTTTTTCAAATAGGCAAGACGTTGTTGATCCACATCCGAACCATTGTATTGTACATGATTAGTCATCCACTCCAGATCAGACATCATCGCTTGAACTTGCTCTTGCATCTGTTCTGCCTCGTCTGGTGCAAAATAGGCATACCAACTAGAACCAGTTTCTCCGAATAAGGTAAGAGGTTTGAGCGTTAGATGAGGCGTCATATAGTCGTACATACCCGAGCGTGAATAGGAGATATCTAACTCCTTCAATTCACCTGCATAGACTGGCATAGCGGTTACCCCAACATCGTAATTGGCAAGAAGCTTCATCAATTGTTCTGGAGATATTAGATTTTTCACGGATAGGGATAGCTCTGCGACATGCCCATCATCAATTTTAGCAAGTCTGTTCAGATGATTACTATCACTCGAATCAGTGGTGGGAGCAGCCTGGTCAGACACAAGAGAGTATGGGAGGAAAAATGGCCCCGTATTGTTGCCGTTCATATATGCTCCTGTATTGGTAATCGTATAGCTCAATTTGCCGCTGATACTTAGTTCGGCTTCAATCTCTCCAGTGATTACTTCCCATGAGCCTACTTGTCGATATATTTTCAGATTCGCTTTTTGAGTTAGAAACGGACTAACCTCAAAAGCTTCATGAACGGGTTTTTCTACACGTAGCCCATCACCGTGCATCTCTACAACAGATACGATGGAACGTAGGAAGTCATTGCGTACTTTTGATTGATCGAAGTAGATATGGAGTGATGATACATAGATATGGTAGACGATAAATACAAGAAATAAAGCACCTCCTGCGTTAAGGAAAAACTTCCATCTTGTCTTCCATACCATGCGTTTGAACTGCTTTTGACCCCATTCAGGTTGAAGATTCTCGAAATCTTCTTCTTGAAGGACACGCTGCTCATCATGTTCTGTGTGATTAGACATTCTCATTCGTCTCCTTTCATTTGAAGCATCTCTGCCTTGAATCGTTCTCTGGCACGAAAAAGGTTAACCTTGACCTGGTTCATATTCATATCCAAAACTTCGTAAAGCTCCTTATAAGATAGCTCGTTCATTTCTCGTAGTAACAATATGGTTCGATACTGTTCGGGAAGCTTCTTCATCACCTGTTGAATACGAATGGTTCGTTCACGTGCGTTAAGCACTTCCTCTGGGGAACGGTATGTATTTTCTGCGCCTTGCTGTTCCAGTTCCCGATTCATTTGTAGTTCACCACGTTGTTTACGATACCAATCGATAAATAAGTGCCGGGCAACTTTGTACAACCACGCTCTGGCATAACTTGCATGCTCGGCTTTCATAGATACCATAGCTCTGTAAAAGGTTTCTTGAACTAACTCCTCAGCGGTCTCCTGAGATCCACACATGCGGTAGAGATAGAGATGCAGGGAGGATTGGTACTGCTTGAATAGTTCGGCATATAGATCACTCCTCATTTCAAGTTTCCTCCTCCTTCTCTTAAGACAACGGGGCAATGTCAATTATGTTACAGTACATTTGCAAATATTAGGAGGTTTCTTTGGTGGACAAGAAAAAGCACATTCACGAAATCATTAAAATTGTATTTATGGACATAGACGGAACCTTGTTAAGTGAGCTTGATCGAACGATATCTCCTCATACAGAGAGAGCAATTCAAGAGCTGCGTAACAGAGGAATCCAAGTTGTTCTGGTAACAGGTAGACCCTATAGTTTATGTGAGGAATTCAGGAGAATGGGCATTGATACGATCATTTCAGCCAATGGTGCCCTTATTAAGAGTGGAGAACAAGTGATCCATAAGTCTATACTCTCTCCAGACATGGTAAGAACGTTTAGCGAATTTGCACAGCAGAATGGTCATGGTGTTTCCTATTTTACAGAGACGTTTGAGATGAACGGGAACTTTGAAACCGACGTACGTATTAGGGATGCATTAAGAGACACGCTGGGCATTATGGATTATCCTGGGACTCTATCTTCGCTTGAGCGTGAAATTTATTGTCTCTGTCTATATGCAGATCAAGCAGAAGCAGAGATATATCATAGGCAGTTTCCATCCCTGAATTTCGTGCGTTTCCATGAGTACGTATCTAATGTGCTAGAAGAGAATGTGGTTTCGAAGTCAGCCGCTGCAGAGAAAGTACTCAAATTTCTAAACATATCCCGAGAAGAGGCGATGGCGTTTGGAGATGGAGAGAATGATATCGATCTGTTGGAGTATGTTGGTCTTGGTGTTGCGATGGGGAACGGGGAAGAACGCATTAAGTTAAGTGCAGACTATGTTACGCGAAAAGCAAGTGAGGATGGGATTACGCACGCATTGAACGTATTTAAACTCATCTAATGATATCCTATTTATGGATTTTCATGTAGAATGATGTGGAATCTAGTAAGCCCTAAAGCATAGGGCGTGATCGAAGGGTGATTTTGTGAAAAAAGTAGTCATTATTTTATTATCTCTAGTTGTACTTGTGGGTGTCTCATCATCCGCCTACGCTCATCCAGGTAGATTGGATAAGAATGGTGGACATAAGTGCTCTGCAAAGTCCAAGCAAAAAGGTCTGTGCACAGGATACCATTATCATAAAAAGAGATAGGAGGAATATACACCATGATTGCACCTAAGCTGCAACCAGGAGACGAAGTTCGTGTGATCTCTCCATCGAGAAGTCTCTCCATTATAGAAGAGCAGCATATCCACCTGGCCAAACAACGATTGGAGGCATTGGGTCTAATCGTCTCTTTTTCCGCTAACGCATATGAAATGGATGATTTTGCTTCGTCCTCTATTGAATCGAGAATTCAAGATTTGCACACAGCCTTTGCCGATCCACAAGTCAAAGGAATACTGGCAACAATAGGTGGGTTCAACTCCAATCAGTTGCTGCAATATATCGACTATTCGCTTATCCAAGCCAATCCGAAGCGATTCTGTGGTTATTCTGATATTACTGCATTGAGTACCGCTATCTATACGAAGACAGGGCTGATAACCTATTCGGGTCCTGCGTTTTCGACGTTTGCTATACTTCATGGCAACGAATACACCGTCGAGTTTTTCGAGAAAATGATGATAGGATCGGCCGATTCAATTCACGTTACACCCTCTGTAGATTGGAGTGATGATGCGTGGTATCGGGATCAAGAGAACCGTCAATTTATTACGAACCAAGGGCCAGTGATTCTGAACGAAGGACAGGTAGAAGGCACCGTTATTGGCGGGAATCTATGTACACTGAATCTACTTCAAGGTACAGAATATATGCCTTCTCTAGAAGGGGCAGTCCTGTTCGTTGAGGATGACTATATGGCTGATCCGTCTACATTCGATCGGGATTTACAATCACTTATTCATCAGCCCGGGTTCGAGCAGGTGAAAGGGTTAGTCATTGGTAGGTTCCAGAAAGCATCAGGAATGACGCCTCAATTATTAGATAAAATTATAAGCAGCAAGCGGGAATTAACGCACATTCCGGTTATTGCAGATGTCGATTTTGGACATACCGCACCACATTTTACTTTCCCGATTGGGGGCAAGACCAAGCTTAACGCACAGGGCACGAGCGTGGAGCTCTGGATTTCAGAGTGAATATCGGAGTGAAAATCAATTGATATCTCACTTGTGATAAGTAGGAATGGTTAATATAATTACGTTTGGCATATGTAAGCAGACAATCCCACAGCCGATGTGGAAATCTAGAGGTGAAACATGAAATTCAGATGGGTGTATGTTCTTATTCTTGCTTTAATAACTACAATCATCTTACCTACAGCGGACGCAAGTGCAGCAGGTACGATTGCAGTGAAATCGAAAGTACTTTATTACAAAGGTCAACCGTACATAGAGCTTACAGGTGGAAACAAGAGTGTGACAACGAAGCTTAATAAGATGTTTAAGGTGCATGCCGTTAACATTGTGAGTGCAGACAAAAAGATAAAAAAAGAAAATAAAAAGTATTCCGTAAGCACCACAAGTGCCACAGTGAAATTTAATCAGAAAGAAAAAATATCTGTCGTGTACGAGGATTACATCTATGCAGGAGCAGCACATGGTTTTCCATCCTCAACGTCCTACAACTATGATCTTAGAACGGGTAAGGAACTGAAATTTAAAGATTTCGTGCAAAACGATGACCAACTAGCTAATTTAGAAGACTCCATCTCAAGTACCCTTAGAGCGATGTATAATGCAAACCAGGGTATTTTTGAAGAAAATATTAATGATTTCCCCTTGGATCAAGATCCTGCATTTTTCCTCTATGATAAGGGGATCGTAATTCGCTTCTATCCTTATGAAGTTGCCTCATACGCTGCAGGATTCGTTGATGTTAAAGTTCCTTATAGCAAAATAAATAAGTAGGTAACCCAAGTCAAGGTAACTATAAAACTAGGTTTAGACTAAGCGTGGTTCTTTAATGAATCATGCTTTTTTATTGTTTTACAGCTGAATCACTCGTGCAATGACGAGCGATAGAACGAGTACATACATATTTCTATAAAAATATTTAAAATATTCTAAATAATTCCAGTATTTTTCATCATTTTATAGTATATTTAAGGTATTCGGGAGGTGATAGAGGAACATCGCAACGTTGGTGATCTGTATGGCTTCTATGTGCATGCATACCGTAAGCGAAGCTTAACCCATTCCATGAAGGAGGTTTTAGTTGATGCCTATTGGTTGTTGGTTACGAAAAGCCGTTCTGTTAACCTTGTCGTTCATGTTAGTATCTGTCGCGTACTCACCCCATCCCGCTTCGGCAAATGCGAGTCCTGTGCAAGGATTTCATGTAAGCGGTACCAATTTATTAGATGCTACCGGAGCTCCTTTTGTCATGCGTGGTGTAAATCATGCTCATACCTGGTTCAAGAACGATCTGGAAACTGCGATTCCAGCCATTGCGGCGACCGGATCCAATACGGTACGCATTGTGCTATCGAATGGAAGTCGCTGGACAGCGGACTCGCTAACTGATGTGGAGCGAATTCTGGCACTCTGTGACCAGTACCAGCTGACAGTCATGCTGGAAGTTCATGATGCAACGGGTTCAGATAGTATAACGGAGCTTAAGAAGGCTTCGGATTATTTCATCAGCATCAAGCAGGCTCTAATTGGTAAGGAGGATCGTGTCATCGTGAACATCGCTAACGAATGGTATGGTTCATGGGGCACCGATGTATGGGCAGCCGGATACCAGCAGGTCATCCCTGAGCTTCGTCAGGCCGGCATCCGCAATACCCTTGTTGTAGATACAGCAGGTTGGGGACAGTACCCAACGGCGATCTTTAACAAAGGGTTAGATGTGTTTAACTCCGATCCGCTCGCAAACACAATCTTCTCCATTCATATGTACGAGTATGCAGGCGGAGATGCAGCAACGGTAAAAAATAACATTGATCAAGCGCTCGCTCTTGGTGTGCCTGTTATCGTCGGAGAGTTTGGCTTCCAGCATACCAGTGGTGACGTGGATGAGGCGACCATTATGAGTTATGCTCAGCAAAAAGGAGTAGGTTGGCTCGCGTGGTCTTGGTACGGAAACAGTGGTGGTGTGGAGTACCTTGATCTGAACGTTGGCCCAGCAGGCGCGCTGACGAATTGGGGACAAACCGTTGTGAACGGACCTAACGGTACGCAGCAAACATCGGTTTTGAATCGCATCTACACCACACCAGGGTACCAACCAGTACCTGCAACATAGGTGGCATAATAAACACATCCCATGGATTTAAAAGAGACCTTGAATAGAAGTTTGTAATGGAAACCTCCAAAAAGGAATGTCCAAAAGAAATTCCCAAAAGAAACTTCCATTAAAAATTTCACTATTTGGAGAAACGCCTTCAAGCTGTAACCTGCGGCAGGAGTTCCGGTGTACAATCATCTGCCGCAGGCAGATTGGAGGGGGAGTCCTATGCGGATGAAAAGGTTGTTTTGAATCGTCGATTTCGCTGCTCAATAATCTTCTCATAGTCTTCAATAAGTTGGTCGAAGATGTTCTCCCATGACCGCTGCTGTGCAAGCTTTCGCCCATAGTTGCCCATGGCTTTGAGTTGCTCAGGATGGTTTGCCCATAGACCTATCTCACGAATGAGTGCATCTGCACGACCCGCTTCAAACAAAATGCCACTGCGATGGTCAGCAACAAGATCCCGTACACCTCCAGCATTAGCCGCTAACACAGGCAAGCCCGAAGCCATAGCCTCCAACACGACGTTGCCGAACGTTTCTGTACAGGAAGGAAATACAAATAGATCTGCCGAAGCATACATATGAGCAAGCTCATCTCCATGAAGATAACCAGTGAAAGTTACATTTGCCGGTGCTTGTTGACGCATTTTGGGGAGCAGTGGTCCATCGCCAACGATAACCCAGTGAATACGTGATTGCAGCTCAGCTGGTAAATGCTGTATCGCCATAGTAAGTGTGCTGATATCCTTCTCAGGCGCGATTCGTCCAACGTAGAGCAGGATGAGCGGAGCAGTAATCCCATGCCGAATACGGAATTCTGAATTTCGCTTATCCGGCCTATATAGATTGCAATCAATTCCACGCGACCATTGCTTTAATCGCTGAATGCCTTGTTTGTGCAACGATTCGAGAGTCTCCAGTGAAGGGGCGAATGTAGCGTCGGCTCCGCGGTGAAACCATTGGACATACTTCCAGTAGAGGGGAATCATGCTTTTTAATCTGTAGTATTCGAGGTAACGATCGAAGTGGGTATGATAGGATACGACATGGGGAAGATGGTTTTTGTGAGCATAACGGAGGCCAAGCAGTCCCATATTGAATGGTGTGGAGATATGTAGCAGATCCGGCTGGAATGCCTGCAATTGTTTGTAGGTGGAGGTTCTGCTGGGTAGAGCAATTCGACATTCGGGATAGAGGAAAAAAGGGATATTAGCAACAGGTCGCACCGGAAAATCATCATTGCTCTCGATAATGGAGTTCGGAGTGAATAACAGATGTTCGATCCCTCTGCGCTGCATATGGGTACTCCAGCGTGCGAGCGTGGCGGCTACGCCATTGGTATCTGGAGCATAAGTATCCGTGAACAAGGCCAGGCGCATGATCATCCTCCCGTGACTCTTGATGCCAAGATCATAACAACCGTTCATTATGCAGAAGTCAACGGCACGTTAACTTATTGCGTTTTCTTGTAAATTGTATGAAGCACCGATGAAGCGTATCAGCTTCTTATCCTGGCAGGTACTCTGTCAGCAGTAACTTGTATAGCATATTCTGCTATGATGGGATGAGGTGTCGGCACATACTGTCAGCAGAATGGTAAGTAGTCATCATTGGTAGCTCGTTATAGATAGAGAATTATTGGAGGCAGAGAAATGAAACAATTAATAGAAGAATTACAGCAATTATTACCTTTGGATCAGCTTGAATCCATGTCAGGTGAAGAAGTGGTGGGTAACGTAGCGATGGATCTATACCGCGCTGAATTTGCTACCATTAGAGAATGTGGGACAGAGATCCCGCAAATCTTACGAGAAATGATCCTTCTTATTGAACTAGACACCGAATTATCGATGAATGGAATAGCTGGATATTTGGAAAATTCAAGTGGGCAATTTATAAGTGAAACGACAGCGGTGTTACAGCGAATCGGTAATGAGACGGATGCAGAGATTATGCAGAGTATTCAGGACATTTTATCCGCGAACGGAGTGAGTGCTGCACAGCTTAGAGAGAATGTGAATGGGTTGTCCGAGGGGGAGGTAACGAATTCCTTAGAGGTGCATGGACAGCAGGTTCATGAAGTGATGCAACAAGTACAGCATGTAGCGGAAGGATTATTGATGCAATCTGACAATGAAGAAGTATTTGAAATGCTCTATCAGTATGTGGATGCCAACATGGACAGTTTGAAGCAGCAGTTGGAGCAACTCTTATCTGAATAATGAAGCGAACTTAAGATGTATACGCGACGAGCGTGATACGGAGGAGTGGACTTGCGTGATTGTGATGATCAATGGAGCATTTGGCGCGGGCAAAACGTCAGCTGCGAACCAGCTACAGCCGTTAATTCCAAACAGCATGATCTTTGACCCTGAAGAGATTGGTTATATGCTGCGAAAGGTGATTCCAGAGGACGTAAGAATGAAGGAAGAGAACACAGACGATTTTCAGGATATGGAACTATGGAAAATACTTACCGTAACCATCGCCCGTGAACTGAGGCATAAGTATGATAAACATTTAATTGTGCCGATGACAATCTATGATACAGAACGCTTCGAATATATTTATCGTGGGCTTAGTGAATTAGACAGCAATCTGTATCATTTTACACTAATGACTTCAATGGATACATTGCATGAGAGGTTAGCCAAACGTGGCGATAAGCTAGGTGGGTGGACGTACCAACAAGCGGTTAAATGTCTAGAGGCATTTCAGGATGTGCAATTTGAACAACATATTGTAACCGATGATATGACTACGGATGATGTGGTCAAGCACATCTATTCCAACGTGATGTAGAAGGAACTGACTTTGGAATAGCGTTCAACCATACAATCCATAGGAGGGCTAAACGATGAGATTGAACAAACGTCTGGCGATTGAATCCATTATCTTAAGTCTGCTGTTAACCTTGGGTATTATCTGTTGGCAAGTCATCCAAGGTATGATATTAACGTATCGATATGAACCGGCTATTGTATACAGCTATTCTTCTGTGGAGAAATTGCAATCTACAGTTGCGTTTGGGACGGTTGTTCGAGCTGATCTGACATTCATGTTAATGAGTGGAGCAGAACTTATTCTATTCACATGTTTGTACTACTATGTTCGTTCAAGAATGAAGCAACGGAAGGCACATCTGTAACGTAATGCTCGTGAAACAAATCTGGATGCATGTGAAACAAACCTAGATACTGTTAACAAATACATGCTGGTTTATCATTCACCCTTCAATTAAACATCGTTCCCTATCTCCCTGAGTCCTTCTGGACTCGGGGTTTTTAGGTTAAATCTAATGTTTTTCCGGTTCGAAGGGGAAATTTTGTATATCCAAGCTGGTTAAACAATCCGTTACAATGATCTTGTAAGCGCTTATCGTGTTGGATAGAGAGAGGAGAGACAGGAATCATGATTACAACAGATCAGATTTATCTGGATCAATCATTGCCTAACAAAGAGGATGTATTTCAATTCATTTCCGCCGAGGCTGAACGTTATCACATTACGAGCAACCGCGAACAGCTTGAAGCTGATTTGTGGGAGCGTGAACAAGTCTATTCCACGGGGTTGCAGGATCACTTCGCAATTCCTCATACGCAGAGCGAAGCGGTGACTCGTCCAGCAGTAATGGTGATTCGTTTGAGCGAGCCGATTGACTGGGATTCTCATGATGGGAAGCCTGTGAAAACCATTTTTGTCATACTGGTACCGAAGGGTCATGTGGACGTATCTCATCTGAGGATTATTTCCTCACTAGCTACATTATTACTCGAAGATTCATTCAAAGAGGGCATTGCAGCAGCGGCGAAGCCGGAAGATGTATACGGCTTGCTTCATCAATATACGGAAGGACTGGTGTCATAATGAAAATCGTAGGTGTAACTTCATGTATCGCAGGACTTGCCCACACGCCAATGGCAGCAAAAGCATTGGAGAAGGCAGCAGTACAATTGGGTTACGAGATCAAAGTTGAGCAGCAAGGCGCAATGGGACAAGTGAACAAGCTGACAGATGAGGACATTGCAGCGGCTAATTTTGTACTCATCGCTTCGGATCAAACGGTGAAGGATATGGAGCGATTCGGCGATAAGAAGGTCGTTCGTGTCAAAATCGGTCATGCGGTTAGTCAAGCTGAAGCGGTGCTAACCAAAGCGGTAGAAGCGGTAAAAGCACAATCCTAAATTATCTTCCATATGAGGAGAGAGTAAGATGAGAAAATGGTTTGGTGAAGCAAAAACACATCTCATGACAGGTATATCCTACCTGCTGCCAGTTATTATCGCGGGTTCCTTGGTTGTAGCGATCTGTAAGATTATCGCGTTGTCGATGGGTATAACAGACCTTGATCCATACAAAGATGGAAGCGGATTCTTGCATATTTTATACCTGGTACAAAATGTAGGTTGGAGTGGTATCGGGCTACTGACCATTGTATTGTCTGGTTACATTGCTTATTCAATTGCTGACAAACCGGCGCTGGCCGCTGGTTTAATCGGTGGGGTATTGGCTCAACAGACAAACGCAGGTTTTCTAGGCGCGCTCATTTCGGGTTTCTTTGCCGGATATATCACGCTCTGGGTCAAAAATAAAGTTAAAATCACAGGTCCAGCCGAGGGCTCGGTACCCTTAATCATTTTGCCACTGATCACTGTGGGACTGACGGGTTTCCTAATGGCCGTTGTTCTTGGCGGACCACTGGGCGCGCTCAATGATTATCTGATTACATGGGTACAGAACATGAGTCAGAGCGGAACCAATACAGTCTTGCTTGCTATTATTCTAGGTGCAATGATCGGATTCGATCTCGGCGGACCCGTGAACAAAGCCGCTTGGATGGCAGGTAACGCGTTGTTCCTATCTGGTGTATATCTGCCTAACGTATTCATCAACATTGCAATCTGTATTCCACCACTTGGCTACGGTTTAGCAACATTGCTAATGAAGAAACGTTTCTCCAAAACGTATCAGGAAGCGGGTAAAGGTGCTGTCATTATGGGTGTCATCGGCATCACAGAAGGAGCAATTCCATTTACTTTGCGTAATCCTGCGAAAATGATTTTGGTCAACATGGTTGCCTGTGCATCAGGTGCAGCACTAACCGCGTTGCTCGGCGCGCACATCATCATGCCACCAATCGGTGGATTGTACGGTGCAATCTCCGTAGGTACACCACTTGCGTACCTTGCCGGAGGAATCTTCGGGGCACTCATTGTTGCGGGAGGGACGATGCTTGTTAACTTCCGAGATGAAGAAGAGAAACAACCTGCTGAAACGAAGGAAGCTTCTGTGAAGAAAAATGGAGAAGAGATTGAACTGGTGTTTGATTAAATAAATGAGAATTTATTAGAACCAATATGTATTCAACTAAACTTTTACACGAGAACGAAGGGGACAGAAATAACGTGAAGAAGCGAAACGTTCGCCTTTATCCCTGGATTTTCCCTTTGGAGAAGGGAATCAAAAAAATCTGGGGATAACAGCGATCGGAAGGTTGTTCTGTCATCGGAGTGGTTAGTGTAAACATCTTTTAGTTGAACTATATAGAGCTAAATAAGCAACTGGAGGGATACAGAGATGAGTGAGAGAGAACGTACGAAGGTGCATGTTATTCCACACACACACTGGGATCGGGAATGGTACTTCACCACCTCTCGTTCCAAAGTTTATCTAGTCAAACATGTCAAAGAAGTGCTAAATGCACTGGAGAATATCGAAGGATTTCATTATTATCTGCTAGATGCTCAGGGCTCCTTGTTGGATGATTACATCCGTTGGTGCCCAGAGGACGAGGAACGTATTCGCAACCTAGTTTCAGCTAAACGACTCATGACAGGCCCGTGGTATACCCAAACAGATCAGTTGGTCATTTCCAGTGAATCCATGGTTAGAAACCTGTACTATGGAACGGAAACAGCACGCAAGTATGGGCATTCCATGAAGGTTGGGTATGTGCCAGATGCGTTTGGACAATCAGCACAAATGCCGCAAATTTATCGGGAGTTCGGAATTGAACGCTTCTTGTTCTGGCGTGGGGTGTCCGATAATACGAATCCGCGTACCGAATTTACGTGGGAAGGATCGGATGGTAGCCAAGTTTTCGCGGTTCAAATGCCATTTGGATACTACTACGGAGGAAACATTCCAGAAGATGCCGAGGATTTGCAGCCGTATTTGGAAAAACAGATTGGCGCGCTTGAAAACAAAGCATCAACGCGGCATATTTACTTCCCCAACGGCTTCGACCAAGCACCGGTTCGTTTGAATCTGCCTCAGTTGATTGAACGCTTCAACGAGCTAGATGACAAACGTGAATATGTAATGAATGAGCCGGAACGCTTCATGGCAGAGATTGAAGCAGACAGTCATGATCTGCCGGTACTCCGTGGTGAGTTAATGGAAGCCAAGCACATGCGTATTCACAAATCCATTTTCTCCACGCGTGCAGATCTCAAGCAACAGAATAACCAGATTGAGAACTTCATTGCGAACATCTTAGAGCCTGTACTTGCCATCAGTCACTCCCTAGGGCATGAATATCCGCATCGCATTGTGGAAGATATTTGGAAGTTGATGTTTGAGAATGCAGCGCATGACAGTATTGGTGGATGCAATAGTGATACTACGAATCAGGACGTCGCTTTCCGTTACAAACAGGCCAATGACATCGCACGCAATCTACTAGATTTGCATATGCGAATGATTGCTTCAACCATTGAGCAGGAGGAGACATTTGCCTTTACCCTGTTCAATACTTTACCGTATGTTCGTGGGGGTGTTACGGAGATTGAAGCGTACATTCCAGAGGAATCGTTTGTCATTCGTGATACGAAGGGAAGAGAACTGGCTTATACGATTGTGGACAAAGTAGATCAGACAGACTATGTGTTAGGGCAACACATTGATCTGAATCCAAGTCGTAAAGTCTATCTCCCAGATCGTGTATACCGCGCGAAACTATTGGTAGAACTGCAAGAGGTTCCAGCGATGGGGTATACTCAGATCATCTTTGACTTTAGTCAGGGAGCAGCACCTGCGATTGAGCGGCGCAATGATCAGCATATCGAGAATGAATTTTTTGCTATCGTTGTTGAAGATAACGGTACATTAACCATTACAGATAAAACCTCTGGGCAGACGTATGCCAATCAGATGGTGTTTGAAGATAACGGTGATGACGGAGACTCTTACAACTATTCACCGCCGGAGCGGGATCTAATTGTATCCTCCATTGGCAGCAAACTGAATGTGACTACAGCGAAGACCACCGTTCTTGAGGAACTTCAACTGGGATGCACACTGAGTGTGCCTGCGGATCTGCATGAACGTGAAGCGGGTATAAGCTCGGGACAACTGCCAATTCAAGTTCAAGTGGGACTTCGTAAGGGCGAGCGATTGATCCGCTTTGAGCTTAAGGTACAAAATCAGGTGCTTAGCCACCGACTGCGTGTACTCTTTGATACAGGTCTAGTCTCCTCCTTATCGATTGCAGATCAGCCTTTTGGTATCATTGCTCGTCCTACATCCTTGCCTGAAGCCCAAGTGTGGGAACGTGAGAAATGGCAAGAGAAGCCGATCACGATTGAAGCGATGCAGAGTTATGCGGGATTGAATGACGGTAATCGTGGCATTGTGGTGATCACCGAAGGAGTGCGTGAATACGAGATTGTAGGCGAGAAGATGGATACCATTGCTTTGACCTTGTTCCGGACGTTTGGTTTCATGGGTAAAGAAAATCTTGTGTATCGCCCGGGGCGAGCTTCGGGAGAGAAAATCGTTGCTACACCAGATGCCCAGTTGCTGGGTGAGCTGAACTTCTCGTTTGCACTGTATATCCACAATGCAGGACTGGATGAAGCGAAGGTAGCGCATGTTGCGCGTGAGTATCTAACACCGATCGCTAGCTATCAATTATGTGACTTTTTGAATGGCCGATTGATCTTCGCCTTCCGTGACGAAGAGCGTACGTTGCCACAGAACTATAGTTTGATGTCCTTTAACGAGGAATCCAATGCTGTACTCAGCGCGTTCAAGAAAGCGGAGCATAGTGATGGATATATTATCCGCGTATTCAACCCGTACTTGAAGCAAAATGCACAAGCAACAGTTCAGTTCAATCAGTCGGTTTCGGTGGAACGAGTATCCTTGGCAGAACGGTCTTTGGAGCCTGCACAGGTTATTGCGCGTAAAGAGCAAGTCATTTCATTACCTGAGCTTACCCATTGCAAGCTGTTGACCGTCCTTGTATCTAAGGCAGATTAATATAAATACTGTTCACAGTTAGACGTGGTCAAATGGTTATTATCGAATGCTCAGCTTAGACAGATCAGAGAGGAGGTCGGATATCGATATGATTTTTCCATACAAACGTTTACAGAAGTTGTTTCTCCTTCTTCATGGTGAAGGGCAGGATCAGGCGTGGACAAGCCAGGCTCTTGCAGAGAGACTAGAGGTCACAGTGAGAACCATTCGGGACGATCTGAAGAAGCTGGAGAGCATCCTTGTACAACATGGAAGCAGACTGGAATCCAAACGAGGCAAGGGATACTCCATCGTAATTGATGAGCCCTCCAGTTATGATGAGTTGCTTGAAAATCGGCACAATCTTCAATCCGGAAGCTTGCCTATGCCTGGATCGCCTGAGGAGCGGATACGATTTGAATTGTTTAAATTGTTAAACGAACCAGGTCATATCAAAATGGAAGACCTCGCTGATCAATTGTTTATAAGCCGTGCAACGATGAATAATGATCTGAAGATCATTCGTCAGATTCTGGAGAATTATCAATTGCAGCTCTGCATTAAGCCTGGATATGGCGTGCAGGTAACCGGGGATGAGAAAAACATCCGGTATTGCCTCGCTGAATATGCTGACGTGCGTGATGAACAATTACAGTTGGCTCCGGATGGAATTACAGTCGCGCAGGAGCAATTGTTACAGCCTGTTGATCCAGCCCAAATTCGGGAAGTGGTGATGCGACATTTGCGTCATAAGCATGTTCGGATCGCTGATCTGGCTCTAAAGGATCTGATCACACATTTGGCTGTTATGGTCCTACGTGTGACGCAGGGTCATGGGCTAGAGAAGTTTGATACGGTAGAGGCGAGTGGGCAGGATCAGGAACTTGCTCTGCAAATGATTAAGGATCTGGAGGCGTTATATTCCATTCGTTTCTCTGCCGGAGAGTGCGATTATCTGTTATTGCATATCATTAGCAAAAAAATGACAGCTACCGATTGGGGTGGTCTATCGGATGATCCTCTATATGTTACCGTTCAGCGGATGCTAGATTATGTCTATGAACGATACAGTTATGATCTGAGAGATGATGAACGATTGCCGCGTGACCTTTACGCCCATCTGAAACCTATGATTACACGGCTAGAGCATGGGATGAACATGCGTAATCCGCTATTGGGACATATCCGTAAATATTACCCACTGGCGTATGAGATTACGATTGGTGCGGTTAAACAGCTACAGACGTATGTGCCTTATGAAATTAATGATAGCGAAATTGGTTATCTGGCATTGCACTTCGGAGCGGCGTTGGAGCGCAAATATCAGATTCCTCATCGAAAACGAAAGTCCGTCCTGCTTGTATGTGGCTCAGGTTATGGAACAGCACGTATCCTTGAATCGCGTCTGCGCTCATTGTTTGCGGAGCTTGAGGTATCTCGCGTAGTCTCCTTACGTGAATATGAGGAAATGGTGAGTATTCCCGAGGATATGGTGATCTCCACGATTCGCTTGCGAGAGTCTAAGGGCAAGCCTTCGGCTGTTATCGCTGCCATTCCTTCAGAACGCGATATGGCAACCATTACGCACATGGTTCGTTCTAGTGATACTCAAGAAGAAATGACGTTACTACGCTATTTCGACCCTGAATTTTTCATGTATCGTACGGATCAGCCTGACAAGTTCAAGCTCATGTCTGAGATGAGTGATATGTTATCAGCGCGAGGTGTAGTGACAGAACGGTTTTGGCCTGCATTACAGGAGCGTGAGGAGATGGCTTCTACCGCTCTGGGTAGAGGCATGGCAATTCCCCATCCATTGGAGCTAAGCTCTACACGGACAGTTGTCTCCGTCTGTTTGCTGGAGAAGCCTATTCGTTGGGATGATGAGAATGAAGTACACGCGGTATTCATGTTATCGATATGCAAAGAGGATTATGAGCAAGCGATGGGCATCTACGATCTATTTGTGGAATTGATCCGCCAAGAGGAACTACTTGAGGGATTGCGCACCTGTGATGCCTTTGAGGATTTTGCCCAGATCGTACGTCATACACTGAGTACCAAAAGTACAGATGCATATGCTTAAGTAGCAAAAGGTATGATCGGGATATTACATGTAAGCTAACAAACAAGCAGTTCTCTATCCGATTAACCGGGGAGAACTGCTTGTTCGTTTATGATTTCTTGTATATTGTTTATGTTCGTTAATGAGCGTTTGTCTATCGTTCTATATCACTTTCAATCAATTATATGTGCTTCGAAATAACTTCTTCCAGCCCTTGTGCCACCGATTGTGCCCCACGTGCAAGATGTCGCTCATACAGGTGTAGACGGACAAAGCTCTCATCTGTACCCATCGCTTCTGAGAAAATGCCACTAAGCCCTCTCGCGCGACGATCAATCTGTAGCAGCAACTCTAACGAATCATCCATCGGATAGAACAGAACCTCCAGCTCATCCAAATATCCACGGAACTTATTGGTTGGTACGAACTCGAATTCCTGAACAAAGGGCAGATTGCCGCCAAGTTTAGGGGCGTAGTCATTGGTAACCTCACGCAACTTGAAGCCAAGGATGTCAATGGCATCTAAGACGGTACGCATCTCTTGGGTGGGTACAACACGTAACAAATCCCGATCCGAAGGATCCACAGCACTTGCAATATCAAGGCCTGTTTCCACCCATACCTCAGCACTATGTAACGTGAGCGGAAGATTTTCCGGCAGGTCAAACGAGAACTGTTTCTCTAACTTCGCGCCTGGTTGCAAGGTGAAGCCATCGGTTAACAAAAACTTGGCGATAGTTGCCTTCTCCTTGAATTTACGATCATCGCGTTCCCGTAGGTAATGAGTGTGAATGCTTAGGTATATTCGGTCGACGATCTGTTCGACATCACCGCCTTGTATGTATACCGTTCCAGAAATAACACCGCCAGGGATAACCTCAGGGGTATCTAACTCTGTATTTACTTTTGCCGCGCCTACGCCAACACTAGCTAACATTTTCTTGAAAAATGACATTTGCTCAACCTCCGGATCAGTTCGATTTCTGGTAAAAAATACGACTGCGACCTTACAGTGCGTGTTCAAAAAGATCGGTTTTCAGTACCGAGAAGATGGGATGAAGATAGAAATGGAGTAGCGGAGCGTAGACAAACTACGTGAGCAACTACATTGTTTCCGAAGGAAACAACCTTCGTAAGCATCTACTTATTTCGGCTGAATCCCATATTCGACGCTGAGATGCTGTAAGGCATCTATCGTAATCAAAAGCGGATTTTTTTGAACAACCTCTTATACGGAATGTGAAGGATTGCCGTTTCAAATTTTATAGTATAAAATTCTCGGAATAGTGGGGGAAATGAACGGTCATTGTCGAATATAGTTAAATAAAGGAATATGCGGAGGAGGAATCGGATGGGACTGGAATGGTACGACATGATTGCGAGACGTAACGGAGGGTATCGGGGCAGGGCGAAGTTTATCGTCGAAGGACAATCAGCGGAAGTTGTGTTTGAGAAACGATTAATTGAAATGTTACCTCTTCATACTACGGTACTTGATGCGGGATGTGGCCATGGTGAGTTTACACTGCGAATGTCAGCTTACGCTCCGTACATTACCGGTTTCGACAACTCCAGCGAGATGATACGAATTGCATTATCGGGGTTGGCATCGTCTGGTGTTAGAAACGTAGAGTTTGTACACGCTACGACCAAGACGAAGATGCCGTTTGTGGATGAACAGTTTGACCTAATCTATGATCGTCGTGGACCAACATCTATCATTGAACATGACCGAGTGCTTCGCAAAGGCGGAACAATCATTGGTATCCATGGTGATGTGAGCAAGGTGAGAGAGCGGTTGTTGAATAACCATTATGAAGATATTGCGATTGAAGAATTCAACGATGCTGTTCTGGTGTTCCCTAATGAACATGAGTTTGCACTCTTTCTCTCCGATACGCCAGGAAATCCAGACTATACGTCGCCTGAACTTCAGGAGTCACTTCAAGCCAAACTAGATGAAAGTCTGGTTGACGGACGAATTTGTGTACAGGAGCGCAAGTATATTTGGAAAGCTGTAAGAGCAGGTGAGTAATGCTATATATTCAGAAGAACGAAATTAACATTTAAACTGAGGTGTGGAGGGAATACATGATAGATTTGAGATATCCTATTGGATCATTTGAACATTCGGGGGAAATTACTGTAGCTCAGAGAGAACAGTGGATTGAGGACATCGCACAGTTACCCACTAACGCTCGTCTAGCTGTAGAAGGATTGAGCCCAGAACAGCTGAGCCTACCTTACCGGGACGGGGGCTGGATGGTCAAGCAGGTCATTCATCACATGGCGGATAGTCATATGAACAGCATGATTCGATTCAAGTTGGCACTGACCGAGGATAATCCAACAATCAAGCCGTATTACGAGGATCGCTGGGCTGAGCTTAGTGATTCACGGGAATTGGATATTGAATTCTCACTTCAGATTCTAGATGCATTACACCGCCGGTGGGTCGGGCTGTTACATACCTTAACAGATGCAGATTTTTCTAAATCATTCTATCACCCAGGTTCACAAGAAACGACTAGATTGGATTACAACCTAGGCGTCTATTCCTGGCATGGCAGACACCATGTTGCTCATATTACTTCACTTCGGGAACGATTAGGTATATGAGATTGGTATAATTTTTATAACTTTCATAGGTAAGTAGTAAAGACGTCTAAGTGGAGCAATACGATCTCCTAGGCGTCTTTTTGTATGCCCATTTTATACTTATAAATCATGGGAATTTTTCAAGAAAAATGGAGAACTTTTGGGTAAAAATGTTATAGTAGAGTGTGCTATGATTTTGAGAGAAAGTGGTTTGAAGTGCTGTTTCTGTAAGGGGTTTTCATCTGAATGAGGAGGCAAAAGCAATGGAGAAAACAATTAAAAATGTGCAGGATGTATATGACATGTTAGATGCGGAATTTCGTTCCGCAAAACAGTTCTGGGAACCTTTTTATGAAGATCGTAGCAGACCAATTCCCTTTTTCCCGAATAAGCCTGATGAGAATTTGGTAGCACATGTGAACTCAGGACTGCTGACTGGAGGCAAGGCGCTAGAGCTCGGTTGTGGGCCAGGTAGAAATGCGCTCTATCTGACGCGTGAGGGTTACCAAGTCGATGCATACGATCTATCCGAGACAGCTATTGCATGGGCAAAAGAACGGGCTAGTGAAGAACAGCTGGAGGTTAACTTTGAGTGCCGATCCGTATTTGAGTTATCTCCGCAGGCAGCATATGATCTCGTATATGATTCTGGCTGCCTTCATCATCTCTTGCCTCATCAGCGTATACCGTATCTGGAGATGATCTATAATGCACTTCGACCAGGAAGCTACTTTGGAATGACTTGTTTTGCTCCGGGATTCGGAGGTATGGGCGGGCCAGAGACGGTTATGGATGATTGGGATGTGTACCGGGAGAAATCAATGAAGGGTGGTCTAGCATTCACGGAAGAGAAGCTCCGCTATATGCTGGAGGAATCCTTCGAGTGCGTGGAGTTACGTCCGATGAAGACGATGAATCAGGAAGATGCTGAGTTTGGCATACCCATCCTCTGGGTGACGTTGTGGAAGAAGAGAGACGCATAATTACATAGATCGTGCAGTTTAAACTTAAATTAGGAGGATGACGAATGAGAACAGAACATTATATCATCACAGGTACTTCTAAAGGCATTGGGATGCAACTAGCAGATGTGTTATTGGAAAGAGGAGCTTGGGTTCACGGGATTTCACGAGGAACTCATGAGTCGTTAACAGGTCATTCTCAATATTCACATTACGCTTATGACCTTAGTGATCATACGGGGATCGATGAGCTGATGACTCGAATTCTGGCACAGGTTTCAGCGCAGGAAGCTGAGTTCGTTGGACTAATCAATAATGCAGCTATGGTTGAACCGCTTAAGCCGATAGATCAATGCAATGCGACTGAGATTAGCCAAAGTATAAATATTAGCTTGGTAGCACCTATGATATTAAGTTCTGCTTTTATCCGCCATAGCCATGCTATGAATGTAAGACGGAAAATTGTAAACGTGTCTTCTGCATCAGGGCAATATCCAGCGCCCTCTATGGGAACGTACTGCACAGCCAAAGCAGGCATCAACATGTTTACGCAATGTCTTGCGGCAGAACAAGGTGGCACGGTGAATCCAGTTGAAGTGCTCACATTTGACCCAGGTATGGTCGATACAGAGTTGCAGGCTGTGGCACGAGGTAAGAGCGAAGCGGAATTTGCGCTGTCAGCACTATTCAGTCAAGCTTATGAAGCAGGTCAACTGCAAGATGCGAGAGATGTCGCTGAGCGACTTCTAGCCCAACTGAAATAACAAAGGAATTCTGGTTGCTGAGGTGCAGTCCGAATGATGCTACCAAGGAGTGAGTTTTTGAAGAAAATAAGTTGGATCATCTTATCGCTCTTGATTATTGCTGCAATAACCCTATTGATCGTTAGAGCCAACAGCTTGAAGCTTGCTTTATCTTGGGGAGGATACTCAACGTCATACTCTACTTACCATCAGGGATATAATGCGAATCAGCTTGAATACAAGGTAATTGAGGCAGGAGAAGAGGATAAGCCCATTTTGCTCTATTTGGAACGTAATAGATTTGGTTTTTGGAAGATTTTATTCGACAGCGGACAGACCCCAGATGCCAAGTTTGCGCACATTTTATGGATGAATAAGGGCGGATTTAAGACATTTACTTTTCAGGATGATCCAACGTTTTCAACGGAGTGGAACTATCTGGCTGTTGGAACCAACGCAGTGAAACAGATTGAGTTGTCGCCTGATTGGCTCCGACCTGGGACAGCCTTCAAAATCCAGCAGTCAGGAAAATCGTATAGCATTTATCTGATCACATATACGGATCCTGAGGATGGTGAGAGCATGGATATATACCAACTGCTGCTCGACAAAGGAATGATTAAATAATCTAATGAGGGATGGTTGTAGATGTCCAATTATAACTTAAATTCAAGTACTGCAGAAGATTCTCAGTATGTTCGTCAGCAATTAATAGCGTATAATGCAAGTCATATATCGACTGAACTCAGAGATCGGTATGAGGAACTAAACTTCCATGTGAAAAATGAGTCTGGCGAGATTGTGGCCGGTATACTCAGTACACTGTGCTGGAACTGGCTTGAAATCGATATTCTGTGGGTAGATCCGCATCAGCGTCATCAGGGCTATGGCTCTAAGCTTCTGCTTGAGGTGGAACAGCTTGCACGCGAGAAGCAGTGTGATTTTGTTATGCTGAACACCTTCTCTTTTCAAGCGCCGGAATTTTACAAGAAGCATGGGTACACAGTAACGACAGTTATTGAGAATGCCCCAACAGGGCACACACACTACTATTTTAAGAAAGATCTTTAAATGAGAGCTTGCTTCATCGTTTAAGGTCAACAGGGGGAATCCATCATGGTAACCGTAAGAGCTATTGAACTTCAGGATTTGCCAGCATTAAGCCACTTATACAATGAGCTGATGGGAACACCAACAAACGAGGTTCAGATGCAGAAGATGTTTCGATATATTCAACAGAATGGGCATTATTATATCCTTGGAGCATTCCATGAGGGGAAGCTGGTCGGCTCCGTGATGGGCATTGAGTGTATGGATCTGGTAGGTCAGTGCAAACCATTTATGGTGGTGGAAAATGTGATTGTATCTGAGCTGGTGCGCAGGCAGGGCATCGGCCAAAAGCTAATGCTACAGATCGAACGGATTGCGAGAGATCTCGCATGTGGTTATATGATTCTGGTATCTGGCGACCAGCGGAAGGAAGCTCATCAGTTTTATGAGAAGCTAGGATTCAAGGATGAGAAGGTACAGGGTACCGGAAGCACTTTAGCTGATCTCGTAAGCCCTGCCGATAATCTACAAATGTTGGTAAAATATACAAAGCTCTTGCTGTCTAATGTCTTATGTGTACAAGGAGGTTTTATATATCATGCGTGTGATTGATAACATTAAAGTTTGGGGGGAACCGCTGGAGAATGCAGTGAGTCAGGCTGTTACTTGCTGGCAGTATGGAGATGTGCTTGGTGTGGCATTAATGGCGGATCATCATAAAGGATATTCTCAACCCATTGGTGGTGTAGTCGCCTACCGTAATATGATTAGTCCTTCAGGTGTGGGATACGATATTGCCTGTGGTAACAAGGCGGTACGTACGAATCTAATGTGGGACGATATTGCTCACGGGATTGCGAAGATAATGGATGAGATTAACCAGGTCGTGTCATTTGGGGTGGGACGGAACAATCCTACACCGATTGACCACGAATTGTTTGATGATACGAGCTGGAAGCTATTTGACACCATCGAGCCTAAGCTAGAGCAGAAGTTAAAGACGCTGGCACGCAACCAACTCGGAACCGTGGGCAGTGGTAATCATTTTGTGGATATTTTCGTGGAAGAAGCTACGGGCAAGGTGTGGATTGCCAATCACTTCGGAAGTCGTGGATTCGGTCATAAAGTGGCGAGTGGTTTCCTTAACTTGGCAGCAGGGCGTGAATTCAGCGGGAAAGCGCCTGGTGAGTCGATGGATCAGCCTCCTACACTGTTTGATCTAGGTAGCGAGATGGGTGATATGTACTGGAAGGCGATGACACTTGCGGGTAGATATGCATATGCAGGACGTGACTACGTCATCGAACAGGTACTGGATATCCTCGGAGCTCGCAGCGAATACGCTGTCCATAACCACCATAACTTTGCTTGGAAAGAAGATCATTTTGGCGAAGAAACTGTCGTGGTAAGGAAAGGTGCAACACCGTTATCCCCAGGACAGCTTGGTTTTGTTGGAGGTAGCATGGGAGATATTTCAGTCATTGTCGAAGGAATTCACAGCGATGAGAATACGGAGTCTTTCCGTAGCACTGTCCATGGAGCAGGACGGATTATGAGTCGTACACAGGCTGCAGGCAAAATGAATTATAAGCTCCGCACACGTATGGGCGGAGAGATTAGTGAAGAACAGATGTATCAAGCCATCCGCGCGTATGGCGTAGAACTGCGTGGTGCAGGAACGGATGAAAGTCCGTTCGTGTATAAGAAGCTGCAGGATGTGCTCCATGCCCATGCAAGTACCTTGAAAGTGAATCATATTCTGCGTCCGGTTGGCGTGGCAATGGCCGGGGGCAATGAGTTTGATCCGTACAAGGATTAATATCTAAAGCAGGTGAATCCATTGAAAAATTGTGCCTTATACAGCTCACAGTTTGACTTAGAGCAAGTTCATGAACTTCTTCGGTCAATGTATCCCAAGATTCGATAGAGCTGAATGAAGATAAAACACATATTACCGTAACTCATAAGAAATGGTTTAGCAAAAGAACCAAAGGATTCAACATCATGACGAGTCGAACGCATCCGGAGCAATTTACAACCATGATGCAAGGCATGATGAATTTTCTTGGTCAGATTGATGCAAACCGCCCTCTTCTCCAGGAAAAAGTATTGATCAAATGCTCAACCTTGAATATGGTGATTGGCATTGAGACAGATGAGGACATATCCGAGGATTTCTTCAATGAGCTGTTGCAACTCGCGGATCAACTCGATGCGCTCATCTTCTGGGGCGGTGGCTCTCTGTTGAACGCTCAAGGACAACTGTTACTTGATACGAACGGTGATTCAGAAGTTGAGGATTACGCAGTAACCGCGCATCCAAGCCTGTTGGATGAAGCGCGGCCACAGTCGCCATCTGGCATTCAGCGTAAGGAGCGATCTGAACGAATTTTGACAGAACAGGGCATTCCATTTAATTCACATTTGCCTGCTAGAGCTGGAGAGGAACATACGAGAATTCGATCTCTTGATGAAGTGGCAAGACGTGCAGTGGCTCTATGTCTTGCGGCTCTCAAGGGAGAATGTTTGGGTGCTGGTGAAAGTGCAGAAGATACCGCCGCGCTTGTCCAAGAGGTTATCGATAAATATGATGCAGGTTCATTCTTCTCGCCAACCGAGCGAAGCTTTATTCAACAACATGGGGCGGAGCAGCAGGAGGTGATCTCCTTCTCGTGGGGATATGAAGCTTATCATGTTATGCTGTGGGCACTTGGTTATGTTCAAGAGTTAGGTGCTCCAACACAGCTATGTAACGTGGGACAAGCGGTAGGATATTTGCAGCAATGTGACACATTTGAAGACTTTATATCTCAAGCTTCATTCCGTGATGCAAGTGAAATCCTAGACGCAGCAGATTTAATCTATCGGTATAACTGGGTCTGTGTAGACAGTCGCGTGAAAGGGACTACACCACCTGCGGGTCTGAATGGAGGGGTAGCCTACGAACGACACCGGGCGTTGAATTGGTTAATCTGTTATCTAGATCAAGAGTGGGATGATGTTAGAACGGATACCTAAGCATGCGACTGGGTGTCGGGAAGAAAAGAAGTTAAACTGCAAATGCAAGCGTAAATACCCCAAGCCATTCATGAATGGCTTAGGGTATTTGTCATGAGTATGATAACAATCGTTTAACATGTCCAAATCTGAAGATGCAGTCTAATACTTGCATGTCAGCAGCCGATAATGGATTCTATCGCTAATCATGTAGAGCTACAGGATTACAAGCATGCATTCTTAGGAGAACCATGGGGCTGACGGTGGTATAGATCAACCGCTATGCCGGCCGAACTGTTCTCGAATAATAACATCTGCGAGAATGAGCTTTTTTTCCACATTACTTTCAGGATTCACAATACGCCATAACATCTGATCCACTGCGCGTGCACCAAGTAACTCCTTGTTGACGTTGACACTAGCGAGCATAGGAATGTCGTTATATACATTATCAAAGCCTGTGACGACACACTGATCAGGTACGCGAATGCCCATACTTTCTAGCGTCTGAATGGTAGAGAGGGCATAAAAGTCATTGGCGCACACAAATACTTCAGGTAAGTTGGTTTCGTTAAACTGCGAACTGAAGGTCTTGCGAAAGTCCTCAAGATCCGGGCTGCTAAGCTCGGGAATCTGGTTGAGTTCAATCCCGTGTCCCACAAGAACTGAGCTGTAAGCCAGCCAACGTTCATAGAAACTGTGTGCATCATGGATGTTGCCTACAAACTGGAAACGTTTGAATCCCTTTCGAAGCAGATAGAGCATAATGTCACGCATGGACGCAAAATTGTCCGTGAAAATACTGTCACTATGGAAGACGGGATCTAGATGATCGACCATCACGACAGGTATACCCAGACGTTTAATCTCGAGCAGGATCGGTG
Source organism: Paenibacillus sp. DCT19 (assembly GCF_003268635.1). Taxonomy (NCBI): domain Bacteria; kingdom Bacillati; phylum Bacillota; class Bacilli; order Caryophanales; family Paenibacillaceae; genus Paenibacillus; species Paenibacillus sp. DCT19. Next base: position 1,893,889 of record NZ_CP029639.1, read on the forward strand.
TGGAGATGGAGCCTACCGTAATGATGCCTCGAATGGCATCCGGATTTAATAACGTAAATAATTGGTCAGCAGAAGGCTCTGTCAGTGTCAGTATATTAATACTCTTCTGATTAAGCCTGGAGGATATCCCATTAAAGACGGGGCCCCAGTATACGGATTCCTGATTCTGATAACGGACGTTAGGAAACAAAATTAAAATCGTTCCGCTCCAACGTATGTTTTGTGGATCATTAAGATCATTACTATTGTGTACATCCCCAGATAACGCAGCGTTATCTTTGAAATATCCAAGCTTGCCTGCGGCTTTAAGGATAACATCCCGTGTCTGGTCGCTTACTCCTGATTTTCCAGATAACGCGCGTGAAACCGCAAATTTCGACAAGCCCGTAAAGTGTGCAATTTCCTGAATTGTTACCTTCGTCTTCATCATACCATCCTTACACTCGTAGTTCTGCCGTATTGTCTACAACGAATTATGAAACTGATTCTAGTATACATGATTAATTTCCCTGAATCGAATTACAGACAGACATTTCAAGTGGATAGCTCTAGGTGGGCTTAAACGGATTGTGAAATGCTAAGATGAGTGAGGTTACACGAGAATTAAGGCGAATTTTGTCTAAAAAATTATGTTTTGTTATTTTAAATAAATAACAAAAACAAAAAATATTGATTGGTTCTTCATTCATGTGTACTCAATAGGTGGGATGGATAATATGCTTTGAAATAAGCAGTTATATTGTCTTTAATTGCATTCTAACAGAAGAATTAGAAAATGTTAACAACAAAAATGTTGACGCTTACATTGTGATATGTTAAATTTTGTTTGTTAAAACCAAACGAGAAAATAACAAATGGTGGTGGTCATGTATTTTCTTTAGGGCATATGGGGTGCATCGGTTTCGGTTTGGCCATGATTTGTAAACACATTTGGGGAGGTTGTTCTAATCATGATTAGAAAACGGAGCTTTTTTCCTATTCTTTTATTGGTGTTCATGCTTCTTGTATCCGCTTGCAGTGGAGGGGGAACAGCACAGACAGCCAGTGAACAAGAAGGTACGACGAATTCTGGCAATACGACAGAAACGGTAGAAGCAAGCACGGAAGCTGAAGAACCTGCAGCGGATGTTCCGAATCTGAATGGCCGTGTCATTAAGGTTGCAGCATGGTGGGATCTGAAACCAGCTGGAGAGACTGCGTCCGACAAAGCACGTTTGGATAAAATTGCTGAGGTTGAGAAGAAATACAACGTGACCATCGAATTCGTGAATGTACCGTTTGAAGAGTACATGAACAAATTCACAACGACTGCCCTTGCTGGCGAGCCGTTCGCAGATATTGTACAGATGGAATATAAATCTGCACTCCCGGCTGTTCTCAAAGGGCAGTTATTGCCGATCTCTGAATTCACCACGAGTGAGAACAATATCAATCAGGAAGCTAACTTGATGACGAGATTCCCGTCTATTGCAGGTAATGATTACGCATTTGACTCACCGACAAGTATTGGCCTGGGTCTTCACTATAACCGCGATTTATTCAAGAAGCTGTCGCTGCCTGATCCACAGGAACTGTATAACAACGGCGAGTGGACTTGGGATAAGTTCATGGAACTTGCTAAACAGGCAACCAAAGATACAGATAACGATGGCAAAATTGATGTCTATGGATATTCTGGCTGGGTAATCGATGCACTGCGTCACTTTACGGCAGCCAATGGCGGTACGATCGTAGATGACGGGAATTCCAAAGAAGGCTTGTCTGATCCGAAAACGATTGAAGCAGCTGAATTTATCAAGCGCCTGTATAACGTCGAGAATGTGGTGAAAGTGAAAACGGGCGACAAAACGAATTGGGAAGAGAGTAACACATTCAAGGATGGAGACGTTGCTCTGTTCACTGCTGCCGAATGGCAATTAGGAGATCTGACCTTTGCAGCTGGAGTCGTACCTATTCCGAACGGCCCTCAGGGCGATAAGTCTGTAACGTATGCAAACAATGCGGCAGCAGCGAAGTTCATTCCTAAAGGGGTAGAGGATCCGAAGATTGTCTACCAAATCTATGAAGAGACCTTCGACATTCCACAGATTGAAGAGTACCCAGGTCAAGATTACCTGGAAAGCCTCTACTCAGATGAGAAGGACATCGCAATGATTCGTGAGCATATTGCTGGCACAGGTCGCATCCTGCTGGATGATGCTTATGCAGGTTATCCAATCGGTGATTATGTAAACGATATCATCAAAAACAATGCTTCCGTCACGGCAACAGCAGAGAAGTATAAAGCACAGGCTCAAGCTGCTGTAGATAAGCTCAGTAAACAATAACACCAGCAATGATTAGGGAGGGTCTGAAAACTCCGAAGGAAGCAGAGTTGGTCGAGTTTTCAGACACGTCCTAGGTAGGGGTACCTCGTATCTAAGATGCAGGAGTACCCCTTTTCCTAAATCCCAAAAAAGGAACGCTGGCATCAGCCTTGATGAGGAGGACTCGTAGGATGGCTGGAATTCTACAACGAAAGAAATGGATCCTGCCTGCCGTAATGGTCATCGCAGCAGCCGGGGTGATTTTTTATTTCACATCGGGGACAGATGCGGAGAGTGCGGATGTTCCACCCGGCGGTTTGCCGGCCATTGAAGTGGATGCGATCTTGCAGCAGACAAGGCAGAAGAAGGGGTATGAGCAATATTTGTCTAACGTAGGCGAAGCTGCTCGGCCGAATGTGGATATTACGATTGAAGCTGGGGATTATACACGGGCTAGTGGCGGTGAGGTGCAGACGCTCGCTCATTACGAGGGCATGGAAGGAACATCGCTACATACCGGTGAGACCGGAGAGGTCGACTGGATGATCAGCGTACCAGAATCGGGATGGTACAACCTTTCTGCAACGTATTTCCCTATAGAGGGCAAGAGTTCCGCGATTGAGCGTGCACTGTACATTGATGGTGAACTTCCGTTTGCGGAAGCCGCCTATTTGCAGTTTGATCGGGTGTGGAGCAATGAGAAGGATGAGGTTCAGCAGGATAATCAAGGGAATGATCTTCGTCCCAAGCAGGTGGATAAACCGCGCTGGGTAGAGGAAATTTTTCAGGATTCGGACGGCTACGAACAAGCACCATTCAAGTTTTATTTGGAAAAAGGGGAACACACACTAACGCTGAAATCCTCTCGGGAACCGATGGTTTTACGTTCTTTACGATTGTTCAATGACAAACCGGTAGCTCCGTATTCGGAGATGGCACAAGCGCAGAATAGCGATTCATTCCCGCAACCGAAGGATGTGCTCATTCGCATAGAAGGGGAGGCTGCCGTTGCCAAGTCTTCTCCAACGTTATATCCAACTAGCGAAAGATCGAGTTCAGCAGTGTCTCCTTACAGCGCTTCCCAGGTACGAATCAATACGATTGGCGGCTATAACTGGCGTTTGCCGGGACAATGGATTGAATGGGAAGTGGAGGTGCCGGAGGATGGACTTTATCATATCGGATTTACGGCGCAGCAAAATTTTGTGAAAGGGATCTATTCCACCCGCAAGTTAACCATTGATGGCGAGGTTCCATTTGCTGAGATGATGAAAGCTCCTTTTCGGTATCAGAGCGATTATCGTGTAGATGTGATGGGCGGGGATGAGCCTTATAAGTTCTCGCTGGACAAGGGCAAACATGTCATTCGGCTGGAAAATAGCCTAGGCGATTTCGCACCACTGATCCGCAATGTAGAGGATAGCTTGTACAATCTGAACTCCATGTATCGGCGAATTCTGATGATCACAGGTACTAAGCCTGATGAGTTCAGGGATTACCGGGTGGAGAAGCAGATTCCGAATCTGCTGGAAGTGTTCAGTGGTGAGAGTGAGCGTTTGAAGGAAGTTGCCGCTCAGCTTCGCATCTTATCCGGTCAATCGAGTGATCAGGAGGCGCTGATCAAAACGATGGCGCAACAGCTCGATGAGATGATTGAGAAGCCGGATACCATTCCGAGAAGACTCGCTGCTTACAAAACAAATACAGGTGGACTCGGTACATGGGTGCAGCAAGCGAGAGAGCAACCACTGGAGATTGATGCACTCTACGTTACCTCGCTAGATCTTAACATTCCTGAAACGGGCATGGGGCCAATGGCCAAAATCGGGCATGAAGCGAAAACGTTCTACAACTCATTTTTCATCGATTATAACCAGATCGGAAACGTTGCTACATCCGAGGATCAGCGGACAGTGACTGTCTGGATCGGTAGCGGACGAGATCAAGCGAACACAATGAAAGCGATGATTGATGAGACGTTCACCCCTGAGAGCGGCATTAATGTCAATCTGAAGCTGGTGAATATGGGTACGTTGTTGCCAGCTACGTTATCAGGCGAAGGGCCAGACATTGCGATGCAGATTGGCAATGACCTGCCTGTGAACTTTGCGATGCGGAATTCAGCCATGGATCTGACGCAGTTTAGTGATTATGACGCAGTGGAACAGGAGTTTAGGGAAAGTGCGATTGTCCCATATGCCTATGATTCTGGTGTATATGCACTCCCCGAAACGCAGACGTTCAACATGTTATTTTATCGTAAAGATGTGCTTGCTGAGCTCGGTCTTGAGGTGCCTCAGACGTGGGATGATGTCGAGAGCTTACTTGCGATCCTGAGCAAAAATCATATGGAATTTGGCATGCCGATTGTAACGCAGGCGAACATGCAAGGTGTCAATATTCCGCCGAACTCACAGTATGCAACGATGCTGCTGCAAAATGGCGGTGCGTTCTATCGAAATAATGATAAGGAATCGGATCTGGATTCTCGTATCGGGATTGAGACGTTCAAAAAATGGACGGAGTTCTACACCGACTACAAGCTGGAACGAGAATATGATTTTGCCAATCGTTTCCGTACCGGGCAGATGCCTATTGGCTTGACGGATTACACGATGTATAACCAGCTATCTGTCTTTGCACCTGAGATTCGTGGCCTGTGGGGATTCGTGCCCGTGCCGGGAACCGTACAGGAAGATGGAACACTGAACCGCGATACGCCGGGTGGTGGTACTGCGGTCATGATGTTACAGAGTGCGAAGGATCAAGAGGCTGCATGGGAATTTATGAAATGGTGGACCAGTACACCGATTCAAGCGGAATTCGGACGTGAGATGGAAGGTTTGATGGGAGCCGCTGCACGTTATCCGACTGCGAATATAAAAGCTTTGGATTCACTTCCATGGCCTGCTGAGGATTACGCTAATTTGAAGGCGCAATTCGAAACGGTGAAGGGTATTCCTGAAGTGCCAGGCGGTTACTTTACAGGACGCCATCTGTTTAATGCGTTTTACAAAACCGTCGTAGGTCAGGTGGAAGCAAGAGAATCCATCATGGACTATACCCAGTATATTCAGGACGAGATTCGGATCAAGCGTAATGAATTTGGTCTTCCGTAAGCAGAGGGAGGGTTAACAGTGTCACAAATATCACTCCGAGACGGACAAAACAGTCCTCCTGAGAAAACGCCGAGAATGGGCATGAAATCATGGTGGAGCTGGAAGCTCCAGGAAATGAAGGCCAGCAAACATTCCTATGTACTGCTCGCTCCTTATATGATCCTGTTTACCATGTTCACCGTGATTCCCGTTGTCATCTCAATCATATTGAGCTTCACCTACTTTAACATGCTGGAATTTCCGAAATTTATTGGTTGGCAGAACTACACCCGATTATTTCTGGAGGATGACGTATTTCTGATTGCGATCAAAAATACGTTGCTGTTTGCCATCATTACAGGACCGATCAGTTATATTGCTTGTTTCGTTTTTGCCTGGATTATCAATGAGTTGACTCCGAAATGGAGAGCGTTTATGACGTTGATTTTCTACGCGCCTTCCATTTCGGGTAATGTCTATTTTATCTGGCTGATGATTTTCTCGGGCGATCGGTACGGGATTGCGAACGGTCTGTTAATTAAATGGGGATTTCTGCTTGAGCCAATCCAATGGCTGAAGACTGAAGCCTACATTATGCCGATCCTCATCCTGGTGCAATTGTGGCTCAGTCTTGGAACAGGCTTCCTCGCGTTTATCGCAGGTCTGCAGACGGTAGATCGGACGTTGTATGAAGCAGGGGCTGTAGATGGAATCAAGAACCGTTGGCAGGAGCTATGGTACATTACGCTGCCTTCGATGCGTCCACAGCTGATGTTTGGTGCGGTTATTCAATTAACGACCTCCTTCGCTGTAGCGGATGTATCCATTGCACTTGCAGGTTTCCCAAGTGTCAACTATGCCGCTGAGACGGTGGTTACGCATTTGATTGATTTTGGTACCACGCGGTTCGAGATGGGGTATGCCTCAGCCATTGCGACAGTGCTCTTTATGATTATGGTGGGCACGAACTTGTTGGTACAGAAACTGCTGAGAAGGGTGGGAGAGTAACGATATGGCCGCCATTACAACAGCCAAAAAGCGGGTGAACCGCTCATTATCCGGAAGCATCTCCCTGTTTGCCCTTCTACTGGTGTTCGGTGCGTTTATGGTACTGCCTCTCATCTATGCGATCAACAATGCGTTCAAGCCACTGGATGAGATCTTTACTTTTCCACCGACCCTATTTGTTAAAAACCCAACGTTAAGCAACTTCACCGATTTGCTGAACCTGCTTAGCGATTCATGGGTTCCATTCTCACGTTATATTTTCAACACGGTATTTATTACAGGAATCGGCATCGTGGGTCACGTGCTACTGGCTTCTGCGGCAGCATACCCACTTGCCAAACACAAGTTCCCGGGCAAAGTATTCATGTTTCAGGTGGTTGTACTTTCCCTGATGTTCACACCTGCCGTGACGGCAATCCCGAACTATATGATCATGTCATGGTTAGGATGGATCGATACGTATTGGGCTGTTATCATTCCGGCATTTGCCTATTCGCTAGGTCTGTATCTCATGAAGCAATTCATGGAACAGATTCCGGATGCATTGCTGGAAGCAGCAAAGATTGATGGCGCAAGTGAGTATCGCATTTTCTGGTCGATCGTCATGCCGAATGTGAAGCCAGCGTGGCTTACTTTGATTATTCTGTTATTCCAGATGCTGTGGGGAAGCGATGGCAATGGATATATCTATAGTGAGCAGTTGAAGACCTTGCATTATGCTGCAGGGCAGATCATTCAGGGCGGAATTTCCCGTGCCGGAGCAGGTGCAGCGGTTGCATTGATCTTGATGAGTGTGCCAATTACGCTGTTTATTTTCTCGCAGAGCCGCATCATTGAGACGATGGCAAGCTCAGGCATGAAGGATTAAGGGGGAACGATATGGCACGCACAGTGAAAAGATGGCTAAGTCTTCTGGCGGCAGTATCCCTGTTGCTGGTGAATGCCATGCCTGCGGCAGCCTCCCCGGCGCCGTATGACAGCTACAACTACAACTACTGGAAAGAAGCCGTTCCTTCACCGGATGCTTACCTGCCTCAGCGAACGATCTCAGGCAGCGATCTGGGGATTGGCGAATTCAAAGATCCTGGTGATATGAACGTCTCTTCATCCGGTCAGATCTATATTTTGGACAGTGGGAACAGCCGCATCGTCGTCTTGGATGCGAAATATAAGCTCTTACGGGTTATTGATGGTTTTATGCTGGATGGCAGCAAGGAGGCATTTAGCGTTCCGAGCGGACTATTTGTGGATGAAAATGAACAGATTTACATTGCAGATACCGGCAACAGTCGCGTCGTAGTGTTAGATGCAGAAGGGAACCTGGTACATACCATTACGAAGCCAGAATCGGACATTTTAGCGACTGATTTTCAGTTTCAGCCTTTGAAGCTGACCGTGGATCGTGTGGGCCGGGTATACGTTGTGGCACAAGGTGTATATGAGGGCATTATGCAGTTTGATGAGAACGGTCAATTCATTGGTTATGTAGGAACAAATAAGGTTGAACGGGACTATGGCGAATATATCTGGCGCATGTTTTCAACTAAAGCCCAGCGGGCTCAGATGGTTCTATTTGTACCTACCGAGTTCTCGAATGCAGATATCGACCATAAAGGGTTCGTATATGCAACTAACATTGATCCAGGTTCGAACGAGCCAATCAAGCGCTTGAATCCGTCGGGCGAGGATGTGCTCAAACGATTCGGTTACTACGATGTCAAGGGAGACATCCGCTTCCGCAATAGCACTGGCCCATCCAAGTTAATTGATGTGAAGGTGTTAGGCAACGGCATGTACAGTGTGCTGGACGCCACGCAGAACCGAGTGTTCACTTATGATGATGAAGGCCATCTGCTGTATATCTACGGGGGCAAGGGTAACCAGGTTGGTACACTCAAGACTCCTGTTGCAATTGAGCAATCCGGTGATCATTCGTTAGTGCTGGATCGGGGCAAAAGCAATTTGGTAGTCTATGAGCCCACTCGATTCGGTTCAACGGTGAATCAGGCTGTCACTCTGCATTATCAGGGCGAGGACACGGAGGCCGTGCATCTCTGGAAAGAGGTACTTAAGCTGAACGCTAACTATGATATCGCATATATTGGCATCGGTAAGTCATTGCTGATGGAGAAGAAAAACGAAGAGGCTCTTGGTTACTTTGAGCTGGGCATGGATCGCAAGAGTTATTCTGTCGCATTCAAACGACATCGGAGAGAGGTCATGAAGGAGAATTTTGGCACATTTCTAACGGTTGCTATTGTGGCGGTCTTTGTTCTGATCCTTGTTCGATTGGCGGTTAAATGGAAACGGAGGAGGCAGATCGATCGTGAAGCAGGATTACATTAAGTTTCCGTTGCACCTCATTTTTCACCCCATTGATGCATTCTGGGATCTGAAGTCGGATAACCGGGGTAGGTTAGCTGTTGCTTTTAGTGCACTCGTGCTGACGATTATGATTATGATTTTGCAAAAACAGTACGCAGGTTTTCTGGTCAACTATTCGGACCCGCGGACACTGAACAGCATTCAGGAGATCTTAACGATTGTTGTGCCGTTCTTTCTCTGGTGTACAGCCAATTGGGCCATCACAACCCTGATGGAGGGTGAAGGCAAATTCAAAGAGATTGTGCTGGCGACAGGTTACTCGCTTATCCCACTTATTTTGATTTATGCACCGATGATTGTGATTAGTCGGTTTATGGTTCAGGAAGAAACGGCTTTCTATTATCTAGCAACGACGATTGCCTTCATCTGGTTTGTGCTTTTGTTGTTCATCGGTACAATGACGGTACACCAGTATACTGTTATCAAAACCGTTATTACGATGGTGCTGACCGTTATTGTTATGGGGATTATCATTTTCCTTGGTGCGCTGGTGTTTAGCATGCTTCAGCAACTATTCGAATTTGGCTACAATATCTATCGCGAATTGATTTTTCGGACGTAAAGGAGGCGGCATCGGTGAACAAAAAGCAACGACTATATACGGTGCTGGCCGGCGGTATAGCTGTGGTGATGATTGCAGCCGGGCTGCTGTATATAAATAACCGGGGCATTCCTGCTGTAGAAGTTGCAGCTTATGTCCAGACGACAACAGAAGCGCAGCCAACCGAGGTGGAGGCACTTCGTTTCTTGACAGACTCATCTGAGGGCGTACCGGGTATGAAGCTGGTGGCCGAGGATGCGGGTCTCGCGCTCTACTACAATGAAGAGACGACCGAAATAGCGGTTCGAGACGGAAATAGCGGACAGATCTGGTACAGCAATCCGGAAGCGCGGAATGAGGATGGTCTGGCCTCGGGATATGAGAAAGAGGTGTTATCCTCTCAGCTCAACGTTTCCTTCCGTGATGCAATCGGTACGTTAGAGAATTATCCTAATTTTAGCTCCAGTATTAGTAACAAACAATTTGTCGCATCCAACATTGAACAGGGAGTTCGCGTGAATTATACCCTCGGGGATACATCGCTTGGCATTAATGCGTTGCCTAAACTGATCAGTAAACAGCGGCTGGAAGAAAAGGTTCTCTCCAAGCTGGATGAAACTGCAGCGCGATATACTTCCGCTCGTTATTATCCAAGCAAAGCGAATCCGGAGGTACTGGAAAGACTGGACGGACAGATATCTAAACAGCTTGTTCTAAACAAGATGCTGGATGCATTCCAGACCGCAGGATACAGCGAAGAAGATCTAGCCTATGACAATCAGGAGAATGGTGTCGAGGGTGGAGGTGCATCGGAGAAGCCTAGTTTCGAAATTCCAGTAGAGTACCGGTTAGAGGAAGGGACACTTCTTGTAACGGTACCACTGAGTCAGGTGAAAGAGAGTGGGCAATACCGCATTCGCAATATCGATCTGCTCGCTTATTTTGGTGCTGCCGATGCTGAGGAAGAGGGATATATGTTTGTACCTGACGGTTCGGGCAGCCTGATTCATCTCAACAATGGGAAGATCAAGGAAGATCAGTATGTTCAACGTGTCTACGGTATGGATCCCAACGATAATTCTCTCAGTCGTCCTCAAGTAAGTGAGTCTGCTCGTATGCCTGTCTTTGGATTGAAGAACGGTGATCGTGCGTGGTTTGCCATCATTGAGAAGGGTGATGCGATGGCTAGCATCGCAGCGGATATCGGTGGCAGACAAAATAGCTACAACCATGTATATAGCAGCTTCTCCTTACGCGGTGAAGATGAATTGGAAATGTATACGTCACAGAAAATACAGGAGATTCAGTTGCTTAGTGAAGAGCCGTTTCGTGGAGATATTCAGGTACGCTATCAATTCCTTCAAGGGAATGATGCCAGTTATTCCGGAATGGCAAGGTTATATCAGCAGCAGCTAATGAATCAAGATGTATTGAAACCATTGGTTGATCAAGAGGATATTCCTTTCTATGTGAACGTGCTTGGTGCGGTGGACAAAAGAGCTTCTTTCCTTGGGGTGCCTTATCGCACCACATTAGCGATGACCACTTACGAGCAGGCGAGTACCATTGCAGAAGAACTTCAGCAAAAGGGCCTGAAGCATGTGCAAATGCGATATCAGGGATGGTTTGGTGGAGGATACAGTCACCATACGCCAACACGAGTGAAGCTGGATTCGGAAGTGGGAAGTTCGTCGGAGTTGAAGCAGCTCTCTGAACAATTGCGTGAATCAGGGGGTGCGCTTTTCCCGGATGTGGCCTTTCAGCATATCTATCACAATGACTCTCGGTTTGCACCTTCCGCAGATGCGACGCGTTTTGTCACCAAGGAGACTGCCCAGTTGTATCCATACAATCCTGCCTTGAACCGAATGGATCAGAGCAGAGACGATTACTACCTACTCTCAGCAGCCAAGCTTCCCTATGTAGTCAGTGAATTCGCTGAGAAGGTTGGCAAGTTGGAGCTACAAGGGTTATCCCTGCGTGATCTCGGTCAGGTGTTAAGCTCGGACTATCGGGATAGTCGGGTTATTCATAGGGAGACGGCGAAGAACATTGTGCAAGAACAGCTTGAAAAGTTACAGCAGACTTACCCGAATATGATGCTTTCATCGGCTAATGCATATGCCTGGGGCTACGCTCAGCATATTGTGGATGTGCCAGGAGGCTCAAGCCGGTTCAATATCACCGATGAGGAAGTACCCTTTTACGAGATGGTCATTCATGGATACAAAGACTATGCTGGCTCACCTATGAATACATCGGGAGATCAAGATCTACGCAAACAATTGCTGCGTAGTCTGGAGCTCGGAGCAGCACCGCAATTTCAATGGACTTATGAACCATCGTCTCTTATGAAGCTGACGAATTACGATTCGGCGTATGCTACGGACTATGCATACTGGGTGGATGAGGCTGTAGAGCTATATCAAGAAGCCAATGAAGTGCTCCGTGGTTTGAGAACCCAAACGATTGTAGACCATAAGCGGATACAGGACGGGGTCGTGCAGGTCAATTACAGTGGTGGTGCACAGATCCTCGTTAACTATACCTCTGAGCCGGTTACGGTGGATAACATCGTTGTGGATGCGGCGGATTACGCGCTGAAAGGAGTCAACCGATGAGAACGATTCGATTATCGCTAAAATCACGGAGAGCGTTGCTTGGCCTTGCGTTTATCTCACCCTGGCTGATAGGCTTCATCTTTCTCTTCGTAACACCGTTGCTGCAATCGATTCGGTTCAGTTTGAGTAATTTATCGGTTGCCCCTGGAGGATATGTACTGGATTTCGTTGGGTTGAAAAACTTCAAGGATGCAATCCTGGTCGATGCCACCTTTAACCGTATTTTGTTAGATTCGGTCGGTGCGATGCTGCTGAATGTTCCGATGATCCTGTTCTTTAGTTTGTTCACGGCGACGTTATTGAATCAGAAGTTTAAGGGGAGAACGATGGCGCGTGCAATTTTCTTTCTCCCTGTTATTCTGGCTTCAAGTGCAGTAGCAGCGGCTGAGTCTGCGGGGTTGATCAATATGATGGGGGATGCCTCTGCAATTGATTCGTCTGTGGACGGAGGGGCTTCCTTCAACGTGGTATCCATTGTGCGCATGCTGTCTGACGTGGGATTACCTATGGCTTATGTTGATTATATTGTGGAAGCCATTATGCGTATTTACGAGATTGTCAGCAGTTCAGGCGTACAGATTCTGATCTTTCTTGCCGCACTGCAATCGGTGCCTGGTTCAATGTACGAGGTAGCGAAGATTGAAGGTGCGACAGCTTATGAGTCGTTCTGGAAAATTACATTCCCTATGGTCAGCCCGCTGATTCTGACGAATGTGATCTATACTATTATCGATTCATTTGCTGGAAGTCCGGTTACGGAGGCTATTTATCAGACGGCATTCAAAACCCAAAACTTCGGTCTCAGCTCGGCGATGTCCTGGCTATACACGATCGTCATTGGACTCGTGCTGGTTGTTGTCGGCTGGGTGTTGTCCCGGCGAGTTCATTATAACTAACAGACCGTTTAGATTACGCCTGAAGGAGGCATTAGACTATGGCTGCGTCCGGAACAGATCGCATGGTAGTCGTCCCCAAAGAAAACGTTCATATGCATAGGGTGCGAAACAAAACATCGGATCTGCTCTATTCCATCTTCCGATATGCACTGGTCATTGGAATTTCGTTTATTATTCTATATCCATTGTTTCTCAAAATTTCGGTTACCTTCAAGGATAAGCAGGATATTTATAATCCAACAATCTATATGATTCCGCAGCATTTCACGTTGGATAATATTAAACTTGCGGCGCAGGTGATGGATTACCTTCCTTTGCTTGCGAACACGCTCTTATTTGTAACCATCACCACCATACTCACGGCAATATCTTGTGCTCTTGCTGGATATGGGTTTGCACGTTTTTCTTTTCCGGGCAGTAATGTGTTATTTGTACTCGTCATTCTTACGATTTTGGTGCCAACCAGCACCTTGATGGTGCCGATGTATCTGCACTTCCGTAGCTTCGACTTTATCGGTATTATTCATCTGTTTACCGGGCGAGATGGGATTAATCTGCTCAATACGTACTGGCCTTCCATTATTACAGCAGCAACTGCGGGAGGGCTAAAGGCAGGTTTGTTCATTTATATTTTCCGTCAGTTCTTCAAAGGCATGCCTAAAGAGATTGAAGAAGCCGCATTGATTGACGGTGCGGGTGGATTTCGAACATTTGCTAGAATTATGTTACCCAATGCCATATCACCATTGATTACAGTCATTCTGTTTTCATTTGTATGGCAGTATAACGATACATTCTACTCGGCATTGTTCATGAGCGAGAGCCCACTTATCTCACTTAAGGTGGCTTCATTACCTGCACAGGCAAACCAATTGATTCCGCAACTGATGGGCTTTGGTTCCAACTCTGGTATGAAGGCAGACCCGAACTATGTTGCGATGATTGTAGACACTGGCATTTTGCTCGCAATTGCACCGTTAATTATTTTGTATTTGTTTGTACAGCGGTATTTCGTTGAAAGTATCGAGCGTTCTGGAATCGTTGGTTAATACAGCAAGACCCAAGTTCTTCGCTAAGAACTTGGGTCTGTTGTTGGTTATGCTGGTATCTAACCTAATCAAAGATGAAAGGGGAGATTCACATGTTGATTGAGAACGGAAAGACAGGTGCATACCAAAAGCGAAATTGTGGACGTGATCCGTCAATATGGATGGCCCCAGGAGTGGAACCGTCAGGGCGATCTTGGCCCCGAGCGTTACATTGAAGTTCAGGTATGGGATGAGCGCATAATTGAGCCTTATATAGGTTGTTCAGAAAGGTCGCGTTAGATTACGAAGGGAACACGTACTTAGATAGAGTCGTAGGAAATCGGTGTAAAAAAAATCATTCTTTCGTTCAATTCAATTTATTTACAGGATAAATCCCGTTGTTTAACGAATACGATAGAGAAACGAGCTTTCCTAATCCAACGACCAGAGGTGTTGAAATTCATGAATCTATTTGAGCAATGTTCAGGCCAAACGTTATCCTCCAATTTACAATGGTTGAATGAGCCAGCGGAGTGGTTCATTCAGGATGGAGTAGTCACAATTACGGTTCCACCGGTAAGTGATTTTTTCATTGATCCAGCGGGTGCGGCGGTTAAATCTTCTGCACCATACCTACATACAGTGATTAAGGGCGATTTCAGTATCGTTGCAAGAGTAGAGGTCGATATGAGAGAACAGTATGATTCTGGATGTCTGATGATTATGGCGGATGATGTACACTGGGCTAAAGTATGTTTTGAATTTTTCGAAGGTCAGCCTTCTATTCTGAGTGTTGTGACACGGGAGAATTCGGATGATTGCGTATCATCCCCTGTAGATGTGAACAAGCCATATTTGCGCATTGCGCGCGCAGGCAACAGCTTTGCGTTTCATTATTCACAGGATGGCGAGAAGTGGAAGCTGGTTCGATATTTCGGCATGGATTGTCCAGAAGAGATTAAGGTGGGTATTGTCGCACAATCTCCTGTTGGACAGGGAAGCAAGTCAACATTTACAGAGGTAAAGCTTCAATATGGTGTGGACACAGATATTCGCATCGTGAAGTGACGGATATCTGTGCCCGCAAGTTTATTTTACTCGAATCAATAATCCAAATAAGCCCAGTACAGCAAAAGTCAGAAACGCAATTGTGTTGGAGAACGTTTCAATGGTGTAGCCTGCCATGGAAGAGCCTAAGAATTGTCCAACGCCGAGTGCGAGGAAGGCAAGGCTGATCCCAATGGATACATTTGGCGTGAAGAGTCTTGTCGCCCAAACGATAAATACACTAGTCAGGAATATATATGTGCTGCCAAACATGATCGCTGAAGTCAGACTAGCAGTCATCGAAGGCAGCAGAATAACCCCAAGTGAGAGGGATAAGAGCAGAATGCCTAGTCGGTAAGCCCGGCGGATTTCAATCCGTTCAATAATACGACCAGCACATCCACCGAGTATACCCATGACTCCCATAACGATCCAGAACAGGACAGCTTCCGAATCGGAGGCTCCTTTTTCGTCTGTAAGGAAGTTTCGGGCAAACGTCCAGTAAATTGCAGAACTAAAGCCTGTTAACAGGCAAGCCATAAGTAACGCAGCACCGGGTCTGGTTGGTCTCATACATGCCCAGATCGATTTGGTGCAAGGAAGCGTTTTGGTCGCTGGGATGACTCGTCTATTCCATAACAGAACGACAATGCCAATCGCGGCAAATAAAATGTAGGTTAAACGCCAGTAATCGGTGAACAGCCAGTAGAGCGGACCAGAGACAACAATTCCGAAGCTGGTTCCTGTATTGATCCAACTGTTGCCTCTCGCCTGCAGATGAGGTGCAAGTTCGGCATTAACGGTATTGCCGAGTGCGGGGGACGCCCAGCCTGTGCTCAGACCAGCGAGAAAGATACCAAGTGCAAGCACCCATGCATTCTGAGACAGAGCGATACCTATTAATCCAAGCACGGCACTGATCCCAGCCAATTGAAGAACATAATGATGCCCTCTGTGATTAATGATCAACGGAGCAGTCAGAAGTGACAGACAGTACGCAATGTAGGTTCCCGAATTAATCGCGCCCGAAGCAGCATCGTTTAATTGCAGCGCTTCTGAGATCTCTGGCATAAACAGCCCATAACTGAAACGCCCAAAAGCGTAACATACAGCGATAAGTGCAATGCCTGGAAAGATAATTTTTTTCATTTTATTCACCGCCTTTTAGATAGAACGATCATTATATTTCTTGCGAAATAAAAAAGTGAGTTGAAATACTAACTCACCCTGTGTACTAGGATTTGAAACTTTTTTCCGTCATGTGAATCAGTTCTCTGCAGACTTCATTAACATCTTCCGTTTCGGCAAGTGCAGTCGAGCCCTCCAGTAGCAGGATAAACTGCAATAGCTCTCTTTCACTCACTGAGGGATTTAATTTTTTGATCAGGGTCATTACATGTTTTTTGTGTGCATTTACGGTTTGTACAATGACATGATTGGCGTCCGCTCCGAACTCCTCTTTAGCACGCAAAAACAAACATCCTCTGTTCTCATATTCCATGAGCCAGCGTGCATGTCCTTCAGCCAAATTAAGGAAGAGGGGCTTCGATTGATTATCCGCATATTGCCGCAGTTGTTCGAGATAGCGCTGCTCCCGCCGCAGAAGTACTTGGACAATAAGAGCATCCTTCGATTCAAAGTGATTGTATAGTGTCATAATCGCGATCTCGGCATCTGTAATAATACGCTTTAAACCGATGGCATGAAATCCATGGAGATAGAACAACTTTTCAGCTACGTTTAACAGCATTTCCTTTTTGCTGCTCATCATTAATCATACTCCTTCCGCTAGAAGATAGAACGATCATTATATCTGGTATGTTATAGCCAATCGTCCGAATTGTCAATTTATGTGAATATATCAATGCACTGAGAACCTCGTCGATTTTATCGAGCATATATAAACATGGTATATTTGACATGAATGTTTTAAATGAATAAGTGTGTAAGGGATTAAAGAGTAGATTCAGAAAAGCAAGGAGAGGATTCATATCCTGCACGAAGAGAGATGCATTCAGTCCATTCAACAAAATAAGATCATGATGCAAGATTTGCAACATGTTCGCAGTCTTCATCTGCCGCAGTGCTACATTGGAGCAGGATACGTCCGTAACTATATATGGGATGAACTGCATGGATACGATCATCGTGAGCTACACGACGATATTGATGTAGTCTATTATGATGCAGAAGATATAAGCGAAGATCGGGATACGATGATGGAAAAAAAGCTTCAACAGGTTACTGGCAATCCCAAATGGTCTGTGAAAAATCAGGCAAGGATGCATCAGCGTAACCATGCCAAGCCCTATAAGTCGACAGAGGATGCCCTCAAGTTTTGGCCTGAGATCGTTACAGCTATAGGTGTACGGATTGACGAACGGGATAACATTTGCATCTGTGCTCCACATGGACTGGAGGATCTGTATCAGTTGATCGTACGCAAAAGCCCGTTCTTCATGGATGCAGATTATTATAATCAACGGGTAGAGAAGAAGTGCTGGCAACAACGGTGGCCTGAGCTCAAGATAATCAAGGCATAGGGAGGAGAAGCATGAGGAAGATTACAACATTTTTACGAGAGAAAGGACTTTTCATTGATATTATTTTACTTGTATGTCTAGTTATATTTCTAGTGTTCTGGGGTAGGAATTTTGCAGTCACGTTTTTTGGAGCGATCAGTGTGGCCTTTATGATATTGCGTCGTATCAATTACGAGAAACATGTTGTGCTGAAACGTATTATTTTGTCCGGACTAGGGATTGTAGCAGTTTCGTTTATCATTATTGAAGCTCTTGTATTTACCCAATTGGGTGCAAATGATCAGGAAGAAGCGGATTATATCATCATATTAGGATCGGGTATTAAAGGAACCGAGCTATCACTTACGCTCAAACAACGATTGGATGCTGGTCTGGATTATATTCAAGCCCATCCGCAGATCCCCGTTATTGTTTCCGGAGGTCAGGGGCCAGGAGAAGACATCACGGAAGCCCTTGCTATGAAAACGTATCTGATGACTCAAGGAATTAACGCCAATCGGATTATTATGGAAGATCGCTCGACTTCGACAAGAGAGAATTTAGTTTTCTCCAAAAAGATAATTGATCAATCCGGGATAGTGAATCCTGAGATCATGATTGTTACAAGTGATTATCACATGTTCCGTGCCAAGTATTTAGCGGTTAAAAGTGGTTACTCTGCTGAATATGGCATCTCGGCTTCATCGCCAGGCTACCTCAAACCAATCAATATGATTCGTGAATATTTAGCCGTGATCAAGGCGTTGATTTAGATTTACAGTCATGGAGTGCCAAATGCGCTCTGTGGCTGTTTTTATTATAAGAACAGGAATATGTAGTACAATAGGATATAGTTGGAAGAACGTGGGGAAAGAAAGGAATCGGATACAATGAAGACACACATCCTGTTGTTTGAAGGTTATGTTTCGTTTGAAATTATGTTAGCCAGTTATTTCATGAAAACCCAAGGTGACGTAATTACCGTTGCATTGGATGAGGGCGCTCTTGGTTCGTATGAAGGGTTGTCCGTCAATCCGGATCTGATCTTGAATCAGGTTGATCCATCCATGGTGGAGCTGTTTATTATTCCCGGAGGGGATGTAACCTCACTTCTTAAGAGAGGAGAGTTGATGAACTTTCTTCACATCCTGAATGAACAAACGACTCCAATTGCAGCTATCTGTTCTGGAACATTACTGCTTGGTCAAGCAGAAGTGCTGGAGGGGAAATGCTTTACGACTAACGCAGAGGCGCAGATGAGAGACATCACTACCCAAGGAGTGTATATGAATACCAATGTTGTCGTAGATGGCCACATTATAACGGCTAAGGCTAATGCTTATGTTGATTTTGGCATCGAGATTGGTAAAGTCATGAATATCTATTCAAGCTCTGAAGATCTGGAAGAAACGATTGAAGTGTTCAAATATTTCAAAGCCAAACCATGATATAATATGTGGCGTTAATATAGAAGAACGAGATATAGGAGTGAACGGTCATTACTGCATTTAAACTAGTATCTTTCTACGAACAAAACCAGATTACAATAAATGATATGGAAGAAATTGTACGTCTACTGGCACAGGCGCCATTATTATACGATGACGGACAGACGATTCAGGTTCGGGATTTCATGAATGGCTTGGAGATTACGCTGCGGTCGAATGTTCGTCCTGCAGTAAGTGAGCTGTATGAACTTGCTGTACAGGCTTGCCGTCAATATCCAGATAACTCGACATATGAGCAATTTCAGGATGCACTCGGATTACAGGCGGAGTTGTGGCAAGAAGAAGTGCTGACACTGGCGATGTGGATGGATTGGTTGAAGCAGATCGCTGAAGGACGTCGAGCTTTACCGGAGTATCATTTTGAAGCTATGCTCGGGGCGTTGCCGGATGGATTCATGATCCATGATTTTTATGATGAGCTGCGATATCAATTGGAGCAGAATCCTGCCAATGATTGGGCGATTCAAGAGCGTGATCGATTGTATGCTGCTATGGGAGCAAAATAAATATTCATTCGATTATGGAATTAGCTGATGCTGTGTTAGCCACATGTAAAAGGTTGTTTGTGAATTCCGTTGCGTTGTGAACACGTACCCTACGTTAATCGTCTTATACCCATTTGGAAATGAGGGGATGGAATGAATAAGGTCGTTTTGGCAGGTGGAACTGGTTTTGTGGGTCAGGATTTTGCTCAGCGATTTAAGCGATTAGGTTATGAGGTATTCATTATCTCACGCCAGTCTGGTCATATAGCCTGGGAGGATCGAGCAGGCATTATTCAAGCGCTGGAAGGTGCCGAGTTATTAATTAATCTGGCTGGAAAATCCGTGAACTGTAGGTACACAGAAGAGAATCGTAGAATCATTCTGGAGTCCCGCACACAAACCACACGTATCCTTGGGGAGAGTGTCTTGGCCTGCAACAACCCTCCTAAACTATGGATTAACTCAAGCACAGCTACAATATATCGACATGCTGAGGATCGACCTATGACGGAACAGGACGGCGAGATTGGTACAGGCTTCTCCGTGGATGTGGCTACAGCATGGGAGCAAGCTTTTTTTGAATTCAGTTTGCCTTCTACCCGGCAGATTGCACTACGAATTGCCATTGTGCTGGGAATGGCGGGGTTATGGAGCCTTTAACGAATCTGGTTCGTTTTAGACTAGGTGGTTCTCAGGGCTCTGGGCGGCAGCAGTTCAGTTGGATTCATATCGAGGATCTGTTTCGGATGGTGATCTATTTACAGGAGCATTCTCAGTTGGAAGGTGTATTCAACGCCTCTTCACCTCATCCTGTTACCAATCGCCAATTGATGGCAGCGCTCAGACAACAATTGAATGTGGGATGGGGGCTTCCTTCACCGCGCTGGATGTTAGAATTCGGTGCTCGCATCATTCGCACGGAGACAGAACTTGTGCTCAAAAGTCGTTGGGTCATTCCCGAGAGATTAGAGCATGAAGGCTTCGTATTCACATATAATACGTTGGATACAGCGCTTGCTGAGATCCTCAAGCAGAAGAATTAATCTTCACGACAATTCAGTCTCACGAAGAAAGTTTGTTCTGAAGAATAAATGGTTCATAACCATACAGAAACACGATGAGAGGGACAGCGACGACTGTCCTTCTGTTATTCTATCTGCACGTCTTGGCATGAGGTATAGAGAACGTAGGGATGCTTGGTAAACGGAGTGAGGAAGAAGGTGAATTTATTGACGAATGGAAAAAGGAAGACGGACAATGCACCGGTGGTCTTAATAACCGGCACATCTAGTGGATTTGGGATGCTGACAGCGATTAGTTTGGCGAAACGAGGTTATCTGGTTGTAGCAACAATGCGTGACCTCAGTCGTAAGGAAGCGTTGGTGAGGCTAGCCGCAGAAGCGGGAATCTCGGATCAAATACGATACATACGCTTGGACGTCACTGATCCCGATTCGGTAACGGAGGCGATGGATGAGATCCTTCGGCAGTACGGCCGGATTGATATGTTGGTGAACAATGCAGGTTTTGCAGTTGGAGGATTCATTGAGGAAGTACCTATGGCGGATTGGCGAAGACAAATGGAGACGAATCTGTTTGGACTTATTGAGGTTACGCGCGCTGTTCTGCCAGTGATGCGTAAGCAAAGAAGCGGATTCATTATTAATATCTCCAGCGTTAGTGGGTTATCGGGCTTTCCAGGATATGCACCCTATGCTACCTCTAAGTTTGCGGTGGAAGGTTTCACAGAAAGCTTACGCCATGAGATGGCTCCATTTGGTATAAAGGCTGTATTGATAGAGCCCGGCGCGTATCGTACCCCTATATGGAACAAGGGCTTAGGTGAGATTCGTCAGCGGGAGCAGTCGCCTTACTACAAGCAGCTGGATGCAGTGCTCCGTTACTCCCGTCGTACAGGCGAAACTGCGCCTGATCCGCAAGAAGTGGCTGACCTAATTGTTCGGATTGGACAGATGCGCTCCCCACGACTTCGATATGCGCTCGGCAAAGGCTCTCGTTTGCTGATTATCGGTAAGGCTCTATTGCCGTGGAAGTGGTTCGAGTGGATTATTGCCCGTGGATTGAAATAAAAATAAAGAATGGGCAGCTAGCTGTTAGAGCAAATGTGAAGCAGATTTTCATGGGAGGTGCTTGAGCTGTTTGAATTCATTGTAATCGTTCTATTGCTGATCATGGTTACTCTTCTTCTACGAATCAATAGTAAATTGCCTAAACGAGATCCAGTGGAAGAAGCGATGGAGCGTGACGCTGCTCGCAAGCAGAAGTTAACCCATATCCAGCCCACTAGAGAGCAGGACGAGTAGTCTAGTTTTGAATCACTATAGTATTATTTGTTGTGCGATATATGTCGTGCAAGGTTATTACTATATGAACCTATGAAATGCAAGGAGTGGTGAGGTATGAGCAAAGCTTCCTCCAACGAATCTATCTCAATTTGCAATATTGTGCGTGATGATGCAGAGCACTACTGGCCTTTTCGACTAGAAGCGCTCAAAAATCATCCTGAAGCGTTCGGTGCTTCGTTTGAGATTTCAGTACAGATCCCCATGACTGAGGTGCAAGAACGCATACATAATGAGCCGGATGATTACATTCTTGGAGCATACGCCCAGGATGGTTCTCTAGCAGGAATGATGGGGTTCAAGCGAGAATATGGGCTAAAGTTAAGACACAAAGGCATGATCTGGGGTGTCTATGTGTCTCCTGCTTATCGTGGACTTGGAGTGGCTTCTCGTCTACTTCAGGAGGTGCTTGAGCGAGGGAGACAGCTAGAGGGATTGAAACAAATCAATCTATGTGTTGTTACAACGAATGGATCAGCTAAACGTTTATATGAACAAGCGGGGTTTGAGACATACGGAATCGAAAAAAATGCCTTGGAAGTTTATGGTCAGGGATATGATGAAGCTCATATGACTTACTTCTATACGAAACAATAGCAGACAGCTGAGTCTACTGCTACGTAATGCTCATTCGTAATTACGCAATCTCAATTCGTATCTCACAGGAATATACCGTATAATGGAAAATGATTGAGAGAATAGGTGGATATGCAGGTATGCTCGATCTGAGTCTTATAGAGGTTGTTCAAAAAGTCCGCTTTTGATTACGAAGAATGCCTGACGGCATCTCAGCATCGAATATGGGATTCAGCCGAAATGTCTGTTGCTCACGTAGTCCTGCCTACGCTCCGCTACTCCATTTCTAGCTTCAGCCCATCTTCTTGGTACTGAAAACCGACCTTTTCGAACACGCACTTATAGATAAGTCTTATGTGAACAGAACAGAGGTGTGTCAGGGCAATGATCCGAACTTTTGAACAAAAGGACCTACAATATGTCATTGAAGCTCATATCCGTATCTATCGAAATGAGTATAATTATGATCATAGCTTTGCTATTTTCATTGAGGAATCTGTTCAGGAGTTCGGTCGTGCTTGCCATCACAAGAAGCAAATGATCTGGATTGTTGATCTGGACGGAGTTGCCTCAGGTTGCATTGGGCTCGTTGAACTGGATGAACACACTGCTCAATTACGCTGGTTTCTCATTGAACCTGAAGTTCGTAATGAAGGGTGGGGTCGTCATCTGGTTGAACATGCTATTCAGTTTGCCAGAGAACAAAACTATGCTTCGATCTTATTATGGACTAATCAAGACTTAACAGGAGCACGCAGACTCTATCAATCTCTTGGTTTTCATGTGGTCGAGACCAAGCGGCAGTTCTTATCCGGACAGGAGCTTACGGAGGAGAAATGGGTGCTTCCCCTGACATAACTTGTTGGGGTGAGGATCACGATCTGAATGAATGAATATGGCATAGGCAAGTGACGAGTTTACTTGGAGAAGATCGTACGGCGGAGCATTGGAACAGTGGCAGAGACTGGCTCATGCAGTATAAAATGAAGGAAGAATCAACATACCTCACCTCCAGTCATCATGAGCAGGAATACCGGGTTCGATGGAACCTGAAAGAATACGTTATAGAGGTGAAACCTTTGAATAAGAAAATTGCATTTTTTGACTCAGGCATTGGTGGTCTAACGGTGTTACATCGAGCGTTGCAACAATTTCCTGAAGAACAGTTTATATATTACGCAGATACTTTACATGTTCCTTACGGACCCAAAGCTGCAGATGAGGTAAGAGGACATATTTTTGATGCTGTAGATGCGATTCTGCACGAAAATGTAAAAGCCATCGTCATTGCTTGCAATACAGCAACCAGTTTGTCTGTGAAGGATTTGCGTACCCGAATCGACATTCCGGTCATCGGCATGGAACCAGCGGTGAAGCCAGCAGTGGAGATGAATCGTGAGAGTGGAAAAAGAGTACTTGTATTTGCCACGGCATTAACCCTGAGTCAAGCCAAATATAATGAACTGGTATCTCGTGTGGATGACCATAATACTGTAGATTCCATCCCGCTTCCTGAACTTGTTGAGTGGTGTGAGCGATTGGATTTTGATGAGGAGAAGGTCACCGCATATTTTCGCATGAAAATGGCGGATCTTGATCTGAACAAGTATGGAACTGTGGTACTTGGCTGCACGCATTATCCATATTACACCGCTATGCTTCGCAAAGTTCTTCCAGCACATGTGCGAATCATTGATGGAAGCACAGGCACGGTTAATCGTCTGCAACAGCTCCTTGAGCTGTCTGAGCAGCACGGTGTGTGGACAGAAGATCAGATTACTTTTCTCAGCTCCTCTGGAAAATCGGTAGATCGGGATAATATGAAACGAGCCCTGCAATACCTTCAAATGAGCAACTTGTAATCTCGTTTAACAGGAGGATAAGATATGAAGTCCATTTATCTCATTCGACATGCCAAAGCGACCGGGCAGGAACCCGAATCGGAGCTTACAGCAGAAGGATTGCAACAAGCTGAGCAGCTAGCAAAGGTGCTTGGACAACATGACATCACTTATATTGCTTCGAGTCCTTGGAAACGGGCGCTACAGACGGCGATGCCGCTTAGCCTATCGTTGTCCCAGCAGATCCATACGGATGAACGCCTTCAGGAGAGAGTGTTAAGCACCCTACATCTGGAAAACTGGATGGATTCGCTAAGACGTACATACACTGACGAAGACTGGACGGAAGAAGGAGGCGAGTCTTCTCGTACGGCAACAGCACGTGGCATGAATGTGTTGGATGAGTTGTGGGAACGATCCGAATCAAGCGCTGCAGTGGTGACTCACGGGAATTTATTATCCCTGATCATCCGTCAGTACGATTCATCCTTCGGCTTCGAAGCGTGGAAATCTCTAACGAATCCGGATGTATATGTACTGGAGCAGACGGCAGCAGATGAGTTAGCGCCTTCGATTCGTCGAATCTGGACGAATTGAAAAGCAAAAAAAAGAGTGCTTTAGTCAACAGCTAGAACACTCTTTTTCTTGTAATCTATTGGTGTAGGAATTACAGAGCTGCAATCAATAAAGTTACCCATCCTGCGAGAAATGCGACTCCGCCTAATGGAGTGATGGCACCAAGCTTACGTACACCTGTAATGCTGAGTACATAAAGGCTACCTGAGAACAGGATGATGCCTGCGAACAAAAGCCATCCAGCGAGCAATACAAGCGAAGTCTGTTCCAAGCGATCAGCAAGCAGTCCCATGATGATGAGTCCAAGTCCATGAATCAGGTGGTATTGGACACCCGTCTCGTAAATTTTGATCATGTCAGCGGACAATTTGCGCTTCAGTGCATGTGCTCCAAATGCACCCAAGGCTACGGCCAGAAACATCATAATGCTTCCTAATATGATTAACGTTTGCATAGGGATATCTCCTTCATATGGTGGTATTCGGAACATGGAGTGCTCCGAACCCGTCAACTACAGTTTGCGCAATTGAATACGTTGGATGGAGTGATCAGCTTCCTTTTTCAATATAAGTCTGGCTCGTCCCTTCGTTGGCAAAATGTTTTCGTGCAGATTTTTGGCATTGATATCTTGCCAGATCTGACTAGCGGTTTGCACGGCTTCCTGCTCGCCAATATTGGCGAAACGGCTGTGGAAGAAGGATTCTGTGTTCTGAAACGCGGTATTGCGTAGAAGCTTGAACCGCTCAATGTACCAGTGGCGTATATGTTGTTCTTCTGCATCAATATAGATGGAGAAGTCAAAGAAGTCGCTCACCAGTAACGGTGTCTCTTTCTTGATTTGAAGTACGTTAATGCCTTCAATGATCAGGATGTCCGGCTGACAGATCGTCTTTTCCTCGCCTGGAATTACATCGTAGGCAAGATGGGAGTAGACCGGAGCTTTAACTTCGGGCTTGCCGGATTTCACATCACCCATGAATTGAATGAGTGACTTGATATCGTAGCTTTCAGGGAAACCCTTTCGGTTCATGATGCCCTTTTCCTCCAGCACGGCGTTGGGATATAGGAATCCATCTGTCGTAACGAGGTCGACTTTGGGATTGTTTTTGCCTCTGGCTAGCAGAGCTTGCAACAGGCGAGCAGCGGTACTCTTGCCTACGGCAACACTACCCCCAATCCCGATAATGTAAGGCACAGGGCCAGCTTCTTTTTTTAAGTAAGAGGCAGTTAACCGATTTAACTCTCGTGAGACACGTGCATATAAGTCAATAAAGTGGGTAAGAGGTAAATAAATATCTTTTACTTCCTGTATAGATACCTCTTCATTTAATCCCTTGAGCTGTTCTAATTCAATTTCCGTCAGCGGAATTGTGGTCTGATGCTCTTGCAGTCCAGCCCATTCCTTGCGGTTGAACTCGATGTAAGGAGAATATAAATTCATGAGATCCCGCTTTCTATATGTAATGTAATCTGTGACACAATCTTTAGTGTACCAAATTTCAGGGAACTGACAACACCTTTACATTTAAAATGGCGCCAGGGCTTATAGTGAAGATGTATAAATAACGGGGTATCCGAAATTTTATACGTAATTTTAACCAATTTACATCATCCCATGTTGAAATGAAATGGGAATTATAACATGGGAGCAGTGTAGAGTCGAATTATACCATGCGGAAGGGTGACAGCAAATGATCGTCTATGAGAGAGAGCATGATTTTGTATTGACCGCACAACAAGAGCATGGGAAAGTAGCTGGAGAGATGGCTTCGCATTGGAAACACGAGTTGCTCGCTGACGCCAGTCACTTTGAAGAGCTTGTTCTTGCGGCAAGAGAGCATGATCGTGGATGGATTGAACTGGATGCTGCTCCGTTCTGGAATGATTATAGTCAGTCTCCGTACTCGTTCCGTGACTTTCCGCTGCGTCCGCGCTTTGTATTTTACCAGAAGGGCATTGCTGAAGTCTGTGCAAAAAACGTGTACGCAGGATTGTTATGTAGCATGATGTATACGGAGTTGTTCCAAAATACACTCGGGGCTAATGCACATGATGATGAAGATATCAGGGAATATCTGAATAGCGAGCGTAAGCAGCAATCGGAATGGATTGCACAGCTAGGTGGTGGAGAGGAGTTACAACGTAGATTACAAAGTGATGTGGACATTATGCTTTTTTGTGATCAGTTGAGTCTGTTTCTCTGTATGGAGGAACCGGGCACTCCTGCGGCACGTTATGAGTTTTTTGCCGAAGGGTTAGGCTGTACATTTGATGCTTGTGGGAGAGAACCGATTCGGGCGGAATGGATATCCAAAGAGAAGGTTGGCTTGTCTTACGTACCGTTTAAGGAAGAGTTTACGGTAGTCATGCCTTATAAATCCGTGCCAAAAGCCAGCATTCGCAAATTCGGTCTGTTACAGGCCTATCGACGTGCGGAGTGGAAAGAACGGAGAGTTTTAATTACAGCGTTGAATCAAGATAGCCATTAATGATGAGTGGTAAATAGGTTGAGATAGACAGACTCCGAGACTCTTCGGGGTCTTTTTGGTACATGGCTTTTTCTAATAATTATGCATGACTACGTGTTGTTAGAAATTAAGATCAGTCGAAGCAGGAAAAACCAGTGGATTACCAGAAATGTTAATGTACAACGAAGGATTGCAGGAGGATACGTATGAGTACACAAATTGAGATTCTGACGATGTGCATGGTGTGGGATAAGGCAAAGGGTAAGGTGTTATTGATGAATCGCCCGGACAGTAAAGGGTTTCCGGGATACATTGCACCTGGAGGCAAGGTGGATTATCCAGAAAGTATTGTAGATGGAGCCATGCGAGAGGTAGAGGAGGAAACTGGACTTAAGGTTACTGAAATTACGTATAAAGGACTCGATGAGTTCTGTGATCCGGAGCAGGGATTGCGTTATATGGTGTTTAACTATCTGGCAACGGCGTTTGAGGGAGAGCTGCTGCAGAATCCGCCCGAAGGTGAATTGATATGGATTCCCTTGGAGCAGGCGCTTGATCTTCCGATGCAGGACTGGTTCGCAGAGCGTTTCCCACGATTTTTCCATGAGGGTACATTCGAACGAAGTGTGATCTGGGAGAAATCCACAGGGCAGACGCTGAAGGAAACGTTTAAAGTCTATTCGGATAAAGTTCTACAATAGCAAGAGATCATCCATATCTATATAGTAATATCCATATATTATGATATAATGAAATTTACTTTGTTTTGAGATGAGGGTTGGTTATATGCATGTAACGTTTCGATCCTCGATAGAGGAAATAGGTGTGGAGCAACTGTCAGGACATTTTTTCGATGGTTGGCCGAATCCACCATCTCTAGCTACATTTATGAAGTTATTGGAACAGTCTTATGCTGTAGAACTAGCTATTGATGAAGAGAGTAATCAAGTGGTTGGCTTCATTCAGGCAATTTCAGACGGTGTGCTTAGTGCATATATCCCGTTATTGGAAGTTGTGCCATCGTATCAAGGTAAAGGAATCGGGGCTTCTCTGTTAGAGCGAATGCTTCATCGACTTCAGCATCTATATATGATTGATCTGTTATGCGATGTAGAAATGCAAAATTTCTATGAAAAGCAAGGAATGATCAAAGCGTCAGGAATGCTGATGCGCAACTATTCTAATCAATCAGGTGCAGCAGGAAGTTCATAGAATGAGTTAAAAGAGGTTACATGGCGTGTTGATGCTACGGTGACATGACATGAAGATTTAGCCGATACATAGGCTTCTGCAAACGGGACGTAAATGAATATTGTTACAAAAAGGTGGGATTATCATGAAATTATCGTTCCGAATCTTGGATTGGGAAGAAGAAAAGCCTTATGAGCTTTTGTTGATGGCTGATCCTTCAAAAGCGATGGTTGACGAATACTTGAGCCGGGGTGTTTGTTTTATTGCTGAATATGAAGGAGAGATGGTCGGAGAGTTCGTCTTGCTGAAGACCCGGCCGGAAACCGTGGAGATTGTTAATATTGCAGTTCAAGAAGAGTTGCAAGGACAAGGTGTAGGCAGACATATGATTAAGGAAGCGATTGAAGCTGCACGTAGACTGGGATGTAAGACGGTGGAGATTGGCACAGGAAATTCAAGCTTCCACCAACTGAAGCTGTATCAGCGTTGTGGATTCCGTATTGTTGGCGTCGATCGTGATTTCTTTGTGAGACATTATGAGGAAGAGATCATTGAGGGTGGTATTCGTTGTGTGGATATGATTCGGCTGTCATTAGATCTGGATACAATTCCAAGGCAGGATGAGAAGTGAACATGTATCGAATGGACTGGGCAGACGGTCGAGTAATTACGGCTTTTGATAGCAAGGCAGCCATGATTGCACCTATTCTTCGCAATACTGCGGGGTGCCATGTGGCATTTATCAAGCTAGATGTCGGTGGACATGTTGGGCTTCATCCAGCCGTAGGTGAGCAATTGTTCTTCGTGCTGGAAGGAGAGGGCTGGGTAGAAGGCGGCGATGGAAAACGGGTGGTGATCAAGGCAGGAGAAGCTGCCTTCTGGCAGGATGGAGAGAATCATCAGTCTGGCTCAGACCATGGTCTGATCGCTTTAGTGATTGAAGGAGAAGATTTAGTTGTTCGTATGTCTTTGACAGCAGATGAAGCCGAATAAGAGGAGTGGTTCATTTGGAATATATGTGGGTCGCTGTAATCATCGCTGGCTTGGTGGTGACTCCATCTCTTTATCAGATGAATAAGCGGATACGAAGATTGGAAGAACAGGTCAGACATTTGTCTGGCGATAAGAAGGTTCTATAATGGAGCGCCATACACATCTAGGCGTGTACGGTCTATTGGTTTGGGAACAGAAGGCACTACTGATTCAGAAGGCACGTGGGCCTTATCAGGGGAAATGGGACCTGCCAGGAGGTAGGCTGGAGTTCGGAGAAACACCGGAGACAGCGCTCCATCGCGAGATCGAAGAAGAGACTGGGCTTACGGATGTTCGGTTGGTTCTTCGATCCGCGGAATCCAATCTATTGCAGTGGATGTATGAAGGTAGTCCAGAAGAAGTTTATCACATTGGCATTTTATATGATGTATATCTGAAATCAGCAGAGCATGCCAATGATATCAAAATAGAGCCGGATGGCGAAGATTCTCTAGGTGCAGCATGGTTTACGATGGAACAACTTGGTTCGCTCGCATTAACGCCGTTTGCGCTGCATATGATTCGGAATCGGATGAAGCTGTAATTAAATGGCTAACATCGGGGTATAGCGCAGCCTGGTAGCGCGCACCCTTGGGGTGGGTGAGGTCGTGGGTTCAAATCCCGCTACTCCGATTCAAAGCAATAGATTTACTAAAAGTTTAAAGGTAAGGCCATAAATCTTCGGATTTATGGCTTTTATTTGTGTCCACAATTTTTTAAGGCTTATGAAGAACGTAGAAGAAATACGCATACGAATGCTTGGACATCATTGGCAGGTTTCAGGAATAACAGGTTCCTCACTACCTGCGTCTTCCGTGTTTCCGTTTAAGAATCTAAAAATGCGCTTCTATTCATTGCATTTTAGTGTAAAACACGTACCATTGGTTAATGTTTAAAGTGACCGTTTGTTTTTTGACTTTATCGACCACAATTAAAAAAGGGGGAATTAGCAACTTTTTGACGTAAGGATCACACCATTTATTCGATTCATCTAATTTATGCATCAATCGAACTAAAAATAGGAAATGCTCCTGAGCGCAAAAGTTTATAGAATAGATATTAGAACACAGAACTTCAGTTGAAAATATTGGAGAATGTGTAACCTTCGAACGGATCAGGACAGTATTCGACATCTGTGCGACGGTATATATAATCATTCTTTTTCTATGATTTTGAAAACGCAGACAAACCTTGACGGGAGCGTCGGAACAACGTTATTACCACCAACAGCACGATTATTGGACTTCATGAAAAATTTCGCTTAAAATGTTGAACGAACGCAAATTACAGCTTAGTCAATGATTTCCGTCAAAAATACGACTAAATCAAGACGGAGGGAACGTCGATGACGATCGTGGAAGGCAACAAGAAACCCTGGGAAAGTTACTATGGACCCAATTTGGGATATGTACAAGAACAATATGAATTATTTTCCGAAGACCCTGGTGCAGTGACACCAGCTTATCGGGAGTTGTTTGAACAATGGGGTGCACCGCCAATGCCTGGCCGAGATGCACATACAACCACTTTTTCGGGTAATGCTCAAAATAACTCGGGAAGCGTGGATATTCAACTTTTACAGAAAGCGGTTACAGCCGGGAAACTGGTTTGGAATATCCGCACGTATGGTCATCTTGCTGCAGATATTGATCCACTTGGGATTAGTGAAGAAGCAGATACCTCTTTGCTCGAACCGAAGAATTTTGAATTAAATGAAGAAGACCTCAAAGCATTGCCGGCTTCCTTGATCTGGGAGGGTGCTGATGGTCAGACGGCAAATGGTTGGGACGCAATCCAGCGTCTACGCCAGATTTACACAGGGCCAATAGCTTATGAGTTCAGCCACGTACATGAAGTACAAGAGCGTGAATGGCTCAATCGTCGTGCGGAATCTCGCACTTCCCCGGCGCCACTTAATCAGGAAGAACGTACTGCTCTACTGGAGCGTTTGGTCGAAGTGGAGCAATTCGAAGATTTCCTGCATAAAACCTTTGTGGGACAAAAGCGCTTCTCTATTGAAGGAAACGATGTGCTTGTGCCAATGCTGGATGAAGCTGTACGTATTATGTCACATTCGGGCTCAAGCCATATCCTGATGGGGATGGCTCACCGTGGACGCTTAAACGTACTGGCACATGTACTGGGTAAACCATATAGCAAAATCTTCTCTGAATTCCATCATGCCCCGAACAAGGATTTGGTTCCATCTGAGGGTTCTACAGGAATCAATTATGGATGGACGGGGGATGTAAAATATCACTTAGGTGCTAATCGCTTCGTAAAAGAAGGCGAAACGGTACAGGCTCGCTTGACACTAGCGAACAACCCGAGTCACCTAGAGTACGTAAACCCTGTTGTACAGGGATTCGCGCGTGCTGCACAGGATGATCGCCGTGAACCAGGTTACCCGAAACAGGACGTTTCCAAAGCAGCAACGATTCTTATGCATGGTGACGCAGCATTCCCTGGTGAAGGAATTGTAGCTGAAACGCTGAATTTCAAGGCTCTGCCTGGATACCAGAATGGCGGAACGATTCATATCATTGTAAACAATCGCTTAGGCTTCACAACGGATAGCAGTGATTCACGCTCAACGCATTATGCGAGTGACCTTGCAAAGGGATATGAAATTCCGATTATACACGTTAATGCGGATAATCCGGATGCTTGTATCGCAGCGATCCGGATGGCCGCAGAGTACCGGAACCGGTTTAAGAAAGATTTCTTGATCGACCTCATCGGATATCGTCGTTATGGACATAACGAAACGGATGATCCAGAAACAACACAACCGAAAGTGTATGACAAAGTTAAGAACCATCCGACCGTAAGTCATCTGTATCAGGATCAGCTGAAACAGGAATCTATTGTTGACGAAGCGTCCATTAATAGCATTCGTGAAGCTGTGACGAACCGGTTAAAAGAAGCTTACGACCATATGAAGAAAAATGAAGTGCATGAATACTATCAACGCAAGACAGATGAACCTGAAACCGTGAAGGTGATTCCAACTGCGGTACCACTTGAGAATCTACGGAGTATCAATGCAGATCTATTGAAATGGCCGGAAAATTTCAATGTGTATCCGAAGTTGCAGCGGATTCTACAGCGCCGTAGCACATCACTCAATGAAGGCGAAAAAGTAGATTGGAGCCTTGCAGAGACACTGGCGTTTGCAACTATTCTTGCAGATGGCAAGCCAATCCGGATCAGTGGTCAGGATGCAGAGCGTGCAACATTTGCTCACCGGAACCTGGTGTTGCATGATTCAGAGAATGGAAGTAAATTCTGCCCGCTGCATCATTTGCCACAGGCACGAGCTTCATTTGCAATCTACAACAGCCCATTGTCTGAGGAATCGGTTGTTGGATTCGAATATGGATACAACGTATATTCACCAGAGACACTTGTCATCTGGGAAGCTCAGTTCGGTGATTTTGCGAACTGTGCACAGGTTATTTTTGACCAGTTCGTATCCGCAGGTCGCGCGAAGTGGTCGCAAAAATCAAGCTTGGTTATGCTGCTTCCACACGGTAATGAAGGTCAAGGGCCTGAACATACAAGTGCACGTCTCGAACGTTTCCTACAGCTTGCTGCAGAAGACAATATGACCGTTGCTAACTTGACAAGTGCTTCTCAATATTTCCATCTGCTTCGTCGTCAGGCTTCCCTGACTGAAACCGAAGATGCGCGTCCACTTGTAATGATGTCACCGAAGAGTCTAATTCGTAATCCACGTGTTGCTTCTCCGGCGATTCAGTTCAGTGAAGGCAAGTTTGAGCCAGTGCTGGAACAAGCAGGGCTTGGCACGAAGCCTGACCGTGTTGAACGGATTATCTTGTGCAGTGGTAAAATTGCGATTGACCTTGAGGATGCGTTTGAAAAAGAAGGCGGAGACTTGTCATGGCTGCACATTATCCGTGTTGAACAACTGTATCCATTCCCAGCCGAAGAGATCCAGCGTGTACTCGCACGTTTCAGCAAGTTGAAAGAGCTGGTATGGGTACAGGAAGAAAACAAAAACATGGGTGCATGGACGTATATGGAACCACGTCTTCGTGAAATTGCACCAGAAGGTACAATCGTTAAGTATGAAGGCCGTCCGGAACATGCAAGTCCTTCCAGCGGTTATCAGCTTGTGCATAGCATGGAACAACAACAGATTATTACATCCGCGTTGAAACAAACGACGAAGAATAATATTCCACTTGGGAGGTAACAACTGTGAGCGAAATTAAAGTACCTGCAATGGGTGAGTCGATAACCGAAGGAACGGTATCCAAATGGCTTGTTAAAGAAGGAGATACCGTTAATCAAGGTGATGTCCTTCTAGAATTGGAAACGGATAAAGTTAATATTGAAATCAGTGCTGAAGAAAGTGGCGTATTGGAGAAAATTATTCGTCAAGAAGGGGATACCGTTGAAATCGGTGAAACGATCGGTACCCTTTCCGCGGGTGCAGGGGGAGGAAGTAGCTCAGCTGCTTCCCAGCCGGCTGCAACGGAGCAAAAACAAGCGGCTACACCAGCGCCTGAAGCGCCAACTCCGCCACCAGCACCTGTTGCTGCAGGTTCTGAATCTTCTGATAATGGAAACAAAACAGCTTCCCCATCTGCGCGTAAACTAGCGCGTGAGCGGGGCATTGAGCTCGATCAGGTTCAAGGTAAGGATCCAATCGGACGCGTATATCAGGATGATGTGAAGACTCATAATACACAGGCTACTGCTCCAGCAGCACTTTCTGCGAGTAAAGCCCCAGCGGCACCAAGTGCTCCAACCGGAGGCTCCACGTATACTAAGCCAGTTGAACGTCAACGTATGTCTCGCCGTCGCGCAAC
Source organism: Paenibacillus sp. DCT19 (assembly GCF_003268635.1). Classification (NCBI taxonomy): domain Bacteria; kingdom Bacillati; phylum Bacillota; class Bacilli; order Caryophanales; family Paenibacillaceae; genus Paenibacillus; species Paenibacillus sp. DCT19. The sequence goes on from NZ_CP029639.1 coordinate 1,928,219, forward strand.
CATAGCGAAACGTCTTGTTGAAGCTCAACAAACAGCGGCAATGTTGACTACGTTTAATGAAGTTGATATGACTGCCATTATGGATGTTCGCAAACGTCGTAAGGACAAGTTCAAGGAGAAGCATGAGATCAATCTGGGCTTCATGTCCTTCTTCACTAAGGCTGTTGTGGGTGCACTGAAAAAGTTCCCAACCATTAACGCAGAGATTGATGGCGAAGATGTTGTACTTAAGAAATACTATGATATCGGTATCGCGGTATCTGCCAAAGAAGGCCTGGTTGTACCTGTCGTTCGTGATGCAGATCGTCTAGGCTTTGCTGAAATCGAGAGAAGTATTGCCGATCTGGCTTCGAAAGCTCGTTCCAACACGTTGGCACTTTCGGATCTGCAAGGTGGAACGTTCACGATTACGAATGGTGGAACATTCGGCTCGCTCTTGTCTACACCAATCCTGAATACACCTCAAGTGGGTATTCTGGGTATGCACAAGATCCAACTTCGTCCTGTAGCGATTGATGCAGAGCGCATGGAGAATCGTCCAATGATGTATATCGCTCTGTCCTATGATCACCGTATTATTGATGGTAGTGAAGCAGTACGATTCCTCGTTACTGTTAAAGAACTGCTTGAAGATCCGGAATCCTTGCTCATCGAAGGATAAGAAGGATAAAGGTATCATCTGATATACTATTCATAAAAATGATCATAAAGAAGCCCCGGAATCAAATGCAGCCTTCGCTGGCATTCAGATTCCGGGGCTTCTTTTTACTTGGCATGGAGCGAATTATACCGAATCAGCGATATCCGTATTGCCGGTGGTAGGAGCTGCGCTAGATAGTACCAGATGGCGATCCAGCCAATGTAATACATCGAGAGCTACATCTGCCCGATTCGTCTCATGCAGCATCTCATGGCGACCGCCAGCGTACAGGCGGTACTCAATATGTTGAAGCTGAAGCTGGCGATATTGACTCACCAGGTTATGAACACCTTTGCCATGTAAACCGACAGGGTCTTGCTCACCTGAGAAGAGGTAAACGGGCTTATTTTTTGGAATACGTTTCATGTTATTTGGCAGATGTATTTCAATTAGCAGTTTGAAGAAGTCGCGGAAAAAACCTGCTGTACATATCGCTCCGCACATCGGATCATCAATGAACCGTTTAACTTCCTCAGGGTCACGAGATAACCAATCAAAAGGAGTGCTCGCCGGGCGAAAGGAACGATTGAATCCACCGAACACCAATGCGTTAAGCAGCATACTCGGATGGGTTGCTCCTTGAAATCCACATTGAAGGAATGCGAGCTTCTCACCAAAACGCAGAAGACCACGTTTGCCGTTGGTTCCCGACAATATAAAGGCATGATAGCGTTCGTGCCCGGCATACATTAGGTGCTGGACAAGAAAAGAGCCCATACTGTGTCCCATTAAAAAGAGGGGAATCTCAGGATACTCCTTAGATGCGACCTCTCCAAGATTGATCATATCACTGGCCATCCAGCGAAAGGCATCTACCCCGGCGTTACCTAACAAATTTGGATCTTCGACCGATTTGCCATGACCGCGATGATCATTAGCATAGACCGCATAGCCATGGCGGGTAAGGCACTCTGCAAACTCTGCATACCTAGCTGCCGTTTCTCCCATTCCATGTGCAATCTGCACCACACCCCGGACGTCAGTTCCAGGATCAGGAAGCCAGCGGTACACATGAATGCGGGTACCTTCATTGCCCACAAGGCCAAAGGTAGATTCCTGCATCTTGTGCCAATCCTCCTTCATTGTTTACATTCAAGCCTGATCTAAGATAAGACGAATCTGTCATCTCACCTTTGAGAAAAGTTAAGGCAGGTAAGAGCGAAGAACAGTGGTATTCCCGTCTAATGTATATGTACCCAGGTTGGCGGGCAATAGATAGCATTGACCTGCGTTTAATTCAATTTTTTCGGACGAGTCGTTGTCCCATGCTAAAGTACCGTTACCTTCGCATACAACTAGAATGGTGAAGCTCTCAGCGCTTGTCGCAAGCTGCCATGGCTTGGTCACGATCCCTTTTTCGACGACGAAATATGGGCATTCGGCCAGCTTCAGCCATTCACCTGAGATTGCGTTGTTCGTTTTCATTGTTGTGGCACCAGCGCCTTCATAGGCAGTGACATTAAGGGAGTCCTCAACATGTAACTCACGGGGCTTACCATCCAGACCTGGGCGGTTATAGTCATAAATCCGGTAAGTTGTATCTGAATTTTGCTGAATTTCAGCCACAACGACACCTGCACATAGTGCATGAACGGTTCCGGCAGGGATAAAGAACGTATCGCCTGCTTCTACAGGAACTTGGCGTAACGTATCCATCACGGTTCCATTTTCAAGAGCTTCCTTCAGTACGTTACGATCAACGCCTTCATTTAATCCATAAATGATATGAGCGCCTGGTTTCGCATCAAGTACATACCACATTTCCGTTTTGCCGAGCTCACCAGGAGGCAGTGCCTCGTAATCATCCGTAGGGTGAACCTGTACAGAGAGATCATCGTTACAGTCTAGAAGCTTGATCAGGAGCGGGAAGCGTCCTCCTTTTTCGGAAACACCTTTTGTTCCTAACCAAGCCGTACCGAGCTGTTCACGCACTTCATCCAGACCTTTACCAGCAAGTGCACCATTTAAGACTTTTGTTGTTCCATTAGGGTGATCTGCAATCATCCAACCTTCTCCGATATGACCTTCAGGTGGCGTAAGGCCAAAATTCTCAAGTGCACGGCCACCCCAGACACGTTCTTTGAATTCAGGTTGAAATTGCAGTGGATATGGATTAGTCATTGTAGTCTCTCCTTTAGTATATGAAATGGTGGAATGAATTAATCAACCTATAACCGGTTCGACACCTACATGTATACGGTTGCAGATTATGTATTATAAGTGACCAGTGCGAACAATCAACAACTCATAAATGGGTTCAAAAAGATTCGATTTTGTACTGAAAACCGTACTTATTGGAACTCACACTTATTGGTTGACGCGTATTCAGCAGATGGCACTTACAATATGTCTATCGTAACGTATTTGGACAAGTAAGGAAATTACTTCTTCTCGATTCCAATCAAGAAGGGCGAGGTTTCACGTTGTAATTGCCGATAGAGCATGACCTGTGCTTCCGTGACAGGTAAAGCAGAAGCCCATTTCATTACAGCTTCAGCCTCCTGAGAGCCACCTTCATGTCCTGGGTATAGTACAACGGTAATAATTCCTTTTGGCCGCAGTAATGTTAGAGCAGCCTCTAATGCAGCAAGTGTACTATCGGTTGCCGTAATAATGGAAGCATCTGCACCTTCCGCAGGCAAATATCCAAGGTTGAACATAACGGCTCCAACGGCATCTTGCCAGTCTTCCGGAACAGCTTCAACCATACGGTCATGGCTTAGCTGCAATAGTGAAATCGAGCCAAGTTTGGCACCGTCCTCTTGTTTGCGAATCCGAGCTTGAGCCAGAGTGAGAGCTTCACTTTGGATATCGAAACCAATGACTTGCCCACGTCTGCCCACCTGTTGTGCGAGGAATAACGTATCTGCGCCTGTACCTACGGTTGCATCGATAGCGAGGTCTCCGGGTTGTACACGCGCTGTAATCCATTGATGGGCACAGCTTAGAACAGATAGAAAACCCATCTTATGCTCCCCTCCAGTACTTGCCTTGCCATGTATCACGTTGTCTCAATTCACGGTCAATGGAGTTCAGCACTTCCCATTTATTCAATGACCACATCGGACCGATGAGCAGGTCTCGTGGTGCATCACCAGTGAGGCGGTGAACGATCATTTCTGGCGGCAAAAACTCAAGTGTATCTACAATCAGCTTGATGTACTCATCTTGTTCAAGGAAACGGAGCAGACCTGCTTCGTATTGTTTCACCATAGGCGTTTTGCGCATGAGGTGTAGTAAATGAATCTTAATCCCTTGAACATCCATATTCGCTACGGCACGACCGGTATCCAGCATCATCTCGTGTGTTTCTTGAGGCAAACCATAGATGATATGCGTGCAGACCCGGATATTGTGTTTGCGTAGCTTAGCCACAGCATCTTCATAACACTTCGTATCATGCGCACGATTAATAAGGGTAGAAGTGGATTCGTGAACCGTTTGCAGCCCCATTTCAATCCACAGGTAAGTTCGTTCATTAAGCTCAGCCAAATACTCGATAACGTCATCTGGTAAGCAGTCAGGTCTTGTGGCAATGGACAAACCAACAACTCCAGGTTGTTTAAGAATCTCTTCATAGTACTCTCGAAGTTCTTCAACAGGTGCATATGTATTGGTATACGCCTGAAAATAACCAATATAATGGGCAGTGGGCCATTTCAAATGCTGTTTATCACGAATGGTATTAAATTGTGTAACCAAGTCGTGGCGGCGACTTCCCGCAAAATCGCCAGATCCTCGGGCGCTACAGAATGTGCAGCCACCTTTGGCTATTGAGCCATCGCGGTTCGGGCAAGTAAATCCCGCATCCAACATGACTTTGAACACTTTGTTGTCAAATTCATTTCTCATCTCGTAATTCCAGGTATGGAATCGTTTATCTCCCCAGGAAAGAGGGCTGGGTAGAGCAGGTGCATTCATCTTCAGGAACTCCTTCGGTTGTTCGTGTATTAATGAAACGCATGCCAGCATCTATTCGTGAAAAAGAACAAAAAACGGCAAAATTTGCGTTCCCATGGACTTTTACCATTGTATCAAAAAACTCAAAAAAAAGGGAATGCAGATGCAAAAATAGGCCGGAAAATCGCGGTTTTCTTCTTGCTATAGTTAACACCTTGTGTTATATTTAAATCAACGTCAGACACCATCTAATGGGCAGTATTCATCATAGCATTTGAATTAATGTTGACGTCATGGATCATACTATACCGTGAGGTGATATGAATGAATTCCCAAGTTAAAAACAATGATCTTCATCATGTTTCTGTAGAACTGACGGCTGAAGAGGCACTGGCTTTGACAGGTGTTCGTTTTAATGGAAATCCGAAGGTGAAAGCGGCTGCAAAACAAAAAGTTCGCGACGCTTTCGAAAAGACATTTGATTTTTCGCACCAAGATAAGGTAGACTATGAACTATTAAAGTAGTTGGACCCCAATTCCAAATAAATCGAAGAGGGAATCTTTGAAATTTGCCACTAGTGGCAATTCCGAAGATTCCTTTTTCATTGCTCTTTACAATTGGTCCGTTCTTCGGCAAAATGAATCTGAGACAAGTATGGATAAACGGAGGAATAAAATGCGTTTACGTGGTAGAAAAGGAATCCGAGAAAATCTGGAGGAACAAGTAGATCTCGTTGTTCTAGAACCCAATCAGTACAAAGGAAAATGGTCTGAACTGTTTGGCAATGACCATCCGATCTTTGTAGAATTCGGTATGGGCAAAGGGCAATTTATTAGCCAAATGAGCTACAAATATCCGGAGTTTAACTTTATCGGAATTGATATGTACGATGAGCTCGTTCGTCGTGCTAGTGAGAAAGCTCGTAATGCGTGGAGTCAGGCAGAAGTGGAAACACCACCTAACCTGAAGCTGGCGCTCGCTAATATTGAACAAATTGAGGATGTATTCGATCCAGAGGAACTGGAACGTATCTATCTGAACTTCAGTGATCCTTGGCCAAAAGCTAAGCATGCACGTCGTCGTTTGACACATCCACGTTTCTTGAAAAAATATAAAGAATTGCTCAATACTAGAGGACAAATTCACTTCAAGACTGATTCGGAGACGTTGTTTGAATTCTCGCTCAATTCCATTGCTGACTTCGGTCTGCAAATGACAAACATCTCCTTGAACTTGCACCGGGACGGATTGAATGAAGAACATGTCATGACCGAGTATGAGCAGAAGTTCATGGGCAAAGGTATGAATATTCACCGTGTTGAAGTCGTTGTTGGTGAAGAGGCTTTGCGTGAATATCAACAAATGCGTTTGGACAAGTACAAAGTGCGTGAGACTTCCGAAACGGCTGAAGACACGCAAGAATAATTGATCTACATCAATTGATGTCATTAGCAAAGCGACACAGAGAGCAGTAGCCATAACTCTCAAGTGTCGCTTTTTTGCTTGTTTAAGACTCTGAATGTAATTCTTTGCGGCGATAATCATTAGGCGTAACTCCATTGAACTTCTTGAACATGCGATAAAAATAGGAGCTGTTGGTGAAGCCTGTTCTTTCTGCAATATCTGCAACGGAATTCTCTGTCTCAATTAATAGATCCTGAGCTTTCACAATACGAGTTTCATTAATGACATCGGTTAGCCCTTTTAATGTTAGTTGCTTATACAGTCTGCTTATATAGATTGGAGACATCGTCAATTCTTCTGCAATAGAGGTGAGGCAAAGGTTCGTGTCCGCGTAATCCCGCTCAATAATGCTGTTAATTCGGCGGATCAGCTCATCATGTTTAAGTGTTCGCTTCTCCTCCACCTTGGAGCCTAGTTCATCGAACAGTTGATAGAAGTGGGCATGCACTTCACTAAGATCCTCGGCCTCATGGAGTGGTAGCATCGTGCCATCCGAAATAGAGTTAAGCGTCAGCTGGTTATTCTTTTTGAGTGTGTTGCGTACATGGTTTAGTGTCATTGTAAGATGTGAGAGCGCGAGCTGGAAGACATTGAACGGATACTTCGCCGTTTCATTAACGATCGTGGTATACACCTGTTTTGCTTCCTCTGTTTTGCCTGTCATCAAACAATCGATGAGCTGTTTTTCCTTACCAACAGGGAAGGCGTACTCTTTCGCACGATAGGCCATGATGTCTGACGTGTACAGTAGACAGCCAGAACCATGGAATAATCGATGCAGTGAGGCTTCCGCTGACCTTGCATAAGATGCAATGCAGTCCTCAAGAGACTTTTCTTCTGGTCCGATTGTAAAGGATATGGAGCATTTCAGATGTAGCATGACCGCATCCTGTAGCATTAGCAGTAACTCCTCGATCTTTTGCTCTCCAACACCCACTGAATGTTGACCCGGATCTTTCTCGTTGAAAATAAGCGTAATCAGATCTCCACCCATATCTATGGCTTCGGAATGATACATCGTTTCAATTGTTTCTGTACATATGTTCATCATCGCGTATTTAACCAATTTGACCTCGTCCCGGTAAGTGTCACAAAAGTCGGCAAAGTGATCGATTCGAAGCAAGACAAGTCTAGAGCTACGCTGCACATCTAAGGATGAACCGTAGAATTTCATGCGCTCTGCAAGTAACCCACACGTAAACGTCTCACGTCTTTGGAGAGCTCCACGCAAATAATCTTGTCTGAGAATGTGCAGGCTTCCTCGCCGCTCTGCTTCCATCACACGCATGCGAACGAGAACTTTATCAATAGGATGATATAACTTGCGAGATACAAGGTAAGACAACAGCAAACCAACAACCAACAGTCCAAGGCAGAAAAGGACGGTATGGGTTCGCATATTCCGGATGTCTGTAGTAATCAGGTCGTAAGGTGTAATTCGCACATATCGCCAGCCTAGATTATCAGGAGAGGTATAGGTAATGAGTGATTTTTCCCCATCCACTTCTGCGGTGAAGAATGCGGACTTGGCTTCGTTTTGCAGAATAGGCTGTATAAACGATTCACCAGAGAGATCCTTCATTAATGCCCGTTCACCAAAATCAGACAATAACTCGCCTTTCTCATTAATAATGAATGTACTGCCAGGCTGATCCTCTGAATTGATGTTGGGACTTAGCCAGTCATCCTTGATGTTTACAATGACAGCATAATTCAGCTTGGCATTATCGTTGATCGTGTCATAGCACAAGTAGGTGTAACTGTTGACCTCGGTTTCTTCTGTCGTGCCAACCTGATATGTACGTGGGATGGGGACAAAGGGTTTATAGTCATGGAATTGCCGAAGAATCTCCGTGATCCCGTGATCGTCAATGTCAGAGATGGATTGTTGTCCAGTACGAACACCATCTGAACTGATGAAGAACTCATTGCTTTTGGAGTTGTACACATAGATGGATTCAATAAAAGGAAGGGACATGCGGTAGTTATCAAGCTGCTCCATGGCGGGAGTAATCTCATATATGCTCGGTTTGGAGTATAGGAGTAGAGCGGAAATCGTGTAATCCTGATAGATCTGATAAGACAAGGATTTGGCGGTCTCTGTCATTTTGGAAACTTCACGACTCGCCTGTGTGAGACTATCCATATCGGTACGATAGACTTGGCGAAGAGCAATGCGATTATAGTTGGCGTATAAAATGACAGTAGCAACAAGCAAGGTAGCGACCGTGCTGATGATAATGCCAACCAGAATCCGTGTAAACACCTTTTGGCTGTCTTCCGAACGTTTACGCACTACTTTTCCCCTCCATTTCTAATGTATACATGATGGGTGAAGCATCGTTTTGATCAAGCCAAGTTCATTCACAGAAGTCCATAGTCATCCAGAGGTGGCAAAATAAATTATATATTATGTATGCGTTTACATCAATGCTGTACATAGGATTGGGCTGTCATTACAAACGTAAAGTTCAACTTTCGCTTGATTGTTCACTACGCCTAGCGTATGTACGATATCAACATTTGTGAACGTTCAGCTGTTCATTTCACTGTTCGTTCAAATTGTTCATATTCACTTTGGCAAGATCGTTCATTTTCCGGACGGATGATTCAGTATTCAAGAGCGGCAGGGGCATCTACAATAAAAACCAGAGCTCCACAGCGCACCAGCGCCGTCAAGAAATTCGGGAGGGATCGAGCCATGCTCAAAGAATTGAACAAAAACAAAATGTTGTTTCTGATGCTGCTACCTACACTGATCTTTTTTCTGATTAACTCGTATTTTCCGATGGTCGGCATCTACTACGCCTTTACGAGGTATGATTTTGAAGGTGGTTTGTTCGGTAGTCCATTTGTAGGTTTGGAGAACTTCAAGTTTCTCTGGCAATCAGGAATGCTCCTGAAGCTGACCACGAATACCGTGGGTTACAATCTAGCCTTCATTATATTAGGAAACGGACTCGCTATCTTTTGCGCAATCATGCTCAGTGAGATCAGGGGCAAAGTGTTCAAAAAAGTTACCCAATCCGTTATGTTTTTACCGTATTTCATTTCATTTGTACTATTGAGTGTAATCGCTTACAACATGTTCAACTACGAATCCGGTTTTGTGAATACAGTGCTGAAACGCTTCGAGGCAGGGCCGGTTGATATCTATAATACGCCGTGGATCTGGGTGTTCCTGATCATCATCTTCTATCTATGGAAGAACCTCGGATACAGCATGGTCATCTATCTGGCTGCCATCACAGGCATCAGTGATGAATACTACGAGGCGGCTCGTATGGATGGGGCGAATATCTTTCAACGTATCTGGTACATTACGGTTCCGATGTTGAAACCAACGTTTGTTATTCTGCTGCTCTTCTCATTAGGAAGCATTATGAAGGGGCAATTTGATCTCTTTTACCAACTGATCGGAAACAACGGGGTGCTATATAATGCCACCGATATTATTGATACGTACGTATATCGCTCGTTGAAGGTGACCTTTGATATTGGCATGGCGACAGCTGCTGGGCTGTATCAATCACTGTTCGGCTTTATTCTTATCATGACGGTCAATTACATCATTCGCAAAGTGAATGAGGATTACGCTTTGTTCTAGAACGCCCAATAGGCAGAAGGGAGACCAACTATGCATACTCGTGCCAGAGATTCGGAATTCACAATGCTCTTTCAAGTGATCGCGTACACCTTTATTTTGTTTCTTTCCATTATCTGTTTGGTGCCATTTCTACTGATTTTGTCTGGTTCATTCAGCAGTAATGAATCCATCGTGAGGGACGGATACCATCTGTTTCCCACCGATTTTTCACTGGAAGGTTATAAGATGGTATTCAAATTCCCTACACAGGTACTCAAAGCCTATGGCGTCACTGTATTTACGACCGTTGTAGGAACAGCGCTTGGACTATTCTTCATCACAATGGCGGGCTTTGTGCTACAGCGCAAAGATTTCAAATACCGGAATACATTCTCCTTCTTCATCTACTTTACGACCTTGTTCGGTGGAGGACTTGTGCCTTGGTACATCATGCTGGCGAATTACTTTAACTTGACCGATACGTACACCGTATTGATCTTCCCTGGCCTCATGACGCCATTTCTCATCATTCTAATGAAAAATTTTATTCGATCCGCTGTTCCTGATGAGCTCATTGAGTCTGCCAAAATTGATGGCGCGAATGACTTCCGTATTTATTTCAGCGTTGTATTGAATTTGGCGATGCCTGGCATTGCCACAGTTGGACTTTTCCTCGCACTCGGATACTGGAATGACTGGTTTACATCATCGCTGTTTATCAACAATCCGGATATGTATCAATTGCAATTCTATCTATACAACACGATGAACACGATTACGTTTATAGATCAGATGGCGATTGGAACAGGTATTACGCTGAGCCAGGATGTACCTACTGAATCGACCAAGATGGCGATGGCGATTATCGTGACAGGGCCGATCTTGTTCCTGTATCCGTTCGTCCAACGTTATTTTGTCAGAGGTCTGACGATTGGTGCGGTTAAAGGTTAGAACGCGAAACCGATATGGCTTCAGGGCGGTTGCAGTCCGAACTTTCCTGTACCACATCGGATCTGCGCTAACATATACGTTTCAACACAAAAAGGGAGGATGCATATGCGAAACAAAACATTTCTTCGGCACCTGTCTCTAATTATTGCCTTGATGATGTTTGCTGGGGTGCTGGCCGCATGTAACACCGGTTCGGGGGAATCGACACAAGGTAGTGCAGAGGGAGGCTCTTCAACTTCCAAAGGAGACAAAGTAACCCTGCAATTCTACATGCTTGGTGATGCACCGAAAGACCTACCGACCATTGAATCAGAGATTAATAAATTGGCTGAGGCTGATCTGAACGTTAACGTCAAATTCAATTACACCTCCTGGACAGACTGGGATCAAAAATATAAATTGCTGCTCTCCTCGGGGCAACCGATAGACCTTATCTTTACGGCCGATTGGACATTCTACCAATCCTATGCCAAAAAAGGTGCGTTCCTGGCGCTGGATGAAATGCTGCCTAAGGTTGCACCGACTCTGCAAGCACATGTACCAGAGGATATGTGGAATGCAGTCAAAATCAATGAAAAAATCTATACAGTTCCTTCCACATGGATTGAATATGTAACCGAAGGTATTGCTTACCGTGAGGATCTGCGTGAGAAGTATAATTTGCCTAAGCCTGAATCCATGGAGACGCTTGAAGCGTACCTTGAGGGGATCAAAGCGAATGAACCTGATATGATACCGATCGCAGACAGCAATGCGAATCATACCCATGGCATTCGTCAATTGAACTCTAAGCTCGTAAATACGGCAGGTCAGTTACCTTACGGTCTGGACATCATGTATGAGTCACCTTCCAATGTTGCATCCTATTGGGGTTCAGCACAGCACCTAGAAGATCTGAAGACTTATAAACGCTGGATGGACAAAGGATTTTTCCCGAAAAACGTACTGAATGTGAAGGACACCTCCAATTCACTACTGCAAAATGGCAAAGCAGCTGTGATTCTCTCTGGAGAGAATCCGAACAAATTCAATGCCGACGTGATCAAGATTCAGTCAACGCATCCAGATTGGAAGTTGGGTTATTTCCCATATCCGAATGCGAAAGGGTTTGCACAACCGGTTCATCCGATTCATAACGGTTTTGCGATTCCACGTAGCAGCAAAAATCCTGAACGCGCATTGGCGTTCTATGAGAAGCTTGTAACGGATAAACGATACAACTGGCTTACTGAGTACGGCGTAGAGGGTAAAAACTTCGAAGTACAGGATGGCTACTACAAGATGATTGGCGATGCTCAAACCAACGGTTTCCCACGTGAAGGGATGAATGGCTGGGCATGGCGGAATCCGGAATTCATGCTGTATGACAAATCATTTGACGATGTGCTGACCATGTTCGAGGAACTCGACAAAATTAAGAAGCCAGATATTTTCACTGGATTTGCAGAGGACTGGACACCTTATCAGGCTGAAAAGGCAGCACTGGAGCAAGTGGAGAAACAGTATCTCTACCCGCTTAACGTAGGCTTAGTAGCCGATGTCGAGGCAGGTCTGAATACATTTATGGAGAAGGCGAAGCAGGCAGGACTTGAAAAAATCCAAAGTGAATACACGAAACAGTGGCAAGAATATCTGAAATCAGCAGGAATTCAATAGAGCTGTATTTGAAGTGCAACGATGTTGAACGAAGCTACTGATAGGCATTAATTGTAATGCGGAGATCGTGAGGTTTGCTATCTTGAACCAATATACAAAAAAAGGTATCTTCATTTCGAAGATACCTTTTTTTTGTATGGATGGGAATTTGCTTAGAAACGTTAGAAGCTTGAATGGTCTGTTGGATAAGACCGGATCTCTAATAAATCAATAATGCTCTGCGCACTCTGTGTTGGATGATACTTGGCAATTTGCGCCAAATGACGTTTACGTTTTCGGACAATATCCGGGTATTTATGTAGCAATCGATTCATCCATTTGACCACAATATCTAGCGAAGTAATCGCTTCTCCAAGCCCTCTAGAAGTAAAATAATGAACATTCTCTTCTTCCTGACCCGGAATCGGATTATGAAATAACATCGGAATACCCTTGGCAAGTCCCTCACTACACGTCATTCCACCTGGCTTGGTGATGAGCAGATCGGACACCTCCATTAGTTTATCTACTTCGTTGGTGTACCCGATAATATGAATATTTTCTTTTTGATATATAGGATTCTGTTCCATACTGATTCTTACTTTGTCATTCCGCCCTAAGCAGAAAATGAGCTGAATATCCTTGTGCCAACGGGTAAGCGTCTGATTCACAACTTCATCACTGAGCATTCCCCAACCACCGCCCATGACTAAGACCGTAGGCATATTTTTCAAGTTAAACCTGCTCCGAATCTCATCTCGTCCGGGGTGCTCCCAAAAGTTAGGGTGAACCGGTATGCCTGTTACTCGAATTTTGTCTACAGATACACCTCTTAGCATCAGTTTGGACTTCACCTCATCTGTAGAGACGAGGTATAAGTCCACCTCAGGGCTGATCCATGTACCGTGCGCATCATAATCGGTAATTACGGTACACAGTGGCACTTGAACGCCCAGCCGCTTGAGTCTGGATATCACAGCACTTGGAATAGGGTGTGTACAAACGATGACATTTGGGCGAAGCTGACGAACAATGCTCCGTGTATGAGTATAGAACAGCTTATGCAGCGCCAAAGTAGTCAATCGATTCAGCGACTTTTTATATTGATGTTTGTATACATAGCCGACTAACTTGGGCTGGTTGGTAACGGTTTTTTTGTATGCTGTAATAATTAATGGTGCAACTCGGGGATTAAGGAAGCTTCCGAGTTCAAGGACTTTGGTCTGCACATCTGTAGAAAGTTTGCGCAAACTGCTGGAAAGAGCGTAAGCCGCTTGGGTGTGTCCTGCACCAAAACCTTCTGATAATAGTAGTACTCGTTTTTTTTCCACGCTTGATTCACCTGTTCCTGCTAGGTTTTCCTTCGTCTAACATATCGACTTTAAGTCCAGAATGCAACTGTTGCGAGTGCGACCAAAGTACCGATTGTAGCACCAGCAAGGACGTCGGAAGGATAGTGCAATCCCAGGTATATACGGGAGAATCCGACAACAAGCGCTACAGGCAACAATACGCTGAGAAGAAATGGATCCATTGTCATAAAAGGCACAGTAACCGAAAAGATGGCGGTGGTGTGTCCAGATGGGAATGAATGATCCGTCAAAGGATTGCGGAACGTGATCGTGTCTGGTAATGCAAGGTAAGGCCGTATACGAGGATACAGCTTCTTGGCGATCGCCACGGGAATATGGCTAACGGCTAAGGCTACACAGGCTTGGAGTCCTGTTGTATTCCATGGAGCCGGTGCGAACAACCATATCAACAGTGAAATGGCGATGGATGATGTTGCCCCGCCCAGATGGGTGAAGTAATAGAGCCAAAAATTCATAAACCGATTATGAAGTCGACCATTAATCCACATAAACACATTTCGATCATACTCTTGAAACTTAACAAATAAACGGCTCATATTGGCCTCCTGCCAGTCAGGCCGCCCTAGAACGTGTCACAAAAATTGCTGTAGTGCATCTTGTACCGCATTTCGCTCCCTGCTGCGTCACTTTCCCTTGACGTGCCTGGGCATGCCAGCTGAAAACTTCCTTACTTGGAACGAAATTTCGGCAAAATCTGCTTTCTTCAGAATTTTTAGACACGCTCTAATTGGCGGCAGTATTTCCGGGTAAGTTCTGGTTCCGGTTTTTTGTCCTGATTACTATATAACCGTTTTTAAGATGCTTAGGTTATTTCAGGGATATGTTTATCATATTTTTAAATGTTGTCCTTTTCAAGAAGAAGACATGTGAAGAAAGTAAAATTCATGTTAAAGAGTGGATGAAAACCCAACTTAACATTTTGACTTGGACGAGCCAAAAAAGATACAATGATTCAATGCTGCCGAAATGAGGTAAGAAATTGTGTGATTTATATTAAACTTTTGTTGAACTTTTTGGGCTTGGTTTGCGTTATTTAGATGTGTAGACTCTGAAGCTATATAGGCTTGGTAGAAAAAAAGCAGGGACTATAGAAATAAAAAACAAGCAAACGGCTGAAAATAAGACATAACTGGCATGAATGCAAGTGTACAGCATCGCGGAGTGCCAATTCAGCGTTTAATGTTCACATTTCTGCTTCAGGAAGTGAAATTGCGGTTTTGACAAATGGCTAAAAAGAATCCAAAATCGATAAAGCAGCCAATTAGGTTCTAGCCAAGTTTGAAACATTGTTCAAAGCACTCACGTAGTACTCAAAAGAACAGGGTCATATTCTGCACAACCAAAAAAATAAGATGCAGAAGCAGGAAGAGAAACGCTTGTATTTAGTAAAGGGTTTGAATAAAAGGGGTAACAGAGAACGATGTTGGACGCTATATTCGTCACGCTGCAGGTGCTATTGGCACTGCTAGCCGTGTACCAATTCACGTTTTCGCTGTTCGGTCTGTATAAGAAAAAGAAAAAGAAAAACTACCCAGCGACGAAGTCATTTGCTGTACTGGTCGCTGCGCACAATGAGGAACAGGTCATTGGTGCATTGATGGAGAACTTGAAAGAACTTGATTATCCGGAAGATCTGTACGATGTATTTGTTATCTGTGATAACTGTACAGATGGAACAGCTCAAATTGTTAGAGACCATGGATTGAACGCATGTGTACGTACGAATGCGGATCTTAGAGGTAAAGGGTATGCCATCGAGTGGATGCTCAAATATCTGTGGAAATTGCCACGTCAGTACGATGCAGTTGTGATGTTTGACGCGGATAACCTGGTAGATCGTAACTTTTTGCTTGAGATGAACAATGATCTTTGCAACGGAGCGCGCGTGATCCAAGGTTATATTGACACGAAGAACCCAGAAGATTCTTGGATTACAGCAGCTTATGGTGTATCGTACTGGTACATTAACCGTCTGTGGCAGTTGTCTCGTTACAACCTGAACATGGCGAATTTCCTTGGAGGTACAGGAATGTGCTTCGAGACTAATTTGCTGAAAGATATTGGTTGGGGAGCAACAAGCTTGGTAGAGGATCTAGAGTTTACGATGCGTAGTGTGCAACGTAATGTATATCCAGTCTTCAACTATGACGCTAAGGTGTTCGATGAGAAACCGTTGACGTTCAAAGCTTCAGCTAGACAACGTCTTCGTTGGATGCAAGGTCACTTTACTGTTGCACGGAGATATTTCTTCCCATTGCTGTGGCAAAGTATCAAAGAAAGAAGTTTGGTCAAATTTGACCTTGCCGTATATGGCGCCAACGTATATGTAGTATTGCTAACCTTCTTGCTGACAGCAGTGATGTGGGTAGATACAGCCGTGTTTAACGGTCCGAATATCGCCAATGTGTATGGGTACTTCCCATTATGGGTAGGATTTGTAGCCATCGGTTTGAACATTTTGACGTTCTTGTTGTCAATGGCGCTGGAGAAGGTTACTTTTGCCAAAGTATATCTATATCTGGTGTTGTTCCCGATCTACCTGCTCTCTTGGTACCCAATTACGTTCTATGCATTCTTCACACAGAACAACAAACAGTGGAGCCACACGCAACATACACGTGTTGTACGCTTGGATGAGGTACAGAGCAAGCAAGGGTAATGCTTGGATTTTGGAGTAGTTAGTGAGCGGGTTTACAATGGAGTAAAATTAAAATTGTAAAGTCGTTGACAATGACTGCGACAGATGATATAGTATTCAAGTGCGTTAAACAAATAGTGATATGGAATCACAAGAAGAAGTCCGACTTCTCACCTGACCAACAACTGTTGGCTGGTCAACGATCCCAATAATTTATGAAGTGTATACTCATGAAGAATTGTGTTGATTACAGGGATGTCGGTAGCTTAACCGGCATCCCTTTTAATTTTGCAGTACAGTATTGAAAATGACCTGGAGGTGGACGGTTATTAGTAAAGATCACATGATTAATGATGAGATTCGGGCAAAGGAAGTACGCCTTGTCGGAGCTGAAGGAGAACAAATTGGGATCAAGCCGATTCGTGAAGCACTACAAATGGCGATTGATCTGAACTTGGATCTGGTCAATGTGGCACCACAGGCTAAACCGCCGGTGTGTCGCATCATGGACTATGGCAAATTCCGCTATGAGCAACAGAAGAAAGAGAAAGAAGCCCGTAAGAACCAGAAAATTGTTGATATTAAAGAAGTATGGTTCCGTTCCAATATTGAGGAGCATGATTATCAGACGAAGCTTCGTAATGTAGTTAAGTTTTTGAAAGACGGCGACAAAGTGAAATGTTCTGTTCGTTACCGCGGACGTGAAATTGCGCATGCCGCCATTGGTCAACGGATTTTGGAACGCGTTAAGGTAGAAGTTGAAGAGCTTTGCACCATTGAGCGCCAACCAAAATTGGAAGGCCGCAGTATGATCATGATTCTGGCTCCTAAAGCCTGATAACATTGAAGGAGGAAACACAAAATGCCTAAAATGAAAACACACAGCAGTTTGAAAGGACGCTTCAAAATTACCGGTTCCGGTAAAGTCCTGCGTTACAAAGCTCACAAAAACCACTTGCTTTCCCACAAATCAAAACGTGCTAAGCGCGTTCTGAATGGTAACCCAGTTATGGCTGCAGGTGACGTGAGACGTTTGAAACAAGGTTTGGCTAACCTGAAAGGCTAATTCAGTACAGTACATTCCGTATGGGGATCGGCTACGGCCGTACACATACCACGGATACATTTAATATTTATTTGGGAGGTTCTTTAATATGGCAAGAGTAAAAGGCGGTTTTGTAGTACGTCGTCGTCATAAAAAGGTTTTGAAACTGGCAAGAGGTTATTTCGGTTCCAAACACCGCATTTTTAAAACAGCTAACGAGCAAGTAATGAAATCTTTGGTGTACGCATACCGTGACCGTCGCAACACAAAACGTAACTTCCGCAGACTGTGGATC
The DNA here is from genome assembly GCF_003268635.1 of Paenibacillus sp. DCT19. NCBI lineage: Bacteria > Bacillati > Bacillota > Bacilli > Caryophanales > Paenibacillaceae > Paenibacillus > Paenibacillus sp. DCT19. The sequence continues at coordinate 1,945,807 of NZ_CP029639.1, forward strand.
GTTCGTATCAATGCTGCAGCACGTCAAAACGGTTTGTCTTACAACAAATTGATTCATGGATTGAAACTTGCTGGTGTAGATATGAACCGCAAAATGTTGGCTGATCTGGCCGTTAACGACATCAATGCGTTCAACTCTTTGGCTACTGTAGCTAAAGGTAAAATCAACGCCTAAACTATATTTATACAAGCCGCCGTACCTAGGCGGCTTTTTTTACGCCAGATTCTGCGTAAAGAATATACAACTGTCAGGAAGGGCACACTGAAAATGGCGGTTAAAGGTATGGCAGTATTATGGTGGTACATAAAAGTTGGATAATCAAATAGTACAAATGAAAATGGTTTATTTTTAGTTGATGATCCTCATTATGGAATATATTTGTTATATAACATCACATCGTTGTAACGTTAGCGTGTTAAACTGCTAAATTTTTAAGCGCTTTCAACAATAAAAGTGCAAAAATAAGTGCTTTTTGGTTATGAAACATCTAGATTTTAACACTGGTTAAATGTATAATCACCTCTAGTAGGCAAGTCCTAAACTTTTCTCTCTAGTCATAATGTTCGGTTTTTCGACAGTTGATCCGGTAAAGTTAAGGGTGGAATGTGTTTAATATGTCGAATTAAGCATACATTTCATAACTAAACCGTGCTTGGCATCTGTTCTTCCGAACAATATGGAACGGAGTAGAAATTAGGTATATATCATTAAGGGGAACTAAAGAAAATGAAGAAGATGCTCAGCTTGTCTTTGGTCATGTTGCTGGCAGTATCCGTAATGCTCGCAGGTTGCGGAAGCAAACCAAAAGAAGAAACGAATGCCGGAGGAACTACAGGTGGCGAAGCTACTGAAGCGAAATCCGATTTGAAAATTGGTATGGTAACTGACGTAGGTGGAGTTAACGATAAGTCCTTTAACCAATCCGCTTGGGAAGCTCTGCAAGCAACTGAAACTGAAACAGGTGTAGCTGTTAAATACCTGCAAAGTAAATCCGATGAAGAGTACATTCCTAACTTGAACGAGTTCGTTAAAGGTGGATATGACCTGACTTGGGTATCGGTTTCCAATTGGCTGATGCAATCAAAACGGTTGCTGACCAAAACCCAGATTCCAAACTCGCGATCATTGACAGCGTAGTGGATTCTCCCAACGTTAAATCTGTAACTTTCGCTGAAGAAGAAGGATCTTTCTTGGTTGGTGTTGTTGCAGGTCTGACAACGAAAACAAACAAAATTGGTTTTGTAGGCGGTATGGAAAGCCCACTGATCAAGAAGTTTGAAGTTGGATTCAGAGAAGGCGTAAAAGCAGTTAACCCTGACGCTCAATTCATCTCCAACTACACAGGTGCATTTGATAAACCTGACCTTGGTAAAGCAGCAGCAGCTACACTTTACAACGAAGGCGTAGACATCATCTTCCACGCTTCTGGCGCAACTGGTAACGGTGTGTTTAACGAAGCAAGCGCTCGTAAGAAACAAGGCCAAGAAGTATGGGTTATCGGTGTTGATAAAGACCAATCTCTTGAGTTCGGCGATGAGATCACTTTGACTTCCATGATCAAAAAAGTTGACGAAGCGGTTAAACGCGTAAACCAAGAAGTTGTTGATGGTACATTTGCTGGTGGTTCTGAGAACCTGACACTGAAAGAAAACGGTGTAGGTATCGCTGATACTTCTACTGCTAACGTTCCTGCTGATGTACTTGCTAAAGTTGACGAGTACAAAGAAAAAATCATCAACGGCGAAATCAAAATACCTACTGAGTAATTGATTTCAAAGTTATGCAAATGAATAGTCATAGAGGCCGGTCTTGACCGGCCTTATGATTGTCATGAGACTTGTTCTAGCATCTGAGAATCATCTGATCCACACGCACAGTGAAGTAAGCCTATAAGCAAGAAATCGCTGTTTGAATGGCAGTTATTATTCCTAATAAACGTCGCTAGACGTTTTTCTTACGTTTGTGGAACCACACTATATCAGGTATAAGGGTGATTACATGGGTGCAGCAACCCCCGTCGTTGAGTTAAAACAAATCACGAAGCGTTTTCCAGGCATTGTTGCCAACGACGCCATCAGCCTTCAGCTTCGTAAAGGCGAGATTCATGCTCTACTAGGCGAAAACGGCGCTGGTAAATCAACATTGATGAATATTGTATTTGGTCTCTATCAGCCAGATGAAGGTTCCATTGAGGTGAATGGCAAGCCGGTGATCATCGATAGTCCGAACAAGGCCATCGATCTGGGAATCGGTATGGTGCATCAGCACTTTAAGCTCGTACAGCCGTTCACGGTAACAGAGAACATTATTTTGGGATCTGAGCCAACAAAGGGTCTCAACATTAATTATAAAAAAGCTGCTGCAGAAGTGCAGCGTCTGTCTGAGCAATATGGTTTGAAAGTGAATCCACATGCCAAAATACATGATATTTCGGTCGGAATGCAGCAACGTGTAGAGATCGTGAAGACCTTGTACCGTGGCGCTGATATTCTGATTTTTGACGAGCCTACAGCAGTCTTGACGCCTCAGGAGATCAAAGAACTGATGATCATTATGAAAAAGCTCGTAGCTGAAGGTAAGTCCATTATTTTGATCACACATAAGCTGAAAGAAATTATGGAAATCTCCGATACCGTAACGATTATTCGTCGTGGTAAAGTCATCGATTCAGTCAAGACTGCGGAGACTAATCCGAATGAACTAGCCGAAAAAATGGTAGGACGTAATGTCACGTTTAAGGTCGATAAGAAGCCAGCTACACCAGGTGCTAACATTCTGGAAGTTAGCCAGTTGACGGCTAGAAACAAAGAGGACATGCCTGTTCTTAATAAGCTGAACCTCAATGTGCGTGCAGGAGAGATTGTCGGTATCGCTGGGGTAGATGGTAACGGACAGAGTGAGTTGATTGAAGCACTTACGGGACTGCGCAAAATAGAGAGTGGCTCGATTAAATTACAAGGTAAGGAACTTGCTAACCTATCTCCACGACGTATCTCGGAATCGGGCGTAGCTCACATCCCTGAGGATCGTCATAAACATGGACTTGTTCTTGATTTTTCAGTCAGCGAAAATATCGTACTGGAGTCGTATTATAAATCTCCATATACACGCAGAGGCTTCTTGAACTTCGATGCAATTAAAAAGCAAGCGAAGCGTCTTGTCGAGGCATTTGACGTGCGTACACCGAGTATTGAAACCAAAGCACGTTCCCTGTCAGGAGGTAACCAACAAAAGGCTATTATTGCCCGTGAGGTTGATAAAAACCCAGAACTGCTGATTGCTGCTCAGCCAACCCGTGGTTTGGACGTAGGGGCCATTGAGTTTGTACAGAAGCAATTGATTGCACAACGTGATCAGGGGAAAGCAGTGCTACTGATTTCATTCGAGTTGGACGAAATTATCAATGTCTCCGATCGGATTGCTGTCATTTATGAGGGAGAGATCGTAGGCGAGGTGCTGCCAGAAGAAACCAATGACAGGGAGCTCGGCTTGATGATGGCGGGCAGCACCCAAAAGAGAGGTACAGTGCATGAATAACGTATTAAAATGGTTTACCCGTGATTCATTTATTTTACCTGTTGTAGCGATTATTATGGGTCTGATCCTGGGCGGTATCGTAATGCTGATTGGTGGATATAACCCAGTTGAGGCTTATGGTGCGTTGTTTAAAAAGGTGTTTGGAGACATGTACAACTTCGGTGAAGCTGTGCGTGAAATGACTCCGCTTATTATGACTGGACTTGCCTTTGCCTTTGCATCTCGCGCTGGTTTGTTTAATATCGGGGAGAAGGACAATTCCTCGTTGGTATGACAGCAGCAACATTTGTAGGTGTGAAATTTACAGGACTACCGATCTTCATTCATGCTCCACTCGCTTTGATCGCAGGTGCAGTATTTGGTGGACTGTGGGCAGCTATTGCAGGTTATTTGAAAGCTAAGCGTGGCGTCAATGAAGTTATCAGTAGTATCATGTTGAACTGGATTGGTCTGTATTTGGCCAACTTGATTGTGCGTCAGTTCTTGCTGCAACCAGGGGAGAACCGCTCACAAAATATTGGTGAATCAGCATCGATCAGTATCGCGTGGTTGTCTGAGTTAATGGGTAACTCTCGTGTACACATGGGAACGATAATAGCCATTGTTCTGGCTGTGCTCTTCTACATCTATATGTGGAAAACGAAACAAGGATATGAAATTCGTGCTGTAGGATACAACCCGAATGCAGCTGAATATGCGGGTATGCATGTCAACCGTAACATTGTCAAAGCGATGTTCATTAGTGGTATGCTTGCTGGTTTAGGTGGAGCATTCCAAGTGTTGGGTGTATTCCAATACCAAACCGTTATGTCCGGTTCACCGGGAACAGGTTTTGATGGGATCGCGGTTGCTTTGATTGGTTTGAATCACCCATTTGGTGTGCTTCTAGGTGCGTTGCTGTTCGGTACGCTCACTTACGGTTCTGCGGGAATGAGCTTTGCCGCGGATGTACCACCCGAGATTATTCGGATTGTTATCGGTTCGATTATCTTCTTCATTGCGGCACAAGGCATCGTGCGCTGGGTACTTAAACCGTTCTATTCCAAGCGCAAGAAAGAGAAGGTGTTGTAGATGGACTTGTTGACAATCGGGCAAATTATCAATACGACGCTTGTCTTTGCCACGGCATTGATTTTTGCATCCTTGGGTGGTATTTTCTCAGAGAAATCAGGTGTAACTAACCTGGGTCTTGAAGGTTTCATGGTATTTGGAGCGTTCGCAGCGGGGATTGGTGCGCACTATGCCCAAGAAGCAGGCATGGACGGAACAACATCCGCTTGGATGGGTGTTCTGCTTGCCATTGTACTTGGCGTAGTTGTATCGCTTATTCATGCGGTTGCTTCAATCACGTTTAAGGCTGACCAAATTATTAGTGGTATCGTAATTAACTTTTTGGCGGCAGGTAGTACACTGTATTTGGTTAAATTGTTGTTCGAAGGTTCAGGGGATTCTCCGCTCGTACAAGGATTTAGCAAATTTAATGTGCCCCTGTTACAAGATATTCCATTGCTTGGAGAAGCTCTGTTCAAGAACGTATATCCAACGACATATCTGGCCATTGCGTTTGTATTTGTGACGTATTACATCATGTACAAAACGCCGTTTGGTTTGCGTCTTCGTTCCGTAGGGGAACATCCAAGTGCTGCGGATACTGTAGGTGTGAAGGTGCTTAGATATCGTTATGTCGGCGTAATGATCAGTGGTGCGCTCGCAGCAATTGGTGGAGCTGCCATTACACTAACGACGACAGGAACATTCTCGCATAACACAGTTTCTGGACAAGGTTTTATCGCGATTGCAGCAATGATCTTTGGTAAGTGGAACCCGATTGGTGCGTTCATCGCAGCATTGTTCTTCGGATTCTCACAAGCCATTCGAAACTATGTGCAATTGTTCGATTGGTCTCAAAGTATTCCCCAGGAAATTATTTTCATGTTGCCTTATCTACTCACGATCATTGTGCTTGTTGTAGCGGTTGGGCGTTCTTCTGCTCCGTCTGCACTTGGAGAGGCATACGATCCAGGGAAAAGGTAAACAAGCCAAGTATGTTAAACAACTCCAAATTGCATTGCAAAAGATCCGCTATGTGCGGGTCTTTTTTTTCTGTAACAGTGAACTTTTGTTATTATCTCTAGATTGGGCATTGAACCCATATTTCGTGGTAGGGACAAAGAAACAGGCGAAGCGAGCCATGGACGAATACACTGTTCTGAACGATGCGAGGAGGAGGGGAAAGTATGAAAAAACATGTTACGCGTCATGCGGCTAGGAAATTGATAGGCAAAAATATTATTGCCGTCAAAAAGGATGGTACTCGAGTTACCGGAAAGCTGCTGAAAGTGTCCGGAAATAAATTGGTTTTGAAGCGGATGGATGGGAAGAAGGTACGTACAAAGGCAATTCTGCCACTTGTTTTATTTGATCTGCTCGCCATCGCGACTTTACCTTATGCTTACGGGTCAGGCCCAGGTTTCGGAGGTGGTTATGGTCCTGGTTACGGCCCTGGCTACGGACCAGGCCCGAAACCGGGTCCAGGATATGGTGGTGGTCCAGGTTACGGACCAGGTTCTGGATTTGGACCATATGGACCAGGACCACGTCCACCAGGTTTCTTTTAAGGACTACGCACTTTAGTGTAATCAGATTCTTTTTCCATTTCGTAGCATCGGCTAATCATAATATAGCGAATCGTACTATAGCCATTTTTTTGATAAAAGTGTAGGCCCTTTATGTTTCCTTCATCGACCATGACCTTGGATCTTTTGCAGCCTCTTGATGCAGCGAATTGCTCGGCTTTGAGTAACAAGTTTTGTCCGTAGCGCTTTCGTTGCTCTTTCGTGGCAACGGCCATCATATCCACATACAGAAGTTCACCATGCATGAGAAAATGGATGAATGCGACTGCTTCTTGGTCAGGCTCCGATGAGACAACAAAGGTCATGCCCCTGTTCATTCGCAGGGGTATTTCTTTGCGTATTTTATTGATTTCACTTTCACTCATATGAGAAAGGGGAACAAGTTGAGAATCAATCAGTCTCATAATGGCAGTGTCATCCAGCTTAGATTTGCGTTGCCGAATAACCATAGGGAGCCTCCTCTCTTAACCAGTCATGCTGCTTGTGTATCCTATGCCTGGAGCAAGATAAAAGGTGACTGAATGAGAGTAGTAGGTTTGGGTTACATTAGTTCTTGGAGATGAAAAGTGAGTGTGTTTAAAATTTTTATCAAAAACAGGTATTGACTTATCGCTCGGAGGAATCATATAATGTTCCTAACATTTAACGAGAATATTTCATCGGCTATGAAGAGGACGAAGTTTTAAGGGCTCTTTTGCTCAGAGAGTGGCTGGATCTGCTGAAACCACCACCATTATCCCTTATATACGAGCTCACCTCGGAGCTGTTTTCCTGAAAAGCATTGGATGTCACTCCAACTGGTTATTAGGGAAAATCGTATGTCTGCGTTACAGACAACAGGTATAGATAACGGATATGTCCGTTAGGACTATTGTTTTTTGTACCTGGTAAGGTCCGTTATTGCGAAATTTCGGACAAAGTTGGGTGGTACCACGGAAGCGATAACCTTTCGTCCCTCGCAAGCATGAACTTGTTTGCAGGGGATGGAAGGTTTTTTTTGTAACTTCTAATGTCAGAATGGTGTGAATTTCGAGAGGAGGATGACTAATGGGTGCTCAAATTCCAGAAGTACGATCAACAGAAGAATTACGTGAAAAATGGATGAAGCCGGAGGTCATTAGCGGTTCCGAGATTTTGCTAAGAAGCCTGTTGCTGGAAGGTGTAGATTGTGTCTTCGGTTACCCTGGGGGTGCAGTACTTTATATCTATGATGCGATGTATGGTTTCGAGGATTTCAAGCATGTATTAACTCGTCACGAGCAAGGTGCCATTCATGCGGCTGACGGATATGCACGTGCGAGTGGTAAGGTAGGCGTATGTATCGCCACTTCCGGACCAGGGGCAACCAATCTGGTTACTGGAATTGCAACAGCGTATATGGACTCTGTTCCTCTCGTTGTGATTACAGGTAACGTTGTCTCCAGCCTGATCGGATCGGATGCTTTCCAAGAAGCAGACATCACGGGGATTACAATGCCAATTACGAAACACAGCTATTTGGTAAAAGATGTTAAGGAACTACCGCGTGTCATTCACGAGGCATTCCACATCGCTAATACAGGTCGTAAAGGTCCGGTTCTGATCGACATTCCAAAAGATGTATCTGCGAACAAAACATTGTTCGAGCCAAGTACTGAGCCTGTTACGCTTAGAGGGTATAATCCTCGTACTGTACCGAACAAACTGCAGGTTGATCGCTTGGCACAAGCCATTCAAGAAGCAGAGCGGCCGATGATCCTTGCAGGTGGAGGCGTTGTATACTCTGGTGGACACGAAGCACTCTTCGAGTTTGTTGAGAAAACAGGTATTCCAATTACAACAACTTTGCTGGGCTTAGGCGCTTTCCCAAGTGGACACGAATTGTGGACAGGGATGCCAGGGATGCATGGTACGTATACCTCGAATCTAGCTATCCAACAATCGGATTTGTTAATTAATATCGGAGCACGTTTCGATGACCGGGTTACTGGTAAACTGGACGGTTTTGCGCCACACGCCAAAATTGTACACATCGATATCGATCCAGCCGAAATTGGTAAAAACATTGCAACAGATATTCCAATTGTTGGTGATGTGAAGACCGTGCTTGAGATTGCGAACAAAGAAGTGCAGCGTGCAGAGCGTGCGGATGCATGGAGAGATCAGATCAAGCAATGGAAACAAGAGAAACCTTACAGTTACACGGATTCGGATGAAGAATTGAAACCGCAATGGGTTGTCGAGTTGTTAAACGATACAACGAAAGGCGAGGCAATTGTAACGACGGATGTTGGACAGCACCAGATGTGGGCAGCTCAATATTACAAATTCAATCAGCCGCGTTCTTGGGTAACCTCAGGTGGTTTGGGAACAATGGGCTTCGGATTCCCTTCAGCAATCGGTGCTCAAATGGCAAATCCAGACAGACTGGTTATCTCTATTAACGGTGACGGTGGAATGCAGATGTGTTCCCAAGAACTAGCAATCTGTGCAATTAACAACATTCCAGTGAAGATTGTTATTATCAACAACCAAGTGCTTGGAATGGTACGTCAGTGGCAGGAAATTATCTACGAGAATCGCTATAGTCACATTGATTTGGCGGGAAGTCCTGATTTTGTTAAATTGGCAGAAGCCTACGGTGTTAAAGGATTGCGCGCTACGAACAAGGAAGAAGCGGAGCGAGCTTGGCAAGAAGCACTGGACACACCGGGACCAGTCGTTGTAGAGTTTGTTGTACGTAAGGAAGAAAACGTATATCCAATGGTTCCGCAAGGAGCGACAATCGATCAAATGCTGATGGGGGATGCTGAGAAATGATTAGACATACAATTTCGATTTTGGTCAACGATCAGCCGGGCGTCCTTCAGCGGGTATCAGGTTTGTTCGGTCGACGCGGTTACAACATTGAGAGTATTACGGTGGGTCAATCGGAAGAGCCGGGTTTGTCCCGGATGGTCATTGTCACCATTGGTGACGATAAAACATTGGAACAGATCGAGAAACAATTGTACAAGATCATTGATGTCATCAAAGTTGTTGATTTCAGCCTGAAACCTATGGTTGCTCGCGAGCTTGCGCTAATTAAGGTAAAAGCAGAGCCATCCGAACGGCCTGAGATTATGGGTGTTGTGGAAACTTTTAGAGCAGCCGTAGTCGATATCGGACCTGGTAGCCTGATGGTGCAGGTGGTAGGAGATACAGACAAAATTGATGCCATGATTGAGTTACTTAAACCATACGGTATTCGTGAACTTTCTCGTACAGGCGTAACGGCATTGGTAAGAGGAAACGCATAAATTATTATGAATTTTCTTTGAAAATGTAGAGAACGACAAAATCCGGCATTGCTTGCAATTTAACATTTTAGTGATGTAACGCTTGAAAAGAGAAATACACACCCGCATTAACGAGCGGGTGTCTGAACGGATCGAATCAGACCAACTCACGTTAAGTCAACTTAACGTGTCGGTCCCTTGAGACACCCGCTCATTAATGAAGGGTTCTTTACAATACAAAGGAGGACTTATAAACATGCCAGTAACTACTTATTATGAACAGGATGCAGAGCTTAGCGTATTGAAAGGAAAAACGATTGCCGTAATTGGTTACGGTAGCCAGGGTCATGCCCAAGCTCAAAACTTGCGTGATAGCGGATTGAACGTAGTCATCGGACTTCGTGAAGGTAAATCCTTCGATACTGCAAAAAATGATGGATTTGAAGTTCTTTCCCCAGCTGAAGCAACAAGCCGTGCGGATGTCGTTCAAATCTTGTTGCCAGATGAAACGCAAGCTTCTGTTTACAAAAACGAAATCGAACCAAACCTCAAAGAAGGCGCTGCATTGCTCTTCTCCCACGGTTTCAACGTTCATTTCGGCCAAATCGTTGCTCCAAAAAACAGCGATGTATTGCTGGTAGCTCCTAAGTCCCCTGGCCACATGGTACGTCGTACTTACGTGGAAGGATTCGGTGTACCGGGTCTGATCGCGATCGAGCAAGATGCAACAGGTAATGCAAAAGCGATTGGTTTGGCTTATGCAAAAGGTATCGGTTGCACACGCGCAGGCGTTATCGAAACTTCTTTCCGTGAAGAAACAGAAACAGACTTGTTCGGTGAGCAAGCGGTTCTGTGTGGTGGTGTAAGTGCCCTGGTTAAAGCTGGATTCGAAACGTTGACAGAAGCAGGATACGCTCCTGAAATGGCATATTTCGAGTGTCTGCACGAACTGAAATTGATCGTTGACATGATGTATGAAGGTGGACTTGCAAGTATGCGTGATTCCATCAGTAATACAGCTGAATACGGTGACTATGTAACTGGACCTCGCGTTGTAACTGAAGATACGAAGAAAGCAATGAAAGAAGTACTGACGGATATCCAACAAGGTAAATTCGCACGCGACTTCATCTTGGAAAACCAATCCGGACGCGCATTCTTGACAGCAACTCGTCGCAACGAAGCTGAACACCCAATCGAAGTGGTTGGCGGACAATTGCGTGAGATGATGCACTGGATCAAGAAATAAGCATCTCGTTTAAGGAATTATAGCAATTCACAGAGTTTCAACTGGAAATAGCGGCCGTGCTTATGCGTGAGCCGCTATTACTGGTTTAAAGGAGCAAGGGGATGGTTGCCGTCTGCTAACGACGGTAATGAATTGAACCCAATTGCCTGAATAATAATCAAGTCAAGGAGGTGCGAAGCGTGCGTAAAATCTATGTATTTGACACAACGCTACGTGATGGAGAACAATCTCCGGGAGTTAACCTGAACACTCGTGAAAAGGTGGAGATTGCACATCAGCTGGAGCGACTTGGTATTGACCGGATGGAAGCAGGTTTTCCAGCGGCTTCTCCAGGGGATCTGGCAGCAGTCAATGCAGTAGCCAAAGCGGTGAAAAATATTACAGTAATTGGACTGTCTCGTTCGAGAGAACAAGATATTGATGCTGTAAAGGAAGCGCTGAAAGGTGCACAGGATCCGTGTATTCACGTGTTTTTGGCGACGTCACCCATTCACCGTCAACATAAACTCCGCATGGACAAAGCGCAGGTGCTTGATACGGCACGCTCTGCGATTCGTTATGCCAAGAAAACGTTCTCTAAAATTGAATTCTCTCTGGAGGATGCAGGACGTACAGAGTACGATTTTCTCGTAGAAATGGTGAATATGGCGGTTGAGGAAGGCGCGTCCGTTGTTAATATTCCAGATACGGTCGGATATCTGAGCCCATATGAGTACGGTAACATTTTCAAACATCTCAAAGAGAATGTACATGGGATCGAAAAAGTACAGCTAAGTGCTCATTGCCATAACGACCTGGGCATGGCTACAGCAAATACGCTGGCCGCGATCCTGAATGGTGCTGACCAGATTGAAGGCACGATCAACGGAATCGGTGAACGTGCGGGTAATACCGCAATTGAAGAAATTGCGATGGCACTGGAGACCCGCCAAGAGTTTTTCCAAGCCAAAACATCGCTACAACTGTCTGAGATTGCGCGGACTAGTCGTCTCGTGAGTCGTTTGACAGGTATGGTTGTGCCTGGAAATAAAGCGATTGTTGGTGCGAATGCATTCGCACATGAATCCGGAATCCACCAGGATGGCATGTTGAAAGAGAAAACAACGTATGAGATTATGACGCCAGAGACCATTGGTCTGAAGGAAAGTAAACTTGTACTGGGTAAACATTCCGGACGTCATGCATTCCGTGAACGTTTGATCGAGCTGGGTTATGAGTTGGAAGATGAAGCGCTGAACCGCGCATTTGGCCAATTCAAAGATCTGGCAGATAAGAAAAAAGAAGTTACCGATGAAGATCTACTCGCCCTGATTGAAGAGAAATTGCAGGATGCACCTGAGGTGTATAAACTGGAGTCTATCTTTGTAACATACGGGGATGAATCTGTTCCAACAGCGAAAGTTCGCATCACAACCCTCGAGGGTAATACGATCGAACAGCAGGCTGAAGGAAATGGATCTGTAGATGCCATCTACAATGCCATTGACCTGGTTAGTGGAGAAGAGGTAACCTTGTCCGATTATTCGATCAAGTCAGTTACACATGGTAAGGATGCATTGGGTGAAGTTCATGTTGTTCTTACCCAAAATGAGGTGTCTGTACAGGGGCGTGGGGTAAGCACTGATATTTTGGGTGCAAGTGCGCGTGCCTATGTAGACGGTCTGAACCAATTGATCGAGAAACGAAAAACATACACGAACCGAGTGAATGTGAACCTGTAATTATACTTGTGTTGTGCGAAGGCAATGTGTGAATTCACTATGTTACGCCTGAGCTGAAGTACATTTACTGAAAATCACATGTTGGTGAAACCAAAAAAGTCTGACCTCCTTAGCGTTACAAGGGTCAGACTTTTTGGCTATCCTATGATTTTATCTAACAGCATGAGTAACGTTATAACTGCTGCTTTAATCAGATATGAGTACGATATCAGGATTCATTCTGATGTTACCACGCATAAGCGTTCGGGGCATGTCCGCCAGGGCCTGGGAAAATTTCATCCAAGCCCTTAAGAACTTCTTCGTCTAGCGTTACTTCGAGACATTTGAGTGCAGTCTCAAACTGCTCTAATGTACGTGGGCCGATAATAGGTGCTGTGACTGCTGGATTCGCGGCTACCCAAGCGAGTGCTACTGTATCCTGTGGTTCACCGAGTTCACGACATAATGCCGCGAATTGCTCAAGTTGTGATTGCTGACGTTCGATCCGTTCGGAGATACCGCCACTGCGCGTTCCTTCCAGCTTTTGAAGCGCATTACGTCCGAGCAGTCCACCATCCAGTGGGCTCCATGGAATTACGCCTAAGCCTAATTCTTTCGCTGCAGGAAGAACCTCCAGCTCAGGTAAACGACAATTGAGGCTGTATTTATGCTGTTCGGAAACGAGACCAAGGAAATGGCGGTTTTTAGCTTCACTCTGTGCAATGGCAATCTGCCAAGCGGCAAAGTTGCTTGAACCTACATATCCAATTTTTCCCTGATACACTGCGTTCTCAAATGCATGCCATAGTTCGTCCCAGGTAACGACAGGATCAACATGGTGCATCTGATATAGTTCAATATGATCCGTTTGCAGACGGCGGAGGGAACCTTCGAGGTGGCGTCTGATTTTATATGCGGATAGCCCAGCTTCATTGTTCGGGCCATCGTTCTCATCATGCATAGAGCCGTAGACTTTGGTTGCGAGAACAACCTTCTCACGTCGGCCGCCACCTTGGCTGAACCAACGACCAATAATTTCTTCTGTCAGGCCTGAATTTTCGCGCCAGCCATAAATGTTAGCGGTATCAAAAAAATTCACTCCCGCATCCAGCGCGGCATCCATGATGCGAAAGGCTTCTTTTTCGTCTGTGATCGGTCCAAAATTCATGGTACCGAGACAGATGCGACTAACCTTAAGACCGGATTTACCCAAATACGAATATTGCATGGTGATTATCCCTCCTGCGTACCTGATTTGAATTCAGCTATATTTTACCTTACCAAGAGAAGTGGAACAACTTATATACGTTAAGATTGAACTGCTTATAGGTAAAATCTATTAAAGTCATAGATTGTATATCTTGGTCAAATGACCTCAAAATATGATACAAAAGAGAGAGTTAATATGAGAGCGTTACTTCGTGAATAGTTATAATGAATCGATACAAGGAGTGGACAACCCATGGCAGAAGTGAAAAAAATTGCAGTCATTGCTGGAGATGGAATCGGACCAGAAGTCGTAGCTGAGGCTGAAAAGGTACTTAAACGCACAGAAGAAGTATTCGGCTATCGTTTTGAAACAGAGCATGCTTTGTTTGGCGGAATTGCCATCGATGAGAAGGGTACACCGCTTCCTGAAGAAACGTTGACGGTATGTAAAAGTGCTGACGCAGTCCTGCTCGGAGCTGTAGGTGGTCCTAAATGGGACAATAACAGTAAGGAGCTGCGTCCTGAAACAGGTTTGCTTGGTATTCGTAAAGCGCTTGGACTTTTCTCCAATCTACGCCCGGCAGTTGTGTTTGATTGCTTGAAAGACGCGTCCACACTGAAACCGGAAGTACTGGAAGGTACGGATCTCATGGTTGTGCGTGAGCTGACTGGCGGAATTTACTTCGGTGAGAAATTCAGACGTGAAGGTTCACAAGGTGAAGAGGCTGTAGACACTTGCGTATATAATGTAACTGAAGTGGAGCGCATCGTTCGTCAGGCCTTCGAAATTGCTCAAGGCCGTCGTAAAAAACTCGCTTCTGTAGACAAAGCGAACGTACTCGAAACATCCCGCCTCTGGCGTGAAGTCGTTAACCGGGTAGCACCGGATTATCCGGACGTTGAAGTGGAACATGTGCTTGTTGACAACTGTGCAATGCAGTTGCTGCGTCGTCCAGCTAGCTTTGACGTCATCGTAACGGAAAATATGTTTGGCGATATCTTGAGTGATGAAGCAGCAATGCTGACAGGCTCTATCGGTATGCTCGCATCTGCATCTCTTGGAGAAGGCAGCTTCGGTCTGTACGAGCCGGTACACGGCTCTGCACCTGATATTGCGGGTCAAGGTTTGGCGAATCCAATCGCAACGATTCTATCACTTGCTCTGATGTTCCGTACAACCTTTGGTTATGCTGAAGGCGCAGATGCGATTGAAGCAGCTGTATCCAATGTGCTGAATGCAGGACATCGTACCAGCGATATCGCTGTAGATAAGAGCACAGCAATCAGTACAACGGAGATGGGCGACTTGATCGTCGCAGCAATCCAGAAACAGGCGTAATTATACGATCAACAAGACAGCCCTTTGTCTCCTATTATGGAAGATACAGAGGGCTGTTCCTTTATGAGATTGGCACGAAAAATCCTTATTTATAATTATTATAAAAAAATAACGTTTATAATCTTGACTTTGAGAAGTCCGGATGATAACATTTTACTTGTACTTGTTATCAAGTATCAAATTCATTTAATGACAGGAGAGACGCCCTGCGTTTCTACCTGATGATGAGCAATCCATATGGATGCTTACATAATCCCAAAGGAGGAATTTTTAGTTATGGCAGAACGTTTGGTTGGTAGACCAGCACCAGATTTCGCAATGGAAACAGTATCAGGAGACGGACAAGATTTCGGTTCCGTGAAACTGTCCGATTACCGTGGCAAATGGCTCGTATTCTTCTTTTATCCTTTGGACTTCACATTTGTGTGCCCAACTGAAATTACAGCTTTGAGCGTTGCTGCAGAGCAATTCAAAGCTTTGGATACTGAAATTCTTGGCGTGAGCGTGGACTCCGTACACAGCCACAAAGCTTGGATCAACACACCTGTAGACAGCAATGGTCTGGGTCAATTGAACTTCCCACTCGCTTCCGATATCACGAAGCAAGTAGCTAAAGATTACGGCGTTCTGATCGAAGAAGAAGGCGTTGCATTGCGCGGTTTGTTCATCATCGATCCAGAAGGCGAATTGAAATACCAAGTCGTTAACCACAATGATGTAGGCCGTAGTGTTGAAGAAACACTTCGTGTACTGCAAGCACTGCAATCCGGCGGATTGTGTGCAATGAACTGGAAACCAGGCGACAACAACCTGTAAGCCAGAATTAACTTGAACGCATCATGTTCAAGCCCTCATCCCATACGGGATTGAGGGCTTTTTGCACCCTTTTTCCCGGATCGAAAAAGGAGTTGTCCAAAGATGTTTAGATTCGTATGGAAACGTGTTAATGATGTATTATAAGAATGATCATATTTTATCCTCGTGAAAGAGGAATCGAAGGGCATAAAGGCGAATAGGGTATGGAAACCCGGTAAATTATCCGGTATGATTGCTCTCATATAATGAAGCATGTGAAATCCGTTGGAACTATTCCCTTTTCGGTAAGTGCTACAGGTGTACGGGATGTGATCTGCACACATTTTGATCCCGACACGTAATAAGGAGGGTGAACAAAAATGAGTTACTGTTGTGGGGCAAGTATGGTGGGAACAAAGGGCACGCTGAAGCATTACCGCACCCAGGTTCATAATGTTCCCCTGCTGTTTTGTCCGGTATGTCATCGGGTTGAGGTGCATTACAAAGTTGAAAACGAATATGAGATTCTTGCGGAGTATGCACATGGAGACGGTGCTTCCGAAATTGATTTTCAAGACTATGTAACAGAAGACGAAGATGCGATCTTCGAAAATTGTGTGAATCGCGAAAGCGAGGATGCCATGGTCATCGTGCAACGCCAGATTGATATGTCTCTCGATCTGCTTCGACTTGCTAAGGAAATGAAGGATGAGAAATGGGAAAGTGAGCTCAAGCGTCGATTAGCCGTGATGAGCCAACGCAGACTCAAAATCCAGCACAATAAAAGCGGCTTGTAGATCTTTTTGACGGCATATGGTTTCGATTGAATTCCATGATAGGTTGGAAACAAATGATGCTAATTGGCAGGCTGCGAATCCAAAGGGATTTCTCGAACAACGTCTATAAGAAATATAAATAAACGAAGCTTTTTCGCTATGCTCGCGAATCAGCTTCGTTTTTGTGTATTGAAACTTAGCTATTTCGAGGTTTTTCTTAAAATAATTTCCATTCGACACTTTCTCCGATTGACTCCATTCTATAAACTTGTCTATGATAAAAACAGACTTGCAAAAGAGGCGGAGCAAAAAGTGTTCGTGTATGGGAATAGGAGAAGGTCAGAATGGAACATACGTATATCGTTTTCCGGATCGATTGTTGGTTACCGGAGATAAACCAGCTTGGGTTCCGGACGCACCATCCATATTTTCGGCTCAGCCCCCTAACGAAAGGGCTCCGGTAAAGATCGGCCCTTCCTGTTTCTGTGATGATATGATGTCCGAATGGCAAGTTTATCATTTACGTGAAAAGGAGGAACCTGACGTGATTAGTGAAATTCAGGATACAGTCCCTCAATTAACGAATGGTTTTCCGCCTGTACCTCTGGATAACAACAAGTACGAGAATGTCCTGGAGCATCTGGATAGCGGTATTATGTTGTTTGACAGCAATGGTGTATTGACGTTTATTAACGTACAGATGGCAAAATTGTTGGAGCTTCCGCGGAGCCTGCTCAACGGATGCACACTGATGCAAATGATGCATCTTCCCCAGATGAGCCGATTCAAGAAAAAGAAAATTTTACGTATCTATCGGGAAACCATTTTTCATCGTAAGCGATATCATGAACTGATTGATGAGTATGGCAGGCACTGGCTGGTTACGGTTACCTATGGCGATCAGATGGATGGAGACTTTCTGTTCAGCGTTAAGGATGTATCCGACTACAAACAAATTGAACAGACGGCCTATCAAAATGACAAGCTTGCGATGTTGGGGCGGATCTCGGCATCGATTGCTCATGAGATTCGTAATCCTCTGACAGCCATTCGTGGATTCATCCAACTGCTACGTCCACACTTGTTGCAGCTAGGTAAAGATGAATACGCCAGAATCATACTAACTGAAATCGATCGAGCCAACGATATTATCTACGAATTCCTAAATTCCTCCAAACCGTCAGCGCCCCAGAAAACCATCATGTCTGTGGACTCTTTGCTCAAAGAGGTGGTCTTGCTGACTGAAAGTGAAGGCTTAATGAAGGGGTGTGAAATTACCCTGGATGAAGCAGAATTACCATTGAATGTCTCGATAGATGTGAAACAGATTAAACAGGTTATTTTGAATATGGTCAAAAATGCAATGGATGCGATTGAAGATGTGGGCGAGGAACATACCGGCTTAATTCGGATATCGACCAGCACGGAAAATAAATTTGTTCAGATCTCCATAGTGGATAACGGTCATGGAATGGATCATAATACGCTTGTACGTTTGTTCGATCCATTCTTCACAACGAAAGAAAGTGGTACAGGGCTTGGTCTGTCTGTTAGTTATCGCATCATTAAGAATCATGGAGGAACGATCTCTGTGGATAGCAAGAAAGGGGAAGGCACACAGTTTAGAATTATGCTCCCCCTCGTGTAACTTCAAAGGTGTAAACAACGAACAGGAATTGGTCAATTAGCCGATTCCTGTTGTTTTTTGTTAAACTAAATAGGGTTATAGTTAAAATGAATGCGAATACATAAATGTAGCTTATGGAAGGAAAGGTGATTGCGAATGGATATTCAAGGAATGGAGCAGATGAACAAACAGCTGTTGAATCATGTGGGTCAGGTGATCGTGGGCAAAGAGAATACGATGGAGCTGGTTTTAACAGCCATCATTGCCTCAGGTCATGTCTTACTTGAAGATGTACCAGGTACAGGGAAAACAATGCTTGCCAAATCAGTGGCAGCTTCGCTCGATTGTACGTTCCAACGCATCCAGTTCACACCGGACTTACTACCGTCGGATCTCACAGGGATTCATTTCTTCAATCAGAAAACAGGGGATTTCGAATTCAGACCCGGTCCATTGTTTGCCAACCTTGTTCTTGCAGATGAGATCAATCGTGCTACACCGCGAACTCAGTCCAGCTTATTGGAGTGTATGGAGGAACGGCAGATCAGTATTGATGGTTCAACAAGGCAACTTGAACATCCATTTATCGTCATTGCAACGCAAAATCCAATTGATAACCAAGGAACGTTTCCTCTGCCAGAAGCACAAATGGATCGATTCATGATGAAGATTCGTATGGGGTACCCGAGCGAAGGTGAGAGTGTAGAAATTCTAAGACGTACTGTGGCAAGCCGCTCAGTTGCTGATCTATCGAGCATTATCACTCGTGAGCAGCTAATTGCCGCTCAGCAGACCTATAAGTCCGTGCAGATCGATGAGGATCTGCTGACGTATATCATCCAGCTGACCGAAGAAACACGCAAGCATCCAGAGCTATCCCTAGGGGTTAGTCCACGGGGAGCACAGGCTCTACTTAAGGCGAGCCAGGCATGGGCTGCTTTGCATGGCAGAGATTACGTTCTACCAGACGACATTAAAGGCTTAGCAGAGCCAGTACTCGCACATCGCTTGGTGTTCCGCAATCGAATGCGTCAACAGGAAGGACTGGCAGAGCGAATCATTCAGGATATTCTGAATCAGGTGCAAGTACCAACGGAGAACATGACTGCTGGCAGTGGGCGCTAATTATGAATTTGCTATGGTTAGTCGTTGTAGGCGGCATTGTTATAGGGATACATGGCTTGTGGTTTGGGCGCTCCGCATTACGTAGGCTCACGTACTCAAGACAGTTTAGTAAGTCACGTTGTTATGCTGGTGACGAATTGGAGATGATAGAGACCATCGCCAATGAGAAACGTGTGTCTGTACCTTGGCTTCGACTTGAGGCCATGCTGCCAGGATCTTTTGTTTTCCGTACTGGTTCAGGTATGGCGATCAGCCAAGGAGAAATCTATCAGAATCATAAGAGCATCTTTACATTGAAACCGTTTACCCGTATTACACGCAAGCATCCTCTGGTATGCAGTCGCCGCGGGGTATACACGATGAATAGCGTAACCATGACAGGTGGGGATCTCTTTGGAGTATGGCGTACATCCAAGCTTATTCCGATGCCTCTATCTATGGTTGTGTATCCTTCCCTGATTCGTCCTGAGGATCTACCGGCCATTTATCAAGTATGGCAAGGAGAGGTAGAAGTGTCCCGCTGGATTGTGGAGGATCCCTTCCTGATTCTAGGTGTACGTCCATATGGTGCAGGTGACCCCATGAATCGCATTCACTGGAAAGCAAGCGCGCGTACAGGAGAATTACAGGTGTACAAGCAGGGCTGGACAGCAGATCCGCAATCGTGGATTGTAGTCAACATTCAGGAATCTGCTGACATGTGGAGTGTGGTGACGAAGCCGGAGACAATCGAGCAAGCACTTCGTTATGCTGCAACCGCAGTGGTGGATGCCATTGGCCGTGGCCTACCTGCAGGTTTTGCTCATAACGGTTATCGAATAAGTGGTGGACATGAGCCGTTAAGGATCGAACCAGACTACGGCAGCCCTCATCTGGAGTTATTGTTAGAGGCGATGGCGGAGATCGAAATGAAATGTATGGTACCCATGGAGCAGTTCTTGCGCGATGAGGTACTTCGTAATGAAGAAGCTCAACAGGCGAGAAGTTATCTATTGATTACAACTTATGTGTCCCAGCGATGGAGTATGAAATTGCACGCTTGCATGAACAAGGACATCGTGTGACCATTCTTCCTGTAGAGCAAGTGACAACGAGTAACAAGGCGGTGAGTGCATGAATGATTCGCTCTCTTCGAAGGTTAAGTTGGGAATTTCGTTCACTGCAACTCTGTTAATCGGTATCTACATCTATCCTATAGTGACACTCACCTCACTTTACGCGACTGGTTCATTACCCTACACGTTAATGTTCTACTATATTATTGCTGCAGGGTTAGCGGTAATCGTCCAGCATCGACTTCCTCGCTTGGGTAGCAATGCATTCTACCGATTGGGCGTAGCTATTGGACTAGGTGCACTTATATTTCTAGCCGTTAAGCTTACGTCATCTCTCCCATGGCTTGAACGATATACAGTTGGGGTGTGGGGGATGATCTCCGCTTATATCGGACTTACTTCAGAACCTGCTCTTCGTTCAACTGCGACATTGAGATTACAGCTTGTAGGGGTAGCTAGTTCGATTCTGCTGAGTATGGCTTCCAGTTGGGGCGAACCGTTTAATTTGTTGCAGCCATATGTGACAAGTTTATATGTATCAGGTGTCATTAGCTTCGCTGGCTGGATGATAACCTTGTATAGTTCGCAAATGGATCGAGCCATACTAAATGATGGCCAAAGAAGGATGGTTCTACGGGAATTTGCGAGAGCTAACCGCCAGCGTTTAATGTGGATTTTAATTACAATCGCGTCCATTGGAGCATTTCCAAGTCTTGCTGCCTGGTTAGGTCCTCTGCGTGATCGCTTGCTAGCCTGGATCAGGGGATTATTGAGTAGTTCAGGGCAGGAGACACCTTTACCACCGATGGAACCCATGAATACACCCATGTTGCCTGAACAGATGCCCGAAGGAAGCTCAGAGCCTTCTATTTTTTGGGATATACTTGGCTGGGTAGTTCTTATTATCGTGATCCTGGTCATTCTATGGTTTACGATGAAATGGGGTCAAGGTGCACTGCATAGACTTATGGAGCGTTTAAAAGGCATGATGAATCCCAAAGAAAAGAAGATGGCACCACAGACGGAATATATGGATATCAGTGAGACACTTGCAGCTCCCACCAGAGTTCGAAAGCCTTGGTTTCGCAAGAAAGAGCCTCTACCCACGCAGGACAGAGATCGAATCCGTTTTTACTACCGAAAATGGATCAACAGCGCTACGCGTAATGGGGTTCATATTGAAAATTCACAGACACCTCTGGAAGCGGGCGAGAGTATTGAGCGTGAGGGATCGAAGCAAGCGGATAAGAGGTTATCTACGATTTTGCCAGATGCATATAATGCTGTACGTTATGGGAAGAAAGCGCCGGATACTGCCAAAATGAATGAATTGGATCAAATATGG
This sequence comes from Paenibacillus sp. DCT19, assembly GCF_003268635.1. NCBI lineage: Bacteria > Bacillati > Bacillota > Bacilli > Caryophanales > Paenibacillaceae > Paenibacillus > Paenibacillus sp. DCT19. The sequence goes on from NZ_CP029639.1 coordinate 1,967,457, forward strand.
AAGTCCTAGTTACAGAATAGCTCGTTTATCTCTTTACTTTTCTTGTCACGTTCAAGTATCATGAGAGGAATACACAAGTTGGTCAGAAAAGGAGCAGACAAATGAAGACAAATCATTGCAAAATTGTAGATTGTACGATCCGGGATGGCGGGTTGGTTAATAACTGGGACTTTAGCGTGGACTTTGTTCAACAGCTCTATGCTGGATTGAATGAAGCAGGCGTTGATTATATGGAAATTGGATATAAAAACTCTCCTAAACTGCTGAAGGGTGCCGAAGAGGCAGGCCCTTGGCGTTTTCTGAATGATGACTTCCTACGCAAAGTTATTCCGCAAAAAGGAAACACTAAACTGTCTGCACTCGTAGACGTTGGCCGTGTGGACGAGAATGATATTTTGCCACGCAGCGAAAGCATGCTGGATCTGATCCGTGTGGCATGCTACAGCAAAGATGTGGACAAAGCACTTGCGCTGGTGCAAACATTCCATGATCGTGGTTACGAAACAACACTTAACATTATGGCGTTGTCTAATGTTATGGAGAATGAACTGCTGGAAGCATTCGAGATGATCAAAGACAGCTCTGTAGACGTTGTTTACATCGTAGACTCCTACGGCAGCCTGGATCATAATGATGTGAAGTACCTTGTAGAGAAATTCAAAACACATCTTCCAAACAAACGTCTTGGCGTGCACACTCACAATAACATGCAGCTTGCATTCTCCAATACACTTATAGCTGCTGAGCTGGGTGTGGAATTGTTGGATGCTTCAGTCTACGGTATGGGTCGTGCTGCAGGGAACTGTCCAACGGAACTGTTGGTTGCTCACCTGAAGGGAACTAAATACAACTTGCGCCCAGTATTGGGTGTATTGGAACAACTGATGGTGCCTCTTCGTGAAAAAGAAGAGTGGGGCTACATCCTTCCATACATGATTACAGGCACATTGGACGAGCACCCTCGCTCAGCCATGGCACTTCGTTCATCTGAGGATAAAGATAAGGTTGTTGATTTCTATGATAAGTTGACAACGCCTGAAGTGAATTTTGATAAGTAATATAGCTATGCATAAATGCATATAAACAGTTCATTGGACTGTTGCTAAACTAAAAAAACATGCTCTCCTTATGGAGAGTATGTTTTTTTAGTTCTAAATACCTTGTTTTTCGATGAGTCATGAATAATTATTCCTATATACGATTATTTTTTTGTTCACGTCTGCGGATATAAATGTTATTATGTACCAGACAGCATGTTGAAGCATGTAATTTGAACGTTGGTAAAATAAATAAAATGTCGAATGATGTAACTCTTGAAAATTTTCAAAGCGCACATCACAGATGAGAAATGTTATTCAGGATAGGTGACCCCGGGAAGGAAAAGTATGCATGAAGGTTAAACTGCAAGATCAGAGAAAAGTAGTCATTTTTGCCCTAGTATGTGGCTTATTGCTTTACTTCGTTAGTCAATGGTTTCGTTCCTCTACAAGCTCTGATCTGATCATATCAGGTTACCCGGTTTTAATGCTTTTAAGTGGCTTCGGTGCAGCGGCAGCATGTATTGGGATTTATAATCAAAGTCTGTTGTTCCAAACGCCCAAATTAACCCTTCGGAGGGTTTTACTGACCACCCTATTTTTATTAGTGGGTCTATTTCAACTGGTTCATATTGTTCTATTCGCCGAAGAGATGCCGAATGGTGCGATGATCGAATCCGAGCTTTCGTTGAAAATGATGACACTAGCATCCGTAGTATGTGCGATCGGATTATTGTTCATTTATACAGTGAGCGAAAAGGAAATTGCGTTACCACGCAAATTCCTGCTGTTTAGTGGAACACTGGGTGGATTTGTAATTCTGTACACTTTGGGAATTCAAGAGTGGAGTGGGTTACCTAAACTTCTTGAAGGCGATGTGCTCAGTCATACATTTACGCAGTTTCACTTTATGGTAGGTGTCTTATATGGCATATCTGCTATCGTTTTATTTTATAAGTGGAAGAAAAATAAAGATGGAGACCTGCCTTACATTCTGTATGGCACGCTAAGCTTTCTATTTGCGGAATGTTACTGGGTCTCTGCAACAATGGTGAATGATATCAACCTGTTAATGGGGTTATTGAGCAATTGTATCGGATACTATTTTGTTCAAAAAGGGTTATACACCTCGGTTGTCGATACACCTTTCCTCAAACAGCAGGCCGCTGAAGCGCGGATGAATTACATTGCCCATCATGAAGATGTGACAGGACTTCCTAACCGTCGTCGTCTTTCTCAGAGACTGAAAGCGATGATGGACGAAGCGGTAGTCCACGAACAGCTTGTAGGGGTACTGGTGCTGAATATCAATCGCTTCAAAACCATTAATGATTCACTTGGGCAACAGGCAGCTAATCGAGTTCTACATCAGGTAGGACAACGTCTGAAGCATTCCTCTCTGCCTTGTGAAGAAGTATTTGGTCTGGGAAGAGACGAATTCGTCATTGCGATGACAGATTTTTATACAACCGATACGGCTTTACGTCGTACAAGATCCATTTTGCAGCTTTTTGAAAAACCGGTCATGGTCGATGGGAATGAATACCATCTGACTTTAGGAGTGGGTATGGCTATATTCCCTCATGATGGTGAGTCGCCTGAAGAGATCATCCAGAATGCGGATACGGCGCTGCACAATGCGAAGGAGCAGGGGCTGGAGCTGAATCGTTATGCACATGCCATGCAAATGAAGGCTCAGGAGCGTCTTCAACTGGAGAATGACCTGCGTAAAGCGCTGGATCGTGGGCAGTTCTATCTGATGTACCAACCACAAGTAAACCTCGAAAGTGGCCTTGTCGTAGGCATGGAAGCCTTGGTGCGCTGGCAGCATCCACAGCGAGGATCGATATCCCTGCAGAATTTATTCCACTCGCGGAAGAGAGCGGCTTGATTGTTCCGTTGGGTGAATGGGTGCTACGTCAGGCATGTAAGCAAAATAAAATCTGGCAAGAAGCGGGTTATCGTAAGTTATGTGTATCCGTGAACCTGTCGATGAGACAGTTTAGACACTCCCATTTGCTGGACAATATCAGTGGCATACTTAATGAAACGGGTCTGGAGCCAGCATGGCTTGAGCTTGAAATTACGGAAAGTATGACTTTTGATAAAGATCGTGCATTTGAGCAGTTGCGCAAAATTAAAGAGATTGGTGTCCATATCAGTATTGATGATTTTGGCACAGGATATAGCTCACTTCACTATCTGAAGGATCTACCGATTGACCGACTGAAAATCGATCGTTCTTTCGTGAATGAAGTCATGGAGGATCGCAACAATGCAGCGATTGTATCCACAATTACATCGATGGCGCACCATCTACAGTTGAAGGTTACAGCTGAAGGCGTAGAGAATGAGGATCAGCTCGTATTTCTACGTGATCAGCATTGCCATGAGGCGCAAGGATACTTTTTCAGCAAACCGATCTTGGCATCGGATTTCGAGACGAAGTTTCTACGAGATGTTGATAAACCAGCAGGATAAGGCAACAGAGAGGACAGGAGCGTTCAGGCGCTGCTGTCTTTTTTTAAGATAATTGAATGGTTCAGTTTTCAGCGGAGCTGAACCATTCGATTATCGCAACAAAAACGACAACGAAACGTGGTCTGTCTTCTGTTAAGGTACGACGATAGATGTCTTTCTTATGAAAATGGTTTGCTGAATGGAAATAAAAGTTGCACATCATTGTTGCTCATGCTATATTATTATTGTAAAATTAATGTTAACCGCCTAACACATGTAAAAAGATAATCTTTAGGTTGTTAAGGCAACTGATATCTCATCAGAATATTGGCGTGATTCTTATCATGCGGGTGTAGTTCAATGGTAGAACTTTAGCCTTCCAAGCTAATAGCGTGGGTTCGATTCCCATCACCCGCTTAATTTAATGCTTAAATCCCTTGCTGTATGCAGTAAGGGATTTTTTGCGCATTCAGCCTGATGCAGGATCTGAGGAATGATCTTGCTGACCTTTGCTTTTCTACCAACATCTGTTACAATAACAGAGAAATTGATACTACACATGAATGAGAGGTAACCATACGTCCCATGAAGTAAGACACATGAACTGAACCCAAGTTAACTGCAGACGTTTTTTTATGACGCAGTCAGCCAGTCCGGCTGAGCAATGAGGGGATTCGTGTGTCCAAATTCAGCAATGGGATCAAGTGTAGAGTGAGTAGGCTATATTAGCCATACCCGATGTTTGGGTTTATTTGCTTATACTTGGGGGATATCTTTTGCCTGTTTTGTGATGCTTTTTCCAATCCTGAATTGCCCAACCGCCGGCTGATGCCAGCGGTTTTTTTGTTAGGAATAAGGGGAGATGTATTTCCTGCTACTTCCTGCAATGACCGCAGAACCTATTTTGGAAGCGGGAAGGATGAGGCCTCATGATGACATTGGTATGCTTACATGAAGTATCTAAAGAATGGAACGGAATAGAATTGTTTACAGGATTGCAGCTGGAAATTAATGAAGGGGAGAGACTGGCGATTTTGGGCCCGAACGGTTGTGGCAAAACGACTTTGCTACGTATGATTTTGGGTGAAGAAGAGGGCGGAGGAAGGATCGAGCGCGCTATACCACAGCAGAACTGGGGATTTATGCGCCAACGCTCTCAGATTGAACCTGGGATAAAGGTGCTGGATGCAGTCCGTCAGGAGAGTGGACGAATTTACGAGGTGAAGCGTAAGCTTACCGAACTGGAAGGACGCTTAAGTGCATGTGGTGCTGGGGAAGAGCAACAATGGATGGAAGCCTACACGTTAGCGATGGAAGAGTACGAGCAATTGAACGGTTATATGTGGGAGACTGAGGTTGAGAAGGTCTTAACACGTCTGGGATTAACATCCGAGCATTGGAGCAGGCCTTACGATTCCTTAAGTGGTGGACAAAAGACAAAAGCTAGGCTTGCTGGATTATTGGTCAGTAAACCGAAGTTTCTCATTCTGGATGAACCAACGAACCACTTGGATGAAGAAAGCATGCGCTGGTTAGAGAGCTGGCTATCTGCTTACACAGGCACACTCTTGTTTGTGTCACATGACCGAACGTTTATTGATGAAGTGGCAACAGGGGTCATTGAGTTTAACTCAGACAAACTCGTCAAGTACAAGGGTGGGTACAGCGCATATAAAGGTCACAAAGAACGAGAATTACGAGAACAGGAGGCTCTGTATCGTAAACAAGAGCTGGAGAAGAAGGCGTTAGAAGAGACAATTCGCAACTACCAGCAGTGGTTTCATAAAGCGCATAATTCAGCAACCGACGTGGAGGTCAAAATCACCCAAAGCTTCTATAAAGCCAAGGCAAACAAGAACATCTCTCGTTACCATGCCAAGCAAAAGCAGCTTGAACGGTTGGAGAACGAGCGCGTGGATAAACCACGTGAGGCTACTCGTTTAAAAATGGAATTGAATATGAATTCTCTCGGTGCACGCCAGCTCCTAAGATTGAATCAGGTTGAATTTGCGTATCCTGCGGGAAATCCTTTATTTCACGAATTGAGTGTTGCTGTGGAGCGTGGAGATCGTTTGGCTGTGCGTGGTTCCAATGGTACGGGGAAGACAACATTGCTTAAACTGATGATCGGAGAGCTTGAGCCGGTAAAAGGGAAGGTGACGAGGAATCCCGGTCTGAAGATCGGTTACTTTTCACAAGAACTCGAAGGACTTCCCGAAGAGCAGACATTGCTGGACAGCTTGCTCAGTCTGCCCTCCATGACCCAAAGTGCGGCACGCACGATTCTTGGATGTTTCCTCTTTTCTAGAGAAGATGTGTTCAAACGAATTGCAGATCTGAGCATGGGAGAAAAGTGTAGAGTAGCTTTCCTCCGGTTGTACTTTGGAGGAGCTAACCTGCTCGTGCTGGACGAACCAACCAACTATCTCGACATTGATACGCAGGAAGTCATGGAGAATGTATTAAAACAGGCTTCAGGTGCATTGGTCTTAGTCTCGCATGATCGAATGTTAACCAAGGTGCTTGCCAATCGGTTACTCGATCTTAAGCCGGATGGGACAGGGGTCTACTTCGAAGGCGGAGTAGAGGATTGGGAAGAGTCCCATGTTCTAAGAGCATCAGCATTGCAAAACAGAGATTCAGATGATGAACGATTGCGACTGGAGATGCGACTGTCTGAGCTATTATCGCCTATGAATAGTGTTACAAGAGATACCGAGGATCAGACCAAGCTAGAACCGGAAGCAGAACGAGCGAAGGAAGCTGAGGAAATTCAGTGGATTAAGCAGCGGCTGGGTCAACTGCATCAATCCAATTGACCTGTATGTGTAAATGGCATGCGTTTATCTCCTTGTTTTCGACTAATATCGCTGCATGAAGGTTGCTATTTCATTCAATATTGAATATAATAATGAACGATCATCAACAGCTTGCCTCGAAGAGAGGTTGCAGTATTTGAAGCCTGTTGGTATAGGTTTTCTTAACATGTAAACGCAATGATGGAGATAAGTAAGCAGTGCCTCTGTACAGGGAGGAAGCGCCGTAGATTGAGAGCGTTTCTGTAGAACAAGGCTGCCGAAATTCACTCCGAAGCGGTTCCCTGAACTTGATGATGCACATTGTGCTGCGACAGTAGGGGTAAACGGTTAACGGTCGTTATTCCGTACAAAGTGAGATAGGCGTATTGCAAGCCAGTAGGGCGCAAGCAATATCGTTGTCTAACAAGGGTGGTACCACGGTCTTTTCGTCCCTTTTGGGGAGAAAAGGCCTTTTTTTGTTGCAAATTACACCATAAAAAGGGGGCATTTACACATGAAAGAACGTTTAGAGGCATTGAAGATCGAAGCGTTGGAACAGTTGTCTGGCGTGAACGATCCACAGACGCTGGGTGATCTGCGTGTAAAGTATTTAGGGAAAAAGGGTGCATTGACTGAGATTTTGCGCGGTATGGGTGCACTGAGTGCAGAGGAACGACCAGTCGTTGGGCAGGTTGCAAATGATGTACGTGGTGCGATTGAGGAAGTCATCGATAGCAAGCAAATTCAGTTCCAGCAAGAAGAGACGGCAAAGCGTCTGCAATCGGAGAAAATTGATGTCACTCTCCCGGGGCGTCGCGGACGTCAAGGTGGATTACATCCTTTGACTAAAGTAGTGCAGGAGATTGAAGATATCTTCATCGGTATGGGATACCGTGTAGCAGAAGGGCCTGAAGTAGAGATGGACTACTACAACTTCGAGGCTTTGAATCTGCCTAAAAACCACCCGGCACGTGACATGCAGGATTCCTTCTATGTTACAGAAGACTTGCTGATGCGTACCCATACGTCGCCTGTTCAGGTGCGAACAATGCAGAGCATGAAGGGCGAAGTACCTGTCAAAGTCATCTGCCCAGGTAAAGTGTACCGCCGTGATGATGATGATGCAACGCACTCCTTCCAGTTCAACCAAGTCGAAGGTCTCGTAATTAGCGAGAACATTCGTATGAGTGATCTGAAGGGAACCTTGCTGCAATTCGTACGCGAAATGTTCGGTGCTCATACCGAAATTCGTCTGCGTCCAAGTTTCTTCCCATTCACTGAGCCAAGTGCTGAGGTAGATGTAACGTGTGTACAATGCGGTGGCAGCGGCTGTCGTGTATGTAAACAAACAGGATGGCTTGAAATTCTTGGTGGTGGTATGGTTCACCCGAAAGTATTGGAAATGGGTGGTTACGATCCTGAGAAGTATAGTGGATTCGCGTTTGGTATGGGTGTTGAGCGTATTGCCATGCTGAAGTATGGCATCGACGATATCCGTCATTTCTATAACAGTGATATGGCATTCCTCAAGCAATTTGGACGCCTATAATCTTAAAGTGCGTGTTCAAAAAGGAAGGTTTTCAGTACCGAGAAGATAGGCGTACCAAGCATTGAGCGCCAATACTAATTTATAGATAAAGGAAGTGAACGTCCATGAGAGTATCGACAGATTGGCTGTCTGATTATATTTCCCTAGAAGGTGCGACGCCACAGGAATTGGCTGAGAAGATCACCCGGGCGGGTATTGAGATTGATGTAGTAGAGAACCGGAATCAAGGCGTAAACAAAGTTGTTGTAGGATACGTAAAGAGCAAGGAAAAGCATCCAGATGCAGACAAATTAAACGTATGTTTGATTGATGCTGGTCAAGAGGAAGACTTGCAGATCGTATGTGGAGCGAAAAATGTGGATGCAGGCCAAAAGGTAGCAGTAGCCCTTGTTGGCGCTAAACTCCCTGGTGGGTTTGATATCAAAAAGGCGAAGCTGCGCGGCGTAGTTTCCCTTGGTATGATCTGCTCCGCAAAAGAGCTGGGTATGAACGACAAGCTTCTTCCTAAGGATCAGCAGGAAGGCATTCTCGTATTGCCAGAGCAAACGGAAATTGGAACACCAATCAGCCAGGTCCTTGGATTAGATGATCATGTGCTCGAATTGGATCTGACCCCGAACCGTTCTGACTGTTTGAGTATGCGTGGTGCAGCGTATGAAGTAGGCGCGATCCTGGGACGTGAGGTAAACTTGCCAGATCCGAAGCAAAAGCTCGTTGAAATTAGCGATGCGGCTGCAAATCATATTTATGTTGAAATTACAGCTACAGAGCAATGTGCACATTATGCAGCTCGTTATGTTACAGGCATCAAACTCGGTGCTTCCCCACTCTGGATGCAGAACCGTCTCATGGCGGCGGGTGTTCGACCAATCAACAATATCGTAGATATCACGAACTATGTCATGCTGGAATATGGTCAACCATTACATGCCTTTGATGCAGATAAGCTGGAGAAGGGTCATATTGACGTGCGGATGGCTAAGGAAGGCGAAACGATCGTGACACTTGATGGCCAAGAGCGTAAGCTTGAGCCACATATGCTGATCATTACAGATGGCGTGAAACCAGTAGCCATCGCTGGGTAATGGGTGGCGAGAATTCCGAGGTATCGGAAGGAACGGTTAATCTGTTGCTGGAGTCCGCCAAGTTCGATGGCGGAACAGTTCGGAAAACGTCGCGCCAACTGGGGCTGCGTTCCGAAGCAAGCATGCGTTTTGAAAAAGAAGTTGATCCAGGAGCAGTAATTACAGCCCTTGACCGTGCGGCAGAGCTGATCCAGCGTTACGCTGAAGGTGAAGTTCATCAAGGTACGGTAGAAGCTGGTGCGGTTGCAGCAGAGAAACGCATCGTAAAATTGTCTCTGGACAGACTTAATCGTTACCTCGGAACAGATCTGTCCTTGCTTGAAGTTAAAACGATCTTTGCTCGGCTACATTTCGCTTGTGGCGACGCTGAACAGGGTATTCTCGATGTGGAAGTACCAACGCGTAGAGGGGACATCACAGTAGATGTAGACTTGTTCGAGGAAGTTGCTCGTCTCTATGGATACGACAATATTCCTACAACACTTATTGAAGGGCCAACAACCCCTGGTGCGTATACTCGTTCCCAAGCGATGCGTCGTACAATCCGTGGCGTGCTTGCAGGTAGCGGCTGGCAGGAAATGATCAGTTACTCCTTCGTACATCCAGACAAAACGTCACTGTTCCCTGCTCTTACAGGGGAGAGTAAACATGTGAAGCTGGCCATGCCGATGAGTGAGGATCGCAGTGTGCTTCGCACAAGCATTTTGCCACAGATGCTGGATGCAACAGTATACAATATGAACCGGAAACAGGATTCACTGGCAGTGTTTGAGGTGGGCAGTATTTTCTTTACTGAGGAAGAGCAGCTGACTAAGCAGCCTCATGAAATTCCTGTTCTGAGCTTGCTGATTACCGGAAATCGTGCAACTCCGCAGTGGAATGTTGGGGCAGAGAAAGTGGACTTCTTCGACTTGAAAGGTGCGCTTGAGAACCTGTTTGCTTACCTCGGTCTGGAGCAACGCATTCGCTTGGTAGCGAACAGCCCAGAAGGATTCCACCCAGGACGTTCTGCTTCAGTATATTTGGATGGAAAAAATGGAGAAGAAGGCAAGCTGATCGGTACGATGGGTCAATTGCATCCAGAACTGCAACAACAATATGATCTGAATGATGTATATATCGCTGAGATCGGACTTGAAGCTATCTACAGTGAAGCTGATGCGGATATCCGTTATCGTGAGCTTCCGCGTTTCCCGGCAGTGGAGCGCGACATTGCTGTCGTGGTAAACAAAGATATTGAAGCCGGTGACATGATAAAAGCCATTCGTGAATCAGCAGGTGAACTGCTACAGACGGTACAGGTATTCGATGTGTTCACAGGCAGCAAACTGGGTGAAGATAAGAAGAGTGTAGCCATGGCACTAGTCTATCGCAATCGTGAGCGCACGCTTACGGATGAGGAAATTACCGAGGTGCATGCCCGCGTAGTTGCTCGTCTAGAGGAGCAATTCGCAGCTGAATTGCGTAAATAGAACAGAAGTCAATTTTTTGAACAAAGATTAGCAGGAATTGCTTGAAGTCACATCGAATCCTTAGCATATAGAGGATCGATGTGACTTTTTTGGTTATACAGCTTAGAATCAACATACAGACTTGAAGGAGGGCACAACTGTGACTACACCTGATCGTACACGCGTCACCGTAGATATCTACGGGACTTCCTATAAACTGGTTGGCAGCAGTGCCGACTATATGAAACAAGTAGCTAACTTGGTAGATGAGCGTATGAATGCCATCTCCAAACATCACTCTCGCTTAGACACACCGCGTATTGCGGTGCTAGCAGCAGTACATATGGCTGAGCAATCTCTTCAGACCCAGGAAATCCGGAATGAATTGAAAATGCTAACAGGTGAACGTACTGAACTTCGTAATGAAGTTAATCGATTGAACAAGGTACAAAGTGAACATCAACAGGAACTGGAACGCCGTGATGTAGCTTTGGCTGAAGCAACCAAGCTCAAGACTGAGGCTGAACAGGCCTTGGTGAAGCTGCGTGAGGAACAACAGGCTGAAATAGCCAAATTAAATTCCGCTCTGGAGAACGAGCGTGCACAAGCAGCGGCGAGAGAGCAGAAGCTCCAAGCTCAAACCTCAGCACAATTGAAAGAGAAGGAAGAGAAGATGTTAGCTCGCCTGAAAGAAGCCGAAGACAAGGCAGCGGGTCAGCTTAAGGCTGTTCAGGCACAGGCTGCAACTCAACTGAAAGAGGCACAAGCAAGTGCCAGAACACAATTAGAGCAAGCAGAAGCTAAAGCGGCTACCCAATATAAGGAACTGCAAAATAAAGTGGCTGCTCAGCTAGAAGAAGCAGAGAACCGGGCTGTTGCTGAGCGAGAGCAGCTAGAAGTGCAGGCCGCACAGCAGGTTCAGGCTGCTAAAGAACAAGCAGAAGCTGCGATCTTGTCAGAATTAGAGCAAGCGGAGACTCAGTTGAAACAAGCGAAGGACGAAGCAGAACTGAAGTACAACGCGTTGAAGTCTGAATTGGAGCAGCGTATCCAGGAAGCAGAGCAATCTGCTACAGATCAGGTGCTAGAGCTCACTGAGAAGGCGAAGCAAGATCGGTTATTGTTGGAGCAACAGGCTGACGAGAAGCGTCTTGCAGAGATTGAGGAGCTGCAGGCTTCGTTCCAAGAGTCATCGGAACAGGCTGAATTGGAATGGATGGAGAAAGAGGCGGCTTACGAAGAGCAGCTGCAGCAAGCGAAGCAAGCCGCGACAACTGAACTTGCGAAGGCTCGTGCCACTGCAGAGACTAGATTACAGGAAGAACAAGAGAAACTGCAGCAGCAGTTGGAAGCTGAGCGTGAACAGGCTGAGGCTCGTCTTGCAGATGTAAGCACACAGCTTAATAATGTGGCTGAGCAACTCCAACAAGCTCAAGAAGTCGTTGCGGATCAAGAACAACAACTTCTTAGTGAGCAAGAGCAGCTTCAAACATTACGCGAGGAACAAGTGGCTCGTAAGCAGCAACAGGAAGTTCACACACGCCGTATTACGGAGCTTGAGCATCAGCTTGAGCAATTGAAGAATGATCGTACCGAGCTTCAGGAACAGTTGCGCGAAACAGAAGCACTTCTGCAGCAGACGCTTGAAACAGAACAACAATGGAAAGAACAATATAACGAAACGATTGAACGTGAAACATCTCTTACCGCACAGCTTCGCAAGGTTCAAGAGCAACAGGGCACATTGGAACAGGAGCTTCAGAAGCTTCGTGAATCCGAAGCGAAGTCGGAAGATGAGCAGCGCAGACTGCAAAAAGTGCTGGAGCAGGCTCATGCAGCTGTGCGCACATTGCAGCATGAGATTAGCACTTTGGCACAGAGTGAACAGTCTTGGAAAGATCTTGCCGAGCAGCGTCGACTTGAAATGGAAGAGTTGGAAACACAGGTTCTTGAGGCTGTCGAACAGAATGAGACGCTGGAAGCGGGAGTTCAATCTCTACATGATGAATTATCTGTCGTGAAGGATGAAGCACAACGTCACAGAGCTGCCGTAGAACGTTTCGAAAGCCAGGCTGAAGAACAAGAACAACAACGCCTACAACTTGATGGCGAGATAAGTGAACTTCGAGAGGAACTGAACAAGCTGCAAGAGAGCTATAAGCAGATCCGCCATGATTATGGAGATGCTCTTCAGCGCGAAGAGGACTACACTCGTCAGCTTGATGAGCTGGCTGTGGATAAGGATACGCTTGAGCAGCAGCTCTCTGCTACTCGTAATGAAGTTCAACAGATTTCTGCACGAATAGATGAACAGGCAAGCTTGCTTGCGCAGACGGAGGAAGAAGCATTGGAATGGCAGATTAAGTACGAAGAGTTAACTGCCAAACAATCAGACTTGTCTTCACGTTTGCAGGCGTTAACTGAAAGAGAAGAGCAGCTTGAAGAACAACTCCGTTCCAAAGCAGCAGAGTCGGAGCAAAAGGATCAAGTTTGGCAGCGACGTGCCGACGAGTGGGCAGCACAGGAGCAATCCTGGCAAGAGCGCTGGACTGCATTGGAGAATGAGATGAATGTCTGGCAGAAGGAAAGTGCTGCAAGTGCTGAGAAGGTTGAAGAGCTGGAACAAGAGCGACAGCAATTAGATCAGCTACGTGAGGAGGCTACTTCTGACAAACAAGCTCTGGAGCATGAACTGCTTGAGATCAGTGACCGTTATGAGCTTGCTGCGAATCAGCTTCGCTTATTACAAGTGGAACGTGAAATGGAGCAAGAGAAGGCGGAGCAACTGAACACGGAGCATCGACAGTTAAAAGATGAATATACGAAGTTACAGACGGAGTATAACGAATGGATTGAATTGATTGAACAGGATCAAAACTAACCTCTGTTAGGTTTGGATATCATCCTGGCATCGATTTCTTATAGTGCATGCTCAAAAACGGGCTTTTTGAACAACCTATTGTACAATTTGTTATAATAAGAGAAAGAGCTCCCTATGTAACGGGGGCTCCTTGTCTTGGGTATCTATTCTTCAACAATAATTTTGGAGATCATGCTACTGTGCCCGCTACCACAGAATACAGAACATGACATCTCGAATTCGCCGACTTGGTCAGGGATGATCACTTTTGAAGTGTTTTGGATGTCTAGTTGCAGCTTAAGTTCAGGTACAAGCAAGCCGTGATTTCCATTGGTGTTTTCGTAAATAATGTTAACGGGAACCCCTTTTTTGAGATGATACTCGGGTTTGTCGAACTCATAGTTGCTTGCTTTGATCACGAGTTCCTCACTTGCAGTAATTCCGGGATCAGCATCGCTGCCATTACTTGAGTTTCCTGATCCACATGCGGCAAGAACCATAATCAACATGCAAGCTATGAGCCATGCTATACTTTTTTTCATCATGTGCCCCCTTATGTGTAATATAGATGAAATTTGAATAATTCTTCAGTCATCATACCGCAAATTGGCAATGCCTGTACATGTGGGCTATGTCGTTTTATTGAAAATTAAATTGTTGTGCCTTAGTTCTCGTTCCGATATAAGGAAATGCCATGGATAGGAACATAAAAAAAACCTCATCAGGCTTTGAAGCCATCAGAGGTTTACGGGAGAGCTGTGTTACAGAATTTAGCGCTATAAGCCAGGTGTAATCTAAGAACGATCTTTAGATTCACGTCCAGCTTCAAATGGTGTGGATACTGGGATGAACAAATCAATAATCCCGATAACCAGCGCGGCCAAAATGGCTCCAAGCAGGGTGACCTCAACGTGGTCGACAACATATTGACCAAGCCAGATCACAAGTGCACTGACAATGAAGCCAACGATTCCACGACCGAAGGGTGAGACCCTTTTACCAAATACGCCTTCAATGATCCAACCAAGAAGGGCAATGACCAGAGCTAGCATGAGGGCGCTCCAGAAACCACCAACGGCAAAGCCAGGTACAATCCAACTGACGACCATTAAAACAATGGCTGCGATAATGAATCGTACAACATGTCCCAAGAAGTTCAACGTGTTTACCTCCTTATATTCAGATCGGATTATGCATTAGGCATCCTATTTACTCGGGGACGTTGCAAAATCCTGACACCTGTAGTTTGTGGCGTGATGTCATAACTTATGTGTGGAAGGATTCGTTAAATAGCGTTAGAATGTTTCTTTCGCTATAATACAGTTATAGTTTGGAAGGAGTTGTACACTTGGATACGAAAATTTTACACACATTGGAATACCGCAAAATTTTAAATACATTGCAAGGCTTTGCCCAAACGACAATGGGTAAGAAGAAAGCGGATACCCTTGAGCCTGTTGGTGACTTAGAGGAAGTAAAAAGATTGCTGCAGCAAACGGACGAAGCCTTTAAGTTTGATCGATTGAAGGGTTCACCATCTTTCGGTGGCATTGTGGACATTACAGCCTCCATTAAACGTTCTGAAATTGGGGGCACCTTGAACCCACATGAACTTCTCGGGATTTCGAACACCACTCTTGCTTCACGTAGACTCAAACGGCAAATTGCCACACTTCATGAAGATGAAAAGGTGGAGTCGCTGTTCTTCATTAGTGATCAGCTGTCGGAGCAAAAAGCACTAGAAGATGAAATTCGTAGCTGTATCGAAGATAATGCTGAAGTTGCTGATAGTGCGAGTGTTACGCTTGCACAGATTCGTCGTGAACTTCGGGGCGGGGAAGCTCGGATTAGAGAGAAGCTCGATTCCATGATTCGTTCTTCAACCGTATCTAAAATGTTACAGGATCAGTTGATTACCATTCGTGGTGATCGCTTCGTAATCCCAGTAAAAGCAGAGTATCGTTCTTACTTCGGGGAATTGTACACGATCAGTCCGGTTCGGGTGCAACACTGTTTATTGAACCAGAATCAATCGTTGCGATGAATAATAAATTACGTGAGACTCGAATCAGGGAAGAGCGCGAAATTGAAGTTATTTTGCAGAAATTGACCGCTCTTGTCAGTGAACAGGCAGAGTGGCTGTTGGACGATGTCGATCTGTTGGGGACACTTGATTTCATATTTGCGAAGTCACGTCTAGCGCGTGAACTGAAAGCAACCTTACCACGGATGAATGATCGCGGCTTCATTAAGCTGAAGAAGGGGCGTCATCCGTTAATTGCCATTGAGAATGTTGTACCAACGGATATTGAATTAGGTAATGATTATACCTCGATTATTGTCACAGGGCCGAATACGGGCGGTAAAACAGTCACGCTCAAAACGATTGGATTGCTCAGTCTAATGGCGATGTCTGGATTGTTTGTCCCTGCTGAAGATGGAAGCCAGCTCTGTGTATTTGATGCGATCTATGCGGATATTGGAGATGAACAGAGTATTGAACAGAACTTGAGTACATTCTCCAGCCACATGACCAACATTATTCGGATTTTGAAAAACATGACCACGAAAAGCCTCGTTCTACTTGATGAGCTTGGAGCGGGAACAGATCCGGCGGAAGGTTCAGCACTAGCGATTTCCATTCTGGAGCATATGCACCAGACAGGTTGTCGTATGGTAGCTACAACGCATTATAGTGAGCTGAAGGCTTATGCTTATGAACGCAAGGGTGTTATCAATGCAAGTATGGAATTTGATGTGAATACATTAAGTCCAACGTATCGTTTGCTTGTGGGTGTTCCTGGTCGAAGTAATGCTTTTGCCATTGCGGAACGTCTTGGGCTTCCAAGCAACATTCTCGATTATGCCCGTGGTGAGGTGAAGGAAGAGGATCAGCGAGTGGAGAATATGATTGCTTCACTCGAAGAGAATCGACTGACAGCCGAGCAAGAGCGTGAGAAAGCTGAACACTTGCGTGCAGACATGGAAAAGCTGCGTAGTCGTCATCAATCCGAATTGGAGAAGCTGGAACAACAGCGTGACCGCCGGATTGAAAAGGCCGAAGAAGATGCCCGCCTGATTGTGGACAAGGCTAGAGCAGAAGCGGAGAAAATTATTGCCGAGCTGCGTCAGCTAGCTATGGAAGAAGGCGCATCAGTTAAGGAGCACAAGCTGATTGCAGCTCGTAAACAGTTGGATGAAGCTGAACCAGAGAAACGGAAGAAGACGGTTAAACGTACTTCATCTGCTCCGAAGGCTCGTGCTATTGGCCCAGGCGATGAAGTATTGGTGTACAGCTTGAATCAGAAAGGCCACGTTGTGGAGATGTCTGGAAGCAAGGAAGCAGTGGTACAGCTTGGTATCATGAAGATGAAAGTATCACTGGACGATCTTGAGCTTAAGCAGTCTGCTTCAACAGTAGTAACACCCAAACAAAAACCTGTGACAGGTATGAAACGAACTCGTGATGACAACGTCAAGAGTGAGCTGGATCTGCGTGGTGCTAATCTGGAAGAGGCTCTGATGGAGACGGATCGTTTTATCGATGAAGCGTTCCTCTCCAATCTCGGTCAGGTATATATTATCCACGGTAAAGGAACAGGAATTTTACGTTCCGGTATTCAGGATTATCTGCGTAAGCATAGACATATTAAGAGTTATCGGTTGGGTAATTACGGGGAAGGCGGCAACGGTGTTACCGTAGCAGAGCTGGAATAGCTAACCCAAGCCGTGAATCAATACATTTCCGCATTCTTGGTCAGCTTGAATGCGGAAGCGGGAAGGGGAACCGTGCGTGAAAGGGACGATTGACCAATTGCTGTCCCATCCCTTGGGGATGGTGCTCGGTTTTTTTTCGGTAGCCATTATGGAGCTTCTCATTTTTCTCGCTTGCTTCGAACTGGTTACCAAGTACAAGTGCTGGGATGAGATTAAGAAGGGAAATATTGCGGTTGCTATGGCAACAGGCGGCAAAATTTTTGGTATATGTAACGTACTTCGTTTCTGTATTCAAGCCAAATCTTCAGTCTATGAAGCCATGACGTGGTCATTTCTAGGTTTTATTCTCCTGCTCGTTGCCTACTTCTTGTTTGAATTTTTGACCCCGGTGTTTTCCATTGATAAGGAGATAGAAGCAGATAACCGGGCGGTTGGACTGATTTCCATGATTATCTCGGTCTCGCTATCCTTTGTTATTGGCGCGAGCATCATGTAGGAGGTCTTGCGGCATGAAACTATTAATTCGGATTTTGTTTGCTGCATCCATTGTATTTTTCACCATTGGCGTCATTTATGTTATGAATACTTGATGGTTATATAGAAAGAGAAAGGTTGATTAGATATGGAAACAACAGTATGCCCTTGGTGTCACACGGAGATTGTATGGGATGAGGAGCTGGGACCTGAAGAAGAGTGCCCACATTGTCACAATGAACTGAACGGATATCGCACACTTAACATTAACATCGGAGACGAAGAGGAGATTGACAACGAAACAGACGTCTACGAGGATGATGAGGTGCACGATCATCAAGGTACGGATATTTCTGATTTGTGGGGCGATGAGGTAGAACTGAAACTACCTGAATTGCGTACACTAACCAAGTATGCGGATGAGGGGAATGATCTGATCCAATACGAAGAAGGTGTCGAGAAGCAACTCGATCATCAGGAAGAAGTCCCAGAATGCCCACATTGCCGTGAATTCATGTTGTTAGCAGGTACTCAACAAGCAGATCAGGCAAACTTTACATCTGTTCCTAATGGTGCTGCGGGAACGGGCGATCTGTTGTCACCTCCGTTCACAGTGCAGATGTATGTCTGCTCAGGATGTTTCCAGGTTCAATACAGTCTGTCAGAGGATGATCGTCTTCGTCTGATTCAGAATCTGAGTGCGAAGAAATAAATCATTTACTAAAGCTTGATCAAAATAAAATGATAGCTATGCCAAAGATTCATCATGTTTTCCTAGCGCTTGGGGTACGTTAAACCTGAGACCTACCTGTAAAGTGCTCACTTCAGGTGGACAAAGGGGAGCAGATGAAGATATCTTTGGGTCGACAATCCATTCTGCTTTTGGGCGTGAATGGATTGTTTGTGTTAGCAGGTGCTTTGTCGGGAACATTTCTGAATGTGTACTTGTGGAAGAGCAGACCAGACTACGCGATGTTAGGTTGGTTCACGGTCAGTCAGCAACTCGCCATCGGGCTCACATTTTGGATTGCTGGTAAATGGGTCAAGGAACATAACAAAATGAGTGCGTTGCGACTGGGGACAGCGTTATCAGGGCTTTTTTATATGACAGTTCTCTGGGTTGGTTCTAACGCTGTATACTGGATTTGGCCTCTAGGCATACTGCTTGGGTGTGCGCTAGGTCTGTTCTGGATTGCATTTAACGTTGTATATTTTGAAATAACGGATCGCGATAATCGGGATTTATTTAATGGCTGGGTTGGCTTGTTAGGATCGATGACAGGTATTATCGGGCCATGGTTCTCTGGTCTAGTTATTTCCCGAATGACAGATAATACGGGATATCGCCTTATTTTTACGGTGTCTCTGGTCATTTATGTGATAGCAGTTGTGTTCAGTTTCTTTCTGAAGAAAAGAAAGGTGAGCGGTACATACCGCTGGTCTGAGCCTTGGCTACAGCTGTCCAAACCACATAGTCCATGGAGACCACTCGCCTTAGGTCTGTTTGCTCAGGGAGTACGCGAGGGCGTATTCGCATTCTTGATCGCTCTGCTGGTCTATGTGGCTACTGCTCAGGAGTACAAATTAGGGCAGTTTTCGCTCATTACTTCAGCCGTGGCACTTGTAAGTTATTGGGCAGCTGGCAAATGGTTTAAGCCACAGTATAGAGCAAAGGGGATGCTCATTGGAGCCGTACTGCTACTGGTCGTGCTCATGCCGCTTCTCTGGAAAGTGACCTACGGTACCCTGTTAATCATGGGAATCGGAAGTGCACTTGCGATGCCCTTGTACATTTTGCCGATGATCTCAGCGGGTTTTGATATGATGGGTACGAGTGGCGAAAATGTCGAGAAAAGGGTAGAACTTGTCGTATTAAGAGAACTTTCCCTAATGATTGGGCGGCTGTTTGGATTAGGGGTCTTTATTCTAACGGTCATGAATGAGCCTTCACTGCGAACGCTAACCTGGTTAATTATTGTCCTAGGAGCCTTTCCGCTGATTGGCTGGATCTTTATGCGCAAGATGTTGACACACACGGAAGGACAAGGTACGGCATCGTCATAATGCTCAGACCAGGGTTGGGTCTTACACACATTGCTTATTCACTAGGTGGAGCTTCCTGTATGCAAGTGCTGCCTGCTATATGTATTAAAAAAGGTACGTTCAAGGATGTAACTCCTGTGAATGTACCTTTTTTTGTACCTGTTTTGAATTTAACTGCTTCAATTGCTGTTATGTCCAGACTTTAGTTACATCCCTATACTTGTTCGCTTACCCTTTTTATACCGGAGAAGGCTTGCTGGTTCTTGTAAGTGAAAATAGATCCAGGTCGGCGTGCTTTGTACCTGTAGCAATGAGCTCCGTAATCAACCTTGCACCAATCATGCTGTACACAGTACCGTTGCCTCCATACCCTTCTACAAAGTATGAATGTGGGTAATCCGGATGAGAGCCAATGAAAGGGAGGCCATCATGCGTACTACCGAAGACCGCTTCCCAGGCATAATCCACCTCAAGGTCGGATAAAGGGAAATATTCAGCAATCCGTTGCAGTAAAATGTCACCCTTGTGAGCCGCCTTGATCTGACGTTGATCCTCACGTGGGCGATCTTCATCAAGTCCACCTGCAACAATTCGTCCATCCGGTGTAGTTCGCATGTACAGATAAGGTCTGGCAGTTTCCCATATCATGCATTGCTCATACCAGCTACTGAGATCCTTCAGTGGTTTGGTGGCAATGGCGTAAGTGCTCTTCAGATATGCTCCGCGGTCATTCTTGATCTCTTGAGTTTCATATCCTGTTGAAAAAATAACATGTTTAGCTCGAATTGTTCCCTGTGGTGTATAACACACCACCCCATCTTCATTGTAGTCGCAATGCGTCATGGCGGTGTGATTGAAGACTTTGGCTCCCTGACGGGAGGCCGAGTCGATGAGAGAGTGAACCAAGCGATACGGATTGACCTCCGCATCACCGCTCGTATACAATGCCGCTCTTTTATTAAAAGGGAACATGGAACGAATCTTGTCTTCATTCCAGAGTTCCACATCGAATCCATAATGTTTCAGATTGCGATATTCCGCTTCAAGCATGACCACATCATCCTCACCACTTGCGCAATATAGGCTTGTGCGAGGCACAAACCAAGGATCGATATCTAGCTTATGAGCAATGTCGGCTAGATGCTGCATTGCCTCTCGGCACAACTCGTAAAATCTTACTCCTGTCTGTTCTCCAAATGTCTCGATACAGGAGGTTAGTGTCTTATCATTCGTATATTGGAGTAAGCCTGTGTTCGCCATACTACTGCCATGCCCGATCTCTCTCTTGTCAATGAGGATGGTTTGAATGCCACGTTCGGTTAGAAGTTTGGCAGATAATGCTCCAGCCATTCCACCGCCAATAATCAGGCAATCACATGTCAGATTCTCCTCCAGGACAGGATAATTGCGTTGCGGTTGGAACGTGGTTGGCCAGTACGTTGTTCCGTTAATTAGTTCCACAATAGACCACCTCGGTTCATTTGATGAAGTATACTTTTTCAGGACAAGGTAACAATAAACTCGCATAAACTTTAGGTTAAGGAGGTCAGACATCTATGCAATATTCACAAATGCAAGCACTGAGCCCGAAGGAACTGAGTTATATTGCGGATTCAATTTCCAATGAAGAAATGCTGATTAAACAGTGTGCTGCTACAGCTTCCATCTCACACCAACCACAGATTAGGCAGGCATTGAACCAATATGTTCACGCCCATGAACAACATCTGAACACGCTGATCCAGGCACTGCATCAACATCAATCCCTTGCACCTTCCCAGTCGCAATAAACCTCAAACCGTTAGCAAGTGATTTTAATGCTTAGGAGGAAAATACGTGTACACACAATCTTTGTCATCCAGTGGGAATTTTATGCAAGAACAAGACTTATTGAAGTCGATTCTTGCAGATTTGAGACGAACTTCACGGGAATATACGACAGCAACTACGGAAGCTTCCTGTCCTACGATTCGTAGAATGTTCAATGATCTGACGAATGATACTTTGCGTTTACAGGGTGAATTGTTCAATTTGATGCAACAAAACAACATGTATTCTGTATCGTCCAAAGCGCTTCGTACAGATGTAGACAAGCAGCTTCAGTCAGCACAGCAGACACAGCAGAAATGTCAGCAATTCATTCAGGAAAAGAATACGCAAAGCAGTCCATACACTCAGGCACCCAATGTACCCCAACATCAGCCTAGTTACGGTAATCCTTATTACATGTAACCTCCGTAAAAGGGGTTTGAAGCACAAGCTTGTTTAGCAGACCATACCACCGCTTGCCTGAATTCAAGGCAGGCGGTTTTTGTCTTTGCATCAACGTTAAATTCATGTAATATAAGTATTAATTCATTGAAGAGATAGCTCGAATACGTACGTTACGGAACTCGGATGACGCTGGAGGGAAACACATGAAGGATTTGAACGACCTGCAATTGAAAGTTCTGAATCTGTTGAAGGAAGACGCGAGAAGGACTCCCGCGCTGCTATCTACGCTGCTCGGAGAGTCGGAAGATAAGATTAAGAATGTCGTCGCACAGCTGGAGCAAGAGCATGTCATCGTTAAATACGCAACGGTTGTAAACTGGAGCAAAATTGATGACGAGAAAGTCACAGCACTGATCGAAGTTCAGATTACGCCAGAGCGTGGTCGGGGATTCGAAGGTATTGCTGAACGAATCTACTTGTATCCTCAAGTAAAATCGGTTTATCTCATGTCGGGAGCATATGATTTGCTCGTTGAAGTTGAAGGTGGCAACCTTCGTGAAGTTGCTAATTTTGTATCCGAGAAACTGTCTCCAATAGATTCAGTGCTCTCCACCAAAACGAATTTTATTCTCAAAAAATATAAGCAGGACGGGATTATTTTTGAAGACCATCAGGAAGACAACCGTCTCATGATCTCGCCGTAAAGGAAGATGTGTCATGATAGTGAATGAACAGACAACAGGGAACAACAAGAAAATGACTTCGTATCTGGCACCTTTGGTACAGCAGATACCGCCATCCGGAATTCGTAAGTTTTTTGATCTGGTTGGTGATAACAAAGACATCATTACACTTGGTGTCGGGGAACCGGACTTTGTTACGCCATGGCACATGAGGGAAGCTTGTGTGTATTCATTGGAAAGAGGTATGACTAGTTATACATCCAATGCCGGTATGCCGAAGCTGAGAGAAGCGATCAGCGATTATTTGCATACCCAATTCGATACGAAATATGATCCAAAGGACGAAATTATTGTAACGGTTGGCGGCAGTGAAGCGATTGACCTCGCATTGCGGGCCTTGATCGTACCTGGAGATGAAATTCTGATTCCAGAGCCGTCGTATGTAGCATATTCCCCAATCGCTTCAATCGGTGGTGGTGTGCCTGTTGGTGTGGAAACCTACGCCAAAGATCAATTCAAAGTGACAGCAGAGGCACTCGAGGCAAGCATTACGCCTAAATCCAAAGTTGTGATTCTATGTTATCCAAGCAATCCAACCGGAGCGATTATGACGTATGAAGAATGGCTTCCGATTGCTGAAGTGATCAAGAAGCATGATCTTATTGTTATTGCTGATGAGATCTATGCTGAGTTAACGTATACACAAAAACACGTTAGCTTCGCTTCAATCCCTGATATGAAGGAACGTACAATTCTAGTCAGTGGATTCTCCAAAGCATTTGCAATGACCGGCTGGCGAATTGGATACATGTGTGGGCATCCTGAACTTATTGCAGCAATGCTCAAAATCCATCAGTATACGGTTATGTGTGCTCCAGCGATGGGGCAAGTTGCTGCACTGGAGGCCTTAACGAACGGATTAGGTGAGAAGGACAGAATGGTGGAGTCCTATAATCAGCGCAGAAGACTGATCGTGCAAGGCTTCCGTGATATCGGCTTAGACTGTCATGAACCTCAGGGGGCATTTTATGCTTTCCCAAGTATTCAAAAGACAGGCCTGACTTCCGATGTCTTCGCAGAGCGACTGCTTACGGAAAATAAGGTTGCTGCTGTGCCTGGGAATGTGTTTGGGCCACAAGGTGAAGGTTTCCTTCGTTGTTCTTATGCAACTTCAGTGACCCAATTGAATGAAGCTTTGGAACGAATCGGAAATTTTGTTTACAAGATACAAAAAGAGGGTTAATAAGTAAGAGGTTCTTTTGTATGGTTAGAAAAGGATACACGAATGATACAATTTGTTATATTAGAAAAAATGACTTTCTTTTACAAATTATTGTGATATAATTTCAATTTGAAATAACTTTTTCTAACATTTAACATTCGGAAAAACATTTTCCAAGGAGGGGTTAGCTTGTTTTGTGTTGAATATGATTTACCGACGAATCGTGGGCAATATTTGGCTGAAGGCGATCATGGCGACCGATGGTCGGTGAAACCGGATCACGCATCATTGCATGACATTTCCTTGGAAGATGAAATTCATCTGCTGCGTCTGAAGATGGAGCAGATCTTCCTTGAAGAAAAATCATTCACTTCTGACATCGTTATCGAGATCAGCAGTTTGCTGGATCTGAAGATTAACGAATACATGAGAGCTAATCCGATCAAAGGCAAGTAATGCCTTGCCCGATGTATGTGATATAGGTTGCTGTGATTGTAGGCTATCGAAACGTTACGTATATTGGCTATAGGGAGACCCTGAGGGGTCTCTTTTTTTGTGGAATGAGTCGAATCATCGCCTAAGAAGGCGTGCTTGTTTTTTTGCGTGGAACAATTGTGATATATTGGACATAGGAGACAAAAGGGGGAGCTGGAATGAAAAGAGTTTGGGGTCTTATCGCAATCATCTCCATAATTTTGGTGCTTACTGGTTGTGGAGGAAAGAGTGGATTCACGATTTTTATAATTGATAACCAGGGTGATCCGTCCGTTATTTCAGAACAATTGCAGGCGAATTTGCAACAAAAACTAGGTGAAGAGCCTAAAGTGGAAGTTGTCACCAGTGCGATGTATGATGTACAGAAAATACTGGTTGAGTATGCCGCAGGTGGACATGATATTTTTATACTGCCTGAAGCAGACATGAAACAATATGGCAACAATGGTTCAAACGTATCTTTGGATGATACATTCGATCAAGAGAAATACGCACGCGGTGTGTTTGAAGGTGGAGTATTTGTCGAGGATGGCACAGGAGATGATGGATCTGATATCAAAAAAGAA
This sequence comes from Paenibacillus sp. DCT19, assembly GCF_003268635.1. Taxonomy (NCBI): domain Bacteria; kingdom Bacillati; phylum Bacillota; class Bacilli; order Caryophanales; family Paenibacillaceae; genus Paenibacillus; species Paenibacillus sp. DCT19. The sequence continues at coordinate 1,992,111 of NZ_CP029639.1, forward strand.
ACACATCTCTATGGAATTCCGCTTGAAGATATGAAGATGTTCCAAGAAGTGCAGTATGCTGCGAAGAATTTATTTGCTACCATTCCAGTATCGGCTTCCAATATTGAAGAAGCGAAGAAAGTCTTGAAGGCATTAACAGAGTAATAGGTGTACAACCTAGCTACAGAAGGAGGGGAGCGGATTGTTGATTACGGTCACTGGGGGTATAGGTAGTGGTAAAACGAAGTTTGCCCTTAGTTATGCGGCGGGGATCAGCCGGGAAGGCATCTATTTATCCACTGGCGATCATGAAGCGATCATTCCGGAATTTCCATCCGCTCACTATCGGGTCATTGAAGCTGGGAATGGTCAACATCTGACAGAGGTTATTCATCAGATTAATCGAGAATCGAATCTATTTCTGGCAGATCGTCGGATTGTAATTGTGGATAGTTTAACCTCGTGGATGGTTGCTGGTTTTAGGGCGTATAAGGATTTGGATGAACAGCGGGGAGAAACGCAGCGGTTGCTGGATGCGATGTTATCTTACCAGGGAAAGATGCTTGTTATCACTAACGAAATGCATGGTTCACTGAACCCGACAGAAGAGGAGCGTATCTTTGCTGCAAGGATGGCTTCTGTAAACCGGGCACTTCAGGCGCACTCTGAACAGGTCTATATGCTCGTATCAGGCTTAGCGATGGAGCTTAAGGGGCGTTCAGTACGCTATGAATAAGTCGTCTTATATCATACGATTCATGGCAAAATGCTACATAATGGAGTTTAATAAAGAAAGACGTGCGGTCTATAGGAGACGGCACGTCTTTCTTCGTAGGGCACGAGTGAGTGACTGAGGAAATGATTTGGTTAGACTCTTCCCTTTATGTAACGCGAATTTACATTAGGGTGTATCTTAAGTCAAATTCGAATAAGAGCTGGCGGAATTCTAAAACATAGTCTAGTTCCGAGATTTACTTCGTTTGATCCACCAAATGACGAAGCCTACAATAAGGACAGCGAGAATGATGTAAATCACAAGGGAGTACACATCCATAAAACTCAGAATACTTTCCCATGAGGCTCCAAGTGCGGCTCCAACAGAGACGAGAATAATATTCCATATCAATGTACCGATTGTGGTAAAAAGCACGAATAATCCAAACTTCATATTGGACATACCCGCAGGGATGGAGATCAGGCTACGAACAAGAGGAATCATACGGCAGAACAAGACAGTCCACATTCCGTACTTATCGAACCATGCATCTACACGATGAATATCCTCTTTTTTGATACGTAAAATATGCCCCCAGCGGTCTACAATTTTCTCCAATCGATTCACATCAATCAGCAGCCCAATGGCATATAAAATGATAGCTCCAAGCACAGACCCGATCGTAGCAGCAATAATAACGCCAGGCAGTGTGAGGCTAGTATAGGTGGTCATGAATCCGCCGAAGGGCAAAATAATCTCAGAAGGAATGGGCGGAAATACATTCTCCAGGGCAATGATCAGTGCGATGCCTATATATCCGTAGTGCTCCATGAAATCGGTTATCCAGTTCTGCATCATCGTCTCCTCTCTTATGGGGTTTAATCAATTCGGTGTATACTCAGCATTACAACCCAATTCAATATACGAGGCAAGCTTCCAGGCGGTTTCTGAAAAAAATGCATTTCCGTATCTAATGGTGGTCAAGTATACTGGTTAAGTTGAAGTTAAGGAATGTTCGCATTATTCATTAACCCGAATATTCTACCGCGCGAATCAATAACAATTGGAGGGATTAGCATGGGCATATACACACGAACAGGCGATGAAGGCCAAACATCAGTGATTGGTGGACGAGTCATCAAGGATGATGATCGAGTAGAGGCATATGGCACGATCGATGAACTGAATTGTTTTGTGGGACAGGCAATCAGTTTAATTGATCAAGCGACAGGGCAATTCGAGGATCTCCGGGAGCATTTGCTTGAGGTACAGCAGGAGCTGTTTGACTGTGGATCAGATCTCGCTTTTGTAAGAATTAGTGAGACAAAATATAAAGTTCGTGATGAGATGGTTACTAGACTGGAACAATGGATTGACATGTATGATGCAGAGAATCCAAAGGTAGAACGGTTCATTTTGCCAGGGGGAAGCCTGCTATCTTCTACACTGCATGTATGCCGTACCGTGTGTCGTCGTGCGGAACGCCGTGCGGTTACTCTTGGACAACATACAGATATTAATCCATCGGTAAGACGTTATTTAAACCGTTTATCGGATTATTTCTTCGTGGTTGCACGGACAGCCAATGCGAGACAACAGGTAGCTGACATTGAATATGTGCGGAGCAAAAAAGTTTTCCGCCGCAAAGAATGAGCCTGTATTATTCGCCGCTTGTTTATACGATTCCTGAGCAGGAGGATGGCTGGCTGCTGAAGACCGTGCTACAGCGGCGGCTGCAAATATCACGTAAACTGTTGTCGAGATTGAAGCTCACGGAGCAAGGAATCATGTTAAACGGAGAGCGTGTGTATATCAGCGTGAAGGTGTCTGCAGGGGATAGACTCGAAGTTCGTATGGAACAAGAAGAGTCGGATGACATTTTGCCAGAAGAGCTGCCTTTTAACATTCTATATGAAGATGAACATCTACTAATTGTTAACAAAGATTCGGGCATTATCGTGCATCCCACGCATGGACATTATACAGGTACGTTGGCTAATGGCGTCGTTCATTATTGGAAGGCAAAAGCAGAGCGGTTCCGCTTCCGCCCGATCCACCGTCTGGATCAGGAGACATCAGGCGTGCTCGCGATAGCCAAAAATCCTTATGTGCACCAGCATGTGTCAGAGCAGATGATTGCGGGAACGGTCGATAAAAAGTATATGGCTATTGTGCATGGTTGCCCTGCTGAGTTGCAAGGTGCAGTAGATGGTCCGATTGACCGGGATCCGGAAGAGCCTCATCGCCGAATCGTAACACCTGATGGTTATGCCGCAAGAACCTTATACAACGTGGTAACGACATGGGGAAATAGCATTGCCAGTGTAGTGAATCTGAAACTGGAGAGTGGCCGAACGCATCAAATTCGTGTGCATATGACTTCTATTGGTTGTCCGCTAATTGGTGATCGGATGTATAAGACATTGCCAAGTGACGGAATCGATTCTGAGACAGAAACGATGCGTAACGAGCGGGATGGATGGATTGATCGTCAAGCGCTTCACGCGTATGAGCTATCATTCGACCATCCTATTCTGAAGCAGCGGATGACATTTCAGGCACCACTGCCCCCAGATTTGGCAGCGTTGGAGAAACGCCTAGATGCTGAAGCACACCCCAGAGAGGATCGCATCTAATATTTCGCAGCCATAATAAGTATTTGAGCAGACCATATGAAATGGATTGCTTGAGAAGTAAAACTGCAATGCGATGGTATCGATTTCGAGCGACTTTTGGATTTGCGAAGCAAACCAAGGGAAGCAAGAAACGAAACCGGAGCATCACGAATCATTAATGTATAGCAAGCCATATGAAATGGATTGCTTATGAAGTAAAACTGCAATGCGATGGTATTGTTTTCGAGCGACTTTTGGATTTGCGAAGCAAACCAAGGGAAGCGAGAAAATAAAACCGGAGCACCCAGAATCATTAATGTATAGCAATCCATATGAAATGGATTGCTTATGAAGTAAAATTACAATGCGATGGTATCGATTTCGAGCGACTTTTGGATTTGCGAAGCAAACCAAGGGAAGCGAGAAACGAAACCGGAGCACCCAGAATCATTAATGTATAGCAATCCATATGAAATGGATTGCTTATGAAGTAAAATTACATTGCGATGGTATCGATTTCGAGCGACTTTTGGATTTGCAAAGCAAACCAAGGGAAGCGAGAAAACGATACCGGAGCATAGGAGGAACAGTAATGAGTCAATTAAAAGTATATCAGTATGCCAAATGCGGTACATGCCGCAAAGCAGTGAAGTGGCTGGAGGCTCAAGAGCATCAGCTTGAGTTAATTCCTATTTTTGATAACCCGCCTACCGAAGCTGAGCTTACCGATTTGATCCAGAAGAGCGGGCTTGAGGTTAAGAAATTTTTTAATACCAGCGGAGAGGTCTACAAAGAGCAGCAGCTGAAGGACAAGTTGCCTGGCATGTCGGCCGAAGAGCAGATTCGTCTCTTGGCTTCGAATGGTCGCCTCATCAAACGTCCAATTGTAACCGACGGGGAAAAAGTCACCGTGGGCTTCAAAGAAGATACGTATGAACAGGAATGGAACAATCGTTAAGAACTTCGGTTAACTTGGAATCTACCGTAATTGAAAAGGTAGGAGAATCGCTGCCCTGAATGTTAAAATTCAGGGCTTTTTTGGCTGACCGATAAGTGGTAGAACTATGCTATAATGATAGAGTTATTTTGCAATTTTATTTTATTGGTTACACACAAGATAGGAGAGAGTAAACACAAGTGAATCAACGTAATGAACCTACTTTGTTGCTGGTAGACGGTATGGCAGTGTTGTTCCGGGCATTTTACGCAACATCTGCAAGCGGATATATTAGGCGTACAAAGGCAGGCTTGCCCACCAATGCAGTTTACGGATTTATCCGTTATTTCTGGGATGCGGTTCAGACCTTTGGGCCAAGTCACGTCATCTGTTGTTGGGATATGGGTGGTAAGACGTTTCGTGGTGAAGAGTACGCCGCTTACAAAGGCAATCGTCCCGAAGCCCCAAATGATCTAATTCCGCAGTTTGACCTGATTCGTGAAGTCATGGATAGTCTGAATATTCCGAACATTGGAGCTGCTGGATATGAGGCTGACGACTGCATTGGCACGTTAGCGAAATATTACACAGAGCAGACAGACATGAATGTGATGGTACTGACGGGTGATCATGACATGCTGCAACTGATTAATGATCGTACAAGCATTATTATTATGAAAAAAGGTCATGGCAACTACATGGTGTACACACCAGAGTCGCTTATGACGGAGAAACAGCTTACACCTCGCCAGGTCATTGATATGAAGGGCTTGATGGGGGATGCGAGTGACAATTATCCAGGTGTTCGAGGCATTGGTGAGAAGACGGCGCTGAAGCTTGTTCAGGAGTATGATTCGATCGAAGGTATTCTGGACAACTTGGACAAGCTTACACCTTCGGTACGCAAAAAGATTGAGAACGATCTGGACATGCTTCATCTGTCTCGCAAATTAGCAGAGATTCACTGCGCAGTTCCAGTTGCATGTGCACTGGATATGTGTGAATTACGTCTGGATCCGGATATGGTGATGGACAAGTTTGAACAACTTGAGATGAAGAGCCTTGGCTCTTGGATGGGAGTGGCAATAGGGTGAGCAGTATTCAATCACAAAGATCAAGTAAGAGATGGTGGACAGGGGCTATGGCTCTTGTCCTGGCTTTACCGGTATTATTGTCAGGGGCAGTAAGTGCTCCGCAGACAGTCGAAGCCAAAGCAGCAATCAGTACAAAAGTGCAGAAAGTAAAAGCAGCAGGACGAAGCTTCACCGTACAAACGGTTAGTATTCCAAAAGGCACACCAGTGACAGTAGGACTAGCGAAAAAGCAGGTAGGACAGACCGCAACATTGCCTTCCATTGTCAAAGCGTATGGGGCGCAAGCCGCGATTAACGGAGCTTTCTTTGAGGCTTATAATGGTGCTCCAGATCCATATGGCATGTTAATAGCTAATGGTAAAGTAATACATATAGGAAGATACGGTACAAGCATTGGTTTTAAAGAAGATGGCACAGCAATTATGGATTCACTTCGTGTAAACTTAACAGGCATGGTAACGACGCCAGAAGGCAAATCCCGCAGTTGGTATGCTACCTTTATTAACAGAACACCGTCTGCAAATGCAAGCATTACGATGCTGTATACGCCTGAGCGAGGTTCAACGGTTGGGTTCAAAGGGGTACAGCAGTAGTGATCGAGAAAGGGATTGTGACCAAAAAAGTACCGAATACCAATATTGCCATTCCGAAGAATGGTTCAGTTCTGGTCTTCACAGGTAGCCACAAATCAAACGCCGATCGTTTCGTTGTTGGCTCTACGGTGGAGATGAATTACAAATACACGAATGCAGAAGGTAAGGAGATTCCTTGGGACGAAGTCGTTACTGCTGTAGGAGCCGGTCCGCGTCTCGTTAAGGATGGGAAGATCTCAATTAATCCAGCAAGTGAGGGCTTCAAGGATCCGAAAATTCTCAATGCTTCTGGTGCAAGAAGTGGAATTGCCATTATGGCAGATGGTTCGGTTCTTCTGGCAACCGTTTCCGGAGCAACGATGAAGGAATGGGCTGCTGTGATGCAGAAGCTTGGAGCGAAGCAGGCGATGAATCTGGATGGGGGTGCATCTTCGGGTATGTATGCGGATGGTAAGATGCTCACTTCACCTGGTCGATTGCTCAGCAATACACTTGTTTTTGGTGGCTCTGTTAAGTAAGGCGTTGAACAAAGAAGGGGAGGAATGCACAAGTGAAACTCACACAACAATTCGAATTGGGCGACAGCCCTACGGCTGTCCTAGCCATAAATGTGGGTCAGCCTAAACCCTTGCCTGGTCAGAAACGTGAAGTGCTGAGCGGAATTGTGAAGACTCCCGTTTCTAGTCCTGTTTTCTTGTCATTCACAGGCATGACGGGAGATGCACAGGCAGACCTAGAACATCATGGGGACCCGACAAGGCGGTTTGTGTTTATGATCATAGTCGTTATCCGTTGCTGGAGCAATTGATGAATCGCAAGCTCGAGTGGGGCGCTTGTGGTGAAAATTTGACGGTCGAGGGCTGTGCAGAGGATCTGGTGCGAATTGGCGATGTATATCAATTAGGCGATGCCAGGGTTCAGGTTAGCCAGCCCAGACAGCCTTGCTTCAAGCTGGCAGCTCGGTATGATTACAAGGGTTTACCTGTTTATTTTCAGGAAAGTGGTTATACCGGCTTTTATTTTCGTGTGCTACAAGAAGGAGAAGTGAAGCCAGGGTCTGGGTTCAGACGAATCAGCACGGATCTAACATCCATGACGATTCTGGAAGCGAACCGGGTGATGCATCAGGGTAAGCAGGATGCGGAAGGCATTCGTGCTCTGCTGGCCATTACAACGCTCTCGGACAGTTGGAGACAGACGTTGGTGAAGCGTTTGGACAAGCTGGAGGGCTAGTCTTTGGATTGAACAATTAGAATGATCGATGACAGAATGGAATTCCTTTTTAACTTAATTGAGGAGTGTGACGAACATGACGATCTTAGGCGCAATTGAAGCTGGAGGCACGAAGTTTGTATGTGGTATTGGGAATGAAAAGGGAGAGGTTCTGGAACGAGCAAGCTTTCCTACGACAACACCTGAAGAAACGATGGCACAAGTCATTGCTTTCTTTGAAGGCAAAAATATTGAAGCGCTAGGTGTAGGTTCTTTTGGCCCAATCGATCCGATTGAAGGCAGTCCAACTTACGGATACATTACCACTACACCCAAACCACATTGGGGGCAATACAACCTTATTGGCAAATTGAAGGAACACTATGATGTGCCAATGACGTTTGATACTGATGTGAATGGAGCTGCACTTGGTGAAGCGACTTGGGGCGCAGCCAAAGGATTAGACAGTTGCTTGTATATTACGGTGGGTACAGGAATTGGTGCAGGTGCTGTAGTATCTGGTCAAATGGTGCATGGGTTGTCTCATCCAGAGATGGGACATATCATCGTACGTAGACATCCGGAGGATACCTTTGAAGGCTTCTGCCCTTATCATAGCGATTGCTTAGAAGGACTTGCTGCAGGTCCAGCGATTAACAAACGATGGGAACAGCCAGCTTATGAGCTATCACCGGATCACAAAGCATGGGAGATTGAAGCCCATTACTTGGCACACGCACTGATGAACTATGTTCTGATTCTCTCTCCACAGAAAATTGTGATGGGCGGCGGTGTGATGAAGCAGGAGCAGCTCTTCCCGCTGGTACGCAAAAAATTACAGGAATTGCTGAACGGTTATGTACAGCACCCAGCACTTCAGTCCGATATCGATCAATATGTGGTTTCACCGGGTCTTGGAGATAACGCAGGGCTGTGCGGCTCCTTGGCGCTTGCGAAGCTTGCACTAAATAAATAAAGTATACAACATGAAATGATTGACGAATTTTTCCATTATGGTATGATATGAGCAACAGCATAGCACGGTTTGTTGAGGAAGCACCTCTCTTGCATTCATTTTGCAGGAGGGGTGTTTTTTTTGCCTTTTTTGAAGGTGATGAGGGTGAGCCTTACAAGCGGTGTAGCTGAAACTCGAAGGAGGGATTGGTCAATGGAAGTCATTTTTATGAACAGATTAGCCAGAAATACAGACCAGAATGAAGAGCTCGCACAAGTGTGGATTGGCGAAGAAGAAGGAGCATGGCATCTGGGGTGGAGCTTGTACGAAGAAGGGGATCGAGAGGATATTATCTGGTATGAGGGCAGTTCGTGGGAAGAGCTCATGCATATTTATCGGCATCAACTAGCACTACAGATGAGTGCAGGGTTCCGACCGTTACTGCAAGGGTTATTTCATGAAATTGAAGAGCTCCGCTCACGAAATTATGGCGGACAACGGCTCCAATGTTACAGTGAATTGTATGCCAATGAGACATTGTACGAAGACTTATGCGCATGGCGTAGAAAGAGAGCCGCATCTGACCGAAAAGCACCTTATTTTATTGCAACGAACCGGTTGCTTCGCATGATTAGTTCGTATGTGCCGCTGACGATGAATGAGCTGATGCAATTGCCGGGTGTTGGAGAGAGCAAGGCTTCCGAGTATGGTCAAGCATGGCTGGAGCTAACAAACGGGGTGGAGCGTTCCACCGTATTTCCACTCGACTGGGTATACTCTGCATTGAAAGAAGAGGAGTATGAGAACTGGCTGTACCGACAGAAAGAGCAGAAGTATAAGCAGGAACTAGATAAGTTCAAGACTCGTAAGCAAGTACTGGAAGGCATGAAGGAAGGGCATACGTTAGAGGAGATTGTTAACCGTTCGGGATTGTCACGTCGAGAGCTAATCGAATTACTGGAAGTCTTGGATTTAGAGGGGTATGATACGGATTGTCTTCTTGATGCAGAGCTTGCGATTATGCCTGAACAAGAACAGGAAGCCGTTTGGAGCGCGTATGAGGAACTGGGAGATACGTTTCTGAAGCCTGTATTACATAAAGTATATGGTGAGGAGAAGCCAGGCGGAGGTAGCCTGGAGCAAGTATATGAGAAACTTCGTATGATCCGGATTCGTTATCGTCGTCATGTAGAGACAGAGCGAAACGTCGGTTAATGGCTGATTAAACTCAAAAAAAGACGAGGCCTTATTCCCAGTAGGGAGGCTTCGTCTCCTGTTCTTTTTTTATATGTTGATTCTGCTGCTATTCATATCCAGTCTTTTTTGCGGAAAATGAAGAACATACTCAGGCCAAGTGTTACCATAAGCCCAATAACGACAAAGTATGAATACTTCCAGTGCAATTCTGGCATAAATTCGAAGTTCATCCCATAGATACCGGTAATAACGGTCAAGGGCATGAACACTGTCGTGATGGCGGTAAACACACGCATAATCTCATTCGCTCGGTTAGCAATACTGGATTGATAAGCTTCACGTAAGTTGCCCATCAGATCCCGATAGGTTTCGAATGTCTCGGATATTTTCACTGCATTCTCATAAATATCGCTAAAGTATTTCTGCAATTGATCATCAATGAGACGCAGGTCTTTTTTGTTAAGAGTATTAATGACCTCTTTTTGAGGACCAAGCACTTTTTTGAGCCATAGAATCTCACTACGAAGCCCGATGATTTCGTTAAGGTGAGATTTTTTGGTGTGCATTAGAATATCTTCCTCAAGCTTTTCGATCCGTGCCTCAATCCGATCACCGACAGTAAAATAATTATCGACAATTAAGTCAACCAGCAAATATAACAGACGATCCGGAGTGCTGATTTCCTGTTCCCATAGAATAGGTTTTAAAGTTCGCAGCTCACTGACTTTCTGTTTAGTCACACTGATAATAAAATGTCTGCCCAAGAACAGGTTGACAGCACGTAAGAATATCTCTTCATCATCAAAACGAATGCTGTTAATGACAATAAAATAATGACTTTCATAAATTTCGATCTTTGGACGCTGTTCCTCGTCACTTAAGCAGTCTTCGACCGCCAGGTCATGCATCATAAATAGCGGCTGAAGCACGGCCAGATCATCCACATCTGCATCAATCCAGTAAAAGCCCTCCGCTGGTGGAGTCAGCGCTTGCTGAATGTCCTCCACTGGGATAAATACACCGTTGTTTACCAACCGGATTTTCATCGTTATCGACTCCTTCTGCACCCGCCGAGTTGGCGGATCTTCATCATTATGGGCGCAAAAAGAATAGATCAGCCGGTCGGCAGCGGAGCCTGGTGATCAGGTCTGCGTTCGCTCTATATGCAAACGGAAGTAACGTCCCGCTGCCGGCATGCTGATGTCAATTCTCTATGCTGTTTGTCGGAATTCGGCTGCCAGTCAGGCCTCGGGTCGCCATCCATTGATTATGTCACCTCTCACATAAGGGTTTACAACACCTGTTTAGTATACCGCTGGTCCAAGGTGCTTTCAAGCGCAAAAATGTGTCTATTTCGCGCCCTGAGGCAGTGTATGACAGGAGGTGAAAAACGGTTCCGAGATGTAGATGCTTAAGATGAACTGTAGCTTGACGTGAACGGATTAATGTTTTAAAGTAAACGGAAAGCAATTATATTTCAAAAATTAAATACAGCGAAATCTTATCAAGAGTAGGTGGAGGGACTGGCCCGATGAAACCCGGCAACCGGCGGTATACCGCACGGTGCTAATTCTTGCAGCGACTAAGTGCCCAAGAGGTACTGTTGTAACTGAGAGATGAGAGAGGCGCATATCTGTTTACATATGACCTTTCTCGGAATCCGAGGAAGGTCTTTGTTATATGCCCCGACTTCTCAGCACTGATTTTCGCTAAGGAACTTGAGCTTGTTCTACGCCTTAAGATGTAGAAATCTATGCTTGTCGGCAAGCTCAGGGCAGCAAATGCTGCAATCTATTTATGCTCAAGGAGGAGTTTGACACCATGCCAATCAAAATACCAGACACTTTACCTGCCAAGGAAGTGCTTGCAGGAGAGAACATTTTTGTCATGGACGAGACATCCGCATATCAACAGGATATTCGTCCACTTCGTATCGCTATATTAAACCTTATGCCAACCAAAGAAACGACAGAGACGCAGCTCTTACGTTTGGTGGGGAATACACCTATACAGGTTGACATCGTTCTGGTGCATCCAAAATCCCATACGTCCAAGAACACTTCCCAGGAGTACCTGGATGAATTCTACAAAACATTTGATGAAATTGAGCACCGCCGCTTCGATGGCATGATCATTACAGGTGCACCTGTAGAACAGATGGATTTCGAGGACGTGAACTATTGGAAGGAAATCCAAGAAATCTTCGAATGGACCAAAACAAATGTAACTTCAACCATGCATATATGTTGGGCCTCACAGGCAGGCTTATATCATCACTTCGGCGTTCCTAAAGTTTCACTGGACGAAAAATGCTTTGGCGTATTTCCACACACGATTAACAAATCTCATGTCCCACTCTTGCGTGGTTTCGATGAAGTGTTTAATGTCCCTCATTCACGTCACACTGAAGTGCGTCATGAAGATATTGAGAAGGACGAGCGTCTAGAAATTTTGGCTGAATCTGAGGATGCAGGTATTTTCCTAGTTGCAACCAAAGACGGTAAACAGATTTTCGTTACCGGACATGCTGAGTACGATCCGTTATCCCTCAAATGGGAATATGATCGTGATGCAGCTAAAGGATTAAATGTAGCCCTACCTAAAAATTATTTCCCGAAAGATGATCCTTCCCGTGTTCCTCCAGCGACATGGCGGGCTCATGCTAACTTATTATTCTCTAATTGGCTCAATTACTATGTGTATCAAGAAACACCTTACGATATTGGTCCGCAAATTTAATCGAGATAACAGGGGGATTCTGCAATGGAAGATAACAAGTTGAAAATCGAAAGCCGCTTAGCTCAAATTGGCTCTATTAATGAACCGGTCACAGGCGCAATTAACTTTCCAATCTATCAAGCAACAGCGTTTCGTCATCCGAAGCTTGGACAGAGCACGGGATTCGACTATATTCGTACAACCAATCCTACACGTAAAGTGTTGGAGGAAGCGGCCGCTGCACTGGAGTCTGGTGATGCAGGTTTTGCCTGTAGCTCAGGCATGGCAGCACTACAAACGATTTTTGCATTGTTCAGTCAAGGAGATCATCTGATTGTATCACTCGATCTGTACGGGGGCACATATCGTCTGCTTGAACGGATTCTGTCTCGTTTTGGTGTAACAGCAAGCTATGTCGATACGAATGATCTGGTTGCACTAGAGAAAGTTCTTCAGCCGAATACCAAAGCGGTCTTTATTGAGACACCAACGAATCCGCTGATGATGATTACAGATGTTGAAGCGGTAAGCACATGGGCGAAGAGCCATAACCTGTTGACTATTGTGGATAACACACTGTTAACGCCATTCTTCCAACGTCCAATCGAGCTTGGTGCGGATATCGTCATTCACAGTGCAACGAAGTACCTTGGTGGACATAACGATGTCCTTGCTGGATTGATTGTGACCAAAGGAGAGGAACTGTCAGCGGAAATGGCATTTCTACACAACTCCATTGGTGCAGTGTTATCTCCAACAGATTCCTACCAGTTGATGAAGGGGATGAAAACATTGGCTCTTCGGATGGAGCGCCATGAATATAACGCATTAACAATCGCGAAGTATCTTTTGGAGCATCCAGCTGTTGGTGAAGTCTATCACCCAGGATTGTCGGATCATCCCGGATATGAGGTGCAGAACAAGCAATCCAGCGGTAACACAGGTATCTTCTCTTTCAAAGTGAAGGATGCTCGTTACGTAGAGCCATTGCTGCGTCATATTAAACTCATCGCATTTGCTGAAAGCTTAGGCGGTGTTGAATCATTAATGACATATCCAGCAGTACAAACTCATGCCGATATCCCGATTGAGATCCGTGATGCTGTCGGTGTAGATGATCGTTTGTTACGCTTCTCCGTTGGTATTGAGCACGCCGAGGATCTTATCGCAGATTTAGCCAATGCGCTCGCAGCAGCAAAACTCGAAATTGAAGGAGGAGCACATCATGAGTGAACAGAATAAAAATTCCGGTTCTTCTAATTCTTCTGAATTGAAATTCGATACCAAACTGCTGCATTTCGGGGACGAGGTAGATAAAACAACGGGAGCTTCCAGTGTGCCGATCTATCAGGCATCCACCTTCCATCACTTTGATATTTTCAATCCACCACAACATGATTACAGTCGTTCCGGGAACCCAACACGTCAGGCTTTGGAGGATTACATCACGCTGCTTGAAGGCGGGGTACGTGGTTTTGCGTATTCTTCAGGGATGGCAGCGATCTCCAGTGTGTTCATGATGTTCTCGGCAGGGGATCACATCATCGTGACAGAGGATGTATACGGCGGAACGTATCGCTTGCTAACCTCGATTCTTAATCGGATGCAGATCGAAACGACATTTGTAGATATGACTAAAATCGAAGAAGTGAAGGCAGCGATTCAACCGAATACAAAGGCTGTTTATATGGAGACCCCTTCCAATCCAACGCTGAAAATTACGGATATTGCAGCAGTGACATCATGGGCTCAGGAGCATGAACTCGTTACCATTTTGGATAACACATTTATGACTCCTTACTACCAGCGTCCAATAGAGCTAGGTGTAGATATCGTTGTACATAGTGCAACCAAGTTCCTTGGTGGTCACAGCGATGTGTTGGCAGGGCTTGCCGTGGCTCGTACAGAAGCGCTTGGCAAACAGCTCAAGCAGTTACAGAACGGGTTGGGAACTGTGCTTGGTGCACAAGAGTCCTGGCTGCTGATGCGTGGTATGAAGACACTTGGCGCTCGTATGGCACACAGTGAACAGAGCACAGCCAAGCTTGCAGCATGGCTGAATGAACGAAGTGATGTTTCAGCCGTTTATTATCCAGGGTTACAAGAACATCCAGGTCGCGATGTGCATGAACGCCAATCAACTGGCTACGGTGCTGTCGTATCATTTGATGTAGGTTCTGGTGATCGTGCCAAAGCAGTGCTTAATCGTGTGAAACTGCCAATCGTTGCTGTAAGCTTGGGAGCGGTAGAGAGTATACTGTCTTACCCAGCCATGATGTCTCATGCTGCTATGCCTGCGGCGGTTCGTCGTGATCGCGGAATTACGGATGGATTGCTTCGCTTCTCGGTCGGTCTTGAGGACATTGATGATCTGATTGCAGATTTGGAGCAAGCACTAGAGGAATCCAAGTAAGACAGGCTAAATTTTCTCTGAGCGTAGTAAATAAAAACAATTGGATATGTACGTGTTTTTGAACAATCTCTATATGTCTGAATTTTCACTTATTTTTAAAGCACCTGCTCATAAGGTGCTTTTTTTCACATGTAACCTGTGTTACGATAGTTGGAGTACAGAAATACGATGTTTTCACCGGAACTTGTGTATCTAATCCACAAGCTAGGATGATCGTTATCATATTTTCACTTCATGAGGGAGGCTTTTTATAATGAGTACGGTAGACCGTATCTTAGATAAAGCCCTTCGGGGCGAGCGTTTGGATTTGGAAGATACGATTCAACTATTTGAATCGGACGAAGTGGACAAAATTGGGGCAGCAGCTAATGTCATTATGAAACGTATGCACCCTGAACCATACAGAACATTCGTAATTGGGCGTAACATCAACTACACAAACGTATGCGATGTATACTGCCGTTTTTGTGCTTTCTATCGTAGACCTGGTTCCGATGAAGGCTATGTATTGCCGGATGAACTAATCTTCCAGAAGATTCAGGAAACAGAAGACGTTAACGGTACAGAGATTCTTATGCAAGGTGGTACAAACCCGAATTTGCCATTTAGCTACTACACAGACATTCTCAGAGAGATTAAAGTGCGTTTCCCGAATATCACGATGCACTCCTTCTCTCCAGCTGAAATTATGAAGATGGTTGAAGTATCGGATGGCCTTTCACTGGAAGAGGTTGTTCGTGCGATTCACGAAGCGGGGTTGGATTCCCTTCCAGGTGGCGGCGCTGAGATTCTAGACGACCGCACACGTCGCAAAATCAGTCGTCTTAAAGGCTCATGGCGCGATTGGATGGACGTTATGCAAACGGCTCACCGGATTGGTATGAATACAACAGCAACGATGGTAATTGGTCTTGGTGAATCCATGGAAGAGCGTGCATTGCATCTGATGCGTGTTCGTGAAGCTCAGGATGAATGTATCGCTAATAAATATGATTCCGAAGGATTCTTGGCATTTATTCCGTGGACATTCCAGCCGGACAATACGAATCTCAAGTTAGAGCGTCAGACACCTCAAGAGTATCTAAAAACGGTAGCAATCAGCCGTCTCGTGCTGGATAATATCAAAAACATTCAATCCTCATGGGTTACAATGGGACCTGAGATTGGTAAGAAATCACTGGAGTTTGGTTGCAATGACTTCGGTAGCACAATGATCGAGGAGAATGTCGTATCCGCTGCAGGTGCAACCTACAAAGTAAACATTGGTTCAATTCTGCAACTAATTCGTGAAGCAGGCTATATTCCAGCGCAACGTAATACCAGATATGAAATTTTGCGTATGTTTGATGAGGAAGAGAACACCCTTGAGCAAGACTTCGTTATGCAAAACTAGTTATACATTGAACATAAGCTTTTGATACCTTAAGAAGCCATAATGCCGCGATGATCCTTCATACAGAAGGACGTCGTGGCTTTTTGCATTCACCGACTATTATTTCCCATATATAAAATGGCAGAACCTAATCAGATCATGAAACAGTATATAATTCACATTTGAAGGTATTTTATATTCTTTTTGAACTGTTACAATGAAAAGGCAATGCAGTTAGATGAGATCAGATGACATATGAGGAGAGGGGCAGGATGATGAAGCAAAGATTACTTGGAAGAACAGGACTGAACGTGCCCGTACTAAGCTTCGGCGCATCCTCATTAGGTTCGGTATTTCGTGATATTGATCCTAACGAAGGCATTCGAACTGTACATGCTGCACTAGATGCAGGAATGAACTATATTGATGTATCTCCTTATTATGGATTAACGAAAGCCGAGACCGTACTAGGTAATGCAATTCGTAATGTGCCACGTCAATCCTACACGTTATCAACGAAGGTAGGACGGTATGGTGAGGATGAGTTTGATTTTTCACGTAAGCGCATTCAGGAAAGTGTGCAGCAGAGCTTAAAACGACTTCACACCGACTATTTGGATATGTTGTTTCTTCATGATATCGAATTTGTACCCGTTGAAATCATCATTGAAGAAGCTTTTCCAACTTTGTTAGAACTCAAAGAGCAAGGAGTCATTCGATATGCGGGCATATGTGGACTGCCGTTAACCTTGTTTGAGAAAGTATTACCACAGATCGAAGCCGATGCAATCATCTCGTATTGTCATTACACCTTGAATGATACGTCGTTATTGTCGTTACTACCACTATTGGAGGAACGTAATGTTGGACTTGTGAATGCTTCGCCACTCGCCATGGGGTTGTTAAGCACCAGAGGTGCATCAGCTTGGCATCCTGCGAGCGAAAAAGTGAAGCAGGTTTGTCTGGAGGCAGCACAATTCTGTGCCGAGCAAGGTAGTGATATCGCTAAGCTGGCTGTACAATATGCAACCGCCAATGATCAGATTCCAACCACTCTAGTGAGTAGTGCAAGTGTTGAGAATATTCGGAAGAACGCTGGTTGGGTAGATGAGACGTTAGACGAGGAATTGCTCTCAGCCGTGCTCCGTATACTTGCACCGATTCATAATGAAACCTGGCCAAGTGGTCTTTTAGAATATAATTGAGATCATCCAGAAAGCTTCTAAGGGGGAATAGAGATGAGAGCTGTCGTATGTGAAGAAGTTGAACATTTATCTTTACAGGATGTGCCTGAGCCTGAACGAACAGAGCATGAAGCGATTGTTTCAATTAAACGCATTGGTATCTGTGGTACAGACCTTCATGCATATAAGGGGAACCAACCCTTTTTTACGTATCCTCGCATTTTAGGACATGAATTGGCAGGCGTCATCGAGGAGATCGGACAGAACGAAGCAGGTCTACAGATCGGTGACACGGTTAGCATTATTCCCTATTTGCACTGTGGGCGATGTATTGCTTGTCGTTCAGGTAAAACCAATTGCTGTGTCTCTATGCAGGTGATGGGGGTACATGTGGATGGAGGCATGCGGGAAAGAATAGCCGTGCCTGTAACCCATCTATTGCGAGCGGATGGGCTGACGCTGGATGAAGCTGCTATGGTGGAACCCCTAAGTATTGGAGCTCATGCCGTAAGGAGGGCTAGATTACAACCCGGAGAACAGGTTGTTGTCATTGGTGCAGGGCCGATCGGGCTTGGTGTAATGGCATTTGCGAAACAAGCGGGAGCTAAGGTTATTGCCGTGGATCGTAATCAGGAGCGATTGGAACTTAGCCGCTCTTTGGCAGGGGCAGACGTCCTGGTACAAGCAACAGGACAAGCGGTAGAACAAGTCAGAGAAGTTACGGGAGGAGATTACGCCACCGCAGTCTTCGATGCAACAGGCAACGTGAATTCGATGAATGAAGCCATTCAGTATGTTGCTCATGGTGGGCAGTTGATATATGTAGGTTTGGTCAAAGCGGATATTACCTTCCATGACCCAGAGTTTCATAAACGGGAGATGAGTATAATGGGAAGTCGGAATGCGACGCGAGAGGACTTTGAACAGGTCATGCAGGTTTTGCGAGCGAAGAAGCTGGATTTGGATACCTACCTTACGCATCGAACGCCATTTGACCTGTTACCTTCGGCAATTGAGCAGTGGCTGCTTCCAGAGTCTAGAGTCGTAAAAGCGATCGTTGAATTATAGAGTTCGTTCCTCACAATTATAAATACTAAAAACTCTCTCAGATCTTCAGGATAACAAGTATCCAGAAGGTAGAGAGAGTTTTTGGTGTCTTACCTATATAGTATTAATCGTGTTTAAGAAGTAAAGATCACTTCTCTGGATTGGTCACAAGACCCGCATGGGATCAATGTGTCGCACGATTGATTTGAGCCAGATCATTTCAAGAAAGTGAACCTCGTAATAGAGTGCGCCTGGAAAATGTTGAACCCATCCATCGCTTGCAGCTGATTGTATAGAATGACTAGACGGGTTAGATGTTAAAGGTTCTCTGCGCAATCGTTTCCGCAAAGCCTGCGTGACTTGATCCCTTTGCGCGGTTAAAATATACACCTTACGTTTCGCAGAGAATCCACGGAAAGCCACGTACACCATTTCATAAGCAATCAGATATGCGATGACAGAATACATGGCCTGATCCCAACCAAATACAACACCAGCAGCCGTTAGAATCAGCAAGTTAAGCAGCATGATTATTTTTTCGATAAGCATCCGTTTCCCGCTAAATAAACGTTCAGGTGGCCGAGAAGACGGATCACCGATTTCCAGCGTATCCAGTGTCCCGCCATAACGCACCACTAGCCCAATTCCTATTCCCAGACATAACCCGCCGAACATCGCTGCGGCAAGTGGATGTTCTACTAGTGGTGGCATGGGATGAAGCACGATGGCACCGATCGAAAAGACAACCAGACCCAACACAGTAACGAGTACAAACTTTTTCTGCACGATCTTATAGGATAAAAATATAAATGGAACGTTGAATAAGAAGAGGAATAATCCAATTCTCATCTCAGTCCAATGGGCAAATAACGATGAAATGCCCGTAATGCCTCCAATAATGATTTTATTGGGATGAAGGAACAATTCAAGTCCCACGGAGGCCAGAATGCCACCTGCTATCACAAGTAAAAGATTTAACAGGCGACGGCTCGATGAGATTCTGGTCTTGGTGGTTTGTGGCGCCGGATTAGCCGATATCAGAGGTGCCTTCATACGTCATCCTCCTTTGTGCGGTTCCGAGCCCTTCTCCCTGGGTAATTTACAGAAAGATCGGCGTAGAGCCGCGAGTTGCTATATAATGCCTATTCAGATAGACATGTTATCCTTCTTTTTGCAAAACCTTAGGTTCTTCTTTTTTCTTGCGTGGATCTTTGAACTTGAATATTTTATCCAAAATTCTAAACACATGTTTGGACTCTTTGGTCAACAATGGTCCAAGGATTGCCAGAATGAGTACATACAACGCGGCAAATGGTTGAATCATTGCCATCCCCCGGCTTTACCCATGTTGGCCAAGATAATGGAAAATTCACCACGTGACACAATGGTTAATCCAATATTAGCCGATGCTTTTGGAGATAAGCCTGCGCTACGTCCAGCCAGCATGCCTGCAAGGAAATTACCAAACAATGTTAGAGCTACTGCAATCAGAGCTAACCACACGGCATCGCCACCCAGAGACAACGGATCAATGGAGAGCCCGAAGCTGAAGAAGAAGATAGCTCCAAAGAAGTCACGGAACGGTAGAATCAAGTGCTCAATCCGTTTAGCGTGTTCCGTTTCAGCAAGAACGAGTCCGACTAACAAAGCCCCAATGGCTTCAGCAACATGAATGGTTTCAGAGAAACCGGCCACGAGGAACAATGCACCGAATACAACGAGTGAGAATATCTCGTTAGATCGTATTTTAAGCAGTTTATTCAATAATGGCGTTGCTTTACGTCCAAGAATAATCACAATTAACATGAACCCAAGGGCAATAAGTGCGGACATAATGACGCCTCCGATGGAGGATGAATCACTGAGTACCAGTCCGGACAAGATCGAGATGTATACAGCGAGAAACACATCTTCAAACATGATGATTCCCAGGATCATTTCAGTCTCTGGATTAGCTGTACGTTTCAGATCGACGAGTACCTTGGCTACAATGGCACTTGATGAAATAGTGGTGATACCTGCAATAACCAATGCTTCTGCAACTGGGAAACCGGAAGCAAAACCGAATATTAATCCCAGTGTAAAGTTAATACCGATATAGATCGAGCCGCCAACTGCAATAGAGCGACCCGATTTAACTAAACGACCTACCGAGAATTCAAGACCAAGGTAGAAGAGAAGGAACAAAATACCAATCCGACCCATGAAATCAATAAACGGCTGACTCTCAATGAAACGGAAGTCCATATGCCAAATCTTCATGGCATGTGGCCCAACGGCCATTCCGACTAAAATATAAAACGGAACAACCGAAAAACGTAGTTTAGCAGATAGGAGTCCGGCTGCTGCAATGAGCACCAGCGCCAGACCCACTTCGAATATCAAATGATCCATTCACTCACCCCTCCCGCTCAGGAGGAGGGATTTAAACAGTTTCTGTTGATTGCGTTCGCCAACGGCTACCACCGTGGATTCTGCACTGATAACTACCTCCGGACCTGGGCTGATATGTTTTTTGTGGTTTTTCTCAACAACGGCAATAACCGTTGCTCCAGAGTTTTGACGTACGTCTAGTTCGCCAATGGATTTACCGATACATCCGTAGGATGCCTCAATTTTGTACCATTCAATGATCAGATCATCAAAAGTAACTTCAATGTTCTCAAGTTGTTTAGGCTTATAGGTCAAGCCGCCGACAATAGCAGCGATCTGTCTTGCTTCATAATCATCCAGGGTGATCATGGAGATGCTTTGATCTGGATCATCGTATTCAAAGTGATACATTTCACGACGTCCATCATCGTGAATAATGATTACAATTTTATCGCCACTGCTCGTTTCAATCTGAAATTTCTTACCGATACCTGGTAGATCCGTTTCGCGTACATCCATGGATAGTTGCCTCCTTAAAATGAGGGCTGGCCACAGAAGACAGGCTTATTTCCCGTAAATAGAATGATCTAACGATGGGAAGAAACATTAAATATGCGGGTAAACAGAGCCAGGGACTCCTGACACACAGCCGTTTGTTTTGAATTGAATATGAAATATGGGTATGACAAAAGAGTGCTGCAAAGATTGGCATCAAAGCCAATAGGGTATTGTTATCTAACTTAGCTAAAAGAGTATTGAGTTATGCACAAGTATTCCGTCTTTTCATAAATGAGTAAAGAGGAACCTCTATGCAAAGCAACCTTAAATACGCTGCAACGACTAGCGAAGAGTGTAGACGTATTTTGGTGCTATAGGAGTGGGGAAACATACATACTGGTGTATTTGATAGGTAGCAGAATTAATCTGCGCTTAAACAGACAAATCAACGGTTTAAAGGGCAGACGTGGCGTCGGAATCCGAAGTATCAATAGCAATGCAAGCACAAGAAAGACTGGTTTCTTATGCACAACCGCAAGGAGTTTAGCCATCACTTGTGGGTATCTACGGATGACGGGCTTCTGTTGAGACTCTGGAATCTGAATCATTATTTCCTTGTTAGAGTTGGAATCAACAGATACGCCGACAGCGGATTCTGTCTGCATCGGAATAGGGAAGCAGAGGGCTTGGAATACGCACAAAATGATAATCAAAACGCTGCGAAGAATTCTTGGTTGTGTTCTCATTCTGGCTTCCCCCCTTTTCCGTGAAACATACTGTTATAAAAATAATAACACATTTTTGGCTGATCTCCAAACCACTTTCGAAAAACCAATGCAATTTTTTGTGAATAAAGACCCCATTTGGTCAGCAACATGTAGTATAAAACTAGGAAATAAGCCGCTAGATCTTGTACTTTAGAACGATTAAGAGTGAATGTGGCAAAATGCTGAAATATACTGAGAAATCATGACATGCTTTCCATCAATCCGCTTCGTATATCCCCATACACCTTGCCATATACTTTGAACAGGACGGAAAGGAGTGATTTTTGTGGAACTGTTTACCGTATGGACAGATGTATCCGGGCAGGAGGAAGCGGATCAATTTCATCACTGTATCAAGGAAAAAACCAAAGGTTTACATATAAGCAAAAGAGGTTTCAGGCTTACCTTCAAACATAATGATGGAAGGGCAGTCTGGGTATGCAGAGGTAATGAGAATCACAATGACTTTCAGCAATGGCTACCAAAGATTAGTGAATTGTTTGCTAATGGCTTGGCTGATTTTATTATGCTTACCCGTGAGCGACATATGGTTGAAGAAATGATCTCCAAAGCATGTTCTGTCATGGATGAGCACGAAGTAGAGAAGGTAAACCGAATTTGTATGCCGTTGTTAATCAATGGTGATCTGGATCAGCCAGGGCTCCGTGATCGTCGACGCTCAACACTCGCAAGTGAATTGAAGCGGGATTTGGAGGAGGTACATTTTTTTCTTCTGGATGGCATTGTGAACTTTCGAATGAAGCAGTACAAACAAGAGCTACATGAACTGGTGGAGTATGCTCTAGATGAGTTTTGGATGGATCGACAATATGAAGAGTTCATGGGATTGCTTAAATATTTTGTTTTTTTTCAGGAAGCGAAAGTGCCTCTAATTCATCTCGTTCATAAAGGTAAGCATGAATTCCAAGTGTATGATGCTGCGCTTAATCTCTTGCCTGTGCAAAAAGATGAACAGGTTGTGGTGGAGATGCCTGGACTGGAACTGGAGATGGATATAGAAGATATGATTGTAAGTACGCTTATATCGATCTCGCCTGAGAAAGTGATGCTGCATACCAGCACGGCAGATATGCCCATTATTAATACCATTCGCCAGATCTTTGAGGACAAGGTGCAGTTATGCCATCATTGCCCGGAATGTGAGGTGCTGCGTTCGGGATTACTAACCGGTCTTGACGCAAGCGATCTCGGCAATTATAATAACTGTTGATCCACGAATTATGGGTCGCATTACTTATAATGACTAATGAACCAAAAGCGTTGACAAAGATATGAGCCACTCGAATGGTCGGTGCAGAGAGAGGAAACCTTGGCTGAAATTTCCTCCGGATGCCACGTTTGGTTTACCCCTTTGTAGTTGCGGTTTTGAAAGCGGAATGGTAAGAGCCTATGGTAAGATATCATAAGGATACAAAGCCGTGAGTAAGGATCTGCCGGGTCATGCCCGTTATCGTCATGCCAATGAGGGCTGTACATCCAGATCGGATGAATCAGCTGAATTAGGGTGGAACCACGAGTATATTACACTCGTCCCTTTACCGGGACGGGTGTTTTTTGCGTTTTTTTGCCTTTGTGCGAAAGAGTGCAATAGATAATCAGTCCATTATTGAATGGACAAAGGTTACATTTACAGGAGGAATGAGACAAATGGCAGTTAACATTAAACTCCCTGATGGTTCCGTACGTGAGTACGCTGAGGGAAGCAGTATCGAGGATGTAGCGGCTTCGATTAGTAGTGGCCTGCGCAAAAATGCTGTAGCGGGTAAATTGGATGGCATCGTAGTGGACTTGTCCACAACGCTTCATGAAGGTGCACTGGTAGAGATCGTAACGTTGGATTCACCAGAAGGTCTGGAAGTAATGCGTCACAGTACAGCTCACTTGATGGCTCAAGCAGTTAAGCGTCTATACGGTAACAAAGAGGTTCATCTGGGCGTAGGGCCTGTTATTGAAGATGGTTTCTATTATGATATGGATCTGGAACAACCACTCAATCCTGAAGATCTGCAGAAGATTGAGAAGGAAATGGAACGTATCGTTAACGAGAATCTACCGATTGTTCGTAAGGAAGTTAGCCGTGCTGATGCAATCAAAACGTTTGAAGAAGTGGGCGACCCTTACAAGCTTGAATTGATTCGTGATCTACCAGAAGATAGCGTGATCACCATCTACGAGCAAGGTGAATTCTTCGACTTGTGCCGTGGACCACACGTACCATCAACAAGCAAAATCAAAGTATTTAAGCTGATGAATGTTGCAGGTGCATACTGGCGCGGAGACAGCAAAAACAAAATGTTGCAACGTATTTACGGTACTGCATTTGTGAAGAAAGCACAGTTGGATGAACATCTGCACTTGCTTGAAGAAGCTCGCAAACGTGACCACCGCAAATTGGGTAAAGAGCTGGAAATGTTCACATTCTCTCAATTGGTGGGACAAGGCCTGCCAATCTGGCTGCCTAACGGTGCCAAATTGCGTCGTACTTTGGAACGTTATATTGTAGATTTGGAAGAAAGTCTGGGATACCAGCACGTATACACACCTGTTCTCGGTAACGTAGAACTGTATAAAACGTCCGGTCACTGGGAGCACTACCAAGAGGATATGTTCCCGAAAATGGTTATGGACAATGAGGAACTGGTTCTTCGTCCAATGAACTGTCCTCACCATATGATGGTGTACAAGTCCAGTATGCATAGCTACCGTGATCTTCCGATCCGGATTGCTGAGCTTGGTATGATGCACCGTTATGAAATGTCAGGAGCACTCACAGGGCTGCACCGTGTACGTGCAATGACATTGAATGACTCTCACATCTTTGCACGTCCAGACCAAATTAAAGAAGAGTTCGCTCGTGTAATCGAGTTGATTCAAACGGTGTATAAGGACTTTGGTATTCATGAATACCGCTTCCGCTTGTCTTATCGTGATCCACAAGATACAGAGAAGTATTTCCAAAATGATGAAATGTGGGAAATGTCCCAACGCATGCTGCGTGAAGTTGTGGAAGAACTGGATCTACCATTCTATGAAGCCGAAGGTGAAGCGGCATTCTATGGTCCGAAGCTGGACGTTCAGATCAAAACAGCACTGGGCAAAGAAGAAACGCTCTCTACTGTGCAGTTGGACTTCCTGTTGCCAGAGCGCTTTGAGCTTGAATATGTCGGAGATGATGGACAGAAGCACCGTCCAGTTGTTATCCACCGCGGCGTAATCAGCACAATGGAACGCTTCACAGCATTCTTGCTCGAGAACTTTGCTGGAGCTTTCCCGCTGTGGCTCTCTCCTGTACAAGCAAAAGTAATCCCGGTATCGGGCAACTTCGAAGATTATGCGCGTGAGGTTGAAGAGAAGCTGAAACGTGCGGGCATCTCGGCGGAAGCAGACTTGCGGAACGAGAAGTTAGGATACAAAATCCGTGAAGCTCAGCTTGAGAAACTTCCTTACATGTTTGTCGTTGGTGAGAATGAGCGTAATGCTGGTAGTGTCTCTGTGCGTAAGCGTGGAGAAGGCGATCTCGGCATGAAGCCACTCGATGAAATTATTACTCAACTCAAAGAAGAAATTACGACACGTCTCGTGTAATGTTCTAAAAATAAGGTTATCACCGTCTGGTACAGTGGATTCGTCTGCTGTGCCAGACTTTTTTTATTTTGCCAGATACCTGTATAACGTGAATGCTTTTTGGAAAACCTTTGCAGTGAGGGGAGGTTTTATGATGAAAAAGCAATTTATATTACAACAGGGTAGTTTACGATTACTGATCTCATGGTGTGTGATCGCCGTCGGATTAGTGATAGGTATAAATCAGGCAGAGGCGTATACATTTGAAGAGGAAAATGCAGTGAGGCATGTTGAGAATCGTTATAGTAGTAGTCCAAACGTGGTACAGGTTGAAAAGCGGGAAGTCAAGTTACCTGAGAAATACAGTGATCAAGCTCAACTAACAACGATGGTCTACATGGGTTTATTGTGGTCACCGCAACCCATTGTCATTCCTAAACCTGCAGTGCCTGGTCAACAAATTGTTCTTGATCCATCCATGCCTGTTTTGGCTCCGCGTTCAGAGCAAGTGCTCGGCACGCAAAAGGTAACTGCAACGGGTTATACCGCTGGAATTGAATCGACGGGAAAAGGGCCTAAGCATCCTCAATATGGAATTACATATTCAGGTGTTAAGGTAAGGCGTGATAAGGAGACGGTTTCTACGATCGCTGCTGATCCCAAATTGTTTCCTCTAGGTTCTATCCTTTATATTCCTGGTTATGGCTATGGGATCGTGGCAGATACAGGCTCAGCCATTAAGGGCAACAAAATCGATCTTTATTTCCCAACAACCAAACAGGTGTATAAGGAATGGGGCAAAAAGGATGTAGAAGTTCAGGTGATTAAACAAGGCGCCGGAAAATGTACGGAACAAATGCTGGACGAGCTCTCACAAGCGATTGATGTGTACAAGTCGGTACCGGATTCATGGCTTGATAAAGCGGTATGATTTTGGATGTTCCAATCCATGAATAAGCGCGGTGCTCTCTTCACATAATACTCTCTGGGGACGAACCCCACGGCTCAGCAATGAGGCGCAAATATGAAGAGAGAGGTGATTGTTTTGGCTAAGAAATCCCAAGGTTACAAAACGCCAAACGAGAAGTACAATGCGGAGTTTGGTCAAGAGAACGTAGCGAGCAAAATTAAACAATCCGAGCAAAACAAAGTGAAGGATAATTTCCAAACACCTGACGAAAAATATAACGCTGAGTTTGGCGTAGAAAACACAGGCAAAACACAAAAATAAGCTGCACACAAACACCTTGGAGCATGTTCTCCAGGGTGTTTTATTATGAGAATGTGACTAACGGATATATGTCTACTACATATCAGCATTCATGAAGCAACAACGCAAAAATTACCATAAATATCCTACGTTCTCGGTCTAGAGACTGAGATGACTTCCACCTGCCGCCGCTGTTATCAGCGCCTCGTCTGAGGTACACTGGATACAGAATACAGACGAAGGAGACATGAGCGATGAAACGATCTACGCGGGACCGCTGGTGGGTGGGCATTCCCCTCATAGCTATTGGTGCAATGATCTTGTTCAGACAATTGGGATATGACATTGATATAGGATACATTTTCAGAACCTACTGGCCGTTGTTTTTAATCTGGTGGGGTGCAAAAGGGATTTCCGAAATTCGGCGCAATGGGGGCTACGCCTTCATCGGTCCTGTTATCGTATTGTTGATCGGTGGTTACTTTCTTGCCCGCAATCTGGGATGGATCGACTATTCAATGGGAGAGTTCATCCGTTATTTGATTCCGGTGATGCTGATTGGCGGAGGATTGTTTGTATTGGTCGGACCACGGAGACGTGATCGGAAGCATCAGGATAAAATGCAGTCACCTCCACCACCTGAACAGCCTTATCAGCCTTTGCCACCAGAGGATTTGGAAATGCATTCAACATTCGATGAGCAGTTCGAGAAAACATTTGGTAAACCAAAGCAGGAACAGAAACAGAATCCACATGGTTCATTCCATACAGAGCAAGAGCACTCCAACTCTTATGAGCATGAGCAATATAAAAAGCACAGCACACAAGATACTTCTCACAAAAAATATGGAAAATTTGATTCGAGCGACCATTATGGTCAGCATTCCAACGATTACGGGAGCTACGGAGGCTATGGCGGCGATACAATCAATAAGTCTGCCTTTATAGGTGATCTGTACATGGGACAGGAAGTATTCACGCTGAAGCCGATGAACATTTCCGCATTTATCGGGATACGGTAATTGATTTGACGAAAGCACAGATCCCGTATGGTGAGACCAAAATTGTGATCTCGAACTTTATAGGGGATGTCAAAGTATTCGTTCCAGAGGATATGGATCTTGGTGTGACGGTGACAACCAATTCCTTCATAGGTGATATGTCGCTGCTGAACCAGAAGCGTGGTGGTTTCATGAGCAGTGCCCAAGCTGAAACTGCACATTATCGTGAAGCAGGCAAAAAGGTGCGGATCATTGTGAGTGTATTTATCGGTGATGTCAAAGTCAATAAGGTGGGTTAACGCATGATTCGAACGATTCTCAAAGCGAATAAATGGGAGCTGATGATGTATTTTGCGCTAACGGGTCTAATCACACTTGGCGGCTTCTACCTATTATATGGAGATGTGCTAGCCGGAGAGAGCCGTCAACGTGCTTGGACCTATGTTGGCGTAGTTGTATTAGCCACTATCGTTACCGGATATATTGCTGCCTTGCGGCTACAACGCAAAATTGATCTGCTGGATCTCAATATGCTGAAAGTATCCAAGGGTAATCTATCGGTTCGTATGCCGGATGCAGATGATGCTTCGTTTGGTCGGGTATATCAGGAGTTTAATGTGATGATGGATTCCATTGAGAAAAAAATGAGACTTCTACAGCGCCTTGGTGAGCAGGAGGTCATTGAGAAGGAGCAAGCCTCAGAGCGTGCTGTTATCGAGGAGCGCAAACGAATGGCTAGAGATCTGCATGATACGGTAAGTCAACAGTTATTCGCGATGCATATGTCGGCTTCATCTTTGCCACGTTTGCTGGAGATAAATCCGGAACAGGGGCATAACGTGCTGGATCAGCTCATTCAGATGTCTCATATTGCACAGCGGCAGATGCGAGGGCTTATTGCACAGCTTCGGCCAGTGGAGCTGGAGGGACGTGATCTCTCCGCCGCACTGGATAGCTGGTTTCCTGACTACTGTAGACAGAATGGCCTCAAAGGTGTGAAAGAGCTGGAACTGGATGGCGGGATTTCGGATGCCATTGAGCACCAGCTGTTTCTTGTTATTCAGGAGGCTGTTGCCAATGT
This sequence comes from Paenibacillus sp. DCT19, assembly GCF_003268635.1. Taxonomy (NCBI): domain Bacteria; kingdom Bacillati; phylum Bacillota; class Bacilli; order Caryophanales; family Paenibacillaceae; genus Paenibacillus; species Paenibacillus sp. DCT19. The sequence goes on from NZ_CP029639.1 coordinate 2,020,657, forward strand.
GGTGAAGCATGCCGAGGCAGGGCTGGTCAGTTTGTCGATTCGAGAAAGTGAACATCAGATTAGCATGAGCATTAGCGACGATGGGCAGGGCTTCCTGCAACAAGCCGAACGTCCCGGGTCTTACGGGTTATCCACGATGCGTGAACGGGCAGAGAAGCTTGGAGGACAGGTACAGATTATATCAAAGCCGGGAGCGGGAACAACGGTGCGGGTGTTCATCCCGAAATTCCCGAATGAATCAGAGGGGGAGACCGAATGAGCGGAAAAGTAAAGGTAATGATCGTAGATGATCATGATATGGTTCGCATGGGGCTCAAGACGTATCTCATGCTGGAGCCGACATTCCATGTAATTGGCGAGGCGGGAAATGGAGAAGCGGCACTGCATCATCTGCGTAAATTGGATGAGAGTGAAATGCCTGATCTGATCTTGATGGATCTGATGATGCCCGTAATGAATGGTGCAGAAGCAACACAGGCGATCATGAGTGAATTTCCGGCTATGAAAATTGTAATGCTGACGAGTTTCCTTGAAGACGATCTGGTCGTACAGGCCATTGAAGCAGGGGCTGTGAGTTATGTGTTGAAGACTGTATCTGCTGAGGAGCTGATCTATGCCCTTCAAGGCGCATACCGTGGGATGCCAGTCATGACAGGTGATGTGTCACAGGCGTTAACCCGTGGGATCAGACAGCGGACTGCTCGGGAGAGTGAATCTGGTCTCACTGAACGAGAGAAGGAAGTGTTGCTGCTGATTGCAGAAGGTAAGACCAATAAGGACATCGGCGAAGAATTACATATTAGTATCAAAACCGTCAAAACACATGTCAGCAACCTATTAATGAAATGTGAGATGGATGATCGCACACAACTGGCAATCTATGCTCATCGTCAAGGATGGGTGAAGACGAAAGATTAAAATGCTGGTCGGACGGGAAAAATGAACTTATAGAGGTTGTTCAAAAAGTCCGCTTTTGATTACGAAGGATGCCCTGAGGCATCTCAGCATCGAATATGGGATTCAGCCGAAATGTCCGTTGCTCACGTAGCTCCATCTACGCTCCGCTACTCCATTTCTAGCTTCATCCCATCTTCTCGGTACTGAAAACCGCCCTTTTTGAACACGCACTTATAGAGGTCGGCACTAAAAATCGTACTTTTTTGAATATGAACATATTATGATAGGGTTTTATCTCCTTTTTAATTGTTTTTAAGGTACAGTTAAGGTTTAAAGTACAAAATAAGGACAGTTAAAGAATATCTCTTACGAAGAAGAGATTGGGAGGTAGAGAGGCATGGACGAACGTAATTATAGATCAAGCCGTCAAGACGAGGAAAATGAAACAAAGCAAACGGAGAACCGTAATTCTTCCGGAACGGACGATTCCTCATATTATTATTCTTATGGACCTTTTCAGTCCGTGAATCAGGAAGATACAGCAAGCAATCAAGCGAATACGAACCCACGTGAAGAAGCAGACGTACAGATTACTAGACCTGATCCCGTGAAGCCGGTGCCTTCATATTATAGCCAAGGATCTTCCGAAGAGGCTGGTCGAGGTAAAGTAGGAAGCGGTGGTGGAAATGGCGGGAACGACGGTAAAGGTGGCAATTGGAACTATAACAATCGTCGCCCACGCTCGTCCGTCAGATCCCTTATGTTCTCTTTCATTGCAGGGATGTTAGTTATTACCGTTCTGATGTATGTGGCAGACACCACGAACATGTTTACACCACAGGCATCTATGACAAGCGCCCAAAGTGAAAGTACAAGCAAAGAATCTTCAACAAACACGGGTGGAGGAAACAATGTAACAGCATCGTTACTGCCAACAGGTAAAACGGATGTATCATCCGTCGTGACGAGCACTAGCCCGGCTGTCGTCAAGATTGAGACATTGGCGAAGCAATCAACTCGTAGTGGTGGCTACCAAGGCGGCTCTACAATGAGTGACCCGCTATACCAATATTTTTTCGGTAATGGTGGAACCAACGGCAATCAGGATCAAAATCAGCAGCAACAACAACAGCAACAGCAAAGCAGCAATCAACTTGTCCCACTGGGGATTGGTTCTGGATTTATTTTTGACAAAGAAGGTTATATCCTGACGAACCAGCACGTAGTCCAAGGTGCAGATGTCATTCAGGTTACTTTAGAGAACAATAGCAAGCCTTATGAAGCGAAATTGCTAGGAAGCAGCTTCGATCTTGACTTAGCTGTATTGAAAATTGAGAAAAACAGTGGTGATGCTGATTTCCCTGTGGCTCCACTAGGAGATTCGAACAGCACACAGGTTGGTGAATGGCTTGTGGCCATTGGTAACCCTGAAGGATTCGAACATACCGTTACTGCAGGTGTTCTGAGTGCGAAAGAACGTACGATTAGCATTCCGGACGAAGAAACAGGCAAAACACGTGAATACAGTCACTTGCTGCAAACAGATGCGTCCATCAACCCTGGTAACTCCGGTGGTCCGTTGCTTAACCTTAATGGTGAAGTGATTGGTATGAACGTTGCTGTTAGTGCAGATGCACAAGGTATCGGATTTGCTATTCCTTCCAGTGTAATTTCGGAAGCAGTGAAATACCTGAAAGAAAACAAAGAAGTTCCAAAAGAGCCAGTACCTTTCATCGGTGCTTCTCTGATGGCACTTACACCTGAAGTTGCTAAACAAATGGGAACTGACATCACTGAAGGTTCTGTAGTAGCAAGCACAATTTATCAATCTCCGGCTTATCAAGCAGACCTGCGGGCCTATGACATCATTACAGGTGCCAACGGTACGGCGTACAATACAAGCCAAGACTTGATCGATTTTATTAAGAAACAGGAAATTGGTAGTGAAGTAACGTTGAATGTCGTTCGTGATGGCAAGAAAATGGATATCAAGATCAAGATCGGCAACAAAAACGATTACGATACATCACAAACTTCAAACGAGCAACAACAAACGCAGCCTTAATCGTTGAAAGACGGTTGTTGCAAAAGCAGATAAGCGGAAGGGTTTGAGGGCCCTTTCGCTTTTTTTGCCTGAAGATGCAGATCGTGCTTGTGCCTGTTACAATAGGAATAAAATGTAGGATAAAGGAGAAAGACCATGCGCTCAACTATTCTGATTGTTGATGATGATGAAAAAATCGTGTCCATGCTTCGTCGGGGGCTGGCATTTGAAGGTTATGAAGTACAGACAGCTTCTAATGGGGCTGAGGGTCTCAGTAAACTGATGGATAAGGAACCGGATATTGTCGTTCTGGATGTCATGATGCCCCAGATTGACGGATTCGAGGTGTGCCGCAGATTACGAGAAGCGGGCAGTAAAGTGCCAGTTCTTATGCTAACGGCCAAAGATGAAGTACAGAGCCGGGTTACAGGCCTGGATACGGGAGCGGATGATTATTTGGTTAAACCGTTTGCTCTTGAAGAGCTGCTTGCGCGAGTTCGCGCGTTGCTACGACGCAAAGCGGACATTGTCGATAAGCAGGATAACCGACTTATGTACGAGGACATCATTCTCGATAATGATTCCCGTGAAGTATTGCGTGATGGACAGCGGTTGGAACTCACGGCCAAGGAGTTTGAGCTTCTGAATTTATTTATGCAAAATCCAAAAAGAGTGTTATCCCGTGATCTCATTATGGATAAAATCTGGGGCTATGATTATAGCGGCGAATCTAATGTTCTAGAAGTATATATCGCGATGCTTAGACAAAAAACCGAAGAGTATGGAGGCAAACGCTTGATCCAGACCATTCGGGGAGCGGGTTACATTCTAAGAGGTGATTCCTGATATGTCCATTCGGTTAAGATTAACCGCATGGTATTCGGGTATTTTGGCAGCCGTGCTTATCTTCTGGGCAGTCGTGATTTATGCTTTTGTCTATTTTAACTCTTACCAGGAAGTGGAACAGCAATTAAAGGTTAAGAGCGAACGCATTACCGAGCAAATCGGTGTTAATCCGCTTTCCCAATCGCTCGACCTAGATCCATTTACAGAAAGTCAGCTTCAAGAAGCACAGATCTATATTCAACTGGTGGACTATCAGAGCAGATCGATCAAGATCTCAGGAAATATGGAGAAGGCTGGCATTGACTTTCCTGTGGTGGAGCTGAAGGACATACGGGAACAGCGAGGCATATCCAAAATATACGTACATGGTACTCCTTTTCTTGTGAATCAGCAGCCGTTATCCCTTCAAGGAACGAATGAAATTAGGGGACTTCTGCAAGTGGGTGCGAATGTTACTTCCCAGGAGCGGCTACTGGAAGCACTGCGTAATATATTGATTTTTGGCTGGCTTGTGGCGATGGCTCTTGCCATTACATCAGGGCTTATTTTGGCTCGTAAATCGATGCGGCCGTTGGTTAATGTCATTGATGCTGCCAATCAGATTCAGTCAGGAAATGACCTCAGTGTGCGGATTCAATACACAGGGCCAAAGGATGAGATTGGACGGCTTATTGAAACGGTGAATAACATGCTTGAACGAACAGAATTATCCTTCCGGGGCTTGGAGGAAACCAATGCGGCTCAGCGACGATTCGTATCTGATGCATCGCATGAGCTACGTACACCACTTACAACGATTCGGGGTAACGTAGATTTCCTGAAGAAGCTGTGGGATCAGGAGAGTACGGATCGTCCGAATCTTGATGAAGAGACCGTTAAAGAGATGTCGCTTGAGGCGATTGAGGATATGGCGGATGAGGGGAAACGGATGAGCCGACTCATTAGTGACATGTTGTCACTAGCGAGAGCGGATACGGGTCAGAAGATAGAGCTGAATCCAATTCCATTGCAGATTCTGGTGCAGGAAGTGGCTCGCAGATCGCAATTCTTAGATCGTCAGTCCGAATGGCGTCAGGGTGATCTATCGATCCTTAATGGCATTTATGTTAACGGTAGCAAAGATTATTTGCAGCAAATGCTGTTTATTTTTATTGAGAATGCGTTTAAATACACTCCGGAAGGGTCAGTCACACTTGACGCTATCCTGTACAAAGGTCAGGTAGGGCTACGCATCAGTGATACAGGCATTGGTATGGAGCGAGACGAGGTACCGTTTATCTTTGACCGTTTCTATCGTGCAGATGAATCACGCGGAGCGACACCAGGGATCGGCTTAGGGCTATCGATTGCCAAGTGGATTATTGAAGAGCATCATGGCTCGGTAGAAGTCGTTACTAAACGTGGAGAAGGTACCACATTTATTATCTGGTTGCCTGTTGTCTTTGCTCCCCTATCGAATAAAGGTATAATAGAGTGGACTGCAATTACATCGGCAAATTTGCCGAAGAAAGAAAGCGGGTGGCAACCAAAGTGGAAGTACTGCGAATTTCGCCACGGGGATATTGTTACGGAGTTGTGGATGCCATGGTATTGGCACGTCAGGCTGCACGTAATCTAGATCTACCCCGGCCTATATATATATTGGGAATGATTGTGCACAACAAACATGTGACAGATTCCTTTGAAGATGAAGGCATTGTCACATTGGATGGGCCTAATCGGATGGAAATTTTGAGCCAGGTAGAGAGTGGCACTGTTATTTTTACAGCACATGGTGTATCTCCAGAAGTCCGTAAGCTGGCACGTGATAAAGGGCTGACTACAGTGGATGCGACTTGTCCAGATGTAACGAAAACCCATGACCTTATTCGCGAGAAGACGGCTGAGGGGTATCAGATTATCTATATCGGCAAAAAGAATCATCCAGAACCTGAGGGTGCCATAGGTGTTGCTCCGGATCAGGTTCATCTGATTGAAAAGGAAGAAGAGATCGAGCAATTGAATGTACCAAGTGGCAAAATTCTGATTACCAATCAGACCACAATGAGCCAATGGGACATCAAACATATTATGAGTCGTCTGCTGGAGAAATTTCCAGGCGCTGAAATTCACAATGAGATATGTTTAGCTACACAGGTTCGTCAGGAAGCTGTGGCTGAACAGGCAGGACAGTCGGATCTCGTTATCGTTGTTGGTGATCCGCGGAGTAACAATTCAAACCGGCTGGCTCAGGTTTCCGAAGAAATCGCGGGTGTCACAGCTTATCGTGTGTCAGATGTATCTGAAATTCAGCAAGAATGGCTGAAGGGCGTGAACAAAGTAGCGGTTACTTCAGGAGCATCAACACCGACACCGATTACGAAGGAAGTCATCACGTATCTGGAGCAGTATGAGCATGATCAACCAGAGACGTGGGAAATCAAACGTACAGTGAATATGAGTAAACTGTTACCCCTGTTCGCGAGAAAACACGTACAACCTAAATTACGAAAGAATCTTGTGCTAGTCCTCCTTTGTCGGGAGAACCTAAGCGCAAGATTCTTTTTTTTTTGGATGATGTACAAACGTATGGGGTCCTTGACGAAGAAGGCAGACTATGGTATATTTACTTTAGTGATTAAAAGCTTAAAAGCGAACAAGCGTTTAAGCGCGACAGAGAAAAGTTGATAATCAGATGCACTTCTTATGAGTGCTTTTATGGTTCGTAATCAGAAACGGACATATTGAATAACCTCACATACAAGGAAGGATGGGAATATATTATGATCGTTATTGCAGGTAAAGCTACTCCGGAGGAACAGATTCAGGATATTGTAGCCGTAATTGAAAAGGAAGGTCTTCAGGTTCATATTTCACGTGGAGAAGATCGTACAATCATCGGCTTGATCGGCAAGGTTGAACCGAAAATGCAGGAGCATCTTCGCCAAATGAAGGGTGTAGAGAATGTAGTCAAAATCTCGAAGTCTTACAAATTGGCTAGTCGTGACTTCCACCCGGAAGATACAGTGATTTCGATTAAGGGCGTTGACATTGGCGGTAAAGAACTTGTCGTTATGGGTGGACCTTGTGCGGTTGAATCGGCTGCACAGATTGATGAGATCGCTGGCCTGGTCAAAGCAGCAGGGGGACAGGTACTTCGTGGTGGTGCGTTTAAACCACGTACAGGTCCATACAGCTTCCAAGGTACAGGCGTGGAAGGTCTGATCATGATGGCTGAAGCAGGTAAGAAGCATGATCTGTTAACCATCACAGAGGTCATGACACCAGAATATGTAGATATCTGTGCAGAGTACGCTGATATTCTGCAGGTAGGTACACGTAATATGCAGAATTTTGATCTGTTGCGCAAATTGGGCGAGTGCGGTAAACCTGTCCTGTTGAAACGTGGATTTAGTGCGACTTATGATGAGCTGTTGAATGCAGCAGAATACATTCTTGCAGGCGGTAACCCTAACGTAATGCTCTGTGAGCGTGGTATCCGTACATTTGAATCTTACACTCGTAACACGCTCGACTTGTCAGCAATCCCTGTATTGCAGTCTCTGAGCCATCTGCCAGTCATTTCAGACCCAAGTCACGGAACTGGACGTCGTGAGCTCGTTGAGCCAATGACGAAGGCTTCTGTTGCAGCGGGTGCTAATGGTCTGATTATTGAGATGCATACGGATCCAGATAACTCCATGACAGGAGACGGTGTACAATCGTTGTTCCCTGATCAATTCGCGAACCTGTTGCAGGATCTTGAGAAGTTGGCACCAATCGTAGGTAAAACATTCAATACAGCTAAACAACCAGCAGAGTTCTTTCCAGCTAGAGTTGGCGTATAATTCATAAAGAAAGTTATATGAGCATAGCTTCCGGACATCTACAGGCCGTTCATTCAACATGAATGCAGCTTGAGGATGTCCGGTTTTTCATTCTTTTGGGCATTGAATGGATTTATTAATCAATGGTGATAAGAAACATTTATGATGTGAAGTTTTTTCCACAATTTAGGTATAAAACTACCCGCTTTACCGCATTAAATCGATTAAATATAGCTTGTGCATGTTGTTAAGTGAAGTGGGTGTATTTATAAAATGTAAGTATAGCTAACATCTTCGCAAAAAATACCTTACATAAGTATTGACGATGTCATGTTTGAGATTTTATAATGACGACAGAAAAAAATTCGAATATGGACATTTTCATTAGTGGGGTTGTTTATTGTTCGGAATATTTGGGAGGACGAATACATGTCGGTTGAAAACGTATTGAAATCAATTCAAGAGAACAACATCGAGTGGGTAGATTTTCGTTTTGTAGATTTAGCTGGTCGTGCACATCACATCTCGTTGCCAGCTTCGGCTGTTGATGCAGACACATTCGTAAATGGAGTAGCTTTTGATGGTTCTTCTATCCAAGGTTTCCGTGGAATTGAAGAGTCCGATATGGTTATGATGCCAGACCCTGAAGCGACATATGTCGATCCGTTCACAGCACACCCTACATTGAATGTAATGTGTGATATCTTCACACCTGATGGTGAGCGTTATGAGCGTGACCCACGTAGCATCGCTGTTAAAGCAGAAGCTTTCCTGCAAGAAAGCGGCGTTGGTACAGCAGCATTCTTCGCACCTGAGTCCGAGTTCTTCATCTTCGACGATGTACGTTACGAGAGCGGTACGAACAGCTCTTCTTACTATGTAGATTCCGAAGAAGCATCTTGGAACACAAACCGCAAAGAAGAAGGCGGTAACCTGGGCTTCAAAGTTCGCACTAAAGGCGGATATGTTCCAGTAGCTCCAGTTGATACGCAACAAGATATTCGTAGTGAAATGTGTCGTCTCTTGGAAGAAGCAGGTTTGTCCATCGAGCGTCACCACCACGAAGTGGCGACAGCAGGTCAAGCCGAAATCAACTTCCGCTTTGATACGTTGAAGAAAACAGCAGATAACCTGCTTGTATACAAATACATCGTGCACAACACTGCACGTCAATATGGCAAAGTAGCAACTTTCATGCCAAAACCATTGTTCGGTGACAACGGTAGCGGCATGCACGTACACCAATCCATCTTCGATGGCGATTCCCCATTGTTCTATGACAAAGCGGGATATGCTAACCTGAGCGAAATGGCTTTGCACTACATCGGAGGTATTCTGTACCACGCTCCAGCACTGATCGCTTTGACTAACCCTAGTACGAACTCATTCAAACGTCTCGTACCTGGTTATGAAGCACCAGTTAACTTGGTTTACTCCAAAGGTAACCGTTCTGCAGCAGTTCGTATCCCAGTTGCAGCAGTGACACCTAAAGGTTGTCGTATCGAGTTCCGTACACCTGACTCCACAGCTAACCCTTACTTGGCATTCTCCGCAATGTTGATGGCTGGTCTGGACGGAATCAAACGTAAAATCAACCCAACAGAGCTTGGATATGGTCCATTGGACAAAAATATCTATGACCTGTCCGATGCAGATAAAGAAAACATCCGCAGCGTGCCAGCTTCTTTGGAAGAAGCGCTTGATGCATTGGCAGCTGATAACGAGTTCTTGACTGAAGGCGGCGTATTCACTAAAGAATTCATTGATAACTATATCAACCTCAAGCGTGATGAAGCTAAAGCAGTAGCGATTCGCATTCATCCGCACGAGTACAGCCTCTACTTCGACTGCTAATCCAGTTGGAACAGACTGTTCCTCATTCAGAAAAAGCCTCCGGGATTCGTTCTCGGAGGCTTTTCCTCGAATTGAAATGTTGTAGTGCTTTAACTTTGCAGGGTGATAAAGGAATTTGATAGCTCAGATTGTGTTTTCAGTGCTTATTTCACTTGAAGCATATAGGGAATACTGATATCATAGCGATAATATTTACTTCTTATGTAAGCTATGGATGGAAAGGGCGGGGATATTTTGACAAAGAGAGCGTATAATTTTAATGCAGGACCAGCGGCACTGCCACTTGAGGTTTTGGAGCGTGCTCAGGCGGAATTTGTTGATTTTCGTAATACAGGTATGTCGATTATGGAGATGTCCCACCGTGGAGCTGTGTACGAATCGGTACATAACGAAGCTCAAGATCGTTTGTTATCTTTGCTTGGTAACCCAAAAGGTTACAAGGTTCTGTTTTTACAGGGCGGTGCGAGTACACAATTCGCTATGTTGCCTATGAACATGCTCGGTGCGGGTCAGACAGCCAGTTACGTAAATACAGGCAGCTGGGCTAAAAAAGCACTGTCTGAGGCTAAATTGATCGGTGAGACCCAAGTAGTCGCTTCGTCCGAAGCCGACAAATTCATGAAGCTACCAGATGTATCGAATCTGAGCCTGCCAGAAAACAGCGCTTATGTGCATTTGACATCCAATGAGACGATTGAAGGGACACAGTTCAAGGACTTCCCAGACACCGGCTCTGTGCCTCTGATTGCAGATATGTCCAGTGATATCTTCTGTAAGCCATTTGACTTGAATCAATTCGGAATGATCTATGCTGGTGCGCAAAAGAACTTGGGACCATCAGGAATTACGGTTGTCATTGCTCGTGAAGAGCTAGTGAGTGAGTCACCGAAAACAATCCCAACCATGTTCCGTTACAGCACACATGTAGATAATAATTCCCTTTATAACACACCGCCTTCTTTCTCGGTATATATGGTGAATGAAGTGTTGAAATGGATTGAAGAACAAGGTGGCCTAACAGGTGTTGAGCAAAAGAATAAGAAGAAAGCAGAATTGCTCTATAGTACGATTGATTCTTCCGGAGACTTCTATCGTGGTTGCGTAGATGTTAATGACCGTTCCTTGATGAATGTGACATTCCGTCTGGCGACTGAGGAGTTGGAAAAACAGTTTATTAAGGCTTCTGAGCAAGAAGGATTTGTAGGTCTGAAAGGGCACCGTAGCGTAGGTGGACTGCGAGCATCCATTTATAATGCAGCTCCATATGAGAGTGTGAAAGCACTCACGGACTTTATGAACCATTTCCAACAAACGAACGGGTAAAGAGGAGAGAGTTACAGATCAACAAGAGATAGGCGCATTAAAGCATGTGTTCAAAAGGTAAGCATCCTTTGTAATCAAAAGCGGACGATATGAACAACCTCTCAAACGTTGCATCTGTGCCTTTCCAGAGCCTTCCACATTGACGTGTGGAGGGCTTTTCTTTAAGATTAAGGGATTGTCGTTAAACATGAATAAAAAGGAGATCGAACCTATATGGCTTTACACATTGTTCTGGTTGAGCCCGAAATTCCTGCGAATACGGGCAATATATCCCGCACATGCGCGGCTACCGGCATCCACCTACATCTGGTTCACCCACTGGGCTTTCGTACGGATGACGCTACACTGAAGCGTGCAGGCTTGGATTACTGGCATGCTGTACACATTGAATATCATGATTCTTTTGCTGAAGTTCAAGAGAAATTCCCTGAAGGACGATTTTTCTACGCAACGACGAAGGCGAAAAATCGGTATAGCGATTTTGAATTCCGTGATGGGGATTTTCTCGTTTTTGGTAAAGAAACCAAAGGCCTTCCGCCGGAACTCATTGCAGCTAACCCAGAAACGTGCATGAGAATGCCAATGACAGGTGACGTAAGGTCGTTGAACCTCTCCAATTCTGCAGCGATTATCGCCTATGAGGCATTGCGTCAACTGGAATTCCCGGGTCTAGATTGACCGGGGTTCCATCCTGCGAACAGGTTACGAATGGTCAAAAAAAACATTTTTCAAAAAAAAGGACAAAAAATGTTTATTTCCAGCAGGATTCGACAAAATGTTGGCGAATCTATAAACTTAGTACAAATGTACCTAGAAATTTAGAGTGAGATAGGAGAGGTGTGCCGTAGCTATGAAGCCAGCTGGAGTCGTTCGCAAAGTTGACCAATTGGGTAGGATCGTATTGCCTAAATCTTTGCGTAAAAGGTATCAAATGAATGAGGGAGATCCTGTAGAAATCCTAGTTCAAGGGGATCATATTATTTTGGAGAGATATCGCCCAAAATGTATTTTCTGCGGATCCATGGAAGAAGTCAATGAGTTCAAAGAGCGTTACATATGCGCACAATGTTTAGATGAAATGACCCAGCTTCCACAGCACGGGTAATAAGATTACGTCATGGAGGAACACTCCATGGCGTTTTTTCTTTTTGAAGACTAGATTAACACATGGATAGGAGAGAGATAACTCAAGCACGTGTAGTTGATCTTATCATTTGTTTCTTGTTTAGGATAGGATCGGGAGAATCTCAGTCCACACAGCGTCAAGAATCTGTTGCATTTGATCTTCTTCACTGTTGATCGAGATGACGGCTTGCTGTGCAGGCAAAATGATACACAGTTGACCGTGAGCTCCATCGGCACGATATGCATCATGCGAACACATCCAGAATTGATATCCGTAACCTTTACCCCAATCACCGGCTCCAGATGTCATAATCTGTCTACGTGTAGCACTTCGAATCCACTCAGCACGTATAAGCTGCTGCCCCCTCCAGTTGCCCTCCTGAAGAAGCAATTGCCCGAATCGACTTAATTCCTCATTACTAATCCAAAGACCTGCGCAACCCAAAGTGACACCAAGTGGAGAGGTTTCCCAATCAACGTCATGTATACCGAGTGGTTCAAATAAACGGGGGTTAAATAGTCTTTCACGGTTTGCCCGGTTGCTGCTTGAAACAGAGCAGAGATCATGAATGTATCCCCACTGCTGTATGTAAATTGTTCCCCTGGCATCCGATCTAAAGGTAGCGACATGTAATATTTGACCCAATCCTTCTCTTCCAAAGAAGCACGTTCTTCTACGTGTAGCGGAGGATTGTTATGTCCTGAAGACATACGAAGCAGATCCCCCAACGTTAACTGCTGTGGAGGAAAAAACGTCTCAGAGATGGAGGGGAGATTATCGTATGTGAAATACTCGCCAAGTGTTGAATTAAGGTGAAGTAAGCCTTCTTCAATCGCAAGGCCAACAGCCATGCATGTGAAAGATTTACTGATGGAGTGCTGTAAACGGCGAGCATCTTGATCGCGATCCCATTGTGCTATGAGCTTCCCGTTACGCAAAACGCGAGCAGACAACACGTTAAGTTGATCATTCTTTATTTTATGGACAAATCTATTTAGCTTGTTAGTCATATATAAACCACCTTTCGTCGGGTGAAACCCTAGTGAAGTAGGTTGGTGAAACGTTTCCGTAACGAAATCCAAAATTAGGGCTTATGTTAGTACATTCCGAGATTGATGTCAATGAATAATGTGAAAACGGTTACGAAAAAGCAGGTAGTTCCCTGAAAAAGTGTCTTTTAGCGTAATATATTCGTTGCGAACCACGTTTTTTAATAAAAAAAGCGCGAAAATTGTAAAAAGGTTATTGACAGGATTTACTGATCGGGATTATGATTTATTCGAAACGATTCGAAGAAATCGCTTCCAAGATAATTATGGGTTTTACAAGTCCATATATATTAAAGTTGATCGAATTTGAAACGATTCGAGAGAATCGTTTCGATAACCCAGCACACTACAGGGGAATCTACGACATGCTGCATTCAAACACCGCTAACAGAGTAGAGTGAAGGCGGCAGTTGATAATGAAAGGGGTTACAAATGGCGCATATCACGATCGAAACGGGATCACCCACATTATGTATGAATACGAGCATACATGTTGTATCCAGCGACTCTGGAGAGACTTCAGGCGGTACGCTATATCTGCTACATGGGGCAGGCGATAATGCAAGTACATGGCAGCGTCTGACGACAATCGAAATGTACGCTCAGCAGTATGGCTGTACCATCATTATGCCAGAAGCGAATCGAAGCTATTACACGGATATGGAATACGGCCTGAATTACTTCCACTACATCACTCAGGAGTTACCTGACTTATGCAAGCGTCAGCTTAATCTGAATTCCGATCCAGCGAAGACGTATGTTGCCGGTTTATCCATGGGTGGATACGGTGCACTGAAATGTGCACTGACCTATCCGGAACGATATCGCAAAGTCGTTTCCTTATCGGGTGTGACGGATATTCAGAAACGTTTACAAGATCCTATGATGCCTCCAGGCATGATCAAAGAAATGAAAGCGGTTTTTGGTGAACAGCTGACAGTGAAGCCTGATCAGGATCTATACACCTTGTCAGCCAACTTGTTGCAGCAGGGTGGAACCTTACCCCGTATTCTGAGTTGCTGTGGTGATCATGATCCATTTGTCGAGATGAATCGAGCATTTGCCGAGTACATGCAGGATACCGCTTTTGAATTTCGATATGTGGAGACACCAGGCACGCATGAATGGAGATTTTGGGAACAGCACCTAAGAACGATGTTTGATTTTCTGTATAACGACAAGACCAAAGTAGAGTGAGGAGATGCAAATGAAACCTGCAGCCGAAGGACCCAGCAAAAAGCTGAAGGGACACGTGAAAGGCAATTCGCTCTGGAGTGAAATCTGGAAGCACCGAATGACATATACCCTGCTGATACCGGGACTTGTCTGGTTGATCCTATTCGCCTACATGCCAATGGGAGGTCTATCTCTGGCATTCAAAGACTACAAGGCGAACCTGGGAATCTGGGGTAGTCCATGGAGTGGATTTGAGAATTTTAAATATGTTTTCCGTGACCCGACCTTTATTGATGCCGTGTGGCGCACGCTGTACATCAATATTCTGAAACTGATCATCCAGTTCCCATTCCCGATCATTCTGGCGTTGTTGCTGAATGAATTGCGAATGCGCAGAGGGAAGAAATGGTTCCAAACCGTCCTTACCTTCCCACACTTCCTGTCCTGGATCATTGTATCGGGGGTAGTTATCAATGTGTTGGCATATGACGGACTGGTAAACAGTGCGCTTGGATTACTCGGATTGCCAACGATTAACTTCTTAGGTTCCGAATCAAACTTTGTACCGATGCTGTTATTGACTGATATTTGGAAATCAAGTGGATGGGGCGCAATTATCTTCCTTGCCGCAATCTCCGGTATTGACCAGGATCAGTATGAATCAGCACAGATTGACGGAGCTTCTCGTATGCAGCAGATGTTCCGTATTACACTGCCTAACATTCTTCCAACGATCACGGTTATGTTTATTCTGTCGGTTGGTGGGCTAATGTCTTCCGGTTTCGACCAGATCTTCAACTTAGCCAACGCCGCAACCAAAAATGTATCAGAAGTACTCGATGTATACATCTATCGAATCACGTTCCAGTCTTCAACCGATTTCTCATTCTCGACAGCAGTCAGCCTATTCCGTTCCATCGTGAACATGATTTTGTTGCTTCTCGCTGACCGATTTGCGAAATGGCTTGGCGGAGACGGATTGTTCCGATAAGAGAGGAGGAGTAACGAATGAGTAAGAAAGCGAACAAGAAGCCGAGAATTGGCACTGAAAAAATGACCTTTCTCGATTACATCATATTTGCCATTCTACTTGTGCTTGCATTGATGATTCTAATTCCGTTCTGGAATGTCATCATGATCTCATTTGCAACACAAAAAGAGTACGCTGAAAATCCATTTCTGATGTTCCCGAAAGAGTTCACACTGGATTCGTACCGAGCATTATTCGCTGATGGAAGTATCATTTCGGGGTACAAAAACACACTTATTTTGCTGGTCATTGGATTGCCGCTTAGCTTGTTCCTGACAACAAGTATGGCTTACGGCTTGAGCCGTAACAATTTTCCATTCAAAAAGTTTCTGTTTTTCCTGGTGCTGTTCACCATGATCTTTAACGGTGGGATTGTACCACTGTATCTCATTATGAAATCGTTGCATCTTACAGGCACGTTGTGGTCAGTGATCCTCGCGGGAAGCTTCAGTGCCTTCAATATGATCCTAATGATGAACTACTTCTATACCTTGCCAGAGTCCTTGATGGAGTCAGCGAGACTGGATGGAGCGGGTGAATGGAGAATCCTATTCTCTGTCGTTCTTCCACTGGCGACACCGATTATAGCGACCATCACACTCTTCTATGGTGTAGCTTACTGGAACAGTTGGTATGATGCGATGATCTTCCTTCGAAAAGCCGATCAGTTACCTTTGCAGAATGTGCTCAGGACGATCATTGTTACGTCTCAGACGAATGCATCCAATGCATCTAGTGTCGATGCAACCCAAGTGAGCAACTTCTCTATGGGAATGAAGATGGCGGCTGTATTTGTAACGATGGTTCCGATTATGTGTTTCTTCCCAATGCTGCAAAAGCACTTTGCCAAAGGGGTATTAACAGGGGCAATCAAAACCTGATTATACGTATAGAAGTCATTCAAAAAAACGCTTTTGATTACGCAAGATGCCTGTTGGTATCAGCAGCATCGAACGTCCTTTTTGGACACCAGTAGGCTTGGAAATTCAACTACAAACATGGGGTAAGAGCATGAACACGAACAAAAAGTTGTCAGTTAGATCGATCTTTGCTATCACACTTTGTTTATTGATGCTGGTGGTGACGGCTTGTTCTAATGGTGGCTCAGAAGGCAGTAACGAAAAGGACGCTGATGGCAATTACAAAGATAACCTGACCATCTCTGTAGCGAACCTGACGGAAATTAAAAACGGAAATTTGGATAATGACTTCCATAAGTTCTGGACAGACAAATTCAACGTAACTTGGGACTACAACTATATCGATTGGGATTCATGGGGTGAGAAGCTTCGTCTGTGGATCAACTCCGGTGACTTGCCGGATGTATCGGTATGGAACTACGTTCACGGGGATGCGCTGAATAACATTGATCAAGGTTTGTTCTACAAATTCCCGGATGACTGGAAAGAGCGCTGGCCTAATGTTGCTGCAGCTTATAACTTGACAGGGCTTGGTGATAAATTGGAGGAGCTGACAGGTGGAACGTATCTCTTGCCTAGACCGATTTATTATGAGAACAAACCTGCTGATCCACTAACAAACCAAATCGGTGTTATTGCTCTTCGTAAGGACTGGGCAGAAGCGGTTGGTTTCGAATTGAAGGATGCGTATACCACATCTGAATTGAATGAATATGCTGCACTTGTAAAAGAGAAAGATCCAGGCAAAGTGGGGAACAAACTTGTACCCCTGTCCTATAACGCCGCTGATGCGATGACAAACATCATTATGCCAAACAGCGTGCATGCGATCACAGATTCTCCGTTCTTCAAAGGTGAAGACGGTCAGTTCCACTGGGGACCAGCAGAGCCTGAAACACTTACAGGGCTAAAATTGATGCAACAAGCATACAAAGATGGATTGCTTAACCCTGAGTTCTACACATGGAAGAACAATGAAGGTCAGAACAACTTTAAAGTAACAGGTACAGCAGCAGTAACCAGTCTGGGTGGACTTGCTTCATACAGACAAGGTCTGGATTCGGATATTCGCAAAAATCTAGGTGTAGATAGTGATGAGATGGTTCACACGGCAATCGTTCTTGGTGACGACGGTAAATATCGTAACCTGGAGCAAGCCAACTTCTGGTCCGCATTGATCTTCAATCCGGAGATTAGTGACGAGAAGTTTGAACGTATCATGGATCTGATTGACTATTCCGCAACCAAAGAAGGACAATTGCTCATCAACATGGGCTTTGAAGGAACCGATTGGAAGTACGATGAGAACAATGAATTGGTGAGCTTACTGCCAGAAGGAACGGTTCTGGAAGATAAGTACCCAGCTCGTTTCGAAGGATTGTATCTGCTCGGTGACGATTTCAGTGTAGTCAACCCTGCGATCAAAAAGGATTACCGCGATCGTGCTGTGAAACTGTTCGAGGAAAAAGCAAAACTCGGAACAGAGGGCCAATCGCTGGCAACATACGACTGGGATGTCAACCTATACGACTCCAAAGCGAAAAGTCAGGCTTCATTCGATTACCAGAACGAATATGCAAACCTGATTCTCAAAAGTGGAGATCTGGAGGCTAACTGGAAAGAATGGGTGAACAGTAAAATGTCTCTGGTTCAACCTTACCTGGATGAGCTGAACGAACAATTTTAAGTGAAGATTCAGGAAGTAGATGGGACATGGTGGAAGTAACCTGTCTCATCCACCCGAACCCGGTGCGTAGTTAAATATGCAGCCGGGTTCTTCAATTCAATGAGGTGTGGAGGAATACATGATGAATAATGAGCAATTGATTGATCTGGTGGGGCAGATGACTTTGGAGGAAAAGACAGCCCAGCTGCTCCAATTAACTTCTAACTTTTATGAAGGGACGGATACGCAGGGGCAGATTACAGGGCCGATGGAAGAGATGGGTATCACCAAACAGTCTGTGGAGGCCAGCGGCTCCATTCTAGGTTTGTCCGGTGCTCAGGCGATTATTGATGTGCAGCAAGCTTATATGGAAAAAAGCCGACTTGGTATCCCACTTTTGTTCATGGCAGATGTTGTGCATGGTTTCAAAACCATTTTCCCCATCCCGCTGGCAATTGGCTGTTCATGGGATACCCAGTTAGCGGAGAAATCTGCTGAGATTGCAGCACGTGAATCCGCAGTCTCTGGTTTACACGTTACGTTTGCCCCTATGGTGGATTTGGTTCGTGATCCTCGCTGGGGTCGTGTCATGGAAACAACAGGAGAAGATCCTTATCTGAACAGCTTGTTCGCGGCGGCCTTTGTTCGTGGATATCAGGGGGACAATCTGAAGGAGGAGACAGACCGTCTTGCGGCTTGTGTAAAACACTTTGCTGCATATGGTGCAGCAGAGGGTGGTCGGGATTACAACACGGTAGATATGTCAGAGCGCAATCTGCGGGAGTATTATTTACCTGCTTATAAAGCTGCGCTTGATGCGGGTGTAGAGATGGTCATGGCGTCATTCAATACAGTGGACGGTATCCCAGCTAGTGGTAATGAGAAGCTTATGCGTAACATTTTGCGTGAGGAATGGGGATTCGAAGGGGTGCTTATCTCGGATTGGGCTTCCATTCGTGAGATGATTGCCCACGGGGCAGCGGAGGATGATCGTGAAGCTGCATATCGTGCCATCCGCGCTGGCGTGGATATCGAAATGATGACACCGTGCTATGTTCACCATCTACCTGCGTTGATTGCAAGTGGTGAAGTGAACGAGAAGCTTGTGGATGAAGCGGTACTTCGTATATTGCAGCTCAAAGAAAAATTAGGCTTGTTCGATAATCCGATCCGTGCAGCTAATCCAGAACGTGAGCGGGAGATCGTGTTCTCGAAGGAACACCGTCAGGTGTCCTATGAGCTGGCTACCAAGTCTGCAGTGCTGCTGAAAAATGTGAACAACGTTCTTCCGCTGAATCCGCAAGCACATGTTGCTCTGATTGGACCATTTGCCGAGAGTGAGGATATTCTGGGATGGTGGTCATGTGAAGGCGTAAAAGCAGATGCAGTTAAGCTGGGAAGCACATTGCAGAAACGTCTTGGCACAGATCAAGTTCATCTGGCTCAAGGCAGTGGTGTGCACACGATTACATCTGAGCAGATTGCGGAAGCGCTTGAAGTTGCAAGCAAGGCAGATCTGATTGTGCTTGCGCTGGGTGAAGATTCAGAGATGAGTGGTGAGGGTGGATCACGCACCGATATTCGTTTGCCAGCAGCACAATTAGAGCTCATTAAGCATTTGAAAACAACAGGTAAACCGTTGGCGAGTGTCATCTTCAATGGTCGCCCACTTGATCTGCATGGTGTATGGGGAGAATCGGATGCTGTGCTTGAAGCATGGTTCCCGGGTAGTGAAGGCGGGGCAGCAATAGCTGATGTCCTGACAGGCGTGGTGAACCCTTCTGGTCGCTTGACGATGTCCTTCCCTCAATCGGTAGGTCAAGTTCCTGTGTACTACAATCATTTTAATACCGGCCGCCCATTGAATCCGGAGAAGACTGAAGAGCGCTATGTTTCCAAATATATTGATAGCCCGAATGACCCATTGTTGCCGTTTGGTTACGGTCTATCTTATACCACGTTCGAGTATGGTTCACTTGATATCTCAAGCCAAGAGTTGAGCAATGAGCTTCCCCTGACTATTAAGGTAAAGGTAACAAACACTGGAGAACGTACAGGTGTGGAGACGGTTCAGTTATATGTGCGGGATGTAACTGGTGAAGTAGTGCGACCGATGCGAGAGTTAAAAGATTACGTCAAGCTGGAGCTGGCTCCAGGTGAAACGGGCACAGCAACATTTACGCTAAATGAAGCCCAGCTTCGCTATCACCACTCGGATCTGAGTTATCGCAGTGACAAAGGTGCATTCAACGTCTATGTAGGGCCAAATAGCCGCGATACTCAAGAGGGTAGCTTCAAATTAGTGTAGTCCGTTAGAGTTTAAGCGAGGCTACTGAAAGGTCTCGCTTAAACAAAACGTCATTTTGAATATTTAAAGCACATAGAAGACGTCGGGTTCTCTGATCTGGGGAGCCTGATCCATATAACAGGGGAGCGAAGAATGTGGTCAGTATTAAGGATATCGCCAAGAAGGCGGGGGTTTCGATCTCCACCGTGTCGTATGCACTGAATGGTAGCAACAAAGTGACAGATGAAACAAGCTCCAAGATTTTGGCCATCGCCAAAGAGCTGAACTATGTTCCTAATGCTGCTGCAAGGACGTTGAAGAAGAGGGAATCCAAAATTGTAGGCGTATTTCTGACCGATTTTAGCGGAGATGTCTATGGAGACTTGCTCACTGGCATGAAGGCGGTCTGTAATGCACAAGGGTATGACTTAATTGTATGCAGTGGTAAAGAGTCTCACCGGATGCTTCCGGAACGAATGATCGATGGAGCCATCATACTGGATCACACGTTTGCCAGTGAAGAATTGCTACAGTATGCTGATCGTGGACACAAAATCGTTGTGCTTGACCGGGAATTAGATCATCCGAACATCAATCAGGTTTTGCTGGATAATAAGGCTGGAGCAACGCTTGCAATGGAGCATCTCATTGAACAAGGGTTTACGAAAATCTATGTGGTGACAGGTCCAGAAGGCTCTTTCGACTCAGTACAGCGTATGAAGGCGGTAAGGCAGGTTACAGAGCGTGAACCCAACGTAGAGTGGATGGAGATTACGGGAGATTTCGAGAAAAGTGGCGGAGAAATGGCTGCCAATCAGATCATTCAAGAATTTACGAGCCCTGTTGGCGTATTCTGCTTGAACGATGAGATGGCGATTGGGTTATGCAACCAGATTGCCAGCAGTGAACTACAGGTTGGACAAGACGTTCACGTCATTGGATTTGATAATATTGAACTCAGCAGTTACGTTAGTCCAAGGCTCGTCACGATTGATTATTCCAAACGAAAATGGGGTTCATTGGCGGCAGAGCAATTAATCAAACTTATGGCGGGAGAACCAGTAGAACATGAACGAATCTACGTGCAACTCGTAGGAGGGGACTCTGTTCGCTGTCAGATTGAACATACACCTGTTATAACTGTAGGAAACAATTCGGCGGCGCGCTATTGATGATGCAGTCTCATTGTAGCGATGATGCAATTCTTCGTGCACAAAGTATAAGAGACAAGAATTAGAAGAATGACTACATTCTTTATAATCCTTGTCTCTTGTTGTGTCGTCTACAATCTCTATAGGCAAAGAAAAAAGCCTCTTCCGCGAAGAGGCTTGGCCATCAGAGACCTTTCGTTTTGTCATTGTTGTAGGATGCAGTCAGGATGCCTGTCATATACAAAGCGAGTACGATTGCGATAATCCAGAATGTCAATGAGAACGACATATACTTGCCACCTCCTGCACAATCTCAATTTCTTCTATTATAACCAATATGGGAAGAAAAGGAATGCCTATACAGTTTATTTATAAAATAAAAAGTGAGTAGGTACAGGTCTGAGATTTCCATCTGATGGATTGTTGACCACCCGATTGTTCAGAACCAGTGACGAAGATCCGCCTCCGTCCAGATTATAAGCGTCAACGACGCCAAGCTTGTACAGTCGGCCTTGTAGCTCTTCTAAGGTTGCCCCGGAGCTGCCTTTCTCGTTATAACCATCCACTACGATAATCAATAGCTGATCATCCTTATAATTGCCGATGACCGTACGTGGAGCCCGCTTAGGAGATACCTTCCACTTGGCGGGTATAGGCGTTTTACGACCATTTTGAAGCAATACAGGCACAAACGTAGCTCCAAATTGTGGTTGCAGGCGATCTAGGGAGCCTTTGTCAAAAAACTTGCCACCGACGAGCTTACCTGCATCGTTCAGTCCTACAAAAAATAAATCTTTAAAACTAGCTTGAAACCCATTTACGTACTTTCCGTCCATGACGGTTGTACTGAGAGGATAACGTTTGCCTCCGCTATCAGCGAAGCCGCCCGCATTAATTCCAGCAATAGCTCCATTACGTTTGACGGCCTGCATAGTCGTCTCTGACCTTCCAGCTTCACTACTGAGAGCCATCTGCATCGCTGTAGGGTCCTTAAGCTTGATTTTCATTGCATAGCCCTTATAGGTGCCTGGATTAACACGGTACATCTCAATTGTAAGACGGTCACTGTTAATTCGTTCAAATGGAACGCCTAGTTTAGACGAGATCCGTTGATTGTAGATCGCTTCTGGGCGAGTGGCTTGTGCCGTCGCCTTTTGCACGAGAGCTGACATTGTACTTGTTGTTTGATTGTATAATTGCGTTGTCTTTTTAATAGAAGAAGATGTTTGAACAGCAGCTTCTTCAGCCCCTGAGAGATTCTGACGAATCGCCTGGGTTTGAGGCGTGATTGTCTCTTCAGGCAGCGATAGATCCATTAGACTAGCCGGTTCAAGCGAAGGACGGAACAGCAGCAGACAGAGCATAAGTCCAACAAATGGAGCGAGTGCAAGCATAAAAAAACGATTAACCTGTTTAACGGGTGTAATCATTTGAGCAGATCCATCTTTTTCTGGAGGGTCTCCAGTTGTTTTTTGACTTCGCTCAGTTGGGTATACAATTTGTTGCTATTGTCCGTTTTGTCGCTTGCATTGTCCTTGGTGAAATTCAGCAATTCATTGAAGGATTGCACTTGTCCCTGAAGATCAGAAACTTCCTTCGATATCGTTGTTAGCTGCTTTTCGTATTCTGATTTCAATGCGTTAATCTGCTGTTGATTATGTGTCTGAAGCTGATCAATCATCTGCCGCTGGAGATGGTTACTATAATAGTAGGTTCCGATTACTCCGAGTGCAATGAGCACAATCCACATGACCAGAAACAGTTTAATTGAAGAACCGGCCTTGCTTTTGGTGCTCCGGGTGTGATGGGTGTCAGAAGGTTGAGCAGAAGGTTTCATATCATCACTCCTGGTTATTTATAGGTACTAAAAAAATTCCAATCCTCATTCTATCATGCCCCTATTGATTACGCAAAAATGAAATTCTTTCAGTAATAGGATAAAAAGAGATTGCATCGGAAGGAAGTCCTAGGATACAATTTCTTATAGATGCAATAAGTAGGAACTTTGGGCAAGTTTTTCGACCTTTTTAGCTAGTGATACAGGAGAATTATACTATATTGTGACCTAAATAAATGGAATAAATGGTATTTTATCACATTATAGAACGATTGTAGGGCTTATTTTTAGCCTTATCACTTATTTTTCTTCAAATTTCGACATTTTGCAGCGCATGCTTCTTCTATACGTGGACTGTCGCAGGCAAAGGTGAAGAGTGAAGTCGAAGGATAGAAAAGCAAATTTGTCCAATACATAACCAGGGGGAACAACAATGAAAAAAGTATGGCAGGTGGTCATCGTAGATATCCACCCCACCAGCATGCTGGGAACAAAACTAATTTTGGAGGAACAGCAGGATCTGTTGGTACGTGGTATGACTTCGACGGGAACAGAAGGACTTGACTTGGTGAAAGCTAATCAGCCTGATTTGGTATTGATGGATTACCGACTTCCTGAAGGTCAAGCAGATCAATTTATTTCCGAAATAAAAACGGTATCAGCGCACAGTCATATCGTTATTCTTACGGATGAGGATAACGTGAAGTTATTCCGTCATCTTATGAATCTCGGGGCAAGCGGAATGCTGTCCAAGCAGGCATCCCCTAGCCAACTGATTCATCTGATATCTGGACTGCGCGAAGGTTATGTATCCATGCCGATGTCTTGGTTGACGAGCGCAGAGTGGGCAGAGCCGATTGAATCGAGAGCGGAAGAATTCATCGTAGATTTGACGGAAACAGAAAATTTTATTATGGAAAGAATTGTTCAAGGGGTAACCTATGATAAAATAGCGAGTGAGATCAACGTTAGCCGTCGTTCGATCGACAACTATTTGCGTAAAATCTATGTGAAGCTAGACGTGAGCAGTAGAGCGCAAGCTATCGAGCGGTATGCGTTGTGTGCCAGACAGACAAAATCCATCTCTTGATGAGCCACATTTCATAACTCTCGCGTTCTAGGATTCGTTAGGTGACATGTACAATCGTCATATTCTGTGTTCTTCTGGAATAGGTTGTAGTGGCTACGAGCTATGTGCATAGCTTGGAATAGGGACGAAAGGAGAACGAGACCAATGAGATATTTCTTCGCCTCCCGTACAAACAGACTGTTGTCTTCACCGCTAAGAGATATTCGCAAAATGTCTGACAAGGATTATTTCATCTCTCTAGCGGAGGAATTGCCAGCAGAGGAACTGTTCCCGTTTAAACTGCTGGAAGAAGCGGCTGTGTCTGTATTTAGTTCGGGTCCCTCTGCACTTCAATATGGTGAGCCGGCAGGATACAGACCGCTAAGAGAGTGGCTGGACAAGGACTGGAACACGCGTAAAGGCATCCGAACAATTCCTGAGCAGATCCTGTTAACCACAGGAACACAGCAGGCTATTGATCTCGTCATGAGGCTGCTGTTAGAGCCGGGGGATTCTGTTCTAGTTGAACATCCCACATCTCCAGGCTGCCTCGAAGTTTTGGAGATGCAAGGAGCTACTATTGTACCTGTTATGGGTGACTCTGATGGGATATTGCCGGATCAATTGGAACGCCATATGCAGCAGGTGAGGCCGAAGCTGCTTTTTGCTGCACCTAGTTTCTGTAATCCCACGGGTGCGTTATGGAGCATGGAGCGGCGCGAGGCGGTATTGGACTTATGTTCTCGTTATGGTGTGCTGCTTGTAGAGGATGATTCGTACGGTGAATTGCATTTTGATGGACTGCAGACGGAGGATTTCTATCGCAAGTACCCCTCACTCTTCGCATTGGATACAGCAGATCAGGGTGGACATGTCTTGTACATTGGTTCGTTCAGCAAAACGGTTGCGCCAGCATTACGTACAGGATGGGCAGCAGGTCATCCAGCCTTAATTCAGGCAATGGCATCGGTGAAACGGATTGCGGATGGACAATCCAGCCCAATGAATCAGCGATTGTTGTATCAACTGTTAGCACATTCTCCTTTTCGCTGGACCGATCATTTATCATTATTGAACCGGGAATACAAGACCAGGCTTAAGTTGATGCTGGAATTGTTGAAGAGACCTGGCTGGAAGGGCTCCAACTACGATATACCCCAAGGGGGCATGTATTTATGGGTGGAGTTACCTGAAGGATTAGATAGTGGGGCGTTGCTTAAAGCTGCTCTGTTAAAAGGTGTATCTTTTTTACCAGGCTCTCTCTGTTCTACAGGAGAACAAGACCACCGTCATATTCGATTGAACTTCAGTCATCCTGGTCGAGATGAGCTGTTACTTGGCATGAACCTAATCAGCGAGTCCATTGCCGAATTTACGGCACGTAGTTAATTGAACAATAGAAAATAACCAAATATTATAGAAGCAAAAAATTGGATCTGCGCCTGAGATGGTTGTTATACGTACATTTCAGGCTGCGGGTTCTATTCCATATGCGTCCGAAGTAATTACGTTATTGCATCCACTAACATTTTTATATATAATGTGTATTAATAAGTTGTGCCCTTATAAATAGGGCGGCAATTTTAATTTAGTGCCTACAGCACTTATCATTTTAAACTAACGGGGGAAACCAAACATGGCTAATATTTTATTTGTTAAAGCAAACGACCGCCCTGCGGATCAAGCAGTGAGCGTTAAATTGTATGATGCATTCTTGAGTGCATACAAAGAATCCCACCCAGGTGACACAGTAACTGAGTTGGATCTTTACAATACAGATATCCCTTACTACGGTAACGATGTAATCACTGGTGGTTACAAAGCAGCTAACGGTATCGAAGCAACACCAGCAGAACAAAAAGCAGCTGCACTTGCTGCACAATTGCAAGATCAATTTTTGGCAGCTGACAAAGTTGTATTTGCATTCCCGCTCTGGAACTTCACAGTTCCTGCTCCATTGGTAAACTACATTTCTTACCTGAGCCAAGCTGGTAAAATGTTCAAATACACTGCTGAAGGCCCTGTAGGTCTGGTTGGCGACAAAAAAGTAGCATTGCTTAACGCACGTGGTGGCGTATATTCTGTAGAGCCTATGGCTTCTGTAGAAATGTCCGTTAAATATGTAACAAACGTATTGAACTTCTGGGGTATCCAAAACCCTGAACTGGTTATCGTTGAAGGACACAATGCTTCCCCTGATAACTCCGAAAATATCGTTAATGCTGGTTTGAAACTGGCTGCTGAAGTAGCAAACAGCTTCTAATTCAAACGATATGACATATAAAGCGCCTGTCGTTCCCCATGAGGAAACGATAGGCGCTTTTTTGTATAAACGTCGCAGCGATATGCGTCGATTCGAATCATGGTTGGTTGAATCATACAAACGGGAAGGTGCATCCCGTAGTTCAGTCCTCTTTTCCAGCTATATAGGATAATACCTCTTCAGCAACATGCTCCAAATCGTTACTCCATTCCAACTCATTCATGCGACGTTCTAGCAGATCCTGTTGATCAAGCATATGTGCATGTGCTGTAAGAGCCTCAATTCCCTTAACGGTAAGGATGTATTTCCCCGGGATACTCGTTCGAACCAGCCGTAATAATTTTTCTGCAGAATCGATGCGGTCGAACCCACTCCTGTTTGTTTCACAATCATAGCTGGCGAAGCTTCACCTTCGCTCCTTAAAGCAGCAGCAACACGTAATGCTTTTTCGCGGTAAGCCGTAATCAAGGGCCTTCGTGTGCTCCCCCCTGTATTGTAATCCCCGGTACGTTCATCGAATTCCTTTAGAAGCCGCTGCCGTCTTACTCCGCCTTTACGAGAAGCTGAAGGGAGCGCATGATTCAGTGAGGTGGGTTCACAGAGGACGTCAATCAGAGGCGATTTGGTTTTGTAGAACGTGACAGCGATCAAGCCAAGTTCCAGTTTAGTGCAGACTGCGGTCAATTCACTCCAGCGTTGGTTCACCGCTCCGCGTTTGCTACGGTTACGTTCTACCGCTAAATATACGTTTGGACTTAGTTTCAATCGCTGCATCCCTTGTAGAAGGAGAGACAGGTTGAAGGACTTCTTCATCTCCACAATTAAAGGTACGTCCTCATCTGCCCTGATGCCAACCAGATCACAATGCTTTACTTCGGCTCTCACGGTGTATCCCCGCTTCTCGAAGAATGCTTTTACAGGTGGATATAATTCGGTTTCGTATTGTATGGCCATTCCCGCTTCTCCTTTCCTAAGTAGATCCTCTTCCTTGCTAAGTGCTGTCCGTTTTCCTGAATTAGAACCTTTATTATAGCATATCAGTTCTTTTTTTTCTGAGGGCCAAGATGTCTGATAGAACAAGGAAAGGGTAAAATTAAGACCTACGAATTGAAAAAAAGAGGTCAACTTATCCAATTTGCCGCATAGGTATGTAATACACTTTTCACAACAATATCAGTCGTTTGGACAGAGGGTGGCGGGACTAATCCGGACCGCAGATGGGTATTCAAGCAGGAGCCGCAATTCTATTGATTTCTTCATACCATTCGGAATGGTTGACAATCACACTAAAGGAGCCATGGGAGGTACCAAGCATGAATATTTTTGAACGCGTTGCGGAACATCGGGCAGAGAGTGACCGTTTGTCATGGAACGGAACATTTGAGGATTACATCGCACTGCTGAGAGAAGATCCGACTCCGGCAATGACGGCTCACGCACGAGTGTATCAGATGATTGAATCATTCGGCGTGGAAGAAGTGGGTGGACAGAAACGATACAAGTTTTTTGAACAAGAGATTTTTGGCTTGGATCGTTCCATTGAGAAGCTAGTCGAGGAATATTTCCATTCAGCAGCACGCCGATTAGATGTACGTAAACGGATATTATTACTTATGGGACCCGTTAGCGGAGGGAAATCTACACTGGTGACGTTACTGAAACGTGGCTTGGAGAAGTTCTCCCGTACAGAAAAGGGTGCAGTGTACGCCATTGAGGGATGCCCAATGCATGAGGAGCCTTTACATCTCATTCCACTGGAGCTTCGTCCAGAAGTGGAGAAGGAAATAGGTGTTCGAATTGAAGGCAACCTATGCCCTTCCTGCCAGATGCGGCTTCGTACAGAATATGGCGGAGATATTAGCCGGGTGAAGGTGGAACGAGTCGTCATTTCGGAAGATAACCGTGTAGGGATCGGAACATTCAGTCCATCTGATCCGAAATCTCAGGATATCGCAGACCTCACAGGGAGCATTGACTTCTCCACGATTACCGAGTTTGGTTCGGAGTCTGATCCGCGTGCTTATCGTTTCGATGGGGAGCTTAATAAGGCGAACCGTGGACTCATGGAGTTTCAGGAGATGCTGAAATGTGATGAGAAATTTCTCTGGAACTTGTTATCTTTAACGCAAGAAGGGAATTTCAAGGCTGGACGATTTGCATTAATCAGTGCGGATGAAATGATTGTTGCACATACGAATGAATCGGAGTACAAATCGTTTATTTCCAACAAAAAGAACGAGGCTCTGCAATCCCGGATGATTGTAATGCCGATACCTTACAATCTGAAGGTGTCTGAGGAAGAGAAAATTTATGAGAAACTCATTCAACAAAGTGACATGAAGCATGTTCACATTGCGCCGCATGCGCTGCGGACAGCAGCCATTTTCTCAATACTTACCCGCTTGAAAGAAACGAAGAAACAAGGTATGGATCTGGTTAAGAAAATGCGGATGTATGATGGCGAGGAAGTTGAAGGGTACAAGGAAGCGGATCTGCGTGAAATGCAAAATGAGTATTTGGATGAAGGGATGTCGGGAATCGATCCGCGGTACGTCATCAACCGGATATCCAGTGCTTTGATTAAGCAAAATCTTCAGTGCATTAACGCGCTGGATATCCTACGGGCGATCAAGGATGGTCTGGATCAGCATGCTTCTATCTCGAAAGAAGAGCGTGAACGTTATCTGAACTTTATTGCTCTGGCTCGCAAAGAATATGACGAGCTTGCGAAGAAAGAAGTGCAAAAAGCGTTTGTTTATTCATTCGAGGAGTCTGCAAAAACATTGTTTGAGAACTACCTTGATAATATTGAAGCTTTCTGCAACTGGTCCAAAATTCGAGATCCATTGACGGATGAGGAGATGGATCCAGATGAGCGCTTGATGCGTTCGATTGAGGAGCAGATTGGAATTTCTGAAAATGCGAAAAAAGCGTTCCGGGAAGAGATTTTGATCCGAATCTCAGCATACTCCCGCAAGGAGCGCAAGTTCGAATATAGCAGTCATGATCGACTGCGTGAAGCGATTGAGAAAAAGCTGTTTGCTGATCTGAAAGACATTGTCAAGATTACGACATCAACGAAAACTCCGGATGCGACGCAGTTAAAACGAATGAACGAAGTCATTAAGCGATTAATCGAGGAACATGGCTACACTGCGGCGAGTGCCAATGAGTTATTGCGCTATGTGGGCAGTTTATTGAATCGCTGACCGAATATCAGACCATTCCGGATCAGGCTCTTAATGCCTGCTGTGAGGCTCCTTCACGGCAGGATTGAGAGCCTTTTTACATGATTTACGTAGAAATGAAGTGAGTTTAATCACAATTCAGTACAAATTTATGACAAAATAGTTCTAATGGTTTATGAAAAGGTAGGCCATTTAGTCTATAATCTATACAATATTTAGAAATTAAAGTTTCTTATAGTACGTGTTCAAAAAGATCGGTTTTCAGTATCGAGAAGATGGGATGAAGCAGAAATGGAGTAGCGGAGCGTAGGCAAACTACGTGAGCAACTACATGTTTCCGAAGGAAACAAGCTGCGTAAGCATCCACTTATTTCGGCTGAATTCCATATTCGATGTTGAGATGCCGCTCGCGCATCATTCGTAATCAAAAGCGGACTTTTTGAACAACCTCTTATAGCTTACTAAGGAGTCGATTACATCACTATGAGTATTACTGCAGCAAGACAGAAACAACTCGATTATATTGGACTAACAAACAAGGATTTGCAGTTACTTGCCGCTCACCGGCCTGTTTTTGAGAAGGTAGTCAATGAAGTTGTTGATCACTTTTACAGACATGTAGGCAACTATCCTGAACTGGTGGATCTGATTGCTCGATTCTCGAACATTGACCGATTAAAAGAAACACAACGCATGTATTGGTTATCGATGACAGATGGTGTCGTGGATGACGCCTATATTCATCAACGCATTGAGATTGGGCTGGTACACTCACGAATTGGATTGTCTGAAGATTATTATTTAGGTACATATATGGTCTATCTCGATATTGCGACAACCATTTTCCAGCAGGTCATTCCAGAGTCATGGCATCCCATCATTCAGGCACTTAGCAAAATGTTCAATCTGGACTCTCAGCTTGTACTGGAAGCTTATGAGAAAAAAGAAAAAGAAAAGCTGCATCATCTCGCTGCGGATCAACAAAATACGTTGCTGGCGATTACGCAAATTACACAACAGTTGACAGGTATGATCACTGAACTGAATGAAAATGCACGAGCGATCTCCGATGTAGCTATGCAGACGGCAGCTTCCCAGGATCAAGCACATAAATTGCTGGAAGAGTTAACAGGAGAGATTAATCAGATCGGTAAGATGGGAGAACTGATCCGTGAAATTTCAGATCAGAGTCACCTTGTAGGATTGAATGCAGCAATTGAAGCTGCACATGCCGGGGAGTTCGGTCGGGGCTTCGAGGTGGTTGCGAGTGAGGTGCGTAAGCTTGCAGCGAGTTCTCGCGATGCGCAAGGTAAGATTCAGGCTAATCTAGAACAGATTATGAAGAAGCTCAGCCATGTACAGAAAGAATCAGAACATACATCACAGGGGGCACAGAGTCAAGCATCCCGTTCTCAGGAGCTGGCTGTATTCGCCACAACGATGGAGCAATTGGCAGTAGATCTGCAGAAACTGGATCATTAAGTTGTAGATAATACACCTGTTGGAACCGGTATTACCGTTTCTGGCTGTTTTGAGCTATAATGGGTAGACAAACCTGCCGATGCGTTAGCGAAAGCAGTCGGAGACAGGGGATTTATAAGAGGTTGAGGTGATCAGATGGCTTCTATCCATGATGTGGCCAAAGAAGCGGGCGTATCTGTTGCAACCGTTTCCAAAGTGCTGAATGACTATCCGGATGTAAGTGATAAAACTAGAAAAAAAGTCAATATAGCCATCGAACTATTAAAATATCAACCGAATGTGGTCGCACGTGGATTAGTTAAACGTCGCTCTTGGACAGTAGGTGTTCTCTTAACCGTTCCGTTTACCAATCCATTTGTATCGGAATTACTGGAAGGGATCAAAACAGCGCTGGAGAACAGTGGATATGATCTTGTTCGTTTATCTACACGTTTCGATGACCCTGGCTACTCATTCATCAAGCATTGTCGTAGCCGTAATGTGGATGGTGTTGTTGTATTTGGCGAAGGAAGGGAAAACCAAAGTATTCAAGAACTGATTCATGCAGAGATTCCAACGATGTTTGTGGACACCGATTTGTTTGGCAAACGAGCTGGATATATCACAACAGATAACGCGAATGCTATCGGCATGAGTGTTAAACATTTAGTTGAGCTCGGGCATCGCCGGATCGCATATATTTCGGGTACATTAGGATCGGCGGTAGCGAATCTAAGGCTGGACGGGTACAAAGAAGGACTGCGGCTCTGTGATATCCCATATTCGACCATCTATTTGGAGGAATGTGATTATTCATTTGATGGTGGGGTAAGGCGGCAAGAAGACTATTAGCCCTGAAGGATCATCCTACTGGCATTGTCTGTGCTTCAGACATGTCTGCATTTGGAGCGATTCAAGAAATTGAACGGCATGGTCTGCGTGTACCTGAGGATATATCGGTTATTGGCTTTGACAATACATACTATGCGCAGGTGTTTAAGCCTGGACTAACGACCATTAATCAAAATATATATTCAATTGGAATTAAGTCGATTGAGTATCTGATTGCAATGGTCGAGAATCCAGACTATACCCCCCGGTAGTTACGGAGCCTTCCAATCTAGTTATTCGTCATACAACAGCACCTGTGCCTGAATAGGTGGCAATATTAACAAAGAGAGGACAGCCAATGGCTGTTCTTTTTTTGTGTGTAATTGGGTGATCGATATGCTTCATCTAAAGCTAGGCGTATTCCCTGCTGAAGGTTGCTGATGGTAAAAGTTGAAATGGAACAAGATGGTAATTAAATCTCTTGGCGGTCTATATAATGAAAGTGTTTACAAAGGAATTGAAGCTTAAAAAGAAGTGCGAAGGAGGCAATGGGATGAGATATCGAAAATGGTGGAGCTTGTGCTTGACAATGGTCATGGTAATCAGTGTACTGCCTTTGACGAGTCTGGGAAAGATAGGTGCTGAGGCAGCGAGTGAGGGTGAACTATTGCTGTCTCATTCTTATGAAGAGGGCACGTCCCAAGGGTGGATACCTAGAGGCAACGTTACACTTGCAGTGACGGAGGAAGATGCATACGAAGGTACACATGCTCTCCAGACGACAAGCCGAACTGCTGCGTGGAATGGGCCTGCCTTATCCGTAACGAATATATTGGAGAAACATGCTGTCTATGAAATAACAGGATATGTGAAGCTGTTGCCTGGGGCGACGCCGTCTAATCTTAAATTTACCGTTGAGCGTCGTGAAGGTACTCAGGCTGCACAATACGATCAAGTGAATACGGCTATCCCTGTAACCGATCAGGGATGGGTTAAGTTACAGGGGCAGTACAGCTATCAGCAAGGAACAGATCTGTTATTGTACTTAGAAAGTGATGACCCAACGAGTAGTTATATGTTGGATTCGTTCCAATTGCGACGGGTTACTCCTGCACCGGAGCCGGAGAATCCAGGTGAACCTGGTGAACAGCTGTTTGTAGCCGATTTTGAGGATGATCAGGTAGGGAACTGGCGCCCACGAGGTTCTGAACAGCTAAGTATTGTCACAGGCATTGGTTATAACAGCATGCGTAGCTTGAAGACGTCCTCCCGTACTGAAACATTTCATGGACCGCTCATTGAGGTGTTAAATCACTTGGAAAAGGGAAGTACCGTGCATGTTTCCTTTTGGGCGATGTATGATGAAGGACCAGCTACTCAAGTGATTAATGGTTCTTTGGAGAAGGAGTACCATAACGACAGTTCAACCCGAGAGTATGCTACGTTTGCTTCAACAAATCTAACCAAGGGTCAATGGAAGAAAATCGAGGCGGATGTCGTCGTTCCAAGTGAAAGTAGTGGAATTACTGGCTTTCGATTCTACGCGGAAACGCCGTGGAAACCGTCTGGAAATGTGACAGAGTCAGATACGATTCCATTTTACATCGACGATGTTGTTATTACAGCGGTAGCTCCACTCGAAATCGAACAGGACATTCCGAACCTAGCAAGTACGCTGGGAACATCCTATGACGTTGGGGCGGCCATTGACTTGTCAGCTCTAAACCCACAAGATCCACATGCTCAGTTGCTAGTCAAGCATTTTAACAGTATCACTGCGGGTAATTTTATGAAGATCGATGCGATGCAGCCACGTGAGGGAGAGTTTGTCTGGACGGATACGGATCGATTGGTTGAGTTTGCCGAAAACAACAATATGCGGGTGAGAGGTCATACGTTAGTGTGGCATAGCCAAGTCCCCGAATGGTTTTTTACAAGTCCAGATGATGTATCGCAGCCAGCGACTAGGGAACAACTTCTTGCACGGATGAAGACACATATTCAGACAATCATGCATCGATATCAAGGCAAAGTGCATACTTGGGACGTCGTCAATGAGGTCATTTCCGATGGAGGAGGTCTGCGTAATCAGGCTAGTGGTTCCAAGTGGAGAGATATCATTGGTGATGTCGATGGTGACGGCGATGACAATGATTACATTGAACTTGCGTTCCGGTATGCGCGTGAAGCTGACCCTAACGCTGTGCTGGTCATCAACGATTATGGGCTGGAAGGCAGCATTAATAAACTGAATGATATGGTGAATTTGGTAGAAAAGTTGCTCGCAAAAGGTACACCCATTGATGCGGTCGGATTTCAGATGCATGTGTCCATGTATGGGCCAAACGTACAGCAAATCCGTGAAGCTTTCGAGCGAATTGTTGCGCTAGGGGTCAATATACAAGTGACGGAGCTGGATGTGTCTATCTATTCAGGTTCATCGGAACAGGAGAAGCCTGTTACGGATGAACTCATGATGCAGCAGGCATACCGGTATAAGGAATTATTCGATCTGTTTCAGGAGTTTGATCAGCGTGGAGTGCTGGACAGCGTAACTGTCTGGGGGCTTGCCGACGATGGAACATGGCTGGATAATCATCCCGTGCAGGGACGCAAAGATGCACCGCTTTTATTTGATCGGAAATTGAAAGCGAAACCTGCATACTGGGCTTTGGTTGATAAGACAACACTGCCGGTGTATCGCAACGAATGGACAGCAAGCAAGGCCAGCCCTGCTACGCCGGATTCCAAAGGAAAGGAAGATATACTTTGGGGAGCTGTGAAAGGTGTGCAAGTTGCCCATCGGGTAGAAGGTACATCGGATGTTACGGGGCAAGCCAGCGTGCTGTGGGACGATAAAAAGGTGAATCTTCGCATAGAGATACAGGACACCTCCCGACATAAGGGAGATCAAGTGCAGGTTTTCCTTGAAGAGGAATTATATGAAGCAACAGAAGGAGCAGGGAATGATTTTACTGTTACTTCTAAGAAGAAGAAAGAACCCAAGCCACTGAATGGGCAGTATACATTCGAACGAGATGGAGGCAAAGGCAAGGACCATAAAATTTACAAAGTAAAAGAGACATCGACCGGTTATATCGTTTATGCATCTATCCCGTTACCTGCCTCTGTACTTGCTGAAGGCAAAACATTGTCCATGGATTTTCGGATTAAGGATCAGCAGGCTGACGGTCAAACCTCCATTGTCGTCTGGAACGATGTAAATGATAAACAACCGAATGAACCGGGGAATCGTGGCAAATTGAAATTAGGCAGTAAGCTGAAACATACGAAGGTCACGTACGGTACCCCGGTGTTAGATGGTCAGAAGGATCGTATATGGAAAAAGGCAGCTTCCATTCAAACCGATGTGTGGGTTCTTGGTAACTCAGGGGCTACAGCGACAGCACAATTGTTATGGGATGAACAATACTTGTATGTACTCGCAGAGGTCAAAGACCCGTTACTCAGTAAAGCTAGTGTGAATGCATATGAGCAGGATTCCATTGAAGTTTTTGTTGATCTCAATCATAACAAAACGTCGTTTTATCAAGAGGACGATGCTCAATATCGAATCAATTATGATAATGAAACATCTTTTGGAGGTAATGCTCTTCAGGATCAGTTTCAATCTTCTACACGTTTGACGAATGCAGGTTATATTATAGAAGCAGCAATTCCATTAGATCTGGTGCCTACCAATGCTATACCGTGGATCGGATTTGATCTACAAGTGAATGATGATAGCACAGGTGAAGGCAGGCGTAATAGTGTATCGATCTGGAGTGATGCTTCAGGGAATTCATATCGGGATACCTCTGGATTCGGTAACCTACTGCTTGTTGGAAAATGATGAAGCTTAATTCTTGTCTGATTCAATGAAATGAAAGACGATAGATATGGAAATAAGTGTTGATTTTCGTGTGTAGGACGTTTAGACTATATACATCAATATTAAACGGATTTCAGATGTGCATATAGCTAGGGATACGTGATGTATCCGCTCGCTGGAGTTTGTGGTTACAAGTTAAATGAAGTGAAGGGAGTGCCTGTCACCGGGACAGAGCACTCGCTTCTTTTTTTACTTTTAACATACATACAAGACATTTGCCGGTTGAAAGGAAAGACGGAGTGGAGCACATACATGGAACGTACAACTCGGAACTTGTTATTTTATCTTACATTATTGCAGCAGTAGCTTCGTACGCAGCACTTGATCTTGCAGGGCGGGTAAGCTTGGCTAAGGGGATGCCAAGAAACGTATGGCTCACCTGTGGTGCAATGTCGATGGGACTAGGGATTTGGTCGATGCATTTTGTTGGCATGTTGGCCTTCACCCTCCCAATGAACGTTTCCTATTCAACGGGTGGAGTTACACTTTCAGTTCTGCTTGCCATCGTTGCATCCGGTGTGGCTCTGCATATCGCGGGTAGAGAGTCTGTGTCGATGAGACAAATCATTGTCGCGGGCTTGCTTATGACTGTCGGGATTAGCAGTATGCATTATGTGGGGATGGCGGCGATGTCCGCATCAATTACGTATGAGATATCTAAGGTGATCTTATCCATATTGATTGCAGCTGGGGCTTCCTTTGCCGCATTGTGGCTTATGTTTTTTTTCAGGCATCGACATTCACGGTTTACATGGGTGTATAAACTGGGTAGTGGACTCATCATGGCAATCGGCATTACGGGAATGCACTACACGGGGATGTCTGCTGCGCAATTTCATAATGGGCATGTCATGGGAAAACACCATGGAATGCAGATGAACCCCGACATGCTCGCATATTTAATTGCGGCAGGTACGTTTGTTACGTTGGGCTTTACCTTATTCGGTATTTTCTTCAATCAACGTCTCTCTCAAAAAGACCAGCGTATCCATGAGAATGAACAATGGTACCAAGCGCTGTATCATAACCATTCGGATGCTATTATATCTGTGGATCGAGAAGGCTACGTCAAAGGCATTAATGCTGCAGTTACTCGTATAACAGGATTTGAAGAGCAATATGTGATTAATCGACGCATTGATCATACTCTCGATAATGTTGAGATTTATTGGCAAAACGATATTCAGCAAGTGGCTTGGGCAGATGGTTTTCTGGATCAGCACAACTACAACGCAACGATGAGAGTCGTGGATGGCCGATTGCGTGACTTGCATATTAGTGTTGTGCCTGTGATGATCGAAGGTAAACATATGGGGAGTCATATTTTGATCAAGGATGTCACAGAGGAGAAGCAGGCACAGGAGGATATTCTTTATCAAGCTCTGCATGATTCACTTACAGGGTTACCCAACCGGCGAAAGCTGGATGATGTACTGGCGGCAACTTTGGCATCCTCTGAGTTAACAGGTCATAAATTCGCGGTTATGGTGATGGATATCGATCGTTTCAAAATGATTAATGATTCGCTGGGGCACTCCATCGGAGATATCTTCTTGCAAGAGGTTAGTGTTCGGATCATGGATGCGATGCAAGCCTGGGATGCCAAAGCCGAGGATAATGTTATGTTGGCTCGTATGGGCGGGGATGAATTCACATTAGTTGTCGCTAATGATCAGAGAAACGAGATTGGCGTGGCTGAGCTTGCAGAGCGAATCGTCAATGCAATTCAATTACCATATCGACTTAAAGAGAATGACTTCTATGTTACCGCAAGTATTGGTATTGCGATGTACCCCGATCATGGGACGGAAGCGGATAGTTTATTGAAACATGCAGATACCGCTATGTATGAAGTGAAGAAAAATGGTAAGAACGGCTTTCAGTTCTATACAACCCAACTCGATTCAGAGTTATACGAGCGAATTGAGCTCGAAGGATATTTACGTAAAGCGTTGGAGCGCGATGAGATGCTGCTGTATTACCAGCCTCAGATTCGAACGGAGGACAGCCGGATGATTGGTGTGGAAGCTCTTATTCGCTGGAACCATCCACAGAAAGGCATTCTGGCACCCAATGTCTTCATTCCACTCGCAGAGGAGACAGGCATGATCTATGCGATTGGGAACTGGACGCTAAGGGAAGCCTGCAGACAGATGAAACAATGGCATGAGGCTGGTGGACCGCTCATTCCGG
Organism: Paenibacillus sp. DCT19; assembly: GCF_003268635.1. Classification (NCBI taxonomy): domain Bacteria; kingdom Bacillati; phylum Bacillota; class Bacilli; order Caryophanales; family Paenibacillaceae; genus Paenibacillus; species Paenibacillus sp. DCT19. The sequence continues at coordinate 2,058,566 of NZ_CP029639.1, forward strand.
TCTCGGTTAACTTATCAAGCTTGCAGTTCCACCAGACTAACCTGTTAGAGCAGGTGCAACATGCGCTGCTTGAAACCGGGCTGGAAGCGAAATATCTGGAGCTGGAGATTACAGAGAGCATGATGATGGACGCTTCTGTATCTGCGGACATCCTTAATGAACTTACCTCACTTGGCGTGAAGATCAGCCTTGATGATTTTGGTACAGGCTACAGCTCGCTCAGTTATTTGAAGCATTATCCGATCCATAAGCTGAAGATTGATCGCTCGTTTGTCACCGATATTACGGAGAATCGGAGTGATCAGGCGATTGTCGCGACGATTATTTCAATGGCTCAGCATTTGAAGATGGAAGTTATTGCGGAAGGCATTGAGACCAAGGGGCAGCTGGATATCTTAATGGAGAATGACTGCAAAGAGATTCAGGGTTACTATTTCAGTCGTCCTCTGCCAGCTCAAGAGGTTGAAGATCACTTTTTCGTTCCACTGCGGTTAGAAGAGCAATCTTAAAATTAATTCATGCCAAGCGGCAAGTCCCCGTCATTCTACAGGGACTTGCCGCTTTATTTGTTAAACATACATATTAGATTACATAAGAAACTGAATCATTAAATCCATTCGGATTCATCGAGCCATTCAAGTGAGGATATCTCAGAGAAACTTGCGATGATGCTTCTTGCCATCATAGGTGAACCAGATTGGTTTTTCTTCCACACGGGTTTCCAGATGCACTGTGCGTCCCCACAACTTGTAGAGATAAGGAAGGGTGCGCTCCATATATTTAAGATCCAGTTCGATGCCTTCATATTGATGTTTGAGGACAAGCTCGCCGGTTCGCAAATAGTCTGCGTCTTGAACAACGAGATAAGGAGAGCCGCCGTTCACGCGTGAGAATACAAGTTGATCCCGTATGTTCTCCCAAGACTTGTCGGTAATTTTCCAGTCTGGGCCCTTTTTCTCAAATACATATAGGTCAAGGTCTTCCGTTAACTGTTTGGTCATGTAATTGCGGATAAACGAGGTGTCTGAATCGAATTCGCGAACCTCGAACATTTTGGCACGACCCATACCCGGTTTGCGTCCCAAACGCTCCTGCTCATCTTTCGATGGATGATCCCATCTACGCTCAATACCCTCAAATATTTTCAGTCCCAGATAATATGGATTCAGGCTTTGTTTGGATGGCTGCACGACAGAGGAATTCAGCTTGGCGAATTCAATGGTATCTTCACTACTTAGATCCAATTCGCGTATAATGCGTTGATGCCAGTATGAAGCCCAGCCTTCGTTCATGATCTTGGTTTCCATCTGTGGCCAGAAATAAAGCATTTCTTCGCGCATCATACTCATAATATCCCGCTGCCAATCCGTTAACACTTCGGAAAACTCTTGAATGAACCACATCACATCTTTTTCAGGCTCAGGTGGGAAGTGATGAACTTGAATTCCGTCCGTAGGCGTTTCCTCAACCTGTCTGTCATCCAGAGCCCATAAATCATCATACCGTCCTTCAGGTTTAGGTGCTTTGTCTCCACGTTGCTCCCGTACTTTCATTTCCATGTAACGTTGTTTGTCCAAATGACGGGGCTTGATAAGCTGTGGATCAACATGCTCCTGAATGGCAATGACCGCATCGATGAAGGCCTCCACGGCCTCCGTACCATATTCCATCTCATAGTTGCTGATCCGGTCGGCTGTTGCTGCCATGCTCTCGACCATATTGCGGTTGGACTTGGAGAAGCGGGCATTGTTTTTGAAAAAGTCACAGTGTGCAAGCACGTGTGCCACAATGAGTTTATTTTGGATAAGGGAGTTTCCGTCGAGCAAGAAGGCGTAACAAGGGTTAGAGTTGATCACAAGCTCGTATATTTTGCTGAGTCCAAAATCGTATTGCATCTTCATCTTGTGAAAGGTCTTGCCAAAGCTCCAGTGGCTGAAACGAGTGGGCATACCATAGGCACCAAAGGTGTAGATGATGTCGGACGGGCAGATCTCATAACGCATGGGATAGTAATCTAGGCCGAATCCATCGGCAATCTCCATAATTTCGTCAATGGCATATTCAAGGTCGCGGATTTCATCGGTCATCCTACACTGCCTCCTTCGCGTTTCTGAAAAAAGCTGCGCAAAGCTTTGTACACTTCGCTTTTTTCTTTGATCACATAATACATGAACTGATCCATCTTGATATGGCGATAAGCAGACATGAGTGTACTGCTTCGATTATATTGATTCACTTCGCCATATCCGAACATGTTGCTTCGTTTCATTAATTCGCCGATCAGCTTCACACAACGCTCGTTGTCAGAGGTCAGATTATCTCCGTCAGAGAAGTGAAACGGATAGATGTTGTAGCTGGAAGGAGGGTAACGTGAATCAATAATATCCAGTGCCTTCATATATACGGAGGAACAGATGGTGCCGCCGCTCTCGCCGCGGGTGAAGAATTCCTCTTCGGTAACCTCTTTCGCTTCGGTATGATGGGCAAGGAATACAATTTCCACCTTCTCATATTGACGACGCAGGAAGCGAGTCATCCAGAAGAAGAAGCTACGTGCGCAATATTTTTCGAAAGAGCCCATCGACCCTGAAGTATCCATCATGGCAATAATGACAGCGTTGGATTGTGGAATGATCTTATCTTCCCACGTCTTATACCGCAGATCGTCAGGACTGATGTGATGAATGCCGGGATTGCCCGTTGTTGCATTTCGCCGTAAGTTCTCCAAAATGGTTCGTTTCTTATCAATGTTAGACTGCATTCCTTTTTTGCGAATATCGTTGAACACGACCGTATGTGTCTCGATGAGATCTTTGTCCTTCTGTTTCAGATCTGGAAGCTCCAGTTCTGCGAATAACATATCTTCCAATTCCTCTATGCTAACTTCCGCTTCCACGATGTCATGACCGGGCTGATCGCCGGCTTTTTCGCCTTTTCCTGGCTTCTGCGACGCAGGATCACGACCGATGACGTCACCGACCTGACTGTCACCATCACCTTGCCCCACATGTTTTTGCTTCTGGTAGTTATACACAAAACGGTACTCATCCAGACTGCGGATTGGTACCTTGATGATTTGTTTTCCATCAGACATGATGATGTTTTCCTCCGTGATCAGATCCGGAAGATTTTGCTTAATGACATCTTTAACCTTTTGCTGATGGCGCTGTTGGTCCTGGTACCCTTTGCGGTGAAGCGACCAATCTTCCCGGGATACGACGAACGAGTAAGGCTGGTGTGAATTTGACATGTAGGCACCCCCCATTGATTACGCGGCACAGTTTGGCCTGTCGGTAATTAAGTATATTCACGGGCGGGGACGATATGTGATGCGAGAGCATATAAAATGATACAATTATGAGGCGAGTATCTTTGAATCATTCGGAATAGTCGCACCAGATGGGATGTTAAGCCTCATTTTAGACTATTTCAATTGGAACATATGTTTTTGTATAATTTCTCTGCGATAATTTACAAAAAACGGGAACAAGTATGATAAACTTCCTTTAGAATAGAAAAGTGCGAGTTCAAAAGTTGCGTTGCCATAAGGTATGTTTTGTCAGCCTTTAACGGACTTTTGGAATAACCTCGAAATGAAATTGATCTGGTATCCCATATGAGGATGCATGCAAAGGAAGGGTTTTATTTGGAGAAACGGGCGGTTAAAGCTTGGATTATGTATGACTGGGCTAATTCGGCTTATGCAACAACAGTGCTGGCGGCAGTACTTCCTGTCTTTTATGCCTCAGTCGCTGCAGCGACACTAGACGCGGATACGGCTGCGTCTTATTTGGCGTACACTCATTCCATCGGTATGTTATGTGTGGCTTTACTTACACCTTTGCTAGGCACAATTTCCGATCTATCAGGACGTAAAGGGGACTTCCTTCGGGTATTTGCCATCATAGGCATACTCGCTACACTGGGATTCAGCATTGTAGGGGAGGGAGACTGGCTCCTGGCATCGGTACTGCTCATTATTTCTACGATTGGTTTTGCAGGCGGTAATACGTTCTATGATGCCATGTTGCCTGATCTAGTGCCGATTGAACGGCGAGAGATGGTCTCTTCCAAAGGATACGCATATGGTTACATTGGCGGAGGTTTGCTGTTAGCAATTAACTTGTTAATGATACAACAGCCAAGCTGGTTTGGCTTAAGTAGCACATTAGCGGGTACTCGGCTTGCCTTTATCTCTGTAGCGATCTGGTGGTTACTGTTCTCTATTCCGATCTTCCGCTTCGCTCCGCGCCGTCCTGCGGCAAGAGATTTACCACAATCGTGGACAGGGTACGCTAGAGTAGGCGTGCGCAGATTGCGTCAAACGTTCAAACAGATGTTACGTTTTCCTCAATTGATACGCATGCTGGTTGCCTTTTGGTTTTTTAACGATGGAATTAATACCATTATCCTGATGGCTACCATATACGGGACAAGCATTGGTATTGGAACTACGGATCTTATGCTTGCGCTGTTAATTACCCAATTCGTTGGTTTCCCTTGTACGTTATTACTGGGGGCTTGGGCACAGCGTTGGGGAGCCAAACGAGTATTGCTGGTAAGCTTGTCGGTGTACATATGTATTGTCATTCTCGGTTATTTCATGACAGAGGCGCTTCATTTCTATATACTTGCCGGGCTTGTTGGTGTCGTGCAGGGTGTCAGTCAATCTACGGCACGTTCCTTGTTCAGTAATCTGATGCCTTCTGGCAGAACAGGTGAGTATTTTGGATTCGTGAACATAACAGGCAAATTTTCCTCTATCTTTGGGCCGTTTGTGTTCGGACTGGTGGGTCAATTAACGGGTTCAAGTCGTTGGGGAATACTGTCTTTGATTTTCTTCTTTGTTGCAGGTATTGCTTTCTTGTTAACGGTCAAAGTACAGGAGGGAATCACGGATGCCAAGCTTGCAGATCAGGAGGATCAGAAGCAGTGGGGCGGACGTGTACCCAAGGTTGGATCAGATATAAATGTATCGGGGTAACAGCGATCGGCTGCAATTCATGTCATAACCCTATAGAGCTTCAGGTCAGTTCATTCATTGAACAGATCCTGAAGTTTTTTTTATTTGGCTACAAGTCATAAATGAGAAGAAGGTCGGAATAGGTATGGAGGGGTGATTCCACAACGGCAGAAACGAAGATTCGCACGAAAATTATGAAAAATTGAAAATAAAAGATTGACATGATACATTTTGTATCATAGAGTAAAACTATGAATACATAACGTATCAAAAACGTTGTCGAAAGTACATATATTGTCTAGGCATACGAAATCACGTCTGATCCTCAAGTTTTGCTGAGTATACCAACTGCATGCTTATTATATAAACAAAAGGAGAGGATGCCATTGGTAGATATTCAAGGTAACGGTCTTGTATTTTTACTTTGTGTCCCCCGCAGTGGAAGTTCACTCTCCACCGTCATGTTACAAAATCACAGCCGCATATTTGCTACACAAGAAATGTGGTTCTTGATGAGTCTGGTCGATCTGGCTAAAGTAGACCCTCGCCCGTATGGTGGCAATGCCATCATTCGTCAGTTCTATAGTGCGATGGTATCTGAGGATGTATTTGAACAAGCGTGTCGACAGTTCGCCCTAGAAATCTATAATGGTTTCTTACAAGGCAGCGGGGCAGACTTCGTTATTGATAAATCTCCGCGTTACTATTACATGCTGGAATGGCTTGACCGTCTTTTTCCACAGTCCAAGCGAATTCATCTCCAGCGTAATCCACTTTCCATTGCTGCATCGTTCAAAAAAGTTAATCGTAACTCAGGCAATGGATTCGAACTCATTCAGAGTTTACAAAGTCCCGAATTGAATATGAGAGCAGTTGACCTGACCTTAGGTTTGCTCAGGCTAAATGATTACTTTGAGGTGAAGCATCCTCAAGCTTATGAGATAAAGTATGAACAACTCGTCGCAAGTCCTAAGGACGAACTGGAGAAGCTGTGCAGCTTTCTCGGAATCGGCTATGAACAGGGCATGGAGCAATATGGACGGTTTGTGGATACGACGAAATCCAATATGTTCTACAGTATGGGTGTAGGTGATCCGTTTTTGTCATCACATCAGGCAGCACACAAGGATTCTGTTAACAACTGGAAAGAGATACTGGATCGTCAGGAAGTTGAACTGTATTGCCGAACCATTGGAGCAGATCTGTTTCATCGAATGGGATATAGCCAGCAATTAGAGGAAGCAGAGCAATGGACAGGTGTGCGCTATGAAGCGAGTGCAGATCAAGAGGTTGTAGATCGACTCACACTTCAATTCACCAAAGCAACCGGATGTGAGTGGCAATCTCATTACCGAATAAAGCCTGAAGTTGTAACCGTTGATTCCGAGCATGAAAGATCAGATGCCACGGATACACAAGAAGCGTCAGCAACCGATCCGACCCTAGCTGCATTAGCAACGATAAGGCAACTGGAAGCTGCATTACGTGCTGCGGATCACCGGTTAGAGCGAGGTTATAACGAGCGTGAGAGATTAAAGTTACAATTGGCCTCTACGCAAAGCAAGATACAGCGGATCAAATCCTTGATTCCATTTGGTCATCAGCTTAGTGCCTGGGCATCCCAGCGCAAGATTCTACGGGGAGGAAAGTCATGAGCGCTATTGCGGGGATTGTTCACACCGAGGGTCAAGAAGCACTGTGGGAGGATAGTTGGCGTCTGTATGCCAGCCTGGGTCATATTCCAGCAGATACTACTGGGGTGTGGAAAGGCAATGAAGCATTCCTGAGTTGCCATGCGCAGTGGATTACACCCGAATCTGTTCATGAAAAAATACCTCTATATGACGAGGTCAGCGGCCTCTCTATTACGGCTGACGCGATTCTGGACAATCGGGAGCAATTAGCAGACCAATTGCAGATATCGAGAAGAGAATTAGTCGAATTGCCAGATAGTGAGTTAATTCTAAGAGCTTATCAACGATGGCAGACAGACGTGACAAGCAAACTGCTTGGAGATTTTGCATTTGCCATCTGGGATGATCGCAAGCGTACCTTGTTTGCAGCTAGAGATATTACAGGCATGAGATCGCTATACTACCGCCATGATGGACAGCGCTTTGCTTTCTGTACCCTCATGAATCCCTTGCTATCGTTAGAGGGAGTTTCCAAAGAATTAAGCGAATCCTGGTTATCCGAGTTTCTCGCCATCCCTGCAATGCATGGTGCAGCAGATATCCAATTGACTGCATATCGGGGTGTGAGACAGCTCCCACCGGCGCATACGCTGTTATTTCGAGACGGTAAGATCGAGTTGAATCAGTACCATCGTTGGGATGAGGTTGAACCACTTCGCCTCAAATCAGATGGAGAATATGTAGAAGCATTCCGCGAGGTTTTTGCAGAAGCTGTAAGCACAAGGTTGCGGACTCATCGGCAAGTGGCTGCAGCTTTAAGTGGTGGTCTGGATTCAGGAGCAGTTGTAGGCTTTGCTTCAGGTACACTGCGAAGCCAGGGGAAAACGCTGAATGCCTATAGTTATGTACCGGTGTCTGATTTCAAAGATTATACACCCAAAACGTTGCTTGCGGATGAGCGGCCCTTCATTCGATCTACAGTGAACCATGTAGGGAACATCTCGGAGAATTATCTTGATTTTGAAGGTAGAAGTCCCTTCAGTGAAGTGGACACATGGCTCGACATGATGGAGATGCCTTATAAATTTTTTGAAAACTCGTTCTGGATTCGAGGCTTCTATGAAAAGGCTAGCCAGCAGGATGCGGGTGTTCTACTCACTGGAGCAAGAGGCAACTTCACGATCTCCTGGGGGCCGGCACTAGAATATTATGCAAGTTTGATGCGTAGTGGACGCTGGCTGAGGCTGTTAAAAGAAATGAAGCAGTATAGTTCACGTACAGGGATGAAATTTTCACGGATTGCCCGAATCACAGCACAAAAGGCCTACCCAGAGAGGTTTCAGAATTCTCGTAATGGTGCAACTCCAAACGCAACCAATCAATTAATACATCCGGAATTTGCACAAAAGACAGGCGTATTGGATCGCTTGGGTTCGCTGGTTGTACTACAGGGTGGAGCCCAGGCAGACGCTCTGAAAGTACGGGCGGAGAAGTTCAACAATCTGGCAATTGCAAGCAAAAATGGAGCGATGGCAACCAAATGCTCACTCCGTTATCGTGCATGGGAGCGAGATCCTACGAGTGATGCTCGTGTGATACAGTTTTGCCTTTCTGTACCGATTGAGCAATATGTTAATCAAGGCACAGATCGATCGTTAATCCGCCGGGCAACTTCACCCGAGCTACCGGATAATGTGAGACTGAATCAGCGTGTGCGAGGTGTTCAACCAGCCGATTGGTTACATCGCATGATTCCGGATTGGGGAGCGTTCACAAGTGAAATCCGGGCACTGTGTTCTGATAGCCGAGTAGCTGGCATATTAAACACAGATCGAATTTACACGGCTCTTCAAAACATACCCCAGCCTCGTCCGGAGCTTGCATCACATCCTGACTTGCGCTTAATGATGCATAGCCTCATTGTATACCGGTACATTCGTCAGTTCTGATATCCATGTGATATTCAGAAGGGATGCATGATCCTACATGCGCTCATGAAAGGGGGTGAATACAATGCAAATCGAAAAAAAGCAATGGCAAGCACCAGCACTGGAAGTTTTGGAAGTAAACCAAACCCTCGCAGGTAAAGGTTACAGACAAATCGACTGGATCACAGAACACGATGCTGATCTGTATGATCCACCTGTTTCCTAAGTAAGAATCAATAAGCTTTGTCATTATACTTAAAAGGGCGGAAAGGCAATAGCTTTCTTTTCGCCTCCGCCCTTATTAAGCCACGAATATAAGGGCTTTTTTACTTTTTAAGAGGTTGTTCAAAAAGTCCACTTTTGATTACGAATGATGCCTTGAGGCATCTCAGCATCGAATATGGAATTCAGCCGAAATAAGTGGACGTTTTAAATATTCACTTTCACAAACTTGCCAAGAGGAGGCGTTTACTGTTGTCTCTGCGTTATGAAGCCTATGGATTACACTGGATAAGCCAGATTCACATGCCGGAGCTCCGGATTGTGCCGAGTGGTCATGAACCGAAGACGAAGACCACAGACGTATACATCCAGTCCACCGATTTAACCCCCCTGTGGGAGTCATGGGATGTGGGGGACAGTAACTTTGTATGCAGAGATGGGAGCCTTTTTTTCGGGTAGCTGGAACAGGTCTCTTCTTGATGGAGCAAGGTCAGCGTATCCTGGTATCTCCTGAACCGGGAGCCGAAGAGAAAAAAGTTCGTTTATACATTCTGGGTACGTGTATGGCAGTAACGATGATGCAGCGTGGTATCCTTCCCCTTCATGGGAGTGCCGTAGTCATTGATGGATGGGCGTATGCATTTGTTGGTCACTCTGGTGCAGGAAAGTCTACACTATCGGCCGCACTCGCTTCACGCGGTTATCCGCTTATGACCGATGATGTGGTTGCATTGACGTGGGATGCAGGTGGAAGAGCGATTGTATCGCCAGGGTATCCGCAACAGAAGTTATGGCAAGCCAGCTTGGATGGTTTTGGCATGAATGAGCAGAACTACGCCACCATTCATGCCGAGGTAACGAAATATGCGATACCTGTTCAGCATTATTTTCATGATCGGGCTGTTCCGCTTGCGGGAGTATTCGAATTAGATCCGAGGCCAGAGGAAGCTTCAGCAAGCATTCAAATGACAGAAGTCATGGGATTGGAGCGGTTGCATCTATTGTGTACGCATACGTTCCGAAGCACACTTGTATCACGTCAAGGACTCGCACAATGGTTGTTCGAGACCGTTTCTAGGTTGTCGGCAAGTATAGAAGTTCACCGAATTACGAGGTCAGGCTCTGATTTTACGGCGTTTGAGATGGTAGATCGGATCATAGACCATGTACGCAAAGGAGTGTATACAGAACAATGAATATGACCCAACCAATCCATGAGCAGGATCGTTTCGTACAGAAGGAAGGCCATCTCGTCAGTGATATGGGCGGCGAGAAGGTGATGATGAGCATTCAAAGTGGCAGGTATTACAATCTGGGCAGTACAGGGGGACATATCTGGGAATTGATTGCGGAAGAGCGGACATTGACGGAGCTGGTTAATACACTCGCCTCGGAATATGAGATCGATCCTGAGGTTTGTCGTGAACAGGTTGTGCTGTTTCTGGAGCATTTGACCCGTGAGGGATTAATTAACATCACTCGTGGAGAATAGAAGATGTTTCGCAAAATAGTTCACAAAATCAAAGCGTACTTCTCATTAACAAGCACGCTGCGTCTTATGTTGTGGGAAGCTTTCTTCTATCTCGGAGTGGCGCGAATTCTTAAGGCTATGCCTTTTGCCAAAATTGCTCCAGGGCTCGGCATCCCCATGCATGAGACCCCGATGACTGGCTTGAATCGTAGTCAAATCGTCACCTTACGGAATGTGTCCAAAGCAATTATGCTCGCAAGCAAAATTACACCATGGCAAAGTCGCTGTCTCGTTATGGCTATTGCTGCAATGAAAATGCTAGAACGTCGCAACATCAGTAGTACGCTCTATATGGGAACGGCTCGGAATAAAGAAGGACAGATGATGGCTCACGCCTGGCTCAGAAGTGGGAAACTAATCGTGACCGGAGCTGATACGATGGATCAATACACCGTTGTTGGTGTGTTTGGTAAACAATGTTCAGAGAAGGGGTCTGGGGAGATTGTCTATGAATCTTGAATTTGAAGATTATACAACGGGGTTCCCGCAGGAACTCAAGCTGATGTTGTTCATGATCCAAAGTGATCCAACTTCTCAGCCATCATTATTGGAAGCGATGGCGGAGAACATCGATTGGAATCTATTTATGCGCTTGGTATACCATCATCGGCTATATTCGGTCATTTATCTACAGATCAAACATGCCAATATGTCATTTGTTCCAGCAAATGTCGTGGAGAGTCTTAGACAGGAGTACACAGCGAATACATTTCGTATGTTACACCTGACAGCTGAGATGGAGCAGGTATGCAGTACCTTGGATGGACAAGGGATTCGTAATATCACGTTGAAGGGACCGGCTCTGGCTCATGATCTGTATGGTGATATATCTATGCGTACATCGAAGGATCTGGATATCCTTATTCCTTTGGAGGATGTCGAAGCCGCTGAGGAAGTGCTGGAGAAGCTTGGATACATCACGAAGGAAGGGCGACGCATTACTGCGGTCCAGAGCTGGAAATGGCGAGAACATCATGTCTGTTATATGCATCCAGTCAAACGAACACAGGTGGAGGTTCATTGGCGCCTGAATCCGGATTCAGGCAAAGAGTCCGATTTTGAGGTGTTGTGGAAACGAAGCCGGTTGAGCACGTATACTCAAACCCCTGTACGAATGCTGGAGAAAGAAGATCTATGGGTGTATTTGGTGACACATGGTGCACGCCACGGTTGGTTCCGATTACGTTGGCTTTTGGATATTGATCAGATGATTCGTACAATGCAGATAAACACCGATCTTTTAATGAAACGCTTGAAAGCGGAGGGACGAGTGGCGATTGGAACGCAAGCTCTGCGCTTGGTCTCAGCTTTGCTGAATACACCTCTGAGTTCGAGCTACCATAATCTGTTATCTACGAATTCAAAAGCAGGAGAGCGGCTTGCAAGACACGGTGTGCTGTTTATGCATGAGATGGTTGAAAGCCCTGCACACGTGAAGAGTTACCAGTCCTATCTGTTTGCGCTGAGAAGCCGGAGACAGAAAATGTTTTTTTTCATTGAACGATTGTACCCAAGCACTTGGGATGTGGAACAGTTTCCGCTCCCACGTTATTTGCACTTTTTGTATTTTCCGTTACGTCCGTTCCTCTGGTTCTGGCGTCGAATGAAAAGGAACACGATGGCGGAAAGGGGATAACACAATGCTTTCAGAACTTCGGTTTTATATGCGGAAATTACGCAGTGTAACTGGACCGGTACTCTATTGGAATCTACTTGGGATGATCAGTATCAGCTTGATGGAAGGCATCGGCATTTATATGTTGGTTCCCATGCTGAGCTTAATTGGTGTATTTCAGATGAACTCGGCGGGAATTCAGATCCCGTGGATCTCTGATGCCTTAAGCGGGTTATCTCAGAACAATCAGTTGCTGCTAGTGCTTGGTGCTTTTGTCGTCATTCTCTCGGGTCAGGCGTGGTTGCAACGTCTGCAGACGATTCGAAACACCAAAATTCAGCAGCAGTTTATACGGACATTACGCCTGGAAACCTATCGTTCAATTCTCATGGCGGGGTGGCCATTTTTTCTCCAAAAAAGAAAATCCGATTTTAACCATATATTAACAACTGAACTGGCTCGGGTTAGCCAAGGAACAAACATTATGTTGCAGATGGCTGCCTCATTGATCTTTACGGGTATTCAGATCGGGCTTGCTTTCTGGCTATCCGCCAAACTAACTACACTTGTACTGGTCTGTGGATTAGTGCTGTTCTTTGTTCTAAGGAAATTTGTCAAACGTGCCAAGCAAATTGGAGATAAGACATCTGAATTCTCGCAACTATATTACCACGGGCTGACAGAACATTTTAACGGGATAAAAGATATCAAAAGCAACATGCTTGAACATTCCCATATTCATTGGTTTGATGGCATGTGTAGACGAATTGAACGTAACGTTATCCAGTTTAGTAAGCTTAATAGTGGAACTCAGTTAATCCACAAGGTATCTTCTGCCGTCATTATTGCTGCATTCATCTATCTCTCGATGCGTGTGCTGAATGTACCCCCAGCGAGCCTGCTGCTTATTATTCTTATTTTCTCCCGTCTGTGGCCAAGATTCACTTCGATTCAGTCTAATCTGGAGTATATCAGCTCCATGCTACCTGCATTTCGGATTGTTCGTGAGCTACAGCTGGAGACGGAGAAAAGTCGTGAAATACATAATCCCCTCACAGGTGCGGCAGTTCAGTCTGACTCTGATCCGTCTAGTCCTGGTCCGCGTTCCATGCGGGTGAAAGCGAAAGCCCAAGCCCAGACCCAGGCTCAAGTGAGCACAAGTGGTATGGTGGAGGATATGCGTCCCATTCAGCCCTTGGAATTACTGCGGTCCATTAGCTGTGAGCATGTGAATTATCGTTATGAGGGGAGTAATACGTATGCTCTTCATGAAGCGAATGTCACAGTCCCGGCTAAAGGCATGACGGCTATTGTAGGTAAATCCGGTGCAGGAAAAAGTACTCTGATTGATCTTATTATGGGTCTGATTCGTCCAGAGAGTGGTCAGATTCTCATTGATGGTGTGCCTCTGAGCGAAAGCTCATTGCTGGCGTGGCGAAGTTCAATCGGATATGTGCCTCAAGATCCATTTTTGTTTCATACCAGTATTCGTGAAAATCTACGTTTGGTTGACCCTGATGCCAGTGAAGAGCAGATGTGGCAAGCGCTACAGTTCTCGTCTTCGGCATCCTTTGTACGGAAATTGCCACAGGGTCTGGATACCGTTATCGGTGATCGGGGAATAAGGTTATCCGGCGGGGAACGCCAACGGTTAGTGCTTGCTCGTGTGATGCTACGCAATCCTTCTGTGCTTGTACTGGATGAAGCGACAAGTGCATTAGACAGTGAAAATGAACAGCATATTCATGAGGCGCTTGAACGATTAAGAGGACATGTAACAATTATCGTGATTGCCCATCGTTTATCAACTATTCGTACAGCCGATCGTGTCATTGTCCTGGATGAAGGCCAGGTTATTCAGCAGGGCGGTTACCAGCAACTGTCCACGGATCCTGTAGGTACCTTCAGTAAACTGCTTAACATGCAGGCAGGTGTAGTGGGTCAGTAGGTGTAGAGCAATAGGTGTTGGTGATGTAAGCATTGCTTGATGTTATGAAATGCAAAGAGGCGCAGACATTGCTGCGCCTCCGATCTGTAACACGTGTCTGCGAACTGCCACATACAATGTCATACCTTTTACCTTTAAACTTTGAAAATGAAGACTAACGTATGAACTTATCCAATGCTATTGGTGGTTGTAGAGAGAGGAAGTTGCAGAGAATCCGTCTGTTCTAGATGTTTTACAATTTCAGCTACAGCTTCGTCCAGAGAGAGCAGTTCCGTATCGATAATGAGCGAAGGTTCTTCGGGAACATCATAAGGTGCTGAGATTCCAGTGAAATGTGGGATATCACCGTTACGTGCTTTTTTGTATAAACCTTTGGGGTCACGCCGTTCACATTCCTCAATCGAGCAACGAACATAGATTTCAATAAAATCACCAGGTTCGAATAACTGCTTGACCATCTGTCGATCCTCAGCGTGAGGAGAAATGAAAGCAGAGAGAACAATCAATCCAGCATCCACCATTAGCTTAGAAACTTCACCAATCCGGCGTAGATTCTCCTGACGATCCGTGGTGGTAAAGCCAAGATCCCGGTTAAGTCCATGACGCACATTATCCCCATCCAGCACATAACAACGTATTCCTGCGTCATACAAATGCTTCTCTAACGCAAATGCAAGGGAGGACTTCCCTGCACCAGACAGACCTGTGAACCACAGTGTACGGCTGCGATGACCATTGCGAATCTCGCGTTCTTGTCGATCTAAGCTGGATTGTTGCCAGGTAATATTACGTTCTTCTCTCGTCACAGATATCCGCCTCTTCCTAAGTAGTATATGTATAATATTTTAACATCTTTTCAAGATTATAGCATCAAATTATACCTATCAATCATAGGCTATGTAAGGTATTTATTCGCAATCAAGAACCTATTTCTGCATCATAATATGGTATGGAATGGAGAGATCACAGGGAGCATGTTAAGTTCAATTTTGATCGCGCTGCAGGTCGTGATTTTAATCTGGTTTGGGTACTGGTTTATCATCTCATTGTTTGGATTCGGTAAAGCAAAACCGATGGAAATGCGTGCTCCTAAGAGTCGGTTCTTGCTGCTTGTTCCTGCTCATAATGAGGAGGTTGTAATCGGAGATCTACTAGATAATTTGAAGATGATTGATTATCCAGCGGAGCTGTTCGATATCTGCCTTATTGCCGATAATTGTTCTGATCTAACCGCCGATATTGGTCGGGAAAAGGGAGTCATTGTGCTGGAGCACTATTATATGCCCGGTGAACCTAAAGGCAAGCCATATGCAATGAAATATGCACTAGATATGATCGACCTGGATGATTATGAAGGAATTTGCGTTTTCGATGCAGATAACTTGGTAACTCCGAACTATCTCAAAGAAATGAATAACCATCTCATCGCAGGTCACCGGATCATTCAATGTTATTTGGATACGAAGAATCCCAAGGATAATTTTATCACCATGTCTTACGCAACCAGCTATTATATGATGAATCGCTCCTGGCAGTTAGCCAAATCTCGATTGGGTCTGGGAAATGCAATTGGTGGTACAGGATTCTGCGTTGAACGCCAATTGTTTAACGAGATTGGTTGGACTGCGCGCAGCTTAACGGAAGATCTGGAGTTCACGATGCAGGCATTGTTGAAAGGTGTTAAAACCCATTGGTCTCATTACGCCAAAGTGTATGACGAGAAACCAACGAATTTTTGGTTCAGTTGTGTTCAACGTTTACGTTGGGCAAGGGGCACTGGGACGTATGTTTCAAATATGCTTTTCCTCTAATCTGGCGAGGTATCACGAAGCGTGATATGTCTGCGATCGATGGTGCGATGTATCTGCTTAACCCTGGGAAAGTAGTTGTCGCTACAGCGATGAGTATGATGTTTTATATCTCTCTGGTGTTTGGAGATCAATTGTATGATCCATTTGTGCCGATGTGGTTATATGGGGCGATGATTCTATTTAATGTCATATATATCGGTATTGCGCTCAGAGACGCATCTCACAAGATCAATCTATTTAAATCCTATGCAAGTCTGCTGTTCATTAGTTACTCCTACATTCCTTTATTTATGTGGGCGTTGGTTACCTTTACGAAGCGTGTATGGATTAGGACAGAGCACACCAAGAGCACAAGTTTACAAGAGGTGGAGAAAGCTCAAGTTAGTGCTTAATTAACGAGAAAGAGTCATCGGAATCTCAGGCTCCGAGGGACTCTTTTTTTGCTATACTATGAGGAGGCTGAATCGGTTCAAAGGCTCGCAGCAACAACAGCTTAGGTGGAGGTTTCTTTGTATGAAAGTTAGTATTACGAGATGGTATTCACAGCAAAATCAAGAAACCTATATGCAGATCGCTCCAATCAAGCGAGGCCTATTGTTTAATCTGGCACATACATACGAAGCTTTACATGCAGCAGGTGCATATGCTTTTGTTATGGAGAATAAGCAATTGCAGAAGCTGCAAAGGTTGTTGACCCGAAAGAGGGCGCAAGAGCACAGGTTTCCTTCTTCCCTACGAGTAAAATGCAATGATGACGTTAAACGCAAATTAGTTATTCGAAAAATAGGACAAGATCAGCTTGGAATGCAGTTACAAATGGATGACTGTACACTTGAGACAAATGGAGAAGATCTGGCCGCTATTCTTAGATTCATTACGGAACAATTGGCTATGTTAAGTGGGCAAGAGGATGAAGACCGTCGCTGCCAAGAACGTGTGACGTTGTATTCTCCACAAACAGCAACACAGTTTGAGTATGAAATTATAGGCCGCGGATTCCATATCGTCATGATGCAGAAACAGTTCATAGAGGATCAGGTGCGGGGGAGCCATATATGAGTTTCACCTCGATATTCAAGACCTGCTCCGGTTGCAAACTTGGATGGAGCACAGTTCCTTTCATCCGCTGAGTGAATCCGGAATGACTATAAGGTTATCCGATGTGATGGATATTGACCTCAACGTGATGTGTTCTGAAGAGATAATTCAATTTACTATGATTAAAAAAGGGGTTAACCAGTGCCAGTTTTCCTTCCAAACCGGTGAGGAAATTCAGCAATTCGGTGAATATATTCACGAAGCGATATATCGTTACTAAGAACCAAAATACATATATTTGCTGTCCCTGAGGCATATTACCTGTAGGTGTTTGTACTAGGAATATAAACAATACTCAGGAACAGGGGCGAATTGAATGAAGCGATTGGTGCTTTACGTGCTGTTAGCAATAGTAGTAGCAACCGGCACGCTGCCGGCACAGATTGAAGCATCGCCGGTGAACGGAGCATATCATTTCGGATTCAAAAAAAGTCAAAATGGGCAGTTGCCTTCAATCGATCAGGAAGGTTTTAAAGCGATCTTGGAGCAAAATGATGCCATTTTCTTGGGAGATACCAAGCAAAAAGAATTGTATCTCACGTTCGATAATGGATATGAAAATGGGTTTACACCAGCAATACTGGATGTACTTCGGGATAAAAAAGTGCCTGCGGCCTTCTTTGTTACAGGACATTATCTGAAGGATCAGTCTGAGCTTGTGAAGCGAATGGCAACTGAAGGCCATGTGGTCGGCAATCATTCCTGGAGCCATCCAGACATGACCAGAATCTCGAATGATAAGATCCGAACAGAGCTGGATCAGGTCAAGTCTGAGATCAACCGCTTGACTGGACAACAGGTGAGTTTCTTGCGTCCGCCGCGAGGTATTTTCAACGCTCGCACGCTTGCAGAGAGTCGCGCACAGGGTTATGTGAATGTATTCTGGTCTGTGGCGTACAAAGACTGGGATACCAATGTACAACGTGGCGCGGACTATGCACGTCAGCAGGTGCTGAAGCAGTTGCATCCAGGAGCGGTTATTCTGTTACACTCGGTTTCCAAAGATAATACAGAAGCACTCAGTTCCATTATTGATGAAGCGCGTCGGCAAGGATATGTTTTTAAACACTTGAATGATCTCAAAACCAAAAGCTACTAATAAACTGTAGTTAAAAAAGAGTTTAAGCGCGATGTTGAAAGAGGCTATGCTTTGTTTATGGAGCACTTTGCGGTTGTGAGCAGTTGTACCTTAACATAGCGTTCAGCAAAATAGTATATCGTTTGAATGCCAAAGGGCATCCTTAGTTATAGCTAAGGATGCCCTTTAATCTGTAAATATAAAAGCGATATAGAAGCAGTGTTCATGTCACCTATGATGTAACCTTCGGATGTTACAATGCAGTATTATAAATAATACCAATCGTTTTGGGGCCACAATGACTACAGATCACACATCCTGCGGTAGCTAGCTCGACGCGGGCACCGGTCTGTTCCTGAAGTGATTTTTGCAAGTCAAGCGCATCTTCCTCTGCCATCGTATGCACAACGATAATCAGATCCTTGTCGATCTGCTCTTTATTGCTTAGCGTGTTCTGTAGCATTTGCTCCAGAGCCTTTTCGCGTTTACCACGAACTTTGTAAGCAGGAGCCATTTTTCCATCCGTTACGCGAATCACTGGACGAATCTTCAACAGACTGCCAATCAGATTTTGCATGCCAGAGCATCGACCGCCCTTATGTAAATACTCCAGGGTATCAATGACAAATTCAGTTCGTACATTGGGCTTGAGAGCCTCGATCAGATGAGTGATCTCCTGTAGTGTTTGACCATTCTGCGCTGCATGAATTGCTTTCATAACAAGCAGTCCGATTCCGGACGAGAGATTCAAGGAATCCACAACAGAAATTCGGCCTCCCGGGAATTCGGAGCTGGCGAGGAGTGCATTTTGATATGTAGATGAAAGTTCGGAGGATAAGCTGATGTACAGAATATCGTCCCTTGGTCTATGTATGGCTGAAAAGCTGTCATGAAGTCTGCTGGAGAAGGCGCAGCCGTTTTGGGGAGGCGTCCATCCCTGCTTACACGTTCATATAGCTGCTCAGGTTTAATCTCAACACCGTCTTTCAATGATTCCTCGCCAAATACAACATAGAGCGGAATAATTCCAACGTCATACGTTTGGATCCACGATGGGGTCAGATCGCTGGTGCTGTCTGTGAAAATTTTGATTCGTGACATGTTGATCTCCTTTGGATATGATAATTTGAACAAAAAGTTTATGTCATTCGTTTGATGTTTGCAACATGTATGATGCTGCTGTATGAGACAAGCAATGTCTGTGTGATTCGATTACGTCAGGAACATCCCCGCTACAATCAGTCCGGCAAAGGCCAAAATCAAAATACCATTAAGTATCGTTCCGATGATGGCGAAGATTTTCTTCCGATTTTTGAGCACAAGACCAATGACACCAACGATAAGCCCAGCCAAATTGAGGATGAGGCAAACCAAGATGGAGAGTGAAGCAAGCACGACCGCAGGATGAAAAGCGATTTCCTCAACATTCGCAGGGGTGAACGAACCAAGTGAGCTGCTCAGCGCCATCGCAGCGAAGAAGAACGTTAAAATATAAGCAAACAGAGCAACTAGTCCAAGTATAAAGCTAGCAATCCCGGACCGGATTGTTTCAATCGGATGGTGTTCGGTTCTTCTGGGTATGGTGTGAATGAGTTGTTATCGTATGAATGTGGTTCATTCGTATGGTTATTATTCATATTTTATGATTTCCCTCCTATCCTGCTGATTAGTTAATGCATGTTATTACCCTTATTTAAACGTAGTGATTCTTGAGTTGGTTTCAAAAAGCACACCTTTTTACTTTTCCATAAAAGTCGATAAAAATCAAGATATCTCTGCACTTTCGCTAGTGTTATCGAGTGAATTGTTATATACAACCCAATTAGGCGAGTACGTTCAGTTAGCCAGCTAACTGGCAAACGATAGTGAGATTCGGGTACAATAAAACATAGTGCAAACTATGAACTTAAAGGGAGAGAAAGGGAAATGCAACGTAAATGGATGATGCTGGGCGCGATACTTACGATGCTGTCTGTGGCGATTGGTGCGTTCGGTGCACATATTGTGAAGGAGCATATTGATGCCAAAGCCCTTGCTACCTATGAAACGGGTGTACAGTACCATATGATCCACGCCATCGCTTTGCTGATTGTTGGACTTACAGCAGGACAACTAGGGGAGTCGACGAAGCTTAAATGGTCGGCACGTCTTCTGCTAATTGGTATCATTGTGTTCTCTGGTAGCTTATATGTACTCAGTACAACCGGGATCAAAATATTAGGCGCCATTACTCCAATTGGTGGTGTAGCTTTTATTACGGGTTGGCTGCTGTTCGCGTTAGACGTGTGGCAACGAGGTAAGGGACGATCCTAAACTACTTAAGGATGCTACCACGCTTCCCTTGAAAAACCACTGTAATATGGAATACTTCATTAAACTGATGCGCATACACAATGTTTTAAAAAAAAGCAGCCTGCATGGAAATGTTATGGGATTTCCATGCAGGCTGCTTTTGATTATACTTTGTTGTTTTTTACAAAAACTCATCAATTTCATTGGTTCTGAATGAATAAACCTGCTTCTCATCAACATGGTAAATGCTTACTATGTTATTATCCCGATCAAAATTTAAAATGCGGCAAGGGATACTTTGATGTTTACCATTCTTGTTGTTTACAACAATGCGTGTCAGGCGATTTTCCTTGATCAGTGTGTCGATCCATTCATCAAACGAGTTTCCGATCTGAGAAGGCTCGGATGATTCCTTCTTAGGATTGACATCTTTAGGTTGCTCTTTTTTGACTGGAGCAGAAGAAGCATTCGTTGAAGCGCTTTTCTGTACCGTACTGTCCTGAGCTTTTTTTCGTCCATTGTGTAGAGTCGTAATGGATTCTTTTCTAGATTGAATTGTCGCTTCAATAATCTTGCCAAGCTCTATACCGGATTGAATCCGGAAGTCCGCAATCTGTTCCTCTTTGTTCATGAGCTCCAACAGGGACTGCAGTGCCAGTGCATTTGAGCGGTTCTTAATCAGAATATCGACGTTGAATAGATAGCCGATTTCTTCTTCGTTGGATATGGTTTCTTTCATTCATCCCAGCCCCGTTTAAATATATGTGAATACCATAATACGTCTAACCTACTATATCATTAATGTGGCAATAATCATAGTGTCAAGGCGGAGAAAATGCTATGGAAGAATCGGTCAGAATCATGGTGATTGAAGGGGCAATTATTTTTACTTTTTAGCCATGTTATTTGTATATAAAGTTTGTAATGACTGGTGATTCAGTAGAGTTATAGATGTGTATAGTAATCAAATTCGAAAGATACGTTTTGAAGACTATGAAAGAACATTTAGAAATTGATGGAGATGAACAGATGAGTTATTACGAATTAGCGGCGAATAGAATAAGAAATATTGACCCTAACCTATATATTGGAATCTCGCAGAAAAGATACGAAGAAGTAAGAACTAAAGGGGAGTATGCTGCAGATGCCACATTGATTGCTGAATACTACCGTAGGGTGGGCGTTTTTTTGCAGCATCTCTCCAAAGAATCCACTAGCATTTATGTGGGAATGGATTGGTTAATTGGTTATCGAATTCCTGATGATGCATGGGACAACTTCGTAGTCGATTTTCCTAATTTTAAAGATATTGATCTCATGATTATAAAGCTATTAAGTATGCATTATCTGCGATGGTGCTCTCTGCTTGATGAAAAAATAGTTTTGTATTACAGTACCCAGACATCTATGAACCGATCATAACATTATTTGAAAGAGGTGGTGGACGAATTAGTACCCATCACCATGAACTGGTTGGAGGATTTGGAGGTTTCCCTAAGACCATCTATGCTACGAGAGGGGACATGAATTCTTTTGACATTAGTGAGGCGGCACTTGAAATGATCATTGAAGAGGTAAAGTTAGCGGAAGCATATCTTCAGGTGTATAAAAATGGGGATCTAACTGAACGGAACTGTATTCGTTGCGGCAATCGTCTATTGATCCATTCACACATCACGGAATATGGTTATCCATGGTATAAAATTAAATGTGAGTCTGAGAATTGTTTTGATAAAAATTTCTCATGATTAATTGATAAAAAGATTAAAAGCTTTTGCTAATTTGAAAGTAAATTGATCTTACTCATTGGATAAGGAGGGGATTCTTATGAAGAAGCATTGGGGAAAGTATCTTATTCTTCTTGCAATTATAGTACCTATAGGAGTTGTTACTATATTTTCGCTCCCTCAAGATCGAAAATATATTGCAGTAGCCATAGTTCCTTTGGAAATACGCATATTAGTATTTTTTGTACTGACAACCTTCTGGATTTTGACATCAATGTAGTGATGAATTCTTAGTATGCTTCAGGTTAAGTCAAATGAAAAGCTACCTCAATTAGGAGGTAGCTTTTATTGTATGTGTTAGTACTAAATTAAGTTTGCGAATATCTTCGACCGATTAATTTATTGCAATAGCTTTAGCTGGTTCAAAATTATTAGGAGGCTGGACTCTAGAATTCACTCTTAGAATATGTATCTAAACTAACATCTATTTAAATTTTAAAATTACTTCTTGTTGTTGAGATTCATACTTAGCTTCCATGTTCAGTCCTAATTTTTTGAACACATCATTGATTGAAATAAGATAGTTCTTTGATTCCTTGTCGTAAACTACACCTACACTAGAGTTGCTATTCAATACAATATCATATGATTTGTTATCCTCAGAATTTTTAAGTCTGTATGACTTTTGTTTCTCAATTATATCGACATACTTGTATCCATTTGCGAAATGGGTTGCTGTTACAAAATCAGGATTGTCATTATTTGTTTCATAAATGAAATAATCATTAGAAGCGATTGATACAATAAGATCAATAACATCAGAATTATAGACAATATATGGAGTGTTTCCATCAATATAGATTGCAGTAGCGCTTGCTAAACCATACTCTTTTTGATTTAAGCTCAGTTTCAAGGCTGTTCCATCCAGTTTTACGTACTCATCTGTGCTTACCTTCGTCGACGTATTAGATTTACTCTCCTCTTTGCCCTCAATATTAATTACATTCATACTCTTATCAAAACTAACATTAGCATTCAATGCTCTGCCAATATCACCAACAGGTAAGTAGTTTAAATTTTGGTAAGTAATTGGCTGCAAATTCATCTTTTTACCGTTTACGACTACTGACACAGAGTTGTTAATCTTAGCTTGAATTGTTTTTGCTGTAGCGGCTAAGGCTGGAACCGATACCGTAAGAGACGCTCCCAAAACAACACCCAAAGTTAAATAGCCTACTTTTTTTAATTTACTCATCATACCACTACTCTCAATTGTTTTTTGTGCAAAAAGCACTTATCTATAATTATACTATTATATTAACTTTTCTTCCATAAATTTCACATGAAATCGGACAATTCTTTTAAAAACTAAACTGGTCAGATCACGACAGGAAAATACTTTTGGAGAAAATCATTTGTAATAAGTATTTTTAAATCTAGACTTTAAACATGTTTGCACAGTTCAGGTGGGTTGCCAAGAAAGTTTGGTAGAACCCTTCTGTTAGAAGATAAGAAGCACCTCAACCCAGCCGAGTGCTTGTATATTACTTATATAGTTCAAGGATCTTCTCTGAATAATATATGATTTGCTCAGTGTATTTCTTTATCTGCTTGAGATTTGCTATATGTTCTTTTGAACCATTAACCATTATACTACGTTCAATCTCTAACTTAGCGATCAACTGTCTAAGTTTCTTGATTTGTTTTTGGTAATACGCCACTTTTTCTGCTGCAGTACTCTCCTTTTTAGCAGCAGCTTCTACTTTAGATTGTAGTAAAGAGAGTGGAACAACAGTATATACTATAGAGAAACAAAGTATAACGTTCAGTATCTTGTTTAGTTTATTTTTTTTCACAGGCTACTCCATCTCCATTGCTAATTAAAATAGTGGCTAACATAGCAAAAACTAACTTCCTTTTCATGCTTCAAATACTCCTTCATTTTGGTATGTAAGTTGCAAAAATAGTTTATCAGGAATATGTGTGTAGAACTACATATTCCTTTTGGCCGAACAAATAAAATAGAACATTTTAATAGAAATGGAATCTAATATTCCATTTAATGAAATAAAGATAATCACATCCATATTCATATGTCCATAGCTCATATGTAATTTTAGAGCTGCGGTAGATACTAATATCGTTAGCACCCCTTAAGGGTTTATTAAGCCATTTTCTCGATACACGGCAAGTGTCCACACGACTCTTCAGGGCGAGGCATACAATTATCTTGACCTGCGGAAGAGGAGGTGGATCGGAAGATTATGGTGACGATGGAGCCGATTGTGGTTGGAGAACATGTGTTGGTGGGAGTGGAAGTGAAGCTACCCAAAACAACGCTGCTTACGATTAATACATCCAAGGGGTATATCATGTGCGGAGCACTTGATGTGGGATTACTTAATGAGGTGCTGGGAGATCGCAAAATTATTGCAGCTCGGGCAGTAGGTGTGCGTACACTGGAACAATTACTGCATGCTCCGATGGAATCGGTGACAACGGAAGCCGAAGCTATGGGAATTACAGTTGGCATGACGGGTGTAGATGCGTTATTGAAAATGATCTGACCCACACGGTGTAATGATTTTGGCTCATCACGTTGACCAGTCATGCGTTGCTGCCAAGACTATATGGTGTACTACTCTATGGATTAAACGATTCGCTTGAACATTAAAATGGCTCCCTTCAGAACCTCAAGGGAGCCATTTCTTTTTTGAACGAATCGATTATTTCATTAACTTAATTCAAAAATAAAAATTAAGCTTCTTCTTTAGCAAACAATGCAGCCAGATTCTCTTTGAATGGCGCACGTACGACACCTTTTTCCGTAATGATGGCTGTGACGTATTCGTTCGGAGTGACATCGAAGGCTGGGTTAAATACTTTAACACCTTGCGGTGCGGTACGTTTGCCAAAACCTTCTGTAACTTCCTCTGCTGCACGCTCTTCAATTGGAATAAGATCGCCAGATGGTGTAGACAGGTCAATGGTGGACAGTGGGCTAGCTACATAAAACGGAATGTTATGGGCTTTGGCAAGCACTGCAACGCTGTACGTTCCGATTTTGTTTGCTACATCGCCATTCGCAGCCACACGATCTGTGCCGACGATAACGGCTTGAATCCATCCCTTCGACATGACCATTCCGGCCATGTTATCACAGAGCAGTGTAACGTCAATGCCAGCCTGTTGCAATTCGAATGCAGTCAGGCGTGCACCTTGCAGTACAGGACGAGTTTCGTCCGCAAAGACTTTAAGGTTAATACCGCGTTCTTGAGCGAGATACATCGGTGCAGTTGCTGTGCCGTATTTGGCTGTCGCGAGTCCACCCGCATTACAGTGCGTCAATACACCCATACCATCCTCGAACAGTGGGAGTGCATTTTCACCGATCATACGGCATACTTCTTCGTCTTCTTTTTGAATGAGAAGAGCTTCGGCTTCAAGCGCTGCATTACCATCTTCAATCGATGTGCCAGCTTCTGCAAGCTCATTGGCCTTTTGCATCATACGATCCAACGCCCAGAACAGATTCACTGCCGTTGGACGAGATGTTGCCAAGTG
Source organism: Paenibacillus sp. DCT19 (assembly GCF_003268635.1). Classification (NCBI taxonomy): domain Bacteria; kingdom Bacillati; phylum Bacillota; class Bacilli; order Caryophanales; family Paenibacillaceae; genus Paenibacillus; species Paenibacillus sp. DCT19. The sequence continues at coordinate 2,083,977 of NZ_CP029639.1, forward strand.
AGCACAGATAGATTTTACATGATCCAGCCAGCCTGGTGTAGCTAATCCATCATAGGCTTTAGCGCCTAGAACGACGCCGAATGCAGCAGCAATTCCGATCGCAGGAGCTCCACGTACTTTCATGGAGTGAATGGCTTCCCATACTTCCTCGGGAGTGTACAGCTTCAGCATCAGAATGGTCTCGGGTAGAAGACGCTGGTCAAGCATTTCAAGCTTGTCCTGTTTCCATATAAGGGAGGACAAAGGCTGGTGTTCAGAAGTTGTCATGGGTGTGCCTCCGTTTTACTAAATTTATGATTTAAGTGCAGAGACAGCTGTAGACACGGTGTCTAACAGTTCTCCGATGGTGTTCAAGCGACGATTGCTCTTAATTAGAGCTTTACCGATGGCAAGTGCTTTGCGCTGTGCGCGTTCACGTTCTGTTGCATCTTCAATGGTATCGATATCCGCTACGTGTGCAAGACCAACAATCCGGCGTACCATTTTCGCACCGGCGAAGCCAGCCGTATCTCGGAAAACTTTTTGTACATAGTGGTCTTGATATCCAGGCGCTTTTGCCATAGGGTCAACCAGATCATTCACCCACAGTGCACGGAAACGGCTCTCAAATTCAGTCCAGACGTCCCGAACCATGTCTAGCAGCATAGCTTCACGCTCTTGAAGTGCTTGGCTATCTTTGATCGATCCTGGAAGGGAAGCATAATTAAGCAACAGGTTCGCAATCACTGCACCAATATCGAAGCCCATCGGCCCGTAATAGGCAAACTCAGGATCAATGACTTTAGTGGATTCCGGTGTTACAAAAATACTGCCTGTGTGCAGGTCGCCATGAAGGAGCGCTTCACCATGAGTTAGAAATTTCTCGCGCAATAAAGCGACTTCCAAGTGCAGTTCTCCATCCGTACGAAGCGCCTCAGCCTCGTCCTCGATAGCTGCTTCATAATTATTTTTCTCAGCGATCCGATAGGGCTCATCGAATATCAAATCCTCGGTTATTTTACACTGATCTGGATTGATAAATCGACCTTGTTTTTCTTTCTTCAGTTGTTGGTTCATGCCGAGGTCTGAAGTAAAGAAGAGCGTTCTTGCCATAAATTCACCGATGTGTTGTGCGAAAAGCGGATAGCTTGTACCCTCGATAAGACCTTTGCGCATAATCACATGATCACTCAGATCCTCCATTACCGTTAATGCAAGATCGTCATCGTAATGATACACCTCAGGCACCATTCCCGGGCAGAGACGATACTCTTCCTGAAGAATTTCACGCTCAATGCGAGCTCGTACAAGAGACAATGGCCATGATTCTCCTACGACTTTCGCATAAGGAAGCGCCTGTTTGATAATGATACTTTTATCGGAGTTCTGATCTGTGATATGGAAAACCAAATTCAGATTGCCGTCACCGATCTCACGACATTCTAGATTCGAATCTGCCGTAAACGGATCAGGTAATGTTCGCGCCAATTCGATTGCTTCCTGGGGTGTTAAAGGGTGATATTGGGACAAGAATGCCACCTCCATATATATGAAGAAACAGGAAAACCCACTTCTTTGCTTGGTATATGTCAGTATATCGGAATTAGCTCGGCTTTTGTACCCTTTTTTTGATACCGGCGATGTCAATCTTGTTTCACACTTCAGGGACGAGGGTAAAAACAAATAGGCCGGACGGTTGAAGTAAAACGCCCGACAAGGCTTCCCGCAAGCAGCGGTGCCGACTAGCTAAATCTCTGTTATACAGAGGCAGAATGACTCTGCTTTCTCGTATAATGGACTAACTTTAAATAAAGGATGGGATTCAAATGGCTACAACTAACAAAACAAATCAAACAAAAACAGTTGAACAATTACTTAATCGTCAAGTGGCAAACTTGAACGTCCTTTACGTCAAAATTCATAACTATCACTGGTATGTAAAAGGCCCAAATTTCTTCACGTTGCACGTTAAATTTGAAGAGTTCTATAATGAAGTGACTGTACAAATGGATGAAATTGCTGAGCGTATTCTTACACTCAAAGGCAGCCCAGCAGCTACAATGAAAGAATATCTGGAGCTTTCTTCTATTCAAGAAGCAGCGGGCGGGGAAGACGCGAAACAGATGGTGCAGAATCTGATCGAGGATTTCGCAACGCTGTCTAACGAATATCAAGAAGGTATTGAAGCGGCAGATGCTGCTGAAGACCAACCTACATCAGATATGCTGACAGGATTCAAAGCAGATCTGGAGAAACATATGTGGATGCTTCGCTCTTTCTTGGGCTAAGACATCGTTTATTAACCATTACTATAGTACCTGAGTATGTACTAGTACACGAATCGTCGCCTTTCCTACGTTATGGAGAGTTGTCAGGTAGGCGCATTAACGTCTATACTGCTGACAAGACCGATTCGGGGAGGGGAGCATATGATAGGTAACAATATACCGGCATTAAAAGAGTGGGCTTCCACGATCAAGGCTTTAGAAGACGGTCGCCAAATTATGGTGATGCGTAAAGGCGGGATCGTGGAGGAAACTCGACATTTTGAGCTGAAAAGTCCAGCGTTTGTTCTGTATCCGACTTATGAACATCAGCGTAAAGAACTGATCAAGTCCTCTGATCATCCATATGTTGAGGAATCATTGGCCGAATGGGTGCCCGAAGCCTCGACAATCCGCATCACCTCTTATGCCGAAGTGGTGCAAGATGTGGAGATTAGAGATCAGGAGACGCTGGATAAACTTCTAGATTTACATATGTGGACTGCGGATTTTGCCGAAGACCGCCTCAAGTGGAAACGAAAAGATCCGCTCCATGTATTATTGCTGCGTGTGTACCGTTTGAATGAACCGATGGAAATTCCAATTTTGTCAGAATACAATGGTTGTCGTTCATGGATTTCCATTCCGAATGGTTCTTTGCCGAGCGAAATGACGCCGGTGATGGACGTTGCGGATTTTGACGAACAGGTACGGAAGGTTAATGAATTGCTCAAAAATGAAGAATAAAGACAAGAAGGGCTTGTCCATCATATGGATAAGTCCTTTTTTTTGTAGGAGGACATGCTAAGACAAAAGATGAGTTACAGTGATTTTTGTCACTGTTTATATACTGTCAAGATGTATTCTCATTTGATTCAAACCTACTTTTATTATAGAATCAGGTAGAATAATGTTTTCTCCAGAGGACAAGAGTTCTCGGAAATGACTTGATAATCAATGAGAATCAGTTTAGAATTATTCTAAAGTGTTCTTGGCTTTACAGATTACAGTACCCTAAGAAATTCAGAGGAAGCTCTGTTCAGATATTAATAGGCGCTTTTTCGTTTTCGACAGCAAACATCAATTTAATCAATGGAGGGAAACAATACACATGGCTACGAATTTCGTCATTGAAGGTCTGAAAGCGACGATCGAAGGTAAGGAAATCCTGAAAGGAATCAACTTGGAAATGAAAGGTGGAGAAATTCACGCAATCATGGGTCCAAACGGAACAGGTAAATCTACACTGGCTTCCGCGTTGATGGGACATCCTAAATATGAGGTAACTGACGGTGTAGTAACACTTGACGGTGAAGATGTACTGGATATGGCCGTAGATGAGCGCGCGCGTGCTGGCTTGTTCTTGGCAATGCAATATCCGAGTGAAATTGCTGGTGTTACGAACTCCGACTTCTTGCGTAGTGCAATCAACGCACGTCGTGGCGAAGGAAACGAAATCTCCCTGATTAAGTTCATTCGTCAAATGGAAGGTAAAATGAAAGAACTCGATATGAATCCTGAGTTTGCTCATCGTTATCTGAATGAAGGTTTCTCCGGTGGTGAGAAAAAACGTAACGAAATTCTGCAAATGATGCTGCTTGATCCAAAAATCGTAGTACTTGATGAGATCGACTCCGGTCTGGACATCGACGCTCTGAAAATTGTTGCAGACGGTGTAAATGCAATGAAGAGCGAAGATCGTGGATTCTTGATTATCACTCACTATCAACGTCTCTTGAACTACATCACACCTGACTATGTTCACGTTATGATGCAAGGTCGCATCGTGAAATCCGGCGGACCTGAGCTGGCTCAACGTCTGGAAGCTGAAGGTTATGACTGGGTAAAAGCAGAACTGGGAATTACAGACGAAACTGTAGGTCAAGAAGCGTAATAGACAAAACGGAGGAGGATCATTTCATGACAACACAAACAATTCTTCCGGTTGAGTCTGAAGCGCTTCGTACCCTGTCGGAGAGCAATAATGAACCCGGCTGGTTGACTGAGCAACGGCTTGAGGCTTTGAAGCTTGCAAGTGAGCTTGCGCTTCCTAAACTGGAAAAGCAAAAAATTGAACGCTGGAATATCAGCGAGTACGGCACATATAAAACGAACGGAGCAATTACTTCTTTGGAAGAAGTACCTGCTTCAATTAAAGAGTTGGTTCAAGACCAAGCTGAAGGTAGTCTGGTGATCCAACGTAACTCTGCTACAATCTACTCCAACCTGTCTGCTGATTTGGCAGCAAAAGGCGTAATCTTCACAGATCTGGCATCAGCTGTTCGTGAACATGGAGATCTGGTAAAACAGTATCTGGGCACAGCAGTAAAAGCGGATGAGCATTCTATTGCGGCACTACATGCAGCACTTTGGAATGGTGGAGTTTTCCTCTATGTTCCAAAAAATGTTGAGATTGAAATCCCATTGCAAGCCGTATTGCTTACAGATGATGCATCTGCAACATTTGCACCTCACGTGCTCGTTGTTGCTGAAGCAAACAGCTCTGTTACTTATGTAGACAACTATGTATCCGGTGAACTGTCCGCACCTGTTTTCCATAATGGAGTTGTGGAAGTATTCGTTAAATCCGGTGCAAAAGTACGCTTCGCAACAGTACATCAGTTGAATGTGAACGTAACGGACGTTTCCTTCCGCCGTGCAGTGGTAGAGAACGACGGCTCGATCGAATGGATCGTTGGTGAAATGAACAATGGTGACACAGCAAGCAACACGATGACTGTGCTCAAAGGGAATGGATCCAGCTCCGATTCCAAAGTAATTGCTGTCGGTTCAGGTTCACAGAAGATAAACTACACGACAGAAGCTCGCCACTTTGGTAAAAATACGCCAAGCCAAATGATTACGCGTGCGGTTATGCGTGAAGAAGCTTCTGCGATTATCAACGGTATTACGAAGATCGAGAAAGGTGCTACAAGAGCGGATGGACAGCAAACAGAGAAAGTACTGATGCTGAGCCCTAAAGCACGTGGAGATGCCAACCCGATCCTTCTGATCGATGAAGATGATGTAACAGCAGGTCACGCAGCTTCCGTAGGTCAAGTGAACGCGGAGCAGATCCATTACTTGATGTCGCGCGGGATTAACCGTACGGATGCGGAACGCCTGATCATTTATGGCTTCCTCGCACCGGTGGTGGCGGATATTCCTTTGGAAGCACTGCGTACCCAATTGCAGTCCCTGATTGAGAAGAAGCTGGGACAATGAACCCATCCATTCGCGAGCAGTTCCCGATCCTCCACCAGGAAATTAACGGACATCCGCTCGTTTATCTAGATAGTGCTGCAACTTCACAGAAGCCTCGTGCTGTGATTGAAGCAGTTAAGCATTATTATGAATATGAGAACTCAAATGTGCACCGCGGTGTTCATACCCTTGGTAGCCGTGCCACAGACGCTTATGAAGGCGCGCGTGAGAAGGTTGCTAAGTTTATCAATGCACGTCGCACGCAAGAGATCATATTCACACGTGGGACTACGACAGCCCTGAACCTAGTGGCTTCATCGTATGCCCGCGCGAATTGCAAAGAAGGCGACGAAATTGTTATTACGCAGATGGAGCACCATAGCAACCTGATTCCTTGGCAGCAAGTGGCTAAGGAGACAGGTGCAACATTGAAATACATTCCACTTCAGCCTGATGGTCATATTGAATTGGCTGATGTGGAGCAGACGATTACGAACAATACCAAAATTGTAGCAATCGCGTACGTATCCAATGTGATGGGGTTAGTCCATCCCGTGAAACAAATTGCTGAAATTGCACACCGCAATGGTGCGGTCATCGTGGTTGATGGCGCACAGAGCACACCGCACATGAAGGTGGACGTGCAGGATCTAGATTGTGATTTCTATGCGTTATCCGGCCATAAAATGTGCGGTCCAACCGGAATCGGTGCACTTTACGGCAAAAAGGCGCTGCTGGAGTCCATGGAACCGGTTGAGTTCGGCGGTGAAATGATTGATGATGTAGGATTGTATGAATCAAACTGGAAAGAGCTACCTTGGAAATTCGAAGGTGGAACGCCAATTATCGCTGGTGCGGTAGGCTTGGGCGCTGCTATCGATTTCCTAGAAGAGATTGGCATGGATGAGATTGCGCATCATGAGGGCGTGCTGGCAGCTTATGCTACGGAACGTTTGTCCGAAATTGATGGACTTACGATCTATGGACCAGCTAAACGGCATGTCGGTGTCGTAACCTTTAACTTGGGAGATGTTCACCCCCATGATGTGGCAACGGTGTTAGATGCGAGTGGCGTAGCTATTCGTGCTGGACACCATTGCTGTCAACCGCTAATGCGCTGGCTTGAAGTGAGCTCAACAGCTCGTGCCAGTTTTTATCTATACAATAACGAACAAGATGTGGATCGGCTTGTCAGCGCCTTAATCCAGACAAAGGAGTATTTTGGCGATGCAACTTGATGATCTGTACCGGCGTGTTATAATGGATCACTACAAAAACCCGCGTAACCGCGGAACGTTTGATAATGACGCTGTCACGGTGAATTTGAATAATCCAACGTGTGGCGACCGGATTTCACTGCAGCTTATGCTGAAAGACGGAATCGTTCAGGAAGCCAAGTATACGGGCGAAGGCTGTTCCATCAGCATGTCTTCGGCATCGATGATGTCTGAGGCGGTTAAAGGTAAAACCATGGAGCAGGCTCTCGATATGGCTAACCGTTTTTCCTCACTGATGAAAGGGGAAGAAGTCGATTTCGACGATTATGAAGATCTCGAAGCCCTATCCGGTGTGAACAAGTTCCCTGCACGCATCAAATGTGCCACCCTGGCCTGGAATGCATTACGCAAAGGAATTGACGAAGAGGACAATGTACAATAACGATAGGGAGGTAGAGTAAGATGGCTAAAAAAGCACCAGAAATGGAAGAGTATAAATATGGTTTTCGTGATGAGCACGAATCCATCTTCAAAACCGGTAAAGGTCTGACTGCAGAGATCGTTACTGAAATTTCTCGGATTAAGAATGAACCAGAATGGATGTTGGAATTCCGTTTGAAATCCTTGAAACAATTCGAGAAAATGGCTATGCCAAAATGGGGTGGAGACCTCGACGGATTGGACTTCAACGATATTCAATACTATGTTCGTCCTTCTGATAAGCAAGGGAAAACATGGGAAGAGGTTCCTTCTGAGATCAAAGAAACCTTTGATAAACTGGGTATTCCTGAAGCAGAGCAGAAGTTCCTTGCAGGTGTATCGGCTCAGTATGAGTCCGAAGTGGTATACCACAACATGCAAAAGGAATTGGAAGATCAAGGTGTTATCTTCATGGATACCGATACAGCTCTGAGAGAGCACCCGGAAATCCTGCGCGAATATTTCGCTACCGTTATTCCACCAGCAGACAACAAGTTTGCTGCGTTGAACAGTGCCGTATGGTCCGGAGGAAGCTTCATCTACGTGCCAAAAGGCGTGAAGTGTGAAGTGCCTCTGCAAGCCTATTTCCGGATTAACTCCGAAAATATGGGACAATTCGAGCGTACACTGATCATTGCGGACGAAGACAGCTTCGTTCACTATGTTGAAGGTTGTACAGCTCCGATCTACAGCACAAACTCACTTCATAGTGCGGTTGTTGAGATCATCTGTAAGAAAAATGCCCGTGTTCGTTACACAACGATTCAAAACTGGGCGCCAAACATCTACAACCTCGTTACCAAACGTGCGGTTGCAGAAGAGAATGCAACAATGGAATGGGTCGATGGTAACATCGGTTCCAAACTGACGATGAAATATCCTGCTGTTGTTCTGAAAGGCCGTGGAGCAAAAGGTTCCGTTCTGTCCATCGCTGTAGCTGGTAAAAATCAGCATCAGGATGCAGGTGCGAAAATGATTCACTTGGCTCCAGACACAACTTCAACGATCGTTTCTAAGTCCATCAGTAAACATGGTGGTAAAGTAACGTATCGTGGTCTGGCTTCCTTTGGTCGCCAAGCGGAAGGTGCGAAATCCAATATCAAGTGTGATACCCTCATTCTCGATAATGAGTCCACATCTGATACAATTCCTTACAATGAAATCATGAATGACAACATCATGCTGGAGCATGAAGCGACGGTATCCAAAGTATCTGAAGATCAACTCTTCTACCTGATGAGTCGTGGTCTGACCGAAGCAGAAGCAACACAGATGATCATCATGGGCTTCATCGAGCCGTTCACGAAGGAATTACCAATGGAATACGCGGTAGAAATGAACAGATTGATCAAATTTGAAATGGAAGGATCTATCGGTTAATCTTTGTCTGACAAGGGTTAGCGGATAAGCTGGACGCTTGCGTCCTAATTCCTGCCTGAATAAACTTCATGCAGATTAAGATCGAGGATTCTCCTCGGTCTTTTTTTGTTGTCTAAAAGTGTGTTTTATTTTGTGTGAAACGGTCGTAGATGCATGCTAAATGTTGATTTTTTGGTATAAAATAGGATCATTCGCACAAGCCATCTCATAGATTCAAGCATCTATTGATAGAAAAGGATGTGACATGATGAGCTTAAATCCATTTGAGGGATATCGTATTACCAGCTCATTTGGTTATCGTATTCATCCCATCCATGGCGGGCAGACATTTCATCGGGGTATTGATCTGGTCACAGAGCCCTGGAATGGCCCTGTCTATGCTTTTTTGGAGGGAGTCGTACGATTTGCTGGTGAAGGGGTTACAGGCTCAGGATTCGGGGGCTACGGGCTTACAGTAGCGATTGAGGATCATCGAGGTTACTTGCATTGTTATGCTCATCTGTCTAGAATTGCGGTGAAGGTTGGGCAACATGTTCAGCAAAAGCAACTCATCGGCAATCAGGGCAGTACGGGTCAGAGCACAGGACCACATGTGCATTATGAAATACGTAAAGTAAGCAGCCCTTCATATGGATTCACAGCGAGTGAGAATGGTGTTGTCGAGCCAGAAACATATCTGAAGTCCGAATATCGCTCTATGGTGGAGGAAGAGGAGGCACAGCCAATGACAAGTGAGGAGAAACAGAGGTTTGACTCTATGCAGAGAACATTGGAAGCTCAGGCGTCCTGGATCAAGCAGCAGCAAAATCGTGCCAACATGCCTTGTCCCCCTGGGCAGTAGATGCATACAATTATTACCGTTCATTCATCATGACGGATACAGGGAGTTATGATTTTTGGAGGCTGCTTGTCATCATGTACCGTAAGGAGAAAAATATTAACGTAAACCCGAATGCAACCACTTAAGAACTAAGGAACGACCTTGCGAGCGATCACTCCAACTATGATATACCCATGTGATAATTTAGAACATAGTCTCCAAGCAACTCATCACGTAACTGAATTTAGGCGGATAACTATTTATGGAATATTGCCAATTCGCCCGGTTCAAAAAAACGCGGTTGTCATATGTTAGGGTATACCTGATGAAGAGGAGGCAATCACATGAGCGAAGTAGGATATGGTTGTGGTGGCAACAATGTAGGTGGCGTGGGTGGTTACAACCCATTCACATCGACAGGCGCAATCTTAGTATTGTTCATTCTGTTGGTTATCATCACTAAAGCATTCTGTGTATAATAACTAACTGTTCTTCAAAATACAAAAGGGAGGCCGGTTTAACGGCTTCCCTTTCATATGTTATAAAGACGAATTATGATTACATACTGAGACCCTGAAATGTCTTCAAAAAATCTCGATGTGTCTGTTTTGGTGCCTAATACATGCTACTGAACATAAATCTCAACAATCGCAACATCTCTTTCCTTCGCTAAATCGATAAAGGCAGAGGATGTCTGTACGAGTGGACGGAAGTAATCCGCTGGATTATTCATGACAATTAAGCCGGTCTGACCCGTAGTGAGAAGAACTCGTTTACCAATAAAATTAGGAAGCATATGTTTAATGAGTTCCTGAGTTACTTCTCCGTTTAATTGACCAAAGCTAAGGCTGTATAGCTCGCATAAGACAGAGATCAGCTCTTGTTTGGTCTGATATACCCGATTGGTTGTCATGGCGCTGTACACGTCAGCTACAGCCGTAATACGGGAGTAAGGATGAATCTCATCTCGTTTTAGTCCGTAAGGATAACCGCTTCCATCCTCACGTTCATGATGCTGTAATGCTACGGTTGCAAGAAGTTCATCTTGAGTGGACTCCATAATAATCTCATATCCATATAAAGTATGCTTTTTCATTTCTTCGAATTCTTCCGGAGTTAATTTCCCCGGCTTATGTAACATTTCAGGAGGAATCTTCGATTTGCCGATGTCGTGCAAATAACCAGCTTTGGCCACAGTCAAACACTCTTCTGGATTATACCCCATCCAACCCGCGATATAGAAGGCAAGCATGCCAACTTGTAACGAGTGGGTGTACGTATATTCGTTATCACCATCCATCATGAGAAGAAGGGAAACGACATCTTTTTGTTTTTCAAGCTGAGATGTTAAGTTAATTAAAATATGATCGACCTGAGTCTCATCAATAAATCCCTTCTCCAAGGCTTGCTTGAACAACGTTTCAGTACCTTTGATCGTATCTTCAAACAGGTTAGTTAAAAGACGGGTTTGATCGGAACGTAAGGTTTGTTCATTAGAGTGTGAATCGGATGGTGTATGCTCTACATCTGCGTAATCGATTCCGTGTTGAAGCAATTTGGCAATATCATCTTCGCTAAGCGTGGAACCTTTCACCAGCATGTGGAGACCTGAACTGTTGTATACGTCATTTATTAACAGGTCGCCAGGTTTAAGATCAGTAACATGCACTCTCACGTATAAACCACCTTTTCCTCGACTAATATCGACACATATGATTATAATAACAAGAAAAAAATGGGTTGACAACGACTTATTTACTAATTTAATTAGTAATTCAAGAGGTAGAATAACTAATTATTGTTGTTGTAGAGGGTTCCAAGGACCCAATTGATGACCCTTCCACTCGGAACCATCTTCCCATATTTCTTTTTTCCAAATCGGCACAGTTTGCTTTAATCTCTCGATAGCATAACGACTTGCGTCATAACAATCGCTGCGATGCGGAGAAGAGACCGCAATGACCACACTAATCTCAGCGACATCTACTTGTCCAATTCGGTGGCTTATTGCGCATAAGACTCCAGGCCAGCGCTCAGAAATTTCATCGCCGATCGCTGCCATCTGTGCTAGAGCCATGGGGACATAAGCTTCGTATTCCAAGTGCACTGTCCGTTGTTCGCCCGTCATTTCACGCGTAGTTCCGACAAAAGTAAGAGCAGCACCGTGATTAGCGGTGATGACGAGATTGGTCGTTGCTTCCACAGAGAGAGGGGATGTGGTGATGTGATATCGCCCATCTGGAGTAGTAGAGGAAACCCCGTGCTCGGACTTCCGATCCTCCGTACCGTCACCTCCAGATACAGGAGGTATCAAAGCAATCTCATCTTGAGCCGATATAATAGTATCGGCAGGAGCGTACTGTTGGTTTACAGCAAGAAAGGAAGTACGAATCTGAGAAGCGAGCTCTGGGTATGTTTCAGCTAATTGTTCCTTCAAATGAGCAGCCGTTGGTTCGGCTCCATCGTATTCATATTCAATCAAAGAAGTGCCGAGACGTTCAGCAATACCTGCAAATAGTTGAATGTTCAATTTCATGAGAATGTTCCACCTTTTTTTCAAAATCTAAACCCTTTCAATATATCATAACGAGACGGAAAATGTTATGCTTATCTATTAGAGGAATGAACGTTTTAAACGGAATTAGAAGGAGGCGGTGGGATGAGCACCACGAATACACAAGTGTTAACAATACTGCATACGAATGACATTCATAGTCATTTTGGTGCCATGAGTTCGATCGCCGCCATGATTGAAAAAGAGAGAGAACAAGCTGAGAATGTTCTGGTTCTTGATATAGGAGATCATATGGATCGTAAGGCTGTGGAAACGGAAGGTACACTTGGAGCAGCCAACGTCGACGTGATCAATCTTACTGGGTATGATGCGATTACAATCGGGAATAACGAAGGACTAACTATAACACCTGAACAGCTGGCAATAACCTATTCAGGGCTTCAATGTCCCGTAGTTTGCGGGAATGTTGTCGAACATGACACTGGGCTTGTACCGTCATGGATGCAAACGTCGCTCATCGTGACTAAGGGTGAATTTCGTATCGGTTTGTTAGGGGCGACGGCACCATTCACTACGTTTTATGATTTGTTAGGATGGGATCTGCTTGATCCGATAGAGACGTTAAGTCAGCAAGTCGCTGAATTATCTCCTAAGGTGGATGTCATCATCGTTTTATCCCATTTGGGTCTTTCGACAGATCGGAGATTGGCAGAGCAGGTTGAAGGCATTGACGTGATTTTGGGTGGGCATACACATCATGTACTTGAGGAGCCTCTGATGATTGGCAATACCACCATAGCAGCAAGCGGCAAATTCGGGGAGTGGCTTGGCAAAGTGGTCTTAGAGCGTCAGAACTCTGCAAGCAAGCCTGTACTAGTAAGCAGTGGATGCGTTCCGGTGACAACAACACTTTTGGAAGAGCAGGTTACCCTGGCGATCGCTACGAATCGTGCGGAGGCAGAGAAATCATTAGAGCAGACAGCTGTAATGGTGGACAAGTCACTTTACGTTCATTATGAGCGTGAATCCCCTTTTGCCAGCTTGCTTGCACAAGCGGTTAGACAGGCTACAGGTACCCAAGTGTCTCTGGTTAATGCAGGACAGTTACTTGGAGATCTTCCACAGGGAGTGATTACCAAAGGAATGTTACATTCCCTATGTCCTTCTCCGATCAATGCTTGTACAATATGCTTAAAAGGCAGCCACATCCGTGAAGCACTTGAGCAATCATTGCTGCTAGAGTTTACGGATAAACCAATCATTGGTTTTGGATTTCGTGGGAAGGTTCTAGGAACGTTATCCGTGGATGGAATGGACATTGAATTTGATCCCCAGAGACCGGCATATGAGAAAATTCGTTCCATACGTATTGCAGGTAGCCCTATCCAGGAGGAGCAACAATATGTGGTAGGTACGCTAGGGATGTTTACTTTCAATGTGGGATATCCTTCACTCGCTCTGGGTACAGAGACGAATTATTATCTTCCAGAATTCTTGCGGGATCTAGTGGAAATAGAATTAAAACGACCAGGAGCGCTGGACGATTGTCAGCGACCTCGCTGGCGAGAAATATAACAAGTACTTGCCTTCTGCTATAGCGGCGGCTAGTTGCAATTACATCTACGGAGCGGGAGAGGATAGGCTGTGCGTTTAGTACATATAAACTTTTTGCAGCCTGGCATGAAGCTGGGGAAACGAATATATAGTGAAGAGGGCTTGGTACTGCTCAGTGAGGATGTTGAATTAACTCAGCGATTAATTTCTCGAATGAAAGATCTGGGGATTGGATATGTCTATGTTAAAGATGCAGCAACAGAGGATATCGTTGTACCGGAAATGTTGCAGGAGGAGACTAAACGTAGAGCACTGGTTGAGATTAAGCAGCAGTTCCAGAACATGTCTGGCTTTCGAACGAAAAGCCGGATTCCGCATTTTGGAAAAACGCTGACTGGATTAATGAATACAATTCTGGAGGACATCGGTAGTCAGAAGGAAGCAATGATTATGCTGATGGACATGAATTCTGATTTTGACCTATATAATCATTCATTGAATGTTTGCGTATATACATTGGTTCTCGGGGTAGCATCGGGTTACAACAGACAACAATTAATGGAGATTGGCCTGGGTGCATTGTTACACGATATCGGAAAAACACAGATACCTTCAGAAGTACTGTACAAGCCTTCCAAATTAACTGATGAGGAATTCAAACTTATTCAGCAGCATACTACATATGGACATCGTATCCTCAAAGACGAACCGGGCATACCACTTCTTGCTGCACACTGCGCTCTCCAGCATCATGAACGAATTGACGGTAGCGGTTATCCTTTCGGCTTAAAAGGTAATGGAATTCATGAATATGCCAAATGGATTGCACTTGCGGATTCATATGATGCGATGACAACGAATCGAGTGTATCAGCAAGCCTTATTGCCGCATCAAGCTGTGGAAGTACTCTATACCGGTTCTTGTACGCTTTATGAACAACGGATGCTTGAGAAATTTCGAGATTGTGTTGCAATCTATCCCATCGGAATGACGGTTACGTTAAGTACGGGTGAGGTCGGAGTGGTGTCCTCAATCCATCCACGTTTCCCGCAACGCCCAGTTATTCGAGTGCTGAAAGATACGGAGGGTCAGGTTTTGCATGCACCATATGAGATTGATCTTTCTACTGCATTGTCAGTCATGATTACAGGTGTGGAGGGCGCGGATGAGATGCCTTCGATGCCAGTTAGTGGACAGTATTTGGATAGTTGACATCCAACTTAATAAGTACCAGGCGCTTCTATCGTGATATCTGGGTTGAATAGACTCAATATACAGGAGCGTTTTTTGTCTTTTAATTGTACCCTTTCCATATAGAGGTTGTGCAAAAGCTTGCTTTTTAATGATGAAAACAAGTCTGGTTGGGTGATCCACATCGAAATGGAACTTACAGAAGAAAATGTAGTCTGCGTAGAGCGGTTTCCTTATAGAGGTTGTTCAAAAAGTCCGCTTTTGATTACGAAGGATGCCTGAAGGCATCTTAGCTTCGAATATGGGCTTCAGCCGAAATGTCCGTTGCTCACGTAGCTTAATCTACGCTCCGCTACTCCATTTCTATCTTCATCCCATCTTCTCGGTACTGAAAACCGACCTTTTTGAACACGCACTTACACGAAATAGACAGACCCGTTCCTCCGAGGGGTTCAAAATTGTGCTATGATAAAAGATAGCTCCAAAAAGATGAAGTCGGAGTATGATGTAAATAAAAATTTTTAGGTTAATAAAAGGAATAAGGTGAAAAACAATGACCATGCTAAATTCAGGATCGGTTCAACCGATGCCTTTATCGCCGACGAATGATCCATGGGATCCAATCGGTTCTTTGCGTACATATGGACGCCATGTACTGACCAGTGTAGAAATGACCGTGACTCATCTGTGCAATATGCGCTGTGAGCATTGTGCGGTGGGTGACATGCTCACGATGCGTGAGGCTCCGGCACTTCCATTGCCTTTGATGTTGAAACGTTTAGATGAGGTCGAACATCTGCAAACGATTAGTTTGACAGGTGGGGAACCAAGTTTCAGTCAGAAAACGGTGGATGAGATGATTATCCCACTGCTCAAATATGCGAAGGAGCGTGGCATAAGATCGCAGATCAATTCCAATCTTACGCTAGATCTGAATCGATATGAGAAGCTGCTTCCTTATTTGGATGTCATGCACATTTCCTTCAATTATCTGAATGCAGATGATTTCCATCAGGTTGGATTTGCGAACAGTGGCAGACCGGTTAAACGTGAAGTAGCAGTGAAGATGTATGAGAAAATGATTGAAAACTCACGTAAATTGAGTGAAGCTGGCATGTTTATCTCGGCCGAGTCCATGATTAATTATCGTACGCATGACAAGCTAGAGGGTATCCACCAGTTGATTCGTGAGATGGGCTGTGTACGACATGAAGTGCATCCGATGTACAATTCGAACTTTGCCTCCAGCCTGCCTGTTCTGTCTCTTGATCATATGCGTGCGGCGATTCATCGACTGTTGGACGTGCGTGATAAGGAGATGTGGATGCTGTTCGGTACACTTCCATTCTTCGCATGTAGTGCTGCAGAACAGGATCGTGAGTTGATTAATCGTCTGCACAGTGAACCTAACGTAACAGTGCGTAATGACCCGGATGGTCGTAACCGTGTTAACGTAAATATGTTTACAGGTAATGTGTATGTGACTGACTTTGCGGACATCCCTGCCTTTGGCAACATTCGCGATCGTAAGCTGGATGATGTCTTCCATGAATGGTCTGCAGAGCATCCGCTGAACCAGACAGTGAATTGTCACTGTGATATCGCATCCTGTTGCGGTCCTAATCTGCTAGTGGCAGATATGTATTATAAGGGTGTGGATTTCAAATCAAGAAAGGCAATTACACGCTGATCTTCCAGGTGCATTCCTGAATAGATAGAAAAGGGGAGTTTCGACTTGGATATTCATACCGAATTTCATCTTGGGCAGTTACTGTTTAACTTGGTGTGTGTGTTTCTGCTCGTCTTCTTGAATGGTGTATTTGTCGCAGCGGAATTTTCTCTCGTTAAAGTGAGACAGACCCGGCTGACACAATTACAGAGTGAGGGTAATCGTCTGGCGGGTTATGCGTTAAAAGTGAACGGCAAACTGGATGCCTATCTATCGGCAACCCAGTTCGGTATCACATTGACGTCCCTTGGACTTGGATGGCTCGGTGAACCAGCAATATCTGAATTGCTTGTTCAACCCCTGATGACCAAGCTTGGTGTGGCGGATACAGCGCTGATATCGACGGTTTCGGTTATTGTAGGTTTCAGTATTATTACGTTCCTGCATATCGTGCTTGGTGAGCTTGCACCCAAATCACTGGCAATTCAAAAGACGGACGGTGTTGCTCTGCTGTTGTCAGCACCGTTGCTCCTTTTCTATAAAATTTTCTTCCCATTCATCTGGGTGTTGAATGCGTCAGCGAATGCGTTGCTTCGTCTTGCTGGAATTGAACCTGCAAGCGAAGGAGAAGCACATTCGGAGGACGAGCTACGCATATTGATGAAGCAAAGTGCGAAGAGTGGTGTTATTGATAAAGATGAGATCAAGCTGATGGATAACATCTTTGACTTCTCTGATATGCTCGCCCGTGAGATCATGTTGCCGCGTACAGATATGGATTGTCTTTACACGAATCTGCCTTTGGAAGAGAATCTGAAGATCATCAATGCTACGAAGCACTCTCGTTATCCGGTAGCGGTAGAGGATAAGGATGAGATCATTGGATTTATCCACATTACGGACTTGCTATTGGCTGAACCAGAACAACAGCGTGATCTGGCTGCGCTCGTTCGTCCGATTCTCAACGTTCCGGAATCCATGGAAATAAGTCATGTGTTAAGGCTGATGCAGAAGAAACATTCCCAGATGACGTTGGTGGTTGATGAATATGGCGGTACAGCCGGCTTGTTAACAGCCGAAGAGATTCTGGAAGAGATTGTCGGAGATCTATATGATGAGTTTGAGGACGAGCGTCCACATATGGAGCGTAACGGGGATTCCTTTTCAATCGATGGTCGATCTCTTATTGAAGAGGTTCATGAATGGACTGGAGCCGTTATCGAGGATGATGAAGTAGATACCATTGGTGGTTGGCTGTTCAAGGAGCTTGAAGGTAGTCCTGTTAAAGGCAAAACACGCGAACGGAACGGATACGTATTCGAAGTGGAGGAAGCCAGTCGATTGCGAATTACCCGGGTGAAGGTATACAAGCGTGCAATAACGCAGGACGAAGACAAACCAGACAATCAAGATAAATAATTAAAGTGAATACGTGAGATGATTAATCATCAATAATGTTGACCTTTGTGAAGCTGCCCTGTTGGGGGAGTGGAGCAGAGGTCTTTTTTTAGCTTTTACGGAAAAATACGGATTAACCCACATGATTGAGACATATGGTTATAGAGACGGGAAGCGTAGGGATATGAAGAAATGTTGAAAGGAGGTTTATGGTATGAAAGATCCGCAGATTCGTGCTTACAGGCCATTTATTGGGCCATTTGATCCATGCGAGCCTAAGGAGATTCGGACGTATCTGGTTCCTCCCCAATTGTTTATTCCTTTTCAGCCCATGGGTTGGCCTCAGTACAGTCCGGCAGAAGCGCTGAGAGTAGGAACGTTATGGCCTGCATTGTACAGTCCATACACATCGGCGAGAGCTAAGGAAAAGGGGGTGTAATTGATGGAATCTGAAGAGGTAGCGAAGGTTTGTGATGCTAAATATTATGAGTTGCTTGAAGAATTACAAGCGTTAGATTTTGTATTGGTGGAGCTTAATCTATATTTGGATACACATCCTGGAGATTATCAGAGTATTGAGCAATACAATAAGTTTTCTCAAGAGCGAATGCGAGTGGCACAGGAATTTCAGCAATTATACGGTCCATTAATGAACTTTGGCCATGCCTTTTCCAAATATCCGTGGGAATGGTCTCAGACGCCTTGGCCTTGGCAAGTGTAGAAGTAGTGGGCAGAAATTAGATCATGTGCATAATGAGCAATTGAAATTTTTGTGTTGGTTGATTTTGAGGATACGAAGATCGAGGCGTTTTGGGAGCCTATGAGCTGGAGCGAGAGTTAGATTTGAAGCTGAACCAAATGGATGATAAAGGGGGAGCCCTGTGTGTGGGTGTATGAGAAAAAATTGCAGTATCCCGTTCGGGTAAGTAAATGTGACCCTCATATGGCTAAACTACTTATGGAGCAGTACGGCGGTGCCGATGGAGAATTGGCTGCGGCTCTACGATATCTGAACCAACGTTATACGATTCCTGATAAGATCATTGGTTTGCTGAATGACATCGCTACGGAAGAATTTGCTCATCTCGAAATGATTGCAACCATGATCTACAAGCTAACCAAAGACGCCACCATTGAACAGTTGGATCAGGCGGGGTTAGATGCTCATTACGTAAGCCATGATCGAGCGCTGTTTTATAATAATGCTGCAGGCGTGCCTTTCACAGCTACGTACATTCAAGCTAAAGGTGATCCGATTGCCGATCTCTATGAGGATATTGCAGCCGAGGAGAAGGCACGGGCTACTTATCAATGGTTAATTGATATGACCGATGATGTCGACCTGCAAGATAGTCTGAAGTTTCTACGTGAACGGGAGATTGTGCATTCTCTGCGATTCCGCGAAGCCGTGGAGATTCTGAAGGATGATCGGGAGACGAAGAAGATATTTTAAGGGGTTATATAGGGGTTAAAAGATTTGAATAAGAGCCACTCCTTTTGTAGAGGAGTGGTTTTGATTTCAAGCGAGGCAAATACATATATATAACGCACGACAAATAAACATCTATACATCAAATAGTTTGATTTGATCAAGCAGAATCATTTTGTACAATCTTGACACGAAATTTATATAATGATAGTTAAATAGAAACATCAACAAATGAGCAGAGGAGAGAGCCGATCAATGAATTATGAGAATGCACTGCAACGTTATATCGACGCGACAAACACCCACCATTTTGAAAATGTTAAGCAGTTACTACACCCTAATGCGATTTACTGGTTTTCAGATCGAACGTGCAAGACGACGCATGAAATTCAAAGTTATTTTGAGAACTCATGGGATACGATTAAGGATGAAGTTTACTCCATCTCGGATGTACATTGGCTAGTGACTGAAGAGAATACAGCAACATGTATCTATACATATCATTATGAGGGAGTGCTTAACGGAACGTTTGTATCTGGCAGTGGTAGAGCGACAAATGTTTTTGTCAAAACAAAAGAAGAAGAGTGGAAAATTATTCACGAACACCTCAGCAGTCTTTAGTGTCTATCCCTAACACATCTTCGTAGCAGTATCCCATTATGAAGAGGATCAATTTATCTAGATAATCAATTTGATTAGAGACATGAAGCAACTTATTACAAACAGGAATGAAACTATTTACGAGAACAGAGAACATGATCAAATAGAAACGAAATGGCTACCTTTAAACAGGGTGGATATCATTTGATTCCGTTTTACATTTTATATGTATAATTGCTATAATAATACTTATTAAGTTAAATCAAGAATTTCCCTCAAACTTCACAGGATACTTGTATCGCTAACGTTAGACACAATACATACTTTAGGAGGGATCGAATGACAAGAAGCATATTTAGGAACATGCCGATGTGGTTTATACTCGTCGCAATTGCAGTGTTTGTTCTCCTTTCAGTCAATTTCTTTTACTTGAATACTGCGGTTAACATGATTGCATTAACAATCTTGAATGTTGCCAACGCCATTCGATTGTGGAAAGCTGAACGGAGTATGGCCATCGTATTGTTAATAGTGGGTATTGCTTGTGGGCTGTATCTCATCAAGTACTTATTGAATTGAAATCTCTCAAGAAGCACTACAAATAAAATCTGGTCGTCCACTTTGGACGATCTTTTTTTACGCATAATAAAAAAACAACCGCCATTGTAGTTAACCAATGAACGGTTGCCTTCATTTTATTTAATAGTCAACTAATTAATATTCAACGACCATGGCAACATTTTGCCACCCAGCACCGACAGTCCAGAATAACACTTTATCACCACGCTCAATCTGTCCTGAGGTAATGGCTCGGTGTAATGCAATGAATGGACTGCTCGTGGATGTATAACCGAATTCATCTCCGATGTATACCGCAATGTCATCTGTTATGCCAATGTTCTCCGATACAGCACGGATATTGGCGATGGATAGTTGAGAGAAGCAAGCGGCTTTGATCTCACTCGGTGATATTTCATTACGCGCGAGCAACGTTCGAATGGATTCGGAGGCGGCATCTACACAGATGGAATCGTCGAATGGGGTGAATTTTACATGAAAAGCACCCGCATCTACTCCGGTTTTACCGAGCTTTGCTAATCCTTCGGCAGGAAAGAGAGAATTGCCATACACACACGTATCTGTCTGATAGATGGAGTCAATGAAACCAACACTTTGTTCTTCACGTTCTACGATTACGGCTGCCGCAGCATCCCCGAAGTTAGCAAAGTATACCGGATCATCTGGGTTTGCATGAGGAGCTACATAATCCGAACCGATAATGAGCGCGCGGCGGATTCTCGGATTGCCTAACATCTGGCGGCTAACCTGTTCAAAGGCTGCGGTCATTCCAGCACAGTTGGCATTGCTATCGATACAGATGGTATGAGAAGCTCCATTAATTAGGCGATGAATCATTAAGGAATTCGTAGGGAAGATGTACTCTGGTGTTTGGCTTGCATAAGCAATCAGGTCGATATCTACACCCGTGAGTCCAGCCTTTTCCAGAACATTGCTTGCTGCTTCGAACGCCATACTGAGAGAGTTTTCATCTTCATTGTCAATCTTATAACGCTGATCGCGCCCAAGTGCTTTTAACAACCCGCGAATATCTACACCTCTCGCATCAAAATGTTCAATATAGAAGTCATTGCCCACCTTGTTTGACGGATGATAGATATCGATGTCTACAATACGAATTCCAGCCATCTTCGGTCTCCTCCTGTGCGGCACGCTGTATCCAGAGCTTGTCCGCCTGGTATTTTAAGAAGTTGTTCAAAAAGTCCGGTTGGTACTGAAAACAGTCCTTTTTGAACACGTACTTTAAGTAGTCACAGTAGATATGATTTCGAGGTTGTCCAGACCAACCGAACGGCCGAGTCGGGATAACTGCATTTTAAGAATAGAATTATTCTCAAGGGTCAGAACGACTTTTTTGTAGCCATCTTTTTTGAACATCGCGAGGCAGCCTTCAAGCAATGGTACAATTTCTGGAGCGGTAACGTTCAGCTTTTTGCAATCAATATTCAAGTTGTACTCTTGGGTGTTAATCTTAGCAATGGTATCTTGATACGCAGAGATTGAACGCAATCCGTCTTCCTGTGAAAATGAACCTTCTAGCTCAATGTTTAATACCTTGTTTGCTGCATCCGTTTTAAGAATAAAACTTCCCATGATTGTTCTCTCCCTTTAAATGAGTTAAGGCTATCCCGATAGCAAATTCACAGACTTTCAGTTCTTGTAGACGACATATGACCTGTGGGCTATAACGAAGGATAATTTAACCATATTATAAAGGGATTGATGTAAGAAGATCAATAAAAAAAGTCGAATCATGTATAAAAATGTAGAAAAGTGAATTACTGGATTTCTTCGAGTGTTGCGAGCAATATATTAAACGCGCTAATGATGCGCGGAGCACCGACACATGGGGCTAAATGTAGCAAAATTCCTTTGAGTTGATCCACGGTTATTCCAACACTTAGAGCCATTGCATAATGCACACCTAACTGCTCGTATTGTCCCTGTGTAATTAATGAAGAGATGATGGCGACTTCTTTCCACTGATCTGTTATCGTTGTTCGTTGAAAAATATCCCCGTAGGCTGTCCCCATAATGAACTCAGCCAATTCAGGAAACTGTCCCTTGATCGGATTCAGCGCACGCGCACCATATTCTCCGGATAACTTGGCAAAACGTTCTAGACCCTGAGTTACTTGTTCACTCATCGCAGTTCCTCCTAGTTCAAATTAAGTGTACGATGCGCTGTTGGTGGAATCTCATCACGATCTGTAAGCAGTTCAATGACCGTAACTTGATTTAGTTGTTGGGCTTCCTTAAGCGCGACGGTGAATTCGGCCTGTGTCTCTGCTCGGAAGGCCACAGCGCCAAGAGATTCTGCAAACTTCGATGCGTCCATTGGAACCTCGAATAACGTGCCATCAATCCGTCCGGTTGTTTTTTGCATACCTTTAAGTGCCATATCCAATTGCTTGTTGTTCACCACGATGAAAATCACCGGAAGCTGGTTGCAGACGGCGGTATTAATTTCAGTGCCTAACATCATGAAGCAGCCATCCCCTGTAATACATACGATCGTTTCTTCAGGTGAAGCGGCTTTGGCTCCGATCGCCATACCGATGGCATTACCCATGCAAGCGAAGTAGGCATCGAATACGAAACTTCCAGGTTTCTTGACTTTGTACCGCTGAACCGCATGGAATCCGTGGCTGCCATCATCCACGAACAAGGTGTGGTCATATGGAAGGAAATCGCTCATGTCCTCTAGCACAGATGCCAACGATAACTGAGATAATTCAGGGAGCGGAAGGGAATACTCCGCAGGTGGTGTCTCCCTGTTCAGTGCTTGAAGTTGTTCTGTATGTTCTGTGAGGTGCCCAAGAAGGTAGTTCATATTATCTTTAAGATCGCCGGTGATATGTAAGGTTTGTGAGTTTAGAATTTTACCAACGAAGGTAGGATCACTATCAAACTGAATGAGGTGTGCTGGGTGATTCTCAGCCTTAAGATTACATATCGTCATATCACTTAAACGTGAGCCAAGTACAATAAATAGATCACTCTGATTCATTAGATCATCTGCATGGGGGAAACCTCCGACTCCGCAAGGGCCGTGATATAACGGATGATTCCAGGCAATGGCGCCTTTGCCACCAGGTGAAGTGATGACGGGAATATGAAGTAGTTCTGCCAGATGTAATAGTTCATCATGAGCATGTGCACGGCTAACGCCTTTACCCGCAATAATTAATGGATTTGTGGATTGTTGAATTAAGGGGAGGACTCGGTTTAGATTGGTGATGCTAATCATAGGTTCAGGTTCGGGAAGAATGATTCGGCATTGCTCCAAAAGCTCAGTCTGTACATCGAACGGAAGACAGAGATGAACGGGTCCTTTGTTCGGACCCAGCGCAATGGAGATTGCGTGATTGAAAAGTGTGGCGAAATGGTCTCCACGCTCGACTAACTTACTAAACAATGTGGCAGGTCTGAACATCTCAGCTAGATCAGCTAAATAAGAGGAGGAATCCTGGCACTGAGGAAGCCCCAATTCCTGTATGGACTGATGTCCGGTAATGAATAATACAGGCAGGTTGTTCGCCTTCGCATGGGCAGCAGCGGTTAGTAGATTGGTTCCGCCTGGACCTGAGGTTGCAAATGCTACACCCAACTTCCCAGTCTGAAGTGCATAACCTGATGCGGCAAATCCAGAACTGGATTCATGGCGTCCGGGGATGAATTCCAAACCATAATCGACCATCTTCAACGCAGCAGGGCAAATGGATTTTCCGATAATGCCAAAGACATGGGTGACGCCTAGATTACGCAAAGCTTCCGCTAAATAATCTGCAACGGTTCTCATTTCGGCACCTCGCTTCATGAAATAGGTTTGTAGACCTAAAGGCCTGATTCCTTCTATTGAGGGGAAATCACGGTATTGGGTTGTAATAGGAAATAAATGCTTGATACTAGGGAGAGTATCTTTTTTTGTGGTTTTTTGTCAATAGATTTTTAAGATTATTAATTTTTGATTCTTAGGATGGTTGCGCTTAAAGTCTCATCACATCTAATAAAAAAATATAGTAAAAAATATCTGGAACAAAATACCTATTATTTTATAATTACATTTAATGTAAAATAATGACTGAAAATGATGGTTTTTAACTGAATTAAACATAAAAACAAGAGCAAGGTATCGCTTTTCGTATCTATGCAAAAAGGAGTGGCGCTTTATCACTTTCTGGTATACTAGAATTCGATTGGAGTGATATCAATGAAAACGATAAAAATGGCTGTAATTGGACTAGGTAAAATGGGCTTACATATGATTCATCAAGCCAAGAACGAGCACGTAGACATCGTTGCCGTGTGTGATAGCAATGAGCAGGCTCTTGCTGATTATGCAGCCTCAAACCCTGAGACAAGTACATATACGGATTATCGCCGTTTGTTAGATGAACACGAGATTGATCTGGTGTACGTTGCGGTACCACCCAAGTATCATTATGCAGTCGTGATGGAGGTACTTCAGCGTAAAATCCATATCTTCTGTGAGAAACCTCTGGCTAACAGTGTGGAGGAAGCCGAGGCTATGCTTGCTGCAGCGGAGCAGTCAGGTGTGGTTCATGCCATCCATTTCTCCATGCCTCATGAACCTGCGGTTCTTCATTTGCAGAAGCTAGCACAGGAAGGCACGACGCTTGGTAACATTCGTAAAATCGAACTGATTCTCCAGTTCCCGCAATGGCCGCGAGCTTGGCAACAGAATCCATGGATTACGACCCGAGATCAGGGTGGATTTATTTTAGAAGTGGGTATTCACTGGATTCATGTAATCCAGACGGTGTTCGGAGGACTGAATGTGGTTAGCAGTCAGGTACAATATCCCGATGATTCGAACGGTTGCGAGACAGAGATACATGCTGAAATGCAGCTTGGAGACGGTACTCGGGTAGAGATGAATGGAATCTCACACTTTGCGGGTGAGGAACGCGTATCTATGGTGGTGTATGGAACGGAAGGTACAATCGCACTCGAAAACTGGGATCAACTGATGAGTGGACGAATTGGAGAGTCACTAACACCTGTTACTGTCGACGAATCGTTAAGTGAATTACCTGTATTGAAACATGTAATTGCACGCATTCAAGACAGACCAGGCAGAATATATGATTTCAGAGCTGGACTTGAAGCACAACGAATTTTGGAGGCACTTCGAAGTAAGTAACTTGAGTGATATGATGAAATAATTGAAGGGATACCTTCTGGATCTACTTGATCATAAAATGAACGATACAGAAGGTTTTTTCTCTCTACACAGGGTTTCAATGTGCTCCAAAATCAAAAAAAGAAGCAGTTGCCGAATTCAGGCTGCTGCTTCTTTGTATTTAAGTTTAGTAAATTAACTTCCTCATTACACTCATTATGCAAGCTTAAATCGGTTCACGAGCTGATCCAACGCATCGGACATTTGGTTTAACTGTTTAGATGTATCGGTCATTTCCTGCAAGGAGGCCAATTGTTCCTCGGTCATGGCGGATACTTCTTCGGTTGCTGATGCAGTGTCTTCGACCACAGCGGATACGGCATGAATAGAAGACATAACAGCTTGACTGCCTGCTGTGAGCTCTTCCACCACAGCGGAGATGTCCACCATTTCCCCACTTAGATTATGAATGTGTTCTGTAATATTAGCAAAGGCATGTCCAGCATCCTCTATTGTTCGTAATCCTTCTGTGACATGAACGGTATTAGAGTCTACAATCTGAACCGTGTTCTGAACGCCTGCAAGTACAGTTTCAAGGATGCTAGTAATATGTTTGGCTGAGGTAGCGCTCTGGTCTGCCAGATTGCGAATTTCGGTGGCGACAACAGCGAACCCTTTACCATGTTCTCCAGCTCGTGCGGCTTCAATTCCAGCGTTAAGAGCAAGGAGATTGGTTTGTCTAGCCGTTCCTGAGATTGATTCTGCAATGGAGATGACCTGATCCGACATTTTAGAGATGTCATTAATGGACTCCTGAACGGAGCGGAATGATTGTTCAATGGTTCCCATTTTACCCACTGCATTATCAATACGTTCTTGTCCATCCAGCGCGATGGATTCCGTTCTTACAGCACGTTCAGCTACATCGGCAGTAGAAGAGGATACTCGGTTTAGTCCAGTCAGCGATTGCCCCATGGCAGCGACCATCGTTTGTGTCAGAACGACTTGTTCATCTGCACCTTCGGCGACTCGTTCCATGGCGGTGGCAACTTCCTTACCTGCAGAGAGATTATCCGACACACCTTTATCCAATCGATCAGAAGCCGTACTCAGTATGCTGGCATTGTTCTGAATCTCAAGCATCATGTGTTGCAATCCGAGCAGCATTGCATTAGCCGCATCTGCGAGTTCACGCGTCTCATCCTTCATATGGGTCGCAATCCGGAGGGTTAGATCTCCGTTAGATGAGCCAATGTCGTTCAGTGCGCTGGTGACGCTACGAATGTTTTTGACAATAGAGCGTGACAGTGTCAGAGCTGCAATGATTGAAATCAAGGCAACAAGGATGAGCGCACCGTATAACTCTATATTAAGTAGCTCGTTTTTTTGTTTGAGTGCTTCGGTACGTTGTTCGGTTAACGCTAGTTCATTAGTGCGGAACGTCATGAGTGAATCACGAATTTGATCCATATCCTGCTTACCAGGATCATTCACGAAGAATGCCTGCACGGTGGACATATCGTTAGCTCGTCGTGAATCAATAACGGGTTCGCCTGCAACCTGTACCCAATTGTTCATAACATTATGTATGTTCTCAAGCAAGACGAGCTGTGCTGGATTATCAGCAATGAGTGCTTTGAGTTGTGTGGTGATCGTTTCCTTCTGTTCTAGACCTTCGGTGTAGGGAACGAGATAGCTGTCCTGTCCTGTAATGACATATCCTCTTTGCCCTGTCTCCATATCTACCATCGTTTTTTCCAATTCATACGTCAAATCATGCACTTTCATATCGTGATCGACCAGAAAATCAAGCTCGTGTTGGAGCTGGTTAATGCTATTTTGGATCAATACAATAGAACCGGCTAGAACAGCCAGCACGAGCAAATAGCCCAAACCAATCTTGTAGAAAATTTTAAAGGTTCTGCGCTTTACCATGTTTGTTATTCCTCTCTGTCGGGTATATATATTTGTCGAAAAAACAGGAAAAACATAAAATAGGGACTTTAGATGTAGGGTCTGAATGACTATTTTCAGTATTATACTTAAACTCAACCACTTTGTATATAGTTTGTTTACTTTATGTATAATGTTATCTTTTGAATTGTATAACGTTTGCGAAGTGTGTTTTACATTGTTCGGTTTACACTTACAAACGTTTATGTTTATCATGGGGAGGGAACGATTCCGAATACATATCCCAATCCGAAAGGACGTTTTGATATGACAAAAGAGAAGGCACTGCTTAAACCGGAAGCAATGATATTTGATATGGATGGCACACTATTCCAGACAGAGACGTT
The DNA here is from genome assembly GCF_003268635.1 of Paenibacillus sp. DCT19. Lineage (NCBI taxonomy): Bacteria > Bacillati > Bacillota > Bacilli > Caryophanales > Paenibacillaceae > Paenibacillus > Paenibacillus sp. DCT19. Next base: position 2,111,702 of record NZ_CP029639.1, read on the forward strand.
GTTATTGCCTGCCTATCACCAATTGTTTGATACACTGAGAGCCGAAGGGCACTTCGAAGGAGAGACACCACCTGAGGAACGGATGCTTGGAAGTCTTGGTATGTTACTTGAAGATATTTGGAAAGTAGTTATGCCTGAAGCATCAGAGGCAGCACATCGCCGTGCGGATGAATTATTGCTTCAATTGGAGATTGAAGGACTCGATCAAGGAAGTTCTACCCTGTATCCTAACGTTAAGGAAACTCTAACAGCGCTCAAGGAGCAAGGGGTGCGGTTATTTGTAGCGAGTAATGGACTTGAGGATTACGTCAAAGGTGTGGCGTTTGCTCATGAGATCATGCCTTTGTTTGAAGGGGTGTATAGTGCCGGTCAATACCAAACGCCTTCCAAAGTTAATCTTGTTCAGATCCTGCTTGAGAAACATCGGATTCAGGATGCGTGGATGGTAGGTGACCGTTCATCGGATGTAGAAGCTGGGAAAATGAATGGGCAGACCGTCATTGGCTGCGCCTATGCTGGTTTTGGTAGGGATGAAGAACTGGCCGGATCGGATGTACTGATCTCTGATTTCACAGAGCTACTTCGTCTGTATAAGGAAGCAGAATAACCGTATAAAACATTTCACATTTATTGTTGTTAACAAGGTATAACCTGCATTTCCAATGAAGTTTTGTTGGAGGTGCAGGTTTTTTTGTTTTATGCTTCTCATACTCTTTCACATTCTTTCCCATTCGCTCAATTCATTCACTCCTTCACGTTCATTTATCTACAATCTACAATCACTCAGTTACATTCTCCCCTGTAAAAAGTGGATTTCCCCATCCCGCTTCACACGGTGCTCGCTCTATACTTCTTGCAAAAGCTAGTAAGGGGGTCAATGTTGATGAAGCCAAAAAAAGTGCATGCGTACCTGTTCATCTTTCCCAGTCTATTTCTAACTCTCGTGTTTGGGGTGTATCCCCTCTTATGGGCTCTACGTTATATGTTCTACGATTATCAAGGTATTGGAACGCCCGTATTTATTGGACTCGGCAACTTTGCCCGCATTATGCGGGATACACAGTTCTGGTCTTCTGTTGGTAATACAGGCGTCTATGCATTAGGTAAACTCGTGGTCACAATTCCGCTAGCTCTGACGCTCGCGATCATCTTGAATCGCAAATGGAAAGGGCGTTCGCTGCTGAGAGCGGTGTACTATCTTCCAACTATTTTTAGTGCTTCGGTGATGGCGATTGTGTTCTTTATTATTTTTAATTCGTACAACGGAATCTTGAATCAACTACTCGTGAAGTATCATGTGATCTCTGCCCCGATTGGCTGGTTGGATGCGGATCATGCCATGATGACGACCATAATCATTGCGATCTGGGGAGCTGTAGGGAACTATATGTTGCTGTTTATCGCTGGTCTGCAAAGTATTCCTGAAGAGCTGTATGAGGCGGCATCGCTGGACGGAGCGAATGAGTTCCAGAAACTTAGAAATGTAACGATTCCGCTACTTGGTCCTGTGCTGCAGATGATTATTATGCTGGCGATTACCACCGCACTCAAAGGATACGAGAGCATTATGGTATTAACCGAAGGAGGCCCATATGGCAAAACGGAAGTGATGTACTTGTATCTCTTTAAGTTGTTATTTCCGATCTCAGCTGATACACAATCACTCCAGCAACTGGGTTACGGCAGTGCGGTAGGCTTTACTACGGCCATTATTGTAGGCGCTGTCACGCTCATTTATTTCTGGATATCCAAGAAGCTTAATGATGTTTATTAACAGCAGACAGGAGGAACCGAACATGTCACAGATTGTCATGAAACCAAGTCTTTCACCCAAATGGATGCAAGGAATAAAGCGAACACTACTCACGATTTTCCTGCTTCTGATTGCTGTCCTGTCGCTGTTTCCGATTCTATTAGTCCTGCTGGGCTCTTTCAAAACGAATCAGGAATTAACGGGCGGTGCAACGATATTGCCTAAGGTTTGGCAGTTCTCTAACTATGCTCAGGCATGGCGAACAGCCAATTTCTCAGGATTTACGCTCAACAGCGTTTTTGTTAGTGTCACTGCAACAACAGGAATGCTGTTGGTTTCATCCATGTCGGCTTATGCCGTGGATCGGGTGAACTTTAGAGGCAAGAAGGCATACACCGTATTGATGGCATCTACCTTGTTTATATCCATCGGAGCCGTGGTTCTGCGTCCGCAGTTCGATCTGATGGTCAAATTAGGCCTGAATCATACCCTATGGGGCGTCATCATTATTTTAATTAGTGCCCATGCCGCGACGTACTTCATTTTAGTGGGCTTCTTCAAAAGCATCCCGCGTGATCTGGATGAGGCAGCCATGATAGATGGCTGTAATTTCTACACCGTGTATTGGCGCATCATCCTTCCACTGCTTCGCCCCGGTTTGGCGGTTGCAGGACTTGGAGCATTTCAGAGTTCGTGGAATGAGTACATCTTGCCTTTTGTATTTACGATGAACAATCCCAATCTGCAGACCTTGCCTGTGGGCTTGGCGAATCTGCGCTATGGCATTGGAGCTGCCGCTGAGGTTCAACTCATGATGGCTGGGGCTTGTCTATCCATATTGCCACTGCTCGTTGTGTATATTTTTGCGAACAAATCATTTATGCAGGTGACATTAGGCGCAGTCAAAGGATAGGCGAAACTCCTTAAAATGGGAACGGTATTATGGGATATTCTGCTGTGCTATACTCTTGTTAATCTACAGTGGCAGAGCTGATCCGTATCCGAGGAGTGAACGCCGATGAACATGAACTTCTATAAGATGACTCTGAAAAAAAGGATACAACTGTTGTACATTTTCCTCGTAGTGTTGTGTATCAGTGTAACAGGAATTAGCTCGTATTTATTTGCTGCACGCAGCATTGAACGGAACGCGCTTGAACTGAAGCAGGGAATCCTGAATAAGTCTGTGCAGGTAATGGATGAACACTTAAGGCATATCGTTGTATCTTCATATTCTTTTATGCTGAATGAGACCTTCACTCAGGTGATGCGAGATGTTCGCAACAATAATGCCTCCCACTATTATCAGAATCTTTCACTTCTGCAAACGTCATTTGCGCAATTGAAGCTTGTAGAGCCCTTAATTGATACGACCTATTTAACAACACCGATTGGTGACTTCTACTCAACCAAAGATGTACCGAACCGAAATGATGGATTTGATAAGGAATACGGGCAGCTTGTGAAGCAGCAGGGCTGGAACACGATGTGGTTTGGTTCACATCAAAGTCAGTTGTTCCAGTCGAAGGATCATGTGTTGTCACTCTTACTCAAACCGATTGTGGTTGATAATCACTCATTGTCGAACGTGTATATGGTGGTCAATATGAAGGAAGAAGCGATGAGGGATATTCTGGATCAGGACTTGATGAATAACTCAATTCAGTTGTTTTTACTGAACAAAAATGGGTCACAGGTTATCCGGTCAACCTCACAGGATGTGAGTTACCTTACTGACCCTGAATTTAGTAGCGAGATCAATCGTGGTACAGGTGGGGATTTTAGATATACGAGTAATCAGGGAGAGGACATGCTTATTAACTATTCTTCGTTATCGATGAATGAGGACTGGGTGATGGTCAGTGTGCAGTCCAAAGCAGATTTATTGTCTCCGCTGCGCAAAATTCGCTGGCTCGTTATTGGCATTATGGGTTTTTGCATCGTGCTTGCTCTGGGGCTGTCGAACTTGCTGGCATCCGCGCTGCTCAAGCCGCTGAATAAACTACGCCGTTTAATGGTTGAAGTCCAATCGAATGATCTGGATGTGCGCTTCCGCAGCAAGTACGATGATGAGGTCAGTGCGGTTGGGCATCGTTTTAATCGCATGCTGGATCAGATTCAGGTTTTGTTTGAGGAGGTACGAGTAACCGAGCGGGATAAACGCCGGTTTGAAGTGAAAGCGCTTCAAGCACAGGTTGATCCTCACTTTCTGTACAATACGTTAAATACGATGTTCTGGAAAAGTGAGAGTGGTGAGAAAAAAGATGTTAGTGAAATGATCGTATCATTGTCACTATTGTTCCGACTCGGGTTGAACGATGGGAAGGACATGACCAATCTAGAACAAGAGATTAAGCATGTGGAGCAGTATCTACAACTTCAACAAAAATGTTATGAGGATCTATTCATTTATCGCATTGAGGTGGGTGATCCATCCTGTTATTCCGTAGAAATATTGAAAATATTACTGCAGCCTTTAGTTGAAAACTCCATATTGCACGGATTCCGGGATAAGGATGAGCTCGGTATCATTGCGATCAAAATTAATCGAGAAGGAGACCTGCTGACACTAGAGGTTGCTGATAACGGTTGCGGTATGGATACTGCTGAGGGGCAGGTCAGGGAAGGCGCCGAAGGCAGACGTCAAGGATACGCGCTCGCTAATCTCGATGGCAGACTAAGCCTATATTACGGAGATGCCGCTTCAGTTGTATTTGAGAGCAGCAAAGGCGTCGGAACGACGGTCATCATCACGATTCCAATCACCTGAGGAGGGGTAGTATGGATCATTTGACGGTATGTGTAATGGATGATATTCAGGCGGTTGTAAAAGGCATATCCTCGACCATTGCTTGGGAAGATCATCAGGTACAAATTGTAGGTACAGCCAACAATGGCGATCAAGGGTGGTCCCTTCTTATCGAGCAAGAGCCGGATCTTGTCATTACCGATATCAAAATGCCTCGCCTCAGCGGGCTTGAATTGATGAAACAGGCATCGGATGCTGGGCTACGCACCAAGTTTATTTTCATCAGTGGATACTCCGACTTCCGTTATGCCCAGGAGGCGATTAAACTAGGCGCTTCCGATTATTTACTCAAACCATTTACCCCTGATGAAATATTAGGCGCAGTGCTCAAGGTAAGAGAAGTGATTGAAGGTGAGCAGGCTCAGTCGAGACAGCTTGAACAATTGGAACAAAAGGTTGAGAGCAGCAGCGTGTATATTCGTCATAGCTACCTTCTGGGACTGCTACGTCAAGAGGTTGGTGGTTTTATGAATGAGAATCGCTGGGATGAACTACAGATCGATCTCGATTCTTCGAATCTGCAGCTTATGGTGATTGAAGTAGACGGGTACACCCGGTGTGAAAATACAATCCATCTGGATGCCGAGATCGTGCCTTTTGCCGTTCAGAATATTGTGGAAGAGACGCTGAATCGCCATACCAGAGGGGTTGTATTACGCGAGAGCAGATACCGGCTTGTGGCAATGTTCAATACACCAGCATCCATGACAGCTCCAGAGCTACTGGAGGAATGTCGGCTCAATGTGGAACAGTTCAGCAAAAAGACGATTTCCATCGGTTTAGGCACGATTGCCCGAAGACCTCAGGAGGTGTGGAGTGCGTATGCACACGCCGATAAAGCCATTGCCTACCGCTTTTATAGTGAGGGTAACTGCATCTTCCAATATGCAATCGTCGAACGTCAGGAGTGGGTAGCCCCTGCTTACCCTTTGGAGAAGGAGAAGGAACTCTTTTATGCGCTTAAGTGCGGCAATGAAAGTACCTGTCACCGGATTATTGATGATATTTTGGATGAATGGCAGTTTTCGGAGGGGTATCCTGAGCCACTTACGATGATTCGTCTGTTGTCTGGGCTTGCGTTCGCTATCTATCGTGCCTTTTGCGATGAGATTACGGAGGAAGAACGCATGCGTTTAGAAGCTGATCTAATGGTGCTTGAGGAGATGCGCTCGTTGACATTTGACGGTTGGAAAGGGTACATCAAGCATTTCAGCAGTATGGGCTGTGAGATCATGGATAAGAAGCGGCTTACGGATGTGAAGCAGGCTATTCATAAAGCACAGGAATTTATCAGTATGAACCTGGAAGAGAACTTGACGTTGAATCTTTGTGCCCAGTCGGTTCACCTAAGTCCAAGTTATTTTGCCAATGCATTCAAGAAAGAAACGGGCATGACCTTGATTCAATATATTACGAAAATGAGGATGGAGAAGGCCAAGGATCTGTTGGTCGCAGGCATACAAGTACAGGAGATTTGTCAGATGCTTGGTTACGAGGATCGCCCGTATTTCAGTGGTTTGTTCAAAAAGTATTGTGGTATGACACCTACGCATTTCCGTCAAATGTATCTGAATTAATGAATGCAGGGAACATCATTTGTCCCCCATTCATAGTTATAATGTCCCTCACTTCATCTACAGTTGAGCGATTATCATTACGTTATCGGGTAACCTGACAGGTTGTCCAGACAAGCATAGGGGGGCATTTCAATGGTTAAAAAATGGATGATGACTACACTGAGTGCATTGCTCGCATTGAGTTTGGCTGGTTGTTCTACCAACAGTGCAACGACAGCAAGCACCGGAACGGGTGGCAGTGATGGGAAAAGTACAGAAGGGAAAACCAAGGTCATCTACTGGACGCCCGATCGCCATGATGCTGATTTTATGAAAACAAAAATTGATGAATTCAATAAAACCAATAAAGATAACATTGAAGTGGAAATGACCGTGATGGGTGACAATTACCCTCAGGCGGTAGATATTGCTTTTGCGAGTAAACAAGCGCCGGATGTGCTGCAAGTCAATGATTTTCAGACCTATTATCAAAAGGGATATCTTGCTCCAATTGATGGGTATATGAGTGAGGATATGAAAGCTACGTTCAAAGACAGCCTGATTGATAACAAGAATACAATAGATGGAAAAATATATACTCTTCCAAATACAGGACAAGTATGGAGACTCGTGTATAACCAAGATATTTTCCAAAAAGCCGGGATCACAAGTCCGCCTAAAACGTTGAGCGAAATGGTGGAGGATGCGAAGAAAATTACGGAAGCTGGGAAAAGTGAAGGAATCTATGGCTTTGCTAGCCCGTTCAAAAGTGGAAGCGGTTTCTGGAGAGCGGCCAACACCATCGCAGGAGCCAGTAACAACTACGGCATTGATGGCTACAACTACCGTACAGGTCAATTCGATTTTGGCATGTACAAGGATGTTGCGCTTGCGCTTCGCCAGATGAGTGAGGATGGAAGTATGCTGCCAGGGGTTGAAAGTCTGGATATTGATCCGCTGAGAGCGCAGTTTGCACAAGGCAAAATTGGGATGTATATCAACCATTCCGGTGAACCGGGGGTGTACAAAGACCAATTTCCTACCGAAGAGAACTGGGCTGCTGCTCCTGTGCCAACAAGTGATGGAACGATCAAGGGGCTTCGCAAGTTATAGGCGGTTCATATATCGGCATCAGTGCAGATTCAACGCAAAAAGAAGCGGCATGGAAGTTTATGGAGTATGTGTACAGCAAAGACCTTCAAAGTGAGTATTACGAAAAAGGCTATGGCATCTCCCTGATTCCAGCGGTATTAAGCTCAGGTAAGAAGCCAAACATTCCTGGCATTGAAGGCTTCCTGCCGAAGCGCTATGATGCGATTTTCCCTGCGAATCCAGGGGTAGTAACGGAGAGTTCACTGGAAGGAACCAAATGGACGGATGCTTTCTCCATCTTTGTCTTCACGGGTGGCGATATCGACAATGTGATCAAAGATCTGAATAGCAGATATAATACTGCACTGGAGAAGACCAAAGCGGCAGGATTGACTAATATCAGCGCCGATTCTTCTTTTGATTCCTCTAAGCTTCAAGGCAAATTATCTACTGAAGAATAGCAGTGTGGTGATAAGTAAATATAAGCGGCCGGTGTCTACGGACTCCGGTCGCTAATTCCAGAGGAGAGGGGCAAATAACAATGATATTGGAAAATGGAGCGATTCCTGCACAAGTCATTAACGCAACGAGCTCTCGTAAGATTTTGGGTATGGGCGGAACATTGATGATGGTAGAGGTGAGCTTTGCAGAAGGTGGAATTGGTGAGGTTCACTCTCATGATCGGCATGAACAGGTAAGCTATATCGTCAAGGGTAGCTTTGAAGTTCAAGTTGGTGAGGATACACGCATCCTGAAAGCAGGGGACAGTTTCTATGCTGGCTATAACGTCCCGCATGGAGTGAAGGCACTGGAAGATTCCATCATCCTTGATGTGTTTACGCCATTTCGTGAGGATTTCATTGAGGAGCCCCAATGAGTGATTTCTTCCTTTCGACAGTTGAACTGCATGAAGCGGCCACTCATTATGAGAGACATTTCCCAGAGGAAGCGCGAAATTCGGTAACGATTGCTAATCGTGCCATACTCAATGAATTTATCGTACCTTATACGAATGATCTGAATCGATGGATTCCAATGGGAACCCCTGTAGATTGGCTTCATAATCCAACAAATGATCTGGAATTCACCTGGGGGATCAACCGTCACTGGCACATGATTGATCTGGGTAAGGCGTACTTGATGAAAGGCAATCCATTGTATGTGTCCACCTTTATGGCTCACGTTCGAAGCTGGAGAGAACAGAATCCGGTACCTGTTCAATTGCCTTATGATGAGGCCGTCTTTTTCCAAAAGCCAGGTCCTTGGCGTCTGCTAGAGACTGGACTGCGTGTACAGTCATGGGTAGCTGCCTACAAATATATGGAGGATAGTTCACTACTGGACGCAGACTTCCAAGCGGAGTTCAGGCAAGGTCTGGAGGAGCACGCCGAATTTTTGACCAGTTATCTAGGAAGCACGGAAATCAATCACGCGATCATGCACATGCAGGGATTATTCATGATCGCAATCTTTTATCACACCCACCCGAGAGCTGCTTATTGGCGGCAGGTAGCGGTGGAACGACTGGAGTTGTGTCTGCTTCACCAGATTAACTCAGAAGGAATACAAGTTGAACTGACAACTCACTACCATAATGCGAGTATTGAAATGTTTGGAACACCTTATTTACTGGGGAAAATAGCGGGTCATCCCTTCTCGGCATGGTATGGTGAAGGTCTACGCAAAATGGGTGCGTTTACCGAAGCGTTAATCCGGCCAGATCATCAGTCAACCGGAATCGGTGATTCCGACTGGGTCAGCGATGGAAGGCAGCGTTTAACCCTGCTTGGTGCTATTCTGGAGGACGATCATTGGATTGGTCGCGGGGCAGAAAGCTCAGAATGTCTCTGGCTTCTCGGTGCAGATCCGTATGAACGATGTATGACACTTCAGAAGGCTAGCACGCCTTCATTGTCAAGCTGTGCTTTTCCGCAGACAGGGTATTACGTGATGAGAGACCATCGTCAATATCTCTTCTTGGATGCTGCTTCTATGGGCGGAGCGCATGGACATGCGGATGCTTTGAACTTGGAGTGGATGTGGGGCAATCAGCTTTTGTTCACAGATACCGGACGTTATACGTACGAAGAAGGCGAGTGGCGACACTATTTCAAAAGCACACGAGCCCATAATACGATTACCGTGGATGGGCTTGATCAGACTCCTTATGTATCGACACAGCAATGGGGAGAGCCTGAAGCCGTAGCTACGACATTCCGCTGGGAGAGTAATGAAGGCTATCATTTTGTAGACGCATCACATGACGGTTATAACCGTCTATCCGATCCGGTTACACATCGCCGCTGGATTTTATCGGGTGTAGATGTTCCTCTGCTCCTTGTTGTGGATTGGCTGGATGCGGAAGAAGAGCATGTATTAGAACAACAATTTCACTTGCATCCAGATGCTCGTCTCACATGGCAAGGGGATGTAGCTGATGAGCGAGTAGCTCACATGACGTATTCAGAAACGGACACCACGCTTTCCATGCGATGGATCACAGCAGGTATACCCGAACATGCATTTCAACTTACGCAGCAAACGGGCTGGGTATCCCAAATATACGGCACCAAGCTAGAAACCACGGTGATCCAAGGCAAAGCTTCCTTTACAGGTTCAATCGGTATCCTTACGCTATGTTTGCCCGCCAATCAGCAGATTGACCAGGTGACAGAGGTAACCTCGTGTAAACTGGAACCTGAACGGATGCGAATGGAAGTGGCGTACAGGTATGGTGACGAAGGTGGAGTCATCGTAATTGATAACGACACAGTGCAATGGACAGTTGAAAAGGATTCGATTCAATCCCCATGACTGGAATGGGTGGAGCAGAACGGTGAGAAGGAGTGGATGTTCACATAAGTGACATTCCACTCCTTCTGCTGTAACCAACCATTTATCTGGTTTTCCGGACTTTTCTCATCCGAGTATTTTTCTTCACCGTCGTTATGATGGTACCTTCTTTTCGAGGGATGCCTGGTTTCTTGTTGCGGTACACCCACAATGCGTAAACCAGAGGCTGTGTGATGGCCTTTTGATATATTTCGCGTTCACCAATACGAGCAAATACCTCGCGTGCAGGTTTGGGATTCACCTCAAGCAGATAGATCCGTCCACTTTTATCAATGGCTAAGTCTAGCGCCAGTTCACACAAATCCCCATACGTATCCTCCAGAAAGGAAGCCACATCAATGCCGAATTTCTCGGCGGTTGTGTTAATCTCCATTCGCTGGTCTTCATCCGTAATCCATTGCTTCATCAATCGGTTCATGGCTACCGCCTGACCCCCGCCATGGAGATTAGATGTGACACTTTTCTCGGCTCCCATTCGTCCAGCGCAACCTGTCAGTTCCCACTGACCCTCGCCGTTCTTTTGAACAAGCATGCGGTAATCATGTACACGCCCGTTGGGAAGCTGGAGATTTATACCTTCTTGAACCAGATATTTATCTTTCATATTCCAGTGCTGGAGCAGGGAGCCAAGCCGAGATAAATGGACTTTACGCGGTGTAATAATCCGCCTTTTCTGATCCCGTCCCTGAACCAGAACCATATTGGGTTCACCTTTAATTCGTTCAATGCGCAGAATACCACGCCCACCGGTTCCATTAATCGGTTTGAGGTATATGAGAGAAGCGCTTTTCAACATGCGATTCACGTCGGACATATCTTGGAACAGAATCGTTTCCGGCAGATGCTCGCGAAAAGCGGGTTTCCCAGACAGCGTCTGATGAATGGTCCACTTGTTTCGTAGTGGACGATTCAAAAACAGGAGATGCCCATATTTTTCGCGAAAAGCAAGAAGCTGCTGAAATCGACGATTACGCTGTATCCGACAACGATCGAAGATCATATCGGGGAAAGGACGCCACTCTCTGGACCAGCCCTTCTCCGAATGAAAAACCATTGCTTCAATCTGCTTACCTCCAGAATGTACATCCGCAGGTGTGAATACATATATATCGAGTCCTCGCTTGCGTCCTTCGAGGATCATCCTGCGATATATGCTTCGTTCTTCTAAGGCTCGGTGTTCGTTCAGGTATAGCGTCATAATGCCTAGAACAGGTGAGGACACAAACAATCACCTTCTTTAGCTTTTATTCCTTTCCAGTAAGTGTTCAACTAAGCGTTATCGTTTGGACTGACGGGCAAGATAGGCACTGTAGTGAAAAATACGTTCCAGTGACCTCCGTCTAATCTGTGGTTCATCGAATTTCATAGGCTTCGCATTGGCTTCAAAAAACCAGATTTCACCAAGATCGTCTATCCCAAGATCCATGGACATCTCACCAAGGGTGTGCCCTGACCCACGTTCAACTTGCCTAGCAATCATCAGTGAGGTTGATTTCACCCTTTTCATCAGCGTGGTAGTTAATTCCTCACCGAAGAGCTCAGTCAGCAGTTGTTCTGGATCCTCGACGCTGCCTCCGCGAGGGACATGTGTTGTGATGCTGCGGGAGCCGGCCAACCTCGCACCGACGCCCGTAACACTCCATTGACCTTTACTATTCTTCTGCACAAGTACCCGTAAGTCGAAAGGGCGTTTGCGAGAGGAGGCGAGTTCAATGCCTTGCTGCATAATGTACGGGGTGTGACCCGTCTCTCTACGAATGCGAGCCCATAATTTTGCAAGTGTAGCTGTTTTGTATGTGGTGCTTTTTCTGGAGCTTTGGACTTTGAGCCGATAAGGGAGCCGATCCTTTTCTTGAAACTTGAGCATCATGATGCCTTTTCCTGCTTTGCCGCTCTCTGGTTTCAAGTACAGATAAGGATAGCTTTTGAGCACTGTAGCAAGTGCGGATGCACTGCGCATACGGCGAGTGTATGGAATTAGGTTTTGAGTGGCTTTCGACTTTTTGAGCCATTCGAACAGATTCCACTTGTTGAAGAAAAAAGGATTATACAACTCAATTCCGGATTCCATGCATTCAGCGATTTTACGTTGTACCGACGGTTTGCGTTCATCTTCCCGGTTAGGTATACGATTGTACAGGACATGCGGAAGTGGGAAGGACTGTGAAGTCCATTTTCCACTTCCTTTGTGGTAGGTGTAGCCCTTAACGGTAGGGCCAGCCACATTCAGATCGCGAACAGTCACGATGTACACCACATAACCCATACTTTCTCCGGTCTGTATAATGTCTTGAAAATTTTGATGATTCCCCCTGAACATCCGTTGATCATCATGCATCGTCAACACGGCAATGACAGGTTTAAAATCATCGTGAAGGCTCATCAAATGTCGTCCTTCTTCCTGAATTTGCTCAAGTACAGGCAGTGTTCCAAGATGTGCTCCACTGATGATTTTCCCTCCACTCGGAGTGAAGGGTGACGGAAAATGGAGCGTCCGGGTTTGGCGTTCGCTTCGAACATCCATACATGTTCCTCCTGATCGATGCCCAGATCAAAGCCAATCTCACCAATCAAATGCTGGTGCTGGGTTTCAATCGCCTGGGCCAGTGTAATAGCGACGGATTTGGCCTGCCCTAGCACTTCTCCCGCGCGGTCACCGAAGTTACGGCTGAGCGCCTGCTCAGGGGTCATTAGAGAGCCGCCGTTTTTGATATGTGTTGTTACGCTACCCCGACCTGCCTTCTTGGCGCCGATACCAACGACGACCCACTGATTGCTGCCGTTTTTGTGCATGTGAAAACGAAAATCAATCGGGCAATCATCTATTTCGATTAGACGGATTCCCTGTTGAACGACGTAACCACGGAGCTGCTTGCCGTGTCTGCCTTGCAGCATCCGCATCAAACTATTGAACGAGCCAAAACGCAAAAGCGCATTGCCGCTTTTTTTGCGATAACGTGCAAAATATCCCCGTTTAGGCGAGTAGGTCAAACGATAAATCCCATTGCCGAGACTTCCAGCTGTCGGTTTATAGTAGACAAATTGATGGCGTTCGAGCATTTCTTTCATTTGCTCAACTGTAGGGTTTGTAATGGATTCCGGAATATAACGTCCTGCAGATTGGTCATTCTCCAGCAATTTATAGATGTCCGATTTGTTGAAGAAGCTCCAGTTAAAGAAAGGAATCTTCCGCCGGATGAACCGTTCACGCAGCTGGTTAATCGCAGGCGAAAAATCGGAACGTCGGCTCGGCAACCGATTATATACAACGTCCGGCAACGGTACAGTTTTACGGACAAAGCCCCCGTTTTCATTCAGAAAGTACCCGGACACCGTCTCATTTTGCCAATTGATATCTCTTGGTGTGAAGGCATAAATATAAGATTTACGACTTCCTTCACGAAGCAACTGCTTGATAAAGCCGGTACGAGAACTGAACGGATTTGTACTGGTTCCCGGACCGTCAGACAATACGCCGATCAGTGGTCCAAGCTGAACCTCATCGTTCTGCAGGTTACGCAAGTAGATGCTCCCACGCTTGGGACATTCATCAGATTGCGGATGCCTGAGGCAAGATAGAGGTGTTTACCCGCCTTCTTAATGGGTTTGATCGTAGCGGGTACGCGGTCTCGGCCGAATCGCAGATTTATCGTTTTTTTACCAGACAGGTTGAGGCTCTTCATTAATGCGTTGGACACATATACCACCTTATCCGGCTGTTGTGTGAAATGCAGATTGCAAAAGGTCAAACTCATGATTTATCCTCCTATCCTGAAAAGATCCTTCGGCTCCATGGCAAGCGGGCGCTGCAGGCCTTAGCCGCCGTGAATCGGGATGGGTTTCAGGCCAGCTTTGCTGGATGTATTCGGCATTTTCATTGTTGGACGGTAGACGTCCGTGAGAACATGTTGTTGCAGCAAATAATGAGCATAGGCAAGTGGTTCGGTATACGTCATTGTATGCATCTGCGGATGATCCGCCATTGCAAATGCGGATCGACCTGGTTTGGAATTCACTTCGAGCAGCCAGAGACGACCGTCAGTGTCTGCTCCGAAATCAATGCCAAGTTCAGCCAGCCGGCCAAATCGGCTCTCCAGCAGAGAAGGAATTAGAGTAGCCGCCTGCTTGATCCTCTCCAGCAAAATAGCGGTATGAGATGAACCGTATCGATCCATCAAATAAGACTGCACAGGATGTGCTGTACCTCCACCATGCAAATTAGAAGTGAGCGATCCTTCAATTCCCTCACGCACCATACATCCGGTCAGGGACCAATGTCCGTTTCCGTTTTTTTGTACTAGGGCGCGAATGTCAAATGGATGCCCGTGATGGCTTAAATTAAGATAAGGCTGCATAATCATGCTGTGGCGGATCATAGCTGATTCGACCCAGTTACGTACCGATTGATGTGTATGAAGTGCATAGCTAAACGTCACATTGCTGGAGTCTCTACCATCTATGCTCCATAAACGGCCGTTTTCTTCTGAAACGAGTCGGAATGTATCCCGTCCGTGAGTTCCAGCCACCGGTTTGAAGAACAGCCCTGATGGCCAGCGATCTAACCAAGGCTCCCACTTCACACCAGGCTGTAGGAGGAGTGTAGGTGTGAGTAAGGAACGCAGCGCTGGTTCACCGGATAACGCCCGATGCACCTTCCATTTGCCAGGTAGCGAAGTTGACCAGTAACGCGCTCGCTGTCCACTAGTTGACCATACAAGATGATGAAGCTGTTGGCGTACTTGTTTGGGGATAGGTCGCAAGCAACGATCCATTAGCAGATGGATCTCGGGAATAGGGGCTTTCTTCCATTGCCCGTGCCGATACACATATCCATGTGTAGGCAGCTTGCGTGTCACCTCGCTTGATATGACGAGAACAAATATGTTGAGATTGAACTCAGGGCTTTTCAAACTAAGACGCCTGCAGAAGAGTTCATCTGCGAAGGGAGAGGTTCCTTCCTCGCCACGAACCAGTATCGCCATGGTTTTGGGCGGATGCCATGGAAACATTGCTCTACACCTCCTGTTATAGATGACTCTTCAGAATCCGGCGAGATAGCTTGAATATTCCAACATCGCTTTGACCGAAGGACGGATTTTGCTTTCGCTTAGTGGCGTATTATCATTTTTGGATGGCTTGGAATTGACCTCCAGCAGCCACACACGTCCTGAGGTATCCAGAGCCAGGTCAATCCCGAGTTCACCAAAATGCGCAGGAATCGCTTGCTCGATCCCTTTTGCAATATCGAGTGCAGCCGTGTGAAGACCAGCATAGGCTGAAGCTTTGGCTGCACTGGACAATGCCGTCTTGGCTACAGCTTCCTTGACGGTACTTAGACTGCCGCCTCTTGCCAGGTTGGAGACATAGTGACTTCCACCAGCAATGCGAGCAACAATGGAAGTGACACTCCATTTGCCTATTTTGTTTTTCTGCACCAGAGCACGGAAGTCTACAGGTCTGCCGCTATTATCGATCAAGGTCAATCCCTGCTGGATCTGGTAACGGGTTGTTTTCATTTTTCCAGACAGACTGGCATACAGTTTATCCAGTGAAGTATAGGTCTGTTTGCGAGTACCTCCAACGCTTGTAGCTAGAGTGAGGAAGCTTCCATCGTTCTGGCGGGAAACTCGAATGATCCCTTTGCCGAGCGATCCGCGAACAGGCTTCAGGAAAACGACGGGATATCGGTTGCACATCGTTTTGAGCATGGTAGAAGTTTTGAGCAGATGAGAATCCGGCATCACTCTTTTGAGCGTTGTAATGGACTTCAGAGCATCGAACACTTCATTTTTGTCCAGAAATTTTTCATTAAAGGTTTGTGTACCGTAGAGCGATTTTACTTCTTTCATGAAATGCTGTACGCTAGGTTTGTTCTCAAGCTTACGGGACGTCAGCCGGTTATTGACGACATCTGCTACAGGCAGAACGGTCTTTTTCCAGCCGTCATCGTACACCCAGCCTCGCATTTGACCTGTGGTCGTTCCAATATCCTCTGGCGTAAAGAAGGATACATAGGCGCCTTGCTTTCGACAGGCGTTCACCAGTTCATGACAGAACATCGTGATGGAGCCGAAGGGTCGATCAGGCTGATCGGGGTAATCCTGGCTCACTAACACACTGATGAAGGGTCCAAGGCGCAGCGTACGACTGGCGGAACGATAAGATACGCTAAGCACAGAGCGGGGCACAAGGCCAGTTTGGCTGGCTACCGTCTGATTGATGCGTAGACCGTCATAGCGTGGAACCGGGATGACGGTAACTTCACGGCGGAAAGAGCCGAATTGTAACTGAAGCGGCCTTCCCGAAGGGATCTTTAATGCTTTGAGTACCCCTTCGCCCAGCATGATGACGTCGTCCTGCAGGATGCCCGAGCCGGTAACCTGAATCGTTACTTTTTTTTTGGACATCACGGATCTCCTTCCGGGCGGCAACTTGATGTCTGATCTCGAATTGAAGTGGCATCTGAACATGGCATGTGCTTCATCATATGAGGACATATATCCCTTGGTGATTGACCCATTTGGATTAAATACATTTCATTTGTGTCAGGTGATGGAGGGCTTGTTTTGACTTGCCTTGTTTGACAGTAGTTATTTACGTGTATTAACACGGATGAACGTTGCGATGAGAATGTGATGAACAAACGAACAACAACTCATATCCGAGGAGGAATTATAGTGAACATTTATGACAAAGCCAATGACTTGGCAAAAGCCCTGAGAGAAAGTAGTGAGGTGGAGGAAATTACCTCTGCAATGAAGTTGATTGAAGCTGACCCAGAAGCGAAACGTATGTTAGACGGCTTCCGTGACCAGCAAATGGAGCTGCAACAACGTATGATGAGCGGGGATATGCCTGCACCAGAAGAGATGGAGAAAATGGAGAAGCTGTTTGAGGTACTGAGCCTTAACCTGAACATCCGTCGTCTATTCGATGCTGAGCGTCGCCTGAGTGTCATTATTGAGGATGTGAACAAAATTATCGCTGATAGCCTGGGTCACTTGTACGGTGGCTCAGAAGCATAAGGTGATCTATATAGATTGAACAGACATTTACTGTTTATAGTTGAATCTGTATAGTAGCTCCACACGCTCGTATGTACGTCGATTTATGGCTATACGAATGCATTCTAACGATTTGTCCAAACCTTTCATATTACAGCGATCTGGTTCATAGACTAGACATATAGAGTCGATCAAGAACGAAGGAGCTGTGAATAGTGAAAAGGTTGAAAAAAGCAAAACATGTGATCTATCTGTTAATTGCCCTGTCGATGCTAGTTATTGCATTGCCGCGAATTTCCTTCGCAGGTGGAATGGACTGGGTGAACATTTTTGGTATCGTGTGGGTGCTATTCTCCATGTTAATTATCGGTGCTCACTTACATTTCATTCTGGGCGTGGATGAAGAGAAGAAACGTGCTCTTGAAGCCGTTAGACGAGCCAAGTTGCGGCAATGGGAAATGAAGCTGATGGACAAGCAGGAACAGAGTAAATCGGTGTAGTTGCTGTTCACTAACGTATAGTAGAGCAAATAGGGTTACATGCGTAGTGCACGAATTGGAGTTATTGTAGAAAGGCCGTATTCTCTTCTAGAGTGAAGAGATGCGGTCTTTTTTGGTGCCCTTTTTCAAAAAAAATGAAGGTGTCCCTGAGCTATTAAAGAGGTTGTATACATAAGGAGAGACAATGGGGTTATTTTCCTTTGCTCGTGTTATAATAGATACAGAATAGTACAGATGCATCTTCGGGGTGATACAGTTTGGACGGACAAGAAGAGAATGTAACAAAGCATGAACAACTGCTGCAGCATATCGAACAATTGAAGGTTGGCAGTAAAATATCCGTTCGTGGATTAGCAAAAGAGCTTGGTGTCAGTGAAGGCACAGCATATCGTGCGGTGAAAGAGGCAGAGAACTTCGGATTAGTTGTGACCAAGGAAAGAATCGGAACCGTTCGAATCGAGAAGAGACCTCGGGGCATGACTGAACAGCTTACTTTTGCCGATGTGGTGACAATTGTAGAAGGGCATGTGCTCGGTGGTAGTGACGGACTTGCCAAACCGCTTCATAAATATGTGATTGGTGCGATGAAAGAGCAAGCGATGGCTCGTTATATTGATGCAGGAAGTCTGCTGATTGTCGGAAACCGTGATAATGCACACTCACTTGCGCTTGAGCAGGGAGCCGGTGTATTGATTACCGGGGGCTTCGGAACAAGTCGAGAGGTACGTCTGCTGGCTGATGAGCTTGGGCTACCTATTATCTCCTCCAGACATGATACGTTCACTGTGGCTTCAATGATCAACCGAGCGATCTTTGATCGACTGATCAAGAAAAAAATTATGCTGGTTGAAGATATCATCGGTCAGAAACCACGACTTCAGGTACTTAAGGTGACTAGTGTAGCCTCGGATTTCCACAAGCTGGTTGCAGAGACAGGAGACCATCGCTTTCCCGTGGTGGATGAATGGAACCGTGTCATTGGCATTGTGAGTCTCAAAGATGTGAGCGAACTGAAAGAGGATCAGAGCATTGAAAAATGTGTAGTACGTCGCCCGGTTACGGCCTCATTGCAAACCTCTCTCGCTTCGGCCGCTCAGATCATGACTTGGGAGGGAATTGATTTCTTACCCATCGTGGATCGGAATCGCAAATTAATTGCCTCCGTCACACGCAAGGAAGTCCTTCAGGCGATGCGGGACGCTCAGAAGCAACCCCAGCTTGGGGAGACCTTCGATCATCTGATCTGGAACGGGTTCGCCGAAGAACGTGGAGAGCAGAATGAACTGATGTTTCATGGATTTATTATTCCGCAGATGGCGACGGATCTTGGAACCATCTCAGAAGGGGTTCTCCTCAACGTCATGACACAAGCTGGACGCCGCGCTGCATGGGATGTGACAGGCAACGACCATGTTGTGGATAATGTGACTACTTATTTTGTCAGACCCGTGCAGATTGAGGATCAGATCCTCGTTCGCCCGATTATTTTGGAGACGAGCCGCCGCACCTGCAAAATGGATATTGTGATTACGCGTGATGGAAATGTAGTATGCAAAGCGGTCATGACCCTACAATCGATTGATCATGCATAGCGTCGTGTTCCCTGTTGTGAGTGCTAGTGGAATGCCGAAGAGGATATCCCCTCATCGTATACATCAACCGTCATGAAGTACGGGATCAGATATGTATTCGATGTAGGGAGATATCCTCTTTTTTTACTTTAAACGTATGGAAAGACATAGTGGATAATAACTACACGGACGGACTGGATGGATGAGGTGATCTGCCTTCTGCCTGTTGCTGTAGCCGCGCATAGTGACTACGGTTACGTAAACCGGCAAACAGATTGTATGCACCCACCAGTAAAAATAGCGCTTCCACAACGATGGATAACGTTGAACCGCTAAAGACAAACATGAGGATTAGAGCCAGCACGATAAGCATTGCACCCATCCAGATGTTTGTCCAGGAACGATACACACCTGTGGTAGCAGAATGTGTGCTTCGATGGGAACGGATACTATTTACGGCTGCGCAGACCAGAGTCAGTGTGAAGATGGCGATAAGGCTGTATTTGAGTACTTCAATAAACACGAATACCAGGCTCCTTTTCTGGAAAGCATTTACTGCCCTTATTGTATCATGCCATTTGCAGACAAGGGCAGTTTTTTTGCTGTAGTACTCGTGAATTTACATCGTCAAACTACTTCTGCAGGTTACGATGGAACATGTTGACGAATCTGCACCCAGACTTGGAGGACACCTTCCATGACTAGCATTGTTTTTACTTGAACAGAATAATCTTTCTCTCGAACGGTATAAACCTTTTGATTCAGCATAATCCGGGTCATTTTACTATATTCGTCGATGTTGAAAACGTCGCGTCCACGAAGCGCCTCCAATTCATCTCCGAGTTTCTGCAATAACACTTTTAACGAAGCCTCGTCTGGCCCCTTATCAGAATCCTCTGCCCGAACTTTAATTTCTTTGATGACTGTCTGGCGTTTACTATATTTTTTCAGCGTTTTGATATCTTTCTCATTCTGATGAAGTTGCAGCTGCAATTCCTGATTGTTCAACCACAAAGTATTGTAACTGAGGTGGAATATACTGTTGTAAACAATGGCTCCTGCAATCATGCCGAGAACAAAAACAGCGGTCATTCGCATTAATGGACGGTAGTTGGAGAACGGCGGAATTCTCATGAACTTTGTCCCGTGACCATATCAGCCACGTCCTCCGCCACATACCCACTTCACAAGCTCGGTTCCCATGTGAGCGCCCATGAAGGCTGAGATAAGATACAGAATTTGTTTAACTGCCGGTGATAGATTACCGTCAAAGAAATTACTTTCAATGACACGCATGGGATCAATCGTACCTCCGACTGCCGCTGCGAGCGCCCATATTTTTATTTTGCCTGAAATATCTAGCATCGTCTGTGTAGGCGGCTGAAGTGAAATGACGGCTCCAATGCCTCCAATCATGGCACCACCAAGTACGATCCCAAATGCGATAAAGAAATCAAGAATAGCTTTGGACAAAAATGTGCTCATCTAGCAACACTCCTTCTCAGACCCTGTACGCATCCCCAAATCCGAGTTCGAATAGGAGGGCGGCTTGTACTTCTATTGTATGGGCGTGCCCCCAGACGTTATGATAGAATATCGATAAAAATGTATCTTGCGAGTGCAGTTACTTATAGTATGGCAAGGGAGATTAATTATGAATTTGGGATTGAACTATGGGGTGTTATTCAGAGATTGGACAATGGTACTGAAGGATGCTGTACAGATCAAGCTACTGACAGGTGAGACCTATTGCTCAGGTAAAGAAATAACGGGGAAGCCTAGTACTGACTCTGGGGTTCAGTTTATCCTTGGGGTTAGTGGTGAGGGAGAGATTAGTCTTGGACAGGATATCCGGTCATTTTATCCTCATAATCTTTTTCTAATCGAGGAGGGACAAGCAGCGGTTGTGATCAATCGGGAACGAACTCCTCTCGTTTGTTACATCATTCATTGTCAGAGGGTCGGTTTATTACAGGGGTCGGCACCGGAGCAAAATCAATCGGACAACCAGAATAGGACTGGTGTGCTTGAGGTTGAGCTGTGTAACTCTGTTAACCTTCAACATATGGCCATGGATGAGATGAAGCAGATCGTCGAGATTTTTCAACGTGAGGATCTACATGATCCGTTGGGGTGTCATCTTCTTTTTCATAAATGGATGTGTGCTATCGTCGAACAATTACGAAGGGAAGCTGAACTGCAGCAGCCCAATCTGGCTATACAAAAAACAATTGACTATCTAGATGAACACTACGATGATCCAATAACAGTCCAGCAACTAGCGAAGATGGCAAATGTAAGCCGAAAATGGTACACGATGAGGTTTAGGGAAATAACGAACCAAAATCCCAGAGACTATATTACTGAATTACGAATTAAACGAGCCAAGGAGCTATTGAATCTAACTGGAGACAGCCTCTATGAGATTGCCCGCAAGGTCGGTTATGAGGATGAACATTATTTTAGTCGGAGATTCAAACAAATGGTAGGCCGTTCACCGCGTCTTTATCTACATCATCGTCGATATCTGGGAACAACGATGACTTCGCCTGAACTACTACATACTCTTGGGATGACGCCAATTGTGGCCAAAGCTCCGTTTTCCGAATTTCCTCATTACCTGAAAGAATCGTTTAAACAAGTACGGAAATGGGAGGCAGGGAACTCACTCGACATGGATGAGATTCGGGGATTGAAGCCAGATCTTATTATTGCATCTGCTTGGCAGGACGACCAACATTATGAGCAGCTTAACCGTATTGCAACGACAGTACTCTTGCCCGAACGAAACAATTGGAGAGAAGAACTGAAGGATCTGGGAGAAGTATTAGGCAGAAATAAGCAGGTACAACAAGTGATCAACAATTTCAATGAGAGGTTAAACCAGGCAAGAGTGCAGTTACACAGGCTTATTTCCGATGAAACAATAGTATATATTCGGCTGACTAGTGAAGGTATCAATCTATATGGGGAAAAGTCTTCAAGAGGAGATACGTTGTACCGGGAGCTTGATCTGAAAATGCCGAATACCTCTTTGCTCTATGGAGAGGGGATGCTCATTTCGGTTGAAATTCTTGCTCAAATTCAGCCTGATCATATTTTGCTGCAAATGGAGAATAGCTTGATTGCCCAGCATGCTCTCTACGATCATCCGATGTGGAATCAGTTGCTCGCTGTTCAGAATAACCAAGTGCATATTCTAAGTAACCGAGAATGGTATAATTTTTCGTTCTCTCCGCTTGCAACTCAGTATGCCATTCAGGAGATGTTAAACCTTTTGACAAAAAAAACGGTCGTAATAAGATAGTTAAATGGTAGAATACGTTGACTTCGCAAAAATCCAAATGAGAACGGTCAAATCTCCATTCATTAATGTTTGGACATGTATATAATGAGAATGAGAATCGTTATTATTTATATACTGAAGGGGATAGACTGATGAAATATTCAAAAAAATGGCTAGGATTAGGAATGATTCTAACCCTGCTACTAACTACAGCTTGCGTTGGGACCAGTGGAGAGAACTTGGAGTCTAATGCAAAAGCCGAACCTCAAACACAAGAACAACGTGTGGTCGCCACTTCCGTTACATATCCTGATTTCTTGTATGTGCTTGGTGTTACACCTGTCGCAGCAGAGAATTATCATTCGGATTATCCGGATTATTTGGAAGGCAAATTCGACAACGTACCGAAGCTGGGGAATGGTTCTAACTTGGAGGGTATTCTTGCAGCTGAGCCGGATATCATCATTGCTCCTAAATGGCGAGATGAGAAAATATATGACCAGTACGCCAAAATAGCTAAAACCGTACTTCTTCCCGACCGGGAGAATTGGCGTGATGAATTGAAGGACATGGGTGAAGCCTTGGGTAAACAGAAGGAAGCTGAGCAGGCTATCCAGGATTATGATCAGAAAATTGCTGATGCTCGCGAGGAACTGAAAGGTCTAGTTGGAGATGAGACGTTTATCTACTTGAGAGTTATGCCCAAAGAAAGCTATGTAATGGGTGAACTTTCGAGCAGGGGTATGGTAATTCATAAAGAGTTAGGACTTAAAACTGTAGCAGCTTACCCAGCGAATGAAGGGAGTGTTCCTGTCTCGCTTGAGCTGCTAACCGAGTATCAGGCTGATCACATTATTCTGCAAATTGATGGTGGGGATGATAACACCAATGCTCAGAAACTATACGATGAAATGAAAGAAAGTAACATCTGGAAAGACATGAAGGCAGTTAAAGAAGACCAAGTGTATTTGGTAGGTGACAAGGAGTGGATGAATTTTGGATTCTCATCAGTCGCTACTTTGAATGCAGTCGAGGATATTATGTCTGTCATCCGGGAGAGAAATCGTTAAGATGGATAACCTTCAAATGAGCTTTGTGGAGCGGGTAATTCGAGAGCGAAGGACAGTTAGATCTTTTAGCGAGAGATCTATTTCTCAAGATAAGTTGCTTGGACTGCTTGAGGCAGCAGTGTGGGCTCCGTATCATTCCAAACAAGAGCCATGGCGTTTTATTATTTTTATGGACGAAGGTCGTAAGGTGTTCTGTGATGCTGTGCTCTCGACTTATACTTCGGAAGAGTTAGAACAATTTGGCCAAGGTACAACAAGGGATTACTGTGAGGACACTCCAGTACATGTGTGCGTTGTTGTTCGGCAGGGTAGGGATCCTGGGAGAAATGAAGAGGCGATACTTGCTGCAGCAGCACTGATCCAAAATTTGCAGTTGCTTGCCTGGGAAGAACGTATTGGACTAGTGTGGAAAACTAACGAATACAACAGGGAGCAGGCGTTTGCTACGCAAATAGGTCTGAATTCGGATGAACGGTTGGTGGGGACACTTCACCTTGGATATCTGCCGGACGATGCGGTTTCTCGACCAGTGACCAGAAAACCGGCAGAACAACTCATCACCTGGATTCGTCATGAACAGGAATAGAAGTTCGTATGTACTTGTAAAAAGAGAGGTGCAGATATTATGATATATCTGTTACTATCTCTTTTTTTTTGTTTCTAGTCATACGTTTTGGAAGATGTGTTGTTAGAACTTTTTATTTATAGATTAATATGGAATGTTTTGAGTGGGGAAAGGAAGAAATAACATGAGTTCTTTTGTGCATTTGCATGTTCACAGTGAGTATAGTTTGCTGGACGGCGCTGCGCGTATTTCGGATCTCGTGGACAAAGCTGCAGATCTCGGAATGACATCACTTGCGCTAACCGATCACGGCGTGATGTATGGCGCTATTCCTTTTTATAAAGCGTGCGTAGCACGGGGCATTAAGCCAATCATCGGATGTGAAGCGTATATGACCGCAGGCTCTCGCAAAGAGCGGGGGAGTCGTAAGGATCAGCCGATACATCATTTGATTTTGCTGGCGAAGAACATGACTGGTTACCGTAATCTGATGAAGTTATGTTCAATTGGTCATTTGGAAGGTTTTCATTATAAGCCACGAATCGATATGGAGAGCTTGCAGGCACACCACGAGGGTATCATTTGTTTAAGTGCGTGTCTGGGTGGAGAGGTTCCACAGCATTTGCTGCACGGACGAGAAGAGGAAGCACGGCGTGCGGCGCTGCGTTACAAAAACATTTTTGGAGAAGACTTCTATCTTGAACTTCAGGATCATGGTCTTTCGGAGCAAAAACGTGTGAACCCACAGCTGATCAAATTAGCCGCTGAGCTGGAAATTCCGCTCGTAGTGACGAATGATGCTCACTATCTGTCAGAAGAGGATGCCGAGCTTCAGGATGTGCTGATCTGCATTGGGACAGGTAAAACCGTTGATGATGAAACTCGGCTGCGGATTGGATCGAACCAGCTATATCTGAAAAGTGGGGAAGACATGGCGCGTTTGTTCCCTCATGTGCCTGAAGCTGTAGCCAATACCGTTCGTATTGCGGATTCATGTGAACTGGAGCTGGAGTTTGGCAAATCTATTTTGCCTGAATATAGACCTCTTCCGGAAGGGCTGAGTCCGTCTACGTATTTGCGTCAATTGTGCGAGGTAGGCATGGAAGAGCGGTACAGCAACACTGTGCGTTGGACAGACAAGGAGCAGCGTTCAGAGCTGGAGCAGCGATTGGATTATGAGCTTCGGGTCATTGATAGCATGGGATTCTCCGATTATTTCCTCATCGTGTGGGATTTTATCGCCTATGCTCACCGTCAGAACATTGTGACAGGGCCTGGTCGGGGTTCATCCGCAGGCAGTATCGTCGCTTACACGCTGAAAATTACAGATGTTGATCCTATGAAGTACAACCTGCTCTTCGAGCGGTTTCTAAATCCTGAACGGATCTCCATGCCCGATATCGATATTGACTTCAGTGACGAGCGTCGGGACGAAGTCATTGATTATGTTGCGGACAAGTATGGAAAAGCACATGTGGCGCAGATTATTACCTTTGGTACAATGGCTGCTCGTGCAGCGGTACGTGATGTTGGACGGGCACTCAACGTGCCATATGGTGAAGTAGATAAGGCCGCGAAGTTAATTCCGGGTCAGCTTGGTATCAACATTCAGCGGGCGATGGAGACAACGCCTGAATTGATGACGTTATATGAGACTAAACCGAAAACGCGTGAGCTATTGGATATGGCGATGAAGGTAGAAGGTATGCCTCGTCATGCCTCCACACACGCAGCCGGAGTGGTCATCTCTCGTGATCCGCTGACAGATGCTGTACCGCTCCAAGAAGGCAGTGAGGGGACAGCTCTGACGCAATATTCCATGGAGAATTTGGAAGCTATCGGATTGCTCAAAATGGACTTTCTCGGATTACGTACCCTTTCTATTATTGAGCGCTGTCTTCGTTGGATTGGAGAGCATGGAGAAGTGCCAGATTTCCGCCATATCCCGGATGATGATGCACAGACGTATGAGATGCTGGGGCGCGGCGATACGATGGGCATATTCCAATTAGAGTCTGCGGGAATTCGGCGTGTCATGAAAGACATGAAACCAAGTGTATTCGAGGATATCATCTCCGTGCTGGCTCTGTATCGCCCAGGTCCAATGGAGTTTATATCCAAATATATTCAGGGTAAGCATGGTCTGATTGCAGTGGATTATCCGCATGCCGATCTGGAGCCGATTCTGAAAGATACTTACGGCATCATCGTCTATCAGGAGCAGATCATGCAGATTGCTTCCCGGATGGCCGGTTTCTCACTAGGAGAAGCAGATTTGCTGCGCAGAGCTGTTTCGAAGAAAAAACGGGAAGTGCTGGATCTGGAGCGTGGACACTTTGTTCAGGGTAGCCTGAAACAGGGGTATAGCGAAGCAGAGGCAGACTTGGTCTATGATATGATCGTCAAATTTGCAAACTATGGGTTCCCACGTGCCCATGCCGCCGCTTATGGTGTACTGGCTTTCCAAACAGCGTATCTCAAAGCCCATTATCCGGTTCATTTTATGGCATCCATGTTAACAGCAGTGATGGGTAGCCACCGGAAGGTTGCCGAGTATGTCGTGGAGTGTCGGCGGATGGAGATAGAGGTATTACCGCCGGATGTGAACGAGAGTGGTATTCTGTTTACGCCGGTCTTTACTACTACTTCTTCTGATCGACAGGAAAGTAATGCTACAACTCAAACCGATGAGAACACGGAAGAGGAAGCTATGAATGTTCATGATGATGGCTATGACCATGCACACTACGGTGATGCACCTCTGCCAGATGATCCTGGGCCTGAGCCCGGAGAAGAGGAGGCTGCTTATGAATGGCAGGCATCCACTGCGATAACCGAATCTTCTCCGAAGCCCGAAGGGGCGGGCATTGTCACAGCTTCTACAGCAGAACATGCGAACGAAGAAGAGAAGTCAGATTCACAGCCGACGGTTTCATTTACAGATGCAGGGTTATCGGTGGAATCGGATGAAAGAGTACAGGAATCTCTGACGTCGGGTGCCATTCGCTTTGGTCTTGCCGCTGTCAAAAACGTAGGTACCCAAGCGATGGAAAGCATCATGATGGTGCGTAAGGAACGTCCTTTCGACAGCTTGCTCGACTTTTGTCGACGTGTTGATCTACGTGTATGCAATAAACGGGTAATTGAATCGCTGATCCAAGCGGGAGCCTTTGACTCGTTGCCAGGTCATCGAGCACAGCTGCTTGCCATGCTGGATGAAACGGTAGAGGCGGCGCTGAAATGGCGCAAGGAACGTGAAGACTTGCAGATTCAATTGTTTGATTTTGTGGAGACACCCAATTGGGAGATTGAATATCCGGAAATTCCGCCTTTCTCTGCGAGTCAGCAGTTGGAGCTAGAGCGCGAATTACTCGGTCTCTATCTCTCTGGACATCCGTTGGATGATTTTGAGAAAACACTGGAATCGAGCGGCGCGGATCGAATTATGGAACTGACCGAGGCAGCCGACGATACGATGGCGGTTGCAGCGGGCATGGTTGTCTCTGTGAAGTCGATCACGACGAAACAGGGGAAAGCGATGGCGTTCATGGAGCTCGAAGACCAGATTGAACGCTGTGAAGTGGTTCTCTTTCCCGAAGTATGGCGGCGAAGCCAGCAGGTGATCGGGAAAGGTGAACTGCTCGTCGTGCGCGCCAAGGTGCAGCAGCAGGACGAAGGGTTTAAGCTGCTGGCTGAGGAGGTGGCGCCGCTCACACCGGCGGCACTGGAACAGCAGCTACGCAGTCGCGAACGGCGCGCGAAGCCCGGCAGCGCTTCACGTCCAGCGGCTGCGCCGAAGCAGCCAGCTGGTGCGGGTGCTTCGGCGCAGCATAGCGGCGTAGGCTTTGCAGCAGTGCGCGGTAGCGATGCTGCAAGGGGTGACGCAGCCGGGGCGGGAAGCGCTGCGATTGGACGCCCTGGTGCAGGCAGTGCGGAGCCGACTCGTCGGCCTCAGGCGGTGGAGCAGCGGGTGTTTGTGAAGATTAGCCCACAGGCGGAGACTCCTGAGCTGCTTGCCCGGTTGAAGCAGCTTCTGGAGAAGCATCCAGGGCCAGTAGCCACCGTGCTTTTCTATGAGCAGCAGCAGAAGCTGCTCGCACTGAGTGACGGCTATCGGATTAAGCCTTCACCAACCCTCTTTGCCGAAATGGAGAACATGCTCGGTGAGGGAACGGTCAAAATTAAATAAAGGCAGTAGACCACTTGTGTGTCTACACAAGATAAGAAGAACCTGTTCGGTGCCAATGAACAGGTTCTTTGTGTTTTATTTATTTGTTTATTCCCAGCTGGATTGACATGGTGTGGCTTTTTTTATGAACATTTTGTGAGTATGCTGCATACACTTGAGAACACCGAAGAACCTGGGGTTCTCCGGGGGAGTGAGGCGGGAGGTCGAGATATGTCATATGAAATCGTAGAAGCTATGCTGGCCCGGCGGGGTGTACAGATTGAAGCGATCGCGGAGATTGTATATCATCTGCAAAAAGGGTACCACCCGGAACTGACCATGGATGATTGTGTCATCAGTGTTAAATCTGTGCTGCAAAAACGTGAGGTGCAGTATACGCTGTACACAGGTATAGCCCTTGACGAGCTTGCAGAGAAACGTTTATTACCTCAGCCACTACAGGCTATTATGGAAGCGGATGAATCCTTGTACGGAGTGGACGAGACTCTGGCACTTGGCATTACACATGTATTTGGCATGATTGGTTTAACTAGCTTTGGTTATTTGGACAAAGAAAAAATAGGCATTATTCATGACCTGAATGAGCATGGATCAGCCATTCATGTGTTTCTGGATGATCTTGTTGCAGGGCTTGCAGCAGCAGCTTCTGCTCGTATTGCACACAAAAACATAAAAGCCAAAAAATATCCCAGTGATGTATAAGAGGTTGTTCAAAAAGTCCGCTTTTGATTACGATGGATGCCTGAAGGCATCTCAGCATCGAAGATGAAATTCAGCCGAAATGTCCGTTGCTCACGTAGTTTTGCCTACGCTCCGCTACTCCATTTCTATCTTCATTCCATCTTCTCGGTACTGAAAACCGATCTTTTTGAACACGCACTATAAGTGTAGGCCTGTAAACGTAACGGGATGAATGAAGTCCAGCATCCACAACTTACGGGTTCAATAGATACGTATAGGTTGTGTGTTAGATTCAATTTGTCCTTTGTCGAGCTAGAGTTGCGGGTCTTCCATGATGTAGCGGTCGCTTGGAAGACCTGCATAAACTTCCATATTGCTTCAATATGCAAACATTTCGTTGACCGTTTCGGTTGCCTTTGGGGAGCAAATGTCCCTTATAATCCTGTTTTCTACCGATAGATCGCGAACCCTTTCTTGCAGAAAAAAAGTGAGGTATGTTATCATTAGTCCAATATACGGGCTCTGAACATTAGCTTAGGGGCGGACATGGTATGTGGACGGTGATTTACATTGCACCGACGGCAAAGGTTGCGGACAAGATCAAGACCAAGCTTTCGGAAGAAGGTTTTCTGGTACAGACCCGTCCCATCAGTTTATCCAAACAGCAATTTGAGATTCGCGTTCCTTCAGGGGAACTGGAAGAAGTCCAGGAAGTGCTGAATTCAATTCTGCATTCCTGATCGTTCAACATCAGACACGCCTTGGCGAATGAGAAAGTACCATTGGTACATAAGGCTGACCGCGTAAGCGGAGAGAGAGGAATCGACTTGCATGTGCTGTATGCTGCTGTCCTTCCTTCTTTTTTTGTTAGGACAAGAACCGATCTCGTTGCATTCGGAGACCCTACCAAGATAGATTCAAGCATCGGCGCAACAATCTTTCGGTAATTGCAGGTAACATCAAACGTGCTGACAGAAGCCGCTGATCCTTGCCTTATTCCGGTGGATTTTTTTGTTGTGAGTGCTGGACAAGACCCACGGCAGCTTGTGGGACGTAAGCGGTTTACCGTCGTACGTGGAGAAGTCGTCATTGACGATAACTGCAAGTTGCGGCTAATCAAATCAACGGCTGGAGAGGTGTAGTTGTGTTCAAAGATATATTCCAGAAAAAAAGGAAGTACGCCACCATACCTTCCGAGCGTGCGCTTCAAGGCGAAGGTCAAGAAGTGAGTGAGCGCCCAAAACGAGAAATACCTGAAGGGCTAATGAACAAGTGCAGCAAGTGTGGCACGATTCAATATAGTAAGGAACTAGAGAAGAACCTGAAGGTTTGTCCTTCTTGTGGTTACCATATGCGTCTTAACGCAATGGAACGTATCGCGATGATTTTGGATGAGCAAGGATTCGTGGAACATGATGCGGATATGGTATCGGTAGATCCCCTTGGCTTTCCAGGGTACAGTAGCAAGCTGGAGCAGCAACGTCTGAAATCCGGTCTGAAAGAAGCCGTTATTACAGGTGAGGGTACGATTGAAGGTTTACCCGTTGTAGTAGCGGTTATGAGCTTTGACTTCTTTACAGGTAGTATGGGTTCAGTGGTTGGGGAGAAAATTACGCGTGCCATTGAATATGCTACTGAGAAGCGTCTGCCCATTATTATTTTCTCTACATCAGGTGGTGCTCGGATGCAAGAGAGTATTCTTAGCTTGATGCAGATGGCTAAAACGAGTGCAGCGTTGTCCCGATTAGATGAACAGGGTGGCTTGTATATTTCAGTAATTACAGATCCGACTACGGGCGGTGTTTCGGCGAGCTTTGCGAGCTTGGGCGATATTAACATTGCTGAACCGGGAGCTGTATTTGGATTTGCCGGCAGAATTGTTATTGAACAAACGATTCGTCAAAAACTGCCTGATGATTTCCAAACAGCAGAATTTAATATGCAGCATGGACAGTTGGACTTGGTGGTTCACCGGAAGGAACTTCGTACAACCCTTGCCAAGCTTCTAGATATGCATAGTGAAAAAGGAGGGGTCTAAATGGCGGGTGAGTTGCCATATGAAGCGCCTCTGGTTGAGATGCGCAAAAAGATTGAAGAACTCGTACAGTTCGGACAGGAAAAAGGCATCGACTTCACAGACGAGATTGCGCGTCTGGAGGAGCGTTATCATAGACTGGAAGAAGAAATATACTCTGGCATCACAGCGGCTCAGAAAATGCATCTGGCTCGTCATCAGCAGCGTCCAACAGCACTCGATCTTATCCAGTTGATTTTCACGGATTTCATTGAGCTGCACGGTGACCGCATGTTTGGCGATGATCTGGCTGTTGTTGGTGGACTAGCGAAGCTGGATGGCAAGACAGTGACCGTCATTGGACAGCAGCGGGGGAAAGATACAAAAGACAATATCGCCCGCTTTTTCGGGAGCGCTCATCCGGAAGGATTCCGGAAAGGGCTACGCCTGATGAAGCAAGCAGACAAATTTGGACGTCCAATTATTACGTTTATTGATACTAAAGGGGCGTATCCGGGTAATACTGCTGAAGAGAGAGGTCAATCGGAGGCTATTGCTCGTAACTTGATGGAGATGGCAAAATTGTCTGTGCCTGTTATTGTTGTCGTTATTGGTGAAGGCGGAAGTGGCGGCGCACTTGCTCTTGCCGTGGGTAACCGTGTGCTCATGCTGGAGCACGCCATCTACTCGGCGATCTCTCCGAATGGAGCAGCTTCGATTCTGTGGAAGGATGCATCCAAGGCAGACCAGGCTGCAGAAGCCATGAAGATTACAGCCAAAGATCTACTTGAAATGAACGTTATTGAGGACATCATACCTGAACCTCGTGGCGGAGCTCACCGGGATTATGAAGCTTCTGCGTCAGCCATTCATGAGGCACTCATCCGTCATCTGGAAGAGATGAAAGGATGGAGCAGCGACCAATTGAAGCAGGATCGCTATGAGAAGTTCCGTAAGATTGGCTCGGTCACATTTGAATCTCCAGTCCCAGATCAAGCTCCGCAGCCACCTGTAGAAGTGGATGTTGTGAATAATTTGTCGGGAAATGCTGAATGATGTGACGAATTTCCTATACAAATGAACCAAAGTATAGTAAATTTAATAGTTGGAAAAAGAAAAAGACATATACAGAGAGACCTTTTAAAATCGGAGGAAACCCAAAATGCGCAAAACGAAAATTGTATGTACGATTGGCCCATCCAGTGAGTCACTGGAAAACACGAAAAAATTGATTATGGCCGGTATGAATGTGGCCCGTCTGAACTTCTCCCACGGTGATTTCGATGAGCACGGCGGACGGATCAAAGCGATTCGCCAAGCATGCGAAGAACTGAACAAAACAGTAGCGATCCTGCTGGACACCAAAGGACCGGAAATTCGGACAGGTAAACTCGAAGTTGAACCAATCGAATTGGTTCAAGATGAGTACATCACTTTGACAACAGAAGAGATTCTGGGAACCAAAGAACGTCTTTCCATTACGTATGCAGATCTCCCAAATGATGTTGAGCCGGGATCTACAATTCTGATCGACGACGGTCTGATCGGACTGACTGTGGTGGAAGTGCAAGGCACCGAGATCAAATGCCGTATCGTTAACGGTGGTTCGATCAAGAGCAAAAAAGGTGTTAACGTTCCGGGCGTTGCTATTTCTCTGCCGGGTATCACTGAAAAAGATGCTAACGATATCGTATTTGGTATCGAGCAAGGTGTCGATTTCATCGCGGCTTCTTTTGTGCGTAAAGCTAGTGACGTACTTGAGATTCGTGAATTGCTTGAGAAACATAATGCTGGACATATCCAAATCATCTCCAAAATTGAGAACCAACAAGGTGTAGACAACTTGGATGAAATTCTTGAGGTGTCTGACGGTCTGATGGTTGCTCGTGGAGACCTGGGTGTTGAAATTCCTGCTGAAGAAGTACCATTGGTACAAAAACGTATGATCGAAAAATGTAACGTTGCAGGTAAACCGGTTATCACAGCTACACAAATGCTGGATTCCATGCAACGTAACCCACGTCCAACACGTGCTGAAGCAAGTGACGTGGCTAACGCAATCTTTGACGGTACAGATGCAATCATGTTGTCTGGTGAGACGGCTGCGGGTAAATACCCAGTTGAATCCGTTCTGACCATGTCTCGTATTGCTGAGAAAGCTGAATCTGCTCTGCCTTACCAAGAGCTGTATCTGAAACAGCGTGTTGCTCAACAAACAACTGTAACAGAAGCAATCAGCCAATCAGTTGCATTGTCAGCTCAAGATCTGAACGCAAAAGCGATCATTACTTCAACTGAATCAGGTCATACAGCACGTATGATCTCGAAATATCGTCCAGAAGCACCAATTATCGCTGTAACAACAGAAGACAGAACTTCCCGCCGTCTTGCACTGGCTTGGGGTGTAACACCTGTCAAAGGTAGATTGGTTGATTCTACAGATGCATTGTTTGAAAATGCAATTGAAGGCGGAGTGAAATCCGGACTTGTTAAAGAAGGCGACCTGGTTGTAATTACAGCTGGTGTACCTTTGGGTCGTTCCGGTTCCACGAACCTGATCAAAGTTAGCCAAATTCCTAACCAAGCTTAATGGTTGGATTGGAATTAATGATGTGAAGAATGGCAATGAAGCAATGGGGCGTTATGTCCCATTGCTTTTTTCCATCTATATAGCAATGTGCAACCACAACACATTCAGACTCGTATAACGAAGGGAGTAACCTCATGAAGCAAAATGAAACAGGGAATTGGTATGCGGCTAACCTCCGCGTGCGTTATCAAGAGAGTGACCAGATGGGCGTAGTTTACCACGCGAACTATTTAAATTGGTTTGAGATCGGTCGAACTGAGATGATTCGCCAAATGGGGTATACATATCGTAAAATGGAGGAACAGGGGTTACTGCTTCCCGTAACCGGGCTGGATGTGAAATATCATAAACCTGCAAGGTACGATGATGAAATTATGATTTTCACCCGAATTACTGCATTTAGCGGTCTACGACTGAATTATGAATATGATATAAGACGAGTGACTGCAGATAATGGTGTGGACAGCATAGGACAACGAGTGTGGTCATCAGATGAATCTAGGCCAGGAGAACGATTAGTCACAGGCTCTACCCAACATGTATGGGTGAACGGGGACTGGAAGGTAGTAAGGCTGGATAAGGCGGCCTCTGAGCTCTACAGTGCACTTGAGAAAGTGTGGCTCTCAGGAAAGGAGTAATACGAATGCGTAGATGGATGTGGGCTGTACTGCTCATCGTTCCCGTTATTGAACTGTTTGGTTTTATTCTTATGAGCGACTGGATCGGAGCGGGAAAAACACTGCTTCTTATGATTCTCACGTCCCTGATCGGTATAGCAATGCTGCAATTTGAAGGACGGAAAGTGCTTGTGGATGCCAGAAATGAGATGGAACGAGGTAAAGTACCTGGCCGAAAAATGGTCGATGGACTATTTGTTTTCGTTGGCGGCTTTTTGCTACTGATTCCGGGTTTTGTTACGGATCTCATCGGGTTTACATTGGTGTTTCCATTAACACGTTCGGTGTATCGTCTATTTTTCTTAGGATGGCTTGAGAAAAAGATGCGGAATGGCAGCATTAAATTTTATCGTCGTCCATAATGATAATATGTACTCGAGCAAAAAGGCTCCACCCGTGCAGATTCATCTGCCGAGTGGAGCCTTTACTCATACTCTAAGTAAACTCACTGTACGCTTCATCGAACCCTTCCGTTAATGATGTATGTTCGCAGATCCCGTAGCACATTGGCTCGATTGAATGCATCGAGAATGACCAGGCTTACCGGACCGATGATCAAACCAAGCACGCCAAATAGCTTCAACCCTACAAACATGCCCACTAGTGTGGCAAGAGGGTCTAGTCCTACACTGCTAGCTAATACTTTAGGCTCAATAATCTGCCGTGCAACCAGCACAATCAGATAGATGACTGATATGCCAATCCCCAGATACAGATCTCCGTTCATAATGAGATAAGCTGCCCACGGAACCATCACTAATCCGACACCGAGATAAGGTAACAGATCAACAAGCCCGATAAGAAGTGCAATCGTGAAGGCAGATTTAACCTGTAAAATGAGTAATCCAATCATCACAAACACAGCGGTAATGGAGATCATAATGAGTTGTGCTCTTGCATAGCCAAACAAAGCTTTCTTCAAGTCATTCCATATATCAGTGATCGGTTTGCGAATAGAGGAAGGTACCCAGCCGGATACGGTGATGCTATGACGACTCCAACTTTTACTTATAAAGAACGTGGAGAGGAGTACAACGATTAATACTGCACCCATGTTAGGTAGTGAAGTAAGGAGATTAAGAATCATGTTGAAAAATCCAGTGACAAGGTCTGTAACCGCCGTTCCGAGCGTCTCGGTTGTTTTGCTGATGTTGCTGTTGATCGTTTCCTGATAGTTCGGATTTTCTTTGTAAAATTCATTAATCTGTGTAATTAGACTTTGGATCGTATCATTCTCTGTCCAGCGGATAAATACGGCCTTAATTTCATCAACATGAAGATCAAAGCTAGTTGTTAATGAAATGACCTCTTTCACCATGCGAGTTACAGCAGCGGATAACACCAGTACGATAGCCCCAAAATACACGATCAATGATAGAGTGACAGCGAGCCAGCGTGGAAACCGTGCTTTATGCTGAAGCAGTTTTACAAGAGGGTTCATGGCATAGGCGATGATCCAGGCAATCGCAAAAGGGTACAACAGGGGAAACAGCAGATAAATGGCCACTGCGATGAGGATCGTTGCAATAATAACCCATAATCCGCGCAGTAGGCGCTTCAATATAATTCTGTCCAAACCTCACGTCTCCTTATCTAATGATTCATTCAGTTCCATGAAGGTATCTAATTAATATAGAGCAAATAGGACATTTTGAAACGCTGATTGCGTGAAAATGCATAAGATTTGTATTCTTTTGCCTAGAGTATGCCAGATGGCAGGGGAGAATAGCAATAAAAAAGAATAAGCTGAACAGGTCAATGTCAAAATTATATATGTAGAATAAAATGTAAACCTTGTTTGTGTAAAGGCTTTCAAAAATGCTTTATCGACCCGATAAATATGTTTGATGTGCAAAAGAGCTTCCGTCATGTTCACATAAACGACAAAATCCAGTATGATTATATAAGTAATTATCGATTGACAGATGAAAAACCCGAATTTTTACTTCTTTACTATTTTATGAAATGTAAATGTTTACAACACCAGAAATGCTTATGGAAAGCTTCATTAGGCTAGTGTTTTTTGATTTCGTTTAATAAAGGAGAGAGTAATATGACAGCTACCAAAGGTCTGGAAGGCATCGTTGCAACAACCTCCTCGATCAGCTCTATTGTAGACGGTGTACTTACATACCGTGGATACAATATTGATGATTTGGCAGAGCATGCAAGCTTTGAAGAAGTTGCTTATTTGCTGTGGTTTGGTAAATTACCGAGCGCAGATGAATTGAAATCCCTTCGCAAAAGCTTGAGTGATTATGCGCCGATTCCAAGTGAACTCGTTGCACAAATCAAATTGTATCCCCAAAACATGAGCACGATGGCAGCTCTTCGTTCTGCTATTTCTGCCCTAGGATTATATGACGAGCAGGCTGACGAAATGACGGCTGAAGCGAACGAGAACAAAGCGGTTAAATTGCAGGCTCAATTGCCAACGATTGTTGCAGCAATCGCTCGTATTCGTCAGGGTAAAGAACCTGTAGCACCAAAAGAAGGCGCTTCCATTGCCGAAAACTTTTTATATATGTTAACTGGTGAAGAACCGACGGATACAGCAGTAAAAGCGTTGGATCAAGCGCTCGTATTACATGCGGATCACGAGTTGAATGCTTCCACTTTTGCAGCGCGTGTAACTGTTGCGACGTTGTCCGATATTTATTCCGGCGTCACTTCCGCTATCGGGGCGTTGAAGGGGCCGCTACATGGCGGTGCTAACGAAGCCGTAATGAAGATGTTGAATGAGATTGGCACACCGGATCGCCTTGAAGCAGCAATTCAGGAAAAACTGAATAACCGTGAGAAAATCATGGGCTTTGGACACCGTGTGTACAAAAATGGCGACCCACGTGCGAAGCATCTGCAGAAGATGTCTAAAGAACTGGGCGACATGAATAATGATACACGTCTCTATGATATGTCTGTGAAGATTGAAGAATTGGTTACAGGTCAAAAAGGTCTGAAGCCAAACGTAGACTTCTACTCTGCGTCTGTCTATACACAGTTAGGCATCGAGCACGAGTTATTCACACCAATCTTCGCGATTAGCCGGGTATCCGGTTGGACTGCTCACATTCTAGAGCAGCTCGCAGATAACCGTATCATTCGTCCTCGTGCTGAGTACACTGGACCAACGGAACAGAAGTACATTTCAGTCGAGCTTCGCTAATTACGTCAAAACCAGTATAATAATGAAGGATGGGGCGAAGGGTGGTTTCAATTGACGAGAGTTGGTTGAAAACAAAAGACCCTTCCCTCGATTAGACAAGCGGTATGAATCATACCTAAACTCATACAACGATCAAGGAGGAATTGTAACTATGAAATTAGAAAAATTCGCTCATCCAACTGAAGGAGAAAAAATCCAGATCGATAATGGTGCACTGCAGGTTCCTAACAACCCGATCATTCCGTTCATCGAAGGTGACGGTACAGGTCGCGATATTTGGAAAGCTTCCAAGCGTGTATTGGATGCAGCAGTTGAAAAAGCATATGATGGCAGCAAAAAAATCGCTTGGTACGAAGTATTTGCTGGTGAAAAAGCATTTAATACATACGGGGAGTGGTTGCCGAACGATACGCTCGAAGCGATTCGTGAGTACATCGTAGCAATCAAAGGACCTCTGACTACACCTATCGGTGGTGGTATTCGTTCCCTGAACGTAGCACTTCGTCAAGAGCTTGATTTGTATACATGCCTGCGTCCAGTACGTTATTTTGACGGCGTACCTTCCCCGGTTAAACGCCCTGAATTGGTCGATATGGTTATTTTCCGTGAAAATACAGAAGATATCTATGCAGGTATCGAATATGCAGAAGGTTCCGATGAAGTGAAAAAAGTAATCCAATTCCTGCAACAGGAAATGGGTGTTAACAAAATCCGCTTCCCTGAAACTTCTGGTATTGGTATCAAACCAGTTTCTTCCGAAGGTTCAAAACGTTTGGTTCGTGCAGCTGTGCAATACGCAATCGACCATAACCGTAAGAGCGTTACATTGGTACACAAAGGTAATATCATGAAATTTACTGAAGGTGCCTTCAAAAACTGGGGATATGAAGTGGCTGAAGATGAGTTCGGCGATAAAGTATTCACTTGGGCTCAATACGATATCATCAAAGATAAAGACGGTACAGATGCAGCGAATGCAGCACAAAAAGCAGCTGAAGATGCTGGCAAAATCATCGTAAAAGATGCAATTGCTGATATCGCTCTGCAACAAGTATTGACTCGTCCAGGCGAATTCGATGTTATCGCAACATTGAACCTGAACGGTGACTATCTGTCTGATGCACTTGCAGCGCAAGTGGGCGGAATCGGTATTGCTCCAGGAGCTAACATTAACTATGTAACTGGACATGCTATCTTTGAAGCTACGCACGGTACTGCTCCTAAATATGCTGACAAAGACGTCGTGAACCCTGGTTCCGTAATCCTGTCCGGCGTAATGTTGCTTGAGCACCTGGGCTGGCAAGAAGCGGCTAACCTGATCTACAAAGGTATGGAAACATCCATTAACAATAAAACAGTAACGTATGACTTCGCACGTCTGATGGACGGAGCAACTGAAGTGAAATGTTCTGAATTCGCTGATCAAATCATTAAAAACCTGTAAGGGGAGATGTGAATCGTGACTATTCAGCGCAAAAAAATCACAGTAGTCGGTGCCGGTTTTACTGGTGCTACGACTGCACTGATGCTTGCCCAAAAGGAACTCGGGGATGTTGTACTCGTGGACATTCCTCAATTGGAGAACCCGACAAAAGGTAAAGCACTCGATATGCTGGAGGCAAGTCCTGTTCAAGGCTTCGACAGTCATATCGTCGGAACTTCCAACTATGAAGATGCTGCAGGTTCGGAGATTGTTATTATTACGGCTGGAATCGCCCGTAAACCGGGAATGAGCCGTGATGATCTGGTCAATACGAATGCGGGAATCGTGAAGTCCGTCTGTGAAAATGTGAAAAAATATTGCCCTGATTCAATCGTCATTATTCTGAGCAACCCGGTAGATGCAATGACTTATGCAGCATATAAAACTCTTGGTTTTCCCAAAAACCGCGTGATTGGTCAGTCAGGCGTACTCGACACTGCCCGTTATTGTACATTCATCGCTCAAGAATTGAACGTATCCGTTGAAGATGTGCGTGGATTCGTTCTTGGCGGTCACGGAGATGATATGGTACCCCTTGTTCGATATTCAAGCGTTGGAGGCATTCCGATCGATACGTTAATTCCAGCAGACCGGATTGAAGCGATCGTACAACGTACACGCGTTGGCGGTGGTGAAATTGTGAACCTGCTTGGTAACGGTAGCGCGTATTATGCCCCAGCGGCTTCCCTCGTGCAAATGACGGAAGCGATCTTGAAGGACAAGAAACGTATCATTCCTGTCATTGCTTATCTTGAAGGTGAATATGGCTATAACGATCTGTTCTTGGGTGTGCCGACGATCCTAGGCGGCGGCGGGATCGAGAAAATATTTGAATTGGATCTGACTGCTGAGGAAAAAGCAGGGCTGGATAAATCTGCTGAATCCGTTCGGAATGTCATTTCCGTTGTAAATATCTAAGTTTGAAAAGATTTTGAACAAGAATATGGAGAAAACCCCCGAAAAACCGGGGTTTTCTTTCTTTTGGATAAGTTCCCCAGTATAATGGTATGTGATGTATAGCACACCGAATTTATTGAGGAGGATGGAAATTTTGGGAATGATTATGTATCTGCTTCATATTGTTGGAGCACTGTCGTTAGGCTTCTACCTGATTCTGCCGTTCGTAGTTGGCAGGATCCGTAAGCTGAGTGTAGCAGCACAAGAGGGCGCATTCACATCACTTCGATCCTTGAATCGTATCGCTCAGTATGGACTAATTATCCAGCTTCTCACTGGGGGTTACCTGATGACCAAAGGGGAGTACTCTCACTTGTGGATGGGTGTAGTGGTTGTCCTGTTGCTTGCAATGGCTGCTATCGGTGGAATCATGGGGAAACCGCTGCGTTTGGCTGCAGAAGGTGTGAAGAGCAACCGTGATGTAAGTCCAGAACATGGCAAGATTCGTATGTTCAGTACACTACTGGCTGTGTTCTTGCTCATTATGGTTTATCTCATGGTAGATAGTAGCGTAATCTAAGAATAAACAGTACGACAATACGTAAAGCGTTCTAACCTGATTTTTAGCCTTGGTCAATTGTGCCAGCAAAATGACGATGGGACAAGCTGAGCTGGCGTAATTTCAGGTGCACATACAAACCAAGATATAACACAAACAGACAGCCCTCAGACTGTCTGTTTTCTTTTGATTAAGGTATTCTCAACCCAGTGGTATTAA
The DNA here is from genome assembly GCF_003268635.1 of Paenibacillus sp. DCT19. NCBI lineage: Bacteria > Bacillati > Bacillota > Bacilli > Caryophanales > Paenibacillaceae > Paenibacillus > Paenibacillus sp. DCT19. The sequence goes on from NZ_CP029639.1 coordinate 2,152,236, forward strand.
CGATGACGTACTAAATTAAGGATACGTTCCAGAATGGAGCCGTGTGTTGGAGTTCTTGTTATTATTCGAGTGTGGAACCAGCTTAATTTGGCTTGGCGGGGTGAATTAAGCGAGACTGGCGCTATAGGCAAAAACAGCATTCCGCCCATTACGCTTCGACTCATATAACGCAAGATCTGCATCTCGTAGTAACGATTCTAATGAATCTTCTTCCCCATTGTACTGTGCAACCCCGAAGCTTGACGTCAGCGAAATAATTACACCTTCCACCTCAAGTGGCTCATTGAACAACGCAATTCGTAGCTGTTCAGCAAGTTGTTCTCCATCCTGAAGGGACGCGCCAGGCATTGCAATCACGAATTCTTCGCCACCATATCTGGCAAATAGCGTTTCTGAGTTCAGATAACGGTTACATACCGTGACAACGTGAATAATTGCTTTATCACCTACATCATGTCCATAGGTATCGTTAATTCGTTTGAAGTGATCGATATCAAATAAAATAAAGGCAGCTGGCCGCAAGTTCAGTTTGGCATCGTTCAGAATTTCCTTGCCCTTATTCAGAAACTGCGTTCGGTTATAGATTTTGGTGAGCCCATCAAAATAAGCCATTTGCTTCAGCTGCTCCTGCAGAAAACGTTGTTCGGTGATATCAATGAGCATAATCAAAATTCCAACAACCTGAGCACCTTTATTAAATACATATGATGTTCTAACCTGATAACATACGGTATGTCCTTCTAACTGCCAGTACAAATCGGTCTGAAGACCTTCTCTACCATACTCCACTGGAAAGGTTTCCCCCGCAAGGCCAAGCCAGATATCATCCCACCTTTTTCCGATCATGCTCACTTCAAGTTCAGGCAACATGAGACACATGGCTTTATTGTAATCCACAAGTCGATTGGAACTATCAAGTACAAGTACACCTTCGCGCATGCTCTCAAATATGCTGTCTTTGGCAATCGGGACGATCGTAAGCAGGCGTGAGGATAGAATGGCCCAGATATACATAGCAGAGGTGATACACATCAGCACCGGAACGGGATCTAATCCACCCGGAGTGAGCCCCAGCAGATAAACAAAGGCAGCAGCCATCGGAATAAGCTGTGAAGTGATTAGCGTGAGTAATTGTCTACGATACATTTTCTTCGTATGTTTCCATTGCCCAACGAGAATGAGACAGGCACATAAGAGACACGAGAAGGTAAACGCCCCTTGTACAACGTACCACTGGCCTATGGAGATATTCATAAGGGGGACTCCCGTATCTATTTCAAGCCAAACCTGTTTGTAAAATAAATGGTGGTAATCATTGGTGGCTACCATGAAGAGCGAAATGGAAGGGATGATAAACATGGCAATGGTTGCTTTTCGAGATAATGTCCTCCCGGTGTATTGAATCATGAGAAGCAAGCCGAGTGAAGCGGAGAATGGCATACCCATATACTGAACGACTGTCCAAAATTTCATCTGCTCCAGTGTATTGCTGGCTAGTTGAATCGCATATCCGAACGTATAAACGCTAAGAGCTGCTGTATAGAGCATAAATATTTTGGAACTAGGAATCTCAGCTCTTCTAAAATACGAGTATAAACACAAAAAGACATTCAAAACGGCTGAAGTGGTCACAAGTGTTATATATGAATCAATGTTTGATCCCATGGTCTGGTCTCCAAATCGTAATGATTTCTAAAAACTTATCTGTATACTGTACATTGTACATCAGCCAAAGCGGCATAGGAATACAAATTACGATATGAAACAGTGCTTTTTTGAAAATAAAACGAACTTTATCGCCTAGTATATGGTTAAACGGTGAAAAACATCGAAAATACATAAAATTACAGTAATATCATTCCAATTCCATACATTTGCTTGTTTAATTCGTAGGCGAAGTGGTAAGTAAATTTAGAGGCAACATGCTGAAGGTTGTCAGGAAGAAGATTGAAGATCAGAATAATCTGTCCTGTTCATGCCATCCTACACAGTGAGACAAGAGTCAATATCCAATTCAGTTTAATGAGAGGAGAATGCTTTATGTCAACGCAAACACAGACCCAAAAAACAATGCCAGCCCAGCATCAGGATCAGCAGCCTGGTATTGAATCAGAAATGCATCCTAGACCGGAGTTTGAAAAACCTGAATATAAAGCAGCCGGAAAGTTGATAGGTAAAGTGGCGTTAATCACGGGTGGAGATAGCGGTATTGGACGCGCTGTAGCAGTTACTTATGCAAAAGAAGGTGCAGATGTCGCGATTGTGTATTTGAACGAGCATCAGGATGCCGAGGAGACGAAGCGACAGGTTGAGCAGGAAGGAAGAAAATGCATTTTGATCGCTGGAGATATCGGTGACAATCAATTTGCCCAAGAATCCGTGCAACAGACGGTTGAGCAACTAGGTAAACTTGATATTGTTGTGAATAATGCTGCTGAGCAGCACCCGCAGCAACAGTTAGAGGATATTACACCTGAGCAGCTGGAGCGAACGTTCCGCACCAATATTTTTGGAATGTTCTATATTACTCAGGCGGCTATGCCACATCTTAAAAAAGGCAGCACCATCATTAATACAACATCCATTACAGCCTATAGAGGCAATCCATCCCTAATCGATTACTCATCGACCAAAGGTGCGATTACGTCGTTCACACGCTCTTTGTCTATGAACGTTGTGGAGAAGGGAATTCGAGTGAATGCCGTTGCACCTGGCCCGATCTGGACACCTCTTATTCCATCAACGTTTGATGAGAAAAAGGTGAGTGAATTTGGATCAACTCAGCCCATGAAGCGTCCAGGGCAGCCTGATGAGTTAGCTCCTGCTTATGTATATCTGGCTTCAGATGACTCTTCCTACGTGAGTGGCCAGGTCATGCATGTCAATGGCGGCGAAGTAGTGAATGGCTAATCAGCCTTAACCTAAGATGAATGTAGACATGACGTCCCTTTATCAGCCTAGCTGGTCGGGACGTCTTTTTATATATAATTGAGAATACTTACAAAAAGATCGAAATTCCATGGAGAATTTACATAGAACAGCATCAGACGTAATAGTTACATGATATTTTATGTAGATATCTATTATAGTTGTCGCTCGTTCCCACTGATGTAATATGACATCAATAACGATGAGCGAGGGCGATCGCAAAGGAATCTTATAAGTTGATCGTCTGCACGAATGCCCATATTGTCAAAAGAAATCTGTGATAAGATAGACAAACAGACTTCGACAGGGGGAACCGATGTGAAAATTAGCAAACAAAATGCATCACATTATATATGGGGAATCAATGTGACGGATGGCACCTGCTACAGAACGAAGGATTGAGCATCATCCATGAGCGAATGCCAGCGGGAACAGTTGAGATAAGACATTATCACTCGGTTAGCCGACAGTTTTTTTTCGTGTTAAGTGGCACAGGTTATATGGAACTCCAGGGTGAGGAATTCGAGCTTGAAACGCATGAGGGGATAGAGATTCCTCCAGGCGAACCTCATCAGATGCAGAATCGAAGTGCAGCGGATGTTGAGTTCCTGGTCATCTCTCTGCCGAGTACACGTGGAGATCGTATTGAGTTGAGTTGAAGTACCGAAAGATAACCTTTCGATAAATCAATAATAAAGGAAGAGAATGATGAGACCATTTCGAGTTCGCCTGTCCATCATCATGATGGTTCTAATTGGTGTATCCGTTATTGTAGCGGGATATACGATGGGCAGAGTGTTTAAGACAACACATACCACAGCGTTGGAACAAACGATGGTGCGTGAGATTAATTTGTTAAAAGCGACATTTCCGTTTCATGATGCAAGTGATCCGACATCTCCGGAGACCAGACAGTATTATTCTGCGCGAGCACTTGAACTCGATCGGCTGACAGATTCGCGAGTAACTTTTATCAATAAGGACGGAACAGTCATCGGTGACTCGGAGAGCGATCCAGCCAACATGGATAATCATCTGGAACGTGAAGAAATCAAGGGAGCGATTGGAGAAGGATATGGTCAGGCAATACGATATAGTGAGACGTTAGGGCAGGACATGCTCTATGTCGCACTTCCTGTCAATTCCGATCAGAGTGACATGGTTGAAGTACCTGGAGGTAAATTCGACGGTTATATCCGTTTATCCATGAGCTTGGCTGCTGTCGATCAAGGACTTCAACGTGGCTGGGTGATCACATTTACAGCTCTTGGATTGTTGTTTCTCATCGTAGCCCTGGTGAGTTATCGTGTGGCACGAAGCTTAACCTCGCCAATAGAGCATATAATCAAGGTGGCTCATCGAATTACTAAATTAGAGTATGACGCCAGAGTTGATGTTACACGCCGGGATGAGATCGGCCAGTTGGGGCTTGCGATTAACGGAATGGCCGATAGTCTTCAAACCCAGCTCAAGACAATTCGCGATAATGAAGCATTGCTGCAAAGTGTCCTTGCCAATATGACGGGCGGCATTGTCATGATTGACGCAGGACAGTCCATTGCACTGGTGAACCGAGAAGCAGAACGGATGCTAAGCATTCAGGCTGCGCGAGTTACGGGTAGACCGTATGTAGAATTAAAGAAACACTACGAGCTGACCCGTTCCATAGAAGAGAGCGTCGCTTTGCAAGAACGAATGCATGAAGAAGTAAGTGTATTTAATCCGGAGGAACGATTGATTCGTATTGATGGTGTGCCCATGACCGAAGACGATGGTAGTTACCGCGGAATGTTATTCCTTCTTCAGGATGTGACGGCAATACGTAGGCTGGAGTCCATGCGAAGTGAGTTCGTAGCCAATGTATCCCATGAGCTGAAAACGCCTGTAGCAGCGGTTAGAGGATTTGCTGAAACGTTATTAAGCGGTGGTGTGCAGGATAAGGAAACAGAACGCTCATTCCTGAAAATCATCTATGATGAAGGGGATCGACTGAACCGACTGATTGGAGATATTCTGGAGTTGTCCAAAATTGAATCCAAGCGTGCTCCGTTACAATGTTCACCTGTTCACGTACACTCCTTCTTCGAAATGGTTCTGGGAACACTATCCACTGTGGCCGAGAAGAAACAAATCCGGATGCAGATGGTTGTGCCTGAGGAACTCTATATCGAGGCGGACGAGGATAAGATGAAGCAGATCTTCATCAACTTATTGTCCAATGGCATCAATTACACCCCTGAAGGTGGACGCGTGAAATTACAAGTGACAGTAGAGCATGAGGATGATGAGGAGCAGGTCGTATTTGCGGTATCTGATACCGGCATAGGTATTCCGAAGAACGATTTGCCAAGAATCTTTGAACGTTTCTACCGTGTCGATAAAGGGAGATCACGTAACTCGGGTGGTACGGGACTTGGATTATCTATTGTCAAACACCTTGTTGAACTTCACCACGGCAAACTTTCTGTAGAAAGTGAACTCGGTCTGGGAACAACGTTTCGTGTCACTCTTCCGTTAATTCAGGATGAAGAAGTATAGGCCTCGGGAAGCGAATTGTAAAAAGGTGTGCTTTCCTTTACACTTAGTTAACAAATGGGTGCTATGATAGGAAATGTGTTGTGGCTATAGAACAGCTTATAAGAGGTAGGGTTGTGCTCATAGTTGGAATGTTTGAACGCGCACTATAAGGAGAGAAGGGGTATCATGGCACAGCGTTTGCTTGTAATTGAAGACGAACCTACATTATCAAGATTACTCACGTATAATCTTACACAGGAAGGCTACGATGTAACAGCAGAGGATCACGGATCTTCTGGATATGATCGAGCATTATCGCAGGAATTTGACCTGATATTGCTAGATCTGATGTTGCCAGGAATGAACGGTCTAGACATTCTGAACAAATTAAGAGTTCAAGGTGTAACCACACCGGTGATCATTCTGACAGCCAAAACCGGTGAAGCTGAGGTTGTACAAGGTCTGAAATCAGGAGCAGATGATTATATCACCAAGCCATTTGGCGTATCGGAATTGCTCGCCAGAGTAGACGCAGTGTTAAGACGATATTCTAACGGTGAGGACTTGCCTCAACCAGAGGACAAAGAAGGTTCCCGAATTGTGCTGGGTGAGCTGGAGATTTATCCATTGAAGTATGAAGTAACACTTGGTGGACAGTCCATTAGTTTGCGGCCGAAGGAGTTTGAGGTGCTTCTCTATCTTGCGAAGAAACCGGGCGTTGTGCTCACTCGCGATGATCTGATGAATGCGGTCTGGGGCTTTGATTATATCGGAGGTCAACGTACAGTCGATGTTCATGTAAGCTCATTGCGGAAAAAGCTAGAGTTAGATCCAGAATCGGTTCACATTGATTCGATTCGTGGTGTAGGTTATAAATTGGTTGTAAAAAGAAAAACTCCCCATCATTCGAGTTAACGATGATTGGGGAGTTTTTTTTACAGTGATTTTACATAAAGAATTATTTTCCTTCATGAATGAGGAGTAGCATAAATTCGAATGAATGATACTTTATACCTACATAATGCACCGCAGGATGGAGTTCATACGTAAAGGAGAATGCGCATTTATGCCTATGTTGCTTGAAATGAGGCCAACAGACCCGTTAGAACAAGACAGCCATGTACAAGAGAACATAACCGATATGAAGGAAGTTCAAAAGCCTGAAAGGACACTTCTTAAGCATCCGTTATCCATTCGTGATTATTGCCGTGAAGTTCCGGTTGTATATGTACATACCACTTGTGGGGAAGCGGCTGGCATGTTAAATGCAGATGAGGCATATCCATGTATCGTAATGTGTGATGAGCAAATGAAGCCGCTTGGTTTGTTAATGCGGGAGACGTTATACCGACTCCTGAATGGACGTTTTGCAGCAGATTTATTTTATCGTAAAGCAGTCCAAAATGTAGTAGATCCAATGCCGGTTATTGTGGATGTTTCCGCAGATGCGCCGAGCATCATTGATATCGCACTGAAGCGAGAGGAACAGCACTTTTATGACTGTATCCTAGTTACGGAAGAGGGCAAGCTAATAGGCGTGTTAACGATGCGGGATATGATGTTTCTATCACGGAAGCTGCAGCATCAGGCGAGTGAAGAACGTGCCAGTACGATCACCGAATCAAGACAGGAGATTGCTCGCATTAACGATTCGGTCACAAGTCTAGTGCAGGCTGCAGGACAAGCAGGTGAAGAAGCACAGCGGATTATGAAGTTGTCCGCAGAAGGAGAGCGAAGCCTCACACAAGTCGAAATGTCGTATCAACAGGTCTACCGACATATGGAGGGGCAACGTCAGCATGCGAATGTAATGCTGGACTCGATTCAAACTGGAGCAGGGATGGCAAGTTCAATCCGATCGTTGGCAGATCAAAGTGCATTGCTCGCTATGAATGCTTCGATCGAAGCTGCCCATGCAGGAGAATACGGTCGCGGCTTCCAAGTGGTAGCTGGTGAAATTCGATTGCTTGCCAAGCAGACTCGTGAGGTGGCAGGTAATATGTCGTCTTTGCTTGAAGGTATCGGAGACTTGACGAAGCAGACGGTTGAATCGATCCGGGCAAGCGCCGCAGAGATTGATGACAGTTCAACGCATGTTACTGCTGGAGAGGTTGCTTTCAGGGATATGAACAGCGCTGTTGTAGGATTGTCTCGAATTGCAGAGGGGATAGCAGAAGAGGGAGAGAAAGCAGCAAATATGGCTACACATATTCGTACACAGTTGAAAGTGATGGTGCATTCTCAATAACAACTTCTCCTTACATATTTTCTTAACATAAACATAGATATAAGGCATCCATCGTTGCTGTGATCAGACCCTGATGGGTCATAGCGTAGAAGATGTCTTTTTACATTCCGTTAACATGAAAGTGATACGGTTTTTACAATCGGAAGGTAGGATGTTAAAGATGGCCAAGAAGCTTGTTCTGATCATAGTGATTGGGCATCAACGTAAAGGGACTAAATTTCCCTGCAGCGAAGGAGAAGTGAGCATCCATGAAAGACCTCATTCACATTGATAAACTTAATTTATACTATGATACGCATCATGCGCTTAAAAATATATCGATGGACTTGCCGGAGCGAACGGTTACTGCGTTTATTGGTCCTTCAGGTTGTGGTAAATCCACATTGCTCCGTACATTGAATCGGATGAATGACATGATTCCAGGTGTCCGTGTGGAAGGACAAGTTCTGCTGAACGGCTCGGATATTTACAGCAACGAGATCGAAGTTGAAACGTTGCGCAAGCGGGTAGGTATGGTGTTCCAGCAGCCGAATCCTTTTCCAAAATCAATCTACGATAACGTAGCTTATGGCCCGCGCTTGCATGGGGTAACGCAGAAAGCCGAGCTGGATCAATTGGTGGAGCAAAGTTTGACACATGCAGCCCTGTGGGACGAAGTGAAGGATGTACTCAAAAAGTCAGCACTTAGCCTATCTGGTGGTCAACAGCAGCGTCTGTGTATTGCACGTGCACTTGCTGTTCAGCCTGACGTTTTACTTATGGACGAAGCAACCTCAGCCCTCGATCCAATTTCTACGCTTAAAATAGAGGAGCTTGTTAAGGAATTGCATCATAAATATACAATTGTTATGGTAACCCACAACATGCATCAGGCCGCACGGGTATCCGGTCGGACAGTCTTTTTCCTGAATGGTGAAGTGGTGGAAGCCGCGGATACGGAGACATTGTTCTCCACACCGCAGGATTCCCGAACCGAGGATTATATATCCGGTAGGTTCGGTTAAGTAAGCTGATTGAATGTTCCCGGCATATCCGGAGATGATGGACGAGGGGGATGGAACCTATGATTCAAAGAAAAGAATTTGATCAAGAGCTTGAGGAACTGCGTACATTGCTTCGTGAGATGGGCGAGCACGTAGGAACAGCACTGGATGGTGCAATCGAGAGTCTGCAGACGTTGGATGTGGAAAAGGCTCAGGTCATCATCAAGAATGACGCGAATCTGAATGCGTTGGAAGACAAAATCATGGAACTCGGTTCCAAGCTCATTATTACACAACAGCCGGTTGCCAAGGATCTGCGCCGAATTATTGTTGCTTTCAAAATCTCCAGTGATCTAGAACGCATGGGTGATCTTGCACTGGATGTAGCCAAAGTAACACTCCGTATGGAAGGTCAGCAGTTGATCAAACCCCTTGTAGATATTCCGAGAATGGCGGAAATTGTGAAGGTAATGATCGATGAATCCATCGAATCCTTCTTGAAGGAAAACACGGATCTGGCTTACAAAATGGCTCAGACTGATGATCAGGTGGATCAACTGTACAGCCACATGATTAGTGATCTATACACGTTCATGACAGATCATCCGAACCGGGCTTCACAAGCGATGCTGTTGATGATGGTAGGCCGGTACATTGAGCGTATTGGTGACCACGCAACTAACATTGGTGAGAGCACGGTATATCTGGTTACGGGCAAACGTCCGGATCTGAATCAGTAATTGTAATTTACAAGCATACGATTGGAATTGGGGACTTACTTGCACGGAATGAAGGAACTTTCTCAGGACACCTATCCATATAGGTAGTTCATAGGGAAGGTTCCTTTTTTGTTGTTGCAGGTGTGTATGGTATCATGAGAGTAGATATAGAATTTGAAGTATGACCATATGATACGTGAGGTGCTGGAATGGACAAGTTTATTCTTATAGATGGAAATAGCATTATATATAGGGCGTTTTTTGCAATGCCGCCGCTGACCAATTCAAAAGGATTACATACCAATGCGGTGTATGGTTTCACCACAATGCTGTTAAGGCTGCTTGAAGAGCATAAGCCAACACATGTGATGGTGGCATTTGATGCGGGCAAGGTGACTTTCCGCCACGAAGGATATCAGGAGTACAAAGGTGGCCGCGAGAAAACACCGCCTGAATTATCGGAACAGTTCCCATTGCTCAAAGAGTTGCTGCAAGGATTCGGCATTGCACAGTTTGAGCTTGAAGGATTCGAGGCGGACGACATTATCGGAACGTTGACCAAACGTGCGGATGAAGCGGGAAGACAGGTGCTCGTTGTATCGGGTGACAAGGACATGCTGCAGCTTGCCTCAGACCATGTTCATATCGGGTTAACACGTAAAGGTGTAACGGATATTGAATTGTACGACCCTGCCCAGATTAAGGAACGTTATGGCTTGACTCCATTGCAGATTATTGATCTGAAAGGTCTGATGGGCGACACCTCGGATAACATTCCAGGCATTCCTGGGGTTGGAGAGAAAACAGCATTGAAGCTGTTGCATCAGTTTGGTTCGGTGGAGGATGTACTGAATGGCACAGCTGAGCTGAAAGGTAAAATGAAAGAAAAGATTGAAGCTCACGCCGAAGATGCTCGGATGAGTAAACAGTTAGCAACGATCCACCGCGAGGTTCCACTGGAGCAGACGTGGGAAGATATGCAGTTTGCTGGTTTGCAGGAAGAAACAGCAGGGCCAGCACTAGCGAAGCTGGAATTCAAGTCATTACTTGAACGTCTAAACTTCAGTGGCAAGGTAGACGCAGCAGAAGCTGTGCCAGCGGCTGAGGTCGTATCTACAATTGCTACAGAGGAAACGATTGAAGAGTTATTTGCATCGCTTGAGACGATTGATGTTATCCATGTGGAAACGCATGGAGATAATCCGCATCAGGCGGAATTGGTAGGGATCGCATTAGGTGCGGGCGAAGAATACACCTTCTTGTCTCCCGAATTGCTTCAATCAAACGCGGCATCTTCTGTGAGAGCGTGGCTAGGGAATCCGGACGAGCCGAAGCGAGGGTATGATCTACATCGCGTAGATCTTGCGCTTCATGCCCATGGCATTGAATTTGCGGGAGCGGCTTTTGACGTGCAGTTGGCTGCATATCTGCTTGACCCAACAGAGTCGAACCAGACGATTAGTGGCTTAACTGCCAAATACGGGCTACCTTCTCTGGTAGAGGATGATACCGTGATGGGCAAAGGCGCCAAGTATAAAGTGCCTGAGGCTGACGTATTAGGTGATTTTCTATGTCGTAAAGCAGCGGCGGTAGCAGCCATAATTCCACTACAGGAGAAGGCGCTAGAGAGTGATGAGATGAATGCGCTGTTCCATGAGCTGGAGATGCCGTTATCACGTATATTGGCTGACATGGAGAAACAGGGAATTAAGGCAAATACGGCTGATTTGCAAGCACTGGGTCATGAATTCGAAGAACAGATTGGCCGGTTGATGTCGGAGATCTATCGCTTATCAGGTACAGAATTTAACCTTAATTCACCGAAACAGTTGGGTGAGATTTTGTTTGATAGATTAGGTCTGCCTGTGGTGAAGAAAACCAAAACGGGTTACTCCACCGATGCGGAAGTATTGGAAAAGCTTGCTCCGTATCATGAGGTAGTGCAGCATATTTTGCAATACCGTCAGCTGGCGAAGCTGCAATCCACTTATGTGGAAGGTTTACTGAAGGAGATTTCACCACGAGATGGCAAAGTTCATACGTATTATCGTCAGACAATCGCGGCTACAGGCCGCCTGAGCAGTCAATTCCCGAACCTACAGAACATTCCGATCCGGATGGAGGAAGGTCGTAAGATCCGGAAGGTATTCGTTCCTTCGGAACCTGGCTGGACGATTTTGGCGGCAGACTATTCCCAGATCGAATTGCGTGTACTTGCACATATCTCGGATGACGAGCGGTTGAAGGAAGCTTTTGTACATGATATGGATATCCATACGAAGACAGCATCTGACGTATTTGGGGTGAAGGCTGAAGAGGTGGATAGCGATATGCGTCGGTCAGCGAAGGCGGTAAATTTCGGAATCGTGTATGGTATAAGCGACTATGGTTTATCTCAGAACCTTAACATTACGCGTAAAGAAGCCGCCCAGTTTATTGATCAATATTTTGAAGTATTCCAAGGCGTACGTCGGTATATGGATGATATTGTGAGGGAAGCGCGTAAGGATGGATATGTCAAAACGTTATTGGAGCGTCGTCGTTACCTCCCTGAAATTAATGCAAGTAACTTCAATATACGTTCCTTCGCTGAACGTACAGCGATGAATACACCAATCCAGGGAACAGCAGCAGACATTATCAAGCTTGCCATGGTTCAGATGGATGAGGCGTTACGTGAGCGTAACTTGAACAGTCGTATGCTGCTCCAAGTACACGATGAGCTTGTATTCGAAGTGCCGGCAGATGAACTGGAAACGATGAAAGAGCTAGTACCAGCTGTCATGGAAAAAGCGTTAGAGCTGTCTGTGCCGCTCAAAGCTGAAGTGAGCTACGGGGAGAACTGGTACGAGGCGAAATAATAGATAATGGTTGAATGGAAAATGGTGGGAGCTACCGATATTTTACAATTGGTTACGCCCATGCTTTTGACACAAGAAAGGGTGCCGCTGAGCCTCATCTTCCGTTATAATATAGGGGAGGTGAGAACATCATGCCGGAATTACCGGAAGTCGAAACAGTCAGAAGAACATTGAATCAACTTATCGTAGGCAAGACCATTGATCGAGTTACAGTTAGTTTGCCGCGTATTATTCAGCGGCCGGACGATATAGATGCTTTTGCATTAGAACTCGCGGGACATACAGTGATCGGTGTGGAGCGCAGAGGGAAGTTTTTACGTATTTTGCTGGACGGGCTGGTGCTTGTCTCTCATCTTCGGATGGAAGGGCGCTATGGTGTGTACCAGCAGAACGAAGAGGTAGAGAAGCATACGCATGTAATCTTCCATTTCACCGACGGAACTGAATTGCGTTATAAGGATGTACGCCAGTTTGGCACGATGCATTTGTTCAATGCGGGAGAGGAGCTTGTCTCCAAACCCTTGTTGAAGCTAGGTCTAGAACCGCTCGATCCGGCGTTTACGGTTGCTGCCTTTCGCGATGCCGTTGGCAAACGGACAACCAAGATCAAGGCGGTATTATTGAATCAGGCATATGTCGTCGGGATTGGGAATATATATGTGGACGAGGCTCTGTTCCGCGCAGGTATTCATCCAGAGACGATTGCCAAAACATTGTCTGAAGCTCAGCTAACGGTTTTGCACGAAGCGATTGTGTCCACATTACAGGATGCGGTTAATGCAGGTGGCTCATCGATTAAGTCTTATGTAAATGGTCAAGGTGAGATGGGCATGTTCCAGCATCAATTGAAGATATATGGACGTAAAGCCGAGCCTTGTCATAATTGCGGTACAATGATTGAGAAAAGTGTGGTGGGTGGCAGAGGTACACATTACTGCCCGAAATGCCAACCTATACTTTAGTTGCATCACTACGCTGAGCCTGAAGTCATCATTACTTTTCGAACGATCTCTTAAACTGTAGCACCCTTGGATTCCTCCTTCCATATACTGATATGGCAGAAATAAGCGGGCGAATACCCATACTGACATCTGTCGGTTGGAATGGATCCGCACAGGGGAGGAATCCGGGGTGCTGCATCATTTTATTTCATTACTGGCGCTTGCTTTGGCGCTTAGTTTAGATGGTTTTGGAGTCGGGATTACATATGGGCTGCGCAAAACCAAGATTCCGTTGTTGTCCATTGCTGTTATCTCCATTTGTTCGGGATTAGTTATTGCCTTGTCTATGCAGGTGGGAGTGCTTCTCTCCCGTGTAGTTTCACCGAATGTAGCATCCGAAGTTGGTGCTGTGATCTTGATTGTGATTGGTGGATGGTCACTATTCCAGCTTATTCGCAAGCAGAGTAAGGAAAAAGCGGAGACAGACGAAGGTACGGAGGAAGACTCGGCAAGTGAGCATGTGGAGCGTAGAGCCATCGGAACATCAGCCTTGACAGAGCAAGACGTAACTTCCAAAGGAAGGAATCAGGTTCTTGCACTGGAACTGGAGCAATCTGCTTCAGGCGGATCTGTGGAGCGGATGGTCTTCACCTTAGAACTTCGAAAATTAGGCGTCGTGATTCAAATACTACGAAGTCCCTCCAAGGCAGATATGGATAATTCGGGAAGCATCTCGACTCAGGAAGCAATGTGGCTGGGGATTGCTCTATCACTGGATGCATTCGGTGCAGGACTTGGAGCAGCATTACTTGGATTTCCAACGTTGTGGACAGCACTTGTCATTGCATTGTTCAGTGGAGCGTTTCTGTCACTTGGGATGAAGGTTGGACTTCGTTTTGCTGCGTTGCAATGGATGCGTCGCTTGTCCGTGTTGCCAGCACTGTTATTAATGTTTATGGGAATAATGAAGCTGTTGTGAGGTGAAATGATGAATATTGGCTTAACCGGCGGAATCGCCACAGGAAAGAGCAGTGTTTCCGCCCTTCTTGCCAGTAAAGGAGCACTGCTCATTGATGCAGACGTTATTGCCCGGGAGGTTATGATGCCCGGGCATCCTGTTTTGGCTGCCGCTGTTCAGCGGTTCGGACAAGCCATTCTTCATGAAGACGGGACGTTGGATCGCAAGAAGCTAGGTAGTATTGTTTTTCAGCATCCAGAGGAACGTAAAGCGCTTGAGGCTATTACCCATCCGGCGATTCGCCGAGAGATGAGAGAACGAGCGGCTGCATATGAGCAGGCACACCCGGATAAGCTTGTCGTATCGGATATTCCGTTATTGTACGAGTCGGGTCTGGAAAAAGGGTTCGATGAAGTCGTCGTTGTATACGTACCTAGAGAGTTACAGCGAGAACGATTAATGAGCCGGGATGGGTTGACTGGTGAGCAGGCTGATGCCCGGATTGCAGCCCAGATGGACATTGAGCAGAAGAAACAGCTTGCCGATATCGTGATTGATAACAGCGGATCATGGGCCGATACAGAGCAACAAGTCATATCTCTCCTTCAAGGTAAGGGTTTAATATGAAATGGCTGCGTAAGAAACGAGTACTGTTGTTGATGTTTGTTTCCTTCGTTCTAGTGCTGTTCCTGAATACGAACTGGATGGCGTGGTTCTACCCGATTCAATATAAGGATGAGATACGGGCACAATCCTATAGCTATGAGGTAGACCCGTTTCTAATTGCTTCGATCATTAAGGTAGAGACTAATTTCAAAACAAGCTTGGAATCCAAACGCGGTGCGATCGGACTCATGCAACTTATGCCTGATACGGCAAATTGGATTATGGAGCAGGCCAAAATTCCGGGTACGTCATTAGAAGAACTGAAGCATAAGCCTGAAAGGAACATTCAGCTTGGTACTTGGTATTTGAAGAACTTGTCCGATCAGTTCGATGGCAACGAAGCGGTTATGATTGCTGCATATAATGCAGGACCTGGTAAAGTAAGTAGCTGGCTCCGAGATGGCGTGTGGGATGGTTCTTTTGATACAGTCAAGGACATTCCTTTTGGCGAAACCCGGCACTATGTACAACGCGTTATTTATTATTATAATCAATATGTTAAGATCTATAATACGTTCTAGTTCGGATATATCGTGGGATGCTGTAGTTAGATGCAGGTGATTTGTGAAAAAACGAATGGCATCATGCACGGTACAAGAGCCGGTTATAATAGTAGAAGCACAGAGCAGACCGGTTGTTCACCGGTCGCCCCATGCTCCTCTATAATACCGTATTACGATGCAGATATTATTGGTATTGACCTGCCAATTGCTGTTCTGCAATTGTTACCAGACGCTTCGTGATGTATCCACCGATCGAACCGTTCTCGTAAGAAGTCATGTTACCTTGGTATCCGTCTTGTGGGATGCTGATTCCGAGTTCTTGAGCAACTTCGTATTTCAGTTGTTCCAGGGCTGCGGAAGCTTTAGTTACCACCAAGTTGTTGGAGTTACCGTTGCTTTGTGCCATTGCTGTTCACCTCCTCGCGGTTGGTAAAAGTATTATGTGTCGTAGATACCATTTTCATTACAAAATGCTTACAGGGAACTTATGGAAAAAAGTCAAACATGGGAAGTGATCGAAAAATGAAATGTCCTTATTGCGCTTTTATGGGCACCAAGGTGCTTGATTCCCGTCCGGCCAATGAAGCAAAATCCATTCGTCGCCGTCGTGAATGCGAGCAATGTAGCCGCCGATTTACCACTTTTGAGATGGTGGAAGAAACACCGCTGATTGTTATTAAGAAAGATGGAAGCCGAGAAGAGTTCAGTCGGGATAAAATCCTCCGCGGGCTTATTCGCGCATGTGAGAAACGTCCAGTCTCGGTGGAGACACTTGAGATGATGGTTTCTGAAGCAGAAAAATCATTGCGTAACACCGCTGATGCGGAAGTGGAGAGTCGCCAGATTGGTGAGTTATTGATGGAACAACTCTTTCCCGTGGATGAAGTGGCGTATGTTCGCTTTGCTTCGGTGTACCGTCAATTCAAAGACATCAATATGTTCATGAAAGAATTGAAATCATTGCTGTCCAAAGAAGACCTCGAGGATTAGGATTCCTAGGCAAAGGGAGAAGAGCAAGCTGGGGTTACGATACGTGGTCATGATTGTGTTCCAGGTAAGAAGATTGTTCTTCTCCAGATCCTTTGGTCAGCTTTGTGGGAGCAGAAAAAGATATTGACAGTAAAACACCGATTGAATATGATAAAGGGGTCGCCTGCGGATTGTTGTAGTGGTGGACAAGTTATCATTGTATATCTTGGGGCCTTAGCTCAGCTGGGAGAGCGCTTCGCTGGCAGCGAAGAGGTCAGGGGTTCGATCCCCTAGGCTCCATACTAAAAGAACCCGCTAAACACAAGGATTTCCGAGTGTTTGGCGGGTTTTTTTATGTTAAATTGCAGTTTTTATATGCAAAAAATTCAGTGCACACGAACAAATTTAAAGGTGATGCTTCTATCACTAAAGGAAGCCTCTATTTTCACACCCGCGTGCAGCTCCCAGCTCTAGCTGCCGTGCTTGATGGCAAGGTTGGTCAGCTTGGTTAAATATAGTAGAACCCACATAAGGGTTCTGTTATGATGATGGAAGGTTTATAAGTTTATGGCATACAAGCAACTAAATATGATAGTAAAGGAGTGAGCTTTTTTTTTAGGTACATCTTACATCTTGCTGGAGAGATACATAGTTAGAGCTAGAGGAACATCCATTTTTAAGATCAAAGACTTCTTATACTAATAGCAACGAAGAGAATGGGGAATATAGAGAGATGAAACGAATTGTATTGCGATGGTCTGCTGTGACGATGGCGTGGCTTGTGATATTTATGCTAGCGCCTAATCTGACATCAGCAGCAGGACTTGTTTTTCCAGAACGGGATGAGGTCAAGCGAACATGGAATCAACTGCAGGACATGAATGTTGGATTAAAGACTTATGATACGGAACCTTCCTTTAAAGCACCATATGAGATCGGAAAAGTGAATCAGACAATGCTTGAACAAGCCTTGTTAGCTACGAATCTTGCTCGTGCCTTGGCGGGATTGCCAAGTGATGTGCAGTTGGATGACGAATTGAATGCGTTGGCACAGCATGGTGCGGTCTTACTGGCTGCTACCGATAAGCTGTCTCACTATCCTGAGAAACCAGCAGATATGACAGATGATTTCTATAACAAAGGCTATGAATCCACTAAAAGTAGTAACCTGTCAAGCGGAAGAGATAACTTAAGTAGGAATGTATTAGACGGTTATATGCCAGATACAGGTAGGAATGCAGATCGAGTAGGACATCGCCGTTGGGTGCTCAATCCTTCTTTGCAGAAGGTGGGTTTTGGTATCGCTGGTGGATATGGTTCAATGCAGGTGTTCGACAAGTCTCGTGCTGAGGCAGTGAATTATGATTACATCGCCTGGCCGGCAGCAGATTTCCCGCAGCAGTTATTTGGCGGTTCTCACCCATGGTCGGTCACGTTGAATCCTGATAAGTATGAGAAGCCTTCTTTGCAGAATGTAAAGGTACAAGTCACTGATCTACAAAGCCAGAAAAATGGGCGTTAGATAGTACAAATAACGATCTCAACAAGGATCTATACATGAATGTGCAGTTAAGTGGGTTCGGCGTGTCTAACGCTATTATTTTCCGTCTGGACGGAGTAGAGGACTACACAGGGAAATACCAAGTTAACATTAGTGGCTTGCGAACAGTGGGTGGACAGGCTACCGAGTTATCTTATACGGTAGACTTCTATGATTTATCCCAGCACTTCTATCCGGGCGAGACGGAGAAATGGAACCTGCAATTTTCTGTTGAGAAAGGTTGGTCATATGAGACACGTACAGGAACGAAATATTTTGATGAGGAGAATCGTCCTTATATTGAAAAAGGAAGCACGCTCGTTCCACTAAGGCTTGTAAGTGAGTCACTAGGACTCGACGTCGAGTGGGATCCAGCAGATCGAGTCATTCGGATCTCAGATGATAAGAAGGAAATTGTTTTGAAGACGGGTAGCCAGCAAGTTCGGGTCAATGGTGTAGAAACGACAGTTTCCGTAGCTCCAAAAGTTGTTCGGGGTGTAACCTTTGTGCCACTGCGATTTGTTTCTGAACAGTTGGGTCTGTCCGTTGATTTTGAAGAGAGTAGCAAGTTAGTCCGAATTGAGCGGGAGTACGTGCACTAAGTCGCTCTTTTAATTGTGGCAGTTTTTTGATCAGACTGTACTAATTGTTATGAGAAGCGGAGATTCCCGGCACATATGCTGAGAATCTCCGCTTTTCACTTTGCTAAGAGAGGCTACTAACCGCTTATAATAGCGTTATTCCGTATGTGCTACTGCTCTGATCTCGACTAATTGTTCGGGGAAAGCTAAGTAGGTAACACCAATAAGGCTACCGGCAGGACGATGGTGATTCCCGAGGTATTCTTTAAAAATCTCAATAACTTGCCCTCCATGTTCCTGTGCGTTAGTTAGGTACACTTCAACATAAGCGAGATTGTTTTTCGTAATTCCGAATTCTGCTAACACGTGATCCAGGTTGTCCAGGGTTTGACGCGTCTGGGTTTCAATACTACCAACTCCAACGAACTCACCTGTTGCATTATGGGAGAATTGACCCGAGATGTAGAGGGTACCGTTGACACTGTATCCTTGTGAAATACCGTGATCCCAGAGATTGTGATTATACGTTTGAACTGCATTCATATGTTTCTCTCCTTTACTTGAAAGTAAGGCTAAGTATAAACTTGGGACATAGAATAGGATAGTACGCACTTTAAAGATAGGTACTATCTGAAAGGATAGTGTGAAATGATGGGAATATCCGATTTGAACGGCGGAGATACGAATATTGCAGATACACCCTTTGGTTATACGATGTCCGTAATTGGAGGGAAGTGGAAAATGATTATTCTCTATCTCTTAGCGGAAAAACAAACGGTTCGCTTCAATGAGATGAAAAGGCAGCTGGGGGGAATCACATTTAAGACGCTAAGCTCACAACTCAAAGAGTTGGAGGCCGATGGGATGGTTCAGCGGAAGGAGTATCCACAAGTGCCGCCCAAAGTCGAGTATAGCCTCACGGACAAGGCTAAGACGTTGTTGCCCGTGTTGGAACAGTTGTGCGATTGGGGAGTTAAGAACCGCAGCTAGAGTTATGGCGAAAGTCTCAAAAGTTTGGTAAGAGCACCGTCACATCATGTGATGGTGTTTTTTAGTTTTTATCATTTTGATAACTTGAAAGCCTTGAGTACTAGTGGTTTAGCCTATGCTAACATTCCAACCCCACGCACCTAAAACTTCATACATGATGCCATTGAGTAGCTTGTGTCTTTGCCAAGAGAGAATAAAAAATCCGTTTTGAGAAAATATATCCTTAAGTTAGACTTACGCAACTACTCTACTCACTTAAGGAGCATTGAGATGGTCGACATTTTAGATTACCGGGATATGCCCTTCAGCACGGAGCTAGCAGCGAATGTGGACATCATCAAGAAGATTTATAACAATTCATCGGATATTAAAACAAGAACGTTTCCGCTCGCCAGCAGCGTAGATGCTTTTCTAATGTTTATCGACGGAATGGTCAATGAGTCGCTTCTTGACCTGCATGTTCTGGCACCGTTGCTACAAGCGCGTGCTGGTGATTCCCAGATTGACTTTGCCTACATTTGCTCGATCGTCACTACAAGCCAGCTAACCATCGTTACGAGTTTTGAAGATCTGCTTAACCACATTTCAAACGGAAGCGTAGCGCTGTTCGTGGATAAGCTGCCATTCGGCATTACCGTCGGCGTACCTGGTTGGCAGCAGCGTGGCATTGAGGAGCCTGCGGCAGAATCGATTATCCGCGGACCTCGTGAAGGGTTTACCGAAACATTAAGTGTCAACACCTCGATGCTGCGGCGCAAAATTAAAGATCCCGCACTGAAGTTAAATCCGATTCAGGTTGGGCGATATACGAAGACCGCTGTCCTGATTGTGCATATTGATGGCATCGCCAATCATTCTCTGGTAGAAGAGGTCAGAAGACGCATTGAGAAAATTGATATTGATGGCGTGCTGGAAAGCGGATATATCGAGGGTCTGATTGAGGATCATCCGTATTCGCCATTTCCGCAGATTCAGGTTACGGAGCGTCCTGATGTCGTTAGTGCCTCATTGCTCGAAGGGAAAATCGGCATTATGGTGGATGGTACACCATTTTGCCTCATCGCACCTACAACTTTTTTTGCTATGTTGCAATCGCCGGAGGATTATTATCAGCGCTATATTATCAGCAGTTTCATTCGCTGGCTTAGATTTCTGTTTCTTATCATCTCGCTGCTTCTACCCTCGCTATATGTGGCGGTGCTGACATTCCATCAGGAAATGGTACCTACCTCACTGCTGCTCAGCATAGCGAAGTCACGGGAAGATATTCCTTTCCCAGCCCTTGTGGAAGCACTGCTGATGGAGGTTTCCTTCGAGGCATTGCGAGAAGCCGGTGTACGCTTGCCGAAGCAGGTAGGTTCCGCCGTCAGTATCGTTGGTGCGCTTGTCATTGGACAAGCGGCAACCTCCGCAGGGCTTGTCTCATCACCAATGGTTATGGTCGTTGCTATAACGGGCATCGCTTCTTTTCTACTGCCACAATACAGCGCTGGTATTGCCATTCGTCTATTGCGGTTTCCCATTATGTTTTTATCGGGGATGTTTGGTCTGCTTGGGCTGATGCTTGGCGTAATTGCCATCATTATTCATCTATGTTCCATTCGTTCACTGGGTGTTCCCTACTTGCAACCACTTGCGCCAATGAAATGGAGTGAGATGTTAGACAGCTTCATGCGGGGGCCGATTTGGAGCAATACGAAACGACCAAGCCTGACTGGGAAGAAAAAAACGATTCGGCAATCCTCTTTCGATCGTCCCGATCAAGGAGAAGAAGGAGCTTCCTCATGAACCGGCGGGTGCGTATTGCCTTACTTTTGCTAGTCGTCCTGTTACTGTGTCCTTTGCTGAGCGGCTGTTGGGATCGTAAGGAAGTCAATGACTTGGCGCTTGTAACAGGTGTAGCCATTGATCAGCGGGATGACAAGACGATTGAAGTCAGTATACAAATCTTCATCCCTCAAGATTCAGCGCAGGGTCAGTCACCCGGGGAAGCGTCAGGCGGGACAGGTACAACTTTTGTACAATCTGCCTCCGGTGTAAATATTGCGGATGCATTGTCCCAGTTACAGATGAAATTTTCACGCAAAATTTATTGGGGGCATGCTGAAGTATACATATTTGGCGCAGACAAGGTAGAACACGGCATAAAGGAGGATATGGATTTCCTTATGCGGGATTCAGAGCCGCGTGAGCGAGCTTATGTCTTTGTTAGCAAAGGTAAAGCCAAAAAAGTACTAGAGATGCACTCCATTCTGGAGCGAAATACATCTGAAGTTTTGCGTGAGATGGCTGTTAACAAAACGAGCATCACCTCGTCGATGGCACATTTGATGGAGATGTTAGAAGAAGAGAGCAAGACGGCGTTGCTCCCCTGGGTTGAATTGCTTCAAGCACCTAATCAGGACGATCCTTCAAAAGACGTCGGTTATATCAATGGAACAGCGATCCTGCATGACGGTAAGCTGATCGGTGTATCCGATACTCGAGTAACCAGAGGTATTCTTTGGGCTATTAACGAAATGGATAATGCGATTATTACCATACGTCCAGAACATTCGGACGGTACGCTGTCGGTACAGCTGCTGCGAAATCGCTCAAGAATTAAGCCTGTTTTTAAAAACGGCGAATGGTTCATTACAATCCATGTTAATTGCAAGAATCAATTAATTCAGAATACAACGGACATTAACACCGATCAGAGTAGCAAGAGTCTGCACAGGATTGAAAAGCAGCTTGAAGAAAATATCGAGGAGCGTATTTATCTGGCAATTGATGAAGCCAAAAACAAATACAAAACGGACATTTTCAATTTTGCTGGCGCTTTTCACCGTAAATATCCTCGCATATGGAAAAAGCATGAGAAGGATTGGGCGGCTATTTTCCCGCAAATCAAGTTCACGGTTATAGTAAAAGCGGATATTTTACGTCCCGGTATGTTTAGCACCCAACAATCCAAATAGAGAGGAGTAGGCCCCATGAGCAAGGAGAAGATCAGCGGCAATCAAATTTTTTGGATGATCTCTACAATGCAGATTGGTATGACTATTCTACTCACTATCAATCCTACCGTTGCTATTGCCAAGCAGGACGCCTGGATATCCATATTGCTCTCCAGCATGTTCTCCGTGGGGCTGGCCTATATCTTGACTCGCATCAGTATGATGTATCCGAACGAATCCCTCATTACCTATGCACCTAAGATTATGGGCAAGATTCTAGGGCATCTTATCATTTTGCTATACGTTTTGTACTGGTTTACAGTGCTAGCGATCATTTTGAGACAATATGGCGATTTTATGATTGGTACGATTCTTCCATTGACCCCAGTCATTATCCCCATTGTTGGTATGATTGTTGTGGCGGTTTACGTATCATTCGCTGGGATTGAGGTGCTGGCCAGATGCAGTGAGGTATTGGGACCGCTCATTCTGCTCGGCATTATGGTGCCCTTGTTGCTCAACATGTCACAGGTTCAGGTTCATAATCTGATGCCAGTAATGGCTGACAACAATCTATTAGTGCTGGTCAAAGGTGCTCTGCCAACTGCGTCCTTTCTAGGGACAACATATTGCTCATGATGATATTACCTTTTCTCTCTCATCCACGCGATGGTGTGAAAGGGGCTGTACTCGGATCAGTGGTAGCAGGTCTCTTTACGCTATTGTCTGCAATGCAATGTGTCGCAATTTTTGGCTACTCAACTGCATCCAGACAAACATATCCGTTTCTCAATCTAGTGCGCTTTGTTTCCTTCGGCTTCTTGCAAAATCTTGATTCAATCGTTGTCGCGATCTGGATTATGGGGATTTTCATCAAGGTATCGCTTTATTTGTTTGCAGCCTCTTACGGGACTTCTCAATGGTTGGCATCAAGCGTTGGCGCATTTTTATATTTATCGCTGCCCCAATTGCGATTGTGCTCTCGATGATACCGCGTGACTTCGTGGATAGCTCCATTCTTTTTCCTAAGCTAGTGGCTGTACCGTTTAATCTACCTGTGAACTTTATTCTGCTGCCACTCTTGTTATGGATTGTGGGATCTATCCGGAACCGAAAGAAGAAGAGCGGGGAGCAACAGCGGAATTCAACGGAACAAGAGGTTTCATAAATGGTTTCGAGTTAAGATAGAGAGTTCAGTTGATTAATATGGTACATCTCTAATACACTTCATCATATAAAATTGAA
This sequence comes from Paenibacillus sp. DCT19, assembly GCF_003268635.1. NCBI lineage: Bacteria > Bacillati > Bacillota > Bacilli > Caryophanales > Paenibacillaceae > Paenibacillus > Paenibacillus sp. DCT19. The sequence goes on from NZ_CP029639.1 coordinate 2,175,824, forward strand.
TTTTAATTGGGCTATTATTCTATTTAATGATGAGGGGAAATCGACAAGCATGAGAGGATTTGTGGTTGGACTGCAGAAGGTATGCATTTGCCTGTTTTGTAAGCGCTATAATTTCTCGTAGACAAGGTACATAAGTCGTGATATATTGTTTCCGTAAGAAACAATATTATGTTTAATGAATACAAATTGAAGTTGACTTAGAATCATGGATTGGTGATTCACAAGCACTCCAGCTACAACATTTCGATGACTTGAACTCAGTGAAAGGGACGGGATGAATATGAACACAGTGGAGACAACGATTAAATCTTTTGACGGAACTCAGCTTTATTTCAGTAAAAATGTTGTCAGTGATGTGAAGGCCGCGGTCGTTATCGTTCATGGGTTATGCGAGCATGCTGGGCGCTATGATTATGTAACCGAACAACTGAATAAACGTGGGGTTAGTGTGTATCGGTTTGACCATCGGGGTCATGCCAGATCAGAAGGGCAGCGCACGTTCTACAGTGATTTTCATCAAATCATTGATGATGTCAATGTCATTGTTGAAGCAGCATTGCAAGAGAGCGGTGATATCCCGCTATTTGTGATTGGACATAGCATGGGCGGCTTTGCAACTTCTGCGTTTGGGACGAAATACCCTGGCAAAGTAAAAGGTATTATCCTTTCAGGAGCACTCACTCGTTACAATACGAAGGTTGCCGGAGACCTTCCGCTTGACCTTCCACTTGGCACGTATTTTCCGAATGAGCTTGGAAGTGGTGTATGTAGTGATCCAGAGGTTGTATCCGCATACAATAATGACCCGCTGGTTGAGAAGCAAATTTCTGTAGATCTGTTCAATAGCTTGGGGTATGGGGTAGCGTGGCTGAAGGAACATGCGAAGCAATTTGTTGATCCGGTACTTGTTCTGCATGGAGCGAATGATGGACTGGTGAGTGAACAGGATTCACGTGACTTTTACGGAGATATTGCCTCTACCGATAAAACGTTGATAATTTACGCACACCTCATGCACGAGATCTTTAACGAGCCTAATCGTGATGAAGTTATTGAAGAAGCGATAACGTGGATTGAAAAACATATCTGATTTCAGTACATTTAGAGAGAGAATTTGAAAATGAAAGGGATTACCGATGAAATTGGAATGGATGGGCAACCATCGAGCACTCGTTGAGAAGATTATCAAATATGGCAATGCATATTCTAACACCTATAAGCTGCAGCGAAGTTATGGTACAGATGTGATGTTCTCGGCTTCACAGATTCAGACTTTGGAGTACATTCTTGAAGCTGAGGATAAAGAAGAGAAAATGTCCGAAATGGCAGCACGTCTTGGCGTTAGTCGCAGTACGTTCTCCAAGAACGTGAAAAACTTGACTGAAAAAGGCTTGCTTGAGAAGTACCATCTAAGCGGCAATCGCAAAGACATCTATGTTAAACCTTCTGCAAAGGGACGAGAAGTGTATGCCGAGTACACGGCGTTTGTGCGTAAGCTGTGTTTCGATGAGATTTTTAAATACGCTGATAACATCTCAGCGACTGACCAGGAACATTTTATTCGCATTCTGGATAAGTTAGCTGATGTCTTAGTTTGGTATGGTGAGAAAGAACAGGAGCCACGCAAGCTTGTTAAGATTGACCCAGTTGACGGTTAAACGCATTTTAATCGATCTGTGATGATCATTATATCTCATCGTATAAGGAATTTTCCCAGGTCCAATTGGCCGAGAGGGAAGATTCTTTTTTTTTGAACTCGCCCATTCCCTCCGCGAATGTCCTTCATACAGTATAGGGTACTTTCGTGGAGTGGGAGTCAACAAATGGTCAATGGGGAGAGTGGCATATGGTGAAATCATCAACAAAGCTTACCGGACGGGTTATTTATAAAGGAGATCCAGATTATGAGGCAGCACGTAAAAATTGGGATCCTCATACCGACAGAAAACCTAAAGTCTTCGTTTTTGCCCAAAAAACGAAAGATGTATCCAATGCCATCAAGTGGGCTCGTGAAAATAACGTACCCATCAGACCACGGAGTGGAAGGCATGCACTTGAAGTGAATCTATCGCAGGTGAATGGTGGCATTGTTATTGATGTTAGTGAACTGAATACCATTAAGCTGGATACCAAAAAGGGAACAGTCGTTGTGGGCACAGGAAATCGAGTGGGGCGAATCGCACATACGCTGGCGAAAAAAGGCTTCATCGCTCCATTTGGTGACAGCCCGACGGTAGGTATTGGTGGAATTACGTTAGGTGGCGGGATCGGGCCACTCCAGCGCACCATTGGATTAATTAGCGATAACTTGCTCGAACTTGAGATGGTGGACGCTAACGGAAAAGTCATTCGGGCAAGCCGAAATTGTAACGCAGATCTCTTTTGGGCATCTCAGGGAGGCGGCGGAGGTAACTTCGGGGTATACACCAAATACAAATTCAAAGTACGTCGTGCACCGGAAAAGGCTACGGTATATCGGATTACTTGGCCGTGGGCTCAATGGGAGAAAGTTCTGAAAGCTTGGCAAAAGTGGGCTCCGTCCGTGGATACAAGACTGGGCAGTGAGTTGTCCATTGGACCTAAAAAGGGTGGAAATGTGAGTATGGAGGGGTTATTTCTTGGCTCCAAAACAGAAGCACTTCGCTTGTTAAAGCCACTCACCAGTGTCGGAACACCAACGCAAACGATTATACGCTCGGTGCCTTATCCTGATGCTGTAACCTTCCTGTTGCCACCAGATCCGATACTTACTCAAAGGTATAGTAACCAGTTCTCTTCGGGTTTCGCCAAACGACCATTTCCAGACCAAGCGATCAAGTCGATGTGTAGATTTTTGGAAAATGTAGAAGGAGAGTTTGCGGGATTCTTTTTCCTCAACTGGGGCGGAGCAGTAAGTCGTAAATCACCTAGGTCTACAGCGTTTTTCTGGCGCAAAGCGAAGTTTTATGTTGAATGGAACAGCTCTTGGACGAAACCATCTCAAGCCGCCAAAAATATTGCAATCGTACGTAACACACGCCGAAAATTACAGCCATACATTGTAGGTTCATATATTAACGTACCAGACCAAGGCATCAAGCATTATGGACCTGTGTATTATGGTGCAAACTACGCCAGATTACGGAGAGTCAAAGCCAAGTATGATCCCAAAAATGTGTTCAACAACCCGCAAAGTATTACTCCTGCTCGTCCCATCAAGTAGGTAACTTCAATACTAGTACAGTTGAAAACCAAACTATCTAGTGTATGTGCTGTTTGTTTCAATCTTTAAACATGAAAGAGCCACATGAAATCATCATCAGATGAGCTTCATGTGGCTGTACTGTTCTATACATATCGCATGCATAGCTTGAGTATGCAACACGGAAGGAATATTAGTGTTTAACAGCTTCTCCAGCAAATACTTCAACATTCATTGGTGCAGCCATGAAAGCTGCGGCTTGTTGAACAAAAGCTTGGAAATGCGCACTTGCGTTATGAGCAGCTGTAGCTGCTTCATCTTTCCACAGTTCAACCATCGTATATTTTTGTTCTTGCTCTGTATGTTTCAACAATTCATAGCTGATGTTGCCTTCTTCTTGGCGTGTTGCAGCGATCAATTCTTTCGTTGCAGCAAGGAAAGCTTGCTCTTGATCCGGTTTAACTTGCAGGTGTGCGTGAATGATAATCATAATAGTCTACCTCCGTTATTTTCAAATATATTGTGTATGAATCAAATTTGGCTGTGACGAAGAGCTAAGATTATGCCCAAGTTGTGATTGTATCTACAGGCAAACGATAGGAAGGATGACCTTCTTTGGCAGATTTACCAATCGAGATCAGCATTACTGGTTGATAACGCTCTTTGTCCATTCCGAATGTTTCTGCGATTTGATCTTTCTCGTAACCACCGATAGGGTTAGTGTCATAACCGTGTGCACGAGCAGCCAGCATCAATTGCATGGAAGCAAGACCAGCATCAATCAGGTTAACGTCACGCAGAGCTGCTGCAGGCATATTATCATAATAAGGTTTAACAAATTTAACTTGTTGATCTTTGACATCCTGTGGCATGAAACCATGTTCCACAGCTTTGCTGAAGATCTCTTCCAGGTGTTCAACATTGTTCATGTCGATAAATACACCAATGACAGCAGCAGAAGTCAGCACTTGATTTTGGTTGAATTTAGCCAGAGGAGCAAGTTTTTCTTTACCTTCTGGTGTGTCTACAACAAGAAAACGCCACGGCTGCATATTCACAGAAGAAGGTGCACGTGAAGCTTCTGCCAGAATCTCTGTCATTTCTTCACGACTGATTTTAACTTCAGGATCGTAAAGTTTAACGGAGCGACGGCCGTAAGTTATTTCGTTAAAATCATTTGTTTTTTGGAATTTGCTTTCAATTGTACTCATGTATATTTCTCTCCTCTGTATTTAGGTTGGTTAGAAGTTGTTTTGCATACGTTCCAAGTAATCAGCGAGTGCAAGCACTTCTTCTTCACTAAAATCTTGTAGAATCTGGTTAATAAAATTGGTTTTCTCTGTCTTATAGCCTTCAATCTGCTTGCGACCATGATCTGTCAGACGAACAAAAGTTACCCGGTTATCATCGGGATTCTTACGTCTGGTCACCATCTGATCCGCTTCTAGTTGCTTTAGGTGGCGTGTAATGGCAGCACTATCGATATTGATGATTTTCTGAAGCATGGACTGGTTAATCTCATCGACCTGATCCAATTCATGCAAAATCTCAAAGCGAGAGGAGCTGATACCTGTACAGCGTTCGAACTTGGGACTAATTTTGTTACCCAGTACATTCAGCAGATTGATGATCTGTTCTTCTTTGGAAACCATACGTGTCATGACTAGACCTCCCGGGTGAATCTGAATCATGAACAACGGCGTATGTTAACAAATAATTAAAGTTGCCAGTATACAATGCCATTGCCTAATGATTACTACGTTGGCTGCTGTCGATCATTGATGGATCAATATTTGAGGTATCAATCATTGACGGCTCAATTAATATATCATGCCTTTTATGGATTTGCAACAGGTTAACAAAAGATGGAGTTTGTATAGTACGCAGCTGAAATATCGATGTGGATGTAGTTTATCCGTTTGAAGGCAAACATATTGGCAGTATTTCATTGAGAATTATTATCATTTAAACTATAATAAAAGCAAGTCTTTATCCGAAGAAGGCGTAACAGACCGGTTTCATATTGTTAAAGTTTAACGTTTAGAGCTGTGCCTAGACAGGAGGATCGTACGAAAAAATGAATTTAAATGATCATATCCTTCTATGGAATCATGTTTTTATCAAAATTTTGGATGTCCGCAAAAATACTTTAGAACCTGGAGAGAAGCTAAGCCATTATCAATTGCCCGCAAGTACTTACTTATATATGATTGACGGAACCGCAAGGGTAAGAATGGATCAACAGCGTTATATCATTGATGGTTTCCATGTCGTCCATGGAGGTAAGCTTGCCGCGCTAGAAATAGAGACCGATTCCGGTGTTGCTTATTATATGATTTTGTACAAAGCGGTTCTAACATTGCCCTGTCGTATGGAAGTTCAATATCTGATGGAGCATGAGCGTCCATTCCAGGATCAGTTTGCCATGATTCCAGCTAATCCGCTGGACATGTATCAATATATTGAGGCACTTTATCTAGAGTGGGAGCGGCCTACCCAACTGGCTAAGTTGCATGCCAAAGTGTTATTCCAGCAGTGGGTTTACGCTTTATTGGAGGATTTACATAACCGGTCTATTCAGCCTTTCAAACCGGATTTGGTGACAAGAGCGGTCGAATATATGAACACGCATCTACATGAACCTCTTGGTTTGGACAAGATGGGGCAGGAATTGGAATGTAGTGTGGGGCACTTGTCTAGACTATTTAAACAAAAGTTAAATGTCAGCCCTATTCAATATCTGGCACAGAGACGTGTTGAGAGAGCTGCATACCTAATGACTCATACCGATGCGACGTTGCAACAGATTGCCGAGCAGGTTGGTTATCCAGACGCCCATTCACTGAGTAGGAGCTTCAAGAAGATCCAGGGACTTTCACCTCTGCAATACAAAAAGAAACAGCGTATGAATGGAGCCAAACAAGCGATTACTTTTCAAAAAAAGCATGATTTGCCCCATTTGATGCAAGAAAATGCCCTTCAACCTCTTAATTCTCACCTTTATAATGATATTGATTATCAATATCATAAGAATGTTGGAGGGGAATTATTTATGCAAGGAAAATTTAAAATGACAGCATTGTCGATGTTGCTATGTTTCACGCTTTTGCTCGCGGCTTGTTCAAGTCCTGCACCGTCTGCAAGCAATACGCAACCAGCAACGACTACGTCTACGGCACAATCCAGTAATCAGGCAACGACGGACGGAAAATCAGCTACGTCCGCAGAGACGCGGACAGTGTCAACGTTGCGAGGTGATGTTGTCATTCCAGCCAATCCGCAGCGTGTAGCCTCAGATCAATATATGGGATACTTGTTGAAGCTCGGCATCATCCCTATCGGTGTGAGAACATTTATGCTAAACGAATCGTGGATTGAGAAGTCCGGTATCTCCGAAGATATTATCGCAGGCATTGAAGATTTGGGCGGGGAATTCCCGATGAATCTGGAGAAGTTGGTTTCACTTGAGCCGGATCTTATTATTGGTTCTATTGACAAAAATATTGAGGATTACGAGAAAATTGCGACTACCGTCTTTTTACCTTATTGGGAAGGGGAGACGACCTCAGGGCCACTGGAGAAGCTGCGCCGAATCGCTGGTGTGTTTGGGAAAGAGCAGGAAGCGGAGAAGTGGATCACTGCGTACCAAGAAGACGTCGAAGAAGCGAAGCAGCAGATTGATGGAATTATCAAAGAAGGTGAGACCGTATCCATCGTACAGGTTGGAAATAAAGCACTGTATGTTATGGCAGCAGAAGGTGGAAATTACGGCAGTTCTACCATCTATGATATGTTGAAGCTTCCGCCTACTCAGCAAGCGCTAGATATGAAGGAAGGATTCGTGAATATTTCTCTTGAGGTACTGCCTGAGTTCATTGGAGATCATGTCTTCATATATGGTTCACAAGATGAAGGGCTAATGAAGTATTGAACAGTGAAGTATGGAAACACCTTCCTGCTGTGCAGAAAGGACAGGTCTATGCGTATGGCTCCTTCGGAGACAAAGGGGACGAATTCGTGATGGAAGATCCATACTCACTGGAATTGCAGCTAGATACCATCAAGAATCTGTTACTGAATGCCAAAAAGTAGATTGTTATTTATGGATTAGTGAATTTGATCCAAACAGGAAAGGAATTCAGCATGGAAGAAATGGATTGGATAAAACGACTGGAGCAGCTGTATTTCTCTGCTGTGCATGTCCGTCAATACGCCAGCAAGCCGGGAGAAATTCAGCGAAGAACCTGGAATAGATTTGCCATATGTAGAGTTATCGCTGGAAAGGGAACTCTTATGATCAATGACGTTGTACATACAGTGTCACAAGCGGAATGGTTCCTGTTAAAGCCTGGCATGCATGTGGAGCTCCAGACGTATACGGAGGCACCAGTCCGATATCAGATCATTTTATTTTCGTGTGTGGCACTTACTCGCAGTCAGAATAATTGGCATACGTCTACGTTTGATTTTCCTGTTATGGGCAAGCTTCACATGTCTTCCAATACACAAGATATTCATGAGCTTATGAATGAACTGGTAAGTGGTAAACGTCCTACAGAGAGTCCAGTAAACCTACGTAGGAAGCATCTTGTGCACCAGTTATTGATACAGCTAATGAGTCAGTTTAAGCAAGCAGCTCCACCTGTCGCAGGTATGGATCTGGCTCTTGAATACATGAAGGATCATTATACCGAAGATCTTCGCATGGAGCAGATGGCCCAAATGGCGGGGCTTAGCATGAATCATTTTACCAGAACGTTCAAACGGCAACTTCATATGACGCCAATGGAATATATATTGAAACAACGTATGGCTAAAGCCAAACAATTGCTGTTCTCCTCCGATAAGATTAAAGCGATCGCAGAGCAGGTCGGTTATAAGGACGAGCATTATTTCAGCAGGATGTTCAAGAAGAAGGAAGGCATTGCTCCAACCCTGTATATGAAAAAGAAAGTAAATCGTATCGCTACCACGTATTACGGGTTGGATGATTACGTCATTACGCTTGGTCTGACGCCGGTATCCGCTCTATCCTATGATCAGAGAGTGGCACATCCAGTTGCTATTCCTATGCTCCAAGCACATCGTCATCAGGGGATTATGTTGAACAGCTTCGATGAGAGTTACGACAAGCTGCGAAGGTTGCAACCAGATTTAATCATTACGAGTGACCGACTAGAGCCTAATGAAGCACTGCATCACATTGCCCCTACGACTCTGCTGGAACACAGTAATCATTTTGATGAAAGGCTTCTGTACATGGCTGACATTATGGGACGAACTGAACAGGCTGAGCGGTGGATTGAAGAGCATGCAGAACTAAGTCAGCTGCTTCGAGGGCGCATTCAATCGAGATGGGGAAAGCAGCGTGTGATGTTTCTTCGGGTGACCGCGAGGTTTTACCGAATGTATGGACGCAATAGCCAGACAGGGGCTTTACTATACGATGATCTAGGGTTTCATTTGCCATATCGATTTCCAGAGAAGCAGTGGGCTGTTGAAACTCAATTTGATGCTTTGCGCTTATATGAGGCAGATCATATTTTTGTCATGGTTGATCCGACGGCTGAGGCTAGCGCTCAATTTCGTCAGTTGCAGAGTTCGGCTGAGTGGCTAGCATTGAAGGCAGTTCAAGAGGGTCGTGTATACAATGCAGAGGATATCTTCTTCAAAACGTTAGGGCCTACAGGTCGCATGTGGGCTATGAGATATGTAGCGGAGCAGCTTGGTATTACTGCACGGTGATATTGTCCAAGTGAAGAGAGTGAAATAATCCATGGTAAGCAAGAACTCTTTTCCCTACTATAGTGATAATGATTATTATTATTAAATAGTAGAGGGGTTTTACTAGAATGTTTAGACAGAGAGCATCATGGATCGTACTGATAACCCTGCTTGTGTTTGTTCTAGCGGCATGCGGGAAAACGTCGGAAGTAGCGGAGACTACACCTCAGGATCAGGACACATCGGCAGAACAGAGTGGTACCCAGTCGATTGAACATCTTAAAGGAACAGCAGTTATACCACAAAAAATTGATCGTATGGTCGTCTTGTCTGCTTCTTATATTGATCACATGTTGACGATAGGCGAGAAGCCAGCAGGTGTTAATGTAGAAGTGCGTTATGGAGGAGATTACCTTCCTTATCTTGCAGATCAGTTGGCTGGAGTTCCAATCGTAGGTTCTGCAGACAGCCCCAACTTAGAAGCTATTCTTCAGATTGATCCAGATGTTATCTTAATTGAGAGCCGAACGGCTGAGAACTCGTATGAGCAGTTGGAGAAAATTGCGCCGACCATCGTACTTGGTACCGAATGGCTGGATTATACGGACGATACCACCTATTGGACACAGGACTTGTTAACTATTGCAGGGATGTATGACAAGGTCGATCTGGCCAAAACAAAAATTGCTGAAGTGGAACAACAAGCCAGCCAGCTTAAAGCAAAAATTGAACAATTGGATGAGAAGAAGCTAGCTTATCTGCGTGTAAGAGAAAAAACATTACAGATCTATGCGGCAAAAGGACATCCAACCAATACGCTGTTGTATCATGATCTTGGATTTGAACCTACTGGAGTGACGCCAGCCGAACAACGTGAGGATCTGTCTATGGAGAAGATTGCAGATATTGATGCTGATTTTGTAGTTCTGGAGGTTGACCCAAACGCTGAGGATTATCTAAATGGCATTAACGAAAGCTCCCTTTGGAAGAGTGTCCCTGCGGTCGTTGCGGATCAGGTCTATACAACGGATTCCTTCTGGTTGTTCAAGGGCTGGGGAGTTATCGGACGTAGCGAGATTATCAACGAAATTGAAGATATGATTCAATAGATGGGACGTTATTCAGGTTCAGATCAAGATTCAGATCCAAAACACTCCGAGCTAGTTGAGGCATTACAGCACTTTTTTGTGACGAAGATTAGAAGTTCATGGGAGACTTCCGAGTATTCTTTTACGGTGAAAGATCTGCTCGATGAGGAGCGACGAAAATCGTTTCTAAGTGAACAGGCTACACAGCAGGGGCTTAAACTTGGAGGCACGGGAAGTGTTGCTGTTGGCACACTTTTTGCGAAGCGTTATTCGGTATGGGTTCTGGCTGTCGTCTCTGCATTCAGTCTGTATGACACCTTACTCCAAATTGAAAACGATGTTGTACGTGTGGAACTGACTGGATCAGGAAGAATGCGTTATGAGAGTCAGTTGGAGCAGTGCTTAGTTGCAAATGCAGATCTTACTCAGCGAAGATCTCAGCTCACCATGCTTAAAGGAAGACTGCAGCTACATCTGGAAACGATCTTTAAGGGTGTAGCTGCTGATACGGGAGCGAGTGAGAAGGTCATGTGGGCACTTATTGCACACAATGTGCAACAGCTGTATGCACAAATGATCCATGATGAAAGCATATGGAAAACGGCTGAACGATTAACACGAATACAAGAGGATCGCAGCGTATGGCTTACTCCGCAAGGTGATACCGAATCTCCGTTTGCGAGTAAGCTAAAATGTTTCGAGCATCCCAAGTGGCAAGGACAGCCGCTTTTGATACGCCGATATTGTTGTTTGGCCTATCAGGTTGGAAGCGGCAGTCATGCACATGGATACTGCAACAGTTGCCCGAAGTTAGATTCGGAATCCCGATTGCGCAATCTTCTACAATCGTGAGCTAATACATTTGTACCGCATCGTGCGAATCTGTTTCAACTGCTCCATGTTCTCTTCAAAAGTAATATCTGAGGCTCTAGCCAGCCCAAGTCCAAAATCTTTTTTATACTTAAATGGGGCTTCTGGATATAGCGCAATAATATGAAGCTGGTTCCACCCAGGGTAGTCTGGATGATGCGTCCACACTTGTTCAGTCTCCAGTGCGTAGAAGCTATGGCACCATCTTCGTTCATTACAAATAAAATGCATAGCTGGTCCATTTCGCTGCATCATGATGTCGCGGAATTGTTCCAATTTATTGAACTCCACATCAACATATTCAACAACCTGCAGCGGCTTAAGCCAGCGTCTGCGGGTTTGTTCACTTTGAATAGGGAAATGGCTACGTGGCGTACTGGAGAGCAATTCCTGACGAACAACGACAGCTTCAGGAAACGGTTGTATACGATCTAGTTCGTTCTGAAGCGAATCGGCTTTCTCGCGATGATGAAGTTGCAGAACATGTAGAATGTTCCATACGGGAAAATCACCGTGTTTTTCAGTCGTTATTTTGTGTGTGTACAATTTATAATCTGAAATCATCGTATTCCGATGGCGCTTATAAACGGGAATAACTTGGGTTTCAAGGTATGTGCGATATGGTTTAAGCCTCTGCTTGGGGATGTGAAAGGTGAGTGCAACGTAATAAATGTGATCTAGGGATTCCATGTAAACTGCTCCTTGTCGAGGTTAGATATGATTACAAGTTAAAGGATCTTGTTGATGTATATGTTACATGGTTTGCTGATGCACTTGTTAGCTCAATCGGGAGCTTGAATAGCTGAAAAAGGAGGATGCACATGACGACATTTGATGTTCCAGAACATGTAGGGAGTGGGCTGTTTCAATCGTTAAGGCTGGGATCACAAGCCACATGGTCATGGTCAGATCTTACCCCACGCCGGAATACATTCGTAGACGAACAAGGTGAACATGCAGGGGTTGTGCTTGCTTTTAACCTTATGGGTGAGCAGAGATGGCGCAATCGAGATACGGGGCGTGAGCATCTTTTACCAGAGAATTATTTCGGGATATACGATGGTGGTGCATATGCGGCGACCAATACATATGAAGAAAATGAGCGCAGTATGCAAATGGGGTTCCAGATCGCTCCTGGATTCTGTTCCATACTGTTCGAGAAGATTCGGGAGACCGGAGCAATTAGCAACTTCAATCATGTGCCTAGAATAGCCGGAATGGACATCCCGCCTGTAGCCCGTCGTGTTATACAGGATATGTTGGGATGTACATATTCTGATGACCTTCGTGAACATTATTTGCAAGCCAAGTTGACGGAATTAATCGTCGTGCTTACTGGAGAGCTGACTGATCGACCACAGCCGCAATTGCCAGAGATAAAGTTAAGTGATTCCGACCTGGCTGGGTTGAAGGAGGTAAAGCGAATACTAAATGCTTGTTATGCAGATTCACCTACGATTCCGGAGTTGGTTCGCCCCGCAATGATGAACGAAAATAAGCTGAAACGAGCATTCAAGCAGCAATACGGGAAGTCCATTCATGCATATGTCATTGAGAAACGAATGGAGAAAGCGCACGAGCTGTTGGAAAGTGGCAAAGTTAGTGTATCAGAGGCGGCTCATCAGGTAGGATACGTAAACACAAGTTACTTTATCAGTAGATTTAGGCAAATGTATGGTACTAATCCGGGCACACTGAAATGATGGAGTATTTTGGTTTTTAATATGAATGACGCACAGAGCAAGTCCCTTGCATAGAGTGTACTATTGCCAAATTCGGAGATTGGACGTGGAGTACAAGAAGGAGGGATGATCTGATGAGCTATTCATATAAAAAGAAGTGCAAAAATGTTTCAAGCCGCCGAGGCAGACGAAAAGTTAAAAAATCAACAGTGCGCTTCATCCAAAAGAAAAAAAAGAAGTTATCTCACGTAAACAGGTGTAAACGTAAAAAGAAGAAAAGCCACAGAATTCTTCTCCTTCGAGGACCACGAGGTTATCCAGGGATTAGGGGAAGTACTGGAGCAACTGGTACTACCGGAAAAACGGGAGCTACAGGCTTGGTAGGTACGACCGGTGTTACCGGCTCAACAGGAGTTACTGGTATTACTGGAGTAACCGGAGCTACGGGCGCGACTGGTACTATAGGTATAACAGGAATCACTGGAACCACAGGTTTAACCGTTGTAACAGGAAGTAGTGGTTCAACAGGTGCCACGGGAGTCACCGGGGCAACAGGTAGTGCGGGTGAAAGTATAACAGGAGCGACTGGTGCAACTGGCTCTACAGGAACTACGGGAGTCACCGGAGCAACTGGAAGTACGGGTGAAGGAATAACAGGAGCGACTGGTGCGACGGGCATTACAGGTACAACTGGGGTTACCGGAGTAACCGGAAGCACGGGTGAAGGAATAACAGGAGCGACTGGTGCGACCGGCTCTACAGGAACAACGGGATTTACTGGAGTAACCGGAAGTACGGGTGAAGGAACAACGGGGGCAACTGGTGCAACAGGCACTGCAGGCGCGACGGGAGTTACCGGAGTAACCGGAAGCACGGGTGAAGGAATAACCGGAGCGACTGGTGCGACCGGCTCTACAGGAACAACGGGAGTTACTGGAGTAACCGGAAGTACAGGCGAAAGTATAACGGGAGCAACTGGTGCGACCGGCTCTACAGGAACAACGGGAGTTACTGGAGTAACCGGAAGTACAGGTGAAAGTATAACGGGAGCTACCGGTGCGACTGGAACTACAGGCGTGACGGGAGTCACTGGATCAACAGGAAGTACGGGAGTAGGCACAACGGGAGCAACTGGTGCAACCGGTACTGCAGGCGCGACGGGAGTCACTGGAGTAACAGGAAGTACAGGTGTCGGTATAACAGGGGCAACGGGTGCAACAGGAAGTACTGGAGTCACTGGAAATACGGGTGAAAGTATAACGGGAACAACAGGTGCAACCGGTACTACAGGAACAACGGGAGTCACCGGAGCAACAGGAAGTACGGGCGTAGGAATAACAGGAGCAACTGGTGCGACTGGCACAACAGGGGTTACTGGAGTAACCGGAATAACGGGAGCAACTGGTGTGACTGGAACTACAGGTGCTACAGGCGTGACGGGAGTTACCGGAGCAATAGGAAGTACGGGTGAAAGTATAACGGGAGCGACTGGTGTGTCCGGTGCAACAGGGAGTACGGGTTTAGGAATAACAGGGGCAACAGGTGCAACCGGAACTGCAGGTGCGACGGGGGTTACTGGAGCAACGGGAAGTACAGGCGAAGGAATAACCGGAGCGACTGGTGCGACCGGTGCTACAGGAACAACGGGAGTTACCGGAGCAATAGGAAGCACGGGTGAAAGTATAACGGGAGCGACTGGTGTGACCGGTGCAACAGGTGCGACGGGAGTTACCGGAGTAACCGGAAGCACGGGTGAAGGAATAACCGGAGCGACTGGTGTGACCGGTGCAACAGGTGCGACGGGAGTTACCGGAGTAACCGGAAGCACGGGCGAAGGAATAACCGGAGCGACTGGTGCAACCGGCATTACAGGTGCGACGGGAGTTACCGGATCAACCGGAAGCACGGGTGTCGGTATAACCGGAGCCATTGGTGCGACCGGTGCTACAGGCGTGACGGGAGTTACCGGAACAACAGGAACTACGGGAGTCACTGGAGTAACCGGAAGTACGGGTGAAGGAATAACAGGAGTGACTGGTGCAACAGGTACTGCAGGCACAACAGGGGTAACTGGAGCAACAGGAAGTACAGGTGTGGGTATAACAGGAGCGACGGGCATTACAGGTACAACTGGGGTTACCGGAGTAACAGGAAGTACAGGTGTTGGTATAACCGGAGCCACTGGTGCGACCGGTGCTACAGGCGTGACGGGAGTAACCGGATCAACAGGAAGTACGGGTGTGGGTATAACGGGAGTAACTGGTGCAACGGGCACTACAGGAACGACGGGAGTCACCGGAGTAACGGGAAGTACGGGTGAAGGTATAACGGGAGCAACTGGTGCGACCGGCACTGCAGGTGAGACGGGAGTTACTGGAGTAACAGGAAGTACAGGAGTAGGAATAACCGGGGCAACTGGTGCGACCGGTACTACAGGCCCGACGGGGATCACCGGAGCAACGGGAAGTACAGGAGTAAGTATAACAGGAGCGACTGGTGCGACCGGCATTACAGGTACAACTGGGGTTACCGGAGTAACCGGAAGCACGGGTGAAGGAATAACAGGAGCGACGGGTGCAACCGGGACTGCAGGTGCGACAGGAGTTACCGGAGCAACAGGAAGTACAGGTGAAGGAATAACGGGAGCAACCGGTGCGACCGGTACTGCAGGAACGACGGGAATCACCGGAGCAACAGGAAGTACAGGTGTGAGTATAACAGGAGCGACAGGTGCGACCGGTACTACAGGAACCACAGGAGTCACCGGAGCAACCGGAAGTACAGGACTAGGGATAACGGGAGCAACTGGTGCAACCGGTACTGCAGGTGAGACGGGAGTTACCGGAACAACAGGAAGTACGGGTGTCGGAATAACGGGAGCAACCGGTGCAACGGGCACTACAGGAGCGACGGGAGCCACCGGTGTAACCGGAAGTACGGGAGTAGGTGTAACCGGAGCAACAGGTGCGACCGGCACTACTGGCACGACGGGAATCACTGGAGCAACGGGAAGTACGGGAGCAACTGGTGCAACTGGTACTGCAGGTGAGACGGGGGTTACCGGATCAACAGGAAGTACGGGTGTCGGTATTACAGGAGCAACTGGTGCAACCGGCATTGCAGGCGTGACGGGAGTTACCGGAACAACAGGAAGTACGGGTGTCGGAATAACGGGAGCAACCGGTGCAACGGGCACTACAGGAGCGACGGGAGCCACCGGTGTAACCGGAAGTACGGGAGTAGGTGTAACCGGAGCAACAGGTGCGACCGGCACTACTGGCACGACGGGAATCACCGGAGCAACGGGAAGTACGGGTGTCGGTATTACAGGAGCGACTGGTGCAACCGGCATTGCAGGTGCGACGGGAGTTACCGGAGTAACGGGAATTACGGGTGAAGGTATAACGGGAGCGACAGGTGCGACCGGTACTACAGGAACGACGGGGATCACCGGAGTAACGGGAAGTACAGGAGTAGGAATAGCAGGAGCAACAGGTGCGACTGGCACTACAGGCGTGACGGGACTCACGGGAGCGACAGGAGTTACCGGTATTGCAGGTGCGACAGGAGACACTGGAGCAACGGGAAGCACAGGTGTGGGAATAACAGGAGCAACCGGAGCCACAGGTTTGGTAGGAACGACAGGTGATACCGGCTCAACTGGAAGCACCGGCACAACAGGAGCTACAGGGAATACAGGAACCACGGGAGGACCAGGAAACACAGGAGCAACAGGAAGTACAGGTGTAGGTATAACGGGAGCGACTGGTGCAACTGGCATTGCAGGTGAGACGGGAGTTACCGGAGCAACGGGAAGTACGGGAGTAGGAATAACAGGAGCAACCGGTGCAACGGGCACTACAGGAGCGACGGGAACAACGGGCGCGACAGGAACCACAGGAACCACAGGAACCACAGGAACCACAGGAACCACAGGTATAACTGGTGCAACAGGAAGTACAGGAGCAACAGGTGCGACGGGACCGAACTTTGCCACACAAGGTTTCTCTGCATTCCTTGCAACTCTTTCTACAGCAACAAGTACTCAGTTAACCAACTGGACGACTACTAGTCCTTATTACGGCAATGCCAGCTTTAATGCAACGACAGGCAATTATACAGTTCCCGTGACGGGAAGGTATTCTATTGAAGCTACAATCAATTATGCAACGACCGCGGCCATAGCCTTATCGTTAGGTGCTGGGGTTAACCCTGCTTTTCTTGTCCAAAGAACATCCCCCACAGTAACGACACTGGTTAGTGGATTATTACCGATTTTGAATGTGGCGGTTACACTACTAACGCTACGCGCGGTCCTAGGAAGCAGTTCGGTTACATTAGCAGTGGAAGTGGAATTAAACGCAGGAGATGTGATTGGGTTGTTCTATGCTGCAAATGGATTGACGGTCACGTTAAATCTAGGTAGCGGTGCAACAAATGGAATTGTATGGTCAGTACACCAGATGACCTGATTACTGTTTCAGAGCCATGAGCCTATAGACAAATCCGTAAAGTTGTATTAACTTAGTTTGAAGATATTCGAAATATCTGTTTGAACATTGCAGTAACAAAAGTGAGGTGAATGTCATGATTCCTATTTTGGGACGTATCAACGAATTAAGTAGAAAACAACGTAGCAGCACTGGGCTGACGCAAGCAGAACAACAAGAACAGCAAGAACTGAGAAAAGAGTATTTGCAGGCGATTCGAGGTCAAGTACTTACAACCATGTTAGGCGTGTCCGTTGTCGATCCACTGGGCAATGACGTGACACCTGAGAAATTAATTATTGAAAAAGTGCAGCGCCGTAAACAGACGGAGCATTAGACTCATAGTGAAGACAGATCAAGGTAATTTCTTGGTCTGTCTTTTTTTTGTATTTGTAGACTTACTTGTACGAGGAAGAAAAGTAAACCAGCTATCTCCATCTTTGATGAGGTGCTTCGTGTAAATTAACAAGTATGATCCTTATTTTTAGACTTAATGACAAGAAATCTATCATCAACTTCAAATGAAGTATCACAACTCATATAATAACGCTAATCTATTTCCATACGGACATGAGAAATAATGAGGAAAACGAACAAAACGAACAATGAATGAAAAATAAACTGACAGTCTTGCACCAGGAAAGGGTTGATGCGTTGTGAGCCTTGAAACATTGAATGAACGTGTTATGCATGATCTTGCTTGTTTGTCATATGGTGGTGCAGACTGGACGTGTACAAGAGAACATACAGAAGGTCATGTGTATGATGTCGTTATTGTGGGCGCGGGACAGAGTGGACTTGGGGCTGCGTTTGGCCTTCTTCGTGAACGAATCTCCAACATCGTTGTTATTGACGAGAACGAAGCTGGATTCGAAGGGCCTTGGGAGACATATGCACGAATGGTTACGTTGCGTACGCCCAAACATCTGACCTCCATTGATCTGGGCATCCCATCGTTAACCTTTCGTTCCTGGTGGGAAGCGCAGACCGGGCGTGATGGCTGGGAAGAGGTAGATAAAATTCCCCGTGGGGATTGGATGAACTATTTACGCTGGTACCGGAAAGTATTGAAGCTTCCTGTGATGAATGAGGTGAAATTGACACTGGTTGAGCCTACGGAACATGGAGTATACCGACTTCGGGTAAATAGAGCAGGACATAAAGATATCATCCTTGCACGTAAAGTGGTGCTTGCGACTGGAATTCAAGGGGGAGGCGAGTGGCATGTGCCGCCGATGATTGCAGATAAGTTGCCTCGGGAGCTGTATGCACATACTTCTGAAGTGATTGATTTTGAACGAATGAAGGGGAAAAAGATTGCTGTGCTTGGTGGGGGCGCCTCTGCTTTTGATAATGCAAGCCATGCGCTCGCTACCGGTGTGGCAGAAGCCCATGTATTCGTACGCCGAGAACAGCTTCCCCGTGTGAATCCGATTCGTCAGATGGAGCAGTCAGGCATGATTGAACGTTTCCATGCCCTGCCTACATCAGATAAATATGCGGTCATCTCACATTTCTTCAAGTTTAATCAGCCGCCAACGAATGATACGTTTAATCGAGCAGCGGTCTGGCCTGGATTCAGACTACATCTGAACTCGCCATGGCAGAATGTCCAGGTTCAAGGCAATGAGGTAATTATCACAACAGAGCAAGGAAACTTCACGTTTGATTTTCTAGTGATTAGCACAGGCTTGATCAGTGATCCGGCTCTTCGTCCAGAGCTGAAATTAGTGGAAGGGCATATAGCACGCTGGGAAGACCGTTACGAGGCACCTGTAGAACATCGCAATGCTTTACTTGATGCCCACCCTTATTTAACTCCAGGCTTTGCGCTGACAAGTCGAGATGAGGAGGGAGCTTCTAAGTTACACGGACTCTTTGTATTCAATTATTCTGCACTGGCAAGCTGCGGCTTATCCGCGTCGGCTATATCGGGAACAAGAAGTGCAATCCCGAAGTTAGTATCCGCCATAGCGGATCAGCTCTTTTTGGACGATCGAGATATGATATTACAACGCTTTTTTGCTTATAATGAGCAGGAGTTCACAGCCACATGGGCAGAGAATGCTTCACTGAAATGAAAGTCATTTTGAAGCGATAGGAATTTGTAGAGTGATTTAGGTCTGTTCGAGACTCGAATCATTTAATATTACCCGGTAACTTCAGAATACATTTAGTTGAGTATACTAAACGTGTGCGAGGCATCAGCATACGTTTTTTTGCTTTTTTTGTGCGATAATCTTACACTTCCCGACGATTTGTTGTAAAATGTCGATTGGAACACGTTAGAAGGCAGGTGTATGTACTAGACATGGTTGAGGTTCAAATGAGTTATGAACAATTCAGAGCACATCTAAAAAAAGCTTCGCGGCAGCGTAACGTACCGATTATTAAAATCGTTGCCTTTCAAGAAAAGTATATGAAGATTGAAGAGGTTCAATTTTTCGATGTAGAGAAAAACTACATGAGTGTTCAGGCATGTAATACAGTATGGATGAATCTGGGGAATAAGTCGTTTCACAACCTGGTGTCTCAATACTTGAATGATTTTAAGAATATGGAGAACCTTGGACGAAGTTCATTCGAGAATTTGATCAGAGAATTATATGATACTGCTGTGCCTATACTTATAAACTATGATCCGAATCAATACTACACGTCAGCCCAGTTGGCAGAAATTTTGGCAATCGACGAGGGTAAGCTGATTGAGCAACTGGAGATGGGACGTTACAAAGGTGCGTTCATCAATGAAGAGGGGCAGTGGCTTAAGCCTAAACCGCAGATGAATGGATAAAGGGAAATCCTGTAGTGCAGCAGAACGTTGCATTCCAGGATTTTTTATCGTTCTAATATAGAATCTATATCCGTTGAACTAGACATTTACACAAGAACGGAGAGGACAGAAATAACGTGAAGAAGCGAAGCGTTCGCCTTTATCACCGGATTTTTCCCTTTGAAAAAGGGAATCAAAAAAATCTGGGGATAACAGCGATCGAAAGGTTGTTCTGTCATAGGAGTGGTCAGTGTAAATATTTATGGTTCAATCTCCAGAGTTCAGGATTTGAATGAATTTGAACGTTTGGGGTTATTATGGTTCAATATTGAAAGGTTAGCACGTCGAAAATTGCATGTTTTTGAAGGTTTATAAATTATTTTGAATGAAAATGATTGTTTTTTGCTGGATTTATGATACTATAGAAGCAGTTGGAGGAATGAAGATGCTGACTGAAGAACGATATGCTGCAATTATAGAGCGCTTACATTTACAGGGAATTGTGAAATTACAGGAGCTTGTCGATGTACTTGGCGCCTCTGAATCAACAATCAGGCGTGATCTTATCGATTTGGAAAGTCGTCAGATGCTCAAGCGGATTCATGGCGGCGCTGCATTGGTGAATGAGAAGTCATTGGAACCTGGCATGGAAGAGAAAACGTTCAAAAACATCCAACAGAAGGTGACGATTGCTCGTTTGGCTGCTCAGGAAATCCAAAATGGCGAATGTGTCTATCTCGATGCAGGGACAACGACCCTTGCCATGATTCCATTTATTGAAGCAAAAGATGTCACGGTTGTGACGAATGGACTATCTCATGTAGAAGCCTTGGTAAGCAAGCGGATTCGCAGCTACTTGCTTGGGGGCATGATGAAAATCCATACAAAAGCTGTGATTGGCAGTATTGCGTTACAGAACATGGATAATTTCCGCTTCGATAAATGTTTCCTTGGAACGAACGGGGTAGATGCCGAAATGGGGTATACAACTCCCGATCCGGAGGAAGCCTTGATTAAAAGGCGTGCACATCAGTTGTCGGGAAAATCTTACGTGCTGGCTGACTCCAGCAAAATCGGGGAAATAACTTTTGCCAAATTGTTTGATTTGGAAGAGGCAGATCTGATTACGGAGCAGTTACCAGAACACTGGCGGCTCTTAATCGCCCAGAAAACTAAAATAATCGAGGGATAACATGATATATACGTTAACACTTAATCCTTCCATCGATTATATCGTGGAAGTGGATGATCTGAAACTTGGTGGACTGAATCGAATGAACCGGGACTTGAAACTTCCGGGTGGTAAAGGGATTAACGTATCCCGCATTCTGAATCAGCTTGGTGCCACAAACACAGCATTTGGATTCCTTGGTGGATTCACAGGACGTTTCATTAATGATCGATTGCAGGAAGAAGCGATCCGCACTGATTTTGTTACCATTGCAGATGACACACGCATCAATATTAAGTTGAAGCATGGTGAGGAGACAGAGATCAACGGACTAGGGCCTGCGATTAGCTCCGAAGAGTCAGAGCAATTGCTTCAGAAGATGTCAGGACTGCAGCAAGGGGATATCGTTATTCTTTCGGGAAGTGTACCACCTGCTCTAGGGTCTGATTTCTATGATCGTTTGATCAAGGTATGTAAACAAGCTGGCGCCGAGTTCGTAATTGATACAACAGGCAAGGCGTTGATGGAGGCTCTTGTCCATGAACCATTGCTTGTGAAGCCGAATCATCATGAACTTGCAGAACTGTTCGGCGTAAGGATTGAAACTCGTGAAGAACTCATAACCTATGGTCGCAGACTATTAGAAGCAGGCGCTAAGCATGTCCTTATTTCCATGGCTGGTGAGGGAGCACTATTCATTACGCAGGAAGAGGTTCATCATGCCAATGTTCCAAAAGGTGTCGTTAAAAACTCGGTAGGTGCCGGAGATTCCATGATTGGTGGATTTGTGGGTACTTACGTTCTGAACGGTGATTTGCTGGAAGCCTTCCGTACAGGTGTTGCATCTGGAAGTGCTACTGCGTTCTCTGATGACCTTGCCACTAGAGATTTTATCGATGAATTACGCACGCAAGTCAGCATTACTAAACTGTAGTTGATCTACAGAAGGTTTGCATTGTATACATGATCGGCCTGCGAATGCAGGTCGACTGAACCTAAGGGAGTGTACCAAAATGAGAATAACAGATCTGATGATCCAAGAAACGATGATCATGGATTTACAAGCGACAACAAAAGATGAAGCGATTGATGAATTAATTGCGAGTCTGAACAAAAGTGGACGAATCAATGATCCCGTATTGTTCAAAGAGATGATCTATAAACGTGAAGCTGAATCCAGCACAGGTATTGGCGGCGGAATTGCTATGCCACATGCCAAAACATCTGCAGTTAATGAACCAACGGTTGTATTTGCAAAAAGCCGTAAAGGTCTTGACTTTGCAGCATTGGATGACGAGCCAGCTCATGTGTTTTTCATGATTGCAGCACCAGAAGGTGCGGGTAATACACATTTGCGTACACTTGCTGCACTTTCCAGGTTGTTGATTGATAGCGATTTCATCTCGCAGTTGATGAGCACGGATACACCAGCAGAAGTTAGCGCATTGTTCGATGCCAAGCAAGCTGAAGAGGCGAAGAAAGAGGAAGCTAAAGAGAAAGCAAAAGCAGAGAAAGCGGCCGCAGCGGCAGCTAATGCATCAGCTAACAAAGAGCAAACCTCTGGTGTGATTGTTGGGAATGCTAACTCTGAGGACTTTGTCGTTGCGGTTACGGCGTGTCCAACAGGCATCGCCCACACGTTTATGGCAGAAGATGCACTTAAGAAAAAAGCACAAGAGATGGGCATTAACATCCGTGTAGAGACGAATGGTTCTGAAGGTGCTCAGAATGTTCTGACTGCTGATGAAATTGCTCGTGCCAAAGGCGTTATCGTGGCAGCAGACAAAAATGTAGAGATGGCTCGTTTTGATGGGAAGCCGGTTCTGCAAAGACCTGTAAGTGACGGTATCCGCAAATCCGAAGAACTGATTCGCAAGGCCGTTAACGGCGATGCACCGATCTATCGTAGTCAGGGTGCAGCTGGCAAGAATGACGAAGCCACAGCAGGTAAAATGAGTGTAGGTAGCAAAATCTACAAAGACCTGATGAACGGGATTTCTCACATGCTTCCATTCGTCGTGGGTGGTGGTATCCTGCTGGCGATTTCCTTCCTGATTGAGCAAATTGCAAGCCCGGAAAACCCACTTGTACAATTGCTGCAAACAATCGGTGGTGGCACAGGTGCATTCCACTTCTTGATCCCTGTCCTTGCTGGTTTTATCGCGATGAGTATCGGTGATCGTCCAGCCTTAATGCCAGGTATGGTCGGTGGTTTGATGGCCGTGAACTCTAATGCTGGTTTCCTTGGCGGACTTGCTGCCGGTTTCCTAGCAGGTTATGTCATCATTGGGCTGCGTAAGGCACTCAAAGGATTGCCAAAAGCAATTGATGGTCTGAAACCAATCCTGTTGTACCCGGTGCTTGGTCTGTTGATCGTGGGTGCCGTGAGTTACTATATCTTTGATCCAATTTTCGGTTCCC
This sequence comes from Paenibacillus sp. DCT19, assembly GCF_003268635.1. Lineage (NCBI taxonomy): Bacteria > Bacillati > Bacillota > Bacilli > Caryophanales > Paenibacillaceae > Paenibacillus > Paenibacillus sp. DCT19. The sequence continues at coordinate 2,199,224 of NZ_CP029639.1, forward strand.
TGAACACATGGCTTGTTGATGCACTTGGTAATATTGGTACAGGTAATGCAGTACTGCTTGGCTTGTTACTTGGTGGCATGATGTCCATTGATATGGGTGGACCGTTCAATAAAGCGGCATATACTTTTGCGATTGGTGTCTTCACATCCAGTGGTAACACAGATGGTGCTTGGATGGCTGCTGTTATGGCAGGCGGTATGGTACCACCACTGGCGATTGCTTTAGCAACAACATTCTTCAAATCTAAGTTTACAGATCAAGAACGTAAATCCGGTTTGACGAACTACGTACTGGGATTCTCGTTCATTACAGAAGGTGCGATTCCATTTGCAGCTGCTGATCCGCTTCGTGTACTGACATCTTGTATCCTTGGTTCGGCTGTTGCGGGTGGACTGACACAATTATGGAGTATTAACGTACCGGCTCCACACGGAGGAATCTTCGTTGCATTCTTGGCAAACCATGCCCTGTTGTTCCTGCTTGCAGTAGCAATTGGTGCAGTGATCTCAGGTCTGATTCTGGGATTGTGGAAGTCGAAATTGCCTAAGGTTGTAAAATAATAAAACAAGTTCAACAATAGCTTAATAATCAAATGAGCACTTTCTGAGTAACGTTTACTCGGAAGGTGCTCTTTTTTGATTGTTACTTTGTTCAGGGGTATGTTATGATTTAATAGTTAATTAATGAAACATGGTTTCATACAATGAAACATAGAAGTAGTGAAACAAAAGAAAAATGCATTAAGGTGTAAATCCAGCGAAGTCATACCAAACAGAACGGAGGACATTCTATGTCTAATGAGATCAAAGGACAGGTTCAAAAGCAGTTTGCCAGTAATGCATACAAGTATGTAACGAGTGCTCGGCATGCCAAGGGTGAGGATCTAGCATGGCTGGTTGCATCGTCTGAAGTGAACTCTTCGATGAACGTACTTGATATTGCTACAGGTGGAGGACATGTTGCGAACGCATTGGCACCGCTTGTAAGCCGTGTGACTGCATTAGATTTAACCGAGGAAATGTTACAGGTAGCCCAGCAATTTATTCATGGGAATGGACATACCAATGTCGATTTTGTAGCAGGTGATGCGGAGCAGCTTCCTTTCCCGGACAATACCTTTGATCGCGTAACCTCTCGGATTGCTGCACATCATTTTCCGGACGTTGCTGCTTTTGTTAATGAATCATTACGGGTCTTGAAGCCAGGTGGTAAGTTGCTGTTCATTGATAACGTTGCACCTGAAAGTGATGTTTATGACCGTTTTTATAATGATATTGAGAAATGGCGTGATCCAAGTCACGGTCGTGCTTGGCGTAAGTCAGAATGGATCTCGATGTTCGAAAAGGCAGGCTTCCGGATTGACGCTATGGTGACCTTTGAGAAGCCTTTCCAGTTTACGGACTGGTGTGAACGTGCTGCCTTGCCCGCAGAGGCAATGAGAGAGTTGGAATCCAGCATGTTACATGCTGAAGAACAGATTCATAAGTACTTTAAGCTTGAAAAATCAGCGGATGGGAGTTTACTAAGCTTTGAGGGAGAAAGTGTGTACATTCAGGCTCGTAAACCTTAATAGTTTGTAAAGGGAGTTTATTCCACTGGTACACACAGTGATTATACTTTGAGGGTAATCTTAGGTACTTATTCTAGTTTAATTTTCCAAGACAAATAGGTAGACGTACCCATCATCTGTATGGGGTGTCTACCTATTTTGGGATAGAGTTCATTTTCAGTTCATGATCTATGTTAAGCTACATCTGATTTACGGTTTTAAGATGACTTTGGTACACTCGTCTTCATGATCGTTGAAGATTTTGTAGGCTTCGCTGGCATTTTCTAGCGCAATGCGGTGGGAGATAATTTCCGTTGGATCAAACTCTCCAGCCGTGATTTTACGGAACAATTCTGGCATATAGTGAATAACAGGAGCTTGTCCCATTTTTATATTGATGTTTCGTTCAAACAGATTCCCCAGAGGGAACATGTTGTAAGAGGAACCGTAGACGCCGGTAAGGTGAAGAGTACCGAATTTCCGCACGGCCTTCATGCCAATCTCAATGGCTCCGAGCGAACCGCCATGAAGTTTAAGCTTTTGCCCAATTTCCTCTAGCGTCGACTTCTTGCCGTCCATGCCAACACAGTCGATGACAACGTCAGTACCTCCCTGAGTGATTTCACGGATATACTCGCCCATATCGTCGTATTCTTCAAAATTATATACTTCTGCATCATTCATGCGTTTGGCCTTGTCCAGTCGGTAGGGAAGACGATCCACAGCGATAACTCGCTTCGCGCCCTTCATCCAAGAGAACTTCTGTGTCATGAGCCCGATGGGACCACTTCCTAGCACTGTAACGGTATCCCCAGGTTTTACACCAGCGTTCTCTACACTCCAGTATGCGGTGGGTAGCACATCGGATAAGAACAATAGTGCCTCGTCCTCCAATTCACATGATTCAGGAATAACAAATGGCATGAAATTCCCATACGGTACACGCAACAGCTCTGCCTGCCCTCCGGGATAATTACCGTAACGATCGGTAAAGCCGAGATAACCACCGGTATGAATTTCCGGATTCTGATTGGAATTATCGCATTGGCTCTCCATGTCGTGGTTGCAATAGAAGCAGTCTCCGCAGGAGACGTTAAAAGGCAAGACGACGCGATCTCCTTTTTTCACCTTCGTTACTTCGGAACCAACCTCTTCCACAATGCCCATGGGTTCATGACCGATAACGTAATCCTTTTGCGCGGGGAGAGCCCCCTGATAGATATGAAGATCAGACCCACATATTGCGGTGGAGGTAATGCGAACGATAATGTCATCCTTTTGTTCCAAACGTGGATCTTCAACCTGCTTCACCTGAATATCCTTAATACCTTGAAACGTAACAGCTCTCATTGCAAAATTCCTCCTTAAAGTTGATTTCTCTCTTCTTTACCCAATAATTTCTAATCTAAAAATAATATGATCGTTTAGACGACAGGCCATTTCTGTTTACGTAAAGCATCGAGCAGTTCAGCAGACGCATTCAGATTATCACGCACCAGTTCCCGCGGGGTTAAGGCCATCCATTGATTAAGCGAAATATCTTCGAAACGATCACTTCTGAAAATCTCCAAAAACCATAGTGTGTCCTTACCCGTATTTTGGATATAATGCCCCATGGCTACAGGAACATACCCTACATCGCCAGCCCGATAGTCAAATGTTCGAGCAATACCATTGCCTGCAAAAACCGTCATTCGTCCTTGTCCGGTCAAATAATACTGCCATTCATCTGCATTAGGATGCCAATGAAGCTCACGCATGCCTCCAGGCTTAATCTCAACAAGTGCGGCAGCTACCGTCGTGGAGATCGGGAAGTTGCTCGAATCCACGATACGTACACTTCCTCCAGGAGTGATGATCGGTGTCTGAGATAACAAGCGATGTTTGAAGGACAGAGGAACGGTGCCATAAGGTGACTGAACTTCCTGACTTGCGAGAGAACCGGGAACCTGATCTTGAAAAATGTACACCTGTTCTGCTGGCATGCCTTCAAATGCGGCTTCAGGTACACCGAAATTAAGAGACAATACATCAGGCGGTGTGTGTGCAAACCAATCGGAAATGGATAATGTGTTGAGATCTGAGAAGGCTCCATCATCGAATACGAGTAAAAATTCACAGCCCTCATCCAGTCCCTGAATGGAATGAGGTACACCCTTAGGAAAGAACCATAGATCGCCTGGACCAACATCAGCGATAAAGTTGCGCCCGTTCTGATCAACCGATGTAATCCGTGCGGTGCCTAGAATCATATAAGCCCACTCCGATTGTTGATGCCAATGCAGTTCCCTTACTCCTCCAGGGGTAAGACTCATATTTACTCCTGCAAGTGTAGTTGCAATAGGAAGATCCCGAACCGTGATCTCACGTGACCAACCGCCATGATTCAACTGCATATGTGTATCGGAGAAAGACATTCTCAGATTAGGTAACAATCCGTTATCTGTAGATGGAGGTACGAGCATATCCGGATTCTGCAGGTCTCGCACAACATCGCGCGGCCCCAGATCCGGCCCGCCTGCGCCATCTTTTCGTATCGGCTGAGGTACAATGAATGGCTTACCATGCTTCGGTGTTCCTTTGTTCATCACGTACAATCCCTCCTTGAAGTAAGCACATGGAAATGAAACGCTAAGAACCTCATATTCATCTGCTCACCATGTCTTTCTTACACCTATGAAGGAGAGCTTGTTGATTATGTAGGACATGAGTATAAGAATTGAGACACTGACCTCCGTAAAAAAAGTAGAGTTTACCCCAAATGTGATATATTAAGAAGGGACTCGAGCAAGGTTTAGATCGTATGTAGCAAGTAGATTGTAGACGGACAAGAATTCTAGAACAGAAGGGAACAACATCATGGATTACTGGGGCATACTTGGCATAGAACCTACCGAAGATTTGATTGCAATTAGGAAGGCGTACACGGCGCAATTAAAACACAATCATCCAGAAGACAATCCAGAAGGCTTCAAGGAGCTGCGGGCAGCTTATGAGCTGGCGAGAAAGATTGCATCTACGGGTATGATTGCTGCAACAACAGATACATATTTAGAACATGAACATAGAGATCATGTAGATTTAACGACACCAAATGAAGCACATTCACAGCAAAATATACATACGGAAAACCATTCACATGGCAATGTGAAGCAGGAAGATTCCTTGGTGGAAGCGGTGCATCAATTCATTGATCGAACGATCACGCTTTACGAAGATTTCGATTCAAGACTTCGCTACGATCTATGGTTGGAGCTAGTGGAAGATGAGCAATTCTGGAGCATTCAGATTCGGGAAATTTTGCACACGGAATTGTTAATGGTACTGAGTGAACGTAGCTGGCTGCCAATCTCGGTATGGAGGCTACTGGATGAGACGTTTGAATGGACAGAAAATGAATTTCAGTTAACTGAGCGATTTTCCTCGTCGTTCCTCAGTCATGTTTATTACCAGTGTCATAGCCCTTACGACTTGCAGCTCGAACACTTGCAACAGGCAGTTGCAGAGGGGCTACAGGTAGATGAATATCTATATCTCCGTGAATATGCAAGGCGGGCACTTATCCATCAAGACTTGAATATTGCGCATGAAATGCTGGGCAGAGCATACGAACTGTACGAACAAGATCCCGTATTGTTACGCTTAATTGGAAGATATTCGATCAATGTAGAGGACTGGGAGACTGCACTCCATATGTATTCTAGACTGGCTGTCACATTCCCTAATGATTTGCAGATTCTGCGCCTCTTGGCAGACATGTTACTGAAGAGTGGGCACACGGAAGAAGCATTATCTGTAAACATGCAATTATCCGAGGCCGCTGAGCCGGCAATCTACAGTCCTGCATTATCATCTGCAGCACAATGCCTGATTCTATTAGGGCGCCATCGTGAGGTTATCAATGTATATCAAGCAGCGTTAGAACGCTTCCCGGCGGATCTGGAGCTGCGAACTCGTCTATGGCTGGTTCGAAATGAATATGAGCTAGAACGCATTGCAAATTTGGAAGCTGAGCTTCAAGATAACCGTTTCTCTGTAACGGAGCAGGTTGAGGAGTTAATTGAGCTTTACCTTGAACGCAAACAATCAGATAAGGTTTTATCGATGTTTACTCAGTTTGGCTCCGAGGTGAAGTTGAGTAGTAATGCTTGGTTCCTGGCTGCTCGAGCTGCATATGCTACGGATCTTAATCTTGCTCTAACGTATCTCAATCAGGCTATACAAATTGCTAATGCGCAAGCTGTTGTCCATAAGGAAGCTTTGTATTTGCGAACAAAGATCAATTATAATCTTGATCGCTATGAGGAGATGATTCCTGACGGTTTAACTCTGAAAGAATACATGCCAGAGGAGCCGGAAATCTATTTTCATCTCGGTGAGGCCTATCGTATGGTGGAGCAGTATGAAGTGTCTATCACGAATTATTTACAGGCAAAATCAATCAAGGGTGGCGCAGGCTACGATTATGGGTTAGCGTTCAGTTACTATCACTTAGAACAGTATGATCATGCTATATCTTGTTTTGAGTCTTATAGGCATGAATTTGATGTGAGCGCTAGCCTGTATCATTATCTTGGAGTTTCATATATGAATGTTGACAAGTTCGAGGAAGCTGAGGCGTGTTTCGAAGCCTGTCTGAATATCGAAACTTATCCAAGCACGTTGTATCATTTATTCAATGCCTATAGAAGGCAGGGAAAGATTGACTTAATGCTGTCTACGATTGATCAATATTTGGAAACGGGAGACACTTCTTATCGAAGTGAAGCTCTTGGTGCAGCGGCAGATTTACAATTTGCGAGGAAAAACTGGAGCATTGCCCATGATTTCTTCATTGAATTTCATCATGATATCCCAGAGAGTCTTTATCTTCAGAAAATGATTGCGGTTTGCCTGCTTGCAGACCGTAAATTTGATGAAGCTGCGATATGGCTTCGAAAGATCCAACATCAGGAGCCTCAGAATCCGTGGGCACTCCTGCAGATGCTCCGCATTTTAGCGGAACAGAAACGTTGGGAAGAGTTTGATCATGCAATCGTGCATTATTATAAAACGGTAGAAACTACTAAGTTCGACGGTTACAGCTACTTTTATGGTGGCTTACACTTGTATGAGGCACGTAAATACGATGTTGCTCGAAAAATGCTCACTCGTGCATACGAATTTGGTTTGCGAGGGGATACCTGTAGTTTGCTGAGCCTAACCTATATGCATCTTGGACAAGGAGAACAAGCGCTTGCTTATGCGCAAGAGGCTGTAACGGATCGACCGCATCATGCGGATTATATTGCACGTCTTCAGGATATTGAAGAACGTCTGAGTCAGCGTGGAGCCTGGTTCAACAAGCTGAAATTCAATCTATTCCAGGGTGGACTGAAGCAAACGGAGCCTCTGCAATTCCCGGATCTTTTGAATGATGAAGAGCTTAGACCGTATTATAACGTGGAGGTATTCAACGATGCATTCTTTGCTTGATACAAGACAGCAGTGGACATTGGCAGCAGGCGCCATTTTGCTAGAAGCGAACCATTTGGAATTCGCTGCAGGATACGACATTGATTTGTTAGAGGGAAAAAGAGAAGGGATCACCGAAATGCTTGATCGAGCATGGAGCAGTCGAGATGAAGAATCATTTCGCAGGCAAGTGGAAAGTTTCCGTGAGAACAGGGGGCACGGGGCTGACTTTGACCAAGATCGAGCATTGCTATCTGTCATGAACTACGAGGAGCAGGAAAATTATATTGGTGGCATAATTGATGAGAAGCGCGCTGCACAATTTAGAGTGATACAATTCTATGACAGCCGCCTGAATACAGCAGGAGTCAGCGCTTGGGATTGGGGCAGAGCGATATCGATTACTCGAATGGCAATGCAGATCGGTTATATGGATGAGGAAATGGCCTGGGCATTTATGTTTGAAATGGCGCAGCGGATTCAACGGGCGTATTCAAGCTGGACAGAATTTGCACTCGCATATATCATTGGCCGTCAATATTGGTCAGAGGAGTTCGATGAGGATGGCGCCTTAGAGCACTTCTCTCTGATTGAACATTTATTTGAGCGACCAGACAGTCCTTGGAATCTGATGCATTGGGAAGAGGAGAGTATTGCTCTGCCGTTTGAATTAGAAAGAGAGGGGTGAAGCGTTGACACTTCAACAATTAAAATATGTGATTGAGGTAGCCACGCGTGGCTCCATGAACGAAGCGGCCAAACGCTTGTTTATATCACAGCCAAGTCTATCGAATGCGATCCGTGACCTGGAACAGGAACTGCGAATTACGATCTTTGAACGAACCAATAAAGGCATCTCATTATCCAAAGAAGGCGTCGAATTTCTAAGTTATGCGCGCCAAGTCGTGGAGCAGGCGGAATTGCTGGAGAATCGTTATCTTAATGCGAAGCCCTCTCCACAGCATTTTTCTGTATCCACTCAGCACTACGCATTCGCTGTGAACGCATTTGTTCATCTGGTTCAGCAATATGGTCAGGAGGAGTATGAACTAGCGTTACGGGAAACGAAAACATACGAGATCATTCAGGATGTCAAAAGTCTTCGCAGTGAAATTGGTATTCTCTATTTGAATGAGTTCAATGCGAAGGTCATTAATAAACTGTTGAAGGATGCAGGTCTCGTATTTACGAGCCTGTTTACTGCGAAACCACATATCTTCATCAGTGTGCAGAACCCGCTTGCGAAGCAATCCTCCGTTGCGATTGAACAGCTTCAGGACTACCCCTATCTGTCATTCGACCAAGGCGAGTACAATTCATTCCATTTTTCAGAGGAGATTCTGAGCACGTTATCTCATCCAAAAAGCATACAGGTTAATGACCGTGCTACGTTGTTCAATTTGTTGATTGGCTTGAATGGATATACGATCTCGACGGGTGTGCTTAGTGCGGACTTAAATGGTAATGAGATTATTCCAGTTCCGTTAGAGTGCGAAGAGACAATCAATGTGGGTTGGATTAGTCACAAAAGTACCTCCTTGTCTAATCTGGGCGTTGCATATGTGCAGGCATTACACGAAGCCATTGGACAAAATGAAGCTTAAGGTTCATGTAGGCGCTAAAACACCGTTACCGGAGCTTATCCGAGCGGTGTTTTTTTGTCTTTTAGTTTACTGGATTCGTGCGTTATCGTGATTTGATCTATAATAAGTATTTTATAGGTAATGGAAGGGTGGATATGTGGTGAGAGTTTTGTATCGCAATAAAAGTGAACAACATGAGCTGAAGGTCTACGACACGAAGCGTCTATATGAAGAGCAAGGACATTTTCGAGTGCTGGAGTTCTCCAACGAAGCTGTACAGGGGGCAATGGATCTTGATCAGCCTGCACGAATAGTGCTGGAATATCCAAGAGCTATGGTTCACCTGATGGAACATAATGCATCTAGCTATGAATCAGTGTATATCATTGGACACGGGATTGGTACGTTGCCTTCATATTTGTCGGGTAAGCAGGTGAAGGTAGCAGAGCTTGATGAAGAAGTGGTAGAGATTAGTCGGACGTTCTTTGGTTATGAGGGGGATCAAGTAAGTGTAGGTGATGGACGAGAATTGTTGCAGCAGGAGCGTTCTGGAGCATATGATTATATCATTGTTGATGCTTTTACATCTGAAGGAACTCCCAAACAACTCATCTCCATTTCTTTTTTTGAGATTGTTAAGATGAAGTTAAGTGCAGAGGGTATGGTCATAATGAATGTATTTGGCCGTGCAGGCAATGATAGGCTCGTGAATGCAATCCATACAACCTTATGTGAGTTATTTGAGTATACTCGTTCATTTGCATTGCCAGTTGAGACAGAAGACGAGCAGCAGAACAGAATCCTCGTAGCTAGTGATCAGCCAATTGCCTTTCAGGCCAGACACATGGCGGGATTTGTTGAACAGGAACTGGGAGAAGGATACGTGATTCAGGATTAGATTGAAGCCGCATGATCCATTCAATGATTGGATTGGGTTCATTAAATTGTCACTCATTCGTGAGTTATTGTAATTTCTTCACAAACTTTTTATTTCTTCTTAACATCATTCGTATAGAATGGTAGACATATGTCTTTTCAAGAAAAACCGGGGGAAGTAATAATGACCGCACAGAACAAAGTAGCAACATGGAGAAATAAAATAAGAAATGTGAAGAAAATTAGCCTGACGGCCTTATTGGGTGGGCTTGTTACCATTGCTGTTCTAATGACGCTAACCATCATATTTATTTCTTTTTATACATCTCAGAAACAGTCGCTAATTGATAACACACTGGCTAGTAATTATTCTAGTGCTACACAGATGAGTCAGACGCTTGATTCGTTGTTTCAATCGATGCAAAGCAGCCTGGAGTATGCAGCGCAATCGTTCTCGGATGTAGATTATACGGACACTGCTAAAATCGGAGAGACACTTGATCTGATTCGGGGCAGCAGTAACTACTTCAACTCGTTGACGTTTGTGGATGAAACGGGACTTGTTCGAGGTGTCTCGCCAATGGGAGCCAGACTGGGTCAACATATCAGCTCTACGGCAGCTAAGAATGCATTACACGCCAGAACGCCATATGTATCGGAGCCTTATGTCACGCCAATTGGCCAGCGCAGAATTGTATTTCTGAGTCAACCGATCTTTGGTTCGGATCGAACTTTTGAAGGTTATGTGAGTGGAAGTATTTATTTGCAAGAGGGCAACATTTTAAGTCATTCGTTTGGAAGTCAGTTGAAATCCAGCAACGGCTCCTATTTCTTTATCGTGGACTCGAAGGGCACACTTCTATTTCACCCCGATACGGAGCGGATTGGTGAGAATATCAGTAACAATACGGTTGTACATAAGTTGTTAGATGATCAACAAGGGAAAGAACGATACAAGAATCTGTCAGGTCTCGACTCACTTGCGGGTTATACTAAAGTTCCGACTACGGGCTGGGGAGTGGTAGTAGTTTCGCCAACCAAGATTGTATTCGACCAGCTTAGTCATCATATTCGCATGTTGCTGATCTATACATCAGTTCCTTTTGTGGTTCTGACTTTGATTGTCATTCGTGTTGCTCGTAAATTGGCCAGCCCTTTCGTCATTCTTGCAGATTTGGTTAACCGGGTGGATCAAGGCAAAGTGGACTTACCTGTGATGAAGCCACACTGGAATCGTGAGGCGGATCTGCTTACACAAGCTGTACTCGGTGCACTTGCGAGCTTTCGCAAGCAGACGGATCAGCTGACGTACGACGCTAGAACGGATGTACTAACAGGCATGACGAATCGCAGAACATTTGAAGAGGTCATTCAGCATTGGATCGATGAGGAGATTCCTTTTTCACTTATCGTTATCGATATAGACCGATTTAAGTCGATTAACGATACTTATGGGCACCATACAGGGGACATCGTTTTGAAGCATATTGCTGATCTGATCCGACAGGCGGTACGACCTCAGGATGTATGCTCCCGCTTCGGAGGAGAGGAGTTCGTTGTGCTGCTGCGACAAACGAACTCCAGTACTGCTTACCAGGTGGCTGAATATATTCGTTCCAGTGTAGAGAATAGTGCAATGCCTATCGATCGGACTGTCACAATATCGGCAGGTATAGCGGAATATCCTATTCATTCTGCGGCGTCGATGGAGTTATTTCATTTGGCGGACACGGCTTTATATCAGGCCAAAGAAGAAGGACGGAATCGGACGATCACTATTCAATCCGTAGAGAAATAATGCAAATAAAAGAAGCTGCTTCGTATATACGGAGCAGCTTCTTCGTTATTCCGCTTGCTGTGATTTGGCGATAACTTCGTTCGTGTATTGTTCTCCCCAGTCTCGCATGCTGTAAATAATCGGTTGTAGTGTTTCACCAAAGGGAGTTAACGAGTACTCCACTTTAGGGGGACTTGAGGATATACTTCTCGGTGTACGATACCGCTATTTTCGAGCTCTCTTAACTGTAAGGTGAGCATTCGCTGTGTGATATCAGGGAATAATTTGCGTAACTCATTAAATCGTAATGAGCCTGAGAACAGGTGATATAAAATAGCGCCTTTCCACTTTCCCCCAATGACACTAAGTGTGACTTCTACAGAACAGCCATATGGCTTGGGACAAAGGTTAGCGGAATTCTGTTTCATGGATTGCACCTCCGATTCAAGGTTGACGATGCAGTATCTATATTGATACTACAACCTTAAATAGACTGTATACTTCTAATGACAGCATATCATGGTTATGACACATTATAAACCCTATGATGATATTAAGAGAATGAAATGCTCCCCAATAAAACGTAGAAAAAAAGTCGAATAAACCTCGAAGATCGCAATGCGAAACATCGAGGTTTATTGAAAAGTTAGCTCTTAGTTGATATTGGTTTTTCATTGTTTTGTCCTTAATGAATAGCGTATAAACGTTATTTTAATGCAACAAGGATCGCGTCACATAAGTCCATGGTTTTAATATTATCTTGACCATTAGAACGTGGCTGAGAATAATTGCGGCAGCATTCCACAAAGTGCTCCATCTCACCGACAAACCCTCTTAAATAAAGGTCTCGATAGGCACCGGACATGGGAGAAGCAGAAGGGGTGTACACGATATCCTGCTCCGCTAGAGATTTCCAAGGCAGATTGTCGAAGGTCTGAGAGGAATGGATCGTAAGTTTAGCAAGTTCATCTGCTGACGCAAATCCGTTGTCGAAAGTTACTAGTACGTGTTCACTTTCACGTGACCATGCACTCATGCCGGCAAAATATGCACTGCCTACGATTCCGTTATCAAACAGGAAGGAAATACTCTGATTGATGTGCTCGCCATCCCTGAACGTTGTACCCGTAACCTGTACCATTTCACCGAAGAGGAACCGCATCAGATCTACCATATGAATAGCGGCGAGTTTGATGAACTGCTCTTCATCTTTGCAGAAGGGAGTGCTATCGACAGCGAATTTCATCTGGAATGACCGCACTTTCCCTAGATTCTCGCCATCGATCAATTCTTTTAATTTCAGATACACGGGGCATAACGTTTCATAAACCCAACCATAAGCAGTACACCTGCTTCATCGGCTGCGTCCGAAACCATCTTGGCTTCTGCAGCATTCCATCCCAGTGGTTTGTCCACATAGAAGTTTTTGCCTGCGCGGATACACGCCAGCGCTAAAGCGACTTGATCCTCTGGTTGTGCCACGACAACAACACCGTCACAGTCCTCATGCTCAAGCATAAGTTGTACATCGTCATAAGCCTGTCCCATGCTGCCGAAGCGAAGAAGAGCGGCCTGAGAACGCTCCAAACTCCGGGTTGCAATGCCTTGGATAACGGCTCCGGCTTCAATAGCAGAAGGATAGATATTAGTAGATGCATGAAATCCTGCACCGATAAAACAAAGCTTTATTGGATTCAACGTGACTCTCTCCTTCGTCGTAATTATGAATGCCCATATCATTAATGGATGGATTGGAATGAATTGTACGAGCTAATTCTGTCTTAACGATAGGAGATTCTATTCATTTAAAAAAGGACATATGTCCCAATAACTAGCCAAATGAAAACGTATTGCATTCTACTTCCATAACATGTATACTCTACATTACGGCACAACATCTTGTTGTTCGTCCGATTGCTTTTCATTGATGATGAAAAGATACATATTATGCGGTCGTGGCGGAATTGGCAGACGCGCACGGTTCAGGTCCGTGTGGGCTAACCCCCCGTGGAGGTTCGAGTCCTCTCGACCGCATCTAAGTTGATAGAAAGACCCGATCATTGCGATGAAGCAATGATCGGGTCTTTCTATGTTATGAGGCTGAATTCAGCCTTTTCAGCCATTCATACGATGCCTAGACTTGGCGATGACTAGTCCGGCAATGGCTCCAATCATTCCGAAGATTGCGACACTACCCATGACACCATAGCTTTGGAGACGAAAGAGAAATGCGACACCACTGCCAAATGTCGTTCCTGCTAAAAATCCGAGAGAAATACCAATATCCTTATCTAATTTCATTTGATCACCTGTGTTTTGAGAGTTGTTAGGGTATTGTGTGGATTTTCCAGTGAATCTATACAACGGATCTATCCAGAACAGGAAAACATGTTAAAAAGGCTCTGTATTCCTTAAGGAATAACAGAGCCTTTTGGTTGCTCGCTAATTTTAGTTATTGTGACGTTCTTTCAAGATGACATCTGCGAACAAAATGGTCTTCGGAATGCGGAAAAATTGCTCCGCTTGTTCTTGAAACGCGGCAGAAGGCAGCGTTCCCTGATGCAGCCATTTGCGGAAAGTGCCGGGGTGAACCCCGATCCAGTGGCTGACATCTGTCACCGACAAATCATGGACCATACACAAGCCTGTCAAGATACGGTTACTTACCGGAGAACGGGTCACCGTACGCTTCATGAAACGGGAAGGCTCGGGTTGACAAATAACTGGACTTTGGCGCACAACCTCTTCATTAAAAAGAATGTGTCGTGGATATCCAAGTAATTGACAAGCCTTGTCCAAATTCGTACTGCCGGGTATCCGCCCTTCATACACCCACGCGCTTACACTGCGTGAAGAGATGGACAAGTCTTCGGCGAGCTGGGACAACTTAATATCATTGGCCATCAGCACAGCTAGAAGAACACGGTTGCGGATTTGACAGCGTGTCGGTTTGCGGAACCGTTTAACACGGACGCCTTTTCCCAAATATTTACGGTTGATCAGAGACCACGCCTGGATGGAATGTTGTTCTGGTTGATTAGGCATATTTCCTCCGATTTTTTTAACCAAATACTACAATAAGAGTTGGGGTACTTTCAAGTGTCTGTTGAACTGAATCGATTTTGAGAGGAGAAAGAGTTGGTCTGGAAGGAGGAGTTACGAACTAGTGGGTGTGCAAATTGCATCCTAGTATATTCCTAGATTACAATGATTCACTAAATTTACGAGAACAAATGGAGTGTATTGAATAATAAAGTGATTCTTAAGAACTATTTATAAGACTATTTTACTTTTTCCTGTATTTTGTTGATGCGGTGCGGTTTATTTACCTTATTTCCCCAAGATTATTGGATTTTCGTTAATGACTTGTTTCAGCAATGTGCACAAATCTGAAATGGAAATCCGCAAGTTTAACTAGGTGGTTGGCTTGTCAAAATCTCGTATTCTTACATATCTTGTAGGATGACTACAGGGGAGAGAGGTGGGAAACGTGTATCCAGCCGTTAATACACTTGCTGCAATTTCGGGAGCGTTCGTGACGTTTGCTTTTGGAGGATGGGATCAATTGCTTAGTCTGCTTGCGATTGCGATGGCTGTCGATTATATAACGGGTCTCGCAGCCGCCGTGAGAACAGGGACAGGGTTAAACAGTAATATTGGATTCTGGGGCTTGCACGAAAGGGTTTGATGCTAACGGTTATTCTATTAGCGCATCGGATCGATCTTTTGATGGGAACGGATATTATTAAAGGCGGCGCGATATACTTTTATCTAGTGAATGAACTGATCTCGATTACTGAAAACTATGCCAAGATTGGTCTTCCATTACCGAACAAACTTAGACAGGCTATTGCTATACTTAAGAAACAGGAAGAGTTGTCTGATAAGGAGTGGGCGAAGCCTCGCAACACAGATAACCAGGAGCCCAAACCGGAGCAAGAGAAGCAGGATAAACCTGTCGATTCCGCCGATGAACCCAAAGAAGATCAATCCACAAAGTAAACATTGCTAGATCGTGTACTGCTTTATTTGACTCGTTCATCTAGAGAACGTTTTCAAGTATCCTTTCGTAATAGATGACGTTATGATATATTTTGAATACATGAAAAAACATTTATTCCACTAATAATTCACAAACGAGGTGTTTGTTCGATGATTAAACATATTGTCCTGTTCAAAATGAAAGATCGTTCACCAGAACGCATTGAAGAAGCTGCCAATGTGCTTCGCAATTTGCAAGGTAAAATCGATGTTCTTGTATCGCTTGATGTAGGTGTAGATGTGCTTCGCTCAGACAGATCTTTTGACATTTCACTAACTGCGGAATTTGCATCTCTTGATGATCTACAAGCCTACCAGGTACATCCACTGCATCAAGAAGTAATTAAATACATGAATGAGGTTAGAGAACAATCAATTGCTGTTGACTACGAATTTTAATTTAGGTATCTCATTCTAAGAGCGGTTAAAGGAGAGCGGGTATGAGCGATTTAAGAGACGTTATGGAATTTTTATATATTTTTATCGTGTTCCTGATCGCTTGTCCTGTGATGATATTTTGGTTGAAACGAAGAGGCAAACGGAACCGATAATTCACTGAACAGGAAGTGAAATGTATTGTATTACGTAAATAGAGAGCAGATTGCCCATCGGCTTGCTGCGGTACCGGAAGTAGCTGAGGGGCTACGACTTTCAACACAAGCCTGGGATGGCGGTCTTATGATGGGATTAGTGCAAGAACGTTGTCTGCATCTGGCGATTGAGATCGTCACCGATGTAGGAAGTTATCTCATCGATGGTTTTATTATGAGAGATGCAAGCAGCTATGATGATATTATCGAGATTAATCATGAAGAGAAGGTATTTGACTCCTCGATATACGAGGTGCTTCGTCAGCTCGTTTCTTTGCGGAAACCACTCGTACAAGATTATTTCAGTTGGAATCGAGCAGAACTGCATCCACTGAGTTCGGACCTACCCGAAATACTTGAACGCTTTGCAGACCAAGTGAGCGCTTATGTAGATCGAGAACTCGATCCTTTTACGAATCAGGCAGATCGAGGGACAGAGTAAGGAATGAGGGGAAGCAGCATGACAGATATTCAGAATGAACAATATAAAGAAAATGACAAACAGAATGCGCCGTCCGGATTTCATCCGGTTTATATGGTGGAGTTGTTGTTTAACAAGTTACCGGTAATTGATCATGTTCGTTTGCAGGAAGCATTAAGTCGTTATACGGGACAAGTTCGAGTGAATGTGAAGCAACAAACTGCAGACACGAATCGGGACAAGCAAACGCAAGAAACGAATCCGCAGGATGGGACAAGTGCTGTAGCTGAGGCAACTGCAGAAATGCTGGTTTTCTACCATCTGGATTATAAGGTTTCATTTCAGGAAGGGGACATCCCGGCACAAACCTGTATGCTGGCTGCCTCTGATGTGAAGGATCTCTCGCGCTTTGCAGGTGCACTTCAACAAGCCTGGCATTGGACAGAGGCGGAGCAGGTTGTGCGTGAAGCTAAGTATTCGATTAGGATTCATGATATGTTTACTGCAGCTATGCCACGCAAACAGCGTTTAGGGCTATTTCAGAAGATGTTGCAGGCAGTGCTTGAGGTCTTGCCGTGTGAGGCAATGTATTGGTACGGCAGTGATAAACTTGTTGAGCCAACAGCGTACAAGCTATCACAGGAGCGTGAAGAGCATCTTTACGCTGCGATGAACGTTAGAATGTACCAAGCTGGTGGAACAGAAGAACTGCGTGAACTTGTGATGGATACGGTTGGACTGTCCGCGCTCGGGGTTCCTGATGTCCAATGTCATTTCACTGGTCTTGACCCAGATACAGTGGCTCAAACCTTGCTTGGAGCAGCATACTACATATTCGATCAAGGTGATGTGCTACAGGATGGACAAACGCTCGGTTCCTCAGGAGGAAGACGCTGGCGATGTGAACATCAGGCCGCACTGATTGCTCCAGGACGTTATGTCATTGATCTTGATCCCGGGGATACTGTTGAAAATTCTCCGTTGGAGCCAGCTCAGCATAACCGTTAAGCATGACGGTAAGAGTATGACCATGAAAGTTTTTTTGAACTGAGGTGTGTCAGGTCAAGCCCTTGCTGACTATACTGCATCAACAGAGTAGGCATTCGCCCGGTTACTCAGTCACGACACCAGTGGTTGTAAACCGGACTTAACTCGAAGAAGAGGAGAGATGTTGCGTGAAGGATTCAAACAAAAGTTTATTGTGGGGCGCATTAATCGGCTCAGTTGTTGGTTCGGTAACCGCGTTATTGCTGGCACCAAAATCCGGACGTGAGCTTCGTCAGGATATTTCCGAAGGTGCACGTCAGGTGACGGAGAAAGGTCAGGAGTTGGCTGTCAAAGTTGGCGAGCAGAGCAGTCAGATCGTAACCAAAGTGAAAGAAACAGCTGACGTTGTCATCCAGGACATTCAATCATGGCGCAACTGTGCAGACGGTAAGGAGTTACGGGTTTCTGCTGTTATTACAGATTCGAATGCTCCAATTCAGTCTGACAGTGACATCGTCGCAAATGAAGCGGACAGCGACGTCGTAGCTAAATTGACTACAGATGATTCTAAGGACGATAATTAAGCCACGCTTGACATAAGCAGCAGGCTTTCCTCATGAAGATGGAGGAGAGCCTGCTTTGTTGTGTGCGCTAATCGCGAGAGAGGTGCACTGTGGGGTTTTTATTTGAACCCAGTGATAAAATCGGGTAAGATGGTGGTACCTTTTTGCCTGAAATGTCATACGGTAGGAAGAAAGCAATGGAACTTTATTAGATATCAGAACCAATTCAATGAAGAAGGAAGCGGTGTGTTCGTGCAGCAAGCAATCGCTATATTAGACTCAGGTGTAGGGGATTAACGGTCGCTAAGGAAGTGATGCGTCAACTCCCGCGGGAAAAGGTCATTTATTTTGGAGATACTGCCCGGACACCGTACGGACCCCGTTCGTCCGAACAAGTTAAACAATTCACGGAACAAATCGTAGATTTCTTAATCCAATTTGACCCGAAGGTTATTGTTATTGCCTGTAATACGGCTACAGCAGCAGCGCTCGACTATATTCGGGCGAAAGTGAATGTTCCAGTGATCGGCGTCATTCATCCAGGAGCGCGTGCCGCTATTACAGCTACACGCACAGGGCGCATTGGTGTCATTGGCACTGTAGGGACGATTGGAAGCGGTGCTTATACCTCCGCACTTAAACAACTGTCACCCTATATTGATGTAGTCAGTCAGGCTTGCCCGGCACTTGTACCATTAGTCGAGCAAGGTGAATTCCGTTCTGAACAGACGACATTGACGGTAGAGCATTCCTTAAGTCAGATCAGGCAACAGCCGATTGATTGTCTCATTCTAGGCTGTACCCATTATCCATTCTTGATGGATACGATTCAGGAAGTGATGGGACAGGAAGTGAAGCTCATCAGTTCGGCAGATGAGACGGCGAGGGAAATCAGCACGATTTTGTATGATAAACGGAAATTGGCGAGTGGAGATGAAACTCCAGTACATCAATTTTTCTGTACAGGGGATCCGCGTATGTTCCAAAATATTACAAGGCAATGGCTCGGTGAACAAATCTCAAAAACGCCTGTTGTATGGCAGGTCACGCAATTATCCTGATTATTTTCAGTGTAATCATATTTACATGACCAAATATAGTTTCTTATTCATCCCAGAGGCCGATGGCTCTGGGATTTTTGTCATCTATGGAGCGGTGAAGAAGACTGCGAAACATGTCACATGACGGACGAGCGGGTGAGCATACATATAACATGATCAGGACATAGAGGGAGAACAGCAGTCGTGAGAGTAGAAGCAAGAGGAATAGATCTGGCTCAGAGAAAGGAGATTGCCCATGGAAATACAGTGGATCATTGTTCAGCCTGGAGACACGTTGGCTCGTATTGCGTCAGCACATCACATGACGAACGAACTGCTTGCTGGACTAAATCCGGAAGCGGCGTCTCAGCCTTATTTGCTGGCTGGACAGATGTTACGAATCTTGCCCGGCACTGGGCGAAGATATGCGGTTCAACCAGGTGAGCAAGTAAGTACAATTGCAGCTCGTTTTGGTCTGAGCGAAGATGAATTACGTCAAGACAATCCTGAAATCGCCAACGTGATTGATTGGTGTGGTCGGTGCATTCATATTCCTGAATTCGGAGGAAAAACTATTGTCAGGTTGAAGGGAGAGTATGGCTTCCGTGAATTACATCGGGATATTGCATTACTGAGCAACCATTATCCCTTTGTGGAGACAGGTTCGATCGGCACAAGCGTGATGGGTAAACCTTTGCATTATTTACGAATTGGTCAAGGTTCGAGACATATCCATGTCAATGCTTCTGTACATGCCAATGAATGGCTAACCACAGCTGTTGTGATGCGTTTTATTGAAGAGTATGCTAGAGCCTACAGGACTCATACGCCGTGGCACCGTTTTGATCCTCAGCGTTGGATGAAGGAAACGACACTGTGGGTGGTTCCAATGGTTAATCCAGATGGCGTTGAATTGGTGCAGGAAGGTGTTGTGAACCAACATCCACACGCTGAACAACTGCTCGCTTGGAACGCAGATCGAGCTCACTTTACTCATTGGAAAGCAAACATAAGGGGGTTGATCTGAATGATCAATTTCCAGCTCACTGGGAGGAAGAGGCGGCGAGAAGGGGAATCACGTCACCTGGCCCTCGTGATTATGCAGGAACGGCTCCATTATCTGAGCCGGAGGCGCTGGCTCTAGCTGAGTGGACGGAGCAACATGAGTTCGATGTGGTTGTATCCTTGCATAGCCAAGGGCAAGAGATCTACTGGAACTATCGGGATTTGGAGCCTAGAGAGAGTGCGCCGTTGTCCAGAAGGCTCGCGAAGGTATCCGGATACAAGGCTGTAAAATTAGGTGGTAGTGATGCGGGGTATAAGGACTGGTTCATCCAGGAGTACCGCAAGCCTGGTTTTACAGTAGAAGTTGGCCTTGGAGTCAATCCACTACCCGTAGAGCAATTTAATGATATTTGTGTAGAGGTTGGTATGTTGCTGGCAGAGCTGCTATCCTATGAAACTAGTGATTGAGCCGACAGGAAGTGAAACGATAAGGTTGTACCGTTCGTATAACAGACACAGGTGTCGTTACTTGGCCTGTTTGCTAAGTTTGCTATAGAGTTAATTTCCGAAAAAAGTCCGCTTTTTGGCATTCGTTGTTCCTTCGGTCAATGGCTTCGGATCGAAGGAATAGCCATTGTGTCAGAGTTTTCACCTGTAATAAATAGTCAGCATGAGGAGGGATCGTATGAAGTGGAGAAGGTTGTTGTCATTTAAACGATGGTCGGAAGTGTTTAGAAGGCTACCGCGTCTATTACGGGCATCAGAAATTCCTTTACGTGAAAAGTTGTTATTTATTATTCCTGCGTTATTATACTGGGTTCTACCTGATGTGATGCCGTTCATGCCAATTGATGACATTGGGGTCACACTTATATTGATGAACTGGTTTGTAAGCCGTGCTGAACGTAAATATCCAGTGCTTCCGTCCAGTACACCATCATAAAAATATGAAAAATAGATCATTCTAGCACCTGTCTAGAATCATTGTTATTGCGAAGAGCCAAAACTTTCTTTACAATAGATGCTGGAGTTTAAGAATGCTGAAATTGTTGTAACCAGCAATTACGATATAGGAGATGAAGCACATGAACTGCAAAATCACTCGCAATGCTGCTAAAGTATTGAAACTTGAATTGGACAAGCCTGAGAACGAAGGCAAAAAATTGCGTGTTGTAATTACACATGCACACGGGGATCATGCTCACTATGGACTTGATCTGGATACGCCAAAAGAGAATGACACTGTGGTATCTACGGATAAAGACATCGATGTCATTATCGAGAATGATCAACCGTTGCTGGATGGCGTGAAAATCGATTACCTGTATCTTCCTCAAGAAGGCTTCGTTATTACGAATCCATCCAAAGGCAATCACGGCGATCACTAGGAACTTGAAGAAGGGGAAATCATGGCTAACGATATCCGCGTATGCGAAAAATGTAACCACATTCGGTTGAAATCAATCGTGCCTAAGCTGGAGAAAATGGCTCCAGACACAGAGATCAAGATTGGATGTAAATCCTATTGTGGTCCTTGTGCGAAACGTGCCTTCGTTTTCATTAACGGTCGGTACATCAGTGCTCCTTCAGAAGAAGAAGTGCTGGCAAAAGTAGCGAAGTTCGTCAAATAAACGATGTATAATTATGCGAGCATAATATGCTTGTTAGAGAGAGGCCACTGGCCTCTCTTATTTTTGTTTAAACTTGAAGTCCGGCTTCATTTCGTGTATTTCGAAGGTGTCTTCACGGATCTCAAGAGCAATCACACGATCTTCTTTTTGCAAAAAATGCACATGTCCTAATCGTTCGTTTTCGATTTCGCTCCAGCCTTCTTCGGCTAGTTTCTGAAAGTAATCGGATGGAGGATAGAGACCTTGTTCTCCGCCTATATTTTTCAGTTCATATGTAACAGCTACATTGACGTTCGGATTTCCTGAATTCGTTGTTAGTTTAATTTGTTTAGCATTGGCTGGAACGGGAAATTGGGCATTAATGGATGAAGCTGTATATCCGGTGATCTCATACCCTGCCCGATTGCAGGCAGTCATTAGACCCACAAGACATACGAAGATGAGCAACATAAGCCATTTACGCAAAAGTGATTCCTCCTCCTAAGGCGACTTATTGTCAATAACGGAATGAATAAGTATAAAGTTACGGTATTTCTACGTTTAAAAAGATTGTTTGTCTTAAGACAAAAGAAAAAGTGTATCCCTTTTTGCATGTGCCTGAGAAAAAGAGAATAAGGGAGCCTTGGGTTAACCATCCTATAGAGGTAACAGGAACATGATCCCAAGGAGGAATAATTATGCCGAAGCGTTATGATTCCAGTTTGCAGGCGGGTACAACCGTATCTCAGGCGCAGAATGCGGTGAACAAACTTCACTATGCTGTTTCTCAAGCAATGTCTCATCCAACAGAACAAACCATTGAACAGGCAAGTCGTCGTTTGGCTCACACCGAACAGGCGATGCGTCAAGCGGAGCGTTCCCTTGGTGGTCAAGGCGTAGAATTGGCGGAAGAAATGTTCGCCGAGGAGAAGAGAAGGTTGAACTCAATCCAGAATCACAAGCAGCCAAAGGATTTCTAGACGTTCCTGTCACCAAACGAACTCGCAGAGCCAACCGCTTTGCGAGTTTTTTTGTATGTAATCTCCGATTATTCCGCTTGAAATTTTGTCAGAAGGTTAATAGACCATGAGCAGGCAAATTCCAAACGGGAGGTAGACGATGACAAAACATATTACAGACTGCACGATACTGAACAACGGAGTGACCATGCCATGGCTGGGATTCGGAACATATAAAGCAAAGGGAAAAGAAGTTCAGCAGGCGGTTGAAACGGCTTTGGAGGTAGGATATCGGAGTATAGATACGGCTTCCATTTACGGAAATGAAGAGGAAGTAGGACAAGCCATTGCGAGCAGTGGTGTTGCTCGGAATGAATTGTTTGTCACTACCAAACTTTGGAATGAGGATCAAGGTTTTGACTCAACCCTACGCGCATTTGAGGCGAGCCAGAAGGCTTTAGGACTTAATGTTATTGACCTATACTTAATCCACTGGCCTGGCCGAGATCAATATAAGGATACGTGGAGAGCATTCGAACGTTTATATAGTGAGGGAAGTGTACGTGCCATTGGCGTAAGTAATTTTCAGGTACATCATTTGCGCGATATCATAGATGAAGGCGGCACAGTACCGGCCGTGAATCAGGTGGAATTACATCCCGGCTTGATCCAGCAGGAATTGCAGGACTTCTGCGGGGAGCAAGGTATTCAGCTTGAGGCATGGAGCCCAATTATGAAAGGCAAACTAAATAATGAATCCACGTTAAAAGGCATTGCCCAAAAGTATGGCAAAACGCCTGCGCAAGTAATTTTGCGCTGGGACATTCAGAATCAGATTGTGACCATTCCGAAATCCGTGACACCAGAACGTATTCGTGAAAATGCGGACATATTTGATTTTGAATTAACGCCGGATGAGCTACGACAGATTGATGCCCTTGATGCGGACAAACGAACAGGACCACATCCGGATCAACTTTTCTGGGATTAAGGAGTAGGCTCGGTTGTAATACGAGTGTTTAATCATTAGTTAGTGAGGATATGGAACGGATCGTTCTTCCGATCGCTGTTGTCTCCTAAGTTTCCTGATTATAGGTTTTTAGAGGTTGAAATTTGGGAGACAAAGGCGAACGCTTCGCTTCTACAGAATCGATTCCGTTTCCTTTTCCTTTGCTCTAACTGTTTACTAAAAAAAACTTATTACAATGAGCTGTGTGTATGTTATATATAAAAAGCAGCAGGATTGGGAGAATTCCCTTCATCCTGCTGCTATTGTGTTTATTTATTATTTTGAATCGCGTTGTGGAACTTCGCAGCCTTCTTCTGTACATACTCCGCTATTTTCATGGTCTGTTGCACTTGACTCAACCATCGTGAACGGGGAACGCTCGTCCCACGCTTTCTGAATCGCATCAAGGAACACCTCATCAGGCTGTGCACCGGAGATAGCGAATTTACGATCCAGCACGAAGAATGGTACGCCGCGGATGCCGAGCTGTTCGCCCTCAGCTTGATCTGCACGAACTTGTTCGGCAAATTGATTGCTCTCCAAGTTGACAGCAGCTTCGCTACGATCTAATCCTACTTCTTCAGCCAGTTGGAGTAATACTTCATGATCTCCAACATGTTTACCCTCGATGAACACAGCTTGGAATAACCGCTCACTCAGCTCAAGTGCTTTGTCTTGAGATTTAGCCCAGTGTGTCAAGCGATGAGCAGCGAAGGAATTGGTAGGAACCATTGCATCAATGTTGTACTCCAAACCTGCTGTACGAGCATTGGCATTCATCTGTGCATTCATGCCTTGTGCTTGTTCTTTACTAATGTTGTATTTAGATACTAAATAGTCGGTGTTGGTTTTGCCTGTGTGTACTTCAGCATTAGGATCAAGTTCGAAGCTCTTGAACTCGAATTTCACTTCATTCCGGTGTGGGAACTGCTCCAATACATTCTCTAGACGACGTTTACCAATATAGCAGAAAGGGCACATAAAATCAGACCATATCTCAATATTCATTCGAATAACCTCCATTTTTCTGTAAATCAGCTTTAAATGAAACTATCATAGTTACAATTATATAGCGACTTTATATTTTTCGCAAGGATGCATTTTGTATGGGATAAAAGAAAGAAGTGCCGAAGACGTATATACTCTCGCATCAGCACTTCCGTTTTATTTTACAGCTCCTCACGCAAGCGTGCGATTAAATCATACGTAATGACTGTGTCCGACACACGAAGTCGTTTCGAAGCTTCATCATGTCCTGCTCGGCAGGCAGTAATGTCCGTTTCCCCACGGGTGGACAAGTCATAACAGGAACCGTGCTCATAGATGTAATCATCAGACGGAATGTAGAACACAGAACCATCCGTAAACGCACCATTACGCAACACCACAGTACGACTAGAGCCATCGTAAACATCATTCCCCATATGGTAGTAGGATTGATCGGATAAGCCCAGTAAATGGAGTGCAGACGGCGTGATATCAAGCTGCCCTGCGGGTTCATCAATCGTTCCAGCTTCGGCTCCATCCGGTAGATGTACAAGCAGTGGCACCTCATTCATAATCTGCTCCATATCAAGCTGATTTAATGATCTGCCTAGAAATTTTTCGTATTGTGCCTGCTCCTTAATGGAATTATCGTGATCGCCATAGAACATAAATATGGTGTTATCCCATAATCCGCGATTTTTTAAATCCTCCACCAGACCACCCAGAGCTGAATCTACATAATGAACCGATTGCAGGTAATTCCCAAACATGGTCCCTTGGAATTCCCCACATCAAGCTGCTGTTTATCAACAGGTAGGGCATATGGATGATGACTGGAAAGTGTAATGAGGAAAGAGTAAAAGGGCTCGGAAACATCGTTATCCATTTTCTCAACAGACTGTCTGAAAAAAGAGACGTCGGATAAAGACCAGCCAAGCGGATCATCCTGTGCAAAATCATTTTTGCTATAAAATTTATCGTATTTCATCTGTTGATACATCGTATAGCGATTCCAGAATCCACTCTCATAGGCATGAAAGACATTCGTGCTGTATCCAGTGTCCTTCAGAATTGAAGGTAAAGAATCATAGGTATGGTCGGCGTAACGTACAAATGCTGAGCCAATAGGCAGGGGGTGTAACGAAATGTTAGCTCCAAAATCGGCATCCGATGTCCGACCCTGTCCTGTCTGGTGATAGAAATGACTGTAATACTGGCTTTCCTTCATCAATTCGTTGAAATGTGGCGTAATCTCCTGACCACCGATACTTTGGCCAATCATGAAATTCATAAATGCTTCGCCTTGAACAACGATAACGTTACTCCCTTTATATTTACCGAACAGTGGGCTATCAGTCTGTGGTAGTTGATTCTGTCTTTCGGCAAAAAAAGATTTGACCAGATCTACATCAGCAGGATCAGCCTCAGGTCCTGACCCAATCCGATCTTTGGCAAAGTTATAGAGATCATAACCGTGAAAAGCCAACAATCCAGTTACGTTGTACATGGATACATTCCACCAGTTATTATCGAACAGCCCTTTAGCCCAGGTTTTGCTGTAATAATAGATGGGACCGACCGCAAGGGATAATCCAAGCACTAGAGTGATGCCTCCGGCTGTAAACCGACGGCGTGTGCGAGCCTTGTTGCGAGTGTGTCCGTAAGGTTGATTACTGTATCCATACAGGCTTGTGCGGTTCGCACGTGTACGTCTGGTTAGGAGGCGTGCAACGCCATAGATTACGAATGCAATCCAGTCTGCAAAGAACAGTAGGTCACCAGGTTGAAGTAATGTGGCGATACTATCTCCTAGTGCATCCACCTGTTTAGCTTGCAGAAGCACGGGGATGGTAAGGAAATCCTGGAAATAGCGATAATAAACCATATCTGCATAGATGAGTGCTGTAAGAATTAGGTTTAGTGCGATCAGCGAGATCTTAAAGCCTTTACGAGGCAG
Organism: Paenibacillus sp. DCT19; assembly: GCF_003268635.1. Classification (NCBI taxonomy): domain Bacteria; kingdom Bacillati; phylum Bacillota; class Bacilli; order Caryophanales; family Paenibacillaceae; genus Paenibacillus; species Paenibacillus sp. DCT19. The sequence continues at coordinate 2,225,632 of NZ_CP029639.1, forward strand.
CCACCATGTCCAAAAGGAGATGAGGAGCAGGGAGCCGATCGCGATAATTTTGTCCAGCAGTCCCATCGTAATGTTGTAAGCATGCAGGTTGTGGTGTAGCCACATTAATTTGAGCAGCATGAGTGCAATGAATAACAGATAGAGCGATAAAGGATGATGTAAAAGTCTGCGTAGCATGCTGCTACGTGAAGACGAAGTGAAAACCATGAATGATGTCTCCCTTTGTTAAAGTTTTGTTATCGGAATGTAAACGGAGCTTCATTCATTATAGCGTGGCTGGGTTGCTTTTCAACCAGAGGGGTTTGTCTAACCAGTGATTAAGACTAGTATTACGTTGTGTAGTATGGAAATTTCTAAGAGAAACCATACAATTAAGCATAAAAAAAGAGCGTCCACTCCTGAAAGGAGCGAACACTCAGATAACACATTTTGATTAAGCTTGGGTATATTTATTACGTGGAGGGAGTGGTCCCAAATACTGATAATATTGGGTCTCAATTCGTCCATTAAATAGTTTGCGGCGCTTGTCCGCTTTGTGCCCGAAATAATCTTCAAATGCTTTGGTGGAGGTGATTGCAAAGAACGACCATGTTGGCATCTCCAGGTAAGAACGTCCAAGGGAACGAAGTAACTTCTGCACTTCTTTTTCTTCACTCAAGCGTTCACCGTAAGGTGGGTTGGTAATGATTACGCCATATTCCCCTTGTGGTTTTGCGCGGTGGGCTGGCAGTACGCTGACTTCGATATCTTTGGCAAAGCCTGCACTTTTGATTGCCGCTTGTGCGACTTCAATCGCTTCTGGGTCGATGTCGCTTCCTGAAATCTGAAGAGGGACATCATCACGTACTGCATCAAATGCTTCCTCACGTGCTTGTTCCCATAGTTCAGCAGGAATTACGTCCCAATTCTCAGAATTAAACGTGCGACGAAGCCCTGGTGCGATATTCCAGCCAATCATTGCCGCTTCGATCAGCATCGTGCCTGAACCGCAGCATGGGTCGTAGAACGGGCGGGAAACATTCCAGCGGCTAAGCTGAATCAGAGCAGCTGCCAGTGTTTCTTTCAGCGGCGCTTCGGTAACAAGTTTACGGTATCCACGTTTGTGAAGTCCGGGTCCTGTTGTGTCCAGCGTAATGAGGGCGCGGTCATTCAGTAGAATAACTTCAACCACATAACGTGCTCCATTTTCGGGGAACCATTCGGTGTGATGCGTCAGCTTTAGTTTTTCAACAATCGCCTTTTTGACAATACCTTGTGAAGCTGGCACACTGCTTAGTTGTGATTTCTGCGAGCGTCCTTCCACCGGGAATTCACCATTTGCGGGAATCCATTCTTCCCATGGCAGTGCTTTGGTGCCTTCAAACAATTCATCAAATGTGGTTGCAGGGAATTCACCCATGTTAACCAGCACGCGATCCGAACTTCTCAGCCACAGGTTACAACGACAAATATCAATATAATCTCCTGTGAAAAATACTCGGCCATTATCGACCCTGGCATCCTCATATCCCAGCTGTTTCAGTTCCCGGGCAACAACGGCCTCAAGTCCCATTGCAGAGGTTGCGATCAATTGCAATCGAGCCATATGAATTCATTCAACTCCATTTCGAGCCGCAGGGGCTTGTCCTCTGGCGGCGATATAGTAACGGTGCGGCCTTGCCGCTTGCCGTGAAAAAACTTACAATGAGTAATGCGGTCTAACCCGCATAGACTTCAATGCAGATCATTCGTGTGTAATGCATGTATTACACTGTGTTGAATAACAAACATTCATTATAAAACATTGGCATCCATATGGAAAGCTATCCAAGGGCATTTATATGGAAAGCAGTCCAAGTATGCAAGGAGGAACTTCGTGGTGAATCTGACACCTGACGAATATGTAAATCAATTATTTCAAGAGGATGAGCTCTTGTTAAAAGTAAAAGAGGCCATTCGCGCGAATGGCATGCCGGAGGTTTCGGTGGCTGCGGCGTATGGACGCCTACTGACCTTCCTGGCAAAAACCTCGAAGGCGGAAGCTGTACTCGAAATTGGCGTGCTGGGCGGGTACAGCGGCATATGCCTGGCTCGTGGCTTAAGCGAAGGGGGAACCTTAACTTCTCTTGAGCTGAAAGAAGAGTACGCAGCGATGGCTCGCGGACATCTGGAGGAGGGTGGCTTCGGCGGGCAAGTCGAATACCGAATTGGTCCTGCGGCAGACAGTCTGGAGCAATTGGCTCAGGAAGAGCGTACCTTCGATTTCTTCTTTATTGACGCAGATAAGGAAAATTATCCGGTGTATCTCGATTATGCGATTCGTCTTGCACGTCCAGGTGCGGTTATCGTAGGGGACAACTGCTTCCTGCGTGGCCGTACACTTAATCCGGACAAGCAAGGTCCGGCTGTGCTTGCTGTACGTCGTTTTAACGAGCAGATGGCAAGTGACCCACGTCTTGTCACGACGATGCTGCCAGACTATGACGGCTTGGCGCTGGCTTGGGTGAAATAGATCCATTGAACTCAGTTGAAATTTGGTTGAAAGCGCAGGAAAAAAAAGGCTGAAGCAGGATGAACTCTGCTTCGGCCTTTTTCACGTACATCTGGCAAATATTCTTTTTGCTGACTTTTATACCTCTGGTGTGCCGTATGTTTCGAACCATTTTTTGATCGTGTCAAAATCATCACTGAAGGATAGTCCAAGCATTAATAGAATCCGAGCTTGTTGTGGGCTGAGATTATCCCCGGCAATAATGCCATTACCGCCGCCATAGACACTGCCCGAGCCTGTCCGTGTCGTCGTTACGAAAATAACTCCTTCTTCGATCGCTTTTGTACGAGCTTGCCCCATCGCTCTGGAGATACCGCCCGCCCCTGTACCCGAAGTAACGATACCTTTCACTCCGCTCTTCACGAAGCCTTCAATAGCTCCGCCGCCTGCTTCCTGATAGGAGATGGCAATCTCCACTTTGGCGAGATCGGTTTTAGTGATTTTACTTAGGTCGAATACAGGCTTCGCTGTACCATCCGGTTTCATCGCCCGAGCAGGAGCTCGGTAAATCCGAATGTTTTCTTCATCAATATAACCTACAGCACCAAGCATTGGCGTTTCAAAGGTGTCTGTCCGATAATCATTGCTCTTTGTTACACCGCGTGCGAGCTGAATGGTATCGTTAAGCATCAACACGGTGCCGAATGATTGGGTTCGACCGCTTCCGGCCAGTTTGATGGCATTGTAGAGATTCGCTTGGGCATCAGAGCCAATTACCGTCCAAGGTCGCATCGAGCCTGTGATGACAACGGGTTTATCGCTTTGAACCGTCATATCGAGGAAGTAGGCTATTTCCTCCATTGTGTCAGTGCCTGTAGTTACCACCACGCTATCATATTGAGCAAGGGCTTTATCTACAGTCTGAGACAAGTCGTACAGATCAGCCATGGTATAGGAGCCTGAACCTGAATTGCCAAACTGTAGTGTGTTTACATCCGCTATTTTCTGTTTGTCCGGCAAATCTTTGACCATGTCAGCAATGAGAAGTGTGCCTGCCTTGTAATTTTGGAAGCTGGTTGCGTCTTCCGATTGTCCGGCAATTGTTCCGCCTGTACCGATCACAAGCACATTAGGGAGTGAAGATTGTTTGGCAGATTCGGGTACTGCCGGGATGGTGGTATTGCGTGCTGGCGTGGCTGGAGCGCTCTGAACAGCGCCTGTTGTGCCGTTTACCTCTACCGTAGCGGCCTGAGCAGCATAAGTTCCAATAGGGGACAGAGTAAGGGTTAGTGCGGTTAATGCGGCAGTACTCCAAACGGCCCAAGGGCGAAGGTGAGATTGTTTTTTCATGCTGACACGCTCCTTCAAGTGATTTTGTGTGAGGTATTCTCTTTTTTTTATGTAAATAGATTGAGATGATTTTATTTTATGTTAGATAATATGACAAATAAAGGTTTTGGTAGAGATAACGATTACATTCATAGAATTATAGAGTAATAATGGTTTTTTGTACGGTAAATGACATAATGAAAAGTATTTAATTCCGGATAATGAATAATATTAGCTAGTTTATATATTTGATTTTGAGATATTAATGTTAATTAATATTACATATAATCTTTTCGACAAAATTAAGGTAGTTTGGAGCAGGAGATGGGACGAGAGGCTTATTTACGCTATTTGAGTTGGAATCGATATCCAGTTGTGGTTATAATGAAGATGAACATATATGTAAATAAATATATATTATTGATTGGAGGAAACACGATGAAACAAGCGCCCCGAAAATATGCCAACTATATTCCTATTCGGGAATTGCACAGCAAGGAGCGGCAACTATTTCCCTTTCAGGTGTATGCAGAGCTTCGTGAGAACACTCCAGTCCGATACGATGAGCATCGTGAATGCTGGGATGTGTTTCAATATGAAGATGTACAGTATGTATTAAAAAATCCTAAGCTGTTCTCTTCTGAGCGTAACCGCGCGAGTTCCAGCATGTTAACGACAGATCCTCCGAAGCACAAACAGCTTCGTGATCTGGTCAATCAGGCTTTTACCCCGAAGGCTATAGAGGCGCTGGCGCCGCGCATTCAGGTAATCACAGATGAGCTGCTGGCTCCGCATTTGTCCAAAGGAAGGATGAATCTGATTGATGATCTCGCAACACCGCTACCTGTCATCGTCATTGCTGAACTGATTGGGGTTCCGGCTACAGATCGGCGTGAATTCAAGCATTGGTCTGATGTGCTTGTGAAGGGCGCAAGCGATGACAGTGAAGAGGCATTTCAGGAGTTGGCCAAAGAGAAACAGCAGAATATGCAGGAGTTATACGCCTATTTCACAGACATTATGGAACAGCGCCGTTTAGAGCCGCAGGACGACCTAATCTCCTTGCTACTCGCTGCAGAGATTGAGGGTCAGAAGTTAACCGAGGAAGAAGTGGTCAATTTCTGTATTCTCTTGCTGGCAGCCGGGAATGAGACAACAACCAACCTCATCGCAAACGCAGTGCGCATCCTCTCTGAACAACCCGAATTACAGGTTGAATTGCGTGAGCATCCCGATCGGGTCGTGAGTGCCGTAGAAGAGACGCTGCGTTATTATCCGCCGATTGTGGCGATTGGACGTGTGGCGAAGGAGACGGTAGAACTAGGAGGCCATAGGATTAAACCCGGTGAACAGGTTATATCCTGGGTTGGTGCTGCCAATCGTGACGGTGCGCGGTTTGAACATGCGGATGAATTCGTATCGAATCGTAAGCCGAACCGACATATGGGATTTGGATTCGGAATTCATTTCTGTCTAGGTGCACCGCTGGCTCGGCTCGAAGCGAGAGTTGTGCTGCACACGCTGCTTCAGCGTATGGAACAGATACAATTAGTCCCTGATACGGTATTGGAGCCAATTCAAAGCGCCTTTGTTTTTGGCGTCAAGGAATATCCGATTCAATTTCACGAACGAAGATTATAAACGAAAATAAAAGAAAAGCCGCTCCCAGGCCTGAAATGGCGCTGAAGCGGCTTTTTGCTGCATGTTGTGCTCACATGCTGCGAACACTGCACATGGCTCTGCGATGCTACTGTACCAAACTTATATTATGTTCAGCTCTGTTCAATACGGACAGGTCTTTTGTACAATTTGAACCGCACCCAGACCATGTTGAGAAGTAGCAATCCACCAGAGACGATAAACAAACCTTCGATGCCGATAAATCCGGCCATGAAACCACCGATGATTGCACCTAGCATGTTTCCAAGCGCAAGTGTACTCGTATTGAAACTAAAAGCACGGCTGATCATCCCATCTGGTGTGTACGAACGTATCAGGGCATTCACGCTTGGTAACAATCCACCCATAAATACCCCCATTGCAAACCGAACTAAGATGAGCTGCCACACGCTCTGCACAAAGGCTTGGGGAATTAACATAAGCCCAGTCCCGATGAGAGAGAAGGTGAGCACCTTGTGTGCCCCGATCCGGTCACTTAATTTGCCTAGGAATGGTGACATCACCATATTGGACATGCCGGTAACTGCCCCTACAAGTCCTGCCCAGAACGCAACATTTAGAGCCGAACCATGAAGCTCCTGCACATATAGCGGCAATAAGGTCATTGGGCTAATCATGGCAAATTGTAGCAGGAACGTTACGGCGAAGAGCACAGGTAATTGTGGTGATTTATTCAGCTCCTTCAAACCGGACAATACGGATTGTTCAGGCAGCTTGGCTGCTTCTTGGCGATCAAACTTCTCTCTTACAAGGAACATAGCAAGCATAGAAGCGGCGAAGATTAATCCGCCTGTAATATAGAATATAGGCCGAAATCCTACAGCATCAGCTAACAAACCGCCCATGAGTGGACCTAAGATTGTGCCGGCAACTTGTCCAGACTGACTGATTCCCATGGCGAATCCCATACGATCTTTGGGTGTTGTTCCCGAAATGAGGGAGACTGCGGCAGGGTTGAAGCCTGAGATTGTACCGTTCAGAAGGCGTAATAAGAGCAACTGCCAAGGGTTTTGTGCAAGACCCATCAACGCGATAACGATCGCCATCCCGAACCCTGAGCGCAGTAGCATAATTTTGCGCCCGTATTTATCGGACAGCTTGCCCCATAAGGGTTGGAACAAAAAGGACGTGAGGAAATTGGCTGCAAAAATAAATCCCGCCCAGATGCCAATTTCATGCTCGCCCACCACGCCCAGATCCCTTGCGAGGTAAAGGGACAAAAATGGGGTAATCATGGTCATGCCCGAGTTGACCAGAAACTGTCCAAACCAAAGCACAATGAGATTAACTTTCCATGTTTTCAAAGTGCTTTCACTTCCTTTCAAAGCTTTTTCTGTAATTCTCGAAAAACACCATCTAACTATTATAACACAATTGGCATATGGATGAGGGGTGTAACGAATGTCATAGTATTGTCATTGGAACACATCTATACGAGGTTGTTACAGAACTTCAAAAAGGGCATAATGGTAATTATGAGTCCAAAAACTATTGGAGGCTTCTTACATGAGCTATAATGATCGTCTGATTCGGGCGAGTTTCAAACAACAAGTTGACCGTGTTCCAGTATGGTACATGCGGCAGGCTGGACGTTACGATCCCGAATATCGCAAAATTAAAGAAAAATATTCTTTGCTCGAAATTTGCCAGCGGCCCGAGCTCGCGGCTGAAGTAACCCTCATGCCCGTCCGTAAATTAGGCGTGGATGCGGCTATTTTGTATTCAGATATTATGAATCCGGTTGCTTCGCTTGGCATTGATTTTGATATTGTCAAAAACATTGGACCGGTCATTGATAATCCGATTCGGACAGCGGCTGATGTGGAGCGTTTGCGTCCCATTGACGTTGAAGGTGATCTGTCACATATATTAGAAACTATTCGAATTTTGGATAAAGAATTAGATGTGCCGCTCATTACGTTTGCCGGTGCACCGTTCACGATTGCTAGTTACCTGATTGAGGGTCGACCTTCAAAAGGCTACATTCGAACCAAAACGATGATGTATAGTGAGCCGCAAATGTGGCATCAATTGATGCAAAAATTAGGTGATATGGTAATTACATATGTTCGTGCACACATTGCCAACGGCGGTAAGGCATTCCAGTTATTTGATAGCTGGGTAGGCGCCCTTTCACCAAATGATTTTAGAACCTATGTGTTGCCTACGATTACTCGTATCTTTACCGAATTGTCCGATTTGAATGTACCGAAAATTTATTTCCCTGGTGTAGCCTCAGGCGAACTGCTGCCTACTTTGGTAGATCTGCAAGCAGATGTTATTGGATTGGACTGGAGAGTATCTATCTCAGAAGGCCGCAAAAGATTAGGTGGTAAGTTTGCCGTACAGGGTAATCTGGATCCGTATGTGTTAACTGCGCCGATGGAATTGCTTAAACAACAGGCAAAAGTAATCATTGATCAAGGTATCCAAGAGCCGGGTTATATATTCAATCTGGGACATGGACTCTTTCCGGAAGCATCGCTTGATAAATTAAGAGAGCTGACAGCATATATACATGAGTATTCAACAGAAGCTTTAAAAACTGAGGTGACTATTACTAATGACTAATACTGTAGGCGTACTCGTGATGTCGTATGGCACACCTGAAAATATGGAGAGCATCGAGGCTTATTACACACACATTCGAAGAGGCCGTGCACCTGAGCCGGAGCAATTGAAGGAACTTAGTGATCGCTATGAAGCAATTGTGGGGGCGTGTTCCCCCTTCGGGAAAACACCGACAATCAAGTTCGGGCGCTGCAAGAGACATTGAATAAGGACGAGCGTGCAAGTCAGGTAGAGTTCAAGTGTTATCAGGGGCTCAAGCATGCTTATCCTTTCATTGAAGATGGTGTGGAGCAGATGGCAAAGGACGGAATTCAGTCGGCTATTGGGATCGTACTTGCTCCCCATTATTCCACAATGAGTGTAGGCAGCTATATTAAGCGTGCGCGTGAGAAGGCGGAAGAAATGGGCATAAAGATGTCCTTTGTCGAGAGCTATCATCTGCATCCGAAGCTGATTCAGGCTCTGTCTTCACGCGTAAGTGCGAAGTTGGATATGTTCGAAGAGGCAGGAGCCAAACGTGGGGATGTTCGTGTATTGTTCAGCGCACATAGCTTGCCAGCACGGATTGTAGATATCGGTGACCCTTACCCGCAACAGCTATTGGAAACGTCTGAGGTCATTGCTTCCCGTTTGGGCATCACGAACTGGCAATTCACTTGGCAGAGTGCCGGTCGTACAGCAGAGCCTTGGCTTGGTCCTGATATTTTGGATACACTTCAGGAGCTTTCCCGTGAGCAGGTGGAGGATGTGTTAGTCGCTCCAATCGGTTTTGTATCAGATCATCTGGAAGTGCTGTATGATCTGGATATTGAAGCCAAAGCAATTGCTAAAGAGATCGATATGCGCCTCATGCGTACGGATTCTCTGAACAGTGATCCACTCTATATGGAGACGCTCAGTGACGTCATTCTAAGCCAGTGGCAGCAAGGAACGGATGTGTAATGGAAGATAAGAAACGGCGTGTCGTCGTTGTAGGCGGCGGACTAACCGGCCTCAGCGCGGCATTCTATATACGGAAACATTATCGGGAAGCGGGGTTTGAACCCGTGATCACTCTGGTGGAGAAAAGTTCCTCCATGGGCGGTATGATTGAGACTCTTCACCGTGACGGATTTGTTATCGAAAAGGGACCTGATTCGTTCCTTGCTCGCAAAACTGCGATGATTGATCTGGCTAAGGAACTTGAGATGGATCATGAACTCGTCAGTCAAAATCCGGAGTCCAAGAAGACATACATCATGCAGCGCGGCAAGCTTCATCCGATGCCGGCAGGACTCGTTCTGGGTATTCCAACGGAGCTTAGACCTTTTCTGCGGAGTGGTCTGGTATCCCCTGCAGGTAAACTGCGTGCGTTAATGGATTTCTTCATTCCTCCCAAACGTACAACAGAAGATGAGTCATTAGGCTATATGATTGAACGACGTCTAGGCACAGAGGTTCTTGAAAATTTAACAGAACCATTACTTGCAGGCATTTATGCAGGGGATATGCGCCGATTAAGTCTACAGGCTACTTTTCCTCAATTCGGAGAGGTTGAGAGGGACTATGGCAGCCTGATTCGAGGTATGATGACAGGTCGTAAGCCTGCAGAAACTCACACAGGCACGAAAAAAAGTGCTTTCCTTAATTTCCGTCAAGGCCTTCAAAGCCTGGTTCATGCACTTGTACATGATCTACAGGATGTCGAGCAACTGATGAATACTTCAGTACAAGCATTGAATGTTCAGGCTGGAAACGACGCTAGATATACGGTGCAATTGGACAATGGTAAGAGCCTTGATGCGGATGAGGTTGTAATTACAGTGCCTACGTATGTAGCATCATCGTTACTGCAACCCCATGTGGATACGGCAGCACTTGATGCGATCAATTATGTATCTGTAGCCAATGTGGTACTTGCCTTTGAGAAAAAGGATGTAGAGCACGTATTCGATGGTTCGGGTTTCCTCGTTCCGCGTAAGGAAGGCCGCAACATCACTGCCTGCACATGGACATCAACAAAGTGGCTGCATACTAGCCCAGATGATAAAGTGTTGCTGCGCTGTTATGTTGGCCGTTCCGGGGATGAGCAAAATGTGGAGCTTCCGGATGATGCACTCACTGAATTGGTGATGAAGGATCTTCGAGAGACAATGGGCATTGAAGCCACGCCGATTTTTGCTGAGATCACTCGACTTCGTAAATCGATGCCACAATATCCGGTAGGTCACTTAGAGCATATCTCTGCATTGCGTGAAGAGCTTGGCAAACAGTTGCCTGGTGTTTATATCGCGGGTGCGGGTTATGAAGGTGTGGGGTTACCTGACTGCATCAGACAGGCAAAAGAAATGTCGATGCTAGCGGTACAGCAACTTGCCGCGAATTAACAGAGATTGAATGTTCGAAAGAAACTCTTTTGAACCATCTCATAAAGAGCTGTCTTGAGCGTAGATTTTCTACAGGAAAGACAGCTTTTTTTATACCATTCCATACCATGGCTGGTATAATGGTTAAGATTGCTGTATAGAAGAGGAGTTGCCTATGTATCCGCCAAGATCTCAACGAAGTGAAGTAAAGAAAAAAACGAGACGTACTCGCAAACGGATCGTTTGGGTCATTAATTTGTTGCTGATAGTTATGATCGGACTTGTATGCTTGTATTATGCCATTGAAATGAGAGAGCAGGCAGATCGTGCGGTGGAGGAGACAACGGTCACTCCAGAGTCCTCCGGTGAGGTTGAACCTCAAGGAGGTGACTCGTTAACGACACCTGAGGCAACCCCTGAGACGGATGATACGGCAGAAGAGGAGCCGGCTGTGTCCAATGACCAAGATGCTGAAGAGACTAGTAATGACCAGACGGACAACACGGAAGAAGCCGCCAACACGGATACGAATAATACGTCTGGAACGGACGTAAAGCAGCCGGCCAAACCGTCTAAGTCAGACAGCTCTACAGGAAATGGGAGCTCGGCAGCAGCACCAGGGAACCAAGAGCCTGTTCATTCAGCTAATGATGTAACGATTCATTTTGTCGGGGACATACAGTTCTCGGGAAAAGTAGCTGAGCTGCTGGAGAAGAATGGATACGATTACCCCTTTCAGAAGTTAGGAAACCTCTTTAAGGATGACGACCTGACGATTGGAAACTTGGAAACACCGGTAACGACTGGTGGTACAGGTGCAGCGAACAAAACATATGTTTACAAATCCTCGCCCAAAGCGTTAGCGGCTATGGCAGATGCGGGATTTGATGCGGTTAATCTCGCGAACAATCATATTTTGGATCAGGGTGTAGAGGGTTTAGTGGATACGCTAGGTTATTTGAAGGAATATGGAATCGCTCACACCGGAGCAGGCATGAATCAGGATGAAGCATTTGCACCGGCATATTTGGAGCGTAAGGGAATGAAGATTGCATTACTTGGCTTCAGCCGTGTGGTTCCTGAAACCAGTTGGAAGGCGGAAGGCAATCGAGCTGGTGTAGCTGAAGCCTACAGTTCCACTGCCGCAGTAAAAGCCATTCAGGATGCGCGCAAAAATGCAGATCTCGTTATTGTCGTGGCGCATTGGGGAGTAGAGCGAGTAAGTACACCTAATGATGACCAGACGCGCTTGGCACATGAATTTGTAGATGCAGGAGCAGACCTTGTTATAGGGGGCATCCGCATGTGTTACAAGGTATGGAATACTATAAGGGTAAATGGATTGCATATAGTACAGGGAATTTTATTTTTTCCAAATCAACCACAGAGGAAACGTGGAAAACGGCTGTATTTCAAGCTCGCTGTAGTGCAGAAGCTAAATGCAGCATGAAGGTGATTCCTTACGAAGCTGCACTGGGTCAGGCTATTCCTATGCTAGGTGAAGCTAATAAGTTACTGCTACAGCAGATGACGGAGCTTTCGCCAGGTGTTCGATTTGATGCTAGTGGTATTGCTACCCCAAGTTAATTAGTATTGAGCATATTGATGAATGTAACTGTAAGTCATATATGAATGAAGCTAGAACGTTGCGGAGGAGTGGATCAGATTGAACAATAGCTGTGTCGCGCATCGTGGGTTTTCTTCCATTGCACCAGAGAATACGATGGCAGCCTTTGAACTGGCTATGGAGCAGCCACAAGTGCAATGGATCGAACTGGATGTACAATGTTCACGTGATGGTGTTCCTGTTGTCATTCATGACTTTACCTTCAATCGAACTACAGATGGAGAGGGTCTAGTACGGGAGACCGATTGGTCTGAGATTCAAAGGTTAGATGCAGGATCTTGGAAAGGAAAAAGTTATGCAGGAGAACGGATTCCCTCACTTGGCGAGGTGCTTGATCGTTGCTGTGGCAAGGTTCGACTGAATATTGAGCTGAAAACGCAAGGTGATATGTATCCTGATCTTCCTGCCGCCGTCATTCATGAAGTGCGACAAAGACATATGCAGCATGATGTGGTGCTGACTTCCTTTGAACCGAAAGCATTAGCTAAAGCGAAAGAGATCGCACCAGAGTTTCAAACGGGATTGATCATTGATGCTCGTCCAGGCGATCTGTTAGCTCGATTGAAACAATTGCAGTGCAGCTTCCTATCCATCGGTTATACGAATGTGGATAAATCCTTGATGCGTGAGATGCAACACGAGGAGATTCAGGTGATGGCTTGGACAGTGGATGACAAAACGATTATGAAACGCCTCGCGGCAATTGATCCTACGCTGATGTTATGTACGAATTGTCCTGATGTGTGGGAAAAGGCGTTCCACGAAACGACGCGTCATTTCTTCAGACCCTAATTTGCAATCATTTCGAAGTGAATTATAATATGTATTTATATGAAATAGTAAAATACATTCTTAATCTGTGCTAATGAATCTGGTAAAGGTGGTTATCTAAAGATGCTGACAAATATTCGTAACGTATACTGTGTAGGACGCAATTATAAACTGCATGCTGAAGAATTGGGTAACGCGGTACCAGATGAGCCGATGATTTTTATGAAACCTTCTCATGCGGTTGTGCCGCTTAATGGAGAAGCAATTGCATTGCCTTCTACCAAAGGTGAAGTACACTATGAAGCCGAATTAGTAATTCGGATCGGACAGAACTACCAGCCAGGAAGCTCTATTCTGGATCTGGTTGATGCGTATGCTTTCGGTATCGATTTTACATTACGTGATGTACAGTCGGTGATTAAGAAGAAGGGTCACCCATGGACTGCGGCCAAAGGTTTCAAAAATTCAGCGCCGATCACAGAGTTTCAAACCTTCACAGATGTAGATTCATTACAAAAGGCTGATTTTACGCTGAGTAAAAATGGTGAAGAGGTTCAGCGCGGTAATATTCGTAATATGATTTTCGATCTCCAGACGATTGTGGACTACGTGGGACAACACTACGGTCTTGGAGAAGGTGATGTCATTTTCACCGGTACACCTGAGGGTGTCGGATCAACTGTAGCTGGCGATGTACTTGAACTCACTTGGAATGGCGAGTCGGTTGGTAAGTGTACGATTGTAGCAGCTAATTAAACATAGAGCATTTGATTGAGAGTAACATGAATAACAAGAGGGGCGTGCAAACGCTCCTTTTTTATATGCCAATGAGATTGGGAGTGCTGTTCGAGCCCGCTAAATGTTTGCTGCACTTATATGGATAGGTATGAGGTATTAGCGCTCTCAGTTACCAATGATATGAGTTCTGATTGTTGTGCAGTATACTGTTCCAAACTGATACTTCCATTCGCAAGTCGCTCATCCAACTGTTTGCTAAGCTGGGTAACTTGTAGAGCGATGACCGCATCGATATCACCATCGTTTTCCTCAGCGATCATTCGTAGCGATTTACCGGCATACAAATCTCGAACGAATTCGGCGTCCGTAGTTTGATTAAGAGCATGAAGCAATGCATCCTCATTCTGTTCACTCTGATCCGTTGCATTCATACTGATAATAGACCATTTGGCAAGGGGAATCGGTGTAATGGCGGACTTACTCCAAGCTGTTCCGGCAAAAGACATCGTTACAATCATCGTACCAACAATGATTACACGTTTCATATTCATAAAGGTCATCCTCATTTCAATTTGGAATTATAGTTCATTTGGTATGTACTTGCTCTAGATATAGTGTAATTGAAGAACCTGAACTCAAACTTAAATAGAAATAAAACCTGTGTGGTAATGAATTCCATCTCGTGACCGAAGCTTCATCACGTAATTAGCTGATGAGTTCGTATTTCGGCATTAGGATCAAACCGTGGTATAATTAGATTTCAAAAATATAAATGACGTCATGTGGGCGCTGTGAGCTACCATGTGCAGGAGAATGTATGAACTGGATCATTGGCGCGGTGTGCGCTTTAATCGTAGCTGGAGCAGCCTACCGAAAAAAATCACTCACCCAATCTGGCAGTCTTGCGGCTGTGTTGATGGGAACGATTTATTATGGGGCAGGTAACCTGTTCTGGTTTGGAACGCTGCTATTATTTTTCATCACCTCAACGCTACTCTCCAAATATCATAAGGATCGCAAGCAGGAGCTGGAGAAGTCCTATGCCAAAACAGGAAACCGGGACGCTGGTCAAGTGCTGGCTAACGGTGGGATAGGCATGGTGCTATGTCTAGCAAACTGGATTGCTCCACATCCATTCTGGATGTATGCATTTATCGGTGTAATGGCTACCGTTACATCGGATACATGGGCGACGGAGTGGGGAAGTTTGAGTCGTAGACCACCACGCTCAGTAGTGACATGGAAGGTACTTACACCCGGTACTTCGGGAGGTGTATCCTGGCTAGGAACTATGGCTGCTGCTGTGGGTGGAGCCTTAATTGGATTAGGTGCGTTTTTCTTTTCTTGGATTGCAGGACTGGAAGGACTAGGCTTGTTCGGTTGGATGAGTGTTGGACTAGTCGGTGGTCTTGGAGGCGCATTTGCAGATTCTTATCTAGGAGCGACGCTCCAGCATATGTACCGTTGTACAGTGTGTGGACGCGAGGTGGAGGTTGCTGAACATTGCGGTCATTCTACAGTGCATTCACGTGGATGGTCATGGATGAGTAACGATCTGGTAAACGTGCTAAGCTCGCTTATTGGCGGATGTTTGGCTATTGTATTAGGGATTATTTTGGCGTTGTAGGGAGGGAGTACTGTTGAGTACTGTTCAAGGAGACAAATCAGAGGCTATTTTGGATGCGGCTTATGGTATCTTTGGTTCAAAAGGATTTTATGAGACCAAGATGTCCGATATTGCAGATGAGGCCGGCATTGCAAAGGGCACGATTTACTTATATTTCAAAAGCAAGGAACAATTATTTATTGCTGTATCGAAGCGGGACTGTAATAGCTTTATTAGCCGTCTTGATTATGCTTTGAAATCCAATGATAATACGGGTGACAAGCTTGGTGCTATCGCGAAAACGCACTTAACTTATTATTATGAGCGGCGTAATCATACGAAACTATTTTTTATGGCACCTAATAATGACCCTGATCTGATGAAGTTTATGAAGGGGTTCATGAATGAATATATGAGTATGGTATGTGAGGTGCTGAAAAGCGCCAATGTACCTGAGCCTGTGCTCTTAGCTGAGGCTTATATAGGAATTCTGGATCGGCTGAAAATGGACATTATGCTTAATCCTGAGTTTAACGAGGATGATCTGAACAAACGCATTTCCTTTGCGGCTGCACTGTTCTTGGATGGCTGCCGTTCGTTTATTCAAGTATAGAACGTAGTAACAAGATATATAGAATATCAATTTACAGAGAAGTAGGTACAAACGATGAACATAATGACTGTAGAGCAAATTTCCAAAAGCTATGGCGAAAAAATATTGTTCAAGGATGCCTCATTTGGTATGGGGGATCAAGATAAAATTGGTGTCGTTGGGGTAAATGGAACAGGAAAGTCAACGTTTCTACGTGTAATAGCAGGTATTGAACCTGCGGATGGTGGACAGATTGCCATCGGGAATGATGTACGCATTCAATTTCTCGCGCAAAATCCTCAATTTAATCCAGACAATACCGTACTGCAACAAGTATTTGAAGGCGATAGCCCTGAGATGAAGACAGTGCGTGAATATACCGAGACGATGGAATTACTGGAACTTAATTCTTCTGACCCAGCTTTGCAAGAGCGACTGATGCGTTTGAATCAACAGATGGAACACCTCCAGACTTGGCAGATGGAGAGCGAAGCCAAAAGCATTCTATCCAAGCTGGGCATTCGACAATTCGACGCACGTATGGGCACATTATCTGGAGGACAGCGTAAAAGGGTAGCTCTAGCTTCTGCGTTAATTCATCCGTGTGAGCTGCTTATTCTGGATGAGCCGACCAACCATATTGATAATGACTCTGTTGTGTGGCTGGAGCAATATTTGCAAAAACGGCGTGGAGCTCTCTTGATGATTACGCATGATAGGTACTTCCTCGATCGTGTTGCTAATGTGATGCTTGAGCTAGACCATGGACGATTATTCCGGTACGAAGCGAACTATACGCGTTTCCTAGAATTAAAAGCGGAGCGAGAAGAACGTGAGTCTGCATCAGAGCAGAAGCGGCAAAATCTGCTGCGTACAGAGCTTGCTTGGATTCGACGCGGTGCAAAAGCTCGTACGACCAAACAAAAAGCGAGAATTGATCGCTATGAGCAATTGAAGGATCAACAAGGGCTGAACCGCTCCGGTTCGATGGACGTTTCGGTTGGCTCGACCCGTCTAGGGAAGAAGATTCTGGAGATTGAGCATTTATCCAAATCAGTAGGTGGACGTAAACTGATCGAAGATCTGAGTTACATCGCTGTACCAGGAGATCGAGTGGGGATTGTTGGTCCAAATGGTAGTGGTAAATCGACGCTGTTACAGATGATTTCCGGTAAGCTGGAACCGGACGCAGGTGAGGTTTCTTTGGGGCCAACCGTTAATCTCGGTTACTTCACACAGGAACATCAGGAGATGGATGAAACATTGCGGGTTATTGAGTACATCAAGGAAGTTGCCGAGAACGTGAAAACGGCTGATGGCTCGCTAATTACCGCTTCGCAGATGTTAGAACGTTTCCTATTTACGCCAACAGCTCAATGGACGCCAATCTCTCGGTTGTCGGGTGGGGAGAAGCGTAGACTATATTTGCTTCGTGTATTAATGGCTGCACCTAACGTTTTATTGCTCGATGAGCCAACGAATGACTTGGATATTCAGACATTGGCTGTACTAGAAGATTATCTGGATGATTTCCCTGGCGTTGTCTTCGTCGTATCCCATGATCGATACTTCTTGGATCGTACGGTAGATAAGGTTCTCTCCTTTGAAGGTGAAGGTGCTGTAAGGGTTCATGTGGGCGACTATAGTGAGTATGCAGAATGGATGTTAAAAAACGTGACATCTAATACGGCTGCATCCTCTCAGACAAAAAGTGGGGCGGAGAATGTTGATTCCAAATCTTCAACGGATGAGCGTAAGTCGGCTACTTCTACAGCGAAGCCTAAGCTGAAATTCAGCTTCAAGGAACAACGTGAATATGATCAAATTGATGAGAATATTGAGAAGGCTGAAGCTAATCTGGCTCGAATTAATACCGAGATGGAGGCAGCCTTCAGTGACTCCGCCCGTCTGCAGGAGTTAATGGCGGAACAGGCAGAGGCTGAGCGTCATTTAGAAGAACTGATGGAACGTTGGACGTACTTGAATGAATTGGCAGAGCAAATTGAGCAAAACAAATCGTAAGATTGCTTTGCTTCTTAACTAGAATGGTAAGTGCAAGCTCATAGCTTGAAAGTTCAAACAAAAGTTGAATTAAACCCTGAAACTGTAGCCTTTTTTCAAACGCAACATGATGTTGCCTGTGAAAAAGGGCTTTTTCTATTCAGGCTAGGTTATTTAAGTCGGTTTAATTGTTTCATTTCCTTTTTCAGCTGATCTTTAATGCGAACGCATTTATTCAAATGTAAAAAATTATGTCTTGTCGCTGGCATTAGTACAAGTCCGGCGATTGTTTTCTTGCTCCAATATTCAGCAATATCACTTGCTTCTTGAAGAATAGCCTTTTCATCAAACAACTTTTTAATCCTACTATCTTGTACTTTATTTCTAAACTCGCCTGGCTGCAGTGACGAAACGATTTGTCGGGTTTGTTTTCCTACGGCGATCCTATATTCTAACAATGATTCTATATTGATCAGTGAACTTAATTCTGCAATATCATCATCACTCATACTGTTTCCGCTATGGGAAAAACGGATGTTCATTTTTTGTAGCCATTGATCAGAATGAAGTACCTGTTGACTGTCAGCAACTAAAATATTCATTGTTATGTCCTCAACTCTTGCGATATGCCAGAGATGCCATACGATTGAATTTTTTGTATCTCGAGCGCGTACGGGATACTTCCTTAAGTTACTTTCATGCATATGTTCTAGAACAATGTCCTCTAAGGTATGGATACGATCCTTACTCATTTTCGATGAGTATAACAAGGCATGGTGATCGAGAAAAAGCTTAATCGTTGGAACATGTTCATTTGCATTTAAAATGATTTCGGTTAATTGCTTATGGTTTTCGTTCCAAGTCCTTCTTTGCTCAATATTCATTAAAATTACCTCCAGAATAAAGTGGGAAGAAATTCAGTTGCTTCACAAGCAAACGATACCTCACCAAGAGCTGACCAAGATCGTCTCTATTTCAAGAAACAAACAGGAAGAAACTAACATATTATTTTTTTATTCGACGCTATGTTTCGTATTCCTTGCTGTCTAAATAACGAAATCATGACAAGTGATTGGCTGAATAATTGGCTGTCACACCGTTTAAGTACTCATCCATCGTTATAGTCGGAGGTGATCATTGTCCGCATTTTTGGATGAACTTATTTGATCTCTCCGAAAATGTGAATTGCATTATTATGAAACGTTTCTCCTTTCATTACGTTGTAATAAGTAAAGAATTCCATAGGAGGGAGCCGGTACCACATGAATTATAAAGAATTGAATGAGCAATTGGCGATTCTGAAGGAAAAGGGGAGAATTTACGAGAAGTGGAAGAGCAGGCTTGCGAAACTAAACGAGGAAGAGAACGAGTGGAAAGCCAAAGTAGAGCGACGCTTGGAGCATTTGAAAAAGGAACAAAGCGATGTAGATCGTTTAAATAGCATGACATTGTCGGCATTTTTCTATAACTTTATTGGTAAGAAACAGGAACGGTTAGAGAAGGAAGAGCTGGAGCTTATGGAGAGCAAAGCTGAGTATGACACGGCATGCCGCATGTTACAGGATGTGCAAGAACAGCGTTTACAGGTACAGCGTGAGCTGGATGGACAACGTGAACTTCAGTTCTGGGAAAGTGATTACAAGCAGCTATGGGGCAAGAAGGAACACCATTTACTAGCCAGAGATCATGAACTACAACAGATGGCAGAGGATCGCGAACATGTCATCGGGGAGTTGAAGGAGCTACATGAGGCGGAGCGAGAAGGTAAACGTCTAATGCTCGCCTTGGATCGTGCTGCAGAGGCTCTAAAGTCGGCAGGGAACTGGGGAGCGTATGATATGATGGGTGGTGGTATGATCTCCACTCATATCAAGCGTAGCCGAATGGATGATGCACAATCTGCCATCAATGAAGCTGGAAGACATCTGAAACGTTTTCAGAAGGAGCTGGATGATGTCAAAATGGCGGTCAAAGCCGACTTAGAACTCGGAGGTTTGTTATCGTTCGCTGATTATTTCTTCGATAACCTCTTCGTGGATTGGATGGTTCAGGACAAAATTCGTAAAGCTGAATCTCAGGTGCAGGAGGGACAAAGTACGATCCGCCGTACTATGCATGTTCTAAAAAATGAAATACGTGCACATCAGGCAAGCAAGGAGAGCTTGGAGCGTCGTTATCATCAACATATTGAGCTTGCCGATTAGCTTCATGCTTCTATATCCTATAAAAAAATCTAAAATAGGGTACGCCCTGCTATCCATGAAGTTATGGTGCAAGACGTACCCTATTTACGTTAAATGCCGGTTACTGATTATTCAACTTGATAAGACGGACAGAAGATGGTAAGTGCTTCTTTTTACATTATGAAATTGCCTATTGTATGACGTTTAGCTTATTTGGTTGTTATATATGCCGTGAGCAATCGCGCGGTGTTTAACACTGCGTCTTTATGCGTACGCTCCATGGAGTGAGAGGCGTGAACCCCTGGGCCAATGAGTGCAGCTCGAATGTTGTTGCCGGCACGTAACGCAGCGGAACCGTCTGATCCATATTGTGGATAAATGTCGATGACATAATCCATGTTGCTCACTTTTGCTAGCTCGATTAAGCGGCTTGTCATCTCATAGTCGTATGGACCCGAAGAATCCTTGGCACAGATCGATACATCGGTTTCTTTGCAGCTGAGATCATCACCCATAGCTCCCATATCTACAGCGATCATTTCGCTAATCTCGGCAGGGATATAGGATGCTCCGTGCCCCACTTCTTCGTAGTTGGAGATTAACAATGACACGTTATGTAGAGGCTTCCAGCCCTCGCGGTGAGCAGACTCCAGTATGCCAAATAAGGCAGCTACGCTGGCTTTATCATCAAGATGTCTTGATTTGATATAACCACTTGGTGTAATGACAGCTCTGGCATCGAAGGAAATGAAGTCTCCGACACAGATACCTAGTCCTAATACATCCTCCTTGGAATTAACGACTTCGTCAATTCGAACTTCCATGTTACTTTCTTTGCGTTCGAAGGTACGTGCATCGGGATAGACGTGTACAGAGGGATGAAGAGAGAGAATCGTGCCTGTGTAGCTTCTACCATCCCGAGTATGAATCGTGCAGTATTCATTTTCAATACTCTGCATGGAGAATCCGCCAACAGATGTTAGTTTCAAAGTGCCGTAGGAAGTAATTGAGCGTACCATTGCACCTAGGGTGTCAACGTGTGCGCTAAGTCCAATCGTTTTGGATGAATCTTGTCCAGCCAGCGTAAGGATCGCTCCGCCTTTATTGTTTAATTCAAAAGGAATGGATAATTTGTCTGCTTCCTCACGAATCATCTCGATGATGTGGTGTGTGTATCCACTTGGACTCGGTGTATCTAGCATTTTTTTAAGCAAAGTTAAGACATAGGATTCATTAATCGTAAAAGACATGGTATAACTTCCTCCTTAAAAATTATTGTTGTGGAACAAATACAGCCTGTCTGGCAGGAATGTTGGAGCTCACCCATTCCTTAGGCCAGCAGGCTGCCTGTTTTTTACAACGTACCTGTAGGATTTCCTTTACGCTGGCTTTCGATAGAGTCATTAGCAACAGAACTTTCCGGTTCAGTTGTTTCAAATGTATCCATTGAAGCGTAGGAATCGAACGTGTCAGTGCTTGATGTGGGTGCGGCATTCTCTAATTCAGCTACGCGTAGCTTCAACTGTTTGTTTTCACGTTGCAGTCGATATTGGCGATAGATGCCGTATGACCCTACAATAATTCCACCGATCAGTGTACAACCGAGAATCAGTAGAATTAGCGGGATTTGGAACGTGTTAAAGAGCAGGTTAACCTCCACCGAATTCACATTAATGACAGCAAATATTCCGGTTAAGAGTGCAAAAACAAGACCTGCAATAAGCGCCCATTGCATTTTCATGGTGGTGCCTCCTTGTTGAACAATTCAGGACTAAGATACATTACCCCATTAGCCTGAGGTTGTATCCTGCAATGATTATAAAATCCCCTGCCCGAATGGGCAAGGGATGCAGGTCGTAAGGATGGAACAACAACCTTATTTGGTTAATTCCTCCATCTGCTCGATCAGTTCTTTGAAGACGCTCATAGCTTCACGGATCGGCTGCGGTGAGGACATATCCACACCAGCTTTTTTCAAGATGTTGATGGAGTAATCACTACCGCCGCTCTTCAGGAAACCGAGATAGCGATCTACTGCAGGCTGACCCTCTTCCAGAATTTGCTTCGAGAAGCTTGTTGCAGCGGAGAAGCCTGTAGCATATTTGTACACGTAGAAGCTGTTGTAGAAGTGGGGAATACGTGCCCATTCCATTTCAATTTCTTTGTCTACCGCCATGTCTTTACCATGATATTGTACGTTCAGATCATAATAAATCTCGGATAGCAGTTGTGGAGTAAGCGCGTCACCTTGCTCCGCACGTTCATGAATGATCTTCTCGAATTCGGCAAACATCGTTTGACGGAATACAGTAGTGCGGAATTGATCTGCATAATAAGTTAGCAGATACAACTTCTCTTTTGGATCGGTTGATTTATTCAATAGATAATCCATCAACAATGCTTCGTTCGTGGTGGATGCAACTTCAGCAAGGAAGATGGTGTATTGCGCATCACGATACGGAAGCGTTGTATCTGAATAATGAGAATGCAGTGCATGACCCATTTCATGAGCAAGTGTAAACATGCTGTTCAGATTATCCTTGTGATTGAGCAGGACATAAGGGTGTGTGCCGTAAGCTCCCCATGCATAAGCGCCTGAGCGTTTATTTTCATTCTCATATACATCGATCCAGCGATTATCATAACCTGCCTGAAGTGTATCAGCATAATCCTGCCCCAGTGGCTTCAAGCCATCTTTGACGATTTGTTTGGCTTCATCATAGGTGATATCCATCTTGTACTCATCTACGAGTGGAGCGAACAGATCATACATATGCAATTGATCAACACCAAGCAATTTCTTGCGCAGATCCATGTAACGGTGCAGCAAAGGAAGGCTTTCGTGAATGGTATCCACGAGGTTTGTGTATACATCCTTCGGAATGTTGTCGCCGTAGAGGGACATTTCCAGAACAGAAGGATACTTGCGTACGTCTGAATAAAACATATTTTTGGTTACATTGGCATTCAGGGCAGCAGCAATCGTATTTTTTTGTTTGCCATATGTTTCATATACCGCCTTAAAAGCGCGTTCGCGAACTTCACGGTTCGGATTTTCTAGGAATTGAATGTAACTGCCATGTGTCAGTTCAACTTCATTTCCTTGCTCATCCTTAATTTTTGGGAATTTGAGATCGGCATTGTTCAACATGCTAAAAATCGTTTGCGGAGCTTGAGAGAGGTTACCCACTTGAGCCAGTAAAGCTTCCTCTGTTTTGCTCAGAACATGCGCTTTTTCC
This sequence comes from Paenibacillus sp. DCT19, assembly GCF_003268635.1. Lineage (NCBI taxonomy): Bacteria > Bacillati > Bacillota > Bacilli > Caryophanales > Paenibacillaceae > Paenibacillus > Paenibacillus sp. DCT19. Next base: position 2,248,784 of record NZ_CP029639.1, read on the forward strand.
CGTTTCATTTCTTCTAAAGTGAACTTGTAAGCTTTAAGCTGCTCATCAGCAATTAATGCATCCAGTTGGTCGTCTGGAAGTGCCAAAATCTCAGGTGTTACAAACGAGAGGGCTTCCCCAACTTGAACACTCAGCTTTTGCGCTTTTTGGGAAAGGTTTTGATATGTAGGATTAGCTGTGTCTTCATCTTGGTGCATGCGTGCGTACACAAAAAGGCGCTCTATTTTGAGAGATACCTCATCTTCCAGCTCGAAACATGCGTTTAATGCTTCGGGTTTATCCAGTTTGCCTTGAAATTCGGAGGCTTTCTTCGTCAAAGAAGAGACTTCTTCATACTCTTGATCCCAAGCTTTCTGATCGGCAAACAAATCTTCCAGTTTCCAAGTATGTTCAGTTGGTACCTCGGAACGTTTCAATAATTGACTCATGGGAATCCTCCTTAATGGTAATGATGAATCTATGGATGAAACAGTCTTCGCCTCGACCGCTGAAATGGGCAGAGACGAAGGAATTAAGCTAAGTACCAGCAAAATAGCGAATGATCTGCGGTAGTTCAACGTATTTCCTCCTCAGTCATACCAATATTTCGTATAGTATGACCTGGTACACGTTGAAATATTTGAAAAGCTAAGCCCCCATATTGTAGAGGAAATATACAATTAGGAAGAAAGCAAAGCAAATCATGAGAGTGGCGATCAGGGCCATGCCTCTTCTCAGTCGATCCGGGATGGAATTACGTCCCAGAATCAGCACAATTCCTAGGGAAAAGGCGAGAATAATAAATATGACGACATTACTTGAATCGAGCTGCATCAATCTAGACCTCTTTGAAGGCAGCCATAAGCTGGCGCCATTCATCCTCACGGTTCTCGAAATCGGCTTTTGGGAAACGGCGTTCAGCCCAATGCATTAAGGCTGGACGGCTTAAGAACGTATGACATTCCTCGCCCCATTCTTCAGAGATTTCACGAAGCACGAGATACTTGCCTTGTACTTCCACAGTCATCATATTCCATTTGTCTGTTTTGTATATTTCATGTTTTTTTATCATAGGTAGTCTCCAAACTAACGGTTTTGGTAAAATGATACCGTACCCTTCGATTCAAAGCAAATTTTTTCGGGATTTATAAAAAAGAAAAATTGCAAAATGGAGGGGCTTACAGTATAATAAGGGTATTCGCCATAGATGGCGATATTTTTAGGAGGTTGTTCATTTGAAAGGTACAGTTAAATGGTTTAATGCAGAAAAAGGCTATGGCTTTATTTCAGTTGAAGGCGGCGAGGACGTATTCGTACATTTCTCCGCAATCCAAGGCGACGGCTTTAAAACATTGGAAGAAGGTCAAGCGGTAGAATTCGAAATCACTGATGGAAACCGTGGTCCTCAAGCAGCTAACGTAACTAAATTGTAAGAATCTTTCCGGTCAACGGACTTCTTATAAATGACTTATAGCTGAATATACGAACACAAGCACAGTCCCCATTTAGGAGGCTGTGCTTTTTTTGATGATTATTTATCATTATGTGTAGTTTGACGTATTTAATTCAGTTAGCCGAGAAGTTGGATGAATTCCATTTCATCAACCTGTTCGACGTGTGCCGCTGAATAATAACTTTAGGCCGAATCCAAGCAACGCAGCTAGAGAGAAAGCCATCGCGGTTAAATAAAAGGTTTGTCTACCAGCATGTTGAATCAGTAGTCCGCCTAGTGTTCCACTAAGCAAACCGGCTAAGCTTGACCATACGATCGTAAAGAGAGCCATGCCTGTGGCGCGGTATTCATCCGGTACAAGGTTGGTAATGTATCGAACTGCGGTAACGTAGAATATGCCGAACGTCACACTGTGCATAAATTGAATCGCAACCACTGCTTCAGGCGTATGAGAGATCGACATCAGCAATAGACGTAGGGCATACATTAGAGCAGCAAAGGCAATCAGCGGCAATTCCTTATACCGACTACCGTATTTGCTTAGCAACATGAAGATTGGAATCTCGCTTACAGAAGAGATCAGTAGTGACCAGCCAATTAAGCCTTCGCCAGCGCCCAATTCTTTGAGCGTAATGGTGAGAAAGGCTTCATTCATTCGATGACCCATGGCAAGCAAAAAAACACAGGCGAAAAAGCTCAGCACCTCTCGGCGTTTTAGAATAGCCCATAACCCCGAAAGCTCCATCTTCGTGCTACCACTGGAGGGTTGATCCTGTAAACGCAAACTGATGAGCAGTGTAGTTCCAGCTAAGACGATACATAACCACATGGTCCAACCTACTCCGAACGAACCGAGAAAGTAGCCGATGGTAAGAGCGAAGAAGGCATACCCAATTGAACCAAACACACGGATGGTCGTAAAATTTCTACCATATTTATTAGCGGTTGTAATCGCCATCGTGTCTGCAAGCGGATAGATTGGATAATAGAAAAAGTAAAATAAGGACACAAGTATAAATACTTCCCCAAATGTTGTTGCGTTGGCTAGCAAAATACCTGTAAGAAACTGTCCTGCGAGCAAGATGATCATGACTTTACGCACTGTTTTATATCGATCACTCGCCATACTCCAGAACATGTTGGAGAATACGGATACAAGTGGACCGATCCCGTACAAGTAACCGATCTCTGCGCGAGAAAAACCAAGGTGGCTAAAGAATAGCTGGAAATAAGAAACTACCAGTACTGTTGAACCGAAAATAGTGAACATCAGTGCCCGCAGCCAGGTTTGATCTGGGCGGGCGTTGTGACTTAATTTCATGTTGTGAAAACTCCAATCCTAAATAACTTTCCAGCACTAACCTTTGAGTGAAGTCGACTTCCTAGAAGATCGAGTAGACATCGAAGGTTCTTTGGTCGTACGCCGAATAACCAACCATACGATAACTAGTTCCGCGAGTAACCCCAGAGATTGTGCGACGGCTCCAATCATGCCATTCCACGCCGGGAAGATGCTTACTAGAATAAGCAGAACGATGATCGTGCAGATTGCATTGGCTGTTTGTGAGCGGAACATCGTTTTGGTCTGTCCTCGTAATAAAATGAGCCCGTTGCTGTAATCGAGAAAAGGCGAGATCAGAGGAAAGAGCACAAAGGCGCGCAAGGTCCATAGACTTTGCTCTAACAGAGTACCCTGAACACTCATGACATTTTCCATCACCCATGGACCTAGGGGTGTGTATGCAATCGATACGGTCATGGCAAAAGGGATAAATCCGGTGACGAGTGCAAATTTTTTGACTAGTTTCGCGTCAATCTCATAGAAATTGAGCACAATTTGGTGAATGTACGTAAAAAAGCTCAGCATCAGCTGCATCAAACTGCTGGCAATAGCAAAGGAAGAGATCGCTAAAGCAATACCCGTTGTTTTGCCAAGCACGATATTAATGACCGGTCCGATGAAGAGTGCGACAAAGCTGGAAAGCAATAAAGGTTTGTAGAATCGAAATACATCATTTCTCGTTTCGACGGGATGATCTTCGAGCTTTGCAGGCATATTTCGTTTAATGTTATTTCCCTCAATGAAGCTGACCAACGCCTCAATCATCATACCTGCAGCAAAAATGATCGCACCTACACGTCCGCTATTAATCGTATCAGTATATATAAAATAGAGAGACAGACCGTACATCCCGGCTAATCGAAAGATCATGCCGATGGTCAGCCACTTCGTTCGATTATTTGTTATGATAATGCCTTGATAAACGTTACGGATAACAGAGAAAATACTGACGTACATCAAAATTTCATAAACATCAATAACATGGGATAACAAATCAGGACTAACGCCAAATAAATATTTGAAAACACCTGTACCAATAGGGGAATAGACAATGGCGAATCCGATCAAAAGGACACAGGCGAGAAATATTTTGGTTACAAAGGTGAGTGCTTGAAAAGAAAGTCGGTCCCGAACGAGTGCAGAGCAAGTTTGCCGTAACAAGGTCGAGGGGCGTTCGGTGAGAGTAAGCAGGCTACCGGCAATGGCATAGCTTGCAATGATCGTCTCTGGGTGAGCAGAGCGGGCAAGCGTGCTATTGATGATAACGTGAGAGATGGTGACTAGAGAGGCAGATATGCCGAGTGGCACAAAAAAAGCAAATAACCGTCTCCACGAGAGCGGTTCACTTGACGTCATGTGAAGGACTCCTTTGATGATTCAAATAAAGCTAGTATATCACAAACCCTTGACAGTGTAAGCGATTTTTTGCCCTGATTATGCGCTACATCATTTGTACAATTAAGGGGTTCATATTATAATAGGATTGGTTAAAAATCGCTCTAATACGTATCAACCAAGTGGAGGCACATTTATTTTGAGCCAATCAAATCAGAGTCGTCATCAATATCCACGAAATTCATTGGATTTGATGAGAAAGGTGTACAAGTACACGATTCCGGAAACGCGGAAAAAATTAGATGAGTGGCGTGAAGAGGCTGAGAAGATTCCGAATGAGGAATTGCGCAATCAGGCACTCGCCAGCATCAGGGACAAGCAATTCCACTGCGAAGGCGGTACGGTCTATGCTTTGCCCGATATGCCGAAGAGGCATATCTTAATTCCGCTAATTGTTGCTTACCAAACAATCAGTGATTATTTAGACAATCTGTGCGACCGCAGCACATCGATGGATCCGAACGACTTTCGTCTGCTCCATCAATCCATGCTTGATGCGGTAGATCCCGAGGCGACACCAGTCAATTATTATGCTCTTCGTGAGGAGCAGGATGACGGTGGGTACTTGCGGAATCTGGTGACTACATGTCAGGAGTTGACTCGTCAGCTACCTGGGTATGCGTCCGCCAAGCCTCAAATTCAGGATCTGGCAGGCCTATACACGGACCTGCAGGTATATAAGCATATCAAACCGGAACTGAGAGAAACGGCTTTGCTCGAATGGTGGTCGGAGCATCGTCACCGCACACCTCAGTTTCGTTGGAACGAATTTGCCGCCGCTACTGGCTCTACGCTGGGCGTATTCATGCTGTTTTTGGCTGCGAGCGATGAGCAGCTGACTGAAGAACAGGCAGCCTCAATCCACACCGCCTATTTTCCGCATGTATGCGCATTACACATTATGCTCGATTATTTAATCGACCAGGATGAGGATCGTGTCGGGGGAGATCTCAACTTCTGTAATTACTATGAGAATGTAGAGACGATGCTGGACCGAATTGCTTTTATTGTGGAGATGGCGCGCAGTGATGTGCAGAACATTCCGGGAAGCTCCTTTCACCGAATGATCATTGAAGGATTACTTGCCATTTACCTGTCTGATCCCAAAGTAAGCGAACAACATGAAGTTCGCGCCATTTCCAAGCGTTTGATGAAGAATAGTCCAATGACAAGAGTGTTTTTCTTTATCTTCAGTCGCTGGATTCGAAAGCACATGTAAGTCAGGCGATTTGTTGCGGGAGCCTGAAGTGAAACTAGAGGAGGAAGAAACATCATGACAGCAGTAAAAAAAATCGCAGTTTTAACGAGCGGTGGCGACTCACAAGGGATGAACGCGGCCGTTCGTGCGGTGGTTCGCAGCGGACTATTTCACGGTCTTGAGGTATATGGTGTGCAGCGTGGTTACCAAGGCCTTCTGAACAACGATATTTTCCCAATGGATCTCCGTAGTGTCGGTGATATCATCCAACGCGGGGGAACAGTTCTACAATCTGCGCGTTGTAAAGAGTTCTACACAGCTGAAGGTCAGGAAAAGGGAGCGGATATTCTTCGTGCTCGTGGCATCGACGGTTTGGTTGTTATCGGTGGAGACGGATCATACAATGGTGCCAACAAGCTGAGTAAGCTCGGCATCAACACAATGGGTCTTCCAGGAACGATTGACAACGACATCTCATTCACTGATTACACTATTGGCTTCGATACAGCAGTAAGTGTAGTTGTTGATGCAGTTAACAAATTGCGGGATACGATGTCTTCCCATGAGCGTTCTTCTATTGTTGAGGTTATGGGTCGTCATTGCGGCGATATCGCTCTGCATGCAGGGCTTGCTTCTGGTGCGGAAACGATTCTCGTTCCTGAAGTACCGTTTGACATGGATGAAGTAGCAGATCGGATGAAAGCTAACTTCGCTCATGGCAAACGCCACAGTATCATCATCGTTGCAGAGGGAGTAGGTAAAGGTGAGGATGTTGCAAAAGAATTAATGGAGCGTTGCCCTACGTATGAACCACGTGTAACGGTGCTGGGTCACATTCAACGTGGAGGTACACCAACACCATTCGACCGTAACTTGGCAAGTCGATTGGGTGACTTCGCCGTTCGTAGCCTGATTGCAGGTGAGACGGATAAAGCTTGTGGTATTATCAAAGGTGAGCTTGTCCTCACTGATATTGATAAAGTTGTTAATACGAAAAAGATTTTGACGTGGAAACGTATGAACTGGCACAACGTTTGTCCCAGTAATAAATAAATAACAACAAAAGAGCACAGCCCTTATCGAGGGGCGTGCTCTTTTTGCGTTTGCACACTTATGCTTCAGTGGCAGCTTTTCGCTGTACCAAGAACAATCTCCAAAGCAGTGCTACTGCACCGACAGCCAGACCTGTAATCAATCCAATCCAGTAGCCAAATGCACCAAGTGACGTATAAGTAGCCGTAATATATCCAACGGGCAGTCCAATGATCCAATAAGCTATAAACGTAATGATTAGAGCAGGGTTCACATCCTTATACCCTCGAAGCGCTCCCTGTGTCGGCGTAGCAATGGCATCTGATATTTGAAAGAAGATCGCATAGATCAAAAAGTGCTGTGTTAGTGCAATAACTTGCTGATCATTCGAATAAAGACCGGCAATCTGTTCGCCGAACACAAGTAATACGACGGCGGTTAACAAGGACAGCACAATCGCGCCGCCAATGCCTAGAAGGCTATATTGTTTCGCGTCTTTCACTCGCCCTGCACCTGCTTCAAAGCCTACAAGGATCGTAAGAGCCATACAGATGCTTACAGGTAACATATAGAGCGTAGAAGCGAAGTTTAGGGCGGCCTGATGAGCAGCGATCGTAATGGTATCGAAACGGCTCATTAATAACGTAACAGCTGCAAAAATGGAGGTTTCAAAAAAGGTAGCGAATCCGATAGGAATACCGATTTTGAGCAGTTCTTTCCACTTCCCAAGAGATATTCTAGACATTTGACGGAAGATACCATACTGAGCGAATGGCTCTACCCGATGCACAACGAAAAGGCTGATTAGAAAGATGAGCCAATAGGTAAAGGCTGTTGCTACCCCAGCACCTACACCGCCTAATTGAGGGAAGCCCCAACGTCCGAAAATAAGCAGATAGTTCAGTAGAATGTTCACAGGTAATGAGGTCAACGTAATTAACATGCTAATTCGCGTCTGTCCGAGAGCGTCCATAAAGCTACGGAGAACGGTATACCCGAATAAAGGCGTAATTCCAAAGGCGAGAGCACTCAAGAAGTAAAAAGCAACCTGAGCCACTCGTGGTTCCAACGGCATAGCATTTAAAATTGGCTTCAGCAGCAACGCACCTGCGGCAAGAACGAATAAACTGACCGCAATACCAAGATACAAAGCCTGTATAACATTGTAACCGATCTGATCCTTACGTTTAGCACCGAGTAAATGGGAAACAACAGGTGTAATTCCGATTAGAATACCACTAAGGCCTGTCTGTACAGGCATCCACAGACTCGTACCAATGGCTACACCTGCTAGATCAGAAGGAGAAAATTTGCCTGACATGTTGGTATCGAAGAATGACATGGCAGATAAAGCGATCTGTGTGGTGAAGATGGGTAGAAATATGATCAAAAATTGTTTTGCTTTCTGCGAAAAGCTTGTTGTGGTCATGTTCACGTGAAATGCCTCGCTATTCTCATAAAGTTATCATCATCGTGTTATTTCTGGACAGCTACTTATTGTAGATGATTTTATTGCGTTTGAACAGAGAAGAGCAGAGCGGCATGAAAAACCCGCTTCGTCGAATACGGAGCGGGCTGTATTTTATATTATTTATATAATGATTTAGAATAAGTGCCTTTCCAGATATCTATTCGTAATTAACTCCTGGCGTATAACGATTGGATGCATTCCAGAGCAGATATTCATCCACATTCATGTCTTTCATGGCTTTGATCTGGTCTTCGACTTGTTTCTTCCCGTATTTCACGTAATGCCCACTGCCTAACCAGCTAGCCGTAAAATCTTGAATCCACGGCCGTATGATCGGTTTAAGCTCCTCGGTTGGATCCAGTTTCTTATGTGTGTCTTCCATGGATCCTTTGATCGTTGTGTAGGGGTCTTTATCTGGATCCTTCACACCATACCAGCCTGTAGAGTAATGACTAGGATACACCATGGGTGAGATGACATCTACATTCTCTGATATCTTCACAAAATCCTGTCCAATCCCTTCAGCAGCAGGGACAGATGCAGCATATCCGAAAATATCGACAGATACTCTAACGCCTAATGGAGCAAGCTCCTTGCGAGCGTATTGCACGAATTCAGCTACAATATCAACCCGTGATTTGTCTGTTTTCGTATATTTTAACGTATCCGCGCGATTTTCAAAGCCTTCCGGGAACCGAACATAGTCAAATTGAATTTCCTTGAATCCAAGTTTGGCTGCTTCCTTGGCAATTGCAACATTGTAATCCCACACCTCTTTGCTGTAGGGGTTCACAAAGCTATCGCCCTTACTGTTAGCCCAGACGCTTCCGTCTTTGTTCTTGAATGAAAGTTCTGGATTCTTTTCGGCCAAAATCGTATCTTTGAAAACGACGACTCGCGCGATGGGATACACGTCATGTTTCTGTAGTCTTTTCATTAGTGCATCAATATCCCGAATGAAGGGTTGGGATGTACCCATTTCAAGTAACGTTTTATTCTCTGTCGGGTATGTAATATATCCTAGATCGTCTTTGATATCGATGACCATGGAATTTAACTCTGAATTGTCTATTAGCTGCAATAATTCCTTCATGCGTGCTCCACCAGCGCTATAGGCAGTGACATAGATACCTTTGACAATGGGTGCATCGGGTTGAGGGTCGATTTTAACCGGAGGATTGTCTGCGTCGATTACCACTTGATCTTGTTGAGATTGAATAATTGCTGTATTGAAGTTATTCGTTATCGATGGAGATGCCTTTACTCCCTGATCTGACGTTACCGAAGAGCCGCTGAAGCTTCCCAAGGCCATGGCAAGTAAGGCCCAAAACATATTCATTGCATTCCACTCCCTTTATGTGCTTCCGTATCTGTATTATACAGTGAACCCCTCCCGGATTTTAACCTTATTATCCAAGTGATGAAACATGTGTAAAAAATGAAAACCGCTTCCTGATAGGGGATAACCCTCACAAGAAGCGGCATGAACAATCTAAAAATTATTGAATGTAAATATCGTTCTGATGCTCACAAATACTGTACTGAATGATTTCTATTGCATCTCCCTGCTCCAAGATGCCCAGCCCATCTCGGAGAACAATCAGTGAGTCGAGCTCATTCGGTTTCAAGAAAGGGAGCATTTCCGGGCACCATTTGTTGACGATCTCAAACAGTTTTACCGTTTCCATATCCACAATAATCACCCTTTCCTACTCGAATTCCAAAATGGTAAGTCATTCGGCGCGAATCGGAAAAGCAAAGTGCCTGTGAAATTGAAGGGCAGATCCTGCTATACATCATATTTAGGAGCCGTGCACGATTATTATACCACATTTATGATAATTGTTAACCGTACAGGTGTCTTAACTTCGACGGAAGGAACCCATAACGCCAACCGTTTCTACAATATTCACAAATGCTTTTGGATCGGTTTCTTTAATGATTCGTTTGATCTCAACCAGCTCATATCGAGTCGTTACAGTCATTAACATGTCCTTTTCGATATCGGTATATGCTCCTTGGGTTTTGATCTTCGTAACACCCCGTGGACGAACAAGCAATTTCTTCAGCATCGCTTCGGTTTCGTTCGTAATAATGTACAGTGTTACTTTGACATGGCTGATATGGATCAGATCCAGCACTTTACCCGTGATATAGATGGATACCATAGATGCCAGGGCAATTGTCCAGTTATCACTCAAGTAACCTGCGAGCATAATGATCGCTCCGTTCATACCCGCCATAACGGTACCGATGGGAAAGTCGCGGTTGCGTGTGAAAATGGAACCGACAATATCAAGCCCGCCAGTTGAACCACCCACTCGGAACGAAATGCCTGTGCCCAATCCAACAAGAATACCACCAAACACACAGCTAAGCAGTGGATCTGGCGACACAGCAAAAACAGGCAGCAAACCGATAAACCAGGAGGTCGCTGCTACAGATACAATACTTAATATAATGAAACGTCGTCCAAGAATAAACCAACCTGCGATGAGCAAGGGAATGTTAAGAACAAAATACATTATACTAAGATTCAGGGTTGTGAAATAACCCAGAAGCATGGAAATACCGGATACCCCGCCGCTAAGCATTTGATGGGGAATTAAGAACCAGTTGAAGCCGCAGGCAATAGCTGCAGCACCCAAAATGATCACTAAAGAGTGCCAAATTATTTTGGGCAATTTAATCACCTCATTTATATTTAAAACCAGATTGCTGGTAATCTTGAATTGTTTTGTGATATAATGATTTGTGGATATTCTTGAGTAGGAAACTTTTTCCAAATGTATCAATAAAATTTGAAATGTTTCAAACGCATGTGTGTAGTTTTAGTCTTATGTTGGGGACCCATACACGAATTATAATGAATTGTGATAATAATTTGACGAGATGGGATACCCTATAAATATTAACGCTACTTAAGAATACAGACAACAAAGTGGATTGTCCACCATGTCCACCATATAGAAGGAGTATGAATAATTTTGACAAATTTAAATTTCGCAGATTTCAATCTTGAACCACTGGTGCTGCAAGCCATCACTGAGCTCGGGTTTGAGGAAGCAACACCGATTCAATCCAAATCGATTCCTATCGCACTTCAAGGCAGAGATTTGATCGGTCAAGCTCAAACAGGTACAGGTAAAACAGCAGCATTCGGTATTCCATTGATTAGCAAAATCTCCAAGACTGACGACAAAATCCGCGCCCTCATCATGGCACCTACACGCGAACTTGCGATTCAAGTTGCCGAAGAAATCGAAAAACTCACTCGCTTCAAAGGTTTGCGCTCCCTGCCAATCTACGGAGGACAAGATATTGTTCGCCAAATCCGTGCACTGAAAAGAAAACCACAGATTATCATTGGTACACCTGGACGTCTCCTAGACCATATCAACCGTAAAACAATCAAACTTGATGATGTACAAACTGTTGTATTGGATGAAGCAGATGAAATGCTCGACATGGGTTTCATGGAGGACATTCAATCCATCCTGAAACAAGTTCCAGACGACCGTCAAACAATGCTGTTCTCAGCAACAATGCCTCCTAACATTCAAAAATTGGCTCAACAATTCCTGAACAACCCTGAGCATGTGTCCGTAATTCCAAAACAAGTTAGTGCACCTCTGATTGACCAAGCTTATATCGAAGTGCCTGAACGTCAAAAATTCGAAGCGTTGAGCCGTTTGCTTGATATGGAATCTCCAGAACTTGCAATTGTATTCGGACGTACGAAGCGTCGTGTTGACGAATTGGCTGAAGCGTTGCAAAAACGTGGATATTCTGCTGATGGTCTTCATGGTGACCTTTCTCAAAACCAACGTGATACAGTAATGCGTAAGTTCCGTGACGGCAGCATTGACGTACTCGTTGCAACTGACGTTGCTGCTCGTGGTCTCGACGTATCCGGCGTAACACATGTTGTGAACTTTGACCTTCCGCAAGATCCTGAGAGCTATGTTCACCGTATCGGACGTACTGGCCGTGCTGGTAAAGAGGGTGCTGCTTGGTCATTCGTTACACCGCGTGAGATTGATCACTTGCACTTTATTGAGCGTGTAACGCGTCATCGTATCCCACGTAAACCGTTGCCAACTTTGGCTGAGGCTGTTGAAGGTAAACAACGTTTGACGGCTGAGCGTTTGCTTGAGATCGTACAATCAGGTGAATTGAACGAGTACAAAGGTATTGCAATTCAAATGCTTGAGCAATATGATTCTGTGCAATTGCTGTCTGCTGCTCTGAAACTTTTGACAGGTGACAAAAAAGATGCACAAGTGGATCTGACTCCAGAAGATCCAATCCGTGCTAAACGTCGTAAACCAGATGTTCGCTCCGGCGGACGTAAACCATCAGGTTACAGTGGTAACCGCAGTGGCGGTGGTGGCGGCTACAACCGTGATCGCAACAGCAGTGGCGGTGGACGTGGTGGCTACAACCGCGATCGTAACAGCGGTGGCAGTGGAAGCAGAGAAGGTGGTTACAACCGTGACCGCAAGCCTCGTCCAAGCAACAATGAAGGACGTCGTCCTGCCAAAGATTCATCTTTTGAATAACATTTAATCAAATAACATAAAAGCATGATCTAAAGAATGGGGCAGGTGACTGCCTCATTCTTTTTTTGTAAGTCACAGAAAGTAGGACGAGATCAGGTGAATCATCTCTTTTCCGGAAGTACTGGCTTTTACTATATAAAATAAGGTATATTAATATTAGACTTCAGGTTACACGCAAGGCTGCGGAGGAGGAGAAATGTTTGGAATTTAAAGGAGCTATGGGCGGGATATACAGGCTTACAGAGTGGATTACACGACTTGCCGCAACCAACTTGTTGTGGGCTATTTGCTCGTCTCCATTCTTGTTTTTCATGATTATGAAGGTCTTAGTAATGCAACAGAACTTGGCTAATGAATCGTTGCAAATGAACTGGGCTATGGCGATTGTGGCACCGCTTACACTGTTCCCGGCAACCTCAGCTTTATTTACGGTTGTACGTAAATGGAATATGGGTGATACGGATGTGCCGATTTTCCGCACGTTCTTTGTGGGTTACAAAGAGAATTACAAACAAAGTTTGATCGGCGGTATATTCTATACGCTGCTTTTTGCCATTATGTATCTAGATTATACGGTTTACATGACACAGTTCAAAAATATGCAGCTCGTAGGTATTATTATGCTAGTGTTGCTGCTGTTGTTGTTCGTTTCACTGTTTAACTTTTTCTCAATGGTTGTGCACTATCATATGTCGATTGGATTGATTATCAAAAATGCAGTTTTGTTAACACTGATTAGACCGTTTCGTGTATTTTCGACCTTGCTGGGAAGTGGGTTGTTAATTTACATCGGCTCTAGATATCCAGTATTGTTTGTCTTCTTTATTGTAAGTATTATCGCTTGGTTCGCGTTCTTCAATTTCTATGCAACCTTCATGAAGATGCAAGAGCAAATGGAGAAAATGCAGAAGCAGAAGGAAGAAGAGGAAGCAGCACAAGCTGGAGAGTCTGTCGAAACAATTGAGGGTGCAGACCCTGCGGATGACAAAAACGAAACACTGCGAAAATAAAACATGCCCTGTCGGCATTTACTTTTTACACAGTTAGGGATATAATAATTGTACATCCTGCGATGTACGTTTCGGTTATTCGTTGTTTTGAACCAATGATGATGTCTTCGGGAGATCAATACAAAATGTTGCTGAAACGCCCTGTCTATACGACATGGGGACTTCAAATTCATTTTTGCGGCCACCCACCTGCCAAGCAGGTTCATAAGACAATGTAGCCGGACGGCATAGGCGGGTTTCTATGTTACAAGTACAGCACCCTGACAATTTCCTCTAATCCAGGAATATCAGGGTGCTTTTTTGTGAGAAGAATCGTATTTTTGTTAAAAATGCGGGTTACCCTTTTGTTACATCTTGAACAATGTTACACTAGAATACATAAATGGAACGGTTACACTCAAAGGAGGAAGGGTCTTGACCTTAAAGAGAACGCTCGTAGGTATCATCCGAAGCATGGAGGGAACCAGCGATCGAGCCAAGGATCCCAAATTAAAAACACGGTATTATAACCTATCTAAAGAGAGAGCGTGGGAAGAGGTTTCTTCTACACTTAAGAAAATTCCGGGTTATAAAGTGCTGCATGAAGTACCATCTGTTGGAGAGATCATCTTGGAGAAACGTACGACGTTTGGCCGAACAATGGATATCACCGTTTCTATTATTTCAGTTAGCCCTGTGCGTAGTGCGGTAGATATGTATTCTGCTTCACGTGGTTCACTTGGAGACCTGGGATCGAACTATCGTACCATTATGAATTTATTCTCTGTGCTTGATAAGAAGCTGGTAAAATACAAAACGAATGATTAGAGCGTGTCTGAAAACTCCGAAGGAAGCAGATATTGCCGAATTTTTGTTCCGAGTAAGGACGTTTTCCGCAGGCGTGCCGGGGCGCATCAAGGGAAAGTGACACAGTAGGGGCGAAAAGGTGAACTTCAGCGAGTTTTCAAACACGTCCTATATAGATGATGGCAAAACAAAAAGCGAGAGAAGGTGAGCCTTCCTCGCTTTTGTTCTGGGACGTGTATGACTTCTACAGCAGAGCTTTTACTGCAGCAATGGCTTGCTCGAAGTTAGGGGATTCTGTCATTTCAGGCAGATACTCCACATATGTAATCTTATCTTCGGCATCCACTACGAAAATGGAACGCATGTCCAGTTGGAATTCCTTGATCAGAACACCGTAGTTTTCGCCGAATGAGCGTGTTTTGTAATCAGACAGAGTAACAACGCGGTCTACGCCGGCTGCTCCGCACCACCGTTCCTGTGCGAACGGAAGGTCTACGCTTACAGTCAGGACAACTACGTTGTCTCCGAGTTCTCCAGCTTCAACATTGAAGCGACGAGTCTGCGCATCACATACGCCGGTGTCCAGGGAAGGAACAACGCTAATCAATTTAATTTTGCCTGCATAGTCTTTCAGGGATACTTCTTCAATCAGGTTTTTGCTGAGTGTAAAATCAGGAGCTTGGTCGCCTACTTTCAGTTCAGGTCCGATCAATGTGATAGGGTTACCTTTGAATGTAGCTGCGCCTGTACGTTCTTGTGCCATAATAATGTTCCTCCTTATTAATTGGTGATCCGTGCCAAAATCCATTATAATCTTTTATGAAAGACATTGTCCAATGTGGACGTAGTTTATTACGATGGATCAGATGAAAGCCGATCTGACAGGGTGGAGTGAAAGTAGAGTCGTATGATATTTATTAGGTATGAAAATTGGAAGAGTTATTTGAAGTTTTTCCTTTGACGTCAATGTTATTAGTTGCAAACGTAGTGATGTTCATTCTGTTGAGTTTAAACGGTGGTTCAACCAATCCTGTAACCTTGGTCGAGTGGGGGGCGTTAACGAACCTTCCAGTCTACTCGGAGGAGTGGTGGCGGTACTTTACGTCCATTTTCCTACACGCTGGATTCAGTCACCTGTTATTTAACAGTTTTGCTCTCGTTGTGTTTGCGCCTCCGATGGAGCGAATCCTCGGGTCAATCAGGTATGGTGTGTTGTACCTTGCCAGTGGTGTTCTGGGTAATGTACTTGCAATTGCTTGGTACAATTCAGTAGGACAAACAACCATATCCGTTGGCGCTTCTGGTGCGGTGTACGGTATTTATGGGGCGTTTCTGTATGTCGCGTTGTTTCAGCGAACGATCATGGATGAATCGTCGCGCAAAACGCTATATACGCTGCTTGTATTCGGAATTATATTCTCGTTCGCGATGTCGGGGATTAACTGGATGGCTCACTTGGGTGGATTGTTAGGTGGATTCTTTATCTACGGACTTATCATTCGGTTATGGCGTCCGCGGATGTTGAAGAGGTAATAAAGGGTGTTTCAAATGATCTGTAATCTTGGTATGCATGTAAGGATAAGTAGGGTATAGCAGAATGGAGCGATCAGGCTAGTGGAATTAAGACAGTTGCATTACTTTTTGAAAGTGGCACAGAAGGAGCATGTTACCCAAGCGGCAGAAGAATTGCATGTCGCGCAGTCTGCGGTAAGTCGTCAAATTCATCAACTGGAGGAAGAGCTCGGTGTTGATCTGTTTATGCAGAAGGGGCGGAATCTGCAATTGACTGCTGTGGGACAGCTCTTCTGTAAACGCATAGAAGGAATTTTAAAGGATTTGGACAAAGCAGTTGGAGAGGTCCATGAATTTTTGGATCCTGAGCATGGTGAGATTCGAATTGGCTTCCCGCACAGTCTGGGTATACATCTAATTCCTTCTGTGGTGGCCGCATTTCGCCAGCGTTATCCTAATGTTAAATTCCGTTTTAAGCAAGGCATGTTTCCTACCCTAATTCGTGACGTGCTATCGGCAGAAGTGGATCTGGCATTCATTTCTCCTTTTCCGGAGAAGCATGATCAGGTTGCAGGGGATATTGTACTTACGGAGGAATTGCATGCAATCCTTCCACCGAACCATACACTTGCCAATGAAGAAACGATTGCATTAGAGCAGCTGAAAGACGATAAGTTTGTGTTATTCAGCAAAGGCTACTCGCTGAGACCGATTGTATGGCATGCTTGTCTCGAAGCTGGATTCACACCCAAAATTGCCTTTGAGGGTGAAGAGACGGATACGATTCGTGGATTAGTTGCAGCAGGTATGGGAGTCAGCCTTCTTCCTGAGATGGCTCTGTTTCAGACCAATCCTTTGCAGCCTGCCCACGTAGCGATCTCCCATCCAAAAGTGACGCGTACGATTGGATTAATTCATCGAGCAGATGATAAGCTTCCGCTTGTGGCGCAGTCGTTCCGATCATTTTTATTAAATTATTTCGGTTTACAACAAAACAATACCCCATCCGGTTAACGGTGGGGTATTGTTTTGTTTATGTTAGATATTTGATTAGTCACGGCTGTTGAAAATACCGATGTAACGGATCAATTCAAGTAAGGAGATTAATGCTGCAGCAACGTAAGTCAGAGCAGCGGCGTTCAGTACCTTTGCTACACCTTTTTCTTCCTCGTTCCGAATATATCCTTCAGATACCATAATCTCACGTGCACGGTTGCTGGCGTTGAATTCTACCGGCAGGGTAATCAGTTGGAAAGCAACGGTAACGGAGAAGAAGATAATCCCAATCCCGACAAGATTCATAGCGTTGAAGAGGAAACCTGCGATAAGCAAGAACGGAGCTAGACCGGATGCAAAGTTCACGATTGGGAAGATCCGGTGACGCAATGCAAGCATTGGGTAGCTTTCTTTATGTTGAATCGCATGTCCAACCTCGTGACACGCTACCGAAACGGCTGAGATTGAATTTTCGTAATAAACGGGCTCTGACAAGCGAACGACCCGGTTCATTGGATCATAGTGGTCAGAGAGGGTTCCGCGAACAGGTTCAATCGGAACATCGTGCAAGCCGTTAGCGTCAAGCATGTGACGAGCGGCATCATAACCAGTCATTCCATTCAAGTTGGGTACTTCAGCCCAACGCCTAAAGGTACTTTTTACGCGGAATTGAGCCCATAAAGAGAGCAAAAACGCGATAATGATCAAAACGAACATACCGTTATTAAAACTCATATTCATTCCTCCACTTTCTAATAATAAGTTACATCATGGTGTTTTCGAGCAGAATTTTAAGTGCTTCCATCGTACCTGCGCTTTTCGTGAGCAGCCCTGCCATCATTTTGCGTGCTTGTACAGGTTTCATCTCGCCAAGGAGAGGTTTGAGCTCGTTAACCTCGCGCTCAAGCTGCTGCACGTGAAGTTCTAAGGTAGTCAGTTTATGGGCAACCTGCTCTTCAGTACTCACCAGACTCCACTTCTGAAGAGATTGTTTAATCTCGTCGAGACTATACTTCTCTTGTTTCATTTGTACAATACGTTCAAGTCTGGTTAAGGTTTCACTACTATAGAGACGATAATTTTTCTCTGTACGCTCTTCAGGGTCAATGAGCCCTAGTTTTGTGTAATAGTCAATCGTCCGTTCGCTTACACCCGCGGTCTTGGCAAGTTCGCCAATTCTAAATAGTTTCATATCCCCAATGATATTCACCTCGCTTGCAAGTTCAAATGTAGGGAATTGTAGATTCCACCTGCGGCTTAATACAGTTCGCCCAGTTTTTCTTACTAATAGATATGATACATGATCTTTAACCATACAGTCAAACGTTATGCTTTGAAGATGAGAGGTGTATCGGTCTATATCTATGTGCTCATGCCCCATGATTATGTACTTAAGTGCAAGAAAAAGACGTATGACTTTATTCCCAGAAATAATTTTCAATTTTGTTGAAAATACTCTTGTCAACTTTCCTGTCTTCTGCTTATAATGACATTAAGAGTTTCACGATGTGTGAAGAAACTTAACATGTGAGGGAGTGGGGTTCATGAGAAAGAAATGGTTGGTTTCGGTGTTAGTAATGCTTACTTTATTGGCTTTTCCGGTCAGCGCATTCGCTGCTGCTGAGGGGCCGACTAATATCGAGCTTCAAAGTGGTTTGAACTCAGCCTTTACGTTCTTGGCTGTTGTGTTGGTGTTCTTGATGCAAGGGGGATTTGCTCTACTTGAAGCAGGCTCAACACGAATGAAAAACGCAGGACATATTGCGGGTAAAACGATCCTGACGTTAGGAATCTCAGTAATTGCGTTCTGGGCACTAGGTTTCGGCCTTGGCTTCGGTAACGGTAACGCCTTCTTCGGAACAACAGGATTTTTCCTGAGTGGGGACAAAATGGCTGCTTCCTTCGAGTCATTGGCATTCTCGGATGTTCCACTGACCGTTAAATTTGTATTCCATCTTGCTTTTGCTGCGGTATCATTAGCCATTGCTTGCGGTGGTATGGCTGAACGCGCAAAGATGAGCGTATATATCGTTTTCGGTACTCTTTATACTATTATAATGTATCCTGTTGTTGCTCACTGGGTATGGGGCGGCGGCTGGCTCGCAGAGCTGGGTATGCAAGACTTTGCAGGTTCGACAGTCGTTCACTTAACGGGTGCGACAGCAGCATTGGTTGCTACAATCTTGTTGAAACCTCGTATCGGTAAATATAACAAAGACGGCAAACCTAACATTATTCCAGGTCACAACCAAGTGTATTCTGTACTCGGGTTATCATCCTCTGGATTGGTTGGTTTGGTTTCAATCCAGGTAGTACATTAACAGCTCTGGATGATGGATTCTTCGGTTATGTTGCTTTGACTACAAACGTAGCTGCGGCTGCTGGTGGTGTAGCTGCACTCTTGATCTCTTGGGCAGTTCTTGGTAAATCCGATATTCCTAGTATGTTGAACGGTGTGCTTGCGGCACTCGTTGCAATCACTGGTGCTTGTGCTTTCGTTGAGCCTTGGGCAGCTTTGGTAATCGGTGCTTTGGCAGGTATTATCACATTCTTCACAGCTCAATACTTCGATCGTAAAGGTATTGACGATCCAATCTATGCTTTCTCTGTTCACGGTGTTGCTGGTATGTGGGAGCGATCTCTACAGGATTGTTTGCTACACCAGAGCTTGCTGAGCATGCGGGTGTAGGTCAAGCGGGTCTGTTCTATGGTGGCGGATTCCACCAATTGGGTGTACAGCTTCTCGGTCTTGTAGGCGCATTTGCCTTCGTACTTGTTGTATCCTTCATTATCCTGGGCGGTATGAAAGCTATTATGGGTATCCGTGTTACGGAAGAAGAAGAAACAATGGGTCTGGATATGAGTGAGCATGGTACTTACGGGTATCCTGAGCAAATGAAACATGCGGAAAGCAAATCCAACGGAGGCGGTACGTTCAGCTCCTAAGTTGAAGATTGCTGAATCATGCTTCAAGGAGGCCGGACATGATGGAACCCATCCCGTTTATCAACCATTCCTGGTCCTATACGGAAATAGATGTTGCAGCATCTGTTGAAGAATTACGCCAGGCACGTATCGTATTACAGAATGAGCTCCAGGAATTGTTGTCCGCTTCCTTGTCGAAGGTTGAATGGTACCAAACGGTAAATGAGCTGCATGACCGGATTGCTCGGAAGGCAGTAGAGTTGTGCATCCAGGGGATGGTAGAGGAAGGCTTCGGCCAACCTCCCGTCCCCTATGCCTTTATCGTTTTTGGTAGTTCAGGCAGGGAAGAGTCAACATTATGGAGTGATCAGGACAATGGCATGATCATTAGTGACATGCCGCATGAGGAAAAAGAATCCTATTATGCTGAGCTCGGTCAGCGGATTACAGATGTGTTAGAAGAGCTTGGTTATGCCAAATGTGAAGGTAAGGTCATGTGTTCTGAGCCGTTATGGAGGAAGACGCTTGAAGCTTGGAAGCAGCAGTTGCTGGAATGGCGTTCAGATCTAGCGTGGGAGCCAGTTCGTAATCTCATAATTGCCTCAGATATGCGCTTTATTACAGGGATCATCAACTTGCGGAAGAATGGATTGCTGAATTTTACGAAGGGTTCAGGCAGGTTCCTGAACTGTCCGATGCTGTTCTACGCAACACGGTTAAACATAAAGCTACATTGAATATTCTTGGGCAAGTGGTCACAGAGCGTTTTGGTGAACATGCTGGAGGATTTGATGTGAAATATGGTTTATACATTCCTCTAGTAAATAGCGCAAGATTTTTGGCATTACAGCATGGCATCAAAGAAACCTCCACACTCAAGCGAATAGAGCGATTAGTTTCGCTAGAGGCTGTACCGCTTACCTTACTGGATGCAGCTGGCAGAGCTTTTGTATCCGCACTTGAATTTCGGCGGAATACGCCGGTTGTGCTCAAAAATGATTTACAGCACAGCAGTGGATTTTTGGATGAGAAACAAATGAAGCAAAAGCAAGTGCATTATGAACTGAGGAATACATTAGGGCTGGTACGTCGTGTGCACCGAGCACTGCAACGACAGCTGCGTTTCGCGGAGAGGAGACGTCCATGAGAGAGCCGGCACGGGGCAATACAGGATTTTGGAATTCGCTGCGTCAGGGAGGGGTTCCTTCCGCCATCGCTTCCATAATGGGAGCCCCAACGGCGCAACACATGGCTTTTATCCGTTCCATGATGAGAGAGCAACGTAGACCAGAGGTGCTTCATACCCCGTTGAATGAGTTGGACGCAGTTGTGTTCGACCTTGAAACGACGGGCTTCTCGC
Organism: Paenibacillus sp. DCT19; assembly: GCF_003268635.1. NCBI lineage: Bacteria > Bacillati > Bacillota > Bacilli > Caryophanales > Paenibacillaceae > Paenibacillus > Paenibacillus sp. DCT19. The sequence continues at coordinate 2,269,805 of NZ_CP029639.1, forward strand.
CTCAACATGGAGATGAGATTCTTTCGTTTGGAGCGGTACGGATTAATGGCGGTGTCATCGTGGAGGGGGAACAGTTCTACACATTGGTACAATCCAAGACGTCCGTTCCAGAACATATCACTGAACTAACGGGAATAACGCAGGAGATGACATTGGATGCACCCTCCCTTTTGGAGGGTTTGCATGATTTTATGTCATTCGTTGGTGGTAGTGTGCTTGTTGCACATGCGAGTGGGCATGATCGTGCTTTTTTGAATGCAGCGTTATGGCGTACCACTAAGGTAAGGCTTACGCACCGATTAATAGACACGATGATGTTGGCGCGATGGCTGGAGCCTGGTAGACCTGGTTATGGGCTGGATGAACTACTGGAATCAAGAGGTATTACCATTCAGGGTCGTCACCATGCTCTGGAAGATGCAAAGATGACGGCACAACTATGGTCTTGTTACTTGGAAGATATGATTCAGCATAATGTAGAAACGTTGGGGGATCTATACACGCAGCTAAGTCATGCATAATTGTAGTGGCTGTAATGTATGTTTGATTCTTTCATTAACTTGGTTAGCTGTCTTTGCCTCGGATTGAATCTCGTAAGCATGCAAGTTCATCTTGTTATGACTTGTCGTATCACTGGGATGAATGGGAGATCCAATTAGATATACATTCAACATACCGGCGAAAGTCGGAAGGGAGTGGATGTCCTCTAGAGATGGTAACGGCTCTGTTCGAGGATGCGAATGGAACACACCAATAAGGGTAGGTTCTTGAAAGATGCAACGGATCCATTCCACTTGCTCCAGTTGGAAGTGATGCAGCGGGTCAGGTGCTACGTTACGAATGGGCTGAAACCGACTGATTCGTATGCCGCCCGCTGCAGCTTCACCCAGCACAACCCCGCAGGCTTCCTGCGGCAGCGAATGGAACATGTACTCCGACATTTCTTGCTCCACGGAGGAAGGGATGTAGAGTGTGTTCTGCTGTCCACGAAGTGCTGCCATTTGTATTCACCCCTCTCTCTTTGGCTCCTGCTTCGGCAGGAGTCCTTTTTCATTTTATTTTATAGAAGCTGTTTAAAAAGTCCAATTTCTATGGATTCAGATTGTAAAAAATTTGAGGAAAAGGGTACAATATGTGAGAGGATCTGGTTTTGTACCAATATGAATGTTAAAATCATGCGGGATACTGACGATAAGAGGGTGAATAACCGTGAAAAGAAATCTATACATACTGTTTGTTGCTGTATTACTCGTTGGTTTTGCATTAGTGCAAAATGCAGGAGATGGAATTGCAGCGGTATTCAAGCAGGAGGAACCTCTTCCTACGGAGACTGGGCCTCGTGCAGGTCTGCTTGCTCCTGGATTTTCTCTTACAGCTATGGATGGGAAAACCTACAATGTAGGTGGAGCTAAGGATAAAGCAATATTTGTGAATTTTTGGGCGTCTTGGTGTGAACCTTGCAAACAAGAGGCGCCAGAGCTCAATACATTAGCAGCAAAGTACAAAGATAAACTAGACGTGTATGGTGTTAATGTGACATCTTACGATAAGCTTAAGGATGCCAAAGCCTTTGTTGATGAATATAAGCTTACCTTCCCGATCTTGCTAGATGAAGACGGAGCGACTTATGCGAAGTATAACGGTGTGGCATTTCCTACAAATGTACTGATTGATGCTAATGGCGTTATTCAGGAGGTCATTCTCGGTATTTTACCTGAGGAAGAGTTGGAACGTAAAATCAAGGCCGTGATTAAAAAGTAACTGTATTAAAAGAGAAACTCGATTATGTTTGCATTAAGTTAGCAGATGATAAGTGTAATCCAAAAACAAAGCGCCCATTCTCCGTAGATGGAGAAGAGCGCTTCTTTTATTTTCCGGGAAATATGAGTTTAATGATTATTTAGCCCAAGTGCAGCAATCGAAACGATGCTAGGCTCGTCCTGAATGTTTTCCTGAAGTAACGCGTAGCGGAAACTATGCACGAGTGCTTCCCAGCTCGCTTCAATGACATTCTCGGATACACCAACCGTATTCCATGTGTTTTCCGTATTTTTGGATTCAATTAGAACGCGTACTTTGGCTGCTGTAGCATCTTTCTCATCCAGAACACGCACTTTATAGTCAGAAAGGTGCATGTTGCCGAGGGAAGGGAAATATTGTACAAGCGCTTTACGAACAGCATTATCGAGTGCGTTGACAGGACCATTACCTTCAGCAGCGGTGTACACACTGTTCCCGCCCACATTCAGTTTAACAAAAGCTTCGGAAACAACGGGTTTTCCAGCTGTTTTCTCTACAAGCATTTTGAAAGACTCGAAGGTGAATAGTTCTTTCATGTCTCCATTTGCCTCACGAATCAATAGTTCGAGTGAAGCATCCGCACCTTCAAACTGGTAGCCTTGGTGCTCCAGATCTTTGATTTTCTCTATAATCTGACGAGAATTCTCGCTACTAGGGTCGAACTCAAGCCCAAGCTCTTGAGCCTTGGACACAATGTTACTTTGTCCAGCGAGTTCAGAGACAAGCACACGCTGTTTGTTACCCACAAGTTCTGGCACGATATGTTCATACGTACGGGAATCACGCAAGATGGCGGAGACGTGAATTCCACCTTTGTGAGCAAATGCAGCATTACCAACATAAGGTTGGTTAATTGGCATGTTCACATTCGCGATCTCACTCACGTAGCGGGCTACGTTGGTCAGTTGTTTCATCGAATCTTCAGACACGCACTCATAGCCAAGCTTCAATTGTAGGTTAGGGATAATAGAAGCCAGGTTGGCGTTACCACAGCGTTCTCCGTATCCATTCATTGTACCCTGTACTTGTCTTGCCCCGGCTTGTACAGCACTTAATGTGTTGGCAACCGCCAGTTCACAGTCGTTGTGCGTATGAATACCAAGCTGAGCGAGGGGCAGTCCGCGGTATAGCGTTGAAACAATCTCATGCACCTCGTGGGCATCGTTCCACCGTTGGTGTCACACATAACCAGCCAGTCCGCTCCGGCTTCATGTGCTTTGGTTAACACCGCTTGTGCATATTCGGGATTATGTTTGAAGCCGTCGAAGAAGTGCTCAGCATCAAAAATGACTTCCATTCCGTTTTGTTTAAGATAGGCGATAGAGTCATAGATCATGGACAGGTTTTCTTCCAAAGTCGTTTGCAGTGCAGTGTGCACATGGAAGTCCCATGACTTCCCAACGAGTGTCGCTGCATGAGCACCTGATTCAAGGATTCGTTGTAAGTTTGCGTCCCCACTGGCGACAGAGCCTTTCCGACGTGTACTGCCAAATGCAACCACCTTGGCGTTCAAGTTCAATTCCTTGACTCTTTTGAAAAATTCAATGTCCTTGGTGTTGCTGCCCGGAATTCCGCCTTCAATATAATGAGCACCCAGGTCATCGAGCTTTTTGGCAATCTTAAGCTTGTCATCTGCCGATAAGCTGACACCCTCCCCTTGTGTGCCGTCACGTAAAGTCGTATCGAAGATGGAAATGGCCTTTGACATGAAGATCCTCCTTTGAGATAAAGCGCTTTTTTAAAAGTTTATTGGTTAGTTGGGAAAGTAAAAAAAACCTAAGTTGAATCGATCCTTCGATTCTGCAACGCTACACTGTGTTAAACTGGCTGCGTTGATTTGTCCTAAAGTCGTGAATTTGTATAATTAATTATTATAGCACCATTATAGCCAAATGCTACATAGAAATCGCAGTTTCATGTAACAAAAATAGGATTTTTGAGTTGTAGTACAGCGTGAACGACTGAGAAAATTATGTTATGCTTGTTAGAATTGGATAAAGGAGGGAGATAATTTGAACTTTGTTTGGGAAAATAACATTATTTCATTAATAGTTACAATTATATTTGGAGTTGGTATATGGGCAATTGTTCGAATGATCATCAAATTCTTTCAGAAATAAATGGGATCTAGCTCGTGATGAAAATATGTTAGGTATGATGGAATTCATTATAACGATAAGCCTTTTGAATTCCATGATGATGATCAACGGGATGCAAAATGCTTGTATAAATAATTTTACATAAGAAACTGGAATATTATAAACTATAGTGTGTGGGGTGTAAGGTTATAGCTTTTGTTGGCTATGAATCGATATACGAAAGGGCGGAGGTTGAATATGTCTTCAGACGGCACGCATCATACCCATGTTGAACAATATTATCCTGCCGCCGGGCGGGTCATTTTGCATGTGGATATGAACGCTTTCTACTGTTCTGTGCATGAAGCGGAGGAGCCTGAGTTATATCGAGGTAAAGCAACGGCTGTGGCTGGCAGCAGTGAAGTGCGAAAAGGGGTTATTGTAACCTGCTCTTATGTAGCTAGAGGCAGAGGAATATCAACAGGCATGGTTGTGCACCAGGCCATGAAGAAGTGTCCTGACTTAATTGTGATTCGACCTGATTTTCATTTATATCGAAAGTATTCCAGAGCATTCATGCAGATCGCGTACAGCTATACACCGCTGCTTGAGGCAACCTCTATAGATGAGTGTTATCTTGATATCACGGGTTCTAAACAGTTCGGCACACCAATAGAAATTGCAGCCAGCATACAGGATCGAATTCGGGAGGAGCTAGGATTGCCTTGTTCTATCGGAATCGCACCCAACAAATTGCTGGCAAAGATGGCATCGGATCTGAAAAAGCCAAATGGAATATCCATTCTGCGGATGAGGGATGTTCCGAATGTGCTGTGGCATAGACCTTGTCATGAAATGTTTGGCATAGGTAAGAAAACAGCGGAGAAGCTAAAGAAGATCGGTATTGAGACGATTGGACAACTTGCTCAATCTGATGAGCGGATGCTTACCGATCTATTTGGTGTCAATGGAACCTGGTTGAAGAATTCAGCTAATGGAGTTAATCACTCACCTGTGCAAGCTGAGCGGGAAGCGAACAAATCCATTGGGCATACAACAACACTGCCAGCGGACATATCAGATATGAATGATGTGCAGCGCGTTCTATTAAACATTAGTGACCAGGTCGCCAGAAGGTTACGCAAGCATGAAATGTTAAGCCAGGGTATCCAGATCACCATTCGCACGCCGGACATGAAGACCATTACCCGCTCACGGATGATGGAAGTCCCTACAGAGGATTCATCCATCATATATCGGGAAGCTTGCGCATTGTTCGCTAAACATTGGGGCAGTGGGAAGCCGGTTCGAATGTTAGGTATCACTTTACAAACGTTGATCCCGCGTGAGGAATCTGCCATTCAGATGGATCTGTTCGAATATGAGCAGAAACCGAAGAAAGAGAGCTTGATTCGGATCATGGATCAGTTACGTGACAAATTTGGGGAAAATGCGGTTGTAACTGCGGGCATGATCGGTGACGATCCATCCGTACTACTGCGCGATCATAAAGTACGGGGAACTTCCTTGCAAAAAGATAATTTGCAAAGTCTTGATTAAATAAGGCATAATAGAGACTTGCGGTTATAAAATTATTTGTAATTACTCTTACTTTGTATTAATATGTTTCTAGATAAAAATACTGTACGTTTGTGAATTTTTAGGAGGAGAGATTGTAATGAGTAAATATACTTGGGTTGAAAAAGATACATGTATCGCATGTGGAGCTTGCGGAGCAACTGCACCTGACATCTACGATTACGACGATGAAGGTTTGGCAGAAGTAATCTTCGATGGTGATGCAAATAAAGGGATCAAAGCTATTCCAGATGAGTTCTTCGATGATATGCAGGATGCTTGCGACGGTTGCCCTACAGATTCCATCAAAGTTGCGGATGAGCCTTTTAACAAAGAAGGTTAATTCATTATCCATATTGTACATGCTAAGCACTTTCTGCTGTCTTCCACAGTGGGACGTGCTTTTTCGTTGTTTACACGGATTTGCCCGAAAATGATGAGAAGTAATCCGAGGACTCAAGTCCTATGGATTTCAAGCGCCAATCTGCCGATATATTAGGAAGAAACGGAAAACGGCGAACTGATGGAGGATCGGATGCAAAATACTCATTTACGTACATATGTGAAGAAACACCCCGATAATAAAATGGCTTGGTATTTACTTGGTAAGGAATACTTGAACGAAGGGCAAGAAGCCAAAGCCAACTACTGCTTTCAACAGGCTGGAGAGGTATATGAAGCTTTCGAGCGGAGTAAAGCACCAGCAGACATATGGGTGGACTATCAGAATAAACTCGTGGAGATGGGTGAGCAAAAAGAGAAGAAACAACGGGTTCGCAAGTTATGGTTAACCTTGTTAATGCTACTGGTGCTTGCGTTAGTTCCGCCTGCTGATGCACCTGGCTTCAGTCGTGATACAGCCAAAGCACTCACAGATGCACTGGCAGCAACGGAGGATCAGGAAGAACAAGCTGATCAAACATCGCTTGTAGAGCCAGAAAGCAACGATTCCAGTGTGTTTACTGCCGGCGCCTTCGGGGGTGGGAGTCAGGGGGAAGCTGCGTTAGCTGCGGCCTGGGCTGGGGCTGGATCGAATGTGCAGACGTCCGCTGTTCTCGGTATGCAGGTATCGGATCAATGGTCGTTATGGAAGCGTAAAATGCCAGTGAAATACATCATACAGACCAACAATAAGGGGAGATTAACAGCCCAAAGTTATGATGCAAAGCAGTGTGATTGCGAGCCTCCAGAGGTTTCAGTGGAAGTGAAACAGTTGGCAGCGGCTTGGACAGCCAAACAAGAGGTAGCGGTGTCACTGTCCAGTGCGATTGGAGCTTATCGGAAAAAGAATGGAGCTTGGCCGAAAAATGTGAGCGAGCTTGCTCAGCCGTTTCCTAATAATGTAATAGGTGAGACCTCACCCGGCATGAGTCAGATGTTCCCTGTTCTACTGGCGATGCATCAACAAGGTAAGGCTACTAACGCCCAAGCGGGTAGTGCCGCTGGCGATAACGCAGCGAATTCAGCCGATGTGTTTGGTGATACGTTAGGTGGCGAGCCTTTCCTGAAGGAACCATTGGAGATTGTTGTGGATAAGAAGAATCATAGACTTGCGCTCCTCAGTGGGAACACGATTATTCGCAATTATGAGGTGGGGCTAGGCGGGGATCGAACTCCAGAAGGCAAATTTGTCATTAGTGATAAAGTGGTTAATCCGAATGGTCGCTCTAACGGAGAGTTTGGATCAAGGGGAATGCAACTCTCGGATACCAATTATGCCATCCACGGGACCAACGAGCCGGATAGTATCGGACTAGATGAATCCCTTGGATGTGTGAGGATGAACAAGGCGGATGTAGAAGAGTTATTCGCACTTGCTCCTCAGGGTACTCCCGTGCGGATAGGGAAGGATCTGCTTCCAGATACGACGGTTGTTCCAGAAGCGAAGGATCGTTACAAGTACACGCTCGTACCTAAGCAGAATAATCCGAACAAGACGTATCACTGGTTGAACTAGATACATACATCGCATGATTACGCACCTATCAACATCGAACTGATCTTACACAGCCTGCTTAATCATTATGTAGAATGTAAAGCATGGGTTGGTTCATTTACATATTGGCGATAATAATCAGTGCGCTGATAATAATGATTAATCCGACTACACTGGCTGCTGTCCAAATGATAGCTTTACGATTAACTTCTTCTTTTTTCTGCTGAAGTGTTGGTGGTTTACGTTTCGGAGCCATGAGCTGTTCCTCCTTTACCATCGAGCTGTTATTCATGTGACTATGGTATCATTGTAAAGAATTCCCCTTCTCTTTTCCAGTATGCATGTGGATTTCTTATGACGCCATTTTGAAATGTCTAATCTAAGGCCATGTATAAGGTTCTGATCGTAGCATTCTGCGGAAAGCGGATACTTCCGTTCGTTCTTTGGATGATCTGAATAAATGATTGTGTCTATACGTAAATTACTTTCCTTTTGAAGAAGAAACGGATAGACTTGTGTATAGAGTGTTTTTTTACATATGAAAAGACGGGAAAGCCTTTTTTAAAAGCGTACCGGACGAGAACGGAGTGAACGATTTGTTATATAGAAGTCTTGCAAAACCGCTATTGTTCAAAATGGACCCAGAGCAGGCTCATCATCTCATTATTGGTGGCCTTAGTGGTATGGGGAGCATACGCCCGGTGCCTTCCGGTTTACGTGTGATGTACGGTGTGCGTGAAACGGCTGATCTCGCAGTAGATATGTTTGGTTGCCACTTCCCTACGCCTGTAGGATTGGCAGCAGGCCTGGACAAAAACGGACAAGCCGTAACGGGTTTTTCTTCGATTGGATTTGGGTTCATGGAGGTCGGTACTGTGACGCCTCTAGCACAGCCAGGCAATGATCAGCCGCGATTGTTCCGTTTGCCTCCCGATGAGGCACTAGTGAACCGTATGGGATTTAATAATCTGGGCGCGGAAGCGATGGCAGGTGAGCTATCCCGTCTGAAGGAACGTCGTATTCCAGTTGCTGTGAATATCGGTAAGAACAAGGCAACACCGAATGAAGAGGCTCATCTGGATTATGCGAAGTGCATCCGAGCACTGTATACATATGCCGATCTATTTGTCGTGAATATTAGCTCACCAAATACACCGGATTTGCGTAATCTGCAACATGGGAATGAATTAAAAGAATTGCTTGCTGCGGTTATGAATGAGATGGAAGCTCAGCGAGCGAGCATTGGTGGCTCCGCCAAATCCGTTCTTGTCAAAATTGCACCAGATGTTAATGACCAGGAGCTTGAATATATGGTGAGCACGATTGCGGACAGCGGTGTAGCCGGCATTATCGCAACCAATACGACAATTAGTCGTGAAGGGTTGTCTCACCAGCATGCAAAGGAAACAGGTGGACTAAGCGGTAAGCCGCTCCGTGATCGCTCTACGGAAATCATTCGCCAGATCTATCGCCAGACCGAAGGCAAGCTTCCGATTATCGGCTCAGGTGGTATTTTTACAAGCGAGGACGCTTATGAGAAAATTAAGGCGGGAGCAAGCCTTGTGGAAATTTATACAGCCCTGATCTATGAAGGGCCAGAAGTAAACCGCCGCATCCATGCAGGATTGCGCGAATTGTTGCGCCAAGATGGGTATAGTCATATCTCGGAAGCGGTGGGCGCAGAGCACAAGTAAGAGAGAAGGAAGTTCCCCAACAGCAAAATATAGAAGCTTGGAAGAGGTTAAGTGTACGGGACTCTTCCCCCCGACGAACATCATGTATAATAGTGAGTATAGGGGACGCTATAGAGACAGGAGGCATAAGCATGGACGGTAGAGACTGGGGTACATTTTTACTTCCTTATGAACAAGCGGTAGAGGAATTGAAGGTTAAGTTCAAAACGATGCGGGCGGAGCTGAAGAAAAGGGAAGAATACGCTCCGATCGAATTCGTGACGGGTCGTGTCAAAAAAATATCCAGCATTTTGGAGAAGTCCAGGCGTTTGAATGTGCCGCTGGATCAGGTAGAAACCGGGATAGAGGATATTGCAGGCATCCGGATTATGTGTCAGTTCGTGGATGATATTCGCCGAGTAGCTGAGTATATTAGGGCACGCAAGGATCTAACGGTTCTCATTGAAAAAGATTATATTACGAACTTCAAAGAGAGCGGCTACCGTAGTTTCCATATGATCATTGAATATCCTGTTCAGACGGCACTAGGACAAAAGATCGTGTTGGCGGAGATACAGATCCGGACATTAGCGATGAATTTCTGGGCGACCATCGAACATTCCCTTAGTTATAAGTTTCGGGAGAGTCTTCCCGATGATATGCGAGCTAGGCTGAAGAAGACGGCGGAAGCTGCATTTGTACTCGATAACGAAATGTCTGCAATTCGATTGCAAATCCTAGAGGCACAGAAGGCGTTTGAGGATGACTCTAATATCGTATCAAGAACACTGAACATCATCCATCAGTTGTATTTCTACCACCTGGTGAATGAAGCAATTGAAGCCCAGAAGCGTTTCAATGATTGCTGGGAGCGCCATGACATGGAAGGGCTTAAAGACCTTTTAGATGATGTGAAGGAACTTTTGAACAATGCGAGGAAGGGCGAGAACCCAGATGAACAGCTATGAGCCGCTGTACATCGACTACTTAATCTACTTTAATCGCGATCAGGATTATTTTGAATGCCATGAAGTGTTGGAAGAACTCTGGTTGAAATGTGATCGTGATTCATTTTATAAAGGTATGCTGCAAATTGCCGTTGGTCTGTATCATTTTAGAAACGGCAATCTCCGTGGAGCGCGAATGATGCTTCAAAGTGCAGTAGAGCTTCTGGAGCCATATCCTTCTATTACGCAGGGAATTGAGCTTGAACGAATAGTCAAGGAAGTGCGTGAGCTGTTAGAGGGACTGACAGACGCAAATTCGGACAGCTTCCCTTATCGTGATCTCACGATTGTGATCCAAGATGAAGTGTTGATTCAAGCTGTTAATTTAAGAAGCCAGCACGTGAAACCCAACATACCACAGCGGCGGAGTCCAACACGTGGACGGATCTATGAAGAGAAGATGAGAGCGTTGCAGCAGAAACAGCAATAAAGCCGAACAGTAACCAAGCGGAATACATGATCTTTCATGCATATCATTATTTCTTGGATTGTGATATCCTGCAGGAGAAAAATAAAAAACACCCCGATCATGCCTTACAGGCTATCGGGGTGTTTCGTATTGTACCGATGGATAATGGAGGGGCACAACAACATTACAACTAGTACAGCCTCTGTGTGCTCTATGCTTGTCCCACCATCAACAACATGTTCAAGCAACAGTTCCATAACACCGAACTTGTGCTTAGCTTGCTGCTGGCGTTGCGCTATCCTTATATTTGTCAAAGAATTGTTTGTAGTCATCCAGGGTATAGCCGTTATCACTGCCATTCTCTTGAAGTCCGCCAACCATGCGATCCTTCTCAACACCGTCTTGGTAATAAACAAGCGTCGGTGTGAACTCGATATTGTAATCTGTCCATCCAGCGTCAAACTCACGAAGATTGAACTGTGGCAATTGAATACCTTCTTGATCCACCAAAGGCATCAATTGAGGTGTTGTAGCACGGCAGTGCGAGCAATCCGATGCGAAGAAATAAACAAAAAAGCTTTCTTTGTTATCAATCTTAGCTTTCATATCAGCAGGCAAAATAATTTGTTGGTAATTCGGATCATCGAGCAGTTCCCGAGTAGCTGAAGTGAGCTTGGAAGCCGGAATACCGTATGCGTTCTCTACAGAATCCATCTGCTTCTTGGATTGTTGATTCACCAGTACAAGTGCAGCGAGCAAAATGACGAAAATGCCTAGGAAAATAAGGATCGTGGCACTTTTCTTTTTCTTAGATTTCATTGAACATCCCCCATTATTCATATCGTGATATGGCTTTGGCAAAAATAGAGTATGGGATAATATGCATAATACACCGAATTTTTGCTCAAGAATTAACCTACTTGTCATTATACAACATTACAGGCTGTAGTGGAATATCTACTGAACCGATAAGACAGCAAAACTCGGATATGATAACATAGAGCAAGATGTAGGCATTCTAAGAGATGCTGGTATTTTAACAGAACAGGATGAGTGGAATTATGGCTGTACAGCTACCTTTGAAATTTACTGAGCGAATGAAAACGTTGCTTGGCAATGAATTTGAACAATTTATGTCATCATATGATCAGTCCCCACATGCGGGGCTTAGAGTGAATACGTTAAAAATATCCATGAAGTCTTTCGAGCAGCTTGCTCCATTCAACTTGCGTCCCATTCCTTGGTGTGGGACAGGTTTTTATGTGCCTCACGGGGTGAAGCCGGGATTGCATCCGTATTATCATGCGGGTCTGTATTACATTCAAGAACCAAGTGCGATGGCACCTGTTGAATTATTAGGTGTGCAGCCAGGAGACCGAGTGCTGGATCTGTGTGCTGCGCCAGGTGGGAAATCTACCCAGATTGCAGCCAAACTGCAAGGTAAGGGTGTGCTTGTGACCAATGATATTCATGCTGAACGAACGAAGGCGCTTGCCAAGAACGTGGAATTGTACGGGGTTCGAAATGCAGTTGTGTTGAACGAATCTCCAGAGCGCATTGCGGGTGCGTTTGAGCATTATTTTGATAAGGTCTTGATTGATGCACCATGTTCAGGGGAAGGCATGTTCCGCAAGGATGAGGATATGGTGAAATCATGGGAGGATCATTCCATTGATAAGTGTGTTCTGATGCAACGAGATATTCTAGAGACGGCTGCAAGACTGTTAGCTTCAGGCGGCACCATCGTTTATTCAACATGCACATTTGCACCTGAAGAAAATGAAGCGATGATTGCAGAGTTTCTGAAGCTGAATCCTGATTTTGTTGTGAAAGACATCCCTAGGGAAACAGGTTTTCAGCCAGGTAGACCCGATTGGGTGCGTCAAACTATGCCAGAAACAGCGCAGGAGACTGCATTGGTATTGGATCAAGTGGCTGGAACAGCGAGATTATGGCCCCATTTGTTAGAAGGGGAAGGTCATTATGTGGCAGTACTGCAGCATCGGAGTCAATCCTCAGCTGGACAAGTTATGTTGGATAGAGAGGCGCACGATACTGCGGAGGGAGCGGTAGAAGAGAGCGCGCAAGTCGATTATGAGCGCGATTCAGAGCAAGAGCGTTTCGTTGCAGCGTCCGTACCGCTCAGCAAGGCCGATCGTAAACGAGAGCGTCTACTGAGAACAGAGGCAAGGGAGAACAAGCCTAGGCAGGACTACGAGGGCAAATCGAAGGGGAAACAGGTGAAAGGGAACGAACGTGGCGGACGCAAGGCCGATCGGCGTGGACAAGGTCGTGGAACGGAGCAAGTGGAACCGGAGGTCATCTACAAGCAGTTTGTACAAGATCATCTGGAGATAGAGCTTCCCGGAGAAACGGTGTATTACGGTGATCGTGTATATCAATCCGCAGTAGGTGCTGAACGTCTGGAAGGACTTAAAGTCATCCGTCCTGGATGGTTCATGGGAACCGTGAAAAATGGGCGATTTGTGCCATCTCATCCGTTAGCATGTGCGTTGCAGGGTACAGAGGCAGTACGAGTGATCAACCTTAACTCTGCAAATGGTGAAGCGGTGAGGTATCTAAAAGGAGAGACCTTAAATATAGAGGAATCTCGGGTGCAGCTTAAGGCGGGAGCAGTTGCCAAGGGTTACGCTTTAGTGTGTGTTGATGGTTATGCCGCTGGATGGGGAAATGGCTGGATGGTGTGCTGAAAAATGAATATCCGGCAGGCTGGAGGTGGACATCGGTATGAGTGGAAAGGGAAAACAGACTTTGCGTCTGGACAAGATCTTGAGTCATATGGGTGTGGGTACACGAAGTGAACTCAAAAAATTAGTGAAGCAAGGCCGCATTCTTGTGGATGGCAAAGCGGTCAAAGATAGCGGATTACAGGTGAATCCAGACTTAAATGTTATCGAGGTAGATGGCGAACGGATCGTATACCGGGAAATGATCTATCTGATGCTGCATAAACCTCCGGGTGTTGTGTCAGCTACCGAAGACAACAGAGATCGAACGGTATTAGATATACTGCGTAAAGAGGACCGTGTCTTCAACCCGTTCCCGGTTGGGCGTCTGGATAAAGACACGGAAGGTCTGCTGATTCTAACCAATGACGGGCCGCTTGCACATGATCTTCTGTCCCCTCGTAAACACGTGCCGAAGACGTATGAAGCTCGTGTGTTAGGAAGAGTGGATGAAGAGGATATCCAGAAATTCAAAGCAGGCGTGCAACTGGATGATGGATACGAAACCTTACCGGCTGACCTAACGATTCTGAACCACGAAGAGACGGATGAAGGCGTATATTCATCCATATCGTTAATCATTCATGAAGGCAAGTTCCACCAAGTAAAACGTATGTTTCAGGCTGTTGGCAAACGAGTGGTCTACCTTAAACGCGTAGCCATGGGTGACCTGCAGCTCGATGCGGATCTACCGATCGGCAGCTACCGCGAACTTTCCGCAGAAGAGCTGAATATTCTGCGGAAATAAACTCCCGCCCTTCGCGGAGCGGAGCAGGGAGCCCCGGGCAAGGGGCGAAGCCTTACCCCTAGCGCCAAAGGCGCAAAAGCTCCCGCCCTTCGCGGAGCGGAGCAGGGAGCCCCGGGCAAGGGGCGAAGCCTTGCCCCTAGCGCCAAAGGCGCAAAAGCTCCCGCCCTTCGGGAAGCGGAGCAGGGAGCTCCGGGCAAGGAGCGAAGCCTTGCCCCAGCGCCAAAGGCGCAAAAGCTCCCGCCCTTCGGGAAGCGGAGCAGAGAGCCCCGGGTTAGGGGCGAAGCCTTGCCCGAAATGGTCCCCGTAAGCTTGGGCAGGATTACCGCTATATTAGCGGTGACCCTGGCAGACAAGCGCTCCCACACCAACCGATACATAGCAAGACCCGACCCACCGTCGCTTCCGCAAACGGGAGTCCAGAGGGCAGAGCCCTCTGGGGCCCTCCCTCGGAAGGGAGGGTTTGGGTGGGTGCGATCCCCCCTAAGGAGTGAATACGATAATGACATATAAATTAATTGCACTAGATGTAGATGGAACATTGCTGAATGATCACCATGAATTAACCCAGATGACACAAGAAACCTTGATTCGTGCTTCTCAACAAGGGATAGAGATTGTACTTTGCTCAGGCAGAGGACCAGCCAATACAATTCCTTTTATGGAGAAGATGGGGTTGGCTGGATATGTTATAACACATAACGGAGCGGTAACTGCTGAAGTAAGCACTCGTGAAATTGTTCATCGTTTTGCTATGGAGGGTCAGGGGTTAGAGCCGTTCATCACGTATTGTCGGGAGAATGGAGTCCATTTTGACATTAACACAGCGTTTGGATTGTATGTGGATCAGCCGGAGGGGCTTGGATTGCAAGTCCAAGAGATGTACCGCAATTTCCTAATGAAACCACAACAGTTGCCCCAATGGGCCGATCTAAGTGAACCGCTTGTCAAATTTACAGCCTTTGGCCCACTGGAGCAAATGAACACAGTACAGCAAGAGTGGGGGAACTGGAACCTTCCCTACTACATGACACGTAGTGGAGATTTTTTCATTGATCTAATGCATCCCGAAGCAACCAAAGGTACAGCATTGAAAAGACTAGCTGAATCGAAAGGTATTAAACCCTCTGAGGTAATGGCTATAGGCAATTATTATAATGATCTAACGATGCTAACCTATGCAGGCAAAGGAATTGCGATGGACAATTCTCCTGAAGAAGTGAAGGCCGCTGCAGATGAAGTGACACTTTCGAACAATGAGCAGGGAGTAGCGCATTCAATCCGTAAACATGTACTAGGTGAATAGAGACGAGTTCAGCTTACGATCAGGGAAGCTCTACGTTTGATCTGATAATCTACTGTCTTCCTGGGTAACCTAAGAGAATAATCTTAGAAGACCAAGGAGGACGGATTCATGAAACTACATGTGGAGCTCATTCCGAATCTGCGAACAATAGGCGGCGAAGTACTGGATGTTATGGTACATGGTCAATATGTAGGTTCGCTCTTAGTCGTGTATAGAGAGACAGATCGGTTGTCGGGAAGTCTTCAATTGGAACGTGGATCGCTTACGGAAGAGTCTGAAGAAGTCGTTATGGAGAAGGTACATGAATATGTTCGTTCACTTGTTGATGCAGTGGAAGCTGAGTATTACGAAGTGTTAGTCAATTGTGGAACACTACGTTCGGTGTTGCTGAAACCAGATACTGAGGTTGAGGTGGAATGGTACGAAGATGAGAGCATATGTGATAGGGATTATGATGATACAGTGAGTGCGATTCAAGTCATTCCCGGTTCGCAAGATGAATCTTTTACATATGAAGATCAGGAACATCTGCTGGAGATGGAGCTAGTGACAGCGGGGCGCAACATATCGACGTACGTATTCAACGATGTACAAGGTCAGGAACTTGCCGAAGCTACACTGAAACAGTATGGAGCAGATGTCCAAGGTGAAATTCACTGGTATGACGAACCGGATGAACATCAGCAAGAGATTGCTGCCGAGTTACTTGTGCGAGAGTTGGATGAAGAGCTGATTGATACAATCACGATTCATTATTGGCATCAGGGGAACCATTTAGATTCGATAGAGTGGGTACACCGTGATTTTGCTGGGGATGATGAGGAAGATAATGTGCATGAGGAATACAACGCAATTGGTGTTCTAACCAATGCCTCTCATTATGATACATCAGGAGTTGCTCGAACGAATGAGCTACAAGATCGAGATGAACAAGAGGATGCGGAGGACATCTCTTATGTCATGCTTGTACGCAAGGATCGAGAGTTCCGTGAGTACGAATTGTTTCTTCAGGAACGTGGTGGATTGCCTGTAGGAACGGCTACGATTGACACTTCACATCCTGATCTGACCGGATATATGGATTACCAGATTCCAGGTACCAATGTGCAGCGACAGAGCTTGGTTGAAGTGCTTTTGAAGGAACTGGACAAGGAGCTTGAGTTCGATACGTTGCATCTGACGATGTTATATCGTAATCAGATTATTGATGAAGCGAGGATTGACAGGTAAAGGGCTGAGGCTCTTTACTTTTTTTTTTTGTAATTTTGACGAAATAATCATTTCCGGGTATAGTTCGATTATTCATAAGAGATAAAGGAGTGCGGAGTAAGATGCAGCAATCATTTACAATGATTCAAGACACTATAAACGAAGATTTTCGAGCTGTATTGGCAGAACAAGAAGATACGGAAGTAGTAATGGCTCTTCTCACAGAAACGGCTGAATGGCTGCAGAGTCAAGGTTCATCTCAGTGGAGTGCCTTGCTGGAGGGCGAGGATTCGCATGATACTGTAGGCGCCATTCTGCGTGGTGATGTTTTTGTGTTCAAAAAAGGCGCTGATGTCGCTGGAATGGTCATTCTGATGCGCAAACCGAGTGCTTGGGATGTTAAGTTATGGGGAAGGAGAGCGCATGCGGAGGATGGTGCGGTTTATTTACACCGATTAGCTATTCGCAGAAAATATGCTCAGACGGGTCTTGGACGCAGTATATTGGACTGGGCGACTCAAGGCATTCAGTTTGATGATAAACACACGATGCGATTGGATTGTGGTGCTGACAACGCCACGCTCAATGCGTTTTACGCTCGTCATGGATACACATTTGTAGGAGAGATCGAAGGATACAGCACGTACGAGAAGTCATTAGTATCAAATTAATGTTAAATGGGTTACGTATTGAATAAAAATAATGATGTGGAGCCGGGAGTGTGAATTATAGCTCACCGGCTCTTATTATGCGCTTTTTTTCTACCAATCTGGTGCTTTCTTTGTCATCAATCTATTGATACATGCACTCATGGTGGTACTTGATCACATTCACACCCGAACAGAAAAATAAAACAAACGTATACTGATGAAGAGAGAAATGACCAAACATGTTATCCCAATGTAAGAAGAATGGAGAGGAATTGTTCAGTTATTGCTTTACTGAAACATACGTTCTAATATATCATAATTGAAGATGGATCAATAAGATCGAAGCAGGAAAGGGGGAAACTAACGGTGAAATTGCTGCAGGCGCTATTCTTTCCTCCGGAGCAGCCCGGAGGTGTATCCTCTATGATACCGTATATGCAAGAGAGGTTTACAACTCCACGATGGGAGATGGATCTATTCTCGCTACCCAAGCGTATTCGCAACAAAGGTAGAGAAGACGTAGCTTTTGATACGTTCGATTGGACGCTGTATCAGGGCAGCCCGATCGTTCAGAAATATATGCAAACCTATCGAGATTACTTATGGTGGACTAAATTACGGATTCAAAAGCCGTATGATCTTATTCACGCACATCATCCAATTGCTGGTCTTGCGATGAAAAAGGTTTTCCCAGATACACCCCTCATTCAGACGATTCACTCCAGTTATGAACGAGAACTGATTTTGAATGGTCGGATCGAGCCAGATGGATTGGAACACCAATTCCTGGTAGCGATTTACCGTGAGCTAGAGCATCAGGCAGAACGGTTGTTAACCGTGTCTGATTCATTCCGTCGTTATTTGGGCTCTTATGTTCAACAGCCGGATGCGATCAGCATTATACCGAATGGATTCGATGAAAAAAGGTTTAAACCCATTGCGCATGACAATGCTATTCCACAGTTAGTTACCGTATGTCGTCTTGTTCCGGCCAAAGGTCTGGATATTCTGTTTAAAGCGTGTGCGGAACTTAAGGAGCGAGGGCTGGATTACGTTCTTCATATTATCGGAGATGGTCCAATTCGTCCGGATCTGGAGGAATTGGCTCAGCGGCTGGGCATCTATAATGAAACGATATTTTATGGCTACACGCTGCATCCTGAGGAATTTATGCCTTTCTTTGATATTTTTGTACTGCCTTCACGTGCGGAGGCCTTTGGATCTGTATTTGCAGAGGCTGCACTGAGCTGTCTAGCGTTGGTTGGTACAGATGTCGGGGGAATCCCTGAACAGATAGAGAATGGCAGTAACGGACTTCTGGTCCCTGCTGAGAACCCGTCTGCGCTTGCAGAAGCTCTAGAGAAGGTAATGGTCGATCCGGCATATCGTTATGAGCTAGCCCGCTCGGCATGCGAGAAGGCGAAGACTCATTATTCTCTAGGCAGATCAGTCAATGAACTGAAAAAAATGTATTTACAGTTTGCGAAATCATCTTTAACGTAATGAAATAACGATATTTTAGAAGAACATACCATTAAATAAAGAACACAACATAATTGCTGTTACATAAGCAGTTATGCTGTGTTTTTTCATTTTTTAGTTTCTGGTTAAGTTAGAATAGTAGCAATTAGAGCTTTTAATCAGAGAGGGAAATGTAAATTAGGGACTACAAATGAGATGTGTAATGCATGAAATATTGGATTAGAAGGAAAGGAGAAGGGAAGTTTGAAGAAGTTTGCTAAACCTCTTATAGCCTGCGCGAGTATAATACTGTTTCTCATTGCTGGCTGCACTGATCTGAATCATCGTGGACTAGCGAAGGAATTAAGTGATATGGAAAGCAAGATTGCGTATCAGCCTGAAGTGTTCTTGACGGATGTGATGAATGATCATTTCAACATTATAGCTACGATCAGCTATAGAAATAAGGAAAATGTGGAGCATATCATTTACGAAATGTTCATTGAACAACCCAAAGTGGAGGTGGAACAGCTGCAAATGAGCTTTCATCTTCATCCACAAATGCTGAGTAAAATAGGTACAACCAACATTTTCGAATCAAATGTCCTCTTTGATAACCTGCCAACAATTGCACCACATGGCACAAGTACAGGAGCATCCCTATTTAGGGCGTTCTTGTTAGATCCATCGAAGGTAGATCGTGAGACATTGGAGATTTATACAGATCTGTACGTGAAGGTAAGCTATCAAGTAGATCGAGAAGAGTATGTTCATTATTTTAAGTTAAACGCAGAGCCCTCGGAGGAGCTTGTGAATGTTCTTCATAATACAGCGATGACGCTGAATTGACCTTTTAAAACTAAACGATCGAAAAAAATAAAAACCGACTCTTAAAATAAATGAATTATCCTAGAGTCGGTCTATTCAGCTCACATTGTCACAAAGTGAACTAATATTTTTCTTTTGTTCCTCGAAAGCTGCCCCAACGATCCATAATTAATTTAAAAGCCCAGATGAGTGCCAAACATCCGAAAATGGGGTAAAGAATAGATAATAGGGAGCTGAAGCCAAATTGACTAAGTGAGTAACACAACAACATAATAACCAGCATAATGACCCGCGGATGTAAACGAACGTGTTGTCTAACCTGTAGTGTCATTCCATAAATATCCGCTACAAAGGTGCTGAATATTTCCATGAAAATCAGGGATACATAAACGGACTGAACCATCCAACCAAGCTGAAAGGCAATGCTGCCCATCGGAATTTCAAATTGTGTTATTCCCGGCATTTGTGCAGACATCGCAAAATGAGCTGCGAGTAGCATAAAGCCAACTCCAATTCCGCCTAGTACGCCGCCCCACTTCAGCATGTTTCGACTATGAATCTGGTTACCTAAAGGTACGAGTACAGCTTGGGCTAATACCAGATTAAATGAAGTGTATAAGAGTGGGGATAGCCATACCTGTATCAGACTTTTATCGGTCGTTAACGTGATAAATCTAGAAGCACCAGGTTGATGGAGTGTGCTGGTAATCATAAGCAGCGAGAGCAGCAGCATCATGGGCACAACGATACTATTCATCTGCATAATGGCTCGGATACCTCGTCCCAGAAGAAGATAAGTACCGACAAGCGTAACAAGCAACCCAGTCTGGTAATGCATGCCGAGATGTTCAACAAAGACGGAGCCTGCTCCGGCCAACATGACGCTGTTCACTCCAATGAGAATGAGAAGGGTAATCCAAGTGATCCATCTGCCTGCCTTGTGGCCGAATAAATGCTTATTAAGATCTTCGTAGGAGCGGGAGCCAGTATCGTGAGCAATGAGCATCATTTTGGTGCCTAGCCAGACAAAAAGTATAGTGGATAGGCCAATGGTGAGCGTTGCCCATTTGCCATACTGGGTAAAAAACTGCAGGATCTCCTGGCCTGTTGCAAAGCCGGCACCTACCACCGTCCCAATGTATGTAAATGCGATCTGCAGCACCCGAAATGCCTGTTTCATGCGTTTCCCCTCTCAGGCCCCGGTATAGTTTGGACATGTGGGTGCCATGGTACAAGGTATGCTTGGCCATTGGAACTCATGACAATGAGCTCACTCTTTGGGGTTCATTTCTAAGGCAGAGTAACAATAAAGCTGATTTCGCTTGAATTGACAGTCATATCTATGATACTTTTACGTCATAGGATAGGCTTGGGAGGTCAAATCATGGAATTATTGAAACAACGTATTTTAGAAGAAGGAGTAGTCATCTCCGATCAAGTGCTCAAATTGGATGGACTACTGAATCATCAGATTGACCCTGGTTTGACAATGGAAATGGGACGTGAGTTTGCCTCACGTTTTCGTGAAAGTGGTGTGACACGCGTGATTACGGTGGAGTCTTCTGGCATTCCAGTTGCTTTTGCTGTTGCACATGAGCTAGGAGTACCTCTTGTATTTGCTCGGCGCAAAAAAACGCTTCTGGCTGATCCTGATGCCTACTGTGAACGTGTACCGTCCTTTACGAAAGGGATTGTGACCGATATTATGGTATCTCGCGAATATATTCATGAGAATGATCGTATTTTGTTCATAGACGATATTATTGCTAATGGGGATGCAGCTCGGGGCGTTATCAAAATTATTGAACGCTCTGGCGCTGAATTAGTTGGCTTCGGTGTAGTGGTCGAAAAATGTTTTCAAGCAGGAGCACGAACCATCCGTGAACAGGGAATTCCTGTTGAAGCCCTGGTACGTATCCGTTCCCTGAACGATGGAAGCATTCAGTTTGACGATAACGAAATGTGACATTTTAAAGGAAAAGGGCCTATTTTTTGAACAATGCCTTTGCATGACCGCAGAATTCATTTATAATGGGGTTATGTTAGGGAGAGGAGGCAACACCATGGGGAACCAAGCGGCAACAGAACAATTTTTTATTGATAAGCTGGCGGAATCGAAAGTTCATTTTGAACGTGCCCTGGATTGTAAACATACGGAATTCGATGACCTTTATCCCTATATGATTGAACATCCTCAATTTTTCTGGTACAAACGCTATGTTGCCTGGTCAGAACTTCTGACGATTGTAGGCTTGTGTGAAGAGTTGTCCTTCTCTTGGAAAGAGCAATTTACACCGCATCAAGTGGAGTACCTTGAAGAACGTGTGATGTCCGCCAAAGTGCTTGATTTTTGGTTTGAGAAGAATGACAGCAAAGAGCACGCGCAGCGGTAAATTTCAGTCGGGACATACATTTCGTATGACATGACAGTCCAATACAGTCACGTGAGACCTAAATGAGTTGTCATTTAGGTCTCTTTTTGTAAATTAATTTGGAACATAGGAGCTATAGACATGATTAGTGATACAGAGCTGGATGCCCTGCGTTTGTCAGGTGAAAAGGTTAGAGTAGTAAGGGACGAGCTGGAGTCCAATGATGTAACAGGAATTGTTGTTGCTTGGGATGGAGAGCAGGTACTCATTCGTCGGCAGAATCGGCGTGTGGTTAAGCTCGATCGTAGTTATCGCTATCAGTTGTTCAGCGAGCCGCGCCAGAGTCCACTTAGCGATTAGAAA
This sequence comes from Paenibacillus sp. DCT19, assembly GCF_003268635.1. Lineage (NCBI taxonomy): Bacteria > Bacillati > Bacillota > Bacilli > Caryophanales > Paenibacillaceae > Paenibacillus > Paenibacillus sp. DCT19. The sequence goes on from NZ_CP029639.1 coordinate 2,291,967, forward strand.
GAAAGTTAACGGGATTTACCATCATTCCATAGGCATAAACGAATCGCTCAGGAGAAAGGATAGTTACAGTGAAGGAATTGGGAACTATCTTTGAGAGGGCGTGCAATGATATGACATTGATGAATGAGAAGGTTCATGCGTATAAAGATCAGATTGGTGAATTGAGCGATGTGTTACCAGGAGTGGTGAAGTCTTACCATGAGTTTACCGGAGAATGCTTTCAACCTGGAGCCATTGATGCCAAAACAAAACAATTAATTGCCTTGGGCATTGGCTTATTTGCCAATAACGAAGTGTGTACCTTCTATCACGTGGAGGAAGCTCGTGCGAAGGGCGCTACTGATCAGGAGATTATGGAGACTATAGCTGTTGCAGGAGCCGTAGGCGGTGGACATGCACTGTCTCAGGGGGCAATGCGCGTACAAAAGGCGCTGCACTAAAGCAGGATGAAGTTAAAGAAATGAAAATAAGGACTTATTCCTTGGCATAATGCTACGGAAATAGGTCCTTATTTATGTTTACAGTAAGTTGTATTATATTTTTCCAATCATTTTATTATACATAAACTGCCCAGTTACCCGGCGGGCTGTGACATAACGGTCTTTGAAGTAAGGGTTGGACAATTTGGTGATGCTAACCCCTTTGCTGCTTGAAGCATGTGCGAATTTGCCGTCACCGATATAAACGCCTGTGTGTGAAACGCCATTGCCCATTGTGTTGAAGAAAACAAGATCTCCTGTGCGAAGGTTCGCTTTGGATACTGGTGTTCCTGCTTTGGCTTGCTGCTGGGAAGTGCGAGGTAAATTGATACTATATTTATCAAAGAGATATCTCATGAATCCAGAACAATCGAAGCCGGCCATGGTTGTACCGCCCCATTTGTACGGAATGCCTGTCATGTTATTAACAACTGTATTGATTGTGCTTGCCTCTGTACTTGTTGCACCTGAAGTAAATAGTACTGCTGCTCCAAAAATGGAGATGATAAGTTTTTTCAAAATCAATGTTCTCCCTTCGTTGCCTACGGAGTTAGCTAAGGGTTCGGTAGAAGGTTCCCTATATTTCCTATGTATAAGAATAATTCACCCAAAATGGTTCCCCCGTTTTCAAACATGAAACTCGGCAATTGAATAATTAAGTTTTTGTAACCTTTTGAAACTATATTGCATATATGCGTAAATGTCAAACCCTTCTTAATACCTTCTTTATCGCCCAATGTTAACGGAACTATCGATTTTTATGAAGAAGAAACACGAAATAAAGATGCAACTGATTACAAAAAAGTAATATGTGTTTCAAATCCAAACAGGGTTGTATATCATTCGAACTTTGTCATGTGCAGTTTGAACTATTCTCATAGATACAATAATCGAGGAATGTTACAAGATGTTGCATTAATTGACAAAGATATTTTTTTTGCATAAGATCGTTCTATCCAATCCACATATTGGATAAAAATATAGTAGTTATATTTTAATTCAAATTAAGGTGGTGGTGGATGGTCGTGTAATTAGAAGGAAAGTAGTAAGTAGAATGATGGAAAATGAATGATTCTAATAAAAGGGAGTGTGTTATCATTTTGAGTACAAAAACAAAGTTAGTCACATTAGTTTTGGCATTTTCGATGGTATTTTCTGCGGTAGGTATGGTAATCCAACCCGTTAACACTGTATCTGCTGCTGATGCTTCAGGAACGACAGCAAGTATATCTGATATCTTGAAGAACCAACAAGCGGACGGTGGCTGGAGAAAAGAATATAAGCAAACAACGGGTGAGTGGGCGAAATCTACAATCGATAATAAAGCTACATACTCAGAAATTAGAAGATTAGCCAAAGAGTTTAAAAAGACAAACGACCCACGTTATTCTGCTGCGGCGATTAAAGGCATTAACTTTTTGCTGAATATGCAGTATTCCAATGGTGGATGGCCTCAAGTTTATCAAAGTTCCGGTTATCATAAACATATCACTTATAATGACGATGCAATGATAAATGTAATGTACATGCTGGATGAAGTAGCGACACGCAAAGGTGACTTCTCGTTTATCGACAGCAATCTCGCCAATCGTAGTAAAAATGCGGTTGCTAAAGGTGTAGATGCTATTTTGAACACTCAGGTGGTTTCAGGTGGCAAGCTGACAGCGTGGGGACAACAACATGATTCCAGCACACTCAAGCCTGCAGGTGCAAGAATCTATGAAGTGCCATCATTAACTGCTGGAGAGAGTGTAACAATTGTTAAATTCCTGAAAACGAGACCTTCCAACGCCAAAATTACTGCATCCATCAAGGGAGCAGAAGCTTGGTTTAACAAGGTGAAAATTACAGGTTACAGGTATGAGAGAGCTAATGGGGACAGCAAAATCATTGCTGACTCCAAAGCTGCACCGATCTGGGCTCGTTTCTATGAAGTCGGAACGGATAAACCGATCTTTATCGGTCGTGACGGTATCGTAAAATATAAATTAAGCGATATTGACAAAGAAAGAAGAGGCGGTTATGCATGGTATGGCAACTGGCCATCCAAGCTGTAACTTGCTTTAACTTCTAAACGGGCACGAATTAGTGCTGAGATCCCAATCACGAGAAGCCCGATCCGGAATGGAATATCTGGATCGGGCTTCTTTATGAGCATTTCATGTTGACATGTAAGTGCTTGCGTGATATATTATTTTTTGTCGCCGAGATACATAGTCACGGAGATCATCATATGCGGTCGTGGCGGAATTGGCAGACGCGCACGGTTCAGGTCCGTGTGGGCTAACCCCCGTGGAGGTTCGAGTCCTCTCGACCGCATCAAATAAAAAGGTTCCCTGTTAGACATTCGTCTAGCGGGGAACCTTTTTATATTTTTTATTTACGGACTGATATGCGGATCTCACAGCTTGTCCATCCATGCTATCGCGTACTACAACAATCGATCAAAATGGAGGATTGGGCAATTTTTTGCCACATAAGTTGATCCAAACCCGTATTATGATGCCGTAACTGTAATATTATCGATATTTGGCCCCTCGGTGCCTGTCGTTACGATTTTTATGGTATTCGAGCCTGAATTCATGGGTACCTGAATGGTTTTCTCACCCCACGTAGACCAGCTTCCCGTTGCTGAAAAGGGTGTATTGCTGATCACTTTTGTGCCGTTTACGAACACATCAAGGTTACGTGTACCACTCTCTAACGCATAACGAAACTTTACGTTTTTGGTGCCACTTGTAGCATTGTTGATGTTACTCCATTCAATGGCAGAATTCGTCAATGCGTTGAAATTAACATAGCCAGAGCCTGTGTAACCAGGGTAGATTGTTTCAATTAGAGCATCAGTTAACGTAGTTCCCGTTTCAGCTTCATACGTTGTGCCACTTGTGTTACCACTACCTGATCCGGTGATATCCGCTACAAATGTGGTTACACTTTGGGCAGGAAGCTGTGCAGTAAATGCACCATTAGACACATTGATCGGTGCTCCGCTAGCCAGGTTACGGCTGCTATCCGTTACCCATGAGGATACAGTAGACGCGTTACCATTTTGCAGGACAAATCGCTGACTGGTCGCAGAGGTTCCTTTGTTAATCGCTACAACGACGACCTTGTTATCTCCTTTGTAAGCAGATACAAACGTATTGGTATCGGGGTTTTTCGTTGCATCCACTCGCAGATAGCCTGGACGTACAAATTTGGAGAAATGAGCCATATTATAACCGCGTTTGCTAATCGTGCCATCCTCTTTCATCGGTCCGTACTGTCTACGGATGTACCACCATACATATGCTTGAAAATCTGCCTCTACCATTGCATTGTGCATGTGATGGGAGACTTCCAAAGCTTCCGGCCAGCGGTCAGCAGAATTGTTATCACTGTTTGGATAATAGACTTCCGTCATCCACAGTTCTTTGCCGGCACCTTTTTGCTTGAAGAGAGGGTATGCAAAATTATTGACTTGAGTACCATATAAATGCGCTCCTAAAATGTCCATATTAGCAAGCGCTTGTGGATCATTCAGGATTGGGTCAGATATGTTTTTTAGGTATTGAAAGGACTCTGGAGCCATGACTTTGGTGTTCTGGATCGATCCTGCATTTTCTTTCATGAAACGAAGGATCTCCTGTGGTGTCCACCAGGTCCAATCATGCGCGTAATCCGGTTCATTTTGTACCGAGATCGCATACAGGTTGACACCGTTATCTCTCATGTACGTAACAAAGTCATTCAGATGCTGAGCGTACGCAGCATATTTGTCATATCTAAGACGTTTAGCATTGGTGTCGCCATTCCGGTTGAACGTCTCGACCATATCACTTGGCGGATTCCAAGGAGAGGCAAATACTAGAGCGCCTTGCTCTATTGCTCTTTTGGCGGTATCTATTTCTCTCGACCAATTACTTCGATTCGGATCGACACTGATCCTCAGAATGGAGAAGCCCAATTGATTTTGCCCGTTGCCAAAGGCTGTGTCACGTTGAGCAGGTGTCAAGTCACCGATCCAAACCGGGTGATTAATTCCTCCAAAGCCCTTGATGAGCTGCTTCTCCGAGGATAAATTGATGGTGGCATCACTTGCTGCTGAAGCTTGTGTGGGCGTTAACATCAGTGGCAGAGCCGTTAAACAGGCGAGTAAAACGTTAAAGGTCTTTTTTAGTTTAAATTTCACTGCGATCATCCTCCTCGAAATGGTTATTCTGAGAACTGCTAAATCAATGAAATAGTACTTTAATAGACTACGATGTAAGCCCTTACACAACCTCCTTTCGAAAATAAAAGGAAAGAAAATCAATTTATTCTTTCTTTTGTTTATTTTAATAAAATATTGTTGAACTGAATACCTGACAAATTTCAGGTCTTTTACTAATTTATCTCATTTTAACGAGAAACCATGACATTTTTATCCTAAATTCAGAATCTCATACGACAAGTAAATTACTTAAGAGATGTATTCCTGTGTTGGTGCCTTTTGGATATACAAATTTTCCTTTAGGCTCGTCAGCCCATTTCTTACATAGAACACCCTACAATATCAAACAATGAGAACACAGATCTAAGGAGGGAATCAGCATGGAAAACCAAACAAAAAGCAAGAGATACACACGAATAGCGGGGTTCCTTATTCTTTTGCTACTTATTAATGTGGTGAGTCTGACAGGTGGAGGGATAACCGCAGCATCTGAGATGAAAAGAGAAGTTGGCAAGGTGAATACTCAAACACAGTCGAACCAGGATACTCAACCCGCTGTCGGTCCTAATCGTATGGCCATCATTATAGACGATGTTGGTAACGATATGAAGGGAACCGCAGAGATTTTGGAGATGCCCATTAAGTTGACGGTTGCGGTAATGCCTTTTCTGCCAACAACTCAAAAGGATGCCATTGCCGCACATGAGAAAGGGATGGATGTGATCGTACACATGCCAATGGAGCCCAAGAAAGGCAGACCAGAGTGGCTTGGCCCAGGAGCGATTACGTCCAACTTGACAGATGAAGAAGTTCGCGTACGCGTGGAAAAAGCGATTGATGATGTCCCGTACGCCATTGGCATGAACAATCATATGGGCTCTAAGATTACTTCAGACAAACGGATTATGTCGATTGTGCTGGATGTATGCCGGGAGCGGGGACTTTTTTTTGTAGATAGCAGAACCAATTTTCGCTCGGTTGTCGGGGAGATAGCCACGTCCAAAAATATGCCTCCGATCGGTAATGACATCTTCTTAGACGACCAGAACTCTAAGCCGCATATCCGCAAGCAAATGGAACTGGCCGCTAAGCATGCCATGGACAAGAAAAGCTGTGTAGTTATCGGCCATGTTGGTCACACCGGGTTAAATACATCATCTGTTATTCGTGAATCAGTCGCGCATCTTAAGGGACAGATCGAATTCGTTGGCGTTGGTGATCTGGTGCGGGAGGTGTGGGATTGGCATACTGCTCCTACACTACCGACAGATAATAAATAATGCCATTTGCGATGGACTCGGCTATGCGCTTTTGCTCGGCTGGATCAGTAATTTTGGCTCGGTCTGCCGCATTACTCAAAAATCCGGTTTCTACAATGACTGCTGGATGCTTCACATAATTCAACAAATAAAAGGGTTTACCCACACCACTTCCCGTTTAGTTCCATACAAGTCATTCATGGCATTTTGGATCGATTGTGCTAGAAGGTAACTTCTACCTTCCTTTTGGTGCAAAACCACCGGGCCATGGGAAGTGGACTTTGCACTCCAATTGGCATGAATACTTACAACAATATCTGTACTCACTTCTTCGCTAAGGCTTTTGCGTTGTGCTAAATCTCTGCGATGCCGGGATCGGCTGTTAAGCCAGCGATTATCATCACTGAGCGCGTAATCACCAAGTCGATTGATGATGACTGCGTATCCCTTACTCCGCAAGAGAAGATAAACTTTTTGACTTATAGCCAGGTTAATGTCCTTCTCCAGCACGCCTTGGGCTGTCGTTCCTCCATCAATTCCCCCGTGACCTACATCAAGTAGAATTACGGGTGCTGCAAAGGCGTGATGGCTGGAACGATAAGCTTCACCGTCGATTATTGGTAACATGGACGGACTGTTCGTTGAGGGGCTTGCTTGAAATGACTCAACAGATCTAACTTGATGGGGGTCTGTCCCTGAGCAAGTGGAAGAACCGGAAGATATAACAAGCTACCTAACAATGCGGTCGAAGCAAGCAGTACCTTATACATGGAACATACACTCCTTCATGATCTAGGTGGTTGATGTAGATTTGGGATGTCATGGATACCTTTGGCATTAGACTGTGCATTCTGTAGATTTTCATACACTTCCAAGGCAAAAATGTTTAGCCTGAACACTTCCTGAGCACAATAGAATTATCGTACGCTTCGTTATGTGACGGAGCCAGGGAGGCAGAGGTTATGGCCAAAAGTGATGAATTGGTAAAATATATAACACAACGTGTGGTTCATTATATCGATACTCCAAAGGATGAGCGAAAAGGACGTACCAAACTGAAGGAGCCATGGGCGATGAAGTGGTTTGGCATGATTCCGTTTGCCGTGTCGCTATGGGTTGGCAAGAAGGGGAGAGCGGGCGATTCGAAATTAGGTAAACGAAGCTCTTCAGACAAGGAATAGATGGATGGAAGCAGTTATCGTTTAAAGATCGAATAGGTTATATACAATCCTGTATCTACAAAGAGACTCACCAACTAAAATAGACGCACTTCCTGTATGGTCAGGAAAGGCGTCTATTTTGTATGGAAATTATTAAGGAACAATCATTTCAGGGATTAGTGACGTAGAATTGCCCATCTTTCAAAAGCGTGTCTAATGGGACGAATCGTTGCGTGGAATTATGTCCACCAATGGCTATATAGAGGATGGATTGAACTTTAGTGCTGTTATGCCATAATTGATAACCACCAATAGGTAACGGGCCACCATAGGATACATTACGATCATTCGCTGAATAAACAATTCCAGACTCCTTATGAAGCTGAGTCCAATCTTGTACACGGGTGAGCTTCACTGGTTTGGAGGTGATCCATAACAGGTTGTTCATAGGATTAAAGGTAGGTCGCCTTTGTACAGAATCGACAAGCCAGGATGAATTCACAGAAGCATCGGTAACACTGGATATCTTTGGTTTGATAGCAGTCTCGATCTGTTTCACCGTCGCTGAGGGCAATAGATCACCATTCGTAGCATCGATATAAAGCGCTTGGTGATTCGGTCGTTCTACCTTCCAGTAAGCGAGTAGAGGAAGAGCATAACGAAGCTGAATCTCTCCTCCATCGGCTTGAAGCATCGTAAGGCCCAGGTGTTGTCTTTCTAACGCATGGCTTAGCAACTCACGATCATAGGGAGAGTGTTCTCCCAACCCGTACTCGCTGAGCATTAACTCTCCCTGATCTGTAGCTGAAATAATCATATAACCAATTAATTTATCTTCAAAAGCAGCCTGCACGAGCCAGCTATGCGTACCTGGGCCAAGTGGAGTGAAACTTAGTTCTGCCTTTTTCCAGTTGGATTCTCCGTGAGCCGAACTAAGTGAGATTGCGTGCTGATGAGCAAACTCCTGTACAGCCAGAGGAGCAAACTTGTCGTGCTGGAGAGCAGTGCTTTCTTCGAGATCAGTTAATGACGTAAGTGGAAGTGGAGGGACGCTTCGATCCTCGGCACTTGCAATCGACCAGAAGGTAGATAAGGCTGCACAACTGAGCATAGCTAGAGTGATTGTGGCTATTCTCCGTAGTAAAATCCATTGCGTAGCGTTTCGTTCCAAATAAACACCTTCTTCTTCGGGATACTTTGAATCAAATTTATCTATGACATATTGGTTACGTGAGCGACGCTAGTATTCATTCTAGGGGACAAGTTATGCAAAGGTTGCTGTAACCTGTCGGGCAACTGAATATGAATAAACACTACTTTTGCCAGCATTTGCAGGAAAAGTAGTGTCTTCGTCTATCTTAAGTGAAACATGCCGCTGCTGATAGCGGTAACCTTCACTTTGGGTTCATATTGCCAGATCATTTCCGTTCGGCGTGTCTCATATTGCAGTTTCATCGCCTCACGATCCATAACCGCTTGTTTTGCTTTTTCTTGCTCTGGATCTGCTTCGGTTTCTAACGGAAAGGCTGGCTCAGCTGCCAGTTCTACATCCTCTCGAATACGATTATTCGTCACCATATCATCAGTCGTTACACTTGTTCGTAAATGAGAAGGTTTGAGTGCTGAAGAGACATGTTGAATGTTAGCGTCAGGTGTGCTCGTAGCATCTACCTCAGGCATGTCCTCACGCAATACAGCTTCGTAGTACGTATCTACGACGTCAAGCTCCAGTGCAAGCCTCTCTTTAGCCTGTTCTGCCCAACCGTAATCAAGCTGAAGCAAACGGTTGGTAAGATGGGATTCTAGCGCTGCTCCAGCAGCAGATAATGAAATTTTTGCCGCCTGCGCATGCATGTTCTCTGCCAATCGTGGGCTAAGGTCGCGACGGTTAAGCTTTGCCCCGAATTGCTCAATAATCTCACCGGAGCGAAGAGAAATGCCGAGAAAATGAAGCTCCTCCCGTTTCAGATCACAGGCGAATTCCACCTTGAAGCAAACACCAAGCCAAGGTTCATAGACGGCTGGCGCTGTAGCTCGCAACTGTCGTTTGGCCGCCTGTTCGAACAGGTTAACGAAAGCCCCGCCTTCACGTGCCGCATCAAAAATTTGCTGAAGTCGGCGGCTGCCATAAACGACATCTTCACGCAAAATACGTCCTGGCCCCAGTTGCGGTAGGGAAGGGGTGATACCGAAGTAACGTCCCAGAATGGTTTCTTTCACAGGCTCAGCACCTGGGGGACTTGTACTGGCTCCGCCACTGGCTGTACTAGATCCAACTGGAGGATTCGCCTGGGCTGCAGTGGCTTCCGCTGCCTCGATCGCTTGCTTGTAAGCTTCCGGGTCAAATACAAAAGTAAATGACATGGTTTCTGCCGGTGCACCTGTACGTTCTACAAATCCCCAATAATACGGTCGGTTCGTCAGCGCCTTATCGGCTTCGGGGGAAAGTTTAACCGTCACATGGGCGGGAGAGCGCTCTATGATCTGACAGTCCATGGCTTCAAGATAGGTGAGCACATAAGCCTGAATCTCGTGCGGTGACATGGTCATAGGTTAGCTTCCTCCTTTACGAAGATCGAGCTTGGTAATCAGAGGTACTTCATCTGCGACCTCGCGCTGAATGGAGTTCAATGATTGTCCTAGTGAATCCATCTTGTGACGCAGGTCCTCTTCATTTTGAGATTCCAACAAAATTTTGGTTAAGCTTTTCTCGATCGACTCCTTCTTCTCAAGCCGCTCCAGAATAACATCCAGTCCACCGATAACCATCTCGAACATGTTGATTTTCTCATGCAGCAGATGCAGAATATGCTCTTCAATGGTACCTGTCGTGGATAGATTGAAGATATTAACATCGTTTTGCTGTCCCAATCGGTGTACCCGTCCGATCCGTTGCTCCACCCGCATGGGGTTCCAAGGCAGGTCGAAGTTAATCATATGGTGACAGAATTGCAGGTTGATACCTTCACCACCAGCTTCGGTTGCAATCATGGCCTGAACGCGTCCGCGGAAGAGATCCATCATCCAGTCTTTTTTCCCGCGGTTCATGCCGCCTCGGTAGGGTACAGCAGTAAGTCCATTATTGCGAAAATAGTTAAGTAGATACTCCTGCGTTGCCCGGTATTCTGTGAAAATAATGACTTTCTCATTCATATTGCGAATAAGTTCCATCGTTTTCTCGGCTTTGGTATTCTCCTTAATCGCTTTGATATGGGCTACAAGTTCCCAGATGGTATCCCGAAGAGGCGAGTCAAGCGGAAGCTTCTTCGACAGGTTGACGAGTGTTACGAATACGGCATCCCTACTGCTGCACACTTCTCGCTGCAACGTAACGAGTGAGAGCATGCTGCTCAGATTGCCACCAGTTTCCTGATACTGATCCTTTACAAATGAGGTTACACCGTCATATAGTGCCTGTTCTTCGGGTGAAAGTTGGAGGTTGACGTTCGAGACGTTTCGCTTCGTAAACTGAACAGGTCCTTCGCCGCGTCGGTTGCGAATCATGACTTTGGACAACTCATCCTTGAGCTGTTCCTGGTTTTTCGGAACCCTTTTATCAACGACGAAGTTGGCGGCAAAATCACCTTGACGGCCAAGTTGACCTGGTTTCAGCAGGTTAATCAGATTGAACAGCTCACTCATATCATTCTGTACGGGGGTCGCTGTAAGCAGTAGACAGTATTTTTTGCGCAATTTCAGCATGAATTGATAGTTTGTTGTTTTCTTGTTTTTGAGCTTATGAGCCTCATCAATAATAATCATGTCATAATCGATATTCAGTAACATGTCTTTGTGCGGATCACGTTTGGCAGTGTCCATGGAAGCAACAACGACCTCGTTTTGCCAGGAATATGCCTTTTTCTGAGCAACGGCAGGAATGCCGAATTTCGAATTCAGCTCTCTTACCCATTGCAGTACAAGGGAGGCAGGGACGAGGATAAGCACTTTGGATACAAGGCCACGAACCATATATTCTTTGAGGATAAGGCCGGCTTCAATCGTTTTACCCAGTCCTACTTCATCAGCGAGAATGGCTCGGCCAGACATTTCAAATAATACTTTACGCGCAGTGTCCATCTGGTGAGGAAGCGGGGTCAGACCTTGTAAATGCTTCAAACACTGGATTTCATCAAAGTTCGGAATCAGATTCGTCTGTTCGGCCTGAATCCCTAATTGAAAGAGTCGATAATCTCCCCAAGGTCCCCCTTTATCCAAACGAGACTCAAGCTGGGTAAGCCAGCTTCGATCAAACTCCAGTGGTACGGGCATTTCGGATATAGGCTGTTTGATGTGATGCGGATTGTTCCGGTTCATGCTGCTACCTCCCATGCCATTCAAGATGACGTTTAATTTCGTAGGTAATAGTATGGACGAATGAGAGACAGTTCATAACCGGATTCATATTTCGATCTGTACGGCTGTATCTTCCCAGAAAGTTCACAGAGTACATATACATGCGTCTGAGGGCGTGTGGTGAAGCTTGTCCGAGTATAGATAAGTACGAGAAACGACTATGATATAAATCACATGGAAAATCAATATATAGTGTAATATACTGAATTATAATCACTATATGTGGTGTTTAGTCATAATTTAATCGTAGAGCAAAATTGAACCGTTATTCCGGGGAGGCTGAGCGTGGCGATGAAAACGAACAAACAATCACACAAGTTGGAAGGACTAAGCGAAAAAATATTTCTGGACCGGTATGCCTGGAAGAACGCAGATTCGAATCATGCAAAGGTCGGGGATGTTGTATTGGTATTAACGAAGGATGATCCCAAATTTCCAACGAAAGAAGTTGGGGAAATTATAGAACGTGAGGGTCAGCTGGTACAAGTGAGAACCCGAAGCGGAGAGATCGTTAAGACAGATGTAGAGAAGCTGACGCTTAATATAGAAAAGACACCTGAAGAGATGTGGGATCGTCTGGCTAAAGCGATGGCCTCCGTTGAATCAACCGCTGAACAACGAACCATATGGGAATCTCGATTCCGTTCGGTATTGGAGGATTGGAAGCTTGTACCGGGAGGTCGAATTGCTGCGGGTGCTGGTGCGAGTGATGAACTAACGCTATTTAATTGTTATGTTATTCCTTCGCCGCAGGATAGCCGCGGTGGCATTATGAAAACGCTGACCGAGATGACTGAGATTATGGCACGTGGAGGAGGCGTGGGGATTAACTTGTCCTCTTTACGTCCTCGCCGCGCCGTTGTTAAAGGGGTCAATGGGTCATCGAGCGGTTCTGTGTCTTGGGGTGGCTTGTTCAGTTATACTACCGGACTGATTGAGCAGGGAGGAAGCCGGCGAGGTGCCTTGATGCTGATGATGAACGATTGGCATCCTGACGTACTTGATTTTATTACGGTGAAACAAACCATGGGTCAAGTAACGAATGCGAACCTATCTGTGTGCGTAAGTAACGGATTTATGGAAGCTGTTAAGCAGGATGGTGACTGGGAGCTCGTATTCCCAGATACAAGTGATCCAGACTATGACACGGAGTGGAACGGAGATCTACAGCAATGGAGAGATGCTGGTCGCTCGGTCATTCCATATCGCACGGTTAAAGCGCGGGAAATTTGGAGTACCATTATTGAATCTGCTTGGAAATCCGCAGAACCGGGTGTTGTATTTATGGAATACTATAATCAAATGTCGAACAGCTGGTATTTTAACCCGATCATCTGCACTAATCCGTGTGGCGAACAAGGTCTGCCAGGATGGGGTGTATGCAATCTGTCCGCGATCAATCTATCCAAATTCTATGATGCAGAGGCAGACGATGTAGCTTGGGGAGAACTGGCGGAGACGACACGCGTTTCGGCGAGATTTTTGGATAATGTAATTGATGCGACGCCATATCATTTTGAGGAGAATAGACAGAATCAGCAGCATGAACGTCGGGTAGGTCTTGGTACGATGGGACTGGCGGAGCTGATGATCAAACTTCGCATTCGATATGGGAGCCCGGAGTCACTGGAATTTCTGGATAAACTGTATGGATTCATGGCGAAGGAAGCCTATCTGGCATCGGCGGAGATTGCGGCTGAGAAGGGCTCGTTTCCTGCATTTGAAGTAGAGCCATACCTACAGAGTGGTTTTATGAAAAATATGGTTGCGACGTATCCGGAAGTGGGAGAGGCTATACGGAAACAGGGCGTTCGTAATGTCACCCTCATCACTCAAGCTCCGACTGGAAGTACAGGCACGATGGTGGGAACATCAACAGGTATTGAACCCTATTTTGCTTTTAAATATTTCCGTCAGAGCCGGCTTGGTTATGATGAACAGTTTGTACCGATTGCCCAAGAATGGCTGGATGCCCATCCAGGCGAGCCACTTCCAGCTTACTTTGTAACCTCGATGGATCTATCCGCTGAGAATCACATTCGCGTGCAAGCGGCCATCCAGCAGTGGGTGGATAGCTCTATATCCAAAACAGCCAACTGTCCAGCCGATTTTACGGTCGAAGATACGGCTCAGCTCTATGAGCTTGCCTACGATCTGGGGTGTAAAGGGGTAACGATCTACCGAGATGGCAGTAGGGATGTGCAGGTGTTATCCACTTCGAAGAAGGAAGAGGTAAAGGAAGAAGTGCAAGAAGGGGCAAAAACACAAGAAACATATGCAACGCAAGAAGAGGTATTGAAAAAACAAGAATCTCCGCCAGCGGCAGAAGTAGAACCAGCGGCAATAGCAGGATCAGATGTAGCAGCCACCTCTGCCAAAGTGCTGGATAAACAGTACAGAAGCCGCCCTCAGGTTCTGCGTGGAGCCACTTACAAAATTAATACGCCATTTGGAATGGCTTATATTACAATCAATGACCTAGACGGCATTCCAGCCGAGATTTTCCTGAATGTGGGTAAAGCAGGTTCAGACGTATTTGCCATGGCAGAGGCACTTGGACGGGTATGCTCTCTGTTCCTTCGGTATGGGGATCATGGACACAAAGTGGAACTGCTCATTAAACACTTGAAGGGCATTGGAGGCTCAGGAGCCATTGGCTTTGGCGTGAATCGGGTCGAATCCATTGCAGATGCAGTTGCCAAAGCTTTGGAGAGTCACGTACAGAACGAATCTTTAGAGAACGCGCCAAAGTTAAGTGCTGTTCACAATCACACAGGTCCCCTCCATGCGGATGAAGGGAACGAAGAAGCGTGGAGAGAGGCATTGAGGAAGGATACGAACCATGCTGCTACGCATGAACCAACAGGAGGAATTGGACGTCCTTCTATCGCTGAATCAAGAGACTTATGTCCTTCATGTGGTTCAGCAAGTCTGATCAATCTGGAAGGATGCAAAACATGCAGCAATTGTGGATACAGTAAATGTAGTTGAGTAGTTGACTTGATATTTATTAAATAATGCAATACGATTTTTCATACAAACGATTAGTGAAATTTTCCGATTTCATCGACTAATCGTTTGTTTTTTTGTTGTTAGGGCGTATGATGAGAAATACATGTGAAACGCATGGAGGTAGGTTTTTTTTGCGGATATATAGAATAGGACATTATAGGGACGTTAATTAGGAGGGCTTTGATGCTATCATTAATTTTTGATATGGATGGAACGTTGTTTCAGACGGATAAAATATTGGAATCTTCGCTGCATGACACATTTGAGCACCTTAGGTCACAAGGGTTATGGGATCACGGGACACCTATAGAAAAATACCGCGAGATTATGGGGGTTCCACTGCCGGTCGTTTGGGAGAACTTATTACCTGGTCATTCTGACAAAATTAGAAATCAGGCCAATGAATGGTTCCATGCGAGATTAATAGAACATATCAGTTCAGGTAAAGGGGCGCTATACCCTGGTGTAGAAGAATTCTTTCAGTTGTGCAAAGACAGAGAAATTCCGATATACATAGCAAGTAACGGACAGATCGAATACTTGGAATCCATCGTTAGCTACTACCATTTGCATGAATGGGTTACGGAAACCTTTAGCATACAACAGATTGAATCGCAGAATAAGTCAGATCTTGTACGAACAATCATACAGAAGTATAAGATCACCCAGGGGATTGTCATTGGCGATCGATTGTCCGATATCAAAGCAGCCAAGGAAAATGGATTGAGGTCTATTGGGTGCAATTTCGATTTTGCTCAGCCTGATGAGTTAGCACAAGCCGATCGTGTGATTAATAGCCTGATGGAATTAAAAACCGAAATAGATAAAGCATAGAACAGGAACGATGCAGTAAATAGATTAAAGGAAAATGGAAATGCAAATGTTGGATTGTCAAGAACCCTAATGATTTAAGCTCTGTTATAGTTATTAATTGTAAAAAATACCCTATTCAGCGCTTGAGTCCTAGGCTTCGAGATGCATTTATGAGCAAAACTTTCAATCCGGCGAAAGATAGGTTTATAATGGTTAGTGGCTGCTGAGTAAGTCGGCAGCCTTTTTCCATGGATTACATGTTTCATAATCGTAAAGTAGAGGGAACCTCTCGTCTGGCGATGCAAGGTAATATTCTCCAATCTAATAAAAGCACTGTATTAAGCTACAAATATAGAGTATGATTTTACAGCTGTAGAAGCTTGGGAGGTAAAGTTACATCGTTTTAATCTGTTGTAACTGTTCTTGTAAATTCTGCCGAATGGATCGAGCGTATACTGTTAGGTAAACGCATTGCACGATCAGACGAATCTGACTATGTTATCCACGTCGTGGATTAATAATATTAATAATATAGATGCAACGAAGAAGACACGTTACACGTCTTCTTCATGTGGAAATGAAAGATGAAAGGTGCAATACGTATGTTAAAGACAACGAGAACCAGTACCACTGCGAGCTTCAAATTGCCCCAGACAGCGAAGATGTCAACTTGCATAAGTAAGGAGGGGCACAGCATATGTCACAACCTTTGAGTAGCAAGCGCCATATGAATGGATTGGATGGTTTACGAGCCATCGCGGTGCTTGGAGTAATTGCGTATCATCTGAATTTAGATTTTATCCCTGGTGGTCTGCTCGGTGTGGGGATATTCTTCGTACTATCGGGTTACTTAATCACAGATATTCTCCTGACACAATGGAAAGAGCATGGCCGTATTTTACTCGGTGATTTTTGGATAAGACGGGTGAGGAGGCTGTTGCCCGGCATGCTGACGATGACAGCGGTTGTAATGATCTGGCTGCTCTGCACCGATCCTTCCCGATTGGCCGCTCTTCGTGGCGACATTGTCGCAGGGGTGTTATACATAAGCAATTGGTGGTATATCTTTCATCATGTATCCTATTTCGAAAGCTTTGGGCCACCGTCCCCATTTGGTCATTTCTGGTCATTAGCTGTAGAAGAGCAGTTCTACATTGTGTGGCCTTTATTGATGGTCGCGGCAATTGTTTTATTCAAACGTAAGGGATGGCTCGTTGTCTTTATTGTGGTATTGGCTGAATTATCAGCGGGGGCAATGGCAATCATGTACAACCCGGATTTGGATCCGAGCCGTGTCTATTATGGAACGGATACACGTGCGTTTGCACTATTAGCGGGTGCTGCTCTAGCTGTAGTCTGGCCGAGCCGGAAGTTGTCTTCGTCACTTGCCAGTGGTAATCGAGTAGGCATGGATGCTGCAGGTATCGCTGCTCTGTTGCTGTTAATCTATATGATGCTGAATACGAGTGAGTACGATTCTTCGCTGTATCAGGGGGGAATGATTATTCAAGCGATTGCAACGACGATTTTGGTTGCTGTACTCGCACACCCTTCGTCGTTCCTAGCACGGATCATTGGTGCTAAGCCATTACGATGGATCGGTGAGCGGTCATATGGGTTATATCTATGGCATTATCCGGTTATCGTGCTGACGACTCCATCGATAGATACAGGTGGTGTGCACCCTGTGCGCATGACTCTACAGGTGCTGGCAACCGTAGTTCTGGCATCACTATCTCTTAAATATATTGAAAATCCTATTCGGTATAACGGATTTCGTAATGCGTTATCCAATATGTGGGGAAGAGGTCATCATAGGCATGGAGTTTCCCATGTGTGGTGGAAACGGTCAGCTCTCGTGCTCTCCACGCTTCTAATCGTTGTAACGGTGTCACAGATGATGATTACCTCTGAAGCGAATTCAGATTCCCATTCGGTGTCCATGTCGACCACGCTCAACAGCGATCATTCGGTTACGGAAGAGAAGGGACAGGATGTCGTGCCAGCGACGGTTGCTCCGTCAGATACAGGCAACAAGCATGATCCGAAGACAGATAAGCCGGCTACAGGGGCGGACGATCATTCAGGCAAGAATGACACACCAGCCCAATCGCCAGATTCGTCTTCCAAGCCTGAGGAGCAAGTAACGGATGGCGGCAAAGAGACACCTCAGGATCATCAAGCTAGTGCTGGAGATTCCGCAGACGATACGGGAGATTCTACCGATCAAGCTACCCCGTCACCCGAGGAATCGGATCATACATCCGATGAACCGAAAGGCGAAACAGATTCACCAGCTACAGATGAGAAAATCCGTTATACAATCATCGGAGATTCAGTCATTCTTGACGCCAAGCCTTATCTGGAACAGACGATGACAGGTGTGCA
This sequence comes from Paenibacillus sp. DCT19, assembly GCF_003268635.1. Lineage (NCBI taxonomy): Bacteria > Bacillati > Bacillota > Bacilli > Caryophanales > Paenibacillaceae > Paenibacillus > Paenibacillus sp. DCT19. Next base: position 2,309,626 of record NZ_CP029639.1, read on the forward strand.
TGTAGATGGTCATGTGGGTCGTCAGATGTGGCAGGCTGCGGATGTATTAAGTGAATTGAAAAAGAACAATCAAATGGGCAGCCAGGTTGTATTGGAACTTGGCACGAACGGGTCTTTTAACTCCAAAAATCTAAAGTCAGTTCTTGAATTTTTGAAGGACGAGGAACATGTGTATCTAGTTACGGTACGCGTGCCTCGACCTTGGGAGCGGACAGTGAATAAAGCATTGAACGAGGCGGCGACAGAGTATAACAATGTCTCGCTCATTGATTGGAACGCAGCGAGTGAAGGGCAAGATGCTTATTTTGAAAAAGATGGCGTACATCTCACGGCTAAAGGCTCAGAAGCCTTTGCTGCACTCGTGAAAAATAGCATCAAATAATTGGCTTGAATGAGCCGATCTGCTTCATATAGGCACTTATTCAATTATTATTTATCTATCATCATTAACCAACGTATCATCGAAAATATACAAGAAACAGTCCTCCTCGTGAGGGCTGTTTTTTTTGTCAATCAGACGGAAGATAAGTTACATTTCAGCTGTCCATAACGGCAAAAATGGTATTCCTTTACCTGTAGAGAAAAAGTAAAAATGCACGTCGGAATAATTTTTACTTAATATAAGTAAAAATTTATTGATTTTTTACTAAAAATAATGATAAATTAGTGGTGTTCAATTGTAAACGTTCTCATAAAGTAATCAGGGAGGTTCGTTCATGAAAGATACTAGATCCAAATCCAAGAAAGCTAAGAGAAAGACGATACCCATCGCTGCTTTATCAGCAGCACTGATGTTAACCTCATCGCCGAGCTTTATTTATGCGGAAACAACAACTGCTGTGCAGGAGGAAACTGTGCAGGGAGAATCTGTACAGGAGGATGCTACGCAGGAAGAATCGATACAGAGTGAACAACAGGAAGCTGTGGTCAATGATTCATCTGAAACGTTACCCGTTGAACAAGAGTCTGCTACACCTGTCACTCCGCAGAACACCCAGCTGAGCAGTCAGTTACTCTCCAGCACTCCGGAGAGCTCACCTGAAGCACAGCAATCTAGATTCTACACAGCAACTTATGTGTCCGAGAGCATGAATCAGAAGGAAATGACTTACCGGGTGTACCTTCCAGAAGGATATTACGATAGCACAAGAACGTATCCTGTCGTCTATTTGCTTCATGGAGAGAACAATACCAGTGAGCAGTTTGAGTCCAGTGGCATTGCAAACAAGCTGGATCAGTGGATGAAGGATGGAACACTTCAGAAAATGATTGTCATTATGCCAGACTCCAGCAGAGGCAGCTATTTCGTCAATCAGACGGAAGGTGATGATCAAGGAAACTGGGAAAATATGATTGTGGATGATCTGGTTTCCGTAGTTGATGGAAAATTCAGAACGATTGATAAACCACAGTACAGAGCAATTACGGGTATTTCCATGGGTGGGTTTGGTGCATTTGTCGTTGGACTTGATCATCCGGAGGTGTTTGGTTCCATTGGAAGTCATCGAGCCCCGCTGGGCATGACCATCGCAGGCAAAAATCCAATGGAGCTAATGAAGAGCAAATCAGATGACCAATTGAAAGCGTATTCCATGTATCTGGACGGTGGTGCGGATGACCCTAATACATATGCAGATAATTCCACGAATGCTATTCACGCTCATCTGCGCTCCAAATCCATCTCACACGGCTACCAGATGCGTCCGGGTGATCATACGACGAATCCGCTCGTGGATCTGAATCGTTCTTTGGGTGCTTTCAATTCTAAGTTTGCCAAAGGCATTCTAACAGGTAGCTTTACGGCTACGCCTCAAGCATTGGGTACCGATACGAATGAGGTTCGTGTAGCCTACACGACTCAACTGGATCGGGCTGCGGCGCAGCTTTTCCAGAATAATGATACAGATCAGGACTTTGAGTTATCTGTATCCTTGAAGGTGACTAATCCAGCTGGCGAAATCTTGTACAGTGATACCAAAAACGCGGGAGACATCGTTACCGGTTCGACTGAATCTAATTTTAGTGACAGTTTTGATATTCCAGTGGATCAGCTGGGGAGCAGCAAAAGTACTACCGTTTCTCTCCATGCCTCTTTACTTGGCTCCACAATATCCCTGGGTTCCAAACCTCTGATTCGTGTCACGCCAACAGGTACGTTGCCTGAAGATATTCAGATTGATCTGCTTGGGGATTGGAAATTCAAAAAAGATTCGTATCCAGGGCCATCCCTACATGGAGAAGCTGAAAATGTGGACACGACGGATTGGGCAACAGTGCAACCAGGTCTGGATTGGTGGACAGACGGCTTCGGCGGTTATGAGGGGCTGAATAATTACTTTGGAGCTGCTTGGTATCAGAAGACATTTTTTGTTCCTGAAGATTTCCCGGATCAGGATCTGACCTTGATGGCCGGCAAAATCGATGATGCTGACATCACCTATATTAATGGAGTTAAAGTAGGAGAGACGGGATTCGTGAACGGTGTCTATAAATCATCTTTCTGGGCAGCATCGCGTGAATATAAAATCCCGAGTAATCTGCTGAAACGGGGTCAGGTCAATACGATAGCCGTGTACATGCTTAACGATAACGGCGGCGGGGGCTGGTATTCCGGGCCGATAGGCATTTACACGAAAGCGGCGATGCAAAAAATTAAAAACTTACCTTCTGAGGTACCTAGTGAGAACGAAGTAACGACAGTGAAGGCGTTTGCGGCTAAGCAGTACCAGGCAATAGATCAGAAAAATCTGACTGTCTACGCAGAAACATTGTCGGCTAAATATTTTGAGAAAGGCGTTGATAAACTGAAGCTACTGGAACAACGGCAACAGTGGACCAAAGATTATGCAACAATCAAAACCAAGATCAACAATCCGTATGTGTTTACACTGGATAACCGTTACTTGTATACGGCTGAAGTTGTCATAACAGGAACCACAGCAGATGGAACCGAGAAGATACTTCAACAGGGAACGATATCTCAATATTATCAGCAGGAGCACGGTAAACTTCGAGAAACAGGTGATCAGAAACTGTTCTTCGTGACTGAGTTTTATTCAGAAAGTGCGAAGCGGACGGTTAAATATAGAGTCTATCTGCCGCAGAGCTATTTGACGAATCCAGACAAGCGTTATTCTAGTGTGTATTTACTTCACCAGTTCAACAGTGATAGTGAGTCCTATGAGATCGACAAAATCGATCAGATTTTGAACAAGGAGATCGCTGCAGGACGATCCAAGGATATGATTGTTGTTATGCCTGACTCTTCCGGAATGAGTTGGTGGGTAAATGGTGCAGAGCCTGATGGTGTGAAATGGCAGGATATGGTGGTTAAGGATCTGGTACCGCATGTAGATCAGAAATTCAGAACGATTGATGATGCGCGTTACAGAGGAACCTCCGGTGTGTCGATGGGTGGATTCGGCTCCTTCGCGATTGGTTTCCAATACCCGGATCTGTTCTCTTCAGCAGCTAGTCATATGGGTGCAATTAACTTCACTCAAGCAGGTCAGAATCCAGTTAACATTATTAAATCTTACCCTCTTGAAGCGTTGAAACGATATTCCATTTACTTGGATTCAGGTAATGAGGATGGGTACAAGTTTGACGTGCCAGTAACGACACTTCACAAGTATTTGAAGGATAATAATGTCGAGCATTATGCCGAGATTCGTGACGGACTGCATGACAGTGCGTTCTACACGAAGTCGATTGACTTGTCGTTCGCTCAGCACAGCAGACACTTTGCTGATGCACATGTTGCAGACGGAGTTTTGGCGGGAAGCCTTAATATCCAGAACGGAAATAGCAACAAAAAAGTGGCATACCAGGTGACAGCAAAAGACGGATTGAACGCTTATGTAGATAACATTCCGACTTCACCTTATGTGAAAAATCAGACCCCAGATCTGCACATCCCTGTCATGCTCGAGCTCGTGAATCAGGCTACAGGGGAGCGAGTTGCCATCCAGCAGGATGTACTTCAGGCTCGTAATGGTGGTGTATCGAAAGATGGTACATTAATCATTCCTGCTCTTCAAGATGGGAATTATAGCTTAAAACTGAAAGCTTCGGTACTAGATCGCACGTTTACACTTGCTACGGCGAATTATAAGGTGGGTGGTTCAACCGGAGGATCTTCCGGTGATACTGGGGGTAGCTCCACAGGAGGCTCTTCATCTGGAACACCAGCAGTCACGCCGACTGCACCTGTTATCACACCAGGAGTAGGCACGAGTCCAGGCAATAATGTTAATGGAACAACTACAGTAAGTCATGAAGAAGTTGCTGCTGCCCTGGAGAAGCAGACGGATCTGCCGATCAAACTCGCAGAGGGTATCTCACTTGTGCTTCCATATGATGCTTTGAGACAGATTGCGTCAGAGCTGGGTTCTGAGTTCAAGTCGTTGAATCTGAAATCAATACCTGTTGCATCCACGGATCAAAATTCAAAGATTGCATCAGCTGGACAGCGTTTGGGCGGTCAGCTCAAGTCTGCCGGATCGTTCATCAGCTTGGAGATATCTGCTACGCTTGAAGACGGCACAGTGCGCCAGCTGAATCCTACGTTTAGGCAGCCAGTCCAAATCGAACTTGCAGCGGATGCTGGTACCGATCACCAGCTCGTAGGTGTGTATTACTGGAACGAGAAGGGTGAAGCAGAGTTTAAGCGCAGCACATGGAATAGCAAGACGGGCATATTTGAAACCCAGATCAACCATTTGGGAACCTATAGCCTGATGACTTTTACGAAGCCATTCAATGACGTTCAGTCCTCCTCATGGTATAACCGTGCTGTCGAAGTGATGGTTGCTCAGCATATAGTTAAAGGAATCGACGATACGAATTTCGCACCACAAAGTCCTGTGACGAGAGCAGAGTTCGCCGCGCTGCTTACCCGTATGCTGGGGCTGGAAGAGACTTCGACTACACCGTTTGCTGATGTGTCTGAGGACAAATGGTACGCTTCCTCGGTTGCAGCTGCTCACCAAGCAGGTATTATCAACGGTATGTCTGATGTGGCTTTTGAACCAAACAGACAGATTACACGAGAACAGATGGCTGTAATGACCTATAATGCACTGCAAAAGCTGTACCCAGACGAAAGTGGAACCGGTAATCATGCATTGGCTGGATTCACAGATGGAGAAGATATTCAACCATGGGCACAACAGCAAATGTCTGCACTTGTACAGCTTGGATTAATTAAGGGTAATGGTAAGTCTATCAAGCCTCAGGGTGCAGCAACTCGGGTTGAAGCTGTGCAGGTGTTATTGAACCTAATGGAACATAAGCGTGAGTAGAAGCCTAAGTAGTTGCCTATGTAACAGCCTACGTAACAGCTAATTAATAGCTAGGTCATAATCTAAAAGCATCAAATAAGTATAACCTTCTGCTCGCGACTAACGCGGGCTGAAGGTTTTTTTCATCACATTGAAAATTGCTACTGTGGATGGATACCTGAGAATCTATATGTAATTGTTGGGCATCGAAGCAGACATCTGATACACTAATGAACAGGTAAATTGAAATTGTGATGATCTCGCTGAATCAGCAACAGGCTGACATAGTCGGAAGTTGCAGGGGTGTTCTTGATGAAGCGATGTGGGTCATAGCTGGAAGAAAGGAACGTTATGAATTATGGCAACGATTAAGGATATCGCGGGTCAGGCGGGTGTTTCTATTGCTACAGTCTCTAGAGTGCTGAATTATGACCCAACCCTCTCTGTATCAGACGAGACACGTAAACGAATACTCGAAATTGCTCAACAATTAAATTATCGTACGCCAAGGGAGCGTAACGGCAGTGCGGCAGCACATGGAGTTCCCAAAGAAACCCGGCGAATCGGACTGATGAACTGGTATACAGATCAGGAGGAGATGTTGGATCCGTATTACCTGGCTATTCGGCTTGGCATTGAAAGGGAATGCTTCAAGCATCAGTTCGAACTTGTGAAGATGTACAAGCACAGTACCGGAGAGGGCATTGACTGGAATGGCGAAGCACCTGATGGAATTATTGCTGTTGGAAGGTTCGAGCAGAAGGATATCGATAACTTTCCAACTAATCTAGATGCGATTGTATTTGTCGATTCATCACCGGATGAAGAGCATTTTGATTCGGTTGTTTTTGATATGCGTCATGCGGTTCGGGGAGCGCTGGATTATCTAAGCAGCCTCGGTCATAGCAGAATTGGTTATATCGGAGGGCATAATGAGTCCTATGCCAGAACGACGCGTGATGAGAGAGAGATTGCTTTTGGCGAATGGCTTCAAGAACAGAATCTGCAAGAGTCTACCTTCATGTATATGGGGAGTAACTGGTACCCAGAGGATGGATATCAGCTGATGCAACGTGCTTTGGAATCACAGGCGTGCCCAACCGCTTTTTTGGTGCAAAATGACTCGATGGCTGTCGGGGCTCTTCGCGCCCTACATGAAGCAGGTGTTAAAGTGCCTGAAGAGATATCTATTATCGGCTTCAATGATATTGCGATGTCGGCATTTATGCAGCCACCGTTAACGACGGTAAAGGTACATATGGAGTACATAGGCGAGACTGCCGTAGAACTAATTGCCGAGCAGTTTCTCTCCAAACGCGATATACCCAAAAAAGTAGTGCTTCCTACGAAACTGATCATCAGAGAAAGCTGTGCTAAAGTTAAAGGTTTGTAGTATGAAATCAACAATACCTCGAGTTAATCTCATGATATGGTTGATCTCTTGATTAGAATGAATACCACCACAAGAAGCCATGAACTCCGATCTGGAGGGTCATGGCTTCTTGTGGGTATAACGTAATGATGATTGTATGAGGCGGTGCTGCCGTATTCAGCTCGTAATAGACCAGCAGACCGTCTTACTCCCTTATTCAAAGGAAGGATTCATAGCGTTGCTGGAAGGAGACCTCCATCTCGATCTGTTTTGCAAGCTGCTGCTTCACTTTATCTCCGCGTAGCAACTGCAACTCTTGCAAGGGCTCCATCGAAACGAACTGATCCTGTGCCATATGGGTTAATAGTTCTGCAAGTGTATCCGCATCCTCCAGTGCGGCATTTAGTCCGAATGCTCCTGTTGGCGTCATCGTATGAGCAGCGTCACCAATGAGAACGATATTATCCTGCGTCCATGTCTCCGAATAACTGCTTTCCACAGATAACAATACAAAGTCACTCCAAGTTTGGATGTGCGCTTTAACCGAATCAGCCAAACAAGGGAATGCCGTAACCAGTTTCTGAACAAAAGGTGTAAAGGGTAGCTCGCGCAACTTGGAATAAGATCCTTGTGGGATGTTCCAGCCGATCTGAACATAGCCACCAAATTGAGAGAAGAGAGCCAGCTGTTGTCCGTCCATGCTTGCCATTCGTACCGCAGGTTCCCAGCCTACAGGTGCCGGGATGCGAGCCCATAACAGGTCATATCCATGCTTACGAATATCGGGGATCAAGCCTGAATGCTTCCTTACGGCTGAGTATCGTCCATCAGCACCGACGATAACTGAAGCTTCAATGGAAGACGGAATGCCATTTTGACGGACATTGACGCCAACAGGCTTGCCGGTCTTATCTCGCAATATCCCGGTCATAATTGTATTGAAGAGGATATGTTCATGGGTGTGCTCTTGCTGTTGTGACTGGGAGACGATAATCTCTAACAAGTGATCCTGTGGTACATGGATGCCGACGTGCGAGACTTCATCACTTGGGAAGATCGTTTTAATAATCTTGCCGTCTTCCCAATATTGAATCTCCTCCAGTGGGAGTGCTCCGCGCTCAGCGATCGTAGAGTACAGACCATATTTTTTTAAAATAGCTTCTCCATCCGTATTCAGCAGCTCTCCGCGGAACGACTTGTGAAGATGGGGTTGTCGTTCAATTAAAGCTGTAGATATACCCTGTCGATTCAACAGATTGGATAAGAGAGCTCCACCTGGCCCCGCTCCAACGATACAGACATCTACAGTCAGCGTTTGATTTGTTTCATTTGTCGTATTCATATGTTAAAATTCCTTCGCAGTAATATAGGTGATAATCCATATACTTAATAACAATAAATTTATAAAAATCATTAAGTAACTAAAAGTAACTTCTGGCATAAGTCATTATAAACAAACTAATTAACATATTGCAATAGGTTGTTTGCGCTCTATCTCTAAACTTGCCTAAACGTCATGCATTCATCCCATCCGAACCCTTCGAATGCAAACGTATATTTCACAAACAAAATAGTACAAATATGTTACAATATAAGGTAGGTTATGATCATAGGTAGGAGGGACAGTTATGAGTCCGGATACGGAGCGAAACTCTCAATTGGCAAATATCGATCAATTGTTGGAGGCCTTCTTCAGATATAAAAATAAAGTGCTGGATCAGCAACAGAAGAATGAAACAAACTGCAAACTGAATCCAACCAAAAATCATATATTAGCTATGATATTACGTGAAGAACGTTGCATGGCTGTTGATGTGGCAAGACAGCTCAGTCTATCCTCGGGAGCAACAACAATTGTTCTGAATCAGTTGGAGAGCGAGGGGCTTATTCAACGAGTGCGTAGTGAAGAGGATCGGCGGATTGTCTGGTTATCCCTCACACATGAGGGAGAGCAGTTAGCTCGCACTTTGATTGCGAATCGCGGCCGCATGACTTGGGAGTTGTTGCAGGCACTTACAGAAGAAGAACAACAACAGATGATCGGTATGCTCAAAAAAATCGAGTTGAAGTTGCTGGAGAACATGAAAGCACTTGAGCAAGCGAATCGATAAGGTAATACGTTTCAAGCCAAAGCGTCAGCCTTCAAGAATTTCAGACCTTCGTTTAGGTCTAAACCTTGAAGACTGGCGTTTTTTATTGTAGATTAATTTAATTCATTCACTAAAACCTCTTATAGTTGGAATCGGCGAATATGCTCTGTTAGGCCTTCAAACTGCAAAATTTCCTTTTGCTTCTCACCAAGAAGATCAAAATGAGGAAAAGCCTCACGTCGATGAATATAACGAGGATTAAGTCCATGTGTGTGGCACCATTCTTCGAGTCTTTCGAGATCTGCACACCCCACTTTGGTCACACTCTTCACGCCTGGGAAACGGGGATCAATCCAAAAATGAGTAAGATAAGCGATCTCGCCACGGGAAACCCGCTCTTTCCATGCTGCCAGCTCTTTCCGCTTAATTCCAAATGCCATAATAACCAAAATCCTTTCCAAACGGGTATTGTCCTGAACGTATTGTAACATCTTATAGTGGTAGTTCAAAAAAGTCCGCTTTTGATTACGAACTTATAGACAGAATCAATCACAATTGTTTAGACGAAGCTATTATAAAATGGCTTGGCTGGGTAATTGAATATGACAACATTTTTATAACGATTGTTTGTTATATGCTAAAATAAGGATACTTAAAATCAGGCATCCAGGTTCATTATGCGGAAAGGGAATAACATCATGGAACTATTTATCGCTGTCCTCGTTTTACTGGTTCTGATCGGTTTGTCCAATATATTAAACCGATTTGTACCTTTTATCCCGGTTCCGCTCATTCAAATTGCGCTTGGTTTTGTGGTGGCAATGCTACCTGCTGGCGTGCATTTGCCACTGAATCCGGAATTGTTCTTTGTGCTCTTTATTGCTCCGTTGTTGTACAACGATGGTAAACGAACACCACGAAATGAATTGTGGAATCTCAGAGCACCCATTCTACTTCTTGCGCTAGGGCTTGTATTTGTCACCGTACTGGTGGGTGGATATGCGATTCACTGGCTTATTCCTACCATTCCACTTCCTGCTGCCTTTGCACTCGCTGCGATTTTGTCGCCAACGGATGCTGTAGCGGTTGGCGCGATGGCAGGACGTGTACATCTTCCCAAAAGCATACATAGGTTACTTGAGGGAGAGGCGTTAATGAACGATGCCTCTGGATTGGTTGCATTCAAATTTGCGATTGCTGCCACGGTTACCGGTGTTTTCTCACTTGCAGAGGCCTCGGTTAGCTTCTTGATTATCGCCATCGGCGGGCTACTTGCCGGTGCAATATTATCATTTCTGCTCATCCGGCTTGGTGTCTGGATTCGTCGTCTCGGGATGGAAGACGTGACCATTCATATGCTTCTGCAGATTTTGACGCCCTTCGTGATATATCTCGTTAGTGAAGAGATCGGTGTCTCGGGAATCTTGGCCGTTGTTGCAGGTGGTATCATTCATGCGATTGAGCGTGATCGTACAGAATCCGTGCAACTTAAGATGCAAGTTGTGTCGATGAGCACCTGGTCTGTGATTTTGTACATTCTAAATGGTCTGGTGTTTGTTATTCTAGGCGTGCAGATTCCAGATGTGTTAAACACTATTTTTGCCAATGCCTCGTTTAATAATGGTCAGGTACTCGGCTACGTTGGTCTGATTACGTTGTTGTTGTTAGCCTTACGTTTTGTGTGGATTTATGTATTCTGGCGTGGGAATAGATGGTACCGCCCCAAATCTGCGATTGGAAGGCCGAACTTCAAAGCGATGACGTTGATCTCACTCTCGGGTGTGAGAGGAGCGGTGACGCTGGCTGGTGCATTCTCCATTCCATATGTTCTCGAAGATGGATCGCCTTTTCCGGAGCGGGATCTCATTATTTTTTTGGCGGCAGGTGTCATTCTGCTAACATTAATTGCAGCGAGTGTCTTACTTCCGGTATTAGCCAAAAATGATGAGAAAACTACGGATGGCAAGCCGTTTACTACAGAACGTAAAGCACAAGATATTATGCTAAATGCAGCGATACGTGCGGTGAAGTCAGAGATGAACGAGGAGAACAAGGCAGCAGCGCTTGCTGTAGTCTCAGACCTATCGAAGTATATCAGACAGGCAGCTGGTCAGCTCACTGCGGGTAAACGCAAAGATATCCTGAAACAGGAGGCAGCCATTAACCTGATTGGTACTCGTGCTGAACGTAAGGAAGTGCAGAAGATGATGGATGAAAATGTAATTGCATCTGACGCAGCATTCCGGTGTAATAGCTGGCTGGATCGCAAAGAAATGATGCTGGCTAACCGAACCAACACACAAATGATGTTCTCGATCAGTGAGATTGCACGTGTAATTGGACATTTGTTCACCGAGCGTAAAGAAGCTCCGACTTCGTCGTTCATGATCGAAAATGCAGAACTGTTCCAGCAGGTTAAACTTCGTACCTCTGAAGCAGCGATTAAAGCGATCCGTGCCCAGATGAACGATGCCAATCGCACGGTGGCGATAGCGGTCATTGCCAAGTATGAGCGCGTCATTTCCAAATTGCGTAGCTGGAATCAAGGGCAGAAGGAAGATCCATTCGATCAGAACAAGATGGAGCTACAGATGGTAGCGATTCAGGAGCAGCGGAATACGGTACAGCAATTGTATGAGAATGGGGAAATTAACCGGGATGTCGCTGCCAAATTACGGCGCTTTATCAATGATGTTGAGGCTACCGTACTCAAAAACAGTTAATCTGACAAATCCGATATTTTAAATATGGTTATGCGTTTGATATAATACAGGAAGTACGTGAACATACCTTCAGAAAAAGGAGATAGATGAGATATGGCAGAACAACACACTCGTTTAGGCAAAACGGATCTATTTGTTAACCCCATTGGGTTAGGTGCAAATGCAGTAGGTGGACACAATATTTATCCTGATATGTTGAATGATGAAACAGGCAAAGAAATCGTTCGCACTGCATTGAAGCAAGGGATCAACTTTGTGGATACAGCCTTCATCTATGGTCCGGAGCATTCTGAGCGATTAATCGGCGAAGTGCTCAAAGAGACAGGTCAGCGTCAAAATACAATCATAGCAACCAAGGCTGCACATAAATTGGTCGATGGAAAGGTTGAGATCGATAACTCCCCAGCCTTTCTAACCGAAGCTGTTGACCAAGCACTAAGACGTTTACAGACGGATTACATCGACTTATTCTATATTCATTTTCCAGACGAACAGACACCGAAAGATGAAGCAGTAGGTGCGTTGAAGCGATTAAAGGATGCGGGCAAAATTCGAGCAATTGGTGTGTCCAACTTCTCCGTTGATCAGCTTCGGGAAGCGAACCGGGATGGGGACGTAGACGTCTTACAATCCGAATACAATCTTTTCAAACGAGAAGCTGAGCAAGAACTGCTGCCTTACACAACAGAACATCAAATTTCATTTGTCCCTTACTTCCCACTGGCTGCAGGGCTGCTGGGCGGCAAATATAAACGTGATACAACGTTCCAAGATGGTCGAGCAAAGAATCCACTCTTCACCGGCGAGAACTTTATTCGCAATTTGGACAAGGTAGATCAACTTCGTAGCATCGCAGAATCCAAAAATGCTGAGGTTGCACATCTTGTGTTGGCATGGTATCTGTCCCAGCCTTCCATTGATGCCCTCATACCGGGAGCGAAGAAACCGGAACAGGTTATTAATAATTTGAAGACATTGCAGGTAGAATTGTCTGCCGAGGAAATTGCAGTGATAGATCAGATATTTCGCTAGAGTGAGTTTTCTGACAAGTCTTAAATAGTTCCGGGGAATCGGGTAATGCTAACAGGGAAAGTTTAGGTTCAACAACACAGAAAGGATATGAACATGACCCTGACCCTGAAAAAAGCCCGATTAATCGGAATACTCATCGTAATCCTCTTCATTAGCTGCAATACGGTTTATGCGAAGCCTGCGCAGAAGAATCGGCAGTACTACGAGGAACGTGGAGAGATCGTGTGGGAAGTGCCTACACAGGATAAGCTTATCGCCTTAACGTTTGATGATGGTCCCGACCCTGTACAGACACCTGAAATTTTAGCTTTGCTCCAGCAGTATGAAGCGAAAGCGACGTTTTTTGTGTTAGGCAAATGGGCTGAGAAATTCCCGCAGCTTGTCATGCAGGAGCAGCAGGAAGGACATGAGGTAGCTAATCATACGTATGCACATACGTATGCAGGGCGCAATACTGGAGTTGGTACCTATATTCGTGACATGGATGCTGCCGAGAAATCTATCCTTGGTGCGGGTGCGCCTCGCCCACTGTTGTTCAGACCACCTGGTGGTTACTATAATGACATGGTGATTCAGGCCGCCAAAGAGAAAGGCTATACCATTGTGTTATGGTCTTGGCATCAGGATACGCGAGATTGGGCTTCTCCAGGAGTTACGGCCATTACTAACAAAGTGTTAAAAAACGTTCGTAACGGGGATATCGTTCTATTCCATGATAAAGTGGAGGGCAAATCTCAGACGGTACAGGCATTAGCACGAATTCTGCCAAAGCTTAAGCAAGAAGGTTATCGTTTCGTGACGGTTTCGGAGCTGCTCGCCGTTAAGGCGAAGGAAGCAGCAAAGGAAGGCATATCATCCTCGAAAAGTCGCCCATAATTCGCAATCCAAACCCGCCGTCTCTGCAATGTAGAGCGAAGCGGGTTTTTGGATTTAGCAGCCTTGCTTTTGTTTTGACCGCAAAACGTCTACAATAGATGAAGCTTTGGTACAGGCGGCGATATGGATTAGGAATTGAAAAGGAGGAAAAAAACCGATGAACGGACAACAACGGATGAACATTAGAGCAGGCTTAGAAGTAGATATCGTGCTCAAGCAGGATCAGTCTACAGGCAAGCTGACACGGGGAATTGTGAAAGATTTGCTGACCAAGTCACCCACACACCCTCATGGAATTAAGGTTCGTCTCACCAATGGACAGGTAGGACGGGTAAAGCAGATTATCAGTGGAGCAACGCAATGATGAGATACGTGAGTTATTAGATGAGGAGCACAGCAGAAGTAATGGCACATCTCGTAGCAGGAAATGAACGACAGCGTGATGCCTACCGGGTGCTCCAAGAAAGTAGAGTTCTACTGACCTTGGCAGCATTCCACCCTTATCCTGCGGGAACGGTACCTATTGATATTGACATATCAGGCAGTGATCTAGATATCCTTTGTGAAGCAAATGATCTAGATGCTTTTGCAACTCTTATTCACCGAGATTTGGGTAATATGCCGCATTTTCATTGTAGCCATGGTGCTCGAAGCGGTGATGGAGCATCTTATGTGACATGTAACTTTCAGATTGATCATTGGCCTATAGAGATTTTTGCTCAAGCTGTCCCGATTCAACAACAGAACGCATACCTTCATATGAAGGTAGAGTGGGAACTGTTACAACTATGGGGGCTGAGGGACATCGTGAAATTCGAAGATTAAAACGATCAGGTCTCAAGACCGAGCCAGCCTTTGCTCAAGTGCTTGAGTTACAGGGTGATCCCTATGTGGAGCTGCTGCATCTGGCAACGTGGAGTCGTATAGAGCTCAGAGATTGGGCGTGTAAGCAGCCGTCATTCTTTCCGTTTTCTTCAACGATTAATGAACGATTATAATAAAAAAATGGCTACTATGGTCGTAACGGTTAAGCCCAGTAATACAGGCTTCAGGTTTCGACGAGCAAGTTCAAACGGACTTACCCCGCAGATGGCGGCGGCTGGAATTAAGGCCCATGGAATCAAAGTTCCACCGCCGACCCAAATCGCGGCAACCTGCCCTAGAGCGGTAAGCGTAGCTGCAGATGAAGCTGTATCGGCAAACATCGTTGCAATTGAACCAACGAGAGAGATCCCCGAGAACCCCGAACCATCCATACCTGTGACCGCACCGGTCAGTGTGAGAGTAATCGCACCAATTGAATCATTCAGAGGTACTAATCCCGCTAGGGCAACGCCAAGATCATTTACTATACCGTGAGATCCGTCAGGCAAGGGATTGTTAAATAGCTCCGTGATGGCAGCATCCCCAAGATAAAAGAACGCCGCGATCGGGATGACGGGCCCAAATACTTTAAATCCAAACTGGAATCCCTCGATAAGGTAACTGGTCGTTTCTTCAGGGCCTGTGTGACGGTGGGCTACAAGGGTTACTGCGATCAGAATCAGCACAGCTGTTCCACCAATCAGAGCTGTAGCATCTCCACCTTGAAGATTTAACACAAACATAAGAATGACATCAACTGCAAATAACAACGGGATTAAAGTGGCGAATGTTCTTTTCCAAATTGGAGGCATAGGCTGTTGTTCAATGGAGGGAGAAGCTGCTTCCGGTACAGTAGTGAGTGCAGTAGGGGTTACATGCCTTTCTCCTGTGCCTGAGTTACGAAGGGGATCGGCGTGATTCGCTTGCATCTCTTTGCGAAGCATCCAAAATGCCGTAATGGTGGATACGGCACCCATCACGATGACAAGCGGAATACTTGCTGTTATGACTGAGCTTACGGGAAGTCCGGCAGCATCGGCCGTGAGTTTGGGCGCACCTTGGATGATGAAATCTCCTGATAAAGCAATCCCGTGTCCAAACAGATTCATGGCGATGGCCGCTCCGATGGGCGGAAGACCTACACGAACCGCAACAGGTAGCAAAACAGCTCCGACTAGAGCAACTGCAGGCGATGGCCAGAAAAAGAAGGAGACCACCATCATAATGAGGCCGATGCCCCAGAAAGCGACCTGCGGTGACCGGATAAACCGTGTCAGTGGGACTACCATTACTTCATTAATACCTGTTCGAATAAGCACCCGGCTCATAGCTACAATGATCGAGATGATAAATATGGTACTGATTAGCTCTTTCACCGCATAGATAAAACTGTTAAATATGCCTGAGACAGAACCGGTTAATGATTCGGTAGCCAGCAGACCAATGGTCATAATACCAGCAACACAAATAATGGTTGTATCTCTTCGCCGAATCATTACAGCGATGATAAGTACGATAAACGCCAGATATACATAATGCAGCGGAACAAGTTGAATATTCACATTACAAGTCTCCTTCCATCGTGAGAGCCCAAGGCGTGATATATCGTATGCATGTCAGCATCAGGCGTTCATGGAGAAATGCATGGTGTAGGAGGATTTTTTTTACAGATAGAGAACTTAATTAACTATACAATGTGTATCGTTCATACTACTGAATGTCACCAGAGTGGTAGTTAGAGGTAACAAGAGTGCATAGACAATGGAAAGCGAGCATGATTACAATGAACATGCCATCATAAGGAAGAAAAATGGAAAATAGACAACTTATCTTGTACAAGGATAAGAAAGAACATGTATTGTTGATAACGTTTACAATTGAGGGTTTTACCAAAAGTATTTTAATGCTGATCAAAAAAGGACGGTCATCCATGAACTTCATCCGTTCATTGCGATTCAAATTTATAGTGGGTCTGACACTCATCATGCTGCCCCTGTTTCTGCTCATGTACTATAACAATGTGTACGCCATGAATGTTGTACGTGATCAAGTATCACTAACGAATATGAATCATTTAGTGAAGAGCGTTGAACAAAATGAACGTGTGCTTCAGGAAACGAATCGTTATCTATATAGCCTGGGTGAGCGTGACCCAGATATCATCTCCTTGTTTTTTCTAAAATACGGTAGCGGGGATTATATTATTGCCAAGCAACGGATCATGAATAAATTCATGACAGATATAGGCTTCTACAATCTGATTGATTCCTTCTTTTTGTACGACGCGATAAATGATGATCTGTTGCTCGCCACATCCGGTGATTACGATATCAAAATGTCACTCGTGCAGAAGAGCATGCCTGTGCAGATGCAGCAATTCGAAGGGGATATCCAGCAGCCTGAATGGGGGATTGTCCGCGGTGAATCAAGAAATGCACTCGTAAAGACGGTGCGCATCAACCAGCAATTCTACGCCGGTGCTCTTGTGGACATGAATGCACTGAATTATCCAGAGCAATCCACGGAATCGGGAGATCGTAGTGGGGCGGTTATTGTAGACATAGATGGTGTCGCATTGTCCAATTCATCCTTAAGTGCAGATCAGATTAAGCTTGCGGCTGCCCATCTTCCCGGACTGAAGAACCCTTACCAGGTTATCTCGGAAGAAGTATCCAAGGGTAAGGCACGTCAATATTTGATGCTTGGCTTGCCTTCAGCGATGTCCAAAATGAACTATGTTGTGCTTCTGCCAGAAGAAGACATGATGCGAAATTTGCCTTTCTTCCAACGGATCATTCGTTTGCTGCCTATTGGTGCAGCGGTGATTCTTATTACGGCTCTTGTCTTTGTCCGTCAATTGCTGTTCCGGCCAATGAATATGCTTATTCGTGGTATGAGACGGGTGAGTAGAGGTGAGCTTGATGTCAGATTGGAGCCACCCGCCTCTTCGGAGCTGGAGTTTGTTACTCGAAGCTTCAATCAGATGACAAGTCAGATTCAGCATCTTAAAATCGATGTTTATGAGGAGCAGCTAAGAACGAGGGAAGCGGAATTCAAGCAACTACAGATGCAGATTAACCCTCATTTTTATCTGAACTCCCTGAATATCATTCATAGCCTGGCTTCGCTGCAGAAGCATGAACTGGTGCAACAGATGGCAGGCCATCTCGCCGACTATTTCCGTTTCAGCCTGCGAGCTGGCAAACGTGTCATTCGACTTGATGAAGAACTGGAGCATATTCGCCATTATTTGGAGATTCAGAAACTTCGTTTTCCAAATAAGTTTAGTTTTTCGCTGGAAGTCGACACGGGTCTGGGGCACTATGTACTGCCACCATTAACGCTGCAACCCTTCGTTGAAAATGCAATTATTCATGGATTTCAGCGGCGTACAGAGCCTTTTGTCATTCGCATTAAAGGGGAGAGAACAGCATTCGTATCTGGTTCCACTGCGAACGAGGATGAGACAGAACAGCTTCCAATGTTATTTATAACGATAGAGGACAATGGTGTGGGCTTCAACCAGGAGCTGCTGGATCGTCTGCAGCAAGGGCAATATGCAGAAGACCCAGGGGGACA
The DNA here is from genome assembly GCF_003268635.1 of Paenibacillus sp. DCT19. Lineage (NCBI taxonomy): Bacteria > Bacillati > Bacillota > Bacilli > Caryophanales > Paenibacillaceae > Paenibacillus > Paenibacillus sp. DCT19. Next base: position 2,327,444 of record NZ_CP029639.1, read on the forward strand.
GCACATCGGAATATGGAATGTAGCACACCGATTGATGGTGAAATATGGAGACGTAGCCGGGCTTGCCTTCAGCAACCAAGCTGATGGTGGAGCCACAGTGGTAATTCACATACCCGCACAGACGGAAGAGGAAGAAGGGGGAGCCTAATGCGGAATCTGTTGATCGTGGATGATGAGGTATATGCCCTACAGGCTATGGTTGAAGGGGTGGACTGGCAATCGGCGGGCATTGATCAGGTATTTAGTGCAGGAGATGCTGAAGAGGCGCGAGCGATATTGAAGCGACATGCTATCGATATTATGATCTGTGATATTGAAATGCCTGGCGAAACAGGTCTTGATCTACAGAGCTGGGTTCTTAAGCATGATCCAGGCATGTTGACTATTTTTCTTACAGGTCATGCTTTGTTTGCATATGCACAGACGGCAATTAAACTGAACAGCTTTGATTATGTGCTTAAGCCTGCCCCTGCGGATCAATTGCTCAAAATTGTGAGTCAGGCTGTAGATAAAATCAAAGCAGGTGAACAGCGCACACATACGAATAAACTTTACGAGACCGTCTACAAACGCTGGCAGACTCATAAGCCACTGTTGACAGAGCGGTTCTGGAAAGATGCGATATCTCAACGAATGACATTGACCAAACAGCGCTTGCAGGAATTAGCCGAAGTGTATGGAGCCGAGATTGATCCCAATGCACGTATTGTACCCATCGTCATTTCGGTAGAGGAATGGGTTCGTGAATTTGACCTTCGGGATGAAGAGGTATTGGAATATGCGCTGCGAAACGCAGCTAAGGAGATGTTGTTAGGAGACAGACCAGGTGAAGTATTTCAAGATCATGGCGGTCTAAATATCGTGCTTGCGTATGAACAAGATGGCATCGTAGCTTCCGCGAGTGAGATGGAACAGGATTGCCAGATCTATATTCGAGAATGCGGTACGTACTTCTATTGCCGATTATCCTGTTATGTGGGTGTTCCTGTTGCGGTTACCGAGTTGCAGGGGATGCTGAATGAGCTGATGGACATGGAGCGACGCAATATTAAGGAACTCGCAGGTGTATTTGTATACGATGAGCAAGGCCGAGATACCGAAGATCGTTTTTTACCGATTCCGTGGTTCTCTGAATTATCCATCCTGTTTGAGACAGGCAAAGTAGGAGATTTACGTGAACGTGTTGATGAGATTTTTGAGTTGTTGGCTGGGCAGGAGAGGTTGTCACCAGAGATTCTGCGACTGTACTATCATGCGATGCTGCATGTGGTGTATCCTCTGCTTCATCAGAAAAATGTATCTGTACGTAGTCTTTATCCAGGGGAACGTGAGCCGGAAGAGAGTTTTGTAACACGTTCTTTACCACAATTGAAGCAGTGGACATTGGATCTGATTAGTCGTGTGGTGCCTGTGTTGTATCCAGACGACCATAGTCCAATGACGATCGTAGATCAGTTGTGCATCTACATTGAGAATCATATTGGTGAAGAGCTGATGCGAGAAGAGCTAGCTTCCTTTGCCGGATTTAACCCCGCGTATCTGTCTCGTCTGTTCCGGAAAGAGAAGGGCATGTCTCTATCAGAGTTTATTTTACAGCGCAGAGTAGCAAAAGCGAAAACGTTATTATCCCAGTCTACCGTGAAGGTCACGGATATTGCGGGCAAGGTCGGATACTATAATTACTCTCATTTTACGAAAATGTTTAAGAAGTGCACCGGCATTACACCCCAGGAATTTCGCAAACAATCGCGTACCGTACAGCTATGACGCAGCATGCTGCGTCTTTTGTATTTTCAGAGGTTGTTCAAAAAGTCCACTTTTGATTACGAAGGATGCGCGAGTGGCATCTCAGCATCGAATATGGGGTTCAGCCGAAATGTCCGTTGCTCACGTAGGTTTGCCTACGCTCCGCTACTCCATTTCTAGCTTTATCCCATCTTCTTGGCACTGAAAAGCGAACTTTTTGAACTTCAATTGTATGAGGTTGTTCAAAAAGTCCACTTTTGATTACGAAGGATGCGCGAGTGGCATCTCAGCATCGAATATGGGATTCAGCCGAAATGTCCGTTGCTCACGTAGGTTTGCCTACGCTCCGCTACTCCATTTCTAGCTTCATCCCATCTTCTTGGCACTGAAAAGCGAACTTTTTGAACTTCAATTGTAAGAGGTTGTTCAAAAAGTCCACTTTTGATTACGAAGGATGCGCGAGTGGCATCTCAGCATCGAATATGGGATTCAGCCGAAATACCAGAAAGTCATAATTTGATTATTGAACAGGTCACCACAGTAGATATTGGATCAGTTCTCTCAGCCGTATACTTGAACCACAGGAGACACAAACGGTGCCACATCCTGAGGAAGAATTCAAGAGGAGTGAGGGAGAAGAGGCTATGAAGACACAACCCGAGACGGGTAATCGCGCACGGATATCAGATGTAGGAGCGGGGTCAGTTCGCAAACGTAAATCGGTCTTGTACAATCTTGGAAAGTTTAAAGTGCTTTATCTCATGTTTCTGCCAGGAATTCTGTTTCTGCTGGTGAACAACTACATGCCCATGTTCGGCGTACTCATTGCTTTCAAAAATGTAAACTATGCCGACGGTATTCTAGGAAGTCCATGGAGCGGCTGGGATAACTTCAAGTATTTGTTCTCCACGAGTGACGCGTGGGAGATCACCCGAAATACACTTGCGTACAATACCGTGTTTATCGCACTAAATCTATTTGTCGGCGTAGGCCTAGCGATATTGCTAAATGAAGTTAAGAACAAGGCCATGTCGAAATTATACCAATCACTTATGCTGCTGCCTTATTTCTTATCCATGATTGTAGTCAGTTACCTGGTACTTGCGTTCCTGGGTAAGGATTCGGGGTTCATGAACTCTACCATATTGCAGATCTTTGGTGGACAGCCAATTGACTGGTACTCTGAGCCGAAGTATTGGCCTTATATATTACCGCTGGTGAATACGTGGAAAAATATAGGATATTATGCCGTCATATATCTCGCAGCTGTCGTAGGCATCGATGAGGAGTATTATGAAGCGGCCGTCTTGGATGGAGCGACCAAATGGCATCAAATTCGCTTCATTACGGTTCCGTTTCTCATTCCGTTGATTGTCATTATGACTCTGTTACAGATTGGCCGTATATTCTATGCGGACTTCAGTTTGTTCTATCAAGTTCCATTGGAATCAGGTGCGCTGTTCCCTGTAACGAACGTACTTGATACTTATGTGTACCGTACATTCTTGATCGGCGGCGATATAGGAATGTCCTCTGCTGCAGGTCTCTATCAGGCAGTCGTCGGCTTCGTGCTTGTCTTGGTATCCAATACCATCGTGAGACGAATAGACAAAGATAATGCATTATTTTGAGAGGGGGCAAGTCAACTGTGAAAACACGTGATCCATTGGCCGTTTCGCGGCGTTCCGCTTCGATTATTCACGGCATGTTTCTCTTTTACGCCATAGCCTGTATCGTGCCGATCCTGCTTGTCTTCGCCATCTCTTTCTCGGACGAAACAACAGTAATCGCTAACGGCTATAAGTTAATTCCTGAGAAGTTCAGTCTGACGGCTTATGAGTTTTTGTTTAAGGATATGGATCAGATCATTCACTCCTACGGCATTTCCATTATTGTAACTGTGGTGGGGACGATTACGAGTGTGGCTCTGACTGCATTATATGCTTATCCGCTCTCACGTAGAGATTTGCCATACCGAGGATGGTTTGCATTCTTCATCTTCTTCACTATGTTGTTCAATGGTGGATTGGTACCCTGGTATCTCGTATATGTGAATGTGCTTGATTTGAAAAATTCGATTCTGGCACTTATTTTGCCGCTGCTTCTATCACCGTTCTTCGTACTGGTCATGCGGACATTCTTCGCGAATTCGATCCCGGTCTCCATATTGGAATCGGCTCGAATTGATGGAGCGGGTGAACTGAGAACGTTTACACGCATTGTACTTCCACTCTCACTTCCAGTTATGGCAACGGTTGCACTCTTTAGTACGCTTAACTACTGGAATGACTGGTATCTAAGTATGATCTTTATATCGGATAACCGGACGATCAGCCTTCAGTACTTAATGTACCGAACGCTGCTCGATATTCAATATTTGACTTCTAACTCTAATGTGTCTTCACAGATTTCCTCACAGGGTGGATTGCTGAATCTACCGAACAAAACATTGCAGATGGCAATGGCTGTAGTCGGAATTGGACCTATTGTGTTAGCCTATCCGTTCTTCCAACGGTACTTCATCAAAGGGCTTACCGTAGGTGCAGTGAAGGGCTAACTCCGGCCGGTTAGCGGAGGAAGAGCTGGAGAAACGAAGATAGTTGAAAGGGCATATACAAAAGTGAATTGGGGTAATTGACGGTCAGGTTGTAGGGTTAAACACATGACGGGAGGGGTTCATTTGGTTAAAACGTTAAAGGTATGGCCGCGACTCGCGGCGGCAGTCATGGCACTGAGTCTCGTGCTTGCAGGCTGTTCAACGGACAAAGGCGGAACAACTACAACGCCAGGTGCAGAAGGCGGAGGTGCAGCAGAAGGTGGAGGGAAACCTTATGAAGTGACGCTGTATTATCCAGGAACACCACAGAAGGATGTTGCCTTGGTAGAAGCTGAGATCAATAAAAAGATGGAACCGAAAATTGGGGCAACGCTCAAAATCAATGCGATCGACTGGGGACAGTGGGACAATAAGCTGAATCTGATGATCTCCTCTGGTGAGAAATCAGACATTATCTTTACAGCAGCGTGGCAGAACTACACGGTCAATGTAGCCAAAGGAGCTTTCCTGCCACTGAATGATCTGCTCGAAGAGCATGGTCAGGACATTAAGAAAAATCTAGACCCAGCCTTCCTTGAAGGTTCTCAGGTAGATGGGTCAACTATGGTGTACCAACGAATAAAGAGCTTGCAGCAACACGTGGTGTGCTCGTGCGTCAGGATCTGGCTGACAAATACAAGCTGGACTTAGCGGCGGTGAAAACATGGGCAGACCTGGAGCCTTTGCTCAAAACAATTAAGGAAAATGAACCAGGTATCACACCGTTCTACATGTCTAATACCAACGGTAACGGTTTGTTAGAAAATCTGGATTGGGATTACCTCGGTGATGCATCTGTACCAGGCGTTATCTCGAAGACAGCAGGCTCCACAACAGTACTGAACGAAGTGGAGACGGCAGAATTCAAGGAAGCTGCTGAACTCGCCCGTAAGTGGTACCAAGCCGGATATATCAATAGTGATGCAGCTACATCCAATGTGTTCCCGAAAGACCAAGCCAAAGCAGGCAAAGCATTTATGTGGACAGACGGCATGAAGCCAGGTAAGGACAAGGAAGAGGAAGGCTATGTAGGCTTCCCGCTCACACAGATCGAAATGACGCAACCAACCATTACAACTGGCGATGCTTCCGGTGCGATGCTTGCGATCTCCCGCTCCTCTGAGCAACCGGAGAAAGCGATGCAAGTCATCAACCTGCTGCATTCTGATAAAGAAATCAACAACTTGCTTAATTTCGGTATTGAAGGTCAGCATTATGTGAAGAAAGATGGAGCAGACAACATCATCACACTGCCTGACGGTGTAGATGCGAACAGCCGCACTTACAACCCAGGTGCACAATGGCAGCTCGGTAACCAGTTCTTGAACTACCTCTGGGATAATGAAGATCCGCAGAAGTGGGAGAAATTCAAAGAGTTTAATGCCAAAGGTGTGAAGTCACCTGCCCTAGGATTTACGTTTAACAGCCAATCGGTCAAAAACGAAATTGCTGCGGTAAACAATGTGAACAAACAGTTTAAACCAGGTATGACCTCTGGAGCGGTAGATCCAAATGAGATGATTCCTAAATACTTGGAGAAACTGAAAGCCGCAGGCATTGATAAGATCATTGCAGCTAAACAGGAACAACTGGATGCATTCCTTTCCAAAAAATAATATAACATGTAGATGAACCAAGCCATGAGCAGAGTCTTATATCTGCGCATTGGATACGGAGTCTACAGATAAAGACATCTTCGGCACATAGCCGAGGGTGTCTTTTTGTCGTTTTACACACTCATCTGGATTGTTGATCATAAATAGGAAAAATATGATATAATCAGGTGGTTGATTAGGAGGTGTTTATGTGTCGAGGGCGAAACTTACGTTCTCAATCATTTTTTTGATATTTTCGATCATTTTTACCTTCAACCATCATCTGGGCTTCTCGGTAGGCGATACGATATTGAGTAAAGTGGGATTGTTGCCTTATACAACAACTTATGTCAGAGGTGTTCACATCACACTTTTTATAGGTCTGGGTATGCTGGTCTGCAGTTACTTCATTACACGTAAAGTGTTGGGATCAACGTTCCCACGTCTTGCGAGTATGCTATGGTTAATGGTTTTGGTCACTGTTCTCAGTTATTCCTTCATCACGGATAAAGTCATGTACATCGTTAAGTGGAGTGCAACGGGAACGAATGCCGTTTCCTATGTACAGAACCAAAGTTCTTGTATGTACGATGTCGTTGATGATGGTGATACGCTAGCGACATGTGATCTAATGATTAAAAATTACAGTGGACAACTTATCGTTGCCATGGTCAAACCTGATCTTGCACGTAGTTACAGAAATCAAGACGATCCGCTCTACGAATCGTTAAGCTCTGTTGAGCTGAAGCCTGTACGCATTGAGATTGAACCCCGTAGTACATTTGCGGGTCAGCTTGCATTTTCCGGTTTAGCAGGATCACCGCTCCCTTTTCAAGGCAAACTACATGATATTGTGCTCGATATCGGAATTGAGGGACAGAATATCGTATTTGATTATGAGATGCCTTAGCAGCATAGAATACATACATAACTTCCATTACAATGGATTGAGAAGAGTCGGCGAAAGCCGGCTTTTTTTGGGGTATACAAGCTGGAATTAGTGCAGAAATATTGACATTGTGACCTATCCCTTATCCTTGGAAACGCTTACGATGGAGAGTGAGCTATTCTGTTTGTTATTACGGAAGGGGTAGTGTAGCTACGGTGTCTATGGTGTAAGTGCGAATCGTGTGAAATACGAAAATAATCATTTATGTTTATGGTGTGTATAGCTAAAATAGATGTCACCGACAATTTAAGACAAGGTGAGATGAGAAAATGTCATATCGGACAAACCTATTTTCCAAGATGGTTATTTTGATTTTAATTATGTTAATTCCTGTCGTGTTGCTCTATTGGTATTCCAATCACAAAACAACAGCCGTGCTCCGGGATGAGCTCAATCGCTCGAACAGCAATCAGCTTGAGTTCTTTCAGAACCAGGTGAACACACATATTGAATTGTTATCGTCATGGCCGAATCTGCTCATTCATGACCCCGATATTGCGAGCTTTCGACGGATTTTTGCAGATAGCAAGTATTTTGATCTGGATACGATCAATCTTGTGAAACGAATTCAGAACAAGTTAAGCATTCAGGAGAGCTCTTCCAACTGGGAAACCAAATTGTATCTGTACTCACCATCCTTGGGTAGGGTTGTATCTGAACGGGATGCCCGCTCGTATGACAAGTTGTCATTACGGGATACAATCTCCTCTGGCTGGGATGTACGCCGAATTGCCGGCGTAGCAGGAGAGGACGATCGCTTCATGTTCAGCTGGATTACAGTATCCCCCTATGGGATTAGTGACCCGGCAAAGAATGCGGAAACGATCATTAAACTGGAGTTCGATAGCAGCAATATCCGCGACATGTTAGATAAGTTTAAGGATGACGGAAGGCATGACCCCTTTTATTATCGTGAAGATGCAGGGGTGATCTATAATCGTACCTCAGATCGAACGCTAACGGGTCAACTCATCAATGAGCTGTCCATTCAACAGCTTAAGGATGTAGACAATCGAACCGTTGTTATTGACGGGGAGCCTTATATGGTCAACACGGTGAAATCGAGCACAACTGGCTGGTATTTGGTTGATTATATGCCGCTATCCGCAATTTTGAAGCCAATCCATCAATCGAATCTTTTGTTTTATTCATCCATGCTCTGCCTTTTCTTAATGAGTTTTCTGGCAGCGTATATGTTATATGTTCAGGTACAAGTACCGGTCAAACAGCTCATTCGTGGATTCCAGCGCTTGAAACAGGAGGATTATTCCGTTCGGATTCAGCCTAAAGGTCGTAACGAATTTAGCTTTTTGTCTGAAAGGTTCAATTCGATGGTAGACCAGATTCAGCAGTTGTTCGAACACGTGTATTTAGAGCAAATTCATGTGCGTGAGGCTAGGCTGAAGCAGCTACAGTCACAAATTAATCCACATTTCTTCTATAATTGCTTCTCGTTTATTACGAGCATGGCTAAGCTCAAACGGGTAGATGCCGTTGTGGCAATGTCGCATAATCTGTCCAGATATTATCGTTATACAACGAGACAGGAGCGGGATGTTGTGCCACTAACGGAGGAGATCGAATTCGTGAATTGTTACTTGGAAATTCAGAAGATGCGTATGGATCGCATTCACTACACGATTGATCTATCCGAAGATATATTGCTACAGGAAGTCCCGCCACTGATTGTTCAGCCATTAGTAGAGAACGCGGTGATACATGGGATTGAAGCAGACGCTGAAGCGGGAGAGATCAAGGTCACGGGAGAATATCGTGATGGGATGATGATTCTTCAAGTTGAGGATGATGGACAAGGGATGAGTGCAGAAGGGCGAGGAGCTCTGCAGCTAAAACTCAGTGGAACGATGGATCAGGAAATGGGCTGTGGTCTGTGGAATGTGAATCAGCGATTGCAGCTGAGATATGGCGAGAAGGCAGGTATTTATATTGAGGAATCTTCGCTTGGTGGACTGCGAGTGAAGTTAATATGGCCTGTAGATGAAGAGAAGATTGCAGCGTTACAGTCACCGATGGTTTAAGAGCACGATCTTACAGATGATATATGACCATGTAGAATGTGCAATGAGAGAGCTAGAAAATGTAGCGTTGAAGATGAGGAGTGTGCAAATTGATTGATATTTTATTGGTGGATGATGAGACGTATGTCACAGAAAGTCTGGAACTGACGATCCCTTGGGGTGAGCTTGGAGTTACGACTGTATTTCGTGCTGCTTCTGCCAAGGAAGCGTTAGAGATTATGGAAGAAAATGCAGTAGACCTTGTGGTGACAGATATTCGTATGCCAGGCATGTCGGGACTGGATCTTGTTGCAGAAGTCAGTAACCGGTGGTCACATATCCGTTGTATTTTGTTAACAGGACATAGCGATTTTGAATATGCAAAAAAGGCGATTCAGTTGCAGGCTGCCGATTATATCCTCAAACCAGTCAACGATGATGAATTTATGGCATCTGTATCCGCAGCGATTACGTCACTTCGTGATGAATGGGATGAGTTCGATAAATATCACCGTTTGTTATATAGCCGCAAGTCTGATTACAAAATTTTGCGCGAAAATTTGATGCATGACCTATTGTTAGGCCGTGAGGTTACAGCTCGGGCACTGGGTGAACAGATGCAGCAGTATGAAATTCAATTGGAACCGGAACAACCAGCCGTTATGATGTTGATTCGCCTTGCGGGTCGATTCTCAAGTATGGATCAACAATCCATAGACCTGATGGATTTTGCAGTGGGAAATATCGCCGAAGAGGTGTTTGGAACACAGTTTAATGTTTGGTTTGGTCGTGGGCCGCATGAATGTCTAGTGATGTTGATACAGAATCAGAACTTAAACGGAACTGAAACGATGAATCTGGACGAGATTAAGGAACCTACCGCTACCTTCCGGGAGCATGTCATTCGATATTTGCAGGGAGATATCTCGATGGTCGTAACGCAGCCGTTCCCTTTTGAAGAACTAACGACGGCTTATCGCCGGGGCTTAGGCTCACTTGTGCTTACAGGCCCCGAAGAGAATATGATTCAGTATTTGGATTCGAATTCAACCAAGCGCTCTGACAATGATTCGCAGGTATTGGACGAGTTATACAAACCACCAGTTCTGCCTCAATTGCTTGAAACGAAACAGTGGGAGGCAGCCGCAAGGAAGCTTGATGCTGTATTTGATGAGGCGGAGCGTGTACGTTTGTCACGAGAACATGTCTATGAGGTGTATTTATCCGTAACGAATGCATTCATGTATATCGCACACAAACAGGGACATCTGGTACACGAGATTGATCATGCCGGCTTTGACCTGCTATTGGCACATCAGTTGATTCAATCCCCTGAGAAACTGCGCCGCTGGGCAACAGAGATGTTAACCAAGCTTCAGGAAGAGCTGTCTGACCAAGAAGGAACACAGAGCCGAAGACATGTTATTAAACAAGTCCAGGAGCTAGTAACCCGTGAAACGGGACAAGAGTTATCTGTGAAGATGATTGCGGACAAAGTGTATTTGCATCCGGTATACCTTTCCAAAATCTATAAAGCAGAAACAGGAGAGGGTCTAGGGGACTATATGATTCGCATGCGCATGGAGCGTGCACTGTATCTATTGAAAAATACGAATAAAAAGATATATGAGATTACAAGTGAGCTTGGGTACCAAAATCCTCAATATTTCAGCAAAATGTTTAAAAAACATTACGGGATGACCCCAAATGAGTATCGAGATCAGTCGTAATTACAACATCATTCCAGAATATAGGTTGGCAAAGGTGCAGAAATCTTGATTTCGTATCATAGGAACAAAGGCCTGTCCAGCCTATAATGAAAGGGTAACCAAAACGATTGAAGGGGGAACAACATGAGAGCGCAATCAACGAAAAAGAAATTTTTGTCGCTTCTCGCTACAACGCTGAGTCTGACTGTCGTTCTTGCAGGATGTTCAGGAGGCAGTGCGGAGGAGAGTGCAGCACCAAGTACATCTGGTGTTCAGAATGAATACAAAGAAAAGTATGACCCAGAGGTAACCATTACAACTGCATGGGGGATTGACCCTGAACTGAAATTCAAAAATGGCGAATCCATGGAAAATAACGTAGCGACCAAGTGGGCGAAGGACAAATTCGGCATTAACATTAAATCACTTTGGTCTGTAACGGATACAAACAGTGCATTTGCAACTAAACTGCGTCTTGCAATGTCTTCCGGACAAGAAATGCCTGATATCGTAACGATCGGTCAGCCAGATAACCTGGTTGCTCAAGATTTGATCGACTCCGGCATGTATCAGGAAGCGGGACCGTTGTTCGACAAATATGCTTCAGATACTTGGAAAGAAGCGATGGCTCAAGATCCAAACGTATGGAATCAGTACAGTCGTGACGGCAAGAGAATGGGAATTCCAGTGCTCGACTATGCTTACAACAATGATTACCTGCTCTGGATTCGTCAAGATTGGTTGGATAAGCTGAACCTTGAAGCACCAAAAACCATTGACGAGCTAGAAGTGGTTATGGATGCTTTCAAAAACAAAAACCCGGACGGATTGGCTCCGGATAAAGTAACTCCACTTAGCATCGGTTTCAAAACATCCATGAACACATGGATGGGAGATCCATCTTGGATCTTCGGTGCATACGGCACGCTTCCTACCCAATGGAATGTGGGAGCTGATGGCAAGCTGGAGTATGGTTCAATTAACCCAGGCATGAAACAAGGTCTTGTTAAATTGAATGAATGGTTGACTAAAGGTTACATTCCTCAAGAAGCAGCACTTTGGGATGAGAACAAAACTGCAGAACCAGCAGTTGCAGGTACAGCAGGTATTATCCCTGGTCCTTATTGGATGAGTGGCTGGCCTTTGGCTGATACAGTGAAGAACGTATCTAGCGCTGTGTGGAAGCCAATTGAAATCCCGGTAGGCCCTGAAGGAAAAGCAATGCGTCACGGTACGCAATTCGTTAACGGTGTTACACTGATTAAGAAAGATATGCAGAATCCAGAAGCATTCTTCACATATCAAAACTATCTGTTTGACAACTATGCTAATCCAGCACCAGGCAGTGAGTATGATAATGGTCTCTTTGAAGGCTATGACTTTGAATTAGATGCAAACGGAAAACAAAAACGGTATGAAGATATTGAAGGCGGGTATGTTAACGTAGTACGTTACTTGCTCGTGCGTGATGGCGCCCGTATTCCAGATGCACAGATGAAAGCCTTGATGAATCTGGCTGATGGCAAAGAGCCAGAAACGAAGCTTGAAAAAGATGTTGCCGCAAACTATGGTACAGAAACACCTGCCGCAGCTAAAGTGTTGCTTGCACAGGAAGATATCTCATTCAAGAATATGTTTACTGGCCCTACGACAGCGACAATGAAATCCAAGTTGGATTACCTCAACAAAATTGAGAATCAAACCTTCAATGAAATTATCTATGGCAAAAATCCGGTAGATTCGTTCGATACGTTTGTTCAAACGTGGAAAGCCGGTGGCGGAGATCAGATCACTCAAGAGGTTAACGAGTGGTATGAAGGTGTGAGAAAATAAGGTTTTAACCGGCGCGCAGGCTACTTGTAGTCTGCGCGTTTTTTTATTTTTCTGAGAGGATAAGTAGACGTCATTCATGGAAATTGGTTCCAAGACAAATGGAGCATGATGTGGTTCTAAAGTAGTTGCTTTTGTGCCATTTATATTGCTTTTATGCGCTGTTTGGGTGCCTCAAAAGCTTGATATAATCGCATTATAAGCCACTCAGGGAGTACTTGAGTAGGAAGAACTACAGGGGGAGCAATCATGAGAACTTTGAAACGTACTTGGCCATTCCACGTAATGCTGCTGCCAGCCATCATCTTTCTGATCATCTTCAGTTATGTGCCTATGGGCGGGATCGTTATGGCATTTCAGAACTATAAGCCATGGCTTGGAATTAGCGGCTCCGACTGGGTCGGATTGGACAACTTTAGATACTTGTTTGAACGTGAGGACAGCTTGCAGGTTATCTGGAATACATTAATCATCGCTGTGCTCAAATTGATCTTTAACTTATGTGTGCCGTTTGTATTTGCAATTCTGTTGAATGAAGTTCGTAAGATGGCCATTCAGCGAACCATTCAAACTTTGGTATATCTGCCTCACTTCTTGTCTTGGGTTATCCTGGGTGGGATTTTGCTAGACTTGTTGTCAACTGGAGGATTGGTTAACCGAGTATTGGGAAGCTTCGGACTCGGACCATACTTCTTCCTAGGAGATAACAGCTTGTTCCGACCAACGATCATTCTAACGGATGTGTGGAAGGAATTCGGTTATAACATGATTGTCTTCCTGGCTGCACTTGCTGGTATCAACCCGGCGCTATATGAAGCAGCTGAGATCGACGGAGCGAATCGTTGGAAGCAAACCCTTCATATCACCGTTCCGTCTCTCGTACCGATGCTGATGGTTGTTGGAACACTGGCACTGGGAAATGTATTGAATGCCGGTTTCGACCAGATTTTCAACTTGTACAACCCGCTCGTGTATCAAACAGGAGACATCATCGATACATTCGTATATCGCTCGGCACTGGAAAATGGAGAGATGGGCTTCGCTACTGCGATTGGATTGTTTAAATCCGTCATCAGTATGGTGCTAATCCTCGTATCGTACAGCTTAGCCAAGAAGTATGCCGGATACCGCATATTCTAATCGAATGAACAGAGAAGGAAGGGACTACGATGTATCATAAAACGAGATCATATCGTGTGTTTAACGTTATCAATATTTGCTTTCTACTATTAGTTGCCATCATGTGTATCGTCCCGATGATTCACGTACTGGCAGTCTCCTTTAGTAATAAAGCTGCTGCAGATGCTAACCTGGTCAGTCTCTGGCCAGTAGGCTTCTCCCTTGAAGCTTACAAAAAGACCATGAATAATCCCATTTTCTTGAACTCTCTCTGGATCTCACTGCTCCGTACAGTGATTGGTACTGCAATTACTTTGCTGATTACATTCTTGGCAGCCTATCCGTTGTCTAAAGAAAACAGTGAGTTCAAAGGTAGAACAATCTACTCCTGGATTTTTGTATTTAGTATGATTTTCAACGGTGGACTCGTTCCATTCTACATGGTTATCCAAAAGATTGGATTGATGGATTCCTTCTGGGTACTGGTGCTCCCGGGTGCAGTAAACACATTCCTTGTCATCCTGATGCTGAACTTCTTCCGTGGAATTCCGAAAGAGCTGGAGGAAGCAGCTTTGATGGACGGAGCCAATCATTTTAGAACATTGTTCAGTATCTTCCTACCGATCTCTATGCCGTCGATTGCAACCATTGCCTTGTTCAGTATGGTGTTTCACTGGAATTCCTGGTTTGACGGATTGTTGTACATGAACAATGCCAAGGATTATCCGCTGGCGACTTTCATGCAGACTGTTATTATCAAGCGTGATATGAGTACGATGGCTATGAATCCGAAAGAACTTGAAACGATCTCTCAGACAACGGTAAGAGCAGCACAGATTTTCATTGGTAGCGCACCGATTCTGATTGTGTATCCTTTCCTGCAACGCTTCTTCGTTAAAGGTATGACACTGGGCTCAGTTAAAGGCTGAGCTCAGAACGTAATTACTTCGTTCAATGGAGGTTGATCGTGTGAATAACCGATATAACGGACCATTCATTCTTGGAATGGATGTGTCATTTATGGATGAGATCGAACAGCATGGAGGCAGTTTTAGTGATGTAGATGGTAAGGAACAAGATCTGCTTTCTATTTTAAAACATAACGATACCAACGCCATTCGATTGCGGATCTGGAATGATCCGGTTGGCGGTTTCTGTAACCTGGAGCGTACAGTGGCTGTAGCCAAACGAATTAAGGCTCATGGTCTGCAATTTTTGCTTGATTTCCATTATTCAGATCGTTGGGCTGACCCAGCTAACCAGTGGAAACCGAAAGCATGGGAAGAACTGTCTTATGAAGAGCTTCAACGTGCGGTGTGCAACTATACGGCAGAGGTATTACGAACGCTGAAGGAGCACGATGCCTTGCCGGATATGGTGCAGGTAGGTAACGAGATCACGCCTGGTATGCTATGGGATGAGGGTCGTGTAGGTGGAGAGGAACATGATACCGATGAACAATGGGAACGCTTTGCAGGGCTTGTGAAGTATGGTATCGCTGCCGTGAAATCGATCGATTCGGATATCAATATTATGATCCACATTGATCGTGGCGGAGATAATGCAGAGAGCGTCAAGTTCTATGATCGCTTTGAAGCGCTTGGTGTAGAGTTTGATACGATCGGTCTCTCTTATTACCCTTGGTGGCATGGCACACTTGATGCATTGAAGGAGAATATGCATGATCTGGCGAAACGTTATGGTAAAGAAATTGTCGTTGTAGAAACCGCTTACCCATGGACGTTAGAAGAGCTTGAAGGTCATGAGTGGATTATGAGACAGGAAGATATGCTGTTGCCTGAGTATCCAGCGACCGTTGAGGGTCAACGTCGTTATCTTAGAGATATGTTACAGATCATTCGTGAAGTACCGGGTGGCTTAGGTGTCGGATTCTACTATTGGGAGCCGGCATGGATTCCAAGTAAACCCGAATGGTCAGTTGGACATGCGAATAACTGGGCGAACTTGGCGATGTTTGACTACAAAGGACGTAAGTTGGAATCGTTTGCAGCATTAACGGACGGTCAAGATACGTTAATAACTAAATAGTGTATAGCTTCAGTTGGAACAGGATTTCACAACAATAGATTACATCATTAAAGGAGTTTTTCCCTATGACATACAAATTTCCACCAGTAAGCTCGAAAGCACCACATATGCTACACGGAGCAGACTACAATCCGGAGCAATGGCTTCGTTACCCTGAGGTTCTTGAAGAGGATATTCGCTTAATGAAGCTTGCCAAATGTAACGTGATGTCCATCGGTATTTTCTCTTGGGTATCCCTTGAACCAGAAGAGGGTGTATACACGTTCGAATGGCTTGATCAAGTATTGGATCGTTTTGCGGCAAACGGCATCTATGCTTTTCTAGCAACGCCAAGCGGAGCGAGACCAGCTTGGATGTCTGCCAAGTATCCAGAGGTGCTACGTGTGTCTGAGAACCGTGTACGTAATTTGCATGGTTTCCGTCACAATCATTGTTATACATCACCGGTATATCGTGAAAAGGTGACTGCAATCAATTCCAAATTGGCTGAGCGTTATTCGGATCATCCGGCAGTGATTGGTTGGCATATTTCCAATGAATTCGGTGGAGATTGCCACTGTGATTACTGTCAAGCAGCGTTCCGTGAATGGGTTCAGAACAAATATACAACGCTCGATGAGCTTAATCATGCGTGGTGGACCACATTCTGGAGTCACACGATTACAGATTGGAGTCAAGTTGAGTCGCCTGCTCCGCATGGTGAGACACAGGTGCACGCAATGAATCTGGACTGGCGCCGTTTTGTAACGGACCAGACGGCTAACTTTATCGTTCATGAAACTAAACCTCTAAAAGCTAAAAATCCAGATTTACCAGTCACCACGAACCTGATGGAGTTTTATGGTGGGCTGAACTACTGGAAATTTGCCGATATTCTGGACTTCCTCTCATGGGATAGTTATCCGACATGGCATGATGCGGAAGATGATGGGAAACAAGCATCCAGAATCGCAATGATGCACGACATCGTTCGTTCCATTAAGGGTGGACAACCTTTCTTGCTGATGGAAAGCACTCCTAGCTCAACGAACTGGCAAGAAGTGAGCAAGCTGAAACGTCCAGGCATGCACCTTTTATCCTCATTACAGGCTGTAGCACACGGATCTGACAGCGTGCAGTACTTCCAGTGGAGAAAGAGCCGTGGTTCGAGTGAGAAGCTACATGGTGCGGTGGTAGATCATGTTGGAACAGAGCATACACGCGTATTCCAAGATGTAACTGACGTAGGTACGGCACTTGAAGGCATGGAGGCGATTGTTGGAACAGCAGTTCCAGCAGAAGTAGCCATTATCTTCGATTGGGAAAATCGCTGGGCGGTTAACGATTCACAGGGACCGCGCAATATCGGTGTGAAGTACGAGCAGACAGTGGAAGCGCACTATGAAGCGTTTTGGAAAAAGGGAGTTGCTGTAGACGTAATTGATATGGATGCAGACCTTTCCAAATACAAATTGCTTGTTGCACCAATGCTTTATTTGATGAGAGAAGGTGTTGGAGAGCGCATCGAGAAATTTGTTGAGAATGGCGGAACCTTTGTGGCAACGTATTGGTCCGGCATTGTAAACGAAAATGATCTGTGCTTCTTGGGTGGATTCCCAGGTCCGCTTCGCAAAACGCTGGGAATCTGGTCAGAAGAAATTGATGGACTACATGATCGTGAGCTTAACGGAATCATTCCAGAGAAGGGTAATGAGCTTAAGCTGAATACAGAGTATGATGCGATTGAGCTGTGTGACCTTATTCATCTGGAGGGTGCAGAGTCTCTGGCGACGTATCGTTCTGACTTCTACGCAGGACGTCCTGCATTGACCGTTAATCGTCTGGGGTCAGGTAAGGCATATTATATGGCGGCACGTCTGAAAGCACCATTTTATGATGACTTCTACGGTAGCTTGATCAATGATCTGAACATCGAACGTGGATTGCAGACAGAGCTTCCAGCAGGAACCACTGCTCATACTCGAACAGATGGAACAGCAGATTATGTGTTTGTGCAAAATTATACATCGGAAACGAAGCAAGTGGAGCTGGACGATCAGTCCTATACGGATCTGCTTCGTGGAGAAGCGGTTCCAGCGCAGATCACACTGCAACCGTATGATATCCGTGTGTTGCGCAGAGCTGTAGAGCGTAAATAAAAATAGTTCTTATGGAGGCCACCTTGAACGTCGTAACAGACGTGCAGGGTGGTTTTTTGAGCGGGTTAGGTTAGTCGGTGATCTCTAGGCTATATTCATAAAGCAAATGAACCCTTTTAGACTTTTTCTGGGTAAGATAAAGGAAAAGAGTGCATGTGCAGCGAAGAGAAAAAGGTAACATGCAACTCAAGACTTACAGTCTGGGAGGAATTGGAATGAATCAAAGGAATCTAGATGGCAACAGCATTATTATTCGGCTGGAAATGACAACGAAAGATATCAAGTTTGGCGAAGTGGCATCGGCCATCTCGGAAGCTGGCGGAGACATCATTGCCATTGACGTGATTTCAACGAACCAGGATGTTAGTGTGCGTGACTTAACTGTTGCAGTAACCGATTCGCAGGATAACAGCAAAATTATAGACGCGGTGCGCGAGCTAAAAGGCGTATCCATCGTTAACGTATCGGATCGAACGTTCCTCTTACATCTGGGAGGTAAGATTGAGGTAACTCCCAAAACACCGATTCATAACCGGGAGGATCTGTCCCGTGTGTATACACCTGATGTGGCTCGTGTGTGCTCAGCCATTGCGGATGAGCCCGGCAAAGCCTTTTCACTCACAATTAAGCGTAATACTGTAGCAGTTGTATCGGATGGAAGTGCCGTTCTGGGTCTGGGTAATATCGGCCCGCGTGCCGCAATGCCTGTAATGGAAGGTAAGGCGATGTTATTCAAGCAGTTCGCTGGTGTGGATGCTTTTCCAATATGCTTGGATACGCAGGATACCGAGGAAATCATTCGAACTGTGAAAGCGATATCACCTGCATTCGGTGGTATTAATCTAGAGGATATTTCCTCACCTCGTTGCTTCGAAATTGAACGCCGCTTGAACGAGGAGTTAGATATTCCTGTTTTTCATGATGACCAGCATGGTACGGCGGTTGTGTTATATGCCGGATTAATCAATGCCCTGAAGTTGGTTGGAAAGTCAATTACCGATGTGAAAATCGTCGTGTGTGGTATTGGTGCGGCGGGCGTGGCATGTAGCAATATATTGTTGTCTGCAGGAGCCAATCGATTAATTGGCGTAGATCGTGAAGGTGCCCTTGTGCGCACCCAGACCTATGAGAGCGAAGTCTGGAGCGACTACGCTGCTCGAACGAATCCTGAGCTTGAGACAGGCTCCTTGCGTGACGTTATCCGTGATGCAGACGTGTTTATTGGTCTCTCGCGAGGCAATCTGCTGTCCAGGGAAGATGTACAATCGATGGCGGCAGATCCAATCGTGTTTGCGATGGCAAATCCTGTTCCAGAGATTATGCCTGCTGAGGTGGAGGATATTGTAGCCGTGATGGCGACAGGGCGTTCGGATTACCCGAATCAGATCAATAACGTGCTCTGCTTCCCTGGTATGTTCAGAGCTGTGCTGGATTGCCGTGCGACAGAGATCAATGAGGAAATGAAACTAGCCGCTGCAAAAGCCATTGCTGCTGCCATCTCGGATGAAGAGCGATCGCGCTATTACATTATCCCAAGTGTGTTTAACGACAAAGTCGTCAAGGCGATGCGTAATCGTGTGGTCGAGGCGGCGGTAAGAACAGGTGTGGCTCGCCGTGTACCACGGGAACAAGCGCGTGAAAGCGAGGAATTGTAGGATGGGAGAGCACACTTCTGAGCGATCTACAACAAGTTTGCAGGAATCAGGTGCTAACCAGCAGATCGATGGCATGCGGGTTGGCGAGGGTATTCTTCAAGCCGCGCGCACCTTTGTTCAGGCGGATTCAGCTGCACATGCGGATGGTCATGACTGGTCCCATATCGAGCGGGTCACTGCATTGGCGGTAGAGATTGCGCATCGGATGGGAGCAGATCCATTTATCGTTGAGCTCGCGGCGTTACTACATGATGTGCCTGATGAGAAGCTGAATGAAAGCTTGGAGGCCGGCATGGCGAAGCTCCATTCATGGCTAGATACACAGCCTCTTGAGGCGAGCAAACGCGAGACAGTTGTGAATATTATCAGTACGATCTCTTACGCAGGCGGACAACGTCCTGAAGTCTCCAGCTTAGAGGCTCAGGTTGTGCAGGATGCAGATCGTCTCGATGCGCTAGGAGCGATCGGGATCGCCCGTGCTTTCTCATTTGGCGGTTCCAGAGGACGGGAGATGTACAATCCTGCAATTTCTCCTCGGGAACAGATGACCCGTGAGGAATATCGTAATGGGCGCAGCACAACGATTAACCATTTTTACGAGAAACTGTTTAAGCTGAAGGATCTTATGAATACATCATATGGTAAAGAGCTCGCGGAGGAACGACATGCTTATATGGTTCAATTCGTTCAACAGTTCAAGCGTGAATGGGAAGGAACCGATAAAGACAACGTATAAGCGTATCCTGCATTAACTTGGGGATAACATAAATAGCATGAATGGACCGTTATCTCTTCCACAGAGTTCGGTCTATTCTAGTTGTAACGGATTGAAGTGAAGTCAAAATTGGTTCTAGCCGGTGGATTAGCGTGTATGAATGCACTTTCGAATAGCACAGACTACATATTCCGTGGTACAATGAATCGTTCTTGTGAGAATATGACATGAATATGAAGATCACTACAATGAAATACGGGGTAATAATGATTAATAATGCAGTTTACAGAAAAGATAGGTTAGGTAAGGAGGGGTTGCCGTGTCGTTCGGAGCACGAGTGCTTAAGACAGGGATTGCGGTAACGCTTGCTCTGTACCTCAGTATGTTTCTTAACCCGCAGTCGCCTGTGCCGGCTGCGATCGCGGCGATTTTTGCCATGCAGCCATCCATTTATCGTTCATGGAAATACTTCTTGGATCAGTTGCAGACAACAACACTTGGTGCCATTGTTGCACTACTCGGCGGTATGATGCTGTCCAATGAACCCATCGCGGTTGGATTGATTATTGTGCTCGTCATCATGATCTGTCTTAAGCTGAATATGGGTGAGACCGTAGGTCTGACACTCGTTACCGTGGTTTCCATTATGGAAGCTTCGGGAGATTGGCATTTTGCACTGAATCGGTTTCTCTTAACGCTTATTGGTATTGTGTCAGCCTTCCTTATTAACATTACAGTCTTTCCTCCCAAGCCGAAGGTGCAGTTTGTGAAACAAATTCAGAATGTATTTAACAGTATGTCACTCTTGCTAAGAACGTCCATCTCAGATGAGATTAAGGAAGCCGTATTCCGGGACGAGAAGAGCAACCTGGGTGGCTCCATTAAATCCCTGTCTGATAAGTACAATTTGTTTGAAGAAGAACAGAAGAAGATGAAACGCTCCAAGTTCAGCCAGACCCGCCAAATGGTTGTGTATAAGCAGATGTTACTGAGTCTGCAAAAGGGTTATGAAGTATTGGACTCTGTTGAACGTCACTACTTCCAAGCACAGCGAAGCCCTGAATTGGATCGTTTCTTCGATACTCACTTGGAGAGATTGATTAAATTTCACGAGCACGCACTTCTCAAGTTCGAAGATAAGCTGAAGCCCAATGGTGAGGAGGCAGAGCAGTTTATTTTGGACAATGATCATTTCATGGAGCAAGCGATCACGGAGTTTGATGTTGACCAGAACGGCATGCTTCGACTGTCCATTGTTGCTGCGGCGATCTATGATTATGGCTACCAACTGGAGCGACTCAATCGCCTTGCTGATCATGTACACAGTGGGAGCGATGATAAGGACTCACAGGATCATATCCTGAATTGGATTAAGTGGCCTTAATAGTGAATTGCAGTCGGCGGGATAGTCATATACAATAGAACCACAACTTAGCCCGGACAGCCTTGTCCGGGTTATTTTGTTGCAGGTGTACCAAATCATTAATAATATAAATGCGTTCAAAATTTAAACCCCTTATTTGATGCTGAGATGCCACTAGGCACCTTCGTAATCAAAAGTGGACTTTTTGAACTACCCCTATAATGAATCGAGGGAGATCTTATGACTTCAACAATAACAGAGCTTAACCCTAAGTTAATGCGGTGGTTTGACGGACAGCATTTACAGGACAAAAAACACGAAGCCATGCAACTACTAACCGTTTCGGAAGATGCATGGCCACATCAAGCTATGATTAGTGTGGGCGAACTGGTTGCGATAAGTCCAACAATCTTAAGACTTGCATTGTGGTCTGGCACACAGACAAGCAAGAATATGGAGCGAACGGGTAAGGCTACTTTGATCGCGATTGTAGATCACCAATTGTTAACCATTCGGCTTGCATTACGCACTCTTCCTCCCATAGCTGAGTCTGTTCATCCAAGGGATCGTTACGAAGGTGAAATTACGAGTATTCGTGTAGATCATGCGCCTTACGCCGACATCACCTCTGGGATTACCTATCAATTGAAGGACGAGCCTGGCACATTAAAGCGTTGGGAAGAGACGATTGCAGAGTTGCGATTTTAGAGATTGCTTGAAAGTCTACTTAATTAGTACGTAAACAATCATAATTAACATGTGAAATGATCTATATCGATCCATATGGTGGGTAATAATAAGCTAAGAAGAGACGATGCTGCATAGGATATATGGGGTGTGGGGGAAGAGATAAAGCTAAAGCTTACAACAATACATTGAAGAAATATATAGGAGTTAGAAATTAACATTAGAAAACAACAAAAAACGCCTCCGCTTGCATCGGGACGTTGTCACTGGTACAATAAAAAATGGTTTTCAAAAAATTAGAACTAATTAACATAAATTTAAAATGTTTACTTTCTAATAATTATACCATGGCCTAGTCGGGCTTGTCAAATGGGCTTTTGAGGACACATTCCGGGGAAAGAGGGGCATAGGATTATATGAGTACAGAGCAGCAATGGAGCGAAGAACAGCATCGGGTCAACAGTGTAACCAATCAGATTGAACGTAAAATTACAACTCTTGAACAAGAGGTTGGTTCCTTTCGAGACGAAGTTGTAGAGATGAGAAAGGATTTCTGGGACGAGGTTACGATGAACTTTAGTGAAGCCGATGATGTAGGGGAGACCTCTACAAGTATGCGGCAGCAGTCGCAGGTTTTATCGGATCGGGAGCGTAGTCATTTGAATACGGCAGCGGCACTCGACAAAATGAAAAGACTACATCACTCGCCTTATTTTGGACGCATTGATTTCAAAGAGGACGGCTATCCGCAGGCAGAGCGCATTTATCTTGGCATTGCTTCCTTGCTCGATGAGAAGGAGGAGTCCTTCCTGGTCTACGATTGGCGTGCTCCGATATCCAACCTGTATTATGATGGTGCGCCAGGGCCAATCACATATGAGACACCAAGCGGTGAGATCAGCGGCGACATTGAGATGAAGCGGCAATTTGTCATCCGTGAAGGTCGTATCCGGTTCATGTTTGACACAGGTGTAACCATCGGCGATGAATTGTTGCAGGCTGTTCTAAGCCGGACGTCAGATGCCCAGATGAAAAGTATTGTGGCGACGATCCAGAGAGAGCAAAACCGTATTATCCGTAACGATCGAACTCGTATGCTGATTGTACAGGGCGCTGCTGGAAGCGGCAAAACGTCGGCTGCCCTTCAGCGTGTAGCCTATCTTCTATATAAATACCGTGAACACTTGTCAGCGGATCAGATGGTGCTTTTCTCGCCAAATCCGATGTTCAATAGTTATGTATCCACCGTATTACCTGAGTTAGGCGAAGAGAATATGCTGCAAACGACGTTCCAAGAGTATTTGGAGCGGCGTCTGGGACGGGAATACCAGCTTGAAGATCCGTTTATTCAGCTTGAATATGTGCTCTCCGCTACAGAGGACGCGGCTTACCCTGCGCGCATGTCTGGTATTCGGTTCAAATCATCTGAATCGTTCCTGAAGGTGATTACGAAATACAAAGACAACTTAATGCTGGCTGGCATGAAATTCAAGCCGGTTCGTTTCCAAGGACGTGCTGTTGTTACGGCTGAGGCGATGGCGGAGAAATTCTACAGTTATGAACCATCGGTCAAGCTGGTGAATCGGCTCGAAATGTTAAGAGATTGGATGTTGAAGGAACTCTCCGCATTTGGCAAAAGCGAACTAGAGGCACCTTGGGTAGATCAGCAACTTGATCTGATGGAGCCAGAAGAACTGCAACGAGCTTTCCAACGTCTGAAGCGTAAGCAAAAAGGGAAGGTGGATACGTTTGACGATTTTGTGCAGGAACGCGAGATTCTAGCCAGAATGGTCGTGAGTAGCCGCCTTAAGCCTTTGCGTAAATGGATCAAATCGTTGCGGTTTGTTGATGTTCGCAAGCTTTATTCCCAATTGTTCAAGGATCAAGGACAGCTTGTTCGACTGCTGGATAACGAACCATTGCCTGCGTACTGGGAAGAAATTAGCGATATGACACTTCGGAGAATGAAAGAACAAGAGCTTGCTTACGAAGATATCACACCCTATCTGTACTTACGCGAACTATTGCTAGGGTTCCATATCAACTCTAACATTCGGCATGTGATTATTGACGAAGCGCAGGATTATTCTGCGTTCCAGCTGGCTTTTATGAAAAGATTGTTTCCACGAGCGAAGATTACAGCATTGGGCGATTTCAATCAGGCCATCTATGCTCATTCCTCTGTGCTGAGTGGGACGGGGCCATTAACGAACCTATACGGCCCTGAAAATACGGAAGTCATTGAACTCACCTGTAGTTATCGCTCAACACATGAGATTGTGGAGTTCACGCGGGGAATGGTTCCAAGTGGAGAAGAGATTATTCCGTTTAACCGTAGTGGGGAGAAACCTCAAGTTATCGTCACAACGTCTGAACAGAAGCATCTTGATCTGATTACAGCTGATCTTAATGCCTTAATTGAGGAAGGATATGAGTCTGTAGCGGTAATCTGTAAGACCGCAGAAGAGAGTAGAGAAGTGCATGAGGCACTTAGTAAGGCATTAACTACCGCGCCGAAGCTAATCAAAAAAACGACGTTAGCGTTCGAACGTGGTGTTCATGTCATACCTGCATACTTAGCAAAAGGTGTGGAGTTCGATGCTGTACTCATCTACGACGGTTCTGAAGAGCAATATGCCCAAGAGCATGAACGCAAATTGTTCTATACAGCATGTACGCGGGCTATGCATTTACTTCATATCTATTGTTTAGGTCAACCGAGTCCATTTATCACTTCGCAATCCGAGACGTTATATCATACAGGGAAGATATCTGCTGCTCGGGCAGATTAAGCAAAGTGATATAGGCTTAACGAAACCAAGGAGACTTCCGTCCGAGTGGACGGAAGTTTTTCTATCTATTTTCTGACATTGTAGCTGAGTAGACTTAGCTGGTTTGGATGGTTTGGATAAATTGTGCATCTGAATTTGGATTTAAACACAATTGGTGTAAATTTTCTTTACACTTAGAGTTCGGGCTCATATAATCGAAACAATATACTTTTTTGGAGCGTTTAATTCAGAAGGAGGCAACAACATGAACAAATCATCTTTTGACCGACCACTAATGGCGGATTGTGTACCTGATCTAGTGGCAACAGCACGTGGGGACTTGCCAGCAACATTGGTGATTCGAGGCGGGACATTGGTCAATGTTATATCTGGTGAAATTTTAGAAGGCATGTCTGTGGCCATACAGGGCGCACGGATTGCATATGTCGGCAAAGATGTGAGTCATACGATCGGAGAACACACTCGAATCATTGAAGCGAATGGCAGGTACATGGCTCCGGGACTACTGGATGGACACTGCCATATTGAAAGTACACAGATGAAGGTAACGGAGTTTGCACGAGCGGTACTACCTTCGGGCACAACAGGCGGATTTTTTGACCCTCATGAAATCTCCAATGTCCTTGGACTTCAAGGGCTAAGAATGATGCTGGATGAAGCACGTACGACACCAATGGCTGCGTATATGCAGGTTGCGTCATGTGTGCCTTCTACGCATCCTGGTCTGGAGACGACAGGGGCTTATATTGGCCCAGAGGAAGTGGCTGAGGCTCTCTCCTGGGGACCGGACATGATTGGTCTGGGAGAGGTTATGAACTTTCCAGGTGTTGTGTACGGGGATGACACGATGATAGGAGAGATTCAAGCTACACTACGAGCAGACAAAGTTGCTGATGGGCACTTTACCTGGGCAGCAGATGACTGGCGTTTGCCAGCCTATGCGGCTAGTGGTGTTACTGGAGATCATGAGTGTGTAACAAAGGAAGATGTGGTTGAGCGTCTGCGACTGGGCATGTATGCCAAGATGCGTCAAGGATCGGCTTGGCATGATGTAGCTGAGACGATCAAGGCTTGCACAGAACTTGGCTTGGATACGCGCCGGATGATGCTAGTTACGGATGATCGGAGTTCAGAGTCCTTGTTGAAGGAAGGACATATGGATTTTGTAGTGCGTCTCGCCATTTCACAGGGCGTGAAGCCGGTGACAGCGTTCCAGATGGCAACCATTAATACGGCTGAGCGGTTTGGTGTGGCACGAGATATTGGCGCGGTCATTCCGGGTAATATCGCTGATATTATTTTGTTGGATGGACGACTGGCGGATGTGCACGTTGGCATGACGATTGCGGCTGGGCATGTCGTGGCGGAGAATGGCAAGATGACTGCCGTATGGGATAATTTTATCTATCCAGAAGAGGCATTGAATACGGTAAAATTGGATCCTACAATCACGCCAGAGCAGATGGAGCTTGCTGCGCCGATTGAAGAAGGCACCATTGGGGCTAAGATTATTCATGTAACGGAGAATCATGTGGATACGAAGGAAAAACATCTTCCTGTTACTGTGCAGAATGGTCGAGTCGTGGTATCTACAACAGGGGATGTATGTAAAATTGCAGTGCTGGAGCGCCACAAACAAACGGGGAACCGAGCGGTGGCTTTAGTTGGAGGCATTGGCTTCACCGCACCAGCGGCCATTGCAATGACGGTAGCTCATGACAGCCATAATCTGTTGATTATCGGTAATGATGATGCGTTAATGGCTGAAGCGGGGAACCGGGTCATTCGCATGCAAGGCGGCGTCGCTGTGGTGACAGGTTCAGGAGTGACTGAGTTCCCGTTACGAATTGCTGGACTGATGTCAACGGAGTCCTTTGAAGAGGTTGCTGTTCAATCCGCAGCCGTTAGCGAAGCGTTGCAATCGGTCGGTTGTACACTGAACAATGCATTCATGACCCTATCTTTGCTGGCATTGGTTGTAATTCCAGAGCTGCGCTTATCCGATAAAGGGTTGGTACGAATCTCGGCAGAAGGGATCGAGCTGGTGTCCCTGTTTGATGAGACAACAGAGAACATGAACGCTGCCCCGGCTGGTTCGTAAGTTCATCATTACATCAAGATAACGTTACATCAGAGTTGAAATGTGATTGTATGAGTAAGCCATCTAGAGCTGATCTAGATGGCTTTTTTGTGTTTTGACTGAAGAAGTGGAATGAATCGTTTGAAGAAGCGTAGCTGCAAGCTTGTTGCAGAACTGCACGGAGGGATATACGTCAGCGGTTCATTTTAAATAAATTAGCAAGGAAAACGCTTACTAGGTCTTCTGTCGGTAGGAAACATATGTTCATAATGACTGAAGTCTTGTGTGTTAAAGCGTTAAATAAGGAAATTTTTCGTTAATTGAGACTTTAGAACTATAAATACAGAAGTGTGAATACCCGAAATAATGTTATATGATTCTTTCGTCGTAAGTCTTAGAGATGACATTGCATATAGAAGCAATTCATGGAGGAGAGCTTTTGGTAAATACGCCAAAATGCTTAAATTACGACAGTTTTTTTGCCGGGAGCTAAAGTCAGAGGGGTATAACATTTGAGGGAGTGTACGAATATGCAACAGAAGTCCAAATATTATTTTATCAAACTTGTCAGTTGTCTAATCCTCGTCGCAGGCGTTACGTTTTCATCAAAAACCATTGCGGATGGTTCGGTTGAAAGTTATGAGAGCATCCATGGTGCTATTGAGCAGCCGATCCGGGCTACATGGGTTTGGGATACTACTCAGATTCAAAGTCGGCCACAGGAAGTACTGAAATTTGCCAAAGAAAAAAAGGTGAATACAATCTATCTGCAATTGAACCGGGATGTGAAAATCCCTTATTATACAAGCTTTATTCGTGAGGCTAGAGCGAACCATATTGCAGTTGATGTGATGGATGGCAGATCCGCTTGGGGATTGACTGAAAGTAGGACGCAAATCGCTGATTTTCTGAACTGGATTGAAGCGTATCAAAATCAGGTGCAACCAAATGAAAAATTTGCCGGTATTCATCTGGACATTGAACCCCATGTGCATCCACAGTGGAAAACGAATCAAGCGAGTGTTATTACGCAATGGATGGGAAATGTGCAGTACATCATGGATCGGGCTAAACAAATGAAAATGCCTGTTGGAGCAGATTTGCCATTCTGGCTGGATAATTACAAAGTTCCTGGTTCGACGCAGGCCGTTAGCAATTGGATGATTCAGAAATATGATTCAATCACAATCATGGCGTATCGAGATACGGCAGCTGCAATCTACAATGTGGCGAAGGATGAGCTTATCGATGCAGCACAACAAGGCAAGAAGATATCCATCGCTATAGAGACGAAGCAGAGTAAAGAGGGCGACTTCATTACATTCTATGAAGAGGGTTCGGAGTACATGGAATCTCAGCTCAAACTAGTGGAGAGTATGGCCAAAGTTCATTCATCCTTTAACGGATTCTCAATTCATGAATACACGTCATGGAAAACTTTAAAGAACTAGGGAGTCAATGCTTCTAATTCTAATGTAGAAAAAAGAATACAGCCTTCCCAAAGATGTCGCGACGCTCCCTGTCGCTGACATCTTTTTTTGACTCGGAGTAGGCTGTGAAATGCTTGAAGTAAGCGAGTGAATGAACTTAGCTAACATGTAAGCAGAGAACAATATGTTTAAGCTAAGATGTTGCTGAGTGCCTGCACGCTAATTATGAAGATTAGATAAGCATCGGCTCCACGTCAACCTTCTCGTAGAACATTTTCCGATACTGTGATGGTGTGGTGCTCTTATGTTTCTTGAACGTGGTAATAAAGTAGCTCAGGTGCTCGAAGCCAACGTCCATCGCGATATCTACAATTTTATGGTCGGTATTCTCCAGCAGGTAACAGGCCTGTTGAACGCGATAATAATTAATGTAATCAACCGGGCTTTTCTGCACCATTTGTTTGAAGAATCGGCAAAAGTGTCCTTCACTCATGTTCGCCTCATCTGCTAACTCCTTTAGCCGTAATGCTTCTGGATAATGCTGATGAATGTACGATAGCACCGACTTCAAGCGTTCCACTTTATCATGGCTGCCTGTAGGAAGAGTGCCATTACTAGTAGCTGGACGCATGTGCTCGAACATTCGCGCAAATATAAGGTACAGGTATGCTTTGGTGGACATTTCGCACGTCTCAGAGCGGGTAGCATGTTCGGCAAAAATGCGTTGTAGATACAGCAGGATTTCTTGTCCCCATGGATCACTAGGCTTGATATGGTTGGGAGGGACGAGTGTCTTGTGAACAAGTGGATGAATAAACTTTTCCTGAATCGTATCGAAAGTGCGACTCCCCAGCAACTCAGGACTGAACACAATAGAAGAAAAGACGCAAGGAATAGTTCCCTTCAAATAACCAACGTGAATTTCTCCCCGGTTAATAAAGATCGCTTCTCCAGCTTGTACCTCAACGGTGTTCATATCAATCTGAAAGACAGCACTTCCTTGTGTAACCATAGTGAACTCCATCTCATCATGCCAGTGGCAATCAAGAATGATGTCACCGTCCAACTGTTGAATATCCGGATATACACTGACAGGATACATGGCATCACCGTGTACCCGATCCTCTCGTAAACGTTCACGTTCCATGATGTGGCTCCTTCAATGATCATTATTAATGAAGTAATGACAAGCATAATGAAATTCATTCTAATGTAATCGTTTCCATTGATTGGTGTTATTTATGAAGAAATCGTTCAGAAATATCAAAATCGTGATATATTCAGTCAAAATAGGAGAAGAAATTCATCATTAATATCAATATTATTATAGTATAACCGAAGGGGGTAATCAAAGATGAAATTTACGGACGGCTATTGGCAAACCCGCGAAGGATATCATGTACAAAATCCTGCGGATATTCGAGATATCGTACAAAAGGGTGATTCCTTTACAGTATATGCAGCAACGAAACGCATTGAACGCAAGGGAGATACGTTGAACGGCACATTGCTCAAAGCAACGTACAGCTCACCGATGCCTGACGTGATCCGGGTACAATTGAACCATCACAAGGGCAAAGTGAATCCTGGTCCTGAATTTGCACTGAATACATTAAATACAGATGTAAAGATCACTCGTGATGAGAACGGCGCAGAGTTGCAAAGTGGCAACTTACGTGTAACCGTTAACAAAGCAGGTGGTTGGGACATCGGTTTCCACTATAATGAAAAACGTTTGACAGGAAGTGGCTGGAGAGGCCCAGCATACATTGAGTCTGCAAATGAAGGTGCATTCTTCCGCGAGCAGCTTGAGCTTGGTGTTGGAGAATATGTATACGGCTTGGGCGAGCGCTTTACGCCGTTTGTGAAGAATGGTCAAGTCGTGGATATCTGGAATGAAGACGGTGGTACAAGCAGTGAGCAAGCGTACAAAAACATTCCATTCTACCTGTCGAACAAAGGATACGGTGTGTTTGTAAACCACCCAGAGAAGGTATCTTATGAGATTGCTTCCGAGAATGTATCCAAAGTACAGTTTAGTGTAGAGGGCGAGTCACTGGAATATTTCATTATCGGTGGTAGCAATCCGAAGGAAGTGCTGGACAACTATACGAAACTGACCGGCAAACCGGCATTGCCGCCGGCATGGACGTTTGGTTTGTGGCTGACAACTTCATTTACAACAGACTATGATGAAGCAACGGTTAATCATTTTGTAGATGGCATGGCTGAGCGTGACCTGCCACTTTCCGTATTCCACTTTGACTGCTTCTGGATGAAGGAGTACCAATGGTGTGATTTTGAGTGGGATGAGGATATGTTCCCAGACCCAGTAGGTATGCTTAGTCGTTTGAAAGACAAAGGCCTCAAAATCTGTGCATGGATTAACCCTTACATTGCGGAGAAATCCATTTTGTTTGATGAAGGTATGGAGAAGGGTTACCTGGTTAAAACAGCGGACGGAAGCGTATGGCAATGGGATAAATGGCAAGCGGGTATGGGTCTCGTAGATTTCACGAATCCAGCAGCAACCGATTGGTACAAAGGTAAACTGAAAACATTGATCGAGCAAGGCGTAGATTGCTTCAAAACAGACTTCGGCGAAAGAATTCCAACGGATGTAGTCTATTACGATGGCTCCGATCCAGTGAAAATGCACAATTATTATACGTTCCTATATAACAAAGCTGTATTTGAAGTATTGGAAGAAAACTTGGGCAAAAACGAAGCAGCATTGTTTGCACGCTCTGCAACCGTTGGTGGCCAACAGTTCCCTGTACACTGGGGCGGCGATTGCTCTTCCAACTACTCATCAATGGCAGAATCGCTGCGCGGTGGCTTATCCCTTGGTCTGTCAGGCTTCGGCTTCTGGAGCCACGATATTAGTGGATTCGAGAAAACAGCAGAACCAGACGTCTACAAACGTTGGGTACAATTCGGTCTATTGTCATCCCACAGCCGTCTGCATGGTAATGAATCTTATCGTGTACCTTGGTTGTTCGATGAAGAAGCTGTTGATGTGGTACGTGACTTCACGAAGCTTAAACTTAGCTTGATGCCATATCTGTTCAATTCCGCAGTAGAATCGACAGTTCGAGGCTTGCCAATGATGCGTGCAATGGTTCTGGAGTTCCCTGAAGATCCAACATGTGCAACCATTGATACACAGTACATGTTTGGTGATTCCATTCTGGTCGCACCGATCTTCAATAAAGAAGGCGATGTAACCTATTACCTACCAGAAGGTACGTGGACGAACTATCTGACAGGCGCTAAGGTAGAGGGTGGACGATGGGTTAGCGAGAACCATGACTTCAAAACACTGCCTATGATGATCAAGCCGAACAGTCTTATCGCTGTAGGTGCAGTCGATGGCAAACCAGACTATGACTTCGCTCAAGATGTTTCCTTGCACTTGTTCGAACTGGCTGATGGTCATCAAGCCCAAGCTGTTGTTGTGAATCAAGCTGCTGAGCAGGAGCTTGCTGTTCAAGTATCGCGTAACGGTTCGGTTCTAGAAGTTACGGCAGAAGGTGCAGGGAAACCTTGGAGTCTTGTACTTCGTGGTGTTGGTAGTGTATCGAGTGTTGAAGGTGGCTCCTATGTTTCTGGTGAGCATGGTGTGGTCGTTACGGCAGCATCTGGAGCAAAACAACTCTCCATTCAATTGTAATTTGCTATTGATCTAAATGAAGATAGAATAGAGAAGAGGGACGGTACCGAAAGGTACCGTTTTTCTCTTGTTATTTGTTATGCTTTTTCGACTGTTTAACCTCAAAATTGGTTTAGGTACAATAAGACTTATACCTAGTAAGACATATCATTACAGTTAGGGGATTACGCTATATGGACTCCAATTATTCCAAATTACATCAACCTATTACGCCAGAGATGTTATATACCTTAGTGAAACATACATTTGGCGCAAACACTCAAGTAAAGCAATATGGTTTGTTACAGGGTGGTCTGTTTAACACCACTTATCGTATAGAACTGGATCACCCTAAGTATCCGGACATCATCTTGCGATTAGCACCTGAACGAGTACAAGATGAAGACATTGAACATACACTTGCAGATCCTTTATTTTCATTTGAACGCACAATGATGGCATCTGAACCAATAATCTATGCGTTATATCGCCAGCAGGGAATCCCCTGTGCATCGGTTATTGCCTGTGACTCTAGTGGGATTACGATACCAAGAACGTATATGTTTATGGAGTTCATCCCCAGCCGGCAGTTAAATGATCCTTCATTGTTGGCAAAGGAGAAAGAGGAGCTTTATCGCCAATTAGGCGCTTATACCGCTACAATGCATACCATTGAGGCAGATTCGTTTGGATGGCCGCAGGCGGATGGAACCATCAAGGGATCTACACGCTGGTCAGAGGTGGTATTAGCATATGCAGCAGAGACGGCAGCAAAGGCAGAACAGGCTCAATACATGCACGGAGTAGGGGAAGAGATATTATCAATTCTAGAGGAGAATCAACATATCTTAGACCAGGTGACGAAACCTGTGTTAGTTCATAATGACTTATGGGAAGCCAATGTGTTGATCCATGAGCAACAGGGACAGCCCCGCATTGCGGCCATTATTGACGGGGATCGCTCCATGTTTGCTGATCGTGAATTCGAGGCGCTTTTATCAACCGAATCCACTGATTTTCATATGGGGTATGATCGTCCGCTTGATATGTCGGAAGAAGGACAGTTACGACGGTTTATGTATCGTCTAGTGTCAGCTTATTTTAACGCCTATGTTCATGAGCATCAGGTCAATCAGCATGAAGACGCACAGAAGTATGAACAAAGAACGTTAAGTCTGCTCAAGGAATGGAAAGAACGAAATTAGCCATACAGTGTAAAAGTTCATATATCTGTTGCTAAGTGTGCTTCAATGAACTTTTTACATATCCGAATAAACATCTGCACAATGACCCACAATAACATTGATATTTCCTGATCCCGTAAAGGTGGTTGAGGTATGAGTGATAAAAAGTGGGATCTTGTTGCACTTGCTTCCATTCCGGTAATCATGACTTTGGGCAACTCCATGTTAATTCCGATCCTTCCCCAGATAGAGCGTGAATTAAAGGTATCGTCCTTCAAAGTCAGTATGCTAATTACCGTGTACGCCGTTGTAGCTATTCTGCTGATCCCGCTTGCCGGATATTTATCGGATCGTTTCGGGCGAAAAGTTGTTATTATTCCCAGCCTGATCATTGCGGCTGTTGGTGGTGCGGTGGCAGGTGGTGCAGCATGGTTAATGAACGGAGATGCCGCATACTGGGTGATACTTGGAGGTAGGTTACTGCAAGGTATAGGTGCCGCTGGCGCATTTCCCATCGTGATTCCGCTTGTTGGCGATATGTTCAGTGATGAAAATGAGGTCAGCAAGAGCTTAGGCATTATTGAAACATCGAATACCTTCGGTAAAGTGTTAAGTCCTATTCTTGGTGCAGCTTTGGCTGTCTGGTTATGGTATTTGCCGTTTATGGCGATTCCTGTATTATGTCTGATTTCATTGTTATTGGTTATCTTTCTGGTGAAAACACCTAAGAAAAAAGAGAAACCGCCTACATTCTCAGAATTCGTCGCTTCCATTCGGGCCGTTCTTAAGGAAAAAGGCCGCTGGCTGTATGCGCTTTTTGCCATTGGTGGAATTTGCATGTTTGTCATTTTTGGTGTGCTTTTTTATTTGTCAGAGACCTTGGAATCTGAATTCAAACTAAAGGGTGTGCTAAAAGGACTTGTGTTAGCCATTCCATTAGCGGCACTATGCCTGGCCTCATTTCTTGCAGGAAAATGGATTGGTAAAAGCAAAACACGTATGAAATGGATTGGATTTACCGGGTTAGTGATTTTGACCGTTTCTCTTGTCATCATGGGGTTATGGGACAATATATATGCTGTCGTGGGTTTGTTTACCTTGGGCAGTGCGGGTATTGGTGCAACATTGCCCTGTCTTGATGCATTAATAACCGAAGGTGTGGACAAGAAACAACGAGGGACAATTACTGCTTTATTCAGTAGTATGCGTTTTATTGGGGTGTCCTTGGGGCCACCAGTTATATCTTTGTTAATTGGAAGTGCTCACATCCTTATCTTCGGCATACTTGCTGCAACAGGGGCAGTCGGTGGTTTGCTTACACTGCTTGCAGTGAAACCTGAGAAAAGCAATACTGACGCAGAAGAAGCTACGCATGAAGATGAGGAAGAAGAGAACGTGAATGAGACCAGGCGAGGGATACCGAAACTAGGGAAAAGAAGAAGCCCATTCTAGATTAAATATTTACTTATTGAAAGTCACAACACAAAAATGCGTTGCGCATGAGGAGACTCGGATGTCCTCATGTGACAACGCATTTTTTTATTGGCATCTGGTGTAGAGTTACTTACTGTCGATCTCTATCGTTAGAAGAAGGTGTAGTTTCGCTAGAGGATTGTTCCTTTTCACCACTAATATGGGTGTGCTCTAGAAGAGGGTGAGGAGTTATCGCATAGCCACCACTTCTCTTGCCTTGAATTAAATAGATGAGTAGAAACACAATCATGAACATAACCGAATAGCGGTACATATCTGTATAACTTGTGAGGGATGCAATACCACCAAGCAATAGGGCGCCAGTTGCGATACCTAGATCAAGACTATTCAAAAACATGCCATTCGCCATTCCGCGCTGAGAAGGTGCCACAATTTGAATCATCCAGGTTTGCAGAGAAGACTGCATGGAACCATAGCCAATTCCATAAATAAATGCTGCTACAAATAATGTAGGCATAGAAGTTGCATATGAAAGAATAATTAATCCAATGGCGATAAATATCGCTCCAGGAATCAACAACGCTTTTGGCCCCTTTTGATCATAAAGCCGTCCAGCAAAGGGTCTGACCAGTAGAACTGCAATCGCATTAAATAGGAAGAACAGTGCGGGATTAGAGAGGTTAGCTTCCTTACCGTATAACACGATAAATCCAACAAGTCCACCGTATGTTATGGATAATAGGCCGTTCAGAACACTTGGTAAAATCAATTTACGATTAAAAGGGATTTTTTCACCTTTTGCAGATGTTGTAGGTATTGCTCCTGCTGGAGTGAGGGTTCCTTGATCGCCACGTTGAGCTTTTTTGCGGGTTAGCGAATAACTGAGCGGATAAATGACAGCGACCACGCCTGCCGTACACAACATTAAAGTTACGAAGCCTTGTCCTTGCAGCAATGTCACCCCGATAATTGGCCCCATAGACATGGCAAGACTTGTGGATAAGCCGAAGTAGCCCATACCCTCGCCCATACGTTTAACGGGAACAATATCAGAGGCCATCGTTGGAAAAGCAGTACTGCTCATACCAAATCCTACCCCGAATAACATACGAAGCAATAACAGGACTACGATGCCTGCCGCAAAATAATAGCCTAGTGTAGCTAACAATGCGATAGATAAACCCACATAGATCATCGTGTTCCGAAGACCTTTCTCTAGAGCCTTGGCAGAATACAGTCTTGCAGCAATGGCGCTAAGTGCAAAAAGACAGGTAAACAAACTGACCTCAAATGCATTGGCATGAAAGCGATCCTGTACATAAGCGGGCAGTGGAGAGACAATCATATGCAGCTGCAGAAACAGCAAAAAATTACAAAGCATTAATAATATAAAATCCGTCGTCCATAATTTCACTTGTGTAGATTGTGTATTCATATAACAGAATTCCCCCTGATGTTCTTTTCTCTAAAGGTTGTGGTTGATGAGGGAAAGAGTATGTTTAAATGCTTCCATCTGGTCTTGAGGTATACCTTCAGCAAGTTCTTTATTCATTTCTCTTTCGATGGGAACGAGGATGTCCAGCATAGCTCGACCCTCAGCTGTCAGATAAAGCAGATAAGCCCTGCGATCCTGTTCACTCGTCTGACGCTCAACCCATCCCTTCTTCTCCAGAAGATCGATAATACGGGCAGTTGTTGGTTGATCTTTAAAAACACGTAAAGCAACTTCCTTCTGATTCACGCCTTCGCCTTTACCAATATTGAACAGAACAGAAAACTGCTCTGTTGTAATGTCATATGGTTTGAACCTGGTCGCGAGTAAAGCGACTGCTTTGCGATGCGTCAAACCTAACATGAAACCGACGGATTGCTCCAATGAATAATCCATATTGCGATGAAAACCTCACTTTCAATCAGAATAAATACACTGCACATATATACTTGTTATAACAACTATATGCCAAACAAGTAATTTTGTAAAGGATGGAGAAGAGGTTGTTCTGTATTCACAAATAGATTCAGTGGCATGAAAGTCATGACGAAGGGGTGGGAGAGGGCTGAGCTTTTCTATGTTTTCCATAACGGAGCCAGTGAACAATAACATATAGTATAGGCATGGATTCAATGAGAAGGGTAAACATAGGCACAGCGTAAGATCGTGTAGCTAGCTCATAAGCAGTGACATCTTTGGCGTATTGCATCACAATGGCAGCAGCTGTGCCACCAATCAAATACACAACCGATTTTTGTTGTCTAACACCACTAATTTTGGATAGACACACAGAAGCGACATATAACAAAAATGAACTTCGTGTAAACATGGTTGTTGACCAGATCGCAATCAATACGGGATCAAGATTATCAAGAAAATCGCCATATCGAGCAAACCTGATCATCTCAAGTAAAGGATAACGGAGGCTCGCTGCTACATAAGGACCAAAGTTCATGAGGGTATAGATCCAGAAAAAAACAACAAACAAAATGACGGTGATTCCCGCGAATACCATGCTTCTCAGTAAGGGGCGTCTAAACGCGACAGTCGGAGCGAGAAAGAGAAACATCATCCATTCGGAAAACCAAGGTAGGGTAGAAAAAGAGCCCATGACAATCTCGCCTAGATCATGATGTGTTGTCAAAGCGAGGAGTACATCTGGATTACCACCACTGCCTACGGTCGGGATCAGCAGCGTTGATGTGAGAACTTGCACCAAAAAAATACCTTCGGACATAAAAATAATGGTCACTAGGCCCGAGCGCGCAGACAAGCTGACACATAGCAAGGTTAGTGTTGCGGTAACCCAGATAGGTGTCTCGGGTAAATACATGGATTGCAGAAAAATAATAAAGTTCTCAACATCAATTGTCACTAAATACAAGCACAACAATGCTATCATTCCAACAAAAAAGAGATGTATCCATTTGCCAACAATGTCTTCTCCGAAGCTCAGCCACGGTCGATCCGGGTGGAGGGATCCGAGTCTGTATGTAAAGAATAAGAAGATGAGGCTGATCAGAAATCCACCAATCGTAGACAACCACCCCTGATATCCACTCATCTTGAATAATCGTTGTAGGAGGAAAGCAATAGGTTCAGAGTATAGATAAACAAACATGAAGCGATAAGCTTGCCCAGCCGTTAGATGATTCATAGATAAATGCTACCTCCTCTTCTTAATGAATCATAGGATCAATCCAGCCAAAGATCAGTTGAATGATATCATTGGGATTAGGCCATGCAGACCAGCTAACCGCAAGCGTATTCCAAACGATAAACAGCCCGAGTAGAATGAAGTAACTACGTCTAATCTTTTTTTTGCTCGTTCTTACGGATGCATAGTCGGATAGATAGAGCCCAGCAAACAACAAAACGGCAATCATGATGTTCCTCCTTTAACACATGTCATTGCGGCTTTATCAGATCAATAGCTGGACTCTGATCCAACAAACTGAATGTTGATCTGTGTATTAACGCGGAATTGCAGATTGTTCTTCACATACGTTGTCCATTGAGGACGAAGCTTAGACCAGATCTTAGGATACTTCCACTCCAAGCGGTAACCTAGATTCAAAATATCTGCTCCTTGGTGTTGTGCGGTATCAATGGCTTGCTTCAGATGTTCATTAATTTTTTTACTTGCTTCCACTTGCATCGACTTCACGCTTATAACATCCTTGGCTTTCAAAATCGGGATGACCGAATTCAGCTCGCCCTTACCCGTTAGATTTATGTCGAAGAAGGGCTCCCCATTGACTAATCTGACACGAATGTCTGAGTCCATATTAAAGAGAGTCATGCTGGCTTTTACTTTGTTCGTCTGGATGGAGATGGCCATCGACTCTAGTTTTCGACCAGCCCAGGCAACAGCGCGAGCCTCATCATCTGAAAGTGTCCCCACCATGCGCATTTGCTTGAAGATGGCTCCGCCGATCTGGCTTACCCACTTTTTCTGTTTACCTTCTTCACTTACCATCGGTAGTTGCTTGGCTTGCAACATAGATGCGGCAAAGCCCTGATTCATTTTGTCTGAAGCATAAACGTTAAGTGTCTGCGTCTTTAACAAATTTTCCTCGGTGGAGAATTCGCGCAGTACATCACTTGGTGTTTCCTCGAAGACAGGAGTTAAGTCAGACACGTCTTTTGCCTTACCCATAGCGACCATTACGTAACTGCTCAGATGAAATAGGGGCTCCCTTGCAATCCACTCCATGGTATCTTCGATTCCTGCACGGGCATAAGCTTGTCCAAACACAACAACGCGTGTATGACCCAGGATATTCTTCTCGTAAGGTCTGTCTGAATACGTTCTAAGGCATCGGCAATGGTAGGTGCCACCGCTGAAACAACAGCATAAGGCTCCTTGCCGGATCCCCCTCGATCTGGTGATAAACGGTTAGGGAGTGGCATTGTTAATGAGACCTCAACTTCGCCAGGGTTATCTGTCTTGTCAACATACATAGCCGTTATAAAAGTGCGCTCGTTAATTTCGACTTTAGACCAGCAGCCACCACATAAGAGACAGCATGTCACCAATAAGACGAGTCTTGGCCAAGCGTAGTGAAGGTTCATGGCGTATCCTGCCTCGTTTCATTATCTGCTGCATAAGCTTTGGTTCTTTTTTTCATTAGAAACCAAGGCACGCGAACAAATGTATCTTTAATATCTCGAAGGACAAGTGGCGCAAAGGGCTGCATATAGGGAACTCCGAAGGAGCGTAGGCTTACCATGTACCAGTAGATTAAGTAGATCGAGATGACTACGCCGAACAGACCTAGCGTTCCACCGACGAGTAACACTGGAAATCGAAGAAGTCGAAATGCCAGCCCTAATTCAAAATGTGGAATGATAAATGCGGCAATACCTGTAATGGAAACGACGATCACCAGTGGGGCAGAGACAATACCTGCCTGCACAGCTGCCTGACCAATGACAATACCGCCTATTATGGACACAGTTTGCCCTAACGGCTTGGGAATACGTATCCCAGCTTCACGCAGCCCCTCGAAGGTGATTTCCATAATGAAGGCTTCAACCAATGCAGGAAAAGGAATGTTTTCCCTCGCGGATGCAATAGTAATTAGCAGGTTAGTTGGGATGATCTCCGGATGAAAAGTGGTAACTGCTACGTAGACCGAAGGCAGCAAAAATGCAAAAAAGGCAAATAGCAAACGAATGATCCGAATGAATGAAGCAGAATGAAACCGTTGATAGTAGTCTTCAGAAGATTGCATTAAGGAGAAGAAGGTGACAGGAATAACTAGTGAAAATGGTGTGCCATCCTGCATAACACTAATGCGCCCCTCAACGAGTGCAGCTGCAACAGAATCTGGTCGCTCGGTATATTGATACTGGGGAAATGGAGACAGCGGATGATCCTCTAGAAACTCAGATAAATAACTCACGCCTAAACTGCTATCCATATCAATCTCATTTAAACTGGTCAACACGTTCTCAAGAATATCCGGTTTGCATAACCCTTCAATGTACACAACATAGACTATGGTTTTGGTATATTTGCCGATGGTGAATTGGATCATTTTGAAATCAGGGTGTTTAATTTTGTGCCGAAGTAGAGACATATTTGCATGAATATCTTCAATAAACGCTTCTTGGGGCCCAACCACGACCACCTCGTTCGTGGATTCAGGTATAGAACGTTTCTGATAATTCTGAATCGAGAACACAACCCAATTGGGCAACCCATCTAAATGGAGAACCGCATTGCCAGAGACGATGTCATTCACCAGTTGTTCAGTCGAATCGGTGAGCTGTGAGTCCAGTGTGAAAAAAGAGCCACTAACAATTCGCGCTGTAAGCATGGGGTCAACTTCGCCGCGTGATGCTTCTTCCAGCAGTGGTTTGACGATGGCTTCTCTCATCGTGGCGGTATCTACAATGGATTGGATGTAGATGAGCTCACAATGAATTGAACCAATCTGAAAGGGCTGATAGACAATATCCGTCACGCCCAATAGACGGGTCTTCACCTGTTCAAGCGTACTGCCTGTTTCCATTCCATGTTTCCCTCCTTACTTCGCTAGTCTGTAGAATCACTGGTTATCTACCTGTAGTTTGTGAAGACTGATCTTAAATATTCTTGTATTTGTGGAAAAGTCGAAAAGATTGCAAACTTTGGTGCAAATGATGAATTTGGAATTTCAGATATAACCGATATAATAGGAGGGTATTCATTAAGTGAAAGAGATAAGGGGAGAAGAAACGAGATGCCAGATCAGATTAGAATTGCTGAGCTTGCTGATGCTGAATATGTGAGCGAGTTATTCAATCAATACCGTATGTTCTACAACCGACCTTCGGATCTCGAAGGAGCCATTCAATACATAAAGAGTCGAATGCAGCATAATGAATCAATTATTCTAGTAGCTGAAAAGATTGCGGAATCGGAATTACTTGAACCAATGAATGGTAAGGACAATGGAATAGACCAAACCCTGATGGGATTTGTGCAGTTGTATCCAACGTTCAGCTCACTATCTATGCGCTCAAACTGGACACTGAATGATCTGTATGTTCAGCCGGAATACCGCCAGCAAGGGGTTGCCCGCAGACTATTGCAGGCGTCTAGAGCGCTTGCTGAGGAAAGAGGTGTGGGTGCATTGTCTCTATCCACCGCGGTCAGTAATAAGCAGGCTCAGGCGTTGTATGAGTCAGAAGGTTATGTACTGGACACCCAATTCCTGTATTATGATCTTGATGTATAAAAAATTAGGAATGTGCTTGTGTCAGTGCACCACGAGGAACAGGGGAGGTCTTCATAACCATGATGCAGTGGATCGCCATGATAACGATGCTGATTGATCATATAGGTGCTGTTTTTTATCCACAAGTGGAGGAACTGCGAATCATTGGACGTATCGCGTTTCCAATCTATGCTTTTGCCGTTTACGTTGGCTATAAGCACACACGTAACATGAAGAAATATATTATGCGTTTATTCTGGATTGCGGTCATCTCACAGATTCCTTTTATGGCGGCATTTAACCACTTATCACTGAATGTCGTATGGACGTTATTGTCCGGACTGCTGGTAGTACTGGCGCTGGATCGTTTACCCGTGCGATTGTTAGGCATTCCGATTGTAATAGGTGCAGGATGGATTATGGAAATCACACATATGGATTATGGGATGTACGGGTTACTTCTCGTGCTGTTATTCCGGTACTTCCAAGGTGTGATCCTGGTTGTCGGGCATTTCCTATTAACGGCAGCCTATATTATGCTGTATAGCAGTTCTGTGCAGATGTATAGTGTTATTGCTACCGTAGGAATCGCCATTGCGCAATATTATGGTGCAGGCTTTCGCTTGCAGGGGCCGCGCTGGATATGGCGTTATTTTTATCCGGCTCATCTAGCGATCATTGCTCTCATTCGTTGGTTATAACACGTTGTATATAAATCGGTGGATATAACATAAGAAGCCCCTTTTCCATTAGATTTAATGGAAAAGGGGCTTTTCTGAGAAAAATAAAATCCTGGACAGATCTACTCTAATGTCGGAGAAGTGCCGAATGTTGGCTTGATTGCAGCAGGGAAATATCCAATCGCGACTGCATGCTCAATCATTTTCAAAATAAAACGATCATCGGCTCTAGGGCAGGAAATTCCTGCGGGTTGCACATAGGCCGTTGTAACAGGAGAAGCATATACGTAAGCTGAATCCTTCGCACCGTCCCCTTCAAGCTGAGCGATAGCCAGTTGAAGTGCCTCAGCATCTTTACTGATGCTAGCGTCAAACAACCACTGCGTATATTCGGCAAAAGGAACCGTTTCGACTTCATAACCGGCACGATTAATGGAATTGATCAATTCATCGTAACGGATCGACTCCGGATTACAGATGTGGAACACACGGCCAGCAGTATCTTCGCGTAATGCCAGATGAACAATCGCTTCGCTTGCGTAATCGATTGGGGTAAAGTCTACCAGCCAATCGGCAGCAGGGGCTTTGCCAAGCAATAACATCGCTTTAATCATGCGGTAGAAGGCATTGCTATCAATGTTGGACTGGAAACGTCCTGTTTCCGAATGGCATGTCAGGTTTCCTGCTCGATAGATACTTACTGGAACACCTTCCTCTGCTGCTACCATAAGCACTTTCTCAGCTTCTAGTTTACTGTCGGAGTAGACGTTCTCCACATGCAAGTCGGCTGGGAAATGATCATGCTCCAATGAAGATTCCCACTGACCACTTAGTGCCAGATCTTCCGGGATTCCCATCGTGGACACATGATGGAAGGATGCACCTGGCTTGCTGCGAATTAGATCCAACAGCGCTACTGTTCCTTCTACGTTCGTTTTCGCAAATTGAGCTGCGTCCCCAAAGTGCCGTACATCTGCAGCACAGTGAATGACGCGATCAATTGTGGCTTGTACATAAGTCTTTTGTTCACTGCTCAACCCAAGGTTAGGTTGCTCCAGATCTCCTTCAATGATCTCAACGCGGGATTGCACTTGCAGCGCCAGTTCATTCCCGAAATATCCCTGCATCACATTGCTTAATCGTTGCATGGCTGTTGTTCCATCCGATGGACGACGAACCAATGTGTAGATTTTCGTATTAGAATGCAGGATTAATTGTTGAAGCACATGAGAGCCTAAGT
Organism: Paenibacillus sp. DCT19; assembly: GCF_003268635.1. Taxonomy (NCBI): domain Bacteria; kingdom Bacillati; phylum Bacillota; class Bacilli; order Caryophanales; family Paenibacillaceae; genus Paenibacillus; species Paenibacillus sp. DCT19. Next base: position 2,370,804 of record NZ_CP029639.1, read on the forward strand.
AACCTGTAGCACCTGTTAGGAGAACATGTTCTGGCTTGAGTATTTCCGGATACCCAATTTGTGTAGCAAGCTCAACCGGATGCTCGGACAGTTGGGTGATCAGAACCTTCGTCCCAGATGAAGCCGAGTCAGATTGCTCTGTAGCTTGTGCTAATGTCTCCACTCGACGTGCCAATGCGCGGATCGTTTTCTCTGCAAAGAAGTCAGCAATCTTCAATAATGAATAGTGAGGCTTCAGCAGCACAAGCACATGAATGACCCGGAGAGAGTCTCCGCCGATGGTAAAGAAACTATCTTCGACACCGAAGTCGTCATGCTGAAGGATCTCTTTCCACGCGTTCAGAATAACTGTTTCGGTTTCTGTTGCAGGCAGTACCCGTTCCGCACGATTCTCATGACGTTCTTCATGGGGGAGTGCAACCATCGCTTTACGATTGATTTTCCCTGTTGGTGCAATAGGCATCTCATCTAATTGGCAGATCCATTTCGGCACAAAGTATGAAGGGAGCTTCACGGCAAGCTGTGCCTTGATCTCTTCAACGGACAATGTGCTACCATCGACGGAGGTAAAGTAACCGACGAGCATATTTTGTCCGTCTGATTCTTTTTTAGGAATGACAGCGACATCCTGGATCTGTTCTAAACGTGCAAAATGATCCTCGATTTCTCCAATTTCAATCCGATGACCGCGGATTTTTAGTTGAGAATCACTACGTCCCACATATTCTAGTAGTCCAGTGTCTAGCAATTTGGCAATATCGCCAGATTTATAGATTTTTTCACCCATCGCAAATGGATTCTCGATAAAGGCTTGAGCTGTACGTTCTGGTTGATTCAGATAACCCTTAGCAAGAGCTGGCGTAGAGATATATACCTCACCAGGCACTCCAACCGGGCAGAGTTGCTGTTCTTCATTCACGATGTAGACTTTGTAGTTATGAATTGGCTTACCGATAGGCATATTAACGACATGCTCGGGAACTTGCTCACTGATCCGATGTGTCGTCGTTGCTACTGTACATTCAGTAGGGCCATATACATTGACGATATCGATCTGATTGCCGAATTTCCGTTGGAATGCACGGACTTGTTCACCATATAGCGCTTCGCCCGCAACAGTAATTATTTTGACTTTAGCCAGCTTATGGAAACCTTCATCGGACAGATAGGATGCAAGCTGGTTGAAGAAGATCGTAGGCAGAATTGTAATAATCGTTGTGCCCGTACGTTCAATTGCAGCAGCAAAATCTTCGACGGATACACGTTCTTCCGCAGAGAGAAGATAGAGCTCAGCACCGTAGAACAGGGCACCAATCGTATCCCAGACAGAAGCATCGAAGCTATATGTAGCAAACTGGGTTAGCACATCGTTAGGCATAATATCACAATCTCGCTGAACGACACTACCAAGATTCGTTACACCGCGATGAGCCACGAGAGCGCCTTTTGGTTTGCCCGTAGAGCCCGAGGTGTAGATGATATACGCTAGGTCATCCGGCTGAACATCGACATTAGGGTTGCTTGCTGCAAACCCGGCCAGGCGACCATCTACCGATAAAATTTGACGTACTGTTGTGATGCCCGAGAATAGGCGTGAAGCTTCGGTAAAGGAAGAATCTTTTGTTAGGACAAAGGATGATGCTGTATCTTCTACGATGTAGCTGTTACGTTCTTGTGGGTGCTCAGGGTCAACGGGAACGTAGACACCTCCGGCTTTAAGAATACCCAGAATGGAGATAATGGTTTCCAGGCTTCTTTCCATGAAGATGCTGACAAATTCCCCTTTTTGTAAACCGTTTGATTGAAGAACTCGAGCCACTTGATTGGAACGCTCATTCAATTCACGATACGTATATTTCCCTGAAAGTGACGTGATCGCAGGTGAGTTGGGATATTCGGCTGCAACCGCTTCGAACCAACCATGGATCGTTTGATGTTCAGGCTCTAGAACAGCGGTATCGTTCATCTCACGATATAACAGTCGATCAGAGGCTGATAAAATATCAACAGAGCCAATAGACTTGTCCGTATTGCGGATCATCGCAAGTAGAAGTGTCTCAAAATACTCCGCATATCTCATGATGGTTGCCTCACTTAATAGGGAAGCATCATAGAACGAATCAAGGATAAACTGGCCGCGATCGTCGCGGATGTTCCAGTTTAAAATTTGCGGAGCTTGAGGCAATTGCACACTGTTGTGCATGAAAATCGTTTCAGGGTATGCCCCAGGATGAGTGGTATTGTTGTTCACAATTTGCTCTGAGATTTGCTCAATCAATTCCCGGAAGGTTATTTTCCCATGAATTTGCAGTATCACGTTAGCAGCCGCATGTTCAGGAGCCAATGTGCCAATGGCTAGCTCCTGTTCACCTGATAGTCTGAATAACAAGGCTGCGTATGCGGATAAGAGAGCAGGGTACGTCAATGATGAGCCAAATTTTTGCGCAAGTTCACGACTCAAAGTAGGCTGTAACGGAATATGAGTTGATTCATAAACGAATGATTGCTGACGACGTCCAAAATCCAGCGGAATCTGAAGTACCGGCAATTCAGTTTCCATAATATGATCTGATGAAGAATGATTTTCAATCACTTCAGTTGTTCCTCCTTTGTCCAATTCAAAAATGTAATATTTCTGTTTTCTTAGCCTTTGCTTACATTAAAGTGAGAAATCAATTCTTGGAGCTCCTCAGACATGCTGCTCAGTCGGTTCGAAGAATCTACAAGCGTAATCAGTGAACCTTTTTGTTCGTCAACAGAAGTAGAGATGCGTTCACTACTATCAGCCGTTTTACTTACACTAGATGAGAGATCATCAGCTGTTGCAGTCATTTCTTCAGTACCCGCAGATATTTCCTGCGTAGCGCTGGATACCTCTTGAATCTGGTTAGAAACTTTCTTAGCTGCTTCAAGAATTTCTTCAAACAGTTGACCTGTTTGATCAGCTACATCAAGCCCTGTGTCCACTTCAGCTGTACCTTGTTCCATCGCGCGAACAGCTTGTTTGATTTCGGTTTGAATTTCTTCAATTAACACAGAGATCTGTCTGGTTGATTCTTCGGACTGTTCAGCAAGTTTGCGAACCTCACCGGCTACAACGGCGAAACCACGGCCTTCTTCACCGACACGTGCTGCCTCAATGGATGCATTCAGTGCAAGCAGGTTGGTTTGACTGGAAATACCAGAGATGATATTGAGGATATCTCCAATTTCTTGCGAACGACTTTCAAGTACATTAATTGCCGATGCTGTATTTTTAACCGATTCGGTAATCAGAGTCATTTGTTCAGAGACCTGACGAACAACGGTATTACCTTGTTGGGAACGACGTTCCATCTCATAGGCTTCATCAGCTACATTGGCTGAACTGCTAGCGATCGTTTGAATAACGGTAGCCATCTCTGCCATTGCACGTGCGCTGTCAATTGTCGCTTGTTCTTGTGCGCGAATGTTAGATGCAATCTGGGATACATTGATGTTAATCGTATCCGCATGGTCACTGTTTTTCTCAGAGACTTCATACAGCTCTTTTGCAGACTGGTTCACCTCGTGAGAAGTCATCTGTACTTTGACGATCGTGTCATTAATTTTGCGAACCATCGTATTGAACTTCTCATTCACAAGTCCCAGATCGTCTTTGCCTGTCGGAATGTTGACATTCAAATTACCCCGGCTAACGTCATCAATTCCTTTGATTAAGTGACGAATAGGGGATAGTGTATTTTTAACAACGAGATATTGAATGATAAGGAATAAAAGTAAAAAGGCTACCAAAATGATGATACCGTTTTTGAGCAGTGAGCTCAGACCGGCAGGTACGGCAGATGCATCCGCATCAATCGCGAAATAGGAGAAGATTTTGCCGTTGCTATCCTTGATTGGATAAGCGATGGTTGTCCATGTTCCAAAGTCATCTTTATAAAATGTAGTAAAGGTTGGACGATCTGTATTTAACATTTCTTTCAATGCATTTGCTACAACAACCGGTTGCTCATACATATCGCCAATGTTTACGTTATCGCTTTGAAAGGCTTCTCTAAGATTGGTGGGCATTGCGACTAGGGATGTATTGCGCTGATTCTCCCATCGAGTTCAACACCGAAAATATAGGCTTGGGCAATGTTAGGATAATACTCTTGCATTTCATCAAAGTAAGCTCGTAATTTAGCTTGTACGGTTCCGTCATAGCTGCCTTCCGCAATGGCTGCCTCAACATCGGATGCATTGATTCCCTCAGCCCATTTTTGCGTGATTACTGCAACTTGCCCATGCAATTGATCAACGAGCACTGTCTTTTGGAAATAATAGCTACTGGCAATTAATGCCACTCCAATAATGACGATGTTGGTGAATGAAAGTAATAGATTTTTCGAGAAAAAAGACATGCTTTTCCAACTTAATGATTTCACAAAACTCCACTCCTGATCTCTGTTTAGTTAACAACGCTTGGTTTCTTGCATGATTCCAGCCGCCTAGGCCATTTGTCGATCCCCTCCAAAGTTATGTATGCGACCATGGTCTTGGGTTTTTGGTCGTAAAGACGAATTTTTGGTACCCATGATCCATAGTGTCTAATTATTAAAACACATCCACCTATAATATGTCGTATAAAATGTCGTTAAATTGAATAGTTTTGTTAAAACTTTTTTAATATTCTACATATTTATGGACATGACAATAAATACATAGGTATAAAGAACTAAAACTTCGGAAAAATTCCCATTTTTTAGTTTCATTATGTATTCTATAACAATAAGAGATAAAAAACATCATGTAAGTGTGAAAAACATACTAAAAAATCAAGGATGGAGTTAGTCCGTTCTGCATGGATCAGACGAATGGACGTGCTTCGTGCATTTTTGCATTGCTTACAAGGATGGATATACATCGGAAGCGGTTTTATCTATAATAAATACAGTATGCATTTCTCAAATTCATAAACAGGCGGGGTTTATTCTAGATGAATCTGAAACAAATTGCAGCAGAGCGGGCGGCTGAATACATCCAAGATGGAATGAAGGTGGGGCTAGGGACAGGCTCTACAGCTTACTTTGCGATTTGCAAGTTAGGTGAGCGTGTACGTGATGGCCTGCAAATTAAAGCTGTAGCTACGTCTGAAGCATCGGACAAGCTTGCTAGAGAATGGGGCATTCCGATCATTCCATTCGATCAAATTGGACGACTGGATATTACGATTGATGGAGCTGATGAGGTTGATCCGGAATTTAATCTCATTAAAGGGGGCGGCGGTGCTCTCTTGCGTGAGAAAATCGTTGCAGCGAATAGTGATCAACTTATTATTGTTGCCGATGGAAGTAAAGCCGTAGACAAGCTAGGTCGATTCCCATTGCCGGTAGAGGTTGTTCCTTTTGCTTCCGAGTGGACGTTCAAGGCGTTGGAAAGTATGGGCTGTTCTCCAGAGTGGCGCATGAATGGTGACGAGCGTTATCTGACAGACAATGGGAATCTGATTGCTGATTGTCGTATGGAAGCGATTGAGCGGGCTCCCGAATTAAACATTCAATTAAATATGCTTCCAGGTGTAGTGGACAACGGCTTATTTATTGATATGGCGAATATCGTCATATTGGCGAAGGAAGATGGAAGCATTGATGAACTCCATCGTTCCAAATAAGGAATGAGGGGGGAGTTCATATGAAGGAAAATGCGATCGTTGAAGGTGACCTAGCACTTCGGTGCATAGAAGAGGCGGATCTACTAGAGCTATATCAACTTATATATAGTGAAGAGGTTCCAGAATGGAAGCAATGGGATGCTCCGTATTTTCCACTTGAGCATGAGAGATATACTCAGTACAGTCAGAATATGATGAAGTGGATGGAGACATCAAAGTCAAGTTCTGAACCAATCTCGATGAGAATTGTTGAGGTCAATGGTCAGATTATTGGCACGATAACTTATTACTGGGAGCATCAACAATCGTTATGGCTTGAAATGGGGATTGTTCTTTATTGTTCTACAACGTGGAGTAAGGGTGTTGGCACCCGTGCACTTAAGCTTTGGTCAAGCCATTTGTTTAACCACTTGCCGATTGCAAGAGTTGGATTAACGACGTGGTCAGGTAATGAACGAATGATGCGAGCAGCGGCCAAAGCTGGACTTCAGATCGAAGGTAGAATGCGCAAATGCCGTATTGTGGAGGGGAAGCACTACGATTCCATCCGTATGGGAATGCTGCGTGAGGAATGGGAACAGCTATCTTCTCCAGATGTATAGCAATAGAACGAAATGTAATGTAAACAATTGATGGAGGATTATAGAAATGCCGAACATAGAGGACAATCGGGAACTTTCTTTACAATTATTTGTAGTTCTCGTCCGAGCATACAATTCCGTTACATCTAAATCCAATCGTGATATTCAGAGTCATGGGCTAAATACAACCGAATTCGGTGTACTTGATCTGTTATATCACAAAGGTCCTCAGGCTCTGCAGAAGATTGGGGAGAAGGTTCTGATGTCTAGCGGAAATATCACATACGTTGTCGATAAATTGCAGAATAAAAACCTTCTGGTTCGTAGAGCATCCAAGGAGGATCGACGTGTAATTTATGCGGAATTGACAGAAGAGGGACGACAACTCTTCACACAAATTTTTCCTCAGCATCACCAGGTCATTATTGATACAGTTGACGGATTGGAACCTTCCGAGAAAGCGGAAGCGATTCGACTGTTGAAGAAGCTGGGGCTTGCTGCAGAAGGTAAAACCGACTTGCGTTCATAAACGCAAGTCGGTTTTTTTATGAGCGATATAACGGGCACTCACTAGCTAAATGACTTGCAGTATGATTCATAATATAGGAAAATTGTCACCAAGTGACGATCTAAAACTAATTATTATCTATTGAATTCATGTACAATAGAGAACGTTCCCAATCAAGGGCTGATCGATATCAAACCAATCATAGAGTTGTGTTCTAGCTTCATATGTTCTTAGTATGAATAACCCGATGTTTGGAACACATCCTCTTAGGCTGTTGTTTTAGCAAGTAGATTGGGATGAAATCGCAGCAAGAAGGGGGATTAAGCCATATGACACATCAAGAGGCTGGTGAACGACTGTTACAGGCAGCGGGAGAACTAGCTGATAAAATTACAGAAAAGCAATACTTGCTGCAGCCGGATCTGATTCAACGTTTTGGTGAAAATGGGCGTATACGCACAAAACAGGATTCACAATATAGCTTAAATTATCTGGCAGAGAGTGTGCTCGTTAAAAGCCCCAATCTGTTTACCCATTACATCTCGTGGTTAAAAACGCTGTTAGCAGGATATAACGTCTCCACCGAGGATTTGGCTGTGAATCTGAGGCTGATTCGAGAAACGTTGGAGGAAGAGTTCGACAATTCGTCCAAGAATGTTGTCCTTGAATATTTGGAAATGGGTGTGCATCAGATTCATCAGCGCGAATCAGTACAGGGGTACGTTTACGATTCTCTCCCGTACGGTAAGGCTGCGCAGACCTATTTAAGTGCTTTACTTAATGGCAAGCGCAAAGAAGCTTTCCACATTGTTGAAACGGAGCTTGCGAACGGAGCAAGCATACGTGATATATATCAATATATTTTTCAACCAGTCCAGTATGAGATCGGACGATTGTGGCAATTAAGCCAGATCACTGTGGCTCAAGAACATTTCTGTACGGCTGCAACCCAAGCATGTATATCGTTACTCTATCCACGTTGGTTAGTTGAGGCAGCTGGTGGGAAGAAGTTAGTAGCTGCATGTGTAGGTAGTGAGCAGCACGAGATTGGCTTACGCATGCTTACTGATGTTTTTGAAATGGAAGGCTGGGATACGTATTATCTCGGAGCGAATGTTCCGAATGGTAGTTTAGTAGAGGCGATTCAGCGACACCAGGGTGACGTGGTTGCTATTTCAGTTACAATGACGTTTCATCTCCATCTTGCTAAAGAGTTAATTCAAATGATTCGTAGGAACCCTGCTACTGCACATGTGAAGATTTTGGTAGGAGGATATCCATTCAATATCGATCAAGAGCTGTGGAGAACGATTGGAGCCGACGGATATGCTCAAGGAGCAGATGAGGCTGTTGCGGTTGCAGAGACTCTACTAAAGAACGGGACGATTACGGATCATATAGAAATCATGAATGATTAAGAGAGGGGTGATGTGATGTCCCATGAAAATGATACGAATGAAAAGCTGCGGAGAACGATTGAACAATTATCGGATCAGATCATTCGTAGCAAGGAAGATGAAGAGCGTGTACTGGGCGAATTCTCACAAATGAACAATGAACTGGTTACGTTGCAGCGCAAGCTTGCGAAGAATAACGTCAGTTTGGAAGCAGCACGCGAAGAGGCTGTTGCAGCGGGAGAATCCAAGAGTTCATTTATTGCCGTAATAAGTCACGATTTCCGAACCCCCTTAAATGGAATACTTGGCATGGCTGAGTTATTGCAACTATCCTCTTTGTCCGAAGAACAGCGCAACTCGGTGGATGTCATTCAGGAGGCCGCCAAACTTCTGCTTAAGCTAATTCAAGACCTGCTGGATATGTCCAAGTTAGAAGCCAAACAATTGAAGCTTGAAATCGGAGAAGTAGAGCTGCAATCCATTCTTAAATATATCGTTCGTTTACTCGAACCGAAGATTCAGAAAAATGGAAACGAGTTAATCATTGATTGTGATCCAAGGATTTCTTCCAGTCTGCAAGGTGATTCGACGCGAATTACGCAGGTGCTTATCAATTTAATTCAGAATGCTAACAAGTTCACAATGCAGGGTTCAGTACGTATCCGAGTGAAGCTGGTAAATGACAGTGAGCATACTCAGCAGATTCGATTCGAGGTGGAGGACACAGGGATCGGTATCGCCAAGGAAGATTTGCAGAAACTGTTTAAACCCTACGCTCAGACAGAACGAGGACGTGCAAAGGAATACGAAGGCACAGGTCTGGGGCTATCTATCTGTAAGTCTTTAGTGTTGCTGATGGATGGTGATATCGGTGTGCAAAGTATAGAAGGGAAGGGGTCTACCTTTTGGTTTGAACTATTGTTGGACAAGTCAGCTTCCAATCAAGCAGACACCTCCTCCGATATTGCACCATCCGATAATCAATCTCTAGAAGCTGTCCCTGAGCCTTCGCTCCCTATTCTGTTAGCAGATGATAATGCCATTAACCGGCAAGTCGTGTTGATGCAGCTCAAAAAGCTGGGGATCACAGAGGTTGATTCTGCCACCAATGGCGAAGAAGCTGTTGCTGCCTATCTTAGCAAGAAATATAGTTTAATTCTGATGGATAATATGATGCCGATCATGGATGGCCTTGAAGCAACGCGCAAAATCCGAGCTATGGAACAGGATGAAATGCGACATGCAGTTCCGATCATTGCAATGACAGGCAATGTGATGGACGGAGAAAAGGATAAATGCCTTGCTGCTGGAATGAATGACTTTATTGGTAAACCATTTACCCTTGAAGCATTAAGCAATATAATTCAGAAATGGCAGAACACATCGGAGCATCGTGAAATACTAAATATGAGTATTGTTAATGAAATCGCAGAATTAAACAGTGAAGGCGATCAGACGTTGCTGGAGATGTTACTTGAGATGTATCGTTCGGAGACACCGGGCAAAATTGAGGTGCTGCGGAGACATATTGTTTCGGGTGATCATCTTGCTGCGGCGGAGGTGGCTCATGATCTCAAATCTGGAAGTTTGAGCTTAGGGATTGAATATTGTTCAGCCCTCTTTGCACGAATTGAGCAATTAGCGAAGCAAGGCGAGACGATCAAGGCAGAACCATTGCTTGATCAATTAATGCCAGCATATAAAGAGGCGTGTTCTGCATTAGAAAAAGTCATCTAGAGGGTTTGTAGTCTTGACGAAAGTCGGGACTGCAAACCTGTTTTTGCGCCTAGCTTCGTGTATGTAAGGTAAGGTGTAGATTGTTACGATGAAGAGAAGGAGAGACCATGTTAACTCTATATTTTGGAATCGCTATTTTTATTCTAATTCTGCTCGTGCTCATTGCAACCTGGATAGGAGGACTATACTTCTTCAAAACAGCAATTCGGCGTACACCCAAATCATTTCTGGTGGATAACCCGAATTTAATGCCTGAACCTGACAATGAACTGATCAGTAGTGCGTCTGATCTAACGTGGTTGGATCAACAGCATGGGGTGAAGGTACGTATCCAGTCTCATGATGGACTTCAATTACATGGGATGTGGCTACCTTCAGCTACCGGATCACACCAAACGGTAATATTGGCTCATGGGTATTCAGGTAGAGGGAGAGAGATGGCAGGCTTTGCTCGTTTTTACGCGGAGCAGCGAGGGTATAACATACTTATGCCTGATGATCGAGCACATGGTGAGAGTGAAGGGAATATGATTGGTTTTGGCTGGTTGGATCGGTTGGATTACATACAATGGATTGATTGGGTTATCACGAAGATTGGAAGCGAAGCAGAAATTATACTTCATGGCATCTCGATGGGTGGAGCCACTGTGCTCATGACGGGGGAGAGAAGCTCCCAGCACAAGTGAAAGCCATTGTATCGGACTGTGCCTACACTTCGGTTCAAGAAGAGCTTACCTTTCAGCTTAAGCAACTTTACAAACTGCCCCATTCCCCTTTATTCCCGTGACCAGTCTCATATCGAAGTGGAAGGCAGGTTATTCCTTCTCTGAAGCGTCTGCTCTGAAACAACTTGCTCAAGTAAAGGTGCCGGTGTTATTTATTCATGGAGAAGCAGATACGTTTGTGCCTACAGAGATGGTGTATAGACTTCATGCTGCATGTCCAACGGAGAAGCAACTCCTGACGATTCCGGGTGCAGGACACGGAACAGCCTTTCAGGTGGATCGTTCCAGCTATGTAACAGCTCTTCATGCTTTCCTAGATCAAACGACTACAGGCTCCGTTCCAGAAGGCAAGTAAACACATTGAAAGGAGGTGCGCTACATGGCACGTACCAGTAGAGTTTGTTCCTATTGTGAGAAACCAATGGGGCAGATGAATTCAAGTGTAAATCCTGCGGTAATCTGGTTACTACCAAAACAACACAGCCTGAGCGATCACATATGACGGAGGATTACAACCCGATACTGGATCGATATTCTATCGTGCTGCTTGTCATCATTACGATTTTCTTTCCTCCAATCGCTATAATTATAGGTGGGGTTATGTTGTTCAGTGATCATCCATATAAGAAGGACACAGGCAAACTACTCGTTACGAGTGCAATTGTTTTTATGATCGTTTTTATATTTATTTTTATTGGAACCGGAACACTGACCATCAGCTTATAACTTGAACTTTGCCTGGGTAACGACTACAATACGATAACGGAACAAGCAAGATACAGGAGGAATGAACGTTGTTAATTAATCTGAAATCACGAATTCAGGAGCCTGAGGTACAAGAATTGTTGGCCTATTCGGTCTTTCCTGAACCTGAGCATCTGAACCAAGCCATTCAACAATATACGGAGAGCGATGAATTGCAGCTTGAAGGGTACGAAGGTGAGGGCCAACTCATCGGCTTACTCGGTTATATTCACACAGGAGCAGATGAAATAACGATTAAACATATTGCTGTGCTGCCCGAAAATCGCTTCAAAAATTATGGTCGTGGCATGATTGCACAGCTTCTGGAGAAGCATAATCCGGATCGTTTGATTGCAGAAACGGATCAGGAGGCTGTTGAATTCTATCGGAATTGCGGATTTATCGTGTATAGCTTGGGTGAGTTATATCCTGGTGTTGAGCGATTCCGCTGTGTGTTGGAGAAGGATGAAGACGCGGAAGAGTAATCGCTCAAGAATGTAGCCGTATGAAATAGAATAATGAGTCGTGAAGCAGGACGCTTGGATTTAGTGAGAACTAAGTCGGACGTCCTGCTTTTTTTATTTATTTTGTAGAGGGTAGGAAAAAAGTATTGCTTTGTCATATAGTTTCATTATAGAATAGTTTCGTAAATGAATAGTTTCATAAGTGAACTACTTTTCGAGAGAGGTGAATAATACAATATGAAATCACTAGACGCTAAAAGTTTGGTTAACCGATATTTGGATGCCTCATTTTTGGTGACCAAACGTTTCGATAATCAAATTCGTGAACGTGTGGGTCAGACGATGACGACGGATCAATTTATTGCACTACGTCTGATTAATGAGAAGGAGAAATGCACCCCTTCAGACCTGGCAGAGCTGCTATGTGTGGGCAAGAGCAGTATTACCGCTCTGGTCAATAAGCTGGTAGATCGAGATCTGGTAGATCGTGCTGGGGATGAGCGTGATCGTAGAGTTGTCTACCTGACGTTAACGGATCACGGGCGGAAGGCGTACCGGGAGACGGAGCAAGAGATACAACAACTTCTTGAGCCTTATTTGGTTCATTTCAAGCCAGAGGATGTTCATAATTTTATTGAATCGTTTGAGAAGCTTGCAGCTTTGTTAACACATGAGGGAGGACCCGATCAGAAATGAGAACGATTTTGAAAGCAAGATGGTGGTTGATGGGGCTGTGGATCGTAATTGCTGCAGTATTAATGCTAACCGCTCCGAATATGGGGGAATTAATCCGAGAAAAGGGTCAATTTTCCGTACCAGAAGGATATTCTTCAACGAATGCTGCCGCCATCCTAGATGAAGCTGCTGCGCAAAAAGGCGAGCAGCAGGGTAGTCAGATTGCTCTTGTGTTTTATAATCCTGATGGTCTGGGCGACTCGGGAAAGCAAGAGGCAGAGAAGGCTATCGAGCAATTGAAGACCAAGAAGGAGCAACTGGGGATTCTGTCTATCCTGGAGCCTTTCTCAGAGCCTGAATTAGCTGAACAAATGATCTCGGAAGATGGCAAGACGATTTTGACGTCTCTTTCCATTGACCAGGGAGAACGTACCACGAAAGAGATGCGTGACGATCTGAATGCAGCCTTAGATTCGGTCAACGTAGAGCACTACATAACCGGTAAAGGTTTGATTGATGAAGATACGATTGAAAGCTCACAGGAGGGACTTAAGAAATCGGAATACATCACGGTTGTATTTATATTGCTAATTTTGTTCCTTGTATTCCGTTCATTTGTAGCACCCTTCGTTCCACTGCTTACCGTAGGTGTTAGTTATATTGTATCGCAGCAAATCGTTGCCTTCCTCGTGGACGCCGTGGATTTCCCAATCTCTACGTTTACACAGATCTTTATGGTGGCAGTGATGTTCGGTATTGGTACAGATTATTGTATCCTGCTGATTAGCCGCTTCAAGGAAGAGCTGGCACATCATGAAAATACATGGGATGCAATTATCGCAACGTATCGCACAGCAGGAAAAACGGTATTTTTCTCAGCTTTAGCCGTATTGGTTGGTTTCATTGCCATTGGTTTTGCGCAGTTTATGCTGTATCGCTCCGCTGTAGCAGTCGCAGTTGGTATCGCTGTGATGATGCTCGCCCTGGTAACGATTGTTCCATTCTTCATGGCTGTACTTGGCAAAAAGCTATTCTGGCCTTCTAAAGGTTCATTAGAGCATGCTGAGAGCAAAATCTATGGGGTGGCAGGTCGTTTCTCTCTGAAACGTCCGTGGGCAGCGCTGTTAATTGTAGCAGCCGTTTGTGTACCGTTACTAAGCACGTACGATGGCAAATTATCGTTTAATAGTTTAGATGAGATTGGTGACAAATACGATTCAGTCAAAGCGTTCAATATTATATCCGACAGCTTTGGTCCAGGAGAATCTTTACCAGGGCAGGTCGTTATTCAGAACGATGAGCCTATGGACAATGCCAAATATATGGCTGTTGCCGAGAAAATTAGCCGTGAGGTAGAGAAGGTTCCGGGCATCTCAGGCGTCCGAAGCATGACACGGCCAACAGGTGAAGAGATCAAAGACTTTGAAGTGACCCAGCAAGTAGGAACTCTCTCCGATGGATTGGGTGAAGGCAAGACAGGCTTGGACAAAATCCGGGATGGCTTGAGTGAAGCCAGCAGCCAGTTAAGTCAAAACGAACCACAGTTAAAAGAAGCGGCTGATGGTGCGGGAGAACTGACCAAAGGTACTACCCAGCTACAGTCGGGAATTACGCAATTAACCGAAGGACTTCGTCAAATTGAAAAGGGAATTCGCGATGGATCGGCAGGAGCAGGAGATCTGAAGGCAGGGCTTCAGCAAGCGAAGTCAAGTGCTGATCAACTCGCACAGGCGAATAATCAGTTACTACAGGCATACCGCCAAGCAGGAGCAGGAGTCTCGGCGCTTGGTGAAGGTGTTGGTGAAATTGCACAGCAGCTCACTGGCGTTTCAACTGCACTGACCCAATTGAATGAATCCTTCGCCGCATTGGAAGAGCGCTACCCTGAACTGCAAACCGATGCAGATTATCAACGGGTGAAGGGAACCCTTGGGGAAACTGGAACAGGTACTGCACAATTAGCACAGGGTCTGGGACAAATTCAGACGAATCTGGGTGAAGCGGCCGCAGGTATTAACCAGGCGAATGAAGGTTTTGCAGCGGCGGCATCCGGACAAAAAGCACTTGCAGATGGACTTAGTCAGATTATAACGGGCATTGGTCAACTGGAAACTGGTTTGACGCAGGCTGCTAACGGGCAAGGCAAAGTCATTAGTGAAATTCCGGCTATACAAAATGGTCTTGGACAGCTTCAGGGTGGACAGGAAAAAATCCAAAAGGGATTTACCGATCTTAGCGGTCAGTTGACGCAATTAACCGATGGACTTAATCAGAGTGTGGATGGTATCAATCAAGTATCCGGTGGTCTGGATTCAGCACAGGACTATCTGACACAGTTGCAAAATTCACCTGATTCGGATCTTGCCGGGTGGTATGTACCTGATGAAGCATTGAACAGTAAGGAATTCAAGCAGGTATTTGATACGTATCTGTCCACGGATCGGAAAACGATGACCATCGATGTCATTTTCGCTGAAAATCCATATGGAACGGAAGCGATTGATCGTGTACCAGATATTGAAGCAGCGGTGCATCGTGCCGTGCAGGGAAGTGCGCTTGAAAAGGCAGATATTGCTGTAGGTGGGGTAACAAGCACCTTTGCTGACTTGCAGGAAATATCCAATAACGATTATAAACGCACCGTTACGCTGATGCTTGTAGGTACTTTTATTATTCTTGTTCTGTTACTACGTTCTGTCATTATGCCATTATATTTGATCGTATCATTACTTCTGGCTTACTTCACGTCGATGGCGATCACAGAAACTGTATTTGTTAACATCCTTGGATTCTCAGGCATTAGCTGGGTAACGCCGTTCTTTGGCTTTGTAATGCTCATTGCCCTCGGCGTGGATTACAGCATATTCCTGATGGATCGCTTCAATGAGAATAAGGGTATGAAGGTTCAGGATGCGATGCTCTATGCGATGAAAAACATGGGAACCGTTATTCTGTCTGCCGCGGTCATTCTGAGCGGAACCTTTGCTGCAATGTACCCATCAGGAGTACTGTCCATGATGCAGATTGCTACTGTAGTACTCAGTGGACTTGTGTTGTACTCCTTGTTATTCTTACCATTCTTTGTACCGGTAATGGTGAAGATGTTTGGTCGTGCCAATTGGTGGCCATTCCCGAACAAAGAGCAGGCGAAATCCGTTGATTCGGATCGTACCCTTGGCATGTAAGTGAGGAAAAATATGCCGAGTAAATAACGAGTAAGTAACGAGTAAATAGCGAATAAGCATTGCAATAACGCTGCCAGAGATTTCTGACGGCGTTTTTTGCGTCTTAGGACAATATTTTCTTCTATAATAAATGCAAAAAAATAGGGATAACAGTGAGCAGGAAATTGTTCTGTCCTCGGATTAGCAGTGTAAATATTTGGTCGTTCAATTGATATACAAAAAATAAAGGTTAATGCCCAAGGACACTGTCCCGCGCTATGTGTGTCGATTCCTCATACATTATAGCAATGAGTGAATTATGAGCATGTAGAGAGGAGCGATGGTGATGGTTTATCGATATGCAGCGGTCGGGGATTCGTTAACAGTAGGTACAGGAGCTCTACTCGGCACGGGATTTGTTCCTTTGTATCGCAGAATGGCAGAGATTAACGTCCGAACGTTTGTATCGATGGATAACATGGGGTGAACGGGCTAACCTCAGGAGAATTATTGCAGATGGTATCCTCGCATAGCAGGGTGCGTCAATCCCTTCGAGAAGCAGACATCATCACGATATCCATTGGAGGCAATGATCTTATTCGAACGTTCAGAGCAAGTAATGGAGTGCCAGGTACAAGCAAGATGACCCAGGTGCTGGGAGAGACACGCAATCATGTTTCACAGATTATGAAGCAGATCCGGCAGTTGAAGGGCAATAGTGTCTATATGGTGCGAACGATCGGATTGTACAACCCGTTCCCACAAGCGCCTGAGGCAGCCTATTGGGTGCAGCAGTACAATTCCTTCTTGGACGGTGCGGGATCAAGGTACTATGCCTGCGCTCAGGTGTATGACAGGTTCCTGGGACATGAACGTGAACTATTATTCTGGGATCGGGTACATCCGAATGCCAGAGGTTATCGTGTCATTGCCGATCAGTTAAACCGAACGGGTTATACTCCATTTTCCTAAGAAGGGTTCACGACTGGGATGATGGCGAAGTCTTTCAATCACTAGACCTGCTTACCTGCTTCCGTTAAGATGACAATATGGAAGTAAGTGTTCTCTGCCTTGTGAGAAGTAGCTTGAGCTTGAACAGGTCAGTTGATAATGAAAGAAAAAGGAGTTTTTTTGGTGCATAGTATTCATTTACGTCCTTCACATGATCCAGAACAACAGCTAATTCAGCGTGTGCTGTCCACATATGCAACGGAGCCAAGTTGGGAAGCAGAGCGTGGAAGTGGGGAATGAACAATTCAACGTATATCGTAAAAATGAATGGCGAGTCTTATGTACTTCGGCAATATGAAACGCATAACGATGAGACCAAAATTAGGTTTGAGCATGAGGTGCTGCTAGCCTTGGGACGTTCCAATTTTGCCATCAAGGTGCCATCTCCTGTAGAAATAACTGTTGATGGGGGCACAAAAACCTATTTGCCTATTCAGGACTCGACTGGCAAGCTCAAGATCGCAGCTTTATTTCGATATTGTACTGGAAGTAACCCGGTGTGGAATACCCCTGAGCAACTATTCGAACTGGGTAGTGCTGCTGGGGCATTATCTTCGGCGATGTCGAAACTGGATATCGTACTCCAGCCTGCTTATCCGCCGTATTACCAGATTCAAGATGCCTACCCACTGTGCACTCCGAATAAATTGCTGCAACTATGTCAGACACCGCCGCCTGAACTTTTTGCTTGTGAGCAAGACATGCGAGATTTAGCCAAGGTACTACCGGGTCTATTTGAAGCGTTGAATGGAATGGAGCAATTGCCGCATCAACTGGTTCATGGTGATCTGAATGCATCCAATGTACTTACTAATGAGCAGGGACGGATCTGTGCCATACTTGATTTTGAGTTTGCTACATGGGATTTGCGGGTGATGGAGCTCGCTGTTCCAATGTCAGACCTTTTGACACAGGATCAGGATGAGAAATGGATGTGGCTTGCACTGGAGGCGATGATCCAAGGTTTCCGTGATAACGTTACTATACAGTCTAATGAACGTGAAGCTATACCGCAGCTTATATTACTACGAAGTCTTGATGTTGTGATGCATTTTCTAAGTCGAATGTTCGAAGGTACGGATGAACCTGCTGTAGCCGTGCAACAGATTCAGAAGTTTAAAGAACGTGTAGATTGGATGGCTCTCCATGAAGGACGTCTACGTGAACTGTTAGTGCAGGCGATATAATGTCCTGGTGGTGAGATATGTCTGTTTTTTTGTATGAATTTGGGTTGGAATAGAAAGAAGTGCACGGTACGATGCCACTGGCAAAGCTCCGTGCACTTCTTTCTATAGACATTTATTCGCTGTAGACACTACATCAGGCTTAGATCAAGGTAGACTACAGTCCGCGTTTGCGGAACCAGCTTCGCACAGCCCAGCGGCGTTCCTGACGTTTCTTATACTTAGGGAGCGAACGGTATACATTCAAGGATTGTTCATAAGCTTGCTTTGCATCGGCATTTCTTCCAAGGGAGCGATATACAGAGCCAAGCAAGTAATAAGCTTCGCTTGATGATGAATGGATCTCTTGGAACTGATTCACGTAATGCAAAGATTTGCTCTGATCTTGATCCTTGAAGCTGCTTGCGAGCGTAAGATAGGGACGACCATACTTCACCCTTGGATTAATATCCAATGCCTTCAATATGTGTTGTTCTCCTTCTTCGATCTTCCCAAGATGCAGTTCGGTTGTGCCTAGTGCTTCCCAGTATTCAGCTGAATGTTCATAAGGTCGCTCAATCTCCAGTAATATGGCATGGGCTTCCTCATAACGTTTGCGTTCAATTAATAGGCGAGCCAGATCCAGCTTGGAGGAAACCTCATTAGGATTCATGGCGATCTGCTGGCGTAACCGTGAAATACTACGCAGCCGCTTGAGTGGCTTCATGAAGCTAGGAAATAACCCGACGTAACGACGATCCAAGAAATACAGAATAAGAAGAAGGATGAGGATCGCTACGATGGGATTACCTACAATCTGCCAGAGTAAGCCAAAAATTAAAAATTTGATCAACACGATAAGGTCAACTCCGTTTGTCATGTAATGGCGTATATACGCATAAGGCTGAGTTCCAAACGTCTGGCGAACGCAATGGAGTACCTTTCTAAGCAATCTTTGAATAGATCCAAAGATTGACGTCTACCCCTTATCATACCATACGAAGTGTATGGAAGAATATGTTACACTCCAAAAAAGTGAGTCGCTCCTAAAAGGATGCAGAAACAGGTTTTGGAACCATCTGCTAACTACTCATAGTTCTTCGATAGGCTGCCGGAGTGGTTCCCGTCAGCTTCTTAAACTGACGATAAAAATGGGGCAGGCTCTCGAAGCCGCAGGCATCAGCAATAGAGGCCATTGTTGCATCACTTTTGAGTAGATGCTCCTTGGCCATAATTACCCGACGTGCGAGTGCATAGTCGGTTAGTGTCATGCCCGTGTATCTTTTGAAAGCTCGACTGAAATGAGCAGGTGAAACGGCAGCTTGCTGGGCGAGCTCTGGTAGAGATAAGCCGTTGCGAAGTTTGTCGTCGATACTGCTTAGGATCGTAGATAACCAGCTTGGGCCAGGTACAGGGCGAGGGGAATTCTCTGGATCCGTGGCATCAAGCCTTTCTAGAAAGATCAATAATAGTTGTAATCTGAGCAGTGCGGCGTGTGCACTAAGGTGATTGTTTAGCTGAAACTCATGTTGGATATCTTCAATTAATACAGCGACTGTGGAACGTTCGGCTGGGGGAGCTGACGTTTATACACTCGGCGTTTACGACAACGTTCAAATAGAGCCAATAGTGCGGATGAGCTGACACCAGCCGCAGACGCTAATAAACCTGGGCTGAAGAATAGTGCAGAAGAGGTGACGGGTTCTTTTCATCAGGTAAGGCTCGATGCACCGTGTTCCCCGGAATAATGAAGAGATCCCCTTCAGTCATATCCTCAAGACCCATGTCGATAAAAATAGTTCCTTGACCACGATATACATAGATCAGCTCATGCCAATCGTGAAGATGGTCGGGCAATTCGTTCTGGGGTGATTTCGTATCTGCATACACCAATCGAAACGGGATGCCTGATTCTGCCTGAATGGTCGTACGAACAGGTGAGCGATTCATGCGGTCTCCTTTCCATTCCTTAGTCAGCAATACAGAGGAAGAATATGATCATGAAAGAGTATATTTACGGCATTATAAGCAATTTAATTTCCTTTTATTGATGATACAATGAATTTAAAGCGTTTTCAACGGATGTTATAGAACGTGATCAGCATCCGCTGAAGATAAATAAATAATGAGGTGAGTGCTCATGTCGGCTAGCACCAAACGTCCAAGATTAAAGTTGAATTTGCTAGGTAATGATGGACAACGGAAATGCAAGGAGATCATTGAACGCCCTGTCAAAGTCCTGCAAATTGGTGAAGGTAACTTCCTTAGAGGGTTCGCTGACTGGATGCTTCACGAGAGTGCGAGACAAGGTAAATTCCATGGCAGTGTTGTAGTGACCCAGCCTCGCCCGGGAGGGAAAGCGAAGTTAGAACAGATCAGAGAACAGGATGGATTATACACGATGATTACTCGGGGGCTGTCCGATGGTAAACCTGTGGAGCGTACAGAGATGATCTCGATCTTTTCGCGTTGTATGAATCCTTATGAAGAGTGGCAGGATTTTTTAGAGCTAGCGGAGCTTCCATCGCTTGAGTTTGTTATCTCCAATACGACCGAGTCAGGTCTGAAATATATATCTTCGGAATATGTAGAAGGGGAGCCGGTTCAATCTTTCCCAGGCAAACTGACAGTGTTTCTTCACAGACGATTTGAACGTTTTGCAGGAGATCCAACGAGAGGTTTAATCCATCTTCCTTGTGAACTTCTTGAAGGCAATGGAGATGTGTTACGTAGCTGCGTCCTCCGTCACAGTGAGGATTTTGGTTATTCAGATGCTTTCCGCACTTGGATTACAGAGCATAACTTGTTCCTAAATAACCTGGTAGACCGGATTGTTACAGGTTCTCCAACACAGGACGAAGCTGATGCATTGACGAATCGGTGGGGATATGAAGATCAGCTGATCAATACAGCAGAGCCTTATCATTTTTGGGCGATCCAGGGTGATGAAGCGTTGGACAAGAAGCTGCCTTTGAAGCAGGCTGGATTAAATGTACATTGGGTGAAGGATCTGAAGCCGTTTCAGCTTCGTAAAGTACGTATTCTAAACGGTGCACATACGCTTATGTCTTCCCTCGGTATTCTTCATGGCAAGCAACATGTGCGGGAAACGATGGAAGATCCACAATTCGGAGCATTTATAAGGGAAGCTGTGCATAAGGAGATTATACCTGCATTGAACATGCCAGATCTCAATTTAGGATTGTATGCAGAAGAAATATTTGAACGATTCCTCAATCCATACATTGATCATAAATTGCAGGATATTGCGTTAAACACCGTTGGTAAGTTCAAGGTTCGTGTTCTGCCAACGCTCCTCTCTTACGAACAACATGAAGGCAACTGGCCGTCCCGCTTGTTGCGTGGATTTGCTGGGCTGTTATATTTGTACCGTCCAGTGAGTACGCCGGATGGATATCAGACACAACGCTTGAACGGAGAGTCACTTATCTTACGAGATGACCCTCAGGTGCTATCCCTCTTAGCTGGGTACTGGGAAGACTACGATACGTTGAATAGCAATGAGCAACAATTAGATCGTATTATTGGTTCCGTATTATCCGATGTATCCATCTGGGGCGAAAACTTGGATGAACGTGAAGGGCTGCGAGAAGCGCTTGTACACGAAATTTCGCTGCTGAAAGGAGAGAGTCTATGAATACAACAAGTACAGTTCAGGACTGGATTGCAATCCATCCTCAGGATGATGTTATTATAACGCTACGCGAATACACAAAAGGCGAAACGATTGTATTGCCTGATGATGTTTCTTTTGCTCTGCTAGATGATGTGCCTAAAGGTCATAAGATTGCGGTACATCATATCGAAGCTGGCGAAGATGTAATGAAATATGGATTCTCTATTGGTGTAGCAAAGGAACAGATTGCGCAGGGGAGCTGGATTCACAGCCATAACCTAAAAACAGGTTTGCACGGATTGCTCGAATATGAATATAATCCAGGACTTGCATCCAAGACAGAGATGCCTCCAGAACATCTACGTTCGTTCGATGGTTATCTTCGTCCTAATGGCGAAGCGGGCATACGTAATGAAATCTGGATCGTTAATACAGTTGGCTGCATTAATAAAGTGTGCGAGGCATTGGCACGGATGGGTCAGTCCCAGTTCGGCAATCGTGTGGATGGTGTATTTCATTTTCCTCATCCGTTTGGTTGCTCTCAACTCGGCGATGACTTGAAATATACACAGCAGTTGCTCGCTTCATTGGTAGAACATCCGAATGCAGGCGGAGTGCTGGTCATTGGTCTTGGCTGTGAGAACAATCAGGTAGACCAGTTCCGTGAATGTATTGCACCCGAGTATCAGGGTAAGGTTCGTTTTCTCAAAGCGCAAGAAACAGATGACGAGTTAGAGGAAGGTTTACGCTTAATGGAGGAACTGGTAGAGGTCGCTGAACAGGAAAAGCGCCAGCCGCTTCCACTTAGCAAGCTCAAGATTGGTTTGAAGTGCGGTGGCTCTGACGGCTTATCGGGCATCACTGCTAATCCACTTGTCGGCTCAGTAGCGGATATGCTTGTCGCGGCAGGGGGGACAGCGATCCTGACAGAGGTGCCAGAAATGTTTGGTGCGGAGACGATATTAATGAACCGTGCTGCCAATGAGCAAGTATTTGAGGATTTGGTCGATCTAGTCAATGGTTTCAAGCAATACTTTGTTAATCATGGTCAGAACATATATGAGAATCCTTCGCCAGGTAATAAGGCTGGCGGCATCACGACATTGGAAGAGAAGTCACTCGGATGTACACAGAAGGGCGGACGCTCTGAGGTTGTTGATGTGTTGCGTTATGGTAAACGTGTAACCAAAACCGGACTAAACATTGTAGAGGCACCGGGCAATGATCTCGTATCGGTAACAGCCCTTTCTGCAGCGGGTGCCCACATTGTCCTGTTCACGACTGGACGAGGAACACCGTTTGGTGGCCCTGTACCCACCGTCAAAATTGCGACTCAATCCGATCTAGCGAACCGTAAAAAGCATTGGATTGACTTTAACGCAGGCCAACTGCTCGAAGGTCAGACGATGGATGATGTGAAGGTTCAGCTGTTCAGTCAATTAATCGACATCGCTTCTGGACGGAGTCAGACGCTGAGTGAACAACATGGTTTTCGGGAGATTGCCATATTCAAGGACGGCGTAATTTTGTAGCTGAATGAGCAATATTCATTAAAGTAGGGCCTCTCTACTCGCTTCAAACGTTCTATGTATCTTGAGTAATCCCAGTTACATCTCGAGCGGTAACTGGGATTTATTTGTCTTCATTTTATTGAATACCCAATGCCTTTTTAATTTTAGTTAAAGCGATTGGGGGAGTGTGCTCTTCAAGCTTGCTTACAAGTGATGCTTGAGCTTCGGCAATGCTGCCTTCAAATGGCTTCACGCCGTGACGTTTCATCCAGTGCTCTGTAGTTTCATAGGCGGAGCTGTTCCAAGCGACTTGACCTTCTTCAAGTCCTTCTTTTTCCTTGGTGCCACTGATTAAAATCAGCGTTTTGGACTGAAGCTCCAGCAGTCCTTGATCAAACGACTTTTTGTCTTCTTTGGCCGCAAAGCCTGACTGCGCACGCAAGGCTCGCCCATCAATACCTTCTTGCTCGCTGATCTTTTCATATAGTTTAAGCGCTTCGCGTGATAGCAGGCCCGCATCATACTGCTCGTGTATACTTCTCTGATTTGCAATCATTCGATGAACCAATGGGAAATAATCGCGTGAGATCAATACGGCCTTCTTTTTGATGCATTTCCCGTAAGCCGCAATTCCTTCTTCGGCGAAGCGTGTGCGCCATAGCCAAGGGTCAAGTGAGGTATCCTTATGCCAGTTCTCTTCAGGGGTAAGTGAAGAGAGTGAAGGATACTCGGGGAATAGAGGTGCGAGAGGGAGTATGCCTATGGATTGGATGCGCTGAACTGCTTCTTCATACGTTATGATCGGGTCGTTAATCATGGCGGAAGGCCTCCTTTTTTATAATTTGTCTAAGTATAATTCAACAGCGGCTGAAGGACGATGCATATAATTGAAATACATCTGCGGCATGCTGACTTATTTCGTTACGAAGCTCTTCAGGCTCTATGACCTCCGCTCCCTTACCTAGACGGTAAAAGAAACGGACGACCCAGGACCAATCTTCGGATGGACAGAGAAAAGACAGTTCCCACAGCCCAGGGGTGACCTCGGTCATCGTTTCTCCAATATGGTCGTCCTGCTGCGCCTCAATCATTGCGGAATAGTTCAAAAGCGCTTTTACTCGGATTAGAGAGGACTCACACCCTTCTTCTTTTGCCGCTGTAGGTATAGAAGTCTCAAAATGCTTGATATGCTCATTACGTTCAAGGACTCGATGGTTTAGCTGGTTCAGCATAAGGTCTATTCTAGTCATAATATCCTCTGGAATAATACCTCTAATCTTGTCCATGACGACCCAACGTGATTCCTGAAATGGGGTATCGACATGATGACTAATCCCCTCTAGCGCGAAAATAAGCGTTGCAGCTTCAACTGGATCTAATTGCAGCGGAGGTAACACATAACCCTCCATGAGCTGAAAGCCACCACCAGGGCCGGATATGGCGATGATCGGAACATTCATTTCTGACAGGGACTGGATGTCTCGTAAAATGGTACGCCGTGACACTTCGAATTTGTCAGCCAATGAGCGTGCCGTTTCGTGACCGAGCTGTAAAGCCATAACAATGGCGGCTAGCCGGTTTATTTTATTCATGTCAGTCACTCCGTTTCAAAGATAGAGCTTCATAGAATGTATGTATCGTCCAATTCGAGCTATAATACACGATTTCCTTCTATACAATGATATGAAAAAACCGTACCCGGCATAGCCGGATACGGGAAGTAGCAGTTTCTGAACTCTGCAGAGAACAAGAAGATTATTACGGATAAACTTATTTGTTTTACAATAAAAAATGGAATTTCAGTTCGAGAGGTGACAGTTTGTATCGAGTAAATCTTTCGAAAAGTTCTTTGGATTATTCTTTCAATAGGATTGTTCGATACGTTCTTAAGAATTGCTTTTGAGCAATTGTACACCACGACCCTCAATTTCAACATGTCCTGTCAGCTCGCGATCTGTCAGCAACTCACGAACCTTGGTTGCACCCAGATCATAGGATTGAGCCCAGGCATTGTGGTTCATAACAAATAGGTATTGCTTACCGTCTTTGGTACGTGCGCTAACCTCAACACCTTCGGGAGTCTCCAGTAAGGCATGAATGTTTTTGTCAGCTGCCAGTTGCCCGAGCAGACCGTCAAGGAAGCGTTCTTCCGGATCAGAAGCAACATACCACGCTTCCCCTTTACCGAATTTGTTACGGGTAACAACAGGCATACCTTGATAGAAGTCTTCTCCATACTCAGCGATGACCTCCGCACCCTCACTGTGTAAGAGATCACATAACATGCCACACTGATAGTCACCTTGCAGATCACCGTAGGTTTCTTTGAGCACAATGCTGTTTTTTTGCTCAGGCAATAAAGCATCGATCTCTTCAACCCAAATGCCAAGTAACTTGCGAAGCTCTCCAGGATAACCACCTGTGGTTACCAGATCACTTTCATTAACGATACCGCTGAAGAAAGTTGTCAGGAAGGTACCGCCTGCTTCAACGAATTTCTCCAGCTTGTCAGCGAAGCCTGGCTTCACCATGTATAGGACTGGGGCAAGAACGATGTTATATTTGCTTAGATCGGTATCCACACTAACGATATCTACCTGAATATTGCGACGGAAGAACGCAGCATAGTATTTGTGGATTTGATCTACATAGTTGAGAGCAACCGTAGGGCCACTTGATTTTTCAATCGCCCACCAGTTGTCCCAGTCGAACACAATGGCTACTTTGGATTCAACGGTAGCGTCCAGTGTTTGGTCGCCAAGAATTTGCAATTCCTTACCTAGCTCAGCAACTTCACGGAATACACGTGTATGCTCGTGTCCTACGTGCTCAATGACCGCACCATGATACTTCTCACAGGCGCCAATGGAGCGACGAAGCTGGAAGAACATGATGGTGTCTGCACCATGTGCAACGGACTGATAACTCCAAAGGCGCATTACGCCAGGGCGTTTCAGTGAGTTGTAGGGTTGCCAGTTCTGCTGGCTTGGTGTTTGTTCCATTAGCATGAACGGTTGACCATCTTTCAGTCCTCGCATAAGGTCATGTGCCATTGCGGTGAAACTAAATGGAGTCGCAAGACCAGGGTAACTGTCCCAGGATACGATATCCATATATTTTGCCCATTTGAAATAGTCCAGTTGCTTGAAGAATCCCATTAGATTGGTGGTTACAACAGAATCCGGGATGTGTTTTTTGATTGCATCGTACTCTAGGCGATAACAATCCAGCATGCTGTCTGAGTTGAAACGGGAGTAATCCAGAGAGATTCCTTGGAATGTGGAATTGTTGTTGCCCCAGTGCTCACTCAGATTACTTGGAAGTACAATCTCATCCCAATCATAGAAGGTATGTCCCCAGAAGTTGGTATTCCAAGCTTTGTTTACTTGATCTAGTGTCTTATAACGCTCTTTCAGATACACACGGAACGCTTTCTCACAGTTGTCACAGTAGCAATCTCCGCCATATTCGTTGGAAATGTGCCACACCAGAACAGCAGGATGATCCTTGTAACGCTCGGCCAGCTTATCAGCAATCTTTTCCGAATATTTGCGATAGGTTGGGCTGTTTGGACAAGAGTTATGACGACCACCGAACTTGCGTTTACGCCCGTCAGCATCGACACGAAGTACATCCGGATATTTTTTGGCCATCCAAGCAGGATGGGCTGCTGTACTTGTAGCGAGACATACATAGACACCGCTTTCATACAGACTATTAATTAATTGGTCAAGTCCTTCAAAATTATAAGTAACTTCATCAGGCTGAATTAATGCCCAAGAGAATACGTTAATGGTTGCCATATCAATTCCGGCCAATTTGAACATTCGCAGGTCTTCAAGATGGGTTTCGTGATCCCACTGTTCCGGGTTGTAATCGCCACCATAGAATATTTTGGGTAATTTGTGACTAATCAATATGTTCACCTCTTGTATAAGAATAATTGTATAATATATGATCTATATGACATTTAAAATATAAGAAAAGTATTGGAGCATATAAGAATATGGAAATGATATTCTCGCAAATGATGAGGAGAGAAGCCTGTGATCATATCAGCTCAGCATGAACGGTACTTTATGACATCAAGGGATCAGACCCTTCCACTTTACATTGAAAGTATTGGTTATAATGGGAACCAAGAGAGTGTGAAGAGACCAGCGGGTTACCCATGTTATCACTGGTTACAGACGGTTAAGGGAGCCGGTGAGTTCAGATTTGAAGGTTCAACCATAATTCTGGGAGAGGCATCCGGCATATTAATGCCGCCAAACGTACCTCATGAATACTTGCGTTCCCAAGGCGATTGGGAGACGTTGTATGTTACATTTGCTGGTTCACAATGCTCTGCGATTACCGAGGGTCTTGACTTGGGAGAGGCGGCATACTATCAATGGGAAGTGGATAGCCCGCCTGAGCATTATGGTAAACAGGTGCTTGGTTCCATTGGTAGCGATCAGGATTTATCCGGACTGGAAGCTTCAGCGGACATGTATCGATTTTTGATTCTCCTGAAAAAGCACGGGATGAAAGGCAGTCGCTCATCGATCTCACATGCGGTTGAGAGACTCACCCCGTTAATAGCTTATATGGAGCAGCACTACGCTGATCCAGAGATTGGTCTCGAAGAGATGGCAGCAATCCTGGGAATCACCCCCAGACATCTGAATACACTGTTTAAGCAATCCTTCGGTATGACAGCATACAGCTACTTTATACTTTTACGGATTCGCAAATCGAAAGAATTAATGACTAGCGATCGTATGTTAACGATCAAAGAAACGGCCTATCGGGTTGGTTTCCGTGACGCGAGCCATTTTGTCGCTACGTTTCGCCGTATTGAACACGTAACGCCAGAACAGTTTCGGACATTATATTAATATTTTTGTATCTATAAATGTGCCAAATCTCACTATGAATGTAGACATAATTCATGTAACCTGTAACCAAACAACTAAATTATAATGCTGTTCAGATATTGATGCCCGAAGCTTGTTGCCGTTATGATAGTATCAATTCCAAAAGCAGTCAGCCTGTGCAATGGAATGAAACCGTTGTACGAAGAGAGAGGATGAGTTGAATTGACATCAATTATTCCATTGTGGGATCACGCTGCACCTTATGCAGCGTTTGGGCATGAGGATGAAATGCCTCATTTGATTCCGTTTATTCACCCCGGTTCCGAGAGCGCTGTCATTATTTGTCCCGGAGGCGGATATAGCTTTCTTGCTGACCATGAAGGTGCTCCTATCGCTGAATTGTTGAACCGTGCAGGTATTAGCGCATTTGTGCTCAAATACCGCGTGGCACCACATCAGCAACCAGCACCCCTAACAGACGGTCAGCGGGCAATTCGATACATTCGTGCTCACGCAGAAGAATATGGAATTCAACCTTCCAAAATTGCTGTGCTGGGTTTCTCGGCAGGGGGTCATCTGACAGCAATGCTGGGAACAGTGTACGATGAAGGACAACCGGAGCATGCTGATCCAATTGAACGTGTTAGCTCACGCCCGGATCGGATCATTCTGTGTTACCCGGTCATTACGATGGAATCTTATGGACATGCTGGTTCTCGGGAAAATCTATTAGGCCCTGAGGCTTCAGATGAATTAGTTATAGCGTATAGCGCCGAAAAGCAAGTGAAGGCCGATGCACCTGAAGCGTTCATCTGGCATACAAGTGATGATGGAGCGGTGCCTGTCCAAAATAGTTTGCGTTATGCTCTTGCGTTAGGCGAACATGGTATTCCGTATGACTTGCATGTGTTCGAGAAAGGCTCTCATGGATTAGGACTTGCTGAGGACAATGTAGCTGTAAGTGCCTGGTCTGGGTTATGTCTTACCTGGTTGAAAAATCAAGGCTGGTAATCGGTGAGAGCTGGATCTTATCAGCACCATTCAACATGCTTCATCATGCCTGAATGCAGAGGAGAAAATGATCATGAAATTTCAAAAAAATGATAAAGTCCTTTTTATCGGGGATTCCATTACCGATTGCGGACGTGAACATCCTGTCGGTGAAGGAAGTAATGGTCTAGGACATGGTTACGTTGCCCAAGTGTATGCTTTGCTTCGTTCCATATATCCTGAATTGATGTTACGAGTACAAAATGTGGGTAATGGTGGGAATACGATTCGTGATCTGAAGCAGCGCTGGGATCGGGATGTTCTTGATCTTAAGCCAGACTGGCTGACCATCATGATCGGAATCAACGATGTGTGGCGTCAATTTGACAATCCATTAGCTACAGACTCACATGTGTTCCTAGAGGAATATGAGTCCACATTGCGAGAGCTGGTTGCATCGGTTCGCCCAAACTTAAAAGGTCTTGTACTGATGACGCCTTATTATTTGGAAGCGAATCCAGAAGATCCAATGCGCGCTACGATGGATATATATGGTGAAGCTGTGCGTAGAGTCGCTTCCGAATTCGATGCGATCTATGTAGACACACAGGCTGCTTTTGCACCATTCTGGGATCATTACTACACTTCGGTTTTGACTTATGACCGGGTACATCCTGATGCGACAGGTCACATGGTGTTAACGAAGGCGTTTCTAGATGCAGTTGGATTCGAATGGTCGGGCGGTACCAAATAACGCATAGCGATGTTTGAAGGTTGGCTTTACTTCTTATTTCCATCTTCTTGGCACTGAGAACCTGAATTTGAACATGCTCTTATAGAAAGGATGCGATGAAATGAGTAGCTTGAACATTGCGGTACATAGTCACGCGTTGTTGGGAGAGGGACCAAGCTGGGACGCAGAACAAGGTCGCTTGTTATGGGTTGATATTGAAGGCTTCAAGGTACATGTCTTCGATCCGTCTACAGGCACTAATCAGGCTTACGATGTGGGTGAACATGTAGGAGCCGTTGTTCCTTATCGCGGAGATGAAGTCATAGTGGCTTTGCGAACTGGGTTTCATATCTTTCATCTGGCCACAGGTCAACTTCAACGTATAGAAGATCCGGAAGAAGGCATCGAAACGAACCGCTTTAACGATGGTAAGTGTGATGCGTATGGACGATTCTGGGCTGGGACGATGGGCATGGGCAATGGGGATCGAGAGACAGGAGCGTTATATTGTTTAGAGGAAGGTAAGCCAGTAAGAAAAATGGTCGATCATATCTCTACCTCAAATGGTCTCGGCTGGAGTCCGGATCATCAATCAATGTATTATATCGATACACCTACAAGATCTATTGATCGTTTCGCCTATAATTTGGAGGATGGCACTATCACCAATCGTACTCCAATCATCTCTATTCCAGAGGATATGGGTTATCCTGATGGTATGTCAGTAGATGCAGAGGGCATGCTATGGGTTGCGCATTGGGGCGGAGGACGCATTACCCGTTGGAACCCAGATACGGCTGAACTGTTAGAGCAGATCGTGGTGCCTGCTGATCAAGTGACCTCATGTTGTTTTGGCGGTTCAGACTTAGAAGAGCTATACATTACAACTGCGCGCAATGGCATCTCCGAGGAGCGATTATTAGAAACACCGGATGCAGGCTCTGTATTTGTCATTAGACCTGGTGTGAAGGGTCAGAAAACCAATGCATACGGTAGCTCCAATCGTTCTAACTAACGAGTAGTGGAGTTGAGTTAAATAGAGTTCTCATAGGTTAGCCAGTGATTACTGGTTAGCCTTTTTATCGTACTTTGTATTACGACAATGGCTTCATTAAAAAATATTGGTTCATGGTGAGAATTGGTGCAGGAATTTGATTTTTGCCAACGAATGTTATTTATTGATAATATTTTACATAATTTGAATCGGTAAAACTATGGAAAGGGATGTGTGAGTCGGTAGCAATCGATTTTATTGTAAGCGCTTAATTAAGAGCGACCGAGAGGAGGTGGGGCTTGTTCCGGTAAGAGGGCACTGGGGTAGAAATACGATATGCTTACGCATTAAGTCATCCTGAGACTGCAGGATTGAACCGGATGTAATGAACATATTGAAGAGGAGGCGAAGTAAAATGAAAACGTTTTTGGGAAAATTGCGAGTGGTAGGTTTGACGCTTGTTGTGGCTACGGCATCACTAGGAATACTTGCAGGTACAACAGAAGCTGCACCATCGGAACCCTATCAGTGGAAAAGTGTAGTGACTGGCGGTGGTGGTGGCTTTGTTCCCGGTATTATTTTCAATGAGTCTGAAAAGGATCTGATCTACGCTCGTACCGATATTGGAGGAGCCTACCGGTGGAACCCATCTAGTGAGAGCTGGATTCCGCTGACTGATTTTGTCGGCTGGGACGATTGGAACAAAAACGGGGTAGATGCGCTTGCAACAGATCCAATTGACCCTGATCGGGTATATATGGCTGTTGGGACGTACACTAATTCATGGGATCAGAATAACGGTTCCATTCTTCGATCAACGGATCGAGGGGATACTTGGCAGACAACCACTCTTCCGTTCAAGGTTGGCGGCAATATGCCAGGACGTTCGATGGGAGAACGGCTAGTCATCGATCCGAATGACAATCGTATTTTGTACTTAGGTGCGCGAAGCGGTAACGGGCTCTGGAAAAGCACGGATTATGGAGCAACCTGGAGCAAAGTGACGAGCTTTCCGAATCCAGGAACCTATGTACAAGATCCTACTAACGATTATACCAGTGATATTGTCGGTCTAGCATGGATCACCTTTGATAAAACGACGGGTTCAGCGGGACAAGCTACTCAAACGATCTACGTGGGTGTGGCTGACCAGAATCAAAGTATCTATCGTAGCACGGATGCAGGCACGACCTGGACGGCGGTTCCCGGACAACCTACTGGCTTTTTGCCACACCATGGTGTGCTAGATTCGGATGGCAGTCTGTATATCTCATACAGTGATGGAGTAGGCCCGTATGATGGCGAGAAGGGCGACTTGTGGAAGTTTAACACATCAACAGGAGCATGGACTAACATCAGCCCGGTGCCAAGCAGCAGTGCAGATAATTATTTTGGGTATGGTGGACTTACAGTTGATGCGCAAAAACCGGGCACGTTAATGGTTGCTACCCTGAATTCATGGTGGCCAGATGCCAATCTATTCCGCAGTAAGGATGGGGGAACACCTGGACACGAATCTGGGAATTCGACGGTTATCCTAATCGTAAAATGCGTTATACACAAGACATATCAGCAGCTCCATGGCTAACATTTGGTGTCAATCCGGCTCCACCGGAAGTGTCTCCGAAGCTTGGATGGATGATCGGCGATCTGGAGATTGATCCATTTGATTCGGATCGTATGATGTATGGAACAGGTGCGACAATATATGGAAGTGATAATCTAACGAATTGGGATAGAGATACGAAAATAGATATTTCCGTGAAGGCCAAAGGTTTGGAGGAAATAGCGGTACTAGATCTGATTAGTCCACCTAGTGGGGCACATCTAATCAGCGGCGTGGGGGATGTTGCAGGTTTCCGTCATAATGATCTGGATCAAGCTCCCGCAACAATTTTCACGAATCCCAATTATGCTTCAACAGAAAGTCTTGATTTTGCGGAGTTAAGTCCAGGAACTATGGTACGTGTAGGTAAGGCTGATTACAGTGCTGATCCAAATGCGAAATCGATCGGTTTATCCAGCGATGGTGGAACGACATGGTACAAAGCCAATGCTGAGCCTGCTGGCACAGCAGGGGGTGGCACAGTAGCAATTTCCGCAAATGGAAATCGTCTGGTCTGGAGCACATCAGATAAAGGTGTGTATTATTCTGCGACAAGTGGTAACTCATGGATCGCAAGTTCTGGTATACCTGCACAGGCCAAAGTCATATCCGATCGTGTCAATCCAAATAAGTTCTATGCATTCGCAGCAGGCAAAATCTATGTAAGTGTTAACGGTGGAGCTTCGTTCACAGCTTCGGCAGCAACAGGTCTTCCTGTAGATGGCAATTCAGATCTAGATGCAGTTCCGGGCATTGAGGGAGAAGTTTGGTTTGCTGGTGGTAATGAGGAAAGTGGTCCTTATGGACTATGGCGTTCAACAGATTCGGGAGCTACCTTTAGCAAATTGTCCAACGTGGAAGAAGCCGATAGTATCGGTTTCGGTAAAGCAGCTCCTGGACAGGATGTCGTTGCTTTATACACGATCGCCCAAATCGATGGGACACGCGGTTTCTTCCGCTCCGATGACGGAGGTGCAAGCTGGGTACGCATTAATGATGATCAGCACCAATATGCTCGTGTTACCACCATTACGGGAGATCCTCGAATTTATGGAAGGGTGTATCTGGGAACGAATGGACGTGGCATCCTTTATGCTGATCCAGTTGGTGGCAACAATGGTGGAGGGGAGAATCCTCCGATCTTGAATTCAGCGATTAATCCGTTGACTGCTGAATTTGATCTGGCTACAGACCATCAGGCTGACATTGCCATTAACATGACACTAAACGGTAATACGTTAAGTTCGATTCGTTCAGGCAACAGCACGCTTAACCAAGATACAGATTATACCCTTTCAGGCAGCCAAGTCATTTTAAGTAAAACGTATCTAGCCACATTGCCTGTGGGCAAGACTGCACTCCGTTTCGTGTTTAGTGCAGGTAACGATGCCAATTTGAATCTGAATGTTAAAAATACAACCACACCTCATCCAGAGCCGACAGGTACTGTGCGAATTGAAATGTACAATGCGTCAACAGCAGCAACCGGCAGTTCGATTAATCCTAAGTTTAAGTTGACCAATACAGGTACTACAGCGCTCAATCTGGCAGACGTAAAGATCCGTTATTATTACACCATTAATGGGAATGAACCTCAGAACTTTTTCTGTGATTGGGCAACCGTTGGCAGCGCGAATGTGACGGGTAACTTCAGTGCTCTTGCAACACCAGTAACTGGGGCAGATCATGTTCTTGAGATCGGATTTACGAGCGCCGCAGGTACACTTGCCGCGGGGCAAAGTACGGAAATCCAAACACGCTTCTCCAAAAACAATTGGACTAACTATACGCAGACCGATGACTATTCCTTTGCTAGCAGCCACTCCACGTATGCGGATTGGTCTAAAGTAACTGGTCATGTTTCTGGGAATTTGCAATGGGGGATTGAACCTTAGTAGGTAATCAAGGTAATATAAGAAGTCCTGAGATGCCAAAATGCTTCAACTTGGCCGGGGCTTCTTTTTTTGTCGAAAAATAGTGTAATATAGGTATATACTATAAGGATGTATGGTACTTTTGACCTCAGAACCGACGGAATGACCCTGGATGAATGAATCGTCGCAGGATATAAAAATAGAGATACAACTGCCTTAATTTTTGTGTAACCGCTAACACATTACTGCGGCGTACGCGATATTTATAAGGTATAATCTGTAGAGATATAGAGGGAACACTAGATAAGGGGGTCGCGATCATGAACCGGTTGTGCAAGGTATTGATTGTTGACGATGAATTTCTTGTAAGACAAGGAATTAAGCATCATATGAATTGGGAGGCAGAAGGTTTTCAGATCGTGGGCGAAGCCTCCAATGGTGAAGAAGGACTTGAGCAGGTTCGCATGCTGAATCCGGATATTGTAATTACCGACATTGTGATGCCTGTTATGGATGGCGAAATGTTTGTTCGTACATTAAAAGCACATCATCCGCAGATCGAAGTGATCGTACTTAGCAGCTTTAGTGAATTTGAATATGTTCACTCAACCCTTCAGCATGGAGCGGCAGATTATATTTTGAAACCAAAATTGGATACAAATGAATTGTTAGAGGTGCTGCAACGCACGGCGGGCAAAATCCCCGAATTGCAGTTTGAACCATCACATGATGGGTGGCGTCTTGGACAATTAATGGAGAAAATGTTGTCAGGCTTTACCCTGAGTGAAGATGAAGAGATGGATGTTGTCCAAGAGACGTTCCCGCACACTTGCTTCCGTCTGCTTGTGTTCCGGCTCAAGGATTCCAATACGAAGCAGCATACCCTTATAGACAAAGAACAGATGACGCTAGCCCTTAAGAGACATTTGCCAGATGTAGAGTATGCGCTTGTACCGGCCGAAGGTGAGCTACCAGTTGTATTGCTTAATGTTGATCCTGTGAAGGATGAATGGATGGTTGACCGGATCAAACATCTAGCTGTCGATCATGAAGCTGGGGAACCCGGTTCTTCGTGGGTACTAAGTGACAGCTTTACTTCTTTTGAAGCGATGGGTGAGGTGTACCGGAATCATCTGATCAAACTGATGGAGTATCGTTTCTATTTTGAAGATCGTCCTCTCTTGGTGTACAGTGAACTGCCTCCTTTGCATCCAGCGGGTTATCAGTTTAACGTCAATATGTTCTTGCAGCACATTAAACGAAATCGCACGGAGGCAGCGAGAGAATATTTGCAGGATCATGCCAAGACACTTGGAAGAGACTATATTGCAGATGTGTTTGGTATTAAGTCTTTCCTTGGTAATCTCATCTTCAACGTGACGATTACCCTCTCAGATATGGATGTTCAGTCCGGCGCTCTAGAAGAGAGCAAGTATACGTATTTCAAAAATGTAGACGGGTCAACCACGCTTCGTGAAGCGATTGATGTACTGGATACATTTATGGGAGAAGTGCATGCGTGCACATCTGGTGAAGGTAGCCGTAGAAGCGACCCTAACATGAAGATGCTGCTGGAATATATGCATGAGCATTTTGATCAGCCCTTGGGGCTCGCTGACGTAGCGAAGCATTTTCATTTTAATCCGTCGTACTTATCCAGTTATTTCTCATCTCACAAAAAAGAAGGCTTTAACGAATATCTGAACAAAATTCGCATTGAGAAGGCAGAGGAACTCCTTCGGTCAGACGATGTGACGATCTCTGAGATCAGTAGCAGGGTAGGCTATTCGGATCATAGTTACTTTTGCAAAGTGTTCAAGAAATTCACTGGGTTATCACCAAGCCGGTATCGGCGCAAATTCTGGGCTTAAAGTCAGAAGGATTAGATCATGAAGAAATGGATGAACCGCTTATCGAGCCTTGGATTATTTCCTAAATTATTTCTAGTTATGGTCGTCAGCATCGTTCTAGTTTCTGTGCTCATTCTGTGGACGACCATTCATATGTCAACGAACTTATTTACAGATACGTTTAGCATTACGAACTCGAAGGTGCTTAGTCAGATTAAAACGAATTTTGAATCCTTTAATGATGCAGTGGCTGCTGTTACCAATAATGTTGCTCAGAGTGGAGCCATTCGCGGTTTCCTGTCGGAAGGCGACTCAGATTCCATCTCCATGGCCAAATCCTTCTATAATATGAGGGGAACGATGAATCGCGTTCAGACCATAACCGAATCATACGAGGTAGGGATTACCATCGTGGGGATTAATGGGCGGAGCTATTCCACCAATCGCGCTCATCTTGAGATGTCAGTGGATGAATTGAAGCAGCTACCGATTACGATTCAAGCGGCCGAGTCGCCGAGTCGTCTTATCATTGACGATTTTTATAATGAGACTGACACGGGGAAGCTGCAGATGATCTCCGCGACTAAAGCGCTGACAGATCGAATGCGCAGCCGAATATACGGAACATTGTATGTCACCATGAGAGAAGATGCGTTCCGGCAGTTCTATGCCAGCTTTACAAGTCGAGGTAATGACGTCGTCATTATGAATGAGAAAGGCAGAATTGTGTCTTCTAATCGGGAAGACTGGATTGGAACAACGCAGCCCGAACTGCTGTCCTACGCTCAGGAAATGAACGGAAGTCCTTCGAGAAACATTAATGCGCGTGTAATGGGACAGGATAGCATTATTTTGTCGGAGTATCTGCCTTTTTACCGATTCTACCTAGTCAATGTCGTGGATAAAGAGCTCGCTATGGGTCAACTCATCGATATGAAGACCGTTGCTTTAATTTGCGCCGCTATCGTAGTAGGTGCTTTAATCTTAGTATTCCTGATAACAAGTCAGATTACCAAGTCACTGCGCAGACTGGTGAAACAGATGTCCAACATTACGAAGAGTGATCTCGACAACTATATCCCGGTAAGTGGCAGTTACGAGAGTAGACAACTAGGTCATGCGTATAACTACATGCTTGATGAATTGCATGATTATGTAGATCAGTTAGTACAGACACAACGGGATCAGCGTAATGCGGAACTTGCGGCTCTGCAGAGCCAGATTAACCCACACTTCTTATATAACACACTTGCATCTGTTAAAGTCCTAGTTCAGCAGGGCAACAAGGATCGTGCAGCGGAGACGATCAATGCACTGATTGGATTGTTGCAGAATACGATTAGCGATGTCAGTGAGACGGTCACAGTAGAGCAAGAAGTGGAGAATCTGAAAAATTACGTCTTCATTAATCATGTCAGATATGGAGGGCGGATCAAAGCAGCCTTCTATGTGGCTCCAGACTGTACGCACTACCACGTACCTAAACTTGTCATTCAGCCATTTATCGAGAATGCCTTCTTCCACGGATTTATCAAGAAGGAAACAGGGACGATTCATGTTCTGGTCTCTAGAGCAGGCGAATCACTCATCTGCGAAATTATGGATAATGGTGACGGGATTGAAGGGCTTAATATTGGAGAGACATTACCTAATCCGAAAAATAACCGCCAACTCTTCAGCGGTATAGGCATACGTAATGTACACGACCGAATTGAGCTATTATACGGGGCACCCTACGGTGTCACAATTATGAGTAATGTGGGGGAAGGAACAAGAGTAACTGTTACCCTGCCTTTGATTACGAAATAATAGATGAGTGTGTACCCCCTACTTTATTACTATATATCCGTGTTGTCTGAAGTCCCTCGTTCTCTGCAAGTGTCGGAGAAGAGGGGCTTTTTCATGCTTTATTCAAAATGAAAATGCACATTTGTAATATATCTAGATTGAGAAATTACAAAATCAAAAGAAATTACAAAAAACTAAATTTAGTGCAAGCGGTTTCTGTAAAGGTTTTCATTGTGGCAATAAGATGACAAATCCGTACAAAATTATTACTAACGAATGAGTATTTGGGAATGATAAGATGAATACATCGGAAGCAACCGCTTTCAGAAAACGCAAACAAACTTACACACAAAGAGGTCGAAGGGGAGTTGAATGATTTGAAAAAAATGTGGGTATTGATGCTCGCTACAGTATTGTTATTGTCCGCATGTTCATCCGGCGGTGGCGGAGGTTCAACAGCTAGTGGCGGTGACGAGAAAGCAAATGAAATCACAATTTGGGCTTGGGACAAAGCATTTAACGTTGCTGCAATGGAAACAGCAAAAGAAGCATATGCAAAAGTAAATCCTGATCTGAAAGTTAACATCATTGAGTACGCGCAAGCGGACATCATTCAAAAGCTGAACACTGGACTTAACTCCGGAACAAGCAGCGGTCTTCCAAACATCGTTCTGATTGAAGATTACCGTGCACAAAGCTTCCTGAATGCATATCCTGATGCATTTAAAGATTTGTCTTCTTCCATCACGGCTTCCGATTTTGCAGATTACAAACTCGGACCAACAGCATTTGATGGTAAACAATACGGCGTACCATTTGACTCCGGCGTTGCAGGTCTCTACTACAGAACAGACTTGCTGGAGCAAGCAGGTTACAAAGCTGCTGACTTGCAAGACATCACTTGGGATGACTACATCGAAATCGGTAAAGCTGTAAAAGAGAAAACAGGTAAAGAACTTCTTTCTCTTGATCCAAATGACCTCGGAATCATTCGTATGATGATTCAAACAGCAGGTAAATGGTATTCAGCTGAAGATGGTAAAACACCTGACTTGGCAAACAACGCTGCTCTGAAAGAAGCTTTCACAACTTACAAAGCGATGATGGATGCAAACATTGTTAAATTGCACTCTGACTGGAGCCAATTCATTGCAAACATGAACAACGGTAGCGTAGCTTCAGTTCCAACTGGTAACTGGATCTCACCTTCTATTCGTCAAGAAGCTTCCCAGTCCGGCCAATGGGCTGTAGCTCCTATGCCAAAAATGGCTGGTCAACCAAACTCTGTACACGCAACAAACTTGGGTGGTAGCTCATGGTATGTAATGGATGTTCCTGGTGCAGATCAAGCTGCTGACTTCATGGCAAAAACATTTGGTTCTGACAAACAATTGTATCAAGATTTGTTGAACAACATCGGTGCAATCGGTACGTACAAACCAGCAGTTGATGGTGAAGCTTATGCTAAAGCAGATGAATTCTTCAGCGGACAAAAAATCTTCACTGATTTCGCTAACTGGACTACAGAAATTCCAAGCGTAAACTACGGTATCAACACTTATGCAATCGAAGATATCCTGGTTGTTGAAATGCAAAACTTCCTGAACGGCAAAGCAATTGACGACGTTCTGGCTGATGCACAAAAACAAGCTGAAGCACAATTTAACTAAGATATCCAAGGTAACTTATAGAACCCTATGAAACTCGGAGCCATCTCTCATGTCCGGTAGAAGTCGACTGGAAATGACGAGAGGCTCTGTGGGTTCTACCCATGTTCCATGGAGAGAGAGGAGCCATACTGTGAAAGCCATGAATACAGGAGACAGTCTCCAAAAGAAAAATAATTTGACTGGATGGGCTTTTGTTTTGCTGGCTGTTGTCGGAATCGTTGCATTTTACTTCTATCCGATGATCCAAGCGCTGCTCTTATCTTTCAAGTCTGGTGTAGGAGCCAATCTTGAATTTACGGGCCTTTCTAACTACAAAAGGTTGTTCATTGATACAACGTTCCGTACAGCATTATTCAATACGTTTATTTACTTGATCATTCAAGTTCCTGTAATGATTATTCTCGGTTTGTTTATTTCCGTATTGCTGAATGACAGCACACTGCGCTTCCGGAGCTTCTTCCGTACAGCGATTTTCTTGCCTTGTGTAACTTCACTTGTAGCTTACTCTGTTGTATTCAAATATTTGTTTGCTCCAGATGGTATGGTTAACCAAGCATTAATGGGCTTGCACATTATTGGCGATCCTATTCAATGGATTACAGACCCATTCTGGGCTAAAATTACGATCATAATCGCCGTTACTTGGCGTTGGACCGGATATAATATGATTTTCTATCTGTCATCTTTGCAAAACATCGATCAATCGATCTATGAAGCAGCAAGAATTGACGGAGCCAATGCATTCACTCAATTTTTCAAAATCACAGTACCTTTGCTTAAACCGATCATCCTCTTCACATCGATCACATCAACAATTGGTACATTGCAGATCTTCGATGAGATTATGAATATTACTAAAGGTGGTCCGGGTAACGCGACCATGTCGATTTCACAATACATCTACAACCTTTCGTTCAAATATTCACCGGACTTCGGTTATGCAGCAACGGTTTCATATTCCATCGTAATTTTGATCATTATATTGTCCATTATCCAGTTTAAAGTGGCAGGTGATAATAAAAATGGCTAAAGCTAAAGCAAAACGGATTTTCACATATGTGTTCTTATCCATCGTCGCGTTTATATCCATTTTCCCATTTTTCTGGATGCTGGTCAGTGCAACAAATGCATCAGTTGATGTAACGAAGGGCAGATTGCTGCCAGGTTCAGCTTTCCTTGATAACTTCAGCAAATTGCTTGATTCAACAAATCTAGTGCAGGCTCTGGGGAACTCAGCTCTGATTTCAATTATCTCCACTGTATTGGCATTGTTAATTGGTTCCATGGCTGGTTATGGTTTCGAAGTATACCGTACGAAGTCCCGTGATATCGTGTTTAATATTCTATTGTTGTCCATGATGATTCCATTTGCAGCGATCATGGTACCACTATATCGTATGTTTGCAACGATCTCTGGAGTTACTCCAGTTATCGGTATTAACACGATGGCAGCTGTTATTCTGCCAACCATCGCAACAGCGTTCCTGATCTTCTTCTTCCGTCAGAACACCAAAATGTTCCCGAAAGATTTGCTGGAAGCTGGTCGTATTGATGGTCTGAGTGAGCTTGGGATCTTCCTGAAGATCTACATGCCAACGATGAAAACAACATATGCAGCGGCAGCAATCATCACGTTCATGAGCAGCTGGAATAACTATCTGTGGCCACTCATTGTATTGCAAACGCCTGACCAACAGACCATTCCATTGCTGATCTCGAACCTCGGTGCAGGTTACGCTCCGGATTACGGAGTAATCATGACAGCGATTGTTATTGCAACACTGCCTACAGCAATCGTATTCTTCATCATGCAGAAACACTTTGTTGCAGGTATGGTTGGTTCCGTTAAATAATGAAAACAGCATAAACGTCCAGTATGGACAGAGTGCAAGAGGAGAGAAGAGGACGCCAGAGATGGCGTGCCTCTGTCTTTCTGTTTGTTTATGAAAATCCGTTGTGGAGAATGTATTTTAGAGATAAGTAAATTTTCGTTCAAGGGAGAGAGAGCCGATGAAAGCAACACAAGCAGATATTAATTGGTTGGGCGACGTTAGTGTATTTGAGGTAAATCGTCTTCATGCTTACTCTGATCACAGATATTATAGAACGATGGAAGAGGCCATTACTTCAGGTCAAATGAACATGCGTTATGATCTGAACGGAACATGGAAATTTAACTATGCGGTTCGTCCAGACAGCCGCCCAGAGTTTTTCTACAAGTCCGACTTCTCCAGTGAGGGTTGGGATGATATCGAGGTTCCAGGACATATTCAGCTTCAAGGATACGGTCAGATGCAATATGTAAATACTCAGTATCCATGGGATGGATTGAATGAACTGCGTCCACCAGCATTACCACAGGACAAAAATCCAGTTGGAAGTTATATTCGTTCGTTCCACCTGCCAACAGGTTGGCAGAACAACCCTGTATATATTTCGTTCCAAGGCGTAGAGTCTGCATTCTATGTATGGCTTAACGGACAATTCGTAGGATATGGTGAGGATAGCTTCACACCATCAGACTTCGATCTTACACCATTCCTTCAGGACGGTGAGAACAAGCTAGCGGTTGAAGTTTACCAACGTAGCACAGGTAGCTGGCTGGAGGATCAAGACTTCTGGCGTTTCTCCGGTATTTTCAGAGATGTGTATCTGTACACCGTACCTGCTGCTCATGTTCGCGATGTACATGTTCGTACAGATCTGGACAAATCGTATACGAATGGTACGTTGCAGGTTAATCTGAAGCTTGAAGGTCAAGCTGCTGCAGGAGCTAAGATTGAAGCTGAACTTCGTGACGCGGAAGGAAACACAGTTAACACGTTCGCATCCGACGTTAAGGACGGGCTTGTAAGCCTTCGTGAAGAGATCGGTAAAGTAAACCTGTGGAGTGCAGAGATTCCATACCTGTATCGTCTCTACATTCGTGTATATGATGCCAACGGAGCATTAGTTGAAGTCGTTCCTCAGGCTGTTGGATTTCGTACATTTGAAATGATCGACAAAGTCATGCACATCAACGGTAAACGCATCGTATTCAAAGGTGTGAACCGCCATGAGTTCAACCCACGTCGTGGACGTGCTGTGACGAAGGAAGATATGTTATGGGATGTTCGTACGATCAAACAGAACAATATGAATGCAGTACGTACATCACACTATCCGAACCAAAGTCTATGGTATGAGCTGTGTGATGAATATGGACTGTATGTGATCGACGAAATGAATCTGGAGACACACGGATCTTGGCAGAAGCTGGGTGTAGTTGAGCCTTCTTGGGTTATTCCAGGCGACAAACCAGAGTGGCATGATATCGTTATGGATCGCGCAATTTCCATGGTTGAACGGGATAAAAACCATCCGTCGATTCTCATCTGGTCATGTGGTAACGAATCCCATGGTGGTGAGGTCATTTATAAAGTATCTCAATACTTTAAGTCTGCTGATCCTACACGTCTGGTACATTATGAAGGTGTATTCCATGATCGTCGTTTCAACGATACAAGTGATATGGAATCCCGTATGTACGCGAAACCGGCTGACATTGAAGAGTTCCTGAACGCTAATCCTGAGAAGCCATATATTAGCTGTGAATACATGCATGCTATGGGTAACTCCATCGGTGGTATGCATAAATACACCGAGCTTGAAGACAAATATCCAATGTATCAAGGTGGCTTCATCTGGGATTACATTGACCAATCGGTATATAAAAAAGATCGTTACGGTAAAGAATTCCTTGCCTACGGTGGAGACTTCGGAGATCGGCCTTCGGACTATTCCTTCTGTGGTAACGGAATTGTACACGCAGACCGTAAAGTGACTGCGAAAATGCAGGAGGTTAAATTCCTGTATCAAAACATTAAGCTTTTCCCAGATCGTAATGCAGTTAAAATTGTGAATGATAATCTGTTCGCAGATACGTCTGCACTTGAACTGGTTTACAGCTTGGAGCGCGAAGGTCATGAAGTCGTTCGTGGCACACTTGAAGTGAACGTTCAGCCGCAAAGCGAACTGGTTGTAAACCTTCCAATTGATGTAGAAGGACTATCCGCTGCTGAATATGCTGTGAATACAGCATTCGTTCTGAAATCTGCTACATTGTGGGCAGACCAAGGAGAAGAGGTTGCATTCGGGCAATTCATTTTCAAACAAGAGAATAGCTCTAATGAGACTACTTCTGTTGATGCAAATCAAGTTCATGAGATTCGTGTGGTA
Organism: Paenibacillus sp. DCT19; assembly: GCF_003268635.1. Classification (NCBI taxonomy): domain Bacteria; kingdom Bacillati; phylum Bacillota; class Bacilli; order Caryophanales; family Paenibacillaceae; genus Paenibacillus; species Paenibacillus sp. DCT19. The sequence continues at coordinate 2,414,338 of NZ_CP029639.1, forward strand.
GAAGGCGATGTTCACATCGGGGTACGTGTTGGACAGACACATGCCTTGTTCTCCAAAGCATTTGGAACACTGGTATCACTTCAATTCTCAGGACGTGAAACGATTGCTCAGCCTCCACTGCCATTGTTCTGGCGTGCAACAACAGACAATGACAAAGGAACTGCAATGGGCTTCGAGCTTGGCGCATGGTATGCAGCAAGTTTGATGCCAAGATGTGTGGAATGGAAAGCAGAACAGCAATCCAATGCGTATCGTATTGAATTCACTTATAAGCTGAACATCTCCGCTGATGTGCAAGTGAAGGTTGCTTATACCGTACGTAATGATGGAAGTGTACATGTGCATAACGCATACAAAGGAACCGCAGGATTGCCTGAGCTTCCAATCCATGCACTTTCCTTCAAAACATCGCCAGAATTCAGCAATGTCGAGTGGCTCGCACTTGGACCAGAAGAGAACTATGCTGACCGTGCTTTCGGCGCGCGTTTGGGTATCCATGCAAGTACGGTTGCTGATACAGTTGCTCCGTACCTTGTTCCACAGGAGTCTGGTAACCGTACAGGCGTACGCTGGGCAAAAGTAACGGATAATGCTGGACGCGGATTCAAGATCGAAGCGGCCTCTGCTCCGGTTGAACTCAATGTTTCTCCATATACAGCATTTGAATTGGAAAATGCACAACACGCGTATGAATTGCCTCCTGTGCACTATACTGTCGTGACTGTTGCTGGTAAACAAATGGGTGTCGGCGGTGATGATAGCTGGGGTGCTCCAGTTCATCCAGAATACCGAATTGCTTCTAATGGTGAATTGGAATTTGAATTCGTAATTCGCTCACTGTAATAGTAATAAGTAAATAAAAGAGGTCTCCATCAGATGGAGGCCTCTTCTATTTGTATACGCTAAGGCGGACGAACATTTTTCCAATGAAACCGTATCTATACAAACTCGTATTAAATTAGATAGTAGACATCGTATGATGGAGGGGATTACTTGATGAGTAGAAAAGCGAAAACGGGTGTGTGGGTTACCTCTTTAGCTGTACTTGGTATTATTGTGGGGTGCTTCATATGGTATTTCAATACCGCTTCCGGAGAACGTGCACTCAAAACGATGAGATCAAATAATGCGGGCGGGCTTGAACGAGTAGTTAAGGTATACAGTGATTCGGGTGAGTTGATTCATACGTACGAGGGCAAAATTGACCTACAGGATACGGAGTATGGTAATAAAGTATTGTTTGATCTGGATGGTAAACGTATCGTTATCTATAATGCGACGGTAATTAGTGAGGAGAAGTGAGGTAATTATTAATGTAACGGACGTAATACCTTCTTCTGAAAAGGAGGCATTGTTGTGAACACGGGAATAGTGCTGCTTACGATACTTGGCATGATTGCCTTTTACGGATTAATTGGTTATTTCCTGATTGGATATGTGGCTAGGAAAATATGGAGGCACTCTTTAGATCGTTATCGAATTATACAGATCCTCCTTGTTCTATCCATCGTCTTTGTCATCGTGCAAGCCATTCGATATCAAAGCTGGACTTTGGCATTACCTATAACAGGTATTCTGGTGCCTATGATTAGTATGATGACAACGTATAGGAGAAAACAAGCAAAAAAGAATATGGGATAAACATAAACGACAAAGCAGATGGTAGAACTTTTATTTTATTGGTAAGATAGGGAAAATAGATACGGAGTAAGGCGGGGAACTAAGAATGTATTTTTTATCTGGATTCATCGTATTATTAGGTGGAATAGCGATGTTGGTCTTGTGTTGTTTGCTAGTATACTTCTTAATAGCTCTTGTTTCACGCAAAGGGTTCAAGCGGGTGCTGCAAAAACATGAGGTTATCGAGATCATGGTGTGGACGGGGTTAGTTCTCCTGTCGTTGCTGTTGATTGTACAACAATCATGGTTAGTACTTTTACCAATCGTGTTGTTGATGACGACGATGATCAAATTACGACGTACCAATCGGAAACTAAGAGCGGTACTTGGCGAGGACAACTAATTATGAGTCCATATGCACAAAACACACAGCAGATTAACGAGTGAGGTTGACTAAATGAGCTATATTAGTCGGCCTTTTTTAGTATTGAATTAATGTAGATACATTCCTTATATGGAAGAAAAAAGGTTTTTATAATCTACGAAGTACTAATCTGGGAGGATATTATGCAATTTGAACCAATCTACACGCATGGGAAATTAACGATACCAAAGATCGAGCTCAATCTGGATAACAATCCATTGGTTGGCATTATAACAGACTTGAAGCGAAAGCAGCTTTTGATGGATCAATTGGCCGATCATGCGCAATACCATTTGTTTCGAGTGCAACTAGGCGAATATATGAATCTGCGAGTAGAAGAGCTAATTATGTTTTTGATCCGAGTAACGGAAAGAAATGATCATGTTGCTACGTTAATTGATTATTTTGCTCTAAAAGAAGAACGGAAAGTAAAAATGAAGCATCTAAGCTCATCGAGAAGAATGTTTGTGACATTGCTACGCGTATTTTTTGCACATCAGCCTACGCTTGTGTTGGAGGAACCATATTTTTATCTGGAAGAAGAAGATCGTCGTTCTTTCAAACGAATTTTAGATGACCTTTCGAAAGACAAACAGATCTTGATTTTAACTTCGAATTTAGAGGATGCCATGATATCTTGTGATGCGATTTATCGCCTGAACGAAGAGGGATTTCATCCATTAGATATTCGAGATACAGAAGTGGAGGAACAGGAGGTACATGAACAAGATCAACCGAATATAACGCTGCAGAAGATTTATACGAAAAAGAATGACAAAGTCATCTTATTTAACCCGCCTGAAATTGATTATATCGAAAGTCTGAATGGTTCGATTCTTGTGCATGTTGGTGGAGAAAGTTTTGCCTGTGCTCTGACGTTAACCGAGCTTGAGCAGCGATTGTTGAACTTCGGATTTTTTAGATGTCATCGTTCCTATATTGTGAACCTACAAAAAGTTAGAGAGATTATTACTTGGACGAAGAATAGCTATAGCCTAAGATTAAATACAGGTGAAGATGCGGTTGTCCCATTATCTCGTTCCAAATTACAAGAATTAAAAGCACATCTGAATATTTGATTTCCGGGGAAATATTGTATTGAATCCATTCAGCCCATATGGGTACCATTCAGGCGCGAACAGCTACATTTCAGCGAGTTTTGATGGTTGATGGCATGCTATCTCTATATGCTGAGAACATCAACAATAAGGAAGTGATCTGAATGGCCATGATTCAAGTGGAGCATATTCGAAAGAGATTTGGTGAAAAAGATGCGTTATCAGAAGTCTCTTTTTCGATTCCCCGAGGTGAAATTTTTGGTTTTCTTGGCCCGAGTGGTTCGGGAAAAACAACATTAATTAAGATATTAACTGCGCAGTTAGCCCCGACCAGCGGAAAGGCTAAGGTGTTTAACCAGTCGGCATCGATGATGTATCAATCGGCTCAGAAAATGCGCTTCGGTATGTTGTCTGATAACAGTGGTCTATATGAGAGGTTAACCGTAGAAGAAAATTTGGAGTTATATTGTCAGTTATATGATCTCTCTGCATCTTCGATTGAAAAAGTATTACAATTTGTGAACTTAAGTGGAGAACGCAAAAAGAAAATTCATCTCTTGTCAAAAGGAATGCGTCAGCGTGTTCTTTTGGCATGCGCGGTGATTCATGAGCCCGAATTATTATTTTTGGATGAACCTACCTCGGCTTTAGATCCAGTGAATTCTTTACATATCTATAAAGGGCTGCGTTACTTAAACGAGAAAGGAACAACGATCTTCTTAACAACACACGACATGGCTGAAGCTGAATTGTTATGCGATCGTATAGCAATTTTGTATGAAGGAAAGATTCAAACCATTGGAATGCCCAAAGAGCTAAAAAAACAACATCGTGAAAACGTCATATCTGTGGACCTATTAAATGGAGAATCGCATGAGCTTCCAATTAGTGCAGAAACAGCTAACCTCATTGCAGATTGGATGAAACAAGGACTAATCGATCGAATAGAAACAAAAGAGCCGAGTCTTGGCGAGATCTTTATCAAACTGACAGGAAGTGAGTTACTATGAGTATCTCATTAAAACGGATTCAAGCAATATTTATTAAGGATTACAAAGAATTCTCACGTAATTACGGCATTTCCGTTACTCTAATTATTCCAATTGTTTTTGCCTTTCTATTTCGTGGTGCTGGTTCGTCTTCGCAAGCGATTGCTTTTCTTCTCAATTGCTCATTTGTAATTCTGACTTGTCTAGCACAAGCTTGTTTAATAGCTGAAGAAAAGGAACGTAATACGTTGCGTTCTTTAATGATGACCCCTGCGACAACCACAGATGTTTTAATCGGAAAAAGTGCTTTGGTCTTTGTCATGTCTGGTGTTGTTCTCGCAGTCGTTACATACATATTGGGTTACGTACCAGCTAGTATGTGGGCGTATGTAACAGCACTTTTCATATCCACTATTCTGTATACTGCAATCGGAACCATATGTGGTTTGTTCTCTAAGACGTTACTTGAGGCATCGTTAACTATACTTCCTGTAGCGACCATATTTGCTGGGGCGCCTTGGGGAGCGCAACTTGTGAATGACTATTCGATCTTTAAAGTGCTGGATTACATGCCAAGCAGTCAGCTTGTACATTTATTAAGTATCTCTCCTGCGGGCTATACGATGGGAGAGCTATTGAAACCACTGATCATTATTTTGGTATGGACGATTGTACTAACAATTGTATCTGTATTTCTATATGAACGACGGTTAAAGGATGAGTAGATAAATAAACACGTATGAAGCAATCTAATTTACTGTAGTCATCATCGAATCGTGTAGTTTTTCTAAGGAGGGCTGAATGTGTTAAATACCGTCGTCAAGTTGGTACGAGATTTCAAAGAGCGTGATTCTAGACATAGGCTGGAAGGCTATCGAAGCATCGTTAACCTGATTAGGAAAAAGGATTTGGCAGCATGGGACGATGGACAGCTACAAGCTGAATTTCTTCAATTGCAAAGAAAGGCTAACTCGGGCACAGCCTTAGAGGAACTACTTGTTGATCTCTACGCAATAGTCTGTGAGGTATCGAAGAGACAGCTTGGTTTACAGCCATATGATGTGCAGATTACAGCTGCTATCGCTTTACATGAGAGAGTACTAATTGAGCAGCAGACGGGGGAAGGGAAAACCTTATCTGCTGTGATGACCGCTTGTTTGAATGCATTGACTGGTCAGGGAGTGCATGTGCTGACGTTTAACGATTATTTAGCACATCGCGATGCGGAGTGGATGGGACCCATTTATCGTTTTCTAGGCTTAACAGTAAGTTCAGTACAAACGGGCATGAGTCTGAGTGAGAAACAGGAAGCTTATGCCAAGGATATAACGTATGTGACCGCCAAAGAAGCCGGATTTGACTATTTGCGGGATACGATTGCATTACACCAAGACGATCTGGTGCACCGCCCTTTTCACTTTGTTATTATCGATGAAGCAGATTCATTGCTGCTTGATGAAGCACGGGTTCCATTGGTCATTAGTGGAGAGTCTGGCGCTTCTAGCGGTGATTATATTCGTTTCGCTGAAGTGGCTAGACAGCTCGTGCCATTGGAGCATTATCATTTCGACGAATTTCAACGTAACGTATATTTGAATGAAACAGGCTCAGCGAAGGTGGAGTCCTTGCTAGAGTGTGGCAATTTATACGATCACCATAACAGTCACTTGTTAACGTCATTAAATTGTGCATTACATGCCGAAACGTTGTTAAGAAGAGACGTCGACTACATCGTTAGGAATGGTGAAATAGAACTGATTGAAGAATTTACGGGGCGTGTGGCAGAGAATCGATACTTACCAGAAGGTTTGCAAACAGCGCTTGTGGCCAAAGAGGGATTGCAATATAAAGTTGGCGGAAAGATTCTTGGAACGATTACCGTTCAACACTTTATTAGTCTGTATCCAAGAATTAGCGGGATGACGGCTACGGCTCTAGCTTCCAGCATGGAATTCAAAAGGATGTATGAACTTGAGGTTGTACAGATCCTGCCGAACCAGCCAATCAAACGAACCGACCATGCACATAGGATATACACACACCAAGAAGCCAAACTTAGAGCGCTGGTACAAGAAATTGTGACTGTTCATGCAACGGGGCGTCCAATGCTCATAGGTACGTCAAGTGTTCAAGAGTCTCACAAACTGGCGGAAGCCCTAGCTGGTGCGGGGGTGAAATGCCATATTTTGAATGCGAAGAATGATGCAAAAGAGGCAGAAATTATAGCTAAAGCTGGAGAAATTGGCGCTGTAACGGTATCAACCAATATGGCAGGGCGTGGTGTCGATATTCGGCTTGGGGGAGGTGATCCTACTCAAGTAGACCGGGTTGTGAAACTGGGTGGATTGTATGTGATTGGGACACATATGAATGAAAGTGTACGGATAGATAACCAGTTACGCGGACGTTCGGGTCGCCAAGGAGACCCTGGAGATTCTGTCTTTTATGTAAGTTTAGAGGATGATTTGCTGCTTCAGTTCGGCATTCGTGATGCAATTCGCGTACCAAAACAGGATGGGCGTCTCAATGAGCCGATATATCATAGCAAACTGGAGCATATTCAGCGTGTTATAATGGGGCAAAACTTCGATCTTCAGCAGGAACTGAACGGTTATTCGGATATGATAGAAGATCAGAGACGAATTCTACATGAGGAGCGGTTCCGAATACTGAATGGGTACCTACCTATGAGTCCTTCGGAGCAACGAGTTCGCCTTTTTTATATGGACGAGTTCTGGGCAGACCATCTAGCATACGCATCTTATATACGGGAGAGCATCCATCTGGAAAGCCTTACTAACCAGAATCCAATGGATGAATTCCACAGATATATCACCGAAGCATTTGAACAAATTCCGGCTAAAATAGCTAAAGAGTCCGCCAATATGCTAGCAATGCTCGAAGGTTCCAATGATCCAGCCCAATGGGAACAGTTCGGTTTGAAGAGTCCTGCCTCCACGAATACCTACATGATCAGCGATCAGTACATGGATTACTTACAGAATCGCAGTTCATGGACTGCGGGCACGGTCATCGCTTTTTGGCTTCATAGGTTGTTAAGACCTGTATTCGGGTGGTCCAAATTTGGATCAAGATAACACAACATCAGGGTAATGGTTCTGACGAAATATGGGTACGAGTGCAATGCAAAAATAAAAGCCTACCAGAGCTCGCTCTGATAGGCTTTTATTCGGAGACCTCTTTCGAGGTCTCCTTTCATGGGAGAGGAGAAACCGGACGAAGAGCTTATGGGGAAACGTAAGTCTTCTCCGCGGTTGTCTACGACACTTGTGATGTCGATAATTATAGAATAGCCAGAAGGTTTCCTTTTTATACATAATCATCAATTCATATTTTGATTTTATGGGTATACCATGAAGCCATTATTTTTCAAACTGATCCCGATTGTGGTACGATAGCTGTATCAATAAACTTACATAGAGAGAATAGGTGACTCATTCGTGAGAGTGGTATCTGGAAGTGCAAAAGGTAGACCGTTGAAGGCGGTTCCTGGCACAGGAACGCGGCCGACCACCGACAAGGTGAAGGAAGCGTTATTTAGTATGATTGGCCCGTATTTTGAGGGTGGAACGGCATTGGATCTGTTTGCGGGCAGTGGTGGTCTCGGAATTGAGGCGCTGAGCCGTGGCATGGACAAGGCTGTTTTTGTTGATTTGGAACCAAAGAGCATTGAAGTCATCCGCATGAATCTGACAGCAACGAAGCTGGAAAATCAGGCGGCTATATATCGAAATGATGCAGGGCGGGCGTTAAAGGCTCTCGCCAAGCGGAGTACCACATTTGATCTCGTGTTCCTCGACCCCCTTATCGGATGAAGAACGGGGATGAACTTATGCTTACGATGCATGAACTGGAGCTGCTTAAACCTGAAGCGACTATCGTGCTTGAATATGAATCTAAACATCTGTACCCTGAGCAATTCGGCCCGTTTGAACAAACGCGCAAAGCATTGTACGGGGAAACTGCGGTTTCCATTTATCATTATGCACCTCATGCATCCGAAGATGGAGAATCCAGCACAGCGGAAGAGGAGGATCTCCATGAGTGAAATGATACATCGTCAAGAACGGATTGCCGTTTATCCAGGTAGTTTTGATCCTGTAACGATGGGACATCTGGACATTATTGCTAGAGCATCGAAGCAATTTGACCGTGTGATTGTTGCGGTACTGAATAATATGAGCAAAAACCCACTGTTTACGGTGGAGGAGCGCAAGCAATTAATTACGGAAGTGACGCGTCATCTGCCTAATGTTGAGGTGGATAGCTTCCGCGATCTAACGGCCAATTATGTACGCCAAAAAGAAGCGCAAGTTATCGTGCGAGGTATTCGCTCGGTCACTGATTTTGAATACGAACTGCAACTCGCTTCCACCAATAGTAAATTGAATCCAGATGCGGAGACCATTTTCATGATGACAAATCCGAAGTATTCGTATCTCAGCTCCAGTATTGTAAAAGAAATTGCGCATTACAATGGAGATGTAACGGATCTGGTATCCCCTGAAGTGGAAGCTGCGCTACGTCAGAAGATTAGCGAGAAGAACGCTCGTTAAACCAACGCGTCAGCCCTGAAAGACTGATCATAATTACAAGTAGCAGAGCAAGACTGACCATTGCTACCGGAATGGCGTACCCAAGTAACGCTAGGCTAGAACTGCTACTGAACAGGGAAAACCATTGCGGTGCAGCTGGCAATCCAATGTTTGTGGTCGTTTGAAACGTAGTCCAGATCTCTGTACTGTATCGACTAAAAGGTGTCCATAGAACAAGACTCATGGCGAAAGCGATCAGTGCGTGTAAGAGTCGTATGGCTATAAAGTCAATCATATTCCTTGTCGCAAGCCCGACTGATTTTAGAACGGCAGAGACTTGTAAATGGGAGCAAAGGCCGCCCCAGCCTAATACGGCTGCAACGAGAGCGATCATAACTACAGGAGCCAGAGAGGTTTGACTTAGATGGTAGATTCCGAGATGGATTTCCAGCAGCGATGACCATAAGGAAACGGAAGCACCTGGCGTAAGATATAGGCTCAGCAGTCGAATAAACACCGCAAATACAATCATAAATCCTCCGGTCATCATCAAGGTCTGAACGGCTTGGGAGACCGTATCACCAAGAAGCTTACCGAATCCCCGTCCATCACGGCTACGAGCCTCGCGAGCGGCAAGGTTCATACGCTGCCAAAGTGTATGGCGGGGAACGACAGGCTTTTTGGAAGAGGAAATGGGATGTGCTTGTGTATGTGCTGGTTCTGAAAGATTTGGTGATACATCTGAGGACGAGCTTGTGCCAATGCTTGCTGCCCGACCTACAGGCAATAGGCGAATACCGATCATGGCGGCAATCCATCCGCTAATCCAATGTATACCGAGAAGAAAGTATCCAGCAGCAGGCTGATGAAGAAAAGCTGCACCCAAGACGATGATAATCATCATTGGATTGGAGAAATGAGCAACGGCTGCCAAGACACCCGCCTGTTTGGCGGTTATTTGTCGATCTTGTACAAGCCGTGCAGCTGTATCAGCTCCTGCAGGAAAGCCACCACACATGCCCACAGCTATAGCCAGTCCAGCCTGACCGGGTAACCGAAACAAACGCTGCATGAGTGGCCCGAGCAGAACGCCGAGTGCATCGGTAAACCCAAATGCGGTTAACATCTGGGCAAGCATGAGGAAAGGCAGCATGGCGGGGAAAATAATTTTCCACCAAATATCGAGCCCTTGAATGGAAGCATCGAAGGCTTCTTTGGGAGATAATACAACGGCGACAACTAGCAACATTGCACCACTACTTAGAAAAATGGTTCGTAACAGGCCCGAACGGGTAACCTCGGTCTGCATATTCATCAATTCACCTCATAGGATATAGCGCCGCGTTTACACTCGGGCTGTTGGATGGATGTGGACGGCCGAATGGCGTCCGTAGACGGTTCGGCCTTGACCGGACAAGCGGCTGCTCACAGCGGCCTATCCGGCCTGTACCATTGTATGCAAGTTGACGAGAGTGTTAGACTTATAAATATTTAAGAAACGTAAAGAACGGGGGCTCATGCGATGAATCGGATTCGGAAATCTGGGGGTTTCAAAGCGTCGATCTTTGTGATCGTGGTAGCTCTGATTCTCTATGTTGCAGTATACATGCCAACGCCGTATATCATTTATCTGCCTGGCAGTGCAGATGAAATTAAACCGATGGTAACGGTCAAGGGTGGGGATAAGGAAGAAAACGGAGTGTTTATGATGACGACGGTGTCGGCTACATATGCCAACGTATTTCTACTCGGAACGTCCTTGTTTAATCGAAATGCACAAATCGATAAAAAAGAAGATCGATTACGTGGCAAAAGTGAAGCAGAATACTCTGCAGAACAAGTGTGGTTCATGAGTGATTCTCAATCCTCCGCGATGGAAGCGGCTTATGAAAAGGCTGGAATCAAATACTCTATCGTTCCTGAGCACATCTTTGTATTTGGACTGTCACAGGATCCTAAACCGCAAGGGGATATTTTACCTGGCGATACTATTTTGGGTGTGGATGGAACAGCAACACCTGATAATACGATTTTATCTGCCCAACTAAAGGGAAGAAAACCAGGAGATACGGTTGAAATGCAATTGGAGCGTGGCGGAGAAACGATTAGCCGTGAGATTCAACTTGTAGAAGTGACCGACAACAAAACAGGGGAAAAGCGTCCAGGCTTAGGTGTGATGATTGGTACGGTTCAGAAAGTGAAGCCGGAGGACCCCGATAAACAGATCACATTTACAAGCACGCAAGTAGGAGGGCCGTCTGCAGGGTTAATGTTCACACTGGAGATCTATAACCAATTGACGGCTGGTGACCTGACCAAAGGTCATCGTATCGCAGGTACGGGTACGATCACAAAGGATGGTACGGTTGGTCCAATCGGGGGCGTGATTCACAAAATTGTGGCTGCGGATCGGAAGGACGCGGAGATTTTCTTCGTACCCAAAGATAATTATAAGGAAGCCGAAGCGAAGGCAAAACAAATTGATACACAAATGAAGCTGGTTCCGGTCAGTAGCGTTGACGATGCACTGGCTTACCTAAAAACGTTATCTGTGAAGTCTTAATTAGGGATAGCGAGTTGTTTACATGAGAGGTTATGGATAGCCTCTTTTCGTATTATCAGGTTAGCCAGTCATTACTGGTTGGCCTTTTTTTTATAGTCGTTTTACGATGGTGGGACCGGGAGAACGTAGCTCTTTTAGGATGATCAACCCCGTACAAAAAACTGTTCTCCCACTACCTCCAAAAGACCATGTTTTTTTGTGCCTTGATTGGGCGGAATATCGTACCAATGCTCAAGTTTGTAAGTAGATCTGATGGTACGAATGAGCATCTGGACGCGCCAAGAAAGGCAAGATGTGCTGTAATTCAGATGGTGTGAATAGAAACTGATTAGGGTGTATTGAGGATGGGGATCATTGAAGAAAGCGGTGTCTGATGAATATAATTCCAAGCAAGGATATTCTGCGTAGGCATGCAGAGGGACGTCAAGGAAAAGTAGTAGGGTAGGGGCGGGGGAAATAGGCGGTGCTCGTGCTCTTAAGTGAGTGTGAGCTTTGAAGTCACGACTCTCAATGATGTACTAGTTCTAACGAACTCAGTCGGCGTTATTCACGGAAAAATGGCATTCAGGAGATGCTAACAAATCGTAGACACGCTAATGAGCCTTTTGGACGCGAGAATTAGGTTCATTCCGTGGTATTTTGCAATATAACGTTTCTCAGGTTCGTTACCATTTCCATTCGTTGTGAAATGACGGAATAAGGTCTCTCAGATTCGTTTACAGCGACGAGACGGTGTAGGGAGAGAGGCTCGTTCATGAATAGGCTTTGCCTGATCAAAAAAACCTTCCATTGAGCAGAATTCGCCTGCTACAGTGGAAGGTTTTTTGGCTGTTGAGCACAGTATAACTCTGATTTTGACCAAGGGCTTTCAGACATGATTATCGAACCGTTAGTTCCTGTAACAACAAGGGGTTAACCGAAGTATAACGGTATTTAGGAACTGAATGTCTTTGGTAAGCTCAATCGGTTGTAGTTACATATCCTCAATGATAGAATATCCCGCAGATTGAGTATGCTTATATTCCTATTTAGTATCTTATTGGTGGATCAAAATAGTCGCTGTACATCGTTCTTGTGTCTTTGTCAGCGTAAGCGAGGGCATATGCTGCCTGAGCCTGTATATCCAGTTCAAGCTGGCTGTGACTAAAGGTAGATGGCTTAATCACGACGGGTAGAGATGCGGAACGTTTCATTTGTTTGAGCAGGCTCTGACCTTTCGAGCTGAAGCCAAGGATTCGAAGGTAGCCTGGCCCTTCAGCCAAGATGCTGGGGATAACTCAGCCTTAGTATGATTTAACAGCACATGTGTTAACATCCGTTGCAGCTTCGTCCGCGTATACCGCTTGGTCTTCAATGCACTAAGCAAGGCATCAACTGAAGGCTCCGCCAGCTGAGACAGGGTACGGATCAGCCGATGCTCTAGTCCTTCCGTGACCTCGGCGATGCTGGCTAGCTCGGAGGCACGGCGGGTCGCCGCGATGTGCAACAGCGGCTGGACAAAGCGCTCCCAGTCCACGGGAGCGCGCCGGGTTTGCCATTCCCGCTGGAGAATGGCAAGAGTTGCCGCCGGCACGTACTGCGCGGCGGCTTCGGGCTCGTCCGCCATTAACAGGCGGCGGACGGCTGTTGCACTGGCGATCGCCCCAGGCCCGGGCGTCGCCTCGTGATACGCGGCACCGGTACGCGCCGCGGTAAAGGGCTGGATCGCGCTGCCTAACCGTTCCAGCGCGATCAGGTAGTGCAGCCCAAGCGAATTGTTGGGCTGCTCCAGCAGTGCAGCGGCGTCGCGAGCATCGACGCCGCCAGGCGCCAGTGCCGTCGCCGCGCCTGCGTACGCGGCGGGGTAGCTGGCGCCCTCCCGCAGGCGGCGCGCGATATCCTCGCGCAGCCCTGCGGGCTCTACAGCCAGCACGCGCGCAATGCGCTGCAGGCTGTCCAGGTCCCCCGACTCGCTGCCGAAGCAGAGCGAGTCGACAACCCCGGTATGGTGCAGCAATGCCACCGCACCATACGCAAACCACTCCGCCGGTTGTACGGCATAGGCAACCGGCAGTTCAACCACGAGATCGGCGCCAGCATGAAGCGCCATCTCGGTGCGTGCCCTTTTACCTACGATGGCGGGTTCGCCGCGTTGGAGGAAAGGGCCGCTCATCACAGCAACGACGGCATCTGCACCGCTAAGTCGCCGGGCCTCGCTTAAATGATAGACATGCCCGTTATGCAGCGGATTATATTCAACAATGACACCAACGGCCTTCATATGTAAGGTACACTCCTTTTCCAGAAACTAAGAAACTCTTTTCAACATGCGCATCTAACGTTTGGTTCAATTCACATTAGGGGGCATTCATCTTTTACCATAATAGGCTAGGTGGGTCGGATGATCAAATCAAAGGCCGCCACAAACATTGCAAAAAAAGGCATCACTCTCGCATCGTAAGATGCTTAAGCATGCCTTTTGAAGGGTTAGCCCGTCATTTTATTGTGAAATCGCAAGTTTATACGTTATACACCTTCTACAGAAGGGACGAGCTGTACCTTTGGACCAAAAAATTCATAATGGATCTGGTCAGGTGATACGCCAATTTCATCTAGTGCTGCATAGACGCTCTGCATGAATGGGACAGATCCACACATGTAAAATGTTGCATCCAAGTTGTCTATGATCTGACGAAGCCAGTCGGCATCCATGTAACCTTCCTTGTGATAACATGAGATATCGCGATCTGAGCTGCTCGGTTGGGTGTAACAATAATAAGCACGAACATTATCATTGTTCTCAGCTAGTAGGTTTACGTGTTCTCGGAACGCGTGGTTGGCGCTATCTACATTGGCATGTATAAATGTGATTGGACGTTTATCTCCCTTTTGCATAAGGGTATTCAGCATACTAATCATTGGCGTAATACCCACTCCGCCACTAAGGAGTACAATAGGGCTTGAGTCTTCTGCATGAAGCGTAAAATCGCCAGCCGGAGCTGATAACTCGACAATAGAGCCTTCTACAATGTGTTCATGAAGATATGTGGAGATCACCCCATCTGGACGATCCATGGAACCCTGTTCTCTTTTGACAGAAATACGGTAATAAGGTTTATCAGGAGCATCAGAAAGGCTATACTGACGTATCTGGGTGAATTGTTGTCCCTCTGGATGGATTCTGATACTGATATATTGTCCCGGTTCATGGCTGGCGATGGGCAGACCATCCTCTGGATACAGGTAGAAGGAAGTAATGATGTCGCTCTCTTGCACCTTCTTCGCCACTTTGAACGAACGGAAGCCTTCCCAGCCGCCCGTTTGTTTCTCTGCTGTAGCATACATATCCTGTTCAATTCCGATAAAGGCATCTGCAATGACTTGGTAGGCTTCACCCCATGCCGTTATGATTTCATCGGTTGCTGCATCCCCGAGCACGTCTTTGATCGCTTGAAGCAGATACGTACCAACGATGGCATACTGCTCGGGAACGATGCCAAGGCTACGGTGTTTATGAGCGACTTGGCGTACCGCAGGTAAGATGGCAGCGAGATTGTCGATATGCAAGGCAGCGGTATATACCATGTTTGCAAGGGCTGCCTGTTGCCGTCCCTGTTTCTGGTTAGCGTGGTTGAATATATTCAACAGTTCTGGATGCGCGGTGAACATCGTTTGATAAAAATTTCGGGTAATGGCTTCACCGTGCACTTCGAGCACAGGGACTGTGGATTGGATGACCTTAATCGTGTTTTCACTTAACATGAAATTCCCTCCCGATAATAAGATGAACGTATTAGAGGTTGTTCAAAAAGTCCGCTTTTGATTACGAAGGATGCCTTGAGGCATCTCAGCGCCCTATATGGGATTCAGCCGAAATGTCCGTTGCTCACGTAGTTTTGCCTACGCTCCGCTACTCCATTTCTATCTTCATCCCATCTTCTTGGTACTGAAAACCGCTCTTTTTGAACACGCACTATTAGAATCTAATTAGCAAAAAAAAGCAGGTTGTCACGTAGTCTGCTAAGCGGCTTCACTAGCGTCGTCGTAAGTATTTAGTTTGGAAAAAACAGAAGCGGATGTGGTCGAAGAAGATTTTCTTCATCTCCATTACACCACGTTCGTTCTCTATAATAGTTGCACAATATCCGTAAGCTCCATGTTTAGCTGCATTCCGTTTTCTTATTGCACGATCACTACATTCACTTAAAATAGTAGAATAAATCCGTCATGCATGCTTAATGTGCCTCGGTTTACAACAAGTATAGATACGGAGCATGGAGGGTCGTGTGATATAGATCACACTAATTATCAACGAATTGTGACCGGTTATTCATGCAATAGATGCTTGTAGTTCGCGTGAAGTAAGCCTATAATGTTTCAATGTGTGTGTTCGGTTGGAGAACATCGGTTATAAAAAAGGGTGTAAAGTTAAAAGTGTTGACAAACCTCTTGGAAAATCGGTATAATGATTTTTGTTTGTTAAGTCAATTTCATAATAGTTTTAATGATATAGCGTCAGAATACATACAGTCAGGAAATGAAGTGCTTATACCTCAGCTTGATCTGTATACATGTCGTAATGCGTTTGACAACAATTATGAGATTGGTTTCGTTTGGAGTGATGGAAATGTTAATGCCATTTCGCAAAGTGGCAACCAGTGATCGTCCCCTACAGTTCAATGAACAGTGGGATGTTATGGAACTGGTTTCTAACCGACAAGATATCACAGCCGTTACCCCGCTGACTGCGGATTTATCTGCAGAACAGAAAGAGGGAAACGTTGTGGATGTTCATGGCAAGCTGACAGCAGGAGCGGACATGTTATGCTCCAGATGTCTTAAGCCGATTAATGAACATTTTCATATTGATTTTCATGAGCAATTCAAGCAGGGAAAACAACCAGAGGAATTGCACGAAGACGACGATACTTTCTATGTGGATGAAGATAGCGTTGATCTGAAGGTTTATGCCGAGGGAACTTTTCTGCTACATCTTCCGTTTGTACCGCTCTGTAGCGATACATGCAAAGGGTTATGCCCTAAGTGTGGCCACGAGTTGAACGAAGGTGACTGCGGTTGTGATAACGAAGTTATCGACCCGCGGCTTGCAGGGCTCAAGGATTTTTTTAAATGAGCATGATTGAAAATCGAACGTAACAACTACCTGCAAAGGTTGATTTTGATAAGGAGGTGGGAATAATGGCAGTACCTCAACGGAGAACGTCCAAGACGCGTCGCGACAAACGTCGCACTCACTTTAAATTGGCTGTACCGGGCATGGTGAAATGTGAGCAATGTGGCGAACTGAAACTTAGTCACCACGTTTGCAAAGTGTGCGGAACGTACAAAGCAAGAGAGATCATCTCTCAATAATAGCTAGCTAATAAGTAGTACTTCATTTCGGTGGAGTGCTACTTTTTCTTTTTCATTTTTTTGTAGGGATGGAGCTTAGACGCTTTGTTGCTTCACATTACTTCTATCCGCGTTGCTTCTGTCAAATGTCTAGTTCAAGCTATATAGATATTTTTTCGGTATAGGACAAGGGTTTCGTATAATACGGGCGGGTGGAGCGAAGCTTCAGAATAACGGATTGTTTTTGATGGATCAGCCTTTCTTTTTGACACAGGATGAGATATACTATAGTTTAGTACCAGGTTCTAAGATTTGACGTTACATAGATATGAGTTATAACTTGTACGAAGAAAGGCCCTGAAGTTCGGGCGTAATTATAGAGTAATAAGCATCAAGGATAGAACTGACCGGATGGGCGGTTCCGTAAACGATATAGCTGGGGGTGTCAGGCATCGAACGTGTACCGAAAAGACAGAGGCAGCAACAGTTGACCAAAATGATCGAAGACAACCCGTTTGTGACGGATCAGGAGCTTACACGACAGTTAAAAGTGAGTATTCAGACGATTCGTCTCGACAGGCTGGAGCTTGGCATACCTGAGCTTCGGGAACGGATGAAACTAATGGCAGAGCGCTCATACGATCAGGTTCGCTCTTTGCCTCTGCATGAGATTATCGGTGATATTGTAGACTTGCAGTTGGACAAGAGTGGAATCTCCTTGTTTGAGATTAAGGAAGAGCATGTCTTTTCCAGAACGGGTATTGCTCGTGGTCACTATGTTTTTGCCCAGGCGAACTCCCTTGCTGTAGCGGTGATTAATGATGAGATCGCATTGACTGCATCGGCAGACATTCGTTTTGTGCGTTCTGTTCATCTGGCTGAGAAATGTATTGCCAAGGCCTATGTCAGATCAATCTCAGGTCAAAAGGGAAAAGCCAAAGTGGAAGTGTTCACTTATGTGGGGGAAGAAATGGTGTTCCAAGGCAACTTTGTTATCTACCGTTCGGGTGGAGAAGACAGCGTAGAGGGAGGTCAACTGGTATGAAGATTGTCATTGATGCTATGGGAGGCGATAATGCCCCTGCGGCAACGGTCGAAGGGGCGATTGCAGCCGCCACAGAATGGACGGATACACAGATCGTTCTGGTTGGCGACGAAGCCCAAATTGAACCGCTTCTGAGTCAAGCTGCGGTTAAGCCTGCGAATCTGTCCATTCGTCATGCTTCTGAAGTTATCGGTTCGGATGATGAACCTGTGAGAGCTGTCCGCCGTAAAAAGGATGCTTCCATGGTCGTAGCCGGAAGGATGCTGAAGGAAGGTGAAGCAGATGCCATGATCTCTGCGGGCAATACCGGAGCACTCATGACAACCGGATTACTAGTTGTAGGTCGCATGGATGGCATCGAGCGTCCAGCACTCGCACCGATGATTCCAACGATTGATGATGTAGGTGTACTTGCATTGGATCTTGGCGCTAACATGGATGCGAAGCCAGAGCATCTTGCGCAGTATGGACTTATGGGTAGCTTGTATAGACAGAAGGTTCAAGGTGTTGACTCACCGCGAGTGGGTTTGTTGAATGTAGGTACAGAGCCTGGTAAAGGAAACGAACTCACGAAACATGCCTATCCTTTGCTGGAGCAGTTACCGATTCGTTTTGTAGGAAATGTTGAAGCTCGTGACGTACTGACAGGTGCATGTGATGTGCTTGTCTGCGACGGGTTTGCAGGAAATATATTGTTAAAATCGCTGGAAGGCACAGCAGGTGCCATTTTTACTCTGCTCAAAGAACAGTTCTCATCGTCACTCAAAAGCAAATTGGCTGCTGCTGTGCTTATGCCTGAGCTGAGAGGTCTGAAACGGAAACTGGATTATACCGAGCATGGCGGCGCGCCGCTTCTCGGTTTAAGCAGACTGGTTGTTAAGAGTCATGGGTCGGCCGATGGGAATGCGATCAAAAATGCAGTGCGTCAAGCACGGATCGCAGTACAGAATCAGCTAGTGGAGAGCATATCTAAGGAAATTAGCGGGAAGTGAGTGACGACATGAATAATTTGCGCCCGGTTGGGGTTATTGGTACGGGGAAATATGTGCCTGAGAAAATTTTGACAAACAGCGATCTTGAAAAAATGGTAGATACAAATGACGAGTGGATTGTCAGTCGAACAGGAATCAAAGAGCGTCACATCGCTGCACCGGATCAAGCCACTTCGGATCTGGCATATGAAGCAGCGATCAAGGCTTTGGAATCTGCGGGTATGACAGGTAGCGATTTGGATCTAATCATCGTTGCAACGATTACACCAGATTCTGCTTTCCCTTCTACTGCTTGTATTCTTCAAGATAAATTAGGCGCTAAAGGTGCAGCTGCGTTTGACCTGTCTGCTGCTTGCTCTGGTTTTGTATATGGACTTGCGACAGCAACAAGCTTTATCAAAAGTGGTCTTTACAATAATGCACTTGTTATTGGTGCAGACTGTCTGTCTCGTATTACGGATTACACGGATCGGAATACCTGTGTACTGTTCGGAGATGGCGCAGGCGCGGTAATCGTTGGGGAAGTGCCTGAAGGCCGTGGATTCAAATCATTTGATCTTGGTGCTGAAGGTGCGGGCGGTAGCCTGCTTCAACTGGAAGGTGGAGGTTCACGTTTACCGGCTTCTGCAGAGACTATTGAGAACAAAAAGCATTACATCTACATGAATGGTCGGGAAGTATTCAAATTTGCGGTACGTGTTATGGGAACGGCTACGCTAGAAGTGTTGAACAAAGCAGGTATGGATCGCTCAGACGTAGATTTGTTTGTTCCGCATCAAGCTAATATTCGTATCATTCAATCCGCGATGCAGCGACTGGATCTTCCAGAAGAAAAAGTAGTTGTGAACGTAGATAAATATGCTAACACATCAGCGGCCTCTATCCCGCTTGCTTTGGTTGAAGCTGCTGAAGAAGGACGCATGAAAGCTGGAGATACCGTACTGATGGTTGGATTCGGCGGCGGACTGACATGGGGAGCATCTGTACTCGTTTGGTAAATTAGATAGCTTGGAGAGATGAATCTGATGAGTAAAATAGCATTTGTATTTCCCGGTCAGGGATCACAGGCGGTAGGTATGGCGAAGGAAGCGTATGAGACGGTTCCAGCGTCAAAAGAAATTTTTGAAGTAGCTGATCAAACGCTTGGCTTTTCGCTGAGCAACCTGATATTTGAAGGTCCGGAGACTGAGTTGAAACAGACATCAAATACACAACCGGCTCTGTTGACAGCAAGTATTGCTTGGCTTGAGGCATTTAAGGAAAAAGGAATTCAAGCGGATTACATGGCTGGACATAGCTTGGGAGAATACAGTGCACTAGTGGCGGCAGGCGTATTGTCGTTTGCTGATGCGGTAAGTATTGTCCGGGCACGCGGTCAGTACATGGAGCAGGCTGTACCAGGTGGACAGGGAGCGATGGCTGCAGTACTGGGTGCGGATCGGGAAGCGCTGGGGGTGCTTTGCCTTGACGTATCTGAAAGTGGACATGTCGTAGAACTGGCGAACATGAACTGCCCAGGTCAAATTGTTATATCAGGTGTTAAAGAAGGCGTTGCTGCAGTAGCGGAACGTGTGAAAGAAGCAGGCGGCAAACGTGCAATTGCACTGGAAGTCAGTGGGCCGTTCCACTCTTCCTTGATGAAGGATGCGGCAGAGAAACTAGCAGATAAACTTACAACTGTTTCTTTCGCACCAGCTAATGTTCCTGTTGTGGCTAATGTGACTGCACAGCCGGTAGAAGATGGACAAGTTCAACAATTGTTGACAGAACAGGTCTATTCTCCCGTATTATGGGAAGACAGTGTGACATGGCTTATTGAGCAAGGTGTAGACACGTTTATCGAGATTGGTTCGGGAAGTGTACTAACGGGTTTAATTAAAAAGACAGATAAAACCGTAAAACTGTACAACGTAAACAGTCTTGAAACACTTGAAGCAACGGCAGCTGCTTTGCAATAAAAAAACGTGAAGAAGCGAAGCGTTTGCCTGAAAGCTTTCTTAAAGAAAGCCACATCGGAAGCATACGCTATCACAAGATTTTCCCTTTAGAAAAGGGGATCAAAAAATCTGGGGATAACAGTGATCGGAACGTTGTTCTGTCATCGGAGTGGTAAGTGGTAACTCTATATTTGGGAGAGGAGGAAAGATTATGTCTAAACCGTTAGAAGGAAAAAATGCATTGGTTACAGGTGCATCCCGTGGAATTGGGCGCAGTATCGCGCTTGCTCTGGCGGAGGCGGGTGCCAACGTTGCCGTGAACTATGCAGGCAGCCAAGCGGCTGCTGAGGAGGTAGCGGAAGCGATCCGTGCCAAAGGGGTCAAAGCAATTACCGTTCAGGCTAATGTGGGTCTGATGGATGAGGCTGAACAGATGGTCAAAGCCACGCTTGAAGAGTGGGGTAATGTCGATATTCTCGTTAACAATGCGGGAATTACTCGTGATAACCTGATTATGCGTATGAAAGAAGAAGAGTTTGATCAGGTTATTGAGACGAATCTAAAAGGTGTATTTAACTGCCTGAAGGCAGTTACGCGCCCGATGATGAAGCAGCGCTCAGGAAGAATTATTAATATTTCCTCTGTTGTAGGTGTACTTGGTAATGCAGGTCAAGCCAACTATGTTGCTGCTAAAGCAGGCGTGATTGGTTTAACGAAAGCATCTGCTCGTGAACTCGCTTCACGAGGCATCACAGTGAACTGTGTTGCACCAGGTTTCATTGAAACGGATATGACGAAAGAACTGTCCCAGGAATTGGTTGATGGTATGCTAAGTGGTATTCCATTGTCCCGTCTGGGTCAGCCGGATGAAATTGCTGGTGTCGTAACATTCCTGGCATCAGAAGCTTCATCTTATATGACAGGTCAGACACTTCATGTCGATGGTGGCATGTACATGTAATTCTTTCCTGACGTGAACAATAGTCGGGGAACAGGCGCTGGACGATCCGAAATGCCGGAAAAAGGCCGGATTCCCCGGCCGGGAGCCGCATATGTCTTCTATGGCATTTTGCCTGCGATTCTCGTATAATACCAAGGAGGAGGTGAACCGGATGTCCGATGTATTGGAGCGTGTAAAACGCATCGTCGTCGACCGCTTGGGCGCAGACGAAGCTGAAGTTACACTTGAAGCATCTTTCAAAGAAGATTTGGGTGCTGATTCTTTGGATGTAGTGGAATTGGTCATGGAATTGGAAGATGAATTCGATTTGGAAATCTCTGATGAAGATGCAGAAAAAATCACGACCGTAGGTGAAGTTGTAAACTACATACAATCTCATACCTAAAGTCAATTCAGTCCCGCACCTGTTTTCGAACAGGCGGGACTTCTCATCATTCATTGGTTTTTCTCATTCCGCAGGAAGCGTAGGTTAAGTCAGGAATTCATCTTGATTTCTTACGTGTCACCTGCGGATTTTCCACAAAAATACTTGCGTAAAGCAGTCGATATAGAGGTGAGTCGGTTTGAAACAAAGAGTAGTAATTACCGGAATGGGCGTAATGACATCGCTCGGAAAAGATTTAGAGACGTTCTGGGGAAGTTTAATGGCAGGTAAGTCCGGAATCTCTCAGATTGAGGCATTTGATGTAAGTGAATATACTACTCAAATTGCTGCCGAAATCAAGGATTTCAACCCGGAAGAATATATGGATCGTAAGGACGCACGCAAAATGGATCGTTTTGTTCAGTTTGCTGTAGCTGCCGGATTCAAAGCTGTGGAAGACAGCGGCTTGAAAATTGACGAGAACATTGAGGCAGAGCGTTTTGGCGTATCAATCGGATCCGGTATCGGTGGATTGGGTACTTGGGAAGATCAGCATAACGCATTGCTGCAAAAAGGTCCTAAACGTGTTAGCCCTTTCTTCATCCCAATGATGATTTCGAATATGGCTTCTGGTCAAATGTCGATCTCTCTTGGTGCAAAAGGACCGAACATTAACGTAGTAACTGCTTGTGCTACAGGAACACACTCCATTGGAGATTCCTTCAAGTTGATTGCTAACGGTGATGCAGATGCAATGATCTGCGGAGGAGCTGAAGCAACGATCCGCCCAACTGGACTTGCTGGTTTCTGTGCAATGCGTGCGATGTCTACACGTAATGATGATCCAGCTCATTCTAGCCGTCCGTTTGATACGGGACGTGATGGATTCGTTATGGGTGAGGGTGCAGGTATTCTGATTTTGGAATCACTGGAACACGCTCAAAAACGTGGTGCACGTATCTATGGTGAAGTCATTGGTTACGGATTGACTGGGGATGCACATCACATGACAGAACCAGATCCAGATGGAGCAGCTCGTTGTATGAAGATGGCACTTCGCAATGCAGGTATTGAACCTGAAGAAGTGGACTACATCAATGCACACGGAACATCCACACCTGTAGGTGACCGCTCAGAGACGCTGGCAATCAAGAAAGCGTTTGGAGATCATGCGTACAAGTTGGCTGTGAGTTCCACTAAATCGATGACTGGTCATATGCTCGGGGCTGCTGGTGGGGTTGAAGCAGTAATCTGTGGATTGTCTTTGACACATCAGACACTTGCTCCAACGATCAATCTGGAGAACCAAGATCCAGAATGTGACCTTGACTATGTACCAAATGTTCCACGTCAAACGAAGGTTAATATTGCAATGTCCAATTCATTTGGATTCGGCGGTCACAATGCCACCATTATTCTCAAAAAATTTGAAGCATAAGGGGCTAGTTCAATTTGAGTGAAGATCTGAAGCAATTACAGCACAAACTTCAAATCAAATTTGACAACAGGCAGCTTTTAAAACAAGCGTTTACCCATGCTTCGTATGTAAACGAACACCGGTTCAGTCAACATCAGGATAACGAACGTTTGGAGTTTCTAGGCGATGCGGTATTGGAGTTGACTGTTTCGGAATACTTGTATCATTTGTATCCTAACCGTCCGGAAGGTGAACTAACGAAGCTGCGGGCATCTATTGTCTGTGAACCTTCCCTTGTCAAATTTGCTGAAGCATTGGGTTTTGGACAGTATGTACTTCTTGGAAAAGGTGAGGAACTGACTGGAGGACGGACGCGGCCAGCGCTGCTAGCTGATGTGTTTGAATCCTTCATAGGTGCATTATATCTGGATCAGGGACTGGAACCGGTTAGGGCGTTTCTGGATCAGCATGTATTTCCGTTAATCGTTCTGGGCGGCAAGCTGCAAATGAGCGATTACAAAACGGAGTTGCAGGAACTCACACAGCATCACAACATGGGATCTTTGGAATATCGAATTGTTGAAGAACGGGGTCCTGCCCATGAAAGGGAGTTTGTCTCCGAGGTCCATATGGGTCAAGAACGGCTTGGCAGAGGTACAGGACGTTCCAAAAAAGAAGCTGAACAGCAGGCTGCATCAGCAGCGCTGGAACGATTGAAGCTTCCGGAAGCCTGAGGCTTTACCGATAGCGCATAGACAAACGAAGAGCAAAGAGCAGCCCCGCGGGTCCGCCCCGGCGGAATGATTAGCCGGACTGCTTTTTGCTCTTTTTTTTGTAAAGAGAGGTTAGGGTACTCCTAATTCAATCATATGCGCTGCAACAACTGAAATTTGCAAGAGGAGGTGACGGGAAGCCCTATGTTTCTTAAACGTATTGAACTGGGTGGATTCAAGTCATTCGCCGACAAAACAGAGATGGAATTTGTTCGTGGCATAACCGCGGTTGTGGGTCCGAACGGTAGTGGAAAAAGTAATATATCTGACGGAATTCGCTGGGTATTGGGGGAGCAAAGCGCCAAATCACTACGTGGTGGCAAAATGGAAGATATTATTTTTGCTGGTAGTGACGCGCGAAAAGCCGTCAATTATGGTGAAGTTTCTTTAACGCTCGATAACGAGGATCATGCGCTTGCCTTAGATTTTGGTGAGGTGACCGTGACACGTCGTGTACACCGTAGCGGAGATAGTGAATATTTTATTAACAAGCAATCATGCCGTTTGAAAGATATTACAGAATTGTTTATGGATACAGGGATCGGTAAAGAAGCCTACTCGATTATTGGACAGGGACGAATTGAAGAGATTTTGAGCACCCGGTCAGAAGACCGCAGGGGGATCTTCGAAGAGGCTTCTGGTATCGTCAAATATAAATCTCGTAAACGGGATGCTA
Source organism: Paenibacillus sp. DCT19 (assembly GCF_003268635.1). Taxonomy (NCBI): domain Bacteria; kingdom Bacillati; phylum Bacillota; class Bacilli; order Caryophanales; family Paenibacillaceae; genus Paenibacillus; species Paenibacillus sp. DCT19. The sequence continues at coordinate 2,439,044 of NZ_CP029639.1, forward strand.
CACGAAAGCTGGATGAAACAGAGCAAAATTTGCTGCGGATTCATGACCTCGTTACTGAACTAGAAGATCAGATTGGCCCGCTCAGAGAACAGTCGGAGAAGGCAATTCACTATAAGGAATTACGGAGTCAGTTGAAATCTCAAGAAATTTCGATGTATGTGTATCAGATTGAACAAATCCATGCTTCCTGGAGCAAGGCTAATGAACGTTTACAATCGTTAAAACAGGAAGAGGTTGGTCTCTCTGCAATTGTCTCCACACATGATGCAAAGCTAGAGAGCGATCGTAATGCGTTACGTACGCTCGAAGCTGAGACGGAGCGACTGCAATCGGAGCTCCTGCAATTCAGTGAAGCAACCGAGAAGAGTGAAGGGCACAGAGAATTATTGAAAGAACGAGCTCGCAATCTGCAAACGAACCATGAGCAATTGACCGTGACCGTTGCAGCCAGTGAAGAAAAGCACCGCGAGCGTGAGGCTGAGTTGCTCTCCCTTCGTGAGAAGTTCGCTAAGCTGGAGAAAGAACTTACGGAAGTGAGAAACAGCCTGTCCGAGGAAGAGGCTAAGCTCATTGGGGTGACTGGAGGTATCAGTCAACAACAAGAGGAGAGTCTCAAAGGTAATTTGCTCGAATTAATGAATCAGATGGCACAGACACGGAACGAAATTCGTTATGTGGATCAGCAAAAAGAAACGCTGGAGCGACGTATGAGTCGTGCATCCGAGGAGTCGGGCAAATGGGAAGAGCAAAAGGAAACGTTAGAGCAGCGGAAGGCGGAAATTGAGAAAAAGGTTGCTCGTCTGGGCAAGGAAATTAGTGAACTCCGCGGGGATACATTACCGAGAGTGAACGACTTCAGTCCTTGCAGAAGCTGCTGGAAGAGAGTCGCGGAACCGTGCGGAAATGGGAGCAGAAGCGTGAAGCTCAAGTTTCCAGACGTGATACGATGAAAGAAATGCAGGATGATTTTGATGGCTTCATGCTTGGTGTTAAAGAAGTCCTGAAGGCGTCCCGTAAAGGTACACTGAGCGGGGTTCATGGTGCGGTAGCTGAGCTGATCAAAGTACCTGAGAAGATTGAACTTGCGGTAGAGACGGCGATGGGTGCGTCTGTGCAACATATCGTCATGGAGAACGAATCGGTCTCCAGACAGGCGATATCTTTTCTGAAGCAACGTCAACTAGGTAGAGCTACATTCCTGCCGCTGGATGTCATTCGTCCACGTACAATTGGTGCTAATGAGCGCTCGATGATTGAAGGTATGGATGGATTTGTTGGTATTGGTGCCGATCTGGTTCAATATGACTCTACGTATGCTTCGATTATCGGTAGCTTGCTTGGTAATGTCATCATTGCAGAAACGTTGGAGGTAGCCAACAAAATTGCTGCACGGTGTCAATATCGCTTCCGGGTAGTAACCCTTGAAGGCGATGTGGTTAACGCAGGTGGTTCCATGACAGGCGGAAGCCAGCACAAGAAAAACGGCAGTCTGCTCAGCCGTAAACGGCAATTGGATCAGTTGGACCAAGACATTGTGGATACCGAAAACCAAATCGTCAAATTGCATTGCAGTGTGGACGATGTGAAAGCTCAGTTGGAGCAGTGCCAGGACAAGCTGGATGAGCTGCGACAGTCTGGTGATGATACGCGTAATGCGGAACAGCAGGCATCGATGGAAATGAAGCAGGTTGAGCATGAGCTTCGTCACGTACTGGAGCAGGTTGCTGTAGCCGGTCAAGAGAAGAGTGGATTCAAAGAAGAGATTCAAGAGATGGATAATGCTCGTGCGGTCGCTGTCCAAAAGCTTGCTCAGCTTGAAGAGGAAGAGAAGGCAACGCATCGTGCTATCCACGCTGCTGAATTCGCGCGTAAGGCCAATGAATCAGCCAAAGAGGAATTGCAGAGCCAATTGACAGAACTGAAAGTGCGGGAAGGTAAGCTGGATCAAGAGCGTTATTCCAATGAAGAGCAGCTACGCCGTTTGGAACGAGAAGTCGAGTCACTTGTGAAGGAACTTCGTCAGAATCGTACCTTGCTTGCCTCGATGGAAGCGGATCTGAAGAAAACACAACTTGAGAGCGTTACGCAGATTGAGAATCTGAACGAGTACAAGATGAAGAAAGCAGAAGCTTCTCAGGAGCTTGATTTCAAGCGTGCTGCTCGAAGTCAATTGTCGAAGAAGCTAGAGCTTGCGGAAAGTGAAACAAAGGAACAGCGCACACAGCTCAAAGCAGTGGAAGAGCAGATGCGTCAGACCGAGATTTCCGTGAACAGGCTTGATGTTGAGCTCGAAAATATTTTGCGTAAATTGACCGATGAATATGAGCTCGGATATGAGCTAGCTAAAGAGCGTTATCCTGTACCAGAGGATGTAGAAAGCACACAGGCTGAGGTACAGAAGCTCAAACGAAGTATATCTGCGCTTGGTGAGGTCAATCTGGGAGCGATTGAAGAATTCCAGCGTGTCAATGAACGTTATGAATTCCTCAGTGAACAGAAGAATGACCTGGTCGAGGCCAAAACAACCTTGTATCAAGTTATCCGTGAGATGGAAGACGAGATGGCTAAGCGTTTCAAATCAACGTTTGATGCGATTCGCCGTGAATTCGGCACCGTATTCTCCAAATTATTTGGTGGTGGACGCGCGGATCTCGTCCTAATGGATCCTGAGCGAATGCTGGATACGGGAATAGATATCGTCGCTCAGCCGCCAGGCAAAAAGCTGCAAAATTTGCAGCTATTGTCCGGGGGAGAGCGAGCGCTCACAGCCATGGCATTGTTGTTTGCCATCCTGCATGTTAAACCCGTGCCGTTTTGTGTTCTTGATGAAGTTGAAGCTGCACTGGATGAAGCGAACGTTGTTCGATTTGCTCAATATCTACGTGAATTCTCCGAACAAACCCAGTTTATCGTGGTGACACACCGCAAGGGTACGATGGAGGAGGCTGACGTTCTCTATGGCGTTACGATGGAAGAGGGCGGCGTGTCCAAGCTCGTTTCAGTTAGGTTGGAGGACGAGGAAGCGGAGATCGCATAGATGGTTTAACTAGGTCGTGTCTGAAAAGAGCACTACGAAGTATGGGCAATATTACAGATGGTCTATTATAAATGAAGTATGACTATGCACACGATGGAGGGGCTTTATGAGTTTTTTTAAGAAGCTGAGAGATAGCATTGCTAGCAAAACGGAGTCGGTTACGAAGCAGTTTAAGGAAGGACTCGAAAAGACACGCAAAGAGTTTGTTGAGAAAGTATCTGACCTTATGGTTAGACGCAAAAAAATCGACGAGGAATTCTACGAAGAATTGGAAGAAATTCTAATTGGAGCAGACGTTGGTGTTAACACCGTGATGAATCTCATTGATGAATTACGTGTTGAGGTGAAAAAACGCAAGATTGAGGACGCGGCTGAGCTACAGCCTGTGCTTTCTGAGAAACTAACTGACTTGCTGCGCGGAGAACAAAATAATGAATTAAAGCTAAACCCGAATGGAATTACGGTAATTCTATTTGTTGGCGTTAACGGTGTTGGAAAAACAACGACAATTGGTAAACTTGCACATCGTTACAAACAGCAGGGCAAAAAAGTCATTATGGCAGCAGGGGATACATTCCGTGCAGGTGCAATCGAACAGTTAGAGGTTTGGGGACAACGTGCTGGAGTGGAAGTCATTAAGCAGCAAGCGGGTTCGGATCCGGCGGCAGTGATGTTTGATGCTGTGCAAGCCGCTAAACAGCGTAACGCGGATATTTTACTCTGCGACACAGCTGGTCGACTGCAAAATAAATCCAACCTGATGGAAGAGCTGAACAAAATTTATCGTGTTATTCAGCGTGAAATTCCGGATGCTCCACATGAGGTGCTGATGGTGCTTGATGCAACGACAGGACAAAACGCCCTGAATCAAGCGAAACTCTTTGGAGAGAAAAGTGGCGTGACAGGACTTGTACTGACGAAGCTTGATGGAACAGCTAAGGGAGGGATCGTGGTTGCGATTCGCCAAGAGTTGGACTTGCCTGTGAAAATGGTAGGTTTGGGTGAGAAAATGGAGGATCTGCAGCCATTCGATTCTGAGCAGTTTGTACACGCACTGTTTGCTGGTTTAATTCAGGAGCAGGTAGAAGAGGGGTCTACTGAAGAGTAATTTTACCGTCAACTGATGGTTTACACAGACACAGCATTTTTGGGAACACGAACGTATCGTATACATGACTCTATTGCCGTTGATAAGCGTATGCTCAACATGTTTATCTGCGGCAATAGGTGTATAATGGAATAAAATTGAACTTAAAATAGGGTTAGAAAGGACGGTTGATATGGCCAATACCTATACCTATTCCCGCCGTGAAGAAGTCGCCAATGCAGTAACTCATGGGATCGGTGCTGCGCTTAGTGTGGCTGCATTGGTACTATTAATTGTATTCTCCAGCATGAAAGGTACGGCATGGCATGTGGTCAGTTTCACGATCTATGGGATCACGATGCTGATGCTCTATACCAACTCAACGCTAGTACACGCACTTAAAGAGGGTAAAGCCAAAGACTTATTTGAGTTTTTTGATCATTCCTCTATTTATTTGTTTATAGCAGGAACATATACGCCCTTCTTGTTCATTGCTGTCCGTGGCACACTTGGTTGGACGTTATTTGGAGTCATTTGGGGCATCGCGTTATTCGGCGTGATCTTCAAGGCGTTCTTTACGAAAAAGTTTCTGTTTATGTCCACGATCTTCTATATTGCCATGGGCTGGCTCATCGTCATTGCATGGCAGCCTCTTGTAGCTGCAATTCCTTCAGGAGGAATTGTGTTATTAGTAACGGGGGGCTGATGTATACGCTCGGAACGCTGTTTTATGTATGGCGTGGATTCCCGTACCATCATGCCATCTGGCATTTGTTTGTACTGGCGGGCAGTATTCTTCACTTCTTCGCCGTGCTTTTGTACCTTACACCTTTACGATAGTAACAATAAACGAATCGTCTCTTTGGGGAGGGGTTCGTTTTTTATTTAGAGAGCAGTGATATAAAAGAAGGATATAGGGCGGATTAATAATGATTATTTCACCTTATTTATGAGTGCTTTTTTGCCTTAAATAAAGCAATTTTATTGTGACAAGTATTTTTGCTTGACATCCTGATTTGTTTTCGGTATTATTAGGAACGTTGCAAGAGTGTAAAGTGTTTTTCCTTGACGAAGGGAGTCCCCGATATGAGTCAAGAAAATCGGCTTGAGAAGACAAACCGGATTAACTTGCTGTTTGCTTTTTATGAACGTTTACTGACAGAGAAGCAACAGACCTTTTTAAAGTATTACTTTCATGATGATTTCTCGCTCGGTGAAATTGCATCCGAGTTCGAGATCAGCCGCCAGGCGGTATACGAGCATATCAAGCGTGCCGAACAAGTGCTTGAAAATTACGAAAGCAAGCTTGGCTTGTTAGAAAAGCATGAGCGTCGCAATCGTAATCTTGAAGATTTGCAAAATGCATTGGCAGACATCGGTGTCTCCATTGATAACAACAAACCAATAAACGATATTGTTCAGCAGCTTAGAGAATAGAACGATTTTGAGCGCTGAGCGAAACGTAACGATCTTACAAACAGTATTACAGCTTAAGGAGGTGGGATCATGGCATTTGAAGGATTAACGACCCGATTGCAGAATGTGTTCAGTAAACTGCGCGGCAAAGGCAAGGTGTCTGATGAAGATGTTGCCGAAGCGATGCGCGAGGTGCGTCTGGCATTGCTTGAAGCGGATGTAAACTTCAAAGTGGTCAAGGAATTCATCGCCAAGGTGAAAGAAAAGGCTGTCGGTAAAGAAGTGATGGATAGCTTCACACCAGGAATGGTGATTATCGACATCGTAAACAAGGAACTTACGGACTTGATGGGTGGAAGTCAGTCAAAGCTGGCTAAAGCGAATAAGCCTCCAACGGTTCTGATGATGGTTGGTTTACAGGGTGCAGGTAAAACGACAACATCGGGTAAACTCGCTAAGATGCTGCAAAAGCAAAATAGCAGACCATTGCTTGTGGCGGGAGATATTTATCGTCCTGCAGCGATTAAGCAGTTGCAAGTGCTTGGTGAACAGATCAAAGCGCCTGTATTCACACTGGGAGATCAGACAAGCCCCGTAGAGATTGCACGTCAGGGATTGCAACATGCAAAGGATAACGGCAATGATTATGTTATCATCGATACCGCAGGTCGTTTGCACGTAGATGAAGAACTGATGGAAGAACTTCGTCAGATCCATAGTGTAGTTAACCCGGATGAGGTTCTGCTTGTTGTAGATAGTATGACAGGACAAGATGCTGTTAATGTGGCAGAACACTTTAACAAGCAGCTTGATCTAACCGGTGTTGTACTGACCAAACTGGACGGAGATACTCGTGGTGGTGCGGCACTTTCTGTCAAAGCCGTTACGGGTTGCCCAATCAAGTTTGCTTCTCTTGGTGAGAAGCTGGACGCACTTGAGCCTTTCCATCCGGAACGGATGGCTTCACGGATTCTCGGTATGGGCGACATGCTCTCTCTAATTGAGAAAGCTCAGTCGAACATTGATACAGAGAAAGCCAAGGAAATGGAACGTAAGATGCGTAATGCTGAATTTACGTTTGAGGATTTCCTTGAGCAGATGGATCAAGTGAAAAAGCTTGGACCAATCGATCAGATCATGGATATGATTCCTGGCATGGGCAAGATGAAACAAGCCAAGGATCTGAAGGTTGATGACAAGCAGATGGGTCGAATCGAGGCGATTGTGTACTCGATGACAACAGAAGAGAAACGTAACCCGGATATGATTAATCATAGTCGCCGGAAACGGATTGCAACGGGGAGCGGAACATCTCTAGCTGAAGTTAACCGATTGATCAAGCAGTTTGATGAAATGCGCCGCATGATGAAACAGTTCTCGGATATGATGGGACCTAAAGGCGGCAAAAATAAAGCAATGAAGCAACTCAAAGGATTAGGAAAAGGAATGAAGTTTCCTTTCCGTTGATGTTACCTGCACTAAAGCAATAATCTGATTTCATTGAAGGAGGTGAATTTTCAAATGGCAGTTCGTATTCGTCTGAAACGTATGGGTGCTCACAAAGCTCCTTTCTACCGCGTAGTGGTATCGGATTCCCGTTCCCCACGTGACGGTCGTTTTATCGAGGAGATCGGTTACTACAACCCGGTTGAACAACCGGCTGTTGTTAAGATCGATGAAGATAAAGCATTGCAATGGCTTCAAAATGGTGCGCAAGCATCTGACACTGTCCGCAACTTGCTTAGCAAAGCGGGCGTGATGAAGAAGTTCCACGAGTCTAAACTATCTAAATAAGGTGCTGATTCGGAGGGTCATCTATGGAAGAATTAGTAAGTGTAATTGCTAAGGCTTTGGTCGATCATCCGGAAGATGTGACGGTTCGGACGGTTGAGAAAGACCGGCTTGTCGTGTATGAGTTAACCGTGCATCCTGACGATGTTGGGAAGGTCATTGGTAAACAGGGACGTATCGCAAAGTCTCTCCGTACAGTCGTCACATCAGCAGCAGTTAAGATGGATAAACGGGTTACCGTAGATATCATATCTTAAAGATATACGAAAGGGGGTTAGGATGCATGTCCTAGCCCCTTTTCGTGCATGCTGAACTTAATGTTTATTGGATATTAAATAAAAATATTTTTTGGTATGAGTGACATCGGGAGCAGTGTAGGAGACGGAATCGATTCTGGAGAAGCGTTAGCGTTCACCTTTATCACCACATTTTCACCTTTTTATAATAGTTCAAAAAATGAGGGGATAACAGTGATCGGAAGAACGAACCGTCGCTGGAACGGCCATTCGAGAGTCGAAGTACCTATTTATTTTGATTGAATTTCGTAGGAGGATTGTATGGCAGAATTTATGAATGTAGGTAAAATCGTGAACACTCATGGCATTCGTGGAGAATTGAGAATTATGCCGTTGACGGATTTCCCGGAAGTACGGTTCGCTAAAAATGCAGAGCTATATTTCTTTACAGCGGATAATCATCCGATCTTGGTGCATGTAGAATCTGCACGTTTGCATAAAAATATGTACATCGTTCGTTTGAAAGAGTATGGAAACATTAACGAAGTGGAAAAGTTCAAAGGCGGGATGGCTAAAGTATCCAAAGAAGATTTGGCTGAACTCGAAGAGAATGAATACTACTTCCATCAGATTGTGGGATGTACTGTTATTACGGAAGAGGATGAGACACTCGGAACGATCTCCGAAATTCTAACGCCTGGTGCCAATGATGTATGGGTGGTCAAAACACCAGCAGGCAAAGAAGTTTTAATTCCGGTAATTGACGATGTCGTGCTTCATGTTGATGTGAAGGAGAAGCTGGTTAAGATTCACCTTATGGAAGGGCTGCTGTAGCATGAAAGTAGATGTATTAACTTTGTTCCCGGAAATGTTCGATGGTGTATTCGGGACAAGTATTCTTGGTAAAGCTCAGACCAAAGGACTTGTATCTCTCAATGCAGTTAATTTCCGTAATTATGCGACCAATAAGCATAACACAGTAGATGATACGCCATATGGGGGCGGAGGCGGTATGGTGTTAAAACCGGATCCGATCTTTGCTGCTGTGGAGGATATCCTTGATCAACGTGAAGAGGCTGCTGTACCTACGATGAAGGCGCCACGTATTATTCTAATGTGTCCACAAGGAGAGACGTTCACACAGCAGAAGGCGGAAGAGCTTGTGCAAGAGGATCATCTTATTTTTATATGTGGACATTATGAAGGTTATGATGAGCGCATTCGTGAATTTCTCGTTACAGATGAATTGTCCATTGGCGATTATGTGTTAACGGGTGGAGAGTTACCGGCTATGGTTGCTATTGATAGTGTGGTGCGTTTGATTCCAGGTGTACTCGGCAATGAAACGAGCGCAGTGACCGACTCGTTCAGTACAGGCCTACTGGAGTATCCGCATTATACACGTCCACCAGAGTTTCGAGGTATGAAGGTACCAGACGTGCTGTTATCAGGTCATCATCTGAATATCGATGCATGGCGCCGGGAGCAGTCTCTGCTACGTACATTAGAGCGCAGACCTGATATGCTGGAAAGTGCGGAGTTGACGGATAAAGAACGGATCTGGTTAGAAGAGCTTCGTTTGAAAAAAGAGAAATTAGAGTAGAAAAAGAGCCTTCATACTGACTTTAGATATATTAAAGTACAGATGTAGTGATCGTATAAGCTGTTATAGGTAACATAAGCGTATGCTGATTAATGAAAAGGGCTCAACTTTGTATATTAACGGATAAAGACGTAAGGCCTAGCTACAGCCCTGTTTGGGCGGTATAGCTAGGCTTTTTTGTGTGTAAAGACATGCGCCGAATGGATGAGCTTAGTTTGTCTCGTTTGTCTCAGTGACCGATCCAGATCCAGCATCTCGACTTGAACTCGATTGCAGCAATGCAGGCAGATCCGTGCCAGTAGTCACGGTAAGACGTGGAAGCCTCATTAAGTCGGCACCGGGCTTCACCATCCCCTGAACAATCGTAAAGGCCATGCGGTAGCTATTTTGCTGCAAGTAGTAGATCATCTGTGTGCTTGTATATCCAAAAGGATAAGCAATATAAGGTGTGTCAATGCCTGTCTGCTTCATCTGCTGAATATCATCATTGAGGAGGTTAGTATCCAGACCAGCGGGAACGAGCTGACCACATCGTATGAAACCTTTATGATGAAGGTTGTAGGTGTGACTGTTATACTCAAATACATCTGAACCCGCTTCTATCTCTGGTTTAGATAAAAACGTATCTTTGCTTGAGTCAAATATAGAAGGCTGATCCTGAATCTTACTGCCGATCACAAAAATGGAAGCGTGGAAATCATACTTCTTGAGAACAGGATAGGCAAGTGTGTAGTTGTTCTGGTAACCATCATCAAAGGTGATTACGATCGATTTGGAAGGTAATGAAATTCGTCCATTAACGTAGTCCTCCAACTGTTCAAGTGTGATCGTATGGTAACCTTCGTCATGCAAATATTTCATGTTTTTTTCAAAGTCTTGCAGACTAATCATGGATTTGTTTTGTTTCTTCTGAGCGTCCATATGAGGTTCTATGTAATGATACATCAATACAGGGACTTCCGACGCAGTACCTGGCTCCACCTGAAATGTAGTGGTATCAAGAGCAGGTATGCTGTTATATTCGGAGTGAGATAATGAGAACGCTTCACGTTTCACCATATCCCATGATGTGCAGGCTTTGTGCGCTAAGGCATTGGAAGGATGATTAACGGCATAGACATACACTGTAGTCAGACAGGTCAGTACAGCTAGAGTAACGAGTAAACATTTTTTCCATTTCATACGATCGGGGTTCTCCTTGTAAAAATATCTTTATTATTTATGGGCATAAGTAACCTTGTATATCATAGACGAACATGGCCCCGCGGAAGTTACAGTATCTTAGCCGGTTGAAGGTTGACTTTGTTCCGCGAATCTGATTGCTAAGCAATCTAATCATGAGACTATGTCTAATTGTAGAGCTGTAATAAGGGAGATCATGAAAAGTCGCCAAAAAGTTATGATTACGGTTCTATGGGTACTATTATTCGTTGTCATTCAGAAATAGTTAGGATATAAGGATGAGACGTTTATTACGAGGGTAATTTTTCTATAGGATGATCAAATTAAAGCGATTGATGGGATACCTGATTATACACTTGGGAATAGTTTATCCATTCATCTTCAGAACACAAATAACTTGTTACAATTATCTTGTGTTTTGATATGCTACATGATACAATAAGTCTGTTGTGTGGAATACGGCGGTCCTCTATGGATAATGAAGGAGACAAGGTGATCTCTGGAAGAAGTATGAACGCCTGTACGGAAGGAGGGAGTCATAGATGAATATCGTTCAAGCGATTACACAAGAACAACTTCGCAAAGATATTCCGAGTTTTCGTCCTGGTGACACTTTGAAAGTGCACGTTAAGGTAATCGAGGGAACTCGTGAGCGTATCCAATTGTTCGAAGGTGTTGTGATTAAACGCCGTGGTGGTGGAATCAGTGAGACTTTTACAGTTCGTAAAATTTCTTACGGTGTAGGTGTGGAAAGAGCTTTCCCGCTTCATTCCCCTAAAATCGATAGAATCGAAGTGGCTCGCCGTGGTAAAGTGCGTCGTGCGAAGCTTTATTATCTTCGTGAACTACGCGGTAAAGCAGCGAGAATTAAAGAAATTCGTTAATATAACGGATACCGGGGAGGGCTTGGAGACAAGCCCTTTTCGTTTTTGTCTGGGAAAAGTTGAACCGGAGGTACACTTCCGAGTAAAATGGTATGGCGGCACACGTAAGAGTTAGTCCGGGAGGTTAGGATTAATCAGTTATTGATGTCATTTAATTGTGGTTTGAATGTGCGGAGTTCTTGTGTGAGCATTTTGCATAAATCCAATGTACGACTTATAATTACCAAAGATTACATTTTTAGTGAGTTATAAAAATGATTCGTTTGTCTTTACATTGGTTTACACAGGTGTATCTGCCTGTCTGATTACCGTTTCCCCAAGTAAGTGGAATCGAATTATGCAAAATGCTGGCGTATAGATTACATAACTGATGAGATTATTTTGTATCTGTTTCGAGTTAGATGCAAAATCTGGATTTGCAAGCTGCTATAAACATGTACCGTGAAGAGAGGAAGATCAGTGATGGAACATGAAGTTCAACCAAACCAAGGCAATGCTGTCGATGAAAAAGACAGTCGATCCAAAAAAGCTAAAAATGAAATTCTCGAGTGGCTTAAAGCCATTGTTATCGCATTAGTGCTCGTTATTTTGATTCGGTGGTTGTTATTCAAACCATTTGTCGTAGACGGACCGTCGATGCAACCGAATTTTGAGACGGGTGAACGAGTCATTGTTAATGAAATATTATACGACATTCGAGAGCCGAAGCGTGGTGAGGTTATTGTCTTCCACGTACCTTCCGAAGGTCGCGATTTCATTAAACGTGTTATTGCAGTTGAAGGTGACACGGTTGAGGTAAATGATGATACGGTAACGGTCAATGGTCAAAAAGTCAATGAGACTTATATTCAAGATGCGATTGATGCCGCGGAAGCAAATGGCGGGACGTATAACGTGAAGGATTTCCCGAATGATCAATTCCCGGATGGTAAAGTGCCACCAGGACATGTGTTTGTAATGGGAGATAATCGTCCTAACAGTACAGATAGCCGTATGATTGGATATGTATCTCTAGAGGATATCATCGGTCGTGCCGATGTAATATTCTGGCCGGTCGGTAAGATAAAATGGATTAACCATTAATAGTGATGCAGGCTTTATGAGCAGACTATGTAATAGGATTGATAATGAACAAGAAGGCATTGCCTATAGGAAACAAGTAAGCTGCCTTAGATTAGAATGATAATGAGGTGAGGACAAGGTGACGATACAATGGTTTCCAGGTCATATGACCCGAGCCAGACGCCAGATTCAGGATAAGTTGAAGCTCATTGACGTGGTCATCGAACTGTTGGATGCCCGTCTGCCTGTCTCCAGCCGTAATCCGATGATTGACGAGATATTGCAGGGGAAACCCCGTATGATTCTGTTGAATAAGTCTGATTTGGCAGATGCTAAAGTGACGCAAGAATGGATTGACTATTTCAAAAAAGAGGGAATTACCGCTTTTCCTGTAGATGCTTCAACAGGCACGAATGTAAAAGACATTCCTGCACAGGCGAAGCTTCTTCTAAAAGAAAAAATTGATCGCCAGCTGGCTAAAGGGGTTAATCCTCGTGCGGTTCGTGGATTGATTGTAGGTATTCCAAACGTGGGTAAATCAACGCTGATTAATCGACTGGCAGGACGAAGCATTGCACTAACAGGGGATCGCCCGGGTGTGACGAAGGGACAACAGTGGATTAAGGTAGGCAAAGAGATGGAACTGCTGGATACCCCTGGTATTCTATGGCCTAAGTTCGAAGATCAGAACGTAGGTTATCGCCTTGCGGTAACGGGTGCCATCAAAGAAGAAATTCTGAATGCCGAGGATATTGCCTTTTTTGCGATTAGTTACTTAATGCGTTATTACTGGGATGCTCTTGAGGAGCGTTACGGACTTGAGGATTTTTCCAAGGATGCAGATGATTCGGACAGTGTCATTGCGATTATGGAAAAGGTTGGACGCATTCGTGGTTGTATTGTAAGCGGAGGGCGTGTTGACCTCGAAAAGGCATCCAGAGCCTTTTTGCGTGAACTGCGTGCTGGCAAGATGGGACGCTTCTCAATGGAAGCTCCATATTAAATCAATATATTATAGGAAGATGAACTGTATACTCCGTCTTCTTATATGGAACAAGAGCCGAAAGAAGCGGCCGTTACCGGATTACCGGGAGCGGCTGTTTTTTTGTATATAAGGCACGATATCTAATGAACTAAGTCTGTTGCGTTAGATAATGGGGAGCCAAAATGATAGTTAGCGGAGGGATGAGCTTAATCGAAAAAAGCGAGATTTACGGGATGATTTTGAGTGAGAACTTGCATTGCTCAGATTGCGTCATATATATATGAGGACAAAACGAATCATGGTATGATGAATGGTGAAGTAAATGGACAAGGACGGATGCAAAATATCTTCAATTTAAATAAACAAATGCCGATAAAAATAATAAATCTATTTCTTTTTCTATAGTAATTAATATGTAACAAGTTTTCTATTAATAAAATGTTGTTGGTGAACATGTATGGTTCATTAACCCTAATATTCTAATTGAAATGCTAATTTATATATGTATTTAATCTGAAGAAAATGTTATTGCAAGCATGGGCAGAGGAGATGAAGGCAAGATGACTCATAACGATAAAGAATACGAAATTATTCAGCTAGAAGCCCTGGATAAACCGAAGAAGAAAAAAGAAAAAGTGGTTACTGAACCACAAGATCTGCTGAGATATGAACGAGAGTATTGGGAGAGTGGATTCGAACATATTGCTGGCATTGATGAAGTCGGTCGGGGATGTTTGTTTGGAGATGTGGTGGCGGCAGCAGTAATCTTGCCTCGGGATATGATTCTGGAAGGTGTGAACGATTCGAAAAAGCTATCGGAGAAAAAACGCGATATGTTGTTTGAACTCATCATAGAGAAGGCGATATCCGTCGGTATTGGTTTTGCCGACTCAAAAGAGATTGACCATCTTAATATTAAACAAGCGACTCGTCTGGCGATGAAGCGGGCAGTGGAAGGGCTTGGGGTTCGTCCTGACTATCTCTTCGTAGACGCGGAAAAGGTCGATGTGACTATACCGCAGATGTCGATCATTAAAGGAGATGCGAATAGTCAGTCCATTGCTGCAGCATCCATTATTGCGAAGGTAACCCGGGATCGACTGTGTAAGGAAGAGTGGGAGACGTTATATCCGGATTACGGTCTGTCGATACATAAAGGCTACGCTACCAAATTTCATCGAGAACAGATCATGGCTTTGGGAGCTTCACCTATGCATCGCCGTAGTTTCCTAGGGAATTTGTTAGGGGAGCAACAAACGTTATTTTAATTTATATAGATTAGGACGAGAGGAGGGAAAGTCGTGAATATCAGCTCAATGATTCGAGGGCTACTCGGGGACAACAAACCAGGTGAAGCCAAACCTCTTGAATTAAAAGAAGGTCAGGTGGTACGTGGATCTGTTCTTAGTGTGTCAGATGATGGCGGAGAGGCCGTTCTGCAAATACAGGGGGTTCAGGTGAGAGCCAAGCTTGAAACGCCTCTGCGGCCTGGGGAAACTACCTTGCTTCAAGTCCAGCCTCAGGGAGAGAATGGCATCACTGTGATGAAACCAATGGCTAATGCGCTATCAGAACTGCCTCAAGCTTCGTTGAACAACCTGCTTCAGGAAGTGGGTTTGTCAGATACAAAAGTTAATCGTGAATTGTTACTGGCGATGCAACGCAGTGGGTTACCTCTGACCAAGGACAATGTCGCTATGATTCAAAATATGATGACAGCTAAGCCAGCACAGGTTCCGGTGGAGGAATGGGTGCAATCGACGGGAATTGCTTTCCAGCGGGGGCTTCCCATTACCGCCGAGACTGTTAAAGGGTTGCATCAGGCAGTGTTTGGTCCACCCTTGCATCAATTGTTGAATGGACTTGCAGATCAGCTGGAATCCTTCCTCACGCAACAGGCAGGCAAGTCGGCCGCAACCATGGGAGAACAAGCTGGTGCGGCGAAGACGGGGATCAACCAAGCGGTAGCAATGCCCGTGACGGGAAGTCTGCAAGCAGACGATGCTGCATTGCCTGCTAGTGCAGGGCGTCCTTTGGCAGCAACGAATGGAGCAGGACAGGCAACCGTAGCAGTTGGGGGACCCTGTTATGACTGATGGTGCAGCAGAAGAGACTGGAGCTCCATCAAAGGCGACTGGGCAACCGCCAGCAGCAGGCACCGGTAACGCTACGGAGGCTGCTGGCGCGAAGGCGGGAGCCAGCCAAGTGGAGACGGCTGGCAAGCAAGGAACAGGTATTCCGGCGGGAACCGGAATACCTGGGAGAGCCCGCACGGTGCAGAAGCGGGCTCTGTGGGTCAGAGCCGCCCGGGTACACCAGGGGCGGCAGATCTTCAGGCTGGCCGCGCAATCGCGGGACAGCCTGAAGCAGGCGCTGCCGGGCGAACTGCCGGCAGCGCTGAGGCTACGCCTGCGGCTGCGAGTGCAACGCCCGCAGCCGCGCAGGCGGCGCCAGCAGCAGCAAGCGCAGCGGAGCTTGCGCCTAAGCTGCTGGCGCTGCTGGATGCGCTGCGCAGCGCATCCACTGCCGCACCGGCACAGCCGGGTGCGGCAGCCCAGGCCGCCCCTGCATCGCAGGGCGGCCAAGCCGCTGCGGCTGCCGGAGGCGTGCCGCAGCAGGTTCCAGCCAGCGCTGATGCGCCGCCGGCTGGTGGAACTGCCGCAGCTCCTGCAGGTGCTGCGGCAGCGCCCGTCACCCACGGGGGAGACCCGTGGGTGGGGCGTGTGTTGAAGCTGCTCGGTGCAGAACACGAGCAGCAGGCAGTGCACGGCGCAGCTGCGCAAGCGCGCGTGGGCGACGTGGCGAGTCCGGGAACCACGGACACGCTGAAGGGCTTGCTGCTGCAGTTAGCCAGCAGCGACAATGCCCCGGCGGCACTCAAAGATGCCGCCGGGCAGGCTGTGCAATATTTAACGGGGCAGCAGTTATTGCTGACAACCGATCGAAGCTCTACCTTTGCCCAGATGCATTGGTTTATTCCAATTACGGGTCCTGATGGAGAAGAGACCGCTTCAGTCCAGATTCAATCTCGCAGAGGCCAGCGCGGCGAACTGGATGCATCCAACTGCCGGTTGTGGTTTGACTTGGACATGAAGAGTCTGGGACCAACGTTGGTGGATGTGCATGTCGTCAATAATATTGTCAGTCTGCGTGTGCTTAATGATCGGGAAGGCATGGGGCCGCTACTCGAAAGTGGGCGTGAAGTCATTCATACGGCTCTCGACAAGCTAGGCTACCAACTGCTTACCTTTAAGACAGAACCTTGGCCGGTAGGTCAGGAACCTGGTGCAGAACGTAAAATCAATGCGTCGGATTATAGCCCTGAACGGTACAAAGGGGTGGACTTTAAAATATGAAAGATGAGCCGCAGCCGGATCTGCTTTCCAAAAAGGCTGTTGCCTTAAAATATGTACCAGGGGAAACGGAAGCACCTGTTGTCGTGGCCAAAGGTCGTGGCAAAGTGGCAGAAGCCATTCTGGACAAAGCCAAGGAAAATGGTGTGCCTGTTCAAGAAGATGCGGCTCTGGTCGAGGTGCTCTCCAAGCTGGATCTAGATGAACAGATACCGGCGGAGTTATATCAGTTAGTAGCAGAGGTATTAACCTACATTTATCGAGCTGATCGGTTGGCTTCTGGACGGGAGGAGCAAAACGATTGGTAGATCATAAACCAGAACATAAGTCCTCCCCTAAGCTTACACGTCAGCAAAAAGGAAAATTAGGCGAGCAAGCGGCTTGTCGGTGGCTACAAGAGCATGATTACGAGATTGTAGCTCAAAACTGGCGTTGCCGTAGTGGGGAGATTGATATTGTTGCCACGTTTGAAGGACTCGTCATTTTTGTTGAAGTCCGAAGCAGGAGCGGGGCAGGGAGATATGGTACACCACAGGAATCGGTTGATTTCCGTAAGGTGCAGCAGGTTCGTTCAACAGCGGCGGTGTATATGCAAAGGTCTGGAGAGCTTAATCGGCAAATCCGCTTTGATGTTATTGCAGTGATGCAGGATGCGACAGGCGAGACGGTTTCTATAGAACATATCGTAAATGCGTTCTAGGGCGCTAATAAATCTCACTTAAAGGCATCATTCACCGGCTTCTCGCGCCTGCAGTGTTATGTTCTCTTGAAACACCTCAGTAATATGCGTGCGAAAAACTTCTGACCGGATGCTTAAATATTCGGCAAAATTTACTTCTCTCGGATTTTTTAATACACTCAAATAAATTAGGTTGAAAACGGACTTTATTACCACGAACACAGTCGTGGTAGTGAAGTCTTTTTTGGTTGATAGGCAATTTTTGATCTTCTATGATTTTTCTATTGCTTCAAAATCTATCGGATCCAATCAATAGGGTTGAAACTTAGTTCCATAATGCTCCAAATTGGTCTCGATCCACTTACAACATCTAGGATGATTGAGTTAAACGTTAGGCTTTAGTTGTGTGCAGTAAATTCCATATTGTTTTTGAATGATACAAATTGTATCATATATCGTGGGAAATAACAGAAAAGAAGAACAAAGGTAGGAGGAGAGGAAGATGGAAAAAGAAACAACTAGAACTAACACCCAAGTTAAGCGTTGTTGGCAAACACCAAAAGTGGATGTGTTGGAGGTGCAGCATACTCTCAGTGGTGGGGGAATCTGGCATTATGTATGGGATGGAGAGTTTTGGAAACTTGAATTACTCACAAGCTGATACTTACTGGCTATTGTATGACAAGACCTATAAATAGACTAATGAGGTGAAAACCATGTTCATGAGTAGGTACTCTAAATGGATCTCTCGATCGTTCATGCTGTGCTTCTTTTCGATCTTACTTAGTATTGTATACGCTGGAACCTCCTACGCATTGGAGCAGGAAGGGGCACCCTCCGCCGCACAAGAAAATAATGCCCAACCACCAGCCATTATTCATGGGAAAATAACGGATCGAGAAGGCTACAGTGTCCCTCATGCCAAAGTGGATTATGAGCTTTATTATCGGGGGGATACGACCAAACACAGTCTGGTCGCTGATGAAAACGGAAACTATCGCTTTGAAGCAGTCGTTGAAGATTATACAGACCTAACATTGTACGTTGAAGCAGAAGGCTTCATTACCTATGCGTCCTATAGGCAATATCAAAATTATACGTTAAGTCCTGGGGATGAAGTGAACATCAATGTAAGCCTATATGAGCCCTCTACCATTGTGGGCACGGTAACAGATCCAGCGGGTCAACCGATTCCTGGTGCAGCAATTAAAGTGACGAGTATAACAGATCGTGTAATACAGACGGATGCAAACGGAAGGTATACAGTTACGGGTATCGATTACGATTATAACCCAACATTGCCATCTGGATCGATAGTCAGGATCATCTCCCTTATCTACAAGACCGTCTAGGCATTGATGCAGGTCAAACGTTACGTATTGATGTTGTACTGGAGAATGCTGCTCATGTCAGAGGACAGATTGTTGATGCTAGTGGGAATCCGGTAGCAGGAGTCAAAGTTAGTGGGTACACGGAACGAGCTACAACCGATGTTCAAGGCTATTATTTACTTAAACGGATTCCAACAGGTTCAATTACAATCGTTGCGGAAGCAGCTGGTTACCCCAAACATAGCAAATTAGCAAATTTAACTCCGGGAGATCATAATAGCGTGGATTTTGTATTACGCGTAAACCAAGATATTCAGCCTCCAGTAACCAAATATCGACTGGTGCCATTAACGGAAACGATTAATGGGAAGCTTTATATTGTTGGGTTTACGTTTAGACTGCAAGCCACGGATGAAGCTAACGGATCAGGCGTAAAAATAACACAATATCGTTACAATGGCGGAGAATGGATGACCTATAATGGCCCTGTTAAATTTTATGCAAATGACGTAAAGTTGGTGGAATACTACAGCACGGATGTGGCAGGGAATACAGAGAAAATGAACAAAATGGACTTTGTAAAGGGTATCTTTGAAGGAGCTGGCTCGTACTAAGTGGCTCTTACTAGAAACCGTAGGAACGTTGCCAGTTAAATAGGTGTGAGTAGATCGATGTTTTTAATCTCTGTATTCCTTTCGAGGGGGCAGGATTGAGAGCATCTTTTTTTATGATAATAGGAGATAGAAGATGAGGAGATCCATAGAGGTCAGCTTTTTTGAATCTGGCGAACAGAACGATGTATAATAAAGAAGCAACTTCATATGTTGGCAGTTTTATATCAAATCATATGCTTGGCTTACAAGCTGTTACACCATAATTTAAACAAGAAAGCCTAGGAGGTTATGTTATGAGCAAATCAATTCAGACAGGAAACGCGGTCATTGAAGCAATTCAAAATCGTCGGACGGTCAAAAAGTTCAAAAAAGACGCGGTTCCTACAGACAAAATTATTGAATTATTAGATGCAGCTGTATGGGCTCCTAATCACAAACTGCGCGAACCTTGGCGGTTCCTTCTGTTCACTGGGGATGGCCGCAAAAAGCTAGCTCAAGCTATTGATGCTGAGATGGGAGAGGATAATAAATTCTCAGCGAATATTAAGCAGGTGCCTGCGATTATGCTGGTTGTACTGGAAGAGGATCCACGCCAAAACATTTGGGATGAGGATTTTGCTGCGGTTAGCGCACTCGTGCAGAACTTTTTGCTTGCAGCCTGGAGTGAAGAGATTGGGACATTCTGGGTAACGAAGCCATTTCTATATGCCCCAAATTCCGTAAACCGCTCGGCATCGAAGCGGGCGAAAAGATTATTGGCATGATTTATATGGGATATCCGGATGTTATTCCTTCAGCTAAAGAGCGTACAGCAGCCAAAGACAAGCTGACTCTGTTTGAATAATCTATTTTCATAACGTAGGTTATGTAAAGTTGTAACTATTTTGTCGATGTTTGGTGAAGGGTGAAACGACACAAATCGCCCCAATTTACGCTAAACTCCCTTATGCATGAGGGATGCTATATAGGTTGAATTTATCCGTTTATGGCCGAAACGATGACCCTAAGGACGGTTTGTTATCTTGGGTTTTGGTCATAACGTATGTAATTCAATCGATTAGCAAGCGTAAGTGGGGGCTATTTGTTATGCTTAAGTTGAAGGCTCCTATAACAATGCAGGTTACGGCTTTTCTTTTAAAAGATTTTAAGATCCAATTGACGATATTGAATGGCTTCAGCCACATGGGCAGTAACCACTTTACCTTCATTTTCAAGGTCAGCTATCGTCTGTGCCATCTTCATGATTCGATCATGTGCTCGCATGCTTAGGTTCATGGCCTGTAGTGTATTTTGCAGCAATTGCTCTGCCTCTTGAGGTAGAACGATCATGCGGCGTAGCAATGCTCCAGAGAGCTGGCTATTCCAATGCACACGAGTATTTGTGTAACGTTTGGCTTGAAGCTGATGGGCATGCATGACCTTGGCTTGCATCTCATTGGAGCTAAGCGAAGGCGCAGCCTTACGCCATTCCCCCGGAGGTGGAACTTCGACTTGAAGATCGATTCGATCAAGCAAGGGACCTGATATTTTGGCACGATATGCTGCAACGCGGGAAGGACTGCAGATACAACTCAGGTCATCTGTTTGTGCTGACAAGTATCCACAAGGACACGGGTTCATCGAACAGGCGAGCATAAACTGTGCGGGGAACGTGAATACAGCTCTAGCGCGGCTGATCGTCACCGTCTGATCCTCCAAAGGCTGACGCAATACCTCGAGCACTTGACGTTGGAATTCGGGCAGCTCATCCAAAAACAAAATGCCGCGATGTGCCAGACTTACTTCACCAGGTTTTGGAATACTGCCGCCTCCGATCAATCCTGAAGTTGAGATAGTATGATGTGGAGAGCGGAAAGGCCTTTGGCTAACGAGCCCTTGCGAGATTTCCTTTAATTTACCTGCCGCGCTTAAAATTTTGGTTACCTCAAGAGCTTCCTCTTCGGAAAGAGGAGGGAGGATGGTGGGTAGCCTTTTAATTAACATGGTTTTGCCTGTTCCTGGTGGCCCAACAAGCATTATATTATGCATGCCCGCTGCAGCGATCATCAGTGCCCGTTTCACATGATGCTGTCCTAATACATCGTTATAGTCCTCTGCAGAAGAGTCTTCCTGTTGTCCTCCTTTATCCGAATCGATCACTTCTATTGCATCCTTCGATGTTAACAAATGGTTGTAATTTTTCAAAATGAGTGGCTGATTATTTGCTTTTGTTTCTACAGCGTTACCTACACCAGATTCGCTTTGCGGTATAACATCTTGCAAATGACGAATGCCATATACGTGAATGCCTCGAATTAATGCAGCTTCAGCCAAATTGTCCTGTGGTAGCAAGACAGAAGTGAAGCCTCCTCTTTTAGCGAGATCAACCATAGCGAGGATACCTGGTACCGAACGCACCGTGCCATCCAGAGCAAGCTCTCCAAGGATAAGCGTTCGTTCTTGTGGAGGAAGCATGAGTTGCCCACTGGTAACAAGCAAACCCACCGCAATAGCCAGATCAAAGGAAGAACCTTCTTTTCGTAAATCAGCAGGAGCTAGATTAATCGTAATTCGCTGTAGCGGGTACTGGAATCCGCAGTTTTTAATCGCTGCCCGTACACGCTCGACAGCCTCACGAATGGCCGAATCTGGCAGTCCAATGATGGCTGTCTGAGGCAAGCCATTCGATAAATCGGTTTCGACTTCAATCAAAACCCCATCGATTCCGTACAAACAAGCACTATGTATTTTGCCGTACATAATAAAAGAAACACCTCACTTCGTTCTTGACTCTGCAGAGTGCAGGCCAGTCTTCGAATTAAGGTGCTTCCTCATCTTCTATTATGCATTTTATATAAAAGAAATCAGGGCGTCAACTCAGGTGTTCATCATGATGACCTCGATCAAGAATCCTGATTCCTGAATTGTTATGTGATCAACAAGAAATTCCTCAGAGAATTACGAATGGAACCAAATGTCCTTATATAAGGCATGCAAAAGCAAAGTGAATTGTTTAAAGTACGTTCAGTTCAACGACAATATTTCCACGTGTTGCACGAGAATAAGGGCATGCTTGGTGAGCAGCTTCGACTAATTTTGCAGCAGTTTCTTGATCTACACCTTTGGCGAGTACGTCGAGTGTAGCCGCGTCATCTTTTGTTGAATAGTCATCATATATCATCACTCCTGAGTAAACAATTATATTTTATACAACCTAATTTAACACGATTAAATATAAAAGTAAAATACTTTGTGCTCAATTATTCTGTTTTTTTTCTAATTTGTGATAAGATAGATCTAGAGTTTCTAATCATTCGCAAAACTTAAGTGGCTAGCATAGCTATGATAATGCGGATTAAGTTAGGAATTGAATGCACAATTAGGCAGGTGAGAACAATATATGCAGAATGATTCATTGAAGTTGGATAACCAATTATGCTTTGCCATATATGCTTGTTCACGGGAAATTACGAAGTTGTATCAGCCTTATCTCGAAGTGCTCGGTGTAACTTACTCGCAGTATTTAGTACTGATGGTGCTGTGGGAGCGTGAAGAATGTACGGTGAAAGAAATCGGAGAGGCGCTTTATCTTGATTCGGGAACATTGACTCCTCTGCTGAAACGCCTGCAATCAGCGGGTCACATCCATCGTGAACGCTCGGCGCAGGATGAACGTAAGGTACTTATAACGTTAACTGATTCGGGTAGAGAATTACGGAACAAAGCTTTGGCTATACCGTCATCCATCCAAGGAGACGCTTGCTTAAATAGTACTGAGTTTGAGGCCTTGCTCGGACAGTTTAAAGGGCTTTTGCATAAGGTGCATGAGACCAATATGAAAGAGTCCAGGAAGTAACGAATAACCGCCAAATGATGATGAACCTTCGACATATTCGTTGAAGGTTTTTTCCATTTATATCCAAGCATTCACAAAATGGGATGATATCCATATCAAAATGCTGTCTATTAACCATTAATTTTTTAAGGAAAGCGTTTTAAAAACGTGTTACAATGAACTGGGTTTAAGTAAAAATAGTCAACATTTGTCTTTTGTTAGTCAACCAACCCGCCTTGTTGCAGTCATGTTGATAGGAGGATTCGAGAATGAATATCCATGAATATCAAGGAAAAGAAGTACTGAAACAGTATGGAGTTGCCGTTCCTAATGGAAAGGTTGCTTATACAGTCGATGAAGCGGTCGCGGCCGCAGAGGCACTGGGCAGTCCGGTGACTGTAGTAAAAGCGCAAATTCACGCAGGTGGCCGGGGGAAAGCCGGCGGTGTGAAAGTGGCGAAGAGCACGGATGAGGTTCGTGCGTATGCATCCGAAATTCTGGGTAAAGTGTTGGTTACACACCAAACCGGACCTGAAGGTAAAGAAGTGAAGCGTCTTCTGATCGAAGAAGGATGCGATATCCGCAAAGAATACTATGTGGGTGTTGTTGTTGACCGCGCTACGGGACGTGTCGTGATGATGGCTTCCGAAGAGGGCGGTACGGAGATCGAAGAAGTAGCTGAAGCTACGCCTGAGAAAATTTTCAAAGAAATCGTTGATCCTGCAATCGGATTGCAAGTGTTCCAAGCGCGTAAACTGGCTTACAGCATTAATATTCCAAATGAATTGGTTAACAAAGCTGTGAAGTTCATGCTCGCGTTGTACAAAGCATTTGTCGAAAAAGATTGCTCCATCGCTGAGATCAACCCACTCGTTGTTACAGGAGATGGAAACGTTATCGCACTGGATGCGAAACTAAACTTTGACTCCAATGCGCTGTTCCGTCACAAGGACATTTTGGAACTGCGTGATCTGGACGAAGAAGACGAAAAAGAAATCGAAGCTTCGAAATACGACCTCAGCTACATAGCACTTGATGGAAACATCGGCTGTATGGTTAATGGTGCGGGACTTGCGATGGCAACGATGGACATTATCAAATATTATGGAGGCGACCCAGCCAACTTCCTTGACGTTGGGGGCGGTGCCACAACGGAGAAAGTAACAGAAGCGTTTAAAATTATTCTGTCTGACGCTAAAGTTGCGGGCATCTTCGTTAATATTTTCGGCGGTATCATGCGCTGTGATGTCATTGCCAATGGTGTCGTTGAAGCTGCGAAGCAGCTTGGACTTACGAAACCACTGGTAGTCCGTCTTGAAGGAACAAACGTGGAGCTTGGTAAGCGTATTTTGGGTGAATCCGGCCTAAATATCGTACCTGCTGACTCCATGGCCGATGGTGCACAGAAAATTGTTGCCCTCGTGAAGTAAGCTCATTCCTGGGAAGGTTGCACCCGAGTAGTGCAACAAGCTTCCTTAGTACCGGAGCTGTCCGGCACTTGAAAAATAACCGTAAGGATGTGAAGCAACGTGAGTATTTTGATTGATAAAAATACAAAAGTCATTACGCAAGGCATTACGGGTTCAACGGGAATGTTCCACACGAAGGGCGCATTGGACTACGGAACCCAGATGGTAGGCGGTGTTACTCCGGGTAAAGGCGGAACCAATGTTGACATCACGCTGGAAGACGGTTCAGTAGTCAGCCTTCCGGTATTCAACACGGTGCAGGAAGCGAAGGAAGCAACTGGCGCAACAGCGAGCGTCATTTATGTTCCCCAGCATTCGCAGCAGATTCCATCATGGAGGCTGTTGACGCAGAGTTGGATCTCGTTATCTGTATCACAGAAGGTATTCCTGTGTTAGATATGGTTAAGGTAGATCGTTTTATGGAGGGGAAAGATACCGTCCTGATCGGCCCTAACTGTCCAGGTGTCATTACGCCAGGCGAATGTAAAATCGGAATTATGCCAGGGTACATCCATATGCCAGGACATGTTGGTGTCGTTTCCCGTAGTGGAACATTGACGTATGAAGCTGTACATCAATTGACTACTCGTGGTATCGGACAATCCTCTGCTGTCGGAATCGGTGGAGACCCTGTTAAGGGCTCTGAGTTCATTGATATTCTCAAGCGGTTCAATGAAGATCCGCAGACACACGCTGTAATCATGATTGGTGAAATCGGTGGTACAGCGGAAGAGGATGCGGCAGAATGGGTGGCGGCTAACATGACCAAACCTGTTGTAGGGTTCATTGGTGGTGTTACAGCTCCTCCAGGCAAACGTATGGGTCACGCTGGCGCAATCATTTCCGGTGGTAAAGGTACGGCTAAGGAAAAAATTGCGAAGCTTGAATCTTGCGGTATCAAGGTTGCGCCTACGCCAGCCGAGATGGGATCTACGCTTGTCAGTGTGCTTGAAGAACGCGGTATTCTGAATTTGTGCACGACACATTAATTCTTTTCCGTTATAATAGAAGAAACGGTGCAGGAAACTCGTTTTCCAGGTAACCGACTTTGTGGATACGGAAAAGGTAAGCAACCTTTTGTCCTAATTTAGGGCGAAGGGTTGCTTTTTTGCGTTTTTTTACTCGGTTTCTCGTGAGCATGGAGTGATTCTTTTTAGAGTAAACGCTTGCAATCCGTTGTCACAGCCTACACAATATGAGGGAAGAACTTCTTCCCGGATCGGGAGGTTTTTTGTTTATGGAGGAGAGATGGATTTTATTTGGTTTGCATGAAATGGACGGGGTCGGTAAGAAAACAATTGCGAAGTTATTATCTGGACAGCATAGGCTCCAAGACCTGCTAGAGTATACAGAAGCCGATTGGCTAGAGGCGGGTTTGAGGAAGGATCAGGCGCATCGCCTTGCGGTGCATTTTGACCTTGACTGGATTGCTCAAAGACGGGAGAACGTTTACAAACAGGGAATTGAGGTTATAACTTATCTGGATTCCAATTACCCTATATTAATGAAGGAAACCGATCAGCCCCCATGGGTACTATATGGTCGTGGAGATATGCAGCTGCTGCATTCCAAGTCCATTGCGATGGTGGGTACCCGTATGCCGACCGTTTATGGTCGTAAAGTTGGGGAGCGTTTAACTGAGGAATTATGCAAGGCCGGTTTAACTATTGTCAGTGGACTAGCTAGAGGTATTGATAGCGTGTGTCATGATGCGGCTTTGCGCGCAGGTGGCAAAACGATTGCGGTATTTGGAACAGGAATAGATACCATCTATCCACCTGAAAATAATAGTTTGGCTGAACGCATTGCCGAAACGGGTCTACTTTTGTCAGAATATCCTCCAGGTACTCGAGCTCACCAGGGGTTGTTTCCGGAACGGAATCGAATTATTGCTGGCTTGAGCCTAGGAACGCTGGTGGTGGAAGCTGACATTCGTAGTGGATCACTCATTACGGCTGATGCAGCGTTGGATGCGGGCAGGGATGTATTTGCTGTGCCAGGTCCTATTACATCGCCGAAGAGCAGAGGGTCACACAACCTCATTCGACAGGGCGCAAAATTGGTCACTTCTGCTGCCGATCTGTTAGAAGAGTATCAAATGGACTTGCCAAATCCCGAACAAGTTCCTTACAATAGAGGACGTTCGACGCAAAATAAACAATCTGTTACAGCGGGAATGTTTCCTCCGGTAACCCTCTTCTCCGATGAGCAGAGAGTAATCACCATACTGGAGCAAGAGGAACAATCCTTGGATCAACTTGTTGAACGGCTTGGTTGGGATTTTGGACATTTGCATTCAGTTCTGTTATCTTTAATCATAAAAAAGCAGATTAGCCAATTACCTGGAACTAGATATGCAAGGGTATGACGATGCTGTGACGTATGCAGCGTGTTAATATAGATTATTAACGGAAGTTAACGGCTATGATGAGCATTACTATGAATTGGAACCAAGCAGTTTCATGACTGAGAGGAGATGGACCTATGGCGGATTCACTCGTAATCGTGGAGTCGCCCTCAAAGGCGAAGACCATTGGCAAATATTTAGGCAGCAAGTTCATCGTTAAGGCTTCGATGGGACATGTGCGAGATTTGCCGAAAAGTCAGATCGGCGTTGAGGTTGAGAATGATTTTAAT
The DNA here is from genome assembly GCF_003268635.1 of Paenibacillus sp. DCT19. Taxonomy (NCBI): domain Bacteria; kingdom Bacillati; phylum Bacillota; class Bacilli; order Caryophanales; family Paenibacillaceae; genus Paenibacillus; species Paenibacillus sp. DCT19. The sequence goes on from NZ_CP029639.1 coordinate 2,466,224, forward strand.
CCGAAATATATTACGATCCGCGGCAAAGGTTCGATTTTGAAAGAACTGAAAGATGCACGTAAGAAAGTGAAAAAAGTGTACCTCGCAGCTGACCCGGATCGCGAAGGTGAGGCTATTGCATGGCATTTAGCTCATGCCTTGGAACTTGATGATACAGAGGATTGCCGCGTTGTATTTAATGAGATTACTAAACAAGCAGTCAAGGATGCGTTCAAAACGCCGCGCAAAATCAATATGGATCTGGTTAATGCGCAGCAGGCAAGACGTATTCTGGATCGGCTCGTAGGATATAAGATTAGCCCATTATTATGGAAGAAAGTCAAAAAAGGACTATCGGCTGGTCGGGTTCAATCGGTAGCGGTCAAAATCATTTTGGATCGTGAAAATGAAATTGATGATTTTGTACCTGAAGAGTACTGGAGCATAACCGCAAAGCTGACAGCTGATGGAAATCCGTTCGAAGCCAAATTTCATCAGTTAAACGGCACCAAGACCGAACTGGGTAGCGAAGCTGAAGTGCAGGCGATCCTGAAACAGATCGAAGGCGCTGACTTTACGGTCAAAGAAGTGAAAGAGAAGGAACGTAGCCGCAATCCTTCCGCTCCGTTTACGACGAGTTCCTTGCAACAGGAAGCTGCTCGTAAATTGAATTTCAGAGCTTCTAAGACGATGTCCGTTGCACAACAGCTGTATGAGGGCGTAGACCTCGGAAAAGAAGGCACAGTGGGTCTCATCACGTATATGAGAACCGATTCCACACGAATTGCAGCATCTGCACAGGAAGAAGCGAAGGAATACATCATTGGCAAGTACGGTGAACCATTTGCGCCAGAAACACCTAGAAACTATTCCAAAAAGGCAGCTAATGCTCAGGATGCGCATGAAGCTATTCGCCCAACGTCCATTTTGCGTGATCCGGATTCGATTAAATCATTTATGAGCCGGGATCAATTTCGCTTATATAAACTAGTTTGGGAACGATTTGTCGCAAGTCAGATGTCATCGGCTATTCTGGATACACTGTCTGTAGATATTGCTGTCGGAGATACGATCTTTCGCGCTGCGGGCTCCAAAGTTCGCTTCCAAGGTTTCATGAAGGTGTATGTGGAAGGTAACGATGACGGAACAACAGAAGAAGATCGCCTGCTTCCTCCTCTGAAAAATGGAGATGTACTGGAGAAACAGGAGATCGAGCCGAAGCAGCACTTCACTCAGCCACCACCGCGTTATACCGAGGCGAGGCTGGTTAAGACTCTTGAAGAACTGGGCATAGGCCGTCCGAGTACATATGCGCCAACGCTGGAAACTATTCAGAAGCGCGGGTATGTTGCTATCGAGGAAAAGAAATTCATGCCTACAGAGTTAGGTGAGCTTGTCATAGAACAGATGGAAGAGTTTTTCCCAGAAATTCTTAATGTAGAGTTTACTGCCAACATGGAAGGTGACCTTGACCATGTAGAAGAAGGCTCTGAGGATTGGGTCAAGGTGCTTGCGGAATTTTACGAATCCTTCGAGAAACGGCTTGAATTCGCAGAAGAAGAAATGAAGGAAATTGAGATTGAAGATGAAGTTTCCGATGAAATTTGCGAAAAGTGCGGTAAACATTTAGTTTATAAGCTTGGCCGTTTTGGTAAGTTTTTGGCTTGTTCTGGCTTCCCGGAATGTCGAAATACCAAACCGATTATTAAGGATATCGGCGTGACTTGCCCGAAATGTAAGGAAGGGCATGTTGTAGAGCGACGCAGCAAAAAGGGACGTGTATTCTACGGTTGTGACAAGTATCCTGAATGTGACTTTGTCTCGTGGGATAAGCCATCAGCGAAGCCATGTCCAAGCTGCGGTTCGTTAATGATTGAGAAGCGCAATAAGCAAGGAACAAGATTACAATGTACGTCCTGTGACCATCAGGAGCCTGTGGAAGAAGCAGACGAGGAATCAGCGGATTAGCATATATGGGGTAAATGATTTTGACTAACGAACAACAAGTAACGGTTATTGGAGCAGGTCTGGCGGGAACAGAAGCAGCTTGGCAGATTGCGAGTCGCGGTGTACGCGTAAAATTATACGAGATGAGACCGGTTGTGAAAACGCCGGCTCATCATACAGATAAATTTGCAGAACTGGTATGCAGTAACTCACTGCGTGCTAACGGTCTGACCAATGCAGTAGGTGTTCTTAAGGAAGAAATGAGAATGCTTAACTCTCTTGTTCTGGGAGCGGCAGACAAGCATGCTGTACCAGCAGGTGGAGCTCTTGCGGTTGACCGGGATGGATTCTCGGGGAGATCACTTCTACGCTGCAACAGCATCCTTTAATTGAGGTTGTCAATGAGGAACTGACTTCTCTTCCGGAAGATGGCATCGTTGTTGTTGCAACAGGGCCTTTGACTTCGCCGGCATTATCCGAGCAGATCAAAGCACTCATGGGAGAGGAATACTTCTACTTCTATGATGCAGCTGCACCAATTATTGAGAAAGACTCCATTGACATGAATAAGGTCTACCTGGCTTCCCGTTATGACAAGGGAGAGGCGGCTTATCTGAACTGTCCGATGACAGAAGAGGAATTTGATGTGTTTTATGATGCATTGATTACGGCTGAGGTAGCTCAATTAAAAGAGTTTGAGAAAGAGATTTACTTTGAGGGCTGCATGCCAATCGAAGTCATGATGAAACGTGGTAAACAAACAGCATTGTTTGGACCGATGAAACCTGTAGGTCTAGTTAACCCACATACAGGAACACTTCCACACGCGGTAGTTCAGCTTAGACAGGATAATGCTGCAGGAACGTTGTACAATTTGGTTGGTTTCCAGACCCATCTGAAGTGGGGAGAACAAAAACGTGTATTTTCATTGATTCCTGGTCTTGAAAATGCAGAATTTGTACGTTACGGCGTAATGCATCGCAATACATTTATTAATTCTCCTAAGTTGCTTCGTCCAACTTATCAATTTAAAGACCGTCCTAACCTGTTCTTCGCTGGACAGATGACTGGTGTTGAAGGATATGTCGAATCGGCTGCATCGGGTCTGATCGCAGGTATGAATGCAGCAAAAGCGGCTCTTGGTCAGGAACTTGTAGTACTGCCAGTAGAAACAACACTGGGTAGTATGGCACAATATATTACGACAGCAGATTTTAAACACTTCCAGCCGATGAATGCAAACTTTGGTTTGTTGCCGAAACTGGAAACAAAGATACGCAACAAAAAGGAAAAGAATGAAGCTCTTGCCCAGCGTGCATTGGATGGAATTGCTCGGTTTGCTGCTTCAGAAGGTCTAACCGTTCCTGAACGCGTATAAATTATTCGTGGGGAGGCTATATGATGGATATGTCATTTCATGCCACTACGATCTGTGCAGTGCGTCATAATGGCAAGGCAGCGATTGCTGGAGATGGTCAAGTGACCATGGGACAAAGTGTTGTTATGAAGAATACCGCCAAAAAGGTAAGACGTTTGTATCGCGGACAGGTCGTTGCTGGTTTTGCCGGCTCCGTAGCAGATGCGATTACACTCTTTGAGAAATTCGAAGGTAAGCTAGAGGAGCACCACGGTAATTTACAACGGGCTGCTGTAGAGCTTGCCAAAGACTGGAGACAGGATCGGATACTCCGTAAGCTTGAAGCACTTTTAATCGTTATGGATAAAACAGGTATGTTACTCATCTCTGGTGGTGGTGAGATCATCGAGCCGGATGATGATGTTATTGCCATAGGATCAGGGGGGAACTTCGCCTTATCCGCAGCGCGTGCCTTGAAACGACATGCAGGTAATTTGGAAGCCAAAGATATTGCGCGTGAATCACTCCAAATTGCAGCAGAATTGTGTGTGTACACCAATACGAATATCATTGTAGAAGAGTTGTAATTCAACCCCGCAAAATGGAGCCTGACCCCGGTCATTTATCCTCATGTTTTGCGGGGTTCTCCCTAATTTTGGTCATCGATATGTTTAAGTGCGTGTTCAAAAAGGTCGGTTTTGAACAACCTCTTTGAGAATCAAAATACAAGTATACCGGTAGGAGGGAAGCTATATGCAATCACAAGCATTAACACCTAGACAAATTGTTGCAGAGCTCGATAAATACATCGTTGGTCAAAAACAAGCTAAGAAATCCGTAGCGGTGGCTCTTCGTAACCGTTATCGTCGTAGCTTGCTACCCGAGCAAACCCAGGATGATATCGTTCCAAAAAATATCCTGATGATCGGACCTACAGGTGTAGGTAAAACAGAGATAGCCCGTCGTTTGGCTAAGCTCGTGGGTGCCCCATTTGTTAAAGTAGAGGCGACCAAATTTACAGAAGTGGGTTATGTGGGTCGTGATGTTGAGTCCATGGTTCGTGATCTCATCGAAACGTCCTTGCGTATGGTTAAATTGGAGCGGACAGAACAGGTGAAAGATAAAGCCGAGGAAGCTGCCAACGAGCGAATTGTACATATTTTGGCTCCTTCACAATCCAAATCCAAAAATCAGCGAAATCCGTTTGAGATGATCTTCGGGAATAATGGTAATAACGTCCCTGAGCAAGAAGAAGCTGAGCCAGATACCAATGTGGCTGAGCGCCGCCGTAAGATTAAATTCGATCTGTTATCAGGCAAGCTAGAGGACGATGTTATAGAGATTGATGTAGAGGATACAATACCTAACATGATGGATATGTTTGCTGGTCAGGGTAATGACCAGATGGGAATGAACATGCAGGAGATGTTTGGTAGCTTGTTGCCTCGTCGCACTAAGAAGCGCAAATTAGCTATTAAAGAAGCACGTAAAGTGCTCATCCAGGAAGAAGCTGGAAAGTTAATCGACATGGATGACGTTACGCAGGAATCGATCCGCAGAGCAGAGCAAACCGGAATTATCTTCATTGATGAAATAGACAAGGTAGCCAGCCAGGGACGCGGAAGTGGCCCTGACGTGTCACGCGAAGGTGTACAGCGGGATATTTTGCCTATCGTTGAAGGATCGACTGTAATGACTAAATACGGCCCTGTCAAAACCGATTATATTCTATTTATGGCCGCGGGGGCATTTCATGTGGCTAAGCCTTCAGATCTGATCCCAGAGCTTCAGGGGCGTTTCCCAATTCGTGTAGAATTGAATAGCCTCACACTGGACGAATTTGTATCCATTTTGACTGAACCGAAAAATGCATTAACGAAGCAATACGTAGATCTATTACGTACAGAGAATATCGAAATTGAGTTTTCGGATGAAGCGATTCGGGAAATTGCTAAGCTTGCTGAGTCCGTGAACCAGAATACGGAGAATATTGGCGCACGTCGTCTGCACACGATTCTGGAGAAACTGCTTGAGGACTTGTCCTTTGAGGCGGCTGAGCTTACGTTAGAGCGTATGGTGATTACTCCGGAATATGTGCGTGAGAAATTGAATGACATTGCTCTGGATCGTGATCTGAGCCAGTACATTCTATAAGTCAGCTATAGCTGACTTGCAATTTCGATATAGATGAGAGAATGACGGTATACATCGGATAAACTATCACATTTATAGCTATTAGGGGATAAGCAATCCTGTATTGGCTTGTAAGTGTGCTGGCAATCCAGAGGTATACCGTTATTTTGTTTTAATCTAAACGACCTTGTTAACGAATCCATCTAATAAAATGGAGGTCACGAACCGATAATTAGGTGAATGAAGAATTTTGGTAGGTACAATATAGGACTTGTGCCGCAGATCGGGCATAATTCGCTCGCTAAAAGTAAGTTATAGTGATGATCAGGAGTGGAACCTCTTCCAATATAAGGGTTTTGTTTTAACCAAGTCTGACGATAGGTTTTATGAAGAATGAGAGAAACTTTGCGCAAATGTGCAAAAAGTGGGTTTGGAGGAATTTCTGGAATAACAAACTACTTTCCGAGAAATTAATCTACATACAAGTTGATAATTGTTAAAAAAGTGTTGTGGAATAGACGCAGAATTGAAATAAGAACTATCATTTTTTTGTCAAAATTCCATTGCATAGAAATGGCATTGCAGAAGTGGGTTTAATAAAAAAACCGTATTATTACGGCAATTATTAGTAACATACAGAGGGATGATCCGATCAATCTTACTGCTGTTTTGTAAAGGTTGCGTAAGAAACAAGGCTATGAATCATTTTTTTTATTTTAAGAATGTTTAAGCGTAGGATGATCGTATGTTCGAAAAGTTTTGTCTTGGGCCTCATCATTTGCGAAAAAAATCATAATTTGCAGAAAATACACAAAAAGCCCTCTATTACAGAAAAGATAGGGCTTTTTTCTTATTGTAATAAATCCCAATCTCGAAGAAACTTATCATATACGACAACATCAGAGTTAATTCTACTTAAGTCCTAGAAAAACGTGTAAAAGCGAATGTTTTTGTCGAAAAAACATAAGCGATTAAAAGGAAGAAGATTCAATCTTTTTCCATAATTTCTAAGGAGAGGAGGGAAAATATGAATCTTTTGAATGATATTAGTTTCCGGAGGTTACAAGGTGCACTTGATGCGTCGAACATGAGACAACGTACGATTTCAGACAACATTGCAAATGCGGATACCCCATACTTTAAGCGTTCGAACGTCGCTTTTGAAGAAATGTTGCAGCAGCAAATGGATGGAGATACGCCTGTTCTTAGAGGGAAAGTAACGGATTCAAGGCATTTTGTCATAGGCCCTTCCTCTTCCGTACCTACACCAGTAGTCAATTTGGATCAGTCCACATCGATGAATAATAACCAGAATAATGTCGATATCGACAGAGAAATGAGTCTTCTGGCGGACAACCAATTGCGCTACAGTGCTTATATCCAGCAAGTCAATGAACAGATCAAAATGATGCGTGTTGGCGTTGAAGGGAGATAACAAAGGTGAACATCAGTAATAGCTTTGGGATTAGTGCATCGGCTCTAACGGCTCAACGTTTGCGAATGGACGTGATTTCTTCCAATATTGCCAACGCAGAGACAACACGTGCGAGTGTAGTTAACGGGGAAGCCGTTCCTTATAAGAGGAAAATGGTCGTTCTTGAGCCCAACAAATCCTCATTTAACAGCATACTTCAAAGCCAAATGAGAGACGGTGGAACTGGGGAAGGTGTTCGAGTTTCCGAGATCCGAGATGATCAATCTCCGCTCAAGCCTGTCTACGATCCAACACATCCAGATGCAAATGCAGATGGGTATGTATTTATGCCTAATGTCGACATTGCGAAAGAGATGGTTGATATGATCTCAGCTTCGCGGTCATATGAGGCGAACGTTACTGCTTTGAATTCAACTAAAGCCATGATATCTAAGGCATTGGAGATTGGTAGAGCCTAGTTAAACAGGAATGGAATTTAAATTCTTCTTAAACTGAAGAAAGAGATGAAGGGGAGGGACATTAATGATTCAGAATAACATGTTTAACACACAGGGGATTCAACCGCTCCAAATGCAAAATGCTTCCGTTAGCAAACCCTCAACACCAGCCGAAACTATTGAGAGCTTCGGTACATACTTACAAGAAGCGCTAGGCTCTGTAGCTGCACAGGAGTCCCAGGCGCATGAAATGTCTAATCAGTTCTTAGTTGGGAAAGTGAACGTTGACCAAGTGATGATCGCATCAGAACAAGCTCTGTTGAGTTTGCAACTGACGACTCAGGTCCGAAACAAAGTAGTCGAAGCATACCAAGAAATTATGCGTACGCAATTGTAAAATAGCACGCCTTGCGCTTCGATGACAGCGCTGATTATTACAACAAGCAGCGTGATGCTGCTCCTAAAAGCCAACGTTATTCTGTAACGAATGACGTACAGAAGTTGCTTCGGGACAGACTAAGCAAAGTTTCGGATGGGGTGACAGAGTGAATGAGAGAATTGCCCAGTACAAAGACAAGACGGTTCAGTACTGGAATAGTTTTAGCAAAAAACAAAAGGTATTACTGGTATCTACCTTTTTATTTTTAATCATGGCAGCAGTTGTTCTAACCATGCAACTCTCCAAAACGGAGTATGAGGTCGCCTTCAGAGATCTGAACTCTAGTGACTCGGCGGGAGTTATCGCATACCTAGATTCAGCCAATATTCCTTACAAATTAAGTGCAGATGGCAAATCGATCTCCATTCCTAGTACGGATGTTGCAATTACGAAAGTGAATGTCGGATCACAAGGTATTATCCAAAACGGTTCGTTAGGTTACAAAGCATTCTCAGAATCCTCGTCTCCAATTGGGATGACGGATAAAGAATTTGATGTGAAATACAACAGTGCGTTAAACGGAGAAGTGGAGCAATTACTTCAACGGATGCAAGGAATTCAGGATGCCAAGGTGCTCGTGAATATGCCAAAGGATAACATCTTCGCTGGCTTAGAAGAGCAAGACAAAGCATCCGCATCTGTAGCCCTACAATTCAAACCGGGTTATCACCCAAATCAAGCAGCAGTTGATGGGTATTTTAATTTGGTTAAAACCGCTATTCCTAATCTACCAATAGAGAATATTACAATTACCAATACAGATGAAGCAGAGCTCATTCCAACAGCCCGAGGTGGCAGTGGTGGCTTGTCATCTGAAGTTCAAGAGAACATGGCACTTCAGAAGAAATTTGAAAATGATGTTCGTAACAACGTGAAGCAATTCCTTTCACAAATCGTAGGCGAAGACAAAGTTAACGTTCTTGTCGTTTCTACATTGAATTTTGACAAGGAAACTAGAACAGAAAATAGAGTAGAGCCAGTCGATGTTGAAAATATGAAAGGTATTGAGATTAGTGTACAAGAGATTCAGAAGAGTTATACCGGAGCGAGTACACCTACAGGTGGCGTAGCTGGTACGGGGCAGGAAGAAGTTCCGGGTTATCCATCGGCTGATGCAACAGGAAATTCAACCTCTGAAGAATCATCAAGCACTAAGAATTACGATGTTAATCGAATTGTTAAAGATATTGTGGCAAGCCCATATTCTGTAAAAGACTTAACCATTAACGTGGCTGTTGAACCACCAGCAGGTCAGACAGAATTGCAAGCGCCAGTTCAAGATGCGATTGAAAATATCTTGGTGAATATCGTTCGTGCTTCACTTGCTGACACAGGCACGGTTATCACTGACGCGGATCTGGCTAAAAAAGTATCTGTTATCTCACAAGGCTTCCAGACTACAGATACAGCGGAAACAGGATTCCCACTTTCAACAGGAATGCTATGGGGCATAGGTGGACTGGTTGCAGCATTGATCGCAGCCGTTGTGATCCTGCTTGTACGCCGTCGCCGGAAACAAAACGAAGAAGAAGAAGAGGAAATCCCTCTTCCGGTAGCAACAGAGTTCCCGTCCATAACGTTGGACAGTGTAACGAACGAAAGTCAGGTGCGCAAACAATTGGAGAGTTTGGCGAAGAAAAAGCCAGACGAATTCGTCAATCTGCTGCGTACATGGCTGGCTGACGAATAGAGGTGGACGCATTGGCAAAGGCAAGCAATCAGGGACTAAGCGGAAGACAAAAAGCAGCTATTTTGCTCATAACACTTGGTCCAGAGGTATCGGCACAAATCTTCAAGCATCTTCGTGATGAGGAAATAGAACAATTGACGTTGGAAATTGCTAACGTTCGTAAAGTGGATGCCGCGGAAAAAGACATGATTATGGCTGAATTTCATCAGATCTGCCTGGCTCAGGAATACATTTCTCAAGGCGGTATCACATATGCGAGAGAGATTCTCGAGAAGGCATTGGGATCTTCGAAAGCTCTTGAAGTCATTAATCGCTTGACGGCAACACTGCAAGTTAGGCCATTCGACTTTGCTCGTAAAGCCGATCCGAATCAAATTTTGAACTTTATTCAAAATGAAAGTCCACAAACGATCGCTTTGGTACTATCCTATCTGCAATTCGAGCAAGCTGCAGCGATCCTTTCCTCTTTACCACAGGAGAAGCAGGCTGATGTGGCTAGAAGAGTGGCGGTCATGGATAGTACTTCTCCGGAAGTTATCGCACAGGTGGAACGGGTGCTGGAGCAAAAATTGTCTTCAACCGTTACGCAGGACTACACGAATGCTGGTGGTATCGAGTCAATCGTTCAGATTTTGAACGGTGTAGACCGTGGTACAGAGCGTACGATTTTGGATTCTCTCGAGATACAAGATCCAGAGCTTGCTGAAGAGATCAAAAAGCGGATGTTTGTCTTCGAGGATATCGTCAACGTCGACGATCGTTCGATTCAACGAATTATTCGCGATATCGACAACGCAGATCTGCAGTTGGCGCTCAAAGTTGCTAGCGAGGAAGTACGCGATGCGGTGTTCCGGAATATGTCGAAACGGATGTCCGAAACGTTCAAGGAAGAAATGGAGTTCATGGGACCTGTACGATTGCGTGATGTGGAGGAAGCACAGACTCGTATCGTAGGTACAATCCGTAGGTTGGAAGAAGCTGGTGAGATCATTATCGCTCGTGGTGGAGGAGATGATATCATTGTCTAATTTGATTAAATCTTTCCAGTATGTTCCGGTAGATGACCGCAAACGACTTGAAAATCATCATCATTATGGAGATTCGGAAGCGGAATTCGAAGAGGTACGAGATGAAAGTGCTGAAGCAGAACAGCTGCAAGCACGTGTAGACGAGGAGTCACAACGACTCACTGCAGAGATGCTGGAGGATGCGAAGGAGTTTGCAGAAAAGCAGGTGCGGGAAGCTTCTGAGGAGGCGGAACGTTTGCTTCAAGAAGCCCGTGAACAGATTGATACCTGGTGGCAGGAGCAGCGCATGCAGGATGAACATCTTACTGAAGCGATGCGATCACAAGGCTTTCAGCAAGGGTTTGAAGAAGGCAAAGTGCAGGCTGAACTGGATCTCCAAGTGCAGATCGAAGAGATGATGAAAGAAGCTCGTGAGGTTCTTGAAGAGGCTTATGTTGCTAAAGATCAGATTATTCAAGAAGCAGAACCATTTCTAGTTGATCTAGCTTGTGGTATTGCTGAGAAAGTAATTGATATGCAACTTACTGTGGAGCCAGAACAAATGCTTGAATTGATTCGTCAAAACCTATCGCGCAAACGAGAACAGGGAATGATCACATTATGTGTAGCACCAGATCAGTTTTCGTTTGTGCAAGCAGCACGGGAAGAGTTATCGCTAGCGATTGACTCACAAGCTGAATTACAGATTTTGCCTGATGCAACCGTCAAAGACAAGGGATGTGTCATACGTTCTTCCTTCGGTAGCGTGGATGCTCGTATTGATACTCAACTCACTGAAATTAAAAAGGAACTGATCCGCTTAGCACTTGAGGATGAGGGGCGAAAAAATCAACATGAAGGTTCTTAGTTCACAGCGGTATATGGAACACTTAAAAGGTTTTGACCCTGTCCGGGTTAACGGAAAAGTGACTCAGGTTATTGGATTAATGGTTGAATCTGAGGGGCCAGATGCAAGCATCGGTGACGTATGTTACATCTACCCTGGAAAATCAGCTAAACCACTTCAGGCAGAGGTTGTTGGGTTCAGAGATAACAAAGTATTGTTAATGCCATTAGGTGAATTGCAGTCGATCGGGCCGGGTTGTGATGTTGTAGGAACTGGCAAACCGCTCGGTGTACAGGTAGGTTCGGAGCTGCTTGGCAAAGTACTTGACGGATTGGGACAGCCGCTGGATGGTTCGCTTCTACCTTCAAGAATGCCTACGTATTCAACCTCCAATACACCCGTCAATCCGATGGATCGACCGCGCGTACTGGAGACGATGGGGGTTGGCGTTCGTGCCATTGATGGACTGCTAACCGTCGGTAAAGGTCAACGGGTCGGGATTTTTGCGGGATCTGGTGTCGGTAAGAGTACATTAATGGGCATGATCGCTCGAAACACAGCCGCTGACGTGAATGTAATCGCACTTGTTGGTGAACGGGGACGTGAGGTTCGCGACTTTATTGAACGGGATCTAGGACCAGAGGGATTGGAACGATCTGTTGTGATTGTAGCGACTTCCGATCAACCTGCACTGATTCGGATCAAGGGAGCGGTCATTGCAACGACGATTGCAGAGTATTTCAGGGATAGAGGCATGAACGTCATGCTGATGATGGACTCCGTCACACGTTACGCAATGGCACAAAGGGAAGTAGGACTCGCTGTTGGAGAGCCGCCTGCGATGAGAGGATATACGCCTTCTGTTTTTGCTAGCCTTCCCAAATTGCTAGAGCGAGCAGGAACTGGTCCAACGGGCTCAATTACCGCCTTCTACACGGTTCTCGTTGATGGTGATGATATGAATGAACCGATTGCGGATGCAGTGAGGGGTATACTCGATGGTCATATTGTATTAAATCGTGCTATTGCAAACAAAGGCCACTTTCCAGCCATCGATGTACTTGCGAGTATTAGCCGTGTCATGAAGGACATTGCACCTCAAGAGCAGATCGAAGCAACGAATAATATGAAGCGATTAATGGCTGTCTATAAAGAATCCGAGGACTTGATTAACATTGGAGCCTATCAGAGAGGTTCCAATGCCGCGATCGACGAATCAATGGATCAGATTGATAACATTTGGAATTTTACCAAACAAAAAGTAGATGAAAAAGTGACACTGAGTGAAGTACAGGAACGTTTGATTCTTGAGTTTGCAAGGAGATGAATGAGTAAGCGATGAAATTTCTATATCATTTCCAGAAGGTTGTTGACCTGAAGAGCAATGAGAAAACACAAGCGGAGTGGATGTTATCCACAGCCATCGGTAAACTTCAGACGGAAGAAGAGCATCTTTTACAACTTTTGAATGATAAAAATGATTTGATCCAAGTGATTCAATCGACAACGGAAAGCACAGCCTCCGTATCTACTCTACAAGAAATGCAACGATATGTTCATCACCTGGATGAATGCATCAGTAGAAAGAATACGGATGTAAAGCATGCTCAGGTCAATGTAGAACGAAATAAAACGTTCCTAAATGGCAAAATGGTGGACGAAAAAGTATGGCTTGAAGCGAGAGACAAGGCCAAGATCAAATTTCAGCAGGAGATGCTCCTCCGTGAACAGAACGATCTGGACGAGATGGCTACTGTACGCTTCGCTGCAAAAGCCGGACGGGCAATGTAATAGAAGTCTGGAAGCGAGGTTGCCCTCGTGAGGGAGGAATAAACGATGGCTGTAAAAGACACAGAGGACATGGAAAAAGAATCAAGCGGTGGCTGGGAAAAGTTTCTAATGATCTCTATTCCAATTGTATTCACTGTTGTACTGCTTGGGGTACTACTTACCCTATTTAATGTAGACATTCGCAATAACTTACTAGATTTAGCTAATAAAATTCCAATCGTCAAGGACTGGGTTCCTGAGCCTGTGTTAGATCCGGAGAAAGAGAAACTAGAGAAGAGCGAAAAGCAAGTTGAAAGTGCTGAAGCGACGATCGAGAAGCTCAAATCTCAAGTTGCTGCGAAGGAAACGGAGCTTCAAGCAGCTAAGGATGCTACGACTACAGAAACACAGAAAGCTAGCGATTTGCAAAAAAAATTAGATGAAGCTGAGCAGGCTGCTGAAACAGCTGCACAGGCTACTCCAGAGACACCTTCTGATTACCAAAAACAGATCAAAGATTTGGCTAAAATGTATGCAGACATGAGTCCAAGTAAAGCAGCACCGATTTTGCAAAACATGACGAATGAAGAAATGGTTCTTCTGCTGAGTGCGATGCAATCTACATCTCGGACTAGAGTACTTGAGAAGATGGATCCCAAGACAGCTGCAGATGTCACCATGTTGATGAAGGATGCCAAACCATCTGGAGACTTGGCCATCGATGCACTGCAATCTAGATTGAATAAGGAAGCGACAACAACGGCAGCGGCTACGACAACATCGAAGAATTTAGACAAAAACCAACTTAGTCAAACCTTTGCTAGCATGTCAGCTTCAAGTGGTGCAAAACTACTGCTCGAAACATATAAGCTCAGTCCAGACAAAACGTTGACCATTTTGAACTCAGTGGATGATGCCACTCGTTCGCAGTTGCTTGAGAATATGTCTACCGAGAATTCAGTGGAAACGGCCAAAATTTTAAACAGACTGATGGGAAATAAGTAGTCGGAGCATCATCTTTTTAACATGTTTCCGAACATTTGAAAGGAGGTGAGAACATATGTCGATCGTATATCAGATGACTACAGCATCCTCAGCGAAAGCGACTGCAACAAATTCAACGACAGGAACCCAAGCAAAGGGAGCTACTACGGCACCAGGGGGAGAATTTATGCAAACCCTCGCAGCATCCTTGAATGGTGGAACTACAGAAGGAAGCAATGCGGCAGCATCAGGGATGTTAAGTGTTAATCCACTCGTAGTTGCATTAGCATCTAGTGAGGAAGATGAGCAAAGCTCGTTAACGGACATACTGAATTCTTTATTCAGCGACTTGGAACCTTTAGATGAAGCTATTGAGCAAGACCCGTCACTTCTTGCCGAACTACAGATTCTCATTCAGCAGATGTACGCTCAGATCACCGATGGTACAGAGCAAGAGAGTGGGACAACAGATACAGATGTCGCTCCAGAGGCATTGAAAGCTGTACCAGCTATTAACCTGACGGAACATCCGACAGTAGCTCGTTTTGTGTTGCAGGATGCTCTTACACAAATGGCGACAAACCTAGTTAACCCTGATGGTACTCTTAATAAAAACACAAGTGAGTTTAAGAATCTCCTGCAGAATCTACAGAATCATTTACAGAACTCAGGTGTGGATTTAAGCAGTAGTAAGGGCTGGGCAGATCTTAAATCTATTGTGGATACGTTAGTAGCCATAAAGGATCAGAATGTACAAGTCACTCAAGCGAGTACAGGCCAAGCACTGAATAAGCAAGATGCAGTGATCTCTCAGCTCCTTATTGCGTCAGCAGCAGGTAAGGGTACTCAGGCTACGATGGAGACAGGAACGAATTCTTCTGTAACGGCAAGCACAGATGTAGAGTTGGATCATTCCACTGTAATTACAGCTGGTGAGTTATCTATGCGTACTTCGGGTACTTCTGCAGCTAAACCTGCGGAGCCTGTTATGCAAGCTTCACAGTTTGCTAAGGAAATGACGCAGTTCGTTGTGAACAAGTTGGATATCGTTCAGAAGAATGGATTCTCTGAAGCGACGATTTCACTTCGTCCGGAGCATTTAGGTAAGTTGGATGTTCAGATCACGTTACAGAACGGACAATTGGTTGCTCGTTTTATGACAGAACATACCATGGCGAGAGATATGCTTGAACAACAGATGATGCAACTACGTAGTTCACTTCAAGCCCAAGGGATTCAAGTAGAACGACTTGAAGTTACACAGAACAGCTCACTGGGATCTCAAATGTATCAGGATGGTGGACGTCAGCCAGGAAGTAACTCCCAGCAGCAACGTCGTTCGCGTGAACGTGAAGAGCAATCTGATGATGCTATAACAACAGCAGGGATCCAGGAAGAATTGCGTAACTGGCGCAGCGAGCAAGTAGAGGGTCAAGAGCTTAAACGGGATTCATTTACAGCAGAAGCTTAATAGAAATGAGGTGAATATATGGCTAATGAAATCGTTTCAACCAACAATACCTGGCCAAACTACTCGGCAGCGAACAAAGCAACGACAAGTGCTGCTACAAAGGAGTTAGGGAAGGATCAGTTTCTCAAAATTTTGATTACTCAGCTTCAGAACCAAGATCCGATGCAGCCGATGGAGGATAAAGAGTTTATCGCTCAGATGGCGCAGTTCAGTTCGGTCGAACAATTGGTTAACATTTCATCACAACTGAAGACTTTGAACCAATCCCTGGGTGCTGTGTCTGGCATGATTGGTCGAGAGATCAGTTGGCTTTCTTCTAATAAAGCAGATAACGGAACGCTTCGTCAGGGCATTGTAGATTCAATCGTTGTTCGTGATGGTGTACAGTACGCTAAAGTGGGCAATGACGAAATCAAATTGGATGAGATTATTCAGGTAACCAATCCGAAGGAACCGGAATCAAGTGATCTGAATCAGCCGCAGCAAAGTGAACCTCAGGTTCAAAACACTACGGATAACGTAACAGACACAAACGAAAGCCCAGTTAATCCAGAAGCAACCGAGCGGGCGGATGACAGTGAGAACTTGTTATGAGTGATCGCATAACGGTTGGACAGTTATACACAGGGATAAATACACCAAATTTGCTGAGTCGATCCAAGCAAGCGGAATTATCCACAACTCCGGAGCGCCCCTTTGCTCAGGTTTTGGAAGATAATCTTCTAAAGTTAAGCAATCACGCTGCCAAGAGATTGGAACAACGTGGCATTGAACTGAAAAGTGAGCAAATGCAGCAAATTGGTACAGCGCTAGACAAAGCTGCTGCCAAAGGAGCGAAAGAGTCTCTGATTTTAATGCAGGATCTTGCCTTTATCGTGAACGTCAAAAATCGCACCGTCGTAACTGCCATGGATAGTGAAAGTATGAAGAACAACGTATTCACTCAAATTGATAGTGCTGTCATTATTTCTTAACCGGCTGGCCCTTCTCGGGAGCCGGAATGCCGCTGACCGATTGATGCGGTAAACCAAATTATGGCTGGGAGGCTTTTCTAAAATGTTGAAATCAATGTACTCAGGCGTTTCCGGGATGCGGGGTTTTCAAACAAAGCTAGATGTTATCGGTAATAATATTGCGAACGTGAATACGGTTGGTTTTAAAGGTAGCCGCGTCATGTTCAAAGATATTATGAGCCAAACAACAGCTGGGGTAACTGCTCCAGGAGATGCAACTGGTGGTGTGAACGCGAAACAAATCGGACTCGGGGTATCGATTGGTTCAATTGATACGTTGCACTTGGCAGGTAGCCCGATGACAACGAACAATCCTACAGATTTGCGGATTAACGGGGATGGATTCTTCTTGGTACGCCTCAGTGAGGATCAAGAGGTTCCTTATTTGACTCGTGCTGGTGATTTCCACATTGATGCTGCACGTAACCTGTTGACATCTGATGGATTGTTTGTACTGGATAATGGTGGTGCTAACATTACCCTTGGAGATGATGTCGTGTCCTTCACGATTGGTCAAGATGGCACGATCAATCAGACGATGGCTGATGGCACGATTGAGGCTGGTGCACAGCTTGGTATCGGTAAGGTAGTCAATCCAGAAGGCTTGGAGAAAATCGGAGGCAACTTGTACCGTATGACGGCCAATGCGAATCCTGATGGTGCACTTGAGCCCCTGACAGCTAACAGTGCCGAAGATGGAACAGGTGCGATTATCGCTGGTCAGCTTGAAATGTCTAACGTGGACTTGACTGGTGAATTTACAGAGATGATTGTAGCTCAACGTGGATTCCAAGCTAACTCAAGAATCATTACCACATCGGATGAAGTGCTTCAAGAAGTTGTTAACCTGAAACGTTAATAACGGTTTAGTAGTTTTTTAATTGTGTGTGGGAGTATGTTCCCCCACGCTGAATAAGGGGGCTTAGCATGATTTCGGTGACGCGGTTAAATGGTTCTCCCATGTGGTTGAATGCGCTGATGGTGGAAATTGTTGAAGAGACGCCAGATACGTATATAACTCTTGTCACAGGAAAGAGACTCATTGTGCTGGAAAAGGCGGATGAAGTCATTTCCAAAATTAAAGAATACAACCGTGAAATTGGGGTTCAGGCGGCCACCATCAAAGTGCAACAAACGGAGGAATCCTGATGAAAAAGATGATGCCCTGGATTGCAATGAGCCTGCTTGCTATAACACTCATTGCGGTGGTTGTGTTTGTATTTATGCAAACTCAGAACGGGAACAATGCTGATGCACATAAGTCTGCTGCTGTAGTAGAGAAGAAGAAGACTGCAGATGAGATTGTCGAAGTAACATCAGAAATTACAGACATAAAAACGAATCTAGCAGATACCAATCACATTTTACAAGCGAAGTTATCCTTTGAGCTAGCAGATGCTAAATCAAAAGAAGATTTTGAGAAAATCAAAGAAATTACGGTGAAACCGATTATTATTCAGACTCTAGCAGATACACAACCAGAAGAATTAAAAACAGCAAAAGGCCGTTCTGAGTTCAACACAAAGCTTACAGAATTAATTAATAATGCCTTACCAGAACCAAAGCTCAGCAGTACTAGCTTTACTGATTTCTTATTGGTATCTATGTAATATGAACAGAACACGCTGTAAACCTGTAAGGGGGTGAGAACATGGTGGATGTATTATCACAAAATGAGATTGATGCCCTATTAGCAGCACTTTCCTCAGGTGAGATGGATGCTGAGGAATTGAAAAAGGAAGAAACTCAGAAGAAAATTAGATCTTACGATTTTAAGCGGGCAGTGCGCTTTTCAAAGGATCATATTCGAAGTTTGACCCGGATTCACGAAAACTTTGCACGCTTTCTCACCACTTATTTTTCAGCCCAACTGCGGACGTTCGTTCAGATCAATGTCGTTCAGGTTGAACAATTGCCTTATGATGAATTTATCCGTTCGATACCAAAAATGACCATATTAAACATTTTTGAAGCCGAGCCTTTGCAGGGTCGAATGGTCATGGAGGTACATCCTAACGTTGGTTATGCAATGCTGGATCGGTTGCTTGGTGGAACGGGCAGTGCACCAGCCAAAATAGCCTCAATGACTGAAATTGAGACAACCATTATGGAGCGGATTTTTAGCCGGGCGTTTGAAAGCTTGCAGGAAGCATGGAAAACGGTGCTGGATATCTCACCCAAATTGGAAGCGTTGGAGACTAATCCACAATTCATGCAAATTGTATCACCCAATGAAACGATTGCGCTGATCTCACTGAGCACTAAAATCGGTGACACAACAGGCATGATCAATTTGTGTATCCCGCATGTCGTTCTTGAACCCATTATGTCACGTCTGTCTACGCACCAATGGTTTGTTTCTGAGAAAAAGACCAGAGCCCCAGAGGAATATGAAGCTCTTAGGGAACGTGTCAATAAGGCTAAATTGCCAGTGGTTGCCGAACTCGGAGAGTCCAAAATTTCCATTTCAGAGTTTTTGGGTCTGTCGGTTGGTGACGTGATTACGTTAAACAAACCGGTTGAGGAAGGCTTATCCATTAAAGTTGGCGACAGGCTGAAGTATATGGGTAGTCCGGGAACGATTAAAGATCGTGTGGCTATACAAATAGACGAGATTGTCACCGAAGGAGTTGAAGAATTTGACGAGTAAGGATTATTTATCCCAGGACGAGATCGATGCTTTGCTCAGGCAATCTGAATCGATCAACAGCTCTGAACCAGCGGAGAAGACGGTTGACGATTTCTTAACCGAGCTGGAGCAAGATGCTCTGGGCGAAATTGGTAATATTACATTTGGTAGTGCAGCAACCGCTTTGTCCACCTTATTAGGACTCAAAGTGGATATTACAACACCTAAGGTTTCGGCAATTAGCCGATCACAGTTTGAAGATGCGTTCCCTAAACCTCATGTTGCCGTCCATGTGAATTATGTCGATGGATTTGAAGGAATCAACTCGCTCGTCATCAAAAAACGCGATGCTCAAGTGATTGCTGACTTGATGCTTGGGGCGAGGGCAATCCTGCGGATGAGGAATTGAATGAAATCCACATCAGTGCTGTGCAAGAAGCCATGAATCAGATGATGGGCTCTTCTGCTACATCCATGTCTACGATATTTAATCGTTTCGTAAATATCTCTCCTCCAGGGATTGATATTCTCAACATGGAAAGTGGTGAAGGGGTAAGCAACCTTCCGGAAGACGAAACACTTATTCAAGTATCCTTCCGGTTGTTGATCGGTGATCTGATTGATTCCAATCTGATGCAATTGCTTCCCGTTCATTTCGCGAAGCACATGGTTGAATTGCTGATTGGAGGCGCACAGGAGTCTACAGCGAATACACCTGCTCCAGCGGCACCAGAGCCTGTACAGACGCCAGAACCTCAGGCAGCGGCACCGGCACCGGTAGCTCCATCACAACCTCCAGCACAGCAGCAGATGCCACCACAGCAGGCGGCGCAGCCGCCAGTGCAGGATTATAACAGTTATGGACAAGCACCAATGGGGATGCCGCAAGGGATGCCTCAGGGAATGCCGCCACAGCAACCGTATGGAATGCCACCACAGCAACCATATGCTATGCCACCACAGCCGCATTATGGTGAACCACAGCATTACGGCGGTGTGCCGAATAGGAATGTAAACGTACAGCCTGTACAGTTTGCTAATTTGCAAAATGGCGCTTACAGTCAGGTCGATGAAAACAATTTGAATTTATTGATGGACATTCCCCTTAAAGTCACCGTAGAATTAGGAAGGACCCAAAAGCAAATTAAGGATATATTGGAACTATCACAAGGTTCAATTGTCGAGCTCGATAAACTAGCCGGCGAACCTGTCGATATTTTGGTTAATAACAAGCTGATCGCCAAGGGAGAAGTTGTCGTTATCGACGAAAACTTTGGTGTTCGTGTTATAGATATCGTAAGCCAATGGGACCGAATTCAGAAATTACAATAAGCACAATTTAGGGAGGACTTGAATCAAGATGGCAAACCGAATTTTAGTCGTGGACGACGCTGCATTTATGAGAATGATGATCCGGGACATTTTGTCCAAAAACGGATATGAGGTCGTTGGCGAGGCTCAGGATGGAGCACAAGCAATTGAGAAATTTAAGGAACTTCGTCCTGATCTGATCACGATGGATATTACCATGCCTGAGATGGATGGAATCGCGGCTCTGAAAGAAATCAAAAAAATTGATGGCAATGCCAAAGTGATTATGTGCTCTGCAATGGGGCAACAAGCAATGGTAATCGATGCAATTCAAGCGGGAGCCAAAGATTTCATCGTTAAGCCATTCCAGTCCGACCGCGTTATCGAAGCGATCAGCAAAACACTGGGCGTGTAAGAGATATGATGATGGCTCAGGATGAAATTCCATTAGCGGGTACCAATTATTATTTGCAGCTTGTTTGGGTGATTGTTGTCCTGGCCGTCATCCTAGCCCTTATCGTCTACTTGATTCGTTTTCTCAACAAACGAAATCAGCAGTGGTTTCGTAACGGTACAGTCCGGATTTTAGGCGGAGTTGGGCTTGGGCCTAACAAATCACTACAGATTATTGAAATTGGCGGTAACGTTTATCTGCTTGGTGTAGGTGAGAATATCCAACTTGTAGATAAAATTTCTGATCTGGATGAGGCACAGCGAATCATCGATTCGTTTGAACGAGAAGCTTCTTCATCAAACGGAAGCCTCTCGCCTCTCATCAACAAGCTCGCTACTCGTTTCCGCAAAGAAGAACCACCGCGGGAAATGGAGCTAGAGGATACAACCTCTTTTCACGAATTGTTTGAATCCAAACTTCGGCAGATGCCTAACCGAAAAGAGAAGATGGAGAAGCTCCTGAAAGAAGAAGACAATACTACAGATCGGTCGAGGGATTCATGAAGAAAAAGATTTGGCTAGCATGTTGTTTGATGGGGCTGATCAGCCTGGCGTCCGTAACAGTCGCCTTTGCCGAACCGATACCGAATATTGATATTCAAATCGGAAATGGGGATGGAGGAGCACCAAGCACAAGCTCATTATCGCTCATCCTATTAATTACGGTACTGAGTATCGCACCGGCATTACTGGTACTCATGACCAGTTTTACCCGAATTGTTATCGTTCTCGGTTTTGTGCGAACTTCCTTGGGGACACAGCAAATGCCACCCAATCAGGTGCTTGTCGGGTTAGCGCTCTTCTTGACATTATTCATCATGTCACCGACATTGTCTTCGATTAATCAGGTAGCACTTCAGCCCTATATTCAAGGAGAAATTACGCAAACCGAGGCATTGGAAAAGGCAGCAGATCCTATAAAGAAATTTATGTTCTCCCACACTAGGGAGAAGGACCTATTGCTTTTTATGAAATACAATCAAACCGAACAGCCTAGTTCGTATCAAGATATACCGCTCACTGTTATGGTGCCGGCATATGCAATCAGTGAATTAAAGACAGCGTTCCAGATGGGATTTATGATTTTTATTCCATTTCTGGTCATAGACATCGTCGTAGCAAGCACACTGATGGCAATGGGGATGATGATGCTTCCGCCGGTTATGATCTCATTACCTTTCAAAATACTATTATTTGTCCTTGTGGATGGATGGTATCTGGTAGTGAAGTCACTGTTGCTGAGTTTTAATACTTGAGCCGGAATAGTAAAGGAGGACGGTCATGACTTCGGAGTTTATTATCGGTCTGGCCGGGAAAGCAGTTTATACAGCACTGTTGGCCAGCGCACCCATGCTTATACTTGCTCTGGTTGTAGGACTTATGATCAGTATATTTCAAGCGACAACGCAGATCCAGGAACAGACTCTGGCTTTTGTGCCAAAAATTGTTGCCGTATTACTGGCAGTACTATTGTTTGGGCCATGGATATTGAATATATTGGTCGATTTCACGTACAACATACTCGATAATTTATACAGATATATAGGTTAGGCTTTTGCAGATGGAGACATTGTTGCAAAGTTTTCCTGTCGCTCTGCTTATGTTTTGTCGAATTGCATCATTTTTTGTAACAGCACCCGTCTTTTCAGCTCGAAATGTGCCTAATACGTTTAAAATTGGAATTTCAGCATTTGTCACGTTAACCGTGTACTTGGTGTATGGCATTAATCAAGAGGTTCCTACAGATCTA
The DNA here is from genome assembly GCF_003268635.1 of Paenibacillus sp. DCT19. NCBI lineage: Bacteria > Bacillati > Bacillota > Bacilli > Caryophanales > Paenibacillaceae > Paenibacillus > Paenibacillus sp. DCT19. The sequence continues at coordinate 2,488,876 of NZ_CP029639.1, forward strand.
AGCTACATTTTGCTGATCATTAGGGAAATTCTGATTGGCCTGCTGCTGGGTTTCGTAGCGTATCTTATTATGACTGCTGTTCAGACCGCAGGAGCGTTTATCGATTTTCAGATTGGTTTTGCCATGGCGAACGTCTATGATCCAATGACTGGTGCTTCAGCACCACTTACAGGTAACTTCAAGTACGCTTTTGCCATGCTACTATTTTTGACGATGAATGGTCATCATTACTTGCTAGACGCTATCGTATACAGTTATCGATGGATACCGCTATCCAATGCATTTTTTATTCGTTTGGCAGATGGAAGTATAGCAGAATTTTTAGTACGAACGTTAGGTGAGACATTTATGCTTGCTTTTCAGATGTCTGCACCGATTGTCGTTGCTCTATTCTTGACAGACGTAGGATTAGGGTTTCTAGCCAAAACGGCTCCTCAATTCAACGTATTTGCTGTTGGTATGCCGCTTAAGGTACTTGTCGGGATTGCTATTTTGCTTTTACTGGTTCCGAGTTTTTCCTTTGTATTTAGTCAATTGTTCGAAGTAATGTTCAGATCCATGGAAAAATTGCTTGGGACCATTGGACAAAGGCCGGGCTGAGTGAAATGGAGGACAAGACCCAAATGAAATATCAACTCGACCTCCAATTGTTTGCAGGAGAAAAGACCGAAAAGGCGACACCGAATAAGAGGCAGGAAACGCGCAAAAAGGGACAGGTCGTCAAAAGTATGGAGATCTCCGGTGCTTCGATTCTCCTGTTCACCTTTTTGATCTTTATGTTTTTTAGTGACTTTTATAAGGAACGAATGGTTCGGCTTTTCACGGATATTTTTATCAACCGGCTAAGCATGCAGATCACTGGTGAGAATGTAATGGCACTCATGATGCGTTATGGCATCGAAGTTATGCTGTTACTTGCTCCTGTGTTGCTGGGAGTTGCTCTTATCGCTCTGATTGTAAACTATATGCAAGTTGGGTTTTTACTTGTAGGAGAAGGGCTTAAGCCAAAGCTAGAAAAGCTTGATCCCATCAAAGGATTCAAAAATATTTTTTCATTGCGTTCAGTAGTAGAATTCGCCAAATCCGTATTAAAGATGTCGATTATTGGTTATCTCGTGTACAGCACAATTATCAGTTACCAATCAGACATTGCTTCACTCTCACATTTTTCGGTGGATGCTATTTTACATTTTGCAGCTTCCATTACATTAAGTTTAGGCGTCAAAATTGCAGTAGCTCTTATGATTCTTGCGATTTTCGACTACATGTATCAGAAATATGATTATGAGAAAAACATTCGGATGTCTAAACAAGACATCAAGGATGAGTACAAAAAATGGAAGGTGACCCACTGATCAAGGGTAAAATTCGAGAGCGCCAGCGTCGTATGGCTATGCAGCGCATGATGCAGGAAGTTCCGAATGCTGACGTAATCATCACAAACCCAACCCACTTTGCGGTAGCGCTGAAGTATGAAGGGTCAGAGATGGAGGCACCTCAGATCATTGCCAAAGGTCAAGACTATGTCGCCTTGCGTATAAGAGAAATAGCTAAAGAAAACGGCGTCATTACGATGGAAAACAAGCCGCTGGCACGGGCGTTGTTCCAGAGAGCTGAGATTGGAGACGCCATACCTGCTGATTTGTTTCAAGCGGTAGCCGAAGTGCTGGCTTATGTATATAAATTAAAGGGCAGAACGAAATAAAAGGGGATCGGAGGCCGTACATTCATTGAAGACTAAAGATATTGCTGTCCTTGCGGGTATTATCGGCATCGTATTGATGATGATTCTCCCGATCCCAACCTGGTTGTTGGACATGCTACTCGTTATCAACATTTCAATTGCGCTCATGATTTTGCTCGTTGCTATGAACAGCAAAGAAGCACTCCAATTTTCAATCTTCCCGGCGATGTTGTTGATTACAACTTTGTTCCGACTAGCGTTGAACATTTCAACAACCAAATTGATCCTTGGTGAAGGGGATGCCGGATCGGTCGTAGCGACTTTCGGTAGTTGGATTGCGGGTGGACAGATTGCGATAGGGTTTATCGTGTTCCTGATTCTCGTTGTTGTTCAGTTTATCGTTATCACGAAGGGGTCTGAGCGTGTAGCTGAGGTTGCAGCTCGTTTTACTCTCGATGCGATGCCTGGTAAACAAATGAGTATTGATGCGGATTTGAATGCAGGTCTGATCAACGAGCAGCAAGCCCGTGAACGTCGTACTAAGATTGAGCGAGAAGCAGACTTTTACGGAGCGATGGATGGAGCAAGTAAATTCGTTAAAGGGGATGCGATTGCGAGTATCATTATCCTCATTATCAATCTCATTGGCGGATTTATTATCGGAATGACAGTACACGGAATGGCTTTTGCAGATGCGCTTTCTACTTACTCGGTGTTGACCATCGGGGATGGTCTGGTAAGTCAGATTCCTGCGCTTCTGATCTCAACGGCTGCCGGTCTGATTGTTACACGAGCGTCATCAGAAGGAAATCTTGCAGATGATATTACGGGGCAATTATTTACATACCCGACGCTCATTTATATTGTAGCTTTTGTCATTGCTATGCTGGGGTTCTTCACACCAATTCATGTTATTACTACGCTACCTTTAGCCGCTTTACTTGCTTTTACCGCCTGGAGGATGCAGAATACGCTGAAATCCAAACAAGTGGCTGAAGAGCAGTTGGAGGAGGAGCAACAGATCGAAGAAGTTCGAAGCCCTGAAAGTGTGATTAACCTTCTTCAAGTGGATCCGATCGAGTTCGAATTTGGATATGGATTGATCCCTCTTGCTGATAACCAGCAAGGTGGTGACTTGTTGGATCGAATTATTATGATTCGTAGACAGTGTGCGCTTGAACTGGGTCTAGTAGTTCCTGTCATTCGTATTCGAGACAACATTCAATTAAGACCTAATGAATATGTAATCAAAATCAAAGGTAATGTTGTTGGTGGTGGAGAACTGCTTCTGAATCATTACTTGGCGATGAGTCCAGGGTATGAAGAAGAATCGGTAACCGGTATTGAGACGACAGAGCCTGCCTTTGGACTTCCAGCTTTGTGGATTGACGAGCTGACCAAAGATAGAGCAGAACTTGCTGGTTATACCGTTGTAGATCCGCCTTCGGTTGTAGCAACGCATCTAACTGAATTGATTAAGAAACACGCACATGAATTACTTGGAAGACAAGAAACAAAAGCGCTTGTGGATAACCTCAGAGAAAATTATGCCGCTCTTGTGGATGAATTGATTCCTTCTGTTCTAGCGATTGGTGATGTTCAAAAGGTACTAGCCAAACTATTGCGTGAGAAAATATCCATACGAGACATGGTTACCATCTTTGAGACACTAGCTGACTATGGTACGTATACCAAAGATCCAGACGTGCTAACCGAGTATGTAAGACAATCGCTCTCACGTCAGATTACGCAGCAGTTCTCACAGAAAGGTGAGACACTTAGAGTAATCACGGTTGGTCCTGGCTTAGAGAAAAAAATTGCTGAGTCTGTACAACAGTCAGAGCAAGGTAGCTATCTTGCATTAGATCCAGTGTCTACACAGAGTGTCTATCAAAAGTTGACAGAACAGGTGAATCGATTGATTCAATCTGGTCAGCAACCAGTTGTATTAACATCTCCAACCATTCGGATGTACTTGCGCCAAGTCATTGAGCGTACTATGCAGGACATACCAGTGCTTTCCTATAGCGAGTTGGAACCGAATGTTGAAATCCAAAGTGTCGGGGTGGTGAACTTATGAGAGTAAAACAATACGTTGTTGAGACCATGCCCGAAGCGATGCTTCAAATTCGTAAAGACTTGGGAAGTGATGCCGTTATCTTGTCTACCAAAGAGATCAAGGTAGGCGGGGTCCTCGGTATGTTCCGTAAAAAGAAGATTGAAGTTGTAGCTGCAGTTGATAAGGCAGAGAAAAAAGAAACGAAGAAGCAAGCTCAACCTCAGTTTGCACCTGTACCGCGTGCTTTTGTTCCTGAAGCCTACCGTCAAACAGCCCGTACATTTGATAAGGCTTCAGATTCGCCAGTTGCTAAATCAACCGATCATTCGTTAACTGAAGAACGTGCGGATGCTAATCCTGTGTTTGAATCGAGTCAGCTGGATTCAAACACAGATAAGAGCAAATCTGATTTGAACCTCGATTATAAACCGCGACCGGAAGGGGCGGATTTTTCGGGTTCAAGCTCTCCCTCTATACAGAAGAGCAATACCTTAGATCAGCAACAACTAATGTCTGAACTGCAAGATCTGAAACAGATGATGTCCAAGATATCCAGATTAGGAGTCGCGGAAGAGAATCTACCAGAACAACTGCGCCTCGTAAGAGATCGTCTGAACGAGCAAGAAGTTTGGCCAAATGTATCGGAATCTTGGTTTGAAGCTGTTCAGCGGAAAATCACTGAGGACGAGTTAAAGGAAGAAAACAGTTATGAGGCCATGGAACAAGTGATAACGCAGTTCTTGAAAGATCGTATCGCTGAAGGTATTCTTTCTACCACTCGAATCGTGTATGTAGCTGGACCAACGGGGGTTGGTAAAACAACCACCATTGCCAAGCTGGCTGCTGAGCAGATGTTCAAGAACCATCGTAAAGTTGGATTCATCACTTCCGACACTTACCGGATCTCGGCAGTAGAGCAGCTTAGAACGTATGCTTCTATCTTAAATGTTCCACTTGAAGTGGTGCAGTCTCCGGGTGATACTCAGCGAGCTATATCTCGGCTACAGGAATGTGATCTGATCTTTATGGACACTGCCGGAAGAAACTATAGAAATGAGTTACTAGTTTCCGAGTTACAAAGCCTATTGGCTCCCGTTGAGAACAGTGAAACCTTTTTGGTTATGAGTATGACATCCAAAAGTACAGATATGGTTCAGATCACAGAACACTTTAGTAAGTATGGTCTGGACAAAGTGATTTTCACGAAGATGGACGAAACAGGCAGTTGTGGATCCATGTTCAACCTGTTATATCAGTTTCCACTCAAACTCGCATATGTCACGAATGGACAAAATGTTCCTGATGATCTGCTGAAGCCTGAGGCGAGCACTCTCACAAAACAATTGTTGGGAGAGCGTGCACAATGAAAGACCAGGCAGCCTCACTCAGAAGCATGGTTCCTTCCCGAGATGGTATAAACGGAGTCGATTGGGCGAAACGTTCCTCCAAAATCATTACCATTGCCAGTGGAAAAGGTGGAGTTGGAAAATCAAATTTTACTTTGAATTTTGCTCTGGCCTTGCAATCCTTAGGAAGGAAAGTACTCGTTTTTGATGCAGATATAGGGATGGCTAATATTGATGTATTGATGGGAACTTCTTCTCCTTATAATTTGTATCATTTGCTGTATCGGCAGAAGTCCATTCAGGAAATTATCCAGCTTGGTGCAGGTGGCCTGCCTTATATCGCAGGTGGTTCGGGAATGAAAGAGTTGTTTTCATTGTCAGACCGAGATCTTGAATTTTTTGCACAACAAGTAGAAGAGATTGCCCAGGAAATGGATTACGTAATCTTTGATACCGGAGCAGGTCTCTCAAGAGAGAATATGAAATTTATTGGTGCTGCTGATGAATGCTTAATCGTAACCACACCTGAACCGACCTCAATAACCGATGCTTATGCTTTAGTCAAAGTTATGCATGGCCAGGAAAATGCTACACCATTTCGAATGATCGTTAACCGGGTGGAAGACGAACAAGAGGCGCAGCGAGTGGCAGAGAAAATAGCTGGAGTAGCAAAGCGTTTTTTGCAGACGGATATCCCACTTCTAGGGTACATCTCAGAAGATATCCAGGTGGTAAAGGCTGTAAAGAGGCAGGTGCCTTTTAGCCTAGCATTCCCAAATACCAAGGCAACAAGAGACATAACGCGACTTGCTCTTCGTTATTTGGCTGTACCTGCTACAACCGGATCCGAAACCTTGACAGGAATCAGGGGATTTATGAGAAAGTGGCTTAAGAAGACAACATGATTCTTGAAAAAAGGAAACAGGGGTGAACAACATGGCGGTGTATCAAGTATTGGTTGTCGATGATTCCGCTTTTATGCGTAAGATTGTTTCAGATTTAATTGAAGCGGATTCGGAATTCAAGGTGGCGGCAACAGCAGCAAATGGAAAAGAAGCTATTCAAAAAGCATTGGATGTAAAGCCCGATATTATAACTATGGATGTCGAGATGCCCGAGATGAATGGCCTTGACGCATTGCAAGGTATCATGAAGCAGTCGTATGTTCCAGTTATTATGTTATCGGGTATTAATGAACAAGGCATGAAAGAGACCATTATGGCTCTGGAGGCTGGGGCATTTGATTTCATTCGTAAGCCATCCATATCACATGATCAAGACATTGCCCAGGTAGGGAAAGCATTGGTTGAGCGTATGAGAGCGGCTATGAATGAAGTTGAACGAAAAGCGAACCGAGAGGCGTCCCTGCAGAAAAAAGAGGAGGCTCAGGGTAACCTGATGAATCAATCTCAGCGAATACAGCGGGATGTAGCTGCTGTGCCATCGCGTAGGGAGCTTGACCAGAAAAAGATAGAGCCTGCAAAACTTGAAAAACGAGCGAGCAGTGAACAAACTCCCTCTGTTCAGTCCAAAGTTGTACCTAAGAACACACCGCCGCTGTTGAATCAAAAGCCAGCACGTGTGGATCAAAAGACAGAGGTTTCAAAAAGTTCTGATCGCAAGCTTGAACCTAAAGAAATTAAAGAGTTGAGACCAAGCAAGCCCGCAGCTCCGCCCAAGGAAATCCGATCCGCACGTATTCAACGTGTGGCTGCCGACCAGGTAGCCGCTACGTCTGCCTCCGGGAATACTCCTGAGAGCAGAGTAGCCCCTACGCAACGAGGTGTGTCGTCCCTGGAGGTTGGATTCAATAAGCTTGTAGCGATTGGGTGCTCAACAGGTGGACCAAGGGCTCTTAAAACGTTGCTAGAGCAGTTGCCTGCTGATCTGCCGGCTCCTGTGGTCATTGTGCAGCACATGCCGCCCAATTTCACCAGATCACTTGCCCAGCGATTAAATACGTTCAGCCCACTTCATGTGGTAGAAGCCGAAGAAGGAATGATTCTGAAAAAAGGAACAGCCTATATTGCTCCTGGCGGATATCATATCAAAGTAAACAGAACGTCGGATGGCAAGTTCATTCTGAAGCTTACAGAGGAACATCCGGTTAATGGCCATAGACCATCAGTCGATACGATGTTTGAATCTCTTTTGCCACACACATCGCTGCAGCGTCATTTGGTCTTATTGACTGGGATGGGAAGTGACGGAGCTCGCATGATGAAGAAATTATACGAATCAGGTGTCACTTCAACGTTTGCCGAGAATGAAGAAACATGTGTTGTATATGGAATGCCGCGTTCTGCTGTAGAGCTGCAATGCGTGCGGCATCTCCTGCCATTGCAGGAGATTGCGCCAAAACTTGTTCAAGCTGTGAAATAAATGGAGTGAAACTCATGGAGGAGGTGCCTCACAATGGACATGAACCAATATTTATCCATGTTTATTGATGAGTCTAATGATCATCTGCAGTCGCTTAATGAAAACATGCTACAACTCGAAGGTAACCCGGAGGATTTAGGAATCGTTCAGGTTATATTCCGCTCAGCTCATACCCTTAAGGGTATGGCTGCAACAATGGGATTTGAAGATTTGGCATCACTGACACACAAGATGGAGAATGTGTTAGATATGGTGCGTAATGAGAAGCTGAAAATGCAAGATTTCATCTTTGACACCCTATTTAAAAGTTTGGATGCGCTCGAAACAATGGTTCAGGATATTACAAATGGCGGAGAAGGTAAAGCGGATGTTTCCTCAATCGTTACTTCACTTCAAGCGATTGAAAGTGGCGAATGGACTGGAGGCGACGCTCCGGCGGCAGCTGCGGATAAAACGACGGCTCCAGAAACCTTAACTGCAGTGCAACTGGACGAGTTCCAATATTCGGTACTAGATCAATCCATTGCAGAAGGACACCGCGTATTCTACATTGAAGTACTGGTAAGTGAGCACAGCCAGTTAAAAGGCGTACGTGCTTACATGGTATTTGATCTGCTAGAACGCTCCGGTGAGGTTGTAAAAGCATTCCCATCCGTTCAGGATATTGAACAAGAGAAGTTTGAGCGCAATTTCTCGTTATATTACATAACAACCAAAGAAGCGCAGGAACTTGAACAAGGAATTTTAAGTATTTCCGAAATTGAAAGTGCAAAAGTGATTCAGCTGGATCAAGAAACGCTGCAGCAGATGACGAACCAGGCAGCCGTTGCTGCCGAAGCTGAAGTCGTTGCTGTAAACGATGCAATTGCGGCATCTCAAGCCAAAGAAGCTCCTCCTAAAGCAGAAGTGAAGCCTGCCGAAACTAAAGCAGCGGCACCTAAGCAAGCGGCAGCTCCTTCACGTACGATTCGTGTAGATATTGAACGACTTGATGTACTCATGAATCTGTTCAGTGAGTTGTTGATCGATCGGTCACGACTAGAACAACTAGCTAGCGAGACGGGGAATAATGATCTGTCGGATACGGTAGCTCACTTGAGCAGAGTCAGCACAGATTTGCAAAATATTGTCCTGAAGCTGCGGATGGTTCCTGTAGACACCGTGTTCAACCGTTTCCCTCGTATGATTCGCGATTTAGCAAAAACACTAGACAAGAAAATTGATCTAGTGATTACTGGAGCCGAAACAGAATTGGATCGTACCGTTATTGATGAGATTGGCGATCCGTTGGTTCACTTGCTGCGTAATGCGGTTGACCATGGTGTTGAGTCGATTTCAGAGCGTGTAGCGGCAGGCAAACCAGAGATGGGAACCGTTAACCTGCGTGCATTCCATAGTGGTAACCATGTCTTCATTGAGATTGAAGATGATGGTAAGGGGATCTATCGTGAGAAGTTGTTGAAAACAGCAATTTCCAGAGGTGTTGTTACAGAGGAGCAAGGTGCGAAAATGAGTGACGATGAAGTTAATCAATTGTTATTTGCACCGGGTTTCAGTACAGCTGATGTGATCTCCGATATTTCCGGACGTGGAGTTGGTTTGGATGTTGTTAAATCAAAAATCACTTCACTTGGCGGTAATGTAACCATTCACTCTACACCGGGAAAAGGAACGAACTTCTCAGTTCAACTTCCATTGACCCTGTCCATTATTGCAGCCATGCTTGTACGAGTGGGTTCAGAGAAATATGCCATTCCACTGTCTTCAATTGTAGAGACAGCGATTGTGCAGCGTGAGCAAGTTCGCAATATCCATGGTAATAAAATGATTACGTTCCGCGAGTCATTGATTCCATATCTCTCATTAAATGAAGTGTTCTCTGTACCAGACTTCAATGATGCAGATGAGAAAGAAACGGAAATTGTTGTTATCCGCAAAGGAGATCGACTTGCAGCCGTATCTGTAGAGGAATTCATTGGACAAAGCGAGATTGTCCTCAAATCGATGGGAACTTATCTCCCTGCGATTGAAGGCATTTCAGGAGCAACGATTCTTGGAGATGGACAAGTAGCTCTGATTGTTGATCCTAACGCATTCATCAAATAAACCAATTACGTTTAAGCTCTACATTTAATAGGGAGGTTTTTTACATGGAAGAAGAGTTGAAAGTTATCGTCTTTAAATTAGGCTCTGAGGAGTACGGCATCGAAGTTGAGAGAGTTCAAACGATTGAACGCATGATGCCAATCACGCGTGTCCCTAAAACATTCTCTTTTGTAAAAGGGGTTATCAATCTACGCGGGGTTGTTATTCCTGTCATTGATTTGCGTGGTCGCTTCTCATTGCCGGAAACTGAATATACCGATCAAACACGTATTGTCATTGTAGGTGTAGGCGATATGCAAGTAGGCTTTATCGTTGACGCTGCCAACGATGTCATTGATATCAAAAGCAGTTCAATTGATAGCCCACCTGAAGTGGTTGGTGGCGTTAAAGCTAGATATCTCCGTGGTGTGGCGAAGCTTGAGAATGAACGTTTGCTAATCATGCTTAACCTGCACGAAGTCTTAAATAAAAGCGAAGTCGTTCAGCTGGAAAGTGTTGAGGGATAACTCCGTGGAAATGTTCAACCGATTTGAGGGATTCCAGATGGATGTGCTCAAAGAGGTCGGTAACATAGGAGCAGGCAACGCCGCAACGGCGTTGTCCCAGCTCCTTAATAGACCGATTGACATGGGCGTTCCAACGGTACAAATGCTTCCCTTTGAAGAAGTTTCCGAAAAAGTGGGCGGGATGAACGAATCGTCGTTACTGTTTTCTTACGTGTCGAAGGGGAAGCACCAGGTAATCTGTTTTTTATGATGACACCTGAAGCGGCTAAGATGTTGCTTAATCGTCTTGCTGGTTTTGACTTGAGGGAAGGGTTTGACTTCACGGATATGGAACAATCTGCTCTGTCTGAGATTGGAAACATACTGGCTGGGTCTTATCTATCTTCACTTGCAGATTTTACGAAACTGTCCATGTATCCAACGGTTCCAGGACTTGCCATTGATATGGCAGGTGCTATTCTGAGTTATGGTTTACTGCAATTTGGTGAAATGGGCGATGCTGCATTGCTAATTGACACTTCGTTCTTTGAAGGACAAGATGAAGTGGAAGGTCAGTTCTTCCTCATTCCCGATCCGACATCATTTGCTAAGATATTCGAATCATTAGGGGTGCCGCTAGATCATGATTGAAGATAAAAGCGTCGTTAAAGTCGGTATGGCGGATTTGAATATTGCTCATCTTCCTGGCATAATCCGTACGACTGGCCTTGGTTCATGTGTGGGCTTAACAATGTATGACCCACAATTGAAGCTGGCTGGAATGGCGCATGTCATGCTCCCTACTTCAGATATTGCCCGCGAGGGGAATTTGAATAGAGCCAAATATGCGGATACGGCATTGCCCGAGTTATTGGAGAAGATGGTTAAGCTCGGCGCTTCTCAGTCACGAATTGTGTCCAAAATGGCAGGAGGGTCACAGATGTTTGCTTTTTCGGGAGCTGGTGACACGATGCGGATTGGACCGCGAAATGCTGATTCTTGTCGGGAATGGTTACAGAAGCTCGGTATTCCTCTACTGGCTGAAGATACGGGCGGCAACTATGGACGAACTATTGAAATGGACTGTGAGACTGGACTTTTGACTATTAGAAGTGTACAAATGGGTGTAAAGGAACTATAACCAATATGATAGGAAACTACCGCATTAATCTTGGAGCAGGCATAGTCGGATTTATTCTGACTTTTTTTGTAGCTTACAGCAGCAATGTGTTGATGACCAGTTTAATTCGCGGGTTAATCGGATTTGTAGCCTGGTTTGCCCTTGCTTACGCTCTACGCTGGGGATTGGGATTGCTGCTGACTCCATCCTTAGATAGCAAGGGATTCGATTACGATCCCCTAAACGGTCAAGAATTAAGAGGTTCACAGGTGGACATTAAACTCGAAGATGATGGTCAAGAGCTCAACGATTTGCTCAAAAATGGACAGAACGCCTCCTCCGAGGAAGATCTTCCGCCATCTGAGACGAAAGCTCCAACGGGATTTGCCCCATTGGATCCGCCTAAACTCGTTCGGACCAAAGAGCCGGAAGAATTGGCGCAGGCCGTTCGTCACCTGACAGACAAATAAGGAGGGTGAAATCAATTGAACGAGCGTAAAGCTTCACATTTGAACCATGCAGATCTGTGGGAAAAGTGGAAGGAACATGGAGATCTTGAAGCTAAGAAAAACTTAATCGAGAAATATCTTCATATTGTCAATTATGTATCTGGACGACTGGCAGTCGGTTTGCCCAAAAACGTTCCGAAAGATGATTTGGAGAGCAATGGTGTTATGGGTTTAATTGATGCGTTGGAAAAGTTCGATTATGAACGAGGGCTCCAGTTTGAAACATATGCTTCGTGGCGTGTTCGGGGTGCGATACTCGACGGATTAAGACAAGGGGACTGGGTTCCACGTTCCGTGAGAGAGAAAGCTAAGCGCATTGAAGACGCATATCAGCAACTGGAACAATCGTATCTAAGATCTGTAAGTGATGAAGAAATGAGTGCTTACCTAGATGTGTCAACAAAGGATTTCCAGCACATGCTTCAGGAGGTGGCCGTGATGTCACTTTGCTCACTTGAAGACCCTATTCGAGAAGAAGAATCCGAGACACGTCTCTCTTTAATGATTGACGAAAAGGCGAAAAATCCTGATTATAAAGTCAATGAGTTTTATTTAAAAGAAGCCTTGGTACAGGGTCTTGAGAAGCTGACTGTAAAAGAGCGGACGGTCGTTTCTCTTTTGTATTATGAAGACCTGTCTCTTAGCGAGATTGCAGAGGTTATGTCCTTGTCTCCATCACGAATTTCTCAGCTTCACTCCAAGGCGATATTAAGACTTAGAGGAACGCTGGATAAACAGAAGGATCTATTACTACGTAAGATTAATAGAGAGAATTATGGCTGGATTATAGGGAGTGGAAAGTCTAAAAGGAGGAAGAACTGCATTGACACAGCGGATTGCTTTGGAACAATGCTTGAGCATTATTTTATCGGAAGATAAAAGCATGGCCTACCTTGAAATTTCCAAAATGGAAGAGGGCTTTACCTGCACTTTAGATGAACTCGAGCAATATATTGATAGTAAAGGGATCAAGTATGGTATTTTACGAGATGCCTTGCTTTCATTCGCAAGTCATCCGGAAACCTATCTCAATAGTCAGTGTAAGATTGCCGAGGGCATTGCTGCTGTAGCAGGAGAAGATGGATACATCAAGGTACTCGTAGGCATGGATGATTCCAATGAGCGTCGACCACAGGAATCGGAAGATGGTACGGTGGATTACAAAGAAGTGACACGCCTTAATAATGTTCGAGCAGGTCAGATTATTGCAGAACGAATTCCTCCTATGGATGGCATAGTAGGTAGGCAGTAACGGATGTTGAAATCCCTTTTCGCCCAGGTAAGGAAGCACGTTTTAAAGTCGGGAAAAATGTAGTTGTTAACCCAGATGGAACTGCAATGTATGCCGCACTGGATGGGTTGGTTACCAAAACAGAAGGCAATAAACTAAATGTATTTCCTGTATATGAGATCAATGGTGATGTGGATTATAACGTCGGAAACATTGATTTTGTCGGTACAGTAGTTATACGCGGGAATGTTCTGACAGGCTTTAAAGTAAAAGCCGCAGGTGATATCCGAGTTGTTGGTGGTGTCGAAGGCGCTGAGTTAGAAGCAGGCGGTTCGGTTGAAATCACGGGTGGAATTATCGGATATAACAAAGGGCTTGTACATGCTGAACATAACGTTAAATGTAGCTTTATTCAAGAAGGCAATGTTGATGCTGGTGAAGACGTCCTCGTTTCACAAAGTATTATGCATTCTAATATTCGTGCAGGCAGAGAAGTAATCTGTGCTGGGACAAAAGGACTTATTGTTGGTGGTTCTATTCAAGCTGGTGAAAAAGTATCAGCACGTATTGTGGGTAATGGTATGTCTACCGTAACTTCCATTGAAGTTGGTGTTCTGCCTAGACTGCGTAATGAATTGAACGATCTTCGTAAAGTCATTCGAGAACAGATGGATTCATTGGATAAAACCAAGAAAGCTCTGACTCTATTGGATCAGCTGGCAGCAGCAGGGCAATTAAGTCCTGATAAAATGTCCATGCGAATTAAACTGACAGCCACACAGAAATCAGCCATGCGTCTTAATGATGAAACAAAGACACGAATCTTTGAAATCGAAAAGGCACTTGAGGATACGAGTAGGGCTCGTGTAGATATTCTCAAGATGATTTATGGTGGCTCTAAAATAGTTATCGGCAGATACACCAAATTTATTAAAGATCCGGTGAGTAGAATTTCATTTTATTATCATGATGGTGATATTTCGATGGTTCCTTACGTGTAAGTACAGCATTCAAGCAGATCAAGAATCCATTCGAAACCGTGAGGTGAGCGTATGAGTTTCAAAGCGGTTGAGTTGCAGATTGCCGTACCAAGAACGAGTGAGGCCGGTCGTTATCAAAATGAAACTCAGCAGCGGCCGGTCATTGACCAGAGCTTACTCGCAGAGCAAACAGCCAAGGAAGCTGAGGCGGCCAGACATCGAAGTGAAGCGATGGATGAAACAGCTAATGCTGCATTACGTGATGATCATAGTAATGTTGCTGAGCAGAAAAATGGCTCACAGGCAGCAGAATCCTCTGAGGCTCAAGAGAACATTAAACCGGCTGAACACCCATACAAAGGAAAACATATTGATTTTTCTTTATAAACGTAGCTCAGATGAAAAAGCACCATAAGTTGCTTTTGATTATGAAGTGAAGAACTAATAGAAATTTGCATAGAGAAGAAGTCTTGCGCATCGACTGCTGCATCAAAAGGAGAGAACCGAATTTGTCACCATGGATTATTATTGTCATATTAGGTGCCTGTGCAATTGCATATGCATTGATTATGCCTAAGAAAGACAAGTCACAGGAGCACGGGAATCAACTGGTGCAGGAGATGGAATCCACGCTTGAACACTATATGACTGAGATGGAAAGCGATAATGACGCCCTCATTCAGCGTGTTGCTGAAATGAAGGGGGAGGCTACAGCTGCCGATCAGCGTATGCAGTTGCAACTGGAAGAGATGCAAAAACGTCTTGAGCAATTAGAGCAGAGCAAGGCGGTTGAACCCAATTCAGTTGCCCATCTGTCTACCATAAACAGTACTAATGGACTTCAGGCTCAAGGGCTGTTAGAGAGCGTAAAAGTGGAGGCAGCTGAGTCAGTTGCTGAAGTGGAAAACCAGCCGTCTGACGAAGCAACGCCAACTGTTGGCGAGTCGATCAAAGATCGATATGCAGAACTCTTTAGTTTATATGCAGAGGGTAAGTCAATTGACGCAATTACGAAGCAAACAGGTATACAGCGTGGGGAAGTTCAATTAATACTTCAACTCGCAGAACGGGAGGAGAGCTAAAGGATGGACAAGCGCTCCTTATGGATCGGACTTGGAAGTGGCATGATCGTTGGAGCTATTCTGCTGCAGCTGGCTACAGTAGGACAGAATGCCTTATCAGATAGCGCTTTGGTTACTGATCAAGTCGTTGCAGATTTAACGAAAGAACAATTGGAAGAGGCTGCGAAGAATTTGGACATGAGACTCGTGGATCCGGATGAAGAGTTACTTACCGAAACAGAATGGGTGCAGAAGAAAAAGCAGGAGAGCAGTGAGCTACAAGGAACTACAGCAGAACCTCCTAAGGATACGGAGACAGCAGTGACACCAAGCACACCTACGAACCCTGAAAAGCCTACATCTTCTGACAAAGAGACACAAGTTAATCAGCCCAAATCAACGGACCTCTCAACTCCAGTTACGCCTAAAGGTGCTACCGTATCGTTCAAAGTCCGTTCAGGAAATAGTCTGGCTATGGTAGCAGAGAATTTGGAGAAATTGGGCATTGTGGACGATGCGGAAGCGTTCATCCGAGCAGGCCGTGCCGAACGAATCAACACCAAAATACAAGTAGGCACATATGCGCTGGAAAAAGGCGAAAGCTTTAAATCCATTATCGCCAAAATTACCAAAGAACCGTCACGCTGAGAGCTTCAGGCAGGACGGTTCTTTATAATTTGACTGAGATTCATTGTTCCTATGTCTGTTTGCATCCAGGCTTGGTATAGTTCAGAATAATATGCTGAAAATATCGTATTTTGTTTGAAAAATAGTTGCAACGATTAGGCGTTTGTGCTATATTAGATAACGGTGTTAAAACACACGCATGTGCTAATTTCGTTAAGGGTGCTTTCCTTGCTGGAGAGTCTTGGCGAAAAATGATGCCGGCGGAGGACACAATAAAAACCATACTAGGAGGTGTGTGAAGATGGCAGTAATCTCCATGAAGCAGCTTCTCGAAGCTGGGGTACACTTCGGTCACCAAACACGTCGTTGGAACCCAAAAATGGATCGTTATATCTTCACTGAAAGAAACGGAATTTATATCATTGACTTGCAAAAGACAGTGAAAAAAGTCGAAGAGGCTTACAACTTCGTTAAAGGAATCGCAGGCGAGAATGGTACTATTCTTTTCGTTGGTACTAAGAAACAAGCTCAAGATTCCGTTAAAGAAGAAGCTGAACGCGCTGGTCAGTTCTACATTAACCAACGTTGGTTGGGTGGTACCCTGACTAACTTCTCAACTATTCAAAAACGTATTGATCGTTTGAAACAGTTGGAAGCTTGGGAAGAAGACGGTACTTTCGGTGTATTGCCTAAAAAAGAAGTTATCTTGCTTCGCAAAGAAAAAGATCGTCTTGAGAAATTCTTGGGCGGTATTAAAAATATGAAAGGCCTGCCAAGCGCCCTGTTCATCATCGATCCACGCAAAGAGCGTATCGCTGTTGCTGAAGCTCGCAAATTGGGTATCCCAATCGTTGGTATCGTTGATACTAACTGCGATCCAGACGAGATCGATTATGTTATCCCGGGTAATGACGACGCGATCCGCGCTGTTAAATTGCTGACAGGTAAAATGGCTGACGCTGTTATCGAAGCTAACCAAGGCGAAGAAACTTCCGCTTAATAGTTTCGAACATAATTCATGAATTAAATGAAAAGGGTGGTTGGTAGGTGGATAACCTCTCACTGCCCTTTTTTTAGAGTGTACGTACAATACTTAATTTGGAGGGAATTTATAATGGCAGTTAATGCGAGTGCAGTAAAAGAACTTCGCGAAAGAACGGGCGCTGGTATGCTCGATTGTAAAAAAGCACTGGAAGAAGCAAACGGTGATGTAACGAAAGCGGCTGAATTGTTGCGTGAAAAAGGTCTTTCTGCAGCAGCAAGCAAAGCAGGTCGTGCAGCTACTGAAGGCGCTGTAGAATCTTACATCCACGCTGGCGGACGTATCGGTGTCTTGGTTGAAGTTAACTGCGAAACTGACTTCGTTGGTAAAACAGATCAATTTAAGGATTTTGTTAGAGACGTAGCTATGCAAATCGCTGCAGCTAATCCTAAATATGTTACTCGCGAAGAAGTTCCTACAGATGAGCTGGAAAAAGAAAAAGAAATCTTGAAAGCTCAAGCTCTTAATGAAGGTAAACCAGAAAAAATCATTGAAAAAATGGTTGAAGGCCGTATCGGTAAATACTACGAAGAATACTGCCTGATGGAACAAACATTTGTTAAAGATCCAGACAAAACAATTTCCCAATTGCTGAATGAAAAAATCAGCCAAATTGGTGAAAATATCTCCATCCGTCGTTTCGTTCGTTACGAACTGGGTGAAGGTCTTGAGAAAAAAGTTGATAACTTCGTAGAAGAAGTAATGTCCCAAGTAAACAAATAAGACGGTTTTTCAAACCGGCAATTAGGATGGATTTTCGAAGATATAAGAATGATGAAACTTCGAAGCGCAAACTCCCTTATATCTCAGGAAAACAGTGCCTTACCGGTTGAACGTTTTTCCTAAAAGAGCGGAACACTACTGTGTTCCTTTCTTTTTAAGCAGGAGGCCGTGCGCGAGAAGTTTTGTTGGTTGGATGCCGCAGGGTGTTCAATTTAAAGTGGAGGGTGAACAATTGGAACAGCCAGTATTTAAACGTGTTGTCTTAAAAGTCAGCGGAGAGTCTCTTTCCGGTCAAAATGGCTATGGTATTGATGCAGAGACGATCTCGTCCATTGCGCAACAAGTAAAAGAAGTTGTTGAACTAGGTGTGCAGGTTGCTATTGTGTGTGGCGGCGGAAACATCTGGCGCGGCATTGCGGGTAGCGAAAATGGCATCGATCGAGCAACTG
The DNA here is from genome assembly GCF_003268635.1 of Paenibacillus sp. DCT19. Lineage (NCBI taxonomy): Bacteria > Bacillati > Bacillota > Bacilli > Caryophanales > Paenibacillaceae > Paenibacillus > Paenibacillus sp. DCT19. The sequence continues at coordinate 2,506,680 of NZ_CP029639.1, forward strand.
CAGATTACATGGGCATGCTGGCGACAGTAATGAACTCGCTGGCACTGCAAGACGCATTGGAACAGATTGAAGTCCCTACACGGGTACAAACATCTATTGCTATGCAACAAATTGCAGAGCCTTACATTCGTCGTAGAGCTATTCGTCATCTTGAGAAAGGTCGGGTCGTTATTTTTGCATCAGGTACAGGCAACCCGTTCTTCTCCACAGATACAACAGCAGCACTGCGCGCAGCGGAGATCGAAGCAGAAGTCATCTTGATGGCTAAGAATAAAGTGGATGGTGTTTATTCAGCCGATCCATTTAAGGACAGCACAGCTGTGAAATTTGATCAGTTGACTTATATGGATATCCTCAACAAAGACCTTGGTGTAATGGATTCGACGGCATCCTCACTGTGTAAGGATAACAACATTCCGTTGATCGTCTTTGCTATTACTGAACAAGGTAACATCAAGCGTGTTGTTCTAGGTGAACGCATCGGAACAATCGTTAAAGGGAGTGTAGATTAATGCCACAAGCGGTTAAAAAACATGCCGAAGAACGTATGGAAAAAGCAATTCAAGCGTTACGACGTGATCTTGCCACTTTGCGTGCAGGGCGTGCTACTCCAGCTCTTCTGGATCGGGTTCAGGTAGAGTATTATGGTGCAATGACACCACTTAATCAGCTTGCTAATATCAGTACGCCGGATACACGCACACTGATGATCCAACCATGGGATAAGTCATCCATGAGTGATATCGAGCGTGCGATCATGAAATCGGATCTTGGTCTTACACCAGCAAACGACGGCACCATGATTCGTCTGTCTATTCCACCACTTACGGAAGAGCGCAGAGCGGAGCTTGTAAAGCTGACTAAAAAGTTTGGTGAAGAGGGCAAAGTGGCGATTCGTAACATTCGCCGTGATGCTAACGATGATATCAAAAAAATGGAGAAGTCAGATATTTCTGAGGACGAGTCCCGGAGACATCAAGACGATATCCAAAAATCGACAGATAAATTCATCGCTGAAGTCGATAAGGTACTCGCTGCCAAAGAAAAAGAAATCATGGAAGTGTAAGACAAGCGCAGCCCCTCCGATCCGGTGGGGTTTTGTCTCTTTTTTAAGCTTCAGGTGAAGAAACTTCAGGGATTTTGGAGGAACAGGAATGATCAAACGGGTTCGGTCGTGGTGGAATGGGGCTGAAAAGCAGGAAACGCTGACTATATCCGAGGATAATATCCCGCAGCATGTAGCTATTATTATGGACGGAAATGGACGATGGGCCAAACGTCTCGGCCTTCCGCGCATAGCTGGACATCAGAATGGGATGAAGGCAGTCAAACGTGCGACCATCGCGGCGGATGAACTGGGCATCAAATATCTGACGATGTATGCTTTTTCGACAGAAAACTGGACGCGTCCAAAAGAAGAAGTGGATTTTCTGATGCGACTTCCGCAAGAGTTTTTGGCGATTGAGCTGGATGAGCTTATCGAAAAGAACGTGCAGATTCGGATGATGGGTCAGGAGGAACATTTACCTTCTCATACCATTAACGCTTTGCGTGAAGCCATACGTCTTACAGAACACAACACGGGTCTGGTACTAAACTTTGCAATGAATTATGGAAGCCGCAGAGAAATGACAGACTGTGTTAAAAAAATAGCTCTACAGGTTCAGTCGGGGGAACTGTCTGCAGAGGATATTACACCAGAGCTCATCGACAGACACATGTTAACGAGTGATATGCCTGACCCGGATCTGTTGATTCGAACAAGCGGTGAGCTGAGACTCAGCAATTTCATGCTCTGGCAACTTGCTTATAGTGAACTATGGTTTACGGATATATACTGGCCCGAATTTGGCAAGCAGCATTTGATTGAAGCAGTAGCCGAATATCAGCGCAGAACAAGGCGTTACGGCGGTTTGAAATAGATGGAGGATGAAGCCGTTGAAACAGCGATTAACGACAGGAATAATAGCAGGTGTTTTGTTTTTGGGTTTTTGCTTGCTAGGCGGACCTTGGTATCATGGCTTGGTATTAGTGATGGCTCTCATCGGTTATTATGAGTTTGTGAAAATGACAGGAGTACAGCCTTTTTCGGGTGTAGCTCTAATTGGATACGTAGGCGTTTTTTCGCTTGTATTTCCTTGGGAAATGGTATGGGAAGCCAGACCGCTGACTCTGTTTCAGATCGGCTGGCTTGTGATGTTGCTATTAATGACAGCATCGGTGATAACCAAAAATAAAATTCCGGTTAATACCGTTGCTATGCTCTTTCTTGGGGTGTTGTACATCGGTATTGGCTTTTATTACATTGCTGAATCAAGACATCTTCAACATGGATTATTCTGGACTTTCCTATTGCTAGGCTCAATTTGGGCAAGTGATGCAGGCGCCTATTTCGTCGGCAAAATGATGGGCAAAAACAAATTATGGCCTTCAATTAGTCCTAACAAAACAGTGGAAGGTGCATTAGGTGGTATCATCATTGCAGTTATAACCGCGGTCGTTTTTGCAGGGGTATCCGACGGTTTGCTCTCTTGGCCGAGAGCTATATTGATTGGGGTCGCCTGTGCTGTTGTAGGTCAAATGGGAGATCTCATTCAATCTGCATACAAGCGGGTTTATAATATCAAGGATTCCGGTACTTTACTTCCGGGACATGGTGGCATTTTGGATCGGTGCGACAGCTGGATCGTCGTTTTTCCGTTCATACATATACTGATGCTACTTCCCTATTAATTGTGCAAACAAGACAGTTGTAATGAGTGATCATTCATTACAACTGCATTGGATAAATGAAGATGAGGTGCAGCATGAAAAAAATTGCGATCCTTGGGTCAACGGGCTCAATTGGAACACAGACCCTTGATGTAGTAGATATGCATCCTGAGTTATTTCAAGTGGAAGGACTTGCTGCAGGTGGGAATGTGGAGTTGCTTATTGAGCAAACGAAGCGTTACAAGCCGAAGAAAGTTTCTGTTGGCTCCAAAGAACTGGCAGACTATATTGCACCCTTAATTCCTACAGGAACGCAGGTTTTTCACGGTAAAGAAGGATTAGTCGAAATTGCTGCAGGAACAGAGGCGGATACGGTTGTGACAGCTGTAGTGGGAAGTCTGGGGCTAGAATCGACACTAGCTGCCATTGAAGCTGGGAAACAGATCGGATTAGCGAACAAAGAGACCTTAGTTACAGCAGGGCATATCGTTACCTCCAAAGCAGCAGCAAAGGGAGTTTCGCTCCTGCCTGTAGATAGTGAACACTCTGCAATTTTCCAATGTTTAAATGGAGAAAAACGTGAGCAATTGCTGGGAATTACACTTACAGCTTCCGGAGGATCTTTCCGCGATTTAACGCGCGAACAACTGAAAGAGGTCTCTGTAGAGGATGCGCTAAAACATCCAAACTGGTCTATGGGTTCCAAAATTACGATCGATTCAGCAACAATGGTGAATAAAGGACTTGAAGTTATTGAGGCACATTGGTTATTTGGACTTCCATACGATCAGATTAATGTAGTGCTCCACCCCGAGAGCATTATTCACTCATTTGTTGAGTTTGAGGATACGAGTATTATTGCTCAGTTAGGTAATCCAGATATGCGTGTACCTATTCAGTACGCTTTAACTTATCCAGATCGCCTACCGTCACAGGCTACACGCCTATCCTTAGCTCAAGTGGGCAAGCTGAATTTCCGTGAGATGGATATGGAGCGCTTCCCTTGTTTAAGAATGGCATATGAGTCTGGCAAAATGGGAGGAACTGCACCAACTGCGTTCAATGCGGCAAATGAAATTGCTGTAGCGAGATTTTTAAAAGGCGACATCTCTTTTTTACAAATAGAGTATACGATTGAGAAGATCCTGGAAAAACATATCAACATTCAAAATCCGAGTTTAGAAGAGATAATGAATGCTGATGAAATCTCTCGTAAGGTAGCCAACGAGCTGCGATTCTAAACGCTGATTTGGATGCACACTTCTTTTTTGCGAGTCTGTCCTTTCATGTAAAACGGTAGGATGTATTGCATAATAGACTGCGATAGTTTAGCTAAAATGAAATAGTAAGCGAAAAGGTCACTTTTAAGATCGATGGCTGATCTAAGGGGTGACCTTTTTATGTCAACCATCCTACTAACTCTAAAGGCCATACCTCTGAAAATCGCTATCATGATCATTATGTTGTATTATTAAAAACAGAGCATTTGTGGAGTACAATTTATTCATGTCTCCTGTGCTAGCGGTAATTATCAAATGCTGCTGGCGAATCTCATTCTAAAGGTCGTACTCTAAACGTATGTTTACTACAAGAACTTGGCGTTGAAATATGCTTGAAGTATAATAGTATTTCGACGAAAGACTTCCAATTAGGACTGATGACGGGGCTAGCAGGCATACGATATGGGGTACTGCGACTACATAATCCTGATATTCCTTCTGTTCTTTCATTGGAGATTCCAGTACTTGGTGCGTTTACTGGGACTTAAAAAACTTCTTGGTATTTAATTAAGAATAATGTTATTCTAGAGCATGCATAATAAGTTAAGGAGGTGTAGTGTTTGTTGGAGACTCTTAAAATCGCGTTCTATATATTCATGATGTTCTTTGTTATTGTAGCTATTCATGAATGGGGCCACTATTATTTTGCGAAGCGTGCTGGCATTTTGGTTCGTGAATTTGCAATTGGATTTGGTCCTAAAATGTTTTCATATAAGAAGGGTGAGACTCAATTCACGTTCCGTCTGCTTCCTTTTGGTGGATATGCAAGAATGGCTGGTGAAGATCCGGATACTACGGGGATTGATGTAGGACAAACGATATGTGTTAGAATTAAGGACGATAAGGTTGAGAAAATCTTCACGAGCAATCTTGAAAAATACAAGAATGTAATCAAAGGTGAAGTTTTGCAAATAGACCTGGAAACAGCCCTTAAAATTGAACTTGATGTTGACGGAGAGCGCATGACCTATGATGTGCATCCTCAGGCTATTATTGTGAACAAAAATGCTAGCATGCAAATCGCGCCTAAAGATCGTTGGTTTAGCAGTAAAACCGTTGGACAGCGAGCCTTGGCTATTTTTGCCGGCCCGATGATGAACTTTATTCTAGCATTTGTGTTGTTTGCAATATTTGTTCAAGTAAGTGGTGTTCCTGTCGAGAATCCCTCCTACATAAAAATAGCTGATGTTTCAGCAAATACGCCTGCGGAGAAGGCTGGATTTAAAGAGGGAGATATCATTAAGAGTATTAATGGTACGCCAGTTGGAGTTGACCAACAACAGGTCATTGCTTCCATCTCTGAGTCGAAGGATCAGGCTATGAACTGGACAGTGATTCGTGATGGGAAGGAACTTGACGTTTCGGTTACTCCGACATCATTGCCTGGCCAGGAAGGTGGTAAAGTAGGGATCTCCTTAGGATTTCCTACAAGACAAGCTGGTTTTGTGGAAACCTTCACGCTATCTGGCAAATATACCATTGAAACATCCAAATTAATTTTCAAAGGCCTTCAACAGCTCGTACAAAACTTCGCGCTTGATGATATTGGTGGCCCAGTCAGAACTATTGAGTTAACGGGTGAAATCGCTAAATCGGGGATTGATCGTTTATTATACTGGAGTGCAATGATCAGTATTAACCTAGGGATCTTTAACCTGTTACCGATTCCGGCGTTGGATGGCAGCCGTCTTGTGTTTTTAGGAATTGAGGCACTGCGGGGCAGACCGGTTGACCCGAATCGTGAAGGCATGGTTCACTTTATTGGGTTTGCGATGTTGTTTGTACTGATGCTTGCTGTAACATATAATGATATACTACGTTTAATTAACGGATAATATGGTTTGACTATCTTCTGGTAAATCGGAGGTAGTCGTAATGGGAGGACGCTGGAGTCTTATGTCAAAGGAAAATGAAAAACAGTTTGTAACTGAAATTACACCACAAAGTGAAGATTTCTCTCGTTGGTACATTGATGTAATCAAAAAAGCAGATTTGATGGATTATTCTCCAGTTCGTGGGTGTATTGTTTTTAAACCTGACGGATTCGAGATTTGGGAACATATCAAAGACGAAATGGATCGCCGTTTCCGTGAAACGGGTCACCGGAATGCATACTTCCCAATGTTTATCCCAGAGAGCTTTTTCCAAAAAGAAAAAGAGCACGTAGAAGGCTTTAACCCTGAACTGCCTTGGGTTACCGAAGCTGGAGGAGAGAAGCTGGAAGAGCGTCTTGCAATCCGCCCTACATCTGAAACGATTATCGGTCACATGTACTCCAAGTGGATTCAGTCTTATCGTGACTTACCAGTCCTGATCAATCAGTGGGCTAACGTTGTGCGTTGGGAGAAAAGAACGTTGCCATTCCTTCGGACAAGTGAGTTCTTGTGGCAAGAAGGACATACTGCACATGAGACGGAAGAAGAAGCACGCGAGGAAACGATGAAAATGCTTGAAATTTATCGTGAAGTAGTTGAAGAATACCTTGCGATTCCGGTCATTACAGGACAGAAAACAAAATCGGAGAAGTTTGCCGGTGCGGTAGATACCTTCTCGATTGAAGCGATGATGAAAGATGGCCGTGCGGTGCAAGCTGGTACATCTCACTATATGGGAACAAACTTTGCAAAAGCTTTTGAAATTCAATATCTTAGCCGTAACAATGAGTTGGAGCTTGCTCATACGACTTCATGGGGAACAAGTACTCGTCTCATTGGTGCGTTGATTATGGTACATGGTGATGATCGTGGTTTAGTGCTGCCGCCTAAAGTAGCGCCTACGCAAGTGGTTATGATTCCGATTGGACCGCCAAAAACACGTGATGCTGTTGTAGGCCGTGCGGATGAGTTATTTGCTGAATTAAAACAAGCTGGGGTTCGTGTCAAAATGGATGACCGTAGCGATGTACGCCCTGGATGGAAGTTCAACGAGTATGAGATGCGTGGTGTTCCAATTCGTCTTGAGATCGGGCCACGCGATATGGAAAACGGCGTTTGTGTTCTTGTATCTCGGATTACAGGTGAGAAGAAAGTTGTTGAGCAGGCTAACCTGGTTGAAGAAATTCAAACGATGCTGGCACAAGTTCAAGCCGATATGTTGGCGCGTGCACGTACATTTATGTCGGACAACTTCTATTCGGTAGATACATTGGATGAGATGAAAGAGCTAATGGAGAATAAACGTGGTTTCACGCTAGCAGGATGGTGCGGCTCAGAAGCGTGCGAAGATAAAGTAAGAGAAGTAACGGGCGCTACAAGCCGGAACATCCCGTTCCAGCCTGCAGAAGAAAAACATACGTGCCTGGCTTGTGGAGAAAAAGCACAACATACCGTCGTATTTGCAAGAGCCTACTAAGTAACACGGGCTTCGTCATATTGGCATTGAAATTATGAAAACATAATTTCAATCTAGCAAAAGGTTGTTTGCTGGTTAAGGTAGGAATGAAAAGCTTCTGTCGGATAAAATGAGTCGGTGCCGTTCGGATCGGGGACATTTTTGATTACAGAGGCTTTTCATGCTTTGAGGGGCAACGAGGAGGAACATTATGAGTGGATTCGAGGAGAAGAGAAAAAGATTTGAATTATTGATGAAACAGACGGATCTTCCGGCAGGGCTGGTGGAGCCTTATTTTATGGATGGTTGGATTGAACAGGTGGAAACAAGCCGTAGTAATCGAGACTGGACTATTTTGATTGCCAAGGATACCTTGGTGCCTGCTCCGATCTATCGTACATTCTGCCTGCATATTCAGGAGAAAATGAACCATATTGCCAAAATTTCGTTTGGCTTTAAGTATAGTGATTCCGTTTTGTCTACAGATATAGTGAGTGAGTACTGGAATTTGTTCCTTGAATGGGTTGCTCGTGAAATTCCATCGGTTAATGGCTGGATGAGCCGTACCAAATTTGAATGTGAAGCGGACTTATTGCAATTGACCATGAGTGATGCAACATCGATGGAGCTTGCGAAGAAGAAGCAAATTGATCAAGCAATTACCCGTTTTTATGAGAAGTATTTCCATACACCGCTGAAAGTCAAAATGAAAGTAGGTCAGATGGAGAGCAACAAAGAAGCATTAGAACAGTTCCAGCTTAAAAAACAGGAAGAAGAGCGTCAGGTCATTGAGAAGATGATGAGTGAGGTAGAACCTGAAATGCCTGAAGAAGAAGAGCAAGGGGATGTCCGTCTGCAGATGGGATATGACATCAAAGAACCCGCTGTTCCGATGCAGGAAATTCAGGATGAAGAGAAGAAGGTCACCTTGCAAGGGACGATTTTTGGTCTGGATCGCAAGGAATTGCGTAATGGTAATACGTTGTTCACCTTCTATCTGACAGACTTTACGGATTCCATGCAAATGAAAATGTTTGCGAAAACAAAAGAAGATGTGCGAATTCTAAGTTTGTTGGCGAATGGGAAATGGGTGAAAGTACGTGGTCGTGTTGAATATGACCGTTTCATGCAGATCCCTGAACTTGCAATGATTCCTTCAGACTTGGTTGAAGTAAAGGCACCGCCATCCCGCAAGGATAAAGCTGCCGAGAAACGGGTGGAATTCCATTTGCACTCTACCATGAGTACGATGGATGCTGTGACCTCCATTGATAAGTATGTGAAAACCGCAGCAGAGTGGGGACATAAAGCCATTGCTGTGAGTGATCATGGTGGTGTTCAGGTATACCCGGAGGCAGCAAAAGCAGCTAAGAAAAACGGGATTAAAATGATCTATGGACTAGAAGCCAATGTAGTGAATGATTCTGTGGCCGTCGTTTTGAATCCTCAGCCATTGGATCTCAGGGCCTCAACGTATATCGTTTTTGATATTGAGACCACCGGTCTCTCTGTAACTCAGAACAAAATCATTGAGATTGCAGCAGTGAAGGTGGAAGATGGCAAGGAGATTGATCGTTTTGCTACGTTTGTGAATCCGCATGAACGAATTCCATATAACATCCAGCAGTTGACCAACATCAATGATGAGATGGTGAAAGACGCTCCGGAACTCGAACCTGTCATCCAAGACTTTGTGAAATTTGCAGGAGATGGCATTCTGGTCGCTCATAACGCACGTTTTGATATGGGCTTTATCCAGGCTTCGTTAAAACAATTGGGTATGCCTGAGTTAACGAATCCAGTGCTTGATACGCTGGAACTCGCAAGATTGTTGTATCCAAAAATGAAAAACCACCGTCTTAATACACTCGCAGATAAATATAAAGTGGCCCTTGAAAGCCATCACCGAGCAATTGATGATACAATTGCGCTCGCAGGTATTCTTAATGGGTTGGTGAATGATGCCGCTCAGTTAAAAGGGCTAACGATGCTTGATCGACTGAATGATTATGTTGGTGTGGATCTATCGAATACACGTCCATTCCATTGTGGAATATATGCACTGAATGATATTGGTAAGAAAAATCTCTATAAATTGGTTTCTCTCTCTCATACAGAGCATTTTAAACGGGTGCCCTGCATTCCTAAATCCAAACTAGTCAATTTACGCGAAGGTCTGATTATCTTGTCTGGCTGTGAAAAAGGTGAGTTCTTCGAAGCAGTGCTTAACAAATCGCTTGAAGAAGCTGAGGAGATTGCAGAGTTTTATGACATTCTGGAGATTCAACCTCTGACGATGTACATGCACCTCGTTGATAAAGGGCTAGTTGCGACCCCAGAAGAGATCAAAACAGCGATACAGAAAGTCATTAATATCGGTGCGAAGCAGGAGAAACCTGTTATTGCCACAGGCAATGTTCACTACTTGGAGCCACGTGACAAGCTATATCGTGATATTACGATTCACGGCATTACGGGATTTAGCCCGTTGAAAGATCAGCGCAAGCCAGATGCCCACTTGAGAACAACGGATGAAATGCTGGAAGAGTTCAAGTTCCTAGGTCAAGATAAAGCCTACGAGGTTGTTGTGACCAATACGGTTGAACTTGCTGACCGTTTTGAAGAAATCAAGCTGTTCCCGGACAAGCTGTTCACACCAATTCTGGAAGGTGCGGACGAAGAAATTCGTAACACCTGCTATAATACGGCGAAGTCAATCTATGGAGAAGATTTACCAGAGGTCATTATCGCACGATTGGAAAAAGAACTGATCCCGATTATTAAATACGGTTTCTCTGCCAACTATCTCATATCGGAACGGTTGGTTAAAAAGTCGAACCAGGATGGTTATCTTGTAGGTTCTCGGGCTCGGTTGGTTCATCGGTTGTTGCTACGTTCCTCGGCATCTCTGAGGTTAATCCATTGCCTGCGCATTACATCTGTATAAATTCGGAATGTAAACACAGTGAGTGGTTCCTTGACGGGAGTGTTCGAAGCGGGTTTGACCTTCCTGAGAAGGAGTGTCCGGATTGCGGAAACACGCTGAAAGGTGAAGGGCAAGATATTCCGTTTGAGACCTTCCTTGGATTTAAAGGGGATAAGGTTCCCGATATCGACTTGAACTTCTCAGGGGATTACCAGCCACATGCACATAACTATACCAAGGTACTATTTAGTGAGAAAAGTGTATTCCGTGCTGGAACCATCGGTACCGTAGCTGAGAAGACTGCATTTGGATTTGCCAAGAAATACGAGGAAGAGCATCATAAGAAATGGCGCGGAGCAGAGCTGAATCGCTTAGCTTCAGGATGTACGGGCGTAAAACGGAGCACTGGACAGCACCCCGGTGGGATTGTCGTAGTACCAGATTACATTGAAGTTGAAGATGTAACTCCAGTACAGTACCCAGCAGATGATGTTACCGCAGAGTGGAAAACGACACACTTTGACTATCATGCTTTCGAAGAAAATTTGTTGAAGCTTGATATCTTAGGTCACGATGATCCGACAATGATGCGGATGTTGCAGGATTTGACAGGAATCGATCCAACAACAATTCCGATGAATGATCCGAAAGTCATGAGTATGTTCAACTCTACAGAAGCTCTTGGCGTATCACCTGAACAGATTCGTTCCCCTGTTGCCACATTTGGAGTACCGGAGATGGGAACGAAATTTGTGCGTCAGATGTTAATTGAATCTCAGCCGACTTCATTTGCCGATTTGCTGCAGATTTCTGGTCTGTCTCACGGAACGGGAGTATGGTTAGGTAACGCACAGGATCTCATCAAAAACGGAACATGTAATATCAAAACCGTAATTGGATGTCGAGATGATATCATGTTGTTCCTCATTTATAAGGCTGGCATGGATGCAAGCTTGGCCTTTAAAATTACGGAAAGTGTGCGTAAGGGTAGAGGTTTGCCGCAGGAATGGATTGATGAGATGAAAAATTGTAAAGTGCCGCAATGGTACATTGATTCTTGTCTCAAGATCCAGTACATGTTCCCTAAAGCTCACGCGGCTGCTTATGTTATTTCCGCAGTTCGTACCGCGTTCTTCAAGCTTTATCACCCCATTGAGTATTATGCGACATACTTTACAGTACGCGCAGATGAGTTTGACATTGGACTGGTATGTCAGGGGTATGAAGCGATCTATAAGAAGATCGTAGAAATTGAACAATTAGGATTCCAAGCACCACCAAAAGAAAAAAACATGCTGCCAATTCTTGAGATGGCGCTCGAGATGACAGCTCGTGGATTCTCGCTGAAGCCGATCGACCTCTATCGCTCAGAAGCAACGAAGTTCATTGTTGATGGAACCTCATTGATTCCTCCGTTCTCCGCTTTGGCAGGAATTGGTGACAATGCTGCGCGTAATATCGCAGGTGCCAGAGATCATGGTGAGTTCCTGTCGATTGAGGACTTCCAGCAGAAGTCTAAGGCATCTAAAACGATTGTCGAACTGTTGTCCAGTATGGGTTGTTTCCGGGGTCTTCCTGAGAGCAATCAACTCTCTCTTTTCTAATGTAGTCTTTACTGGGGCAAACATGGTTAAGGTCAACTCGTAATTTTTTCTTCATTAGTGTGTAATTTGCCTTAAAGATCGCTTACTTGTCACTATTACCAGACTATGTTATAATTTTTGAAGTGAACGAGATAGTACGAATTTCTGAAGAGTGGGGAAACCCACTCTTTAGTCTTTGGTATACAAGAATCTTGGGTATTTAATCATCTGCCAGCGATGATGCTGGTGTAACCTAAGTTGGAGGTTATCGGTTTTGAGCACAACGAACATTAAAGATACCGTGGAAGAAATGATCCAACCCTACTTGAATGAACAAGGCTTCGAGCTGGTTGACATCGAATACGTCAAAGAAGGCAGCAACTGGTTTTTACGGGTGTATGTCGACAAAGAAGGTGGCATCGACATCGACGATTGCGTCTTGATCAGCGAAAAGCTGAGCGCCAAGCTGGATGAGAACGATCCGATTCCAACCGTCTATTTCCTTGAAGTGTCTTCTCCCGGTGCGGAACGTCCACTGAAAAAAGCGGCGGATGTTGCCAAAGCCGTAGGCAAAAATGTCTTTGTGACAACCTACGAGCCGGTGAATGGAATGAAGGAATTCGAAGGCAAATTGCTTTCCTTTGATAACGGGGAGCTTGTCATCGAAGCAGGCAAGAAACAGCATGCCGTTTCTTACGAAAAGGTTGCCAGTGCGCGCCTAGCTATTTTGTTTTAAGTGCCTTGTTCACTTTATTAATGAAAAAGACACATCTCACGATAACGGCAAGGTGCTCAGGAGTTCAGAGCCTTTCGCCGTTTTACGTATGAGATGCCATGTTTGAAAGGGGGATCAACATTCATGAGTATGGATTTTATTGAAGCAATGAATGAGTTGGAGCGTGAAAAAGGGATCAGTAAGGATGTGCTGTTTGAAGCGATCGAGGCAGCCCTGATCTCCAGCTACAAGCGGAATTTCAACACCGCTCAGAACGTGCGTGTTGATATGAACCGCAATACTGGGGTTATCCGGGTATATGCTCGCAAACTGATCGTGGAGGAAGTTCTTGATTCACGTACCGAAATTTCATTGCCTGCTGCACGAGAAATCAACCCACACTTCCAGCTGGAAGATATTGCGGAGATCGAAGTAACGCCACGCGATTTTGGCCGTATCGCCGCACAAACTGCCAAACAGGTAGTGACCCAGCGGATTCGTGAAGCCGAACGTGGCCTGATCTACAACGCTTTCGTTGATAAGGAAGAGGATATCGTGACGGGAGTAGTGCAGCGTCAGGATTTGCGCAATATCTACATCGATCTGGGCAAAATCGAAGCGGCTTTACCGCTGACCGAATTGATGCCAAACGAGAAATTTGTTCATGGTGATCGTATTAAAGCTTACATCACCAAGGTCGAGAATACGACCAAAGGGCCGCAAATCATTTTGTCCCGTACACACCCGGGCTTGTTGAAACGCCTCTTTGAACTGGAAGTTCCTGAAATTTTCGACGGTGTGGTTGAGATTAGATCCGTTGCGCGTGAAGCGGGCTTCCGCTCCAAAATCGCTGTGCATTCCCGTAATGAGGAAGTAGATCCAGTTGGATCATGCGTAGGCCCTAAAGGGATGCGCGTGCAGACCATTGTGGGTGAGCTGCGCGGTGAAAAAATTGACATTGTTCGTTACTCCGATCAGGTGGACGAATATGTGGCTAATGCACTGAGTCCTTCCAAGGTGTTGGAAGTTCAAGTGTTTGAGGAAGAAAAGATGGCTCGGGTTATCGTTCCGGACTATCAACTGTCCCTCGCAATCGGGATCAAAGGTCAAAATGCCCGATTGGCAGCCAAGCTGACCGGCTGGAAAATCGACATTAAGAGCGAGAGCCAGGCGGAACAGGAATTCGGCAGAGAAAAAGATTCTTCTTCGGAAATGCATCAAGATTCCGTCTCCGTCGACTAAAGTAAAGCACGGGGGGGCGTTAACGTATGAAAACCAAAAAAGTACCGCTGCGCAAATGTGTGGCGTGTCAGGAAATGATGCCTAAAAAGCAACTAATCCGAATCGTTAAGACGCCAGAGGATGAAGTGCTGATCGATTTAACTGGCAAAAAATCCGGACGTGGTGCTTATTTATGCGGTAAGGAATCCTGTTTTAAGCTTGCACTTAAAAACCGGTCTTTGGATCGGGCGCTAAAAGGCAAGGTTTCACCGGAAATTTATGAGCAATTGGCTGCAGACTTTATTAAGGTAGAGGATGCATTCAAGGCTGCACAGGAGCGTGAAGAAGATGAGTAATAAGACGTTGTCTTATCTAGGACTTTCCATGCGTGCAGGCAAACTTGTTACAGGTGAAGAAATTGTGCTCAAAGCAATCCGTTCTTCCGAAGCTAAGATGGTTATTGTTGCGGGCGACGCCTCGGCCAATACACAAAAGAAATTTCGCGACAAATGCGGAACATATAAAGTTCCTCTAGTAATCGGATTTGACCGTGATAGTTTAGGTTCAAGTATCGGTAAAGAAACGCGGGTTGTCCTTGCAGTAACGGACCGTGGGTTTGCAAAAATGATCTCCAAGCAAGTCGGTATAATGTCGGAGGTGGAGTATATTGAGTAAACAGGAAAACAAGGATAAATTGCGGGTTTATGAATATGCGAAGTCCCTAAATATGAGTAGTAAAGAAATTATAACCATTCTTAAAAAGCTGGATATTCCCGTAAACAATCATATGAGTGTCATGGAGAATGGATCAGTGGGTAAGGTGGAACAATTTTTTAAAGATATAAAATCCACTGCAGCCTCTAAACAAAGTAATGAAGCAAAACAGGTTGCTACTTCCGCAGTGGGTAGTGACAAAACAGTGGACAACAACAAGCCGGCCGGCGGAGCGAACACGCCGAGTAACAGTAATTCATCCGGTAGTCCCGTACTAACAAAAATACAACAGGAAAAGCAGGTAGGTATGAACAACAGACCAAATTCCAACAATAACAATGGCTCCCAAAGACCTAGCGGCCAAGATAGCCGCAACAGAACCAATTCTTCCCAAGGCTCCAGCCAGGGAGGACAATCGAATAACCGTCCAAGACCAGCTCAAGGCGGACAAAGCAGTACTTCATCCCGTCCGCAAGGTTCAGGACAACAACGTCCAAACAATAGCGGTGGCGGTCAAGCAAGAAGTGGTGGACCAAACAGTGGTGGCACTGGTGGCAACCGTACTGGCGGCCAAGGTCAAAGCCAAGGGCAAGGCCAAGGCCAACGCAGAGGCGGACAAGGCAATTCGGGTAGTAACAATAACAGCGGTAACCGTTCAAATAGCGGTGGCGGCGGTCGTCGTTATGATGACAACCGTGGCGGTAACTTCCGTGGTAACCGTGGCGGAAAAAACAATCGCAACAGAAATCAACAACAGTACCAACAACGTGAGAAAATTGATAACACGCCTAAGAAAATCATCGTTCGCGGTGACATGACTGTAGGTGAAACTGCGAAGCTGCTTCACAAAGATGCTTCCGAAGTTATCAAAAAACTCATCGGCATGGGCGTTATGGCTACAATCAACCAAGAACTCGATATTGACACGATTCTTCTGCTTGCAGGCGAATTCGGCGTTGAGGTTGAAGTGAAGATTGTGCTTGAAGATGATCGTTTCGAAACGGTAGAAGAGAATGATGATCCAGCAGATCTTCAATCCCGTCCTCCAGTTGTAACGATCATGGGTCACGTTGACCATGGTAAAACAACATTGCTTGATGCGATTCGTTCTACGAACGTAACGGGCGGCGAAGCTGGCGGTATTACGCAGCATATCGGTGCTTATCAAGTTGAAATTAACAACAAAAAAATTACGTTCCTCGATACTCCGGGTCACGAAGCGTTCACAGCGATGCGTGCACGTGGAGCTCAAGTGACGGATATTACGATTATCGTCGTAGCAGCTGATGATGGTGTAATGCCACAAACAGTTGAGGCAATCAACCATGCCAAAGCGGCAGGTCTACCTATTATCGTTGCTGTTAACAAAATCGATAAGCCAGGTGCAGATGCGGATAAAGTGAAGCAAGAGTTGACTAACTACGAACTCGTTCCAGAAGAATGGGGCGGAGACACGATCTTTGTTAACGTTTCTGCGAAACAAAGAATCGGTTTGGAAGGTCTGCTTGAGATGATCTTGCTCGTTGCAGAGGTGAATGAATACAAAGCGAACCCGGACAAACGTGCCCGTGGTACAGTGATCGAAGCCGAGCTGGATAAAGGACGTGGCCCAGTTGCACGTATCCTCGTACAGCACGGTACATTGAAAGTCGGAGATGCGTTCGTAGCAGGTAACTGCTTCGGTCGTGTACGTGCGATGGTCAATGACAAAGGCCGCAGATTAAAAGAAGCAGGCCCATCAACGCCTGTTGAAATCACAGGTTTGACTGAGGTTCCAGGTGCGGGTGATCCGTTTATGGTGTTTGAAGATGAGCGTAAAGCTCGTTCCATCGCCGACAAACGTGCGATTACGCAACGTGAATCCGATCTGGGTACAAACACTCGTGTAACGCTGGATGATCTGTTCCAACACATCAAAGACGGTGAAATCAAAGACTTGAACGTAATCATTAAAGGTGACGTGCAAGGTTCGGTTGAAGCATTGAAAGGTTCCCTTGCTAAAATCGAGGTTGAAGGTGTGCGCGTGAAGATCATTCACAGCGGTGCTGGTGCAATCACAGAATCCGATATCATCTTGGCAGCTGCATCTAATGCCATCGTGATTGGTTTCAACGTTCGTCCAGATAACCAAGCGAAAATCACAGCAGATCAAGAACAAGTAGACATTCGTCTGCATCGTGTCATCTATAGCGTAATCGAAGAGATTGAACAAGCGATGAAAGGTATGCTTGATCCAATCTACAAAGAAAATGTTATCGGTCACGCAGAAGTTCGTAGCACATTCAAAATTAGTAAAGTCGGAACCATTGCAGGTTGTATGGTTACTTCGGGTAAAATTACACGTTCTGCGGAAGCACGCTTGATTCGTGATGGCATTGTCCTTTATGAAGGTAAGCTGGATTCCCTGAAACGTTACAAAGATGATGCTAAAGAAGTAGCTCAAGGCTACGAGTGCGGTATCACCCTGGATAACTACAACGATCTCAAAGAAGGCGACGTTATCGAAGCTTTCGTAATGGAGACTGTACAACGATAAGCAAGGAAGCATGAGGTGAACAACAATGGCTAAGATTCGTACAGGTAGAGTGGGCGAGCAGATCAAGAAAGAATTGAGTGTGCTCATCCAGTCAGAACTGAAAGATCCACGGATCGGTTTTATTACCGTAACGGGAGTTGAAGTAACTGGCGACTTGTCGCAAGCCAAAGTTTATCTGAGTGTCTTCGGTGAACAGGAACAGAAGGATAACTCGCTCAAAGCTCTGGAAAAAGCAAATGGATTTTTGCGTTCAGAGCTGGGCAAGCGTATCCGGTTCCGCCACGTTCCCGAGTTGATATTCAAGATCGACGAATCCATCGCTTATGGTAGCCGGATTGAGAAGCTACTTGGCGATATTGGTTCAGACAAGAACGAATCCCAGTAACAGAATAGAGGAGACGGCAATGCACACTTATGAACAGGCGCTTCAAAGCGGAAAGCAATTTCTGCTGGAGCATGATGATTACCTGGTCGTGTCGCATGTACAGCCGGACGGTGACGCAGTCAGCTCGACGGTAACGGTGGGCTGGCTGCTGTCATGTCTGGGCAAAACATTCACGATGATTAATGAAGGTGAAATTCCCGGGCGTATGCGCTTTTTATGGGGAGCAGAAGACATCGTGAACATGACCGAACAACCACCAACGCGAAAATTTAAAGCAGTCATTTGTGTAGACTGTGCTGATTTTGCAAGAGTAGGCTTGACTCGTCATTATTTTGAAGAAGATGCAGTCATTTTGAATATTGATCATCATCCCACCAATAACGCATACGGAACTGTGAACATAATAAAACCAGATGCTGCAGCAACAGCAGAGATTTTGTTTGATTTTGTGAACCTGTTTCCAGTGACGTTGGATAAAGATGCAGCGACAGCCATCTACACTGGTTTGTTAACCGATACAGGTGGGTTTCGTTATGCCAACACGAGTCCAAACGTAATGACAACTGCTTCCAAGTTGCTTGAACACGGTGTAGACGGCCCTTACCTCGCTCAGACTTTACTTGAGCAAGTTACTTTGCCTCAAGTTCGTATTTTGAATCAGGCGCTGAACAGCCTACAAATGACGGATGATGGCAAGATTGCTTGGGTTGTTATCACGCCCGAAGATATGATTACTTGTGGTGCGGCTAATGAAGATCTTGAAGGCATTGTGAACTACCCACGTAATATTCAAGGTGTGGAAGTAGGGATCTTTTTCAAGGTCATTAATGATTCAGCCGTAAAAGTATCGCTTCGCTCTGCAGGTAAGGTTGATGTAGCTGCGCTTGCGCAGACATTTGGCGGAGGTGGCCATGTACTGGCTGCGGGTTGCCGATTAGAAGGTAAGCTAGAAGACATCGTAGCTAAAGTGCTGAAGCAGGTGAATGCACAATGGTAAAACCGTTGGAAGGTATATTAGCGGTATATAAACCAGCAGGTTACACGTCGCATGATGTCGTTGCCAAACTACGGCGTATTCTGAAAATGAAGCGTATCGGACATACAGGAACATTAGATCCACAGGTTACGGGTGTTCTTCCGCTTTGTCTTGGACGTGCTACACGGGTGGTTGAGTATATGCAGGAACTGCCTAAGGAATATGTGGCTACACTACGTCTTGGTCTCTCGACAGATACAGAGGACATGACAGGTGAAGTCATTGAGCGTTCGGAAGAAGCTGTCAACGTGACGGAAGCGCAGGTACGTCTTGTGCTGGAGAAGTTTCAGGGTACGATCTCTCAGGTTCCACCGATGTATTCAGCCCTTAAAGTGGATGGCAAACGTCTGTATGAACTTGCTCGTGAAGGGAAAACGGTTGAGCGCAAAAGCCGTGAAGTGACGATCTATGAGCTTGAATTCACCGGGATGGAGACTCATGGAGACACAACGGATATCTCATTCCGTGCATTGTGTTCTAAAGGTACGTATATTCGAACGTTATGTGTGGATATTGGGCGTGAGCTAGGTTATCCTTCCACGATGGTGCAGCTCGAACGCACCATGTCGGCAGGGATTCCCGCAGATCGTTGTTTGACAATTGAAGAGGTTGAGCAGCGTATGGCAGAGAATACAATAACCGAAGCATTCATACCAGTAGACGAAGCAATTGACTTTATACCGTCACACACGGTTAATGATGAACTAGCCAAGGGAGCTCTTCAGGGTCAGAAGTTGTCTGCGCGTCTGTTAGAGCCACCTGTAGATCAACCTGGCCTTCTGCGGTTATACACCCAGGATCGGACGTTTCTGGGCATTTTTGAACGAGACGAACTTAAAGCGACAGTCAGAGCAGTCAAGGTGTTTTTGCCCGAATAACGGATCTTGAGTTTAGACTGTGTAGATGATAAGCTCTGTCTATCAAGTGAAATGCAGGTGAATGATTGTGAAAACCGTAATGCTAACATATCCGCAGACATTGACTTCTGATGAGCTGCATACACAGCCCCAAGTGCTAGCTATTGGTCAATTTGACGGACTGCATCTCGGACATGCAAGCGTCATTTTGTCAGCTGTCCGCATTGCCCGTGAAACTGGTGTGCAAGCGGCGGTAATGACCTTTCATCCTCATCCGAAGGAAGTCATGCGAAAAGGCGATTATGAAGGATATTTGACTCCATTGCGAGACAAGGAAGAAATCCTGGCGGGGCTCGGCATAGACATATTATATGTTGTTGAATTCAACGACGAATTCTCGAAATTGACTCCAGAGCAATTCGCTCATGATCTGTTGTT
This sequence comes from Paenibacillus sp. DCT19, assembly GCF_003268635.1. Classification (NCBI taxonomy): domain Bacteria; kingdom Bacillati; phylum Bacillota; class Bacilli; order Caryophanales; family Paenibacillaceae; genus Paenibacillus; species Paenibacillus sp. DCT19. The sequence continues at coordinate 2,526,413 of NZ_CP029639.1, forward strand.
GCCACTTCAGACGCGTACGGCTGTTGTCGGTTTTGATTTCCGGTTTGGACATCAAGGAGCAGGCGACGAACAACTGCTTCGGTCGTTGGGTGGTAACGACATGACGGTTGAGACAGTGCCTCCTTTCTTGTTAAACGGGGATAAGGTAAGCAGTTCGCTCATTCGAGGGCTGCTCAAACGTGGGCAGATGGATGAAGCTAGTCAGTGGCTGGGTCGACCTTACAGTATCCGAGGAACCGTGATTCATGGGGAGAAGCGTGGTCGTACCATTGGTTTCCCAACGGCTAACCTTGAACTATTGGATCGTTATGTGATTCCAGCCAAAGGCGTATATGCAGTTCGAGTGCAATATGGAGAACAGATGCTGCGTGGGGTTATGAATTTAGGTGTGAAGCCGACTTTCCACGAAAGTGGGATGAAGCCTACATTTGAAGTGCATCTGCTTGATTTTGAAGGGCAGTTGTATGATCAAGAATTGAAGGTAGAGCTTGTTCACTATATTCGTGAAGAGCGTAAATTTGCCTCAATTGATGCATTGATCAGCCAGATCCGTGAGGATGCATTGACGGCTGCTCGTTTGTTATCCTAAAAAAATGAAACAAAATGTAGGTTGAGATTTACTTTAGCCTACGAACTATGATACAATGTACTACGTTGTCGATTGAGACAACAGACAACCTTAGCTTGGTTGCATGCTCTCACCGGCGGTTACGAGGCTAATGGCGATTATATGAAGGAGGTGAATAGGATGGCATTGACTCAAGAACGTAAACAACAACTGATCAGCGAGCACAAAACTCACGAGTCCGATACAGGATCTCCAGAGGTGCAAGTTGCTATCCTTACGGAAAACATCAGAAGTTTGACAGACCACTTGCGTACGCATAAGAAAGACCACCACTCACGTCGTGGACTTTTGAAAATGGTAGGTCAACGTCGTAAGCTTTTGGCTTACGTGAAAAACAAAGATGTTAAACGTTACAGCGCATTGATCGAGAAACTCGGATTGCGTCGCTAATTATCGTACATGTTTTCAAAACCAACCTGGCTGTTATCCGCCTTCCTTTTGTCTAAAAGGACAAGCGGAACTTACAGCCGGGTTGTTTTGTAGATGAACATGTTGCCATATATTTGTAGATGGGAGCTCCGCAAGGAGCTTTTGTTTTGCTAGTGGGTTTATTGCCCTGAAAATGAAATGTTGAAACCTGCCGATGCTAATGAATGTTGGACAAGCAGGAAATACTGTGAAGATGCAGAATCCATTGTGTTAGGAACGATTAAAAGGAGGGATTTCATGGAAAAGCGTGTAGAAATGCAACTTGGCGGAAGAACGCTTGTGCTTGAAACAGGTCGTTTGGCTAAACAAGCTAACGCTGCGGTTAAGGTAACGTACGGAGATACCGTTGTATTGTGTACCGTTACAGCATCCAGCGAACCAAAAGATTTAGACTTTTTCCCATTGACGGTTAACTATGAAGAGAGATTGTACGCTGTAGGTAAGATTCCGGGGGGATTCATCAAACGTGAAGGCAGACCGAGTGAAAAGGCGATTCTTTCCAGCCGTCTGACTGACCGTCCGATTCGTCCATTGTTCCCAGAAGGCTTCCGTAATGATGTTCAAGTTCTCAACATCGTTATGAGTGTTGATCAGGACTGTGAACCACAAATTGCTGCGATGATCGGTACGTCGGCTGCATTGAGCATTTCAGATGTTCCATTCAGCGGGCCAATCGGTGGTGTAAAAGTGGGACGTATTGATGGCGAGTTCATCATTAACCCAACAATTGCACAGCTTGAAGTAAGTGAGATCGAGCTTGTGGTAGCTGGAACCAAAGATGCCATTATGATGGTCGAAGCTGAAGCTAACGAAGTGCCAGAAGAAATCATGCTGGAAGCAATCATGTTTGGTCATGATGAGATCAAAAACATTGTAGCTGTGATAGAACAGCTGGTAGCAGTAGCTGGCAAAGAAAAAATGGCTGTGAAACTGCATGCAGTTAACGCTGATGTAAATAGCAGTGTTCGTGAATTTGCGAGTGCACGTCTCGTTGAAGCCGTTAAAATTGCGGAGAAGCATGCTCGTCAGGATGCAATTGATGTAGTGAATGACGAAACGGTTGCTCACTTTGAAGAGAAATACATCGAAACACCTGAACTGCTCAAAGATGTAAAAGAAGTGCTTCACGATATCGTAAAAGAAGAAGTACGTCGCCTCATTACGCATGATAAGGTTCGTCCGGATGGCCGTGGCCTGGCTGAGATTCGTCCAATTGAGTGTGACACATCCCTGTTGCCACGTACACATGGTTCTGGTCTGTTTACGCGTGGTCAAACACAAGCACTTAGCATTTGTACGCTTGGTGCGCTCGGTGATGTTCAAATTTTGGATGGTATCAGTCTGGAAGAAACTAAACGTTTCATGCACCACTACAACTTCCCACCGTTCAGCGTAGGCGAAGCTCGTCCATTGCGTGCCCCTGGTCGTCGTGAAATCGGACATGGTGCATTGGGTGAACGTGCATTGGCTAAAGTAATTCCTTCCGAAACAGACTTCCCGTACACGATTCGTCTTGTATCTGAAGTGCTTGAATCCAACGGTTCCACTTCACAAGCAAGTATCTGTGCGAGCACACTCGCGATGATGGATGCTGGTGTACCAATCAAAGCTCCAGTTGCAGGTGTCGCTATGGGTCTAATCAAAGACGGCGATCACGTTTCGATCCTGAGCGATATTCAAGGTATGGAAGATCACCTGGGCGATATGGACTTTAAAGTAGCTGGAACACCTGAAGGTGTAACTGCAATTCAAATGGACATCAAAATTGATGGTATTGATCGTCAAATTTTGTCTGAAGCATTGGCTCAAGCCAAAGAAGGTCGTATGCACATCTTGGGCAAAATGACTGAAGTAATGAAAACTCCACGTGAGCAGTTGTCACAGTATGCTCCTAAAATTACGACAATGCACATTAATCCGGACAAAATCCGTGATGTTATCGGTGCAGGTGGTAAAATTATCAATAAAATCATCGAAGAAACCGGTGTTAAAATTGATATTGAACAAGATGGACGTGTCTTTATTGCTTCCTCTAATCAGGAGATGAACGATAAAGCGAAGGCAATCATCGAAGGCATCGTGCGTGAAGTACTGGTTGGCGAAATTTATGTCGGCAAAGTAAAACGTGTAGAAAAATTCGGTGCATTTGTTGAAGTTCTTCCGAATAAAGAAGGTTTGGTACACATCTCACAACTGTCAACAGAACGTGTTGCCAAAGTGGAAGATGTTGTAGCTATTGGTGATTCCATTACGGTTAAAGTAACGGAAATTGACCCACAAGGTCGCATCAACCTGTCACGTAAAGCTGTATTGACGACAGAAGCTCCGGCTCAATCTTAAGTTTACAGTTTAAGTTATAAAGGTTCATTGAATGAAGAGACAGAAGGTTGTATTTCTGGCTCTTTTTTTAACGCCCGAAATAGGTTTCATCTACGGAAAACTGCAAGAAAAGTGACAGCAAGCCGTGTGTTTTATTCATATTCTTGCCCTTGTCCTCATATGATGGGGACAAAGACGGCGGGAGGATGGAGCTGTGAGAAAAAAGTCTAAAAAGCTGGCTGCAGTTCTGGCGGGTATAATCACGGTTATATTAGTCGGACAAGTAGACAGTGTTCGTACATACATCACGGAGATTCGTGATGGACCGGGAACTCAAAATGCATTTGACATGTTCAAAGAGGCTACGGGTGAAGATGCTTTGTTAACAGCTATACGGGAAAAAGCAGCTGAGACTAAAATTGCTCCAATTAATGCCAAAGTAGATCGGGTATGGAAAGCAATTCCCGGATATAATGGAACAGAGATTGATGTGGAGGCTACGTATCGAAAGGCGCTCGGAGGAAATCTGAATACCAAAATTTCGTATATTTATCGGCAAACGGAACCGGAGATTGGTCTCAAGGATCTAGGGGCACATCCGATATACCGCGGTAATCCAGAGAAGCCTATGGTTTCTTTTATGATCAATGTAGCTTGGGGGAATGAATTTATTGTCCCGATGCTCGATACACTCGATGCAGAGCAGGTAAAAGCGACTTTTTTCTTGGATGGTAGTTGGTTAAGCAAAAATGCGGAACTTGCAAAAGAGATTCAAAAACGTGGACATGAGTTATCAAACCATGCCTATTCCCACCCTAATATGAGTCGATTGAGTGCAGAACGGGCAAGGCTGGAGATCAGTAAGACGCAGGATTTATTGCAGAAGACGTTGGGGTAGAAAATCGTTGGTTTGCACCCCCATCTGGAGACTTTAATCAAAAAACGGTAGATATTGCTTCCAGCATGGGTTTGCAAACCGTGTTATGGACACTGGATACCGTGGACTGGCGTAAGCCAAGCTCGGCGTCGGTTGTAGCCAAAATTGCCAAAAACGTGGATGCTGGAACCTTAATCCTAATGCATCCAACGGCTGCTTCCTCAGGCGCGTTAAAAGGCATGATCGAATCTATTCGAGCCAAAGGACTTACCTTAGGTACGGTCACGGAAACCTTATCTTCGGAGCGAGTGAAGGCTAAGGCGGTTGAGTGAACGATGTTTTTTTGTTAATATCAAACAGTTGGAACCAAATGTCGATTTCAATTTAATTTTATTGAGATCAGGGCAATTATAGAGATGTAGGAGGGCCAACCGTGAAAAAAATTCAGCTGGGCAATGGCCTCAGGGTTGTCATGGAACAGATTCCGACCTGTCGTTCCGTGTCTTTCGGTATATGGGTCAAAACAGGTTCGCGTAATGAACAGCTTGCAAGCAACGGGGTTTCTCATTTTATTGAGCATATGTTGTTCAAGGGAACGGATCGTTACGATGCAAAAGCGATTGCGGAGCAATTTGATGCTATTGGTGGTAATGTTAATGCCTTTACTTCAAAAGAATACACTTGTTATTATGCAAAAGTATTGGACGAACATCTGCCGATTGCAGTAGACGTATTGTCTGATATGTTTTTCCGTTCCAAAATGGATGAGGGTGAACTGAGCAAGGAAAAGAATGTCATCCTTGAAGAAATATCGATGTACGAAGATACACCAGATGATATGGTGCATGATCTTATGGCACTCGCTGCTTATGGCGAGCATCCGCTGGCTTATCCAATTCTAGGTACGGAAGAACGTCTCAAGTCGATGGATTCGAGCCATCTGCGTGCATATATGAAGGAGCACTATACCATCGAAAATACCGTCATTAGTATTGCAGGCAATATTGATGACAGTGTCATTGAATTAATGGAAAAGCATTTTGGTGAGTTCGATGTAAACGGGGTTGCCGAGCAAGTGACGGAGCCTAAATTCCAGAGTGGACAGCTCTTCCACAAGAAAAAAACCGAACAGAATCATATCTGTATCTCTTTCCCAGGCTGCAAAATTGGTGATCCGCTTCAGTTCGCTATGGTTGTGCTGAACAATGCCATCGGCGGGGAATGAGTTCTAGACTGTTCCAGGAAATTCGGGAGAAACGTGGTTTGGCTTACTCAGTCTATTCCTATCATAGCTCTCATGCGGACAGCGGGCTCTTCACAATCTATGCAGGTACTGCGCCGAAGCAGACGAAGGAAGTATTGGATCTAACAAAAGAGGTGCTTAATGACCTGGCAGTTCATGGTTTGTCCGAAGATGAACTACGCAAAGGAAAAGAACAGCTCAAAGGAAGTCTGATCCTCAGTTTGGAGAGCACGGGCAGTCGTATGAACCGTCTCGGTAAAAACGAGCTTATGCTGGGCAGACATCATACGTTAGATGAAATGATTGCCAAAATTGAACAAGTAACCATGGACGATATCGATGCTGTACTAAACCTGATGTTTGCCGAGCCTTTTGCTCTTGCGATGGTTGGGGCTTCGGATCGATCTATTGCTGGACTCAGAAGGGATGATTTTGTTGCATTACGTTCAAATTCAAAAGCTACCGGGCAATGAAGATATTAAGCTGCCACAAAAAATGTCGGAGCTTGCTTCCGGTTTTGATGTAGTAGCCGCATTACAGGAAGAAGTTACATTGCAACCGGGTCAACGTACACTTATTCCAACAGGTCTCGCAATGGCTATGCCTGCAGGACTTGAAGCACAGATCCGTCCACGTAGTGGACTTGCATTCAAACACGGGATTACGTGTCTGAACACACCCGGCACCATTGATGCCGACTATCGTGGAGAAGTAAAGGTGCTGCTCATTAATCTTGGGCAAGAGCCATTTACAATTGTACGTGGGGAGCGCATTGCTCAAATCGTTTTTCAAACGGTACCTGCAGTCGAGTTATCTGAAGTAAGTGAGCTTTCGGAAACGATTCGTGGAGAAGGCGGATTTGGTCATACAGGTAAATAAATGAAGTACATATGCATTCTTGGTCGAGTCGATCGCGATGACTAGGTATGCGCATGTGAACGGATAAGGAAGAGTCATCCCGATACAGTGGGATGGCTCTTTTTTTAATGTGTCTTCACCCCTATGTAGGCAACTGCATACGATAAGGCATACGTGTGGTGAAAGGAGTGACGTCCCGATGCTGACCGGTGTCCGGATAGTAGTCCTGGGCGGAGATGCGCGGCAGCTTGAAGTCATTCAAAAGTGCGCAGAGTTGGATGCGACGATAACCGTGGTTGGATTCGACAAGCTGGAGTGCTCAATTCCGGGAATTGAACTTCAGGAATTGGATGATGAAGTATTTGCTTCCGCAGATGTATTGGTTCTCCCCGTAATAGGTTGTGATGACCAGGGTAAAGTGAATACGTCATTCAGTGAGTTGCCAATCTTTCTTAAAAAGGAGCATGTTGCGGCATTGCCGGAGCATTGCATTGTCTTTACAGGCATGGCTAAACCATTCTTACGTAATGTTTGCCAAGAGAATGGCCTGCGCTTGGTCGAAGTGCTGGATCGTGATGATATTGCGCTCTATAACTCTATTCCGACAGCAGAGGGTGCCATCGCTATGGCGATTCGCGAAACGGACTTTACGATCCACGGGTCGGAATGTATTGTGCTTGGTTTGGGTCGTACGGGGTTTACCATGGCCAAAACATTACAGGGACTTGGAGCAAATGTACGGGTAGGAGTTAGGCGTGAAGAGGATGTTGCTCGCGCGACAATTATGGGCTGGAAGCCTTTTATGACAACGGATTTGGCTGCTCAAACCGGGGAAGTTGACTTGCTTTTTAATACGATACCGACTATGATAATCACAGCACAAATCCTGTCCAGAATGCCGCAAAAAGCAGTCATTATCGATCTTGCATCTGCCCCTGGGGGCTGTGATTTTCGGTATGCTGAGAAACGCGGTATGAAGGCGCTTCTTGCGCCTGGCCTCCCCGGTATAGTTGCTCCCAAAACGGCTGGCGGCATTATTGCCGACGCGTTGATCCGTTTGCTTTTGGAAGAACAAAACGCACGGGAGGTTGAACAATGAACTGGCAGGGAAAAACGGTAGGTTACGCAATTACAGGGTCTCATTGTACGTTTGAAGAGGTTATGCCGGTCATTAGTCGGTTCGTAGCTGAAGGCGCAAATGTGATCCCTATTATTTCCAATTCAGTTTTAACGACGGATACACGTTTTGGAACGGCTCAGAATTGGCAGAAACAGTTGAAAGATATAACGGGTAATGATATTATTTCTACAATTGTTGAGGCGGAACCGTTAGGGCCTTCCAAATTGCTGGATGTACTCGTTATCGCTCCTTGCACAGGGAATACGACGAGTAAGCTCGCTAATGCAATGACCGATAGTCCAGTGCTAATGGCAGCCAAAGCGCAGATGCGTAATCAGCGTCCTGTCGTACTCGCTATTTCTACGAATGATGGTCTTGGTCTGAATGCGGCGAACATTGCCAAACTACTTGTCGCTAAATACATGTATTTTGTGCCGTTTGGGCAGGATGATCCGGTGAAGAAACCTAATTCGTTAGTAGCTAAGATGGGACTGATTCCGGAAGCTTGCTGGAGTGCACTGGATGGTAAACAGCTGCAGCCGATGATTGTTGAGCGTTCTCCACAAGCTTAATGTAGTTTATTATATAATCACGGTTTGCTGTTAGATACGGTTTCGCAGAGGAACAAGTTCAAGGATAACGGTTATACGCTTGAAGAGATGCATAAGGTTCGATAGACAAAGAAAATCATGGGGGACGATCAACCAGGTGTGAACACCAGCCTGTGTCCGCGTTCCTGTCGTGTAAGGGCATTCCTGTTTGCGATGCTTAAAGGTTACCGCAAGCGGGATGCGTTCAGAGGTCTTGCATATCATGGCGGTAACAATCGTGACCCGTATGTAGATTGTCTGGTGCAAACATTCTACCAACGGGGATGCCATGTATGTCATACAGTGGGTGAAGTTATCGCATCGGGACGCTCCCTAGGTTGATCCATTTGTTGATTTGGCCCGTGTCTAGTCTTCTTGCGTACACAAATGGAGGAATAAAGATGCGCATCATGGTACAGAAATTCGGAGGCACGTCGCTATCTACCGTTCAGGCTAGAGAGCACGTGCTCCGTCATATTAAACGTGAGCTTGAAGCAGGCCTAAGTTTGGTGGTTGTTGTTTCCGCCATGGGTCGCCGAGGTGAGCCTTACGCAACAGATACATTACTGGACTGGACTGCCCAGAACGGAAATGCCATATCTGCACGTGAGAAGGATTTACTGCTGTGCTGTGGTGAAATCATATCGGCAACCACACTGAGCAGTTTGCTGGAACATGAAGGGATATCTACGACAGTGCTGACCGGAGCGCAGGCAGGGTTTGTGACGGACGACAATTTCGGGAATGCCCGGATTTTGGATGTCCGTCCTGTTCGTGTACTGGAGCAGCTTGGTCAGGGACGTGTCGTTATTGTTACAGGGTTTCAAGGGCAGACGGAGAATGGAGACTTTACTACGCTAGGTCGTGGTGGAAGTGATACTTCGGCTACAGCATTGGGTGCTGCGCTACGTGCGGAGATGGTAGATATTTATACCGATGTCAATGGCATATTGACTGCCGATCCTCGAATCGTAGAGGATGCGCGTCCTTTGACTGTTGTGAGTTATGCTGAAATCTGTAATATGGCGCACCATGGTGCCAAGGTCATCCATCCTCGTGCAGTAGAGATTGCCATGCAAGCGCAAATTCCGGTGCGGGTTCGCTCTACTTTTGCCGACAGTGAAGGTACACTGGTAACACATCCCGAAGGATTTCAGGATGTACAGACAGGCATTATTGACCGTTATGTAACAGGTATAGCCTATGTAAGCAATGTAACTCAGATTGCGGTTGAAGTTCCAGGCGGTGCGGATCGGTTACAGCTTAAGGTGTTTAAAACCATGGCTGAGAATTCGATTAGTGTCGATTTTATTAATGTGACCCCATCGGGAGTCGTATATACGGTGTTTGACAGTGATTCTGAGAAAGCGATTCAAGTTTTGCAGGAGATTGGTCTCAAACCCCAAAGTTTGTCCGGTTGTGCCAAAGTATCAGTGATCGGTGGAGGCATTAATGGTGTACCAGGGATCATGGCTAGAATTGTGGAGTCATTAACGCTAGCAGATATTCAGATTCTGCAATCCGCAGATTCCAACACCACCATCTGGGTACTTGTAAAAAAAGAAGATATGGTTCAGGCATTGAGGGCGCTTCACGCCTCATTCGAACTTCATTTATAAGCTGAATTGAACCGAGCAGACCTGTTTTGAGGAGGAATCGAAGTGGACTTTGGAAGATTGATTACAGCAATGGTCACTCCGTTTAACGATCAAGGAGAGATTCATTGGGAGGAAACAGCACGACTAATTGACTATCTGATTGTAGAACAAAAGTCTGAAACACTTGTTGTTTCTGGAACGACAGGGGAGTCTCCCACGCTTAGCGATTCGGAAAAGGTACAACTTTTCGAGTTTACAGTCAAACATGCTGCTGGCCGTTGCAAAATTATCGCCGGCACGGGAAGTAACAATACGGCACATTCGATCCACCTGACGCAAGAAGCCGAACGCGTAGGTGCTGATGGTGTATTGTTGGTGGTTCCTTATTACAACAAGCCAAGTCAGGAAGGGATGTTTAAACATTTTGAGGCCATCGCAGCCTCGACTAAACTTCCGGTTATGCTCTATAACGTTCCTGGACGTACAGTAGCAAGCCTTACTGCGGCTACAACACTTCGCCTTGCTCAGATTCCAAACATTATTGCAACGAAAGAGTGTGCCTCCTTAGAGCACGTTACGTTAATCGCTGCAGGTGCTCCTGAGAATTTCAGAGTGTACACAGGAGATGATGCTTCTGGATTGCCTGCGCTTGCTGTAGGTGCCCACGGCATCGTAAGTGTAGCAAGTCATGTGATTGGTGCAGAAATGAAAACGATGATTGATTCGTTTATTGGAGGAGATCCTCTGCAAGCCGCTAAGATTCATCAGAAGCTCTTTCCAATTTTCAAAGGCCTATTTGATTGTCCGCAGCCCCTTCCTAACCCTGTAGCGGTGAAATACGCACTGACAATGCGTGGGTTAAACGTAGGTTCAGTGCGCCTTCCGCTCATTGCTCCAACGGAAGAAGAGCAAGTGTATATTCGCGGGCTGTTTAACTAGAGCGAGTGAGTAATACTTAGGACTATTATTTTATTAATATTTTCCAAAATGTTAAATGGATCAAGAACCGTTCTTCTGCTCAATGAGAAGGCGGTTCTTTTTTTATTCCCCTATTTTAGGCTGATTCACATTCAATGTCAGAGGGAAACCTATGTATAACGACACAGTGACTTGTTTTTTTTGTTTTTAATCATGTATAATGATGTCAAGTGACTGGGTGCGGTATTTTTTTGAAATTGAAAGCGACATCGTTAGGTGATGTGGCTTTGCGGTGAAAAGGGAAGGAACGGCTAAGAAGGAATCATTTCAAAAATCCAACTTGTTGGTGAAGGGGAATAACTTCGAAGAACTTCTTCCAAATATCGTGAATAGAGGCGTTCATTAACATTGATACCTAATATTTAGGTTGAAGATGTGAGGACTGCTTTTCTTAACTTACAATAAATAATAAGGTACGACGTCCAACTACCATAGGAGGTTTAGATTCATTTGTCTAAGAAAAATAATAACGATAAACTGATGATTTTTGCACTGGGCGGCGTAGGTGAAATTGGTAAAAATATGTACGTCATCCAATATGCCAACGACATTGTTGTCGTAGATGCTGGTCTTAAATTCCCTGAAGAAGATATGCTTGGAATCGATATCGTCATTCCTGACATTTCTTATCTGACTGAAAATCGTGACAAAGTAAGAGGCATTATTTTGACTCACGGACATGAGGATCATATCGGCGGCTTGCCATATGTTCTGAAACATCTGAACGTTCCGGTATACGGAACAAAACTTACCCTCGGTCTTGTAGAGAACAAGCTGAAAGAAGCTAATCTGCTGGGTGAAACCAAACGAATTTTGATCGATGCTGATTCCGAGATTCAACTGGGTTCTGTGCTGAAAGCAACATTCTTCGCCACTAACCATAGTATTCCGGATTCTGTAGGTGTATGCGTGGAAACACCAGAAGGTGCTGTTGTTCATACAGGTGACTTCAAATTTGACCACACACCAGTCAACGGTCAATATGCGGATCTCCAACGTATGGCACAGATTGGAACGAATGGCGTACTTGCTCTCTTGTCCGACAGTACAAATGCAGAGAAGCCAGGATTCACCCCTTCGGAGAAAAATGTGGGTATCGTTCTGGAAGATATTTTCCGTAAAGCGAGTCAACGTGTAGTTGTAGCAACCTTCGCTTCGAACGTACACCGGATTCAACAGGTCATCAATGCAGCGGAAGTGACTGGACGTAAAGTTGCAGTTATCGGACGCAGTATGGTGAACGTAGTGGGGATCGCTTCTGAGCTGGGTTATCTTGAAATTCCAGATGGCATGATTATCGAACCGGAAGAAGTAGGCAAAATGGCTGCTGACCGAGTTGTGATTCTCTGCACAGGAAGCCAAGGCGAGCCAATGTCCGCTCTGACTCGGATGGCACGTTCAACGCATCGTAAAGTAGATATTCTGCCAGGTGATACTGTAATCATTGCTGCAACACCGGTTCCTGGTAATGAAAAATATGTAGGACGTACCATTGATGAATTGTTCCGTCTGGGTGCTAACGTGCATTACAGCGGTGCAAACAGTGGCGTTCACGTATCCGGTCATGGTAGTCAGGAAGAATTGAAATTGATGCTCAACCTGATGAAACCAAAATTCTTCTTGCCAATTCACGGTGAATTCCGTATGCAACGCCGACATGCAGTGCTTGCTGAATCGGTAGGCATTGATCCGGATAACATTTTTATCACTGACATCGGTGAAGTGATAGAAATTCAAGGTGGCTCTGCTCGTAGAGCAGGTAAAGTTACTGCAGGTAACGTATTGATCGATGGTCTGGGTGTAGGCGACGTCGGTAATATCGTACTTCGTGACCGCAAATTGTTATCACAGGATGGTATTCTGGTTGTTGTGGTAACGCTCAGCAAACAGGATGGCAAAATTGTATCTGGTCCTGACATTATCTCCCGTGGTTTTGTATACGTTCGGGAATCTGAAGGACTGCTTGATGAAGCGAATCGCATTGTAAGTAGCACATTGCAGAAGCTAATGAGTGAGAACGTAAACGAATGGGCTTCGCTCAAAACAAATGTCAAAGATGCACTGGGACGCTTCTTGTATGAGCAAACTCGTCGTAGACCGATGATTTTGCCAATCATCATGGAAGTTTAAACGTACAAACAAACATATATTCAGGCACACAGTCGCCTCTTCTCTACGAGTAATATTGGACGGTTCCTCGTAGAGAAGGGGCTTTTTTTGTGTTGGGTACATTCTTTTTGCAACGTGATATACCTATTTGAATGTAAAGCGGGTATAAGGAGGCTGGAAAATTCCCCATACTAAGGAATACATCAAATGTACTGGAGAAGGGGAATAGCCTAATGAATAATGAAGTGAATGACAGACAGATGCCTAAAGCGAATCAACCTGAGACAGAGCTACCCGAAACACCTGAAAAAGAGGAAAAGGGCATGGCTCCTGTCACGGAGGCCATCCAGCAATTTGGACAAACACAGTCACCTGCAGGTGAATCCAATATATTTTGCATGACCATTATTGGTCAGGTGGAAGGTCATCTGATTTTGCCTCCACAGAACAAAACGACAAAATATGAACATATTATTCCCCAGTTGGTTGCGGCTGAGCAAAACCCACGTATTGAGGGGATATTGATTATTTTGAATACAGTAGGTGGCGACGTTGAAGCGGGTCTGGCCATCGCCGAAATGATTGCTTCTCTGAGCAAGCCGACGGTTACGGTCGTGATTGGAGGAGGTCACAGTATCGGCGTTCCTATTGCGGTAGCCTCAACTTATTCGTTAATTGCAGGAAGTGCAACGATGACCATTCATCCGATCCGTATGAACGGACTAGTCATTGGAGTGCCTCAGACGTTTGAGTACATGGAGAAGATGCAAGAACGGGTCGTACGTTTCGTCACCACACACTCCAATATTTCAGAAGAAATGTTCAAGGAACTGATGTTTAAGACAGGTGAGCTTAATCGAGATATTGGAACTGCGGTAGGCAGTGCGGATGCTGTTAAATATGGGTTAATGGATGCTGTTGGTGGAATTGGACAAGCCATTGCTCGATTGAATCAATTAATTGGGGACAAAAAACAAACGATGCAGGTAGGAGGTTATACGCAATGACGATGTACACCGTAATGCCTCCTGAACAGCTCTGGTCTGGAATGTGGCAAGAGGCTGAGGATACAAGAGAGGTTAAGGTAAACGGCCTGTTGATGCAGGTTAGGCCTGTCAGTGAGACGGAGGCTGTCATTATTCGGTTGCTTGATTGCCCACTCGAAGCGTATCTGGATGCTTCCAATACACCTGGATCCAGGGTGCCGCTTTCCGGTAACTAGGAATTAACATGACGCGACGAAATAAGACAAATAGAGCAAGAAAAGAACATATGTACGGATTATATTTGTATGGTATAATATTCTTCTGGGGGTGACCTGATTTTGGCCAGAAGAAAAAAGAAGAAGAAAAAGGCTGCTGCGTTTGGTGGCGTTTTAAAATATGAAATTTACGGGATTGTCCTGATTACCCTTGCGGTCATTGCACTGTCGGGTGAGGCAACGGTAGGACGTTCCCTGTCCAAGATGTTTGGACTAATGCTAGGCAAATTTTATTTTATAATTCCACTGATCGGGATTTATTACGGATTAATGGTAATGATTCACCGGAAGTGGCCGAGTGGTTGGACTACGCGCAAGACGGGACTAGTACTTCTAGTGTTCGCGTTAACCTTAATGAGTACAGTCTCCGCGATGCACCAGAAGCTAATTCCCGTTGGGGCACTTGAACCGGGTGCGGTAATTACGCAGGTACATAATGATATGCAGACTGAGTTGCTTCAGCCTGCACCAGGCGAACGAGAATCGATGCTGGGCAAGGATATTAGTGGCGGATACCTTGGCGCAGGTCAGTTTGCTCTTTTCCTATGGTTGTTTGGCAGTTTAGGTGCACGTCTAATTATGATTGTCATGTTTATTATCAGCTTTATGCTGATTACGAATCTTTCCTACGTTGATCTGATTCGCATCTTTAGGACGAAGGTGTGGGACGCAGGCACTACGATGTACAAAAAGTTTGAATCCAGACCTGCAAGAGTTGCTACGGCAGGTAAAAAATCGGGAAACAAACGTAAAGTAGTACCTGTCCCGGCAGATACTTATGAAGATGATGAAGATGACGATCTAGAAGATGCACAGCTTCCTAAACGCAAGACGCCAATATTCCTCCAATTGTTCGGGAAATGGGGGCAGATCGTGAACAGACGGATGCTGAACCGAGCAAGCATCATGAGGGTGTATCTGCTTCAGAACAGGTTTTGTATCGAGCGCCTCAAGAGGATGTAGAAGAAACATGGCGTGAAGCATCCGGCTCTACGACGGAGTCAACACCTACAGCAGCGGGAGCGGTACCATCTAGAGCTAGTTCTGCTCCCATCATCCGTGATTTCTTCGAACATGTTCGTTCAGAGGATACAAGCAAGGATGATGATCTGGATGATGCATATCCATTCCCAGCGGATATCAGTGATCCTGGTATTGAAGGTGATCATGCCATTAAGATCAGGGATGAATCACTTGGTTCTGATGAAGAATGGTCTGTACCTGAGGGAGGTGCTGGGCAGGCTCATGCTGGTGATAACGATCTAGCTGCTGGAGCTGCGGAGAACGACTCTACACCGCTTGATCCCACATCAGGTATTGGAAACGAAGAAGTACAGCCTACTCAGCCACCACCACCGCCACCGAAGCCTTATAAATTACCTTCGTTCCGTCTTCTCTCTAAGCCAAGCAATAACGGCAAGGGTGGGGATCAGAAGGATTATATGCAGACAGCACGTAAGCTGGAGGCAACTTTGGAAAGCTTCGGAGTTCGGGCTAAGGTTCTTGAAGTCGTCCGGGGACCTGCGGTGACGAGGTATGAGATTCAACCTGATATCGGTGTGAAGGTCAGTAGAATTGTGAGTTTGACAGACGATATTGCACTAGCTCTGGCAGCTAAGGACATTCGTATGGAAGCACCGATTCCGGGTAAATCTGCTATTGGTATTGAAGTGCCTAATGGAGAAGTTTCTATGGTGACCATGAGAGAAGTTATGGAGACGGCAACCTTCCAGGATGCTGAATCGAAAGTGACAATTGCTTTTGGACGCGATATCTCTGGTCAGACCATTATAGGTAATTTGGCTCGGATGCCCCATTTGCTTGTTGCTGGTGCTACAGGTTCGGGTAAATCGGTATGTATTAACGGCATTATCACGAGCATTCTGTACAAAGCCAAGCCAGATGAAGTGAAGTTTCTGATGGTCGATCCCAAAATGGTCGAGCTGAACGTATACAACGGTATTCCGCATCTCATGGCTCCTGTTGTAACAGATCCCAAACGGGCGTCGCTTGCTTTGAAAAAAATTGTAGTTGAGATGGAGAAGCGATATGAACTGTTCTCTAAATCGGGTACTCGTAATGTAGAAGGTTATAACAACTTGATGAAGGATAATCCAGCAGCATTTTTACCTTACATCGTCGTTATCGTAGATGAGCTTGCAGACCTTATGATGGTCGCAGCGGGTGATGTAGAAGATGCGATTGCTCGATTGGCTCAGATGGCACGTGCTGCGGGTATTCACTTGATCATCGCAACCCAGCGTCCTTCCGTTGACGTAATTACAGGGGTAATCAAAGCAAACATTCCGTCACGTATTGCCTTCGGCGTGTCTTCTCAAGTCGATTCACGAACAATCCTGGATATGGGTGGTGCGGAGAAGCTGTTAGGACGTGGAGATATGTTGTTCATGCCTATGGGAGCTTCCAAGCCAGTACGGGTACAAGGTGCGTTTATGAGTGACGAGGAAGTTGAGAACATTGTAAATTATGTACGTGGCCAAGGCGAAGCTCAATATGATGAATCGCTCGTGCCTGAGGTGGATGACTCGGTTCAGGCAGCGGACGAAGTACAGGACGAGCTGTATGAACAGGCTGTACAGATTATATTGGAGGCTAAACAGGCCTCGGTATCTCTATTGCAACGCCGAATGCGGGTTGGATATACCCGAGCTGCACGTTTGATTGATTCCATGGAAGCCCGAGGTGTAATCGGCCCTTATGAAGGCAGTAAGCCAAGGGAAGTATTAATTTCACTGGAGCAGTACCAGCAAAATAAAATAAGCTCGTAGCGTTATAGGCTATAACAGGCGATAGACGAAACCCTCAATCGGTATGATTGAGGGTTTTTATATGTTCATTTGTTTGATGCGTTGGCATCTTGTCCAATCCTCGGGAGAATTGGTGCATAGGAAACAGGCAGGCTTGTCATAATAAGCTTAGCGATTCTGTTAATCCCACAAGAGAAAGGTAGAGCACAATCGATGCGAAAAATGAACATATGGCTTTTCACTGCTATTTTGCTGATGTCCGCATTGGGAATTCGTTATTTGCTCCCTCACAATGCTGGAACTGAAAGTACTAGCCCAAGTAAGCCCCAGACTGAAGAGGCGGCTATGCCCACCTTTAGTACCAATGCTGTCAAGTATGGGAGCTATGGTCAGGATGTATATGAGTTACAAGGCAGGTTGAAGTATCTAGGATTCTACAACGGTAAAATTGACAGTAACTTTGGAAGTAGCACGCTAAAATCCGTGAAGTGGTTTCAGTCCGAGTTCGGCATGAAGGCAGATGGAGTCGTTGGCGCTAAGACCAAATTGAAACTGTACAATGCAACGAAGAAATGGTCACCAACCGAGCCTCCTTTGCATAAGCAATCCGCTGGAAATAATCAAGGCAATACGGATTCAGCTAATCAAGAACAGAATGATATGGGTTCAGCCAACACGATGGGACTTTCCGAGAATGAGCTTAAAATTATGGCGAATGCCGTATATGGAGAAGCGCGGGGTGAACCATTTGAAGGACAAGTGGCTGTAGCAGCAGTTATTTTGAATCGCGTGAACTCCCCGAGCTTTCCTAGTACACCGTCAGGGGTTATCTTCCAACCTGGTGCGTTTACCGCGGTAGCGGATGGTCAGATTTATTTGGAGCCTAATGCGCAAGCGCGTAAGGCTGTTGAACAAGCGATGAATGGTTGGGATCCATCGGGTGGATGTCTGTACTATTTTAATCCGAAGACAGCTACATCGAAGTGGATCTGGACTCGCCCTCAGGTGAAAACAATCGGTCAGCACATCTTCTGTATGTGATGATCTTAGAAAGAACGTCCATAATTATGGACGTTTTGAACGATCTCAAGAAGCAACCAGAAGGCGTGTCTTTGGTTGCTTCTTGGCTTTTGAATGGGTTAAAATGGTTGATACGCTTAAGGTTTGCTACACTCAGCATCACAACTCAATCGTGCATGACAAATGACGCCGTAAAGGGGTTTTGACAGTTGAATACATCAGGCTTTGAACGAGGAAGTCGGAAACAATTCCGTATACATGTACTGCCTACGAAACGTTTCAAGACATTCGCGATATCGCTTTACGCCGGGGTTCCTTTACAAGAAGAGACGGTCACAAAGGTCGCTTTAACCCCCTTTGTCCTTCGTAGGGGAACGGAATCATATCCTGAAACAACGCAGTTTCGTGAACAACTGGAGCATTTGTATGGTGCTGGATTTGGGTTTGACGTATATAAACGCGGAGACTATCAGATTGTACAATTTCGAATGGATACCATTAATGACTCATTTGTAGGTGGAGATGAGCAGCTTCTGGATCGTTCTTTTGCTTTTCTAGGGGAAGTGCTCACTCGCCCGGCTCAGGAGAATGGACATTTCAGGTCGTCATATGTACAAGCTGAGCGTGAAACAGTGCGCAAAAAGCTGGAATCCGTCGTGAATGATAAAATGCGTTACGCCGCAGAGCGGAGCATTGAGGAGATGTGTAAACATGAGCCTTACCGCCTGCATCCACTAGGTGAACGTAAAGACCTTTCTACTATTGAACCTCAGGGTCTGACAAATTCATATCAAGCGTGGTTGCAGGATGCAAGTATGGATCTATATGTGGTCGGAGATACAACGCTGGAAGAAGTGGAGAACCTGGTTGAGCGACACTTTAATGTGGAACGAGCAACGTCTGCTGACTATCATGCACAAGAGGCTACTCTAGGAGATAATGAAGTCAACACAGTAGTTGAACGCATGAGCGTCAGTCAAGGTAAACTGAATATGGGACTACGGACATCGATTACGTACAGAGACCCTGAATATGCATCTGCATTGCTGTACAACGGCATTTTGGGCGGATATCCCCATTCAAAATTGTTCGTTAATGTTCGTGAAAAAGAAAGTTTAGCTTATTATGCTTCTTCTCGTTATGACGGTCATAAGGGGATCGCAACTATTCAATCAGGGATTGAAATTCCCAATTACGAGAAGGCTGTGACCATTATTAAACAGCAGTTAGAAGAGATGAGAAGTGGAACGATCACGGATCTGGAAATGTCGCAGACCAAAGCGATGATTCGCAATCTTTTGAAAGAAATGCAGGATTCTGCATACGAGATGATCGCCTATGATTTTAATCGCCAATTGTCTGGAAAGGATCGTACAGTTGAAGAGCTACTGAGCCAGGTGGAGTCCATTAGCAAAGTTGATGTTCAACAAGCAGCAGAGAAGTTCCGTCTGGATACGATTTATTTCTTGCGTGATGAGAAGGAGGAATAACCGGTGGAAAGCATAAGATATGAACATTTGCAGGAAACGCTGTATTACGAAGTCATGGAAAATGGACTGCATGTCTATATACTGCCTAAGCCGGGATTCCAGAAAACGTATGCTACGTTTGCTACGAAATATGGATCGGTCGATAACCATTTCCGGGTTGAGGGACAAGAAGAGGTGAAGGTGCCTGATGGCATTGCACACTTTTTGGAACACAAAATGTTTGAAGAACCGACGGGGGATATCTTCGCCACATTTGCGTCTAATGGTGCTTCGGCGAACGCATTTACGAGCTTCGATCAGACGGTTTATTTGTTTTCTGCCACAGAGCATATTAACGAAAATATACAAACATTAATCAATTTTGTGCAAAATCCTTATTTTACAGATCAAAATGTAGATAAGGAAAAAGGAATTATCGGCCAAGAAATTAATATGTATTCCGATAATCCCGATTGGCGTGTTTACTTTGGCTTGATTGAAGCTATGTATCAAAAACATCCTGTGCATATCGACATTGCAGGTACCGTTGAATCAATAAGCGGAATCACGAAGGAAACGTTATACAACTGTTACCATTCTTTCTACCATCCGAGTAATATGCTTTTGTTCGTCGTCGGTGGAGTAGACCCCGAAGAAGTGATGGAACTAGTTCGTACGAACCAAGCGGAGAAAAACTTTGAGTCCCAGGGACAGATTGAGCGCTTGTTCGACGATGAACCAGAGCAAGTAGGGGAGGCCAGACGAGAAGCTAAGCTTGCTGTATCCTTGCCTAAATGTCTCTTCGGTTTCAAGGAAACAGAGGTTGGATTCACTGGTGAAGAGCTGCTGCGTCGAGACATGACTACCAAATTAATGATGGATCTACTCTTTGGCTCCAGTACGCCACTGTTCCAGAAGCTATATGATGAGGATTTGATCTCGGATAGTTTTGGATTTGAATACAACAGCTCGCCACAGTATGCTTTCTCGGCCATTGGTGGTGACACCAGAGATCCAGATCTGCTGCTCGCTCGAATCCGTCAAGAGGTCGATGCCATCGTGGCAAAGGGGTTTGAGCAATCTGATTTTGAACGGGCTCGCAAAAAGAAAATAGGTGGATATCTGCGGATGCTGAATTCCCCAGAGAACATTGCACATGAGTTTACGCGTCAACAATTCCGTGGAGGGGACTTCTTCAACATGTTACCGATGTATGAATCCCTTACCTTGGAAGAGGTAAATGGCAGATTAAAAGAACATATTCGTTGGGATCAACTAGCGGTATCGCTTGTCGTGAGTCCTTAACATGGAGAGGGGAACAGGACAAATGTTGAAGCCGATTGGAGAAATGACAGTGCTGGTTACTGGTGCGAGTGGAGGTATTGGAGCAGCCATTGCCGAGCGCTTTGCACGTGTAGGTATGAACGTGGTGATTCACTATATGAAATCACATGAAGCAGCCAATGAAGCGGCCAGAAGATGTATGGAGCAAGGCAGTGGTAAGGTAATGACGGTATCTGCAGATCTTCGTAGCCGGGAACAGATTGGACGTATGCGGGAGAAGCTTGAAAGTCATGGGCTAATGCCTGATATTTTGGTTAACAATGCGGGGATATCCCACTATGGAATGCTTGCAGATGTTACGGAAGAAATATGGGATGAAGTGATGGCAATCAATCTGAAAGGTACGTTTATGTGTACGCAGGAATTGATGCCACATATGATCTCGCAACGGTATGGACGAATCATTAACGTGTCATCTATATGGGGATTGTCAGGCGCATCCTGTGAGGTGTTGTATTCCACGACTAAAGGAGGCTTAAACGCCTTTACCAAGGCGTTAGCTAAAGAGCTTGCACCGTCAGGAGTGACTGTAAATGCAGTAGCTCCAGGGGCAGTTCAGACATCGATGTTGGACCATCTAGATCAAAGTGAGTTGAAAATGCTGGAAGAGGAAATTCCTGCTGGCAGACTTGCTCAGCCTGATGAGATTTCATCTCTGGTTTATTTCCTTGCCTTACCTGAGTCTGGATATATTAACGGTCAGATTATTAGTCCTAACGGAGGTTGGCTTACGTAATCTGCTCGGATTAGAGCTCAAGTATTGCTTGGAGGATTTACCCTGTATATAAAATGTTCGGGAAGCACATATTACAACTGTTGATTTTAAATCTCATGCGACAGCTAAGGAGGATTTATCATGTCAACAAAAAACAGTGGTCTCTAACTTTGACACTTGGAAAAAGTTCTTGGGTGATCGCGTACTGCAAGCAGAGAAGATGGGAATGAGTGAAGAAACCATTAACAAACTTGCCTACGAGATCGGTGACTTTCTGGATGAGAAAGTCGACCCCGCGAACCATTCCAACCGGGCATTGAAGGAGTTATGGGATGTCGGCGATGCAGATGAGCGTCGTACGATCGCGTGCCTGATGGTCAAACTGGCCAAACAAAACGCATAAGTTTCACAGATGGAGAGCTCCCGCAAGGGGGCTTTTCTCTAATGATTACAGACTGATTACAGACCTGTTCTTGTAATTCATTTTCATTTTATATATCATTAACGTGACCCATTTTTAGAAGATGACTCAGATTGCTGTCTTAAGGACGCGTTCTGTTGCTGTCGAATAATGTGGAATAATGCATTACGGGGTGTTCAAATGGAATCTAAACAATGGTATATGGAATACAAAATACATAAGAACAGACCCGGCCTGTTGGGGGATATCGCCTCCATGCTGGGGATGCTTGAAGTGAATATATTGACCATCAATGGTGTTGAGGGCAAAACTCGTGGTATGCTTCTTGAATCGGATGATGATGAGAAGATTCGTCTATTAGGCGAGATGCTCGCTAAGGTTAACAGCATTACCGTGTCAGCTTTGCGCCAACCGAAACTAGTTGATATACTGGCTGTTCGTCATGGTCGATACATCGACCGTGATTCGGATGATCGCAAAACATTTCGTTTTACTCGCGATGAACTTGGGTTACTGGTGGACTTTTTGGGTGAAGTATTTAAAAGGGAAGGTAATCAGGTTATCGGGTTACGCGGTATGCCGCGTGTTGGTAAAACGGAATCCATTATTGCGGGTAGTGTGTGTGCGATGAAACGATGGACCTTTGTTTCGTCTACCCTTCTTCGTCAGACTATAAGGAGTCAACTATCCGAGGACGAAATGAATCCAAACAATGTATTTATCATCGATGGCATTGTTAGTACGATTCGTTCGAGCGAACGGCACTATAACTTGTTACAGGATATCATGACGATGCCAAGTACCAAGGTCATTGAGCATCCAGATATTTTTGTACAGGAATCCGAGTATGATTATAATGATTTTGACATTATCATCGAGCTTCGGAACAATCCAGGCGAAGAAATTATTTATGATACGTTTACGGCCAGCTACACCGATGAACTGTAAGGCTGCGTGAAAGATCATGAAATAGATTAGCACCAACTAGAGCATTTTGCACAATCCGAAAGATCAACTATCAAACCAATGGGATCTAGGCGAGACTCCGTTTTTGGTCTAGATCTTGTACCCTTGAGCATGTGGGATCGAATGATGCAAAATGCTGACTACAGAGAAAAAGAAAAACTGAAGGAGGAGATGGCATGTCTGAACTGGGTCAGCAGTTGAGAGAGGCCCGGCTGCAAAAAGGGATGAGTCTTGACGACGTACAGGAAATGACTAAAATTCGCAAAAGATATTTGGAGGCAATAGAAGCAGGGGATTATAAGGTACTTCCCGGTAGCTTTTATGTCCGTGCGTTCATTAAAACCTATGCGGAAACGGTTGGACTGAACCCTGATGAGCTGTTAGAGGGTCACAAAAAGGATGTACCGGCAGAGGAAACTGAGGCGACAATGGAGCCTGTCATTCAGAAGCGTTCCAGTCGTCCGGTTGAACGGAACAATCGTTGGATGTCAGTTGCTCTTATGTGGACATTCCCGTTATTAATCGTTGTATTGCTTTATGCCTTCTGGTCTTCGAACAAGGGTGGGGATGAAACTCCAAGTCTGGATGATACGAAGATTACGGATAGCCAGCAGCAACCAGATGATAAACCGGATCAACCTGCAGATAACGGACAGGCGGCTAATCCGCCATCTACGGAAACAGGTGGGGATGAAGGTAGTGCTGGTGGTAACGGTGGGGGTCAAGAAGATATAGGACAGACAGGTGAACAAACCGATGATTCCGAGGGCCAAACTCCAGGGGATACGGAGGAGGAGCCTACTACTCCACCTACAGGGGTAGCTGTGACTGAAGATGGCAAATCAGGCAATATTACGAACTTCAAAGTAAGTGGAAGTGCAGGACAGCCTGTGACTGTAACGATTAATGCGTCAGGTGAGAGTTGGCTTGAGGTATACAAAGGTGAAAATTCCAGCGGCGAAAAATTGCAATTCGGCATGACTGCTGATGGAAACTCATTTACGTTTAACCTGGATAGCACAGGTCTTTACATTAAATCCGGTCGTGCCTCGGCGACGACGATTGAGGTAGGCGGACAAGTGGTAACAGACGGTAAAGCCACGAATCGGATCCGTTTGCAGCTTGGAGAGGACAGTGCTGCTACGACAACGGATAACGCAGACCCTACATCAACGGACGGAAGCGAAGGCACAGCCACTGGCGAATAACCGAAGTCACTGCGGGGGACACTAACGTGGTCTTAACTTGCAGTTAATCTTCGGTGAAGCGAGGTGGAAGGCTATGACAGTCAGCTGGATCGTTACAGGTTTAGGGATTATTGTCAGCCTCCTGGGGTACTATTTAACCCCGAGCGCTTGGGGTTACGGAATTTTGGGGTTTGGACTTGCGCATGTAATTTTGGGTGTGCTTGATATGTTCAGACAACCAAACCGCAGCAGGTATTAGGCTTTTAGGCAACAGTAGGAAAAAGCATTCTTGATCAGCCAACCATGGAGGGTCAAGAATGCTTTTTCTGTTGTGTATCTTCTCTAAAATTAGACTTTTCAATAGGGTATCCTCTATAATGTTACACAGAACATATGCTAACTGAAAGGGTGACCGGTTTGAGTTCAGAAAATTCATTTGATATCGTGTCCAAGATGGACTTGCAGGAACTGACTAATGCCGTAACACAAACGGAAAAGGAAATAGGCACTCGTTATGATTTTAAGGGCAGCAAGAGCAGCTTGAAATTGGACAAAGATGCTTTAACGATTTTGTCTGATGACGAGACCAAACTTAAGTCTGTCATTGATGTGTTGCAATCGAAGATGGCTAAACGAGGACTTCCGCTGAAGAACATTGATTATGGCAAAGTGGAACCCGCTTCTTCTGGAACTGTTCGCCAACGTCTGAGCTTCAAACAAGGAATTGACCAGGATATTGCTAAGAAAATCAATATTTTGATCCGTGATTCCAAAATGAAGGTGAAGAGTCAGATTCAGGGTGATCAACTACGGGTAACTGGAAAAAGTAAGAATGATTTGCAAGCGGTAATGCAAATGTTGAATGGTGCCAATCTACCATTAGATCTGCAGTATACCAACTTTAAATAAGCCAGGCGTTCAGGACGCTTGAAATTCACAGGCGTTTTTTGACACTATAATGGGCGTATATTATACTAAGTGTGCATTGCTGGCAATCAATCATATTAGCCCAGTCATCATCGTTTGCTGACTTTGTGATAAGCAGTACATTTTCTGGAAGTCACCGGAACGTTTAAAACGCATTTACGTTTGAACGGTGGACTTTATTTTTGCGTTTTTACATAGTGAGGCATTTTGCTGAAGTGACTGTACGAATTACAGGTTTCGATGATGTCCTGGGATAAAGATGAGTGTTTGGAGTTATTGGAGGATAAGAGGGAGGGCGTCTTGTGAATTTACCCAACCGGATTACGCTTGCACGAATTTGCTTAATCCCTTTTTTGATGGTGTTTCTGCTCGTGGATTTTCCATTTTATCCAGAGCCGTTGCAGCTTGGAAGCTTCTCGCTTCCTTATAATCAATTGATTGCGGCTGTCATTTTTGTCATTGCAGCAAGTACAGACGGAATCGATGGTTACTTGGCGCGCAAGAACAATATGGTCACTAATCTAGGCAAGTTGCTTGATCCTTTGGCGGACAAGCTGTTAGTGACTGCTGTACTCATTTCGCTCGTGGAAATGGGCAAGTTAGATTCCTGGATTGCTGTCGTAATCATTAGCCGTGAATTTGCAGTAACAGGTCTTCGCCAGATTGCATTGCTCGATGGATCTGTTGTAGCGGCAAGCAATTGGGGTAAGCTAAAAACCGTTGTGCAAATTGTAGCTATTGTATTACTTCTGCTGAATAATTTCCCGTTCTCTTACACGGGGATTCACGTGGATGTTATCGCAGTGTGGGCTGCAGCGATTATAACGATCTGGTCAGGAATTGATTATTTCATTAAAAACAAAAATTTGCTTAATTTATCAAAAGCGTAATCGTTCCGGAAAACGGGTAATTTAGAAGGAACAATTAGTACTAAGGGCAATAGGAAAACATCCTATTGCCCTTTGAATACTCACAGCGTGTACAGGAGGATACAGAATGAAGGCAGAAATCATTGCGGTTGGCACAGAGCTATTGCTTGGACAGATTGTGAACACCAATGCGAGATATTTGTCTCGCGAATTAGCCGCGATCGGAATTGATGTATATTTCCAAACAGTTGTTGGAGACAATCTAAGTCGCCTTAGTGAAGCGATCCGCATTGCTCAGGGTCGTGCAGATGTAATTTTATTTTCCGGTGGCATTGGGCCAACACAGGATGATCTTACGAAGGATGCTTTGGCTGAAGTATTAGGTCGTAAGCTGCATATAGATCGACTAGCGATGGACAAAATAGAAGGCTTTTTCAGGGATCGCAATGTTACTATGACCGAGAATAATCGTCGTCAGGCTATTGTTATCGAAGGGGGAACGCCTCTAGCTAACGAGACGGGGCTTGCAGCGGGAAATGCCATCTCGGACAATGGAAAACATTATGTTGTTATGCCTGGACCGCCTAAAGAGCTGATTCCGATGTTTGAGCAGGAGGTTAAGCCATGGCTCTTCCAGCATGTTCTGACAGAAGAGATGCCGATCTATTCCAGAATGCTGAAGTTTGCAGGTATAGGGGAGTCGGCGTTGGAGGATCGTCTGCTTGATCTGATCGACGGACAGACGGATCCTACAATTGCACCGTACGCAAGCGAAGGGGAGGTTACCGTGCGTGTCTCTACCAAAGCACCTAATGAGGGAGAGGCGAAGGTGAAGCTGGATGCGATGGAGGTTCAGATTCGTGAGCGTTTGCCAGAGCATCTGTACGCTAGTGACGATGTGCCTATTGAGTATACGATTGTTACGATGATGGCTGATATGGGGCTGACTCTTAGTGCTGCTGAGAGCTGTACAGGTGGGCTTGTCATGCAGAGCCTGACATCAATTCCTGGCAGTGCTGCAATTCTCAAAGGCGGAATTGTATGTTACTCCAATGAGATGAAAGAAAAACTGCTGAACGTTCCTCATGATTATCTGGAGGGGGAAGATGCACCCGGAGCGGTAAGTCCTGAAGTTGCTAAAGTATTGGCAGAGCAGGTGCGCATGATTGGTGATGCTAATTTCGGACTAGCTGTTACAGGTGTCGCAGGGCCTGGGTATTCTGAGCGTAAGCCCCCAGGGCTCGTCTTCATTGCTCTAGCCGAACGCGGCAAAGAGACGGAAATTCATGAACTGCGTATTAACGGTAATCGGGAAACGGTTCGCATCCGTTCAACCAAGTCTATCTTGTATCGATTGTGGCGCAAGCTGGTTGAACTAGATTAGTTCTTCCGCTTGGTTTGCTTTTACAGTGCAAAACAAGTATACTTTTAACAGACGGAAGAACCGTAGAATCAGGCGTAGTAGCCTTGTTTACGGTTCTTTTTTCTGTTTAATTCCAGGTTTGCTTGAGGAAGAGGCGCCTCGGCCTTGATAAAAAAACGAATGTATGTTCGAAAAAAAGCTTGGCAAACGTGTTAAAACAAGGTATCATTATCTTATAAACAGTAAAGGGTGTGAGCATATTGTCAGACCGTCGTGCCGCGCTTGATATGGCGCTCCGTCAAATAGAGAAG
This sequence comes from Paenibacillus sp. DCT19, assembly GCF_003268635.1. Classification (NCBI taxonomy): domain Bacteria; kingdom Bacillati; phylum Bacillota; class Bacilli; order Caryophanales; family Paenibacillaceae; genus Paenibacillus; species Paenibacillus sp. DCT19. Next base: position 2,553,783 of record NZ_CP029639.1, read on the forward strand.
CAATTTGGTAAAGGATCCATCATGAAACTGGGTGAGTCGACTCACATGCAAGTGGAAATTATCCCCAGTGGTTCCTTGGCTCTGGATATTGCATTAGGAACAGGCGGCTTGCCTAAAGGCCGGATTGTTGAAATATATGGACCTGAATCTTCTGGTAAAACAACTGTAGCACTCCATGCGATTGCTGAAGTGCAAAAAGTAGGAGGACAAGCTGCATTCATCGATGCCGAGCATGCTCTTGATCCTCAATATGCAAGTAAACTTGGTGTTAACATTGATGAATTGCTTCTGTCTCAGCCAGACACGGGTGAGCAAGGGCTTGAAATTGCAGAAGCACTCGTTCGCAGTGGAGCTGTGGACATTATCGTTATTGACTCCGTTGCTGCATTGGTACCAAAAGCTGAAATTGAAGGCGAAATGGGAGATTCTCACGTTGGTTTGCAGGCACGTCTGATGTCACAGGCGTTGCGTAAATTGTCGGGTGCGATCAGCAAATCCAAAACAATCGCAATCTTCATTAACCAGCTTCGTGAAAAAGTTGGGGTTATGTTTGGTAACCCTGAAACAACACCTGGTGGTCGTGCCTTGAAATTCTACTCCACAGTTCGATTGGATGTTCGTCGGATTGAAAGTATCAAATCAGGCAATGACATTATCGGTAACCGTACACGTGTAAAAGTTGTTAAGAATAAAGTAGCACCACCGTTTAAACAAGCTGAAGTGGATATCATGTACGGTGAGGGTATCTCTAGAGAAGGTAGTATCATTGATATCGGTACAGAACTAGATATCGTTAACAAAAGTGGTGCATGGTATTCCTATGAGGGCGAGCGTCTGGGACAAGGTCGTGAAAATGCGAAGCAATTCATGAAAGAGCACAAAGAAATTGCTCAAGTGATTGAGCAAAAAATTCGTGAAGCAAGCAATTTAACGACAGTGGTTCCTACACCAACGGCTGAGGACCAGCAAAAAGAAGAAGCAGAAGAACAAGAATTGTTTGAAATCAACGAGTAATTTACTGAACTCCTGAGGCTTGTCTGATTGTGACTTGACTGTGCTCAGGAAACAGGTTTGTGGCTCGCATTGTCCAACAGCCTCTGTCCCATGGGACAGAGGCTGTTGGCACGCTAACTCTATAAGATAAGGCCGGGCTGAATTCCCGGCCTTTTATCATAATATCTGATCTCCTGTAGAGAGCAGAGATATATAAGTTCAACTAAACTTCTTTAGTTGAACCTATATATCAACGATGAAAGGAGATTAAGGCATGGACAAATATGCTGAAGATTTAATTGAAGAAGCAGAGTTAACGGGGTTATCTCAATTTCCGGATCATGAGGAGTTGACCATTACCCGGGTTGAGCGGTTGCTGAAGGGGCGAGTCGCGCGATATCGGATCGAGTTCGGGATGTACTCAATAACTGTTCTGGAAGATGTAATGATTAAGTATCGGTTGACCCGAGGCAACACATTTGTAAAAAAGGATCTTGAGGAAATTGTTGTGGCTGACGAGCGTCAGCAGACGTATGTTCAGTCTTTGCGATATCTCGAATTCAAGCCACGTACACGTCATGAACTAAGCCAGCGCTTGCGGCAGAAGCAGTTTGCACCTCCGCTAATTGAAGAGGTGCTAGATCGGCTGGAGCAGGAAAAATTAATTGATGATGAAGCATTTGCGAAGGAATGGACACGTCAGCGTATGGAGGGTCAGCGGAAGGGAAAACTGTGGATAAGGCAAGAACTTCGTCAGAAGGGTATTGCCAATGATCTAATTGCTGAAGCTTTGGAAACTGTGAGTGGGGATACAGAATTTGAGACTGCTTTGACCGCAGGGCGGAAGAAGTGGAACCAAGTCAAAGGCGACATTTCTGAGAAAAAACGCAAAACGCTTCCTTTTCTGATGCGGCGTGGTTTTCCGATGGATATGGTGCGTCGTGTCGTTAATTGTATAATTGAAGAAACTGAGGCTAAAGACCCTGATGATGACGACGCTTTACTGTGGGATTAGGAGACAGGACACTCTATGTCGCATTCTCTTGACAATTTCTTTCGTCAAATACTAAAATGGACATGAGTCTTATTGAAATGGAAACCCTTTTTCCTTCCAAAAAAGCGGTTTCGGTTCTTAAGATTTCAATCATTCATGATTATGGGTTCGCTTGAGAGCGGATAGTACGTGGTGAACATGTACACTTGAAATGAAAATCGGCGGGGGATCGCCGTAGGTAATCTTTATTCCCAAACATATGTAAGGCTTGAAAACTGAAAATTGACCCAAGGAATGCCTTGGAGGAATCAACGAGGAGGTGAACAGTATGTACACTGCAATCATGATCGCTCTCGTTGTAGCCGCGCTATTCATTGGGTTCGGAGTAGGATATTTTATTCGCAAATCTCTTGCAGAGGCTAAAATCTCTAGTGCGGAACAAGCTGCCGTACAAATCGTGGAGAACGCGAAAAAAGAGGCAGAGGCACTGAAGAAAGAAACGGTGCTTGAAGCGAAGGATGAAATTCATCGCATTCGCGCCGAGGCTGAAAAAGACACTCGTGAACGTCGGAATGAAATTCAACGACAAGAAAGACGATTGTTGCAAAAAGAAGAGTCGCTGGATAAAAAGATGGAATCACTCGAACGTAAAGAAGAGCAAGTGGCTAACAAAGAGAAACGTATTGATGAGACACAGCAGCAAATTGAAATGATCTACAAAAACCAGGTGACTGAATTGGAGCGTATATCCAATCTCACCATGGAAGATGCACGCAGTATCATACTGTCCAACGTAGAACAGGAAGTTCGTCACGAGACGGCTCAAATGATCAAGGACATCGAACAGCAGGCGAAAGAAGAGGCGGACAAGAAATCTCGCGAGATTATTACGCTTGCTATCCAACGTTGTGCGGCTGATCACGTTGCGGAAACAACAGTATCTGTTGTGACATTGCCGAATGAAGAAATGAAAGGTCGGATTATCGGTCGTGAAGGACGTAACATCCGTGCGCTTGAAACCCTTACGGGAATTGACCTCATTATCGATGATACGCCAGAAGCAGTTATTCTGTCGGGCTTTGACCCGATCCGTCGTGAGATTGCTCGTACTGCCCTTGAGAAATTGGTGGCAGATGGACGAATCCACCCGGCACGTATTGAAGAGATGGTTGAGAAATCTCGTAAAGAAGTGGACGAGCGTATCCGTGAATACGGTGAGCAGGCAACCTTTGAAGTTGGCGTACATGGATTGCACCCAGACTTGATCAAAATTTTGGGACGACTGAAGTTCCGTACAAGTTATGGTCAGAATGTCTTGAAACATTCCATGGAAGTGGCTTACTTGACTGGGCTGATGGCTGGCGAACTCGGAGAAGACGTAACGCTGGCAAGACGTGCAGGTCTATTGCATGACATCGGTAAAGCGCTGGATCACGAAGTGGAAGGATCACACGTCGAAATTGGCGTGGAACTGGCGAAGAAATACAAAGAACATCCTGTAGTAATCAACAGTATCGCGTCCCATCACGGGGATTGCGAAGCGACTTCGGTTATTGCGATGTTGGTTGGCGCAGCAGATGCGCTCTCCGCAGCAAGACCGGGTGCACGCCGCGAAACACTGGAAACGTATATCAAACGACTGGAGAAACTGGAAGAGATTTCAGAATCGTTCGAAGGTGTCGAGAAATCGTACGCTATCCAAGCTGGACGCGAAGTTCGTGTTATGGTACAGCCTGAGAAGATCGACGATGCTGAGGCATTCCGTCTCGCACGTGACATTACGAAGATGATCGAGAATGAACTCGATTATCCAGGTCACATCAAAGTCACCGTTATTCGGGAAACCCGTGCGGTTGAATACGCAAAATAGAGTATTTTGGGAAAAGTGGCCGCAGTGATGGGCCACTTTTCCTGTTGATAACCAAGTATTGCAAGTGTCAGAATCTGAAGTTTTGTAGGGAATGAAGGAGGCAGTACCATGAAAGTTCTGTTTATTGGTGATATTGTAGGTAACGTTGGGCGGAAAGCATTGAAGGAAAATCTTCCGTACCTAAAAAATAAATATAAACCACATGTCATTATTGTGAATGGTGAAAATGCAGCCGCAGGTCGAGGAATTACTGGTGCAATTGCTAACGAATTTTTCAATTGGGGCGTGCATGGAATCACCCTCGGTAACCATACATGGGATAACAAGGACATTTTTGATTTTATAGATGATGAACCACGTATGATTCGCCCAGCGAACTTCCCTCCGGGCACACCAGGAAGAGGGTATACGGTGGTCAAAGGCGAGGGTAAGGAACTTGCTATCGTTAACTTGCAAGGTCGGACTTTCCTACCTGCACTGGACTGCCCATTCCGTGTAGCTGATGAAATTGTAGATGAGCTACGTCAGGATTATAAATGTATTCTCGTGGATATGCATGCTGAAGCCACTTCGGAGAAAATCGCGATGGGATGGCACCTTGATGGACGTGCGTCTCTTGTCGTAGGTACACATACTCATGTACAGAGTAATGATGATCGTATTTTGCCAGGTGGAACTGCTTATCTGACAGATGCCGGTATGGTTGGACCACGTGACGGAATTCTTGGTATGGAGCGTGAAGCGGTTCTCCGTAAGTTCTATACACAGCTGCCTGTGCGCTTTGTCGTAGACGACGGCAAATGGCATTTTCACGGCGTGGTGGTTGAGATTGATGAATCTACAGGTGCAGCAACACGAATTGAAAAAATCCGCCTGACAGAAGACGAGTGGCGCATGGAATAGGGGCAATGTCCCATTTTGCAAGGAAACCCGTCTAAAAAGAAGGAATTTTTTTGCCTCCCGCGAATAACATCTAGTAAGTGGAAACAAACATTCAACATTCCCAGGGAGGTACTTACCATGGAAGTATTAAAAGTTTCAGCAAAGTCCAATCCCAATTCCGTAGCCGGCGCACTTGCAGGAGTTCTTCGTGAACGTGGAAATGCTGAACTGCAGGCCATTGGAGCGGGAGCACTGAACCAAGCCATTAAAGCGGTAGCGATAGCCCGGGATTTGTAGCACCAAGCGGAGTTGACTTGATTTGTATTCCAGCTTTTACAGACATTGTGATTGACGGTGAGGATCGAACGGCCATTAAGCTGATTGTGGAGCCCAGATAATACATGCATTCTTAGCATGAACCTGTTTACGAAGTAGACAGGTTTTTTGCGTTCTATTCGCTACATTAGCGTGGAAGAGGAGGAATTGGTATGAAGGAATGGCTCATCGCTGACTATCATTGTGATGTACTTAGTAAAATGTTGACACAGCCGGGAATTTCTTTTCAAGATGCTCCAGAGCTTGATGTGAACTGGCAGCGAATGAAGGATGGCAACATTGGACTGCAAGCATTTGCTGTGTATTTACCCGAAGTGTTGGGCAGAGGTAAGTTTGAACATGTCATGAGCCAGTTAGAAATATACCGTACCCAGGTGGAACGTAGTAACGCACGACCCGAAGGCACACAGACGTTGTTATGGCGTGAACAGCTTACTCAGAAGGCAGGGCAGCCACATCCATGGGGCTTGCTTACGTTGGAGGGTGTAGATGGGCTAGAGGGAAATCTTTTTTATCTGGAGATCTGTTATCGGATGGGTGTTCGCATTGTGGGTTTAACGTGGAATTATGCCAATTGGGCGGCAGACGGAATTATGGAACAGCGAGGAGCGGGTCTGACGGAGAAAGGCAGGCAGTTGGTTCAACGTTGTAATCAGATAGGGATGTTGCTAGACGTGTCACACTTGAGTGAAAAGGGCTTTTGGGAGCTCGCCGATCTTAGTGAACGTCCTTTCATAGCATCACATTCCAACAGCTATACGGTATGTCCGAATGTACGTAATCTGAAGGATGATCAGATTCGTGCGATTATTACACGGGATGGCCGAATAGGACTCACGTTTGTCCCTTGGTTTGTGAAGCAGGAAGGTGATGTTAAGATCGAGCATTTATTGCCACATATTGAACAGATCTGCTCTCTAGGTGGTCAGCATCATTTGATGCTTGGGTCTGATTTTGACGGAATTTCTACATATATCGAACAGCTTGAACACGCAGGACACTATCCGAAATTAATCAATACGCTATGCAAGCACTACGATGAATCCTTAGTTCGCGGCTGGATCTGGGGTAACGGTGTGAGCTATTTGAGCAAAAACTTACCTGAGATCGAACCCGTAGGAAAACGGTAAAGTTTAAATAAAGTCCTAAGGGACATGATGATCTAAGTGAAATGTGCATCTGAAAGGAAAGTACATGTTATCTCATGTTATAAGCTCATAACTATTTAATGGAAAAGTGTAAGGTTCATTAAACCGCAGATTTTCCAAAAACAGGTTTGAATTCAGGTAAAATAAGTGTATTTCATGAATTTTCATCAGTTCGTTTTCATTTCACTGCAAAAAGGAGTATAATACCATTGGATTGTTAAGAGCCTAATGAGGCCATAGATAAACAAGGAGTGAAATTCACAATGAGTAAAACAGTACCTGTGGGCGTATCAGCCCGCCACATTCACGTATCCCAAGAGCACGTTGAAATTTTGTTCGGTAAAGGTTATGAATTGACTGAGTTTAAACCTCTGTCCCAACCTGGACAATACGCTGCTAACGAAACAGTAGCTGTAATTGGTTCCAAAGGACAGTTCGATAAAGTGCGTATCCTCGGTCCAGTTCGTCCTGAAACACAGCTGGAAATTTCGATGACAGATTCCTTCGCTATTGGTGTTAAAGCACCTGTACGCGAGTCTGGAAGCATTGAAGGTACACCAGGCATTACAATTAAAGGACCAGCTGGCGAAGTAACGATCGATAAAGGTGTTATTGTTGCCGCTCGTCACATTCACTTCCATACGTCTGATGCTGCTAAATGGGGCATTGAGGACAAACAAATGCTGAAAGTTCGTCTGGGCGGAGATCGTGGTCTGGTACTGGAAAATGTACTGGCTCGTGTATCTGATTCCTTTGCATTGGACATGCATATTGACACTGATGAAGCAAATGCAGCTGGCGCACGTAATGGTGATACTGCTGAAATCATCGACTAGTCATTTGTAATGTGTCAATTGTGGAGTGGCCTTGGCACTCTATTAATACAACAACCCGAGCATACCTTATAGCTGGATATTCCAGCGGGGCTCGGGTTTTTTGTTGCATTTGAAGTACAGACAGGAGACTCATTCGTCATCTGTTAGAGGAGAGGGCGTGTGCGCTTTGCAGGTGGAACTAGAGCCCAATACATGTTATAATTTACTGTAATGCTCTTTTGAATCATGGAATATAAAGCTTATATGCGAACTAGAGATGGACTAACGAATTTTTATGAATAGAGGCTGTAAGGAGTGACCGAAGGAAATGGCTAAAGACTCAAAAAAGGACTACTCCCAATATTTTGATTTCTCCGATGCCAAAGTAATTTCGCAAGATGAATTCAGCAAAAAGATTCGAATTCGGGGTCGGGATATTAATATCAAATCGGAGCCGAATCATCGTCAGGAGAAACAGCGGGGCAAGGAAGACGTACAGGTACTATACGACAACGCCATTCCAGATGAACTGAAAAACATAGGAAAAGGCAAACACTATATCGTATATACGTACGGCTGTCAGATGAACGAGCATGATTCCGAAACGATCAAAGGATTATTGGAATCCATGGGATACCAGTCCACAGAAGATCGCAAAGAGGCAGACATTATTCTGCTGAATACATGTGCGATTCGAGAAAATGCGGAAGATAAAGTATTCGGCGAGCTGGGACATCTGAAAACGCTCAAACTCGAACGTCCAGGACTACTGCTTGGTGTGTGCGGCTGTATGTCTCAGGAAGAAGGCGTCGTTAACCGGATTATGCAGAAACATGGATTTGTCGATATGATCTTTGGTACGCATAATGTACACCGATTGCCACATCTGATTCAGGAAGCTCTGTTCAGCAAAGAGATGGTCGTTGAAGTATGGTCCAAAGAGGGCGATATCATTGAAAACCTGCCGAAAAAACGCGAAGGTATACGCGGGTGGGTGAACATTATGTACGGCTGCGACAAGTTCTGTACATATTGTATCGTTCCATTTACGCGAGGCAAAGAGCGCAGTAGACGACCAGAAGATGTGATTGCTGAGGTTCGAGAGCTGGCAAGACAGGGATTCAAAGAGATTACATTACTAGGTCAGAACGTAAATGCTTACGGTAAAGACTTCACTGATCTGAAATACAGCTTCGGTGACTTGATGGATGACATTCGCAAGATTGATATTCCACGGGTACGTTTCACGACCAGTCATCCACGTGACTTTGATGATCGCCTGATCGAGGTATTAGCCAAAGGTGGTAACTTGGTTGAGCATATTCATCTTCCAGTGCAATCAGGAAGTACAGAAGTGCTCAAACGTATGAGTCGTAAGTATAATCGGGAACACTATCTGCAGCTTGCAAACAAAATTAAAACAGCCATTCCGGATGTCGTGTTGACTACCGACATTATCGTTGGTTTCCCGGGAGAAACGGATGAGCAGTTTGAAGATACATTGTCACTCGTTCAAGAAGTCGGTTATGACTTCGCATATACCTTTATCTACTCTCCGCGTGAGGGTACGCCAGCAGCGGTGATGGAGGATAATGTACCGATGGAAGTGAAAAAGGAACGTCTGAAACGGTTGAATGAAACGATCAACGAGTATAGCCAGAGCAGTAATGAGAAACAGCGTGGCAAAGTGGTAGAAGTTCTCGTTGAAGGGAAAGCAAACGGAATTCAAATGTTCTGGCAGGACGGACACGCAGCAATAAATTGGTGCATTTTGAAGGATCCAAGGATTTGATCGGTACTTTCGTACAGGTAGAGATCACAGATCCGATGACGTTCTATATTCGCGGTAATCTGCTCAACGAGCCAGTAGCCGCGAACCAGTAATATAACAATATCAGCAGTACCCACAACCCAATAAGATGGAAAGATGCGATGTGCACTTTGCTAATGCGGCAAATGTAGCGGAAGGTTCGGAATCGATTCTGTAGAAGCGAAGCGCTCGCCTTTGTCCCTGTATTTTACCCATTGAATATCTAATCAAAAAATACAGGGACAACAGCGATCGAAAGAACGATCCGAGCATGCAGCGGTCACATAAGCAGTCATAGTGGCTCGGTGCAGAACGTGTATTCCATCTTATATTATCTCATAGAATGGAGCGATTTCAGTGGCGCAGGAGCAAGTGCAGTACAACCATTATGGTATGCCGACCTACGATACGCGCAATCTGGTCATACGCGACGATATTATGGGAAAAGCCAAAGAATTGGCGGATATGCTCGGAACCAGCGAGGAAGTGAAGCAGTTCCAACAAGCAGAATCCAAAATTCGCGACCATGAGCGCATTCAGCAGTTGATTGCAACAATTAAGAAAAAGCAAAAAGAGATTGTTGCCTTCGAAAGTTTCAAAAATGCTGATATGGTAAACAAGATTGAACAGGAAATTACTGATTTGCAGGATGAACTGGACAGCATCCCATTGGTAACTGAATTTCAGCAAAGCCAGAGTGATATTAACTATCTGCTTCAGCTTGTAATTTCTGTTATTCGGGATACAGTCTCAGAGAAAGTAAATGTAGAAGCTGGCACGGATTCACCTCCGACGAGCTGCGGTTAAGTTGTAGAAGGGTGCGGACGCAGTCCGCGCCTTTTTGATGTATAATACGTGTGTTTATTTTCGGAACAGTCTCTTATAGGACGAAGCAGGGAACAGACTCGAATGTAATTAGATATTATATTGAGAGGCTCCACTTCGTGGGGTTATTTTGTGTGAGATCATGCTGTAGAAGCTTCATCCAAACACAGGACATCAAGAGTGAAATACACCAAAGAGAATAAAGGGGAAATCAATAATGAGTATTTTGGACAAAATGGTTGAAGAGGGCGAAGGGCGATTCTGGGGCTTCCTAGGCTGTCGTTATATTAAAGGTGATGAAAAAGAAGTACAGATTGGACTCACCGCAGGTGAGCACCATACCAATTCCATGGGCATTATCCATGGGGGTGTACTGACATCTCTGATGGATCAGGCGATGGGAATGGTAGCAACCGTTGCAATGGACGTGGACAGTTGTGTAACGACGAATCTGAATGTACATTTCCTAGCTCCGATGAAACAAGGGGAATTAATTGTAGCCTCAACGGTACTGCATCAAGCAGGACGCAGCGTTACAACGCAATCTGAGGTTCGAGATGCTACCGGTACACTCGGTTGCATGGCAACAGCGACATTCCGTATTGCAGGGGTTAGGAAACAAACGACAGAATCCAAAGGTTGACAAAAGAATTTATTATGTCATAATGAAATTATCAAATTGAAAATAGTCGGTGGTGCCCATGAGCGAAAACTACGAACACTTAAATGCTGATAGCGATGAACAAGCGGCTCGTGCTTATAGTTCCAAGAAATATCGTACTCCCGATGGTGTGCCAGCGGATATCGTCATGTTCACCTTGACCAAACGAGAGCGGAAGACGGTCACGAAGACTCTCCCTATTCGGGAACTCAAGGTTATGTTAATTAAACGCAAAGGATGGCCATTTGCGGGAAGATGGGCTCTGCCAGGTGGATTTTGTCAAGAGAACGAATCGATCTACGATGCTGCGAAGCGAGAATTGATGGAGGAAACCGGTGTCGATGGTGGTCATTTAGAATATCTGAATGTATATAGTCAGCCGGGGCGTGATCCACGGGGTTGGATTATCTCGCACGCGTTCTTTGCACTGGTGGAGGAATGGATGCTGGAACACCGTCAGGCAGCAGATGATGCAGAAGATGTTGGACTATTTACGATCCAAGAAGCGCTTGGGGAGCTTGAGCTCGCGTTTGATCATCGAACCATTATAGAGGATGCGTATCGCCGGATTCAGCAACAGATGCTGGAAACGACGATTGCACGTCAGTTTCTTCCACGTGATTTCACGTTAAGTGAATTATACCAGGTCATTCAGAGTGTTGTCCCTGATTTTGAAGAACCAAATTTCATCCGTAAGATTACCTCAACGCGTAGTCGTAAAGGGATCGTAGAAGAAGTAAGAGATGAAGAGGGCAACCTCCTTAGTTCCAATCAATATTCACAGCGTCCGGCGCAGCTCTACCGTTTCACAGAACTTGTGCCTCGCTTATCCATTTATACGTAACTGGTCAAGTTAACCTTAGGATTGAATCAGGCTCAGACTATTCTCAAAATAAAGGGAGTGCAGACGATGAAAGCATTGATTGTCATCGATTTTACCCGAGATTTTGTGACAGGCGCTTTGCCTGTTGGTGGGCCGGCAGTTGAGATCGAAGAGACTGTGGCTGCAATTACTGAGAATTACTGTGATCATAAGCATGAAGTCATTATGGCTATAGATTTGCACGAACAGAATGATCCATATCATCCGGAGACGACACTTTTCCCGCCTCATAACATTAGGGATACAGAGGGAAGGCTACTATATGGACGCTTAGCCCAAGTGATGGAGGATCGGAAAGAGCATATTCGTTGGATGGATAAGACGAGATATAGCGCCTTCTGTGGAACAGATCTGGAGCTTAGGCTCAGGGAACGCGGAATTACAGATATTGCACTCATAGGAGTGTGCACGGATATATGTGTGTTACATACAGCGGTGGATGCCTACAACAAAGGCTTTCACATCACGGTGTATGAAGATGCTGTAGCCAGCTTTAACGCTGCTGGACATGAGTGGGCACTAGAACATTTCCGTTCTAGTCTGGGGGCTCAAGTTGTGAAAGCAAGCGAGACTATTCTTACATGATAGCTTAATGAATCCTGTTAGCTGTATTTGTGTTAGATTAGCGTTAAATATGGTGAATGAAAATAAACTGGAGACTTTTTGAGATTAACAACGAACTTGGTTAATGTCACTGTAAGTCGTGAAGAGAGTCTCCACATGTTAACCTGTGTTCAGAGGTAATGCCTATGAACATGAGCGGAAGTCAGAGAGGATGAGACAAATGCAGACGACTAGCCTGGCTTTACATACAGATAAATATCAGATCAATATGATGTATGCCCACTGGGTGAATGGAACTCACAAGCGAAAAGCGGTATTTGAAGCGTATTTCCGCAAGCTTCCGTTTGGAAACGGATATGCTGTTTTTGCCGGATTGGAACGCATTGTGAATTACATCAGCCAGCTTCGTTTTAACATGGACGACATCAAGTATTTATCGAAACAAGAGGAAAATTACGATCCTGTCTTTCTGGAAGAATTGCTCCAGTTTTCATTTCAGGGCACAATTCATTCGATGAAGGAAGGAGCAATCGTATTCCCTGATGAACCGCTTATTCGGGTAGAAGGCTCTATTATGGAGACGCAACTTGTGGAGACGGCGATACTTAACTTCATGAATTATCAAACATTGATTGCTACGAAGGCTTCGCGGATCAAGCAAGTAGCAAGCCAAGATACCTTACTCGAATTCGGAACAAGACGTGCACAGGAAGCGGATGCGGCGATCTGGGGAGCACGTGCGTCTTACGTTGCTGGCTTCCACGCTACATCCAATATGCTGGCAGGAGAGCGGTTCGGCATCCCAACGGCGGGAACACATGCTCATTCTTGGGTACAGAGCTTCATGAGCGAGCAGGAGGCCTTTGACGTGTATGCCAAAGTGTTACCAGATCAGGTGACCTTGCTGGTAGATACGTTTGATACCCTGAACAGCGGTGTGCCTCATGCAATCAAAACAGCTAAAATGCTGGAGAGTCAAGGCAAGAGAATGAATGCAATTCGTCTCGATAGTGGTGACTTGGCGTATCTGTCCATTCAAGCACGTCAAATGCTGGATGAAGCAGGGCTCGATTATGTGAAAATTGTAGCTTCTAACGATCTCGATGAGAATACCATCTTCAACCTGAAGGCTCAAGGCGCACGTATTGATACTTGGGGCGTCGGTACACAGCTGATTACGGCTTCTGACCAGCCTTCTCTGGGCGGCGTCTATAAGTTGGTAGAACGTGAAGTTGATGGTGGTGAGATGCTACCTACGCTTAAAATATCAGCCAATCCCGAAAAAGTGTCCACGCCAGGTAAAAAGGAAGTATTCCGGATCATTGATCCGAAACATGGCAAAGCAATCGCAGATTATATCTGTTATCCGGGTGAAGAGCAGCCATTGCAGGGTGGGCCGCTCAAGTTGTTCAACCCGCTACACCCTTATCTGAAGAAGACGGTGACCCGCTACGAAGCGATTAACATGTTGGAGCCTATCTTCGTAAATGGACGTAAAGTATACGAGTTACCAACTTTGGATGAGATCCGTAGCTACCACCGGGAACAGATGAACCTTTTCTGGCCAGAATATCAACGGAAGCTTAATCCAGAGATTTATCGCGTAAACATCAGCCCGGCAGCTTGGAATATGAAACAGAAGCTGATTGCAGAGCATGTTCAATCCACAGAGGAATAGCGCCAAAACATAGAGTAAGGCATAACCGGAGAGTTACTCGGCTTATGCCTTTTTTTCATCGGTATGTTCATTCTGGGTCCATTGGTGAACTAGGGATGGTGAACCTAAGAGGTTTCGTTCCTATCGAAGTTGTGTGATTCATCATGGACAAGAAGGCGGATCATTGCGATATACTACGTGTAACGGAAGCTCATGGTAAGTGTAATAGTAGGCGGAAATGAATGGATTATTTCTCGGGAAAGCGCAGGAGACGCCAAATCTTGCAATGGGCATAGTTCTTGTTTCGACATATCGTACCTCTCTTTACCAAATAACCTCATCGCTCAGCCGCTGGATTGCTGTTTCAAGCAAACATTCGTGGGGGATGAAAGATAGAGGAGGTGCACATATGAGATGGGTTATGGGATTGGTATGGGTAGCTTTTATCATCTATGCGTGGTTATGGGCACCAGGACAGCCGCCTGGAGATGACCCTATATTTGGAGAATTAATTACGATGCAGAGCAGGGAGCCGTGGCTACTTGTCGTATTTTCGTGGCTGGGGATATTCCCCGCGATCTATGCCTGCTTATTATTACGGACATCCCCTCAAGCGCGAGGCAGTCGCTTTCCAGCATGGCCGTTTGTAATACTATCGTTTGGGTTGGGAGCATTTGCGCTGTTGCCTTATTTTGCGCGGGTCTCAGCACACAAGTTAACTCCAGCATACACAAGCTTATCCTTTAGCAGTGATCGTAGGTCAGGTATTCGTCGATTGGTAGGAAATAAGTTAACGCATGGAATTCTGCTGTTATTGACCCTAGGGACGTTCTTTTATGGACTGAAACAGGGCAATCTCACAGCATATTGGGAAGCGTTCAGCCAATCTTCGTTTGTACACATTATGACCATTGATTTTGTTGTATTGTCCTTGCTATCTGTGTTTGCCATCTATAGAGATGCTGTTATTAGCAGACGTTCACAGGCTTGGGCGTGGATTGGCGTTGTTCCGCTGGTCGGGCCGTTAGTGTACCTTTTAACAAGTAGCAGATCGAGTGAAGCAGTAAAGTGATATGGATTATCGGTAACCGGGAAAACGAAACTTATGAATTCTTGTGATGAATATTTAACTACATGAATTGAATTTCATTCTACTTAGCTGCTTTTGAAATGAGTTGCTTCAAAAAAAATAAGAAAACCATTAGGAGAGGATAACGATGGAGAACACTTTTCCAGCATACGTAGTAAGGAAAGAACAAGATGGCGCGGTCAAGGCTGCAATAGAACAGCTCAGAAAAGAGGACCTGCCCAACGGAGACGTTACACTACAGGTTCAATACTCCAGTGTCAATTACAAGGATGGACTTGCGACGATTGAAAAAGGAGGCGTTGTGCGTGAATATCCAATAGTGCCTGGTATAGACCTTGCGGGAACTGTGGAGGAATCGGTGAGTGGACGATTTGCCCCAGGTGACCGTGTAATCAGTACCGGTTTTGAGCCAGGGGTATCTCACTTTGGTGGATATAGTCGGTATGCACGTCTCCGTAGTGAATGGCTGGTTCCACTGCCACCAGGTCTAAGCGAAAAGGAAGCGATGGCGATTGGAACAGCAGGTTTTACTGCAGCGCTTTCAGTCGATGCTATGGTTCAAGCGGGCGTAACCCCTGAGATGGGCAAAATTTTGGTGACAGGTGCAACGGGTGGTGTTGGGAGTATGGCAGTAGCCATCCTTGCTAAGCTAGGATACGAGGTGACTGCCAGCACGGGCAAAAAAGAGCAGCAAGAGCAGCTGCTTCGGGATTTAGGAGCTTCACACGTCATTTCACGAGAAGAAGCAGACATGCCAGCCAAAGGAGCACTAGGCAAGCAATTGTGGGCAGGCGTAGTTGATCCTGTTGGAGGCGCAGCGCTGGCTGAACGGTTAAAACAGATCCAGTATGGGGGAGTGGTTGCCGTATCGGGACTAACTGGGGGAACAGCATTTGAGTCGACGGTGCTTCCATTTATTTTGCGAGGCATTCAGCTCATAGGTATTGATTCAGTCTATTGCCCTATGGAACGTCGGGAACGGTTATGGAAGCTGCTTGGTGATGAGTGGAAACCGGATCGTGCA
This sequence comes from Paenibacillus sp. DCT19, assembly GCF_003268635.1. Taxonomy (NCBI): domain Bacteria; kingdom Bacillati; phylum Bacillota; class Bacilli; order Caryophanales; family Paenibacillaceae; genus Paenibacillus; species Paenibacillus sp. DCT19. Next base: position 2,569,335 of record NZ_CP029639.1, read on the forward strand.
CTTGAATTAGGCATTCAAGAGATTACATGGGAACAGTTGCCTCAGACATTGGGAGCAATTCTGCAAGGAGAAGCGGTTGGGCGCACGGTTGTAAATACAATGGAGACATCAATTTAAATATCGAAATCGAATAAGATTCGATTCTCTTAGAGATGCTAACTCTACCATAGGATGTCACAGCATTGTGACGGAAGGGAAGAGGTAGCGTGGATACTACAACTCAAGGTCGATCACCTAAAGTGAAGCAATGCGCAATAACACGAACAAGCCTCATGTTAGCATTAAGTGTTTTGCTGCTCGCAGGTTGTTCATCTTCCTCCACTTCACAGGAAGTTAAAATTTATTCCGGGCAAGCTACAAACGAAGGGAATATTCGTGCACAATCGCAGGGGCATGGTCTGAACGGGGCTTTTACACAAGAGTTGGATCGAGCATTCAACGAAAAAGGTATAAAGCTGATGAACAACATGTCTGCTGATGATGGTGAGGGTGGAATTACGTACATGTATCTGCTGAACGGAAGTGGAAGGCATGTTGTAAAAGTTCATATTTTTGCCGACGATCATACGCGGACACTTCGCATGCAAGAGATGTATGGTAACGCGGAGGATCAGGCTGTAGTGCAGAATGTGTTGGGCAAAACAACGATTCGTAGTAAAGGTTATGTAGCTATGGTCTACACTGCTTCAGGTGGGCAAAAGGATGTCTATGAGGATGAAGTATTGCAGGTGTTCGATCATATGTTAAATAAATTGGACTAAAGCATTACTGTCTTCTTCGTTCCTGTGTAATAAAAAACAATTACAACAAGACGATTACAGCAAAAAATACAAACCCGTCTGAGCTCTCAGACGGGTTTGTATATTTCTCGCATCACATGTCGTAACTCAGGCAAAATGAGCTTTTCCATAGCTAGCTTGACCGCTCCTCTGGAACCAGGCATAGAGAACACGGCTGTACGTCCGATCGTTCCTGCTACAGCCCGGCTGAGAATAGCTGCAGAGCCAATATCCTCTGTATAGCTAAGGAAGCGGAAGATTTCACCGAATCCCGGCAACTCTTTATCTAACAGTGAGGATACAGCCTCGTATGTTGTATCTCTAGGTGCAATGCCTGTTCCTCCGCTAAGCAGCACTGCTTCAATATCATCGCGAACAGCCGCATCCTGCAGGATCGCTTGAATCCGATTGGCTTCATCAGGTGTGATAATGTAGTCGATAACTTGGTAGCCTGCTTCAGATAAGAGCTGATGCATCAGCTGACCGCTTGTGTCCGTATCCTTCGTCCGAGTATCCGAAACGGTGACAATCATACATGAAACCGTGTTAGGGGCTTCCTGACGATGTTGTTCCACTGAATTAATCATCTTAAACGATCCTCCTCATTTCATGTCTCCATAGCATAGACCATCCAGCGAAATCAGGCAATGCAAAGAGCACAGGGCTGCGTGCATATTGCAAAGCGAATCCTACTTGGTGTACACTCGCAAGGACGTGTCTAAAACTCCGAAGGACTCACTTCAACGACTTTTCAGACATGCCCTAGGATAGAAATCGATCAGATTTGATGGTCAGGCTAAAGAGGTGTATAACGATGAATGAAACTGTTGTAAAAGATCAATCCATCCCTGTATATATATTGTCAGGCTTTTTGGGAAGCGGTAAGACAACCCTGCTCGTTCAATTGATTGAACATTGGAAGCAACAAGGATTACGCCCTGCTGTTGTCATGAATGAGTTAGGTGAAGTGAATTTAGATGGACAAGTTGTGGATTCCTCGGTTCCAATGACCGAAATGCTAGGTGGATGTATATGTTGTACGGTGCGCGGAGACTTAGGACTACAGCTTGCTGAACTTGTGCAGACGGAATCTCCTGATGTTATCATGATCGAGGCAACGGGAGCAGCCAATCCGATGGAAATTCTCGATGCGGTGACAGAAACGTCACTGTACATGCGTATAGAGCTGAAGAGTTTGATTACTGTAGTAGATGCTGCACATTTGTCTGGATTGTATCTGGAACAGAAGGGTCAGACATACAAGCTGATGCAGGAGCAGATTCGCTGCGCTTCCGTATTGTTATTGAACAAAATAGATCGTGTGAACGAACAAGAACTAGACAGCTTGAAGAAATTACTCGCAAAATGGAATGCCTATGCCCCGGTCATGCCTACAGTTAAATGTGAGGTTGACCTAGATATGCTTCTTCGCAGCGGATCTGCTGTCCACGGCAAGGCATCGCCTAATAAATCAGAGCAGCACCACAGTGAAGAACACCATATTCATACGGAAGCTTGTGCAGCTCATGGATGTACCCATGGACAGCATGAGTCATCGCTGGATAATCCGGTAGGACACCGTCACTCCCATGAGCATTTCGAAGGCTCTCACGGTGACCATTCCCATGATCATAAAAACCAGCACAACCATGACGGTAATCATCAGCCTCATCCGCATGCATCACATGAACATGTGATGGTATACACGCATTATTTCAGTGCGCCGGTAAATAGTGAAGCATTTGAATCCTTTGTGTCACAATTGCCACGGGATGTGTATCGTGCTAAGGGAATTTTGACTTTTAGCGATACAGCTAGCCGGTTCTGGTTCCAATATGCTTATCGTGAGTCAGACTATATGAAAATCACCCCTCAGGGAGATGTACCCAATGTTGCGGTGTTCATCGGTGAGCATTTTGATCAAACCATTATCCGAAACCAGTTATTGGCACTCGAAGCGGTAAAAACAGTGTAATGATTCAAGGAACCTCCCGGCTGGGTATTAAGAAGCATAGGAAACTTTGCCTGGGAGGTAACTTTAAATGACACAACAACAAATTCAACAATGTATTGATGCTTGCCTGGAGTCCATGAATGCTTGCAACGTATGTTACATATCAAGCTTGAAAGAATATGATTTAGCCATGCTGCGTGATTGCATTCGTTTGAGTCGGGAATGTGCAGAGATTTGTGGTTTTGCTGCACAAGCGATGACACGTGGAAGTGATTTTATCGCCGAAATTTGTGACTTATGTATAAAAGCATGTGAAGCCTGCGCGGCGGAATGTGAGAAGCATAGACATGATCATTGCCAAGCCTGTGCGGAAGCTTGCCGTAAATGTGCAGAGGCGTGCCGCATGATGGCGTTAGTCGTGGCATAATCGTTCATTAGTATGCATTAAATAGCAGCTTAACCTTAATCCCCTTAAATTGAATGACGTTTGCATAGCATCTATGAAGATGTGTAAACGTTATCTCTTAAGGGGATTTTTTGTTGAGAAACGTTGTGAGGTTAACCGCATTAATTAGCGTCTAGAGCATCATTCATGCGAAATCACACAGCTTAGGTCAAGTACAGAAGTAAGGTTTACCAGTTGCCAAAGCAGAACTCAGTCTGTATAATGATGGCAATGAATTGAAACTTACCAATATCTGTGATCAGGAGAGTAACCAGATCCATACATGACAGCGAGCCGGAGCGGGTGGAAGCCGGTATGAAATGATCTGTGTGAAACGCACCTGTGAGATGGTTGTCCGAAGTGATGTTTACATGTCTGCAGTATTGTAACTCATCAGTGTGAGGGTAATCCGGCATGCGGCCGTTAATCGCACCGAGCGGAACAGTAATAGGACGAATTATTCGTGTACCTAGAAACTGTTCACTTAGAGTGGTACCGCGGGGACTGTAAATAACAGCTCTCGTCTCTTTTTACAGGAGACGAGGGCTTTTTTTATTTTCTAATTACGTATTTATTAATAAATCAAGGAGTGTTTTAGATGTTGAAAAAGCAGGCTGCTGCACATATTGCCCCCTTAACCGGGCTTGAAGAATCAGAAGTATTGAACCTACTGGAGGTACCGCCACAACAGGAGATGGGCGATATTGCGTTTCCGTGTTTTGTGTTAGCTAAGTCGTTGAAAAAGGCTCCCGTAGCGATCGCAACGGAGATTGCGAGTGCATTGCAATCGGATATTCTAGAGGCTGCTCCAGCAGGGCCATATGTTAACATCCGATTTAAACGTGAGCAGCTGGCAACACAGCTGCTGCAGGAGCTGGGACAGTCTGGATTTGGCAAGCTTGAAGAAGGTATTGATGCTCGTGTTGTGATAGATATGTCCTCCCCAAATATTGCCAAACCGTTCGGCGTCGGACATTTGCGTTCAACCGTCATTGGAGCCGCGTTATATCGTTTGTATAATGAAGTGGGTTATACCGCGGTGAGTGTGAATCATTTGGGAGATTGGGGCACCCAATTTGGCAAACAGATTGCAGCATACAAGCGGTGGGGGAACGATGCAGCATTACAGGCAGAACCGATCCGCACTTCGCTTGAACTGTATGTCCGCTTTCACGATGAAGCTGAGCATGATCCGTCTTTGGAGACGGAGGCAAGAGATTGGTTTCGCAAGCTAGAGCAGGGGGATGAAGAAGCTAAGCGGTTATGGGCTTTTTTCGTTGAAGTAAGCATGAAGGAATTCGATCGGATGTATGAGCGTTTAAACGTGAAGTTTGATTATACGCTAGGTGAGAGCTTTTACAATGATAAGATGGGTGCAGTCGTAGATGAACTCCGGGCGAAAGGATTGCTGGAAGAGAGTGATGGGGCACTTGTGGTGCGCCTGGAAGAAGAGAATATGCCCCCTTGCTTAATCATCAAAAAGGACGGAACAACGATCTATCCAACCAGGGATCTAGCTACAGCGATATATCGGCATGATGTCATGAAGGCAGACAAGATGTTATATGTGGTTGGAGGTGAGCAGAAGCTGCACTTCAATCAGGTTTTTGCAGTGTTATCCCGGATGGGTTATGACTGGTCTGCGAATTGTGAGCATATTCCGTTTGGTCTGATGCGTTTCGAAGGAAGGAAAATGTCTACTCGCCGTGGTAAGGTCGTCTTTTTACAAGAAGTATTGGACGAAGCGGTCTCCCGTGCAATGCAGATTATTCAGGAGAAGAACCCTAATCTGCCTAATCCGCAGGAGGTTGCGGAGGCAGTAGGTGTAGGGGCAATTGTATTTGGAGATCTGAGCAACAATCGTCTGAATGATATCGATTTTTCGTTGGAAGATGCGGTGAGCTTTGAAGGGGAGACGGGTCCCTATGTGCAGTATGCGTATGCTCGGATTAACAGTGTGCTGGCTAAGGCTAGAGAAGTTGCCGAAACGGAGAAAGGCCTTGAAAAGGAGCTAACAGCACTTGATCACGCGAACAACAGCATGAAGCAGAAAGTGACCACGAGTGAACCAACATGGACGTTGTTAAAATTGCTGGCTAATTACCCGGAATATTTGAGAAAAGCTGTACACCGCAATGAGCCTTCCGTCATAGCCAAATATGCAATTGATGTTGCACAGGCATTTAACCGGTTCTATCATGCAGAACGGATTGCGGACGCACCACTGGAAGAAAGAGCTTTCCGGTTAGCACTAACGGAACGTACAGCAGAACGTCTGGCACACAGTTTGAATTTGCTAGGTGTAAAAGCACCGGAACGGATGTGATCAATTGGTGGGTTGGAGGACAAATACACGTTCTAAGAAAACAACCAACGTAGAGGAAGAGCAGACATATCATTCAGGAGCCGAAGGGGTGTTGCTGCAACAGGTAAGTAAACGTCTGGGCTCAGTGCAGGTGTTGAAAGAGATTAGTTTTCATATCGCTGTAGGGGAGTGTGCTGTGTTAGTTGGTAGAAATGGCTCAGGTAAAAGCACGCTCCTGCGAATGTTAGCAGGAATGATCCTGCCGAATTCGGGAAGCATGCAATCTTCGTTTAAGGGTCGAACAATGCTCGCGATTGATGGGCTACCTAAGCTACCTTTTACGGCTAAAGAGTACCTCATGACGATGGGAAGGATACATGGTCTTCGCTCCGCTGTGCTGGAGCAACATATTAAGCAATGGAGCGAACGATTATTCCTTGGTGCAGCGATTGATCAGCAGCTCCCCCTGTTGTCCAAAGGTACACTTCAGAAGGTGAACCTGATTCAATCCTTGCTTCCAGGTCCAGGTGGACTTATCCTGTTAGATGAACCATTGTCCGGTCTGGATCATGCGGCACAGGAAGCCATCGTGTCGCTGTTACAACAATGGAAAGAGCAAGGGACCACGATTATAACGGCCTGTCATGAGCCCTTAATTATTGAACGTATGGCGGATCATGTCATCGTTCTGCAACAAGGAGAAATCCTGCGCCATTGGAGACAGTCTGATCTGGAGTGTATCGGTGAACCTGATATGCGAATCCAGAGTTTAATGCAACAGGCGGTAGAACTAGGACAAGAGGATCAGATAACGAACGTTACTGGACAACCAGGTGTTCGATCTGTTCACAGCTCTCATATAGAACAACATGGGGTTATAGCACATTACGAGTGGTTGTGGGATTGGAGAGTGAGTCGCAGCTCTGCAGACCGGATCATTGGACAGATTATTGCTTCCGGCGGTTCAATTGTATCTGTTCAGCAGGATAAAAGTTTAATTCAGATGGAACGTTTGTTAGAGGGAAAATCGCCGATCCAAGCGATAGTGGACGAAAAGAATACTTCTTCTCTTGATGCTCTATCCGCTGCATGTGTTGCTAAGGAGGACGCTCAATGAAGTATTTAATCAAGTACTTGTTACAACAGAACATTCGTTCACAGAAATACCTCGCGCCTGTCGTATTTTATACAATCGTTATGTTACTAATGTATTCATATAAACCTAACCCAGTAGCGGATAGTTATGGGGTAACGGCCATGCTGCTCTTTTTTGGATCGGCCTGGTTAGGATTAACCGTAATGAATGCCGAACCCCCGGGGCAGATTCAATTATTGGTGCTTCATGCAGGAAGTAGACGAAAAGTAGCCATTGGGCAATTGATCAGTGCAGTAGTTATGCAGTTGGCCATGGCCTTGATTACGATTGTTTATCCTATCGTTACTGGAATGTTTGAGAGGCAACCGAGCGCCAATGAATGGATCGTTGCTTGGTGCGGACATCTTGTATTAGCATTACTCGGCCTTAGCGTCAGTGTATTCTTTCAGAACGCATACATATCCCGGCTCAGCCGAAGCTTACCCATCTTCATCGTTGTGTTACTGTCATCATTCGTACAAGTGTCTTTATCGGAGAGATTGCCCGAATCCCTTCAATGGATGTCGTACATACTACCACCCGCTTTCTACCTTGTTCAGAAGATGATGTTATATGATGGTGGCGGTTTAGGTCAGATTATTCTGGTCTGCACATGGTCTGCTGTGTATGCAATATTGTTATTGAGCATTCATATTTGGCTATCTGGTAGAAGGGATTTACGGGGTTAGAAGCCGTCCTCATCGTTAACTTGAATGTTAGTCCCGGTTTGGTTACGATAGAGGGACATGAAGATGGAGTAACATTTACGGAGATGAGGGGGCGCTCGCTTATGCACAACACAGGCATGAAGAATGGTGACATGCTGGACAGCGAACACTCCAGAGAATTGTTTGCTTATTACGGATTAGCGGTTTATTACGGACAGTCCCTTGAACAGCAGCTGGTCAATCTGATTTTATTAATGAAATTGTCCCAGGGCAAAGTGATGACAGATGAGGATCTGGAGGATCTATACGAGCGGAAAATGAGCAGTTCATTGGGTCAGCTTATCCATGAAGTTCGCCATCATTTTACGTTCTCGGACGACGAGACCCGGCAATTAAATGAACTATGGCAACAACGCAACAGCATCGTACATCACTACTTCAAGGAACGAATCCATGAGACGTTTAGTCCTGAAGGGCGATCAAGGATGATAAGCGAATTAGAGGATTTTAAGAACCGTGCACAAGAGTTGGAAATGACCCTGCAGATCTATACGGCTGCATGGATTGACCAGCTTGGTCTGGATGCCGAGTCTGCCGCAGCATTGCAACGACTTGAACGTATGCATGAGGAGAGCATGTGCTGTCGTTCAACCGAAGAGGATGAGGCATTGTGAGGACAGGCATGTCAGACAAGAGGAAGCCGAAGTTGAAGCGAATGATACTAATCTTCTTGGCATCCATCGTTGGTGGTGGATTCGTGTGGGCTTGTATCACAGCTTGGCTTATAATGACGTATAGCGAGCAAGCATCAACACGTATATCGGATGCGGCTATCATACTCGGCGCAGCAGTGGTAGGAAACGAACCTTCACCTGTATTTCGCGAACGTATTGAGCACGCCATATTGTTGTATCATCAGGGCGCAGTAAGTCATTTGCTGTTCACTGGTGGTGCTGGCAGTGTGGAGCAGCGTACGGAAGCTGAGGTTGGACGTGATTATGCCATAGCACACGGCGTGGATCCAGCAGATATTCAGCTTGAGACAGAGTCGCACATTACAGAGGAGAACTTTACATATTCGATTGGTGTCGGAGAGCAAGCAGGATTCCAAACATATACGATTGTAAGTGATCCATTACATATGAAGCGATCGATGATGCTGGCCAGCGGTTTAGGCATGGATGTTGTACCTTCTCCAACACGTACGACAGCTTATCAGACATGGCGCAGCAAGCTTCCTTTTCTAGTGCGAGAGACGGTTCTTTACATGGGATATGTATGCAAAGGTTGGATAGACAATCCGCAGCAGCCATAAGGCTTTAGCGGATTGTTTTTTTTATTTTCGAATATAAGCATCACTATTGGATAAATCCACTTGGTATTCAGGTTCCGGGATAATTAATCGCCGCACTGATCAGGGCTGCTACGCTAAACCCAATGAGCCACCATGGCCAACGAGCCTTATGTTGTCTACGTACAGCTTGGTTTAAACCTACGAGTCCAGATAACAATACGATGATAGCTAAGGAAGTACCTACAATCCAACCGATGCTCATAACGCGTTCCTCCTCTATAACGAATGGGGTGAATACGTGCCTAGAGTGAATCGTCCACCTCGAACTTGGGCGTGAAAAGAGGCAGATGCATTCCCATAAATGTGCTCGTCACGATTCGATTGCAGGGGGAACTCACTCTGAAGTGTGCCTCCGACGTGTTTATAACGCAATCGGAACCCTTCATTCGGGTTAGGAATTCTTAAATTCACATTGCACCCGGTAGCAGTGCTATTTACCGATTGTGGCATGGTGGCTGAATGAATGGAGAGTGTTCTGCCCGTCGTATTAGCCTGAATATGAGTGAACTGACCTGTAAGCTGAAAGCGTGAGGATGTACCTTTTATGTTCATGTGCTCTGCAGTTAAATGCTGTGATTGTACACGACTGCCGACCATGTGTAGGCGGAGCTGCTGCGTATCACCGGAGATATGTAATTGCCCTGAAGTACAACTGCACTCACAGTGGCTTATTTGAGCATCTTCTACGATAAACCGAGTACCTACGCCCCGAAGGTACAATTGTTCCAATGTAGAAGGAGGGAGTCCGATAGCCAACGATGTGCGCTGAAAGTGAATACCGATCGGAAAGGACTTCGAACGTCCGTCTCCAATATGAAGCGAACCTTGGTGATAACGGGTTGTGAAGCATCGTTTATTTGGAAAATGCACAGATGCTCGCTGAATTATTCGTACATGCTGATCCCTACTGCGATATATGTGCACTTCACCTTGCATCCATTCGAGTGAGAGGGAGAGGACAGGTTCTTGAATAAGCCACTCTTTGCGAATCATATGTGTGTTAATTTTCATGGGGAACATCTCTTGTATGTTGATGAGTGTCCTGAACGGGATAGGTATAAGCCCCCATCTCGTTATGCTGGTGGATAATCTGATCAATTAACGTGTCAGTAACGATCGGAACACCGATGGTACTCATCATGTGTTGCAAGAAGTGCAGACGGGTCTTCGTTTCCTCAGGTGTACGGCTGAATAAGGCTGGATTAATCCAAATATTGATCAGCATTAAGAAAATTTCCGCACAGGCTTCAGGATTTCCCGTAGTGATCGAGCCGTCTGTAACGCCTTCACGCATGATTGCAGCTATGATCGGGGCATCAATTTGAACCGTTTGTTGAATGCCTTTGACGATAAATAAAGGATTTTTGATCTGGGTTAATAGCACTCGATCTAAGGAGTGTACCTGTTGATTAGAGACGATGTGTTCAAGAATATACACCAATTTGTCCTTTGCTGAGATTGCGGTAGCCTTTTCCACAAGTTGATCCAGCATTTGAGCTGCAAAAGCAAATTGTCGCTCCATTACAGCATCAAGAATCTCTTCTTTGGATTTGAAATGATGATACACCGCGCCTTTCGACATGCCTAAATGATCAATAATGTCCTGAATACTCGTCTTCTCGTAGCCTTTCGCGGTGAATAATTGTGCTGATACGGTAAGGATGTGTTCTAACGTCTGTTCAGGGAATTTGTTTCTTGCCATAGCTACCTCCTTATTGATACCGACCGTTGGTATGTATAATACGAGAAGATGGTCAGATTGTCAATAAGAGGAAGTTTCTCGGAGCGAAAAGTCAAAAAAACCGATGAATATCAACAGATTGAATGTCTGCGATACACATCGGTTTAATTTCGTACACACGGAAAATTCATTTTAACTTAGATGTAGAGCAACATAATGCTTTACTCTAGGCGTTGCCTCCAGCGAAGGAAGAACTGCGTATTGCTTCATGGGCTGTGCCTTGAGCTTGAACAGCCTGAGCACCTTGTTGCAGTTGATACATCTGATAGTATCGACCTTGGAGTGCCATTAACTCATCATGTGCTCCTTGTTCAACAATTCGTCCACGATGCAGTACCAGAATCTGATCTGCTGAGCGAATTGTGGAGAGACGATGGGCGATGATGAAAGTTGTTCGTCCTTTTTTGAGCACTTCGAGCGCATTTTGAATCAAGGCTTCGGTTTCGGTATCAATGTTGGCTGTAGCTTCATCCAAAATTAGAATCGCTGGATCAAATGCCAGCGCACGGGCGAAGGAGATCAGTTGACGTTGTCCAGCAGACAGCGTACTTCCCTTTTCAATAACCGGTTCATCGAAACCTTGTGGTAAATGAGCCAGAATACGTTCTGCGCCTACGTCACGAAGTGCCTGTTCAACCTGTTGACGGGTAATCTTCTGATCCCCGAGGCTGACGTTAGAGGCAATCGTTCCAGTGAATAGATAAGGGTCTTGCAATACAATCCCCATATGTTCACGAATCCACTGTTTGGGCAGATCCTTCACGTTCTGACCATCGATAGTAATCTTACCTTTTTGCGGGTCGTAGAATCGGAATAACAAATTAATAATGGAGCTTTTGCCTGAACCGGTATGACCGACCAACGCGACCGTTTGACCCTGTGAAGCCTGGAACGAGATATTGTTTAACACATAATCTTTGTTATAGGCAAAGGATACGTCATCAAAGACCACATTTCCTTTATATCGTGGCATTGAACCATCGGTAACCGCTTCTCCCTTTTCATCCATCAGTTCGAATACACGTCCAGCAGATACAAGAGAGGAGTCAAGGTTCGCCAGCTGGTTTACCATGCCGGTAATTGGCTGGAACAGACGACCGAGTACATCCACGAATGCATACAATACACCTAGCGAGATGATACTGGTGCCATCCAGCACACTTGATCCGAAATACCACAGAACGACCGCAAATGCGATATTCCGCAATACGTTAACGAGATTGTGTGAGGTAAAGGCGTTCAGGTTAAGCATCTTGTTCTGATGTTTCATATAGTCATCATTCAGATCTTCAAATTCCTGCTTGGTTTGTTTCTGGTGGCGGAATACGCGGATGATGGACATCCCTTGAATGGACTCATTAATGATCGCGTTAATCTCACTAAGCCGTGAACGAATGATCGTATTGTAGCGAGTAGCGAACTTACGATATAGCACAATCCATGCAATAAGCATAGGAACGACGAATAAGGAGATAAGTCCAAGTCGAACATCGAGCAGGAAGAGAGCAACATAGACCCCAGTGATCGTAATGATTCCCGAGAAGAAGTTCGACAGTACTGCAACGAACAGATCCTTAACCGCCTCCGTATCGTTGGTCACCCGCGAAACGACCTTACCTGCAGGCAGATTGTCGAAGAAATTGACGGGCAGGCGCTGAATGTGAGCATACACATCATTACGAAGTCGTTGAATGACTTTGTTGGCGGACGATTGCAGCCAGTAGGTTTTACCAAACTCCATAATGACCGAGATCACAAGGAAAATCATGTAGTACACGATTAATTGATAAATGCTTGGCATTTCCGGTTTGTAAAAAGCAAACAGTTCTCCGGCTGACAGAGGTACTGCCGCATATTGACCCGTTACTTCACCTGCACGGGTTACCGTCAGGATGCCATCGGCATAAGAACGGTCTCCGTCCGGTGTGCTCACGGGTTCATTTACAAAATAAAAGCTACGTCCTGCTTGCAGTATCCGTACCTCGGCGCCTTTACTTTCCGCTGATTCAAATAACCCTTCGCGTTTGTAATTCTTACCCTTATACACCGCCGCATCTTCTGAAGCAGATGTCTCGTAGAAGGGCTGTTCAATAGCTAACAAATGATTGTCGATCATATTTTTGGCGATAAATGGGCCGGCGAGCTCTGCCGCAACACCGATCGTAAGCATAATTAATGCGGCTATAAATGTACCTTTGGCTTTTAAGGCGTACTGTAGTAGCCGTTTGCCTGTATTCGATTTCAAAACGTTGACCTCCTACGTGGACAGATTGGACTCCACCTGTTGCCGTTCATATTGTTCACGATACCAACCGTTCATGGCAAGTAGTTCCTGATGGGTTCCTTCTTCCGTAATTTTCCCGTGCTCAAGTACAATGATTCGGTCAGCATGTTCAATAGCGGACAGGCGATGAGTCGAGATCAGCGTTGTTTTACCCGAGCGTTTGTTACGTATATTTTCGATGATTTTAGCTTCGGTTCTTGCATCAACTGCGGAAAGGGCATCGTCCAGAATGAGAATATCCGGATCTGAGATGAACGCGCGCGCGAGGGATACCCGTTGCTTTTGTCCACCAGACAAGGCAATTCCTTTTTCACCAACGAGTGTGTCCAGTCCGTCAGACAATGTTCCGAGATCTCCGTCAAAAGCAGCTGTACGGATCGCTTCCATAATTACGTCATCACTCGCACCAGGTTTACCAAACTGAATGTTCTGACGAACCGACTTGGAGAATAACACTTGCTCCTGCGGCACATATCCAATCCAGCTATGCAAGTCGTTTTTGGCAATTTCCTGAATCGGGTGACCCGAAATGTTTAGCTTACCTGATCCAGCAGGGTATTCGTGTAGCAATTGCTTCAGCAGCGTGGACTTACCACTACCTGTGCGACCGACAATACCCAGCGTCTGACCGCGGCGCAGTGAAAAGTTAATATGACTAAGATTGTCTACAGTAGAACTAGGATAGCGGAATGTAACATCCTGCATTACGATCTCATCGGGATTGGAAATGTGAGCGGGTTGTTCAACATCCTTAACAGCAGGTTCTACCGATAACGTCTCATTTACCCGATCAAGAGAAGCGCTACCGCGCTGCATCAGATTAATTAACTCACCAATGGCGAACATCGGCCAGATCATCATTCCCAGGTACATATTGAATGATACGAGATCCCCTAGAGTGATTTCATTGTGGAACACAAGATAAATACCGTAAGCAAGCGCAATGACATAACTTAGTCCAACGCAAAGTCGGATCGTAGGTTCAAATAACGCATCCATCCGAGCAACGGCTAGATTTTTGCGGTACACGTCTTCGGTAACATCGGCAAATCGTTTCTCATCCAGACGTTCTTGAACATACGCACGCACGACCCGAATTCCCGCAATCGATTCAAGAACTTGGTCGTTCATATCACCGAAGGCATCTTGAGCGAGTGTATAGCGCTGATGTACAGCTTTGCCATAGATCATCATAGCGATGGCGATAAAAGGCAAAGGCAAGATGGCTGCCAGAGTCAGCTTCCAGCTAACTAGAAAACCCATGGCTAACAACACAGTTGCCAGGAAAGCAGTGGAATCCGTTAACGTAAGCATGCCGAAGCCTGCCGTGGTTGCTATGGAACGCAGATCGTTGGTAGCACGAGCCATGAGGTCGCCAGTTCTGTTCTTTTCAAAAAAAGGCGGTGTCATCCGTAACAGATGATCCATGAAACGTGAACGCAATAGGCGTTCTACCAAGTTAGCTCCGCCAAATAATTTGTGCATCCATATGTACGTGATCAGATAGATAATAACGACGGTTCCTAAAATAAGTAAAATGTAGCTGGTAAGTGAAGCTCCTGTAATCGACCCACGTACAATCTCGTCAATCGCATTACCGAGAAGACGAGGGGGCAGGAGTTCTGCGACACCTACAAGAATGAGCAAAATGACACCAATCAGGTATCTTTTGCGTTCTAGCCGGAAAAACCAGGCTAGGTTTTTAAGTACTGAGAACAAGTGCTATCCCTTCCTTTCCATATCTGTGAAATACATTATCGTTCATGTGCCTACTTGTGACCACAAAAAAAGACACACCGCACGCAGGCGGTATGTCTTAGGTATCATTCATACGGCAGCATGGCTCCGAGAGCAGAGCCACCACCGTACATAATTATATTGTGAGTTCACAACATAGTATATCTGATCAAACAGATTGCTATGATGCAGAAATTATGAACGAAATAATGATTTCGGGGCTGCTCCGGTATTCAGTTGTAAGTTAGTTAGAACAAACATATCTCTATTAAACACCGTAATCACCCTTTCTTTTTTTGGGAATAAATTCAATGTGAATCTCGTATGTTTGCATCTTAACACCGCATTTTACAATCTGTCAAACTTTTTTCACAAATGAGCAATGCTTGGTTTAGCGAACCCAATAATAGAGCAACGAGTAGTGGAGTATTATGGATTTATATGACTGTTGTCCTATACTGCAAAAAGCGGATACGGTTTCACCTTTTCATTTTATGTTCCATGAAGTAAAATTATTTCCTAAATCATGTACGTTATTGGGTGATTTGGTCTGGTGTATAGTTTGTATTCCGACCATTCTAGCGATATGATGTAACATATAGTGCGTGTTCAAAAAGGTCGGTTTTCAGTACCGAGAAGATGGGATGAAGATAGAAATGGAGTAGCGGAGCGTAGATTAAGCTACGTGAGCAACGGACATTTCGGCTGAATCCCATATTCGAAGCTGAGATGCCGCTCGCGCATCCTTCGTAATCAAAAGCGGACTTTTTGAACTACCTCATATATACAGAGAAGGAGCTGACACCACATGAGTACCATACATGTAACCGACCGCGCTGCGCGCTGGTATAAGGAAGAGCTGAATTTGAACGATGGTGATAGCATTCGATTTTTTGCCCGTTATAGCTCAGGCGGAGGTCTTCATCCCGGATTTTCATTAGGTATCGCTGTTGAGGAACCAAGACATCCTGCCGAGCAAACAGAAGCATCCGGTATTCGCTTTTTTATGGAGGATCACGATTATTGGTATCTAAAAGGCCATGAGCTTCATGTGGATGTTGTTGATGAAGGTCAAGATATTGAATACCGATATACGGAAGTATAATCCCTTACTTATAGATACAAGCTTTTAGAACGTTCCGTGGGTTGGAGAGAACTATGTTGCACTGATCTGACTATAGATCTAAGCCGTCTCTTCGGCTTGGAACAGGAGGGGATAAATATTGAATCCGCCAGCCCGAGATTTGGCTCAGTATATTGCTAACCGAGCGTTTATCATCGTAAAAGCTGCCATATGGGCAGAGAACGAACGTGGTGAAGTATTGTTGATTCAGCATGCAGACCACAGCCACTGGCGAATTCCAGCAGGTCAGATGCGTCCGGGAGAATCGATTGAAGAGACCGCTCATCGGGAGCTATGGGAGGAGACCGGCTGGACCACAGATCATATGGTGTTAGAAGGACTGCATTCAGGGCCAGAGCTGAGACTGCTTCACACAAGCGGGGATGAAGACTATTATGTGATCGCCCTGTTTCGAACTCGAATAATCCAAGATGACCTCGTGGAGTCCCGTGTGAATAGTGAAGCCGGTCTGAAGTTTTTTGACACCGAATCTCTCCCTGTCCTCAATGAGTTTACCCGAATGTTGTTAGCACGCTCCAACTGGAATGAATGACCTAAGCGTAAACTAACCACAAACCGAGCGCAATGAAGTACAAACCAAGTGTGAACTGAGTACAAATGAAGTGCAAACGCGAATATGATAAAAGCCTCCCGACTGGGAGGCTTTTGTGTTGTATATTCAATCCATTGCAAAGTCAAAGTCGTCAATATCATAAACTTGAACCGGAGCTGAGGATTCAATAATACGAGCAATCAATTCGACTTGATCCGTAAGAATAGGAATGCTCAAACGTTGTGAAGTGAGTATTAATTCCGTTTCGATTGGGTCGAAATACTCGCCATACTGAGCCGTATCAACAGCGTTGATAATGGCAATGGAGACTTGATCACCAAACAGAATCGATGGGCTTTTGGCCCATGGAGTAAGTAGCGCACGCTCTATTTTTTTCTTATTTAACGGTTCCTCAAAGTAAGAAATCATCTCATTAATTTTGGTCTTCACATGCTGATCATCCGCAGGGTTGCCCATCAGAGGATCGCTGCTGGCTTGAAACTCGTATAATTCAAGGATGGTGGTGTATGGCACGATATATTCAACAGACGCGGGTGGCGCCAGCAATTGACCATAAATAGCCACCATCACGGCTTCTGTAACAAACTGACGTGACATGGTTCCTGAATCCTCCTGCGGCCATTAATAGTTGCGAGGTGAATCAATGTTGAATGTTAGACGAACAAAAATCAAATTGATGTCTCCGCTATGGACTCGTGATATGAATAGAAGTATATCATACAACGGTGGGAATTACAGCCAGTTGACAGAAGGGAGTCAAGTCCCAATTCACTCAGGATTTGCCCAAAAGCAAGGATAAAATGCCCGCTGCAATAAGTGGTCCTACGGGCACACCTTTGAACAGAGCAACGCCTAATACGGTACCGATGAGAAGTCCAGCGACGACAGTGGGCTGCGTGCTCATTAATGTAGCACCTCGGCCACCAAGGTAAGCAACCAGCAACCCGACACCAATGGCAAGCAGTGACTTCCAGTGCAGGAAGGATTCTCCGATGGTCTGCAAGCTTATTTTCCCGCTGGCGAGTGGAGCCATTACCCCAATGGTCAGGATGATAATGCCAATGGTCAACCCATACTTCTCAAGCCAAGGAAAAGCCTGATTCAGATTCAATACGCGCAGCAATAATAGAAACACCATGGCTACGGCCACCGGAGTATTACTGCTGATGATGCCAAGCGCGGCGAATCCGAGTAACAGCAGCGAAGTTATATCCATTGATTTCATTTCCCTTCGGAAAGTTTACGATTCTTGCTCACAATATGTTCTGCAATATATTTACCATGCCAGCGCCCGGATTCGATAAATACTTCATTGGCATTACGACCTGATGCAATGACACCACCGACATAAATGCCAGGTACACTACTCTCCATCGTTTGCGGATCATACTTCGGTTTATCCATATCTTCGGACATTTCCACCCCTACAGAAGTGAGCAGTTTACGGTCAGGACGGAACCCAGTCATAGCTAATACAAAATCATTTTCCAATTCGCTGGTTGTTCCATCATGATGCAAGAGGCGAACAGAATCATCCAAAATTTCATTCACTCTTGCATTGAGATGTAAGGTAATTCGTCCTTTTTGAACCATGCTCTCAAATAGTGGACGAACCCAAGATTTAATATGTTCGGACAATCCGCTTCCGCGGTACACCATATCAATATGTGCACCTACACGAACGAGTTCCATCGCGGCATCCACGGCAGAATTACTTCCACCGATAATGGCAACACGGGTCTGAGCGTAAGGGTGGGCTTCACGGAAATAGTGCGTAACTTTATCTTTGTCTTCTCCCGGAATACCGAGGTAGTTAGGATGATCGAAATAACCTGTGGCTACAACGATGTTACGTCCTTCATGAATAACAGTCTGCCCACGTCGGTTCATCGTATGTACTTCGAACGTTCCATCGTCCTTACACTTGATTGTGTGAGCTTCCTCATAGTTATGAACACGAAGGTTAAAATGTTCAGCGACCTTGCGATAATAGGCAAGAGCCTCATAACGAAACGGCTTGTCGTTAGGCGTGCTAAACGGAACATTTCCGATCTCAAGCAACTCAGCCGTGCTAAAAAATTGCATATGGGTTGGATACAAATAGATAGATTGTACAATGTTGTACTTTTCTATGATTACAGCAGATAATCCCAACCGTTCACATTCAATGGCAGCAGATAGACCACAGGGTCCTCCACCGATAATAATGACATCTTCCATGTTCTTACTCCTCCTTAAATTCAGCAATATAATCCTACCGTAAATAACACTCTAATGCCAGCGTACGGTGAGATATAGGCTGAACTACCACACCAAAATAAAGGATTTGACTTTAATTGGACAAAAGATTAACATCTAATTAGATATTCATCTAATATATTGAGGTTGAAATGGGGCTGAATCATTCATGCAGTTGGAGAAAATAGTGGCTTATCACAAAGCATTGGCTGATCCAACCCGACTTCGCATGTTATTGCTGTTATCCCAGGGAGAATTGAACGGTCAGGCGCTCGCGGAGCGGTTGAACTTGTCCCAGCCAACGGTGACACATCATGCATCAAAATTACGAGAAGCTGCGCTCATTAAAGAAAGAAGAGAGAAGAACATTGTATTTTTCTCATTAAATCCTTCTTTCATTCGCGAGCATGCACAAGCTTCCGTAGATTTTATTTTTAAAAGTGAGGAGGTTACTGATATGAGTGAGGTGAACGAAACCTTGAAGGCGTCCGTGATGCGGAATTTTTTCTCCAAGGATGGACGAATTCGACAAATACCAGCGCAGTATAAGAAAAAACTGATTGTTCTTGGTCACTTGGCCCGGCAACTTGAATTCGGTCGCAAGTACACGGAAAAGGAAATCAATGTTTTCATTCAAAATTATCATGAGGATTTCGCAACGATCCGTCGTGAGTTTATCATGCACCAGTTCATGTATCGTGAAGACGGAGTATACGAACTGAATCCAAAAGAAATGTGGACGCGTTGGGATCAAGTTAAATAATTGGCCTTGACAACCATTCAGTAAGGTGTGTAATATGTTGGATAAATCTACAAGGGAGGCGATGTAATATGACAAACTTAATGGCACTATACGTTAATTTGAATATGAACAGCGTCTCCGGAACGGATCAGAGCATATAATTATACAACCACAGGGCAGCTATGTCTGTTATGTGGGTATGTATTATTGCATGCATCAAGGAAGCCACGGGTGACGTACCTGTGGCTTTTTTTGTTGCTATTAGGAATGTTCTTTTATTTGCGGGCAGGGGAGCACTAACATATTATCCTCTGACCTATTTGCAATAAAGGTCATTCACTAATTCATTTAACAATGATTTGCCACGGGTTCATGCGACTCGTGGTTTTTTATTTTGGATACCGAACCGGAGTACACAAGTCAATCTGTCGTTATGTCCGAATCACATTATAACTATTGGGAGGAAATACGAATTTGAATAAACACTTGGAACAGTACGGATGGTCTACACAATGGCAAGAGCAATGTACAACGCTAGACATGAATCATTCCGAGAGGAAACCAGCTAGAATCATCGCAGATCATGGACATTTACAACGAATAATTACTGCGGATGGTGAAGGTTGGGGAAGAGCAACAGGGCGATTACGCCGCGAGCATGAAGAGACGGGTTCAGGTTTTACGGTAGGGGATTGGATTGAGGTTTCGGGCCCGACGGGCGATGAAGCCGTGATTCACAGTGTGTTGCCGAGAAGAAGCAAAGTGTCCAGACAAGCTGCGGGGAACGAAACGAAAGAACAACTGATTGCGGCTAATGTGGATACATTGCTAATTGTAGCCGCACTTAATAATGATTTTAATCTCAGAAGACTGGAACGTTATATGATCATGGCTTGGAATGGAGGCGTTCAACCTGTTATCGTACTGAGCAAAAGTGATCTATGCTCCAATGTGGAAGAACAGATGGCTTTAGTGGAAGGCATTGCCCCAGGTGTTGAAGTCGTCGCATTGTCTGCAGTGCAGGATCAGGGAAAAGAACAGTTAGAACGTTATCTGCAGTCTGGGATGACGGTTGCATTAACAGGTTCTTCAGGGAGTGGTAAGTCGACCTTGGTCAATTGGCTACTCGGCGAGAATGTACAGCTTACCCAATCCGTCAGGGAGGCAGACAGTCGAGGCAGACATACAACGACACATCGTGAGATGTTTGTATTACCTCAAGGGGCAGTATTGATTGATACACCGGGAATGCGGGAGCTTAACTTGTGGGAGGAAGGCGATCAGGGCTTAGCACTAGCGTTTGGTGAAATTGAGGGGTTGGCTATCTCGTGCAAGTTTCATAACTGTAGTCATACTCGCGAGTTGGGCTGTGCTGTAAAAGAGGCTATACAGAACGGCACACTAGAGGGAAAAAGACTTGATAATTACCTGAAAATGCAGAAAGAGTTGCAATTTCAGCAGCGTAAGGAGCTTCAGGCTTCGAAACGTCGAACAGCGACGAGCAAGCCAGTGAACAACCGCAAACCTAAGCATGTCCGAAGTATCAGAGAGTGGGATGAAGTTTGAGATCAGGAAGGCATCTCTCATGAA
The DNA here is from genome assembly GCF_003268635.1 of Paenibacillus sp. DCT19. Taxonomy (NCBI): domain Bacteria; kingdom Bacillati; phylum Bacillota; class Bacilli; order Caryophanales; family Paenibacillaceae; genus Paenibacillus; species Paenibacillus sp. DCT19. The sequence continues at coordinate 2,590,004 of NZ_CP029639.1, forward strand.
ATTGGCATAAGATAGGTCAGGAGGGATGTTAGTATGCCGGATTACAACATCATTGTTGACCTATCAGACCATATGTTATATCTACTGGATGGCAACCAAGTGGTTAAAGGGTATCCTGTAGCAACAGGAAAGATGCTCACCCAGACTCCGAACGGAGAGTTCACGATCATCAACAAACAAGTGAATCCTGGGGGGCCATTTGGTGCACTGTGGATGGGGTTATCAGCACCTCATTATGGGATACATGGAACCAATGACCCTTCATCTATAGGAAAGTCTGTTTCGCATGGTTGTATCCGTATGTATAACTCAGATGTGTTGGATCTGTCTTCCAAAGTATCTGTGGGCACGAAGGTAAAGATCCGGCCCTAGGGTCGGATTTTTTTATAACATTAATCTCCACGTTAACTGCCTGCTCATATGTTTAGTTGAAATAGAATTTTGGATTAGAAAGGGAATACATGTACAATCTGTATAAATGTTGAGCTTTTACAACGAATCCTATGAGAAGGAGGACTAATCATGCAGATCAGACAAGCCCGTGAAGGGGATGCAAGGGCTATTGCTTATGTACATACCGAGAGTTGGAAGACCACATACCGGGGGATTATATCCGATGAATTTTTGGATCATTTGACTACTGAAGCCAGAATACCTCAGTGGGAGCAGATGATTCGTTCTGGCGAAAAGGAGCAGATTCTGTTGGTTGCGGAACAAGCGGATGGGGAAAATGTCGGATTTGCCTGTGGGGGGAGAGAGCGGGAAGGCAAGTTGCCTTATGATGGGGAGATTTATGCGATCTATTTACTGCAAGCCTCACAGGGACAGCGGATTGGAACTATGCTTGCCAGTCAAGTTGTCCAGCATCTTCATAAGCTAAAGCTGCGAAGTCTTTTGATCTGGGCGCTCGAGAAGAATTCGGCTTGTCGTTTCTATGAGCAGATGGGTGGAACCGTGGTTCATAGCCAGGCGCTATCCATCGGTGGGAAGGATCAGCTTGAAGTTGCCTATGGATGGGAAGACTTGCAGCTTTTTGGAGAGAGGTCTACAAGCCAGGAATGAACGGATAATAACGAGGTTTTATGGAGTGGGTCAACATTTGTACGAACTGTCAGGTACAGGTTCGAAAGGTCTAAACTAACGTTTGCGTAATCCTTAACAAGGTTAATGATGTACTACACTGCATGATATGTAGACATGAATTCTTGATTAGGAGGCGTATTCAGATGACTTTAATGGACACAAAGCAAACCTGGACTAAACAGTATATTAATGGCGAATGGATCGAAGGCTCCGGTGAGAAAACCATGGAGAATATCAATCCGTATACAGGAGAAGTTATCGCCACATGGCGGTCATCGAATAAAGAAGATATTGATCGTGCTTATGAAGCTGCCGAGAAGGGATCAGTGCAATGGAGTCAGACATTACCTAGTCAAAAAGAAGAAATTTTGCGCAAGGTATCCATGATAATGGGTGAGCGCAAAGATGAAATTATTCAGTTACTCATTACTGAATCCGGAAGTACTCGGATCAAAGCTGAAGCGGAGTTCGCTGCTGCCAAGCGCATTGTAGACGAATCAGCATCATTCCCTTATCGGATGAAAGGCGAGATTCTACCCTCGAATACAGCTGGCAAGGAGAACCGCGTTGTGCGTGAACCCAAAGGGGTCATAGGAGTGATCGGGCCGTGGAATTTTCCACTGCACTTATGCTTGCGTTCGGTGGCACCAGCCATTGCCCTGGGTAATGGGGTTGTGATTAAGCCTGCTTCTGATACACCCATTACCGCAGGCTGGCTAATCGCAGATCTATTTGATCAAGCTGGATTGCCAAAAGGTGTACTGCATGTTGTTGCAGGAAGCGGGAGCGAGATTGGAGACTACTTCGTCGCTCATTCTATCCCAAAAGTCATTTCATTTACAGGATCAACAGAAGTCGGCCAAGGCATCGGTAAACTGGCTGGTGAACATCTGAAAGAAACGGCGCTGGAATTAGGTGGTAACAATGCGATGGTTGTGCTGGAAGATGCGGATCTTGAACGAGCGGCAGAGGCAGCGGTATTTGGAAAGTTTCTGCATCAAGGCCAGATTTGTATGGCGCTGAACCGTATTATCATTCATACCGATATCTATGATTCATTTGTAGATGCATTTGTTGCCAAAACGAAGCAAATCCAAGCGGGAGATCCAGCAGATTCCAATACCCTTGTAGGGCCACTTATCCGCGAAAAAGAAGTAGAGCGCCTGCTTGAGCTTGTGAAAAGCGCAGAAGATGCGGGAGCTCGGTTGTTGCTTGGTGGATCAAGCAAAGGCAGTGTGTTGCAGCCAACAGTGCTGGCTGACGTGAAACCTGAGCAGGAGATAGTGCAACAAGAGTTGTTTGGACCGGTTGCTGTCTTATTGCGTGCAAAGGATGAGGCTGAAGCTGTTCGTTTAGCCAACGATACGCCATACGGCTTGAGTGGTTCGGTATTTACGACGAATCTCGAGCGAGGTTATCAAGTTGCTAAGCGCATCGAATCAGGCATGATCCATGTTAATGACCAGTCTGTAAACGACGAGGCACATGTTATGTTTGGTGGAGAGAAATCTTCAGGCATTGGCCGATTCGGCGGTGACTGGGCGATAGACAAATTCACGCGCACCCGCTGGATTAGCTTACAGCATCAATATCGGACATATCCTGGTGTGAGCGATGTCGACTGACCGCCTGTAGGGGATGAATCAGGTGCATGATGAGAGCTTGTTCGTGTGTAATCGACAATAATAAGCAAAAGCCCGTTTCTGCCTTTAAGGACGGGCTTTTGCACGTTTTTACATACCCTAGAATGCATGTGAAAAAAACCGGTGAAAAAGGGTTTGGTGAAGTCAGGATATGGTTATTTATGGATACACGGAAGAACAGATCCGTAAAATCCAAGGTAAAGGGGCTTGAATTTCATGTCCATTGACCGTTTTATTCTAAGGAAGTTGAATTCTTGTCAGGAAGAACATACACGAGCTAATCTGGTTCGGTTGTTTGTCATTCGAATTCATAAAGCGGAGATTGCAGAAGGTAGTGAGAGCGGCTATAGCGTGAGCCGAGTGAATTAACAAATAGATAAGATGTTGCTTCAACATAAAAAAGGAAGCTTGTCCTTAGTGGCAGCTTCCTTTTTCTTATCGTCCGTATAGAACGAGTACGCAGCAAGTTCATTATAGATGAATTAATGTGGTCTCGACTTAATACAAAGACAAGGCCAGAGAGTCATTTTCACTGCGACTGTGGAGAATGGCTTCTCCATTAATAATTTCAATACTAATCAAAGAGTGCAAACATTTTTGTAAAGCTCGTTTACCGTTGCTAATTTTGTGCTCAAGAGCACTGCTAAGCAATCTTAATGTTTTTTGCACAGGTTGTTTGTTTTCTTGATTGAAATATACAGGGATTGATTTGTTTTGAAAAGTTATTAGTGTTCTCACTTGAAATCACCTCACGGGAGTTATTTCATACAGGTAATATTAAATACCAATGCTTAAAATTACCTTAAAATCAGCTTATGAAAACATAAAGGTGGAGAATGTTTGAAAAGTGTTCACAATTCAATTGTGGGCGAAGGAATAAACGGATAGGTAATGAAGTGTTATTTCCATTTAAATGGTATAAATCGAACCTTTTTCGCATCCTCGCAAATTGAAAACGTAAGTCTGCCTCCAAAGTTCTGAGACCATGGGACGATATTTTAATATAAACGTGGGTCATATGTAACAAAATTACAGAAAGTACATTGCAAACAAAGGGGTTATGTAAGAAAATAAGGGTTGAAACCGTGTTTCATCCGCTTTTTTTTGATTTAATCTGACATTAGGACAATTTACATATGAGACTATGGGAGGGATTTGATGATTCTTACCGTGTATTCCGGCCGGGAGGAAGGCGAATGGTTTGACATTGAAGTCCCGGATGAATGTACAATTGAACATTTGAAAACATTGCTGGGAGTCCGTATATTTGGACAGGCACCTGGGGATGGCATTCAATATATCCTTGAAGCTAAGTTTCCAGAGGGACTGTGGTTCTCACCGCACAATAGTCAGCAACTCATGGAAACGGGGCTGAGACAGGGGAGCTGTGTGCGAGTTCAACGTGCGTTCTCAACGACGTTAGAAGAAGCGCCGGTATACGGAAGACGCTCACTGTTCCAACAGGACAGCAACGAATGACGATTCAGAACGTATATATCATATTATCAACAATTAACAAGGTTGTTCAAAAGGTTCGCTTTTGATTTTGAACACGTACTATTAAGGAGGTCTTCTCTTCGTGAATGTGTTATATCAGCGTTCTCCAAGAATGACGCCGGTTCTTAAGGAAGATAAGCTCGAAATTTTGAGGCCTCCCGCTGAACCTAGCAAACCTACATTCTCAATCATATCCATCGTTATTCCCATTATGATGACGATGGTTAGCATCGGCTTCTATGTATATATTAATCTAACAGGTAAATTTAGTAATCCTACCTTTATGATGTTTCAAATGATGACCGTTATGATGATGTTAACATCGTATACGATTCCATTCTTTGTATATTTAAGTAACAAGAAGAATTATCGCAAAAAGATTGAAGAACGTAAGGCGATGTACCGTGCTCAGTTGAACAAGCATCGTGAAGAGCTGAAGGAAGCTCAAGCGGAACAAGTGAAGAGTTTGTATGAAATTCACGGCGATCCGGGTGTTTGTCTACAAGTTGTAAAAAACAGAAATAGTTCCTTGTGGGAACGTTCGCCAGAAGATGATGACTTTATGCAGGTGCGGATTGGTACAGGGGAAATTCCTTTTCGGATTAAGCTTCAGGTGCCACGTCCAGACGGATATGAAAAGGATGAATTAATTGAGGCTGCTCACGAGCTTGCTTCTGAGTTTGAGACTGTACCCGATGCATCAATCACTCTACCGTTATTCCAATCGAAGGTCATGGGGTTGGTGGGGAATCGTGAGGAAGTGCTGGCTTCACTGCGTGTGATCGTTTCACAGCTTACCGTGCGCCATTCTCCAGATGAGCTCAAAATTGCTGCTTTTTATGAAGAAAAAGAAAGCAAGGAATGGGAATGGTTGCGCTGGCTTCCCCATATTTGGGATGAAGATCAGGGACAGCGGTATATGGCCGACAGGCACAGCGGTGCGCATCAATTGGCGGACAGCTTGTTTTCCGTGTTAAACCGGCGTCGGAATAACAAGGAGGATCGTTACAAAAAATCGGTACAAACGCCTTGTTATGTGGTCATTTTGTCGGAAACACAATTAATTGAAGAAGAGCCATTATTGCCGCTTCTATTGGAATCGGCTCAAGAGATCGATGTGTGCACGATTATATTAGCTAATCGGAAGGAATCTCTTCCGATGCACTGCCAGCTTATTATGGAAGCTTCCAAAGGCAAAGGCGTATATATTAAGAAAACTGAGGATGCCGATGTTGTACAGCAAACGTACACACCAGACGTAATCTCTAGAGAATCAGCAGAGGCGTTGTCACGTTACATGTCTCCGATCCGTTTGAAGCGTTCATCCGCTTCGGATATTCCACAGGTGCTTCCATTGTTCGATATGTTAAGCACATCACGCGTGGAGGAACTGGATGTTGTATCGCGCTGGAGCCAGACTCGATATCCTGATACTTTGCCTGTACCGATGGGTGTGCGTGCTGGTGGCAAGAAAATAGCCATTAATCTACATGACAAAATTGAACGTCAGGGTCATGGGCCGCATGGTCTAATTGCAGGAACCACCGGATCAGGGAAAAGTGAAGTCATTCAGTCCATTGTTGCATCGCTTGCGGCTGAATTTCACCCGCACGACCTTGCTTTTATGTTAATTGACTACAAGGGCGGTGGGATGTCCAATACGTTTGTTGGATTACCACACGTCGTAGGCACAATTACCAATCTAGATGGAAATCTGATTGAACGTGCGAATATTTCACTTCGAGCCGAGCTGGTTAGAAGACAGAAGATATTAAATGATGCAGGCAATCTGCAGCATATCGATGAATATTACAAAATTCTACGTTCAAGGCATGAACAGCCATTGCCCCATCTCGTTATTATCATCGATGAATTTGCTCAGTTGAAACGGGATCAGCCAGAATTCATGGATGAATTGATTAGTATTGCAGCTATTGGCCGGACGCTCGGAGTGCATCTGATCTTGGCAACTCAGAAGCCGGCTGGTGTTGTCGATGATAAAATCTGGAGTAACTCCCGTTTCCGCATCTGTCTTCGGGTTCAAAGCGAAGGAGACAGCCGAGATATGATTAAGATTCCAAATGCGGCATGGATTACGAAGCCGGGGCGAGGGTATTTCCAAGTCGGCAGTGATGAAGTATTCGAAGAGATGCAGTTTGCTTGGAGCGGCGCACCCTATAATCAGCAGGAAGATAAAACCTCCGTATTGCCCGTCATGGAAGTACGTTTGAACGGGAAGCGGGAGCCTCTGCTGACTGGTGAACGCAGAGCTGTGCTCAAAGGAGACGATGTCCCTAAACAGCTTCAGGTCTTTATCGATTATGTTGCTCAAGCCGCAGAAGAAGCCGGAATTGATCGTCTGCCAGGGCCTTGGTTGCCACCTTTGCCTGAAACATTGGAATGGGATAGCCTTACCGACTGGCAGGAAGAAAAGAACAGGGAAGTGTTGCTTGACGGTGGTGCTAGCGGTCTGAAACCACTAGTCGGCTTACTCGATGATCTACCGAATCAACGCCAGGAGCCTCTTGCGCTTCCAGTTGATCAAGGCCATCTCGTCGTGTACGGTATGCCTGGACTGGGCAAAACGACTTTTGTGCAAACCATGCTCATGTCACTTGCTAGATCTGAACGTACAGAATCATGGCATGGATACATTATTGATATGGGGCGAATGATGAAGGACTTTGCTGGTCTTCCACAGATCGGTGCTGTGATGATGGCCGAAGAGGAGGATCGGATCAAACGATTGTTCCGATATATATTAAAATTGTCTGCACAGCGTAAAGACATGATCTCAGAAGCTGGTGTCAAAACGATCTCGGCTTACCGTCGGACAGCTCACGAAGCTGTGCCTCAGGTCATCGTTGTGATTGACGGATATCTTTCTTTCCGAAATGCTTATCCTGAGGAAAATGAATTGTTAGAGACGATTCTTCGTGAAGGTGGAAGTCTAGGCATCACGTTTGTACTCACGGCTAATCGAGTCACTGATATTTTTGAGAAATTTAGAAGTAACATTCCGAATGCAGTATCTTTTGAATTATCGGATCCGAGTGACTATTATTATGCAGTCGGAAGACCTTCTAAAGCGCCAAGTCAGCTTCCGCCAGGAAGAGGGCTTGTGAAGGGACAAGTTCCACCACTGATGTTCCAGGCAGCCTTACCGTCGTCAGGTGCAGATGAAGGGAAACGTTCATCTGAGCTACGCCGCACGATTGCTGAGATTAGAGAAGCGTGGACAGGAGAGCAAGCGCCTCAGATTGCTCCACTTCCGGAAGAAGTGAAACTGAAAGATGTTCTGATTCAAACAGGTAGTTACGGGCAACTGAATGAGTCCTCTGTAACGGTACCTGTAGGAGTACTCACAGATGATTTGGAACCTTTCCTTCTGAATCTGCGTGAGGGACCACACTTTATGGTAACGAGTCCGATGGAAGGTGGAAAAACAACATTTTTGTTGACTTGGATGTTATCATTGGCGTATCATGCTTCTCCAGAAGTAGTACAAATATACACCGTGGATATGCGCTATGGTTCTGGCGGACTGGGTGAGATCAGCAGTTTGCCCCATGTCCGAGGACATGTCTCACGGGAAGATCAGCTTGCGCCAGTGATCCAACAGTTGTACGATGAAGTACTGAAGCGAGGCGAGATTGCCGGTGGTCCGGAAATCGTGCTCACCATTGATGATGCAGAGACATTATCCAAACAATTAAATGATTTCAACGTAAAGGATCAATTAGGTGTAATTGTTCGTCAAGGTAGGGATCGGGGGATTCATGTTATCTTATCAGGTGTTCCTGCTGACTTCCCGACCTTTGGATCTGATTGGGTAAGCGATGTAAAAGCTTCCCAAAGCGGATTGTTGTTCGGGACTTTAGACCCTAACGATCTCTCGTTCTTTCGTATTCCTTATTCCGAGTCTGGAGGCAGTTCTGCTGGGCTGAAGGTACTGCCACCAGGTCAAGGTTATTATGTAAAACGTAAATATTCCAGGGTTAAAGGTGCAGTTCCATGTGACGACAACTGGAAAATGAATGATTGGATTTTTGAAATTCGTGACCGATGGCATGTTGTAGTTTGAGGGGAGGTGGCTCATAATGTTGACGGTTCATGATTCCAAGCAAAAGGTAGTCACTTTGCAAATAAAAGAACTTTTTTTTCTGGCTGGTATTCTAGGCTCAGACCGATTGCTTGGCGTTGAAGATCCTTTCCGCGGGTATATGGCGGAAGACATTGCTTTGGAGTGGGAGCGCGTCAAAACCTCCTTGCTCGACAAAGGATATCTAATTCAGGATCAGAACAGCAATGAACTGATCATGACACCGACCGTATTCTCCAGAGTGGCCATTGCCGGATTGTCTGACAGAGCTTGTTGGATTCGCTACACGTCGAGTGGCAAGTCCTGTGAAAGTTATATTCATTGCACGGACGAGCGCGTCGTCGAAGTGTCGCGCGTTGTGGACGAACCGGATTCATTCCGGTTATCGGATCTGGGGAATGTTCGTGAAGCCATTGATTGTCTGATCGAAAGAATGAAGTGGAGTGGCCATTCTCCTGATGAGAAGCCAGCTCTTATGTGCTCTAAGAAAAAATTCTATGAAGTCTTGAATGAGTTAAATGGCAAGGAAGTTCAAGCAGTGGCAGATGAGCTAGCGCAGGAGACGAATGATTCGGATGGATCACTTGCCCTGGCACGCTGTTTGGTAAACAAGGAATCAGATGGAGAGCTGCGTTTGCTTGTGTGGAACGGAGAAGAATGGAATTCACAGTCAGCGGCGTTTACCGTTAGCTCGATTTCGAATTGGTTATTCCGTATGAGCACAGCCGCTTCAGATGATTGGCTTGTTGCAGCACTGACGACTAGAGAACAGTTTCACGAGATGCTGCTGGACTGGCTTAAACAGCCTGCAGGGGAAGAGGAAAGGTGATGGTAAATGCGCATTCGTGTGGAACCGGATGTGCTTCGGGCACTGAGCAGGCAGATTCAGTATGCGGCGGAGCAAATACAGCAAAAGATGACAGTATTGGATCAGGCAATTCATTCGTTAGACTGGGAAGTTGAATCTCGTGCTGCTGTGATGAGTGAATGGAACTACAGTAAGCGGGTCGGCGAAGATGCAGTGCGTCGTTTCATGGACATGAGCGTGCAATTGGGACGCAAGGCCGTCGTATTCCAACAGGTTGATATGGAGTATCGCACGGTGCTCGGTCATATGAACACAACTTACAGCAATGCGGTTAATATGCTCCATGTGCTTGAGAACAATCATGCAGGAGAGATCTTACCCGATCATTCCGCAACTACTGCTATTGTATCCGATCCCCTTTCCGCGGTGGCGGCGGTGTATCGTGTACAGGATGCCGCTCCACCAGCTGGTTCCCCAGCGACATTAATTCAGGCTATGCAGCCTGAACCTGTAGCATGGAGATTCACAGATCCTTCCTTTCGAGGAAGGAGAGGAACCGAACCTGTTGTTTCTTAAGCTCGCAGGATAGAGAGTCCCGAGAACAGCACAGTAGAAAGTGAATTGTTTATGTAAATAGTCTGTTAGGGGAAGTTTCATTGCCTAAAAATGGGGTAAATAGGAGTAGGTCCTTCGGCTTTTGTCCGATCGATCCTGGTATAGTACAATTTGAACAAGCAAAAATTTAATTGCACAAACCAAGGAGGAATTTACACATGGCAGGACGTATTTTAGTTACCCCAGAACAGCTTGATCAGGTTTCCAACCAATTTAAACAAAGCGGTGAGCAAAGTCAGCAAATCGTATCTACATTGACTCAATCCATCACTAGTATGGAAGGACAATGGGAAGGTATGACGAAGCAACGCTTCTTCCAAGAATTCCAAGAAGCAAGCAAACAAATGCAATCTTTCGTTCAAACGCTGAATAGCATTAGTGCGGAACTGACAGCTATTGCTAACAAATTCCGTACGGCTGACCAAACTCGCTAATCTGCTTTACATAATCAGGCCGAAACGTTGTCTGAGTTCGCCCTGAATATATGCAGGCAGCAAGTTGAAGATGTGAAACTGCAACAAAAACCGGGCGTTTTACGACACCCGGTTTTTGTTGCACTATGACAGAACTGACAGAGAGAGGGATGAGTATGTCTTTTCAACCGAATCCCGGGGATGAAGTTGTAATCAATGATATAGCCTATACGATTGGGCAGCATCCTGCTGCGCCAGGTCTGGCTTATGCGCAAGCCGGAAGGCAAGGGATTGTCTACCAGTTGATTCCCCGAAATGGTGCCATTCATGGTGCCAAAGCACTAAAAGTGTTTTTTCCTAAATTCCGTATTCCAGCTATGGTCTATCAGTCTGAGCATATGGAGCCTTATAGTGAACTGCCAGGTTTGCAAGTATGCAAGCGTGATGTGCTCACTCCGGAAAGAAACGGAGCGCTCATTGGAGAGCACCCTGATTTGTTGTATGCGGTATTAATGCCGTGGGTGCAAGGTCTGACCTGGTTTGATGTGATCAGTGATCAGAAACAGCTAACGGCAGAGGAAAGTCTGAAGTTAGCGAGAGCACTAGCAGGAACAGGTTCAGCCATGGAGCAGCGTGGGCTTGCTCATTGCGATTTATCCGCACCCAATGTGATGATTCCGTTTTTTTCCGAAGTGGAGAACCTGGGAGGATCAGCCGTTGAACTTGTAGACGTAGAGCAGATGTACAGCTCCAAGATGGATCGTCCGGATGCGCTCTTAGCAGGTTCACCTGGTTATGCAGCACATCGGACAGTGCATAGCGGATTGTGGAGCTCTTATGCGGATCGTTTTGCTGGGGCTGTTATTATTGCGGAGATGCTCAGCTGGTCTGACCCGATAATCGTGCAGAAGGCCTGGGGCGAAAGTTATTTTGATCAACATGAGATGCAGACAGTCAGTGAGCGTTATTATGCTATGCGAGACTCACTGAATAAGCGCTGGGGTTCCAAAATGGCGGATCTGTTCGTCAGAGCATGGGAAAGTCATGATCTTAGCAGTTGTCCCACGTTCGGAGAATGGTATGTTGCACTAGCTGCACTAGACGCAAACCAAGTACCTGCTATATCTACCGTTGCGGAGGAAGATGCTGCTGATCAGTCTCATGTGCCAAATGATCAAGAGACAACCGTGGCAGGTGGCATAAGTGACACATTGGCATCTGACGGAGGCTCTGACCAAAATTCAGAAGCATCGACTCCGCCACCTGGTCAAGAAGCAGTGGTTCAACGTTTATTTCTTCAGGCACGAGCATTGGAAGAAGAGGGTAAACCTGCGGCTGCACTTGAGGTGTATCGTTCATTGCACCACTTTATACCGAACAACAGTGCAATGCAGATCGAGGTTGCAGCAGCAATCAAAGAGTTGGATGAACGTTTGAATCCTAAGGATGACGAAGGACAGCCTGTTCGGCTACCTTTCTATAGATCCAAAAAATTCATGATCGCTTCAGCAGTTCTCATTGTATTGCTGGCAGGCTCTGTGCCAACCGTTAAAATATTGGCTGATCAGGCTGAGGTGAAACAGAAGGAGCAGCAGGAGGCAGCTAGACTGGCAGAGATTAAGGCGGCAGAAGATGCCGAGGCAGCAAAGGCTGCAGCGCTCAAACAGCAGGAAGAAGAGAAAAAACAACAAGAAGCTGCTGCAGCAAAACTAGCGGCTGATGAGAAGAAAAAGCAGGAGGAAGCAGAGAAACAACTTGCTGAGGCCAAGAAGAAGGAAGAAGAACGTAAGGCGCTCCAAGCCAAGTATGATAAACAGGCCAAGTACGAAGCGTATCTTGCGAAGCAGGAGCAACAGAAAAAAGAAGCTGAGCGTAAGGCACAGCAGGAGAAATATGATAAACAAGCAAAGTATGAAGCTTATCTAGTTTGGAAAAAAGAGCAGGATGCTCTAGCTGCAAAGCAAGAAGCTGCACGTAAAGCCGCAGCTGAAGCTCAGCGCAAACAGGAGGCTGCCCAAAAAGCTGCGCTTAAGAAAAAACGTGCTCAGAACGTAGTCACACTAATTGCACACTACAACAAAGCGTATAACGCACAAATTGGTAAAAAGACGGATAATGCTCTATCGTATGCTCGGGATTTCAAAAATCTGTATAATACCGATGCTGCCTACTTCAAAGGGGTAGGTAAAGTGGCAGCGCGAATGAGCGCTATTAACAAGTTCCTCAGCAACAGCGATTATAAGCTACCGAACCTGTAATTATAAATGTGAACAACGACGGAGGTGACCTCATCCCAGATGAACTATACAATTCAAGCATCCCAGCGCACACCTGCATTGATTATCTATTTAATTGATATTAGCGCCTCCATGAACATGGTTCTGGAAAATCGTAGACGGATTGATGTGGTCTATGATGCATTGGCTCTAGCCATCCGCCAAATGGTCTTTCGTTCCACCAAAGGCAATCGATTGACACCTCGTTACCGTATTGCCATTCTTGCGTACAGTGATGATGTGTATGACTTGCTTAACGGCATTAAAGGGATCGACGAGATCGCTGCCGTTGGTTCGTTGCCTGATCTTACACCTAAGCGCTTCTCGGATTCGGCCAAAGCTTTTCTACAAGCGGAGAAGATTCTTCAGGCTGAGATTCCTAATATGCAGGACTGTCCAGCGCCACTCGTTTGCCATATGACAGATGGCGTGGCAACAGGTGAAGATCCTGAGCCGATCGCTAAACGAATCATGGGCATGAGTGTTCCAGATGGCAATGTCCTGGTGGAGAATATCTTCATTTCCGATCATTTGCTGGAAACGCCGATCTCGGAGCCAAGACGTTGGAAAGGGATCTCTTCAGAAACGGTGCTGCAGGATGAACATGGGGAGAAGCTACGGAATATGTCTTCCGTGTTGCCAGAGAGTTACCGTGAGATGCTAGTTGAAGCCGATTACCTGCTTGCCCCTGGTGCGTTGATGATGCTTCCAGGTACGTGTGCAGAGCTGGTATCCATCGGCTTTCAGATGTCCGCTGCTACGCCTGTTAGATAGGAGGGGGTTTCATTTGAGGACGATGCGTTTGGCAACACTGCCCGAAGGAGATCAGAGAGTGCAAGCGAAGCAGAGGCGCGGCGACTTTCGTTATGTGAGTGTACAGACGGGAGAACAGCCGTTAACTCGATATCAAGGTGTTCTTCAATGCCGTTATGGATATGGGCGAGCGGCTGAAACCGTGAATCAAGGAGATACAGGTCAAGATTTTGCTGCTGTTCGTATGGACGGCAATGTATGTAACTTTGTTTTATGCGATGGAGTGGGGATGAGTTACCTAGGTGATTTCGCTGCAAGGTTTCTAGGTAATTCACTGCTCGATTGGTTGGAAACCACATCTGTGCCGAGTGCAGAGGGGATCGAGAAGCTTCTTCAAGATCTTACGATTCCTGCATCGGAGCAGTTAGAGAAATTGCAGCCCCTAGATAATTCGCCACTGCTTCTACGTGAAGTGTTAATGGAGAAACGAAGTAGGGGTAGTCAGGCCATGTATGTGTGCGGTCGAATCATATTGTCTGGTGCTTCCAGAAGGAGTCGTGTCTGGATTGCCTGGCAAGGGGATTCGCGTATTCGTCTGTGGAGAAACGGACAAGAGCAATCGACTACTTTTCAGAAATACTGCCGTACCAATGAACGGTGGTCTACACGTGAAGGGACAGTTGGTGGCAAACCGCATATTTTCGAGGCCAAGATGTCTGGGAATGAAAATGTTCGCCTACAGCTCTATACGGACGGTTTAAACGATCTTGATGCAATACAAGCCTACATTCCGGACGAGCATATTCAAGTGTTGCTTGATTCTAGTCATACCGGAGGGCTTGAAGATGATGCCGCTTTCATTGAACTGGAATGGTAACGAGAGTATAGGGTTCAGCGAGAACGATCTGTACCGTGATTTTCCACTGCATGCTGATATGTAAAAAAATAGGTCATGCTTGATTTAAAAGACACTCTTTTTGGGTAATCTTGTGAAGAATATGCTTCATGAACGTTGTGAAGCAACACGTACATTCTTACATAATTGCTGAGAAAAAGGAGTGGAATAGATCATGACTCAACATAACGGTAAATCACGCTTTGCTGGCAAGGTGGCTATTATTACGGGAGCAGGCTCAGGCATTGGAAAAGCTACGGCGCTTAAGCTGGCTAGCGAAGGGGCTCACGTTGCTTTGTTTGATCTGGTCAATGATCGCATCTCGAAGACAGAAGATGAGATTAATTCAGTCTATAAAGGAGCGGCGAGAGCTTTCGATGTCGACATTTCTGACGCATCCCGTGTGGAAAAGGCTGTACTGGAGACTGTTGAATTATTTGGAGGTCTGGATATCGTATTTGCTAACGCTGGCATTAACGGTGTGTCTGCACCCATTGAAGAAATTCAGGTTGAGGATTGGCAACAGATCATTACAACGAATCTGGACGGTACTTTCTTCACGATCAAATATGCATTGCCACATTTGAAAAACGCAGTGGAGGCAGCATTATTATTACGAGTTCCATCAATGGAAATCAGCGTTTCTCAAGCTTTGGCATGTCGGCTTATAGTACGTCCAAGGCGGGACAAGTGGCTTTTGCCAAGATGGCTGCGTTGGAGCTCGCTAAATTCAAAATTCGAGTAAATGTGATTTGCCCGGGTGCAATTGCGACCAATATTGATCAAAGTACGGTCAAAACAGATGATTTGCAGCAAATTGTCATTCCCATTGAGTTCCCAGAAGGGCAACAGCCACTTGCAGATGGGCCGGGTCAACCGGAACATGTTGCCGATCTGGTCGCTTTCCTAGCTTCGTCGGAATCGAAGCATATTACAGGTGCAGAGATTGTGATCGATGGCGCGGAATCACTGCTCAGCTAAATGCATTTCACGGTAGATTTAGCTAATTCAGTCTCAAGCGAATTGAAGCAATCCAAAAATGATTAGATCCAGTTGCTTCTGTCTAGCTGAAGCATGACTAGTTTAAAATCATTTTTGGGTACGTTAGTTATGTGATCAATTGTCAAAGTTAAAGACGGTTTGTATTAGGGTCGTTCCTTGGGAACGGCTTTTTTTGTTATAATGCGACTATGTATGTCTAGGTGAGACATAGTTTGAAGGGATTTTCATGAGGGATTGGTTGTTACATCAAGTGGGAGCGATGATATGAAGATAGAATTACCGATACAACAGATTATTCCCGAATTGAAACAGCGAATGCGGGAACAGGATACAGCTGTTCTGATCGCAGAGCCGGGAGCAGGTAAAACGACCGTTGTTCCGCTCGAACTATTGGGAGAGCCATGGGTTAAGGGTCGGAAGATTATGATGCTGGAGCCTCGTCGTTTGGCAGCCCGATCTGCGGCAGCTCGGATGGCGGCTTCTCTTGGAGAAAACGTAGGAGAGACAGTGGGTTATCGGGTACGGATGGATACACGAGTCAGCCAGGCTACACGGATCGAGGTTGTGACAGAAGGCGTATTAACACGTATGTTACAACAAGATCAAGGTCTAGAGGATACAGCGATGATTATTTTCGATGAGTTCCATGAGCGCCATTTGCATGGGGATTTGGGTCTTGCACTGGCACTGGAATCTAGGGCGCTGCTGCGTCCTGATTTGAAGTTACTTGTGATGTCGGCTACGCTTGACCCGGGTCCTGTCTGCACATTGCTAGGTGAAGGGACGAGCTGGTTGGATTGTCCTGGGCGAACTTTTCCAGTGGAAACACGATACGTCCATAGGCCAGCTTCTGCACAGCTTGAGGAGTTCGTTGCGGGTGCAATAGGTAATGCTGTAGCTGAACAGGCAGGCGATATTCTGGTCTTTCTGCCAGGTGCGAGAGAAATTCATCGGACTGAACGAGTGCTTGAAAGCATGAAGCTTCCTGCCAACGTGTTCGTTTATTCGTTATACGGCAGCATGCCATTAGAACGACAGGATGAAGCGATACGGCCAGCAGCGCAAGGCATGCGTAAGGTCGTGTTGTCCACTTCCATAGCCGAATCAAGTCTTACGATAGCAGGCATTAAAGTGGTTGTGGATGCCGGGCTTAGCCGTGCGTCCGTATTCTCCGCACGCACGGGAATGAGCCGGCTTGTGACGATGCCGGTATCTAAGGCATCGGCAGATCAACGGCGGGGGCGTGCAGGGCGAACTGCCCCGGGGGTGTGTTACCGGCTATGGAGCGAGGAGGCTCATGGTGCGCTGCCTGAGGCAGCGCGCCCAGAGATTACCTCCGCGGATCTTGCGCCGCTGGCGCTGGAGCTTGCCGCTTGGGGAGTCCAGTCCCCTGCAGAATTGCAGTGGCTGGACATCCCGCCTGCCGCGGCCTTCGGCCAGGCACAGGCGCTGCTGCGCCAGCTGGGCGGCCTGGATGACGCAGGCCGCATCACGCCCTTTGGGCGGCGGATGAACACGCTGGGTGTTCATCCACGACTGGCCAGCATGCTGCTCCGCGCGGCGGAGCTTGGGCTGGCCAGCTACGCCAGCATGCTGGCGGCGCTGCTGCAGGAGCCCGCGGGCCTGCGCAGCAGCGGCAGTGCAAGCGCGGGCACGGATCTGCGCCCGCGCGTAGAAGCGCTGCTGACGGCTGACAGCAGCGGCATGCCGCAGGCGGCAGCGTCTGTTGCAGACGCGGCTGCCGTGCGGCGCATGCTCCAAGAGAGCCGCCAGCTACGCTCGGCGCTCGAACCGGCGCAGCATGCGCTCCGGGCGGATGAGGACAGTTGCGGATTGCTACTGTCCTTCGCCTACCCGGACCGGATCGGGCAGCGCCGGGAGGATGGCCGCTATCTGCTGAGCGGCGGCCGGGGTGTTCGGCTTGCAGCGACAGAATCGCTGAGCCGTTCAGCTTGGCTGGTCGCAGCCGAGGCAGACGACCAGGGTGCGGATGCACGCATCCTGTTAGCTGCGCCAGTGCAGGAGCAGCTCTTGCTGGATCATGCCACACATTTGCTGCATGAGGAAGACCGAATCGTGTGGGATCGCAGCACACGGAGTGTAAGAGCACACCGCTCCCTCCGTATTGGGGCAATTGTTGTAAAGGAGGGTGGAATTGCTCATCCTGCGGAAGATCAGGTCATGGAAGCGATGATTAGTGGGATTCGTTTGGAAGGGTTAGCTTGTCTGCCTTGGAATAAATCGTCTCGGCAGTTGGCAGATCGATTACGCTTTTTGCATACCCACTTACCCGTTTGGCCTGACCTGTCTGCTGACGAACTAACCCGGATTTTGAAGGACGGCTAAGACCCTTTTTGAGTGGAATGCGATCTGTCAATGATCTCAAAAAGTTGTCGCTCCAAGATGTATTACTGAGTGAACTGAGTTGGGAGCAGCGTCAGCAATTGGATCAAGAGGCTCCCACGCATATTCAGGTTCCAAGTGGTTCCCGAATTCCGATTGATTATAGCCGTCCTGATGACCCTACCCTGTCGGTTAGACTACAGGAGATGTTTGGACAACAGGAGACGCCACGTATCGGTGGTGGACGTGTACCTGTTACTGTGCATTTACTGTCACCAGCGCAGCGACCTGTACAAGTGACACGGGATCTGGCGAATTTCTGGCGTGAGACCTATTTCGAAGTAAAAAAGGATCTCAAAGGTCGTTATCCGAAGCATTATTGGCCAGACAACCCGCTAGAAGCGATGGCTACAAATCGAGCAAAACCTCGGGGCAATTAAACGTTCAGCATCTCACTGGAAGAGCAGTGGATGAACCTGTTTTTTATCATATGAACACATATTATTTTGGACGGGAACGTTTGAAAGAAATGAAGGCGGGTAATAACATAGCGAACCACTCAAACCAATGAGGAGGGATTCACTATGCAGAAAAAAATCGTAGGTGTTTTTGATACAGAACGTGAGGCATCGCAGGCTATTGAGAGTCTGAAAGCTCAAGGATTCAGTTCAGATGAGATTTCCGTCGTTACACAGGACCGGGATGATCTGAAAGCCATTCGCGAAGAGACAGGCACCAAAGCACCGGAAGGTGTAGCCGCAGGAGCTGCAACAGGTGGTGTACTCGGTGGTGTTGCCGGATTGCTTGCAGGTATTGGAGCGCTCGCCATACCAGGGATTGGCCCTATTCTGGCAGCTGGACCAATCGCGGCGGCATTTACGGGTGCGGCTGTTGGAGCAGGAGCCGGCGGTCTTGTAGGTGGACTTGTAGGTCTGGGTATTCCGGAAGAAGACGCCAAGCAATACGAGGAGTATGTGCAAGGTGGCAAAATCCTGCTTCTCGTTGACTCATCGGATCGAGATGAGCATGTCTATGACGTATTCAGTAACCACAGCCAATTGAACCGTGATCGGTACTATGCGGATCGCACGGATGTGCCTGCTGAACGAGCAGATCTGGATATGGAAGAGCGTAGACTTGAAGCTCAGACCAAGGCAGCACGCTTTGGCAATAATACATTCCTGTAAGAGGTTGTAGTGAATCTATCATTTACTATGGCTTCTAAGATTAATTAGATAGGCATCAGCCGGTTTCCTCCACGGAAGCCGGCTTTTGAACCTGTATAGGAATGCAGTGTCTGCAATTGAGGCTGTGAACGCTATTCATTGGGGGATAACAATACATATAATAGAACGGCCAAGGCGAGTCTGATGACGAGTATGGAATGGTTAAGAATTGAATTAAACGCGTAGTAGCTTGGAACGTTTGTTGATTTATTTGTTTGCGTTTGCGATGATAGGAGCTTGCTGAAGTGAGAATAATGAGAATACCGCTCACCAGAGACGTCACTCCTTTAATGATTACGGCAATATGAGCGACCTAATCATAGAGGGATGAGCTGAAGCCGAATCCAGCAGCAAGAAAGCCTATACAGACCAAGGCAATCCCAGTTCGCACCCAAGCTAGAAAAGTCCGTTCATTCGCTAGATGCTGTACATATTTCGAATCAATTGCAAAACCAAGAAAGGCGGCTGAACGTTATGCCTAGAAAAGAACGAATTGTGGAAATTGAATCCCTTCGGGGGATGGCTTTTGCGGCCGTCGTTTTACAACATTCGATTGCACACTTTTCAATTGTCCCAGAAACCAGGCTAGAGGATGGCGTATTATTAGCAATCCTATTAATGCTCACGAAGTTCGCTGTACCTTTATTTATTTTTATTACAGGCATGGTGCTCTTCTATAACACAGGCGATCAGTTGAACTACGGTCGTTTTATGAATAAACGATTGACGGATGTGATCATCCCCTACGTTGTCTGGACACTGATTTATTTTGTCCTTACGCCAAATGGAATTAGAGGTATCGGGTGGCAGGAGCTCCCGGAGCTGGGGCTAAAAATACTAACAGGAAAAACAACCTCTCATTTCTGGTACATTATTATGCTGATTCAATTCTATGTGCTGTTCCCACTATTCCTGCGCGCCATTCGTTACGTATACAATCGATTTGGATCGAGGGGACGGGGTATAGCGCTACTAATTGCCGGCATCGTGTATCTTATCCTTACTGATCAACTGGGCAACATCGCTGCCTTCATGGAGCGACTGCACATTCCTGTATTGACCGAAGCATTTACGACCTATGCAGACCGAAATTTCTTATATTTCTTTTTTTATTTTGTGTTAGGTGCGGTGGCTGGGCTCTCTGTACAACACTGGAATATGTGGATATCACGGTTACGCTGGGTGTACTGGACTGTGTTTATCGTACTCGGATTGCGGTTTACATATCTACTAATGCTGGAATATCAAAAACCGGAGGGCATTCGTATCACTTTTTACACCGTGAGTCTAATCAGACCAGATATGGCGATATTCCTTATTGCTTCGATTATGGTGATGTACCAACTGGCGGGCAAGCTACATAATCCATTTGCCGTGCGGTGGCTTGGGTGGATTGGTGGTGTATCCTACGGCGGGTATCTGATGCACATGCTCATGCTACGATACAGCTACATTCCGGATGAACGACTGTATGCAGCTTGGGGGATTAACCCAACCATTCGTATGGTACTCACTTGGATCCTTGCGCTGGCTCTATCCTGCGTGCTCACATGGCTTATTTCACGAATCAGTTGGGGAAAATGGATCGTTGGTACCGTGCCAGGTGGTAAGAATAATATTCGAATAAAACAACATATGAAAAATTCATAATAAATTTTAATTAAGGCTATATCGTGGGAAATTCAAATGAGCACTCTGCATAACGTTCGAACTTTTGCAATTTTGGATTTTCCACCATCCATTTAAGGAAGCAAGGTACATGAAGATTTAAATTTTAAAAATTCAACACCTGAAAAATTCATAACAGTAAACCGTTCCTTCTTACCCGGCGCCTCTCTATTTCTTCATCATTCTTTCTTCCGAACGACATATGGACTAACGGAGAGAGATGGCAGAAACCGAACATAAGTTTTATAATACACACAGAAAGGTTAATGGATAGGAGGGGAACCAACGTGGCGTTTATGATTGCACAACGAGCATTTATCAAACTTTATTTAATAACGATGGTAGAGCAGCATAGAGGATATGGGTATGAAATGTTAGAGGCGATGAAGCAAGAATTCAAGGATTACGGTTATGTACCGCCTCAGAGCGAGGTTTATCGAGCACTACATGAGCTGGTACAGCAGGGAATTTTTTATCGAACGAAAAAGCTGAAGGGTAATGACCCCAAAGTTGATTTTCAGGAAATTGTGTTATATCACTTTACAGATGACGGTGCTGAGAAGGCTGATTTGTACAAAAAGCAGGTCAAAACAGACTTAGATCGCTGTCTCGGCATGCTTCATAAGGCAGAGCAGGATAACTACGGTACGAAAGGAAGATGAGCATGAGCAGGCTATTACAGTGGGGCATACTGGGAACCTCGACGATTGCAAGAAATGCGGTTATACCGGCAATCCAGCAGTCTGAACGTGGCGAAGTGCTTGCCATTGCTAGTCGTAGTAGGGAGAAGGCCGAGGCTATTGCGGAAGAACTGGACATTCCTAGATCCTACGGTAGTTACGAAGAGCTTATCGCGGATCCCGAGATTGAAGCGGTGTACATTCCACTGCCGAACCATATGCATAAGGAATGGACAATCCGAGCAGCCAAGGCTGGAAAGCATGTACTATGTGAGAAGCCTGCAGCATTAAATGCAGATGAAAGCTCCGAAATGATACAAGTATGCAAAGAGTATGGTGTTATCTTCGCTGAAGCGATTATGTATCGTTATCATCCGAAGCACAGACGTGTAGAGGAGATCATCGCCAGTGGCGAGATTGGAACGGTTAGAGCCATTCATGGGAACTTTACGTGCAATACCGCAGATGATAAGGAAAATGTGAGATTTAAACGTGAGATGGGCGGCGGATCATTGTTTGATCTAGGTGTGTACCCCATCTCTGCAGCACGTATGTATCTTGGGCAGGAACCAGAAGCGGTTACGGTACATGCTCTATTTTCCGATGAACATGATGGTGTGGATATGATGGCCTCAGGCTTGATTGAGTTTCCTGGAGGTGTAGCCTTAACCTTTGATTGTGGGATGTGGGCTTCTGGACGAGCTGAGATGGAGATTCTCGGTACAGAAGGACGTATTGAATTACCGAAGGTGTTTGGTTGGGAGAACAGTGATATTCCACCACAGATCATTGTGCATACCGATTCCGTAAGTCGTGAAGAACGTGTATCCGTCTCTAATTCGTTTGTTCTGCAAGCAGAGACATTTGCTTCGGCTGTGCTTGAAGGTACGCCATTACCTTTTGAACCGGAGAACACAGTGAACAATATGCGCGTCATCGATGCCTGTCTGGAATCGGCAAGAACACGTCAGCGGGTGCAGATCAACAAAGCTTAGATCCCATATCACATGCTACCTTTGCGCACATGATCTTGGCGCTACCATCACCATATAGCCTATAAAGACTCCATCCTTCGGATGAGGGTCTTTTTTAATGTGTATTAACGTCTAGTTACAGAGAGGTGGTAAGGAGGTAGTGTTTTTGGGGAAAAGCGTGTAAACAAACATTCTAAAAAGCAACGATAAAAATATTTTCACGAAGGGGTTGTTTTTCGTTAAAGATTCGTTAAAATAATATTAACATTAAAAATATTTTAACGTTGAAGGGCGGACTTACAATGAGTGAAGGTACATTGGTACGCAAGCAGGAAATAGGAGAATTGTTACGTATTAGGCCGTACGTGCAGTTCATGCTGGGCAAGGTGATTGCAAGGTTTGGTGATTCGATTGATTCAATTGCTTATAGTTGGATGGTGTATATATTAACGGGTTCGAAGCTGCTCATGGGCACACTGCTTGCGGTTAATTTCTTACCTAATATTGTGCTGGGGTTGTTTGCTGGAGCGCTGGTTGACCGAATGTCGCCCAAAAAAGTGATTGTACTTACCAATGTGGGGCGGGATTACTCGTTGGTATTACAGCGTTGTTATTCGGTTTGGGACAATTGCAAGTATGGCATCTGTTCGTCGTGACAATTCTGATCTCACTTCTAGAGTGCTTCACTTCGCCTGCAGAGGTATCCAGTGTACCAAGACTATTACCCCAATCCATGTTGCTATCTGGTAATGCGATGTCTTCTTCAGCATCAAGAGTAGCGGAGCTTGCAGGACTTGCGGTGGCCGGGGCGCTCATTGCAACAGCAGGAATTGCATGGACTATTTTTATCGATGCGGTATTGTTCGCCTTAAGTGCAATATGTATGAGCCGTGTTGTGTATCCAACCAGCAATACATCATCTACCCAAGAAAATATAGCTATACACGATGATTCGGTGAATTCATCTGTTAAGGCCACAAGTATATTTGCTGAAATGATGGAAGCCTTTCATTTTGTTCGTAAACATGTTCTTCTACTCATCGTCTCCATTTTGTTTGCCTTCGTAAATTTCTGCCTTATGCCCTTCAATGTTCTACGAACGCCGTATGTCATGGAGACACTTCAAGCAGGAGCGGGTGGATTGAGTCTGCTTAGTGGACTGATGGTAGCGGGAATGGTGCTTAGTGGAGTGTGGATGTCACATGCAGGAGCGAATTATCGTAAAAGTATGCTGGTCGTTAGTGGCATTGTCATGCTGGGTCTCAGTTATGCATTAACTGCAATTCCTGCCTACATGTCGGACTTTCAACTGCCCGCCGCCGCCGCTTGCTGTTTACTGATGGGATTCGGGATTCCACTCGCGACTACGCCCCTTGCCTCTTATCTGATGGAGGTTACCCCTTCTGAGATGCTCGGCAGAGTATCTGCTCTTCAAAGTATGTTATGTCTCAGTGTAGTTCCACTTGGCAGTTTGGCTGCAGGCGCGTTGGCAGAGTGGATTGCATTGCCTGTGCTGTTTATCGTATTTGGGTTGCTGCTCGCGATGTCCGTTATTATGATCCTATTCAGCAAAAGTTTTCGGCAGATGACGTGAAAGAACGACATCGATTCCCAAAGTCTATGTTGTGAAAGTTCGTATTCGTCTACTTAGCAATACTAATGAATGTTCGAGCCTTTCATATTCCGGAGCATTTTGACCAAAGTCCTGTTGGAACGGTATAATGTAGAGATAAGCCCGGAAATGAGGATATAAGGGATGCAGCACATCGTACTATCAACAATTGAAGAGATTAAAGTATATTCCGATCCGTATCGTATACAGATCATGAACACATTTCGTAAACAGGGGAGACCCTCTACCGTAAAAGAAATAGCTGATTTGATGGGAGAAGTACCTGCCAAGGTACACTATCATGTGAAGAAGCTGGAGAAGATCGGATTGCTTACCCTCGTCTCCACACGCGAAATTAATGGCATCATTGCTAAATACTACGACCCTTTTGAAGGCGAGATTCATCTTCGTCATGAAGGTGAGGAGGATTCACCACTCAAGCAGGTTTTTCAATCGGAAACGCTGAAATTATTAAATGAAATGTATGAGCAGAGTCGTGAGAGGTTCATGAAACAGGCCAGTCAAGGGGATCGGATGTTTATCTCTGATATGACCTTATATGTAACGAATGAAGAAGCAGAGCAGCTCTTTAAGGAGATTACGAAGTTATGCGAGCCTTATTTTACAGATAACAAGAAACAAGTTGGTCAAGAAGAATTTCGTTTATTCTCTAGCCTGTCGAAACAAATGGAGGATAAGCTGGATTCAGAGACTGAAGTGAAATCACCTAAGAGAAAGAAGTCCAATTCTAATTCTAAACCGAAGCGATGATTTGGTTCAGCCTTAGAGGGAGCGGAATGATCTAAGCCTACCGACTAACTTATTCTAACGTTATTTTAAGATAAGCGGGGATATATTGACACAAGTGATGTGAACGTAGAAAAAAGCCGCCATTGGCGGCTTTTTCATGCGTGTTCAGAACGACACTGAACGTTAGGAATTGATTGCTGATCAACAGACCGGTTAATCAATTTATCTCGTTCATTGGAGTTGAGAACTACATGTTCTCGTCATAATCTCTCACTTCGCGTTTGGCTGCTGTTGCCGGGGAGTTGGACGTACCATACTCGCTGACCGCTTCCCAAGCGTCCGCATGATCGAATTTACCTGCGTTGCGCTGTCTGACCTCACCAGCGCCAGTTGGAGGCATGGTCATCACTTCTTCCTCGACAGGGCGGTCGTTGCTTAGATCACGCTGCGGGGTATCGTCAATACAATAAGCGGTGTATGGGATGGCCTCCAGTCGTTCAAACGGAATATCCTTACCACAGGTGATACAGGTTCCGTAAGAACCATCTTCCATTCGTTCCAACGCCTCGCTCACTTGATCGAATTCATCCTTCAAGGTGTCGTCTACGGCGAGATCCCGGCTACGCTCAAACGTTTCTGTACCTGCATCTGCTGGATGATTATCGTATGATGACAGCTCACCGGTTGAATCTTTGAGAGATTCTGCTGGAGCTCCATCTTCCATGCTGGATTCGAAATGACGCTGTAAATTTTCACGTTGCTCTATAAGAGCATCCTTTAATTGGTGAAGTTGATCTTTCGTTAGTGTACTCATATCGACTTGCTCCTTTCCCGTAATGGGTGTGTAGTCAGTCCTTACCCGATTTTAACGAGAAGCAATCATGTTTCGCTTGAAATAGAGGATGCGCTGGTTTCATATCTGAACGATAATGTGTTATAAAAAATAGAGAGAGAAATGCCGCAGACCCATAAAAATAATATGGAAGTTGCTGCGCATTTGATATAATGGAGGTTGTCATTATGGATGAACATATGAAACGAAGATTGGATAAACAAAGACAATTGTTCAAGCAACTTGGCGTGCAGCTCGATGCATTGTCAATTCATGAGAAACAATTTAACTATAAACTTCGCGGATATGACCCTGACGAGGTAGATGCTTACCTTGACTTGGTTATCAAGGATTATGAGCGGTTTTATGCCAACATAGCGGATCTGATGGATAAATGGCAGGAGCAGCAGATTGTCATCCGGGATCTGAAGTCTACAGCCAAGCCCGTAGATGATCCTACCAAGATTGACCGTAAACAATTGGATGATATCGTGAAGCAACTTGAATATAGTGTTCGGCAACTCAAAATCAGGGCACGTCCTGAACAGAACCTATTTCCCGAATAACTAAACAGCAAGCTGAATTTATAAATTGTTGTGAATTGAATGAGCATCTGAAACTAAATGTGTGGAAATGTTAATAATAAAAGTGCGTGTTCAAAAAGGACGGTTTTCAGTACCAAGAAGATGGGATGAAGCTAGAAATGGAGTAGCGGAGCGTAGGATAAACTACGTGAGCAACGGACATTTCGGCTGAGTTCCATATTTGACGCTGAGATGCCAACAGGCATCCTTCGTAATCAAAAGCGGTTTTTTTGAACAACCTCTAAAAGGTGGTTAATCATGAGTACTCATTTTTCGGTCAGTGTGCATTGCTTGTTACTATTGTCCCTGGATGCCCCTGAACGAATCACTTCTGCAGAGATTGCAGGTAGTATTAATACGAACCCTGTCGTTGTTAGACGGATTCTAGGTGGGCTGAAAAAGGCAGGTCTTGTTGATTCTTCCCCAGGTACCAGAGGATTCTATCTAGCGAAACCTTCCAGCGAAATTACTCTAGCCATGATCTACGACGCTGCGAAGGATGAAGGGCCTCTGTTTCCGATTCACGGCAATTGCAACCCAGATTGTAATGTAGGCGTACGGATCGACGGTTTGCTTAACAATCTATATAAGGTAGCAGAAGAGAAGGTGCATCAGTTTTTTGCATCGATTACTCTAGAAGATATGGAACGCTCTTGTTTAGACATGGACGAAGTGTCGACGCCCGTGCAGTAATGGAAGAACCCATTCGAGGTACAGAGATAGGAAGGTGTGCTGTAACATGAAAATTATCGTGATCTCGGATACGCATTTACCCCGAAAAGCACGTGAATTGCCTGAGCCGCTTGTACAAGAGCTGTCCGATGCTGATCTTATTTTGCATGCAGGTGATTGGTCTGACTGGAATGTGTACAAGCTGCTGAGCACCTATGCGCCAGTAGCTGGCGTGACAGGTAATACGGACCCGGTAGAAATTGCGGATAAGCTGGGGTTTTCTCGTATTGTCGAAGCAGATGGTCTTCGGATTGGGCTGGTGCATGGTCATCAGGGCTCGAAATCGACAGAACAAAATGCCATTCAGACCTTTGCGGGACAGCAAGTAGACGCCATTGTATATGGACACTCACATATTCCGGTTATGCATACGGTTGATGACGTGTTAGTATTCAATCCCGGCTCTCCGACGGATCGACGTTTTCAGAAACAGTATTCGTTTGGCATCATGAAAACACATCTTGGCAAGCTACAGGCAGAGCATGTGTTTTTTGATCGGAAGTAAGAGGGCTGTGAGATTAGCTAGTTTATATTCTAATGCTATTCATTTTGTGATTAGACCAAGTGCCGATATTCTCTTGAGCAGAGAGTATTGGCACTTTTTTTGTTTTTTATAATGTGACCTTACATGAGAAACCCACGCTTACTTCTTTCTTGATGACAAAATGTTATCTCTGAATGGGGAAAATGGTCTAACTGTTATCTCTCATTCATCTGTTAACGAAAAGCCCTGTTGACTCAGTTCCGGGAGTGATACAATGCGCTTACAACCATAAAATGAATACGTTTACATAAGGAGCTGATGGTTTTGAAATGGTCAGTATTTACGGTGGCAACTCCTGATCTCAATGCGGAAGAGTTAGCAGCAGCGGCAGCTTCAGCCGGAATAGATGGGATTGAATGGAGATTTCGCGGAATACCGGAAGATGCTATGCAGGAAGAGCCGTCCTATTGGCGGAACAATCGGTGCTCCATAGATCCCGCCTCATGGGAGAAACAAACTCCGATATTCCGTGAAGCAGCACACAAGCATGGAAGAAAATCCATTGCGCTTGTACCTTATCTGAGCTGTGGTGACTTGCCAGCAACCGAACAGGCATTTCAGGCTGCTCATTCGCTCGGTGCATCCATGATGCGTGTCGGTGTGCCGGGATATAATCGCACCACAAGTTATCCTGAGTTATATCGGGAGGCCGTGCGTTATCTGAGTGAAGTTCAGGAGATGGCTAAGCAATACAAGGTGAAGGCCTTAGTAGAGACACACCATCAGACGATTGCACCAAGTGCTTCTTTGGCCTATCGACTGGTTCAATCATTGGATGCAGAGCATGTGGGTGTGTTATATGATCCGGGCAACCTGGTGCATGAAGGGTACGAAAATCATCGGATGGGTCTAGAGTTACTAGGTCCTTATCTCGCACATGTGCATGTTAAAAATGCAGGATGGTTTCAGGAGGAGGCTGTTGCGACATTTTCGTCTGAACGACGGGGTGAAGATCAGAGATCCTCATTAACAACGAAATGGAATTGTCCATGGCTTTCTTTGACAGAAGGTGTGGTGGATTGGGTACAGGTTGTAAGGGATTTACGAGCGGTTGGATACGATGGTTATTACGGTATTGAGGATTTCAGTGGTGCTTTTAGCTCCGCTAAGATGTTACAGCATTTTACAGATGTTTTTCAGGCTATTAAGGAACAACTTGAGGAGGAGGTCAGCGTATGAGTGTAGTTCGGGTAGCAGTCATTGGAATCGGAAACATGGGAGCAGCACATGCCAGAACGTTAATCGCTGGAGAGGTGCCCGGTGCAGAACTTGTAGCGGTGTGTGATGTGAGACAGGAGATGGCCAAGTGGGTATCGGATAACTTTCCTGCATCCGTTGTGTATTGGCAGGATGCAGAGCAGATGATGGGTTCAGGCACCATTGATGCAGTAATTATCGCAACACCTCACTACGACCATCCGGAGCAGGCCATCCAGGCATTTCGTCATGGCTTACATGTCATGATTGAGAAGCCAGCAGGTGTGTACACGAAACAGGTACGGGAGATGAATGAGGCAGCCAGTGCCAGCGGAAAATGCTTCTCCATTATGTACAACCAACGGACCAATCCGTTATATATCAAGCTTAGAGATCTCATCGCTTCAGGCGAACTGGGCGAGATCAGACGGACGAACTGGATCATTACGAATTGGTATCGATCTCAGAGCTACTACGACTCTAGTGGCTGGCGTGCGACTTGGGCGGGCGAAGGTGGGGGGGTTCTGATTAATCAAGACCCTCACCAATTGGATCTGTGGCAATGGACGATCGGGATGATGCCTGTTCGTATGCGGGCGTTCTGTTCTTTTGGGAAATACCGGAATATTGAAGTCGAAGATGATGTGACCGCATATGTGGAATATGCTAACGGCGCAACTGGGGTTTTTGTAACTACAACAGGCGAAGCACCGGGTACGAATCGATTCGAAGTGAATGGTGATCGTGGGAAAATCGTAATTGAGGATGGAAAATTAACGTTCTGGCGTCTGCGTGAATCCGAGCCTGAGTTTAATCAACGTTTCACCGGTGGTTTTGGACAGCCGGAATGTTGGAAATGTGATGTTCCGATTACCGGGGTCGAATCAGGTCACCCAGGATTAATTCGGAACTGGGTCGATGCAATCCGGACAGGTGTACCTCTCATCGCTCCAGGTGAAGAGGGCATTCACGGACTTACACTGTCTAATGCGATGCTACTCTCGACATGGACGGATCACTGGGTTGATTTGCCGATGGATGAAGAGCTGTTCTACGAACATTTACAAGAGCGGATCTCACAATCCGTCATGAAGAAGGATCCGGGTTATAGCAAGAATCAACCAGCAGACCTGACACAAACGTTTAAGTGAAATGGGATAGAAGCTAATTAACTATATTCAAAATAAAAGCGGAAAGAAGGGAATCACGTGGCAAAAGACGGAATGTTCTATGCACCCAAAAGTGTAAAAAAAGAGGTCGTATGTGGCGAAGGCGAGTTCACCATTGCTGCTGTAGCGTTGGATCATGGACATATCTACGGTATGGTTGGGGATTAGTTGAGGCGGGAGCGACTCTTAAATGGGTATATGACCCGGATCCGCTCAAGGTTGAGGCATTTCGTAAACAGTTTCCCCAGGCTCAGATAGCGCAATCTGAAGAGCAGGTGTTCGCTGATGATGAAGTCAAGCTGGTAGCTAGTGCGGCAATTACTTCCGAACGTGCACCACTCGGTATGAGAGTTTTGGCGTCAGGCAAAGATTATTTTACGGATAAGGCACCATTTACAACATTGGATCAACTGGCTCGTGCGCGTGAAGAGGTCAAGCGTACCGGGAAGAAATACATGGTCTATTATAGTGAGCGTCTGCATGTGGAGAGTGCGATCTATGCTGGGCAATTAATTGAAGAAGGTGCGATTGGAAAAGTGGTGCAAGTGATGGGCACCGGGCCACATCGATTAAATGCGCCAGCTCGTCCTGACTGGTTCTTCCGTCATGAACAGTATGGTGGTATCCTCTGCGACATCGGTAGCCATCAGATCGAACAATTCCTGACGTTTGCCTCCTGTACGGATGCAGAAGTGGCATTCAGCCGGGTGCATAATTTCAACCATCCGCAATACCCTGAGTTGGAGGATTTCGGAGAAGCGTCTCTGATTGGTAACAATGGAGCGTCAGGCTATTTCCGCGTAGACTGGTTTACACCAGATGGGCTCAGCACTTGGGGCGATGGTCGTACCGTAATCCTCGGGACAGACGGTTACATTGAGTTGCGGAAATATATTGATGTGGGTCGTGAGTCTCAAGGAGATCAAGTTTATCTAGTCAATCACGAAGGTGAGTACCATTATGGTGTGAAAGGGCAGGTGGGGTATCCCTTCTTCGGCGATCTGATCCGTGATTGTCTGGCTCGGACAGAGAATGCGATGACCCAAGAGCATGCCTTTAAGGCAGCTGAGATCTGTCTGATTGCCCAGCACAAAGCGATGAGTGAACGAGTCATCTGGAGCGGTGGAGCGAAGTAGAAGCTATTGTTCGTTTGAATAAGATAGTTAGATTAATATATTGGCAAAATCAAAGAGCAGCCGGATGTAAAGGCTGCTCTTTGAGATGTAATTGTTACTTGAAAATGGAACAATATGGTTTAAACTAGATTTAGTCGGAAATAGTTCAGAAATTTGTAGTATTTACGAAGTTCGTAAATTTGAAGTTAGCCGAAATTATTGCGATAGTAAAAAGAAAGAAGGATTATTATGGGGAAATATGGTGAAGCAGCAGTGAAAGCTGTCAATTATCTTAAAGAACATAAACATGGTGATCCAATTAAAGCATGGAATGAAGTGACAATGGAAATATTTGGTGAAGGTAGCTCTTCACAGAAAAAGGGATGCGCGAAAAACACTTTTTTAGGTCTATGCGAAGCAGGTCTACTTGAAAGCATTCCAAGAGGAGTTTACACAAATTCAAAAAAGAATAAAGCATACGGGCTAAAGGCAGTAAAAATATTAGGTGAGATTGATAAGGATAAGGATAAGGATATACATCAAAGAGTATTATGGAAAGAAGTAATTGGAGATCAAGACGTTAAGTACAATTCACAAATGGATGTCGTTCTAGGACTATGGAAAGAAGGGATGATCAGGCTTTGAGTGGCTAACTCGAAGAAGACAATAACTCCGGCTAACATAATATTCACGCTGCGGACATTCGTCCTTGGTCTGGCATTCGCCAGACACCCGACATGCGTCGAGTCGTGAATACAGGAACGTTAGGTGAAATTCCGAGGCGAAATTGAAAGGAAGGTAAGTGATGTTTGATGGAGATCAGTTCAATGAATTTGAGACTGCAAAAAATTATCAAGAAGCCTTTCTGTCGATGAAAAGAGAGTGGGACAAAGGGAAGCGTGATTTGAGTATATGCTTGAATTTAGGTTTTTTATCCTGGTATTTGAGTGTCGAATCTGGAAATACGTTTGTTACTGAGGGCTTAATGAAAACGATTATGAGATGATTGAATTGACATTAAACGAAGTTACAGAGAAAGGGATACATAATTTCTCTACAGAAACGCAGTTTTTATTGATTTTCGGTTATATGATTACGTTGTTTCCTCAACATTTTGGAGACTATGAGCATTGGGAAAGCATAGGGAAAAACATGCTGTCAAAAGCATACGAGTTGGAACCAAGTGATCCAATAATTGAAATGGTTTTTCTTGCGGATAGTATGAAAAGTGAAGGTTATAAAAATGCTTGTTTAAGAGCAAAAGAACATATTAAAGACAGATTTAAGAATAAAGGATTAATGGATAAATATTTTCAAGACGTATTTGATAGGTAATTCAGAGGAACATCACTTAACAATATATTCACGCTGCAGACATCCGTCCTTGGTTCGGCATTCGCCGGACACCCAGCATGAGCTGGGTCGTGAATACAGGAACGTTAGATGAAATAGCCGCAGAACCAAACAAACATTGGAAATGGATGTTAAGTCCACTCAAACTTTAGTGTATAATAAAAACAAAGAAGTGTAGGAGGTATGCAGAGTGAGTATTGAAGAGAAACTTATTCAAGACTTTTTGACATTGCCTGATGACAAGAAAATTGAAGTGATTGATTTTGTTGAATTTCTAAAGAATCGTAATAATAAGCAAATGGATTCGCTCATGGACGATATTATAAACGAGAATATTGAGGCACTTAGGGAATTATCGAAATGAAGTATCTTAGTCTGGAACAGATTCTTCAATTCCATACTAAGATTATTAAGTCAACAGGCGGCTCCGATGGAGTTAGAGATCTTGGGCTAGTTGAAAGTGCTCTTAAGAAAGCGGAAGCAACTTTTGATGGACAGGAACTTTACGAAGGAAATATAAAGAAAATATCTGTTACTACATTTGCTCTAATAAAGAATCATGGATTTATTGACGGGAATAAACGTATAGGGGTAGCAACTATGCTGCTTTTATTACGTTTAAATGAGATTTCTGTAAAGTACGAGCAAGAAGAATTAGTTGAATTGGGATTGAAGACCGCAGAAGGTGAATTCATAGAAGAGAACATACAAAAGTGGATAGAAGTGCATCAAGTGTAAATTGGCTTGATGTTCTTTTTTTGTAAGAACAACTGAAGGTATTTCAAAGTAGACGTCTACACCATCTAACATTATATTCAAGCAACGGTTCCTTCCGGAGCCCTGGTCTGCGGGAAGGATTTCGAAGAGGCACTTCAGCAGACAACCCCTTCGGGGTTCATGAATACAGGAACGTTAGGTGAAATATGACTAGAACGAGGTGAAGACAATAATTCAATTTGATCTCATATCTGATATTCATTTAGATTTTTGGGTGGAATATTCAAGTAATCATAAAAAACAAAATCAAAGATTAGATAAGTTTGTGCAAATAATTCTTCCTGAAGAGCCTTCAGAAGTTTTGGCAATAGCTGGTGATCTAGGTCACTATAACAAACAAAATTTCATATTTCTCGAAAAACTCAGGGAACATTATAAGTATATTCTGCTGGTAGCAGGTAATCACGACTACTATTTAGTTACTAAATCAATAAAAAATAAATACAAACGTAACTCAATACATAGATTTGAAGAAATGAAAATAATGGCAGAAAAAATACCTGGAGTATTATTTTTAGATGGAAATACAATTGAAATTGGTGGAACTACTTTTGGTGGTGCTGGAATGTGGTATGACTTTCAATATGGAATATATCAACTAAACATAGAAGTAAATAAAATCTATGATAATTGGAAGTCGATATCAAATGATTCTGTTTTAATAGAGGGATTACCGCGATTGGTGGAAGCAATGTATGTGCAAGAGTTAACAAAACTCAAGAAGATACTTGATACTTCAGATGTGGTGGTTACTCATATTTCACCCGATTGGACTAAGGTTCCATTAGATAAAATAAATGATATTAGCAACAGCTTTTATTATTTTAACGGTAGGGAGTTATTATATAATCTAAATAGAAAGATCTGGTGTTTTGGTCATATTCATAGAAGAGAGGATTACATAAATGAAGGATGTAGACTCATAAATGCCTCTTTGGGGTATCCGGATGAGAATGATGGTATACCAAAGAAGATTATGAAGGTAACTCATTGAAGAGTCATACATCACCTAACATAATATTCAAGCTGCGACTCCTTTGGAGCCTGGGTCTGCTGGAAGGATTCCGAGGAGGCATTTCAGCAGACCCCCCTTGGGGTTCATGAATACAGGAACGTTATACGTAATTACTGTAAAAGGAGCAAGTCATGAGGATCTTAAAAGAACGTTTAAAAACACAATCATCAAAGAAACAATATAGATGTTTTCTTGAAATCGTTCTAGAAATGACTTCTCGATTTCCCATTTCGGTAAGTGAATCTGTACAAACAATCGTACATAACGGATACTTCCGTGAAAGATTTGCTGAGGACGAAATTTATTATCATGACGTACCTGAAGTATGGGCTAAGACTTATTACTGGGGTCATAGTAATTTTTGGTGGAAACAAGGTGAAGAAAGAAAACGATATAAACTACCACCATTAAAACCTGCTAGAAAAATAAATTAGAACGATACATGTATATAAAAGTACAAGAAAAAGGACAAAACCGTTTTTTTGCTTCTGAACGAACAATTAATGAATTGATTAAAGGAGAGCTGGTGGGTAACTCGTATAAAAAACTTTGGGAGATCCATGCGATAAATTACAATGAGGCTCTAAAAAAATATTATAACCATATGGGATGGGAACCTTACATAGAACAACAATGAAAGTAATTCAGGAAGAGCAGTAACTACGTATAACATAATATTGACGCTGCGGGCATACGCCCTAGGTCAGGCATTCGGCGGACACCCAGCATATGCTGGGTCGTGAAAACGGGAACGTTAGATGAAATCACCGTGAACAGGATTCAAGACTCTACAAATGAAAGGTAAATCTCAAAATGATTGATAAAGAACAAGTCATGGACATGCTATTAAACGCATGTCCATCTTATAATAAGAGATATGAAAAATATGTAAAAGAAAACTATACAACAGATGAAGATAAACTTATCTATTTAGACATAAGTGACTTTCTCGAACATTTAATTGAATGCTATCAGAATAAACAGACCAATGAATTTGATAAAGTATTTGAGGCCATAGAAGAATTGCATATCAATGGGAATTCGTTTGTTAAAGAGTTAGCAACAATTGGGGGATTAGAAACTCTTCAGAACAAATTAGAACATAAGAATGTAGAGTATGGTGAATTTGAAAAGTATTTAAGATCTGAATCTAAAATCTGGTGGAATAATTTAATTGATTTTTGGAACGGGAAGACAGAATACGTTGGAGGTCCCATTAAAGAACAATAAAGAATTTTGAATGTAATTCAAGAAGTCGGTGTCATCATCTAACATAATATTCACGCTGCGGGTATACGTCCTGGTTCTGCATTCGCCGAACACCCGACATGTGTCTGGTCGTGAATACAGGAACGTTATAGGAAATCAGCGTTAGAGCATAAAGACAAAAATCCTTTAGTAAGCAGGTGAAGACTTTGAACATCGATTTTATTATTCTCCACGGTTCGCCTGGGAATGGAAAAACAACATTGTCCCAGAGATTACACGAACACTTTAAGACTCCATATTTTGAATTTGGTTGGATTCCAGAATTTAGCTCTCTAGCACCTTCAGTTCAGATCACTCAAAAAGAAGAAGAACAATTAGCATTTGAAAATTTGATGTTGGTCGTAAAAAACTATAATCGTCATGGGTTTAAGCATATTATTATTACAGATCTTAATGATATTAGAATGTTGGATATTCCTAAAGAATTTGAAGGGTATAACTATACTATTTTGACACTTTGTAGTGATCAAGATGAAGTGATTAAATATAGAATTCTAAATAGAGATAACGGGAATAGTTACACTGATTGGGAAACTTCTATAAAAATGAACTCCCTCATTAGGGGAAGGAACAAACTCCCGAATGAATATCGAATAATAAATTCAAGTAGTGATGTAGAAACTACATTTCAAGAAATATTGAAAGTGTTGGAAAAGCATGTGCCATCAAGAACTAATAAAATTGATGTGAGAGAAGATGATTTTTATAGTTATACTACCACTTGAATGAATCTGTAGGTGAATCAATCAATTATAGAAGCGTCACAAAGACATGTAAATTATTCAACACTAGGTAGAGGACATCGTTCAGGTCTTCAAAGCATAATAAATGAAATGAAATCTTAGAGCATGTAGCAGTTACAAAGAAGTCGTTGACATCCTATAACAATATATTCACGCAGTGGACATTCGTCCTTTGTTCGGCATTCGCCGGACACCCGACATGTGTCGGGTCGTGAATACAGGAACGTTATGTGAAATACCTAAATTCAGAAACATAAATTGAGGGATAAAAAACCGATGACCACGGATGATTTTGAATACTACACAGATAAAGATTTTGAATGGACTGGGGTTTTGAACCTATACCTCGGTTCAGAATTTCCAAATAAGAAAGGCACTACTTTTAGAATAGATGTATTAATTGCAGAGAACATTGAAGAGCCAGAATTGTCTATTTTGAAATCGTTTGGACAGTCATGGACATGGGGGGAAGATCGTCGAATAAAAGCCTTTGAACTGCTCGAATTTCAATACATAGATAAAAGGCTTATTTTTGATTTTAGAACGATGAGAAAGAGCCGCAAATATGATGAGATTAAATACTTTTTGTTTGATTTAGGGGCAGGAATTGAAATTGAAGGAAACAAAATCAAAGAAATTCAAGTAAGAGAACTGAAGTAATTTTATTAAGGAAGGGTACATCACATAACAACCGCAAACAAATAAATAAAAATGATAATTGAAATTTAGAGAACAATGTGGAGGCGAATATGAAATTTTATATAGCTTCAAGTTTTAGTAATACTACAGCTGTCCGAACTGTTGCAAATCAATTGAAATTAAATGGATTTATCCAAACCTATGACTGGATAGAAAACCAAAATGTTAATTCACTAAAAGATCTACGAGAGATTGGTTACCTAGAGAAGAATGCAATTTTGAATTCAGACATTTTTATTATAATGTTGCCAGCTGGTAAAGGTGCCCATATTGAACTCGGGATAGCACTTGGGGCAATGAAAGAGATTTATTTATATTCTGAAACCAACGAGATGAATGAAATTGAGACTACAAGTACCTTTTATCAGCTGGACGAAGTAAAAAGGATTATTGGAACAATGGATGAACTCATTAAAACAATAAATTTAGAATAAATACTGAATATTAAAGAAATTAAGGGATTTATAAGTAATTCGAGAAGGCGCTAACAACCCATAACATAATATTCAAGCAGCGGCTTCTATGGAGCCTTGGTCTGCTGGATGCATTTCAAAGAGGAATTTCAGCAGACAACCCCGTTGGGGTTCATGAATACAGGAACGTTAGATGAAATGCTTTAAGGAGATAAAAATGAATATTATAAATATAGTTGAAAGACTTAAAAAACATAATATATTACTCGATTCTGGATTATCTCAATACGAAATTGCAAAGATCGAAAACACGTTCAATATACAATTTCCACCAGATCTGAGTGAACTGCTTCGAAGTGTTCTTCCTATAAGTAAAGGGTTCATTAATTGGAGAGATAGCACAGAGGGAAATGTTAATTCAATATTCGATAGATTAAATTGGCCATTGGAAGGTATGCTGTTTGATGTAGAACATAATTCATTCTGGTATGATGGCTGGGGTGTTAGACCCATCGATTTAAATGAAGCAAAAGAATTATGTAAATTTAAATACCTTGAAGTTCCAACACTCATACCGATTTACTCACACAGATATGTTCCAGCTAATCCACTTGAATGCGGAAATCCAATCTTCTCAGTGCACCAAACAGACATAATATATTATGGTGAGAACATAGAGGAATATTTCAAGGTAGAGTTTAAAGATAAATCATATAACAAAATGAATTATGAAAAGATCAAATATATAACGTTCTGGTCTGAAATAGTGACATGATTCGAATAAGAGAGCACATCGTTTAACAAAGTATCTACGTAGCGGGATTCGCTCTTGGTTTGCAAGAAGCGGTAAGCAAAGAAGTTGATTCAGCGAACAGCCTGTGAATCCAACCGATCCTCGCGAATCTTAAGCCTCTCGGTTTCGAATTCCAAACGTTACAGGAAATCATGTAAAGTTAATTTAGGAGGGGTTAAAGAAAATGAACAAGAAACTATTAGACCAATTTGAAAATTTTAATGAATTTGTAAAAGTAATTGATGATCGGACTTGGCAAAAGCCGATCGCCCCTGGAAAGTGGACGGTGAAGGAAGTCGTGGCTCACCTTTGGAATTGGGATACATTTACTTTAAATACGATGCTCCCACACATAAAAGATCAAGCGATGCTGCCAGAGTTCGTCGATCATGATACTCATAATTTAAAAGCAATAGAGAAGGCTAAGGAATTTACAGACAGAGAAAGTATGATTAAAACCTTTATTGAAACTCGAACTCATTTAGTAAACCAATTCCGTAAGGTAGATCATTCAGAAATTCGATTTTTTATAGGAGATGATAAACGACCTTATACATATCAAAGATACCTAAAAATATTCATAAATCATGATGAACACCATAAGAAACAAATAGAAAGCGTACTAGGGTGATTAATAGATGTCATGGATATCCTATAACATAGTACTCAAGTTGCGAATCCTAACGGAGTCTTGGTCTGCGGGAAGGATTTCGGAGCGGAATTTTAGCAGACAGCCCCTTATGGAAATGGATATTAAGTCCACTAAAGCTTTAGTGTATAATAAAGAACAAAAAAATGCAGAGTGAGTATTGAAGAGACAGACTTTTTGACATTGCTCATGACTAGAAATTGAAGTGATTGATTTTGTTGAATTCCTAAAGAAGTGGCTCCGATGGAGTTCGAGAGGACATTCAACAGACAACCCCCTTCCGGGTTCATAAATACAGGAGCGTTAGGACAAACCAGTGAGAGAAAGGAATAGCAGAATGCTTACTTTAAGACTTACTAAAGACCTGATGAAGGATATGAAAGTAACTTCAATTGAAGAGACTAATGCAGCTTCATTTTTGAGCTGGCATGTAAATATATATATCTTGAACAAACGAAAACATATTGTCTTTGTGAATGATTTAACCAGATTAGCTATTATCGTTGATGGAATAAGAACAGGACAATTAGAGCGATTAAAAGAAAAATTTATGTTAACTTTACGCGAATACTTACTTCAAGAAGGATTTAATGAAACACTAATCAATAAATATTTAGAGTATGGCGCTGAAGTAGTTATTTCAAAGACAAACAATAGAAGTGTTCTAGGAACAATGAAAGAGGTTACATGGTTTGTCGAGGATGACTTTTATGATAATATCGAACGCTTGAAATGGCTGAACAGAATGATTTACAAGCCAATAAATTACAAAGAGCCTATTCATTATTTTATAGAATCTTTATGGGATCATAGGAACTACAACATAGTTTGAAGATGATTCAGAGTTTGATGGCTGAACATGATCATTGTCTATTATTTTTTGAACTCTGATTCCAAACGAAAGATCCGTTTATTTAAAGCTGCCACTTCAGATTTTTTATCTTCTAATTGAAACGTGAATTGATAAATACTATTGATTTGAACAGACATTTGTTTTTGGTTCTGATCTAAGAAAATTTGATTCGTCATGGGCTTTGTCCTTGGACTTCAAGAGGCATTTCAGGTGGACAACCTTGCAAATCACGGCGTAGCTGGAGATTTAAGGTAAGGAGGTATGTTATGAAAGGTAAGATACTATTATTATTTTTTATCACAATAATGCTCTCATCTTGTCAGAATATAAGTCAATCTACTATGTTAAACAGCGAAACTGAATCAATAAAGAGTTCTGAACCGTCTCCTGATGCAGTGAGTACAGGTAATGGAACAGAATCAAAAGAAATAATGGGAAATCCATCGGAAACTTCTGATTATAAAGTGTTACCTACGACCATTGGGAACCTTGATTCGAAAGGTGATTTTTATGATGAAATGTTTCGGAATCCTATAGATCATGATTATGAAGTGGAATTTAATGAATTTCAAAACGCTAATGAGATTGTTACAACTATGGAATGGGGGGCGTTACAAGGTAAATATACAGAGATATGGGATAAGGAGTTGAACCACATATATAAAAAGCTTCTTTCTAAGTTGGATGGAGAACCAAGAGAAGCCTTAATCGAATCACAGAAAGATTGGTTACAGTATCACTTAAAGGAATCAAAATTTGTAGAGGATACATTTATTAATAATGGTTACCTTGGATCAAGTGGATCCGTAAGCTTAGCCACAGCTATAAGGGAGAGAATAAGAGAGAGAACCATACAATTATATGAATATCGATATTTATTAAATGGTGAAATTGAGTTTTTATACTCTGTCAACAAATAACCTAGTCCTAGGATAAGAGCTATCTAAGGCTAGGTTTTTTTCGTGAATATGGGAACATGAGTGAATTAT
This sequence comes from Paenibacillus sp. DCT19, assembly GCF_003268635.1. Classification (NCBI taxonomy): domain Bacteria; kingdom Bacillati; phylum Bacillota; class Bacilli; order Caryophanales; family Paenibacillaceae; genus Paenibacillus; species Paenibacillus sp. DCT19. The sequence continues at coordinate 2,630,070 of NZ_CP029639.1, forward strand.
GAGAAAGCAGAATACTTGAATATGTTTTTCAAGGTGGATCCCCAAATAACGTCTTAACCTCACAAAAGAATACCAGATTGAGTTTGGTGGATTTGGCAATACACTTAAAAAGGAGGAACAGAAAAAATGATAAAATCCATTGGTATTGATGAATGGAAAGGTTCCACCTTTAATGAAGAAATAGTTGTGAATCCTACATGGGCGGACACCTTAAGTTTATTAATAAAACTGGACGGGGATAAATTTACATTAGTTTTTTGTGAGATATCAGACACAGATTCAGCATTAGTTGGAGGTGGACCGAAGTGTTTTATAGTGTCTATAACAATCGATGGTAATATATATACTCTTATGAACGATAAACAGGGAGAAAATGATATTTCCTTGGTTGTTGGTGGTCAGTTAGGAAATTATTGTGATAATATTTGTATAGATTTAAATCCTATGCTTGAAGTAATGCAGTGTTATTTTGAAACTGGAAAACTACTTGAAACACATCAATGGAAACAAGAATAATTAAAGTACCTAATCCGTCAATTATGGGGTGTTGAGTGTGTGGGAGAAACTATCAGATGGTTGGAAAGCTAGTTTTGAAGAAGCATGGCAAGCATATGCTCATGGCTCAATTCCTATCGGTGCAGTTATCGTTGATGCTAGTCATAGAATAATTAGTAGAGGTAGAAATAGAATCAACGAAACAACGGCTCCAATTAAACAAACGTGCTCGAATAGATTAGCACATGCAGAGATAAATGCATTGTTACAACTGGATACGTTAGATTCAGAAGAACACAAAAACTACACACTATATACAACAACAGAACCCTGTGTACTTTGTTTTGGTGCAATTATAATGTCAGGAGTTAGGAAAGTAAGATTCGCAGCAACTGATCCTATTGCAGGTGGTGCCAATCTAAATGATGCAGAGAATTCATTCATCAAGTCAAGAAACCTCGATATCAAGTGTGCTGATACATATCTAGGAGAACTTCAACGTGTGTTAAGGACTGACCAGGTTATAAGGGCTTTAGGCGAAGAACAAGCAATTCGATTTTTGGATAAGTACAGAATGAAGTACCCTAAAGCTATTGAATTAGGAATAAAGTGGAATAGAGAGGGGAGATTGCAAGAGGCAGTGAGGAATAACGATCCCGTTGAATTGATTATTAATAATATATCTGATGAGATTAAGACTTTTTAATGGTATCTGAATACCATTCACACTGGAATATTGAATTTAAAGAAGAGACTCGAAGAACAATTTAAACATGATAGAGTCGCTTATACGATGGGTAAGGCAGATTTTATTCAAGAAGTGATTAATAAAGCAAGTAACGATGATGAACTAATTAGGTTTCTGCAAGAAAGAGGCTCCCTTTAAATAGAACCTATTCTCACATCGGTTATTCTGAATCAATGAGAGCGCTTAATTTAGAGGCATATAGAAGGGATATGGTTTTAATGAGAAGAGTAGACGTTGTGTATTCACTAATAACAGACCCGTTCAAAACTAAAGTTCTTGCAGTTAAAAATGCTGATCGATCAAGTTGGTCTCCTCCTGGTGGAGCTGTTGAGTTAAATGAAACATTAGATCAGGCTGCGATTCGCGAGGTAAAAGAGGAAACGGGACTTGAAGTGAAAGTCCATGGGATTGTTGCAATCAACGAGTGCAAATTTGAGGATATCAATGAACATGTCATTTTTTATACGTTTAGGGCAGAGATCGTAGGCGGCGAAGAACAAATTATTAGACCAGATGAAATCTCTGAAATTGCATGGTTGGACATAGAAGAGGCGGATGAATTAATGCCTTATTATAAAGGTGGATTTAAAAATTTAATTCATGGAAATGAGAGTATGTATTTTAATGAAGGAAGAAAAGTATTGCAGAGTTGAGCAAACTTAAATGTAACGATAGACAACGAATTTACGAGTTAGCAATAATGTATAGAGGAGGCACATTTAAATGAAGTTAGTTATACTCTTTGGTCCCCAAGCCGTAGGAAAGATGACGGTGGGTCAATGTTTAGAAGCCAAAACAGATTTGAAATTATTTCATAATCACATGTCTATTGATTTTGTGTCTCCTTTTTTTGATTATGGGACACCTGCTGGAAAGCGCTTGGTAAGTGTGATTCGGCAAGAGATATTCGAAGAAGTATCTAAGAGCGAATTGGAAGGACTCATATTTACGTTTGTATGGGCATTCGATCTACAAAGCGATTGGAACTATATTCAGCAGGTTTCAAGCCTATTCGAATCAAGAGGCGGAACGGTATACTTAGTTGAATTAGAAGCCAATTTGGAAGAACGCAAAAAACGCAATACGACTGAAAATAGGTTGGCACATAAACCTACTAAAAGAGACGTGGAATGGTCGGAGGCCGAACTGATTAAAACCTATGAAAAGCATAGGCTCAATTCAATGCCCGGGGAGATTACCCAACCCAATTATATGAGAATTAATACCGTCGGACTGGAAGCAGGTCAGGCAGCCGAGCTGATTAAAAAAGAGTTTGATTTGTAAGGTTGAAATTGTACCACAGAAGACAAACAGTGAATCATTCAACAAAAAGATCATCTTTAATCTGGTCACTTTAATGGGAGGGATCTAATGGTGCTGATATTAGAACGAGCTATGAAATATGATGCAAATAAACTTGCTGAAATACAAAAAGCTAGTTTTGATGATGAATCAAGGCGCTTTAACAACAGTGAATCTGGAGGTCCAGTAGGATACGACTCTGCACGTTGGCAAGAAGAGATGATCGAACAATGTGAATACTTCAAGATACTTCTTAATGGAAAGATAATAGGTGGAGCTATAATCGTTATTGAAACCAATCAAGTTCATAATCTTGGCAGGATCTTTATTGATCCAAACTTTCAACATCAAGGGATCGGAATGAAAGTAATGCAAGAGGTTGAAAGAAAATTTCCGGATAGTGCAAAATGGTGGCTGGATACTCCTAATTGGAGTGTTAAGAATCATCATTTCTATACCAAGTGTGGGTTTACCAAAGTTAGTGAAGAAGGGGACTTATATATTTTTGAAAAGACTTTTTAGACTTTATAAGTACCAGTGCTCAATTCCTTAATACTCGCACATATAACAAAGGGTGAAGAATATATGATTAAAGGCATATTGTTTGATTTGGATGGGACATTGCTTGATCGCGAGCAATCATTAATTGCTTTCATTCATAATCAATATCATCGAATTCAGGCTTTTCAAAGCGTAGATGAACCCATTTTTGTACAGAGATTTATTGAATTAGATCAGAAGGGGGATGTCTGGAAAGACAAAGTTTATCAAGCGCTAATCAATGAATTTAATTTAGATCTGAATTGGGACGAATTACTGGAGGACTATATTCAATCATTTCAATATCACTGTATTGGTTTTCCCGGATTAATAGAAATTCTTGACTATTTGAAAGACAAGCAAATGAAATTAGGAATTATAACGAATGGATTCGGTAGATTTCAGATGAACAATATCAAAGGACTACACATTGATCATTATTTTGACGGAATATTCATTTCTGAAATTGAGGGTTTGCGTAAGCCAGACATTAACTTATTTAATAGAGCTTTAGATCGTTTAGGATTAGAACCTCAAGAATCGATATTTGTAGGAGACCATCCAGTCAATGATGTCGATGCAAGTATTCATGCGGGTATGAGAGGAATTTGGAAAGAAGATGATTACTTTGGTAAACCTTCAACAAACTATATGTCCATTAAGGACTTGGTAGAAATAAAGAGCATCATAGAACGTATTTCAAAGTGAATTATAATTATACCGGAGGGATACATTTACAGAAATAAAGAGGTGACTGTTTGAAGGTATTTAGGAAGCAAGTTCGGAAAATAACTATAGACGGTGTTTTGTACTTATATGTAGTCGATGAACAAGATGATAATATCGTTTTGCGCATCTATTCGAATCAGTTTAAATCCACATTTGCTGAATATTTCATTCGTTGGGGAGATCGCTGGGATATTGGTGTTTACGAGCCGAAGTTGATTGCAAGACTAATCGAATATGCAGAATCAATCGGCTGGGATAGTAATACAAGAAATAATAAAATAAAAATTGAGAACGCTTCAATACTTATAAGAGAAATGATGAAAGAGAATTTATAATCTATAAGGGAAATTAACAAGGAGCAAACCAATGAAAGTGATCTCTTTGGAAGAGGCAAAAAGCTTAGGAGTAGAAACGGCATACCACCTTATGGATAATGGCGAAAAGCGATTTAGATTAATCAATAACGATGGTAGCTCATATATCCGAACGGAAGGTTCCGAGAAGGGCGCGTGGCAGAATAGTCATTATCACCAAGCATTAAATGAAGTATATGTTGTACAACAAGGTTGGATTGCATATGCAGAACTTGATGAGCAGAATCAATTGTCTTTGAGAATTTTAAAAAAGAACGATAGCGTCATGGTTCCTCCCTTAAGACCGCATAACATCTATATGTCATCGTTAGCCGTTACACATGTTGTTAAATTTGGTGGAGATTGCGAGATTAAGCCAGATTGGTTTGCTTCACCTCAATTAGATCTTCTGACCAAGCATATTTCCGAGATAGACCTAATTTCAAATAAAGGATGATAAGAGAAATGGAAAAAGGGAAAATTATATTTTTGAATGGTGTAACCAGCTCAGGCAAAACATCCATCGTAGAAGCGATGCAAGCGTACTCTGAGCCGTTTTTTTATGTTGTAGCTAATGATCTTTTTGAAAATACGATTGGGGATAAGCATCTCCAAACAGACTACTGGAAGTACTTAAGTGAAGCGATTATTATGATGTATCACACAGCAAAATTGTTTTCAGATCATGGAAAGCACGTATTAATTGATGGAATACTTGTTGAAAGACCAGAGTTACAACCGCATTATGAACAAGTCCAAGAGATTTTTGCAGGGTATCCTCTGGATATCGTTGAGGTGCATTGTCCATTAGATCTATGTCGGAAACGTAATATTGAGCGCGGTGATCGTGGAGAGAAGCAATCAGATGAGCAGCACAAAATGATGGCTAAGAATATTCATTACAGCTATTCCATAGATACGAGCTTGAACACGCCAGAAGAGTGTGCTGAGAAAATTATCGGGCATTATTTCAAGAGTGAAGTTAATATTTGAAAGATTTCGAGGGAAGTCTAGTGAATAAAAGTAAAAGGGGAGAAGTGTATGATAGATATTTCTCATATAGCACCAACAGATCCAATTAAAATTATTATAGGTGCTTCCTCACAAAGTTATGAAGGGTGGATACAAACTCAAGAGAAACAATTGAATTTACTGCGATTGGAAGATTGGGAACAAAGTTTTAAGAATCGAAAATTAGAAGCCATTTTATCAGAGCACATCTGGGAGCACATGACCTACGAAGAGGGAGTCCAAGCTTCTAAGATATGCTACAAGTATCTACGTACGAAAGGTTATATTCGCTGCGCGGTTCCTGATGGTTATTTTGCAAATGAAGATTATCAGAATCTAGTTAAGATTGGCGGCCCAGGACCTCTCGATCATCCAGCGGCAAGTCATAAGATCGTACATAATTATAAAACAATCACCCAGATGTTTGAGGAAGCCGGCTTTGATGTTGAGTTATTGGAATATTGGGACGAAGATGGACGTTTTCATTCTCAAGATTGGAATCCAGAAAAGGGATTCATCTATAGGTCTAAGCGATACGATCATCGAAATGAGAATGGCAATTTGGGTTTTACATCTCTGATTGTAGATGCGATTAAGAAATAGTTACCTTAAAGCTCGCTGACTCAAGAGGAGTTATGGTTGTGCCATCCTGTGCAATGAAAGAAACAGTTACTTCAATCGTGCCTTGATTATCTAAATCGTCTAAATTAATAGAAATGGATCTACGTTGAAACACATCAAATATCCCCTCTGTTTTCACAACGGTTTCATCGTCAAATAGTTGGCCATTTGCATCTTGAATCGTGACTTGGAAAATCCGATCTGGAATCTTTTTGGATTGATCAGGTTGATAGTCGTTTTTACTGTACCATAGCCCAAACTGAATCTTTTTTGACTTGGGTAGATAGTAGAGTTTTGTAAGATGCACATTGGGATTAGATAACGTTTGATTATCCGTCGTAAGTTGAATTGGTTCCTCATCATTCTCATATGGATTATCCCACTGAAGCGGCGGAGTTGTGCCTGTTTTAAGTGCAATGATTTCCCTATCTGTATATAGATAAAGCCCTGTTAGAATAACGATTACTGAGAGTATAGCAATCAGAATTTTGTATTTCACCAGTCATCCCTACCTTTTAAAATGAAATAGCCTAGCTGTCCAACCTATTGAAACTTAAGTTTGTTAAATACTAATCTTCTTTAAATTCATAGAATTTCTTAACATTGATGTCTCGTTATTTTTCAAATTTTGATTATAATTATGATTAAACCATAAAATGGATTTTTAACACTTTATAAAATTGAAACGCTATCACGAATAAACGTAGTAATAACGATGTTCTTAGGAGGAATGAAATGAACAGCCTATTCGAACAAGTTCATGCTAATGAGATTGTGGAGCGTCTCAACCAACTACGTCCGGATGCTCAGCCGCAATGGGGGAAGATGAATGCTTCACAGATGCTGGCTCACTGCTCGGCGTTTCAGGACATCGCAATGGGAAACTCTACTTCTGCAAGAAGTTGGCTAGGATTAATCATCGGAAAATTAGCGAAACCCGTATTTTACAATGACAAGCCGCTGCCACACAATATGTCCACAATTCCTGAGATAATGATTGTAGATGAGAGAGAGTTTGAACTAGAAAAGAAGATGTTGCTCCAAAAGATAATTACATTCCAACATGATGGGCCTGAGAAATGTACAAGAAAACCGCATCCTTTCTTTGGCAAGCTCTCTCCTGAAGAATGGGGGAAGGGGATTTATAAACATCTAGACCATCATTTAAGGCAATTTGGTGTTTAGGTAATGGAAAGAAGGGCTACTTGAATGGAGAATGAGATCCTATGAAAGGGGAACTTCTATGACGGTATTTGGACTTATACGACATGGTGTTACGGATTGGAATTATGAATTTAGAGCGCAGGGACATACGGATATCCCTTTAAATGACGAGGGAAGAAGACAAGCGAAATTACTTGCTAAGCGAATGGAGAACGAAGAGTGGGATATCATTTATTCAAGTGATTTATGCAGAGCGCTCGATACAGCAGAAATGATAGGCAAACTGAAGAACATTGAAGTGAGAACCGACCTACGTTTAAGAGAAATGAATGGTGGACTTACTGAAGGTACAACCGAACAAGAGCGAGTTAATCAGTGGGGATATAGCTGGTCGAAACTAGATTTAGGTATAGAGCCACAGGCGGATATTATTAAAAGAGGAGTAGACTGCCTCGCGGATCTAGCTGAGAGACATCCGAATCAAAAATTGCTGATCGTAAGCCATGGGGCAATACTTGGGCTGATCTTGAGTAAGCTCGTTCGGCATGTGGATATGCAAGAAAGTCTCCATAACACATCGGTAACCATAATAAATAAAGAGCAAGTGAGATGGAATTGTGAACGCTATAACTGTATATCTCATTTAGACGGTGCTTAACATTCCTGTATAAAAGGAGAGACGATGAATAAAACACAGGTAAAGGCTTATTATAGCCTATTTGGTGATTATTTTGATCCGGATGAAGTGACATCGAAGCTTGAAATTACCCCAACCAGCGTTACTAGAAAAGGGGATATCATTAATGTGAAACATAGTCATCAAGAAACATCCTGGACAGTAGGTACTGAATATGAAGAGTCTCTCGATGTAAATGACCAGTTGATCAAAGTTATGAATGTATTAAAAGAGAAAACTGACGAAATCAATACAATCCAGGCACAAAATCAACTGAAGTCTAAATTTTATATTGTCATGGTGATGGAAGAGGGTTACACACCTGCTCTATATTTTGACTCTAATTTTATTAAGTTCGCTGATTCAATTCATGCTGAAATTGATGTCGATCTGTATGCAAATCCGTATTCAGCGGATACAGTTTGGACTGGGAGATGATTTAATGAAGAAGGTTAGCTTTCTCATGATTGGAGTTTTAAATTTTACTGCTGCAAATTGATTTGTTACGGCGACTGTGATCTCTGATTCAACATCAAGTAATTTATTTTAATTCCAGCATTTTCATTAGTTGTTACAGGTGTATTGAATGTAATGGCTCATGTTAAAAGAAATACATAAGCGAATGATGAAGCCTTAGTACACTATAGACAAAGTAGCTTTTAAATGTTGGTACATGTCATTTTCAACTAAACGAATTTACATATTATTTTGTACTGAGAGGATGAAGTTATATGAGCAAGTTGCCTTTATTTGTAGTTACAGGTGCCAGTGGAACGGGCAAAACCACGGTTTGCGCACTGGTGCGTGAGAGCCTTCCTGAATTTGATGTATTTGATATGGACATTATCGACAATGTCGACTGGCAAATTGCAAAAGCAAATTGGCTCAGAATTGCTTATAGTATTTCATTAAGTGGTCGCGGCACTGTGCTCTGTGGAACGATGGTTCCAGAAAACATTGAATCTGCTGACCACAAGGATAAGTTTGAGACGATTCACTACATTAACTTGCATTGCGATGACGAAACACGTGCAGCAAGATTGTTAGCGCGAGGCTGGGGTGATGAAGCTGTCCAGGAACATAAGAATTTTGCCAATTGGTTGGTGCAGAATGCAAGTATAGCTTTTACCCCTCCAATGCCAACAATCAACACAAGTGAACTTACACCTGAAGATGTAGCAAATGAGATTAAAGAGTGGGTTTTAAATAATTGGTGATTTCATGAAATTCATCATATCCTTGAAAGTGAGTTGAGTAGCTATGGCTTCCTCGGACATTGGACTTAATCTAGAACGCATCATTTTCATTGGAAGAACTTTTGAAGAATATAAGGATATATTTAATCTCTCTAACGAGGATATGCTGAATAACAAAATCTTAGATTGTCCCGCTGGCGCTTGTTCCTTTACCTCTATAGCGAATCGGTTAGGAGGAGATGTGACAGCTGCTGATATTGCATACTCTCATCCGGTTCAGCAGCTTAAGAAAAAAGGGCTATTAGATGTAGAACATGGCATTGAGAATATTGGAAAGGTTAAACAAAATTATGTTTGGAATTATTTCAATTCATTTGATGAACTGCGATCAAGTCGAATGAGAGCTTTGACAGATTGCACCGATGATATGCTTGCAAATTCTAAACGTTATGTTGCCGCAACTTTGCCACAGCTACCCTTTCAGGATAATCAGTTTGATATCACATTGTCGGCGCATTTCTTGTTTATGTATTCAGATCGACTAGACCTGAGTTTTCACAAAGCGACCATAAGTGAACTTATGAGAGTAACAAGCAAAGAAATTCGAGTTTTTCCTATTGTGGATTTAACAAGTGGGAGATCAGTACATTTGGATTCTATCATCAACTTGATCGAAGAAGCCGGGTGGAATTATGAAATCCAGAACACAGGTTATGAGTTTCAGCGAAATGTGAATCAACTGTTAAGGATATACAATTAAGATAACTGTATTTAAATAGGGAACTGTGGGAAAGATCCAAATGTTTGGAGTGTATAACATGTTACTGTCCTATCAGGTGGAACGAGCAAAAGTACGGATGAAATCGAAAGAAATGACCGTCGTTGTGTTACAGCAAAAAGACATTCATATTGAAATAAGAGAAGAGCTGGGCCGAGTATTGTTAATGGATGCCGCTGACTGCCAAGAGATGTTTCTCCTATCGAGTCTTTTTAGGCATAGTATGCAAACTCACGATGTTATATTTATAGAACGTGACAAGGATTCGAACATGGATTTATTTATTTTCAATGGAGCTATCCATCCACTCACAATGAAGGATTTAAGAAAAATCAAGGCTTCTACCCGATTCACCAAAACAGAATTATACCGTCTAACCTTAGAAAATAGTCATGATGATTCAATGTGGGACACTTGGGAGCATTGGAAGTACGAAGAACAATTGAGGGTTAAGGCAGATCAAGATATCGGGGTCATCAATGCATCTCAACTGGGATTAGAACTTCTGTTTCATCAATGCGCCTATCTTGCGAGTTCATTTACTGGACATTCTCATATGGATTGGAACTCCACGCAATCCTCCATTGAATTAATCATTCGAAATATAGCTCGGAATGATTAATAATGATGCTAGATTGGACTGAACACTATAGTTTCATCAAAAGGAGGTCATCTATTGTCTTATTCAATACATGAAATGACCGTAGGATTTGCTGAAGAGATACTGCATTGGAAATATGAACAACCGTATGATTTCTATGATAATGAACTTTCATTAGAGGCATTGGATGAATTACTAAATAGCTCCTATTACGTTCTTTTAGATATTCATGATGAACTGATTGGGTTTATGTGTATGGGGAGTTCAGCTCAGGTTCCGAATGAAACTTATGTTTATGGTGAAAATTACATCGATCTTGGAATAGGCATGAATCCAGAATTAACAGGAAAAGGGCAGGGAGCTTCATTTTTCTCAAGTGTATTGAATTTCATCGTGGATAGATTTGACCATAGTTCTTACCGCTTAACAGTCGCAGCATTTAACCAAACAGCAATTCACCTTTACCAGAAATTCGGATTCATTACTGTGGATCGATTTAGTAAAGGAGATTATGAGTTCATTGTCATGATCAAGTGAATAAAGACATTTAGTGCGTTAGTGCGGAATGAATAACTTTACGCAAGTTGAGTTGTTGTGAGAGAAGCAAGCACATGCCATAGTGGAAAATCGAAAAGGAGCTTGATTGAGATGACCAATGAACAGCTAATGCTTCTGCTTAATGCTTACGATGTGGATCGGCCAGAACTGACGTTTCTAAGACATAACGAAAATAGGACTTACCGGGTTCAGGACAGCGCTGGCAAACAGTACCTACTTCGTATTCATGATCCCTTTGTGCAGGAGATGAAGGGATTACAGCACACTGAAGCAGGTGTTTTGGCAGAACTGGATATGTTGGAGCAATGGGGTCAATGGTACCACGATGAAGTGCAAACGCCAGTGCGGAACAAAAGCGGCCAACTTGTCACGAATCTTGAAGGAGATGGATGCAGACTGAATGCATCGCTTCTTACTTGGATGGAAGGTCGTGATCTGACTAAAGAAGATACACTAGATGCAGAAGTTATCAAGAAGCTGGGCACGCATATGTCAGAGCTGCATGCCTTTTTTAATCAGTACAATCCAGTCGGTATGGAAGCACGACCGAGCCAGGGGAAAGCCTACAACGAGCGAATGGCACAGGTAATCTATTCAGGTGTTTCTCAAAGTCTTTTTACATCTGCGGATGCGGTAATTATTGATAATACGTTACGATTGATAAACTCTCGTTTGTCGGATGAAGGTGGGAATGAAGGGCCAGATCTTATTCATGGCGATGTAGGCTTGGGGAATGCGATTTGGACAGCGAATGGCGACTTACGGTTTATCGACTTCGGGTTCTATGGAAAGGGATACGCACAAACAGATGTGGCAATGGGGGCTTTGATGCTACCTTCAGATCGCCGTGATGCTTTTCTTGAGGCGTATTATGGTGAAAGGGGCTGCTCAGAGACGGAGTTGTTGCAGTTGGAAGGTTTTATGCTCGCGGCGATCATCGGATTCTATGTTTTTCAGTTTGGGAACGAGAAAATGCATGATTGGATGCGTAAGCGAATGCCGATATTGTGTGCCGACCGCTGCCAACCATTTTTGCGAGGAGAACGAATTTTATATCAATAATGGATGTGAGGATATTATTATAGCAGAAGAGTGAACAACATTTTAATGATAAATTTTACATAAGCATGATCCAGATTTCATTAAACTCTACACCACCTTGGATATACTTAGTTTGCTTGAATATAGCGAATGAAAAGGACTAGGTGGTAGAAAAAATGTTGAAAAAACGTGACTTACACGAATGCCATTCACTTTATAGCTTGATGACAGATCCTATGGTGTTTCCTTACGTTCGTTATGCATGTCAGACCTATGAAGAATACTTGTTTGTAACGAAACAGTTGATTGCTGAAGAAGAACAAAATACATCTATTTCGAGAACCATTCTGAATGAAACGGGATCTCCTATTGGTACGATTGATCTATATCATATTGTGAATAAAACGGGTTTCTTGGCCACATGGATTGGTAGTCCGTATTTTGGAAAAGGATATAACCAAAGAGCGAAAGAATCTTTTTTGGTTGAACTGTTTCTTGAACATCATATTGAGACGGTATTCATTAAGATTCGTGAGCAAAATATTCGTTCGAGAAAGGCAATAGAGAAACTTCCTTACGTGAAGCTGGCGAATGAAATATATTCGGATATCTATCATACGATTAATCGAACAGAGCAGATCTATGATCTATACCGTGTCGAACGGGCAGATTTTATAGAAAATAGTAAGGAGATCCAGCATGAGATTGCTACGTAACAACCAAGTCTAATAAACGTTTACTAAGTGAATAGAGCGTATCCTATCGTATCAAGGAGCGTCGTCAGTGTTGACGGCGTTATTTGCTTTTTAACAAATAGGATGGTAATTCTATTAACATATGTGCTACAGGAAAAATTAGGTTTATAATAACATAAATATAAAAACCGATATGAAACTGGAATGTATGAGTACCATATGACAGGCGAGGAGGGATGATTATGACGGATCATGAAGAGGTGCTTACGGGTGGAAACGTAAACGAAGTAATCAAAATCGGTGATACCATTCGTCGTAACTCGCAAAATGCATACGTGAATGAATTACTGATACATCTTGAAAAGGTTGGTTTATCTACTGTCCCTAGATATTTGGGTGTAGATGAACAGGGAAGAGAGATCTTTTCTTATCTTGAGGGAGTAGTTCCCGGTAACCAGTATCCTGAGATCGAAAGGTATATGTGGACAGATGAAGTTTTAATACAACAAGCGAAGCTTCTGAGGAGCTATCATGATGCAACGGTCGGATATATGACGTCACTGAAATCTCAGAATGATTATCCTGATCCAAGCCAACATGACGTGGTCTGCCATAACGACGCTGCACCCTACAATATGGTGTTTCAAGACAAGCTTCTCGTGGGAATCATTGATTTTGATATGGCGGGCAAAGGGCCACGGATATGGGATATCGTTTATACACTCTACACGTCTGTGCCGCTTTCGGGGTTCTCGCCAGGTGAAGCTGATTGCAACGTGGTTCCCTATGATCTAGAAGAGCATGCGCTTATGCGTAAAAACAGAATTAAGTTATTTTTTGATACTTATGGTATAGATATACCAACAGATCTTAAACAGTGGGTTATAAGGCGTATCCACACAATGTGTAATACACTGACTTCTCGCGCAGCATCCGGAGATCCGGCTTTTGTTAAGCTCGTAGAAGAAGGTCATCTAGCTCATTATGAGGGAGAATTACGATTTCTTGAAAAGCATTTTGATGACTGGAGTTAAATTAACAATTTCATCAACCGTACAGGACAATTAATAGCAGACTAACTCCTCTACAATGTTGTTTGTATTAGGAATAGCATGAATGATGAATAAATAAACAAGTGAAAGATAACTCCGGTAAAATAAGTAAGGAGTGAGAACAATGTACAATAAAAAATCTACAATGACATGGATCTGGATTATTGTATTAGCTGTAGAGTTGTTGTTGATGTCTGGATTGACTCAGCGAGTTCATTCGATGGAAGAGTTTATATTTCATATTACTTTAATTGTGGTGACTTTAGTGGTAGGTAGCGTACTTGTGTTGTCAACAGGAAAGAAGTCATGAAGGTCTTTTAAACAACTATAATGATGCAACTGCTATTTAAAATGAAGGAGCTGATCGTATGAATCCAATCTTAATGGAGTTCCCTGACCAATTTACTACCGAGAGACTATTGATTAGATGCCCTTTACCTGGGGATGGGAAGGTTGTTTATGAATCTATCGTTTCGTCTATCCAGGAATTGAGAGAATGGCTTCCTTTTGCCCATAAGGAGCAACGAGAAGAAGTGGTGGAGGCGAATTTGAGAGAAGCTCGGTTAAACTATTTGAAACGGGAAGATCTGAGATTGCTTATTTTTCATAAAGAGACTAATGAGTTTATCGGATCATCCGGGTTGCATCATCCAAATTGGGACGTCCCCAAATTCGAAATAGGTTACTGGATCGATAGTCGTCACAGTAGAAAAGGTTACATGACTGAGGCGGTAGAAGGGATTACAGCATTTGCATTCAATGAATTAAAGGCGAGAAGAGTAATCATACGCTGTGACACATTGAATGACAAAAGTAGAGCGATTCCAGAAAGATTAGGATTCACTTTGGAAGGTATATTGCGTAATGAAGACACAAGTGTGGATGGAAGTACACTTAGAGATACATGCATATTTGCCAAAGTGAAGTGAAGTGATTGGGAGTGGAACAGGATTTAGATTACTCATTCATTTGTTTGGATGCCTAGGAGGAATGACATATGAAAAATACTGGATGGTCTGTGGATATTCATGATTACGCTTTATCAAGTGAATACGCTATTCAATTAGCTGACCCTGAAGAATGGGGCAAGTATTGCTCCGTTTATTACAACATGCGATATATCGGTTTCTTTAGAGAAGAGGGCTTCAACGCTTCACTAAGAAATGCGTACTGGATCTATAAAGGAGAGTCAAAAGTAGGTGGAGTAAGAATAGCACCTAATGTGATGTATCATTTATTTTATATTCCCCCGTTCCAGGATTCATTTGAAGTATTGAAGCTTCTTAAACAACTCTTAATGAGTTGGTCTGATCGGACTAAACCAATTAAAACGTATGAGATTCTTTCTGATCAGGTTGATTTATACGCTAGAGCTGGATTTTGGCCAGATGAGTTCAGATGTCGATGGATGCAACGTCCCACAGAACAGTACAACATCGTATGGGATCATAATTATAGCATCGAAAGTCCACAGATTATTGGCAATCAGCAGGGGGCTAAGAAATTTAGTAAAGAAGACGAAATTGCAGATTGTGATTTTAATAGCTTTGAAGGGAGCCTAGAGGCAGTAAGGAGAAAGAAGTTCTTGCTTGAAGATTTTGTGCCACATGAAGATCCTAATTATACAAACGAGATATTAAATCAAGCATCTACCCTTGTGTACGATCAAGAAACAGGTCAGCTTATTGCGAATTGTCGGCTCTGTTTGCAAGATAATCAAGCGGCTGTTTACAGTGTAGGTGTCATTCCAGCGTACCGAGGAAAAGGGATTGCTACACGTATGTTGCAACGAGCCTTAACGGTCATTAAAGATCATTATCCAGTCCTAAGGCTTTATGTCATGGAGGGTAATGATGCGGAGTCTTTGTACTACAATCTGGGCTTTGTTCAAGGAGAGTTGGAGGTACAGACGATGTACATTCCTGCGAATGAATTTTAGGTACATAATGCTGTTGTCTACGAAAGGGTAACCAATAGAAACGTTGAACATGAGGAGGAAAGAAATGAACAGTAGATTGATTCTCATTGATGGGATGCCTGGTTCGGGTAAATCCACAACAGGACTTGCTATACAAGAACAATTGAATGAGCTCAATATCGCCAATGTATTCTACCATGAATTAGATGATCACCACCCACTTCGCATTTACGACCGGCAATTCACTTCATTTTCTATTGTAGAAGAGGCAGAATGGTTTATTGCAAAAGTAGAGCAGCTATTTACTGACTTTGTGAATAATCCAATTCATCGGCATCAGATTACAATTGTGGAGAGCAGCACTTTTCAAAATACAATTGGCTTCGCGTATAACATGCAGATGAGCGAAGATCGAATAATGGATCTGACCTACAGTATTCAAAATATACTTAGCGCTCTTAACCCTGAACTTATCTATGTATATCAAGACAATGTAGAGCAACATTGGAGATGGATATGTGATCTTCGTGGACCTGAGTTTACGCAAGGTCGCTGTGGACTCTATACCGATGATGATTTTGTTGAAGCAGGGAAGTTTTGGACGAAAAATCAAGATTTCATTTTTCCAATTGTTCAGAATTGGGATATTCCAAAACTGATCCTTCGAAATAAAGAGTATAAGTGGAATGAATATAAGCTCCAAATATTTGATTTTCTAAAGTTAACAGATTCTAAGTAACAGTCGACAATACATTTTCAGTAGGAGAATAGCCAATGAATTTAAAAGAAAAGTTATTCCTGATCAAAGAAAATGATTACCAAGCACCTGCAGGCGTATTCTCATTAGTACAGGAAATGATCAGCCATATCGGTTCGGTGGATGCCGAATTACGTGATGATCTCATCTATACAACGTTATCCCATTGGATTCCTGGCAACATTCTAGCTGTAAACGAACTAGAGCACATTCTGTCCATTGTTATGGATGATAACCATTTGCTCTATAGGCTTGGTGAATCTAACACAGATTCTGTGTTCACACGATCGTTCTCCATGCTCGTTATACCACTTCTGTTGGCAAGACATAATGAATCACCGTTTCTCTCAAGTGAGCAGATCCATCAGATTAAGATGAATGTATTCTACAACGTACAACAAGAGCGAGATTATCGCGGTTACGATGAAGACAAAGGCTGGGCTCACGCCATAGCTCATGCTGCAGATGCTTTGGATGATTTGGCTCAGTGCCCCGAATTGGACAAAAAGGATCTGTCCACGATGCTTGATCTAATTTATGAAAAAATGACCATAACAGATCGGGTTTACTCCGATGGTGAAGACGAACGCATGATCAGACCCATCATTCAAATTTTAAATCGAAAAATGATTAGTCGGACAGAGCTAGAAGAGTGGATTCAACGTTTTGGTACAGTGGAAAAAAGTCCAGAGTTTCTTCCTGCCTTCAGGCAGAAAAATAATATAAAGAACTTTCTGAAAAGTTTGTATTTCCGCATTAAATTTTATGAGACCGATGGCGATCTTTGCCCGATCATTGAGCGTACGTTATATCAAGTCGAGCCCGTATATTACTCCTAAAATAAAGGACGGAGGTGGCAGAATGTTACATGATCTAAAAGCTGAAGGCAATATGTCGCCTATGGTAGGGGTGTTATATTCCGCAGTGAAGGAGAATAGCGAGCGACTACAACGAATCACCGAGGGTATGTCACAAGAAGAGATCGATTATAAGGGGTACAACAGCGAGTTTAATAGCACTGCACAGCTACTTCGGCATCTTCTCTATGTGGATCTGAATTGGGTGTATCGAATAAAGGGAGAACCACTGCCGCAGACATTTATAGAAGAATATGGCCCTATGATTGACGAACATAATAAACTTCCTATGGTGAACGGAATTCCGTGGCAGCGACTGATCTCACAATATGAAGGTGTTCTACAAATGTTAAAAGATTCATGTGACCAATTAACAGATGATGATCTTGATCGAATAATCCTATTCGGGCATGAAAACGAAAAACAAGCTACGATTCGTTGGGGACTGTGGCACATGGCTGACCATAGCCGTTATCATCAAGCTCATATTAACCAGCTTAGAAAGTGGTATAACCAGCAGAACTGAACAAGTAAAGGAGAAGCAGGTTGAAGAAATACATTGAAATTGGTTTCGGGAATACTTGGTTTATTCGAACTGAGTTGGAGCAGGAAGATGGAACCGAAACGGAAATTAAGGGAATCTATTCGCCTTTCCAACTAAAATCAATATATATTCGAGTGTGGCTTGGTAAGCGTGTTTGGATCATGGATACGAGAGAGGGACTGAAGTTAGCGAAGAAAAATAAGAAGAAATTCAAGCTCATTCTTGGCTTTTACGGCATATAGATTACGAATTCGAAAGGGGAAAAAGATAAATGAATTCCAGTAGGTATTCACTGCGTATATGCATTGCACTTTTTCTCGCCATCATCGTTATTTCTGGTTGCCGAGCAATCGATGAAGGAACTGGTTCTAGTTCAAGCTGGGCTTATTCATTTGTTGTATGGAACAATAACACGTATAGCATTACCAATGAACCACTAACAAAAGAAGAGATCGATCATGATATCGGACATGTGAGACAGTACTCTGACAAAGAGGGGTCAGATGGAGAGGGCTTCTCCAACAAATATCCAGTAGGCACGAAATTATATAAGGTCAAGGGTGTAGAGACAACCGAATATATAGCTGTGGAAATACAAGAAGACCAATTCATCAAAGCTACCAATGAAGAGTTATCCGGAGAGAAGTAGTAATTGAAAGGAGAAATGAACTAATAAGGGGAGTGGAAAATGAGAAAAACATTCGTTGGATTACTCAGTGTAATTATTGCGTCTAATGTCATATGGGGCTGGCTGTACTTCAATAAGGAAGATGAGCAAACCAACCATGGTCCAAGTAATACGGCAAATACAGCTGTACGCGTGTATGAACTGAATGGCACAGGAAATATGTGGGACGTTTCAAACTACAAAATTATTGTCACACCGAATCAGATTCAACGCGGCCATGCAAGCATAACGTTTAAAGGTGATCCAAGAAGTATCGCAGATAGTAACTATTATAAATTAGATATTCAAGAGAAAGATCCTGACGGTAATTATGGTAAGGTTATTTCGCATGTAGCCACCTCTCACGATGGTCCTATTACAATACTCAACAATGATAATCTTAAGAATATAGGCTATGTAACTAGTGATTATTCGTATGATGAGACGAAGAAGGATCGACAACATTATGCGAGTACATCGCTTAGGGTCACTTGGAATGATAATGAGGGGAAGCTCCACTCTGAGGATATTCATCTCACGATAGAAAATGAGATCACTATAGACTAAACAGTGGCAAAGTAAGAATGTCGAACAGCCAATTAAACTGGGGAGAAAAGGGGTAACAACGATGACGTTACATATAACAAATGTGAATAATGATGATATGAAAAATTTTGTAAGAGACAATGTCTTCTATTATAATATGGAGCACTTTCCAGATGAGATCAAAGGCAGATATCAAGAGATACAACTATATCTACAAGATGATGAAAATCAAGTTCGTGGAGGAATTTTGGGTGAAACGTGCTGGAACTGGCTTGAGATTCATTATTTATTTGTTGAACTTAGCCTAAGAGGGCAAGGGTATGGTAGGAAACTGATTCAAGAAGTAGAGAAGATCGCTTTGGAGAAAAAATGTGATTTCATCAAAGTAGATACACTAAGCTTTCAGGCCTTGGATTTTTATAAAAAAGAAGGCTTTGAGGTGTATGGCAAGATCGAAAATGCAGGAGGATACACACACTATTATATGAAAAAAGAACTGAATTCCTAAAAAAAGGTGACAAGTGCAGTTGTTAAAGCGTTCTAGTATAGAGGTGGAAAATATGAGAAAAGGTAAGCTCTTCATCATCGTTGTACTTCTATTCATATTATCAGGCACATTGAACGTGTTCCAGTATGACAGAGCTAAAGAACATGAGAATTATGAAACGGCTGTCGAAATTGCCTTGAGTTATTTTAACTCACAATATAGGGTGGGAGCGCTTCACGAAAAGTTAGCCTACGCAATATCTAACAACAGGTTATACATTGGTGATCGGGGCGGATCTAGCAATATCGTGTCCAGGGATTTGCAACACTTAAGTGTGATGCACCGTGAAATAACACTATTGTACGGGCCAATCAGTTCTTACGCGAATTATACTGATGTTAGTAGTCTAAGGGAGAATAGTATATTTAGTATGTATGTCGATTTTTCATTGTTTTTTGAGTGTTTAGGTATGCAGCAAGAATGGATTGTATCGGACACTGGTGGGCGGTATATCGACCTAGAAGGACTGAGTAATGAATTATATCGTGGAGTACGGATTATTGAAGAAATTACGGGGCAACTCGAATCAATCCGAAGTCGTAGCTATGAGAACCAAACGGGCAGTGATCAAGAGGCATTAGCAGATTATTTAATTCAAAGCGCAGCATACTTCAACTCCCAAGAAGTTCAGGAGCATTATCAATCCATCCTAAAGATGAATAAACAATTGATCGCGATAACGAGTAGTTAATTGACCCGAGTATAACATCAGTAATCTGATAGCTAGAGGATTAAGTGCGGATGAAGCCAAGCGACAATATGAGGCTGAACTCGCCTTCTCCTCCGTTTTCAATCCAGATTCTTGGTTGATGTATGCACCGAATATGAAAAATTCGTTTGGTACGGTGATGAGTTTAGAATGAAGAAAAGAATTGAATGAAGGAGTTAGTTATGAACCTTCCATCTAATAGCAATCAAGAAAAACGCAGTGATTCCCAATTGAATCTGTTACATCGAGCACAAGAAATGGTACCTTCTAAACCGCCAGAGCCTTGGCATAATGAAGTGCTAATTCCTGCGGCAGGTTGTATAGCTTGTGGCTGGAACTCAGATGAGAACCTTGTGCTGATTAGTAGTTCAGGCTACAGCTTGAATGATTCTAATACAGGTCTATCCATCCATAGGGATCGAGATGCCAACAACACCTATGACAATATGAGTCCAGATCAGTTAACATTCCGAATCCCATATAATGACGAATCCATTCCTATTTTTGGATTTGACTCCGGTGATGGGAACCGGGTCACTTATGATGGTTGGAGTGTGGAAGTGATCTATCCGTGGTGGCCTCTAGCATCAGTCATTATAGAGAATGTATTTCGACCTAACTATAACTATCTAGAGGGTGCAACGATGATAGATTTGAATCGGCTGGATGGGTCGATTAGATGTGGTTTTTCCCCTTCTGGAAAAAAGCTAGTTATTCTGGGATCTGGAGGAGCGCTGATCTATACAAGAGAATAATGGATTAATCAGGTCATATCAGCAGATTGGAGCAGGTGATGTTTACAATCGAAGTTGACTAATCGACAACATGAAGGACGTGACAAGAGTGAGAGCATATATACAGGTGAATCAGGATGGCATGTTTTACAATGTGAATGCATTTATTGCTTATGAAGGCTTTGCTTCATTGGGGTGGGAGATTGTTAAGTTCTATGATATCCAAGAGGTTGCTGAGAAGAATCCAGAACATATTGTTGTAGGTGGAATTGGTAATGTTAGAAAACGTCTTGAGTTATTGGGAATCCATAGAAAGCAAGGGGAAATAGATTATCCACCGTCTTTATCCCAGTATTATGGTCGAAAAATATGGAGCACAACCATCCAAGACATTTTTGCCAATCCTCAGAATTGGAATGTATTTATTAAGCCCAAAGATACAACGAAAAAGTTTGCTGGAAAAGTAGTGAGAGAATACAAAGATTTTATAGGACTTGTTGAAGAAAACGAAGATACGACCATCTGGTGTTCGGAGATTGTGGATTTCAAAACAGAATGGCGTTGTTTTATCCGATATGGGCAAATTCTCGATATTAGGCAGTACAAGGGTGCATGGGATTCCACAATAGATGTAAGTGTGGTGCAACGTGCGGTTATAGATTTTGTGGATGCGCCTGCTGCCTATGGGATGGATTTTGGTATAGATCCAGATGGAAACATGAAACTGGTCGAGATAAACGATGGGCATTCTCTAGGGTCATATGGGATCAGCTCGTTAAACTATGCAAAGTTTCTCTCGGCTCGATGGTCAGA
This sequence comes from Paenibacillus sp. DCT19, assembly GCF_003268635.1. Taxonomy (NCBI): domain Bacteria; kingdom Bacillati; phylum Bacillota; class Bacilli; order Caryophanales; family Paenibacillaceae; genus Paenibacillus; species Paenibacillus sp. DCT19. Next base: position 2,651,722 of record NZ_CP029639.1, read on the forward strand.
GTTGACAGGCACTACGGACGAATTGAGACATATGTAGATTGGTAGGTGGTATGGAAGTGCAACCTGATAAACTCATTCCGATAATACAGAGGTTGGAAGAGCACGATATCATGTATTCGCTTGGTGGCAGTGGGTTATTGTACTATTTGAACCTGGTTGAATCCATTAATGATTGGGACATCACGGTAAATTGCCCTAAACAGGAATTAATGAAAGTGCTTCATGGTTATGAATGTTTAGAGTTAGAAAGTGGGGATTATCCCTTTGCGAGTCAATATAGGATGAGTATTGAGACATATCATGTAGACTTTATTGGTGGATTTGCCTTATATGCCGAGAAAGGAATACTTCATTTACCGTTAGAGCGTATGGGAGAATGGGACGGAATTCAAATGGCAAGTCCTGAGGTGTGGTATGTAGCTTATTATTTAATGGGGCGACAAACCAAAGCTGATTTACTGTTACATTATCTTCAAAATAATGCTTGCAAAATAAACTATAGTTTAATTGAAGATCTTCTAAATAGTACTTCACTAGGTCATGAATTGAGACAATCTCTTATTTCGCTTGTTATAGAAGCTAAATCATATAAATAACTGATTGAATCGTTTGAAATTTTGCTTTGATAAGTAAGGGGAGTGTTCATGGAACTAAAGTCATCGGATGATATCTTAAATGAGATCGTAGTACAGATTAAAGAGATTTATGGCTGGACTACGTATCGTGCAGAACCTAATCTTTTTGGATACGCCAATCTGAAATGGAAATTACATACGGATGCAGGAATACGCTTTGTGAAGCAATATAATGCAGTACGATATTCGGATCAATTGTTGCATTCAGTTGAAACGGCGTTAGGTTTACAAGATAAATTACATCAAATAGGCATTCCATGTCCTAAGATTTTCTCTGACCAAGGTCGTTATATTCAACGAACCCCATCTTGTGAACGATTCATGGTCACAAATTATTGTGATGGCTGTATGGCAAACCCAGGAGAGCTAAATGTAGATCAAATGTATCATTTAGGTCAGATCATAGGTAGGCTTCATCAATGGCTCCGTTTGAACGCTCCGCCCAGATATCCTTTGCATTGGCAACCAGAGTCTAAGGCATCCACGTTAGCGACTTGGGAGAAGAACTGGAATGATGCCAATACTGCAGGAGCGCATAAGTACATTTCAGCATTGGAGACACAGCGGAAAATTATAGATGGATTTAACCTCAATACGTTTCAATCGTGTGAAGAGGGTTGGGTTCATTGGGATCTATTTGTAGATAATATTTTGTTTCATTCCAATCAGGTTTCTGCGATTTTGGATTTTGATCGAATGCACTATATTTATCCCGAATTTGATATTTCGAGAGCTATTCTATCAGGTGCTATATTAGAGAATAACATCAATGTAGAATCAACAAAGGCATTTGTAGTGGGGTATCGTGAGAGCAGTCCGTTAACTGTTGCAAAACTCATTCGTTCTATCCAGTTGACATGGTGGAAGGAAGCATCCTGGTTAAGTATTAAGTCGGAGGAACATCGAACCTTGCGCAGATTTGCCCATGAGTTAATGTGGGTGAGTGACAACTGGTTCTGGCTAGAAGAGATATTGAATGAGATATAGTAGAGCATCACTAAGAAAGTAGGTAGAGTATGTACGAGCTACGTAAAGAACAATTTGATATCGTTTTGCCCTGGCTGGATGATATTCGAAGCAAAGCAGTGTATGCGCTGTCGGTTATTGAACTGATCCAAAAGGGCAGGGTATTTGTGAATCACCTGGATCATCCGAATGCTTGTTTTATAACGAGTTCAGGTGGCTTCTACTGTCTGGCTGGTAGAGAAGATGATGAACTTTTCAACCAAGCAGTTATTCGTTATATGAACGATCCGGCAAATCACAATGGATTTTTTGCATTAGGTGTGTTTAGCGATGCTTGGGAAATTGAATTAAGCAAATATACAATACATCATTCGATTCGAATTTCACGATCTTACTTCAAGTTTAATCGGGCTAAATTTCTTCATACATATCCAGATATAGATATGCCACGTAATGAAGATTATGACTACATTCCTCTGAATGAACAGATTTCAGAAGAATATAGGGAGCACTTCTATCCATATTACAAGCTAGTCTGGAATTCGAATGCACAATTCTGTGATGTTGGCATAGGGCATTTTCTTAAACATAAACAGGACCTAGTCAGTGTTTGCACGTCTCCATACATTGGAGGGGGATTTGCCGAGATTGATATCATTACAATAGAAAGCTTCAAGAGAAGAGGTCTTGCAACTTGGATGGGTACTCAGTTTATTAAAGAATGTCTGCACAAACAATTGACACCTAATTGGTGTTGTCATTCAGATAATGTGGAATCTAATCATCTAGCTGCTAAACTATGTTTTGACAAAATTGATGAAAGACCGATGTATTGGTATCATAACGAGTCATGAAAGAGAAAATAGTTATAGACTCCATAGGCGAACTGGTAAACCACATCATCCATGTTGGACTGACTAATACCCAGAAAGACGAGCTAATGAGCATAGAGGATTTGATCGGAGTACACTTCACATTAGGAATGTATATTCGCAATCATTATGAGTTGTTCGATTTAAATAAAGTACCTCATTTGATCCAAGAGTACAAAATTCTCAATCAGATTCCTTTGAATTATGATGGTGTAGCTGAGGAGGAGCGAGAATTTCATGAATTTATAGATAATATGAATGTCAGTGAGGATGCGATCTCTAACTTCATCGTAAACTTACTTTGGCAAGAGTTAAAAGACGGGGCTAAATGAAATGAGTGATTTTTCCGGATCTAATCATTAAAATAATCGTTTCATATCGGAAAGGGAGGAGAATCCATGAACGTAAACAAGAGGATGTTTATTCTTGTTCTATTGTTGCTATTCATTGGATGCAATACCCCAAATACTATTGAAAACGATCTCATGGTGGAACGATATGTCCTTGATCAAGGCTTTACGATTATTCGAAATGAAGGTATTGTACACGAATATACGCTGGAGAAGAAACAACTCGTAGAGATGCCTTATGTTCAATATTGGAGCGTTCAGGATGTAGATCCCTTAATGTATGTTAGTGAGAAAATTAGCACAAGTAAGTTCGCGGTGTCGGGTCATCCGCTAGATGAGAATAGTGATTATGATAATCCACAAACAACTGTTTATGTTATGAGTTCAGCCACGGAGATCATTGGTGGGTACAGCTATCCTGCGCACAGTGAGATGAACGATGGATGGGTGTATACGATAGATGGCCAAACGCTTGAGCAGCACACGGGAACATCTTATAGAGCCTGGATAGAACAATGGCAGGATAAATATAAATAATGTTATTAGAGAGAAGGTAAGTGATGAAAGACCTCGCGCAGATCATCAAAGTTTCAGAGGATGAGAAGTCCATATTAAGGCAACTTATTGAATTATATGAATACGATCTCAGTGAACTTAATGGAGCTGATGTGAATGCACAAGGCTTCTATGGGTATAGCTATCTGGATCATTATTGGACGGAAGAGAAGCGACAAGCGTACTTTGTGAAAATAAGCGGACAATATGCAGGCTTTGTACTGGTCAATGATTTTTGCTATCTAGTTCAGGAAAATGCTAGATCCATTGCTGAATTTTTTATTATGCGCAAGTACCGTCGAAATGGATTAGGACAACAGGTTGCTAGATTGGTTTTTGATAAGCATAAGGGCAATTGGGAAGTTCTTCAGCATGGAAATAATGACGCTGCACAGCACTTCTGGAAACGAGTCATTCATGAATATACGAATGGTGACTATCGTGTTGAGGACGTGAGAACAGAGTATTGGGAAGGTAAAGGTATGGTGTTTAACACATCTGCAGGACAAGTGAAAGGCGACGTATAATATGGGACTCGACTATCGTTATGTGCTGGTCATTCAAGCAAGTCAGCAAGCACAGTTGCTGAAGTATGTCAGTGAACATGGAGTTATTAATGGGACAGATTGCTTTTCCATAAATTTTAATGTAGATTCTTCTGTTCTGAAATATGTAGAAGGCGGGTTCAGTTGGAAGCCTAAGGATGATCAAGATGAGGTTGAGCGTTACTTCAATGCAGATCACCAAGCCAAGATAGGTTGTATCTATTATTCTGCCGAGAAGATGGATATGAACGCCAATGAGCTCATCGTTAGTTTCACCGCAGCAACATCGGATATGAGTCTATTGTTCGAAGATTCGAGGGTGGTACAAAAATGGTTTATCGCCTTGAGTCACCATCTCGATGCTCGAATTGCATACTTAGATATGGAATCTGAGGGACATAGAATCCTCTATCTGAATGGCAGTGAAACATGGTTGGAATTTAAGGGTGAAGGTTTTTTTTACATGAAAAAGGAGAACTATCTCAGCATTATGGATGGGTTTAGTATGCATCTCCCGGGTATGCTCCGCTCTTATGTAGAGAACAATTACAAGTTAGATAAAAAGTATTCAGTTGTCATGAGCAAAGATCATGTTGACCAATTGTATCAATATATTGAGCAGTATGGGCATTGGGGTAAGGAACAGAATCAACTTGGGTTGCAGGTCGATGTAGACTCTACCATTCTTAAATATCTGGAAGACGGTCATGGGGAACAGGAATATGGAATATCTCAAGGTGTCATCCCACGTTTCCGTAAAGAACTCGTCTATAAATACATCGATGCCAATCACCAAGTGCAGTTAAGCCCAATTGAATATTCTCAAGAAATCATAGCAGAGGATGATGAGAATATCGTTGTACATTTTACACCAAAGAAATGGCAAGTGGATCAATTGTTTGCACAATCCCTGTCCATTCGCCGATGGTTTGTAAATCTTAGTCTCGCAGTTTCAGCCAAGATGACTTTCCAAAGTCTATGGCTAGATGGATATGCTCATCGAATCATTGTTTATGAAGGTGAAGAGACGGATGTTGCATTTACAGGACATTACGATCTAGAGGTTGAAACCTTCAGTGGGATCTACAACGCACTGGCTAATGTAATCAAGCATTTCCATGACTAACAGTGGCGACAACCAGATAAGATCTTTAGCTGAGCAGAAGGCGGTGACGTACTCATTTACAGTCTGTTTAATCAGATTAGATCGGTGAAACCAGCCACAACTAGGCAAAAAGTGGTTTCTATCCTGTATACAATCCTGTTGGGCGTTATTATGGGTTTAGCAGCCAAGCTTGTTGATGCGCCAGGAATCAATCCGATATTTGACGATATCGGTGGACGCCTTGGCATATGGGTATTCGTAGCAACGCTGTTATCCGTGTTTAGCTATTCTCCTCGCGTGGCAGCATCTAAAGTCTTTGCATTCTTTGGCTCTATGCTTACGGTGTATTATGTTTATACCATCTGGATTCTACACTTCTTTCCAGCAAGAGAAATGCTATTCTGGGGAATATGCATGGTGATATCTCCATTTTGTGCCTATCTGATGTGGTATGCGCGTGGCCATAGTTTGTTTTCAACCATCATCGCTTCTCTTCCGATCACAGTGATATTGTCTGAGGGATATCTATTGCGTTACGCTTATCTCCCTATTCACACACATTACTACTTAATTCCCTTTCTAATGGGAGTCTATCTGATCATGGTCGCTGTATTACTACTACTCGTTCCAGAGGACAGAAAGAAAGGGGTCTTAATCCTAATTTTGGCTATAATCCTATCCTGTATGCTTATCTATCTCAGTGTGTTAGGTCGTATATTTGGTGGAATGAACGGAGTTTTATAAAGAGTGATGGTTTTGTAGACCCGATAATATTTTTTGGCGTATGAGAAGAGAAGTGAATGGACTGGATTGACTTGAAAGTTGGGTGATCGCGTGTATGCGTAAAATCTTCATCATAGGCATTGTGGCAAGTGGCAAAACAACGCTGGCGAAACGTTTATCGAATCAACTCGGTATTCCCTGGTATGAATTAGACAGCATTGTTCATCATCATACTTCAGACGGAAGAAACAAGCGGTCACTCGAGGAACAAGTTGAGGTTATTAACGATATCGATCATAGCGGAGATTGGATTTTTGAAGGAGTACATAGGGATTCATATAGCTGTTTATTGGATATGGCGGACACAATTATATTTCTCGATCCTCCCCTATGGAAGCGGAAAGTTCGAATTTTCACTCGGTACATCAAACAAAACCTGGGTCTGGAGCATTGCGATTATAAACCGGATATAGGCATGCTAAAAATGATGTATACATGGACAAGTGACTTTGAACATAATAGACCAGCGTTTGAAGCGAAGTTGAATCTCTACAGTCATAAAGTTACGAGGGTGACGAATAGTGAGGCATTAGATGATAAGCTGTTTCGAAGTGAAAAAGGAGTCGTAGAAGACAGTTAAGGGGTTATGTATGGATGATCTAAAAGTTAAGGCATATAAGAGCATTTTATTTCAAGCATTGCTGGACATCAGGCAGCTTTCTGGAGCAATTGTATGGGACGAACAACCACAACCAGAAGAGGGAGTACAGCAATCAATAACAACAAATGTAGTTCAACATGCTCAGGAAATTTTCCATATCAGCAATGCTTATCACAACTTAGCCGATGCATTGATTGATGATTTAGTCCATTTTAATGAAGAGAATTTTTGGAATCAGGTTGATCATTTAAGCAACACCTTTGCCAGCTTCAAGCATTATAAGTTGTTGTATAAACAATATAATGATGAAGCAAAAATGATAGATTAGGAGGTTCCGGTGATGCGTAACTTACCCACGATAACTCTTGAGCGGCTCCAATTACGTCCGTTCCAACTGCATGATGCAGATTCTGTTCAACAGCTAGCAGGAGATCCTTACATCGCGGAAATGACACTCTATATCCCTCATCCGTATAAGGATGGTATGGCTGAGGAATGGATTTGCACACATCAGGATCAATTCATTGAAGGAAAATCAGTTACGCTAGCCATTGTGCACACAGAGGAATCATATCTAATCGGTGCGATGACTATAGCACTTCATACTAAGTTTAATCACGGTGAACTGGCGTACTGGATTGGTGTACCATTTATGAATAATGGCTATTGTACAGAGGCAGCCAGAGGTATGATGGCGTATGCGTTTGACGAATTAAAGTTAAATCGTGTGTACGCTCGTCATCTAGGTAAGAATCCAGCTTCAGGCAAAGTGATGGAGAAATTGGGTATGAAGTTTGAAGGATGCTTAAGGCAACATGTCATAAAGGGAGATACGTATGAGGATCTCGCATATTATGGTCTGCTTCAAGACGAGTATCTGGCCGAAAGGAGATCTGTATGAAGCTTTATCATTTTAGTGAAGAATCGGAAATTACAATATTTGAACCAAGAACGATTTATAATCAGACGGATGCCAAAGTGTGGACGATTGATGCGTATCATGCTGCACATTATTTTTTCCCAAGAGAGTGCCCCAGAGTGTGTGTATGGTCTAAGGAAGATGCGGAACAGCTCAATTTAGCTCAAGAATTTGGAGTAACTTCTACCAAACGTATGATAGCGATTGAGTCGGATTGGTATGACCGGGTGCGCGAAGGACACATCTATAGATATACATTTGAGTCTGAGCATTTTGAGCTAGAAAACGAAGATGCAGGTTATTATACTTCGAAATGTACTGTTCGACCAATCGCCGTGGAACGCATGAATGATTTAATCGGTGCAATTTTAAAAGAGGACATTGAGTTCAGGGTCATGCCTTCACTGATGCTATTGAAACAAAAAGTGCTGGAGTCGAATGTACAATTTTCGATGATTCGAATGAGAAATGCAAAGGAGTGATTATGATCGTCACTTTTCCAATGATTGAAACGGATCGATTAGTTCTTAGAGAGCTGACAATATCGGACGCTCAAGCGGTGTTCCAACATTTCTCGGATGCAAGGGTTACTCAATTCATGGATATCGAGCCTTGTGTGAGCCTTACTGAAGCAGAAGAGATCATCCAATTTCATATCGCAGATTCAGGTTGTAGATATGGTCTGTTTCTTAAGCTTAATCATGAGCTTGTAGGCACATGTGGGTTCCATTGTTGGGATCAGGGGCAGCCTTCCAAAGCGGAAATTGGCTTCGATTTGACTGCATCCTATTGGGGTCAAGGTCTAATGCATGAAGCGCTGACCGAGGTCGTCAAAATGGGGTTTGACCACATGAAAGTTGATTATATTGAGGCAACGGTGGAGCAAGCAAATGCTCAATCCATTAGACTCCTGCAAAAGATGCATTTTCATAAACATGATGAGCTTGTTGACAATCTACTCTATTATACGTTGACCAAGAAAGAAGCAGCAGGTACTTAGAAGCTCACGATTCTAATAAAAAAGGAACGGTGAATGTTATGGACTCGCCCAAAATCACATTACAACGTATTACGAGAGAAAATGAATTAGCTTGTATAGCCCTCAGACCGCGAGAAGATCAATTATCACTCGTTGCTAGTAACGCTGATTCCCTTGTGCATGCGGTGAAAGAGGTTACTTCAATACCTCATGGAATCTATGCAGATGATCTTATGGTTGGGTTTGTCCTATTTGACAACGAAGTGTATTCAGACGGATATTACTGGATCTTGCGGTTGATGATTGACGAGAAATATCAGGGTCGGGGTTATGGGAGAAGTGCGATCAAGCAAATTATTAATCAATTGAAAGATAGAACGGATTGTAGACAAATCAGAGTATCGCATGTGCCTCACAATACGGTAGCTAATCGGTTATATAAGCGGTGTGGATTTCATGAAACAGGTGAGTTTGAAGATAATGGAGACATCATATTGAGCTATTCACTTGGGGTGAATGAACATGGTCATTAGAACTGTTTCGCTCTGTCTAATTCGTAAAGGGGATAACATTTTAGTGCAGGAAATCGTTGATCCAGTTGTTAAGCAAACCTTCTATAGACCCATTGGCGGAACCGTAGAGTATGGTGAGAACAGCAAAGATACAATTATCCGAGAAGTAAAGGAAGAAATAGATGCGGAGATCGAAGAGCCAAAGTTGCTATATGTTATCGAAAATATTTTTTCATACTTAGATAATGTGGGTCATGAAATTGATTTTATATATGAAGCTGAACTGGTCGATCGAAGCTTGTATGATACCAACGAAATTCAAGGCATAGAAGGAGCCACTCCGTTCAGAGCGGTATGGAAATCGATCCCTGAACTCTCATCTCTTACATCGCATGCACAAGCAAAACTTGTCCCCGATGGATTGTTAGATTTACTGTTATCAGGCAACTTAGACCATGGCTGATGGTGTGCCCATACGATATTTTCCCAACACAAGTGAATAGGTTTCATATATAATGAAAACTGTATTCCAACATACATATACTATCAATCGCGAGGTGCACCATAAACATGCCAACCATCTATGATTTTACTGTGACCAAAACGAGTGGCGAACGTTTCCCGCTCTATCAATATGAGGGTAAGCCTGTGCTGATCGTAAATACGGCAAGCAAATGTAAGTATACCCATCAGTTTGATGATATGCAGAAGCTCTTTGACCAGTACAAAGATCAGGGCTTACAGATTATCGGTTTTCCTTGCAATCAGTTTGCAGAACAAGAGCCGGGAAGTAGTGCAGAGGCAGAATCCTTCTGTCAGATTAATTATGGTGTGAAGTTCCCAATGTTCTCGAAATTGGACGTGAATGGTGAAGCAGCTCATCCATTGTATGACTTTCTGAAAAGATCGGGTCCATTCGCAGGTTTTGATGAGACAGATGTACAAGCGAAGTTACTGAAGCTTATGGTCGCGGATAAGGCGCCAGAATGGTTACATGGCGATGCAATCAAATGGAATTTCACTAAATTCCTAATTGATGGCGAGGGACGTGTAATTAAACGTTTTGAACCGATTGATTCCATTGCTGATATTCAGGCAAGCATTGAGCAACTTCTGTAATTGGACAAGGAGCAGATTGCGTTATCATAAGTTATAATACATGATGTTCCTATAGAGGCCATGACACGTAACGTAACCAGATATGTGTTCATGGCTTCTGTTGCTTCATGGGACAAAAACCTCTCTCCAACAGGAGGTATTATTAATGCCACGAATGATGCATTTTACCAACCCGCTTGAATATAGCTATCGCTCTACCAGTTTATTTAACGTGGGGAAGTCGGATGGATTTCATGCTCATGCTCAGTATGAGATTTATTATTTTCATGATGGGGAGTGTACGTATATCATTGGAGACCGTGTCTATGTGCTAGCACCGGGAGACTTAGTGCTGATGCATGGCATGACGCTTCACAGACCCCATCCCATTGTAGGCAAACGTTATGAGCGAACGACACTTCACTTTGATCCTTCAGCAGTTCGCAGCCATTTACATCCGGATCGAATGGATGAAGTGCTCCAGCCTTTTGAAGAATTAGGGAATTGCCGAATTAATCTAAAAGGAGAAGTGCGAGCAGAGTTTGAACAATTGTTATTGCAGCTTCATCAGCTTTCATTGCACACAGGCTCCTTTGTACAGGAACGGTTGAACGTTCGATTGTGTGAACTTTTATATGTTATTGCTGGTATCTGTCAGGGCAACCTAGAAGAGCATCGCCCTTCTTCGGATAAAGAACGACATGTTCAACACATCATTCGATATGTAGACATGCATTATATGCATGATATTAGTCTGGATGATCTGGCGAATGAGCTTCATCTATCGAAGCCTTATATGGCGGGTTTGTTCAAAGAAACGACAGGCAGTACGATCTTTAAATATCTATACGACCGGCGAATCAATCAGGCCAAGGTGTTATTTCAGTTTCAACCTGGTATTAGTGTAACCGAAGCTGCACGTCTGTCAGGATTCAAGCGTTTGTCTCATTTTAGTCGCATTTTCAAACAAAGTGTCGGTTGCGGTCCAGATCTGTACCGGACTCGTTTACACCAGTGACATAGTTAAGGTCGGTCAGCGTATGCTGGTCGGCCTTTTTGTTGTATATGATGATCGAAATTGAGCAGCAAATACGCCATTCCTTTTGTTTAGAAGACAAGCAGAAAAGGTAAAGAAAGGGTAAAGAGAAGATCAGCATCTTAATTCGAAGGAGGCGTTAAGAATGGAAAATAACAAATTAGGCGATACTACATCATCGAAACAGAAATATAATCACGATCACCCCGAGCAGTACCCCACGGAGAAGGAAAGTTTGTTCGATAAATATGAAGAGGAACAGACGGTAGATCCGATTCCGATGGAGGATTTGAATATGGAGAAACAAGAAGAGAAACGCAAAGACGAGACAAAGAGTAATTCGTCCACAGAAGAGAAGTACCGCGCTGATTATCGGAAATCGTAAATATTCGATGAATGTCTGAGCTCTGAAAGTATGCACTTCATTGTAAAAAGGGATCACAAAGTTTGTATATTTAGTGAAAATAAATTAGTTTATTGACTAATGTTTGTTACTATATTATAGTTACTAATGTTAGTAAGATGAATGAAAAATTTAGGAGGCGAATATGTAATGTCTACAACTTTCTTTGACGCGTTGAAAAACAGAAGATCTTATTATGGAATCAGTAAAGAATCCACTATCTCGGATGCCAAAATCCAAGAGATCGTAGAAGAAGCGGTGAAATACACGCCAACTTCATTCAATTCACAAACATCCCGCGCAGTCGTATTGCTGGGCGAGCAACATGATAAATTGTGGAATCACACAGAAGAAATTTTGCGTGAGGTTGTAGGTAACGAAGAAGCATTCAAATCTACAGCTGAGAAAATGGCAGGATTCCGTAGCGGTTATGGTACGGTTCTGTTCTTCGAAGACAACAACGTAATTGCACAACTCCAACAGAACTTTGCAGCTTATGCGGATAATTTCCCAATCTGGGCTAACCAATCCAATGGTATGTTGCAACTGGTAATCTGGACAGCACTGGAACAAGAAGGGTTGGGCGCTTCCCTGCAACACTACAATCCACTGATCGATGAGAAAGTTAAACAAGAGTGGAACATTCCAGAGAACTGGAGATTGATCGCTCAGATGCCATTTGGTAAACCAACAGCTACACCAGGTGAGAAAGAATTCCAACCGATTGAAGAGCGTGTAAAAGTACACAAATAAGCTACATTGCTTAACTGCTTCATATACAAATTTCCAACATTTAACCACATACGGCCTCGCTTCAATTTGGTACGATGATTTATGTTCGTACTCCAATGAAGTGAGGCTTTTTAATGTGATAAATGAAAGAAAGAAACGTATCTATATGCGGGCTTTAAAACTGGTATTGAGTGGCGTAGTTCTTCTTGGATCAATGATGAGTTACAACAACAACAAGGCTCAAGCAGCAGGTGCTACGCAACAATTTCAAGATATCAGTAATAGTTATGCACGTATTGCTATTATGAATCTAGTAAATAAGGGCATTGCTGCGGGGACCACCGACCATACATTTGAGCCTAAGAAAGCAGTGACCCGAGCTGAGTTTGCCACTTTTGCGGTTAGAGTACTGGGACTTAAGCCGGTGAAAAACAATCTGAGTCCCTATCAGGATACGAGTTCAACTGCATGGTATTACGGCAATATCTCTGCGATGACAAACCTTAATATTATGGAAGGAAAGGGTCAAGGGATATTCCAACCTAATGCCAACATTACGAGAGAGGAAGCAGCAACACTGCTGGTGAGAATGCTGAAACAGCAGACAGGCTCTACCGGACTACTTCCTTATACTTATGCAGATGCATCCCTTATATCAGGTTGGGCCAAACCTTATGTTCAGGTGGTCTATCAATTAGGCTTAATGCGAGGCAGTGATGGATATTTCCGACCACAGGATCAGGTGACAAGAGAAGAGGCGGCGGTTATGCTTCATGCGATATTGCAGAATAAAGCATGGTCTGAGCAGCTGCAAACACCAGATCAATTGGGGATTCAGCTTGGTTGGCAATATGATTCAACGACAGCAGAATTTAAGCAACAGGTGCAACAATCGGAAGTGAACACACTCGTGCCCAGGTGGTTTTTCCTGAATAGTAGCATGCAGGTGACAGACCATACGGATTCCACGCTATTAACGTGGGCAAGGTCTACGGGGAGGGAGGTGTGGCCTCTTCTTGGGAACCGTTCCAATCCGACACTTACCCATCAGATGTTATCTAGTGCTACGAATCGTGCCAATGTGATATCTCAGGTGGTTGCTTATGTGATAAAATATGATTTACATGGCATTAATGTAGATTTTGAGAATGTACAGCCTGCTGATCGAGAGGGGTTGACTACATTTGTCACATCCCTGGCGACATCTCTACACGCGATAGGCGCTGTTATATCTGTGGATGTGTCACCTAACCTTGGAACGGATTGGACGGCAGCTTTTGATTACGCTAGGTTAGGAGCAGTATCCGATTATATGGTATTGATGGGATATGAGGAGCATTGGAATGGTGACCCCATTGCGGGTTCGGTTGCCTCCCTTCCGTGGGTAGAACAGGGACTGGATACCATGCTTGCTGACGTTACACGCTCCAAAGTAATATTGGCGCTGCCACTCTATACACGGGATTGGTCATCACAGAACACAGCTACAAGTTCATGGGATATAACGCTTGGTGAGCAGGGAATGCGAGCCAAGGCTCAAGGTTCTGTGAGACAATGGAATGCAAGTTTGGCACAGTATGTCATTGGTTATTCAGGTAGCGGTATTCCACGATATATCTGGGCAGAAGATAGCCGTTCGTTGACTGCCAAAGTGAGGATGAGTACAGAAAGGAAAATTGCTGGTTTAGCGTACTGGTATATGGGCGGAGAAACCTCGGATGTGTGGAACGCCATTTCGAATGCTGATCGCTTTGAATCATATGTGTTTTCATATTAAATATAGCTACAACCCAAATAAACCGAGTTGCTCGCGGATGGTTTGGGTTGTTTGCTTTGGATCAAACTATAGGTAGACGTTTGAGTTAGTGTAGTTGGTTTAATGAATATAAGGGTTTTATGAAACTACACATAGAAGAAAAGAAGATGATAGCATTGGAGGAGAGAGAGCATGCAGAATTATGATTGCATTATTGTAGGCGGAGGAATCGCAGGGCTTCAGGCAGCTATTCAGCTGGGACGTTATAGCTCACATCATGTGCTTGTAATTGATGCGGGAGAAGGACGATCCACCCTGTGCCGAACCTATCATAATATTCTTGGTTATCCTGACGGCGTTTCCGGAGAAGAGTTACGCGCCAAAGGCAGAATGCAGGCAGAACGAACCGGAGTTGATTTTCAAAAGGGTCGTGTAATTGAAGCTCAGCGAAAAGGGGAACGTATTCAGCTTACCTGTGATAATGGGTTAACTTTTGAAGCGAGTACCGTTCTTCTGGCTACTGGACTTTCTGATCGTATTCCCGATATCCAGGGATTAAACCCTACTCTCGGCAAGACGGTGTATGTATGCCCGGATTGTGACGGCTATGAGATACAAGACCGTAAGACCGTTTTGTTAGGTTCTGGCGAGGCTGGTGCGAATATGGCGTTGGTACTCATTGAGCGAACCAATGATCTGTTATATGTGAATCATGAACATAAGCAGATCTCCGCTGAGCTTCATCGTCGGATGAAGGAAGAAGGGGTTCGTTACCTTGAAGCTACTGTGCAGGAAGTGCAGCAATCCGAAGAGGGTTATATTACAGGAATTCTAACCGAAGATGGTCAGATGTTTGAATCTGAGCGGGGTTTTATCGCTTTTGGAGGCAACCGGGTACACTATGAGTTGGCGGAGCAATTGGGTGCTGAGATTGCTGACAATAGACATGTGAGAGCTGATCCACGCACAATGCAAGCAGCTCCAAATGTATGGATTGCGGGTGATCTTGGTGTGCATGCCGAACAAGCGACAGTTGCTATGGGAGAAGGAGCGATTGCAGCTATCTGGATTCACAAGGAATTGCAGCGTATTGCTAAGGAAACAAAGGTAAGCCAGCTCTAACCGATGAAAATCATCAGTGACCTATCTCGCATAAAATAAAGAAGAAGAAAAGTCCTTGTACCCTTGTTCGGGTAGAAGGACTTTTTCTTTCTGTAGTACGTGTTATGATTTGTTCTTATCATTTTGATCATTTTTGGTGTTTTTGTTTGGGTGAGCTATATTATCCACGATATCTCCTAAAGCATCCTCAATCATGTCTGTTGGACCTGGATTGTCTTGGTCTGGATGTAAGATGGCGTTTACACCAGGTTTCAGATTTTCATTTCTTTTATCTTTTTTTGATTCGCTCATAAGTTGTTCCTCCTTCTGATATAAAGTACGAGGTATACCTAACATCTGCAATTGTTGTAATCTATATGTAAACGATTAACCAATTCGTTTCATTTGAAACGTGGTAAATGGAGGGATCAGGTACAAGTGGTCAAAAAAGGTGCGATACTCCTATTACTGGCGATGCTATGTATTTGGTCTTACTGGAGAACGAGTGGAAGTGATCAAGATCCTTATCTGATCACAGACTATAGTCGTTTGCATCCCGTAAAGGTGGAGCGAATTGTATCAGGAGAAGAGGAGCAGCAGCTGGTTAAGCTGCTACAGGAAGCCAAGAAACATAATATGACCGTATCGATTGCTGGACAACGACATAGTCAGGGAGGCCATACATACTACAAAGACGGAATTGTAATTGATATGACATCGTACAACCGGATACTTGAGATTCGGCCTGAAGCGAAGAAAATGACAGTACAGGCGGGAGCTACCTGGGCAGATGTACAACGTGCCATTAATCCCTATGGACTATCTGTGAAAAGTATGCAGTCCCAGAACATCTTTACGGTTGGTGGTTCAATAAGTGTAAATGCGCATGGACGTGAACTCCGTAATGGAACGTTAATGGAGAGTGTTGAATCCTTTCGGTTGTTAACAGCAGAGGGCGAGATTAGAGAAGTCAGTCGTACGAATGATGCAGAACTTTTCTCTTTGGCATTAGGTGGATATGGGTTATTTGGTGTAATTCTAGACGTCACGTTAACGTTAACTGATGATGAATTGTATCGATTGACCACAGATCAGGTTCTCGTTAAAGATTATCCGGCGTATTTCCGTAAAGACATCTTAGGCGATTCAAGTATGCGGATGCATCTGTCACGCATTTCGTTGATACCGGGTGAGGGCTATTTTCAGGATATGTATGCAATCAATTACGCTTTAGATTCTGAAGGTGATTTGAGTGATTACAATCATCTTGCGGTGCGAGAGCAGGGTGTGCTACCAGCCAAAATCCTGTTTAATCTGAATCGAGAATTTCCGTGGGCTAAGGACTGGTTCTGGCAACTGCAACAACGTTATTTTGAGTCTCAGGATGGTCAGCGAATCAGCCGTAATAATGCCATGGCATCTCCGTCCGCATTTATGGAGTATCATCAGCCTGGAAGCAATGACCTGCTCCAAGAATATTTTATCCCGATGGATGAATTTCCAGCTTTGTGCAAGAGATGGGGAAGATTGTATCTGAACAGGAACTGGATTTGCTCAATATAACGGTACGTTATGTGAAACAGGATGAAGAAGCTATGCTCTCATATGCAACACAGGACATGTTTGGGCTTGTCTGTCTTTTTCACGCTTCTTTATCGGAGGAAGAGCAAGCTACATTCAAATCTGGCCTTCAGCAGATCATAGATACAGCTATTGCACACAACGGTACGTATTATTTGCCGTATGAGGCTTATGCGACTTCAGAACAATTCGAGCAAGCATATCAGCATAAGCAGGCTTTTTTTGCGGCCAAAGAACGATATGATCCTGAACACCGGTTTATGAATTATTTTATGGAGCAGTATGGGGGAAACATGAATGAGTATTCAATGGCTTGTCCGCTCACAGAGCATCGTCACCCTGGCATCAGGAATGATCTATCCATATTATTTGCTTTTTCTCAAAAATTTAGGAAATAGCTTCTCGAAATACGGTCTAGCCTTTGCCGTCTTTACGATCAGTTCCGCAGCTGCTTCCCAATGGCTCGCACCTCGTTTGGATCAACATGCGAAGCAATGGCTTATCGTTAGCTCACTAGGTATGGCAGTTGCCATGATTGCGTTTCCTTGGGTCTTGTCGTACACGTGGGTACTGATACTACAGATCATGATGGGATTATGTAATGCGATGCAGCGTATGAGTGAGCGAACATTACTGGCGGATTATACCTTACCGGGTCAGCGTGGACACGCGATGGGGAATTATCATTTTTGGACGTCGGCGGCCTCAGGTTTTGCTGTTATATTGGGAGGAATTCTAATTGATTGGCTCACGATTGATGTGTTATTTTATCTGAGCGCTGCGTTATATGTAGGTGGGGCATGGGCAGTGTGGAGATCGGTATCGTCAGTGGAAACAAAGTGATGGTAAAAAGTAGCGTATAGAACTGGCTGATTAATCCTTGAGCAGAGGTTTATATTATAAGTAGCTATATTAATCACGCTTAAGGAGGAATTCCGAATGACTGAAAACAACCATGTTATTCATAAAGATGGGCAGGTCGCTACAGAACAAGTAGAAGGTGCAATCAACAAAATTCCTTCCGAACAGAGGGATAACATTTTAGAAAATTTTGATGCCTTTAAAGAATATCTTGGAAAACGGATTGCCGTAGGGGAGTCCATTGGACTGGGTGAAGAACAAATGGCCAAAATAGCTGAGAAAGTAGCCGATTATCTGGCTGCGAAGGAAGAGCCCCGGAACCGGGAAGAGAAACTGCTTCAGGAGCTATGGAATGTGGGCAAGGAAGAAGAACGTCATATGCTTGCTCATATGCTCGTCCGGTTAGCACAGCGAGCACATTAGTCGAGAGATATAGAGAGGCCTTGGATGTGAACATCCAAGGTTTTTTATTTTTATGCTGTCTTCTTTATCGCAGTCCCATGTAATGTGGTATTTTATCGTGTTAGCGAAAGTAGTGGTGACGTTGATTGTAACTATTTTTCATCTGGCTGATACTTTTGCAATAACGACTTCACGTATGATATAGGGAGTAAGAAATAACGGATTTTCACATGTAGCGTTTGAGATGGAAGGCTTACGGTTAAGAAATAGTAACGTTCATATAAGGAGAGATGCTGCCTATGAAGAACGCGGCGAGACAATGGAAACTACGAATGCTGGGTATTGCTGTTGCGGTACTGGGCATGATTGTGATTGCTACATATGTATTAACACCTGCTAATGCTGAGGAAAATGCATCCGCTACTCCGGCTGCTGCCAAACAGGTTCAGGCTAACAATACTGAGATGTTTACAGCCTTTGTGGACAATCTACAGCATGAGAACGGCAAGCTTTACCTTGTGGTTGATAAAATTGGCTGGTATCAAGGTGAAGAAGCAGATAAAGTGTTTGAACAACGCAATCCGGATTCAGGTCTAGACGGTGCTCCTGATGGGTATTATATCGTCAATGATAACGAGGAGCAGGAGAAGTTTGAAGTGAGTGCAGATGCTGAGGTGTTAATGCAACTGTATGATCGGGATGGAACGATTCAGGGTGCAGACATTCAATGGAATGAGCCAATAGAACTCAGTACATTTGAAACGCTGTATGACAAAAAAGATATTTTGGATCTATCCGTGTTCCCATATCATATAACGGTACAAGACGGCAAAGTGGTTAAAATTGTACAACAGTATATTCCTTAAACGTAAAGGACAAGATTGAAGCATTCCTTCCGTTCGACAAGAGCGGTTAGGAATGCTTTTTTAGTTGAAACCATCTCTTAGTATCTTCAGCTAATTCCATTTTGTTACAAAATCAATGATAAATACGTTATGAAATGGTTTCAGATATGACAAATATTCGAAGAAGATTGTAATTCATTGTAGGTACAGTTATCATTAGAAGAATGGTTTTTTTACATATTTTCAGGGGATGGTCATGCTTAAAGACATGATTGCGTTAACAAAACCCGGATTGCTGCGGTTGAATGTATTTGCGGTAGCCGTAGGCTTCTGGGTCGCTTCAAAGTGGGATATTTCTTGGTTATCCCTGTTCATGGTCGTGATTGGATCTACGTTGGTTATTGCCTCAGCTTGTGTAATTAATAACTATTGGGATCGGGAACTTGATCAGAAGATGGAACGGACGAAGAAGCGGATCGAATACATTAATCATCTGAAGCCGTCATTTGTGCTCTGGTACGGAATTGTACTTGGTGTCGCGGGGTTCATCGTGTTGTATGTTATGGTTAATCCGTTGTCGGCTTGGCTTGGCCTGGGTGGATGGTTTGCTTACATTGCGATCTACACCATCTGGTTGAAACGCAGCTCGACCTGGAGTACGTCCCTTGGAGGAATCGCGGGTGCAATGCCACCCGTCATTGGTTACTGCGCTGTTACGAATCAGATTGATGTAGGTGCATGGTTGCTGTTCGCTCTGTTATTTCTCTGGCAGCCGCCCCATTTCTGGTCACTTGGCATTCGGCGGGTAGAGGAATATCGCGCGGCGGGATTCCCGTTGCTGCCTGTTGTCAAAGGCGTAAAGCGCACGAAGCTACAGATGATTCCTTATGTATTGCTGTTACTACCCTCGGTGTTCCTACTGTATTACTACAACTATGTAGGCTTGGTATTTCTGATCGTCGCTTTAGGCGGCGGACTGCTCTGGTTAATTCATACGTTGAGTGGTATGACTACGAAGGATACGGAGAAATGGGCCAAAATTAATTTTTTGATCTCGGTCAATTACCTGATGGTGGTATTCATTGTGATGGTGGCTAATACGACTTGGTCGTAACATAGATCCCAGGTGAACAATCTTTAAAAGCATTCTATGGAGAATAGTTGGACAACCTTTGTTGTCTTGAGATACTCCTTGGGGTGCTTTTTTAGTATATAATATAATCATAAGATGTACATAAAAGGATGTTTATGGGAGAACGGAGTATTGAGATGAGCGAATTACAGCAGGCTATTGTGTTAAGACAAGAGGGAAAAGCCGAAGAGGCTATTGTATTGTTAAAAAAAATAACGGATCAGGAGCCGGCTCATGCTCAGGCATGGTATCAGCTCGCATGGGCACATGACAACCTAGGATTGGAGCGGGAAGCTGTTCCATACTACGAAAAGGCGATACAGCTCGGACTGGACAAGGAAGATCAAGCGGGAGCTATTCTTGGTTTGGGGAGCACGTATCGAACACTAGGGGAGTACACAGAGGCTGAGAAGTGGTTGGTGCAAGGAATCAAGTTATTCCCTGAACGTCGTGAATTTGAAGTGTTCTATGCCATGGTTTTATATAATCTCGGTAAACATGCCGAAGCAATGCAACGTCTGCTCATCCAATTAGCAGATACGTCTAACGATTCGAATATTGCTGATTATCAGCAAGCCATTCGTTACTATGCAGATCAACTTGATCGGGTATGGGAGTAACACTTAAATTCGGGAGGTATCCGCATGCCTTTTCTTAAAAAAGTCGTACTTCGATGGCACGATTGCCCGCCGGAGCAACAAGATCTTTTCCCTTATCACATTCCTGCATTACGTAATCTTGATGAATTAGAATTCAGGCATAAGGTGACCTTCCTGGTAGGAGAGAATGGCTCAGGCAAATCGACACTGCTCGAATCAATCGGCGTAAGCTGTGGTTTTAGCATTGTGGGTGGTAAGGATCTGGTTATTACGAATGAAAAAGACGATGCCTCGTTATCGACCATTATGAATCTGCAATGGATGCCGAGAGTGAAGCAGGGGTTTTATTTTCGAGCTGAAACTTTTGATACATTTGCCAAGTATATCGATGAACTTGCAGATGATCCTAGCGTTGGTATGAGCGCATACGCACCGTATGGAGGGAAGTCTTTGAATGTGCGGTCACATGGTCAGGGATTTCTTGAATTTCTAACCAATCGTCTGAGCACAAAAGGACTGTATTTACTGGATGAGCCCGAATCTGCTCTATCGCCACAGAATCAGCTGGTCTTGTTAAGGATGATTCATGAGATGGAGAGCAGCGGGTCGCAATTTATCATCGCGACTCATTCCCCCATATTAATGTCGTATCCGGATGCTTGCATTTATGAGTTCAGTGAAGAAGGAATTATAGAAGTGGCGTATGAGGATACGGAGCACTTTCTACTGACCCGTGACTTTCTTAATCATCGAGAACGGTATTATAAGCAGTTGTTCGTGGATTAGGGCGTATCCTAGTTAGACGGCGGCAACCATTCTTGTACCGTTTCAATAAACCGACGTGATGCGGGAGCGAGATTACCGAGCGAGGTACAGGCGATACCGATCGTGCGATAAGGCTCACCTGTGATGGGCACAAGAGCGAACTCATCGGTGTGACCTTGTACCACCATTTCGGGCAGCAGGCTGATGCCAAGCCCATTTCGAACCATTGCCATGATGGCTTGATCCTCGGCTACCTCGTAGATCACGTTCAGTTTCACGGCATGTATGCGAATTAAACGTTCAATTTCGTTGTCGCCACCCCACTTCGGCAAAATGAAAGGTTGTTCCTGTAATACATCGAAACTAACAGATGTGGTGTGAGCCAGGGGATGATCTAGAGGCAGGATGCACATCATCCTGTCTTTTTGTAATGGAATCGTTTCATATGGTGTAGTTTCACCAAGGGACAAAAATCCAAGGTCGATCGCCCCACCAGCAAGCCAGCCCTCGATTTCTGCATAATCACCCTCCCATAGCTTGATCTCAATTCCGGGATGACGCATTCGAAATTGTGTAAGAATTCCAGGCAACCATTGCGTTGATACACTGGCAAACGTTCCTATGCGAACAGTACCCACTTCAGCTCCTCGGATTAGGGAAATCTCTTGGTTCATTAATTCTGTCCAGCGTAGAATCTCGCGTGTATACCCAAGAACTCGTTCACCCTCAACTGTAATCCGAACCCCAGACCGTCCACGACTCAGTAGTGGGAATCCACATTCCTTCTCAAGACTGGCAATCGCATGACTAACAGCGGATTGCGTAATATTAAGCGCTTCTGCAGCTTTGGTAAGGCTGCCATATTCCACGATTGTATTGAATATTTCATATTTAATTAACGACATGAGCGCATGATTCCTCTCGTTTCAAGATACATGAATTTATTTCATGTATATCATTATAATTATTCATTTTAATAATGCAAAGAGATCGTTTATACTTGCCAAGGCGAATTCATTTGCCCTGACAGATAAGCAGATAAGATCATACAGAATGAAGGTAGACTTAGAATGAGTAGAGTTAGCAGTAGACCCACTAATGGAGCGAGAAGAGCTGACATTCAGATGTTGCTTGCAACCGTTATTTGGGGGTCATCGTATTTATTTATGAAATCTGGACTGGAATCGATGCAGGAATTAAATTTAGTCGCTTTCCGGTTTGCAATTGCATTTATTGCCGCCGCCGTTATTTTTCACCGTAGGTTATTCCGAATGGATCTACGTACACTTATAGCAGGAGCGGTTATGGGAACAGCATTATTTGCAGCATTTGTGTTCATTACATATGGTGTACAGCGAACAACGACATCACAGGCTGGTTTTTTGATTAGTTTGGCCGTTATATTTGTACCAATCCTAACAACGATTATCCATCGACGTATGCCAGATACACGTCTCATGTTGAGCATCATTGTTGCGGTTACTGGACTGGGATTGTTGACTCTTCAGCACGAGCTCAGCTTACATACCGGAGATATCCTTTGTATTGTTGCCGCATTGATCTATGCAATTTATATTATGATCGCTGGCAAATTCACACCAAAGCATGACCCGTTAACACTGGGAACGGTACAATTAGGGGTTGCCGCGATCTGGGGTATTGCCGCTACCTTTTTGTTCGAAAGTCCTCGCCTGCCGGATTCACCTGAATCATGGGCGGCGATTCTAGGGCTGGGTGTATTATGCAGTGGTATAGGTTACATATTGCAGACACTAGCACAGCGACATGCTTCACCGACCCGAACAAGTCTTATTTTCTCGTTAGAGCCGCTATTTGCCGCCGCGTTTGCTTTTAGTTTTCAAGGAGAAACCTTAACGTTACAAGGATATACAGGAGCAACACTGATGTTGGTTGGTGTATTAATTACCGAGATCAAAGCCGTTGAACTGATGTTCTGGCGTCGCAAGCAACCTAGTATACCGTCAGAACTAGGAGAACGGGGAGCACCTGGCGTCTAGTCAATACAATCATTAGTGAAATATAAGGAGTGGGGTATCTTTTCATTCAAATGAAGAGAGCCCCGCTTTTTGTTTTGCACATTTTATCTATTAGCGGATCATCGAATACAGTTTAGTGAAGAAAAAAAGATGTTCTAACAACCAAACAAAATAATAACTTGTTTTGTTGAATTCAACTTTTTATGCTACACTGGATGAAAATAAGGGAAAACGGGTGAGTCGTATGGCTAAAAAGGTAACGATGCAGCAAATTGCCGATGCTGCCGGCGTATCGAAGTTTGCTGTCTCTCGTGCTCTGACGGGGAAACCGGGAGTAAGTGAATATACACGTGAGATGATTGTAAAGACCGCAGCTCAATTAGGTTACTTCAAGGCTGAACCGAAACGTTATCCGATCGAACAGTCTGTAGAGCAGGACAATCTTTCAGATAACACAGGAACCATTTTGGTGCTGTTCCCTAATATTCGATCACAGAATCGCTCTTCACTCTATTGGGGACCGGTATTCGACGGTATTTCAGCCCGCTTGAATGAGAAGGGGCTAGACATATTAACCTTAACAGAACCTTCATCAGATCGGATGTTCTCTATGCTGAATCCAGAAGCAATCAGGGGGATTATTACAGTTGGCGCAATCTCTGCTTCAGTATTGCTGGAGATTTATCGGTTGCGTATCCCACTTGTAATGGTGGATCACGAGGAACCGGCGGTTCATGCAGACACAGTGTTTACGGATAATGTCAAATGTATGAGAGAACTCGTGCTTATGCTGATTGGCAAAGGGTACAGGCATTTTCAGTTTGCTGGCGAGCTGCCTGATGCAGCGAGTTTCAGAGAGCGCTGGTTTGGCTATCGTTCCGTGCTGGAAGAGATGCAGATTCAATCCAATCAGCAACCAGGACTACTTGGACCGGACAACGATCATATTCGAAAAGCGATTGAAGAGATGAGATTTGAAGATCTTCCAGAGGTCTTTGTCTGTGCCAATGATTTTACAGCTGTCGTTGTGCTACGTGCTCTTAAAAATAAAGGGATTGATGTTCCAGGACGCTGCTCCGTTACTGGCTTTGATAATACAAGAGCAGAGGAGCAGATAATGGCTTCGGTCCATATTGATAAAGAGCATCTTGGTAAGAGAGCGGTTGACCATTTATTGTGGCGGATTGAACATCCGGATCAGCCTTTAGAGCGCAAGTTAATTTACTCAGAGTTAGTTGTAAATGATATGCATCAGACCAAGCTACTGTAGAATAAAAGTTCAGTATTCACCGCAAAAATGAACAGGAATTTTACTAAGACATAGGCATGACACAGCCTAATGTCTTTTTTTGTTTGCGTTAGCAAACATAATAAATGTTATTTACAAAACGAATGTTGACTATGTTGAGGTTATCATGTTATTTTTGTTTTGTAAGTTATTGATATTATAATAACAAAACCTAACAAAGTGATTTGCTGGTGTTTGCAAAAAAACTTTATTCATAACGGAGGCTATGATGAGTACAATACAATCGCAGGTTTTTCAGAACTGGACGTTTAAGGCATGTGAGGATCAAGAATGGTTACCCGGACAAGTACCGGGCTGTGTACATACGGATTTGCTGAAGCTGGGGAAAATTCCGGATCCGTTCTATGGAACCAATGAAAAAGAGGTTCAGTGGATTGATAAGAAAGATTGGGAGTACCAAACGAAATTTGATGTTCAAGAGAAGTTATTTGCACAGGAGCATCTGGAGCTTGTATTCGATGGACTAGATACGTATGCAGATGTATATGTGAATGATCAACATGTGTTGTCTGCGGACAATATGTTTCGTGTGTGGAACGTTGATGTAAAAGCGGTTGTTAAAGCACAAGACAACGTGCTCAGAATTCGTTTCCGTTCTCCGATTCAGGAAGATCTGCCTAAGCTTGAGAAGCTTGGATACGCTCTGCCTGCAGCGAATGATCAATCCGATGTAGGCGAGCTCGGAGACAAAAAGGTGAGTATTTTTGCCCGTAAAGCTCCGTATCACTATGGATGGGATTGGGGTCCACGGTTCGTAACAAGTGGCATCTGGCGCGAGGCTCGGTTGGAAGCCTGGTCTGAGGTACGAATCAATGATGTATATATCCAGCAGCAGGACGTGAGCGCTTCGGTCGCTTCATTGACCGCTGTGATAGAGATTGATGCAGACCATGCGGGTGACACCGTCATTCGGATCAGTACAGATGGTCAGATCTGGGAACAGGCTGTAACGTTAAAGTCAGGCCTACAGACCGTAGAAGTTCCTGTTACGATTGAGCAGCCGAAGTTATGGTGGAGCCGCGGACTTGGTGAAGCACATTTGTATTCTTTTGTGACAGAAGTGCTTGCTGGAGAGCGTGTGTTGGCGGAATCAACGGTTAAGACGGGTATTCGTTCAATTCGTTTGGTTCGTGACAAAGATAAGGTTGGGGCGTCCTTTTATTTTGAGTTAAACGGTGTGGCGGTTTTTGCCAAAGGAGCTAACCATATTCCGAACGACAGCTTCATTACCGAAATTACGGCTGAGCGTTATCGCCATGAAATTGTCTCCGCTGCGGAATCTAATATGAATATGTTAAGAGTATGGGGCGGAGGCATCTACGAAGAGGATGTATTCTACGATTTGTGTGATGAATACGGTCTGTTGGTATGGCAGGACTTTATGTTCGCATGCAGTATGTACCCTGGAGATGAAGCGTTCCTCAATAGTGTAAGACATGAAGCGATTGATAATGTTAAACGTCTGCGTAATCACCCTAGTATTGCATTATGGTGTGGTAACAATGAGATAGATTCAGCTTGGGCTCACTTCAATGAGAACGGTGGCTGGGGTTGGAAGAAAGACTTCAATACAGAGCAACGCGAGAGCATCTGGGCAGATTACAAAGCCGTTTTCCATGATCTATTGCCAGAAGTAGTGGAAGCCTATGCACCTGGTATTGATTATTGGCCATCTTCACCGCTTGTATCTCTGTCAGATGACGAGAAACAACATGCCCATCCTTCTACATCCGAAGGGGACATCCATTACTGGGGCGTATGGCATAGTGTTGAACCTTTTGAAAACTACAACGTTCACGTTGGTCGCTTCATGAGTGAATACGGATTCCAATCCTTCCCAGAATATAAATCAGTGCGTACCTATGCCGAGGAAGAGGATCTGGCTCTTGAATCCGAAGTGATGCTGGCTCACCAGAAGAACGGTGCAGGCAATCGTCTGATTAAACAATACATGGATATGTACATGCATGAACCGAAGGATTTCCCATCCTTCCTGTATATGAGTCAAGTTCTTCAGGCAGAAGCGATGAAGACAGCTATTGAAGCGCATCGTCGCCGCAAACCATACTGCATGGGCACGCTCTACTGGCAAATGAATGATTGTTGGCCTGTAGCTTCATGGGCAGGTATGGATTATCTCGGTCGTTGGAAAGCATTGCAGTACTACGCGAAACGCAGCTTCAGTGATGTCCTGATTTCAGTCGATGGTACCAAGGAAGCTACAACGGATATTTATCTCATCTCTGATCAACTGGAGGCTGTGAAAGGAACATTGCAACTACGGCTTATCGGATTTGATGGAACTGTACATCGTGAAGAAGAGCATCAGGTAACGCTTGGATCGAACTCCGGCCAACAAGTGCTATCCCTCAATCAGGCAGAGTGGTTACAAGAGCTTAGTCCAGCGACAACGTTACTACGACTTGATTTGAAGCAAGAAGGACAGGCGGATATTGTGCAAGAGCACTATTTTGCTCCATCGAAGGATATCGGCTTGAAGCAGGCTCAGATTCAGGTAAAAGAAGTTAAGGAGAACGATACGGTGTATCTCGAACTTGAAAGTGATGTTCTTGCAAAACAAGTATGGATTTCTTCTGAAGCAGAAGGCGTATTTTCGGATAATTTCTTCGATCTCATTCCAGGTATCCCGGTTAAGGTGAAGTTTACGTCGAGAGCCGGACTGCAAGATTCAAGTGCAGCATCGTCCGCGGGCTCCATTCAGGTTCGTTCGATGGCTAATTTTATTAAGCTATAATTCAACATATTCTGAGTTGAGAAATGGTCTGATGATTACAAGGCTGTTGACTCTCCCTTAGTGGGGGAGCAACGGCCTTTTTGGCTACTATATTATCGAAGGAGTAGCGTGTTCTTCAACTTGTACTTCAATTTGTGATGCAAATTCGTTATCATTGATAATTATTATCATTTGAACAAGGCTGTTATAGGGTTGGGTGAAGGTGATTTACATAAAGCTGGGAGAAAGGAAAACAACATGAGTATGCAAGATCATATTCAATTATGGGATCAGGTTCAGGTGCGTGTCTTAGATGTACGTTTCATGAGTTTCCAGAAGAACGAGCAGATGCGACGATATGTTCTACCTACAAGTACGTTTGTTTTTATAAGCGGTCGGGGACAATTGTGGTTGAACCACGAGGTGTGGTCATCAAGCCGATTCCTACTATTGCATGGAGGTAAAGGCCGATATTTGACGATTGAGGCTACAGAGCCCATTGAAGTTTATTTTATATTTTATAAAGCTACGTTACCATCTAATGTACTTCGAGAGTACCATATGATGCTGCTTAACAGTAATCCTTTTGAGCAGAACTGGGCAGAGGAACCCGTACATCCACTGGAGCTGCGTGAGCTCTCTCAACATATTCATCGCTGCTGGAATGAACAGGATCATCTGGGCAAACTGCAAATCAAAGGCTACTTTTTTCATTTGGTTCAACTTGTGACCCGGCAGCGTTCAGAGAGACAGGGTGGCGAGCAGCTTCCTTCACTAACCGAACAGGTTTTGCGTTATATCTCGGGGCATTTTCGGGAACAGCTCTCGCTGGATACGTTGGCAGAGTCATTGAATTATAGCCCGCAATATCTATCCAGGAAGTTCAAAGAACAGACAGGGGTTACACCGACAGAATACATCATTCAGATGAGAATGAACGAAGCGCAGAATTTACTTGTCTCAACGGAAGCAACTTTAAATGAGATTGCTACCTATGTGGGGTACCCCGATCCCTTTTATTTCAACAGAGCTTTCAAGAAGGAAATGGGAACAACACCTGGTAAGTTTCGTATAGAGCATCGCAAACGAATGAATAGGGTTTCGAAAAATACAATAAATGAAACAAATGAGTCCATTGTAAGCAAGGAGACGGAACGTTATCCTTTAGTTGATGATGATAATCATTATCAATTTAATGGAGATGAGGAAACGGAAATGTTTAACAATCTTAAAGCAGCACTGATGTCACTTGTGCTGATCTTCACATTGAGTGCTTGTGGCACAGCCACGCAGAGTGCCGTATCGACTGATGCAGCGGCTGAAGAAGCCGAACAGCCTGCTGTTGTAGAGATGAAAACCGTGAAAACGGCATTTGGGGATGTAGAAATTCCTGCCCACCCGCAGCGAGTTGCCGCTATAGATTATCTGGGAACAGTACTTGCTCTTGGTGTTAAGCCCGTTGGTGGAGGGCAATTTCTGATGAACAGTCCATACTTAGAAGGTCACTTGGATGGTATTGAAGTCATTGGAGATTCCGTTGAGCAATTAATGGAGCTGCAGCCAGATCTCATTATCACATTGAATCCCGACAAAGCAGCTTATGAAAAATACAGTCAGATTGCACCAACCGTCTCGATTGCATCGATTACGTTCCCAGCGCTTAAGGATGAGGTGAGTTATTTCGGCGAGGTGCTCGGGAAAGAGGCAGAAGCACAGGAGTGGCTTGCTAACTTTGATCAAGAGATTGCTCAAATTAAGCAAAAGGTCAATGATGTTGTTCCAGCTGATACAACGTTTTCGGTCATGCAGGAATATGATCGTCAGGTCTTTATATTTGGTAATCAATCGGGGCGTGGAGGACGTAACATTTATGAGTTGCTTGGCCTACAAGCACCTGAAGTAATACCTGCCGAGTTAATGGAGGGTGCATATCATGAATTCTCCATTGAATTGCTCTCTAAATACGCAGGGGATTATCTCATTTTGACTAGCAAAGCACAGCTTAAGGAGCTTCAAGCAGATCCGGTGTGGGGCTCATTGCCTGCTGTTCAGAATGGACGTGTGTATTTATGGACTGAGGAAGAGTCTTGGTTCCGTGATCCGATTGCTCTGCTGAAGCAGACACAAGATCTGGCTGAATGGATCATTGATCTCAATTCAAAATAGTAAAATCACATGAAAATAAATCATTCAGCTTCAGTATTCAATGTTAAAACGTGCTGCTTCGTTTTTACCGGAGCAGCACGTTTTCTTATATGTAAGACTCATCGTGTGGGGGAGAGAAAGTATCATCTGTGAAAAAGAACAGTGGGAGGTTAAGAGAATACAAGCACGTGAGGTTATTTACTCTGTTCTTCACTTTGAATTTGGTTCAGTTGATCAAGGCTTAATGTAAGGTCATTTTCGGGATTCGCACTAACAATCACCGGAGATGAGGCCTGCTCTGTCGACTGGCTGGATTTGCTCGCCGGTTTGATCACATACAGACTTTGAATGGAGTTGAGGAGACTGGCGGGTGTGTCTTCGTAGGTTTCAAGGAAGAGCACATAATCCTTCGTAGGAATAAGCGAGACGTGGTCATCATTGATAATCTCTGTGTTATTCAGTTGTCCTCCCAGTTGTTTAACTTCAAGCGTATCCCCTGCTACGAATGCACCTTTGTAGGATTCAGCAACTTGAATCGTATGAATGGTGTAGATTTTGTCAAAAGCAAGCCCTTCATTACCCGTATTGAACTCAGCATTTTGAGCAATTCCCTGATCAGCTTCGGAAGCTTGTACCCTGTCATTTAATGCTTCTACACGAGTTTGGAGCACATTGCCTTTGATGATGGTATCCGCTCGATCCGAAAGGTCGTTGATGCTTGAATAGCTGGGAAAGTCTTCTGAAGCAATCACAGTGATCGGAGCCTGAGAAGTTGATGCCGTTTGTGTATTGACCGAAGAACAACCTAGTGCAGACAGAATGAAGATCGAAGAGGCAAACAGGGTTAATATTTGAATTTTTCTCATGAATATAATTCCTCCTTGAATCGGTTTAGTAGAGAGAGGTTCTAGAACGAGGCGTTAATATCTGGATCTAACATTGTTGATATCAAAGGTCTGCGGCTTGGTCATCGAATTACGGTTGCGGGTGTAGGACATGATGGAGGGGCTGGACGTGGTTGGGTTATCTCCAAGCCAAACGGAGTGGCCTAGTTCGTGCACGAATACGCTCTGAATGAAGTTGGATAAGTTGGTTGCGTCTGCTGATATGGTAGAAGCGTTGAGCTCGATGCGGAAGCTTACCACTTGACTGCCTGATACAGAAGCATAGTTGACGCCATAGGCAGTGTTATTGAAGTTTCCGGCGGTGATGGTATTAGGGGAGTTGTTTGATTTGGTGAACTGTACCTTGGCACCTGCGTTGTTCCAGTTGGCAATCGAGGCGTCCATCGGGGTTTGCCATGTAGAAGTGTAATTATAAGGACGAATAGGAATGGTGGAGCTGGGATAACCGTAATTCAAGAAGGTTGCGGCGTAGATTGTACTGCCAAACATCGCGAGGGCTGAGAATAACATGATGCTCATAAGAATTTTCCTTTTCATACTTAAAACCTCCAATAAATGTATTATTTTACTCTATTAGAGTAACAGGGAATTGATCTATTGAAATGAGTCTGAAGTCATTGTTTTAAAGGATTAATCTCTCTTTTTTTCATAAAAATTAAGCATATTTCGTCTAAACAACTGGATTGCTGTCGAATCAAAACAGGCTTAGGAACATGTCCAGGGACATGGGCTCCGTCATTATTAACAATGGATGTAAGCTAGAGTTCTAGAAGAAGCTTGTGAATAAGACAAGTATTTTGGTACCGTTCCACATGCATAATTTCCCTCCGAATACAAACAATACAAACAACTTAGAGAGGGAAAGGAAGTGCCTTAAGCATGTGCAACCGATTTTCATTGGCGGCAGATTTAGATGAGGTTAGAGATCATTTCAAGATACAGCGAGTGATGTATTATTACAAAAACCGTTATAATATCAGTCCCACCCAGCATACGCCAATCATTCTTCATCAGGATGGGGAGCGTGTATTGGATGAGTTTCGTTGGGGGTTCATTCCATTCTGGGGACGTGATGCGGTGAATGCGAACCTGATGACCGTGCATGATAATCCTTCGTATTACAAATTGGTGGAAACCAAGCGGTGCGTTATTCCATGCAATGGTCTCTTTTACTGGCGTCAAGAAGGTAAAAAAAGCTTTGCTGTTCGTGTCGTTATGCCTGATCGTGGTTTGTTCGGCATTGCCGGATTGTATGAGATTTGGAAAGACACACGGAAACAACCGCTTCGTACTTGCACGATGTTGATGACAGGCGCCAACATGGTTACCCGGGAGTTTGGTAGTAAGATGCCTGCGATTTTGTCGGAAACGGAAATTGATACGTGGCTTGACCCTGCTAATACTCGTGTAACGCAGCTTCTACCACTCTTGAAATCCTACAATAGTTCAGACATGCATCTGTACCCGGTGACACCGATGGTGGGGAATGATGAACATGATTGCTATGAATGCGTAGAAGAGGTAGAACAGAAGCTAGCGTATGTGCGCAGTTACTAAATCAGGTCAACCGATATAGATTCCAATGAAGGCGGAAAGTCTTAAGGCTTTCCGTCTTTTGTTGAGTTTAAGAGGCTGAATTTCCGTTTAATGGAGAGGGTGCTCATGCTGCTGAGAAAAGAAAAGTTGAAATGTAATCGAATAGTAACTATAATAATTACAGTAAAAAGAAATACGTATTCATATATCTATTAAAAGAGATATTTATATTTAGGAGGGAAAACCTTAATGAATCCAAAATTCAACAAAATGTTTGAACAAGTCTCTCTACCCAACGGCATCGCTCTCAAAAACCGGATCGTACTGGCGCCAATGACACATATGTCTTCCAACGCTGATGGCACCGTATCCGACGCGGAGCTTGAATATTATGCACGTCGTACCGGCGGTGCGGGCATGTCTGTAACAGCTGTAACCTATGTAACGCCGAACGGTATCGGCTTCCCTGCACAATTTGCAGCTTATGATGATAGCTTCATTCCTGGATTGAAACGTCTGGCAGATACAATCAAACAACAGGGCTCCAAAGCTGTATTGCAAATCTTCCACGCAGGTCGATTGACTCCTGAACAAGCTGTTCCAGCAGGTCAAGTGGTGGCACCGAGTGCAGTTGCCAGTGAGCGTCCAGGCTCTCCATTGCCAAGAGAACTATCCGACGAAGAGATTACGTCAATCGTTAGGGATTTTGGTGAAGCGACACGTCGTGCCATTGAAGCTGGATTCGACGGTGTTGAGATCCACGGTGCGAACGGATACCTGATTCAGCAATTCTTCTCTCCGCATTCGAATCGTCGTGACGATCGCTGGGGTGGTAGTGTTGAAAAACGCCTGACGTTCCCAATTGCGGTGGTTGATGAGGTGCAAGAAGTGGTGGCGAAACATACTAAACTACCATTTATCGTTGGTTATCGTTTCTCACCAGAAGAACCGGAAACACCGGGTCTTACGATGGAAGAGACCTATGCACTGATCGATGCATTGAAAGAGAAAAACTTGGATTATTTGCACGTATCCCTGAATGAATTCTGGTCTAAGCCAAGACGTGGTGAAGCTGATACACGCTCTAGAATGGAGTTTATCCTTGATCGTGTAGGCGGTAAATTGCCAGTCATCGGTGTAGGTTCAATCCATACAGCAGATCAAGCAGCTGAAGCGCTCGAGAGTGGTGTACCTTTGCTTGCCATTGGACGCGAGCTGATTATTGAGCCGGATTGGGTCGAGAAGATTGAAAGTGGTCGGGAAGAAGATATTGAGACTATTCTCACGAAATCGGATCAGGAGCGTCTAGTTATTCCGGATGGTTTGTGGAACGCGATTGTCAACACACCAGGTTGGTTCCCAATGGCCGAAGACAAATAATAACTGATTTCAGTTGAATCATTCATGGCTAATTCTGATCAAGTAAGCAGGATACATGAAGGTTAGGGGGAGCAGAGGCTCCCTCTTTTTTGTCATGCTTTCGAAATTCTACTTCGGAGAGCACTGTGGTATGATGGATGAACAGAAATGTCTTGGATAATCAACGGTTTGGAGTGAAGGAATATGCTCGTTGCGGAACGGTATGAGAAAATAGTGGAATGGGTGGACGCACAAGGAAGCATGCGCGTTACAGAGTTAAGTGAACGCTGCGGTGTGACCGAAGAGACGATACGGCGAGATCTGGACAAGCTGGAGCAGGCGGGTAGACTCAGGCGGTCACATGGTGGAGCGGTCACGATTAAATATAAGGATGAGGGACAGCCGGAGATTCCGTATCCGGAGCGGGCTGTAACGCATGCGGATGAGAAACGTAGAATTGCGGATGAAGCAGTCAAACTGGTCGAGTCTGGCGATCGAATTGCCCTCGATGCGAGTACGACAGCTTGGTATATGGCGGCAGGATTACCGAATATCCCACTTACAGTTCTGACGAATTCGATTAAAGTGGCGGCAGAACTTAGCAATAAGGAACAGATTCGCGTGATCGCGACAGGCGGTCAATTGGCCTCAAAGTCACTGTCCTTTGTAGGGCCGCTGGCTGAGCGTTCTTTGGATGCGTATCATGTGGACAAGGTGTTTCTATCATGTAAAGGTGTGCATCTAACCAAGGGCATCAGCGAATCGAATGAACTGCAAGCCTTGGTGAAGCAAAAGATGATCAGTATTGCCGATGAGGTTATTTTGCTGGCAGATTCGAGCAAGTTCAATATACAGGCGTTCACGCGGGTCGCAGAGATCGAGAGTGTGTCTAAAGTGATCACGGATCATGGCCTGGATGAAGAGCAGGTTAGTATGCTTGAAGAACAAATGATTGAATTTACACGGGTCTAATCGTCGAATATAGATAATGTAATACGAAAGGAATGACTATATAATGAAGCATCCTTTTCACCTGAAAGCTGTATGGAATGGTGGACGCAATAGTGAGGGTCATATTGATGCTGGAGGACTGAAATCCGTCATCTCGATTCCACAGGAAATGGGCGGCCCGGGAACAGGCACGAATCCAGATGAAATGTTGCTCGGAGCAGCCGCTACCTGTTACGTCATTACGCTGGCAGCCATGTTAGAGCGTTCTGATATTACACCTTATGAATTGACGCTGGAATCAGAGGCAACGGTGGATGTAACGAATAACATTTTTACGTATGAGCGGATCGTGCATCGACCTAAAATAGTACTACAAGCAGATGCCACGGAGTCGGATGAAGTGAAGGCAGAGCGACTGGCTTACAAGGCAGAGGAATCTTGTATGATCTCAAGAGCTGTAGCAGGCAATGTAATCATTGAAACAGAGCCCATAATTGTTAAAGCAAGTGTTGGCCCGATGTGACCAGCAGAAGTATAGACGGCAATAGCCGTCATTTTGGGTAAGATGAAGGGAAGTTCAGTATGAGCAATCAGAAAAGTAAAACCACCCGATTTGCACGTTTGCGACGTGCCATGAAGCTGAATTTCCTCAAATTGTTACGTGCTCCAGGTGGTGCTCACAAAGTATCGACGGGGTTCGCCATAGGCTTTGGACTGGAACTGATCGTTATTTCTACCGCATCGCTAATTTATCTGGTGTTCTACCCGATTGTTCGGCTATCAGGTGGGTCTTTGCCAGCCGCAATTGTAGGGAATGTTGTTGGCAAGCTTACATTCTTACCGATCATTCTGATGCCGCTTGCGAAGCAGATTGGTTCTTGGATTTTACCGGCACATAGCATGGGGAATGGAATTGTGCATGAGAGTGCATGGATGGAGTTGTTCCGTGGGAATTGGTCAGCTCTGAGCGAGCTGTTGTTAGGTGGACTTGATATATTGGCAGGCATGTCGATCTTTGGGGCAACGCTGGGGTTAATTTCTTATTTTGTCGTCAAATTCTTCTATGTAAGGGCGCTAAACCGTCGGTATGAACGCCGATTGGAGAAACGCCATCAAGCGGCGTCATCTCCATCGACTGCTATGCTAATTAGGAAACCATCACAATCATAATAGGCAGTATGCCCATAGATGCAACGGTTGTCCACAAAATGCAGCGCGATACAAACTGAGGCGAGGCATTGAATTGTTCGGCAAGTATCACTGCATTTACTGCGGTTGGCATGGATGACAGGATCAGCAGAACACTGAATAACGTTCCCTCAACTTGAAGCGCGCGAAGGATCAAGTAGGAGAGTACTGGTGCTGCGGCTAGGCGCACGATAAGTCCTGTCCAAAAAGCGCGGTGAACATTTGGCAGCCATGGCTCCGTTGACCCACGTGGACGCAGCATCTGTGCTCCAAGAATGGCAAGTACAACGGGAGCATATCCTGTTGCAATCATCGAGATCCCTCCATCTAACGCTTCAGGCAAATGAAGATCGGATGAACGAAGGAGTATGGCGATGGTCGCTGCATAGATTGAAGGCATACGAAAGACGGACAACATGGCCTTTTGAACTGTGAATTCAGATCGCGCTGCAAAAAAGATACCGACCGTATTTACAATAATCATCTGTCCAATCACATAAACCGAAGCCTTATCTAGTCCAAGCTGGCCAAAGGCTAATAGTACAAGCGGGAGCCCGTAATTCACACAGTTCGTAAACGTGGAGACGAGGGTAAGTCCCGCTTTTTCACTTGCCCCTAGCTTAAAGACTCGGCTTAGCAATTCGGCAAGTAGCCAGAGGGCGACAAGATTAATAATCGAAAACCAGAGCGTGCTTGTGACGTCTGTCCATGTAATTTCGGCGTGAAGCAATGTATCAAAGATAAGGGCTGGGCTCAAAATATAGAGGGAAAAAGTTGAAAGCGGCTTGGTATCCCAATTTTTGAATCTTTTGAGCAGAAGACCTGCAATGACAGGAAGTGAAATAGGGAGAAATACGTGATATAGCGTCAACATAAATGAGTGCAACAACGTTGTTCAGTCCTTTCTAGATGTCAAACCTCTCTCATCATATCAGAAATGCATCTTAGGATGAATAAATTGGCTATAATCCTGTGAATGTGGGTGCTGTAATACGGCTTGTCGGCAGCGTTTGGAGCGAGGGTGGATTGCTATTTTGATATGACAGATTTATTATAGAAGAGGTGCAACAAGATTACATACACATAGAGGAGGAAACTATAATGAGTGAAACTAAACGCTTGATCGTACTGACTGGCTCTTATGCCGAAGCTGAGAATGAGGGCATTTATGCATATGAATTGAATGAGGATACAGGAAGTCTGGCGAAGCTGGATGGCATCGCTGGGGTGAAAAACCCAACGTTTGTCAACGTTGATGCAGAAGGCAACAAGCTGTATGCGATTGGTGAAGCAACTTCTGCTGAAGGCAACAAGATGTCAGAAGCGGTAGCTCTGAGCATCGATCCTGCGACAGGCAAGTTGTCCTTGCTGAACCGCAAAAACTCCATTTCCGCTCCTCCTTGTCATATCCAGCGTGACCCATCCGGACGTTACTTGATTCTGTCGAGTTACCATGGTGGATTGGTTGGTCTGCAAGCTGTTACGGATAACGGTGAAATCGGTGAGCTATTGGATGAGAAGAAACATGAAGGTCAAGGCGCACATCCTGAACGTCAAGACAAACCACATGTACACTCCGCATTCTTCAGCCCTGATGGCAAATATATGATGGTACAAGATCTCGGTGCAGATAAAATTGCAATCTATTCCATTGATGCAGACAAGAATGAATTGGTACTGCACAGTGAAACGAAAACTCACGCGGGTGCAGGCCCACGTCACTTGGCGTTTCATCCAAACGGTCAATTCGCTTATGTAATCAATGAAGTGGATTCTTCAATTACTTCTTTCCGTTATGATGCTGCTGCGGGTACGTTGACAGAAGTATCTACGGTGTCTACATTGCCAGATGGATATGAAGGTAAGGAGAATACAACAGCTGAAATTACCGTTTCTAACGATGGACGTTTCGTTTATGGTTCCAACCGTGGTCATGACAGCATCGTTGTGTTTGCTGTGGATGCAGATGCAGGACATCTGAAACTGGTGGAGCATGTATCGGCAGAGGGTGAACACCCACGTCATTTCGCGTTGACTCCAAACGGCAAATTGCTGATTGCAGCTAACCGTGACACAAACAATATCGTAACGTTCACTGTAGATCAAGAGAGCGGACGTTTGAAATACACAGGACACAGCACAGGTGTATCCAAGCCAGTATGTGTGAAGCCTGTATATCTGTAAGTTTCCTGTAAGCTGATGATCCGAATTGAGGCATTGATGTGACTTATCATTTCGCATGCGGTGCTTTGTCATATCACAGGGTTGTCCAAGAGATCACTTCCTTTCAATAGAAAGGGGTGATCTTTTTCGTGTTTTTTCGACTCGAAAAGTGAGTGGAAATACCAAATATAGTTCTTATAACAACATAAATGTATCAATAGTTTCGTGCAAGTAACTACCTCACTTCAAAGTGCGTACTTCCAGAATGGATAGTCAGGGTCTACAATAAACGAGTAGCCACAACCAAACATTGCATGCATTGAAGCAGATGGAATGGTGCAAGTTAAACATTTAGAGTCGATTTACAGGAAGTACGCCATACTCATATTTGAACAACAAAGGAGAAATAAATTATGAAATTACAACTCGCACTTGATCTCGTTAATATCCCTGATGGTATCGCACTGGTTAAAGAAGTTGAACAATATATTGATATCGTTGAAATTGGTACACCAATTGTAATCAACGAAGGATTGCATGCTGTTAAAGCAATGAAAGAAGCTTTCCCTAACCTGCAAGTTCTGGCTGACCTGAAAATTATGGACGCAGGTGGTTACGAAATTATGAAAGCTGCTGAAGCGGGTGCAGATCTGGTAACTGTTCTTGGTGCAACCAACGACATGACGATCAAAGGCGCTGTTGAAGAAGCTAAAAAACAAAACAAACAAGTTCTGGTTGATATGATCAACGTACCTGACCTTGAAAAACGTGCTCGTGAAATTGATGCTCTTGGCGTTGACTACATCTGTGTACACACAGGTTATGACCAACAAGCAGCAGGACAAAGTCCATTTGAAGATCTGCAAACGATCAAACGTGCTGTAAAAAATGCAAAAACAGCTGTAGCGGGTGGAATCAAGCTCGACACGCTTCCAGAAGTAATTAAAGCACAACCGGATCTCGTAATCGTTGGTGGCGGAATTACAGGTCAGGATGACAAAGCAGCAGTTGCAGCTGAGATGCAACGTCTTGTTCGCCAAGGCTAAGCATATGAGCACAAATCAATACGCAGCAGATATCCTGAAGGAGCTGGAGCGTACACTGAGCCAGATCGACGATGCAGAAATGCAGGTAATGGCTGAGCATATTCTGGCGGCTGAACAGATTTTTGTCGCAGGAGCAGGCAGATCAGGTCTTATGGGAAAAGCTTTTGCCATGAGATTGATGCAGATGGGTCTTCGGGTCTATGTGGTAGGCGAGACCGTTACACCAGGTATCAGTCCGAAAGATTTCCTGCTGTTATGCTCAGGCTCAGGGGAGACAGGCAGTCTAGCAGCGATGGCTCAAAAGGCTAACAAAGCTGGAGCACCTGTCGGTCTGATCACCATTAAACCAGAGTCTACCATTGGACAAATCGCAGATTCGGTAGTACGCATCCCGGCTTCAGCCAAAGAGGATACCGCCACTGCTGGAGCGTCAGTTACAATTCAGCCAATGGGTTCCTTGTTCGAACAGGGATTGTTATTAGGCATGGATGCACTGGTTCTTACGTTGATGGAAATGAAGAGTATGACCGGAGCAGACATGTTTGGACGTCACGCTAACCTAGAATAGTTGATTTGTTATTGTGTTCGATGAATTGTAATAATAGATCGATGGAAGACCGGAAACCTTTGATTGCAAAGGCTCCGGTCTTTTTCCGTGAAGTGAACCAGCGGTCTGATTTTTCGTCTTACTTTGCATCTTGTCTCTGCTGTAGTAGAATTAATAACAAGCTTTACTTATATAGGTTGTTCAAAACTCGGTACTGAAAACCACTTAATTGAACACTTATTTTATAGTATGTACTTATTATGATGTATGAAACGACGAGCGTACTCGTGTGCATTGTGCATGCGATAGGTGTTTGTTCGCGATATACGATTTGGAGATAGGGGGCTCGGTGAATGGCATCCGAAGTCAAGGAACGGATTAATCTGAAAGAGATTAACTGTGAGAAGGAACTAACGTTAGCTGTGATTGGCGGCAAATGGAAATTGATCATTCTGTGGCACTTAGGTTTGGAAGGTACCAAACGATTCAGTGAATTGAAACGACTCATCCCTCATATTACGCAGAAAATGCTGACGAACCAGCTGCGCGAGCTAGAGGAAGATCAATTAATCGAGCGTAAAGTGTATGCTGAAGTACCTCCGCGTGTAGAATACACCCTGACAGACCACGGACAGAGTCTGATGCCAGTGCTACATGCGATGTATAACTGGGGTAAGAATTATGGTGAGAATGTCATCTGGAAGGCATAACTGCCTCCGTAAGCAATATCATCTGGGATCGCTCAATACTTACGTCGAATTTATTAATGTTAGAAAATAGTATAGAAATTACTACAATCGCAGGTTATGGAGCACGTCCATAACCTGCGATTTTTTAACGTTCTGAACAAAATTTGAATCAAAAGTCTCAATTTAGGAGATGTCAGGTATACTTGCTCTCAATATGATAGGATGAGAGATATTGTAAATGTTAGGAGGATGAACAAGAACGATGGAAAAAATACGTACACGCGCTGAAGTCGCGGAGGAAACAACCTGGAATTTGCAAGATTTATTTGCCACCGATGCAGAATGGGAAGCAGAGCTTAGATCTCTCCCTGAAGCGGCTGCACATGTCGAAACATTCAAAGGTCGCTTAGGTGAAGGTGCGGAACAGTTATTGGCTTGTCTCGATGCCTTAGAAGCGCTTCAGGAACGGATCGTAAAGACCGCTTCGTATGCTCGACTGAAGCAGTCTGAAGACAGTACCAATCCTGTGAATATTGAAAATTCTGCGAAAGCAGGGACATCCTCTCTCATTTGTCATCGTCGTTGTCCTTTGTTCATTCTGAGATTACAGATCTTCCTGAAGGTACAGTGGAACGATATATAGAGGAGCTTCCAGGTCTCCAGAATTATGCTCGCAGTTTGAAACGATTAATTAAAGACAAACAACATCGCTTATCCCCGAGACCGAGAAGGTACTTGCTTCACTTGGAGAGGTCTTGGATTCACCGTACCGGATCTATCTACGAGGTAAACTAGCAGATATGAAATTCGATGATGCGCTCGATGAGGAAGACAACAATCGTCCATTGTCTTGGTCTTTTTATGAGAATAATTATGAAATGTCTTCAGACACGAAGCTACGCCGCTCAGCCTATGCGGCATTCAGTGCCAAGCTGAACGATTACAAAAATACGTTCGCTGAAGGTTATGCCGCAGAAGTGAAGAAACAGGTTGTGATGTCCCGGTTAAGGGGTTATGACGATGTGACGGACATGCTCCTTAATTCGCAACAAGTGAGCAAAGAAATGTACAATAACGTGCTGGATATTATCCAGAAGGAACTTGCACCACATATGCGAAGACTTGCTGCGCTTAAGAAAAGAGAACTCGGCTTGGATAAGTTAATGTTCTGTGATCTGAAGGCTCCTCTTGATCCGGAATTCAGTCCAGCGATAACCTATGAAGAAGCATGTAAGTTAATTCAAGAAGCACTTGCTGTGCTTGGACCAGAATATGGTGAGATTGTAGAGCGGGCATTCAATGATCGCTGGGTGGACTATGCGGATAATGCAGGTAAATCTACTGGAGCGTTCTGTTCCTCGATCTACGGTGCACACTCTTATATTCTCATCTCTTGGGCAAATAACATGCGCGGAGCATTTACACTTGCTCATGAAGTGGGACATGCTGGACATTTCATGCTTGCTGGACGCTACCAGAGTCTGACCAATACCAGACCCTCGTTATATTTCATAGAAGCGCCTTCGACAATGAATGAAATGTTGCTCGCAGACCATCTACTTCAAAAATCCGATAATCCGAGAATGCGGCGCTGGGTTATTTTACAGCTTCTCAATACGTATTATCATAACTTTGTTACGCATCTATTAGAAGGTGAACTGCAGCGTCGTGTCTACGCTCTGGCAACCAAGGATCAACCGATTACAGCCCAAACCTTGAGCCAGCTCAAAGGTGATATCCTCTCCGAGTTCTGGGGACCGGATCTGGTCATTGACGAAGGTGCGAAGCTGACCTGGATGAGACAACCACATTATTACATGGGATTATATCCATACACATATGCAGCAGGCCTGACTGCGTCCACTGCCGCCGCTGTACTTATACGTGAAGAAGGACAGCCTGCTGTGGATCGCTGGCTCGAAGCACTTAAGTCAGGTGGAAGCCTTGATCCGCAGGAATTAATGAAGCTTGCTGGTGTGGATATGTCCGGGCCAGAGCCTATTCGCTCTGCTGTAGCATATGTTGGCAGTCTGGTAGACGAACTCGAACGTCTGTATTCCTAATTAGGTTCATATAGTATATGGACGGACAAGGTAAGTAGGTTAATTACATGCACCGTCTCCTTGATTATGGAGGCGGTGCATCTCATTTCTAGCGAAAGGAAAGATGATGAATGGGTTTACGACGCAAATGTTCATCTCGGGTGCATTAAATATGGACGGGTTCGGTGTCTTTGACGACATGAACGGTGTACCAGGATTTGAGGGCAGTCAAGGCGGTTTCTTTACAGGATTCGGTTCATTTGAAATGTTAAACGCATGGATACCGATATTGTTTGGTGTGGTGTTTGTGGGATTGCGGGAATCATCGCTTATGTGATCATTTCAAACTTACGCACTTGGTCTGCCAACAATGCTGCTACATTGCTCACATTACATTCCACAATCGTGACGAAGCGAACCCAAGTAAGAGGAGGAGGAAATAGCAGAGCTTCAACCTATTATTACGTGACCTTTGAACTGGATAACGGAGAACGTATTGAACTGATGGTTGGAGGCAGTGAGTATGGAGCCTTGGTCGAAAGAGATCAGGGAATGCTTACCTATCAGGGCACGAGATTTAAGCAGTTTGAACGAGATCTACAGCAGCAGTCCGGGATAAGTACTGGACGTTTCTACACGTAAATAAGCGAATGTTGGCTCCTTCTATGCGTAAGGAGTCTTTTTGTATTCAGCAAAAAGAAAGAAACACAGGGTATTCAAACGCTTACAACAATGATATACTCGTAAAATAAAGCTAAACAGTATAAAACAAAAATAAACAAACAACAAAACACATATCAAAGTACAGAAGAATGAAGTGAACAATTCACAGGGAAACGTCAGACAAGAAATTTCTCATTATATATGTTGTAGAAAGGTAGGTGTATAGCCGTGAGTGTACTGGCGTATGATCTGGGCGCAAGCAGTGGCAGGGCGCTTCTTGGGCATCTGAATGATCGAGGCATCGAGACGCTCGAAATCCATCGATTCAAGAATGAACCGGTGAAGGTTGGAGAGCGAATGCATTGGGATATCCTGCGGTTACATCATGAGTTATTGGCAGGATTGAATCTAATAAAGCAGTCGGGAGAGCAGCCGGAGAGCTTGGCTATTGATTCTTGGGCAGTGGATTTTGGGTTGCTTGGTAGCAATGGTGAACTATTAGGTAATCCGTATCATTACCGTGATGCACAGTTTAACGGCATGATGGAGCAGGTGCGAGAAGAATTCACCTCGGAGGCAATATTTGAACGTACAGGAATTCAATTTCTCAGTTTTAATACGATATATCAGTTAGCTACACTTCGTCGCCATCATTCGCCATTACTTAATGAG
Organism: Paenibacillus sp. DCT19; assembly: GCF_003268635.1. Lineage (NCBI taxonomy): Bacteria > Bacillati > Bacillota > Bacilli > Caryophanales > Paenibacillaceae > Paenibacillus > Paenibacillus sp. DCT19. The sequence goes on from NZ_CP029639.1 coordinate 2,694,801, forward strand.
GCAGAACGCTTTCTGATGATTCCTGATCTGCTTCGTTACTTTTTGACAGGGGAAGCTGTGAATGAATTTACGAACGCAACAACAACTCAGCTATATAACCCAACCAAGGGTCAATGGGATCGCGAGCTGTTAGCGCATATTGGCATTTCCGATAAGTTATTCGGTGAGGCCGTGATGCCGGGAACGCGTATAGGTCAGGTTCGAAACAGCATTTGTGGTGATCTGGGGATCTCCGCCATTCCGGTAATTGCGGTTGCAGAGCATGATACAGGTTCAGCTGTTGTAGCAGTACCTGCTACGGAGCGTTCATTTGCTTATCTTAGTTGTGGAACGTGGTCATTAATGGGCACGGAGATTGATCAACCGGCCATCAGCGCGGAGAGCTTGGCGTTGAACTTCACGAATGAAGGCGGGGCAGGAGGCACGTTCCGGCTACTCAAGAACATTATGGGTCTTTGGATATTACAGGAGTGCATGCGTGAGTGGGAGCGTCAAGGGCAAACGATCAGTTATGCTGAATTATTAGCGAAGGCAGAACGCTCGACGCCATTTGCGAGTCTTTTTGACCCGGATGATGATCTGTTCCTTGCTGCTGGAGATATGACCACACGCATACAGCAATATTGCCGGGAAACAGGGCAGGCGCTGCCTCAAGACCAAGGTGCGATTGCTCGTTCGATTTTGGAGAGTCTTGCACTGAAATATCGAAGAGTTCTGGGATGGACTGAACAGCTCTCCAAACAATCTTTCAACGGATTGCATATGGTGGGTGGCGGTATTCAGAATCGTCTATTATGTCAATGGACAGCGAATTCAATTGGCAAACCGGTATGGGCTGGTCCCGCAGAGGGAAGTGCAATCGGAAATATGGCGGTGCAGTGGATGACAAGTGGAGCCTTTAAAGACATTTGGGAAGCTCGTAGAGCCATTCGGGATTCATTCCCGATTACAACGTATGAACCACAAGACAGGACAACTTGGGAAGAGGCGTACGGTAGATTCATACGTATCACTGATTCATTCGGGCACAAGCTGAGAGCGAGGTGTAATATGCTAGCAGCAGAGCGGTATGACCGGATTGTTGAGTTGGTTAATGCAACCGGCAGTATGCGTGTATCGGAACTGAGTGAACGTTGTCGTGTGACAGAAGAAACCATTCGTCGCGATCTGGATCGATTAGAGCAAGCCGGAAGGTTGAAACGATCTCATGGCGGGGCGGTTAGCATCAAGGAGGATCAACCAGAGATTCCGTATCGGGTGAGAGAAACGACGCATGTGGAAGAAAAGAAACGCATTGCCTTGGCAGCGGTATCCATGATCCGCCCCGGTGATCGCATTCTGCTAGATGCCAGTACAACGGCAGGTTACATGGCCGCTAATATGCCAGATATCCCGCTTACGGTGTTAACTAACTCAATTCAAGTAGCTACAGAGCTGAGTAGCAAGGATCGAATCGAAGTGATCTCTACGGGAGGACAGTTGGCTGGACGTTCGTTGTCTTTTGTAGGGCCGCTTGCGGAACGTTCCTTGGAGACATATCATGTCGATAAATTATTCTTGTCATGCAAAGGTGTTCATCTGGAGAGCGGGGGTATTAGCGAGTCCAATGAGCTTCAGGCTAGATTGAAGCAGAAGATGGTTGCCATATCGGATCAAGTTATTCTACTTGCAGACACAAGCAAGTTCGGTGTCCGTGCCTTTGCTCGAGTAACTGAGCTTAGCGCTGTTCACGCAATCATCACGAATCAGCCGTTAGCCGACGATCTCATGGATCGGATGAGTGGATATAACATAGAATTAACGATTGTTTAAGAGATGGAGGGCGTAATCATGAAAGTCTCCTTGTTTATTACCTGTCTAAGTGATGCCATCTATCCTCGTGTTGGAGAAGCGATGGTTAGATTACTTGCCGCTCATGGCGTTCGATTGCATTTCCCACCTGTACAGACGTGTTGCGGTCAGCCTTCCTATAATAGTGGCTATTGGGATGAGACACGGGTGGCAGCCAAAACGATTTTGGAAGCGTTTGATGACAGTGATTTTGTTGTGTGTCCTTCAGGCTCATGTACGTATATGATTCATCATTATCCAGAGCTATTTGCGGATGAACCGGAATGGCTGGAGAAGGCGAAGAGACTGGAAGCGAAGGCGTATGAATTTACACAGTTCCTGGTGCAAGTGTTAGGGATTACGGATGTCGGAGCACGTTTTCCACATAAGGTAACGTATCATCCATCCTGTCACGGTAGCCGTCTGCTCGGGGTAAAAGATGAACCGATGGCGCTGTTATCCGCGGTAAAAGGATTGGAGTTTGTTCCGCTCCCGTTCAGTGAAGATTGCTGCGGGTTCGGGGGACGTTTGCGATCAAAATGTCTGATATCTCAGGAGCGATGGTCACAGAGAAAGTGGATCATATCAAAGAAACGGATGCTGAGGTATTAGTTGGACTTGATATGGCATGTCTAATGAACATCGCAGGTAATCTGCGATATCGCAACGAACCGGTGCGTGTGATGCATTTGGCCGAATTGCTATATGAGGGGGTGCAGACCGGATGAGCCAGCCAGGTGTAATGGATGTTACGGTAAAGGAACGTGCAGAACTTGCGTTGAACGATGACTTTTTACGCAAAGCCGTAAGGTTCACAACAGAACGTTTACGTAATGGAAAGAAGTCCGCATCTGAGGAGCATGGAAACTGGGATGAATGGCGCGAGCGTGGACGTCAGATTCGTCTGCATACGATCGCTCATTTGGATTATTATCTGAATGAGTTTGTAAATAATGCACGAGCAAACGGGGTTCATATTCATTTTGCAGAATCCTCTGTACAGGCGGCTGCAATTGCTCTTGATATTGCTGCTCATAATGATGCTGCGTCTGTCGTAAAGTCGAAATCGATGGTCTCCGAAGAAGTTCATTTGAATCATGCCTTGGAATCGGCAGGGATCGAGGCAATTGAGACGGATCTGGGGAGTACATCATCCAGTTGGCTGGTGAAGCCCCATCTCATATCGTTATTCCCGCCATTCATAAGAACCGATACCAGATTGCTGATCTCTTGTCCAAAGAAGCAGGCGAAATTCTAGAGCCGGACACGACCGTGCTTGCTGGCTTTGTTCGCAAAAAGCTGCGTGAGAAGTTCCTTGAGGCTGAGATCGGCATGACAGGCTGTAATTTTGCCATCGCAGAGACAGGATCCATGGTGCTATTCGAAAATGAAGGTAATGCTCGGATGGTATCCACGGTACCCAAAACACAAATAACACTGATGGGAATGGAACGGATTATCCCTTCGTGGACAGACCTGGAAGTGATGGCTACGCTATTGCCACGTTCGGCAACAGGTCAGAAGCTTACAATGTATATGTCGGGTATAACCGGTCCTCGTCGTAGTGAAGATGCGGATGGCCCAGATGAAATGCATATTATTATTGTAGACAACGGTCGTTCCCTCCAGCTCGGTGATCCAGAATTTCAGGAATTGCTGAACTGTATTCGCTGCGGTGCTTGTCTTAATGCTTGCCCGGTCTACCGTCATATCGGTGGTCACGCCTATGGGGGGACATATAGTGGGCCAATCGGTGCTGTGCTGACACCTGCTTTGAATGGCAACATTGATGAATGGAATGATATTGCAAGTGCTTCGAGTTTGTGCGGAGCATGTTATGAGGCTTGCCCAGTCAAAATTCCACTCCATGATATGCTGGTGTATTTGCGTAGACGCAAGGTGGAAGAAGGTCATGGCAACAAGCTTGAAAGTGCAGGTATGAAAGGGTTCGCCGCGGTTGTATCTAATTCCAAACGATTCAGCGCAGCGATACGTCTCGGACAATTAGGTCAGAAGGCCGTTGTACGTGACAACGGTATCTCACTTAAGCTTGGCCCGCTAAAAGGATGGAATAGTTACCGGGTTGCACCGAGTCTAGCTAAACGTTCCTTCCGGCAACAATGGAACAAGCTGGATCAGGAATTGAATCTGGAGCCAACGAAAATGGATGCATCCATCCAGAATCGCATGGAGCAGATTCTGCGTGAACGTAAGGAAGGAGGCGGCAAGCATGAGTAGTGAACACCAGCAGTGGTTGGATCAATTAGAGAAGAAGTCTCGTGAGCAGCAAGAGCATTTCATGAATGACATTGCTTCCAAACTGAGAAGACCCAGACAGAGACATGCTCCAACGCAACCATTCCGTGGTGCGCCTTCTTTCTGGAATGAGCTGGGGTGGGATGAGGAGAAGCGTATCCAGGCATTTACTGAAAACTTTGTGAGTGTGGGAGCGCATATCGCTCGTGTTCAGAATTTAGAGGAAGCCTCTCAGTTTATTACAACAAAAGCAAATGAGCTTGGTGCCAAATACCTCATTAGACAAAATGAGCAAGCGATGACTGACTTGGGACTCGAACACACCCTTCCCGATGTGCAAATTTCCGTCTGGAATACGAAACTGGATGAGAACTGGCGAGCACGTGCGGCCGAAGCGGATATCGGCGTAGTTATGGCAGATTATGCGACGGCTTATACAGGCTCTGTTACCGTGTTATCCTCACCTGAAAAAGGAAGGTCGGTTAGTTTGCTTCCTACGGTTCTAATCATTATTATTCCGGTGGAACGTCTGTATACAAGACTAGGTGAAACGCTGAATCGATTCGATGATGTTGGACGAGAAAACCTTCCCGCGGGTATTCATTTTATTTCAGGCCCAAGCCGTTCCTCGGATATTGAAAATGATCTGACCATCGGTGTACATGGACCGGGTATTGTCTATGGACTTATTATGGGCTAACTACCTTTATCACAGTATATCTAGCTGTATAATGTTATTCAGAACTGCCTGGAAGCGGCTAATCGTCTGCTGAGGGCAGTTTTTGTTTTCCTATAGAGTTTTTCAAAAAGTCCGCTTTGAATTGCGAAGTATGCCTGACGGCATCTTTTTAGGAAAGAAGAATCAAAAAATCTGGGGATAACAGCGATCGGAAGATTGTTCTGTAATTGGAGTGGCAAGTGTAAATATTCTTAAGTTCAACTTATATAGGTACTGAAAACCGTCCTTCCTGAACACGCACCTATAGTCCTATGACTTTGAGACTGTTGAAGATTAGCGCTTGAAATGTTAGGGTAAATGAGAGAAGGAAAGGGCGTTTATCGAATCGGTTCATAAATTCCCTGAGTTGCGACTCATTTTTTTTACTTCAAAATGACCATTATACGAATTCGGTCAGTCAGTCTAAAAGTTGTTTTTCGGTAATTTGGATTAAATGTGAATATTTGCAGAGAATGAAGTTATGCAGTTAAACCTCATGTATGAATCGTGAGTTAGGTATGTCTAATGAAGTCATTATTTTTTGTAGTACTCATTACTTGGAAAGAGGAGTGAGCATGATGTCATCCATTTCAGTACCACAACCCAAAACCTTTGGTCCACTGGGGAATCTGCCGCAATTAAATTTTGACGAGCCAGTACAATCATTAGTCAAAATAGCAGAGGAGTACGGCCCGATCTTCCGAATGGATTATCCTGGACGAAGCGAACTGTACATTTCAGGCCATAAGCTCGTAGCCGAAGTAACCGATGAATCTAAATTTGATAAAAGAGTGTGGGCGCCACTCGCGAAGGTACGTGCCTTTGCAGGAGATGGCTTATTCACGAGCTGGACGGAGGAGCCAAATTGGAAAAAGGCTCATAATGTGTTGCTTCCAAGCTTCAGCCAACGTGCAATGCAAGGGTATCACAACAAAATGATTGATCTAGCGGTGCAGTTAGTTCAGAAATGGTCACGTCTGAATCCGGATGAGACGGTGAATGTTCCTGATGATATGACACGCTTGACGCTGGACACGATTGGATTGTGCGGCTTCAACTATCGATTTAATAGCTTTTACCGGGAAGAGCCTCATCCGTTCATTACAAGTATGGTGCGCGCGCTGGATGAATCCATGAGTTCACTTCAGCGTCTACGTCTGCAAGATAAATTAATGATTACGAAGAAAAAGCAGTTCGAGCAGGATATACGCTCCATGTTCTCACTGGTGGATCATATCATTGCCGAGCGCAAAGAACAGCCACAAGAAGGGGCAGACGATCTGTTGTCTCATATGCTCAGTGGCAAAGATCCTGAGACTGGAGAGACGCTGGACGATGAGAATATTCGGTATCAGATTATCACGTTCCTGATCGCGGGTCATGAGACAACCAGTGGCTTGTTATCCTTTGCAATCTACTATCTGATGAAGAATCCGGATAAGCTGGCCAAGGCTCAAGCGGAAGCCGATCAAATATTGAAAGATCCAGTTCCAACATACAATCAGGTTCGTAATCTGAAGTATGTACGGATGGTATTAAACGAAGCGCTGCGATTGTGGCCAACGGCTCCAGCGTTCTCCTTGTATGCGAAGGAAGATACTGTCCTAGATGGGCAATACCCGTTACAAAAAGGGGATAGTGTGAGTGTTCTGATTCCGAAGCTGCATCGGGATGTGGAAGCATGGGGAGAAGATGTCGAGGAGTTCCGACCAGAGCGTTTCGAAGATCCAAGTAAGGTACCACATGATGCGTACAAACCATTTGGGAATGGTCAACGTGCGTGTATCGGCCAGCAGTTTGCGCTGCAAGAAGCAACGTTAGTGCTGGGCATGGTCTTAAAACATTTTGAACTGATCGATCATGCAGACTATCAATTGAAAGTAAAAGAGACGCTGACACTTAAGCCGGATAACTTCACAATTCGTGTTCGTGCACGCGGAGGACAACCGGTGATGGCTGTGCCAAGCGTGGTTATGGAAGAAACGACGATTCAAGCGAAGAAAAAAGAGCCGGACGCTGTTAATGCTCATCACACACCTATGCTTGTGCTATATGGTTCTAATCTGGGAACTGCTGAAGGTATTGCTCGCGAGATTGCAGATAACGCTAGATATCAGGGTTTCCGAAGTGAGGTTGCTGCACTGGATGATCGAGTAGGCAAGCTGCCTAAGGAAGGCGTCGTTGTTATCATTAGTGCATCCTATAACGGACAGCCGCCAAGCAATGCCAAAGCCTTCATCAATTGGATTGAGCATGCTGATGTAGGTGAATTCCAAAGTGTGAAGTTCACTGTACTTGGTTGCGGAGACCATAACTGGGCCAGCACATATCAACGGATCCCTCGTTTAATCGACGAACAACTATCTTCAAAAGGGGCGGAGCGTTTATCCCCACTTGGCGAAAGTGATGCGAGCGGTGATTTCGAGAAACAGGTTGGTGATTGGACTGAACAGTTGTGGCCTGATCTTGCCCGCACGATGGATCTTAAGCTAAACACAAGCTCAAATAGCGAACGTAGCTCGTTATCTGTGCATTTCGTCAGCGGATTTGCTGTTACGCCACTTGCGGAAACTTATGATGCTCATGTTGCTCAGGTGTTAGAGAATCGGGAGCTCCATGATGCTGGAAGCGAGCGGAGTACACGCCATTTGGAGATTAAGCTGCCAGAAGGAATCACTTATCAAGAAGGCGATCATCTGGGTATTCTGCCACAAAATCCGCCAGAGCTCGTTGAACGAGTTCTTCAGCGATACGGATTCACAGGGACAGAGCATCTGGTTCTAGATGCATCAGGTCGGAGTGCAGCACATCTTCCATTACATCAGCCAGTCAATTTGTACGATCTATTGAGCCACAGCGTTGAGCTTCAGGAAGCAGCAACGCGAGCACAATTACGAGAATTGGCCGCATATACGGTGTGTCCGCCCCATAAGAAGGAGCTAGAGGCACTTTTAGATGAGTCCGTATATATGACAGAAGTACGGAATAAACGGATTTCGATGCTGGATTATTTGTTAAAATATGAAGCTTGTGAATTACCGTTTGAACGATTCCTGGAGCTATTACCTTCCTTGAAAGCCAGATATTACTCCATATCCAGTTCACCACGTGTGCAGCCTGAACAAGCAAGCATTACGGTTAGTGTGGTACGTGCGCCAGCGTGGAGTGGACAAGGAGAATACAAAGGTATTGCTTCGAACTATCTTGCAAACCTCAAGCCAGGCGAAGAGGTTGTGATGTTCGTTAGAACACCTGAGTCGGGATTCAGATTGCCAGAGCGTGCGGAGGTTCCTGTAATCATGGTTGGGCCAGGTACCGGAGTTGCACCATTCCGCGGCTTCCTTCAAGCACGTCATGTGCTGAAGCAGCAAGGGCAGCAAGTTGGGGAGGGGCATCTGTATTTTGGATGTCGGAACCCAGATCATGATTACTTGTACAAAAATGAACTTGAAACCGCGGAACAGGAACAATTGGTTAAGCTTCATACTGCCTTTTCCCGTTTGGATGGACAAGAGAAATGTTATGTGCAGCATTTAATGCGTGATGATGCCCATCAGTTGATCCCTCTGTTGGAACAAGGAGGACACTTGTACATTTGTGGTGATGGTAGTAAAATGGCGCCGGATGTAGAAGATACGCTGAAAAAGGCGTATGCTGAGGTGGGTGGTCATACAGCAGAGGAAGCTGATGCATGGCTCGATCGCTTACAACAAGAGGGGCGCTATGCGAAGGACGTATGGACAGGAATTTAAGGATCCCTAAGCACGAAGTATTGCCAGAACTACGAATTAAGACCAGGCTGGATTTGTAGTCGTGCAGGTGGTGTAATCTATGTACAGGCGGTGGGTCAGAGTGTGCTCTGTTCCTCACCGCTTTTTTATGGCATGTGTACAAAGTAATAATCTCATAAGTGGGGTCAGATTTCAGAGTTGATTATCTGTGCCGTTCTATTAGTTTTGATTCAACATCATCCTGTAGAGTTGCTGGCGTTATTTTTTTCTGTGTGTGGTTGACCGATAGATGGACTCCACTTGACTCAGGGGAAATAGAATACGGGAAGGGAATTTTCCTTTGCCCTGTAGCTCCAGGTAATCTCGGCCTATGCCTACTAGTCGGATATTGTTGAATTCATTTCCTGACGGAAAGACCGTACGGATTCCTACACGAACGCCTCGACAGGTTGGAGGAATATCAAATACACGAATGGAATAAAGACTAAGTGGAATGAATAACTGCCGATTGACTTTAATAAAATGTCGTGTGTATACACGGGAGATGCGACCTGGCTCTAAACCAGACAGGGGAGCATTAAGCTCTGCGAGCTTTCCTTGAAGCTCAGACAATCGTTGTTGAAGGCTTTTACCCGTATGAAGCCGTTTCCTGTTCATAAGTAGTCCTCCGTTCTCCATTTATACCTAATATATGAATGGATGGGGGCAAGGGGTGAGTATCGGTTAGCCCATGTTCATTAACAACTGGAATGGATATCAGACATAAGGAGTGATTGAAATGATCGTGGATATGTACAAAGATCTCATTCGAGATGAACGCGGAAATTATTATATTGCTGTACAGATTGATCAGAATGTACTCACACTTGTGAATGCCTTTGTAGAGGCATCCTTCACACCAGAACTGATCTACAATGAAGAATTCCGTACCAAGTACAAGGAGCTTGATGGTGGTTTTGTTGGTAAAATTGCGATGGATCTCCTTCGACATGATGTTGTGATGGGTATGAAGGAGATCGACCGTAAATTGCTGAATCTGGCGGAGGTTGAAGAGCAATATACGGTGAATTTTATTGATACCATTGAATTTTATCGTCATCCAGCATGGGAACGCAAAGCGTAAGGTGCTGTTCTCCAATTGCATCTGAGAAGAGTTAAAGTGAACCGCGTGTACGGTACTTCAAGTCTGAGAACGTAGTTCGAGATCATACGAACCAGTTCAATAGTGACCTCTAATGGAGGTCAGAATGAGTTGACACACTGCAATAACAGCGTTTGTGATCTTATCAAGGCGTATCTTGTCTCAGACGCTGCAGCGCACCAATAATGATCTCTGTTTGCTTACTAAGGTATCGCAGTTCCTTCAAGGTGCAATCCGAATAATTTAGAGGTAGCAATTGTAAAAAGAATTTGAACAAGGAATGCTGCTCCAGGTATAGCCCTTTATCTGTACCGTCAATTAAATTAATCGTCACACTATAGGTGGAGAAGGCGTTTTTGATATTGTTTTCGAGCATGTAGAGATTCGTATCGTTAGTGGAGTCATAGCTATGAATGTAATGATCAAGCTCTTGATGATATGCAATCATGGTTAGGATGATGTGATGATAGGAAAGGTTAGCAGATCTTTCGATATGTTTTCGAAGCTCATGATAATCATAAACGTAGATGGCCAGAATCATTAGGCTGAGTGCCGAGAATAGCACGATCATATATTTTGATGATTTTATTTTATGCATCGTAAAATCCCTTTTATTTATGTATTCTCATAGATGGATAGAGTTATTGATCATAACATAAGAAGCTTGTCAGAGATAATGGATAAAAGAGGAAAGGCCTAAACGCTCCTGTAGTCAGGTTCGTTTAGGCTTTTGTCGATGTTTATACTGAGCTGTGTCGCAGCTCATTTTCTGGCCGCAAACGAATGTTTAATTGCTCGTCTCTTGGGCATATCAGTTTACCATCAACGACATCTAGCCTGGCAGCTTGAATCGAGGATCTACGAGCCGGCTCACTAGCATGGTCGACACCTTCAACACGGTCAGGATGCGTAAAATAGAAAATATAGGCTTCGTTATCCTGTACAACCACATCAGCATGCAGCCCAATTACACCATCATCGACTCGAACTCCGGGTTGATCCAGAATCCGATTGTTCCACTCCCACTGCTCTAGATCATCCGAGCGATATACGGCCTGTCCCCGCCACTCATCCACAATCATCCAATACGAATCCCGGAAACGAAAAACATTAGGCCCTTCATGAGCTGAACCTGTTATTACAGGGCCAATGACTTCCCAGTGATAGAGATCAGAGCTGTCTGCTGCATACGTATGAGCACCGTTGGCTTCGTCCTTATACCACATACGAAAGCGTCCATCAGGAAGCGGGTAGATACAAGCGTCAATGACACGATCAGAGCTAAGCTTTAATGTGCCGTGGAATGTCCAAGTCAATAGATCCGGGCTAGTGTAATGCAAGAGGTGACGAGAATGACCTGGCCAATCATGAGGTACGCCTTGAATGTAGCTGACATACATATGATACATTCCATCATGCCAAAAAATTTCTGGTGCCCAGAACGTATTATGACCCCACTCATGTTCCAGCCCCGTTAAAGTACCTCGATATGTCCAGGATTGTCCTCCATCCAATGAAGAAGCTACGCCTAGATCTGTACCGTGAACCCAAGCGAATTTGGGGCCACCTGCTGTAGCTCTTCGATTTGTGTAGATCATCCACCATGCTTGTTCAACATGATTCCATACAACAACGGGGTCAGCAGCACCGTCATAAATGGGATCTCGAAATAAGGGTGCACTCATCATTACGCCTCCTATCGAATAAATGCAGAATAATTTCATTCAAGTAAGACTGTCTTCAATCTATCGTATTAGAAAATAAATGGAATTACAATATAGATATTTCAATTGAACAGAATGAATATTTTTATTAATCTAACATCATAATTAAATTTTAGATTCTGTAGTAGTATTACTGATCTTATTTTAGTAAAACATCGTGTAAGATGAATAGAAAAATATGCTAATATTTATCTTAGCTAGGAATGATTAGAGGCTAATTACCAATATGATTACTTGGGAGAGATGAGAATGATCCAGACGAAGTTGAATGAATTGGGTATCGTTTTGCCACAAGCAAGTGCACCCGCAGCCAAATATGCAAACGCAGTCATTGTGAATGGCATCATGTACGTATCAGGCAAAGGGCCAAATACGGAAGAACGTGGCAAGCTGGGGGGAGAATTTACAACAGAGCAAGGATATGATTTTGCGCGAAATGCGGGCATTGAGGTTCTGGCCGTCCTTCAGGATGTGCTCGGCTCACTTGATCGCGTCAAGCGTGTCATCAAAGTACAAGGTTTTATTAACGCAACTGCTTCTTATCAGGAACATCACAAAGTGCTGAATGGCTTCTCGGATCTCATGATGGATGTATTTGAAGATCGCGGGGCTCATGCTCGTTCTGTGTTCGGAGCGGTGTCTGTCAGAGATAATTTACCACTGATTATTGATTCTATTTTTGAAGTAGAGGAATAAAGGTTAGCAAAGACAAACGAATCATGTTCGCAGCAAAGCCCTAGTCTTAGGTTCATGTAAATAGGTTCATAAAAGGTTCGTTAGGGAGAGACGCACATGAGACTGTTAGGTCAAGGAAACACCGCTGATGTATATGAATATTCGCTTACTCAGATTATGAAGCTGTATAAAGTGGGTTATCCACTGGATGCGGTTCAGAGAGAGCTGCGTATTACAAAATTAGTTCGAGAAAAGGGATTGAATGTACCTCAGGTTGGGGCGTTGGTGGAGAAGGAAGGACGTAACGGTATCGTGTTCGAGCGTATTGAGGGTAGCACGATGTTGTTGCTGATGATTCAGCAGCCTGACTTGATGGAGGAGCTTTCAGTGCGTTTGGCGCAATGTCATTATGATCTACATGCTCTAGCTGATCATGAGGGAACTCTCCCAGTACAGAAAGAGATATTGATAGGGGCAATTCACCGTGCTCCATTGCTGTCAGACCAAGATAAAGAGCGGATTATAAAGTATTTAGCGAACCTTCCCGAGCGTCAGCAGATTTGTCATGGGGACTTTCACCATGATAATGTCATGTTTAGTGAAGCAGAAGATCAGCTTTGGTTGATTGACTGGATGACAGGTATGTCGGGCGATCCAGCGGGTGATGTTGCTCGAAGTTGGGTAATATTAATGAGCGGTTCGTTACCTGAGGATGTCGATCCTACAATGAAGTTAGGGTTTGAGACATCCCGTAATACGTTGGTAGACCGGTATATCCAGCAATATTTATTAATCTCTGGCTTAAGTTGGGAGGATGTAGATACTTGGATCTTACCTGTTGCTGCCGCTCGACTGGATGAGCAGTTATCGGAACGAGAGGCTGAGCGAGTCATGACGTTTATACACGATCGTCTTCTTCTGTTAGACTGATTCATTGACATTACATAACGAGGTGAACGTTGTATGCTGCAATCATTAGAAGCCATTCAATTATTCAGATCAGAACACATCTTAGAGGCAGAGCAGCAGCCTTGGCTGAAACTGCTTGTCGAAGCAGAGCAAGTGAACATTAATCTTGAACGTATTCATTCCATAGCTGAGCTTGAAGAGACGAATCTCGTTTTGGACTATGTGGAACGCACGCTTCAGGTGCTGGATCGACTTGAAGTGTCGTTTTGGGTGCGTGATATTGTGGAGGAAGTGCTGGCTTGGTCAGAGATTGCCAAAGCGGGCTCGATGAACCAACGCCGTGCGTGGCAGAGAGCGGGAATCAATCTATTCGTGCATAACATCGGTTCTGCACAATTGTATGATCTGTACCACCGCCAGGGTCACGACACCAATCATCACACCACACGATATGAGATTATTCGAACGTTAATTGCAACTCACGGACTCGTAGGTCAGTATATTCGTGGGGAAATTCCTTTTGCAGAGAACACACCGCTTCATACCTTTATTTCAAAAGGATGGCTGACAGAGAATGAACTGCATACCATTCTTATGACATTAAACGAATGCATTATTGCTGGCGTTAACTCTGAGCTGTGGCAACAAGTGCAAAGCGAAGCGCAGGAAATTATAGGCTGGATCGTGACGGAGTCAGATCATCGGGATTGGACGATGCAGGAACGTTTGTCTCGTTTGAGAAGTGCCTCAATCCGCCGGGGCGAGGATGTAAATTCCGCTTATCAAGCGATACAAGATCAGTGGGATATTGATCTGGCATTATCTCCATTAGAACACCGAACCTTGTGGTATGTAGAGTCGGCGTTGCAGGATTTCTCATTGCAGGAGATGATCAAGGTTTTGTTGCTGACCATACATCGAGCTCCGATCCAATCGCTAGCGTCCAACGTTACGAAGCCTGATGATGAACGTCCTGTTTCACAGGTTCAACACATTAGTTTCGAACCCTTGATGAACAGCATGTATTACGATTACAAAGGTGTTAAGAAACTGAATGTGTATAAGAAAAGAATGATTGAAAAGTATCTGGAGCAGTGGTCATGGGCACAGATTGAATCAGATCATGAGATCGTATACCCTCATCTGGCTCATCGGGTAGAACGCCACCCTGAATTACCGGATACCGTATTTGTCAATTTTGAATTCTCGCCGGCTGCTGAGAAGTTAATTGCCTTCTGTATTGAAGCTGAGAAATCACCATTATATGACAAGGCTGTGCTGCTGTTATTTGATCTGTTTGGATTACGGCGTGATGCTTATGACCGGTTTCATAATGAAGAAACGTATCTTGCGGATATGAATAGCTCCGGTGATTACAAAAAAGTACTACTCGACTATATGGTAGGTAAACGAGTGTTAGATATCGGCCCAGGTGGTGGGGTATTACTGGACTTGATCGAACAGGAGAAGCCTGAGCTGGAGCCGATCGGAATTGATATCTCGACAAATGTAATTGAAGCGTTAGAGCGGAAGAAGCAGCTGGAAGGCCATCGCTGGCAGGTCATGAAGGGGGATGCACTTCAGTTGCATCAATACGTTCAGCCTGGAACGGTGGATACGGTTATTTTCTCATCCATTCTGCATGAATTGTATTCCTATATTGAACGCGATGGTCAAAAATTCAATCAGGATACGGTGATTGCTGCTCTTCAAAGCTCGTTCAATGTGTTATCTCCTGGTGGAAGAATTCTTATCCGTGACGGCATCATGACAGAACCTGTAGGTCAGAAGCGTCGCATTCGGTTTCTTGAACCTGAAGGGATGCGCTGGTTGGAACGATATACGCAGGACTTCCAAGGGCGGACGATAACCTATGAAGTTTTGTCTGAGAATGAGGTGCTGCTTCCGATCAATGATGCGATGGAATTCCTGTACACATACACTTGGGGTGAGGAAGCCTACGTACACGAGATTCAGGAGCAATTTGGCATATTTACGCCATCTGCCTATGAGCAATGTATTCATGAAGCATTGGGTGATGAGGCACAGATCATCACTCTGCAGCATTTTCTACAACAGGGATACACAGAGGCGCTTAGCGGACGGATTGAATTCATGGATGAAGAAGGGCGTGAGACTTCACTACCAGATAGCACCTGCCTGATTGTGATTGAGAAGAGAAGGGATTGAACCATGCATGAGCAGCGAGGTCTTAACGACATTGTATTTTGTAAGGCACGCGGAATCCGAGTATGTGGAAGGACTAGAGCGTGAACGTGGTTTGACAGAACAAGGTAAGCATGATGCCGAGACGGTTTCATGCTTACTTCGTCATGAGAGCATTAATCTATTCTATTCAAGTCCCTATAAGCGTGCGCTGGACACCGTGCAAGGGCTGGCAGACGAAATGGGAGTTGAGATCATAACCATAGAAGATTTGCGTGAGCGTGCATTATCTAGTTCCAATGTGCGGCATACCAACTTTCGAGCAGCCAAGCGCAAGCTGTATGAAGAGCGTTCATTTGCCTTTCCGGGTGGTGAATCCAGCATTCAAGCACAGCAGCGTGCAGTTCAAGCTATATCAGACATCTTAGAACGGCATTCAGGGCAAAAGATTGTGATTGGCACACATGGGGATGTCATGACCCTAATCTTCAATTATTATGATGCATCCTATGACTATGAGTTCTGGGGAAGTACCTCTATGCCAGATATTTATAAGCTGGAGTTTGATGAAGATCATAAACTCATGCAAGTAAGCCGTTTATGGAAGCCCTAATACTTCGAAGTAGAGAGGAGATAGGAATGAAAACTACATTTCATAATGATACATATACCATCGAGGAGCTACACGTTTCGCCTTTACAGGAGCAAACCTATTGTATATTCGATCTCGAAGGTACAGGCATCTTACCCGATCAAGAAAGTGTGACACAGTTTGGAGCGTTGTTATACAACAATCGTGACCAACTCCATGAGACTTTCTCGACGTTATCACGAGCTGATAAACCGATTCCGCAAGCCGTTGCACAATTAACGGGCATTACCAATGAAGATATGATTACGGCGCCCTCATTTATGGAAGCCTTTCGTGCTTTTACAGATTTCATTGGAGATCGTGTGCTTGTGACCCAAGCGGGGTATGAGTATGATTTGCCGATATTAAGACGTCATTGTGAGCGGTATGGACTGCCGATGTTTAACAATGATGTACTGGATACCAAAGCTATGTTTACATACATCCATCCTGAGATAAACGAAGTGATCTCCACGGATTTTCTGATTCAGTATTATGGCTTGCATACAGAGGGCATTCAGAGACATGATGCACTCGCAGATTGTAGTATTATCGCACTTATATTCGAACGGATTCTTGAAGAATACCGGGCGCTTGGTCTGGATCAATTCACAGCCGATCCTGCTCGTTCGATGAAACGGTTCGTGATACCAGAGATGTATCTGAATGATAATTGATAAATGATAAATAGGGGACGAGCTGAAGTGACGAACCAACTGACGATGAGAAGTGCGGGATGGATCTTTTTTGTGTCCTATGTTATGGGCATCTTGTTCACGGCATGGATCAGTTCGAAAGGCAATCCACATCACGATAATCTAATGTTATTCCTCGCATATGTAGCCATTGGTCAAATCGTACTCAATGTGATGCCAGCCGTAATCTGGTGTCGATACCGAAATATATCTCTTCGAACAGCATTTAAGCTACATAAAGTATCTTTGAGGAATGTCATCCTGTCTATGTTGATATTTGCTCTAAGTCAGATGATCTTGCTGTTTTTCCACCAGCTTACTGAAGTTGTTTCACAATGGTTAGGGGTTTCTTATGGAACATCATATTATCCGATTGCGGACTCCCTGTTTTCCTTAGGCATTCTCTTGATAAGCATCGGGATCATTCCTCCGATCTGTGAGGAGCTCCTGTTTCGGGGCGTGTTGCTGAGCGGGTATGCCAAACGGGGACTGTGGTTCGCCGCGATTGTTAGTTCTTTTCTGTTCGCCTTGTTCCATGACAACCCCTACCGATTAATTGAATTATTCGGAGCGGCTCTCGTTTCAGCTATCATTGTCATTCGATCAGGCTCCATCATTCCAGGCATTATCGTTCATTTGATCACGAACTCTACGTATGTTATTAGCTCATATATTCAGGGAGGAGACATGCTGGAGGGGATGACAACCCCAGAGGGACCTACTCTACTCATCCTACTGATGACGGGTTTTGCCTCACTGATTACTTTGATGATCTGCAGATGGTTATATACTCGGTTTGATCATCCTGAGACTGGAGTAAGAGTGAACAAGGCTGGTGCTTCTGCTGGATTTCGTTCATTGGCCTGGATGATTCCGATCCTGCTATCTATCGTTGTGTTTGTTATCAAATTTTGGATAGAAAAATTCGCTTTATAAGAGTGACATTTCTCGCATAACTCTTCTTGCTTACGACACGGTCGATAAAAGCAGGAGGAAGGTGATAAGGAACAAAATTCACTTTTTCAACGATCAATTATGCCTTCGCTGAGAATGTTTAAATTGTTTCCTTTTTGCGGCAGACATAAACGAAAGCAGGTGGGATGTTGAGCGGCACGACGTGGATTTTTTCGATAATGAAATGCTCAGAAAGTGTTTTTCTCATCTGCAGAGAATATTGAAAGGCAATAAACAATCCACCAGGTTTAAGTGACTTTACAATTTGATCCACTAAGGTGTCTCGCAATCCAGGTTCGAAGTTGAAAAAGGGTAATCCACTAAACACCACATCCAATTGTTGTACATCAGCTTGTGCCATTGTCTCTACTAACTTAGTCGCATTGGGATAACAGGTGAACGCAGGAAATGTACTTTGCAATTGATATCTCATCGTCTCATCCATCTCAAATAATAAAACTTTGGTTGATCGCTGAACCTCGTTATAGATGTAACGTGTAATTGCTCCAGTACCTGATCCAAGCTCGGCTACTGCTTTGGCTTCAAGCCAAGGAGCCTGACTTACCATTTTGCTCGCTAGAAAACGAGAGCTGGGAATAATGCTACCTACATTTTTGGGACTGCGAAAAAAGCTTTTCAGAAAAAGAAGAGATTCTTTGAAATTCAATGTCGGTTCCTCCAAGGTGTTATTTGATAAAAGGAATGAGATTCGGTATTTAATAAAGTAGGCTAAGAATGGGACGCCCCAGGTAAGTGCCGGCTGTAAAATAGAATATGGTTCAGAGCACAGCACTGGAATACGAAATAAAGATAAATTTTAAAAAGGTAAGTCGCTTAGGCCAATGAATATGGTCAGAACATAACGTACAAGTGGAATGAAAATATCTATATATAGCGATGAGCGGCCGTGTTTACTCGAAATTCATCCAGCTCTTATGCAGACATGATAATGAAAGAAACTGAGGAAATCGTAAGGATAATTCTGAAGAAAAACTAAAGATTTCGTGGGTGAAAAATAAATCTGTGCACGTAAAAACGCTCGTCAACGTGATGTTGGCAAGCGTTTTAGTAGTTGTTTGGATAATCGAATGAAATATCACCGTGTAGAAAGACGAATAGGCTACCGAGAAGATCTCGATAGCCTTATACAAGTACATATGTTGCTCACCACAAATATGAATACATGTTAGCCTAAGAAGTGATTAATTCATCAGCCCGCCAAGTTAATCATCATGGCAAGCGTAATGCAGCAGCATGTCCACCAATTGCCCCGTCATCTGCTCATTCGGTGGGTAGAGATCGACTGAACGACGTGTGACCATCTTCTGAAGTGCACCCATCATCACCGTGAATATAAACTGAGCAAGTTGAAGTGGGGAAGAGGTATTCTTGATGCTGCCATCTGTGATCCCTGCATTAAGTACATCCAGCAGAAAGTGATTTTCTTTGCCAATCTGATTGAATCGATCATACGTCTCTCTTAATTCAGGAGTAAAATCATAAACCTCATAGTTGATGTCGAACAGTTGAATGAATCGGATATGATCCGGATGGTTCCGGGCAAAGCTGATCCAGGCATGAAGCATGGCTTCGAGCTGTTCACGACCGTTTAGCCCCGTATTCCCCGACAGACTAACATGATCCGTTAAATTCACCACCAGTTGCATTTGAATCGTAAGAAGCAGCTCATCGAGTGACTGAAAATGCTTGTAGAAGGTTACTCGGCTTAGTTCTGCTTTGGAGCAAACGTCCTTGATCTTCACCTGGAGCAGTCCATGCTTCAAAAAAAGTTCCTTACCTGCTGCGATCAGGTCATCGCGATGTTTATTTCTAATCTGCTGATGATAATTTTCATTCACGAGTAGTTTGTAATCCTTTCTTGGACCGACGTGCCTTGAGCGTTAGCGATAGTGCAGCAAGAAGCATAATTGCCCCAAAAATATACGGGAAGTTCAAGTTTTTGTCAAACAGCAGCCCTGCAACAAGTGGCCCAAATACAGTACCCAAACTGGAATACGTCGTATTTAGACCCGAAGCGTATCCCTGTCGATCACCGGCGTTTTTGGAAATGAGTGTACTAACGGACGGCCGTAAAAATGCATTAAAAGCGAAAAATAAAGCAGAAGCGAACAACAGATACACTAGGTTGACCTTAATTAACATAAGTAATAGTGCAATCGGCGCCATGATGAGAGAGAGGCGAATAAGCTTGATTTCACCGATTCTTCGCACTGACCAATCCAGTAGCCAGATCTGGACTATGATCCCAATGATGGCCCCCATCGTAATAATGATGGAGATCGTTGCGGCATCGAAGCCGTATTTTTGCTCTGCAAAAAGAGAGAATACGGTCTCATAGCTCATTAGACCAAAGGTCATTACGAGAATCAGAAGTAAATAGTTGAAGTAAGGAACTTGGAATGAGCTCCAAATTACCTTACCCAGATGATTACCTTTCTCCCTAGCTTTAGGAAGCACTCGTTTCTCAGGAGGTAAAGTCTCCGGCAGAAGTAGCGTAAGTATACCTGCGAGAAGTCCCAGACCAGCCGCGAAGAAATAAGGCATACGGATGCCCATCTCAGCGATAAAGCCGCCAAGACCTGGTCCGAGAACCATACCCAGATTCATGGCTGCACCGAAATAGCCCATTCCCTTGGCACGTGTCTCTGGCGTAGTAATATCGGCGACATATGCGAGATTCGCAGGAACCATCAGGCCTAAGCTGATTCCACCGATAAAACGTGCGATGTAGAGAAGTGGCAACGACGTTGATATGGCAAATATGATGTCCGAAACAACGGAGAGGAACATACCAGCAATAATTAATTTTTTGCGACCAAAGCGATCAGCCCATTGTCCGCCGAGCGGTGAAAATAAAAATTGAGCCGCCCCAAAGGCAGCTACCAAAAATCCAGCGACTGTACCTCCGGCATGAAATAACTTCAAATACTCTGGCAATATAGGGATAAGCATGCCTTGCCCTAATAAAGCGATAAACAGATTTAACATTAGAATCAAAAGTGGAAAACGGACAGATTTTGGCAATGTACCCATGAACGTATATTTCTCCTTTGTTTACACAGTGTTAACCTTTACGATATGTAAACCATGATAATGCAGTATAATTGATTTTGTAAATCATTTTTTTGGGGAAGGATGAGCCTTATTGATCGACCATAACAATCTTGAAGAGTACCGCGATCCGATGAATTATGACCTTGAGTTCGGCGGTGAGATGCACAAACACGATTTTTATCTAGACATGGCAAGATCTAATCCTGGGAAAGTGCTGGATCTCGCTTGTGGTACGGGAATGACCACGATTCATCTGGCTCGTGCAGGGATTGATATTACTGGAGTGGATATAGCTGCTTCGATGCTGGCATATGCACGTGTAAAGGCTGAGGGGCTGCCGGTGGAGTTTATCGAGGCGGATGCTCGCACTTTCGAATCTGATCAGCGTTATACAATGATCTATTTGACCGGAAACGCCTTTCAGGCATTCTTGAGCGATGAAGATCAGTTGGCATTACTCCACACTGTTCATGAACATCTGGAGCCGGGTGGCCTGTTTGTGTTTGAGACACGTAACCCCGAAGGCAACGATCTAAGTGATGAAGGGGAAGAGGACTGGGGAACATTCGTCGATATCGATGGGATAACGGTTAAGGTATCTGGGACACAAACGTATGATGCAGACAACCAGATCATGCACTGGGTCACAATTCGAGATTGGGGCTACAGGCATACGACTTCACGCATCGCTTGTCGTTTTACGGATAATGCTACACTTCATCGCCTGCTGACGAGTCACAATTTCACGATAGAAGATCAATATGCGGACTGGAATAAAACGCCTTTTACCCCGCTGGCCTCATCCATCGTTAGTGTTTGTCTTAAAAATTAGATTGACGGAGTCGCCGCTGGGCGGCTTTGTTTAGTTTGAGCGAACGACAGTTTGTCATGGTACATGTTATGCCGATACAAACGTACATAAAGTAGAAAAAGCTGAACCAGATGTCCTTGATTACAGGATTGCAACATATCTTAAAGTGAAGGGCGATTCGCAAGGGTCGAGTGCCTTCAAGCACAGCCATATCATGGCAGATGGGAGAGCTGTAATGACGAAACGGGTAGTTCTGTTGGAGGATGGTACGGCAGAGATGAAAGGACTTATAGGCAGTCAAGGAGTCAGTCTTTCCGAGTTACTTCGTGCTGGCTGGCCTGTTCCGGCCGGGTTCGCTGTAACAATGGAATGCTGTCGCGAGTTCAATACCCGTCTTGGACATGGTTCTACTGATGCAGCTCAGGAGGTGGAACGTGCGATCCATCATTTGGAACAGCACACGGGTACGGTCTTCGGTGATGCCAAGACACCACTTCTACTTTCCGTTAAGCCAAGTGAAGTTCATTCCAATACGAATGAACGTGCGTCGTTCCTTTATGTTGGCCTTAACGATGTGACGGTGGAAGGGCTCGCTGAGCAAACACAAGATCGCTGCTATGCACTTTATTGTTATCGAAGCTTATTGCAGGACTTTGGTTACTTGGTACATGGAATCCCATATGAATTGTTTGGTGAATCCGTAGGTGAGCCTGAGATACAGGACGAACTTGAATTAGAACGCA
Organism: Paenibacillus sp. DCT19; assembly: GCF_003268635.1. Lineage (NCBI taxonomy): Bacteria > Bacillati > Bacillota > Bacilli > Caryophanales > Paenibacillaceae > Paenibacillus > Paenibacillus sp. DCT19. Next base: position 2,716,860 of record NZ_CP029639.1, read on the forward strand.
TCATCACCGAACACAAAATAATAATCGAAGTTCATGGTAGGACACCATTTCCTCAAGATGTGAAGTCTCAACTCAGTGAAGCACTGGGAGCCTTCTCTCATACACATTACAGTCCAGTTCTAGTACAGGTAATGGTGAACGGGGAATATGGCGAGCATATGAGTTCAGAATCAGCATGCAAGACGGTTGTGGATATGGTCAGTGAAGGTTTGATCACAAAGGAAGAAGCCTTATTGCGAATCGAGCCATTACAAGTGACAGAAGTGCTCATTCAATTATCAGATGTGACGAGCTCGTTGCATGCTGGAAGTATAGTTTCTCTCACAGATCGGGAAGAGAAGAGTGAATGCGTTATTAGAGGACAGCATTCTCCGCAAGTGTTAGCAGTGCAAAGGTTGCTTGAATGGGCTGATGAGGTGAAATCTCTATCCGTGCTGGTTAATGTTAATCATCCAAGGGATGCGATCCTCGCTAGAGCTTTGGGAGCAGAGGGAATAGGCCAATGTCAGATCGAGGCTATGCTGCTATCACCATCTCGGCTACCTTTTGTCCAGAAGATGATCACAGCTGACAACGATTACGAACGTAGACGTGGGGTAGAACGGTTGCTTCCGATGCTGCAAGCGGACTTTGAACAGTTTTTCGAAGTGATGGATGGTTGTCCGGTAACGATTAAACTGCTGGACTCGGCATGGGACGAACGCTTGCTTGATGTCGAAGCGGATATGCTGGATATGCAGATTGAGGCGATTTTTCAAGCTGCCTTAAAAAGCATTCGTCAGGGACTTTGGGTACGACCCGAAATTTTGATTCCGCCTGTAAGCGATTCCAGCGAATTGCAACGATTGAGGGAGCTGGTGGATCATATAGCGGATCAGATTTTAGGTGAAGAAAAAAGGCATTGTCTATATAAAGTAGGTACGACCATAGAAATTTCTAGAGCGGGTACGATTGCAACTCAAATGGCTCGCCACGCCGACTTTTTCTCATTTGGAGCATTGGATATTCGAGAAAATAAAAATCTCGTAGAAATTAGCGTTGTACAGGGTAAAGCCCGCAAACCGTATCTAAGGTCAGGGGTTTGTATAGAACAAGCTGCGAATGCAGATACGATTGCGTTCTGCCATCGCATAGGAGTAGATTATGTGAGCTGTAGCCCAGAGCAGGTTCCGTTTGCACGAATTGCGGCTGCCCAGGCGGCGATTAGAGAACGCAAGCGGGACAGGAACGAACAGAATCATGACATTTCAACGACAGCGTAAATATTCAATCTGAAGGATCAAGGGGTATGCGAAACACTGCATGATATAATGTAGTGGCTTCTGCATATCTCTTTTATTATCGGAGAGATGAATCAAGCTGTACTTGTAATCTATACATAAGAGGGAGAACAGTAATATGAACACTCCGCACATAAGAAACTTTCCAACACAAGCCGTGTTTATAGACCGTGATGGCACGATTGGAGGTTCAGACCAGATCGAATATCCTGGCGAGATGCAATTGTTTGATGGTGTCGCAGAATCAATCAGCACTCTGTCACAGCATGGGTTCGAGTTATTTGGCTTCACAAATCAGCCTGGTATAACAGCAGGGCATTCCACGGTCGAAGCTTTTCAACAAGAAATGAAGCTCTTCGGCATCGAGCATACGTATGTGTGCCCTCATCCGGCTCACGCACAGTGTGAATGTCGCAAACCGAGACCGGATATGTTAATCCAAGCAGCAGAAGATCATCATCTGAATCTCGAACAATGTATTGTCATTGGCGACCGTTGGTCAGACATGGTTGCTGCACGTGCTGCAGGGTGTCTATGCGTCCTCGTTAGAACTGGTGCAGGTATGCGTGCGTTGCAGGAAGATCGGTCTCGATGGGAGACAATGGAAGCGGACTATATAGCCACTGATTTTAACGATGCGGTGAAATGGATTGTCCAGAGAAGGGTTCAACCACCTCAAGATATAGTTATTCGTCAAGTTGCTTCCGAAGATGCGGCAGCTCTTCTAGAGCTGCACCGGGCTTTGGATCGTGAGAGCATGTATATGCTCTATAATCCGGGAGAGCGTAAGTCAACCATTCAAGCACAGGCGCGTTTCATAGACCAACTAAATGAATCACCGAACAGTACGACCTGGCTTGCAGAACATCAGGGCAGAGTCATTGGTCATCTTACTGTCATTGGAGGTGGCGCCGAACGGATTCGTCATCGAGCGAGTATCGTTATTGGTGTGCGTAAAGCTTATGCTGGACGAGGCATGGGTACGCGTCTTATGGAAGCATTGGAGATGTGGAGATCAAGTGCAGGTATAACTCGACTTGAATTGACAGTCATGAGCCATAATCACACAGCGATCGGATTGTATCACAAGATTGGTTTTGTACAAGAAGGAAAGAAAGTGAAATCTCTTCTGGTCGATGGTGCGTATGTTGACGAATATATGATGAGCAAGCTGTATGAGCGTGATGCAGATTAATTTAACTTAACTTCATTGGACTAGAGGACTGCCGCTCACCTTTGTACACATCGTCGTAATTTCTATTGACATGGACAGCCCTATCCGCAGTTTTGCGTCCGCGCCTCCATGGAATACCTATCGCAAAACTGTTATACTGAAATATGCGTTTTGTAAACAAAACGTAAAATTTCGGATAAGGGTTGAAAACGACCATGTATAATTCTAAACACGAACGGATATCATCACGCACATTATTTGTCGTGTTATTTATCCTCTTGCTGCTGAAGCTCACGCTTTTGCGGTATTTCTTTTTCCAAGGCCTCTCTGGCATTGGTTTTCTCACAGATACGCTGGGTGCTCTAACGGTGGTCTGTGTGCTTGATTTAATTGTACCCAAGAGCTGGAAACGCATCGTATACGGGGGCTTTAACCTGATTTTCTCTCTCGTGCTGTTTGCCGCAACGTTATATAATGTGCATTTTAGTTCAGTACCCACGTACACAGCACTAAGCGAATTAGGGCAAGTGGCTCAAGTACGAGGCAGTATCGGCCCACTCATTCGACCTGTGCACTTTACATTTTTTGCGGATATCGTGCTTGCACTGCCACTATGGTTTATCCTGCGCTCCAGACGTAATTTCCGGAGTCAAGGAAGTTACAGCAACAGCGGGTTGAGCTTTGGCAGAAGCCGTAAAAGATATTGGGGTAAGGTGGGCGTTGCACTTACGGCTGCGTTTAGTATCGTTCTGTCAGGCAGCTTTATTGTCAAAGGAGAGACGATTGATAATGAACTGGTTCGAGCGGAAAATCTTGGATTTCTTAACTACCAGGTGTCCTCTGCCATTCTGACGAGCAAAGAAAACGAAGCCATTGCCAATGGCAATATTAATGAGACCATTGCGAAGATCAATCAATTAGTAAGTCAATATCCATATCAAGATAAAACAAGTCAGGGCTCTGCAGTTAAAGCGAAGTATTTTGGTCAAGCTAAAGGCAGTAATCTGATTGTGCTGCAACTGGAATCTTTTCAAAATTTTCCGATTCACGCTTCACTGGATAGTCAAGTGTTAACGCCAGTGCTCAATGAATTAGCAAGTGAAAGCTATTATTTCCCTCATTTCTTCCAACAAATTGGTCAAGGTAATACATCGGACGCTGAGTTTATGTCGAACACATCGATCTATCCTACTGGCGTGGTTCCCATGTCTGCCGGATATAGTGATCGTGATCTACCTAGCTTACCTAAATTGCTTCGCGAGCGTGGGTATCAGTCGGAGACGTTTCATGGTAATGATGTGACGTTCTGGAACCGGAACAAGATGTATCCTGCGATTGGATTCGATCGGTATTTCGACAAGCCAAGCTTCAAGAATGATCGATTTAATGATTTTGGTCCATCGGATGAGGAGTTGTATCGTGTTGGTGTTGAGAAAATGACTGCTCACCAAGCTGCGAACGAACCGTTCTACGCGCAGTTTATTACAGCATCCAGCCACTCACCTTTTAAAGTCCCAGCTGATCGGGCACGAATTACTGTCCCTGAGACAATTACGAACACATTGCTGCATGATTATTTGCAAGCTATCAATTATACCGATTATGCGGTTGGGCAACTCATTAATGAATTAAAGGCAAGTGGACTGTGGGACAACACAACGTTAGTCATTTATGGTGATCACTTCGGTCTGCCAGCAAATGATGAGATCACGAAACAGATTCAAGACAATCTTCATGTGCCGTATGATGGGAATGTGAGTCGTTTCAACATCCCACTAATCATCCACACACCTCAGCAGTCTAAAGGGCAAGTGGTTGAACAGCCTGGAGGTCAGTTGGACATCATGCCAACGGTGCTGAATTTGATGGGCGTATCGTTGCAGGAAGAGCAGTTTACAGCTTTTGGTCACGATCTGCTGAATATGGACCATAATGCATTTGGCATTCGCTATTATTTGCCGACTGGCTCATTTGTTAATAATGGAATCATGTTTATACCTGGTGCTGGCTTCGATGATGGGAAGGCATTTTCAATTAAAACGTATGAACCCGTCACCGATCTGGAGCCATATCGCGCCGACTATGAGCATGTGCTGAGCTTGATGAAGCTGTCAGATGAGTATGTGAAGCTATTGCCTAAACGGGCACCCTAATATGTAGTGTTCTGTATTATGTAGAAACGTCACCAGCATTCAGGCTGGTGACGTTTTTATTATTTTCATTCATCCGAATAAAGGATAAGGAAGAGCTTTATTTTGAAACTGTAATTATTAATGTTACAATGGTAAGAGCATTAATTTGGTGATACTTGGTTTAGATCTAATTAGAGACTTATATAGACACAATGAGAGGAATGAATAGATATGAAATTAAGTGTGCTTGAACATGGACATATCAACGAAGGACGTACGGTGCAGGATACGCTTCAAGAGACAGTTACGCTTGCGAAGCATGCGGATGAACTTGGCTTTTCGCGTTTCTGGATGTCAGAACACCATGGTGGCGGTGCGCTCTCCTTTTCAAGTCCTGAAGTCATGATTGCACATATCGCTGCTCATACCGAGCGGATTCGGGTAGGATCAGGTGGTGTAATGCTCCCACATTATAGTGCATACAAGGTTGCAGAGAACTTCCGTTTGTTAGAGGCATTGCATCCTGGTCGTATTGATCTCGGGATTGGTAGAGCACCTGGAGGCATGCCGATTGCAAGTCGAGCTCTCAATGAGGGGAAGTCCTCCAACGTGCAATTTTTCCCGCAACAGATCGCAGATCTGGGAGGTTACTTTCATGAGCAATTATCAGAGGATCATCGCTTCGCTTCCCTAGTGGCTGCTCCATCTGTGCCGACAGTGCCAGAGGTATGGTTACTTGGTTCTAGCTCTGAAGGGGCAAGAATTGCAGCCGCGCAAGGAACGGCGTATGCGTTTGCTCAATTCTTTGGCACACCAGGTGGGGAAGAAGCAATGAAGCATTATCGTCGACATTTCAAACCGTCGATCCTTAATGATCGACCTCATTCTATGATTGCTGTCTCTGCGTTCTGTGCGGAGACTGAAGAGGAAGCGGCTGAGCTTGCTCGAAGCAATGAGCTTTTCTTCTTGCGCTTAGGTCGTGGGCTGGAACAGAGCTCATTCCCATCATTAGAGACGGTTCACAACTATCCTTATACTGCAATGGAAATGGAGCAGATTCGCCAGCGTCGTTCATTCTCAATCGTAGGTACACCGGATCAGGTGAAAGAGAAAATTACAGCAATGGCTGAGGTGCATGAAGCCGATGAAGTGATCATCGCCTCAGCCATTCATTCATTTGACGCACGTCTTCGCTCATTCGGCTTGATTGCAGAAGCCTTCGGCTTAAAGAAGGATTAAGCGAATTCGTCGGGAATGTAATAGTAGTTGAGAATAGATAGGTAAGTATGTGTTCTAAAAGTTCGTTCATTAGAATTAAGGAGATGGGGTAAGGCTAGATAATTTCGGTTGAATCCCATCTCTGATCATGAGATATCGTCAGGTGTTCAGCTTAATCCTAATGGGCTTTGGTAGTGACCTCGATAAGAGAGGAAGGATTCACATTCGTAGATGCGTTATAAGTGATATTCATGGCTGTTACGACGAATTCAATGCTCTGCTCCACCATGTGAGCTATGATTCGGTTCAGGATGAATTAATTTTGCTTGGAGACTATGTGGATCGAGGGCTCAAGAGCAGACAGGTCGTTGATCAGATCATAGAGCTACAGCAACGTCATTCTATCATTGCGCTGAAGGGAAATCATGATGCGATGATGGTTAAAGCGTTGACCAATGATAACAAGGAATACGATAGCCACTGGATTCGCAATGGTGGTTTACAGACACTTGGTAGTTATGTAAACTATGCAACAGCATGGGACGAAAATGAATTTGACTGGAATGCCTTTGATGAAGCCAAAGTGTGGGTACGCAACCACTATAGCCATCATCTTCAGTTTCTGGATCAACTTCCGTTGGTATATGAAATTCCGGGTTATGTGTTTGTACATGCAGGGATTAATCCAGACGTACCGGATTGGCGTAAGCAGCCAGAGAGTGACTTTATGTGGATTCGGGAACCGTTCTATTCCAGACCTACGGCAATTGAGGAAACGGTGGTCTTCGGGCATACGCCTGTGAAATATTTGCATGATGAGATGGGCATTTGGTTCACCTCAACGGGTGATAAGATTGGCATCGACGGTGGATGCGCCTATGGTGCTCAACTGAACATGCTCACAATTAGTGAGGATGGCAGTCTACAGACGTTCTTTGTGAAAAATAGAGAGAATGCAGAGGACGTGGAACTTTAACGTATGAGCATTGCTTATCTAGGTTTCATATGCTAATTTATAAGTTTATGTTATGTCACTATACATACGATAACAAAGCTGAGGGGAATGAACTACATTTTGGCTATTTATAATCTGGATCAATTGCAGCATCATATTTTACTCTGTAACGGTGGTACCTGTATGCGTAACGAGGGGAGGAAGTTACCCAGGCTGTGCGAGATGAGATCAAGAACCAAGGGGCAAGTGAATTTATTCATACGACACGAACACGTTGCAATGGACGCTGTGATGATGCATGTGTGACGATTGTGTACCCACAAGGGGATTGGTATGGCAAAATGACACCGGATTCAGGAAGAGCTCTCGTTCAGGCACTCTGTGAAGGTGAGCGTTTGGAAAGCCATCTCATTGCTAATGTTGCGACAACAACGGCAAAATAAAATACAGGCCTATGGTCTATAGTGCTAGGACTAGAAAGATTGTCCTGAGAATCATTTGCAATGAATTCGCTGTAAGGGGATTGGAATTAAGCCCTTTTAACGCTATAATCAGTAAGGGTATGAATTATAAACGACATTTATTTTTCTAAATCAGAATTGACGGAGGGCTATCAATATGGAAAAAGCGTTAATCTTCGGACACAAAAATCCTGACACAGACACGATCTGTTCAGCAATTGCTTATGCAGATCTCAAAGCAAAATTAGGTCATGAGGTTGAAGCGGTTCGTCTTGGAGACGTGAACGGTGAAACTCAGTTTGCACTGGATCATTTCAAGGTGGAAGCACCACGTTTGATCAAAACGGCAGCAAATGAAGTAAACAAAGTCATCCTGGTTGACCACAACGAGCGTCAGCAAAGTGTTAGTGATATCGAAGAAGTAACAGTGGTAGAAGTTATTGACCATCACCGTATTGCGAACTTTGAGACAAGCCAGCCACTGTATTTCCGCGCAGAGCCTGTGGGCTGTACTGCAACGATTTTAAATAAAATGTACAAAGAGAACGGTGTAGAGATCAGCGCACCGATTGCTGGACTTATGCTGTCTGCTATTATCTCTGACTCCCTGTTGTTCAAATCGCCAACTTGCACGGAGCAAGATGTAGCGGCTGCACGTGAACTGGCTGCTATTGCGGGTGTAGATGCAGACAGCTACGGATTGGACATGCTCAAAGCAGGTGCTGATCTGAGTCAAAAAACGATTGCTGAATTGATTTCTTTGGATGCCAAAGAATTCGTAATGGGTCAAGCAAAAGTTGAAATCGCACAAGTCAATGCTGTTGACGTTAACGATGTACTTGTGAAAAAAGCTGAATTGCAAGCTGCAATTGACGCAATCATCTCCAGTAAAGGTCTCGACCTCTTCGTATTTGTTGTAACAGATATCCTCAACAACGATTCTGTTGCTCTGGCATACGGGGCTTCTACTAATGCAGTGGAAAAAGCGTACAATGTAACGTTGGCTGATAGCCAAGCTCTTCTGAAGGGTGTAGTATCTCGTAAATCACAGATTGTTCCGGTTCTGACAGAAGCATTCAACAGTCTGTAATAACCGTCTGGTATAGGGTACATGATGATCATGTACATCAATCAAGCCTGTTCTGATCTGTCATAGGTCAGAACAGGCTTTTAGAGGTTGTTCAAAAAGTCCGCTTTTGATTACGAAGGAGGCAGTTCGTTTGATTAAAAATGAAAAGATCAAAGCATCGGAAGTCCATGTAACCGGGATAAACGGTGAGGATCTCGGAATCATGTCTACGCGTGAGGCGCTTGCCTTGGCGAAACAGTATAAGGTGGATCTGGTCTGCACCTCTCTCATGACCAGTCCACCACCGTGCAAACTAATTGGGGCTGGAGCAGCCAAAGCAGAGGCGCAGCAAGAGAAGAAGAAATCAAGCAAATCTCCGGATAAACGTAAGGTGAAGGAGATCCGTTTAACTCTGCAAATGGAAGATCATGATCGGGATACCAAGCAAGCACAGGCAGAGCGTATCTTGAAAAAAGGGGATTCCGTGAAGCTGGTCATTCAGGTTCACGGAAGCAAAGAGGGTGCGGCCGGCAAGGAATGGGCGGAGCAGCTAAGCCAAGCCTTGGCCGAATTCGGCAGCAAAACAACAGGGGTACAGGTGAGTGGTAAACAAGTTGTAGTTCAGTTAGATCCAAAGTAATAACTCCCCAATAAGTGTATGCCGACTAGTCGATGATTCACGTTCAGGATGACGAAAGGGTAGCACGACTTGGCATATCGTTAACTCAGTGAAACTACAATACTATTTTGTGGATTCACTGAGTTTTTGGTTTTGTTTTATTATATAGACGCAGGAGTCAACCACATGAAAAGTATCAGGTTCTCAAATAACGACTACCACCTACACGTACGTATAACTGTCCCGGTAACACAGGCGTCGATGCAGAACCTGAATTCACATTATTGCTATTTGCAAACCGTGACAGATAATAAAAATCAGGATAAATGACCGTATCCATCAGATACGCAGAGGTGCGGCTACCTGGAACGCGGAATTGATTCAAGGTGCGTATAATTTGTTCCCCATGAGCAATACCAATACCGTGACCATAATACCAATCCTCCCGAAGTTTAATCGTATTCTCCCCTTGCCACTCCGGCGTTTCGGGAGACACATCCGGATTTTTGAAATAGAGTACATCCCCAGGGAGGGCGTCGTCACTGCCGTTTTTCTCTGTTAAGCGGAGATCGCTATCGTAATGCCAGTCGAAGAGGAGCAGGTTGCGGAATAGTGAATTGAAGGCATCTTCACGGATGCTTCCAAGCACACCACCATATAATACGATGACGGTTGCAGTTGCACATTCGAAGGCGTACAAGGATCCGTTTCTCCAAATGTCGCGAATTCCCTCTGCGGGTGTAACGTTAGGTCTTAATTCAAATCCACCTTGGGCATTCAGATTCCAGTAAACGGGATTACATCTGGATTGTTCGAACGAGGCGAAGCTAACACCACTGGCATTAAGCCCCTCAGCCGCTTCGACAAGCGAAGAACGCAGTTTCCATTCAAATTGAAGATGCTCCATGGACTGGTACGTATACACTTTCGAACTGTTTTGAAGTTGTTGTAGCCAGTGCCATTCAAAGGGAGTCCAGTCTGCGCGATTTAATTGAACAGGTTGATTTGCAACAATAATCATAATCGATACCTCCATATCGTTCGGATGTAAAGGCTTTATTTAGATGAAAACTCGTAAAAATACATGAGAATGTGATATAGCCTATAGGCGTGTAGTTAGCGGTTCACTTGCTTGATGGGGCTAGAACATTAAAGATGTCGATACATGCCAAAATTTCGTACGTAAAATCGTTAACAATGATAGAATTTGGGGTAACACTCTATAGATGAAGTTATGTATCGAAATAAGCTTTCATTACGAATTGGTTGGATAATTGAAAAGGAGGATAAGCGGTGTCGAATCCAATTACACAGAACCGTTTGCTGTTCGAACAACTATATACTCATGCGCCGATCGGCATTGCTGTTGCTTCACATGTGAATGGTCGTTGGCTCCAGCTCAATCCCGCCTTTTGTGAGATGTTGGGATACCCTGAAGACGAGTTAATTGATACACCAATCATACATATGATTTATGAGCCTGATCTGGATATGGATAGCTTCCGGTCTGAATTCTACGATATGACCAATGGCGTCACCATGATGTATGAAACGGAGTTCCGCCTCAAACGCAAAAATAATACACTTCTATGGGCATGCGTAAGGGCATGTATCGTCAAGGATGAGATAACGGAAGAACCATTATATTTGCTCGTACAAGCAGCTGATATTTCGAAGCAAAAGGAAGCGGAGGAGCGCTTGATCATCCAGCGCCAAAAGTTGGAGGAAAGCAGCCAAATCTCTCGTATGCTCACAGAATCAACCTTGGATATGATCGCCATTCATCATGCCGATGTTGAGCGTACTTTCAAATATATATCGCCCGCCTGCGAAAGCATGCTTGGTTATACACCGGAGGAATTAATAGGTCAATCCGGCTTATCTGTGATCTATCCAGAGGATATTCCTCTGGTCAAGGCATATGTGTCAGGACAAGTGCAAGGTCTTGCTCCGGATCGAATCAGTTATCGTCTCCGGCATAAGGATGGATCGCCAGTGTGGGCGGATACGTTAACTCAGTATGTATATGATAAGCAGGGTAATCTTCAGGAGATGATTGCCGTAACGAGAGATATGACCGCCAGCAAGCAAGAGGAGCTTCGTCAGCAGGAATATCAGTCACTATTCGACTTTAATCCATTGGGGGTAACGTCACTTGCTCCAGATGGGAAGCTGCTTAAAGCGAATTCGGGACAGGAGCAGCTTACTGGACATACCAAAGAGGAGCTGCTAGGTGGCTCGTTTGAACATCTCATTGATCCGGTAGATCTGGAGAAGACCCGTTACTATTTTGAAGAGAGTGTGAAGGGGAAAGCTCAGAGCTATGAGATTGGACTAATTCACAAAGACGGTCAGCGCATTGAAACGAGTGTAATTAATGTTCCGATTATTCTTGAAGGACAAGTCGTAGGTGTATTTGGAATCACGAGTGATATTACGGAATCTAAACGATATGTAGAAGAAATTGAAAATTTAAGTTATGAACGTGCACTCATATTAAATGCAATGTCCGAAGGGGTGATTGGGCTTGATCAGGAGGGACATATCATCTTCGCAAATCCGGCTGCAACAGAGATGATGGACTTCTGCCCGAGTGCTACCAATGGCATGCCGTTTGAGGAGATTATATTGCAAATGCAAAGCGAAGGTATCCCTTATCCAACAAACGAAACGCCAATAGTGAAAGCTGTTCGTGAAGGACGGAGCCTGCCAAGGTCAGAGTCCGTTTTCTGGAGACAGGATGGTTCAAGCTTCCTTGCAGAATTTCAACTTAAGCCCATTATGGATCAGGGGAAAACGCGAGGAGCAGTATTGGTCTTTCGTGATATGACAAGTGTGAATGAGATTATTCGGGCGAAGGAAGTGGCTGAGCATGCGGATAAAGCCAAGTCTGAATTTCTTGCGATTATGAGTCATGAGCTGCGCACACCACTGAATGGCATTATGGGAATGGCACATTTATTAAAGGAAACAGAACTTGATGAGGAACAACATGGATTTGCCGAGATCATCATTGATAGCGGGGAATCTTTGTTGCATATCCTCAATGAGATTCTGGATTTCAGCAAAATTGAAGCTGGCAAAATGGATCTTGCGCATGAGGCGGTCGATCTGAGAGAGATGACGGCGGGTGTAATGGAACTGTTTGCACTGCGTGCATCCGAGAAAAATATTGAATTATATTGTGACATATCGGATCAGATCCCTGAGCGAATAAGAGGGGACGAGACACGTATTCGCCAAGTGCTCATCAACCTCGTTGGTAATGCGGTCAAATTCACGGATAAGGGCAACATTCAAATCCACATGAATGTGAATCCAGCAGAATGTGAGAATGAGGATCGGCTTACACTGGCATTTACGGTGAAAGATACAGGAATTGGTATACCGCTTGAGAAGCAGCATCAGCTATTTCAATCGTTCTCGCAGCTTGATCCTTCCATTAATCGCAAATATGGAGGCACAGGTCTAGGGCTGGCAATCAGCAAAAAGCTGGTGGAGCTTATGGGCGGTGCGATTGGCGTACAGAGTGATGCGGGTGAGGGAGCAGAATTCTATTTCACTTTGTCGCTAGAGCGCTGGAATGACGAATCTGGAGAGCTTATAGAGCAATCCGACGAAGTGAGTGAACAAACCGATCAGTCACGTCAGGCTGCGGGGATTAAAATTTTAGTGGCAGAGGATCAACAACTGAACAGTCACCTTATGGAGGAGATGCTGCGTAAGCATGGCGGTGTATGTGACATTGTAGAGAATGGTGAAGAGGCTGTGAAGGCTCTGGAACGTGAGCATTACGATCTTATCTTTATGGATATCAAAATGCCCATCATGGATGGCATCGAGGCAACCTGCAAAATTAGGCAAACCCATCCGGAAATTCCGGTCATTGCTGCCATCACGGCATTTGTTGGTGCTACAGATCGTGAAGCATGTTTGAAGTGTGGCATGCAGGATTTTATTAGCAAACCATTCAGTTCTCAGGAGATACGTCGTGTCATGAATACATGGGTTCCCTTTATTCGAGCTCATCAAAAAACGTTAGATAACCAATGACGAAGCAACCTAGTTAAGTAACCTATGAATTGAAACAACCTGCCCCTTAGCTTAGAGGCAGGTTGCTTTTCATTTTTTGTAGTGGAGAACTATCCATCTGAGAAGGGCTTAAAAAACTTAAGACCATCCTCCAATTAACCCAGAGAGGGTTACACACTCATCATCTTCCAATTCTGCAATTAGCGTAAGTTCCTCTTGGTCAGTTGGGTCAACTGAGAACAATTCACGGCGTCCATCTTCATGCACAATAATAACCAGTTGGTTGCCGCTTTTTGTATCAAACTGGTACTTAACTCCGATACCAGGTAAAGGACATTCCCGGATATTCATGTAATACTGTCACCTCTTTAGCTTTTCCGTAATAAGTTTAACCGTTCACACAGTACGGATGTATTCTACTATCCCTCACAACGTTTGGCAAGTCACGATTCAAATTAACGGCATTTTATTATCCTTACGCTATATATTTTAGCCATTTCGGCGCTGTCTGACACGTCTACGACGCAATAATAACCAGATCAGCAATACAGCGATTAAAATAAGGGCAATAACAGCTGCGATAATGATATTTCGAATGTTCGGAATCTGTACAGTCAAATCCAGTGTATTCCGATTGAGTGGGGAAACGTGCCACGTTAGTGTTTTACCGCCATCTTCCACAACATCTGCGTTGGAATCCTTTGCTTTGATTGGGAGAGTTAGCTTGAAGTCGAAATTAATATCCTTTAATAACAGGTTTTTAAGAAAGCTCGGTACTTTGTTAATCTGATCTTTGATGGTTCCATCTGGCATAGATTCCATGACATCCGCTTCTGCAGTAAGGTGAAGTGTTGATGAGAACAAACCAGGTGTTGTGGATTGCTCCACCTTAATGCCTTCAGGTAAGCTTGACATATCAAAGTCAGTTGTACTGCTTTTCTCATAGTGAGTGGTGGCAGTAAGCTGCTGCGTGTCTCCCTGCTTGGTCACCTCTGCTTGGAAATTGTTCTTTTTTAACGTGTCAGCCAGCAAACCCATAAGGTTATCCTGTCCAATTTTGCCCAGTGCAGCATCGGTTACACTTAGATTCAGATCGAGATCGGATGACCCATCCAGATTGACGGTTACATGGGCTTCTCCGTTTGCGCAAGCAGTTAATACGGTTAACATTAATGTTAGTAAGATGGCAATAAATAAGTGACGTAAAGGCATACGAATCGACATCTGGTTCAACCTTTCAATGTAAAATCTTATTTCTATTTCATAGATTTATAGTATACACCGGATGTATAACAGATGAAACGTTGGGCATGGATTGCATTTTGTGATATGGTATGATTTGATCTGCATGCAAGGGGTGTCATTAAATCATTACATAAGGTTCAGCGTCGTGGGTGAGATGTGGATGCAGATACCTAGAACGTGGAATAATGAATAACATATCATCCTGAATATAGATCCATTGATTAAAATTAAAGATTTCGTATTTTTGTCAATGTTCGGTCAATTCAAAAGGCGTTTCACCGTGTAAACTGGTAGTAGTGTGTAGAATATTCGGAAGCAGGGGGGTTACATTCATGACTTACATCATTATTTTGGTTGCAATTATGGTCGTGGGAATGGTCGGAATGGGCTGGTTTTATATGGTTGTGGACAAAGACAAAAATTAGTCTGAATTATTGAATAGCATATGTAAGTAATACAAGCTTATAAGCCTGCTTCGCGATAATGCGGGGGACGGCTTATTTGCGTTTGGTCATGTATCTGTGCCTACCTTACACGGTTGTGTAACAAACGTGACCTTACATGTTCTTCAATTTGACCAATGGATAAATATTTTTCGTAAAGATGGGATTTTTAGGCTGCTCTTTTGTATAATAGGGTTAGTTTAACACGGGAATCTCCCGAATTTACCGAATAGGAAAGGGTGTACATAATGAAATTTAGTGAATATTCGTATACACGTCCCGATCTGGAACACATCAAAACATCATTTCAACAATTGTTGAGTCAGTTCGAAGCTTCAGCAACAGTTGAAGAGCAAAGTGGATATATGGATCAGATTAATGCTTTGCGCAGCGATTTTGAGACACAAGCACAGCTCGTGTACATTCGTCATTCTATTGATACAAACGATAGTTTCTACAAGGCAGAGCAGGAGTTCCTTGATGAGAGCTACCCTGTCATTCAAGAATATATTACAGATTATTACCGCGCGCTGGTGAATTCCAAATTCCGTGCTGAATTAGAGCAAAAATGGGGAGCACAGCTGTTCCAGCTTGCAGAACTCTCTTTGAAAACATTCAGTCCTGAGATTATTGGCGATCTGCAGAAAGAGAACCGACTTTCTACAGAATATAATCAACTGATTGCTTCAGCCAAAATTCCGTTTGAAGGTGAAGAGCGCACATTGCCACAGCTTCATCCATTCGAACTGTCTACAGACCGCTCCATGCGTGAGCGTGCTTCAGAAGCCAGATATACATTCATGGCTGAGCATGAAGCTGAATTTGACCGAATTTACGATGAATTGGTGAAAGTGCGTACTCAAATTGCCAAAAAGCTGGGATATCCAACGTATGTTGAGCTTGGTTATGATCGCATGAACCGTACGGATTATAATGCGGAGATGGTGGCTAATTTCCGTGCTCAAGTTCGCGATTATATCGTGCCAGTAGCATCTAAACTTAGAGAGCGCCAGCGTAACCGGATTGATGTGGATACGTTCTATTACTACGATCAAGGCTTTAGCTTCAAGACAGGTAATCCAACGCCTAAGGGCGATGCGGACTGGATTATTGAGAACGGCAAAAAAATGTACGCTGAACTATCCCCTGAGACAGATGCGTTCTTCCAGATGATGACTGAGAACGAGCTCATGGATCTGGTTAGCAAAAAAGGCAAGCAGGGCGGAGGCTATTGCACCTACTTGAACGATTACAAAGTACCGTTTATTTTCTCTAACTTCAACGGAACATCAGGTGACATTGATGTCTTGACTCACGAAGCAGGTCATGCGTTCCAGGTGTATGAGAGCCGTCACTTTGAGGTGCCGGAATACAACTGGCCTACCTATGAATCCGCAGAGATTCATTCCATGAGCATGGAGTTCTTCACTTGGCCGTGGATGGAGCTGTTCTTCAAGGAAGATACGGATAAATACAAGTTCGATCACCTTTCTTCCGGACTGCTCTTTATCCCTTATGGCGTAGCAGTTGATGAGTTCCAACACTTTGTCTATGCTAATCCTGAAGCAACTCCGACAGAGCGCAAGCAAGCTTGGCGCAACATTGAGAAGACATATTTGCCGCATATTAATTACAAAGATAATGCGTATTTGGAGCAGGGCGGATTCTGGCATAAACAGGGTCATATTTTCTCGTCACCGTTCTATTACATTGACTATACGTTGGCGCAAATCTGTGCATTCCAGTTCTGGAAACGCAGTAATCAGGATATGAAGTCTGCCTGGGCTGATTATTTGACGCTGTGCAAAGCGGGAGGAAGCCTGTCCTTTACTGGCTTGGTTGAGCTTGCGGGTCTTAATTCTCCGTTTGAAGACGGCTGTGTCTCTTCTGTAATTGGGGATATTGAAGCTTGGCTGGATGGCGTAGACGACAAAGCCCTCTAAGAAAATTCGAAGAGTAGGTTAAATGAGGTGAAATGGTACGAAGATTAATCCAAACTTGATCGGTATCGCATTCTGAGGCTAGAGCTAGAAGGACAGGTTGGGATGTCTGTAGCTTACGAATACTCTTAGAATGCGAGGGTTATATCATGTTGTACTTAGTTCATGATCCAACGGTATTGAAACGTGTTAAGGATCTTGTAGGTGAACGGCAGGGGCATGTCGTCATGGGTGGAGTGCTTGATGGGCTTCAAGCCGGACGTGTCTATGTCGATCATCCAGATATCCTAAACAGTGTGTTTATCTGGGCGAGACATGAAATGTTTTATTGGATAGGTGATTCAAACGACTCCTTATTTCATAGACATGTGAAACAGCTGTTATCGGAGGAGCTTCTACCCGAAGCCCTGAGGGTTGGTGAAGAGATGTTGAATCTTGAAGTGCTTCCGACTCATGGAGGCAGTTGGGATTCGATCTTACAGGTGACCTTTGCAGGGAAATTAGGCGAGGGTTATCGAGTTCCGTTCACCTTTAATCAGATGAAATTTCATCATTGGTTGCAGCAACAGACTTGTTTTAATATTCCTCCGCAATATCAAGTTAGCGTGATCGATGCTACGTTGCTGGAAGAGGACACGAGTGGTGTAATCCAAGAAGAGATTTTGAAATTCTGGTACACGGTCGAGGACTTTATCCGATATGGGCTAGGAACCTGTGTCATGCTGGAAGGAGAAGTCGTAGGTACGTGTTTGTCAGTATTTGTGAGTGACGAGCATCATGAGATTGGCATTCATACGTACGACGTAGTGCATCGAGGTCAAGGTCTGGCAACAGCGCTGGCGACTTCTTATATACAGTTATGTATTGATCGTGGCTGTATACCTCATTGGACAACCGAAGACTTTCGTAAGGATTCGATTGCGATTGCTCACAAGCTGGGCTTTGAGCAGGGAGAGGCATACCGTATGTACTACGCGCCTATTCAAGAGCTGCTGAGAACCTGAACTGAATCATCTGAATTTGAGTAAAGGCAATGTATTAAAAACGATAACTAAGAAAGAGTTAACCCTTGGTGGTTAGCTCTTTTTTTATAACTTCATTGCAGATAATCTGTAATGTAACATTTGTTAGTCTTATTGTGATTAATTTCACTATATCTGAAAACGGATTCAGTTACAATGAGGTTAGTTACAAATCAGGGTAACAGGAGGCTGGTTCAAATGGCAACACATGCTTATTATGTTCCGCCCGTGAACTTGATGGGGAGAGGCTGCATACAAGAAGCAAGTAAAATAATTCGAGACATGGGGATTCGCAAAGCACTGGTCGTCAGTGACCGTCCGTTAATTGCTTCAGGCGTTACGGAACAGGTGCTGTCTATATTAAGAAAATCTGGGCTAGACTATATCGTATATGATGATGTTCAGCCTAATCCGACATGTCAGAACGTACATGATGGGCTTCACGTGTATCAAGAACATGGATGTGATGCAATTATTTCGATTGGCGGTGGTTCACCACAGGATGCTGCGAAGGCTATTGGCATTGTAGCGACGAATGGTGGTCATATCCGTGATTATGAAGGGCTTCATCAATCGCAGCATAAGTCAGTACCACTCGTCGCGTTTAACACAACGGCTGGTACGTCAAGTGAGGTGACAATTAACTACGTGATTACAGATGAGGAACGTAAGGTGAAAATGGTGATGGTGGACAAAAACAGTCTCGTTTCCCTGTCGGTGAATGATCCGGAACTGATGTTAAGTAAGCCTTCTAGCCTGACTGCGGCAACCGGGATGGATGCATTGACCCATGCTGTGGAAGCGATGGTTACACCAGGAGGATTTACGGTCACAAGTGCCACAGCAGCAGCGGCAGTTGAATTGATCTTCGAATATTTGCCGAGAGCTGTAAGAGACGGCGGTGACCTGGAAGCGCGGGAACATATGACGTATGCATGTTTTCTTGGTGGGATCGCCTTTAACAATGCTGGTTTAGGGTACGTCCACGCGATGGCGCATCAATTAGGTGGCGTATACGATCTTCCGCACGGTGTGTGTAACGCGATGTTACTCCCATATGTGGAAGAAATGAATGCCAAACATGTGCCAGGCAAATTCCGTCATATCGCCAAAGCGATTGGCATGGATGTGAAAGGTAAGAGTGATGAGCAGTGCTCTGAATATGTCATTGAGGCGATTCGCCAGCTTTCCAAAGAGGTCGGTATTCCAGAAAAGCTGTCCGAATTAGGTGTTGAAGATTTGGATATCGAACTACTCGCTGATAACGCGATGAAGGACGCCTGTGCACCTGGGAACCCCTATCAACCTTCCAAGGACGAAGTGATGGAGCTGTTCCGTAAAATTATATAATAAAATGTGCACACAAGCCGGGAATACAAGTTCTCGGCTTATTTGTGGTTAAATTGTATTTTTAATTACTTTATTTTCCATATTATATTTCCTTACAAAACAAAAGGAGTTTGATTCCTTCTTAGCGAATACAATTCCTAAGTAATAACAAAGTGTATTGGAAGGAGTGAATGCCCGGATAGAGAAGTAGTTGAGCTTTTAGGAAAAATGACTCAGTACGTTTCGTGTTTCTTGTTTGTGTTTAATGTTTAGTCAGGCAAGAGACTCATATTCTACGCAACAATAACGATTGCCACCCTGCAAAAACACCTCAGCTTAGCTAGTTAGATGACTCTTCACTTTTTATTTTTTCATTTTAATTTCGTTTCTGACATGGCAGGGATGCCAGCTTATTTACAATGTGGGTTCTTCACCACTTTCGTATACGTAATGAACATGAACGCGGTTTATACAGCATGCTCCTGATCATGACAACAGTGTCCACTCATCCACAGAATAAGACATGGGCGACTGAATGAAAGAGAGAATGAATGCAAGTGGAGGAGGCTGTAATAATGGCGAAAAAAGAAGTTGTAGCAATGCTGCTAGCCGGAGGGCAAGGCAAACGATTGAAGGGACTTACCAAATCACTGGCTAAACCAGCCGTTTATTTCGGTGGTACGTATCGAATCATTGATTTTCCTCTTAGTAACTGCTCTAACTCTGGTATTGACACCGTTGGTGTGCTGACCCAATATGAACCTCTTGTGTTGCACTCCTACATTGGAATTGGAAGCGATTGGGATTTGGATCGCAAAAATGGTGGAGTGTATGTACTGCCCCCACATGAACGTGAGGATGGAAGCAACTGGTATCGTGGAACAGCCGACGCCATCTATCGGAATCTCAACTTTATCGAACAATTTGACCCTGAACATGTACTCGTTCTATCAGGGGATCATATTTATAAAATGAATTATGAGAAAATGCTTCAGTATCATAAGGAAAAGGACGCGGATTGCACGATTTCAGTCATTGATGTACCACTGGAAGAGGCAAGTCGGTTCGGGATACTGAACACTCATGATGACTACCGTATCTACGAATTCGAGGAAAAACCTTCTCAGCCTAAGAGTACACTCGCATCTATGGGCATCTATCTCTTCAAGTGGGATGTGCTGAAACGTTTCCTGATCCATGACGAACAACAGGCATCCACCTCTTATGATTTTGGCAAAGACATCATCCCCTTATTGCTTGAACATGAAAAATCACTTTATGCATATCCATTTGAAGGCTATTGGAAAGACGTTGGTACAATTCGCAGTTTGTGGGAATCCAATATGGATCTGCTGAACGATGAGTCACCATTTAATCTGAATGATCCAGACTGGCGTATCTATACGCGCAATCCGAATCAGCCTGCACAGTATATTTCTCCAACGGCGAAGGTGCGCAATTGCATTATTAGTGAAGGCACGGTTGTGCACGGTGAGGTGAACCATTCGGTATTATTTTATGGCGTCGAGGTCGGTCAGCACAGTGAAGTCATTGACTCTGTTGTGATGCCAAAAGTGAAGATTGGGCACAATGTGCGCATTCATCGCGCTATTATATCGGAAGGACTCGTCATCCCTGATGGTGCACACATTGCCCCTTTACCTGGAGACGAAAGTGATATTGTACTTATTGATCAAGAAGAATTGGAGCGCCAGCTCCGCGAGGGAATGACAAGCAAAGCCTAATCTAAGGGTAAAGGACGGTGCATGCGATGAAACCATTGATCGGAGTTATTAACCTTGACCATGAGCTTGAAGAATTGAAGGAATTGACGTACTTTCGCTGCGGAGCTGCGGTGCCCTATGCCGGACGTTACCGTCTAATTGATTTTGTTCTATCCAACATGATGAATGCAGGCATTGAAAGTATTGGTGTATTTGTAAGGCGTAAATATCGTTCACTCTTAGATCATCTGGGGGATGGAAAGCCATGGGATCTGGATCGTAAACATGGAGGTATGTTTATTTTGCCACCGGATTGGAATGATCCAACGGATACCTCACAGGGCGATTTACAGCATTTTCACAATAACCTGGATTTCTTCCACCGGGGTGCGGGACAATATGTTGTTCATGCCGGTAGCCGTCATGTGACCAAGGCGGATCTTCAGGATGTGTATAGGTACCATATAAGCACAGGAGCGGACGTTACGCTGGTCTGCAAAAAAGTAGATCAATTGTTACCTGAGCATAATGCATGTGTCAAAGTTGAACATGACGGGTACGGTAATGTGGTGGACATTCACCAAAGTGCCGATCATCCGAATATATATACAGAAATTTTCATCATGGAAAAAGAACTGTTCTTGCGCCAAGTACAGCGCTGCATCGATCACGGCGAGAGTCATTTTTTCCGTGATGTGATTCAGAAAAATCCGGATGGTTTGAAGATTGCCGCATATGCGTATGACGGATATCATGCAGTAATCAATTCAATCGACAGCTATTATCGGAACAGTCTGGATCTGTTGAACACAGGGCTATATGAACAGCTATTCAAAGAGGAACCTGTTCAGACGAAAATCAAATATGAAGCACCCGCCAAATATCTCGATACAGCCGATGTGAAACATTCCTTACTTGCGAATGGGTGCATCGTAGGTGGAGAAGTAGAGGATAGCATTCTATTTCGTGGAGTGCACGTAGCCAAAGGTGCCAAAATTAAAGGTTCCATTATTATGCAGAAGTGTTACATTGGTGAGGGAGCTGTACTGGAGAATGTGATCCTCGATAAAGATGTGAGGCTGACGGGTGGGCAAACGTTAATTGGTGATCCTTCGAACCCATATATTTTGGCAAAAAGCACTATTATTTAATCTGATGGCATAACCGATATCATCTATAAATACATCTATTTCAGTTTAGATCTCCTTGATTAATCAGGAGTAGATGTAGATCCAAGTTGCAATTCGCTGAACTTCGTCTTTTAACTAGCTATAGCTACCATCATCCTCATTCGATGAGAGATGAAATTGTTTCTATAAATATATAAAATAAAAATCCTGTAGGATGGATTTAGGTTCATACATTAGCGGAAATTAAATTTTGCTCTATTTCTGAAGATTCTTGTTTATATGCAAACGTAGTGAAGGGGACGAAATCAATTCTGAAGAAGCGAAGCGTTCGCCTTTGTCTCCAAATTTCAACCTATTAAATAGGTTAAACAAGAAATTTGGGAGACAACAGCGATCGAAAGAATGATTCGTCACCGTAACGACCACTTTGCAGAATGCTAGTCACTTCAGTGTATGAACCGTCACCACTCTACAGGATTTCACCGGGAGGAACCTACTTTTGTTTGACAACAAAGAAACGTTCAAGAGCATATTTCAACGGAATCTGGTCAGCAAATTGGGCAAACCGCTTGAAGAAGCAACGCAGGAAGATGTCTATCACGTACTTGGAAGTATGATTCGCGAATACGCGGGCAAGATTGGGCGACCTCGAATCAAGGATTTAAGCAGCGGCAGGATAAACAGGTCTATTACTTCTCGCTCGAATTCCTGATTGGACGTCTGCTCGGCAATAATCTACTCAATGTCAATGAATTGGAACTCGTTCGTGACAGCTTGGCTGATCTAGGTTTCTCGTTAGAGGAAGTGGAGGAACAAGAAGCGGACGCTGGACTTGGTAACGGTGGATTAGGACGACTCGCAGCCTGTTTTCTGGATTCATTAGCATCCCTCGGTTACGCAGGTCATGGCTGTGGTATTCGTTATAAATATGGTCTGTTTGAACAAAAGATCATCAACGGCAACCAGGTAGAGCTGCCGGATAATTGGCTGGAGAAGGGCAATGAGTGGGAAGTCCGCCGTCCAGACAAGAAGGTCGAAGTAAAGTTCTGGGGGCGCGTAGAAACGCACGAAGAGAATGGACGGTATCAGTTCGTAACGAAGGATGCCGAATCCGTCGTGGCGGTTCCCTACGATGTGCCAATCATTGGTTATGGTCACCCCCATGTAAATACACTTCGACTTTGGAGTGCCGAGCCGAAGCGGGAAAGTTCATTGGATACGCCTTCGAACTATTACGGATATCTTGATTACAGTCGTTCGGTTGAGTCCATCTCGGAGTTTCTGTATCCTGACGATTCTCAGTATGAAGGCAAGCTGCTTCGCTTGAAGCAACAGTATTTCATGTGTTCGTCCGGGGTGCAGAGCGCCTTGCGGACGTTTAATAAGCTTGGTCTGTCCTATGACCGGTTGCCGGATAAGGTTGCTTTCCATATTAACGATACGCATCCAACCCTCGTCATTCCTGAATTAATGCGCATCTTAATGGACGATCAGGGGTATGGATGGGATGAAGCGTGGGATATCACAACCCGCACGGTCTCGTATACGAACCATACTACACTTAGTGAGGCGCTTGAAAAATGGCCAGTCTCCATGATTAGCAAGCTATTGCCACGGATCTACATGATTATTGAAGAGATTAACAAGCGCTTCTGTAGCATGCTTTTGGATCGATATCCTGGAGATCAGGAACGTATAACACATCTAGCCGTTATTGCACATGATCAGGTTAGAATGGCACATCTCGCTATCGTGGGCAGCCACAGCGTTAATGGTGTAGCAGCACTGCACACCGAAATTCTCAAAGAACGTGAGATGGCTCCGTTCTATGCACTTTATCCAGAGCGCTTCAACAACAAAACCAATGGAATAACGCATCGTCGCTGGTTAATGCATGCCAATCCTAAACTATCCAATCTCATAACAGAGACGATCGGCAATGCTTGGATAACCGAGCCTGGCAAGTTAAATGAGCTGACAACAGTTTCGCAAGATGCATCGTTCCAAGACCAATTCCGTACCATTAAACGAGGCAATAAGGAACGACTTGCTGCTTATATTTTGGATCATACCGGAACACCGGTGAATCCCGATTCTATTTTTGATGTACAGGTGAAACGATTGCACGGCTACAAGCGGCAATTGCTGAATATTCTGCATGTCATGCATTTATACAATAAACTCAAGAATGATCCGACGTTTGATATCGTACCGCGGACATTCATCTTTGGCGCCAAGGCTGCACCAAGCTATTATTTTGCCAAAAAGATCATTAAGCTCATTAACAATGTAGCCAGCACGATCAATCAGGATAAAGCGGTCAATGATCGTCTGAAAGTATTTTTCCTTGAGAACTACTCTGTCTCATTGGCTGAGAAGATCATTCCGGCTGCAGATGTCAGTGAACAGATATCGACGGCGGGTAAGGAAGCTTCGGGTACGGGCAATATGAAATTCATGATGAACGGAGCCTTGACCATCGGAACGATGGACGGAGCCAATGTTGAGATGGCAGAGCAGGTTGGGGAGGATAACATGTTTATCTTCGGTCTACGTGCTGACGAGGTGTTAAACTACGTTCATTCCGGTTCCTATCGTCCTGGTGAGGAAGTTAGTCAGGATGGCCGAATCCGTGAAGTGGTAGAGCAACTCATTCATCCGGGAGCATTTTGCCATCGGGAAGGGGAATTTTGGGATATCTACGATTCACTGGTTGCCCATGGCGATGAATATTTTGTACTGCGAGATTTTGCCGCGTATGCTGAGGCACATGCTGCAATCGACGTGGCATACCGTGATATACCGGATTGGACTCGCAAGGCTGTGCTGAATACAGCACAATCAGGCATATTCTCAAGTGATCGTACCATTAGCGAATATGCGACAGATATCTGGGGTATTGAACCGGTATCTGGATATTGGAAAGGGTAAACATGTAAAGAATCCCCTCGGTCAAACGAGGGGATTTTGTCTGTTATATAGATGCCCTTTGAGTTGTCTTCAGGATGTAATGTCATTTGCATACTTGAAGAAATGAGTTTTATACGATAAGTAGGAATGAACCAAATGTCCGCACAGAAAATCAAAAAAAATCGTGTCAGCTCAGTCATAATGATGGAGAAATCGTTTATTTCATATCTGCAGCATAGCTTAGAAAGGAAAGGATGTACCATGGATCATTACACACGTATCCAACTTGGGATTACATACTTAGAGGAACATCTACAGGAAGAATTTAATGTGAAACAGACGGCCGCATGCGCCGGCTTCTCTGCGTTTCATTTCCAACGTTTGTTCCAGGCTATTACAGGCTTCACCGTGTTGGAGTATGTACGCAGACGTAGGCTTAGTGAGGCGGCTCAACATGTAAGGAATACGAGCGAAGGTATACTCGACATCGCTTTGAACTGGGGGTACCAATCACAGGAAGCATTTACACGGGCATTTGCAACGTACTGGGGCGTGACACCTGCCAAATTCCGCAAGTTGGAGGATGAGTCCTATTCCTTGAAGCTCCAGCAGATGATTGATTTCAACGATTATCGAATTCAACTTGGAGGAGATTTTTATATGAACACACCACGCATCATAACTCTTGATCCAATTCACATTATCGGGTATGAGTACAAGACGAATTTGAATGACAATCAGCATTATGGAGAAATTCCTGGCTTCTATCATCAGTTTGGAACAGAGCAGAAATTCATGGACATTCCAGACCGTTCACGCCCGGATTTAGCGTATGGCATTGCTTGCAACTTTCAGGAGGATAGTCAATTTTCTTTTATAGTAGGTGAGGAGAGCGCTAGTGTAACGCCATTGTTGAAGCCCGGTTATGTGGAGTTTGAAATTCCAGGCGGTGTGTATGCAGAGTTCAAGGTCGATGGTTCTGGTCAGGATATTCGCAAAATGATTTATGGTAGCTGGTTGCCGCAATCTAATTATGAGCGAGGGGAAGGAGCAGACTTTGAAGTGACCGATGTATGGAAGTCGACCCCTGAGCAGTTGGACATGAAGATCTATATTCCGCTAAAATAAACAGAACCGCTTCGCGGTAATAAAGGCCGGAGGGCTTCAGGAATATGAGCGGAGATTCATGGATTAACGCCAAACAGTGTAGAATCATTATGGCTGTACTCACCGTAATCTATGTGCTGTTTATGGGCAATTTACTTTTTTTCAAAGGCAGAACGGTAGGTTTAAGCTATCAATATAACTGGATTCCCTTTGATACGATCAGACCACTTCTTTTGGAGAGAGACAAGTACAGCACGGAGGCTTGGGTAAAAAATTTATTTGGCAATATTGTATTATTTATTCCCTTAGGCGTTTGCATTCCGGTGTTGTTTCGCAAATGTCGATCCTTCCTGAAGCTTACATTAGCCGTGATCCTTATTTTATTCGCGGTAGAGTTAACGCAGTTAGTGACCCGGGTTGGGACATTTGATGTCGATGACATTATACTGAATACATTCGGCGCATGGATTGGATATATAGGTTTGCGACTTTTGGTGTATGTTGGGAGACTCGGTCAAACGCCCAGTCGGAATAGTTCAGAGTTTAAGTAAATCACATGTTGAATAGCAGGATCGGGATAGAGTGTGTTTACCGCAAGGTTGTCACTTAAACCGATCCTTTTTGCTTGTAATTGAATAGCGGGTGTTTATCAAGGGGACATTTCGGATAAAACATATTAACGGGTTATTGGATAACAAGACCATGGAAATGAGGTGGCTGACATCGTTTGGTGGAAAGAGAGTGTAGTATATCAGATCTATCCGATCAGCTTCATGGACTCGGACGGAGACGGTCATGGGGATCTGCGTGGAATCTATGATAAGCTCGATTATCTCACGGATCTTGGAATTGATGTGATCTGGATCTGTCCGATCTATGAATCACCGGGTCATGATAATGGATATGACATTAGCGATTATTACGCGATTATGCGTAAATATGGCACGATGGAAGACTTTGATCGATTGCTGGAAGAGGCACATAAGCGTGGTCTTAAAATCATGATGGATCTCGTGCTGAATCATACTTCGGATGAACATCCGTGGTTTGCAGAATCACGTTCAATGAAAGACAATCCGAAACGGGACTATTATATCTGGCGATCCGGTAAACATGGTCAACTTCCGAACAACTGGGAATCTTATTTTGGGGGTTCAGTGTGGAAGCTTGATCCGGAGACGAATGAGTATTATTTACATTTGTATTCTGAACATCAGCCTGATCTCAACTGGGATAATCCACAAATGGCGGAAGAGATGTATGAAATGGTTCATTGGTGGTTGGAAAAAGGGGTCGATGGCTTCCGTTTCGATGCAGTTGCTCATATTGCGAAGGCAGAGGGTCTGCCCAGTGCGCATAATCCTGATAATCTACCTGTTGTGCCTGCATATCAGCTATTCTCGAACCTGCAACAGGTTCATTCCATCTTAAACAAGCTGAACGATATGATTCTGAAACCATATGGACCGATGACAGTAGGCGAAACATCGGGTCTTGGTCCTGAGCAGGCTCTTGCTTATGTGGGAACGGATCGTAATGAGCTTAATATGGTGTTTCAATTTGAGCACATGTTTGTAGACGCTCAATCCTCAGGGATCGGGAAGTGGGATTACCGAGCGTGGAAGTTACCCGAGCTGAAAGAAATTATGAGTCAATGGCAGACCGTCCTGCATGGACGCGGGTGGAATGCGAACTACATGGGAAACCATGATCAGCCTCGGCCGGTATCCCGTTTTGGAGATGATGGTAAATATAGAGTGCGCTCAGCCCAGATGCTGGCGACATGGATGTTGACTCTTGAAGGTACACCCTACATTTATCAAGGCGAAGAGATTGGCATGACCAACATTGCTTTCCCGGACATTGAACAATATCGAGATATTGAAACGATGAACTATTACAGACATCATATCGGCCAGGGCAGATCGAAACAGGATGTCATGGAAGCGATATGGCGGAAAAGTCGGGATAATGCACGAACACCCATGCAGTGGGATGATAGTGAGCAGGCTGGATTCACGAAGGGCGAACCTTGGATTCAGGTGAATGATAACTTCACAGAGATTAATGTCGCTGCAGCTGAAAGTGATCCACATTCTATTCTACATTATTATCGGAAGCTGATTGCGCTACGCAAAAAAAATAAAGTGCTAATCTATGGCGCGTATGAACTACTCCTTGCCGATGATCCTGATATTTATGCATACACACGGACATTAGATGACGAGAAAGTGCTAGTGATCCTAAACTTTAGTTCACATGAAACTGAGATGCATTGGCCGGAGGGATGGGCAGCAGAACAGGCTAAACTCATGATCTGTAATGTGAACAAACGTTACTCGACAGATGAAGGCACTATTCTATTGCAGCCTTATGAGGCGAGGGTTTATCGGATGCAATGAATTGTTTTAATTTTGATTTGTATGTTGGCTATGGACTATACTTATAAGCGTAACTTGTGAAATCATGGATGTGAAGCAAACTACATGGGTGTGTATATTAATTTGTCAGGAGGCTGCCGAGATGCTACAGATTACTTATCATGGACATTCCAGTGTTCAACTAGGCACAGAGGAGAAATCACTGATCATTGATCCTTTTCTACGTGGCAATGAGCTGGCCGTTACCAAACCGGAAGACATTAAGACAGATGCTGTATTATTGACTCATGCTCATATGGATCATATTTTGGACGCTGAACCGATCGCTAAAGCGAATAACGCCAAAGTGGTTGCGATTGTGGAGCTGGCTACATACATGTCTTGGAAAGGGTTGGATACGCTGGGCATGAACATGGGCGGAACCGTGGATCTTGATTTTGCACAGGCGAAAATGATCCAAGCCTTCCATACATCGGGAATTGTGCTGGAAGAGGAACAACGCATTATGTACGCAGGATTGCCTGCGGGATACATTATTAACATTGGTGGTAAAACGATATTGCATGCAGGGGATACAAGCTTATTTGGCGATATGAAAATGATTGGAGATCGTCATAAAATTGATGTTGCCTTCCTACCAATTGGTGGACATTTCACTATGGGGCCAGAAGATGCACTTCAAGCCGCAGAATGGTTTAATGCTAAACTGATCATCCCTGTGCATTACGATACATTCCCAGTGATCCGTCAGGATGCGGAGAAGTTCGTGCAGCAGCTAGCTTCCAAAGGATTGGAAGGTCGCGTAATGGCACCAGGTGACTCCTTTACGTTATAGAAATACGTATAGATGAGTCGCGCTATACAGGTATAGATTGCAAATATGTCTAACTCAATTCTTGATGTTGGAAGAAGCTGTAGTCTGAATAAAGGCTTGGAATATAAAAAGAAGGCGAGTAACACGTTAGGGAAAATGACGTGAGGCTCGCCTTCTTTTTGCTGTGAAATTTGACGGAACGTTCGTAGTACGAAGATATTGTTGGCATATCGTTATAAGCCATAACGAAGTAATTGCTCTTTTCAATTCAAGTCACGGATATCATAGCGTTTTCGAACGTTAGTTTCAAAATAAATGTTACATAGTCAACATTTATGGGGAATGTGTAGAAAGGGTATATAGCTGTTTTCACCAAACTTCATCTCATGTCACTCAGGTTAGCAAATCGACGTTGTAAACACGAACTTATAGAGGTTGTTCGAAAAATCCACTTTTGATTACGAAGGATGCCTCATGGCATCTCAGCGTCGAATATGGAATTCAGCCGAAATGTCCGTTGCTCACGTAGTTTTCCCTACGCTCCGCTACTCCATTCCTATCTTCATCCCATCTTCTCGGTACTGAAAATCGTCCTTTTTAAACACGAACTTATAAGAAAATTATAGTTTCAACTTGTATATACAGGTTTACTTATGTAATATATACATGAAGTTAACTGATGAGATAGACCAATACGTATTAAACTTTTGGAGGCGTTAACATGAGTTCAACCGACACAACTTCCTCATCGTGGTGGAAAACGTCCACGGTGTATCAGGTATATCCCAAGAGCTTCAATGATACGACGGGAACAGGCACAGGGGATATTCGAGGCCTGACAGAAAAACTGGACTATTTGCAGCATTTGGGTATCGATATCGTATGGTTACAGCCAGTATATGTTTCTCCTCAACATGACAATGGGTATGATGTGGCTGATTATTACAAGATTAATCCTGACTACGGCACGATGGAGGACTTCGACGAACTGTTGAAGGGGCTCAAGGCACGAGATATGAAATTAATGATTGATATTGTGGTGAATCATTCATCCACGGATCATGAGTGGTTCCAGCAGTCGAGGTCTTCCAAGGATAACCCGTACCGGGATTATTATATTTGGAAAGATCCAGCTCCAGATGGCGGTGTGCCGAACAACTGGCAGTCTAAATTTGGTGGGCCGGCATGGCAATACGATGAGCATACAGGTCAGTACTTTCTCACCTTGTTTGACAAAACACAGGCTGATCTGAATTGGGAAAATGAGCAGGTACGCAAAGCTGTCCGCGATATGATTAAATTTTGGGCAGACAAAGGCGTAGACGGATTCCGGATGGATGTCATTAATCTGATCTCTAAGGATCAGCGGTTCCCGAATGATGACGGCAGTGTATCTCCGGGAGATGGTCGTAAGTTTTACACGGATGGACCACGCGTACACGAATACATCACCGAGATGTATGAAGAAGTATTTGGTCCGTACAATATGGTCACGGTGGGGAAATGTCTTCCACAACGTTAGAGCACTGCATCCAATATTCCAACCCGAATTCGCGGGAATTCTCAATGACCTTCAATTTTCACCACTTGAAAGTGGATTATCCGAATGGTCAGAAATGGGAACTGATGCCATATGATTTTGAAGCCATGAAGCAGCTGTTCAGTGATTGGCAGACTGGTATGCAAGCAGGTGGCGGCTGGAACGCCTTGTTCCTCAATAACCATGATCAGCCTCGGGCATTGTCCCGTTTCGCGGATGATGGTGATTATCGTGCCGAAAGTGCGAAAATGCTGGCAACCACGATTCATGGTATGCAGGGGACTCCATATGTGTATCAAGGAGAAGAAATTGGGATGCCGAATCCCGTATGGAACGATGTAAGTGAGTTCCGTGATATTGAATCGACCAACATGTATCGATTGCTACAGGAGGAACGCGGCAAATCTGCTGAGGAAGCTTTTGAGATTGTGAAGCAGCGCTCACGTGATAACTCAAGAACGCCGATGCAATGGGATGCCAGTGAGAATGCAGGATTCACAACAGGTACACCATGGATTAAGGTCGATGAGCGGTATCCTTCCATTCATGTGGCTGAACAGCTTGCTGATCCGGATTCAATCTACTACCACTATCGCAAACTGATTGCTCTGCGTAAGCAAGTACCTGTGCTGATCGACGGATTGTATGAACGTCTCGATGATGCACATCCAGAAGTATTCGCATATGCACGCACGAATGGAAGCGATACGCTGATTGTGGTATCTAACTTCAGTCAGCGAAGTACGAACTTTACATTCTCTGATGCGATCTGGAAAGAGCATATTGCCGGCAAGTCACATGAATTGTTAATCGGCAATACGGAAGAGATGCCTGATCTGCAGCAGGAACTACCATTAAGCCCTTATACATCCTATATGTGGCTAGTTCCACAAAAGAATTAGTAATCATTGTTCCAATAGTCCAAATTGGAAAACCGGGCTTTTTGAACATGAGCATATACACATTAACTAAGTGGGAAGTGACATTATGGCAATAGATAAAAAACAGGTAGAGGAGATAGTACGCGCAGTTGGCGGCAAAGAGAATATTGAAGCTGCAACGCATTGTGTTACACGTCTCCGGTTTGCCTTGGTGGATGAGAGCAAAGTTGATGCGGCAGCTTTGGACCAGAATGATTTGGTTAAAGGTCAATTCTCATCCCAAGGTCAATTTCAGGTCGTTATCGGGCCAGGGCTTGTGGATAAAGTATATGATGAGATGATCCAGATTACGGGTGGTGACCGTTCTTCCAAGGATGATGTGAAGGCGGCAGCGGGTAAGAAACAAAACCCGATTCAACGTGCGATCAAAACACTTTCGGATATTTTCATTCCGATTCTACCAGCGATCATTACAGCAGGTCTACTGCTCGGGATCAACAACATCCTGACAGGGCCAGGGATATTCTTTGATAAACAATCATTAGTGGATGTGTATCCGGCATGGAAGGACTTAGCTTCGATTATTAACACGATTGCAAGCACAGCCTTCACGTTCTTACCTGCACTAATTGGTTGGGCAGCTGTTAAACGATTCGGCGGCAGTCCGCTGCTCGGGATTGTGCTCGGGCTGATCCTTGTACATCCTGATCTGCTGAGTGCCTATGGTTACGCTGATGCAGTGAATGATGGTACTGTACCTACCTGGAATTTGTTTGGTTGGCATATTGAGAAGATCGGTTATCAAGGGCAGGTTCTGCCGGTATTGGTATCTGCTTATCTGCTCGCCAAGTTGGAAATTTTCTTAAACAAAAGGGTGCATGATTCCGTCAAATTGCTTGTTGTGGCACCTGTAACACTGCTTATTACTGGATTTCTGGCATTTACAATCATTGGACCGGTTACATTTGCGATTGCAAATGCCATTACATCGGGTCTAATTTATATCTATGAATCGTATGCAGCATTAGGTGGACTAATCTATGGTGGATTATATGCGTTGCTTGTTATTACGGGGATGCATCATACCTTCCTCGCTGTAGACGTACAATTAATTGGTAGCCAGGGCGGCACATTCCTGTGGCCGATGCTGGCGCTATCCAACATCGCTCAAGGTTCTGCTGCACTTGCGATGATGCTTGTACTGCGTGAACAGAAGATGCGCGGACTTGCGGCAACATCCTCCGTATCCGCCTTCTTGGGGGTAACGGAGCCAGCAATCTTTGGTGTTAACATCCGTTATCGTTATCCGTTTATCTTTGGTATGATCGGTTCGGCTATTGGCGGTGTGTTACTTACCATGAATAACGTTCAGGCTACCTCAATCGGGGTAGGTGGCGTACCCGGATTCTTATCCATTTTCCCGAACAAATGGGGCGTTTTCTTCATCGGTATGGCTATCGTACTCATCGTACCGTTCCTGTTAACCGTTATTTTCGGAAGAGCCAAAATGAGAAAGCAAGATCGTGAAACGGACAATGGTTCTGTGACAGCAGATCATGCATCCACGTCAACTTCTGCTTCCAAGGATAACCGCACTTCGGCAAGTCAAAAGAAAGCTTCTAGCGATGCCTCTGCGGTGACTCCCAATGCGCAAGCTTCAATTAATATTCTTGAAGTGATGGCTCCGTTAACGGGTAAAGCTGTATCGTTGGAGCGAGTTCCTGATCCTGCCTTTGCAGAGAAACAAATGGGAGAAGGGATTGCCATTGAACCTTCTGGCAACAAGGTCGTTGCTCCGTTTGATGCACAGGTTGCCCATGTCATTAAGAGCAAACATGCTGTCATTTTGGAGCATGCGAGCGGTGTTCAGATCCTCATTCACGTCGGTATTAATACCGTGTCAATGAAAGGTGAAGGCTTCAACGTGCATGTGCAAGCTGGGGAACATGTGCGAGCTGGGCAAACCTTGCTTGAATTCGATCGTCAGGCGATTGAAGCAGCAGGTCATCCACTCATAACGCCGATTATCGTTCCTGACGGTCAGGACATGGTAGACCGAGTTGAAGTGACAACAGGAGATGTTACATTGAATCGTAACGGCGTGTTGAAGGTACATCTGAAAGGGTAACTTGATGTTAGAGTAGAAGGGAAGCTCATATGATGGGCTTCCTTTTTATTTGGATTTAACTCTTAGCAAATAAAATATTTTAATAAAAATTTAAAGGTTATATTACGTTAAATTAGTATCGTTGATCCAAATTTCCTTTATAATCGTCTTAGTTCAGGTAATGTGAGAGGGATGAAGGAGGGGAGCCATGACACGCATTGCGGTAATGATCATTCATGGACTTGGTAGGCAAAAAGAAGACTATGCGGATCAGCTTATCTTACGATTGCAGCATGAATTCGATCAGGTCATGGTCATGCCGGGAGCAGCCAAGCAGTATCTCGATATTGAGCCTGTATATTGGGCTGATGTATTTGAAGAGAGGGAAGAAGAACTGTTCCAGCAGCTTGTAGTTTCAACTCAACTGAATTACCAGGTGCTGCGCCGATTCGTCATCCATTATCTCGCTGATGCTGTTGCTTATCAACCTGTGGAACAGCAAGGACACCATTATGATGCTGTACACCGTACACTAAGCGAAGCCATGCACAGCCTTTCTCATCGTAACGGACCAGAGACACCTCTTTGCGTGCTGGCTCATAGTTTGGGGGCGGTCATTGCGAGTAATTTCTTTTATGATCTTCAATATCCCTCCAGTCGAACGCCTTATATAACAGATGTTACATCGGCTTTGGAGCGGGGAGATACCTTAACTAGCTTTTATTCGTTTGGAACGACACTGCCACTATGGAGTTTACGTTATCATGATTTTAGTCAACCCATTCAGGTTCCTGCGAAACTGGCTCAACAGTTTTTTCCGGGAATTGAAGGAGAGTGGGTTAACTTTTATGGTAAGGATGATATACTTGGTTATCCCTTGCGTCCGATCGATCCGGCCTATGAAGTGGCCGTGAAGGAAGATATCGAAATTAACTCAGGTAACTGGATACAGAGCTGGAATCCGCTCAGCCATGGTGGTTATTTTGATAATAAAACCATGAATCATAGAATAGCCCAGGGACTGGCTCGAATGTGGACCTGGGTGAATCGTGAGTCACCATAAGACTTAGAATTGAAGGAGACATTATTTTGGAATGCAGAACAGGTTGTGCCGCATGTTGTATTGCCATATCGATATCTTCACCGATCCCTGGAATGAAGAATGGCAAGCCGGCGGGTGTACGTTGCGTACAACTCACGGAAGATAATCGATGCAGTATTTTTGGACATCCAGACCGTCCTGATGTGTGTAGTGGATTACAGGCTTCATTAGATATGTGCGGCAGAACAGATCAAGAAGCTTTTCGTATCCTTAGCTGGCTCGAACAGGAAACGAGTCCGAACCCTCAAAACTAAGGGATACACATTATAGCCTATAGCTCGTATCTGAATAACTCATAACTGATCCGAATCCATGTAGCTTTTTAAGAAAAAATTGAATCATCAAGAGTACCTCTGGTCAGATGCCGGGGTACTCTTTGGTGTGAGATGAATGGTCTCATTTAATTGGATGATCGTGAACATGACTCTGATTGCCTTATTTTTGTCTCAGTAATCGAGTGAGGATGATCTTTAGAACAGAAGAGACGATGAAGAAAATAAACAAAATCCGGAACAACTGATATCCCGATACGACCGAGAGATTGGCGTTTACCTCATGAGCCATAATACTCATCTGATCCATACCTCCGGGTGCCATACTAAGTAGGGAAGTAGCGGCCGATAGGGAGTACACATGCATGAGGATATAACCTAGCCCAAGAGAGCCAGCAATGAGAAGTACACTACTTAACAGAGCAAGTGTGACCGTTTGAGTTTTGCGCTGTAGCTGCTCTGGTCGAAGCATCAAACCGACATGACTTCCAATCATCAACTGCGATAGATTGAGGACTGAAGAGGGCAGTGCAGGTGTATGCCACGACGTGGTCAATTGAATCACACACATCACAATCATCGGCCCAAGCATAAACGCAGTGGGGAAACGTAGTTTACGTGCGACCCAAGCCCCCATGACACATAGCGGAGCATAGATCCATATTTCCGGGAATAACGCTGTCCATAAGGCACTTGTCCCCTGCACAGGATCTGTTCCTGCAACACTCGCTCCACCAACCCATGGACTGAACAGCAGAAAAGGAACACAGAACACAATCATAATCAACCGAGTCACCTGCAAAAAGGTAACCAGAGTCAGATTAATGGATTTCATCTCCTCAGCTAAAGAAACCATCTGGGACAATCCACCGGGTATACTCCCAACAAGCAAAGACGGAAAGTCAAACGGAGTAAGCTTCGAAGCGAGATAGGCCGTTAATGTACAGAATCCGATGAGCAGTAGAGTCATGAGCAGCATCATAGGAAGCTGATGCAGTATTCCTTGTAATGCATCTTCAGTAAGGGTTAGGCCGATCGAATAACCAACAATCAGAATTCCGTAATCGCGTACGCTTGAAGGCCACATTAACGGGAGCTTAAGCACCTGTGCACCAAGAAGCATAAACACCATTGGCCCTAGTAGCCAGGGGATTGGCGTGTGGATCGCAGTGAACACGATACCTCCCAGTACGGAGACGCTTAAACTGAGCAAAAAACGAAAAACAACGGAGGGACTATGCTTATGCATCAATCCCATCCGTTCCATTTCCTTATATTTGTTGGCACAAGCCCTATACGTAAGTCGGTATATAGGTTTAAGTTGCAAAGTTGTTTCATGTAAGATCACTCCTGATGATAGGCGCTTATTTTGCTTCAAGGAATCTCCGACTCTTCAACTAATCTCATTCTACCTTACTAGCATATCAATGAGTTGTCACTTGTGCAGCAGGTTTGGCTTCCCTAAACATCACATAGTACATCAGGGACGAAATAACATACAGGCTGCCTGTGATACTGAACGTGATCGCATAACCCCAGTACGTTCCATAGGTAGTCACCAGATAAGATTGTACAGGACCCATGGTAGCCCAACCGATCATGAAGGCCGTCTGCATTAATGAGTTCGCAATCCCACGTCGCTTATCAGAGATTTTATCAACCAGAATAGCGGAGTGAATCGGATTAGCCGCATTCATCAGTGCCTGCCTAAACAGGAAGCTGATGGAGGCGATCACCAGCAGATTCGTGAATCCGGTAAGCAATAGGAACGGCAAGGACATGATCTGGAAAATGACGACAGCTCGAACGCTCCCCACCTTTGCAGCAAGCGTTGGCCCTATAAGCATCGAGACAATGGTCATGATCTGACCTAAGGAGATGAGTAGACTCATCCCGCTGAGAGAAACAGAAAAGCGATTCGTAAAGTATAGATTCAGATAGGGTACGACAAGACCAGAACCGAATCCAATCAATAATTGAGTGATAACAAACTGACCGATCAGTCGGGAATCCTTCTTCTTGAGCTGGACATCAGACTCACGTACTACCCCAGAGGATACTGAGATAACTCCTTCAACGCTTTGCTTCAATTGAGCAGTTGCAGGAACTGATTGGTTTCCTTGGGATGTAGCTGAATGATCATTGATAAACAATAAAGGAATAAATGCGGCTAGCGTAGCCACGCCTCCAATAATTAACACCGTTTGTAAACCTGTGACCACAGCGAATCCTGCTGAATGAAGCAGATCAGCAAATACGCCGCCTCCCAGACTTCCTAGCACCTGAGATGCAAGAACAAGTGAGGAGTAATAACTGAACATTTTCAAGCGCTGACTCTTCTTCACATTTTCAGCCAGGAAAGGGATCGCGAGCACTTGGAATACCCCGGCAAAAAGTCCAGAGAACACGGCAAACCAGATTAATCCACTGGCAGAATAGTCGAACGAGCGACCAATTAAGAACACTCCGCTGAACAATGCTCCGACGATGAGCAACCGTTTACGGCTGAAGCGATCACCGCCGAGTCCTATAGGCACGAACATAATCGCGGTTGCTAGCGATTGGATACTGACGATCTGACCATTCATGGTGTCGTTGTAGCCAAGACCTTGAATGTACAGATTATACAGGACAGAGAACATGCCATTACCGATCTGATACAGAATACTAGCTAGAAAAAAAAGTTGGATATTGCGGGACCAACCCCGAATTTCCGAAACGATCTGTCTTAGAACTTTCAAGTGGTTTCCCCCAGTCGATGCTGTGCAGTGTTACCAGTTTAACAGGAATGGGGAAATTTCGGAACAATTGACCACTGTTTATTTTTTGCTCTATGACAAAACGCGTGCAAGCATGAATCCATCGTACCCTTTGCTGCCTACCGTTTGCAGCGCAGTTGCTTCAAGTTTAGGATGGTTTGCAACCATATCTAGGAAGGTGCGCACACCCTTGACTCTCTCATCTGTGCTGTTTGGATTGACCACTTCACCATCTCGGACAATATTGTCGCCAATGATAAGACTTCCAGGACGTGCTAAGCGTAGAGCCCATCGGAGATAATCAGGATTGCTTGGTTTGTCAGCATCAATGAAGATGAAGTCGAAGGGTTCACGGTACTCTTCTTGTATGTCCGGGAGAGTGGTGAGGGCTGCTCCGACGCGTAGATCGACTTTATCCATAAGCCCTGCATGGCTCAGATTATGACGAGCAATCTCCGCATGATGTGGATCGGCTTCAAGAGTCACAATTCTACCTTGCTCAGGTAAGGCACGCGCCATCCAGATCGTACTGTAACCGCCCAGTGTTCCAATTTCGAGGACGCGAGTTGCTCCATGAATCTGAAGCAGGAGTTGCAGAAATTTACCCTGATTCGGTGTGACATCATGAGCAGGTAATCCCTCAGCGGCATTGTGATGTAAGGCTTGCTCCAGTAATGGATCGGCGGGAATCAATCGTTCGTTCAGATATTGGTCTACTTGAGTCCAGGTGTGTTGTAAGGATGAAGAATTCAAATTGTTCATTAAGCATGTTCCTTTCCGGATAGAGGTTTTGGGATTTCTTAATTCCACTATACGGCTTGCAGGATTATAAATAAAAATATATATTATATTAAAGTATAAATTTTAGTTATGTTTAGAAAGGGGTTCATATGAATCTACACGGACTAAGGTTATTTCATGCTATTGTGCGATATGGTGGGGTGACACGAGCTGCGGAAGAACTTAATATTAGTCAGCCGGCCGTTTCATCACAGGTGAAAAAGTTTGAACGAGAGCTGAACATTCAGTTATTTGTCTCGGAGGGCAGAAGACTTGTTCTTACGGATGCGGGTGCACAGCTTATCAGTTATGCAGAGCGCTTATTTATGCTGGAACAAGAAGTAGAGCATTTTGTGGAGGATTTTCGGGCAGGTAAGAAAGGGATGATCCGGATTACAGCTACATATCTCCCGGCTAATTTTCTGCTTCCAGCATGGATTGCTCGATTCAAGCAGGTGCATGAAGAAGTTGAGGTCGTGGTGAATACAACGAATACACGGATGGCATTTGATCATTTGCTTCGATATGAAGCAGAAATTGCGGTATACGGTGGAAGTGGGATCACACATAACGGGGTTGACTGGGACGAGCTGTTTGAGGATGAAATGTGGTTTGTCGTTCATCCAAAGCATCCATTTGCAGGACAGGAGGTAGAGTTAAGAGATATGATGGCAGAGCCATTCATTATGCGTGAAGAGGGAAGTGTAACCAGAGATCGGCTCGTATCACTCTGTACAACCAATAATTTGCCTGCGCCTCGGATCGCTCTTCAATTCAATGGGCTGAATGAAACAATTAGTGCAGTAAAAGCAGGATATGGAGCCAATTTTATCTCTTCGCTGGTTGTGAAGCAGGATGTTCGCGAAGGCAGACTGGCACGGGTATTCGTCCAGCATGAGCAATTGAAGAATACACTCGCGGTATGTACACGAGCAGGGGAAGTATTGTCACCCGCTGCTCGAAAATTGGTTGAACTAATGAAGCAGGAAGCTTCCAACATGCAATCTAGTTGACTGACTTCTTAACTACCGCTTGCTGTATCTCGTACATTGCTGAATTGAGTCCGAGCATACAAGGTGATGCCTCCAACGAGCAGAACAGGAATCCAGACAGAGACAAGTGGCCAGTGTTGGAACAGAAGTGCGGCAGCAATGATACCAACCAAATAAATGAGA
Organism: Paenibacillus sp. DCT19; assembly: GCF_003268635.1. Classification (NCBI taxonomy): domain Bacteria; kingdom Bacillati; phylum Bacillota; class Bacilli; order Caryophanales; family Paenibacillaceae; genus Paenibacillus; species Paenibacillus sp. DCT19. The sequence goes on from NZ_CP029639.1 coordinate 2,756,461, forward strand.
ACCGCACCAGCACGTAGGTATACATCACCAGATAGTGATTTAAATAACGATTTGGCAGAGGTGTGTCTCATTCTGTACATAATGCTTACGGTATCTTCCACAACAGCGGCGAGATTATTCGTTAGAACGGTTGTGGATATGCCAGCAATGCCGATCCGGCGAGCTGCTGTAGTTTGCATTCCCATCGCCGCTGCTAAGACGAGAATCAATAGATACGTGAGTTGTTCTGCATAGGGACTGATCATGGCGACAGCAAAAAAGAGCAGTAAGCTGCTCTCAACAACAAATACAGTTGTAATTCGCTTCGTCCAGCCACTTTCGCTTCGTCCCCATCCAATCATGCGAGCTGCTATTGCATTTCCGATGATAAATCCGATAAGTGCGATTAACGAACGGAGTACAACAAACTCCTGAGCGCGAGCAATAGCAATACCCAGCAGAACGATGTTGCCCGTCATATTTGCGGTTAGTACATGACCTAAGGCTAAGTAGCCAATGAGATCGACCATACCAGCAGCCATGCAAAGAAGGAGCAATGCGTACTTTTGGAGGGTTACTTGATGGTGCATGTGACTTTCATCCTTTCACGAAAAAGCTACCCCTCTAGTATACAGTAACATTTACACGAATGAATACCGTAGTTAAGATTCGATCATGACCGTGTGCCGAGCCAATCAAACATATGGCTGATCGCGGTCTGTTGAACTGCACCGTGAAAATGATGATTTTCTCCTCCATAAGCATGAAACGTAACATCCGCACCTTTGCGTTTTAATTCGTTATACATACGTGTACCATGACTGTACTTCACCTGTGTATCGGCGGTTCCATGCATGATCAGGACGGGGCAGTGAAGCTCCGTAACTTTGAAGAGTGGCGAACGGGCAGTGTACGCTTCAGGAGCGCGCTGCGGAGAATGGCCGAGAATCCTTTTCAATGTTCTTCTCAGATCGGTACGTTCCAGATAGGTTTGAGCCACATCAGCAACACCGCTCCATAATACGAGTTTGTGAACACCATGAGGCTGTTTATTGTAAGTCGCTGCTGCGTGCACAGCATTGATCGCCCCTCTAGAGAAACCCATGACAGAGATCCGTGACGGATCGGCAAAAGGCAACCCATGCACCAACTGATAAGCGGACACAACATCTTGCAGATCACTACCGCCATACTCATCACGTCCTTCCCCACCTTCATTGCCGCGATATGCAGGGGCGAACACGATATATCCGTAGTTAACAAATTGTTCGATCCAAGACGTATTAACCCCGCCATAGTTACCAAGTCCACCTCGGCAGTAGATCAGCACTGGCCATAATGCTTTTTGTTCGGAATGCATTGGTTTCAATAGACCTTTGGAATAACGGCTAGCCAGTGCCGTAAGTTTTACAGGTTGGAGCGTGGAGGATAAGGTTGGCGAGGCTGGTAGACTATCAACATCTGCTGGTACAGAGAAGGAAGACAACGAACAGCCATCTGGAAGACCGAGATATGCTTTGACACGATAAGAATCAGAAGAATAAGTAACGTGATAGAGCAGCAGAATCGCTCCCTTTCTTCGAGAGTGTCCTTCTATGAAATAGTGGATTGGGCTTAGCATATGTCAAAATAAAGATCTCATCCGTCTTCTTCCTTAGGACGCCATCGATAGAAATTCGTTTATTGGCTCCAGATGATTTATAATGAATACAAAGACATGCGGATGAACCCATGTTATCTTCACATTTCATAAATTTACTCTAGTGTCCACGGAGAAAGGAAGAACATAATGATGAACGCACCACATCCAATTGATCAATTCAAGAAATTTAAATATGAGATTACGCGATTTATGATGATTTATAAATTTGCACTTGATCAGATGGAAACGAAGATTGAAGTGCTTAAGGAAGAATTCCAGTCTTTGCATGATTACAGCCCTATTGAACATACCAAATCAAGATTGAAATCGCCTGAAAGTATTATGAATAAGATGTTCCGCAAAAATCATGAATTAACCTTCGAAAGTATTAAGAAAAACATTAAGGATATTGCAGGAGTTCGCATCACCTGCTCGTTTATTTCCGATATTTATCGCATTAAGGATATGCTCTGTAATCAAAGTGATCTACGTGTTCTAGAAGTGAAGGATTATATTCAAAATCCGAAACCTAACGGTTACCAGAGCCTGCACTTGTTGGTGGATGTGCCTGTGTACATGTCCAATGGGGAAGAGCGAGCTTGCGTGGAAATTCAGATTCGTACGATTGCTATGGATTTCTGGGCCAGTCTGGAGCATAAGATCTTCTACAAATACAACAAGGATGTTCCAGAGCATCTGACAAGAGAGCTGAAGAGTGCTGCGGATTCTGCGAATGCGCTTGATCAACAGATGGAGAGATTGCACCGCGAGATCCAGGAGATCAAGGATGCGGAGAATGACCGGACTGAAGAAGAGCTGCGCCGTATTATAATCAACAATCAGCAATTTACGTTGCCTAATAATTTGCTCAAGTTACTTGGAAACGGAGAGCAGTAACGTTATGCGTGCAAAATCGACATCGGCTTCATTAACCAACAATTCAACCTCGCGTATACGCATGGCACTAATTCTAGGGACATTATCGGCCTTCGGGCCGTTGTCTCTGGATATGTATCTGCCCGCACTGCCAACGCTGGCAGCAGATTTTCAATCTTCAACGTCTTATGCACAGCTGAGTCTAACTGCTTGTATGGTTGGACTTGCTCTAGGACAACTGCTCGCTGGACCATTGAGTGACATCCGAGGACGTCGCACTCCGTTGATTGCTGGATTGTTACTCTACACGATCGCCTCTATTCTTTGTTTGGTTAGCCCAACGATGGGTTCTTTTGTTGTATTACGTTTCATTCAGGGTGTTGCAGGAGCGGCAGGTATCGTGATTTCTCGTGCAGTCGTCCGAGATGTTTATGACGGACCGGAATTAACGCGATTTTTCTCACTGCTGATGTTAATTAACGGAGTAGCGCCAATTGCTGCGCCAATTATAGGTGGTCTATTACTAGAATACACGTCATGGCGAGGCGTATTTATTTTATTAAGTCTAATCGGGGTACTGACATTATTAGCTGTCATTTTTGGCTTGGGAGAAACCCTGCCAGCAGATCGAAGATCCAGTGGTGGATTGAAGCAGACACTGATCACGTTCCGCCAAATTGCGAGTAATCGTTTATTTATGGGTTATGCTCTGACTCAAGGATTAGTAGGTGCAGGTATGTTTGCGTACATATCAGGTTCACCATTTGTATTGCAGAAAATATATGGGATATCGCCACAGATGTTTAGTCTCTGCTTCGCGATTAATGGCCTCGGAATTATATTAGCTAGTCAGATTGCAGGAAGGCTTGCTGGAAAGGTATCCGAGACTCATTTGCTAATTGCTGGCTTAATCGTTGCGGGATTGGGAGGAACTTCTCTATTTATCGCAATTCTAGCGGAAGGCAACCTGATCTCAATACTCATTCCATTATTCCTAGTGGTATCGAGTGTGGGTCTTGTTAATACAGCTTCATTTGCACTAGCGATGGCTAATCAATCCAAGTCTGCGGGAAGTGCCTCCGCACTGATTGGTGTAATGACCTTTATGTTTGGAGGAATTGTGGCTCCACTTGTTGGACTAGGTGGTGAGGGAACGGCGGTCCCTATGGGGATTGTTATTCTCTGTGCTGATCTTGGGGCAGTGCTTATCTACCTCTTGATGGTTAGAAAAACAAGTAAACAGCAAGTGGCACACTGAGACATTAAGAGAAGCAACGCCCCATTCGGAGAGATCATCTCACCGGATGGGGCGTTTGTTGTTCTATGTTCTAGCGCGGATCTATAACTCCGAAGGGCGAGTCTTGAGACACGTCCTAGCAGAGGGAGAACAAAATTTGTGTGTTCAGCAAAATACCTGGGGTCTGGAATGGATAGAAGTAACCAACCACGAATCCGAACAAATTAATGGCAGGCCACATCAGATAGACATCATTGTATGTGAATACAAGAGACCAGCGATTGTAACAGAACGGGTTCAGCACGCGCTCTTCATTGTTCCGAGGTGCCGATACGCCTGATTGTGCAAATTGCACAGCTTGTGTCAGGCTTTGTGGCTGCTGCTGGATAAAGAGTGGAAGCAGGCCGGGACTGCTTTTAATTAAATTGTATAAGAAAACCATCTCTGCTGGAGGCTGACCCACTGGCCGAGGATACGCGCTCAGTAAAGTGGGGAGGTTACCTTGTGCAAGTTGGGCAGGAACGCCTGGCGCTGTACCAGGTATTCCTCCCGGAAAGTAAGGGGGCTGACCACCTGTGCCTCCACCTGGAATAAAAGGAGGCAAGCCGCCGGGAGCGCCGGGAATGCCCGGAATGCCCGGAATGCCCGGGATCGGTTGACCTGGGATGCCAGCTGGCGTACCTCCTGGGAAAATAGGTGGCAATTGAAATGAGCGATCTTCCGCACTGGTGGAATATGTGTTATATGGGTAACTCATCATCGAACATCCTTCCTGTCTGCTTAGTCTGAAATCAGCATATGAAGGCATCTGCCCATAGGTGATGAAGGATGTTAAATTTAACTTGATGTCACGCTTTAAAGGGACGACTGTGATATCAACGCTGTTGACTTCTTTTATGATAACGATTATCATTGTCGATGGATCGCGTAAAAAGTATACGTATGTATAATATGTGCTGATGTTTGGGGAAGATCGGATGCGTCCATAGTATTGCGGTTTTAGAGAGGTACATATCGAAAGGGGATAATTACGTGTTTAACAAGAACAAAAAAATGATCGTGCTACTCATCACAGTGATGATCATGTCCGTCTGGTTAGCAGCTTGCGGAGCGAAGTCTACCGACCAACAGCCTTCTACGGCAGGAGAAAATACAGCAGCAGAGTCTAAGACTCAAACAGAAGCACCGACAGAACGAACCATGACAGACGCTATGGGGCATGAAGTCAAGATTCCTGCTAATCCGGAGCGTATTATCGCTTCTTATCTAGAGGATCATTTAGTTACGCTTGGTGTTAAGCCAGTAGCTCAGTGGTCTGTAACTAAAGGGGTACAACAATACTTGCAAAAGGATCTAGAAGGGATTCCACCTATCGCATCGGATCTTCCCTTTGAAGCTGTAGTCAGCTTCAGTCCAGATCTAATTATCATTGGTACCGAGGACATGGTTGAAGGTGAGAAATATGAGCAATACAACAAAATTGCACCTACCTTTGTGCTGGGTGAAGAGGTTTATAAAGACTGGCGCAAGACGTTACTAAAAATCGGTGAAATTCTGAACAAGAGTGACGAGGCACAACAAGTGCTGGACAATTACGATCTCAAGGTAAACGAGGTTAAGGAGAAAATAAACACGGTTACAGGTGGAACCAAATCGGCTGCTGCCATTTGGTTAGTCAACGGGAAGTTCTTTATGGTTAGTGACAATGTATCCAGTGGAGAAGTTATGTACAATGAGCTTGGTTTGGCTAAACCTGAGGTCGTGAAGGAAATATCAGCTACAGCAACAGGCAACTGGTCAGCTATTTCCCTGGAGAAGCTTGCAACTATGGATGTTGATTATCTGTTCTTCGTTAACAGTGATGTGGGCACAGGGGCAGAGGCTTTGAAAGATCCGGTATGGCAGAACATACCTGCAGTGAAGAACGGTAACCTGTTCAAATTCACTCGTGAAAGTAGCTGGTTGTACAGCGGAGTTCAGGCCAACACGCAAATTATGGAAGACATCCAGAACAGCATTGTTAAATAAAAAATAAATTACGCTACGGCTATGTCAGTAGTCGAATCGAACTCTTTGGTGCAATGATGCCAAAGAGTTTTTGTTATTCCTGTACGGCGCGTTATATAATAACGGAGCAGTACATATGAGTTTTGTTTTAAATAAACGATGGAAATAGAGGAGAGGCGTTGACAGCATGTATACATTAGATCCACAGCAATTAACGGCTAAAGATAATTATAAATTCATGAGTGGCTCGGTAGTGCCACGGCCAATCGCATTTGTCACGACGTTATCGCAGGAGGGAATTGTGAATGCTGCACCGTTTAGCTTTTTCAACGTAGTCAGTTCAGATCCCCGTTGTTGTCGATTTCAATTGGTCGCAAGGCTGGTGAGATGAAGGATACTGCTCGCAATATTTTGTCAGGTAAAGAACTGGTTGTACATATCTGTGATGAGTCAATTGTAAGCGACATGAATGAAACGGCAGCAATGTTAGAGCCACATGAAAGTGAACTTGACCGCACCAACCTCACAACTGTGCCAAGTACAGTGGTTGCTGTACCGGGTATACAAGAGGCACTTATTCGAATGGAATGTACATTGCATCAGCATATTCCCATTTCCAACGATGAGGGTGCACCTGTCAGCGATCTCATGTTAGTACGGATTGTACAATATCATTTCAGTGAAAATGTGTATGATCCTGCCACGAAGTACCTTTTGATGGATAAACTGAAACCAGTCAGTCGACTGGCAGGCAATGACTATGCCAAGCTTGGGAACGATTTACAGTAATTCGACCTGTGTGAGTGGGAAATACCTTTAAGAGGAAATTGCTATAAGTGATATTAATCTGGCGGGCATCATGTGCAAATGTACATGGTTGTCCGTTTTTTCGTTGTTTGCCAAACATAAAGAGATTTCGGTCTGAATAGACTTGTACTATATTCTGTCAAGGTTTCCAATCTGATATTAGAGGAGCATGGGTATGGGGTATCGCAGCCTAACTGTGCTTGTGAGCCGTTATCCCCGGTTCATTATATGGTGCTGGCTTATTATTATTGGGATGTCTGTCACTTGGGCAATGAAATTACCCAGTGTTGTTGACGATCATGGATTGAAGTTGATGCACGGGGATGCTCATCAGGTTGAGCTAATGCTTCATGAGCAATTCAATATCCCTGTTGATCCGGTCGTGGTTGTTTTTGAGAAGAAAAAGGAAGCACCACGAGCTGAGTTCCAAGTATGGATTCAGGCTCATCTAGAACAAGCACAGCAAGTCCCCGGTGTCCATGCGATCATCTCTCCGCTTGAACTACGCGGAGCACACATGCTACGTGAAGATATAGCTTACGCGTTGCTAGAGCTGAATGCTACAACCGATCAGAAGAGTGACGTAATTCAACAATTGCACTCCGTGTTAACGGAAGATAATACAGGGACTGTTCAATTGACTGGCAAGCCTGTCGTACAGCAGGACGTAAACCGTTTGAGCTTTCGTGACCTGGAGCACGCTGAGGTGGTTGGTGTGCCACTGGCTCTAATCATTCTGTGGTTCGCCTTCAGGGGATGGAATGTCGCTCTGATCGCAGTCATGATGGGAATATCCAGCGTGGTGATTGCCATGGGAGTAACGACGCTCATAGGTCATCAGGTGGAATTGTCTAACTTTATTATCAATGTCATTCCGATGGTCGGTATGGCGCTAAGCATTGATTTTGCCCTCATTATCCTAAGCAGATATCGAGAAGAGCTAGGTAAGGTTCGAGACATGAACTCCGAAGTATATCGGAAAGTTCTTCAACGAACCATGCAAACGGCAGGTAGAGCAGTGTTATTTTCTGCTGCCTGTGTGTTTCTAGGCTTATTGGGTCTGCTCTGGATTCGATTACCTATGTTCATGAGTGTTTCACTTGGAGCAATAACCGTCTTAATCATCGCGGTGCTTCTTAATATAACGCTACTACCTGCGATTCTCTCGTTATATGCTAATCTTATTTTCAAACATATCAAAATCTCGTCATCCCAACTTTCGGATCAAGGTAGCAGCATGTGGCGTCGATGGTCAGGTGCTGTCATGAAGCGACCCATTCGGATGGTCATAATCGGAACAGTGGCTTTGTTATTATGTGTTTTACCCGTGTCTAAACTAGACATTGCCGTTCCTGATGCAACATCCCTACCTATTCAGACCGAATCACGTCAAGCGATGGAGAAGGTGCAGAGCGTATTTGGTCAGGGAGAGGTTTCATCCGTCGATCTTGTCATTGGTGGCACGGATAAGCCATTAAATAAAGCCCATTGGAACACTGCTTATTATAAATTTCAGGAGCTTCGACAAGATCCGGATGTCGTTGATATTGATTCACCTTGGAGGCAGATGAACCCTGGTGTGGTGAATTCAGTTTCAACCTTGGAAAAGCTGGGTTATGTCTCGGATCGTGCGATTCGGATGAAGGTAACTGTGAAGGGAGAACCCGGTTCAGATCAGGCAGCCGTCTGGATTGAACGGATGTATCGTCATGATGCTGTAAATGGTGTGAAGCAGGGTGTGCCCATCCATTATGGTGGAGAAGCTGTTGATCAGTATGAAATTATGAAAGAGCTTATTACTAAGCTGCCCAAAGTGATTGTTTTTGTCGTGGTATCCAACTACATGGTCATGCTGGTTGCGTTCCGATCATTAATTATTCCCATCAAAGCGATTGTAATGAATATACTAAGCCTGATCGCTTCCTTCGGCATTCTGGTCATGATATTTAACCAAGGACACTGGGGTATGGAGCCTTCGCCCATTGCTATTATGATTCCTGTTTTTATTGCTGGCTTAGTATTTGGCATATCCATGGACTATGGTGTATTTATGCTGACACGTATTCAGGAGGCATACAGGCGAACAGGAGACAGCGATTTGGCTGTGCAGGAAGGCCTTTCCTCAACAGGACGACTTATTACGTCAGCAGCAGCCATTTTACTTGCAGTGACCATTCCGTTTGCTTTTGGTGATGTAGCGGGGGTGAAGCAACTTGGAATCGGGATCACGGCTGCAGTTCTGATTGATGTCACGATTATTCGTCTATTGCTTGTTCCTGCATTAATGAAACTGATGGGCAGATGGAATTGGTGGTTTCCTGGCCAAACGAACAAGTTATAAATAGCATGAATTGGCGATAAAGGAACAATAATGTTCAACTCCCAAGCTATCATTGTGATTTATAATGTAAGCAAGAACGATTAGCTGAGTGTGGGAGGTAGTATTCGGAGATGTCTACGATTGAATCCTATTTGAGAGAGCGAACAAGCCAGCAGGGACGTTCAACATATCAGCCGGGTGATTCGCTGGAGCAGTGGAGTAGTCAGCTTAGATTACGGATAAAAGAAAGACTTGGTGGGTTTCCAGATATCGCATCTGCATTAAACCCAGTACAACTGGAGCATACCGTATGCGACGGATATACTCGTGAACGAGTTGAGATCACAACGTATGAGGGGCTACGTATGCCTGTATACCTATTGATTCCTACCGACAGTAAGACTTCCTCTGAAAACAGTATTCGACCTGCAGTCATTGCTTGCCACGGTCATGGGTATGGCAGCCGAGAAGTGACTGGAATGGAGCCGGACGGCACTCCGCGTGTAGGTGATCCGGGATTACACAAGGATTTTGCAGTATCTCTCGTGAAGCGAGGGTATATCGTTGCCGTTCCAGAATTGCTCGGTTTTGGCGACCGTAGACTGGAGGAAGATCGCGACGCAGCACCTGGCGTAAGCTCCTGTACGAAGATCGCTGCTCATCTGTTGATGGTTGGGGAGACGCTGGCTGGGCATCGGGTCTATGAGATGATACGTGTGTTTGATTATTTATCGGAGAGAGCTGATGTTGCTTCAGATAGGATTGGAATGATGGGTATTTCGGGTGGTGGGCTTGTGACGGCATTTACGGCTGCACTGGATGAAAGATGCCGTGCGGCGGTTGTGAGCGGGTATGCCAGCACGTTTCAGGGCAGTATATTAGATCGCAATCATTGTTTGGATAATTACATTCCGGGAATTTTGCTGGAGTCAGAATTACCAGACATCATCGGATTAATGGTACCCAGACCATTATTTATTGAAGCGGGCAGTGATGATCGGGTATTTCCACTATCTACAGCGAGAGAAGCTTATGCTCGGTTAACCGAGATCTATGAGCGACAAGGAGTAGCAGACGTGCTGGATGCAGATTTCTTTGCAGGTGGACATGAGATCAGTGGTGCGAAGGCCTATGACTGGCTAGAGAGAGTGTTGTAAGAGGTGCTTCGGAGATTGTGTTAGCTTGAGATGAAGATGAAATCTAATATGCCTGGGAGGAGATATGCAATGAACAGATGGGTGAGGTCGGTAAGAGTTCTGTTGAGTGCAACTTTGTTTGCTGGGGTGTTAGCTAGTGGGTTCGGATCAAGCGAGAGAACAGCTGCGCATGCGGCAGGTAATGAATACAAATTCGACTTTGGTGCTGGTTCGGTTGAGAGCGGTTACATTGGCGTATCTGCCTCGGATGCATATACATCTGCAAGAGGCTATGGCTTCAATACCCCGTCACAGATGCGCAACGTGTCAGCATCAGGTACAGGCGTTGCCAAGGATGCTGTACAGTTTCTCACATACGGTACCAAGAGCACCAATACATTCAATGTGGATCTGAACAATGGTCTCTATGAGGTGAGGGTGACCCTAGGCAATACAGCAAGAGCAAGTGTCGCTGCGGAAGGAGTCTATCAAATTATAAACATGACGGGCAATGGAGCTACAGACCGGTTTCAAATACCGGTGACCGACGGTCAGCTTAATTTGCTCGTAACGGAAGGCAAGGAAGGCACTGCGTTTACGCTGAGTGCGCTTGAAATACGGGAAATCTCAGATCAGGCGGTAACGAAGCGCACCATCTATATTGGTGGCGATTCAACGGTAGCGAACTATTATCCCTTGAGCAGTAGCGTCCAGGGGGGATGGGGGCAGTTATTGCCTTCCTATGTCAATAACGATACGTTTCAGGTGCGTAACATGGCTTCTGGAGGACAAATTGCACGCGGATTCCGTGACGATGGACAGATGGAAGCGATTCTGAAGTACATCAAGCCAGGGGATTACTTCATCCTGCAGCTGGGGATCAATGATACCAATGCGAAGAACAATACCACGGAGGCTCAATTTAAGGAGATCATGCGAGATATGGTGGTGCAAGCCAAGAACAAGGGAGCCACGGTTATTTTATCTACTCCGCAGGGAAGAGCAACGGACTTTAATTCCGCTAACGTGCATAGTGCAGAGAATCGGTGGTATAACCAAGCTACACGAGCACTGGCTCAGGAAGAGAACGTAACACTCGTTGAACTAAACAAGCTGAGTTCAGCTTACTTCACCTCCATTGGTCCTCAAGCAACGCTGGCGCTCTATATGACTGGAGACAGCCTGCATCCTAATCGCCAAGGGGCATCAGAGCTAGCACGTATTGTAGTAAATGATCTGAAAAGACAAGGATTGAATGGCTTCTAGGTTAAGTTAAAGTCTCAGATGGACACTCCCATTGAAATTAATGAATCATATAAAAGAAACGGCGCTTTTTTCTACATCATGTAGTGAACAAGCGTCGTTTCTTTTTTAATTGGCACTTCCAGTTCGAGCGATCTAATCGTGCCTGTTTCCTGTGACCGACACGAACACCATACTTTGGCTTTCTGCGTATATTCTTGTTAAGCTAAGGGGCAGTTATGCGAAACTTTTAAGTGCGTGTTCAAAAGGGCGGTTTTCAGTACCAAGAAGATGGGATGAAGATAGAAATGGAGTAGCGGAGCGTAGGCAAAACTACGTGAGCAACGGACATTTCGGCTGAATCCCATATCGGGCGCTGATCATGCCGTTAGGCATGCTTCGTAATCAAAAGCGAACTTTTTGAACAACCTCTTTAAGGAATGTAAACATCTAAATAACGTAAGGAACGAGGAGGCAGACAATTCATGGAAGGAACGAATGTATGGGATGCAGAGTGGGAGGTTAACGAAGAGCAGGCGCGGACACTGATCGGCAGACAATTCCCTCAGCTGTCATCGAAACGAGTGAAGCGATTGGGCTGGGGCTGGGACAATACGGTTTTTCTCATCGGTGAAGAGTATGTGTTCCGGTTTCCAAGAAGAACGATTGCAGTTGGCTCGATTCGTATGGAAGGGAAGCTGTTACCGAAGCTGGAGACATATATGACCATCCCCTATCCGAAACCGTTGTTTTATGGTGAAGCAAGTGACGAATACCCGGCACCGTTTCTTGGTTATGCCTACATGCCAGGAGATTTCCCAATCGGTTTGACGGAAGAACGCCGGGCTTTATCGGCAGATACACTGGCGAAATTTTTGCGGAGATTGCATGAGTTTCCGGTGCAGGCGGCGCTGAAGTGCGGAGTTCCGCAAGATCATCGAAACTTGACGGATATAGCATCGCGCAAAGTGAAAATGGAGGGCTTTCTATCGAAGCTGATTGAACACTTGTCGCCGGAGGAGTCTGATGTGATTGAAGCCTATATTAGCAGGCTGCAAAAGGACCGTGTCGAGGCGGTGAATACACTGCTACATGGCGATCTTCATTTCAAAAATATGCTCGTGAATGAGAACGGGATCGTTTCCGGTATCATTGATTGGGGCGATCTGAGCGTAGGTCATCCGGCTTGCGATTTGAGCGTTGCTTATAGCTTTTTACCACCTTACGCTCGCGGCGTGTTTTTCGAAACGTACGGAGGAGCGGACGAGGAAACGAAGCTGCTGGCGCGGCTGATCGCGGTATACATCCCCATTCTGATCTTAATGCAAGCGATCGATGACGGGAATGAAGCGATTGCGGTAGAGGCGAAATCCAACATCATGCGGGCACTGTCGGATTAGATTAAGAAATGAAGAAGATACGCACTACTAGTATTAAAGCAAATACACTACATAAAAAGACCTGCATCATCGCAGGTCTTTATTTCATGTTATGAGGTTACTCCATCATGTCCTTCTCTTCATGGTTAACCTTCTTACCTTTCAGTAATGGTTCGAGTTCATCTTGAATGCTCTGTTCCCAGAGAGGTACATCTGTACGGTAGGCAGCACGCCCGTTGAGATGCCCTGCAACAGGAGCAGTGATGAATACAAACAGGATACCTAATAATACGCGTGCACTGATGTAGTTATCGAAGATCCAGAAGAAGAAAAAGGCTCCGCTTAACACACACAGGACTCCAAGAGTCATACTTTTGGTTGCGGCATGCGCTCGTAAATAGACATCCGGTAAGCGAATGAGGCCAAATGCACTGAAGGCACTCAGTAACCCCCAGCAGAACGAGTAGACCAATGATAGTTTCAGCGGCTCCATTAACGATCTCCATCATTTTTGAACACCGCCCCCCGTTCGATATAACGTGCAAAGGCTACCGTACTTAAAAATGCGAGAATGCCAATCAATAAAATAATATCCAAATAGGCTTGTGTCTTAAGCATCATGGATAATACAGCTACAATGGCAATGACATTAATGCCTATCGTATCTAGGGCTGTGATCCGGTCTGCCATTGAGGGTCCTCGAAGGACACGATACAGACAGCCGAGAATAGCTAGCGATAGAATAAGCAACGAAATAAACAGCAGTGAGGACAACATTAACGTGTCACCTCCATGATTGCTTTTTCAAACGTGTTCTTGATATCATCTCTGAGCTTTTGTTCATCCTTAATATCCAGAGCATGGATAAACAGTTTACGTTGATTTCCTGAGATTTCGAGTGGCAAGGAACCTGGTGTTAGCGAGATCAGCAGACAGAGCAGGGTGACTTCCCAATCGGAAGATAGTTCTGTTCGATAGGTGAAGATACCTGGCCGAATATCAAGCTTAGGTTTAATGATCTGACGGATGACCTCAATACTGGCTCGCACCAGTTCTTTAAGCAGCAGTATAAGCAACTTGATGATCGCCCAGACGCGTACAACATACAACCGTTGCGGGAAGAAACGTCGCATGCCGCCAATGAGCAGCAAACCAAGTAAATAACCAGTAATAAAACCAACACCGTTCCATGCATTGTTCAGAAACATCCATACAAAAGCGATAATAAGATTGAGTATTATCTGAAAGGCCATACGCATCTACTCCTTCAATACGGCATCGATATACAGATTCGGATGCAGTAGAATGTCGCCTGCGCGCGAGGTTAATTGGAACATGCCTTCAGCCCCCACACCCATCACGATGATAAAAATAAACAGGATACCCGCAGGAATCAGCAAACCATTCACCGGATAAGGTCGGCGTACAACGCCTGCTGGTGGCTCACCCCAGAACGCCTGGATAAAGATACGTAGGACAGAGTAGAGCATTAACAAGCTGGAAAGTACCGCTATTCCTGTTAGTCCGTACAAGCCGGTCTGCAAGCCGCCTTCGAACAGCAGCAATTTACCTGGGAAGCCACTGAATGGCGGTATACCCGCTAATGCAAGTGCGCTAATGAAGAACATCCAGCCAAGCATTGGATAGCGTTTAATGAGGCCGCCCATATTGTCGAGTCTGGATGTGCCTGCGACTGCAATCAATGCGCCGCCTAACAGGAAGAGCAATGTTTTGATCAGCATATCATGCAACATGTAGAAGAGCAGACCTTCAAGTGCCGTACGACTGGCCGATGCCATGCCGAAGGCGACAAATCCGACACCTGCGATAACGTTGTAGATCAAAATTTTGTTCACGTCACGATAGGAGATTGCCCCAATAACACCCAGGATCATCGTGGCTCCGGCCATCCAACCGATTAAGGCATGGAAGAAATCCGGATCATGATAGAAGATGAGCGTGAACGTACGCACAATCGCATACAGACCTACTTTGGTTAACAATCCAGCGAACAGTGCTGTAACGACTGCTGGCGGAGCCGCATAGGAACCGGATAACCAGAAGAATAGGAACAATCCGGCCTTAATACTAAATACAATCAAGAACAACACTGCAATAAGTGTTACGACACCACTCTGACCGACCTCCGCAATTCGAACCGACAAATCAGCCATGTTTAATGTGCCAGTGATGGAATATAAGAAGCCGATGGAGGCAACAAAGAGTGCAGAAGAAACAATATTAATCAGGACATATTTGATCGTTTCCTGTAATTGTCGCTCCGTTCCTCCAAGAACAATTAAGGCATAGGAGGAGATCAGCATCAATTCAAAACTTACGAATAAGTTGAAGATATCCCCCGTAAGGAATGATCCGTTTACTCCAGCAATCAGAAAGTGAAAGAACGGATAGAAGTGATGCTCTTCCCGTTCCTTGTTGACACTGCGAAAAGCGTAGAGAAGGCAGGCTAACGCTATGATGGATGCGGCAACAACCAGTAGTGCTGATACCATATCGGCAACAAGCACTATACCATAAGGGGTGCCCAGCCTCCCATATTCAACGTTTGGATACCCGATTGGGCAACTTGAACGATTAACACCGTTGAAGCTGCCGCGGTGAGCAAAAGTCCAACAACACTGACGAACCGCTGAATGCTAACCTTGCGGAAAAAAAGGATAGCGATAACGCCTGTAATCAAGGGCAGCAGAATAGGTAGAACAACGAGATTATTCATATGGCCGCCCCCTTACTTCTTCCATATCGTCGGTTTTCAGTTTCAGATATGAACGGTAGGACAGAACAAAGAAAAAGGCAGTTAAACCAAAATTAATAACGATTGATGTCAAAATAAGCGCCTGAGGCAGCGGGTCAACATAACGTTCCGCCTGCTCTCCGAGTAAAGGTGGAGCTCCGGTCTTGAGGCGAGACATCGTAATTAACAACAGATGCACGCCATGTGTAAGAATCGACATGCCAAGTACAATCCGGAGCAGGCTCCGCGATAAGATTAAGAAGACGGCGACCGCAAACAGAATGCCAACGGCTACACACATCAATATTTCCATATCAGCGATCCTCCCGATCTGTAGAATAATAGTCATGGTGACGCCAAGGACAGCTAGATACACGCCTATATCGAACAGCATTGCCGTAGCAAGTTCGGTCTCTCCGAGTAAAGGGAGTTCAAAGTAACCAAAGGTTTGGCTGAGGAACGGAGCATCGAACAAAAATGATCCAGCCCCTGTTAATAAAGCAATTGCCAGACCAATCGATGTCAACACACGAAAATCAATAGGCAACGCTTTGCGAATCGTATCTGTACTAAATGCAAGGGCAATGAGTACGAGTGCAGCAGCTGTAACGAGACCGCCGATAAATCCGCCACCTGGATTGTGATGCCCCGCGAAGAACAAGTGCAAGGCGAAGGTCAAAATAATAAATACGACAACCTTGGTCGTGGTTTGCAGCAATACGTCATTACTTTGCAAAGGAACCGTATCCCAGGAAGATGTAGTTCCTTCCCGATTTCCATATTTCTTGGTGTTATCGTCATTATCATCAAGCTCGACCTCATTCTCATCTGTTGTTTCTTTCTTACGGAATTTCAATCGTGCGCCCAGATCTTTCGCTTCTAGATTCAGATTGATCATGGAGTAGATGGATAATGAAGCCACACCGAGCACCATAATTTCAAGTAACGTATCGTAACCACGGAAATCTACGAGTAATACGTTAACGACATTTTTACCACCTGCTGAGTTGTAAGCTTCCTCAAGGAAGAAGGTCGAAATGCTCTCCAATGAGGCTGTTCCGCTCGCCGCTAATGCTACAAACGTCATGACAATCCCGACAGATACTGCCACAACTCCGTTTACAGTGAGATATCGACGGCTTGACTTACCCGCTGAAGCTCAGGCAAATGATAGAAGCAGAGTAGGAACAGAGCTACAGATACGGTCTCTACGATCATTTGAGTCAATGCCAGATCCGGTGCTCGAAACAGAACAAAAAGCAGGGTTACGAGGTATCCGACCGCTCCGGTCATAATAACCGCGGATAGCCTATTCTTGGCAAAAGGAATGGATACAGCCGCAGCAATAAGCGTAATCAGTAATACGGCTTCATAGAACGAGAAGGGCGCATTGCCCTGGAAGTTCCAGGTTATATTTTCACCAGAACGGAAGAACGCATACACAAGAAGTGCAACCGTGAACGAAAAGATATAAACCAGGTAATTGCGCACAGAGCCATTCATATACGCTTCCGTCCATTTACGAGCATAATGCTGCAAGTTATCAAGCACGACATGATACATATTGTTAATCGTTAGACCTTGTGGATAATGCTCATACAGGTTTCTCCATTTAGGCAACAGTTTATATAATGTAACACCCAGTGCAATGACACCGGCGGTCATAATTAGTTCTGGCGTGAGACCATGCCAGAGGGAGAAATGCACATCGAATCGTTCGTTGCCACTCAGCAATTGAGGCAATACTGCAGCCATCGCAGGTTCAATCAGTGTCATTGCGACTAGGTTCGGGAAAAGACCGAACACGATGACCAGAATGCCAAGTGTGACTGGTGGAATGAGCATGCCGATCGGAGCTTCATGCATTTTCTCGGCAGGTAGCTCGCTGCGGGTGCTTCCTAGGAAGGTTTTGAAAGCAATAATCAGTGCATAAATTAACGTGAACACACTCGCCAGCCATGCAAACACGGGTAATAGGATGCTCCAAGAGCCAAGTCCAAAAATTCGCAGATGTGTGATTTCCACCATGGCTTGGAAGAACAATTCCTTGCTCAGGAAGCCGTTGAATGGCGGAATACCGGCCATCGCAAGTGAACCGATAAGAGCAACCGTGAAGGTGATTGGCATAAATGAAGCGAGCCCACCGAGCTTGCGAATGTCACGTGTTCCGGTTTCATGATCGACAATACCAACGACCATAAAGAGTGCCGCTTTGAACGTGGCATGATTAAACAAGTGAAGTAAAGCCGCCGTTGTGGCCACCGTATACATTGCGGAGGATTCACCGTATCCGAAGTACAGAGCGGCTGACCCAACACCGAACAGGGACATAATTAAGCCAAGCTGAGAAATCGTAGAATAGGCTAAGATCGCTTTAAGATCATTCTTCTTAACCGCTAAAAAGGAGCCATAACAGAGAGTTAGTATACCTACCCCAGTGACGAGCCAAAACCACAGTCCTTGCCCGCCAAAAATAGGCGTAAATCGTGCAACAACATAAATACCGGCTTTGACCATCGTTGCGGAATGTAGATACGCACTAACGGGAGTAGGGGCTTCCATCGCATCCGGTAGCCAGATGTGAAACGGGAACTGTGCCGATTTGGTAAACGCACCAATGAGTATGAGTACCAATGCAGGCAGAAATAATGCGTTTTCCTGAATCTGTCCCCAGTCTGCAATGGTGGCGCGAATGCTGAACGTACCTGTCATCAGATACATCAGCATGAATCCGGCAAGCATCGCGAAGCCGCCGAATACAGTGATTAAAAATGATTTTTGCGCACCCGAAGTAGATGCTTTACGTTTGTAATGAAAGGCAATCAGCAGGAACGACGTAATACTGGTCAATTCCCAGAAGCCATACAGCACAATCATATTGTCTGACAACACTACGCCGAGCATGGCACCCATGAACATTAATAGATACAGGTAGAAACGATGCAAGGCTTCCTTCTGATCCATATAATAAATCGAATAGAGTACAACGAGTATGCCGATACCAGTGATTAAAAGTGTCAGCAGAAGACTCAGACCATCCAGATAAAAGTTAAAACCGATATCGAGTGATGGGATCCATGGAATTAATCCAGACACATTGTTACGTTCAGACACGTCAGAGATGAGACTGACAAAATAAACAAATAATGAAACTGGAACGAGTAGAACTGCCCATCCCATATGTACTTTTCGGAAAAAGCGATGTAGCATGGACAGCAACATACCTACAACAAAAGGCAAAATAACAGCAACATGAAGCAGGCTCAACATTACACCCCCAAATTCTAGTTGAAGTTCTTCTGTGTGTGACAAACATGCTAAATGAACATTGTATTACATGCTTGCTCTCTAAATACATAACCCAAGTATGTATATACAGAATCGTGACTATTCTTTGAATGGAAGAAACTCGTACGAAATTTCGCAACATATTGTATGGGTGTGTATAATAAAAAAGCACATCGATTCCGATAAATATGAAAACAAATAGGTGACATCCCGTGTGTCTTTTGCAACATGAACATGTTATAAAAGCAAGATGGTTTCACCGTTTTACTGGAGGCAATGATGTCATTCAAACTTAGAACTGTACTTACAGCAATCTTTGCTACGTTATCTTTGCTTGTATCGTTAACAATCGGTTATATTTTCAGTCAAAAGTCGTTCCTTGCAGTGGAGACGGAAATCGGACACTCGTTAATGGGTACTGCTTCACAAGCATCTGACAAATTAGATCGTTTTATGTGGTCACGTTCAGGTGAACTGGATCTGCTAGGTCGAATGGCTGCGCTGGAGGATCGATTCGAGCCTAGTGAAATTCAGATGTTATTGGATCAGCTTCAGGATAGCTTTCCCTCTTATTCCTGGGTAGGATACATGAATCCTGAAGGAAAAGTTCTTGCTGCAACCGATGGTATTTTGTTAGGGGAAGATTTATCCGAAAGACCTGTGTATCAGGAAGGGATTAAGGGTAAATTCATTGGAGATGTCCATGATGCGGTGTTGCTTGCGAAACTTCTGCCTAACCCCACAGGTGAACCGCTGCAATTTGTCGATATAAGCTTTCCAGTAAAGGATAGTGATGGCAATACCCGTGGTGTTCTCGCTGCACATTTGAGCTGGGCTTGGGCGAAGGAAGTTGAAGACTCCATTCTTGCTCCGTTGCTTTCTGAGGAGAAGGATATTGAATTTTTTATTGTGAGTAAGAAAGAAAACACGGTGCTATTAGGACCGAAAGATTGGTTGGGTAAACCGTTAAAATTAGCTCAAATCCAACAAGCACAAATGAACAAAAGCAGTTGGACAACCGAAAAATGGCCAGATGGAAAAAAATACGTTACTGGATTTGCGTATAGCCAAGGGCATTTGGATTATCCAGGACTCGGATGGACGGTAGTAATCCGCCAGGTTCAATCCACCGCTTTTGCGTCTGTATCAGATATGCTCTGGTTCAACATCTGGTCAGGGCTTGCAGTTACGCTGTTATTTGCACTGATTGGATGGTGGGTTTCCCGTAAAATTGCGGCTCCATTGATGCGCCTTACACGAGTAGCTAATCAGCTTCGTGCTGGAGAAGAAGTACAGATTCCAGAGAATAAGGGGTTTGGAGAGATTGAAGAACTATCTCGTTCCCTTAGGGAAATGGTCGTTTCACTAACTGCTCGTACTAAGTGCGTGCGGACAATCTGTAGCCACTAATGCTTCAACAGGTGAGGGTACTAATGTAACAGCAGAGTCAGAAACGAAGACAGATCAGGATACAACGTCAGCTGGATCTACAACTGCAGAAGAAGAGTTAGTTACATTTCAATCCGATGCAGGAGAAGTTCAGGTACCTAAAGATCCGAAACGAATCGTTGACTTAACCGCGTTCACAACTGGCTATTTTGTTGCTCTAGATGCTCCAATTGTTGGAGCTTTAACCGGTGCAATGAACAACAAGTACATTAAGGATCAACTCACAGCAGCAGGAGTTACTGATCTGGGAGAAGTGCCTACACCAGAGCAACTGGTTAGTTTAAAACCTGATTTATTTATCGTATATACGGGGACAGAGGGAATTGATCAGTTATCACTCATTGCACCTGTAGTACAGATTGAATATGGTAAACGTCCTTTCAGAGAGCTATTGCTCGAACTAGGCAAGCTGACCAACAGAGAAGACAAAGCGCAAGCTTGGATAAGCAATTGGGAAAAGCAGATTAGCGAGTTAAAGCCTAAAGTGGAAGAGGCTGTAGGAAATCGTACCGTGTCCATCCTGAATCCTTATGACAAAGGATTATATGTCTTCGGTCATAATTACGGCCGTGGAGGTGAAGTCATCTATGGCGAGTTTGGGCTCAAGGCACCAACTAAAGCTCAGGCAGAAGCAATCGACAGTGGAACAGGATGGGCATCCATCTCTATGGAAGTATTACCCGAATATGCGGGAGACATCATTTTCACTAGCCCATGGTCTGGTGATACAAGTGATGCTAAGAAAGTTTACGAGCACAAACTATGGAAGAGTCTGCCTGCAGTTAAAGCGAATCACGTATTCCAACTTGATCCTACCTCGGATACATACAATGATCCGGTAACGTTGGAGGGTCAACTGAAGTTTATTACTGACAGCCTATTGTCAGCGAAGTAACCTATATAAAATAAAGATACAAATACAAATAAGACTTCCGTCTAAGTTACGGAGGTCTTATTTGCATAGAAGATGCGCTTCATGATGAGAAGTAGTAATGGATAGAAGTTGAAGGTATTAGATTTCAGTGTTACATCAGAGGTTAAGTCGATGATATTGGATGTTAACGTAACAGTTAGTTGGTGATAGGGCTACCCGTATTCACCTTGTGTATTTTTTCTGTACCCGCACTTAGTGCACTCTCATAATACGCGCATTTATGGTCGATCACTTCCATCGTCTTCTGTAGCTCCGCAATCTGAGCTTCTACGCTAGCTCTGCGCTCTGTAAACATGTCGTATCTTTGCTTCAACGTAGAGTCTCCTTCAGAGCACCAGGCAATGAAGTCTTTAATATCTTTGATTGGCATTCCGGTTGCTTTCAGACATTGAATGATCTTAAGAAAATCAATGTCAGATTCCTTGAATAACCGAGTTCCATTAGAAGTCCGTTCAACAAAAGGCATGAGTCCCTCTCGATCGTAGTAGCGCAGTGTATACACCGTAAGATCTAATTTTTTGGCAACCTCGCCAATCGAATATGTCATATATATGATTTTCCTTTCCATTAAGGTTAGACTTGGAGTTAACTATAGGATTGATCCGAGTGAATACTACCATGACGCATGATTAGATGTCAAAGTTGGAACTTAATAAAAAAAGTATTTGACCTAGAGTTAACTGTAGGGGGTACGATAATGCTGTATTCGAAATGAATAGGAGGTTTTTACATTGATTATAGCTAAAGCGAGAGCAGTTGACGGACCAGACCAACAATTTCGAAATGCCGAAATTAAAAGACGGGATCTTGATACCAGTGACGTACTGATCGAGATTAAATATGCGGGCATTTGCCATTCTGATATTCATACTGCACACGGTGACTGGGGGCCTGTGAACTATCCACTCGTTCCTGGACACGAAATTGCCGGCATTGTAACGGATGTAGGTACAGGTGTAACCAAATATAAAGTAGGCGACCGTGTAGGTGTTGGATGTATGGTGGATTCTTGTGGCGAGTGTGACAATTGCCGCAAAGGTGAAGAGCAATACTGTCTCAAAGGAAACATTCAGACCTATGCTGGGGTAGACAAGTATGGTGAGCCTACCCAAGGTGGTTACTCTACACATATCGTTGTAACAGAGAACTTCGTTGTTCGAATCCCTGATAATATTGCGCTTGATGCAGCTGCACCATTGCTGTGCGCAGGTATCACGACGTATTCACCACTACATCACTGGGGAGCTGGCCCAGGCAAAAAAGTAGCGGTAGTAGGTATGGGCGGACTTGGTCATATGGCTGTTAAAATTGCACATGCGATGGGTGCGGAGGTTACTGTACTATCCCAATCGCTTAGCAAGAAGGAAGACGGCTTGCAATTTGGTGCTGCCCATTATTATGCGACAAGTGAACCGGAAACATTTGAGAAACTTGCAGGTTCTTTTGACCTGATGATTAATACGGTAAGTGCCAGTATTGACATTAATGCATACCTGTCTCTGCTCACGCTGGATGGTACAATCGTTAACGTTGGTGCGCCAGCAGAACCATTGCCCGTACAAGTATTTTCTCTCATTGGTCACCGTCGTTCGTTCGCGGGTTCCATGATTGGCGGTATTCGTGAGACACAGGAGATGCTCGACTTCTGTGCTGAACATAACATCGCACCCAACATTGAAGTGATCTCAGCAGATCAGATTGATGAAGCTTACAAACGTGTACTTGCTTCAGACGTGAAATATCGCTTTGTTATTGATGCGAGTACGATTTAATAGGGTCAATTCGATAATAACTACACTAATCGTCGTTGATTAGCGCACGTATAAATGTACGCAATATAGCAGATATATTAAAAAGCAGCTAACCCTTGTGGTTACTGCTTTTTATACTATTTTATTACAAGTAAGCATATGTGTTTGCAATTGCGAGAGGTTACGGAGATATGATGAGTTTTGATTAAAAGGTAATTAGAGACTCCCTATTCATGATAGAATGGATTGGAGTATAAGGGGGAGGCATATGATGGAGACTTTTGCAGAATATTTAGCAAGCATTGATAACCCGGAGCATAAGGAACGAACGGAAGAGGTTTTGAAATGGGTTACGGAGAAATTTCCAAGTTTAAAGCCTAAGATTGCGTGGAATCAGCCGATGTTTACTGACCATGAGACCTTTATTATCGGTTTTAGTGTGTCGAAGCAGCATCTGGCTGTTGCTCCCGAGAAAGTAGTTATTAATCAGTTCTCAGAAGAGATCGTGCAGGCAGGTTATGAGCATACCAATCAACTCATTCGTATGAAGTGGAAACAGCCGACTGATTTTTCGTTACTTGAAAGAATAATTGAGTTTAACATTAAAGATAAAGCAGATTGCACTACGTTTTGGCGTAAATAGTCAGAGAAGGTGGAGCCGTTTCCTTCCATATCATTTATAAGAGGTTATTCAAAAAGTCCGCTTTAGATTATGATGCCTAACCGACATTTTTGAACCGTACTATAAGTAAAAAAAACGCGCACCGATGATCCATCGATGCGCGTTTGTAGTTAGTATCTCTCGCTTCATCTACTTGATCAAGGAGAGCACAAGTAGAGGCAAGCTGTTGACGCAACTGTAAATAACTCAGGCTTTAACTGGAGAAGGATACGTTTGCTCTTTAGTCACATGTTTAGGCGTTGTCCAACGTGGTAGCCTTAACGTGAACCTACTTCCATCAGGTGTGCTTGAGGTGAGAGACAGTTCTCCGTTCTGGGCGTTGGCGAGTAGCCTGCTGTAGGTAAGTCCAAGCCCCAAACCGCGATTTCTGCGTTTTTTGATCTCTCCGCGATAGAAACGTTCAAATATTTTCGGTTGATCAGCCTCGGATATACCTGTGCCATAGTCCTGTACATCTATAAATAGATTGTCACCTTCTGCCCGCAATTCAATGTCGAACTTGGCTGTTTGACCAGAAGCAGTAGCTTGAAGACCGTTATTCAGTAAATTAACGATAATTTGTTGAATACGCAAGGTGTCACCAATGGTGTACAATGGGCCTGCAGGTGCATGTAGTTCAACCTCGGGTGTCTTATCTTCGTACGCAATCTTCCACTGATAGATGATCTCGCCAACCAATAACTTCAGATCCGTTCGTTCCTTGCGCACAGCAACACTTCCGGCAGACATCGCATTGTAATCGAGTAGATCTGCAATCATCCGCTCCATGCGTTCCGATTCCTTCAAGGCAATATCCAAAAACTCTTTTCCTTCCTGAGGACTCACCACATCGTCGCGTACCGCCATAACGAGCCCTTTAATGGAAGTGACGGGTGTCTTGAGTTCATGACTCACGCCTGCTAATGAAAGAGTACGCCATTCCTCAAGTTGTCTTAAACGTGTCGCCATATCTCGGAAGGAGCTTACGAGTTCAGTGATCTCACGTTCTCGGGTTTTGATATCGAGGCTAACATCGTAGTTACCACCACGAATTTGTTCAGCCGCATAAGCTACTTGGCGAATAGGCCGGGATAACTTGTTGGATAGCAGATAGATCGTAAACCATCCACATAGAATCAATCCTCCCAGAATTAACAGCACAAGCCACATCGTTTCTGGGCCGAATGTAAGAGATTGTTTAGATTGCATAACCCATACTTTTCCAAGGGTTTGATCACCTTCGTTTATGTTGACGGTTACTCCTGCATATTTGTTATTTCTTGGTTCACGAAAATCGTCGGACAGTCGATAAAATACCTCTTCTTGAGTCATTTTAGGCTGAGAGAAAATCAATTGATTGTTGTTGTCCAACACCATGACACAGAAATAATGATCTGTATTAAATAGTTTCTCCCTCTTGGTTACCATCATGTCTAGATCGGGTGGTACATGAAGCTTATTATTGTCAATGGTTACACGATCGGCAATCTCCAGTCCTAACAATTCTGCGGTCTTGAGACTTTTCTCAATCGAGGTTGTACGGATCCAATAGAGCGCTCCTGCTACAATTATGGTGAAACCAATGCACAGGATCAGAAAATATCGAAGTGTCCAGTGGGACAAAATGGATGTTGAAGGTCTCGGTCCCTTTCTTCTCAGTTTGCGATCCAAAATTGATACCCCATTCCTCGCAACGTCCGAATTTCTCCTGTCTCTGGCAACCAGTGGGAGAGAGCCTGACGTAGTCGTTTAATCGATAAATCTACAGCACGATCACTGCCATCGTAGTCCATACCCCACACCTGTTCGATCAGATGATCTCTCGTAAATGTACGGTTCGGATATTCAGATAGAAATATGAGGAGTGATAGGTCACGTGGAGTGAGTGCAACCTCAGCGCCATTAAGCAATACCTGCTTGGCAGCGAGATCAATAACGAGATTGCCGTAACAGCGTTTATCCTCACTACCCGAAGTATAGTGAGGGTTACGTCGCAGTACAGCATTAACTCTTGCAACAACCTCTTCGGGGACAAATGGTTTGCTCATATAATCGTCAGCACCGGCATTTAATCCGTTGAGACGATCTCGAATGTCATCCAGTGCGGTTAGCATGATCACAGGACAAGCACTTTTTTCACGAATAATGCGCAGCAGATCCCATCCGTCCATTCCAGGTAGCATTACATCAAGTAAAACTAGGGAAGGATTCACGGAATCAAAAAGGGTAAGTGCAGTGGGGCCATCTGCTGCATGATGCACCTCAAATTCTGCTTTTCTCAGATAAGCAGCCAGAACCCGTGCAATGGCTTGCTCATCCTCGACGATGAGTATGGATTTCAAGAAAAGCGGTCTCCTTTCACTTCAAGAAGCTTGTGTACTGATTTTACATGAGCAAGAGCCTAATGCCAATGCTGTATTAGAGGATTCGAAAAAAATTGGTACATGTCCATCTTTGACTTCTTCCTGACACATTGGGCTGATATTATCCATATCAACAAGTAATTCAACCAATAATGTACTGGAGGAAAAATAAATGAACAAGAAGACCAAAACATGGATTATTACAGGGGTAGCTGCTGTGGCTATCATCGGAGGTGGAGGATATTACTTTACCAATAGTTACCTCGGCAATAACGTTGAAATCGAGCAAGTGCTTCCTGCTAGTACAGCAACATCAACCACGGCAGTAGATAGCACAGGAACGGCAGTAACAAGTGATGTTGTTGGCTCAGAGCAATTGAATGGAGACTGGAACATCAGTGAAGGCTCAAAAGTATATTTCTCTGTAACAACTTCACAGGAAACGGTTAATTTTGTGGACGAGCAGGTATCTGGTAAATGGACAATCAATGTAGATGACGCATCTCAGATGAAAGCAGAAGGACAGATTGAGATGGACGGTATTGACTCTGGTAATGGTCAACGTGACGGACATGTGAAGCAAGCGGATTTCTTCGATATTGCTACATACCCTCAAGCAACATTTACAGCTACCTCATTTGAAGGTTTACCAGCGGAATGGCCTGTAGGTCAGACGGTTGATGTGAAAATGAATGGTACATTGACTGTAAAAGGTGTTGAAAAAGAAGTCATTTTTGATGCAAAAGCTGCTTATGACAATGATCAGGTGTTGTTGTCTGCGACTTCAATGGTAACGTTCGAAGACTTCGGTATGGAAAACCCTCACTCTGTTGTTCTCTCAACAGAGAATGACATTAAGCTCCAGCTTGAGTTGAAGCTCACGAAATAAGCAAAATGGATCAAATGTACCAAAGCGAATCTGTTCTGTTCTACCTCAGGGTAGCGGAACAGATTTTTTTGCTTTCTATTAATTTTAACAAGACGACCAGGATGTGCGAATCAGCTGTGACACACAATTTGTTAAAATAACTGCTGTTTCCTTTGGATTATACCGTGTCGTCTATCAACCTGAAGCGCTTACAATGAAAAAGGTTAAACGCATTCATTGATCAATTTACAACGATAAAAAGGGGGAGATCAAGAGTGAACAAGAGGTACATAAGTGGTTGCCTTGTATTGCTACTGTTATTTTGCGAGCTAGGTTTGTTGGTTCAGCCGGCAGACGCGGCAACGAAGGTGAATGTAGCATTAAATAAAGAGGTGACCGTAAAATCGGAATATCTGGAGTATGGGAGTAATAAAAACCATCTGGTGGATGGTAAACTGGATACACATTGGAGTTCCAAAGAAGCAGCTACCGAAGAAGCTCCTCAATGGATTCAGATTGATCTGGATGGAGAGTTTCGCTTAAACGGGGCAGAGATTGTATTGAAAGAACAAAAGAAGATTCATCTTGATGTTGAGGTTTCTTTCGACGGGGAGAATTGGGAGCAAGTAGCAACTCATAGAGAAGAAACAACAGAGCAGCAGCTCAATTTTGACTTTCAAACCGATCTAGTTCGATATGTAAAAGTGACTATTCCATTTTATGATCAACAGGGGGCATGGCCAACGCTGTCCGAGATTCGTATTTTTGGACAACAAGAAGGACGTGAGCCGGAAAATATTACAGCATATGATGACGTGAATATCACGACAATCATTGGTGGTGCGCCTGTCTTACCTACCGAGGTTCGGGCACAGTATGGTGCGGATCAATCAGGTCATGTAGCCGTAGTCTGGGACCATATTGATCCTGAACAATATCAGTTGGCTAACACATTCAGTGTAAACGGTCATGTGGAAGGTGCGACAATTCAACCCACCGCTTCGGTAACGGTGCAAGGGTATCAAGATGATTTTATCAGAGGTGTCGATATTTCTACGTTAACGGCGATTGAAGACAAAAAGGGTAAATTCCTCGACAGCAACGGTACCGAAAGGGACTTGCTTGATATTCTTAAAGACCGTGGTGTAAATTACGTCCGTATTCGCTTGTGGAATGATCCACAAAAATCAGGAGGTTATAACGATAAAGAAGATGTCATCCGTTTAGCCAAGCGAGTGAAGGAAAAGGGCATGAAAATCCTGCTTGATTTCCATTACTCTGATGAGTGGGCGCATCCGGGTCAACAGCTACGTCCCAAAGCATGGGAGAATCTGACCTTCGATCAGTTGAAGCAGGCTGTATACGATTATACGTATGAGGTTGTTGGTGAAATGAAGGAAGAAGGTGCCATGCCAGACATGGTGCAAATTGGTAACGAGATTAACAGCGGAGTGCTTAATGGATACGTGAGTACAGTGAATCAGACGGAAAATGTTGCTCTGCTACAACGTGGTGTTGATGCTGTACGTGCCCTTCAAGGAGATCAGCACGTTCAGATTATGATTCATCTGGCTGAAGGTGGACAAGCGGATATGTTTGATACCTACTTCGGTGAATTGGAGAAAGGGAAACTGGATTACGATATTATCGGTCTCTCTTATTATCCGTTCTGGCACGGTACGTTCGCAGATGTACAGGAAACGATGAACCGAGTATCCCAGAAATACAAAAAAGATGTCGTTATTGCTGAAACATCGTATCCATTTTCCTTCAAAAATGGTGATGCCCATGGCAATATTATCGGTGGCCCGGACAAATTAAATGTCGGAGGTGCGACATTCCCAGCAACAGTGCAAGGTCAATATGACGCTATTGCTGGCATTATGGACTTGATTGCTGAAGTGCCCGAAGGACGTGGAGCTGGGTTCTTCTATTGGGAGCCTGCCTGGATTCCTGCTGGAGTGGGCTGGATTGCTTCCGAAGGGGATGCATGGGAAAATCATGCGATGTTCGACTACGATGAATTCCCAGGGAACGGAGGAAATTCCTTAGAAGGACGTGCATTGCCATCCCTTGATGTGTATAAACGCGGAATGCAGAATGTTCCTGCGGATCGTCAGCATTTATCTGCAGCAATTACACGTGCACAAGGTTTGGTAGCCAAAGATTTCGAAGAACAGAGCTGGCAATTGCTTGCGCCGGCGATTGAAGCTGCTAATTCTGTATACCGAATGGTATATACATCAGCAGGAGTAACGCAGGAAGAAATTAATGATGCAACCTCTTCTCTTAAGCAAGTCATGGATTCAATGGAAGTAATCCCCGCGAATCGAGCGTTGCTTCAAGCTAAGGTAGACGAAGCGCAGACATACAAGGAATCGGATTGGTCAGCGGTCACATGGGGGATTGTTACTAAGGCGCTTGCACATGCGACTCAGGTTCTATCAGATCCTAGAGCGACCCAGACTGATGTAGATGCGGCGGAGAAACGTTTACATGAAGCCATTAGCGGACTATCTGATGTAGACAAAACCAAATTAACGTTGCTGATCGGTGAGATGCAGCAGCAGAATGCCTCATCGTATACCCATCGAAGCTGGAAGACGCTAATGGATGCGTTGCAGGCTGCAATCGTTGTGAGAGATAAGCAAAGTGCAGTGCAATCTGAGGTTAATCAAGCTTTGGAAACATTACAGCAGGCCAATCAAAGTCTTGTTCGCCTGCAAGCTCTAGCAACCCATAAGACAGCGACAGCTTCTTCAAGTGCTGGACAAGGTGGGGTCAGGCGAATTCACCAGAAGGAGCAATCGATGGCAATACAACGACGTCATGGGGAACAGATCAGAGCGTAGGTAGCTGGTGGGAAGTAGACCTTGGTAAGGTTGCCTCTGTTCGCACGATTGAAATGTCAATGTGGAGTGGTGGCATTAAGTACAAAATTGAGGTCTCCAAAGACCGTAACGAATATGTAAAAGTCGTGGACACAACAAGTGATGTTATTGTTTCAACAGGGCCAAGACACGTTCTCCCTGATCAGACACAAGCACGTTATATTAAGGTTACGATAACAGCGGGACCAGAATGGGTAGGGTTCATGGATTTTGAAGCATATGGTACGTTCCCAGCGGATAAATCTGTTCTTGAAGCAAGCGTGAGTTCAGTAGCCGAATTGAAACAAAATGATTATACGACAGCAACCTGGAATGAGTTCAGCAAGGCGCTTGAGCACGCAAAGTCTATTATCCAAGATGAAGAAGCTTCCGTCCAAGATGTTGGTGCTGCTGATGAAGAGTTGCAGGCTGCAACTCGTCGACTCAAACGGGAGGAATCTACACCTGGCTCTGGACCTTCGCAGCCGACTCAACCATCACAGCCAAGCGAACCGTCACAACCATCCAGTTCAGGAGCGGTTCCATCAACGGGAAATTCCAATGGTGTGACACCGGCTGATACGAATAATCGACCTGAGAAAGGTGCAATTTCTGTTGATGGCATCTTAACAGGTAATGGAAACTATGCAATTCGTCCGACTGCACAGCAATTAAACGAAGCGGTTCAATCGATGGAGGCAGGAGCGCAGCAATTAAAGCTAATTGCTAAACTACCTGACAACTCCAGAGCCGTATCGTTCCAATTAAACACGAATCAACTTGCAGAATGGGTCCGTTCGCAGGCTGTTACATCACTAGATCTAATCGTAGGGGGACTTCGATTCGCATTCCACTCAAATCTATTCCGCTACAAGGTGAAGAAACTGCCGGAACATTTGATGTTGAGGTGTCTGAAGGATCAAATATAGCTTTAACGGAATCACAAAAAGCAGCCATTGGTAACCGATCCATCCTTAATGTTAATGTATTAATGAATGGGGAACCAATGGTCTGGACAGATAGAGCGATTGAAGTCGTCATGTCCAATGAAGGCGAGCTTCAAGGAAGCGATGCCGTTCGAATTGTACAATCGATATCGGAGAATGGTGAGATGAAGCCAGTAACGTACTCTGTAGCGAATGACAACAACGAAACCATCGCGTTCAAGCCTACACAATCCGGAAGCTTTGTCATTACTGAAGTTCAAGTTCCGTTAAATGACATGCAAAATCACAATTGGGCGAAATCAGAGGTACAGAATCTCTATGGTAAAGGGATTATTAAAGGCATGAATGCCACAAACTTCGTTCCAGATGGTAACCTCACGCGTGCACAATTTTTGCAAATGATCATTAAAGGAATTGGAGATTCAAGTCTG
Organism: Paenibacillus sp. DCT19; assembly: GCF_003268635.1. Lineage (NCBI taxonomy): Bacteria > Bacillati > Bacillota > Bacilli > Caryophanales > Paenibacillaceae > Paenibacillus > Paenibacillus sp. DCT19. The sequence continues at coordinate 2,787,403 of NZ_CP029639.1, forward strand.
CCAGATGCAGATGTGCTAACTCCAACAGATGTGCAGGAAGGTCAATGGTATGCTGATGCGGTGCGAATCGGTTTGCAGATGAATATTATCCAAGGCCGAGCAGATGGAACCTTTGGAGCGAATGAGCCTGTTTCCAGAGAAGATATGGCCGTTATGCTGAATCGTGCGTTGCAATCTTTGAAGCAAGAAACAAATACAGCAGCTCCAGTGGCGCAAAAAGAGAATACATTCGAAGATCATACAGCCATTGCTGGGTATGCAAGAGAAGCCGTGGTGTCAATGCAGCAACTTGGACTATTAAATGGCATGGCAGATGGTACGTTTGCGCCTAAACAAACGGCTAATCGTGCTCAAGGAGCTGTTGCGGTCGCGAGATTGATGGAACAGCTGTATGCTAAACACTAATTTATACGCAGGAGAGATCGGGTCATAAGACTCGATCTTTTTTTTGTTCAGAAAATTGATCTTTATCTCTTTCATGATGTTGTACCTTCATACCTCGAAATAAACTAAAACTCATTAATGTCATATTGACAGTAACGATTTTGTTTGTTATCATTTCGATAATATCATAATGACTATATTGAGAAATGAGGAATGAATCATGTTCGGATTTCGATTTGTAAAATTTCAGCCCAGTGAATACGTCATGAAAGTGAAGAACGGTCAGGTGCAGCGTCAAGGCGTAGGTTTATCTTTCACATATTATGAACCGACCACTTCGGTTGTCGTTTTACCTGTATCGTCTGTAGAAGTGCCTTTCATGTTCGAAGAAATAACTGCAGATTATCAGACCGTAACGGTTCAGGGACAACTTAGCTACCGCATTGTGGACTACATGAAAATTACACAAAGCTTGAATTATACGTATAATTTACGTAAAAATCGGTACATTTCAGATGATCCCGGTAAGCTTGATCAACGTGTAATCACGATTGCCAAAGTCTTGACCAAGAAGCATCTGGAACAAATGCCATTGAAGGAAGCAATTCAATCCAGTGAACGGCTGGTAACGAGTATGAAACGTGAGGTTGCCCAGAGCCAAGAACTGGAGAAGCTGGGCGTAGAGCTAATGAGTTTATCGATTCTGGCGATTTTGCCTAACAAAGAAACGATGCGTGCGCTGGAAGCGCAGGCTCGGGAAGAAATTTTGCGTCAGGCTGATGAAGCATTGTATGTGCGCCGTAATGCGTCCATCGAGCAGGAGCGCAAGGTGAAGGAAAACGAACTGAATACGGAAATCGCAGTTGAATCCAAAAAGCGACAAATTCGAGAAACGCAATTGCAGGCAGAACGTTCCATCAAACAAAAGCAAAATGAGATGGAGCAGGAGCAGCTCCAATTCAATACAGCGATGGAAGAACGAAAACAACAGCTGATTGAGCTGACGATTGCCAATCGGAATGCAGAAGCAGATGCAAAAGCTTATGAAATGGCAGCTGTAATGAAATCACTGCAGGATGTCGAACCGACCGTTCTGCAGTCGATGGCAAATATGGGGATGAATTCGGATAAACTCATTGCACTCGCATTCCAGGAACTGGCGGAGAATGCAGGTAAGATCGGACAATTGAATATTTCACCTGATCTGCTGCAAGGTTTGATGTCCACCTCGAACAGAGAGCAAGGGGGAAGAGGGAGATGAGACGCTTAGGAACCGAAAAGTCAGCATCAATAACAGTGACGGAAGAGCATCGATTAACGGAACATAAACTTATTTTGATCAAACGAAGAACACGACTAGAGGAATTAATCGTTCGTTATAATACGGTGCAGCAGGCACAATTCTATATTGAACGTCTAGGAGCAGATTTTAATGATTATATTGCGGAGGATGCTCGTTATCGGGAATCCGTGTCACAAGCGCAACAAATTCTTGGTTCGCTCGGAAGAGTTCAAACGATAGATCGGGAGCATGTGCCTAATTTTATATTTGGTAAACAGGATATTATCGTCGTTGTTGGTCAGGATGGTCTTGTTGCAAATACACTCAAATATTTATCAGAACAGCCGCTGATTGGGGTTAATCCTGATCCCATGCGCTGGGATGGGGTGCTGCTTCCTTTTACAGTGGAGGATTTGCGTTTTATTATTCCTGACGTGATTCGTAGACGTCGTTCACTGAAAGAAGTTACAATAGCCAAAGTTGAGCTGAATGATGGTCAGTATCTCTATGGCGTTAACGATCTGTTTATTGGTCGGAAGACACATGTCTCTGCTCGTTATGAAGTGCAATTTGGTTCAATCGTAGAAAGGCAATCCTCCAGTGGTGTTATCGTATCTACAGGAATGGGCGCCACGGGTTGGTTCAAAAGTGTGCTGGCAGGTGCAACCGGCATTGTGAACTCGAAAGCTTGGCAGCGTATGAATACCAACGATGATATGACGACTACACATTGGGAGCAAAAAGGGATGAAGCATTTTGGTTGGGACGCACCCTACCTTTACTTCACAGTGCGCGAACCATTTCCTAGCCGTACAACGGCTGCCAATGTCGTATTTGGGCAGATCCATGCGAACCAACCTTTACGAATGGTTTCCCAGATGCCAGAAGACGGAGTTATATTCAGCGATGGCGTTGAACAGGATTTTCTTGAATTTAATTCAGGTGTAGAGGCAACCATTAATCTTGCGGACAAACGAGGTCAGCTCGTCGTATAATGTCTCAGTTCTATCTATTACGCTAAGTCAAACTAAATATTGGGATAATCTTTCATATAGCCTGGAATTTCTTGATTTAGATCAAGGAGTTTCGGGCTATGTCACGTTATGATGGATCTAATCACAGATTACAGAGGAGGATGAATGAATATGAGTATCACATCATTGCAAGACGTAAAAGAATTTAGTACAGATCGCTTTACTAAACGGGTATTATTCCGACACGACGGCGGGGTTACGTTTGTACTTCATTTCTTGCCAGGTCAACAGCTTCCGGTACACAAACACCCAGGAACAGATGTTATCTTGCTGGTGGTTGAAGGCACAGGAACGATGATTCTGGATGGCGTTGAACAGGAGGTCAAACAAGAGGATGTACTCTGCTGTGGAGGGGATACAGAATTTTCCTTCCATAATACAGGTAACAGTGAAACTCGTTTATTTGTTACACTGAATAAAGTACCTAACGAATCCTACGCGCAAAATATATAGTGAGAACACGGCAACACTCTATAATGAGGTGTAATTACACCTGTATATCGTAGCAAGTAACTATAAACTTGATAACGATTAAACAACAAAAAGCGTACTTATGTCTCTGGCAGGAACAGAGCTTAAGTACGTTTCTTTGTGATATGAACACTTCATTCAATGTCAGAAATATCCTAACATTTCTTTTGCTTCATTAGACATGAGCTGTGGTGACCATTGAGGTTCCCATACAACTTGTACATCGATATCGGCCTTGCCTGAATTTTCTTGTAACACCCACTTCACGGCGCCTACAATCGTATCATGCAGTGGGCAGCCAGGTGTGGTCAAAGTCATTCGTACGTACACACGTTCAGGCTCTTCGCGTACTTCATATACAAGCCCGAGATCTACAATGTTGACGCCTAACTCAGGGTCGTATACTTCCTTCAGACATTCTAACAAATGGGTTGTTTGTTCCATGGTTATCGCTCTCCAATCCTCCAAATTAACGTTTAAAAACCAAAGCAATATTTGCGATATAAGCAATGGAAATCAGGGAAAGTATGGTTCCTCCGACCATCATTACTTCTGCCAGATTTATTAAAATTCCACTCACCAACAATAGACTGCCGCCCACCATGGCGATGATTCCCCATTGTACGTAGCGTTCACTCAGCATGCCAGCCATAAGGGGTACTCCAGGTCTGCCAGCTTGCTTTCCATACTTATGTGTCCACCATAGAAACGGTACGATTTTGGAAGCATATCCTAATATCGTGAGTGAAACCCAGCCTCCGAGATATACCCATCCAGATAGAAGCACTACCCGTGGATGGAGCAACAGATCGGTTCCTTGTGCGGAATAGATTAGCAATGCCACAACATATACGGCAAAAGCACGACTTACATACACTGACCAGCGTATACCTGGTCCTGGATTTTTTTTATGCCGTTTCTCCTGAATCTGTTCTAAGTGATATACATAACAGATCATTGCTGCACTTAGAAGCAAGAGTGCGAACCAGAGTAACCCGTCTTGGATACCTGTTAAGAATGCGATGACACCTGTGATTACCGCTGCGTTCCACAAATACAAGACGATCTTTTGCAGCCGTATGGAGTAATCATGGGACAGGTAGAACATAGGTAACATCTTATAGCTGAATCCAGTGATTAACATGCCGAACCAGCCGAGGGTTCCCATCCAAATATGTGCTCCGAACAAGCGCTCATGGAGACCGTTCCATTGCCCAAAAGCAAAATTCAGTCCCATCAGCATACCGGAAAGTCCGGTCAGAACAAGATACAGACAAGAACAGGCGGCACTAATCGTTACCGGATTCCACTGAGAAGCACGGAAGAGTGTTACCGCCATATTCCATCCGAACAATAAAATACCAATTAAGGCTAGCGTAGCTGAACCGGCAATCCAATGAACATCTCCACGGATGAAACCATATAACATACCAGTAAGCCCGATGGTGAAGAAGAAGTAATGACAGTAGCCCAGCAGCAGACTGTAGATATTAGATTGCAGAATTACGTGGATCAATTGATATATCGCACCCATAGCAAGCATGGTTGCCCACCCCAGAACAAAGAGGTGAGCGTGAAACCAGCCTTCAGGGCCTCTTAATTCATCACCAAGCCAGCCTGTTAGCGAGAGCAGGGAGAAGGCGTGATACATAACAAATCCGAAGATGCCCGTGATGATAAAAAGAAACGGCAACCTGGACATGGCTTTCGCCTCCTTACCCTTTTTCAATTCTGACTTTCGCCGTACCGTCCGCTTGATCCTCAACCGTATATGGACAACCCAAATTGTTTAACTCTTCTATTAAGAACACGGGAACGCGATCGTTGTGAATGAGAACAACATCTCCAGGGTTGCAACGCTCGAGTGCAGCAAGCGTGCGCATCATCGGTTGTGGCGGTTCTAATCCGCGATTATCAAGCATTATGGTTGCAGATTTTGGCTGTTCTTCACCTTTCATTGCAACGGTAACTCCTTCAGGTCGCCCTAGACATGCTTCTTCATCTGATGCTGGCGACACATCAAGAGTAGACTCAACATTTTCAAGCTGCTGCGCAGATAATACATTTGCGCCTTTTTTGTTTTTCTTGTGAATGAAAGTGGTGACCCAGTGATCCGAGCTCATTCGTTCAGAAGAGTTGGAGTACCCTTTCAATTTGAGAATGCCAAGTAGCGGCGTTGGCTTAAATGGGGCATGAAGTACAAATACATCTTCAGGATGCAGACCTTTTACCGTATCCATAATGAGTTGAAATGGCTCCAGCTTCTTACTTAAATGAGGCCGTACATCCAATTCAATAATATTGACATCAGCTCGAGACATGTGCGTTCACATCCGATCCTGTACCCGCTACATTCGCCTGTTCGAGCAAGTGTTGTGATGACTCATATAGAGCAGCCATTCCGCCATACAGCGCATAAAAGAATGACTCCGGTGCATCCAGAGAGAAGGACAGGTATGCCTTAGGATCCATATCGAGCAATCGCTCAAAAAGTCTCGCACTGTCATAGGCGTAAAAACAAAAGTGTGTATATTCGAATACCGGCATTTTTTCATAAATCGTAATGATCTCGTGTGCATATTCCGCTTGATTCTGTTGCGCCATCTGAATCATGGTCATCGCATCTTCCAGCCGAAGCGTGATGCGAAGTGTGGTGTCATTTATGATATCAACTTGCGGCATGGCTGCTCATCTCCAATCTATCGTTTGCTGATTTTGACCTGGAAGGTTGTAGGTCCTTGTTCAATGTACTCCCAATCGAAGCCTTCAGGATGTGTAGATTGGAACTGGAATCGCAAAGGTTTCGGATCGTGATCATTAATAAGGAGCATTGATTCTTCCGGCTGCAATTGATCAAATGTTTCGAAAATGATTTTATGTTTCAGATGAGGTGGATACTCAGTGGCATTAATAGTAGCTGCATATGTGTTCATGATTCATTCCTCCAAGTGGGTTAGTGTGGTGCTGCAATTTGATTATAGAAAACGATAAGAAGGGGCTGTGTGAGCAGGCTCACATTTCCTATTGTCATAATCTTGCCTTATTTAAACGAGAATCCTGTTTGGAAAGGGATTGCGACGATTTTATAAATGTGCAAGTGTGCGCTATGTTTCACTTCTTGTGATATTTTGCACAGTTAGGCGAGCTAGACATCCTTATATTTAGCACCAAGATGACAATTGATGAGAGGAAGCATGTTTCCTCCTTCAGCCGAATATAGACAGCACCCTAGAGAAGGGAGGTACGTGTATGGAATCAAAATTAATGGATCCGTTCGGAAGAGTTCATGACTACTTGCGGATTTCGGTTACAGATCGTTGCAATCTGCGCTGTTTATATTGCATGCCAGAAGAAGGAATGCAGTTTGAACCGACAGAACGAATCCTGTCTTATGAAGAAATCACGTCGATCGTCAAGGCGCTTGCTCCACTGGGTATTCGGAAATTGCGTTTGACTGGGGAGAACCTCTGGTTCGCAAGGGGCTGGATCAATTGATTGCAATGTTATCCGCTATTCCAGGGATTGAGGATATTGCATTGACAACCAATGGCATCTATTTGGCAGCTTATGCGGATCGACTAAAGTCAGCGGGGTTAACTCGGGTCAACATTAGCTTGGATTCACTCAAGCCGGAGCGATTTGCAAGCATTACACGAGGCGGTAAGGTACATCGTGTGCTGGAGGGCATCAAAGCCAGTCAAAAGGCTGGATTTCAGCCCATCAAGCTAAATGTTGTTCTGATGAAAGGTGTAAATGACGATGAGGTGGAGGATTTTCTGCGCATGACACTGGAGGATCCAATTGATATTCGATTTATCGAGTACATGCCCATCGGTGATAGTGGGAGCAGCTGGAAGTCGAGTTATTTGCCGCTTGAACATGTGCTGAAGACTTGTGGAGCTAAATGGAACTACGAAAGCTGCGGTGATGTGTACGGCAATGGTCCAGCAGACAGTTACCGAATTGCTGGAGCCGCTGGAACGTTTGGTCTGATTCATCCCGTCAGCAGTCATTTCTGTGGTAGCTGCAACAGGCTCCGGTTAACAGCCGACGGCAACATTAAACCGTGTCTGTACTGGTCGGATGAGTACAATGTTCGCCCACTTGTTGGCAACGACAAGGCGGTGCAGGATCTGTTTTACAAGGCGCTCGGCTCCAAACCCGAAACTCATGACATGGTAAAAGCCTTAAAAGGGCAACAGATTGACGGAACACCTACGCTGCGGCATATGTCGCAGATCGGAGGATAGCAAGAGCAGCTTCGAATTCAGTTTAATCTCGATCTTAATTTCAGGTGCGGTATCGCATCAACAGGTCACATTTGTGGGAGGACAACAATGAGCAGCAAAAGCATGCCCTGGATGGGCAAACTGAAGTATTTTGCCAAACGTGAAAAAAACGCGGAAGGCTGGAGTGAGATGTCCCCGGTAAACCGGGACTGGGAGGACGTGTATCGTCGCCGCTGGCAGCATGATAAAGTGGTGCGTTCCACACATGGTGTTAACTGCACGGGTTCATGCAGCTGGCAGATTTATGTGAAAGACGGCATCGTGACGTGGGAAACGCAGGCGACGGATTATCCCTCTACCGGGCCGGATATGCCTGATTTTGAACCACGTGGATGCCCGCGTGGAGCAAGCTTCTCATGGTATTTATATAGCCCTTTGCGTGTGAGGTACCCTTACGTGCGTGGTGCCCTGCTGGAAATGTGGCGTGACGCTCTAAAAACTTATGGTGATCCCGTACAGGCATGGTCAAGTATTGCGAATGATCCGGTCAAAGTAAAAAGGTACAAATCGGTACGCGGTAAAGGCGGACTAGTTCGTGCATCATGGGGCGAAGTGACACAGATTATCTCTGCTTCCATGATTCATACGATCAAAGATTACGGTCCTGACCGTATCATTGGGTTCTCACCGATTCCAGCGATGTCCATGGTCAGTTATGCTGCTGGTTCGCGTTTCTTGTCTCTGGTTGGTTCACCATTGCTTAGTTTCTATGACTGGTACGCGGATCTGCCGCCGGCATCCCCGCAAATCTGGGGAGATCAGACAGACGTGCCGGAGAGCAGTGACTGGTACAACTCTGGATACATTTTGGTGTGGGGTTCCAACCTGCCAATGACACGTACACCGGATGCTCACTTCCTCGCTGAAGCGCGTTATAAGGGGACAAAAGTGGTATCCATCAGTCCGGATTATGCGGAATATGTGAAGTTTGCAGATACATGGATGTCCGTAAAACAAGGAACAGATGGTGCTCTTGCCATGGCTATGGGACACATCATTCTGAAAGAATTTTATCTGGATCATCCTACAGATTACTTCATGTCCTATGCGAAACAGTATACTGACTTCCCGAATCTGTTGATTGTCGAAGAGAAGGATGGCGTAAACATAGCAGGCCGATTCTTGCTCGGGGAAGACCTAGGTATCCAAGGCAACAACATGGCATGGAAAACCCTTGTATATGATGAGAACTCCGGCACTTATGCTATTCCAAAAGGGAGTATGGGCTTCCGTTGGGGTGAAGAAGGTACGTGGAATCTCAAAATGGAACAGGTGGATACTGGCGAGCCGATCGATCCACGACTATCCATGCTTGGCGTGCATCATGATCTCGTAACCGTGCATCTGCCATACTTCGATGATGAAGGAAGTCATGTCATGGAGCGTCAAATCCCAGTGCGCCGCATCTGGGTTGAAGATCGCTGGATTACCGTTACGTCGGTATACGATCTCGTGCTGGCGAAGTATGGTGTTGATCGTGAAATGACACGTTCTGCAGACTCTACTGAGATCGTAGCAGGAGTCGTCGTGGAAGCTGAAGAGGATAAACCATTTACACCAGCTTGGCAGGAGAAAATTACTCGAGTTGACCGGGATACCGTCGTTCAGATCGCACGTGAGTTTGCACAAAATGCAGTTGATACGCAAGGTCGCTCCATGATTATTATGGGTGCCGGGATCAACCACTGGTACAACTCCGATGTCATCTATCGTGCCATTATCAACCTGCTTCTGATGACAGGCTGTCAGGGGGTTAACGGTGGTGGCTGGGCTCACTATGTAGGTCAGGAGAAGCTGCGTCCGGCGGAAGGTTGGCAGACGATTGCTTTTGCACGTGACTGGAGTGGACCTGCTCGTTTACAGAACGGAACATCGTTCTTCTATTTTGCAACTGATCAATGGAGATACGAGGAAACCCAAGTCGGAGAGCTTACTTCGGCACTTGAAGGTGATCCGCGCTTCCAGCACGTTGCTGACTATAATGTCATGGCTGCTCGCATGGGCTGGCTCCCATCTTATCCACAATTCAACCGTAACTCGATTGATTTGCATCAGGATGCACTGGATGCGGGGGCAACAACGAAGGAAGAAATCGGCGCATATGTGGCTTCCGAACTTCAAAATAAAAATCTGAAATTCTCGATTGAGCAGCCGGATGATCCAGCGAACTTCCCACGTGTGTTGTTTGTCTGGAGAGCAAACCTAATCTCAAGCTCAGGCAAAGGACATGAATACTTCCTCAAGCATTTGCTTGGTGCAACAAACGGATTGCTCAATGATGATGATCATGGACTACGTCCGGAGCATGTGGAGTGGGTGGATGAAGCTCCGGAAGGCAAGCTTGATCTTATGGTCAATATGGATTTCCGCATGGCAGGTACAGCGATGTATTCCGATATCGTATTACCAGCAGCAACATGGTATGAAAAAAGCGATTTGAGCAGTACGGATATGCACCCATTCGTGCATCCGTTCAACCCGGCGGTAGCTACGCAGTGGGAATCCCGTTCCGACTGGGATACGTTCAAGGAGATTGCACGTGTGTTCTCCGAAATGGCTTCACAGCAGTTCGATGGTCCACAGAAGGAGATTCTGGCTACACCGCTGCTGCATGATTCACCAGATGAACTCGCTCAGCCGTATGGTGAGATTAAAGACTGGAGTGCAGGAGAATGTGAAGCCATTCCAGGCAAAACGATGCCGCATATTCAGGTGGTTGAACGTGACTATGCTGCGGTCTATAACAAAATGATCAGTCTCGGGCCGAACGTGAAGGATAAACCGATTGGTACGAAGGGTATGTCCTGGTCAGCGAGCGAAGAATACGAGAAGTTGAAGGGTGTTTTGGGTGTGAACCGCAAAGATGGCGTTGGACAAGGATGTCCAGATCTGAGTTCAGATCGTAACGTTGCTGAAGCCATTCTGACGCTGTCCACCACAACGAACGGTAAGATGGCTGTACGTGCGTGGGAGTCTCTGGAGAAGAAAACAGCACTGCATCTGAAGGATTTGGCAGAAGAGCGGTCAGAAGAATGCTTCACCTTTGACGAGATTACTTCGAAACCCAAAACGGTCATCACATCACCTGCATTTAGCGGATCGGAAAAAGGCGGACGGCGGTATTCACCGTTCACGACCAACGTAGAACGACTGATTCCGTGGCGCACATTGACGGGCAGACAACAATTCTATATCGACCATGCGATGCTGCGTGAATTCGGTGAGACGCTGGCTACCTTCAAACCGATTTTAAAACACACACCATTCCATCCAAACAGTAAACGTCCGATTGAAGGCGGCAAGGAAATCGTGCTGAACTACATGACACCGCATAACAAATGGTCCATCCACAGTATGTACTATGATGCGCAGCCGATGTTGACCTTGTTCCGGGGTGGTCCAACGATCTGGATGAACCATGAGGATGCTGAGGAAGCGGGTCTGGTGGATAACGACTGGATCGAATGTTTCAACCGCAACGGGGTCGTTGTGGCAAGAGCGGTAGTCACACACCGTATTCCTCGCGGAGTAGCCTTTATGTATCACGCCCAGGATCGACACATTAACGTTCCGGGGACGAAAATTTCACAGACACGCGGTGGTACGCATAACAGTCCAACTCGTATTCATGTGAAGCCAACACATATGATCGGCGGTTATGCTCAGTTAAGTTATGGTTTCAACTATTATGGTCCGACAGGCAACCAGCGTGACCTGAACGTCATCATTAGAAAACTGCAGGAGGTGGATTGGCTTGAAGATTAAAGCACAAGTCAGTATGGTCATGAACCTGGACAAATGTATCGGCTGCCATACATGCAGCGTAACATGCAAAAACACCTGGACGAATCGTCCAGGTGCAGAGTACATGTATTTTAACAATGTCGAAACAAAACCAGGTGTCGGTTATCCAAAACAATGGGAGGATCAGGAGCGTTATCGCGGTGGCTGGGAGATGAAAAATGGCAAGCTGGAGCTGAAATCCGGTACACGTGCAAGACGTTTGCTTAACATTTTCCACAACCCAGATCAGCCAACGATCGACGACTACTATGAGCCTTGGACCTATGATTACGAAAAACTGACCAATAGTCCGGAGAAAAAACACCAGCCAGTCGCAAGACCAAAATCCCAAATTACCGGAGAGTACATGAACCTCGAATGGGGTCCAAACTGGGAAGACGATCTTGCTGGTGCCCATATTACGGGGATGGAAGATCCGAACATGAAGGGTGTCGAGGAATCGATCAAAATGGATTTTGAACAGGTATTTATGATGTACCTACCACGGATCTGTGAACATTGCCTCAATCCATCCTGCGTGTCCTCCTGTCCATCAGGCGCAATGTACAAACGTGAAGAGGACGGGATCGTACTTGTAGACCAAAATGCTTGTCGTGCATGGAGATTCTGTGTGTCGAGCTGCCCATACAAAAAAGTTTATTTCAACTGGCAGACAAACAAAGCTGAAAAATGTACACTTTGCTTCCCACGGATTGAAGCGGGTCTACCAACGATCTGTTCTGAAACTTGCGTTGGACGTATCCGTTATATCGGCCTGATGCTCTATGATGCTGACCGCATTGAAGCAGCAGCTTCGGTGGAGAATGAAAAGGATCTGTATGAGTCACAAATGGATGTTTTCCTTGATCCAAATGATCCTGAAGTGATCCGTGAAGCACGTGCAGCAGGCATTCCGGAGGATTGGATTATTGCAGCACAGCAGTCCCCAATCTACAAAATGGTTATCGACTGGAAGATTGCACTTCCACTTCACCCTGAATATCGCACAATGCCGATGGTATGGTACATTCCGCCGTTGAGCCCGATTACTAATCGGGTAGAAGGTCAAGGAAGCTCGCTCGAAGCGAACGATATCTTCCCGGCGATTGATAACATGCGTATTCCGGTTGAATACCTAGCGAATCTGCTCACGGCAGGAGATACAGGGCGTATTCGTGAAGTATTGCGCAAAATGGCTGTGATGCGGATTCACATGCGTAACCAACAGACTGGCAAAACAAGCGAGTCAGACTTACTGGATTTTGTCGGCATGAGTGCGCAGGAAGTTGAAGATATGTACCGTCTGCTCGCTATTGCAAAATACGATGACCGCTTTGTGATCCCGCCAGCTCACCGTGAAGAAGTCGCAGACCTCTTCAGTGAACAAGGTAGCTGCGGCCTTGACTTTGCAGGCGGCCCTGGTTCTTGCGGCGTATTCTCATAGGAGAGGAGACAACAACGATGACGATCGATATTAATCCAGAACCTATCGTAAAGCAGGTGTATGACACGGATACAAGACGAATGGTCTGTAAACTGATCTCTTATTTGCTGCAATATCCGGATACCGAGTGGAGAGAAGGATTACAAGGAGTACAAGAAGCCGTTCTTTCGATCTCTGAAGAAGAAGTGAAGCAGATCGTGTTAACCTTTATCAGAGATGCACAGGCTGTAGATGCCATTGGATGGCAGGATGCCTACGTACGTGCGTTTGACTTTGACAAAAAATCTAATCTCTATCTCACCTATGCGTTGCATGGTGATGAGCGGGATCGCGGGCCAGCACTGATTGATTTGAAGCGCAGATATGAAGCGGCTGGTTTCTATATGGAAGCCAGCGAGCTGCCGGATTATTTACCGATGGTGCTTGAATTCATTGCCGAGGCTCCGGAGAAAGATGCCATTGGAGTTCTGAGTACCTGCCATAAAGCACTGGTCACAATGACCGAAAGTATTGCAGGACAAAACAGTCCATACGGGTCGCTCCTCACGCTGATGTTACAGGTGATGCCCGAGTCGTCTGTTTCGGACGTACCTGAACCAAGCAAAGAAGAACAGAAACAACCGCTTGGCGGTCTGAACGAGATCGTTGAGCTGATGAGGAGGGGCAATCGGTGAGTACACTGGAGTTAATGTTATGGGGTGCTCTCCCGTATATGGTCATTGTGTTTTGTATCACGGCGACCATCTGGAGATATGTAACCAATCCGTTTAGCTGGACATCGAAATCAAGTGAGATGCTGGAGAAACGTATGCTGCGATGGGGAAGTTTACTCTTCCACATCGGTATTTTCGCCGTCATCTGCGGACATATTGCTGGACTGCTTGTGCCGATTGAATTCTATCATTGGATCGGTCTAAGTGACGAAGCGTATCATATGGGCGCTGTGTTTGGAGGATTACCGGCTGGTATTATTGCATTTGCCGGTTTGGTTATTTTGTTGGTGCGCCGGTACACGGCTCGCAGAGTGCGGGCAACAAGCAGCGTCGGGGATTGGGTGGCATTGGCTATGTTGATCATTGTCATTGTGACCGGGATTCTGGCAACATCGGCTAATGCGGTAAACCATAGTGGATTCGATTATCGTACAACGATTAATCCATGGATTCGTGGTCTGCTCGTATTCCAGCCTGACCCGACTCTGATGCAGACGGTACCAATGAATTTCAAAGTACACATCCTGCTCACATTTGTTCTGTACAGCGTATTTCCATTTACACGTCTGGTTCACATGCTCAGTATGCCTCTGGGATACCTGAAACGGAGTTATGTCCTGTATCGCAGAAGAGATGGAGCAGTGTATCCGAATCAGGAACAACAAAAGGAAAGGGCGATGTAAATGCAGCAAAAAGGTAAAATTCAACTGCCCTTGCAAACGGCAAGTCTTGTTCTTGGCTTTATGGTATGGGTGATTCTCTCGTCACTCATGCCTTTCATCAAAGAAGATATCGCACTTTCATCTTCACAGCTGGCTTGGGCGACTGCCATTCCGGTATTAATCGGTTCGATTGCTCGTATTCCGATTGGGTACTGGACGAACCGCTACGGGCACGTAACATTTTCATGATCAGCTTTGTGTTATTGCTTGCTCCGGTATGGTGGGTTAGTCGTGCAACATCATTCAGTGATCTCGTTATTGGCGGATTTTTCCTCGGAATCGGTGGCGCTGTATTCTCTGTCGGTGTAACATCACTGCCGAAGTATTATCCCAAAGAACGTCATGGTTTTGTAAACGGGATATATGGAATTGGTAACCTTGGAACGGCGTTATCTGCATTCGGAGCACCGTTGATTGCCGATCGTATGGGATGGTCTACAACGGTATTGCTATATAGTATTTTGTTACTCGGGATGGCTGCACTGAATTTTGTTCTCGGGGACAAGAAGGAAACACGTGTTAATGTTCCGCTGATGCAGCAGTTAAAGGCCGTATCGCGAAACAATAAACTGTGGCTGCTATGTTTGTTCTATTTTTTAACGTTTGGTTCATTCGTTGCATTTACAGTATATCTGCCCAACTTCTTGGTTACTAACTTCCAGATGGACAAAGTAGATGCAGGTATTCGTACCGCAGGCTTCATTCTGGTTGCAACGATTATGCGACCTGTGGGTGGCTGGCTTGGTGACAAGTTTAATCCGTTCAAAATATTAATGTTTGTGTTCGGCGGATTAACTATTGCTGCGATCGTATTATCGTTTGCACCTTCATTCTACATTTATACAGTTGGGTGTCTGACTGTCGCGCTCTGCGCGGGTACAGGTAACGGTACAATTTTCAAATTAGTGCCAATGTATTTCGTCAAACAAGCAGGTATCGCTAACGGGATGATCTCGGCTATGGGTGGTTTGGGCGGTTT
This sequence comes from Paenibacillus sp. DCT19, assembly GCF_003268635.1. Lineage (NCBI taxonomy): Bacteria > Bacillati > Bacillota > Bacilli > Caryophanales > Paenibacillaceae > Paenibacillus > Paenibacillus sp. DCT19. The sequence goes on from NZ_CP029639.1 coordinate 2,802,504, forward strand.
CTTCCCTCCATTAATGCTGACGCTGCTGTACAGTATGACAGGTCATTACGCGATTGGATTCATGGCGTTATCCCAGATTGCACTGGTAAGTCTCGTGCTCGTCATCTGGATGTTCTATCAAGAGAAACTTCAATTGTCTTCTAGCATTCTGGAGAATACCATTGAAGCGATCCTGGTGACAGATACGAACAGTGTTATTCGTTCTGTGAACCCAGCCTTTACGGCGGTTACAGGTTACACAGCTGAAGAAGCGGTGGGACAGAAGCCAAGCATGCTGAAATCAGGCAAGCAGGATAAGAAGTTCTATGATCAGTTGTGGCAGGAACTGCGTGAAAAAGGATACTGGCAGGGCGAGATCTGGAACCGTAAGAAAAACGGTGAGGTTTATCAGGAATGGCTTAGTATTACAGCAATCCGTAATGAAGCTGGAGAAGTCAAATATTACGCGGGTATGTTCAGTGACATGAGTAAACCCGATCTAACGATTGCCTAAGCGATTCATGTAAACAGAACAGTTATTGAAAAAGTGATCCAACATACAGCAAGAGACCTTAACTTGATTTACAGTAGTTAAGGTCTCTTTTTGCACAAGCGATAGTTCAATACACAGAGGATGTGATTAACATTCCTGATGAATGTGGCTCAACGCTGAGCTGTCATTGTGAATAACAGAAAGAACAAGTTAGAAGCAGGGAGCAGGCTGTAAGAAACAAATTAGTAGCAAATAGCAAGCAGCAAGTAGTAAGAAACAAGAAGTAGCAAGCCACAAACAGCAAGAAGCAGCAAGATGCAGGAAGCAGTCTTGCTGTTATGCTCAAGCGTCTCGCTGTTCTTTTAAAGCTTGCAGATTGTGAATGATGATGCGGCTGCGATCAACTTCAAGAAACTCATCTTTTGCAAGCTGGTTTAGCAGTCGATTGGCTGTCTCTCTTGTCGTTCCGATGGAATTGGCGAACTCCTGGTGTGTCATGGGCAGATTGATGATGATCTTATCCCCTTGCTCCTGACCATGCTGCTCCGCAAGCATGAGAAGAAAGGAGAGCACACGATTACGTACGTCCTGACCGGAAAGCACTTGTAATTTGTCTTGTAATTCACGTATTTTGTCGCCTAGTACACGCATGATTTTGATGGCAATTGAAGGTGTACTTAGCATGAGCCGTTCAAAATGTCTGACGGGAATCGCGAGTAGACTTGTCGGCGTGATCGCAACAGCGGTAGCGGGATAGGGATGCGCGTTGAAGAATCCGGTATGTGGAAACATATCACCTGTTTTGAGGAAGGATACGATCTGTTCATGTCCGTTCTCATCTGTTTTGTAAGCTTTGACAATGCCGGTACGGATGAAGAATACAGCTTCTTTTTCACTGCCTTCACTAAAGATCACTGCCTTTTTGTTGATGCTCCGTGATATGGCGATATCTTCAACCTGTTTTAACTCTTCGGGGCTCAGATCCTGAAAAATAGGAAATTGCTGCAGAAATTCAGCTGCATTATCTTTGTTTACCCTGGTCATACAAGTTCATCCTCTCTGTGAAGCTTTTTGTAATGATAAACCTGATAGGAGGTTGTGATTGAATTGAAAAACAATGGAGGTACAAACGCAAATCCAATCGTTATTCCCCATGAACATGGTGGATGGGCGATGGTCAGCGTACCTTTTCTCGTTGGTGTGGCGGCAAGCAGTCCCCAGTGGCTTCATGTGCCGCTGTTCTTTGCCTGGCTTGGCTTGTATCTAACCGCCTATCCTTTGCTGCAATCGCTCAAACGAAACGCGAATCGGCAGCGCTTATATAAATGGGCCGGCATATACGGTACGATCGCCCTAGTATGTCTCATTCCGGCTGTGATTGGTCAATCATCGCTGTTATGGTTTGGCCCCATGTTGGTTGGGTTGCTCTTGGTTAACATCTGGCATGTGAGACATAAGGCCGAGAGGACACTGACCAATGATCTATGTGCAATGATGGTCTTCTCCCTTGGCGGAGCGGCAGCTTATCTGATTGGCAGCGGTGAATGGGACTATGGAATGGCCATCGTTGTGTTATTTTCCTTTTTACATTTTACAGGAAGTACGTTCTTTGTGAAATCCGTCTTTCGGGAACGTAGCAATCCGCGCTGGATCAGGTTGTCACGTCTTGTCCATGTTGTACTGCTCTTCATTCCGGCTGCAGTTGGGTATCCATGGATGGGGCTGGCCTATGTCTATTCCGCTGTGCGAGCATTTCGATATGCAGGTAAAACAATGCGTCCTATGAAGGTGGGAATTATCGAAATTATTGGAGCGGTACAGTTCCTGCTCTGGTTCATCCTGCTGTAAATCACATCATTTTATCATAACGTGATTTGTATCCACATCAGGTGATATACGTCACACCGTCAATGGATTGACATTTATAAATGAAGTCCACACGTTCTGTTGATTGTTTTTGAACTGGCAGCCAGGGTTAATGGGAGATAAAACAATCTGGAACAAGAGAGGGGCGAGCCCAAATGTGGACGGCATTGATGTGGGGCGGTATCTCCGCCTCAGCGGTTGTGATCGGTGCGCTTGCAGCACTATTTATGAAGATTCCGAAAAGGGTCATCGGCTGGATTATGGCTTTCGGGACAGGAACACTCATTGGTGCTGCTACGTTTGAGCTTCTTGGAGATGCATTGAACGATGGAGGCATACTGCCAACAGCTATCGGTTTTACCGCCGGAGCCTTGGTATATACACTGTTTGATCTGCTCATCTCGTCCAAAGGTGGTTCAGATCGGAAACGTTCCAGCAAGAAAGATTCAAGCCAGCAAAGCGGGCTCGGGATATTCGCAGGCACGGTGATGGATGCGATTCCTGAGTCGATCATGCTGGGTGCCAGTTTGCTGGCAGGTAAAGGTGTCAGTGTGGTGCTGGTCGTATCCATCTTTGTCAGCAATATTCCTGAGGGCTTATCCAGTACAGCAGGACTGAAGAACAGCAAGTATAGCAAAGGCAAAATTCTGTTGATGTGGGTCGGTGTATTGCTAATCTCTGCACTTGCCGCTTTGGGCGGGTATCTGTTTCTAGAACAGCTTCCGAAGGAGATGGGAGCAGCGATTGGTGCTTTTGCCGGAGGAGGTATTATAGCCATGCTCTGCTCAACGATGATGCCTGAGGCTTTTGAAGAAGGAGGTCCTGTAGTGGGGTTGATCGCATCGATGGGATTGCTTGTATCCTTGCTGCTGGACATTTAGCTCCAAACATTTTCTAATCCCCTCAATGTAAACTCTATTACCATCAAACGCTGATAACTTCAACATATGAAGATAAGAAAAAGAGTATCCTCTCAGATCGATCTGAGTTTCGGATACTCTTTCTTATGAGTTAATGCAATTTAGCGGCCAAGGAGAAATTAGTGACCAGAGCAGCTTCCGCCGCAGCCACAAGCTTCTTTGCCAAGTTCTTTTGATTCAGGCAAGCGGTTCAATTCAACAGACTTTGTAAAATAGTTGCTGATCTGCTGGTGCAATTGGCTGAACTCACGCTGTGCATAGATAAATCGACGAATGAGAGGGTTATCATATAGTGCGCGTTCTTCCTCTTCATACACCTTAATTTCGGACTCCAACAATTCGATATTTTGCCGCTCTTTCTCTTCCAATGCTTGATGCTTCTCCATAAAACGTTCATATTGGGTTGTCGCTTGTTCATCCGCTGCAAACTCATCAATCATGTCACGCATTTCTTTATAGCCTTCGTCCTGCAATAGAAGGGAGCATAGCTCCTGCATTTTGTGCATAATAAGCTGTTTATCTAATTTTACAACGGTATTTGTACTCATGTGGTCAACCTCCTGATCTTTCCTTAACTGTATAATGGAATGAAGCTGTATACTGTGACGTTACTCACATTCCATGTGAAATTGATTACTTACCTGAAACGAGATTCTCTTATTTTTTCAGTGAGTTAGCTTCTCCTTGAGTTGTTCTAATTGAAGAATAAGGATGCAGTTACCTGTAACCTGCAAAAGCCCTTGTGTCTGCATAACGGTGAGCTTACGACTAAGCGTCTCGGGCGTAATTCCGAGCAGCAGTGCCATATCCTTTTTGAAGACGGGCAAACGAATTTCATGTTGTGCATGATTTCGGCTGTGAAAATACAACAGCAGCTTGGCGATCTTCTGTTCCGTTGTCAGAGCGCTAAGGGAAATGTTCCATTCATCTGTATCACGCAGCAGCTCAGAGACGGCAAGCAGAAAATGATATGCAAGCTTTGGATCATGCTCAAGCAATTGATCAAAGTCACGTTTGTTCATAGAGCAGATGGAAGAGGACTCCAGAACCTCAGCATTTGCAGGATGAGGCTTCTGATGAAGCAAGGAATCTTGTCCGAAGAAATCTCCGGGAAAAAGGAAACGAACAATATGCTCCTTGCCATTCTCCGTATATTTAGATAGCTTCACACAACCCTGATGAACCACATAAAGCGTATCTGAACGCTCACCTTCCTGAACGATATAATCTCCCTTGTTATATTGCCGAGAGTGAAGGAGTGAGAGCAGCAATTCGGAATCTGCCGGGTCAAGATGCTGGAACAGGGATACTTTGGAGAAACAGGCATCCTGATTTTCATGTGTACATATCATCTTGTGAATCACCTCGATTGTTCAGAATAGTATGAAGCAGTCAAGTCATGTCTTAATGTGTCATCGCTGGCCCACCATGATCTGTGCCATCCTTCGTTACACGAAGAACTGCAGACGCTCCTTTGGCAACATGGTTGAACTGGTGCGTTACAATAGGATAATCGCCTTCTTCGGTTACCGTGAATTCGACGACAGCACCTCCGCTTGCGGGTAGCATAACGGTCTGTATGCCGTACTGAATATTACGTGGATTGCCATCTACATACACACGATCCATAATGGTACCGACAACATGGAAGGATGAGACTTTATTCGGCCCAGCATTGCTCACATAAATTCGAACCGTATCACCAACTCGGGCTAATAATGGATGTTCTTTTAAGCTATAGTCATTGCCATTAAATACGACATAGTTAGGTTCTGCATTCACAAAAGCATCATAGTCATGCTCTTTGTACCACTCACTCTGAACCAGGGTATATTCCCGATCCACCAGATGATCAGAAGGATATCCCGCTTTGGGTTCAACAATAATCATGCCATACATGCCATTGGCGATATGAGCAAGCACCGGTTGTGTTCCGCAGTGATACATGAATACACCAGGCGAGGATGTAGGATAGGTGAATGTCCCTTTCTCTCCGGGCATGACATCAATAAATTTGCTGCTCGGGGAAGCATGCACGGCATGAAAGTCCATAGAATGTGGCATGCTGGCATCTTTATTTTTCAATGTGAAAATCAGTGTATCTCCTTCGGTTACTCGTAGGACGGGACCAGGCACGGTTCCATTGAATGTCCAGGCATTGTACATAACGCCTTTGGAAATTTCGATATCGGTGACTTGAGCAGTCATCTCAATGTACACGTTCGTCCCTTCTCGCCGAATAATGGGATCGACAGGCTCTTGACTGATTCGAGTTGCCGTCTCTTCAGCATGATGATCAGGCTTGACTGCGTCTGAACTACAGTGGGCGAGGGTAGCTGTGAATATGACAAATACCAATGACAATTTCATTACATGGATTAAAGAGAACATGGGCGCACAACCTTATCTTAGGACGTGTCTCAAAACGCGCTGAAGTACCTCTTTCACGACCTTTTCGCCCCCTGCTGCGTCAGTTTCCCTTGATGTGCGCCTGCACGCCTGCAGAAACCTGCCTTGCTTGGAACGAAAATTCGGCGAAATCTGCGTCCTTGGGAGTTTTCAGACGCGTCCTAGTGATTTAATTCACAAAATTTAAAGGATTACTTTTCTTGTATATATAGAGTACATAAATGTGATGAGAACGGGTGTGATACGAAACACACTTGAGTCATCGAAAGAGAAAATGTTGAAATAGAAGAGGGCGTTTCTTGTACTACATAGCTGAGTTACATATAATTTAGATAGAGAATTGGTGAAAGGTGGAAGTGAAATGAAACGTTTCGAAGATGAAGGGGCATATAAGTATAACTACTACTATCTACTTCATCGGGGGAAGCAGATCGACGTTAAATGTAAGGAATGTGGTGGGCATGCGGTTATTTCTAAGTCTGGTGATCGGTTGGTGTGGGCGTGTTCCACTTGTTATGCTCAAGGTGCGGATGAACCAAGCTATCGTTATGATGCTAAGGGAACTTGTGTCTTATGTGAACGATGGTTCAATGTGCAAGTCACGGATGAGAAAAGAACACCTCACCAATCAGCGCATGTGGAGTGCCCACATTGTGGTAAAGTCAATCAAGCTCTGTTGTATCGTCGAGAGACACATCGAGGGTATTATCCAGAAATTCGGGAAGGGCGAGATCCGATCTTTGGTATGGAGCTGTACTTTCTCGATCAGGTAAGAGGCAAGCACGTCTGGGCAGTCAATCGCGAACATTTGAATTATCTCATTGCATACATCTCTGCAGATCTGCGAGTGAAGCCTGCCAACTCACCTATGAAAACGGCCTCGCATGCGATCCCTGCTTATATGAAAAATGCCAAAAATCGAGCGCAGGTTGTTCGCACACTAAAAAAGTTGCAGTATAAAACAGGATAACAAGCAAGAGATATTGTGGTGGAGGATTACGAATGAAAAAAAGAGTATCACTGTCTGTTTTTGCATTCATTTTCGCTATGTTAAGTATTCCAGCATTTTTTATCATGCAAAGCTATGGTGTTTTTCAGAAAGAGAAAGTGCTATCAGACTATGCCTTAGCTATCGAAGTGAACGGCAAATCATATGCGACCTGGCCACTAATTAATGGTTATGCTGCGATGGACAAAGCTGAGGAGAACCGTCAATTTTACTACCGTATGGATACAAGTGGTCTTCAAAATCTGTTTCAATTAGCATACCAAGAATATGAGATTGAGCCGAATGATACGAACCCATATTTGGCGGGACAAATAAATTATTCATCTGACGCAATGAATTATGTCCAGGAAGAGCAGCAATATCTCAATGCCAACGACTTCATACCTATAGTGAAGGTGTTTAATCACGATGGTCAACTGATCTATACATATGAAAAAACAGGCAAAGGCGATGGCAAATTAGTTCAGTCCATTATTCATCAAGGCATGACCCGTTCGAATGGCAATGGAAGCAGTAAGGCAGCCCGTGACCCGTATCTTAATATTACGGCATTGTTCCGGGATCAACTTCATATGGATGTTCAATTAACAGTGGATGAAGAACGTAAGATCGTTTCGATTCGAATCAATAAACCGGAGGCGAGATCATGAATGAATTAGGAGTACAACAAGGCCCAGCCTACCTCGAAGGATTGGTACAGAACTTGAAGAAGGAACAAGCTCATGAAGTAGAGTGGAATGGAAAAGTACAAACGCCAGATGGTCACGACAAGTTCCATATCTTTTATTATGGTGACTTGATCGACGATGATCTCATAAGCTGGCAGGATTCGACACCACTACTTGTGTATGCAGAGCATACCGTAACGGGTGAGCGTTATCTGCTCTTTGATGCTGCCAAACATGGCTATGATGCCATGTTATGTGAAACGTATCCTGAGGATGAGCTTAAAAATAGGCCTTTGCGTCCTTATCTGGACGTAGAAGGAGAGGATATTTTTGAAGTGTATTTAACTGCCTTCTATAATGTGCCGTATGATGATGAGTTAGGGGAAGATGTCAATGAAGATGGAACCTATGAACTGATCACAGGTGAACATCTGAATTTTGACTTAGTAAAACGTAATGGATATGATGCATTTGCAATTCAGATTACAAACCGTAAAGGGGTCACAACGGAGATTGTTCAGGAAGAGTTGGCGTAAGGTGGGCTAACTACTATAAATAGCATGATCTGAAGATGGGGGATGTCATCCTATGTATATCGTATCTCAGGCAATGAAGCCCATAACGGCTGAAGAACTGAACCTTTTTGAAGAACAACATAAAATCTCATTACCTTCATCCTATCGTAGATGGCTCGAGCAGTACGGGGAGGGCACTTACACTGGCTGGATGAATATACAGCGGCCCGATCGAGATGTGCTAGCTCCTTTTGTTGAATATGACTTCTGGATTCATACGGAGGATACACCAATTAGTCAGCGTCAATTACAGGAATGTGTGAGTATCGGAAGTTCAGTGGATGGAGACTTCTTGGCGGTACACCCTCAGGTCGAGGGATTGCTCTGGTTTCCGCGCCATGATGAACATATTACTGTATGGGCTTGTGAGGATGCGGAATTTGGTGAACTGCTAGATCGAATATACTGTGGATATTATCAACAAGACAAGCCGTTAACTCCACATTATTATGAACCGTGGAATGAATTACGACACCACACATTTTATCATGTTGAGAATGGTGAGCAAGGTGATTCCTTATATGAGGTGGCTCAACGCTGTAAAAAGGAATTTAAGTGGGATGTTGTGATGGAGAATGAGCATACCTGTATGTTATTTATGGCATCAATAGGCGGTTATCTGCGTTTTAATTATGCCTACGGTAGAGAAGTCGCCATGTTCTACGAAGAAACAGGTGATTCAGGTGGAGGTAGGGATCACGAGCTGCATTTGTTCTTAATCGCACATCATTGTCGCCCTGTACATATCGGTGGAGTGGAGGAATGATTAATTGAGTTGGTTAAACGAGAAGATTGCACAGCAGTGGCGTCAAGAAGGTAGACGTTATGCACTACATGTGAATGAATTTGTACGCAAAAGTATAGCTGGTGAGACCCCAGATGAATCCGAGCTGGAGAATGATGGTCGAGCCAGTTTTAGTGCTGAAGTCTGGGAGATGGTGAAACAGGCAAATGCGCAAGAGGATGTGCTTCGCCTACGAGCTGAATTGCCGCCTGCTTCATGGCCTATGAGTGAACAGTTTCAGTCTGTTATGCAGGCAGTACAGGTTGTTGGATTTATCGCACAGGATGTCGTTGTATTTAATATTGGCGGTCATACGCAGGATGGCGCCGTATACACCGCAGATTCACAAGGAGTAATCGCTTCTGCCCATTATCATTTTGCGGGATGCTCACCCGATGGCGTTGATTATGCGTTAGCGGATGAAACTGTTATTCGAATCATTCGAAGGCCTGACCGGCATTTGGAAGGTCAAGAGCTTGCTATGTATCACTGGGAAGATATTCAGTCTAGTCTTCATAACACGCTTCCTCAGATCGAGTCGCTCGCAGATTGTGAATATCCGGAACGTTCACTTATTGAGCTGATCCCATTCAACGATGGGCAATCTCTTCTTATTTTGTCCACGTATGGCGTTCATCTGGTCGAACAATCCCAAGTTTCCTTGCTTCATCCCGATCCGTCGGAGATTCAGGAATATGAATTGGAAGATACCCAAATTGATATGGGTCATGCGGCAGTTTCAAGGGATGGACGCTGGATTGCCTTTGGCAGTCAGGTGAGTAACCACATGTTACTGGATCGGACTCAGGATCATACGTATTCTTTGTATCCGGAAATTAGCTACCCTCATCATGCAATTTTCACCCAAGATAATCGTACCGTTTGGTTTAATGCATGTCACTTCTATAACGGTGTTACGATTCAGGTTAAGCTGGATGAAGTAGAGGTCAATGAGAAGAAAGAAGATTGGCCAATTATGGATGAGAATGCACGTGTGTATGCCTCGGCAGAGACTAAGCAAGGCATTGTGATTGGGGATGCATATGGTTATCTACGTTGTGTAGGCACTCAGGGACAGGAGGTATGGCGTCATTTTGTAGGCGGTACAATCTCGTCCATCGTGGTCTCGCCTGATCAATCCAAGCTTGCAGTAGGAACATACAGTGGCATGCTGCATGTTCTCGATTTAACTTCAGAAGGGATGGACGATTACGGCATTGGCACAGGCACGATTCGTGAATGCGAGCGTTATGTGTTATGGCGGGGAGAAAACCCAATGCGCTGGTAGGACGTTAGGGAGAATAAGGAGGACTTTTGTTGAAATCAGATATACACTCCAGGATCGATCAACTAATGGACGCTTTGCATCAATTGTTGGATGTTAAAGTGGTGGATGAAGAGATTAATGAATTGTACCAACAGTATAAACAGATCGATTGTACCTCCAAGGAGAGTTTGGCGGCGTTTGAAGCGGATTTTGATATTAAGTTGCCAGCGGATTTTCGTGCTTTTTACGAACGTAAAAATGGCAGTGGTTACGGATTTCATGTGTTGTACCCTGGGGATGAAGAGGAGCAACGGAGTATTCCATTCTATCTGATGTCCTTGGATGAAATTCGTGAGACCAAACGATTCTTTTGTGAAGTGGATGAAAAGCTAGAAGAGCATTATTCTGAGGAAGAGATTCGCAAGCTCGATCCCGAGATTAAACCATTTTTATTCCATAAGCAGTGGATACCTTTTGCAACGATGGCAGGTGGTTCGCTGTATATCATGCTGGATTTTGATCCAACAGAGCAGGGCAAGTATGGGCAAATTATTATGTATGTGCATGATCCGGATTTTGTCTATTATCTTAACGAATCATTCGAAGAACTACTTGAAGCATCCAATCGAAATCTCAGTTTGAAGGATGAAATCGATTATTGACGAACGAAGACAGGAGCTACATCAAGTAGCACCTGTCTGTGATTAATTACCTTACCACTGGAACAAGCGATGACCGTGAGATCCGCCGCCCGGTCCTCCACCATGAGGACCCCCTGGGTAGCCGCCGCCCGGTCCCCCACCATGAGAACCCCCTGGGTAGCCGCCGCCCGGTCCCCCACCATGAGGACCCCCTGGGTAGCCGCCGCCTGGTCCTCCACCGTGAGGACCACCCGGATAGCCGCCACCTGGATAACCACCATGCCACCATGGGCCGCCTCCGATTGGATAGGGGAGCGGGATGGGGAAGAAGGGTGGGTACGGATAAGGGTAGGGATAAGGTGGAGGTGGTGGATAATATGGATAAGGATACCCTGTAGGTGAAGGGTACTGAACAGAGCGTAAATCATATACCATGATTGTGCCTCCCATTAGTTCGAATGATGATATCAGCCTATGCCTGAATGCATGCTCATGACACAAAACAAATTCAGTACGAACATAACAGTGGAGGAGGAAGTGAATGATAGCTGTATCTTTATATACCGATCCAAGAGAAACTGCCTATAATCAGCTTATTGATGAATTAATAGAGAAGACGGATCGCTTCTTAATCGTGGATCGAGAATATGCATTAGATGATACACCTGAACGGGTTGCTCAAGTTTTAGATCAATTGGAGCCCTATCTAATCGAAGTTTTCACAATGGATGAGGCGATGGTAAGAGAGCGATCTATGCATAATAGTAAGATAAACAGTCATGCGATGTACTCCAGCGGCAGTTATTACATATATTCATGCACTCCAGAGTCTGGGCAAGTGCTTAAGCAAGAGGCTACTCGATTTGGGGATTGGTCGTACCCCTCATTACCAGATGATCTCTGTTTTCTAAAGGAAGATGGCAGCGATTACTTCTATACCGTGGCACATGAAGGAATGTATGGCATGGGAATTACGGAGGAAGAAGCGAGCGGGTTAATGGAGCGCATTCCCGGCTTATTTTTCAAATTACAACGGCATGAGCAGTTTGATTGCTTCCTTGATGATGCCATCCAACACCAGACAGATCGTCTCAATATAACGGGCTATCTATTGTCTGAAATTCCAGATCGCATTCGCGAGCTCAAGCAATTGAAGGAACTTGAAGTTTTTGAGCAACATGTGAGTGAGCTTCCCCAGGCTTTCTTCGAATTGACCGCATTGGAGAAGTTGACCATTATGACAGCCGATCTGAAGGGGATCCCGCAAGATATTGGGAAGCTTACTCAGCTCAAGGAGCTTACGATTTATGGTGGCAGTGCGTATCATGTCGAACCTGGATGGAAACCCAAGCCTAAGCGGGAACTGGAGCTAAAACATATCCCTGCTGAGATTGGTGAACTGACAGAGTTAGTGAGCTTGAATATAGGTTACTCAGGAATTCGGGAGTTGCCTCCAGAGCTAGCGAAATTGAAGAAACTGAAGTGGCTAAATATCACTAATAGTCTGATTGAAGGAACTCCTGATGTGGTGTCTCAGATGCACTGGGTAGAACATGTTTGCTTGAGTGAACATTCTCTCGGTCTCAGTGTAGAAGCCCTGCTGGATGAGGAAAAAATAGAGTAACATAGCTACCCCTAATAGACGTTTTCTATTCAGGGGTTTTTGTCATTTCGGTTTAACGTTCAGAATTGGGCTCACGAATGTAGGCTGATGACATAAGCTGGCGTATAGGTTTTTACCTAACCGTAGAATGAAGGGCAGGCGTTAAATGTTGGCAACCTCGAATATGGATTACACGTCACCGAATACTGAATTCACCTATGATGTGAATCAAAATTTACTATTTAAGAAAGACGAACGAAATTATATCAATTCCCTCTCTATCGAACAGCTCAATACCCTAGGCAATACCTCATTGTTGGACATTTTTCTCAGCACTGGAAACGTAGTAGAGCCTCATATTCATCAGAATGCAACTGAACTGGTCTATTGTATTAGTGGTGCAGCTGTTGTCTCACTAATCAATCCTTTTACGAACGAATTGTTGAATTTTCCGATTACTCCCGGTCAAGTGGCGAATGTACCACAAGGCTGGTGGCATTACGAAATTGCTACTGTAGATGATACTCACTTACTGGCGATTTTTGATGCACCTGTGCCTGAAGCTATTTTTGGTTCAGATATTCTGCGCCTTACGCCTCCTAGTGTACTTGCTCATACCTATTGTCTGGATGAGGCGCAAGTCCAAGCTACCTTGGCTCCAATCCAGAAGACCGTGTTTATTGGCCCACCCGCGGATTGCGTGACAGGTGTCTCCACCTCTCCTAACGCTGTATGCAAACCGAATAACCAAGCAAACAACCAGCCCCATGTAAATGCCCAGCCTTATGTCCAATTACAGACTTCACTTCACGCAGAGCATTCGTATGGAGATGCCGTGAATCCAGCTTATGAACATTTGCCCAACGCGTCTTACATGTTGCCGACTTCAAACTATACGCCATATACGATGCAGCGGCAGTTGATTGGTAATGGTTGGAGGTACTGATCATTCATCAATGTTATAAAAAATATGAGAATCTTGTCACAGATGGAGCTCTTCATTTGTCTTCAGGTTGTAAACCAATTTACGGAGGCGAATGTAATGAAATTAAGATTGAACTATAGGAAAGTAAACCCAAGTGCGTATAAAGCGATGATGGCACTTGAACAATATGTATCTGGGCAAATGGAGGACAAGGTATTATACGAGCTGCTCAAAATCCGGGTATCTCAAATTAACGGTTGTTCCTTTTGCCTGGATATGCACGCTAAAGACCTGATGAAATTGGGGGATTACGCAGATCATATTCTGCTGTTAAGTGTATGGCGCGAAGTGCCTTTGTTTACAGAAAAAGAACGTGTTATGCTGGAGCTTGCTGAAACGGTGACTGAGATTTCGCATCAAGGCGTGCCAACAGAGCTGATTAATAAAATACGGGAGCATTTCAGTGAAGCAGAACTGGTGGATCTGATCATGGCGATTAATACGATTAATAGCTGGAACCGGATTGCAATTACAACAGGCATGTATCCGGGATGTTTTAATTAAATCAATATTCGATTAGTTCCGAAACCATCTGCCAGAGGAGGCTGTTCATATGAATTCCAAACCACTCCCCAATGAACCAGAATTGTCTTCTCTGGAAGTTGGTGAACTATATACTCGTTACAAATCTTATGCATTCGCCGTCGCCTATCGCATGCTTGGAAGTGTTGTTGAGGCGGAAGACATTGTGCAGGACTGTTTCACTGGTCTTCAAAGTCAACCTTCCACGGTGATTCATAACCCTAAGTCGTATATTGCTAAACTCGTGGTGAACCGGAGTTTGAATGTGCTCAACTCTGCCCGTAATCAACGCGAACATTATATCGGAGAATGGTTGCCTGAACCACTTTCGGATCGGGAAACTGGCTTAGAAATGGAAGTGGAGCAGAAAGAGATGATCTCATACGCATACCTCGTTATGTTAGAATGTCTCTCGCCAACAGAGCGCGCGGTCTTTGTTCTGCGTGAGGCATTTCAGTATGACTATCAGACGATTGCAGATTGGCTTGGAAAAAGTGAAAGTAACTGCCGGCAGATTTTCAGCCGTGCGAAGCGGAATTTACCAGATGATTTATCCTCTGTGCCACGAGCACAGACGACGAATAAGGCTCATGAGCAGATGCTGGAGCGTTTCACTACCGCTTTTCTGAATTATGATGTCAATGCAATGATGGAAATGTTGGCTGAAGAGCCTGTGTTTACTGCCGATGGCGGTGGACGTGTGCATACAGTCATGAGATCAATGAAGGTGTACAAAGGTGTATTAGCACTACTTACTTCACGCAAAGTGCTAACTCGCTTACGATCACGGCAATGGGTTTCCACACCAATTAATGGAGAGCTTCAGTTAGCTTTACTGGACGATGGACAAGTAACCGAGGTTCTGTGTCTGGAGTTCGACTCGACTGGAGAACGGATTCGGGGCGTGTACCTGATGGTGAATCCGGAGAAACTGGGATCGATTTTTGTGAACATATGAAATATAGAACAGCATCATGCCAAGGAAGTTGGTATATGAACTTGAGGAAATATGAACTTAAAGAAAGCGGCAACTCACTCATTGGAGTAGAGTTTATGCCGCTTTTTTGTGATTCTAACCATGTCTGGTTACTCAGGAGAATATTGATCCAGAATAGATTCTATCTTGGCTTGGATGTCAGGTGTAAGCCTATCATTAGTTTGTTCCAGAAGAGTTAACACCTGCTCTAAACTTTCAAGTATTGCGCTTTTTGTGTCAGGTTCCCTTTTCGCTAATGCTTTCTCATATGCCTGTTTCACTTCAGGAATCAATGTGCGGATCTCATCTTCGGTGAACCAATCGTATGCGGGTGTATTATCACTTCCATAAAATAAAAAATGTACATACAAAGATAATGAATACTCTACCGCTGTCGTGCGGCTGGATTGTGGGTATGAATTCAAAAAGGCCTCCATTGCTAACGTGCGCTGGATCATTTCGCCCCAAGGAATGATAAGGGCAGCATCTGAGGTCGAAGCCTGATTTGATTCAGCAGCCATGATATCAATATACGCAGCGATGTCGGGGGCAACGTATGGTTGAAGTCTTTTGTAAGCTTCATAATTGATAATGGGATAATATAAGCCTTCACTGGTCTCCAGTTTGTATCCGAGATCGGAAGCCTCCTGCAATAACTTACGCACCGCGGGATCTTTGATTTCTTTGAGCAAGCTACTGTACGTCAGCTTCTGATCGTATCCTATATTGTCATGAGCTTGTGAGATCGTTGCTTGAACAGTTCCTGTATACATTTTTTCATCGATATCGGCTAATTTAAGCTTCTGTAACGTTTCCAATTGTATGGTCATCAAGGTAGCCTGTCTTGTATTAACCTTATGCACATGATTCAGCAGATATTTACGTGCCTGAATTAAACTAGCAGTCGATTTTACGGCATTATTTCGATACTTCTGGAACTGGTGGTATACTGCTTTGGATTCTGGGACAGGTGCTGCCCATGTGGTTTGTGGTATAGACAGTGCTGCACCCACAGTGGTACATCCTAATGTCAGCGCAAGAATGCCTAGTTTGATCGAAGAGTTCAATCTCATTCCAGTACCTCCCATGAAAAATGTAATGTAGTTTCCCGAGTTCGTTGCGGATGTAAACCTTGAGTGGAACCAAAAATTTCAAGCTATACATAGGGTTTGCTTTGATTAAACCAGTTTGTGGAAAATCAATCAAGGTTCTATTCATTACATTTATGATTTTCAACCGGAGAACAGACGGAGAACAGACAAAAGAGCAGTCCTCCGACAACTCAGTGGCTGTGTGGACTGCTCTTTCAATAGTTGTACGTGATTTATTGGAGTGGTGCGTTGTTGCTTCGAGGCAACTGTGGAGCCCCGGTTGCGGGAACATAAGCTTTAAGCATCTGTTGTGTATCGTTTGCATTAAGCTGCGGCACCTGATAGTAAGCATGTTGATTTTGATACATAAAAATCTCGTAAGCCATCTCAACAAAATGTTGAACCTGTGAAGCGACTACGCGCCGTACAGTTGGGTTTGTTATCTCAGGGGAAGACATTGCCAGTAATGATGCATGAGATTTAATTAGACCTAACATATGACCGCTAATTCCAGCATCCTTCACATCGGCAAGGGACTGATTGGGTTTCTTCGGTGCAGATGGCCTAAGTCCATACACTGGTGGAGTCATATTCGGAATCATATACGTAGCAGTCTCCTGAGATGGCTTCTGTCCTGTAGCAAAACATTCTGCAGTCAAGTTGTACTGCGACAACATAAAGTTGTATTGGCGATCCAAAATATCGAGCAAAGCTGTATCCACTACAAAAGTTCTAAAAATCATGTACTGGTCCAATACATTAATTGCACAACTTAATATTTCATGCATATCGAACATCTCATGTCCGCCGTGGTTCAATTGAGGGATAAACCCTGGGTTAACATGATTTGTTGGATTGATTTGATTTTGATTCATGTGAATTTAATTCTCCTTTGGGAAATGGTATGATTCTATTATGTTTATTTCCAGTCAAATTATGTATTGTAGGAGGAAACTTAATCATTTTCAGAAGAGTCCTATCATTTTAGTTTAATGTCAAGTGGAGGAAGATCATTGAGAGAGCTGAACTACGTTAAAATTTTTATTTATCTAAGTATAGTTACTGTTGTCACGGTAGGTTTATATTTTGTTACTGCAGCTTGGCTAGATCAGAGATATTTTCGATTTTTGATCTGGAATCTGTTTTTGGGATGGATTCCGTTTATATTCTCCTATGTAGCTTATGGCTTTAGTCATGCCAAATGGAGAGGAGCCCCATGGCTTGCGATTGCAAGCGGTGCATTATGGCTGTTATTTTTCCCGAATTCATCCTATATCGTAACAGATCTCATTCATCTGACGGCTCGAAGCTCGCGTTATTATGGTGGTCATGGTCTGAACTTTACGTATTGGTATGACTTGATTGTTGTGCTCATGTTTGTCTGGGTTGGATTATTGATTGGATTTCTCTCGATGTATCAGCTTCAGGAAGTAATCTATCGGAGAGTTGGACGGATGGCATCTTGGATTTTTGTATTGGCGGGTTGTGCACTAGGAAGTTATGGTGTCCTCCTTGGACGAGTCTACCGGTTAAACAGCTGGGATGCATTAACGAACCGCTCCTCACTCATCGCATTGATGCAAGAAAGTGTAAGTCGTCCATCCCTGGCGTTCTGTATGTTCTTTGGCACGTTTATTCTGACTATCTATGCAACACTGTACTATCTGATCAACACAAGATCTACACGGATGAGTAGTTGATTGAACGAGGTGAAGTTGGAGAATCAAAATGACGAACGGAGGATGATGGAGTGACAAGTATAACGAATGTAATACGTAAGGTAGAGGAAGTTATGGAGGAAAAGGACTTTTCCGGTGTAGTATTATTACAGCAAAATGGAAAAACTCTCTTCTCGAAGGCTCGCGGATACGCCAATCGTAGTGAACAGATCTCGAATACAAGTGGAACGCGATTTGGCATTGCCTCAGGCTGTAAAGTTTTTACTGCGGTGAGTATAGGTCAGCTGATTGAGCAGGGGAAATTTTCTTACGAGAGTCGTCTAGTTGATGTATTGAACATTGAATTTCCTCTGTGGGATAAAGAGATTACGGTACATCAGTTATTGACACATACTGCGGGCATCCCTGATTACTTTGATGAAGAAGTCATGGAGGATTTCGCGGAGCTATGGCAGGAGCGACCAGTCTATATGATGCAACAATTACATGACTTTTTGCCAATGTTCCAGAACTTAGCAATGAAATCTGCGCCAGGCGAACGCTTCCACTATAACAACGCAGGTTATATTGTGCTGGGGCTCATTGTTGAACAACAATCAGGTCAATCCTTCACTGAATATGTGGAAGCACATATTTTCAAACCAAGCGGCATGAAGGATTCTGGTTATTTTCGAACAGATCAGTTACCTTCTGACACGGCCATTGGTTATGTTGATCAGGAAGACGGTACGTGGAACACAAATATCTTCTCGATCCCGGTTCAAGGCGGGTCTGACGGCGGAGCCTATGTCACCGCGCAGGATATGATTCATTTCTGGAATGCATTGTTGGGACATACATTGTTAACGGAGGAGAGCACTCGGAAGCTACTTACTCCGTATTCGCATCAAGAGGATGATGATTATTACGGACGAGGAATCTGGATTGACCAAAAAGGGGAAGAGATCTTCAAGTATCATGTCATGGGATTTGATCCTGGGGTGTCATTTATGTCCTCTGTGTATCCGGCACAAGGCATTCAACTCGTTGTATTATCGAATCAGGAGTGGGGCCGTATCCAGTCACGGTTGCTATTGAAGAATCACTTTTGATTTAGTGGAAGAAGAACCCTCAACCCGGTAGGTCATTCCTAACGAGACGAGGGTTCTTTGTTATGGCAAGGAAACACTTTGACAGTCATAGATAACGCAACAATTGAGGAGCGATTAACCTTGGAAACACATCCAAAGGAGGCTTCTCTTTTTTACGTTTATCATTGGTCAGCACCACAACCAGTTCAAGCGCGGGCACGATATATACGAATTGACCGCCAAATCCACGAGCGTAATAGTAGTTGAACGAAGGTAAGGCAAGGTCTGAAGCAGCCATGGTTGTGGTAGATTGTACGCTTGTAGGATGCTCATCCTCTATGAATGGAGAAGACTCTGCTGAACAGGTATCGACCCACCAATGCCAAGCATAATATCCGTGATTAGGAGGGGACACCGCGATTGCAGGGGTGGTGGATCGTTCCACCAGATCTTGCGTAATTAATGTTTCGCCATTCCACTGACCTCTCTGCAGGAACAGCATACCGAACTTAAGCAAATCCATGGGCAGCATTTTAAGACCGAAACCACCAGTGTGCACGCCTTGAGGGTCACTTTCCCATTCATAATCTATAATTCCCAGTGGTTCAAATAAATAGTGTTCTGCAAACGTATTGACGCTCATGCCGGTTTGCTGCATCAGAATCGCTGATAAGATCTGTGATACGCCAGAATTATATTCCATGTGTGTACCTGGTGCATGGCTTAAGGTCTGTTCCAATGCAAAATGAACCCAATGATCCGTGCGTGTCATACGTGGAAACGAATTTTGTCCTCCGAACTCATCCCAGTTGAACCCAGCTGTCATCGTTAATAATTGCTCCAGTGTGATCTGTGGTTTTCTTGCATCTGCGTCAGTCTGAACTTCTGGGAAGAAGAACGAGAGCGGGGTTGATGCGTCTGGAATCTTGCCTTGATCCATCGCTATGCAGATCAGTGCGGAGAGCACGCTTTTCGTACAGGAATTAACTTTTGCCTTACTTGTCTGCGCTTCTTCGTTACGGTAATGCTGGTAGATCAATTCTCCTTTTACACTGACGAGACAGCTTCTCAGGTCTAATGTGGGAATGATTGAATGTAACATGTCATGTATAGATGAAAGATTCATAGTGTCCTCTCTGTCGCTCAGTTTTTGTCGTACACCATTAAGTCGAATAGGAGTGTCCATTATCTTAGCATAGGATCGGAGCGAAGCTCAATAACGGCAGCATGTTCACGACAATGAATCACCACATAAACCTAATTTCTTCCTCTACGAATCAATGTTCCGCCATCCTCAGGCATTATCATCAACCTGGACTGGAGACTGATTTCAATTCTCCTTCTTATTGATACACTGGAGAATAACTACAAATGAATTGAGGTGATTCAGCACACAAACGTTGAAGTTACATATCATGTCCCGCGCGTATCTACGTGATACCAGACAAAGGAGAAATGAACAATCATGCTAGCACGGATGCTACAAAATGAGTTTAGGCGAAAAAAAGGAATCACGCTCACATTATTTATGTTTGTTCTATTGGCGGCCATATTAGTCGCATCAGGCACCCGAATGATTATGGAGTTAAGCACGTCAATTCAACATTTATTCACAGAATCTAAGACTCCGCATGTGGTGCAGATGCATTCTGGGGAACTGGACAGGAACAAGGTGAGTCAATGGACACAGGCCAATGACCTCGTGGCTCAACACCAGATCGTAGATATGATTAACGTCGATGGTTCCCATGTTTACTTTGGAGCGGAATCTGAGAAGGGCAGCATTATGGATATGGATTTTGTTGTTCAAAATAAGGAATTCGACTATTTGCTTAATATGAACAATGAAAAGATTCAGGTGAATGAAGGGGAAATTGCTGTTCCCGTTTACTATCTCCAGGAGAAACAACTGCAACTCGGGACAGTGTCGTTATTCAAGACGGTTCGTTCAACCGATCCTACCGCATCGTAGATTTTGTTCGAGATGCACAGATGAATCCGTCGATTATTCATTCCAAACGGTTTGTGATTAGCCCTCAGGACTTTCAAATGCTCAAGCAAAGAACGGGAGAGACGGAGTACCTCATTGAATTTAGACTTGTAGATCCGAATAAAACGAACGAATTCATTCAGACCTATCAAAATGCAGCTCTACCCAATTCAGGGCCACTCGTCACCTATAGTTTGTTTCAATTGCTGAATGCACTGACAGATGGGGTTGTTGCAGCAGTAATTATTATGGTCAGTATAATTTTAATTGTGATCGCAGTCTGTTGTATACGGTTTACAATGCTGGCAACGATTGAAGAAGATTATCGGGAGATCAGTGTTATGAAAGCCATCGGTGTATCTGGACGTGATATTCGAACGTTGTATTTAAGCAAATATGTCGTTATAGCGGGTCTGGCATGTATTGTGGGTTACCTGTCCTCTATATATGTGAATAGATTGTTCACGTCCAACATTATGCTGTATATGGGATCAGCTCCAGCAACATGGCTGAATGAAGCATTGTCCCTATTCGCCGTTATTACTATTTTTGCTATTGTCCTAGGATGTTGCATCTTAGTGCTCCGTCGTTTCAATCAGATCTCTGCGATCGAGGGGCTACGGTCAGGGAGCCTTGGTGATACGGATGTATCCACAATGAAGTTAAGTTTATCTAACAGCAGGTGGTCACGTTCTGTTCCCGTTTTCTTGGCTTTACAAGATGTGATTCAACGTAAGAGGTTGTACCGACTGTTACTGCTTGTGTTTACAGTTAGCTCCTTAATCATAATTGTCCCTGTTAATTTCCTGAACACCTTGCGGGCACCTAGCTTCATTTCATATATGGGTGTCGGTCAGAGTGATATTCGCATTGATCTGCGCTATTCCGAAGATGTGGAGCAGAGATATGCCGAGTTACTCGAACATGTACGGACAGACAGCGATGTGCTGAGATATTCACCACTTGTAACTACCCAATTCAACGTTCGCAACAATGAAGGAGGGTATGACCAAATAAGTGTCGAGACAGGGGACTTCAGTATCTTCCCTTTATCTTATCTGAGTGGCTTGGCACCCAAAACCGATAATGAGATTGCGCTATCTGATGCTAATAGTCGTGAGTTGGATAAAAAGGTAGGAGATTCTATTGTACTTATGGTAGAAGATCGGGAGAAAACTATGGTCGTTAGTGGAATATACCAGGACGTCACCAATGGTGGAAAGACTGCAAAAGCACTACTGCCGTATGACAAGAATCGTGTGCTCTGGTATGTGGTTAGCTTGGATCTGAAGGATGCAAGTCAGATTACAGATAAAATTGCTGCGTATGAGCAGGCATTTTCGCCGGCAAAGGTCACCGATTTACAGGGATATTTACATCAAACACTTGGCGGCACCATTGATCAGTTGAAACGGATTACGATAGCCGTGCTTGTTGTGGCTGTGTTGGTCTCCATTCTCATTACGTCGTTATTTCTCCGAATGCTTGTAGCTAAGGATCATGGAGATATTGCCATCTTACGAAGCTTGGGCTTCGCTCTCTCTAACATCAGGTTAAAATATGTCATGATCACCCTCATCGTATTAGGTATCGGCGTACTTGCGGGTACGATTCTAGCAAATACCGCGGGACCATTGCTCATCAGCGCAATTATGTCCTCATTCGGTGCATCCCATATGGAGTTTGTCATCAATCCGTTGCAAGCGTACATCCTATGTCCTCTAATGCTGGCAAGTGCTATCACCATAGCTGCTTTGCTCAGTATTCAGTCCATTCGAGAAGCGAGCATTGTCAAAATGATTGTTGAATAAGGAGAATGAACATGACAACGATATTAGAAGCCAAACACGTGAATAAGTCGTATACGGTTCATCAGCATGAGGAACACCAGATTCTAAAAGATATTAATCTGCTATTAAAACAAGGGGAGTTTGTCACCATTATGGGTCCTTCGGGTTCAGGCAAATCTACACTATTGTACAATATCAGCGGTATGGATCAGGTTAGTGAAGGAAGTGTTTACTTTGCAGGGGAGAAGATCTCTGCGTTGTCTGAGAAAAAATTGTCGAAGCTGCGGTTGAACAAGATGGGTTTTATTTTCCAGCATAGTCATCTATTGAAAAACCTGAACTTGCTCGACAATGTTTTGTTATCGGCATATTTGGCTAAGAACAGCAGCAAAGAGGTTATCGGTGCACGAGCGCTCAGATTAATGAAACAAATGGGTGTGGATGGGTTGGCCAGCCACAACATTACACAGGCTTCGGGAGGACAATTGCAGCGCATTTCGATCTGCCGAGCGTTAATTAACAATCCAGACATTTTGTTTGGCGACGAGCCAACAGGAGCACTGAATTCAAGCACAACTGCGGAAATTATGGATATACTGCACGATATTAATGCTGCGGGTACAACGATTTTGCTTGTGACTCACGACGTCAGAGTGGCAGCCAGATCCCAGAGGGTATTATTTATGCTGGATGGCAAGCTTGTAGCCGAGCGTAACATGGGGAAATATAACAAGCAGCAGAACATCAGAGCAAGGGAAGCGGCTTTATCTGATTGGCTCACCGAGCAAGGGTTCTAAATTGGCACAATTATGACTAGAATAGACCGACAGTCGGTCTAATGCTATTGGAGGTCGAACACATGAGGATCATCAAAAATCCAGAGGAGCGTCGGAATGAAATATTGGATGCAGCCGAGACACTGTTTATTGCGAAAGGGTATACCAAAACGACAATAATTGATATTTTACAGGCGGTGAATATCGCCAAAGGCACGTTTTATCATTATTTTCAATCCAAAGAAGAGGTCATGAATGCCGTCGTGATGCGCTTTATCGCCGTTGGTGTAAATGCAGCGAAGCGCATTGCGGAGGATGATTCTTTAGATGCACATACCAAGATTTTAACATTATTACAGCTCAAGGACAGGATGTGGGCAACAAGGAACAATTCATCGAAGAATTACACCAAGTCCATAACGTAGAGATGCATCAGAAAAGTTTGGTGGAAACGATTCTGCAGCTCAGTCCGATCTTGACAGAAGTGATTGAACAAGGCATTCGGGAAGGGGTGTTTCATACTCCGGCGCCAAGAGAAGTGGTTGAGTTTTTGCTAGTCTCGTCACAGTTTTTATTGGATCAGGGCATATTCCAGTGGACAGAGGAGGAACTGCAACGCAAAGTCGAAGCGTTTATGTATATTCTGGAATGCACACTTGGTGCGGAAAAAGGGAGTTTCTCGTACATCATGGAGAGATATCGCCCGAATGAATTAAATTAGGGGGGGTAATCCTATGGAATTCACCGAACATCAATCATTTGGTAAATTTCTAATTGTATGGTTTGGGCAGCTGATCTCGACAATCGGCATTGGACTTACGGCATTTTCACTTGGTGTCTATGCTTTTGAACAAACGAGTACAGCGACTTCGGTAGCCCTAATTACTTTGTTCACCTTTTTACCAAATATCTTATTGCGTCCAATTGGAGGTGTGCTCGCGGATCGATATGATCGTCGAACGATGATGGTCATTGGAGATTTAGGGTCTGCGACAGGGTTACTCTTTATTTTAGCCATGATCATGACAGGAAATATCGAGGTGTGGCACATTTATGTTGGTGTTGCATTCAGCTCTGTATTTTCAGCTATTCAAAGTCCTGCCTATAAAGCATCGGCTACCGATCTGTTGGCAAAAGAGCAATTTTCCAAAGGCAGTGGCTTGTTACAGCTCGCTGAATCCTCCAAATTTCTATTATCACCCATTATTGCAGGCATTCTACTTACGATCACTTCAATTGAAGTTATTTTAATCATTAATATGCTTACCTTCCTTATCGCCATTCTGGCTGTACTTGTCATTCGGAGAAGCACCAAAGTGGATCGAGATGCTAGGGAAGAGAAGCCTTGGTTCACAGATCTTATCGAAGGCTGGCTCGAAGTGACCACGAATAAGGGTGTGCTGCTGCTCGTCATCATTATTTCAATGGTTACGTTCTATCTTGGATTCTTGGAAACACTCATCGGTCCAATGATCCTATCGTTCTCGGATGCCAAGACGTTGGGAATGTTTCAATCCATTAGCGCAATCGGTATGCTGATTAGCAGCCTGTGCATTGGTATTTTTACAATGACTAAGAAATATGCCAGTGTATTAGTAATTGGTTTAGTTATGTCAGGTATTTCGTTTTCCCTTATAGGTGTATCGACGAATCTCTACTTTATTATCTTTGCCGGATTCTTGTTCCTGGCGTCCCTTCCTTTTGTGAATATGAGTGCTGATGTGTTGGTACGTAACAACATTGCTAACGAAAAGCAGGGCAGGGTATGGGGCATTATCGGAATTCTCTCTCAATTAGGATTTATCGTATCTTATAGCCTAGCGGGTTTCCTGGCAGATCGTGTGTTTAATCCGTTGCTTGTTGAAGGGGGAGCCCTTTCTACGACCTTAGGTTCCATTATTGGCGTTGGACCTGGCAGAGGTATTGCTTTGTTATTTATTATTGGGGAGTGTTTGTGGTCATTATGGCTGTCATCACTTCTCGGTTAAAGCCGATTAAGCTTCTGGAGCATGGTATGGAAATGTTGCCCGCGGAGCCTGTAGGTCTAATACAAGATTGAAGACATAGTCAATGACTATCGCTACGCTCAAAGGCAGGCTACTGGATAAGGTGTAAGCATTCAATCGTCAAGAGTAACGTGATAAACTTATGAGAGTGATTATGGTAATTTTTACTTTTCTCATAGGAGGTTACATCTGTGTTCAAAATCGGAAACCAAGGAACGTTCAAAACATTGCCAGATCAAGCTCAGGCCATTTACCAAGGAGATACCGCTGCGGTAGAAGAGTTCATTGAACAGGGCATGGATCTGGAGGCTGAGATTGTACTCAGTCAATACACCGCTATGACACCTATTGATCTTGCTCTAATCAGCAATCAGCCGGCAGTAGTCAGGTTGTTAGTCTCGCACGGAGTTAATCTTAATGCCAAAAATAATCCGGCGATCCTGAAGGCCGTGAGAAGTTGTGGAGAAGAGATGGTGAGGTATTTGTACGAGAATGGTGCGAAATTAAACGGACTTAACCGTGTAAAATCAAGCGCTTATGATGAAGCTTATTATGGTAACAAAAAGAACATCCCTCTCCTGAATGAGCTTGGACTCGATATTCGTAAATATGGCGGGAAAACCTTACGCAAAGCGGTAGCTGATCACGATATGAAGACCCTCCAGTATTTGCTAGATGAAGGGTAGATATTAACTATAATGAGCCAGATATGGTCTATCCGTACAAAGCGACACCGCTCACGGTAGCGGCAAGATCGAATAACATGAAGATGGTGCGATATTTGGTGGAGCATGGTGCCGATGTAACGATTCAGGAGAAGGATGGAGAACGGGCATACACTATTGCGCTTAGTCATAAAAATGAAGAAATGGCGGAGTATCTGAAATCACTTGAACCGAAGGAATTCCATGACCTCAGCAATAGGTTGCTGGCGTTGAAGCCATACAAGTTGCCGAAAGAGTTAATTACGTTTCTATCCGAAGCACCACGGCGGATTGAAATTGCTGAGAATGAGTCCAACGTCCAGTATGTTGACATATTTAATCTTGTAGATACTGTTGAGATGAAAATGGGTAGACAGAAGCTGCTTCGCATCTCCTCGGAATTGGATCAATACTCGCATTTAATTATGGTATGGCATCCTAGTCAGAAGTGTATTGGATTCTATGATATTGAGCACCAAGAGTACGAGAATGTTGTTGCGCTTGAAGCATTTTTAGCTGATCCCGGAACTTCAATCGCGAACTACATGAATCAGCTCTGATTGATTCTGATATGTTTCAAACTTCAACCATGCTGACGAACATATTAATAAAAGTCTGGTTCCATGAACCAGACTTTTTTGAATTTCAACATTTTTTTGGCATGGCGACGAATGGAGTTCCATTTTTCTAGTTTTAAAATCGCTATATGCAACATAAAGTACACAATGAGATGAATGTGTAGAAGGAGGAAACGGCATGATCGATCCTATATTACAGGCTCCGAACGTACAGTTAGCAGGGGATTCAACAGCCGTGTTGAACTACAAGCGGGATCCACGGAATTATGTAACTCAGTTGTTTGGAGAACAGCTACCTACCATCAAAAATGGTTTCTTCAACGTTCACATGAGCAAGGGTATAATTGTGCAGCCACATTGGCACACGAATACCACAGAGATGATTGTGCTAATTAGCGGAGAGATAACAACCTCTGTATTTGACCCATTTACCCGTAAACGAATCAGTTACCATCTAACACCTGGGCAAGTGGCAATCTTTCCTAAAGGGTGGTTTCACTGGTTTGTGGCAGATACAGATGATGTGCATTTGCTCACTATTTTTGATGTGCCAACACCTGACATTGTGCTTGGTGCGGACTTCCTTGCCGCAACGCCGCCTGAGGTGGCGCATCGCGCGTATTGTATCGACGAGGAAGCCTATTCCAAGGCGGTTGCCTCCATTCAAAATGATGCAATTCTTGGTCCACCGATTGGTTGTGGAGACTCAGTATTAGGCCAGTCCAGTCAACCATCCAAAGCATCCAAATCAGACAAATCATCAAAAACTTAAATCTCACTTATATGATAGTAATACATAGACTCGTCAACTGGGATAGCATCCAGATACGGGTCTTTTTCTTGATTTTGAATCGTGTGGGTTACATAAGAAATGGAATAGAAGGCGTGTAAATTAATTTAAAAGTACATATTTCTCTGTTAGAATAGTTGGCATATATCATTTTTTTCGGTCATCAAGTTACTCAATTAACTTAGAAAGTGGAGGGCTAGACTATGGCAATGGCAGAGGCAGATATACTGGAAATCGCTGCAAAATATGCACCAGTTCTAATGTTTGATCTGAATGAACCCTTTTATCCAGACTTTGTAGGGATTTCAGTTTTGGAGCGTCCCGGAGCATCTCCATCATTCAGAAGAGAGATCGATTTTCCGATGGAGGCAGTGCAATATGTTATTGAATATGCCATCTGGTGGGATTATGAGATTGGACATTTGTACGAAATGGAACATGTATGGATCTATGTTGGTCACGACGGTGAAGTCGTGGATTGTGAAGCCAGTTTTCATGGTAAAGTACTCCGTGGCATGTTGAAGGATCGAATGAATGTTGTCGACAATCAGGTGTTTCTGTACTCACAACCGGGCAAGCATGCTTTTTCACCTTTACCTGTCGTATTTGAACTGTTGCCAGACTTATATAGTGCAGCAGGAGCGAAGGCTGGGTGTGATGGTTTGTTAGTCAATGAGTTATTCCAGGACTATTTTGAAACAAATGCTGAGATTGATGCCCGTGTGCAGAAATATCTATTAAGTAAATCGTTTATCCCTGCAATGGTGTTTGAAGAATACCACTTGAAGCTGGAAACCTTTATGCCATGGGATCAGTTGTTTACACTCATTCCACAGCGAATCAAAAGTCGATTGAAAGAACTGGAACATTGGTTTGAGCAATCTTCGTCTTCATCTTCATCTTAGTTTAGTAGCTAAGACTCAATTCTATAACTTATAAGAACAGAGAATCAAACTCTTTAGAAGAGTTTGATTTTTTTGTCATCTATGAAGATATCATCTCAATTGGATGGAATTTGAAATTCTAACCTGAATCCAAAGTCACAGAAATGCACAACCGCTAATTTGCACATGGGGTTTGCTTTTGAGTGTATGTAGGTCTTTGTGCTTGGTATAAGTGATTCTAAATACCTTACATCAGATTGAATTACAGATATATTTAAAATGTTAATGAATTTAATAGTTGTTTAGATTTTCGTGATTACGAACAATTAGTGTCTAATTTTATGGATATTTAGATTTTATTTTACAAAAAGAAAGGTGCTATAGAATCTTTTATTTTTTTCGTAATAGCGAAAAATTTAATAATTACAAATCTTCTATTCACATTTTTGATAGTAATGTCGAAATAAATCGTAAGTTGTCTAGAGCGTTGCCCGGGGGAAGGGGTTACAGACGCAATAAATACATAACTGGACACGAAGATGCCTAGGAGGAGATTAGATGAAGTG
The DNA here is from genome assembly GCF_003268635.1 of Paenibacillus sp. DCT19. Lineage (NCBI taxonomy): Bacteria > Bacillati > Bacillota > Bacilli > Caryophanales > Paenibacillaceae > Paenibacillus > Paenibacillus sp. DCT19. Next base: position 2,831,125 of record NZ_CP029639.1, read on the forward strand.
GTTCGGTAATTTGAAGACAGCAACAAAGATTATTTCAGCATTTTTAATTGTGTCCATGATTCTGGCAGCACTCGGGATTTATTCAGTCATTACATTGAGAAGTACGAACGAACGCATGCAAGAAATGTACAACAACAATCTCATCTCTGTACGAGAAATATCAGCAGCACAAGTAGATTATCAACGGATGCGTGTAGGTGTGCGTGACCTCAACACAGAATCCATTGACGCTGAACAAACTAGAATTATGGATAATATCACTTCAATTCGTCAAACGCTTGATGAACATATCAATGTCTATCGTCCATTAGCTACTACTCCTCAAGAGAGTGACCTTCTTCGCAACTTCGATACACAATATGCAAGCTATTTAAAATTATTTGACCAAGGAGCGAACCTAGCTCTTGCAGATAATTCCGCTGAATTTACCCGTTTTCTTAGAGAAACATTAAAGCCTTCTGGTGATATTGTTGTACAGCTGTTGTCAGACCTTGTGGATACGAATGTAAGCTTAGCTTCAGAAGCTAATGCCAAGTCAGAAGCGGCATATTCTTCTGCTTTTATGGTAACCATCATTTTAGTTGTTCTAGCAGTGATCTTTAGTGTATTAATCGGATATATTATTTCACGTTCCATTTCCAAGCCGTTATTGTCCATGGTGGACTTGGCAAGAGAAGTAGCGGGCGGTAATCTTACCCTCAAGTCCAATATTTCATCCCAAGATGAAGTGGGACAACTAGCCCAAGCTCTGAATCGCATGGTCGATAACTTGAAAACATTGATCGACAGCATTGTAATGAACTCACAAAGTGTTGCTGCATCATCTGAGCAAATCTCAGCAAGTACACAAGAAATTGCAAGCACAAGCACAAGTCAGTCGAGCGAGGCAGCGAATATTTCTGAACTGTTCAAGGAGCTTTCCCTTGCCATTAACTCCGTTGCAGCAAGTGCTGAAGAAGCGGCAGAGCTGTCCAATGATACCGTGAAAACAGCACGTGAAGGTGGACATGTCGTGCAAACTTCACTCGAAGGCATGCAGGCTGTGAATGTCAAAATGTCACAGTTAGAAGAAGATTCTCGCAAAATTGGTGACATCATTGAAGTGATTGATGATATCGCAGAGCAGACGAATCTACTTGCACTGAACGCAGCCATTGAAGCGGCTCGGGCAGGCGAACAAGGACGTGGGTTTGCAGTTGTAGCCGATGAAGTACGTAAACTCGCAGAACGAAGCGGTGAAGCAACGAAAGAGATCACGAACATTATTAAAGTGATGCAAGAAAATACAAGACAGAGTGTTCGTGCAGTAGCAGATAGCGTGGAGCAATCCTCCATGACAGGACAAGCATTTGATCAGATTATTGAGATGGTCAATAATTCTTCACACAAAGTAAACGAAATTGCGGCTGCGTGCGAAGAGGAAGCGGCACAGGCAGCAGAAGTGATGAGCTCTGTTGAATCAATCTCAGCATCTAGTGAGGAATCCGCTGCGGCTTCAGAGGAAACTGCTGCAACATGTCAATCACTGGCACACCTGGCTGAAGAGCTGGCTCATTCCGCATCTGCATTTAAGACTCAATAATCATATCAAACAGAGGTGACCAGATGTCTTCACTTCAGCAAGAGCAGTACATTGAACTATCCGTTGGGGCTGAAACCTGCGCGATCCGGATTGAAGAGATTCATGAAATTATTAAAATGCTTAGTATTACAGATATTCCTTACAGCCGTCCGGAGGTAAAAGGTGTTGTTAATCTTAGAGGTAAGGTTGTATGTGTAGTGAGTTTACGCAATCTGTTAGGAATGCCTGATGAGCCGGATACAAGATCAACACGAATTATTGTTGTCCGTTATCAGGAGGAATATGTGGGACTTATTGTCGATAAAGTCAACAAAGTGACTACGTATAATGAAATTCATCCTCCGACGAGCGGGCATGCCCGAAGCCGAGAAGCCGTCTTTCTTGGTGTTGGACAACGTGAAGACCAACTTGTGGGCATTTTGAAATTAGAAGAAATATTGGGCGGATAGGGAGGGGAACATGAAATGATGGATTTATCTGCCTACCGCGACATCTTCATAGAGGAATTAAATGATCAGTTGGAGCGCATGGATCAATCGCTGTTGGAACTGGAACGTTCTCCATCGGTTGAGCTTGTTCAGACGCTTTTCCGTGCAGCGCATACCATTAAAGGATCAGCTTCAACCATGGACTTTAGGGAACTAAGTGATCTAACCCATGAGGTGGAGTTTGCACTGGAATGGGTGCGTGACAAGAAGCCTGAGATAAATTCGGTGCTTATAGATACGCTGTTCCGTTCTCTAGATGCAATGAAGGTGCTACGGGATCAGTACATTAGTGGTCAGCCATTTCAGAATTTTAAGAGCGTGGTTGCGGAGATCCAATCCCTTATTCAAAAGCCCGTCGTTATGGAGCCAGTGAAGGCTCCCGAGCTTAAGAAGTCGGAATGGTTAGTTGCACAAGAGGCTGTAGATGCGGGGCGTCAGCTTTTCTCCATTCGAATTACGTTGGAAACGGCTTGTATGATGAAGGCCGCAAGATACTTTATTTTGAGGCAGAGAATTGAAGAACATGGGGGTACAATCATTGCAGCTTCTCTGGCAGATCAAGTAGCTAGTGGGGAAGACGATGATCGATACACCAATTGTGTTATTGTGGCGGCAATTGCAGACAACCCACAGGTTATGCAGGCAGAACTCTCCAATGAGTCAGATGTGCAGGGTGTGGTCATAGAGGCGTATGCTAGAGAGTTGGCCGTGGTTCCTAACGAACCAATGGTTGTTCAGGAGATAGCTGAAGCAGGTCTTGTTAACCCATCTGCGGAAAAATCACTCTCGGACGACCGTAACAAAGGTACCCAACCTACCGTAAGAGTAAACGTTGAGCGTCTGGATCATCTGATGAATCTGGTCGGAGAACTACTCATTGACCAGACCTCACTTGCTGATCTGAGTGGCGAAGGGGCACGTAGTACCCCTTCGCCGTTAATGCAGAGCATTGGCGGTGTCTCGGATCATATGGGCAGAGTGATCAAGGAGCTGCAAGAAGGCGTAATGAAGACACGTATGCTGCCTATTGATCAACTATTCAGTCGTTTCCCACGTCTAGTTCGTGATCTATCCCAGAAGCTGGGTAAAGAATTGGAACTGATTATTCAAGGCGGAGAGACAGAGCTTGATCGGATGATTATTGAGGAATTGAGTGACCCATTGATTCACTTGATTCGAAACAGTGCAGATCATGGCATTGAGAGTCGAGAGATTCGAGAGCAACAGGGTAAACCCACCAAAGGAAAAATCACACTTACCTCATTTCACGAGGAAAATCATGTCGTTATCCGATACTCGGATGATGGTAAAGGCATTGACGGTGAACGAATTAAAGCTTCTGCGTTAAGCAAGGGCTTAATTACGGAGGAGCAAGCCTCACATCTGACAGAGCAGGAAGCAGTTCATCTCATCTTTGAACCAGGATTCTCTACCGCTTCCTCGGTGAGTGAGGTTTCAGGCCGCGGAGTGGGTATGGACATTGTGAGAAGCCAGATTGGTCGACTGAACGGCATTATTGACATTGACACGGAGCCTGGTAAAGGAACGACATTCACCATCCGGTTACCTCTTACGCTTGCGATTATCAAAGGCTTACTTGTTAAAGTTTCGGGTCGTGTATTGATCATCCCAATGTACAATATTGCGGAGATCGTTCGCATCGCTCCAGAAGACATTCAAACGATACAAGGGCAGCTAGCTATCTTGAATCATGGACGTATTGTGCCGTTCCATTGGTTGCGGGATAAACTGAATTATCCGCCCACAAGCCGGGAATCCAAGACGATTCCTCTCATTATCGTTCGCTCTGTGGACAAAACCGCGGCTTTTGCTGTGGACGAAATCATGGGCAATCAAGAAGTTGTTATTAAGAGTCTAGGATCGTATCTAGGGGCAATGAACCATCTGTCTGGTGCAACAATTCTGGGCAATGGACGAGTGGCTGTCATCCTTGATGCATCGTATTTGGTAAGCCAATAGATAAGCGAACTGTCAAATCAAGATCGAATAGTAACACCATTGAGATATCATAATGGGAATAACAAAAGAGTGCTTTATTATCCTGCTGCTTAGGATGATAGGGCACTCTTTTGCGCATAAATGTTCGTTTTTGACTAAGTTACGATTTGAAGATTAGATCCATGAAGCGGTTCGTTACCAGAGAAGTAGGCATATTGCGCTTGGTCATAATTCCGACGTGGGAAGGAGGTAAGGACACATCCAGCTGAATTTCGAACAATGAGCCTTCCTCCAGTTCCTTGGATATAAACTCCCGAGTTACATATGAGATTCCTAGCCCCCGCCTTGCCAGCTCAATGAGGAGATCGACACTACCTACCTCAATTTCCGGTTTAAGCGTATAGCCATAGGAATTAAACAATTCCGTGATGGCCATCCGTACCCGGCTATTCCGAGAGAAGAGAATCAACTGATGTTCAAGCAGCATCTCCAGAGACAGCACCTTGTCTTTAAGTTCAGCATAGCGCTCCCCAGCGACGAAACAATCCTTGAGCTGAATACTTTCTCTTACTTCTAATTGAGGGTCAACAATTGGCATGCGGACAACGCCTAGATCGATTTTACCCTCTTTTAGAAATGTGATCACTTCCGGCGTGGTTCCGTGGCTTAGATGCAGCTTGATGTTTGGATATAGAACGTGAAATTCTTCGAGATAAGACAACATGTAATGTTTAAACAGGGAATCACTACCGCCAATTCTAAGCTCACCGCTATCCAAGCTTTTTAATGCAGCCATCTTTTCCTCAGCCAGAGATATTAGAATCTGTGACTGTTCAATGTAAGAGTACAGGCTCATGCCCTCTTGCGTCAGCGCGACACCTTTGGAGTTACGGTAAAACAATGTTAAACCAAAGCTTTCTTCAAGCTGCTTGATCGCATGACTGACACTTGGTTGCGTAATGTATAGTACTTTTGCCGCTTGAGTTAAACTTCCCGTTTTGGCAGCCCAATAAAACACCTTATATAATTCATAATTTGTTGTCATAGATATGGTCTATAGCTCCTGTGAAATATATTAATTACTTGTATGGCTATAAAACGTATTATAGTGTAACTACAGCAAAGAAACCAGAGTTACTTGGAAGGAGATAGTGAGATGGAACCAACATCCCTAATTTTGTTTGGTGCTACTGGCGATTTAGCCAAAAGAAAAATATATCCTGCATTATATAATTTATACATTGAGCAGAAGCTTCCAGAATCTTTCTCCTTGATTGGCTTAGGTCGTAGAGAATGGTCTGATGAATTCTTTCAGGCACAAGTGGAAAAGTCGCTTCATGAGTTTTCCAGACGCCAGGCTGATCCGGCACAAGTGAAGTCTTTTGTAAAAGCTTTTCGCTACAGTGTATTGAATATAAGCCATAAGGAAGATTATATAAAGTTGTTAGATCTTGTTCAGAAGAGAGAAGCTGAGCTGAGCATTCCTTCCAACCGTTTGTTTTACCTCTCCGTTGGACCGGAATTCTTCGAGCCAATTGCGCAGAATATCCAAGAGAGCGGCTTAGGCTCAACAGAAGGCTGGAAACGTCTTGTTATTGAGAAGCCATTCGGACATGATCTCCAGTCTGCTCGTGATCTTAATCGCAACTTGAGTGAGTCTTTCACTGAGGAAGAAATTTATCGGATTGACCATTATCTGGGTAAACCGATGGTACAACGCTTGGAGACACTGCATCAAAGTAATCCAATTATGAAGGCGTTGTGGAACAATCGCTACATCTCGAATGTGCAGATTACAGCCAACGAGACAGTAGGTGTAGAGGAACGGGCATCTTATTATGATCATGTAGGTGCAGTGCGGGATATGTTCCAGAATCACATGCTGCAATTGCTGATGATGATGGCGATCCAGCTTCCTTACAACAGCACACCGGAAAAAGTAGGCTTGAAGAAAAAGCATATTATGGAATCCATCTTACCTTTGCAAAAACAAACGGTTGGAGCGAGCGTAATCCGTGGACAATATGCAGAGGGAAGCATCCAAGGCAAACCTGTTAATGCTTATACTGCTGAACCAGGTGTAGCTGAGAACACCATGAACGATACGTTCATCGCTGCGAAGCTACAAATTGATGATTTCTTCTGGCGTGGTGTTCCATTCTACATCCGTACGGGTAAAAGAATGAAGGAGAAATCCACACGCATCGTCATTGAATTCAAAGAACCATCCGGTCAAGCTCATGGAGTCAAGAGCAACGGCTCCAAACCTAATTTGCTTGTCATTGAGATGAGTCCTGATCAAAGTATGACATTGCAACTGAATGCAAGTGATCCGCAGAATAAGGGAGACTTCAAGCCAGTACACATTGATCTTTCTCCTGATCGCGAAGATCTAGCCGAAGCGTATGAGAACTTGATTCATGATGCATTGCATGGCGATCCAACATTCTTCGCACACTGGGATGAAGTTGAGTTGTCATGGGCTTGGGTGCAACCGATTTTGGATGCTTTTACTGAGAATCTGTTACCTCTTCACTTATATCCTGCAGGAAGTTACGGTCCAGCAGAATCAGATGCGATGCTTGCGGCCGAAGGCCACCATTGGTGGTTTGACGAGCCGACTGATCAGGATACAACATCCGTAACGGATGTTCCTTTGGCAGTGAATGGCAACCTGTAATACCTAACACATGTATTCAACCAACGAGCCACTTCGAAGGATAGGTTGGAATGGCTCTGTTGGACACTAAAAATCATCTTAATGGAGGGAATTAACCATGAAATTTTTCATCGATACAGCAAACTTAGAGGATATCAAAAAAGCGTATAAAATTGGTGTACTTTCAGGCGTAACAACTAACCCATCTTTGGTTGCCAAAGAAGGCATTAAGTTTGAGGATCGCATTGAAGAGATTTTGCGTGAAGTGCCAACGGTTGAGTCCGTATCTGCTGAGGTTACTCCAGATGCTCTTACTGCAGAAGAAATGATTGCACAAGCGAATGAGTTGATCAAAATCAACAATAACGACAAAAACATAACAATTAAACTGCCAATGACACTCGCAGGTTTGGAAGCTTGCCGTTATTTGACGGAGAAAGGTGTAAAAACAAACGTTACACTGATCTTCACTGTTAACCAAGCGCTTCTGGCGGCTCGTGCCGGCGCAACATATGTATCTCCGTTCTTGGGACGTCTGGATGATATCTCAGAAGATGGAGTACAACTGGTTGCCAAAGTTGCTGAGTTGTTCCGTACACATAACTTGGATGCACAGATCATTGCAGCGTCTGTTAGACATCCGGATCACGTTACACGTGTAGCAATGGCTGGTGCTCATATCGCTACAGTTCCATTCTCTGTCATTGAGCAGATTTCCAAACACCCACTGACAGATCAAGGTATGGAGAAATTCGCAGCAGACTGGAAAAAAACAGTACAATAAGGTCTGATAAGAATGTTAGATTGAGATAAAAATATAAACATGGACTTCGGGAGGACATAATGAGTAAACAACAGATTGGTGTTATTGGATTGGCAGTAATGGGTAAAAACTTGGCTTTCAATATCGAGAGTAAAGGGTTTTCTGTATCGGTATTTAACCGTTCACCTGAGAAAACGCATGACCTCTTGAAAGAAGCTGAGGGGAAAAACCTAATCGGTACGTTCTCAATTGAAGAGTTCGTAGCATCTCTGGAATCCCCGCGCAAAATCCTGATCATGGTTCAAGCGGGTAAAGCAACAGATGCCACAATTGAACAATTGCTTCCTTACCTAGACCAAGGAGACATTATCATTGATGGTGGTAATGCGTACTTCCCTGATACTCAACGCCGCAGCAAAGAGCTGGAGGAAAAAGGATTCCGCTTTATCGGCGCAGGTGTATCCGGTGGTGAAGAAGGTGCTTTGAAAGGCCCAGCAATTATGCCAGGTGGTCAAGAAAGTGCGTATGCCTTAGTTGAACCGATTCTGACAGCAATCTCGGCTAAAGTTGGCGACGATGCTTGCAGCACATATATCGGACCAGACGGTGCAGGACATTATGTTAAAATGGTTCACAATGGGATTGAATACGGAGATATGCAATTGATTGGTGAAGCCTACCACTTGCTCAAATCCGTATTGAACGTCTCTGTAGAAGAGCTACATGAGATCTTCACAGAATGGAACCAAGGTGAGCTGGACAGCTACCTGATCGAAATTACAGCAGACATCTTCTCCAAATACGATCCAGAAACCGGTAAACCAATGGTCGACGTGATCTTGGATGCAGCTGGACAAAAAGGAACAGGTAAATGGACAAGCCAAAGCGCGCTTGATCTCGGCGTACCGCTGTCCATGATTACCGAATCCGTATTCTCCCGTTTCTTGTCTGCGATGAAAGACGAGCGCGTGGCAGCAAGCAAAATTCTGCATGGTCCTGCGACAGAAGCATTCTCTGGCGACAAAAAGCATTCATTGAGAATGTGCGTAAAGCACTGTTCGCAAGTAAAATCGTATCTTATGCTCAAGGCTTCGCTCAGATGCGTGCTGCATCCGATGAGTACGGCTGGGATCTGAAATACGGTAGCATCGCTATGATCTTCCGTGGTGGCTGCATCATCCGTTCACAGTTCTTGCAAAACATCAAAGAAGCATACGATAAAGATGCAGCGCTCAAAAACCTGCTCTTAGATCCATACTTCCAAAATATCGTTGAATCTTACCAAGGCGCATGGCGTGAAGTCGTAGCTGCCGCTGTACAACAAGGAATTCCGGTTCCTGGCTTCTCCAGCGCGCTATCCTACTACGATAGCTACCGCACAGAGCGTTTGCCTGCAAACCTGCTGCAAGCACAACGTGACTACTTCGGTGCACACACGTTCCAACGCGTGGACAAAGAAGGTTCATTCCACTTCCAATGGATGGACACGAACGAATAAATATATGTTATAGATGGTACTTAAAATGAATTAACTCCATTTATACAGCAAAAGGACATCCTTCTGTTCCTTCATGAGTACAGACTCATGAAGGAACTAGGGTGTTTTTTTATGTTTAACATCATGGTCGAAGAATGTTTGAATTTAAGTATCATCAAATTGTAATAAAATGTACGCAACTACTTGAGGTAAATAGATGCGTCGACCCCATTAACTACGTTATACTCATGTATAGAGGTGAAATTTGTCTATTTGATTCAAATAACAACTTATACTTAATTTGACGTGGGGGTTAAGCTTGGCATGTTTGTACTTGTAGGTATATTGTTTTTGCTTGTATATGGTCTTTTAGTGTTCTACATAGGATGGAGCGGTTGGAGCTGGATGAAGCCTGTTGTGGCAGCCAGATTCCGTTTGCTGTACATCATTGTACTGGTGTTCCTGTCACTGTCGTTTATTTTGGCGAGAATGTTTGGTAACATTTCATTTTTGAGCATTATCGGTTCATACTGGCTCGCTATCTTCTCTTTGTTATTAATCATTTTGCCTGTTGCCCATTTAGTACTTTGGTTACTACGCTTAACTCGTATTCCAAGACATCACGCACATAAATGGGGCGGTGTGGTTACGCTGATTCTGCTTCTGTCTACATTAGGATACGGTATTTTCAATGCGTATAGCCCAGTCGTTAGACAGTATAGTATCCAGGTGGATAAAAAGGTTGAGGGTATGGACAAACTCAAGATCGTGATGGCAGCAGATATGCACTTTGGACTGTTATCAGGCCCAGCTCATGCGAAGCGTATGGTAGAGGAAATTAATGCGCTCCAGCCGGATCTGGTGTTATACCCTGGTGACATTATTGATGACAATCTGGACATGTATCTGAATAGTGGGATTGCAGATATTATTCGTGACATCAAAGCACCTTATGGAGTCTACGCTTCCTTGGGTAACCATGATAAGTTTGATGGGCCGATTGAAGATCTCATCGCGGCGTTAGAGAAGAGTAATATGCAAGTATTATACGATGATAAGATTATGTTAGATGATAAAATCACGCTTATTGGACGTAAGGATCGAACAGAGAAGGATCGTGCTGAAGTAGCGACATTGATGCAGGATACGGATCTAAGTCAACCGGTGATCATGTTGGATCACCAGCCGTATGATCTGGATATTGCGGAGCAAAACCATGTGGATCTCGTTGTATCAGGTCACACGCATCGAGGACAGATTGCGCCGGCACAGTTCATCACAGCAGCGATCTACGAGAATGACTGGGGTTATCTGCAAAAGGGTGATATGCATTCCATTGTGACCTCTGGATATGGCTTCTGGGGACCTCCAATTCGGACAAGCAGTCGCTCTGAGATTGTAGAGATTAATGTAACGTTTAAGCAATAGTACTAAAGCCCTTCGTGAGAAGGGCTTTTATGTGGTTTCAAGATGATTAGACACCAGTATAAGCGATCATCCGTTGTTTACTCACTTTCCATGACTTTCAATCGTCCAATCTATATTTTGAATTAGACGAGATTTTCAATGGATCGCCATTAAAATCTGTGGGTCTGAGCTTGAGGCTTCTCTAAGAATGATGGGTTTTAGGTGTTTGTTCCTACATCAAAATGTAAATATTATAAAAGTACAGACAGTGGCAGGAATTTCTGTTGACACCGTTTTCAGCTTGTGATAAATTATATCCGAGGCTTGTTACCGGTAAAGCGGGCAAAACCACTATGGAAATGATTTTATTATTTCTGTTTTGGTTTTGCCCTTTTTTATGTCTCAAAATAAAGCAGGTGGGTCCATTATGATTATCAAACAGATATTTAACAACAATATCGTCAGCACAGTGGATGATAAAAATCAGGAATTGCTGATCCTCGGCCGGGGTATCGGATTTAAGTTTAAAGCTGGCGATGAGATTGACGAAGAGCGAATTGAAAAGGTGTTTCGTCTTCAGGATACATCGATTTATGAGAGATTCAAATCCATCGTGGCGGAAGTGCCCATTGAAATTCTGCAGGCAACGGATGATATCGTGACGCTTGCGCGGACGCAGCTGAATAAAACGATCAGTGACGGAATTTACGTCTCCCTGTCAGATCATATTCATTTTGCCGTTCAGCGGATGGAAAACGGCATGATTACGCGTAATCCACTCTCGTGGGAAGTACAGCATTTCTATAAGGCAGAGTACGATGTGGCTAGAGAAGCATTAACCTTGCTCAAGGAACGACTGGATATCGAGTTTCCTAAGGATGAAATTTGCAATATCGCTTTGCATTTCATTAATGCAGAAGTCAATGATTCAATGAATGATGTCACCCATCTGATGCAGTTGCTTCAGGAGATCATGAATATTATCAAATATCACTTTAATGTAGAATTGGATGAAGATAGTGTTAACTATTTCCGGTTCATCACACATTTGAAATATTTCTGTCAGCGGGTCATTACACATTCGTCACATGATGATGCAGAAGAGTATTTGTACGAGGTCGTTCGGAAAAACTATCCGGAAACCTTCAAATGTATTGGTAAGATTGAAGCTTTTATCCATAAGAACTATCAGTATGACATGACACATTCGGAGCAGTTATATCTGACGCTCCACCTGGAGCGGTTGATGAAGACCAAGCGAGATAGATAAATGACTCACATCTATTGCACCATACACCAGTTGTAGTAACAACAATTGAATATTACTGGGCTTGTTACTGTTCAATCAGGCAATACCCGAATGAGATGACGTCAGAAATCTGCGTTGTATTCGTTCGGGTATTTTTTATTGGAAAAATGAGGAGGAGCTCCATATGAAACATCAGGAAACGGCACAGGGAATCATCAAAGCCGTCGGGGGTACAGACAATATTAACTCGGTATATCATTGCGTCACACGGTTACGTTTTGATCTGAAAGATAACGACAAAGTGGATAATGGTTCCCTAAATCAACTAGATAAAGTCATGGGCACGAATATCTCTGGTGATCAGTTCCAAGTAATCATTGGTAATGATGTATCTAAAGTATTTGATGCAATGGTCAAGGATCATCCAGCCATTGGGCAAAGTTCAGAGACGAAACAGCCTAAGCCAGATAAAAACAAAAACATCATTCTTAACATTTTTGAGACGATTGCGGGTGTATTTGCCCCGATGCTGCCAGCCATTACAGCGGCGGGTATGCTCAAAGGATTGCTTGCTCTGTTTGTATCTGTGGGCTGGATGACAGCGGGAACAGATGTATATCGGATTCTCTCAGCTATTGGTGATGGGGTATTCCACTACTTACCGCTACTCATCGCAGTAAGTGCTGCTCGTAAATTCGGCAGTAACCCGTTTGTAGCGATTGCGCTGGGTACGGCACTAATGTATCCAGATATGACAGCGTTACTATCTAGTGGCGAATCGGTTGCGTTTCTCGGTATTCCAGTAACAGCTGTAAGTTATGCTTCATCGGTTATTCCGATTTTACTTGCGGTATGGCTGATGTCCTATGTAGAGAAATGGGTTGACCGCATCATCCCAGCAGCACTGAAATTGTTGCTTGTACCTCTAATTACCTTGCTTGTGATGGTTCCGGTGACGTTAATTGCGATTGGTCCTCTGGGAACCTTTGTAGGTAACGGTTTGTCGGGCGGTATTAACTGGTTGCTGAATGAAGGTGGCCTGATCGCGGGTATTGTGTTGGGCGGCGCGATGGCGTTGATCATCATGACGGGAATGCACTATGCGTTAGTACCCATCATCTTGAGTAACATTGCAACATTGGGCTTCGATAAGTTCTTGCCACTGACGTTCATCTCCAATATGGGTCAGGCGGGTGCAACATTGGGTGTATTCTTCCGTGCGAAGGACAAAAAACTTAAAACCGTTGCCTTGTCAACAAGCTTCACGGCTCTCATGGGTGTAACCGAGCCTGCAATGTACGGCGTAAACATGAAATACAAAAAACCTTTTGCTGCAGCGATGATTGGTAGCGCAGTGGGTGGTGGATTCGCTCTCGCATTTGGTGCTAAAGCATATGTCCTTGCAGGTAACGGTGGTCTTCCGGGACTTCCATCGTTGATCGGACAAACCTTCTGGTATTCATTAGGTGGTATGGCGCTAGCGTTTATTGTAGGAACGATCATGTCTGTCGTATTCGGTATTAAGGAGGAAGAAGGCGATGCTGAAGCATTGGCTCAATTCTCTCCGAGCAACACAGCTTCAAACAAAAATACACCTGCAAATGCTGAAACAGTAGACGTAGACGACATGGGTGCACCAGCACCTACAAGTAACGCAACAGCAGTTGCACCAATGACAGGAAAAGCAATCCCACTGCAAGAAGTTAATGATCCTACCTTTGGAGATGAATTGATGGGTAAAGGTGTTGCTTTCGTGCCTTCGATCGGTGAACTCGTATCTCCAGTTACAGGAACGGTAATGAATGTATTCAAAACAAAACATGCGATTGTCGTTCGCAGTGACGAGGGGATGGAATTACTGATTCATGTCGGAATCAACACTGTGAAACTGCGTGGACAGTATTTCGAATCCCATGTTACATCAGGTACTCGCGTGCAAGCCGGAGATCTTATGCTTACGTTTGAACTTGATGAAATTGCGAAGGAATATGACATCACTACAGCTATGGTAGTTACCAATACAGCCGATTATCGTGCAGTTCAGCCTGTGCAATTGGGCGACATTCAGATCGGTCAGGATGTATTAAAAGCGGAACTGTAAAAGAGAAGAGGAGGATAACGATGAGCAATCGACAAGGTTTTCCCGAAGGTTTTTTGTGGGGCGGCGCTATAGCCGCTAACCAGGCAGAAGGAGGATTCGACGCGGGAGGTAAAGGCTTCTCCACGGCGGATATGGTTCCTTATTTTGAGAAAAAAGACTATACGAACTTAAGAGAGCTTATGCATGTAACGAGTGCAACGGTTGAAAAGGCCATGGCTCACCACAGTGCGGAAGGGTATCCGAAGCGTTACGGAATCGATTTTTACCACCGTTTTAGAGAGGATATTGCGTTATTCGCTGAACTTGGCTTCAAGACGTTCCGGTTGTCCATCAACTGGCCGCGTATCTTCCCTAATGGTGATGAAGCTGAGCCGAATGAAGCGGGATTGCGCTTCTACGATGAAGTGTTTGATGAGCTGCGCAAATATGATATCGAACCACTCGTGACGCTCTCGCATTATGAGATGCCGATGGGGCTTGTATTGAAGTACAACGGTTGGGCAGGCCGCGAGGTGATTGGACATTTTCTGAGATATGCAGAGACCGTGATGACGCGGTATCAAGACAAGGTGAAGTATTGGTTAACGTTTAATGAGATTAATACAACCATTATCGAGCCGTTCACTGGCGGAGGTATTATCGAGGATCGTGTGGAGAACACCATGCAGGCTTCATATCAAGCGCTCCATCATCAGTTTGTCGCCAGCAGTCTGGTTACGGAGAAAGCGCGTCAGATTAATTCAAATTTCCAGATCGGCTGTATGTTAGCTCGTATGATTCATTACCCAGCTACATCGAAGCCAGAAGATGTTCTGCAAGCACAGGTGGATAACCAGTTGAATTTGCTGCATACAGATGTTCAGGTTCGTGGTAGTTATCCCGCATATATGGATCGTTATTGGGGAGAGAACGGAATTTCCGTTGTGATGGAACCAGGAGATAAGGAGATCCTTCGTGCACATACCGTTGACTTTATCTCGTTCAGTTATTACACATCACTGGTGTCGGCAGTGAATCCCGAAGATTATGGGTGACTGGAGGCAATCTCTATAGCACAATCAAGAATCCGAATCTAGAACGTACAGAGTGGGGCTGGCAGCTTGATCCCATCGGACTACGTATTGCATTGAAAGAGCTGTACGATCGCTACCAATTGCCGTTATTCGTTGTTGAAAATGGTCTTGGAGCCAAGGATACGCTGGAGGCTGACGGTTCCATTAACGATGATTATCGGATCGATTACCTGAGAAGACACATTACTCAGATGAAAGAGGCTGTAATGGATGGGGTAGACCTTATGGGGTACACCAACTGGGGCGCTATTGACATCATCAGTGCATCAACTTCGGAAATGTCCAAGCGTTACGGCGTAATCTATGTGGATCAGGACGATCATGGAAAAGGCACGCTCAATCGTTTGAAGAAAAAAAGCTTCGGATGGTATAAGAAAGTGATTGCTACAAACGGTCAAGATTTAGATTAATATCCTGGGCGGTTCTTGCATGTCGATGTTGCGGCGCAAGAGCCGCCTTTTGATTATGGCTGAAAAACAATAGCCTCCTAACATGTATGGTGATATACTGTGTTCGTATCGGGGGGATCTAGATGAATAAACCAATTATTGCAGTTGACATGGACGACACCATATGTCAGCTCGTGAAACGCGCTATATATCATAACAACATTAACTTCCCAACACATCCGCTGCGATACGAGGATATGCTTCATTGGGACACCTCTCACTTGCGCCATCCAGAGAGTACCCATGATGTTTTCTATGGTCGCCCGGGTCTGTTCGAAGAGTTAGAGCTATATGACGAATATGTAGTGGAAGAGATGGAGAAGCTGAACCAAGCGTATGATCTGATTATCGTTACGGCGGCGGAACCAAGGACAGTGGTAGAGAAGTGGAACTGGCTTCAAAAGTATATGCCTTTTATTACCGCAGATCAATTTATTACATGCAAAAGAAAAAATCTACTCGGCTTTGATCTATTAATCGATGATGGTGCTCATAATTTGATCCCTGCGTATGAAGATGGCAAGAAAGTCATCTGTATTCCCATCCATGGAATGTAAAAGAACGGGAGCAGTATGGGTTTCCATTGATGTCCACATGGCATGGGGCGAAGCAGTACATCGATAGAATGCTTGAAACGGTAAACGTCTGATTAAACTATTCTATAAGTGCGTGTTCAATAAGTTCACTTTTGGTTATGGTGAATGTTTGGTGGTATCTCATCTGCTTATTATGCAACAACGAATTTTATAAATGATGAACTGGTCTTAGGCGTCTTGAGCTGCAGGTTAATCTGATGTATAGCTTTTGCGATACATATGGGGTGTAGTACCCGTAATTCTCTTGAAGACGGCGTAAAAAGTATCTACATCCCGGTAGCCGACCAATTCGGCGATTAGGCTGACATTATGTTGTGAACTCTTTAGGAGTTCACAACTTTTTTGTATGCGCAGATGTTGAAGATAGGAACCAAACGTCTGCCCTGTATGTTTTATAAACAAACGTCCGAGGTGTTTCTCGCTCCAGCTGGATATACGCACGAGATCACGTAGATGAATCCGTTCTTGAATATGGTGACTCAGATACATAAGGATGTGTTCAAAATCATCTGTACTCGAATACGTTTGCATATAATCCTGTTGGTATTGTCGATAAGTTGTCACAACCAGTTGGCTAACCAAGGTGTATAGCATTGTTGAAAAGCCGGTGTCCAGAAGGGACGATTCTTTATACAGTCTAATCATTATTTCTTCAATCTGCTGATTATGATCTACGACATGTACGTAAGGCATCTGATTAAGTTCTAGATGTTTGAGGTGATCGCATATCGCTTGCTCCTGAATGATTGTACTAAGCGTTGAGGTCAGTTCAGCATTAAACAGGCAGTTATAAATAATAAGTGGAGTCACGGATAGGTTGGGACTGGAAGGCCGAAATACATGAGGTATACCGATCGGGATAACAAACAGCATACCTTTGTGCACAGAAATGACGTCTTCACCAATATGATGAAAGCCCTTTCCTTCTGCGACATAACAATACTCTACGAAGTCATGTGCATGGAACGGGGCATCAAAATTTTCCGAGCATCGATTCACAAATAATTTAAGACTATTGTTTAAAAAGAATTCACTTTTAAATAACTCAATCGCTGATCTCATAGGTAACACCTCAATTCATGGCCGAATTACCGGGTTAATTCGTCTGTATCACCGGGTATGATCTCTCAGAGGATCGATATAATTATAGCGTAAGACAGAATATGAAACCACGATGGAAAGGGATGTTTCTCTTATGTTGACGGTTCATCATCTTCGCTGTGAATATAAAATAAATCCAATCGGTCTGGATGTGAGGTCACCAAGATTAAGCTGGCATCTACAATCAGACCAGCGAAACTGTGTTCAGGTCGCCTACCAGATTCAATTAGTTCTACCGGATTCGCATGAGCAGATCGTGTGGGACTCCGGTAAGGTAATCTCCAACCAATCCATACATGTTGAATTAGATGGCTGGCTCCCAGCGGCGCGAACAAGGTATGTTTACCGGATTAAAGCCTGGGATAACTTCGAGAACGAATCAGACTGGTCAGATAGCGCGTTCTTCGAGATGGGGCTAATGGATAGCTCGGATACTTGGCGAGCAGCATGGATCTCGGCACCATCGCCAGCAGAAGAGGAGAAGGATGAATCATGCCCGCGTCTACGCACGTCGTTTCAACTGAGTAAGCCGGTAACTAAAGCAAGAATTTATGTCACAGCCCTTGGGTTATATGAACTTCATTTGAATAATAAACGTGTGGGAGAAGCGTATTTTACGCCGGGATGGACGAGTTATAGTAAGCGATTACAATATCAAACGTACGATATTACGGACTCTTTAGAGCTTGGTGAGAATACACTCGGCGCCTACTTAGGTGATGGATGGTATAAGGGATATCTGGGATGGAAGAATGAACAGCAATTTTATGGGAAAAGAACAGCCTTATTACTTGAACTTCACATCCTGTATGCAGACGGTTCAGAGGAATATATACTGACGAATGAACACTGGCAGTCTTCTTCAAGTGCAATTCTGATGTCTGATATCTATATGGGGGAGACATATGATGCCCGCCTGGAAACTGCATGGACAGATATTGATCCGTCTTCCTGGTCGCCGGTAGAAATACTGGATCATCCGAAAGATATCATCGTTGCTCAAGAGAATGTACCCGTTACGCAAGTGGAACATCTTCAACCTATAGCTATACTTACCACACCGCAGGGTGATCGTGTGCTTGATATGGGTCAGAACATGGTGGGATGTATGAAATTCACGATACAAGGTGAGTCAGGTCATGAAGTTGAGTTGTTACATGCCGAAATATTGGATCATGACGGTAATTTCTACACGGATAATCTGAGAGCTGCCAAGCAGCGAATTCAGTATACCCTCAAGGGAGGCGAGGCCGAGACGTATGAGCCCCACTTTACGTTTCAGGATTCCGTTATGTGAAGTTGATTGGTTTCCCAGAAGTGATTAATCTGCAAGATTTTACAGGAGTTGTTCTCCATTCCCATATGGAGCAGACGGGTGAATTCAAATGTTCTAGTCCTCTTGTGAATCAACTGCATCACAACATTTTGTGGGGGCAAAAGGGGAATTTCCTCGATGTGCCGACAGATTGTCCACAACGTGACGAACGTCTTGGGTGGACGGGAGACGCACAGATGTTTATCCGAACAGCGTCCTATTTGATGAACACGGCTCCATTCTTCACGAAGTGGCTTCGTGATCTAGGAGCAGACCAGCGTGAGGATGGCGGAATACCCTTTTACGTGCCTAATCCGAGTAGTGATATATTCTCCAATGATATGCAAGATACAGCTCACTCGTCAGCAGCCTGGGGAGACGCGGCGGTGATCTGTCCATGGACACTGTATGAAATGTACGGTGATAAACGACTGTTAGCTGAGCAATATGAAAGTATGAAACGCTGGGTGGACTATATTTATAATCAAGGTGAGAAGCCTTATCTTTGGAATACGGGTTTCCATTTTGGAGATTGGCTAGCTCTAGACTCCAAACCAGATAGCTACATTGGAGCGACCGATTCGGATTATGTAGCGACAGCCTTTTATGCCTATTCTGTATCTTTAACTAGAAAAGCAGCCTTGGCATTGGCACAGAATGAAGAAGCAGCGCATTATGGTGAATTACACGATCATATTGTTAAGGCATTTCGTGAGGAATTCGTAACACCTTCAGGTCGAATTGCGGTACCAACTCAGACGGCTGTAGTGCTGGCATTGCACTTTGATCTATTGGAGGAGTCTGGACGAGAACGAGCGATTGAGCAACTGAGCAAACTTATGGCTGAAGCGAATAATCATCTGACTACGGGATTTGTAGGCACGCCTTATCTGAATCCTGTACTTAGCGAGACAGGACAACATGAACTAGCTTACACCTTACTATTTCATGAGGATTATCCATCCTGGCTATATCAGGTCACTCAAGGTGCCACTACGATCTGGGAGCACTGGGATGGTATCAAGGAAGATGGCCGGATGTGGAGTGCTGACATGAACTCATTCAATCACTATGCATACGGTTCAATTGGCGAATGGTTGTATCGTTATGTGGCAGGTATACGTGCAGACGAAGAACGTCCTGGTTTCCAAGCCATCCATATCGAACCACAACCAGGGCCTGGGCTAGAATGGGTAGAAGCTAGTGTGGAGACGATGTATGGGAAAGTGGTTTCCAGTTGGACACGACAAGAACAGGGTGAGATACAGCTCAGTGTAGTTGTTCCGGTGAATACGACAGCAACAGTTGTGCTTCCCAATGTAGTATCTGATACAGTCCTGCTTGATGGGGCAGCGTTGGATCAGGCTTCAGATGTAAATGGCATTCATTTAAAGGCTGATCAGCTTCAAGTGATGTTGGGATCAGGAAGTTATACATTTCAGTATCCGGTGCAGTTAACGGAAGCGTAAAGATCATGTATTTTGAAATGAATGTCGAACTGTGTAGTATGTTGGAATATATAGTCGAAAAATGATATGTATCACCATTGTATTAGCCTCGCTCGCTGATTAAAATGAAGCATGGAATCTGGATTGCGGCCGGAACCTATCTTCTTTTATATCAGGCATAAGCGAGGTTTTATGTATGAATCAATCTGTTAATCGGCCCAAGCATATTGGCTATCTGGATTTCTATCGTGCCATTGCTATTATTGCAGTAGTTGCGATTCATGCTACTTCTACAGCAGTTACACATTATGCGAAGAATACGTTCCAGCAAGAGTTTTATTATTTTTGGAATCAATTTTTCCAATTTGCTGTACCGGCATTTCTATTTTTGTCTTCGCTCGTGCTATTCTACAATTACAACTCTAAGGCGAGAGATCGTGGCTGGGTTCCGGCCTTTTACAAGAAGCGTTTGCTGTATATTTTTGTTCCTTATCTCGTATGGTCATTCATTTACTTTGTCGTGAAGCAGGTTATTGCAGGTAAACAGCCTGTGGATCATTTGGAGCGATTTGCGGGCAACTCTTAACGGGAACTGCGCATACACATCTATACTTCTTTCTGATTATTCTGCAATTTTATGTTATCTTTCCTATATTGTTGTCCTTAACGAGGCATGCTGTCTTCACCAAATATATGCCACTATACTTCATTGCCGCACAGGCGGTGTTTTATATGATTCATCTTCAAGTGCATTTTGAACGTATGGGCAGTATGCTACCAAGTTATTTCATCGTCATTGGATTTGGAGCCTGGATGGGATTGAATTTCGAGAAAGCTCTTCGAATATTACATTCGTTTCGATTTGTTGTTCTTGCGGCGCTAATTGCCGGGGAGGCATTTTCATCTATGGTAGTTCATATGTGAAAATAATACTTGAAGACATGCCATTTGTTACATATGCATTATTGTTTGTATTTCGTAATCTGTTTACGTTGACGGCATGCTTACTGTTAATGCTAATCTGTGAGCAATTAGGGACTCGGAAAATAAAACATTCAAGCCCACTCAAGGTTAGAGCAATTTTGAATTCGCTTGGAACTGTCGCCTTTGGTGTGTTTCTCATTCATCCACTGGTATTGTTATTCTGGAGACGTGAGTTTACAACGGTGTTTGCCTCACATTTTAGTATGGGCATCATATTATCGTATCTTGCAGCTCTAGGATTGTCATGGTTACTTGCACTTGGTATTCGCAAAGTGAACTGGGGATGGGTATTAATTGGCCGTTAGATATTAAATATCATACTAATACATTGCTGAATGATAGAGATTTCAAGCTTCCTAACGAGGATTGCACGAAATCTCTTTTTTATTTTACTTGGAGCATGTATGATGGGTTAATGTTTAGTAAATTCAATATTTTGGAATTGGCGAGAGAGTTGCTGTAGACCTGCTTCCGAAGCAAATTTTGTTGAACTCATGGGTTACGCTGAAGGGAAATTAATAAAGGAAGTGAGAAAATTGTATATGCTTTTGGTACTTATTGTGGCAGCAGTGCTTGCTGTGTTAGTCCCGTTTGAGCCGATTCTGTTAATTGGTATTGCAGTAGCATTGGTGGCAGAGAACTACCGTCAAACGATGAAAATGCGAGAGGATATTTTGGCGATTAAGAACCATCTGGGACTGATGAATAAACAAGAAGCTGAGCAGTATGAGATGGAGCGTAAGAATAAAGATGTAAGTCAGTTAAGCCCTGATGAGATGAAAAGTTTAAACCAGGAGATTGAGGCAGAGCTTGAGCGAGATAGCAAAAAGAACACATAAGCGTTAGCGTCCTTATAAGTGTGTTCAAAAAGTTCAATTATGGAACTACCTTTTTGTACACGGACTTTTAGATCGGTATGATGCAGCTATATGGCAATAAAAATTAAATGTAACACGGCAGGCATGATCATGCTCATTCTGGCAATATTATGATTATAGATCGCTAAGGTGCGATGCCTTCTAGAGAGACAGATGGTTCTAATCATCCAAGACGACAGTAGTGGAGCGTAAGCCCTACAAAAGATAACCATGGAATATTAACTTTTTGTTGCACTATGTAGAATTTTGTAATAATATGAGGGAAGCGCGTACAACATATCGGGTTGTAACTGTTGAATCAGGCAAAGCCGTATACCTTGAGAAAAGGGATTGGTTTGTCTTTTTCTGTATATTGGAGTGATAAAGTGAAAATCGAGAAGGTGCTGAACAATAATGCTGTAGTTGCAATGAATGACGAGCAGGAAGTTATTATCATTGGCCGGGGATTGCTTACCAGAAGCGGGCGGGTGATATTGTTTCCGAGCAGCATATCGATAAGATATTTACTTTACAGAATGAAGATATTCAGGAAAACTTTAAGGCATTAATCTCAAGCATTCCTCTGGAGTACATGAAAGTGTCCGAGGAAATCATCGCCTACGCCAAATTAAAACTTGGCAAGAAATTGAATGAGAGCATCTATCTTCATCTTACAGATCATATTCACTTTGCCATTGAGCGGTATCGCAAGAACCTGCCTATACGTAACGGATTAATCTGGGAGACGAAGCAGTTGTACAAGGAAGAGTACGAAATCGGTTTGGAAGCACTTAATATGATCTGTGATCAGTTTGGTGTAATTCTGCCTGAGGACGAAGCCGGTTTTATGGCACTTCACTTTGTAAATGCTGCTTTGAATGAAGAAATGCCGAACATCAAGAGTATGACGCAGGTCATGCAAGAAATTCTGACAATCATCAAATATCATTTCAAGATTGATTTTGATGAGAATTCACTGACATTTTATCGCTTTGTGACGCATTTGAAATTTTTCGCTCAACGTTTAGTGAAGGGGAAACATTACAAGAGCAACAATGATGATGAACTGTTCCTGATGATTCAGAAAAAGTATCCAGCAGCACATAAGTGTTCCGAGAAGATTAAGAAATTCATTGAAAGCAACTACACGTATCAACTGACTGACGAAGAAATGATGTACTTAACAATTCATATTGAGAGAGTTGTGAACGCAACTTCTGAATAATCCCATAGATCAGCTTGCAGGGTTGCAACCACAAGGGCAAAACCTGAACGATTGAATGCAGAGCACTACCCCTAATAGGGAAATGTTTTGACATTCAGATGTTCAGGTTTTTTTTATTCTCTCCAATATACCTTTAATCCGTGTTTAATCAGAAAGGAAGAATAATACATGAAACACGAGCAATTAGCCAAAGACATTCTAACTGGTGTTGGTGGCAAACAAAATATTAATAGTGTTGTACACTGCGCGACCAGACTGCGATTCAAATTGAAAAATGACAACAATGCCCAAACGGACGAGCTCAAAAACCTCGACGGTGTTATCACTGTTATGCAGAGTGGAGGACAATATCAGGTCGTCGTAGGTAACGAAGTATCTGATGTCTACAAAGCACTGCTTCAAGTTGGGAATATGAGTGCTGATGAACCCGTGAGCGCAAGTGATGATGGTGACTCATCTGGCAAAAAAGAAAGCTTGCTTGGCCGTTTTATTGATTTGATCTCAGGTGTATTTACGCCAATTCTAGGTTTGCTTGCTGCAACAGGGATGATCAAAGGTTTCCTGTCCATGTTTACTTCACTTGAATGGATCGATCCTGCTTCCGGTACGTACCAATTGTTGAATGCAGCAGGTGACTGTCTGTTCTACTTCTTCCCAATCTTCTTGGGATACACAGCTATGAAAAAATTCGGTGGATCACCATTCCTTGGTATGGCATTCGGTGCATCACTGGTGTATCCGACGCTATCCGGATTAAGCACTGGAGATCCGCTGTATACGTTGTTTACAGGCACGTTGTTTGAATCACCGATTCATATTACGTTCTTAGGTATTCCAGTTATTTTGATGAGCTATTCTACATCCGTTATTCCAGTTATTATTGCTGCTTATTTTGGTTCCAAAGTAGAAGCATTCTTCAAGAAAATTATTCCGTCTGTGGTGAGAACATTCCTCACGCCATTCTTCACTATTCTCATCGTTGTACCCGTAACGTTCCTTTTGATCGGTCCAATCGCAACATGGGCAAGTCAGTTGATCGGTGCAGGTGTAACAGGTATTTATGACTTGAGTCCTTTGGTAACAGGTATTGTTGTTGGTGGATTGTGGCAAGTATTGGTTATCTTCGGTCTTCACTGGGGAATTGTGCCGATCATGCTTCTGAATCTGTCCACATTAAAAGCAGACCCTATTTTGGCTATGATGTTTGCTGCTTCATTTGCACAAATTGGTGCGGTTCTTGGTGTCATGTTGAAAACGAAAAATACTAAACTTAAATCATTGGGTGTACCTGCTTTTGTATCAGGGATCTTCGGTGTAACCGAGCCAGCAATTTATGGTCTTACGTTGCCACTGAAAAAACCATTTATTATGAGCTGTATTGCTTCAGCTGCAGCGGGTGGTATCGTTGGATTCGCAGGTTCCAAATTGTTTGTATTCGCTTCAGGGATTTTCGGTATCCCTGCTCTAATTAGCCCAACAGAAGGAATTAACTATGAATTCTGGATGGCTATGATCGCTACTGTAGTTGCCTTTGTACTGGCATTTGTATTGGTATATGTGATTGGGTTCAATGATCCTGCTAACCCAGAGGCTGCTAAACAGACACCAGAGCCAGTAAAAGAAGAGAAGACTGCTCTTGAGCCTAATCCGAACAATCGTTACGAAATTTCCAGCCCAATGACGGGTGAAGTTGTTCCACTGCAACAAATTAACGATGCTACATTCGCGGGTGAGCATATGGGTAAAGGGATTGCCGTTCGTCCAACAAGTGGTAGAGTAGTATCCCCTATTAATGGTGTGGTGCAGACGATTTACCGTACTAAACATGCGATTGGACTTGTGGATGATCAAGGTGTAGAGATTCTAATTCATATTGGTCAAGATACGGTACAGCTCAAAGGTCAGCATTTCACAGCACACGTGAAGGATGGAGACCGTGTGAGTGTTGGCGACCTAATTGTTGAGTTTGATCTGCAAGCCATTGTTGAAGCAGGTTATGAGATTGTCACGCCTATTATCGTAACAAACACAGCGGACTATCTGGATGTGGTAGGTACGACTGCTCAGAACGTGCAAGAGAAGGATAAATTGATCACCGTAATTGGTTAAATCTAGTTTATTGTGCAATCATTTATTGGATCATATGATACAACTCAAAGACAACTTCGAGCTTTTCGAAGTTGTCTTTTTCTTGTGCGCCCAGCATGGACGCTATCTTTAGGGTTCAAGTCCCGAATGGCGAAGGCAGTAGTAGCCATAGCTCAAGGCAAGGGTGTCCATCGTGAGGTGGAATCTGAAGGAAGCTGGCGGCAAATCTCCGGCCTGAGGAATACGAACTTCATATAAGGCTAACGTGCGTTGGATGAGACTGCAAGACAAGTCAAAGTCCTTACTGCCGAAGGCGTGCGAGAGTAAATGGAGCAGGTAGATGGAGAGGAAGATAGCGTTCTTACCTGGGGAGATCTGTACGAGAGCGAAGTGAACTTCGTAACCTTGTTCGCGAGGACAAGATGAACGTACAGAAGTCAGCAGAGGCCATAGTACGCAAGCTGTTGCAACAGCTTGCGGAAGGGCTGAACATGAAATAGGAACGGATCAACTTGGCGTTCGGGGATGAGCGTTGAAAGCAGACAATCCCAGTTTTTTTTTTTTTGAAGGGACCTATCCGAGGAAAGTAGCGGTGAATACGCGAGGGTACTCAGGAAGGGCAGAGCCCTCTACGGCACAAAGAGAAGAAACGTTCACGCAAGGGAGTGTATCGAAAGATGATTGAGAAAATGCTGTCACGAGCAAACATGCTGTCGGCTCTAGCAAGGGTCGAGACGAACAAAGGAAGTCATGGCGTAGATGGCATGTCGGTAAAAGACTTACGCAGACACATCGTACAAAACTGGCAAGCCATTCGCGAAAGCGTAGAGAGCGGAACCTATGAGCCCAGTCCAGTCCGTCGGGTCGAAATCCCGAAACCGAACGGTGGAACTCGGGTTTTAGGGATACCTACTGTGACAGACCGACTCATTCAGCAGGCGATCACGCAAGTATTAACACCTGTATTTGACCCAACGTTTTCCGAGCGAAGCTATGGATTCCGTCCACAAAGACGAGGACATGACGCAGTGAGGAAAGCACGGAATTATATGCAAGAGGGACATCGCATTGTAATAGACATAGACTTGGAGAAATTCTTCGACCGTATCCATCATGACCGCCTAATGGCGAAGCTGGCGGAACGAGTTACGGACAAAACAGTACTGAAACTCATTCGAAAGTATTTGCAGGCAGGAGTCATGGAGGGTGGTCTTGTTCAAGCATCAACGGAAGGAGCGCCGCAAGGAGGTCCGCTGAGTCCGTTATTATCCAACATCGTCCTTGACGAATTAGATAAGGAACTGGAAAAGAGGAACCTTCACTTCGTGAGATATGCCGATGACTGTAACATCTACGTTAAAACGTGGAAAGCAGGGCACCGCGTGATGAAATCCATTACCGCATATATCGAAGGAAAACTGAAACTGAGGGTCAATCGAGAGAAAAGTGCGGTAGACCGCCCATGGAAACGGAAGTTTCTAGGGTTTACATTCAGCTGGGATAAGAAGAACCCACGCATAAAGATCGCAAAACCATCTTTAGAGCGAGTCAAAGCAAAGATCAGAACGATCACTTCACGCAGCAAAGCGAGCCCAATCGAGATGCGAATAAAGGAATTAAATCAATATTTGACGGGTTGGTGTGGTTATTACGCACTCGTGGATACGAAAAGCGTGTTCCGAGAGTTGGATGAATGGACAAGAAGAAGACTTCGGATGTGTGTCTGGAAGCAGTGGAAGGAACCCAAGACAAAGGTAAGAAAACTGCAGTCGATGGGAGTCCCGAAGCAGAAAGCCTATGAGTGGGGAAACTCGAGGAAGAAATATTGGCGTATCGCATGTAGCCCAATTCTCCACCGAGCGCTGAATAGCCAATACTGGTCAGCCCTTGGTCTGAGAAGCCTAACGGACAGATATAATCAATTGCGGAATATGACATGAACCGCCGTATACCGAACGGTACGTACGGTGGTGTGAGAGGTCGGGGGCTTGGCGCCCCCTCCTACTCGATTTCCAAATACCGGGAAATAAATATTAGAAATTTTTTAAAAAAACTGTTGCAAATGTAGTTCAGATGTACTATTATGAATTCAAGAAGTAAGCGCATACATCAATCGGATTGTAACTGTTCAATCAGGCAATTCCGACCAACCTTGGTCAGTGAAGATTGATCGCAACTTACTTTAGTTATTAAGATAACTAAATACCAATGTGTACAGCCTTACAGGGTTGCAACCGTTAAGGGCAAAACCTGAATTGCTGAATAACACGACTTATTTCCGGATGATCCGGTACGTTGTGTATGTTCAGTAGTTCAGGTTTTCTTTGTTTCAAAGGCATGGATGAGACACACTTAGAGGGGGAAATACAATGAGTAACTACGATCAATTGGCCAAGGATATTCTGTCACGTGTAGGTGGTCCTGAGAATGTTAACAGCGTGTTCCATTGCGTAACAAGATTGCGGTTTAAACTGAAAAATGAAAGCGTAGCCAAAACGGAAGAACTTAAAAATCTACCAGGTGTTATTACCGTAATGCAGAGTGGTGGACAGTATCAAGTAGTTATCGGTAATGAAGTGCCGGATGTATATAAAGCCGTAGTAAAAGCAGGAAATTTGTCTGCTGAAGGTCAGGTCGATGAGAATGATGCAGACTCTGGTCCTAAAGGAAATTTGTTTAACCGTTTTGTAGATATGATCTCAGGGGTATTCACTCCAGTGCTCGGCTTGCTAGCAGCGACTGGGATGATCAAAGGTTTCACAGCTATGTTCGTAGCGTTGGATGGATTAATAATACTGAAGGTACGTATGCATTGCTGAATGCAGTGGGAGATTGCTTATTTTACTTCTTCCCGATCTTCCTTGGATACACAGCAATTAAAAAATTTGGTGGAAGCCCATTCCTAGGTATGGCGATTGGAGCATCGCTGGTATATCCGACGCTTGCGGGAATTCGCGCTGGAGAACCGTTGTATACATTGTTTGCAGGAACCTTATTTGAATCACCGATTCGAATTGAGTTTCTAGGTATACCGGTTATCTTGATGGATTATGCTTCATCCGTTATTCCGATCATCATTGCAACATTCTTTGCAGTCAAAATTGAAAGATTCTTTAAAAAGATTATGCCTAAAGTAGTCAGCAATTTTTTGGTTCCTTTCTGCACATTGCTAGTTATCGTACCACTTACGTTCTTGGTCATTGGCCCGGTTGCTACATGGGCAGGTCAACTGTTGGGTGCATTCACATCTTCGATTTACGGCTTGAGTCCACTGCTTACAGGTATCGTGATTGGTGGTTTATGGCAAGTGTTCGTTTTGTTCGGACTTCACTGGGGACTTGTTCCATTAGTATTCGTTAACCTGGCAACTCTTGGATATGACTCGATTCTGGCCTTGTCTTTCGCAGCATCATTTGCTCAAACAGGAGCCGTGCTTGCAGTAACGCTCAAAACGAAAAACGCGAAGTATAAAACGCTGGGCGCACCGGCAGTGATATCAGGTATTTTTGGGTAACTGAACCAGCCATTTATGGTATCTCGCTCCCATTGAAAAAACCATTCATTATGAGCTGTATAGCTGCAGCAATTGGTGGCGGTATTCTCGGCTTTGTTGGAACAAAAGGATACATTATCGGCGGACTTGGTATTTTCGGATTCCCAAGCTATATCAACCCTGAGGGAGGAATGGATTCTGTATTCTTCTGGACGGTTGCCGCTACAATTATCGCATTTATGCTAGGCTTCATTCTGACTTATGTTGTAGGCTTCAAAGAGCCAGCAGAAAAAGTGGCTGCTCCAGCACCAGTACTTGATCCAAACCCAAACAGCAGATATGAAATCATGAGCCCAATGGCTGGTGAAATCGTTCAACTGAAAGAAATCAATGATGTAACGTTTGCAGGAGAGCACATGGGTAAAGGGATTGCAATTCGTCCAACGAGTGGTAGAGTGGTGTCTCCAATTACAGGTACAGTACAAACGGTGTATCGGACTAAACATGCGATTGGTCTTGTAACTGATGATGGTGTAGAGATGCTCATCCATATCGGACAGGATACAGTACAACTGAAAGGGCAACATTTCACAGCACATGTGAAGGATGGAGATCGCGTTAATGTAGGTGATCTGATTATGGAATTCGATCTGCAAGCGATTAAGGATGCAGGATATGAGATTGTGACACCTATTATCATCACAAACACTTCAAGCTATCTGGATGTTGTAGGAACCAAAGAAGCATCTGTTCAAGAAAAAGATAAATTGATCACTGTACTAAATTAAGTCCAATCAAATAAACAGAATTCACAATGATATGGGAGGGCTACGCAATGTTTGAGAAGTTGACAGCCTTCCCAGAGAATTTTCTCTGGGGAGGAGCAACAGCAGCGAATCAATTGGAAGGTGCTTACCTAGCAGATGGTAAAGGCTTGACGACCGTAGATTTGATTCCAACGGGAGCCAATCGAATGAACATTGCGCTGGGTAATCTAAGTTCTTTTGTGCCTCAAGCTGGAGAGTTTTATCCTTCACATGAAGCGATTGATTTTTATCATCGTTACAAGGAAGATATTGCTTTATTTGCCGAAATGGGATTCAAGTGTCTTAGACTTTCCATCGCTTGGGCACGGATCTTCCCAAATGGAGATGAGGCCGAACCGAACGAAGCAGGTTTACGATTTTACGATAATGTTTTTGATGAATTGTTGAAATATAACATCGAACCGGTAGTGACGATTTGCCATTTCGATGTGCCGGTTCATCTGGTTGAAACGTATGGTGGATGGACAAACCGTAAGATGGTTGATTTCTTTGAGAAATATGCGAAGACGTTATTCAACCGTTATAAGGGTAAAGTGAAGTACTGGATGACTTTTAATGAAATCAATATGTTGCTGCATCTGCCGTATATCGGTGCTGGAATTGTACTTAAGGAAGGACAAGACAAAGAACAGCTATTATATCAAGCAGCACACCATGAATTGGTGGCAAGTGCACTAGCAGTTAAAGCTTGTCACGAGATTATTCCGGGTGCACAGATTGGATGTATGCTGGCGGCTGGGATGGTATATCCGTACACGTCCAACCCGGATGATGTATGGAAAGCGATGGAGTTAGATCGAGAATCCTTCTTCTTCATTGATGTACAGTCGAAGGGAGCATACCCAGGCTATACGAAACGATTCTTCAGAGAACATAACATTCAGATTGAGATGCACCCGGAAGATGCAGATATTCTTCAACAAAACACGGTGGATTATATCGGGTTCAGCTATTATGCGAGTCGCTGTACGAGTGCTGATCCAGAAGTCCTGAAGAATTCAACCGAAGGTAACGTTTTTGGTTCTGTGAAGAACCCTTATCTTCAAGCTTCAGAGTGGGGATGGACCATTGATCCAAAAGGGCTTCGCATTACATGTAATCAGTTGCATGACCGTTATGGCAAGCCACTCTTTATTGTTGAAAATGGACTCGGTGCAACGGATGTCTTATTAGACAACGATACCGTAGAAGATGATTACCGGATTGAATATCTGAACAGCCACTTCGCGGAGATGGCAGAGGCCATTCAGGATGGCGTTGAGATTCTTGGTTATACAAGCTGGGGCCCCATCGACTTGGTCAGCGCAGGTACTGGTGAGATGAAGAAGCGTTACGGATACATTTATGTAGACAGAAATAACGACGGAAGCGGAACACTTCGTCGTGTAAGAAAGAAAAGCTTCCATTGGTATAAAGAGGTTATTGCTAATAATGGCGCACAATATTTCTAATGTAATCTTCTGGTGATATCTAAAATAAACAAAGAGCAATCTCGTTATAACGGGATTGTTCTTTGTGTATATGGCCTAAATATGACCGTTAACTTCCTATAAATGTAGTGAATTAAGGTACTTGCAGGCTCTGGTAGGCGTTCAACCGTCCATACTGCCAGTAAATGCCTGAACCCGATACAGGATCAGAGGCGAAGCAGAGTGCGTCACGTATCTGTGCGTTTGTCTTACCCTTGGCAGCGAGTAGAGCAGCTACTCCGGCTACATGCGGAGCCGCCATTGATGTTCCACTAAGATAAGCATAAGAGCCGCCGAGATATGTGGATAAGATGGTGTCTCCTGGTGCAGCCATATCGACCCAAGGGCCATAATTGGAGAAATTAGATTTTAGATCAGAAGGGTCTGTTGAAGCAACCGCAATAACGTTGGGATAGGAGGCAGGCACGATTGGATATGAAGTGTTGTCATTGCCTGCTGCAGCGATAATGACGGCACCTCGATCCCAAGCATACTGTACGGCAGCTTGAAGGAATGCTTCACCCATCGGACCACCCAAACTTAGATTGATCACTTGAACACCATTGTTGGCTGCAAAAACAAGCCCGTTACCGACATTCCCCATTGTTCCTTGTCCGTTGTTATCCAGTACGCGAAGTGGAACGATGGAAGCTAGTGGTGCAACGCCTGCAATCCCGACACCGTTATTGGTGATGGATGCAGCAATGCCGGCTACATGGGTACCATGACCGTTGCCATCTTCAGGAATATTATCATAATCAACATAGTCGTAACCAGGGAGAAGCTTGGCGGCAAGTTCGGGATGATTCAGTTGCACGCCTGTATCAATGATGGCGATTTTGATCGTGCTGTTGCTCTGATTAATATCCCAGGCAGCAGGGGCATTGATTTTTGGTAGGTTATACTGGTAAGGAAAAAAAGGGTCGTTAGGCGTAAAAGAGGCATTAACGTAATAGTTGGGTTCCGCATGCTCAATCAGTTCATGATCCTTGTAATGTTTGAGCATACGAAGCATGTTTTTACGAGATTCCAGACGGAACCAGCCCATATCTTCATACGTTTCAGCAACGTTACATCTACCTTTCCGGTGAAGCGTATGCATCTCGTCGGGGGTTGTCCCCTCTCTAAATTTGACTAAGAGCTGCTTGGGAGCGTGAGGATGAAACTTACTTTCTGCCATATGATCCACATAACGATAAACGAACCAGGTTATCATCATGATCGTTACTGCACTGATGCTAATCCATAACCACATGGAAGATACCCCCTCTAATTTGGATTGTGATACGACTTATCGTATGCAGAATCTATTAGATGGCTTGGGTGCTCTACCAATTTGGTTAGATGTGCAGATAGATTGATAGGATGACGGGAATTCGGTAAGATGGATGGAAGAGCAGATCGGCACGAACAGTATGCTGAGAAGTGCCAGTAATAAGCTCCAAATACAGAGATAAGGAACGTGGAATGTTTTGACACAATTTCTGATTAAACCGACAGTATCGCCTGTTCAGGTGCACCAGATTCAGGAAGCCATTGATTTTGCCATGCGAGTACGTCGTGAAGTGTTTACAATGTTGGATCACACGAGATTACCTCTAGATTTTGAGCAATTCAGTGCACATTATATGAAGTCCAAAGATGCTATTTTCTTGGTAGCTACGGTGGGTGAAGGTCAGATCGTTGGTTCTATCGGAATTCTGCCATATGATGATCGAATTGAAGCGATACAGGGGCGATATCCACAAGAGTCCGCAGCCGAGATCGTGAAATGTTATGTCGATCCTGCATATCGCAGATATGGTATTGGTTCGATGATGTTGCAAGCCTTGGAAAACAGGGTGATTGACATGAGGTACACAACGCTGTACTTACATACACATCACTTTTTACCTGGCGCCGTAGATTTTTGGAAACGTCAAGGGTTTACCATTATTACGGAACAGAACGATGACTGGCAGACTGTACATATGGATAAGCCAGCAGGCAAGGTCGAATTGACTTAATGTTTACGAACTTTCTTTATTACCTAATATCACGAATTGGGGGAGTTATCTGTGTATACGAGTCTAATTGAGAAACTGGAGCATACCCAAGTCTTACGTTGGTTTCCGAATCGTCAGGTTCAAGAGAGCTGGATTGTTGAAATTGAACAGGAGCTTGGTTTTCCATTACCACCTTCCTATCGCTGGTGGCTGCTAAATTATGGTGTAGCTCTCCTAAGTGGGACAGGTATTCTTACGATATCTCCTCCCGAACACCGAGAATACGCCGATACGGATATTTTGTATATGTACCGTCTTGCTGATGAAGATGCGAAGCGGGAAGGGAAGCTGGAGCTTTTTGTCCCGGATGAGGATGAAATATATTATTTCGATGTTCGAACAGCAGATGCCAATGGGGAATACAAGGTAATTAGGCTTGACTATTTAAATGGAGAACCTGAAGTGTATGCAGATTCTTTTGCTGCATTTTTGGAGAGGTTAATCGACGAACGCACGCCAAGGTAACTCATTATCGTATTCACAGACTATAGACTTACACAATGAGGGATAACGAGATGAAGAGAACGAATCAGAACACAGTGAAACCTAAAATGGTGTTTATTGATATTGATGGTACGTTGGTAGATGATGAAGGGAACATTCCGTTATCAGCACGACAAGCTTGTCAAAAAGCACGCGAGAATGGGCATTTGCTTTATCTTTGTACAGGTCGTTCCAAGGCTGAGGTCTATGATGCGATCTGGGAAGTGGGGTTTGATGGCCTGATTGGTGCAGGCGGCGGTTATGTGGAATTTGGCGAACAGGTGTTATATCACAAAAAGGTTACAGTCGAAGCTGTACGCCAGATGGTTGATTTTTTCAACGAACATGACATTGATTTCTTTCTGGAATCGAACTCCGCACTTTATGGCAGCCGGAACCTGCAAGGTCACCTTGAGCGACGCATATATGGCGACATAGATAATAATCCATTAGCACGAGCCAAAAAAGAGCAACAGCCTCATCCTTTTATTGCAGGGATCACCTATGGTGAAACAGATCTGTATAAGCAGGACGTCAACAAGGTTTGTTTTCTGGAGAGTCCTTCAGTACCGTTTGAACGGATTAAACAGGAGTTTGATGGAAAGTTCGGTGTCATTCAATGCACTGTGCCCATCTTTGGAGAAGGTAGTGGAGAACTCACGATACTAGGTGTACACAAGGCTGCCGCGATCGCTGATCTGATCGATCATGTAGGGATAAGCCGAGAAGAGACCATTGCTATCGGTGATGGGATGAATGACGTGGAGATGTTAGAATTCTGTCATGTAGGCATTGCAATGGGCAATGCGAAACCTGGACTAAAAGCGATTGCAGACGATGTCACGGGAACTGTCCAAGAGGATGGGTTATACCATAGCTTTGTGAAGTACGGGTTAATTATAGGGTAGCTCCAGCTTTGTGGGTGTGGAGGAACAAAGACCATTGAAGTCTAAGTGCACCCATATATGGTGAAAGGACGGTTGATGAATGAATGTCGGATCTGATGAAAATGGAATTCGAAATTACGGCCTTTGGATTAGAAGGTCACGAGGGGTATTTCGAGGCTTATCGCCAGAATGAGATTGTTCACACAAAACTGGTATCGAGAGACACCACGTTAGGGGAAGTCGAAGTGGTCATTAAGGAACTGATGGCAGAGATCCGTCAGGAATTCATTCAGCCACCAGAATACGTTAATGCCAAAGTCGTTTTGAGGGTGAAAAGCGAGAATGGAGAATTGAAGTATTTAGGGTGAATTTATTAATTGGACATCATCCGAACAATTGCAACTAATGCGCCAACCATTGCTCCTACAATGATAATACTGACTACCGTGAATATGAGCGTGAATTTTTTGCCATTCATATCTATCCCTCCTTGTTGTGAGTGTAACATATTTTGTAATTAGATAGAGAGCAGAAGCGCTGCTCTCTATTTATTGTGTTTTTCATTAATATCTTGACCAAGAATGTACCTTTCCGTTGTGGAAATTGACGTATGTGTTTCCGTATACCCATACTTCAATGGAACCTAATGCGCTGGTGTATTCACTCGTGCGTGACGGGCCACCCCATGACAACAACACCTGATTAAATGTCATACCAATCTGTATCTGCTGTTTAGTAATGGCTTTCCATATAGATGATGACCATTTGGGGTAGTCTTCTCTAGGGTCTGTGTAATAAAACTGACCATCCAAAAAATCGTTTGGATCGTTTGTTAAGGGTAATTGGAATGAAACTGACTTCCCACTTGCACGTGTAGCTTTTACAATGACTTTATGGCTCTTGATTTCAACAGAACGAATCTTTATCTTTTCTAAATGATACAAGGGGTTGGATGAAGGTAATGCATTTTTGTCAGCCCATCTTTCGGCTCCTTGATATAACCAAATAAATCTTTCGTATTGATAATAATAACAGTAATTTGGAGCTTCACTACCAAATATGGATTCCTGAATCGTTTTGCCATTAACGAATTGAATGGTTACATCGGTTATGATACTAGAACGTGACATCGCAACGATCCACCCCACCTGATCCGCCTTGTAGGAATATATTTTCTCTCCGAAGTCGCTACGCTGTTCTTTCGGTACATTAGATAAGTCTTTCATAATCTTTTCGGTTTTTGCTGATCCCTTTTCGTCACCCCATAAGAAAGCTACCATTAGGTTCTCTTCATTTTTGACAGAATATCCAGATGCAGCCCTAAATTTTTCTAATGATATGTATGTTGTTCCTTTGTACAAAATCGTATCTTTTTTATCAATATGCTGCTCTTTAAGTTTTGTTTTTACTTGAAAACCGTTACCTGAAGCGACTATTGAACCGATCTGTTTAAACATTTTAATCGGGATATATACCGTGCCACCGTCGGCTAAATAGGCTTGATCCTTATGGCTGGCAAGATTTCCATCAATAAATGTAGTGTAACGTACATCTTTGTAGGATTGTTCGAGCGCGTTCTTGGCTGCAAACGAGTGATGGGGTAGAAGGATCAATACTAAACTTAACACAATGAAGGCCAGTAACCCTTTACGTTGAATCGTCATAATATTCTCCTTTATTTTATTGTATTTTAAACTATAGCACGAAGAACGGATCTAGGAACAGCTAAAACATAATAAAGAACAACATAACAAGTTCATTTCTTCATCATTTCGACATCTCTGTCCGATATATATGATGTGCGTTCAAAAGCATAAAACCGAAAGGAGTGTGGAATTTGGATATTGCAGCATTGTCTATAGTTATGAGTCAAGCATCGGTTAAACAGTCTGCGGGCTTGCAAGTGATGTCGATGTCAAAAGATATGGCACAACAGCAAGGTCAGCAAATGGCTGAAATGTTGAAATCAGCAGCTCCACATCCCAATCTGGGAGGAACATTGGATATCTCTGTATAAACGTTGCTCCAATGTATGATGTATTCAATTGGTTCAACCTGCAGCAAGCAAGCCCGAACAGCTCCAGTTCGTAAGAATTGAGGCCGTTTGGGCTGTTCTTATTATTAGGGTTGAGTTTAACGTAAATGTGCATAGGAGAATCCAAATCTAAGCAGTCTGTACAAAGAAAATTCCTGCTAGTGGTGCTTCGGGTGCCTCTTTATCGTTACGCAAAAATAAGTATCCATTCGCATCGGTAAGTCCTAATATATCTTGATACGGTGCGGGAAAATCTCCTGAATAGATCTGACATACGATACCGTATTGGTCTAATAGATGTGTAATCCCGTGTATACCATTAGGTGGACTTGAAGTGAGAAAGGAAAATGCAGGGAATTCTTGCTCGTCTAATTCAACTTCCGAGAACGCTACTCCGCACGACGGTATACACGCACCAGGGCTATGGGACATATATGGCGAGGTAGTTACTGAGACAAATGTACACCCACCCACTATGTTCTCATTCCACTCCAGCTCATCGCCGGTATATGTTACTTGATCTAGAAAATAATCTGTTGCCGAATAGGTGGAGAATACCGAGATGAGCGTATCTGCTGGCAAAGTGGCAGTATGAATATGCTTGGCAAGTTGATTACAATCGATTGAAAAGAGATGAATTAAAGGATCACCCTCTGGATTAAGGGGCCACTCTTGTACATATGCTTTGTCACCGCCGATCCATATCCCTGATTCTTTATTGGCATGATTGGGTTCAAATGTCATTTTCGTAACTTGGTTCATCATAAGCTCCTTAGTTGTTAATGCTATGGCTTCGAGTGTCTTACTTTCAGTGTTGAGTGAGAAAATGAAGAGATTTAAGACTGATCTTGAATAACATATCCGAAAATCTGCTTCGCATGGTTCCAATCGACACCGTAATTCCCTCTCCAGCCAGCCCATGGCATTTCCATATCTGAACGGCCGTTGGTATTGTTTAATTGTAACCCCGCTAGGTGAAGATCCTCGACATTTGTCCAATGGTTTGGGCTGAGGCTCAGCACCTGATTGGGTAGAATCCCTACCATAGCGAGAGATTGCAGTATGCCACGACGGATACCAGGCGTACCTTTGATTAACTTATTCGAGGTGAGACGCTTCTCATATTTTCCCGGAGATTCATCATCGGTGGCCTCATCTAGGCTGACAAGCAGTTGGTTGAAAATGTTGATATCGTCTGCTGTAGGTGTAATCGGTGTAGTCTCCAGCAGGTGTATGAATTCATACAGATCCACATAAGCACCGCGGCTAGTGCCTCCATAATAATTCCCCAAGTGGATCGCATAACGAATCCAGGAGATGTTCTCCCAGCCTTGGTCGTTGTGGCTAAACCCGCAGATTTTGCACATGAGAAACTTATCGGCTTCTTCGTAAGTATGGGGAATGGTATGAATCATCATATGATAGCTTGCAAGTGTCGATATGCCCCTCGGATAACTGCCGCCTACTCCTGCAATAAAAGCATCGGTAATTGTACGCCAGGAGAGGCTCTCATTTTGTTGTAGAGCAATCAGCTTGTCTATAATTTCATCATGTTCGATCTGTACGATGTCATTCACATTCCAATTGTGAACTTGCAAGAGTTCTTGTTCTGCAGCAGTCAGTGTATCAACCTGGTACAATGTAACTTGACGTTCACGGTCGTATACTCCATTCGAGTAATGATATAATTTCTTCAGAGTCCTAAGTAACTTCTTGTCCATAAAATCTCCTCTCACTGAACATTAGGTTAGCGTTCTTATACATAAGGATGGATTGTATTGTTTCTCTAAATTATATAAGGATAAGACAGGAATGGAAATCAGTACAAGGTACTAAATGGAGTTGTTTATAAAGTTCGTTTTGATTGCAAAGGATGGTGGAACATGAGAATTAACAAATACATCAGTGAGACGGGTTACTGTTCACGCAGAGAAACCGATCGCTTGATTGCAGCTGGACGAATTACGATCAATGGAGAAGTCTGTGAAAAGGGTGCTGACGTTGAGCCAAGTGATATCGTGCTCATCGATGGACAAGAAATTCCTAGAGAAGAGCGTGAACGTGTATACATAGCACTGAATAAGCCTATTGGCATTGTCTGTACGGCTGCCGAGAGTGTTACGGGCAATATCATCGAATACGTCAATTATCCCTCACGAATTTTTGCTGTGGGTAGACTCGACAAAGCCTCAGAGGGCTTGATTTTATTAACCAATGATGGAGACATCGTTAACAAAATGATGCGCTCTGAGCATAATCACGAGAAGGAGTATACCGTAACTGTTGATAAGCCTCTAACCGCAGAGTTTATCCATGCCATGTCGGTGGGTGTGGAGATCTTAAATGTCGTTACGAAGCCTTGCGAGGTGTATCGCCAGGATGAATTTGTTTTTCGCATCATATTGACACAGGGGCTTAATTTGCAGATCCGCCGCATGTGCAAAGCACTGGGATACAGGGTGCTGAAGCTGGAGCGAGTACGTATTATGAATATTACGCTGGATCATCTGGAACGAGGCAAATGGAGACATTTAGAGCCAGCAGAACTGGACAAGCTATTTTCCCTGTTACAATGATCGACTAGTGGATTGCACAGCTACATGACTTGAACTGTCCACATGACCGGTACTTCTTTTTTCAGATAGATAAGATCCAACCAAGGTTAGCACAACCCCCAGCACGGTTACCCAAGTCAGCGCTTCATCTAGAATGAGTGCAGATGCAACGACTGTGATTACAGGAACAAGATAAATATAAATGCTCGTTTTCACGGCACCAAGTACCCGTACAGCTCGGTTCCAAGTGACAAAGCAGAGTGCAGAGGCTCCTATACCTAGAAACAGGAGATTGGCAAGATTGTTCATGTCGGCGAACCGCATCAGATTGAGATCAAAATCAAACATAAACAAGGTTGGCAGCATGAATACCAAGCCATAGAAGAAGACTTTGCGTGTTGCACCGATCATATGATAGGGTAAAGCGCCGATTTTGCGCATGATAACGGAATAGACTGCCCAGACCATAGGGGCGAGAAAGGCGAGAACATCTCCAATCGGATTCAGCTTCAGCACAAAACTGCCATTCAGGCTAATGAGTATGATGCCAGATAGTGCAATTGCGAACCCTAGCACAAAGGAGCGATTTAGACGCTCTCCATGAAGGAAAAAGTGTGCAAGCACAGCTGTGAAAAATGGAGCAATGCTGACAATGATCCCTACATTTGATGCAAGTGTGTATGTTAAGGCAATATTTTCGATGAGAAAATAAAGCGTTACCCCGCACAAACCTGCGGCTGCAAATAACATTTCTTCTGTTAATGAGACCAAGGGTATACGTTTGGAATACAGCAGCAACAAAACAACATATCCGATGACGAAACGAAAGAACAATATCTCCACAGGAGTGAAATCGATCAGCAGGAGTTTGGTAGAGACAAATGTTGTTCCCCAGATGAGTATTGTAAATAGAGCAAGTAGATGCCCAGTTGAGAGCTGACGTTCATGTGTCATCATATGCTATCTTTCGTAGCGCTGGCGTTAGCTTCATGATTGAAAATGCGTCTATACTGCCGGGGGTGAGCCCAATCAGTTTTTTGAAAAAATTCGTAAAGTGACTCTGGTCACTGAAGCCTGTCCGCGTAGCAACTTCAATGGGCAGTGCGCCTTGTTCAAGCAGCTTCTTGGCATGACTGATGCGAATTGTTTCCAGGTAGCGATAGGGTGATATTCCTTTTTGGGTCGTGAATAAACGTAGCAGGTGGTATTTGCTCAGACCCGTCATCTCGACAAACTGATCCAGCATAATCGGCTCCATATAATGGGCTTCCATGTACTCGCAGATACGTCTGATCTCGGTTGTGAGATCCTGTGACCCTAAGGGAGGCAGGGCATCTGCATAATCTCTT
Organism: Paenibacillus sp. DCT19; assembly: GCF_003268635.1. Lineage (NCBI taxonomy): Bacteria > Bacillati > Bacillota > Bacilli > Caryophanales > Paenibacillaceae > Paenibacillus > Paenibacillus sp. DCT19. The sequence goes on from NZ_CP029639.1 coordinate 2,871,089, forward strand.
ATCAATTGATCCAATAGCATTAACAATGCTTCTTCCTTATGAAAATCTGATTGACCTTCCAGGATCATCAAATGTAATTCATGTAACGACGTGCAGAGTTCACTCTGATACAGCACAGGTTCTGTAAACCGGGGAAGGTAGTCTTGTCCGGTAATTTCCTGCACATATTTTCTCATCACGTCAGGTTGGATATTGATGCATCGATAGTCTAGTGTTCTACCGTCTACCCCTTCACAGGCATGAGGATCCTGCGGATTGAAAATAATGACATCACCACTGTTCAGCATATATTCCTTGTTATTGCAGGCGAGATAGCGTTTGCCTTGCTCAATAAAACCAATGACGTAATAGTCATGAAAGTGATTCGGGAATTTCTGCATAATACCTTCGAACTGATAGGCTTCCAATTGTAGATCTGTATCATAAACGACGGTTCGGACTTCACGCGTCATATGGTGCACCTTCTTTCTAGTAAGTTATAGATAGTATAAATTGAGAAGAAGGAATTTTCTTGAATGATATTGCTGTTTGAATTACAATTTGAGCATCTTAGATTGTAATCGATTAACATCTAACATGCTATGCTTCAAGGCAAACAAAGGAGGAAAATAACGTGTTTGAACATTTAGTTATTTTTAATTTTAACGATCAGACTACATTACCTAAGCAACAGGAGTTTGTAGATCAATTATTAGCGCTAAAAGAGCAGATTCCAGGCATTGTTGAACTGACAGCAGGGATTAACCAGACGGAAGAGACAGACCGAATTCAAGGCTATACAATTGGTTTAAGAGTAACATTTGAAGATCAGCAGGCATTGCGCGCCTACGGTCCACATCCTGCTCATCAAGCATTTGTAGCATCCTTGAATGGATGGATTGAGAACGTCATCGTATCAGACTACCCGCTGTCCAATTAATTAATTAATTAAGATAAGCCAGAAACAGCTAATTTATGGTTTAGACTATGGATTCGCTGTTTTTGTGTTGTCGTTAGAAAAGTTGAATCGTTTACTTATTGATAATTGTGATTGGACGATAGTCAGGTTCATCTTTATACTATTTATCATAGTTAACAGCTCTGTATTTACGGGATAAGCATGCAAAATTAAACTAGATATGCTACAGTTTCTACAAGAACATGAGTGCCATGTTCACGATCAATGAATTTCATGCGACTACATAAATGAGCATTGTTTGGTTAGGCAACAATAATACAACAGGAACCTTGTTTTCAAGGAAAAGGAGTGTAGTGATATCATGCCAACAGCAAAGCTTGCGACAGGCTGGAATTTTGATAATAGTTATGCACGATTGCCACAGACGTTTTATACGAAGCAGGGAGCGGGACATGTGCAATCCCCCCATTTAATCATTTTTAATGATACAGTTTCGAGGAAGCTTGGTTTAAATACAGAAGAGCTGAAGAGTGATGAAGGAGCTGCGATTTTGGCGGGCAATCTCATACCCGAAGGAGCCGAGCCCTTAGCTCAAGCATATGCAGGTCATCAATTTGGTAATTTCAATATGCTGGGTGATGGACGAGCACTGCTCCTAGGTGAACAGATTACGCCTGACGGAGAACGCGTAGACATTCAGCTAAAAGGATCGGGCAGAACGCCATATTCACGCGGAGGAGATGGACGTGCGGCTGTTGGACCGATGGTTCGTGAATATATTATTAGTGAAGCGATGCATGCCTTAGGCATTCCAACAACGCGAATTCTATCTGTAGTATCAACAGGAGAGACGATTACTCGTGAAACGGAGCGACCAGGTGCGATCTTGACCCGTGTGGCTTCCAGTCATTTGCGTGTAGGTACATTCCAGTATGCTGCAAGGTGGGGAACGGTAGAGGAATTACGAGCACTGGCAGATTACACGCTGGAGCGTCACTATTCGTATATTAAGCTGGATGAGCATCGCTATCGCTCCCTGCTTGAGGAAGTAATCAAACGCCAGGCAACACTGGTGGCACAATGGCAACTGGTTGGTTTTATACATGGAGTCATGAACACGGATAATATGACGTTAAGCGGTGAGACGATCGATTATGGACCATGTGCTTTTATGGATGTATACAAACCTGGGACTGTGTTCAGCTCAATAGATACTCAGGGACGGTATGCCTATGGCAATCAGCCTTACATTGCAGGATGGAACCTAACGCGTTTAGCGGAGTCGCTATTGCCGTTATTACATGAGGATGAGGATCAGGCTGTGCAAATTGCCCAAGATGCCATCGCCCAATACTCCGATCTGTATCATCAAGCGTGGTTGTCTGGCATGAGAGCCAAACTTGGGTTGTTCAATGCGGAGCCGGAGGACGAAACATTGGTGAAGGATCTCTTGGAAACGCTGGAGCAGGCCGGAGCAGATTATACCAATACCTTCCTGGCTCTAACTTTTGATAAGACTCATCATTCTAATCTTGCTGACCTTGCTCAATTCAAGGAGTGGCATACACGCTGGCAGGCAAGATTGGAGAGACAGCCTCAATCTAGAGATGAAGTACAACAGCAGATGAGCAATCACAATCCAGCGGTCATTCCGCGGAATCATCGAGTGGAGGAAGCACTGGATCGTGCGGAAAATCACGGGGATCTTAGTTTGGTGGAAAAGTTAGTTCAGGTGCTGTCGAATCCATTCGACCATTCAATTGAACGTTCAGAGTACACCGAAGTCCCGGCCACATGTGACACATCCTATCGGACATTCTGCGGAACTTAAGCCTAACAATAAGACTTGAAAAATGATACCGTCGCACCATACCTAGCGATTATTCCGAAAATGAAAAAAATTAAGGCTGCCTAAGGGCAGCTTTTTTAATGGAATAGTGTACGAATGGAGGTTAAGATATAAAAAGTGAATCAATGTCTTTGATGAGCCTTGAATAATGGAGGGCAATCGTATATTAAATCGGCAGCCATAGGAGCGTGAACATGTCACATTTGCTGAACAAACAAGAAATTGCAGCTGCACTAACTGAACTACTCAATCGCACATCCTTGCCGCCAGAACAGGTAGCGCGTAGTGTTAATCGTTTATTTGAAGAGTTTAAATGGGAGGGTGTGCCTTATGTAGAGGTGGGCAAAACTGCTTATATGGTCACGATCTATGAGCGAGGAATGCCTATGTTGAAGAAGCGATTGAAGCAGACGGACGAAGTTCTATACTGGTTACTGGCAGATATTATTTTTACGATTGCGCATGTTGAACTGATGAAACGGCATGGAGTAGATAATGTACATACATATTTGAAATACACTGAAGCTATTTATGCAGAACTGAACGCGGATGTTCAGAAAGCTTTCCAACAGATTGGTGGAGTCTATCTACGTTGGCATGAGAGCGGTAAAAGGCAGGAGCTTGAACAGAGCTGAAGAGCATAAGCACTTATCTACTTGTGTAAAATATGGACGAGCGTTGTTTCCAAAGCACATTTGCAATGAAATATCTGGAAAATATTGTGGGTGAGTAACGATAGGATTGTAAAGCATGTAAGGTAGAAGTTACTTGGTCTTGCATTGGCTCTAAGGTTCCGCTATACTGGCTATAATCTAATACATGAACTACGATGATAGAGCGCAGTAGCGGCTTTGTCCCTGTTACAGAAAGTCAGGGGTTGATGGAACCTGATACATACAAGGGCTGCGAATTACACTCTGGAGTATCTTGGGTAATGCCAAGCGGGATGGCGAACGATATTTCGCCAAAAGCGGTACAGACAGGTTCGATTTCGAATGTCTGTGCAAGTTGGGTGGTACCACGGTTATGAATCGTCCCTATGTCAACAGATGACAAGGAGGCGATTTTTTTGTGTCCAAAAAAGCTGCCCAGATGTGTTTCTTGCTGACTCACGTAACTCATGAGCTGAGGATTATGATACTGGAGAAGGAGTTGTATATTCGTGAATATTATTGATGAATTAGAATGGCGCGAAGCCATTAATCAACAGACGGATGAGGAAGGACTGCGTGAACTGATTGGGTCGAAGTCGGTCTCCTTGTACTGTGGTGTCGATCCTACAGGAGACAGTATGCACATCGGGCATTTGATTCCTTTTATGATGCTCAAACGTTTCCAGCAGGCAGGACATCGTCCAGTCATTTTGATTGGCGGAGCGACAGGTACGATTGGTGATCCGAGTGGACGTCAGTCCGAGCGTTCTTTGCAGACGTTGGAACAGGTTCAAGACAATGTGAATGCATTAACAGCACAGTTGAAAAAGCTCTTTGTGACCGAAGGCGACAATCAGGTGCGCATGGTCAATAACTATGACTGGACACACCAGATCAATGTCATTGAATTTTTGCGTGACTACGGCAAGAACTTTAACCTGAATACGATGCTTGCAAAAGACGTCGTGGCGAGCAGACTCGAAGACGGAATTTCATTCACTGAATTTTCCTACCAGATTCTCCAATCCCTCGATTACCTGCACCTGTACAAGAATGAAGACGTACAATTGCAGATTGGCGGCTCGGATCAATGGGGTAACATCACGAGTGGTCTTGATCTCATTCGTAAAAAAGAAGGCTCTGAGGCTAAAGCGTACGGTCTGACGATTCCGCTTATGCTCAAAGCAGATGGCACCAAGTTCGGTAAATCAGCAGGTGGTTCCATTTGGCTGGATCCGAACAAAACAACACCATTTGAGTTCTACCAGTTCTGGGCGAACACGGATGATCGTGATGTTGTGAAATACTTGAAATACTTCACGTTCTTGAGCAAAGAGGAGATCGAGGCCTTGGCGCAAAAAGTAGAGACAGAGCCACATAAACGTGAAGCACAAAAAGCACTTGCTGAAGAAATGACGAGATTCGTTCATAGTGAGGAGATGCTGGAGCAGGCTAAACGGATTACAGCAGCCTTGTTCAGTGGAGATATTCGCTCGTTGACGGCAGATGAGATCGAGCAGGGCTTCAAAGAAATGCCTACCTTCGAAACGGAAGGCGAAGCCAAAAATATCGTTGACTGGTTGGTGGATCTTGGTCTAGAGCCATCGAAACGTCAAGCGCGTGAGGATATTACCAAAGGTGCTATCTCTTTGAACGGTGAGAAAGTAACAGAGCTTGAATTCAACGTTTCTGCAGAGCAAGCTATCGGTGGAAAGTTCATCATTATCCGTAAAGGGAAGAAGAACTACAGCCTGGTGAAATTGAAGTAAAAAGCGACATTAACACAAAACCGCCCCCTTTGATTAGATCAAAGGGGGGCGGTTTAATTCGTTGCTTTGAGCTCAATTAGTGTTGATTTACAATCGCTGTAATCTCTTCATCAAGATCCAGTCGCACATCTTCACGATAAGCTCGAATATTATATTCACTGTGGAGATAACGCAGAATTGCTTCAATCATGTTGGATTCAACCAAAAATTGACTTCGGCCTTGAATCCAGACTTCAGCGGAATATCCTGTATCTTCCTCCCAGCTCAATTCAACGTTAACATCAGTTGGTCGTACACCTTTACGTTCTGCCATGTGAAGGCAAATCGCATTCACAATTTCATCCATGCTCAGAACCATAGGGATTAGTACCGTCCGTTTCTGTTGCGGTCATCATCACGATCGTCACGACGATCATAACGTCCGTCTGCCGCTGGTTTACGGTTGGTGAGCTTTCTGAAGAGTGTCATTGCAAGCATAACAATCAACATAATAGCAGCTACGTTTACGAGCAATCCAAGGATATTACCCAGAGCTCCCATGCCGCCGAACAATCCACCGAACATCAATCCAGCCAAACCACCAAGCATCATGCCTTTCATGAATCCGCCGCCACCGCCGAAGAATCCACCACGGTTTGTTGCAGCTGCACCTGTACCTGAGTTATTGTTGCTGTTCGATTGACTTACATTGTTATTGGAATCCGATTTCTTAGGAGTATTGCTATAACTTTTCGTACCTGATTTGAAACCGCCGCCACGTCTTGCATCGGCTGAATCTGGGTTAACCACACCAACTGTTGCGAACAGTAATGTAAATGCCATGAACACCATCATAAGATGTTTAATACCGAATTTTTTCTTCATTGTAAAGATCGTAACCCCCCGATTAATGTTGTTGGATTTCTCCATAAAATACAGCCTTACTCAAGTAATACGGTGAACTCACGGAAACGTTTCAAATTTTTCTTAATTTTCCGAAATGACTGGGATCGGGTCTTGAATCGCCGCTTGACCATCTAGTAACTGGGTAACCCAATTACACCATTCAAGGCCAGTTTGAGCGTTCATTAAGCCTTTCTGCACGAGAATATAGCTCCCGAACTCTCGACTTCCCACACGCAAATTATCCTGAGGGATGCGAGATTTCAAATCTTCAAAATAACGTATTCGCTCGTTAAACCAGTTTTTACGCTCATTCAGGATGCGTCTCATGCTTCCGTCCTCTGCAATACCGACACACAATATGCGAAGATTGAATTCATCGCGTGTAACGGGCGCAGTAACGGGAGTGATCATCCATCCAAGCAGTTTTTCAATACCTTTGTCCGTAACTGCGTACATTTTTTGTCCGGTTTGTCAGACTGTTGCACCCAGCGGGAAGATAATAACTCTTCGTTTTCCATCTTGGACAGGAGGGGATAGATCTGACTATGCTTAGCCTGCCAGTGTGGCTGAATTTTCAGCATCAGATCATAACCTGAAGACTCCTCGCGGGTAAGCAGCCCGAGCAATCCGTAGGAAAGTATGTTCATGCACATGTCTCCTTAATATTAGGGCTGAGCCAGAGAAAACAATACAATTGTAATCTTTGACCGCTTTCATAAAAGTGTACACTGAAACTGTATGGTTTGACAACCTGACAGCTAAACTGCCTTAATTTAGACAAAAAAAGAGTGCGAACCTGGAAGGTTCGCACCCAAAAGCATATGAGAGAGATGTCTACACGCTATACCCATCAGCGACAAGGTCAAGTTTACCCGTATGTGGGTCAATTACCAAGCCGTGAACGGGTGCGTTAGGTGGAAGTAGTGGATGTTTCTTAATCACTTCCACAGTATGTTTTACCCCTTCTTCAACACTGTCAAACCCGCGCAGCCACTTGTTCAGGCGGATGCCAGAGTTTTCAAGTGTAGACAATACTTCCTCTGATACGCCGCGCTCGAGCATATGACCAATCATCGTTTCTGCATGAAGAGAAGCCATACCACATTCCTTATGACCAACTACAACAACTTCATCGGCTCCAAGCTCATAGAGAGCGACAAGAACACTACGCATAACACTACCAAAAGGTTGGGAAATGATCGCGCCTGCATTTTTGATGATCTTTACATCGCCATTTTTCAAGTTCATGGCTTTGGGCAGCAATTCAACCAACCGGGTATCCATACATGTGATGATAACCATTTTTTTGGTTGGGAACTTACCAGCCGTATACTTTTCGTATTCTTTTGACTCGACAAATGTTTTGTTGTGTTCCAGAATCTCTTGAATGTTGTTCATATCCATTGCCTCCTGTGATTAAATACGATGAGCACGGCCAATTACATTACGTGTAGCTTGTCCTAATCTAAGCCGTATTGCTTCAATCATTATACTACTAATACCGTCAGCATCTATCATTATGGCTTCATTAGGTTGTTCAAAAAGTCCGCTTTTGATTACATATGTATGCCTAGCGGCATGATTAGCATCGAATATGGAATTCACCCGAAATGTCCGTTGCTCACGTAGCTTGATCTACGCTCCGCTACTCCATTTCTAGCTTCATCCCATCTTCTCGGTACTGAAAACCAATCTTTTTGAACGAACACTTTAACAACCCTAATTCAATTTGCCTCTGTTAAAAGTTGATTATAGCCATTTCAAAAAGTATCATCAATAGGGAAAACTATTAAATTTCGAGAGGTGAGCGTAACAATGGATCAACAAACACTAGAACATTTAGAATCTTTTCGTCTTTTAGTTCGCAAAATCAAAAGTTATCATGAAGCCATTGGATTGCTTCACTGGGATTTGCGCACAGGTGCGCCTAAGAAAGGTGTTCCGACACGCTCCGAAACCCTTGGTATGTTGTCAACCGAAGCTTTCAAGCTGCAAACTTCTGTTGAAATGAAGTCATACCTCGATACATTGACTCAGCCTGACGTATTACAACAACTTGAGGATCTTGATCGCCGCCAAGTGGAAGATTGCAAAAAGGAATACGATCGCAGTCAGTCCGTTCCTCCGGAGAAAGTTCAAGCCTACACTGTGCTGACGGCAAAATCAGAAACGGCGTGGGAAGATGCCAAGCATAACAGCGACTTTGCTGGATTTTCTCCGTATCTTACCGATATTGTTAAACTCAAGCAGGAGTTTATTGACTACTGGGGTGTCAAGGATACACGGTATGATACGTTGCTGGATATGTACGAGCCTGATCTTACGGTGGAGAAGGTCGATGCGGTATTCGCTCGTCTTAAGGATCGTCTGGTTCCTCTACAGGAGAAGATCAATGCTTCCAATCACAAACCTGACACTGCCTTCCTGAATCAGTTGTTTGATACCAAGCAACAAGAAAAATTCAGCCTGTTTATTTTGGAACAGATGGGATATGACTTTGAAGCTGGACGTTTGGATGAGAGTGTTCATCCATTTGCTACAGGGCTTAACCCGGGTGATGTGCGGATCACTACGAACTATTTGCAGGATGATGTTGCAAGTGCAGTCTTCAGTTCATTGCATGAAGGTGGACATGCCTTGTATGAGCAAAATATTGATGATAGCCTGGCAGGCACGCTACTTGCAGAAGGAACATCAATGGGGATTCACGAATCTCAGTCCCGTCTTTGGGAGAATATGATTGGTCGTAGTCGTCCCTTCTGGGCACGATACTACAAGGATCTACAGCAACATTTCCCGCAGCTTAGCGAAGTTGAGCTGGAGGATTTCTATCGGGCGATTAACCGTGTGGAGAGTTCGTTAATTCGGATTGATGCAGATGAGCTGACCTATAACCTGCATATTATTATCCGGTATGAGATTGAGAAAATGCTGTTCAATGAAGGGCTTGAAGTGAAGGATCTACCGGAAACGTGGAATGAGAAATACAAGGAGTATCTTGGGATTACGCCGCCGAATGATGGTGTAGGTGTGCTTCAGGATGTTCACTGGTCCGGTGGGGATTTCGGTTATTTTGCATCGTATTCACTTGGTAACATGTATGCTGCACAGATTCTACATACGTTGCGCCAAGAGATGCCCGAATTTGATGCCCACATCGCTGAAGGTAATCTCATTCCAATCAAGGAATGGTTGACGGACAAAATTTATCGTTATGGCAGAACTCGTACACCTTCTGAATTGATCATGGCCGTAACGGGAGAAGAATTGAATCCTGATTATTTGGCTGATTATTTGGAAGAGAAATACGCTGAAATATATAAGCTGTAATTTAGCTGTAATTCAGAGGCAACAACCATATGAAATCTGCAGGAGCGGGGCGAACGAGCCTCGCTCTTCTTTTGTGTGCAACTTCTTAACCTTTTGCTGGGCTCCCGCATATGGTTAGTAGAGAAACAATGGAAGCCCGAAAAGGAGGGGAATATGATGAAATACACGCCCTGGTTCATCCGAGCGATTGTTATTTTGCTCATTGTCATCGTTGCACTCACCAGCTGTAACCAAGAAAAAAATGAGTCCAAAATTACAATAGGCGAGGTTACGCGTTCAGTCTTCTACGCACCAGAATATGTTGCTGTGGCTCAAGGTTTTTTTGAAGAACAAGGGCTTGAGGTGGAGATTCAAACGACGGCTGGCGGTGATAAAACGATGGCGGCATTGCTTGCTGGTTCTGTTGACATCGCCCTGGTGGGAGCAGAAACGTCCATCTATGTGTATCAGCAAGGTGCTGAGGATCGGGTCATTAACTTCGCACAGCTCACCCAGACCGACGGAACGTTTCTGTTTGCCCGGAATACAGCGGATACCTTTGACTGGGATCAATTAAGACAGAGCACCTTCTTGGGACAAAGAAAAGGCGGCATGCCGCAAATGGCAGGAGAGTTTGCCTTGAGCAAACATGGAATCAATGCACATCAGGATCTGGAACTGATACAAAATGTGGATTTTGCGAATATTGCGTCTGCTTTTGCATCCGGTACAGGAGATTATGTGCAGTTGTTCGAACCACAGGCATCTATTTTTGAACAAGAGGGACGCGGAAAAGTCGTGGCATCATTCGGAACGGAGAGTGGGAAGCTGCCCTATACCGTGTTCATGACCAAACAAAGCTTCATTAACGACAACAAAGAAGTGGTTCAGAAGTTTACCAATGGATTGCACAAAGCACAGCTATGGGTTGATTCTCATACTGCAGAAGAGATTGCCGAGGTCATTCTTCCATTCTTCAAGGATATTGATCCAGCGATCCTGATCAGCAGCGTGAATCGTTACAAGGAACAAGGTACGTATGCGACTGATCCGATTATTGATGAGGATGAGTGGAATAATCTACTGGATGTCATGAGTGCAGCAGGAGAGCTGAAGGAGCGCGTAGATGCAGAAGTCATTGTGGATAATGCGTTTGCAGAGCAAACTGCGGCATCGAAGTAAGAAGGTGTTCAGGAAAGGAAGTGAACGTTAATGCCTGAATCCGAAACGGTAATTCGACTGGAAGGAATCTCGCAAGTGTATGTCAGTGAACGTGAAGCTTCCTTGGTGATTGAGAATCTGAGCCTTTACGTGAATCAAGGTGAATTTGTCAGCCTGGTAGGCCCAAGTGGTTGTGGCAAAACGACTTTATTATCGATCATCGCCGGTCTGCTTACGCCGACTGCTGGTGAGGTTAGCGTCAAAGGAAGGCTGGTTGAAGGCCCGTCTTCCCAGGTAGGTTATATGTTGCAACAGGACTATCTGTTCCCTTGGCGGACCATTTTGGATAATGCTCTAATTGGACTCGAACTTACAGGCAGACTGGATGATCGAAGTCGAATTCGAACGCGGGAACTGCTCTCAGATATGGGGCTTGCGGGTACGGAGAATCAGTATCCTTCCGAATTGTCTGGTGGTATGCGACAGAGAGTTGCTCTTGTACGCACACTTGCGACGGATCCTGGATTATTACTGTTGGATGAACCATTCTCCGCGTTGGATTACCAAACCAAGCTTCAATTGGAAGATCTGGTATCTGATATTTTGAAGGACTCAGGGAAAACGGCAGTGCTTGTAACCCATGATCTATCTGAAGCTATTGCTGTAAGTGATCGGATTATTGTACTTGATCGTAATCCGGGTCGCATCCGCAAGGAGTTTGTTGTTCCGGCGTCAATTCGGGAGGCGCAGCCTTTTTTTGCTCGGGAGCAGGAAGGATTCAACGAACTTTTTCAAGCTTTATGGAGTGAGCTTGAACAGTCCGGAGGAGGTGAGAATATCGAGTGAATCAGGCAAAACGAAAGCAGGAAAACCGCGAGGTCTGGATGAAAGAGTTGTATCAAAATCATATCCAGCAGGTAGCGAGATGGCGTCGTCAGGTGCTTGCGGTTCAGTTATCCCTGCTGGTAGGTATGTTTCTTTTATGGGAGCTTGCAGGAAGGATGCGCTGGATTGATGTATTGCTGTTCAGTTATCCGAGTAAAATATTCAGTCAGATTGGCAAGGATGTTGCGAGTGGGGAGATTTGGGCGCATGTTGGGGTTACTGTAGGGGAGACGGCAGTCGGTTTTTTGCTGGGGACGCTCGTAGGAACACTACTTGCTGTCCTGATCTGGTGGTCTCCTTTTCTCTGCAAGGTGCTTGATCCGTATATGGTTGTGTTCAACAGTATGCCAAAGGTAGCGCTGGGGCCGATTTTTATTGTGATGTTTGGTGCTGGTTTTACAGCCATCGTGATGACGACGTTATCCATTACAGTCATCATTACGACCCTTGTGGTGTACAACAGCTTCAATGAGGTGGATAGCAATTATGTTAAAGTGATTCGCACATTTGGTGGGGATCGTACTGAAATTTTCACCAAAGTGGTGCTGCCTGCATCGTTTCCAGCCATCGTGTCTACACTCAAAGTGAATGTCGGCATGGCTTGGGTGGGCGTAATCGTAGGTGAATTTTTGGTTGCGAAACAGGGTCTGGGCTATCTGATTATCTATGGATTCCAGGTGTTTAACTTCACGTTGGTACTGTCCAGCTTATTAATTATTGCTGTTGTCGCCACTGCGATGTATCAACTGGTGGTATATGTTGAACGTAAATTAATAGCAGGACGCAGATCGTTATAGAGGTTGTTCAAAAAGTCCGCTTTTGATTACGATGGATGCCTGAAGGCATCTCAGCATCGAAGATGAAATTCAGCCGAAATGTCCGTTGCTCACGTAGTTTTGCCTACGCTCCGCTACTCCATTTCTATCTTCATTCCATCTTCTCGGTACTGAAAACCGACCATTTTGAACACGCACTTATAGTGCCTCTTCAAAGGTTTATTTAGACTGCGTAATGATATGTATACAATTTCACAAGAGGTGTCACGTTGCCCGAACAGACAAAATCAAGTACCATAAAATTACGATATTCCGCACAGTCCGGAATACAGGTGACAATTGGGATAGAGAGCCTGATGGTTCCGTCGCATGGATTAGCCAGCGTCCTCTTGAGGGCGCGTTGTTGTGACCGGCATGCCTGTGCATGTCGGTTGATGTCGTTTGTCATTTCAATTATAACCGGGTTATGTATCATTCCTTGTTTTTATTTGGGAAAAGCAATGGATTGTTGCAAGTTGTGTAATACTAGACATTATCGTCTGTATCGTTATGCATGCCATCAGCGGGATCTGTTGTGACAGGGGATTGAACGCTTATCAGCGTGCAAGCGTTGAATTCCAGAGGGAGACGAGCTGGCTATGAATTTTTTTCAGCTTAGAGGAGATGGAATGTTAAATGGGTTTTAGGGTAATAAAAACCGCAATTGCAGCGCTAATGGCTGTTCTGATTGCGGATTGGTGCGGACTGCCTGGTCCGACATCAGCAGGATTGCTTGCTATTCTAGGCGTGGATGTAACCAGAAAAAAAAGTATTCGCACGATATCGGCGCGATTCTTCGCTTCAGTCGTGGGTTTGCTGTTTGCCAGTGTGCTTTTTCATTTTCTCGGCTTCCATTACTGGGTATTGGCGGTATACATATTAATTGCATTTCCGGTCATTGTTCGTGCCGGATTCAAAGAAGGCATTGTGACAGGTTCTGTCGTCGTGTTCCGTGTATTTAGCGGTGGAGAAATGGATGTGCACGTTATTCTAGTGCAAGTCGCACTGCTAATGATTGGTCTGGGTTCTGCGATGATCGTTAATCTGGCTTATATGCCTGCTGCAGATCCGCAGATGTTACGTATTCGCAAACGAATCGATGAACTGTTCTCAGTCATTTTCAAAGAATTTGCAGCTACACTTCGTAATCCGAATGAAGTATGGGCAGGTAAGGAGCTTATTGAAGCTGACAAGGCCGTTCTCGGTGGTATTGAAGCAGCAAAGCGCTCGCTCGAAAATCAAGTGATCCATCCTAATGAGGAATGGAGTGTATATTTCTATATGCGGAAAACGCAGCTGGACTCGATCCAGCATATGATGCATCTCGTATCTCAGATATATCAGAAGATGCCTCATGCAGAGATGGTTTCAGAGCTGTTCGATCAGCTCAGTCAGGATGTTCTGACAGAGTCTTATACTGGACGAACCGAAAAACTTCTTGCAGATGTGCAAGAAGAATTCAGGCGTATGGAACTGCCAGATACAAGGGAAGAATTCGAGATTCGTTCTGCAATTCTCCAGCTATGCCGCGAACTCGCGCTGTATCTTAAGATCGCGAAGAAGGACAAAGCGCCGTCACCAATTTCGGATCGTTCTCAATCTACAAATGAATAATAGAAAATAGTTGTCACCCTAGACGGATGCCCTGCATACACTTGTAGTGAATGATTGTATGGAGGAGGTTTAAAGATGTCATTGAGTCATAAACATCAATGTAGAGAGATCATCACGAAGGCGATCTGCGGCAAAGGTCGTAAGTTCTCTACCGTAACACATACCGTGACTCCGCCAAATGGTCCGACCAGTATTTTGGGGCTTGGATTATCAACCACCAATATGAAGCCGTATCAGCGGGAGATGGGATTGAAGTTATTGGTACTTACGATATCAACATTTGGTATTCCTATGACAAAAACTCGCAGACCGATGTAGCCAAAGAAACAGTGTCGTATGTAGAACATGTGCCTCTGTCTTACCTGGATCCGAAGCACCGGGCTTCCACGGTAGAGGTATCTGCGGAATCAACGCAGGAACCGAGTTGTGTGGAAGCCACAGTATCAGCAGGTGGAGGTAGCGTAATTATCCGGGTGGAACGGGAATTCGCTGTTGAGCTGGTAGCTGAAACTAAAGTTTGTGTGAAAGTGTGCACGGACGGTTGTGGAGATTATGAGGATAAAGACTACGACTATGGCAGCAGCGATGGAGATTATGACGATCTCGATCCCGATCTGCTGGACGATGAGCTGTAAGTTCATCGTACCTGTTTTGCAACTTTAAGGTATCATATGCGCCGGAAGCGGCAACGAAGAGGGCGTAAGCCCTCTTTTTTTATTTTTATTATGTTGGCAGCATGAGTCTTGGAGAGGTCAAATAAACGTTGAATGTAATGTACTATTGAGCGCGATAAAATTTATCATAAAACTTGTTGAAGGGAGGGGACAGGATGAATGTGCTTGAGGAAGCGGAGGAGGCTGTCAGGCGGTACCATGAGATGCTCTCTAGTGAACGCATCAGGCGGCTGGAACAAGTAGGCATAGAAGTGGCTTCGTCACAAGAAAGGCAAAGGCTTAAGTCTGGACTACGCGCTCGTTATGAGGTGGAGATATGCTGTCTTCAGGCTATTAAAATTAAACGAAAAGATACAAGTGGTATGAACAGTTCGCAGGAAAGTGTGCTTGATCGTGACGCAGCATCCACATTGTACAAACGCATCGAACGGTTAGCGGTCAAAACATTGTATACGCTTGGATTAGATCATGGCTCTGTTAGGCTTGAGGCCTCTGGTAAGAGCGGCTGTGCAGTAATCTCGATTGATCCCCGTCCATGGAAAGGGATGACAGATCTCACAACCCTGTATCGTGCAGGTTGGAACGAGCTTCAGACAGCGTTGGATGAAGAACGCCGTAATCAGGTCGTTCCGGTACTCGGGATGGATCCAGAGTTCTTGCTTGTACAGATGCCAGAATCCAAAATCGTTCCTGCCTCCCGATTTCTAGAGCGTTCAGGGCTTGCCGGGTGTGATTCAGTGACAATCGGTGGTCGACGGATCTATCCTGTCGCAGAGCTGCGTCCATCTCCAAGCGCCGAGCCACGTGAATTGCTGACCCATTTGCTTCGAGCCTTCAATCTAGCCTCACGCAGCATAACCGATCACTCGTTGATATGGCAGGCTGGGGGATGCCGCAACGAGGTTTACCGCTTGGAGGACATATTCATTTCAGTGGGATTACCTTAAGCGGACAGTTGTTACGCACTCTGGATAATTACTTAGCGCTACCGCTTGCTTTTTTACAGGATCCTCGGGGAGATGGGCGGCGTCCACGTTACGGAGTTCTTGGGGATTTTCGTGTAAAGTCCTATGGTGGTTTCGAGTATCGTACACTCCCAAGTTTCTTGGTGTCTCCGTTAGTTGCAAAAGGGGTCGTTGCTCTAGCTCGTCTCATTGCAGGCAACTTTCTGAATTTACTTCAGCGCCCCCTGGCTAAAGAGCATGTTCACACGGCTTTTTATGAGGGAGACCGGGGTGTGATGCAGAGATATATTCCTACGCTTCTGGATGACCTGACAAGACTGCCTGGATACGAAAAGGTAGAACGATACGCAGCGCCCCTCATTCGTCAATTGAGAGAAGGCAATACATGGGATGAGAGTCGAGATATTCGCAAACTCTGGAATATTCGAGCAAATCATGAAGAATGAATATTTTTTTGTTATAATAAGATTCGATCAGGTTCGGATATAGCTACGGAAGATTAGGCATGGAAGCAACTTACAGGGTTATGGAGCAAACCAAAATACAAGGCGGAGGCATGATTAGATGCTTTACCGCCTTATTGTTCCTTCAAGAGGTCGTTCAAAGTGTGCCAAAAGAATACGCGTTGTAAGGATCGGTGCACACCCTGACAAGTAAAAGCAAACGGATGGAGGATATTCATGGCTCAGTATACGCCAATGATTCAACAATACTTGCAAGTTAAAGCTGAAGCACAGGATGCTTTTCTTTTTTTTAGATTAGGTGATTTCTATGAAATGTTCTTCGATGATGCAATCAATGCAGCTCGTGAGCTTGAAATAACATTAACCGCACGGAATGGCGGTACAGAAGATAAAATTCCGATGTGTGGCGTACCTTATCATTCGGCTGACAATTACATACAGCGTTTGATTGAAAAAGGTTATAAAGTAGCAATCTGTGAACAAATGGAAGATCCAACCGTAACAAAAGGGATGGTACGCCGTGAGATTGTGCGTGTCATTACGCCTGGTACTGTTATGGAAGGTAAAACACTCGGTGATAAAACGAATAACTATATGGTGTGTTTAACGGGAAATGCCAATACGCTGGCTTTGGCGGCGTGTGACTTGTCAACAGGGGAGTTGTACGTCACATCCGTTCCGTACTCTGCAGAGTGGCTTAAGGATGAGATTGGTATCTACGAACCTTCGGAATTCGTGGGGGATGCTGCCTTGCTTGATGTCGTTGCAGCCCAGTCGTCACCAATTGGTCGGCCGGTAGTATATACGCCATGGGTGAAGAGCAAAGGGGATCTGGTGCAACAGCAATTCGGTGAAGCGGTATGGGCTCGTCTGGAGCCAGAGCGTCAGGAATGTATTGCCCGCCTCTTCTCTTATCTAAGTGAAACGCAGAAGCGTTCGTTGGGTCAGCTCACACAGATTTCGACGTATGAGCCAGAGCATTATATGATCCTCGATCCGTTCACCAGACGTAACTTGGAGTTGGTAGAAACGGTGCGGGAACGATCCAAAAAAGGTTCATTGCTGTGGCTACTAGACCGGACAGAAACGTCGATGGGTGCACGTATGCTGCGTCGCTGGATTGATAAACCGTTGCTGCAAAAAGGCAAAATTAATGAGCGGCTTGAAGCGGTGGATACGCTATATAACCAGTTTATTTTACGTGAAGACCTTCGTGCGGAGCTTAAGGATATCTATGATCTGGAGCGTCTAGTCGGGCGAATTGCGTTTGGCAATGCCAACGGGCGGGATCTGAATGCACTGAAGCACTCTTTGGACAAAGTACCGCGCTTGCGTCAGCACTGTGCAGA
The DNA here is from genome assembly GCF_003268635.1 of Paenibacillus sp. DCT19. NCBI lineage: Bacteria > Bacillati > Bacillota > Bacilli > Caryophanales > Paenibacillaceae > Paenibacillus > Paenibacillus sp. DCT19. Next base: position 2,888,379 of record NZ_CP029639.1, read on the forward strand.
CTCGCCGTCTCGTACTCTTCAACAAATTGCACAGGTGATGGACGATTGTGAGGATCTGCGTGATATCATCGGGCAGGCGATTGTGGATGAGCCACCCGTATCGGTACGAGACGGTGGATTAATTCGAGCAGGATATCATGAGCGGCTAGACGAGCTGCGAGAAGCTTCTGTGAATGGTAAGCAATGGATTGCGGAATTGGAAGCGAGAGAGCGTGAAGCTACCGGCATTCGTTCACTTAAAATCGGTTATAACAAGGTATTTGGCTATTATATTGAGATTACCAAATCGAATCTTGCTGCCCTGCCAGAGGGGCGTTATGAGCGGAAGCAGACTCTTGCGAATGCGGAGCGTTATATCACACCAGAACTGAAAGAGAAAGAAACTTTAATTCTCGAAGCGCAGGATAAGATGGTTGATATCGAGTATGCGCTATTTACGGAACTACGGGACAAGCTCAATTTAGAAATTGCCAGATTGCAGAAGTTGGCTGAACAGGTGGCCGAGATTGATGTGTACCAATCCTTCGCAGCCATCAGTGCGGAGCGTAGCTTTGTTAAGCCTACAATAACGGACGGGTATGATCTTGTCGTTGAACAAGGTCGACATCCGGTGGTCGAAGCAGTAATGCGAGACGGGGCGTTTATCGCCAACCAAACCGCGATGAAGAAGGATGAGGCTCGGATTCTGTTGATTACTGGTCCCAATATGGCTGGTAAAAGTACGTATATGAGACAGGTGGCACTCATATCCATTCTAGCGCAAGTTGGATGCTTCGTTCCTGCTGGACAGGCGGAAGTACCCATAATGGATCGGATTTTCACTCGAATTGGTGCGGCGGATGATCTGATCGGTGGTCAGAGTACATTCATGGTGGAAATGGCTGATATTCAGGTCATGACGGAGAAAGCGACACCAAGAAGTTTGATTATTATTGACGAGTTGGGACGAGGCACTTCCACAAGCGAAGGTATGGCTATTGCCCAGTCGGTTATCGAATATGTACATGATGTGATTGGATGTAAAGCTCTTGTATCGACTCACTTCCATGAACTTGCTCATCTGGAGGAAAGCTTAGACAAGCTGGCGAACTACTCCATGGCAGTTCAAGAAAGTGGTGACAAAGTCAACTTCCTGCGTAAACTCATTGCTGGTGCGGCAAGCAGCAGCTACGGAATTTATTGCGCACGGTTGGCAGGTCTGCCGGACAGCATTATTGATAGAGCCAATGGACTGCTTCATGGGTTTGAACATGCTGCCGCTCAGGTCGCTGTAGGAAGTGAGACTATAGTCAAGCTCAGTGAGCGTGAGGTTTTCTCCAGAGAGGACACAGCACGGATCGATATTTCTTCGATCATCCGTGAGGAAAAAGCATCTTTGGAGCCAAACGAATCTGTCGAAGGGTCTAATCAACGAAACGAACAGGAGAACAAAAGAGGTAATAAGGGGCAATCTAGTCATAAGTCTCCTGAGGTTGTGCAACTGTCTATTTTCGGGGATGAAGAGCCGAGTGTAGCTCAGACTCCAGTTGTCCAGGAGATGGATCAATCTACGAAGGAATTCATTCACCATATGAAAGACATTGATGTCATGAATATGACGCCACTTCAGGCAATGCAAGTATTGAATGAACTCAAATTAAAGGCGCAGCAGTTATCCTGAGAATACGGGAGGGGAGAAACCTGTGGCGAAAATACATGTATTGGATGAACATATTGCGAACCAGATAGCAGCAGGTGAGGTTGTTGAGCGTCCTGCTTCTGTGGTGAAAGAGTTGCTGGAAAATGCGGTGGATGCTGGAGCTACCAAAATCGAGGTTGCAGTCGAAGAAGGTGGACTTCTCAGCATTCGCGTTAAGGATAATGGATCAGGCATAGAGCCTGATGATCTAGAGACTGCTTTTTACCGTCATGCTACAAGCAAAATTACCCATGGGCGTGATCTATTTCAGATTACCAGCTTAGGGTTCCGCGGCGAGGCTTTACCCAGTATCGCGGCTGTTTCTAAGGTTGATGTACTGACAGCGAGTGGAGATGATGGTCGAGGACGTCGCATTATCATTGAGGGCGGAAAGCTCACTTCACATGAGGATGCGACATCACCACAAGGCACGGAATTTGTCGTGAAGGAGTTATTTTATAACACACCAGCGCGATTAAAATATATGAAGACCATTCAGACCGAGCTGGGACATATCTCAGACGTATTATATCGTATGGCGATGTCTCATCCTCATATCTCATTTACGTTGCGGCACAATGCCAATGTGTTGCTGCAAACGCTAGGTAATGGCGATCTGCTGCAGGTCGTTGCCGCCATTTATGGAACAAGTGCAGCTAAGGCGATGTTGCCGATTGAAGGAGAAAATCTGGACTATCGCGTGAGCGGATTAATCAGTCTGCCAGAGTGGACGCGTGCTAATCGTGGTGGGATGTCAACGATTGTGAATGGGCGTTTCATTCGAAATTATGGTCTTAATCAGGCCATTCTTAAGGCATACCATACCTTGCTACCTATTAATCGTTTCCCACTCGTCGTTATTCAACTGGAGATGCATCCATCACTAGTGGATGTGAACGTGCATCCAGCCAAGCTTGAGGTGCGGTTCAGTAAAGAAGCGGAATTATACGAATTTGTGGAAGCAACGGTGCGTGGTATATTGCGGCAGGAAGTTCTTATTCCCCAGGTCAAGAAGCAGCAGATTAGACGTGGAGACGATAGCTCTTTTATCCAGGAACAGTTCTTATTCCCAAGAGGGCCGGTTAAGGAATACGGAGATACAGAAGGGCATCATCAGCAACGAACCACAGGAGATGCATCTGCACACGAATCGAAGCTTGGATCAAGCAATGGATCGGGGACTATCTCAAAGCCCATCTCGGGGCAATCCTTCCTTCTGAGGAGGATGATCTAGACGCTCCAGCTGATGTTCAACCTGGTGAGGCTACTGAACTCTTGAACCAGTTAGCTCCGCTGCCTGAGGCACCACCTGAACATGATGGTTCATATGACCCATATGCTTCGTTAAGTTCGAAAGGTGCTGTGCTGGAGCAGGAGAGCGAAAAGGACAAGCGAGACGATTATTCTAGTTCATTACCATTACAAAATGATCCAAATGATAAACCATCTGTTAATCAACAACGCTCTACAGATTATTCGGTTAGAGAAACACGTTCCTCCTACAGTCCGAGTAATACTGCAAAGGGAGAACGGAGCTGGAGAAGCTCCAGTCTGCCGGATACGGCGAAACTGGCTTCTGCCATTCAATCTAATAGCTCCATGCCTGCATTTCCTGATCTTAGTCTGATCGGGCAGCACCATGGCACGTATCTTATAGCGCAGAACGAAGATGGACTCTATTTGATCGATCAGCACGCTGCACATGAACGAGTGAATTACGAGTATTATTATGAGAAATTTGGCAATCCAGCAACAGCTTCACAGGAGTTGTTGTTACCCATTACGCTGGAGTTTACGCCATCGGAGACGGAAAAGCTGAAAACAAGATTGGCATGGTTTGAACAGGCAGGTGTTTATCTAGAGCACTTTGGTGGACAGACTTTCCGAGTGCGCTCACATCCGTTTTGGTTTCCTAAAGGGGATGAGAAGGACATCATTGAGGAAATGTCTGAATGGGTACTGAGTGAACGAAGCATTGATGTGGCGAAAATGAGGGAAGCTGCTTCAATTATGTGTTCGTGTAAGGCTTCCATTAAGGCGAATCAGAAGCTGACTGATCAGGAAGCGGAAGTGTTGATTCAGCGGCTTGGTTCGTGCCGGCAACCGTACACTTGTCCACATGGTAGACCGATTGTAGTTTCATTTTCAACCTATGATCTGGAAAAACTTTTCAAACGGGTAATGTAATCATTTAGGAGGAAGTTATGTATATTACAACCGGTGACACGGAGGCTACATCTCTCGTGGAACGGGCACGTAAGCTAGCACAATCAACAGGCGGAACTTATGTGCCACGCAACAGGACATCATTGGCAAGAATGCTAGAACGGTACGGAGTCAATGAGATTCTTGTTGTACTGAAAGGAAGAGCGCGTTTATTTCGCAAGGACGCACCCCAACTGGAGTTTCATCCAAGTATGGGGTTTGTTCGTGCAAAGCGTGTGCTAAGGGAGAGCCTGACCCTATGCTTGAAGCAGGCTTAGTATGTGAAGGAGATACTATTCTTGATTGCACAGCAGGCTTAGGTACGGATGCGATGGTTTTCTCTGTTGCTGCTGGCAAAAGAGGTCGTGTGATTGCATGCGAAAGCTCACCAGCCCTTTACGCATTGTTAGTGGAAGGCATGTCTCATTATGAGAGCAATCAGCCCGCGGTAGATGAAGCCTTCAGACGCATTGAGCTCCATCATGCGAATCATCTGGATTTACTCCGTTCGCTGCCTGACCGAAGCTGTGATACGATTTACTTTGATCCGATGTTTCGTGAGCCAATGATGGACTCCAGTGCCATCCAGCCTCTACGGGAGTATGCGAACGCCAATGCTTTAGCGGAAGAGAGCATTGTTGAAGCAAAGCGAGTGGCACGTAAGCGGGTAGTTATGAAAGAAAAGCGCGGCAGCGTTGAGTTTACGAGACTTGGATTTGAGGTACTCGATCGAGCTAATGCAAAAACACTGTACGGAGTGATTAATGTTGAAAGTGGAAGCTAAGCCGAAATTGCTTGTATTGGTTGGTCCAACAGCAGTAGGCAAAACAAGAATGAGCATTGAGCTTGCCAAGGCGTTTCATTGTGAGATTATCTCAGGAGATTCGATGCAGGTATATCGCGAAATGGATATTGGCACGGCTAAAATTACCGAAGACGAGATGCAGGGCATACCCCACCATCTAATTGATATACATGAACCGGAATATCCTTACTCTGTGGCAGAGTTTCAGGAAAGTGCTACACGTTTAATTGGAGAAATTCAAGGACGTGGCAAACTTCCATTCATTGTAGGCGGAACCGGGCTGTACGTGGAATCGGTATGTTACGGATTTCAGTTCTCGGAAAGCGGCTCTGACGAAGTATTTCGCGAAGAACAATTTCGTTATGCGGACCAACATGGGCCTCAGGCGCTTCACGATAAATTAAGAGCAGTCGATCCTGTGAGTGCAGATCGTTTGCACATGAATGACCAACGAAGAATCGTGCGGGCGTTGGAGATCCATCATTTAACGGGTGAGAAATGGTCAGATCAGCTTGCTGCTCAAAAGAAAGAGTCACCATACGATCTAAGCATCATAGGACTTACGATGGATCGTGCGAAGCTGTATAGCCGGGTAGAAGAACGAATCGACCTCATGATTGAGCAGGGCTTGGTCGATGAAGTGAAATCCTTGTTAGATCGTGGTGTTGCCAGAGGGCATATTTCCATGCAGGGGCTTGGCTATAAGGAAATTGCTGCATATCTGCAAGGTGAAGTGAGCTGGGAAGCAGCGGTGGAATGGTTGAAAAGAGACACTCGTCGATTCGCCAAACGCCAATTGTCCTGGTTCCGTCATATGAAAGATATCGAGTGGGTCGATGTGACAGATACTGAAAATTTTGCAGGCAATCTTGAGCAAGTGTCTGGATTAATTAAGCAGAGATTTAGTTGATTTTTGGGCAATTATTGGTGTGCAAGCAGGGCTTTTGAACCTCTCTCTTTTGATAAAAAGAGAGAGGTTTTATTATTTTTATGATTAATAACGAGATGTAATTATTAAATCGGTTGTAAAATAATAACATAAATAATAAAATGGACATAGTTTACAATTAAATGAGGTGCTTTTTCCTCCGGTGTGAAAGGAATGATTCAAATGCATTTTGAGCCATCTGGTGTGACAACCATATATATGTTTTTCTCAGGTTTATTTGGGATTAGCTTTGCAATAGCAGGCTTGGTTGCTCTAATCTGGGCAATTATTGTGTTATCCAAGACCAACACATATTTGAAACTACTTATTGAGGATCGAAGAAAGCGAGATTATAGTTCGCAGAATCAGCATGCGACAAGTTTGAAAGAAGAACAGTGGAATCCAGAAGAAAAGCGTTAATAATCGAAGGATTTGTCCCTCTTTTGTAAAACTGACAAGCGGTGTATAATGGATAAGTCTTCTAGTTATTAATGTGCTTGTAACAAGGTGCAAAATAGCAGACAAGGGGTTTTTGTGGATTATATGAAACTGTTCATGATATAATAGCACGAAAGCTACTCAGCGATATTGAATATTACTCAATCACGAATTCAAATGAACCAATGGGGGTACGGCTAATGAACAAGTCCATCAACATCCAAGATACGTTCTTGAACCAACTGCGGAAAGAAAACATTCCTGCTACGGTCTATCTGACCAACGGCTTCCAAATCCGCGGAACGATCAAGGCATTTGACAATTTTACGATCGTCATTGACAGCGACGGACGCCAGCAAATGGTCTACAAGCACGCCATCTCCACGTTCACGCCGCAACGCAGCGTATCGCTGATGCAGCAAGACAACAACGGCGAAGCTTAAAAAATTACGAAACCTTTTTAACAACCATTTCGTCTACATGTATAGGAATTGAAGCAGAGCAACCTGAATAAGGGTTGTTCTTTTCATTCCGGGCAAAATAAGTTTAATATAAGCTTAGCCAACAGACGAATAGAAATTACGCAACCGAAAGGGAGTCAGGAGGTAACATGCCAAACGATCCGTTGTCGAGGTCTAATAATCGCAATAACAATACTAAGTCAACCAAAAAAGCGAAACCAAAGACCTCTAAAAAGAAAAAAATTACGGGTAAACGCGTTGGATGGACACTGTTTTTCACAATGGCAATCGCCATTTTCTGTGCACTAGGTGGGTATTTGTTTATTATGGTGAGTGGGCAGAAGCTGCTTGAGGCCAATATGGACAAAACCACGATTAACGAAACGTCCAAGGTGTATGACCGCAATGGTCAACTAATGGGCGAATTATCCATCAAGAAATTAGAACCGGTGGATAGTGATGCTATTCCAAAATTATTGAAAGAAGCCTTTGTTGCAACAGAAGATAAACGTTTCTATGAGCATCAGGGTGTAGATATCTGGTCGATTGGACGTGCCGCGGTAAAAGACGTCATGGCTCGTTCAATGGTTGAGGGTGGGAGTACATTAACTCAACAATTGGCCAAGAATATGTTTTTGTCACGTGACAAAACATTTTTCCGGAAAGCAACGGAAGTATCTATTGCAATGGCGCTGGAGCGCAAATATACAAAAGACGAAATTTTGACGATGTATCTGAACCGGATTTTCTTCGGTCATCAGCGTTATGGCATCAAAGCGGCGTCAGAATTTTATTTTGGTAAAAAAGATTTGAATAATTTGGATTTGTGGGAAATTGCAACGCTGGCTGCTATGCCAAAAGGGCCATCAGCTTACAATCCACTGAGTAATCCTAATGATTCCAAAGCGCGTCGTGCTGTTGTTCTACAACTCATGTATGAGCAAGGTTACATTAGTAAAGCTGAGATGGACAAAGCGAAGGCAGTTGATTACGACTATACGCCACCAGAGAAAGAGAAGAAGTATCAGCCATTCATTGACTATGTTCTTCGTGAAGCAGAGCGAGTAACGGGCAAAACAGAAGATGATCTCAATATCGGTGGATACAAAATTTACACAACGATGGACGCTCAGGCTCAAACCGCAATGGAAACAGCCTTTGCAGATGATAGCTTATTTGAAGAAAGTAAAGACGATCAGAAGGTTCAAGGCTCGATGGTTATTATGAACCATGAAAATGGCAGTCTCGTTGCACTTCTGGGTGGACGTGATTATCAAACCAAAGGGTATAGCCGGGTAACACAGAGCCGTAGGCAGCCGGGTTCAGCTTTTAAACCGATCGTTTCATATGCACCAGCGCTAGAGTCAGGTGACTATAATGCCAATTCAGCTCTAAGCAATGCGAAGCAATGCTTCGGTAATTACTGTCCGAATAACCTGCATGGATATTCATCGACGATTAGTATGACGGATGCAATTACTAAATCAGAGAATATTCCGGCTGTATGGCTGTTGGACAAAATCGGAGTGAACACGGGCATAAACTTTGCCAAAAGTGTTGGTATTCAAATGGCAGATGAGGATAAGAACCTTGCGATCGCACTAGGTGGTCTGAGCAAAGGTACGAATACACTGGAAATGGCTCAGGCATATAGCGCCTTTGCGAATCTGGGTGAGTATCAACAGGCTTATTCAATTAAAGAGGTAGTAGACAGCACGGATAAACCGATCTACAAACATGATAAGTCAGACACAACTCGTGTCATGAGTGAACAGAATGCATATCAATTGACTCAAATGCTGCAAAATGTAGTTAATGATGGTACTGGACGTTCTGCACGCTTGGATCGACCAGTGGCAGGTAAAACAGGTACTGTTCAAAGTGGCATCGCAGGTAATAGTGCGAACCGTGACGTATGGTTTGTTGGCTATACGCCAGAATGGACAGCAGCCGTGTGGATGGGATACGACAACCCTGATGCGACGCACATGCTTAAGAACAGTAGTAAACTGTCAGCAGCTTTCTTCGCCAAAGTGATGAGTGATGCGTTAAAAGGTGTACCGGTCAAGGAGTTCAAGGCGCCGCAAGGCGGACAGACACCTATTCCGGAGCCAGAACCAGAACAACCGCAACTGTCGGTAAGTGGACTGAGCGGGGCGTATGATCCAACATCGCAGATCGTATCACTCAACTGGACAGGAACAGGGGATGCGAATACACAGTATCGGATCTACCGGAAGGAAACATCTGAAGCACAGTTTACACATCTTATTGATTCCATAGGAGCAACCAGTACGCAGGATTTAAGTGCTCTTCCGGGACTAACCTACGAGTACTATGTAACTGCTTATGATTTGGCTACTGGAGTTGAAACGGCTCCTACGAATACCATATCTCTGATGATTGAGGCACAGGAAACGATACCAGACGAAACTGAGCCAGAGCCGGATCCAGGATTGGATCCAGGGACAGAGCAACCAGGAGTAGACAATCCGGATGATGGATCTACAGGTAACGGCAATCCTGGGACAACAATGGTAACGGGAATTCAAATGGTAACAACGGAAACAATGGAAATGGCAATAACGGTAATAACGGCAATAATGGTAATGGCAACGGAAATGGTGGATCGGGGCAAGGTGGCGGTCAGCCAGGGGACGGAGGTACTCCTCCAGATCAAGGTACGACTGACCCTGGTAACACTGGTGATGGTTCCACAGGTGGGGCTGTTACGACACCAGGTGAAGTTGTGACTCCTGATCCTGGTACTGATGGCACAACCCAAGAGTCTGATACGCCAGCCAGTACTCAATCAGGAAGCGATGGATAATTCGCTACGTTGATTCCAATCTTTCCATGCATAAGAACCTGCTTCCCGATGAACTGGGGAGGCGGGTTCTTTTTTTGTTTTTTTGTTAAGTAATCGGTAACGATTGAGGTAAGTTACAGCTTAATTTTGAGTGTATAACTCAAATATGGTAAGCTGTAACTATTCGTAATACGCCTGCGCAAAGCCGAATAAGAGCTTGCTGCTCGAAGTCCGGCAATGGGGCGTATACATTGTTCACCAATAATAGCGCAGGTCACGAACCTGTGGTCGGCAAAGAGGGGTTCGTATGAAACGGAAATTCGGGGATCGCGCAAACTGGCGCCGGATTACGAACCGACAATTTACATGCCGGTTTGTTCAATCCAAAATATTTACAGGATACATCACGTTGTATACGATACAAGATCTCAAAGAACCTCTATGGAAAACCTATGGAGGGAGCACGTTCTGTATCGCAGATAAAGGGTACTCTTGGTTACAGTATTATCCCAAAGGAGAGCACTTTGTTGTCACAGCAATGTTTGATGATCAGGAGCGTATCGTAGAATGGTACATTGATACATGTCGCAGTCAAGGCATAACGGACCAAGGGGTACCGTGGTTTGATGATCTCTACTTGGATGTTGTTGTGTTAAAGGACGGAGAGGTGTTTTTGCTGGACGAGGATGAGCTCGAAGATGCCTTGTCTCGCAAGCACATTACGACTGGAGATTACGACTTGGCAAACAAGACCGCTAAAGAGTTACTACATGCAATTGATGCACATGTATTTCCGTATTTTCAATTGTCGTTGAAGCATCGACAAACGCTGTTCGAGAATGGAGAGTTTAGAAAGAACGTTCAGATTTAAATGCTTAACAATGCTTTAAACAATTGAAAGCTTAGGGCGTGGTTCCTTCTGAAGGGAGCCATGCCTCTTTCTTATGCTTTTGAAAATGCAAGTTGAGATTGCTCTACAATCTTCCGTCAGATAACTTGGAATTGGTTGCATGAGGTAATTGACTCATCGCATATACTGTCTTAACGAGGTGATTACTGTGGACGAGAGCGCCAGAAAAATAACTGTAAATGATTCTCGCATTAATATTGTTTTCAAAAGCCAAGATCTCTTAGAGATTACATCCGAGCAAGCGGAGGACATGGCATTAATCAGTAATCATTATGAATCGGCAGCGGATATTTTTCGCGATATGCGGGAAATGATTGGTTTGGAAAAAGTAAAAGATCTTATTTACGAAATTTACGCGCTGATTCAGGTGAAGAAATTCCGGGATGAGCAGGGTCTTAAAAGCAGCAAGCAGGTTTATCATATGATTTTCAAAGGCAATCCAGGAACGGGGAAAACTACAGTTGCGCGAATCATTTCCAAGATGTTGAATCGGATGGGTGTGTTAAGTAAGGGGCATCTTGTTGAGGTGGAACGCGCAGATTTAGTCGGTGAATATATTGGGCATACTGCATTAAAAACAAGAGAATTAGTAAAGAAAGCTATGGGAGGCATTCTATTTATAGATGAGGCGTATAGTCTTGCCCGTGGCGGGGAGAAGGATTTTGGAAAAGAGGCCATCGATTGTCTTGTTAAGGTGATGGAAGATAAAAGTGAGGATCTAATTATTATTCTCGCGGGGTATCCGAATGAAATGGGAGATTTTTTAGAGATTAATACGGGTCTGCCCTCAAGATTCCCTATACAAATCAGCTTTGATGATTATTCTACAGATGAATTGATGCTGATTGCGATGAAGATGGCAACGGAGAAGGACTACAATATTACATCTGATGCCATGATCAAATTAAAGGAATTAATTCAATATGAAAAAGACATTCGTAATCATTTTAGCAACGCGAGATATGTTAGGAATGTGATTGAAAAGGCGATCAGGCATCAAGCGGTTAGACTCATGGGCAGGCCAGGTAATATCTCCAAACAAAATCTAATGGATCTACTCGCGAGAGATATCTCCTCCAAAACGATGGAAGCCAGCCTCAACAATCATATTATTTTCCAATAATGCTGCCTAGAACATTTGAAGTTTCTGCTAAAGTAAGCGATAATATAATTTTGGATCAGCCGGCCGGGTTAACCGGTTCGGCTTGACGTATGCGATGCCATAACGTCCTGTTAGAATGGGACGAGTTGATGTGGATATAAGGAGTGAGTTGACTAATGACAAGTGGAACACATGATACAGATCAAGTTAAAAAAGACCGCGCTATTTTGGTTAGTTTGATTACGGACGAAGTTAAACGATCTGGTATTAATCCAGAGTATTCCTTGGAAGAGCTTGTGAAGCTCGCCGAGACGGCTGGCGTAGAAGTATTAAGTGTGCTCTCTCAAAATCGGGAGACACGGGATACAAAATGGTTTATCGGTAAAGGTAAAGTGGAAGAGCTTCGTGCAGCAGCAGAGGAGTTAGGAGCTACCACCGCTATTTTTGACCAGGAGTTGTCTGGGGCTCAGGTTCGTAATCTGGAAGAAGCATTGGACCTCAAAATTATTGACCGTACACAACTGATTCTAGACATATTCGCCCAACGTGCCAACACACGCGAAGGTATCATTCAAGTTGAATTGGCTCAGTTAAGTTATCTATTACCTCGCTTGTCGGGACACGGTAAAAACCTATCACGACTTGGCGGAGGAATCGGGACACGGGGGCCAGGGGAAAGCAAGCTAGAGACGGATCGTCGTCATATCCGTGGTCGTATAGATGATCTTAAACGGCATCTGGAAGAAGTAACAAGGCACCGTAAATTGCACCGTGAGCGGCGTAAGAAGACGGGTATCGTACAGGTTGCTCTTGTTGGCTATACCAATGCGGGCAAATCCACGTTGCTTAAACAATTAACTTCAGCTGATGTATATATCCAAGATCAGTTGTTTGCTACCCTTGATCCGACATCTCGTACAATGGAACTTCCGAGTGGCAAAGAGATTGTACTCACCGATACCGTTGGATTTATCCAAAACCTTCCGCACGATCTGATTGCGGCGTTCCGTGCAACGTTGGAAGAGGTCAATGAAGCCGATCTCATTCTTCACGTTGTTGATGCTTCCTCGGCAATGCGTGATGATCAGATGAGAACGGTAGCGGATATCCTACAGCAGCTTGGTTCGGGGGACAAGCCTCAACTGGTTCTCTACAATAAAAAAGATGCGTGCACTCCTGAGCAACTAGAAATGTTACCTTTGGATAAAGATCATATTAAAGTGAGTGCTCTAGACGAAGCAGATCTTCTGAAAATTCGTGAACGTATCCAGGAAGAATTAACAGGGGAAACCAAAAGATTCCGTATTCCTGCGGAACGTGGGGATCTCACCTCGGTGTTATATAAAGTTGGAGATGTAGTGGAAACTACATTCGAAGAGAATGATGTCATTTATCAGGTAGAACTGCAGACGGGTGAATATGAGAAATACGGATATTTACTTGAAGATTTCATCGAATCGTAATATTCGTGACACATTCATGTGATAAGTTGACACAATACATGCGATTCAGCGTCAGATTCGAGCAATGAAGGGGAATGAAGTACGATGGCAAGCTTTGATTCAACAATTGTTGAGCTTCAACAACAAGTGGAAATTCAGATCGAGCAACAATTGAAAAAGATAGATCAAATTACAGATCATAACCAATGGAAAGTGATTGATGCTTTTCAGCGTAGAAAAGTAAGTGATTTTCACTTTGCTGGTTCTACAGGCTATGCCTATAATGATCGTGGTCGTGAGGTGTTGGACGAGGTATATGCGGACGTATTCGGCGCAGAAGCTGCGTTGGTACGTCCTCATTTTGCGTCAGGTACACATACCATTGCGACAGCCCTATTCGGAGTATTACGTCCAGGAGACGAGCTATTGTACATCACAGGTAAGCCTTATGATACATTGCATAAAGTTATCGGCAAGCCGGGTGATGGCACGGGCTCTCTTCGTGATTTTGGCATTGGATATCAAGAGACGGCATTACTTGAAGATGGTCGTGTAGATTGGGAAGCGGTAGAGAAGTGCATTTCACCCGCGACAAAAGTGATCGGCATTCAACGTTCCCGTGGGTATGACTGGCGCTCTTCTTTCTGCATCGACGAGATTTCAGACATGGTGGCAAAGGTGAGGGCGATCAAGGAAGATGTCATCGTATTTGTCGATAACTGTTACGGTGAATTCACGGAGCAACTGGAACCAACCCAAGTGGGTGTAGACCTTATGGCAGGATCGCTAATCAAGAACCCTGGCGGAGGGATTGCTGAAACCGGTGGATACATATGTGGGAAAGAAGAGTATGTTAAGCTTGCAGCATATCGTCTGACCGCACCTGGCATTGGTGGTGAAGTTGGTGCTATGTTGGGGACGACTCGGGGAATCTACCAGGGACTTTACATGGCGCCAACTATTGTTGGACAAGCCATCAAAGGCAGTATCTTTGCGGCAGCGATGTTTGCAGCATCTGGTTTTGTGACTAAACCGGCATGGAATGAGCTGCGCACTGATCTGATTCAGGCTGTACAATTCAGCTCTGCAGAGCATTTAATAGCTTTTGTACAAGGAATTCAGCGCGCTGCAGCAGTAGATAGTCATGTTGTCCCTGAACCATGGGATATGCCAGGATATGAACATCCTGTCATTATGGCGGCAGGTACATTCATTCAAGGCGGAAGCTTAGAATTATCGGCGGATGCACCGATTCGTGAGCCTTTTATTGGCTATATGCAAGGTGGATTAACATACTCCCACGTTAAATATGGCGTTTTGATGGCATTACAAGCGATGAAAGATCGCAAATTATTGTGAGTTTATCTAACACGTCATTGACACTTGGTAACATCTAAAGGTACAATAAGGTGAAGAATAGATGACTGGAAGGTTGATGAACATGGGTGACGAAATTCGCAGAAATATGGCCTTATTCCCGATTGGTATCGTAATGAAACTGACGGATCTGTCCGCACGGCAGATTCGTTATTATGAGCAGCACAGCTTGATTGTTCCAGCAAGAACATCAGGTAATCAGCGTTTATTCTCATTTAATGACGTTGAACGTTTGCTAGAAATCAAGGCTCTGATTGAAAAAGGAGTTAACATTGCAGGTATCAAGCAAGTGATGAATCCAGTATCTAAAGAATCCGAAGAAGCGACTGTGATCACAGCCGATACGGAAGTGAAGCGCAGAGAATTGTCGGATACGCAACTGCATCGTTTGTTAAAACAACAATTGGTGTCAGGTAAGAGACCTGGACAAGTATCTCTCATTCAAGGAGAGCTTTCCCGTTTTTTTAATAAAAAGTAAGTTCGTATAACCGGGAGGGTCAGAGTAAATCCTTCATTAGGGAAGCATCACTCCTTGACCCGTGGAACTTTCTAATGTACAAATATAACAAGCAAGCCAAATACGCAGATAAGAAAGGGAGAGGAATCATGAGTTATACAAAAGAAGACATTCTCCGCATCTCCAAAGAAGAAAACGTACGATTCGTTCGATTGCAATTCACCGACTTGCTGGGGGCAATCAAAAACGTTGAGATTCCTGTAAGCCAGTTGACGAAGGCTTTGGATAACAAAATGATGTTTGATGGTTCTTCCATCGAAGGTTATGTTCGTATCGAAGAATCCGACATGTACCTCTATCCGGATCTTGACTCTTGGCTTATTTTCCCATGGGTATCCGACAATCGCGTTGCGCGCTTAATCTGTGACGTATATCTTCCAGATGGCAGCCCATTCCCAGGTGATCCACGTGGCATCTTGAAACGTAACCTGAAGGAAGCTGAAGAAATGGGATTCACTTCTTTCAACGTTGGTCCTGAACCAGAATTCTTCTTGTTCAAGACGGATGAAAAAGGAAACCCAACGAACGAACTGAATGACCAAGGTGGGTATTTCGACCTTGCGCCAACAGATCTTGGCGAAAACTGTCGTCGCGACATCGTAATCACACTTGAAGAAATGGGCTTTGAGATCGAAGCTTCTCACCACGAGGTAGCTCCAGGTCAACACGAGATCGACTTCAAATATGCGGATGCATTGAAAGCGGCAGACCAGATCCAAACGTTCAAACTGGTTGTTAAAACAATTGCACGTCAGCATGGATTACATGCTACATTTATGCCAAAACCATTGTTCGGTATGAACGGTTCCGGTATGCACTGTAACCAATCCTTGTTCCGAGGCAATGAAAACGCATTTGTTGACGAGTCGGACGAACTGGGTCTGAGCAAAACTGCACGTCACTTCATGGCTGGAACTCTGAAGCATGCACGTGCGTTTGCAGCGATCACTAACCCGACTGTGAACTCCTACAAACGTCTTGTACCTGGTTACGAAGCACCATGTTACGTAGCGTGGTCTGCAAGTAACCGTAGTCCAATGATCCGTATTCCAGCTTCACGTGGTTTGAGTACACGTGTTGAGGTTCGTAACCCGGATCCGGCAGCTAACCCTTACCTTGCTTTGGCTGTGTTATTGAAAGCAGGTCTGGACGGCATCAAACGTGAGCTTTCCTTACCAGCTCCGATTGACCGTAACATCTACATTATGTCAGAAGAAGAGCGTGTGGAAGAAGGTATTCCTAGCTTGCCAGCTGACCTGAAAGAAGCATTGAACGAATTGATCCGCAGCGAAGTCATCTGTGACGCTCTTGGCGACCACGCTCTGGCTCACTTCTACGAGCTGAAAGAAATTGAGTGGGACATGTACCGTACACAAGTCCACCAATGGGAACGCGATCAATATATCACATTGTACTAATCCCCGGATCCCTTGCGCTACATGGCGTGAGGGGTTTTTCTTTTTGTGGGCAAAAGTTTTTTTAGTGCGGTGTAAGCAAGTGTCCCCCGAATATCCCCTCGAATGCCCACAAACCTTTGATCGTAGAGCTGACCATAGTGATTCAAACGGTGAAAATAATCGAACAGACTACTGAAAATCGATAGATTAGAGATAAGTTAGATTACAGAGCTAATATAAATTTCAAGTATAGTGATTATGTATTTCAGAGAGTTAGTGTATCAAATGTTACATAAAATATTGTAAAAATATACTATTATTGTATTTGTGATACATACAAAACACTAGGAGATGATCTTGTGGCTTTGAAAAAAATATTAACTGCTTCTGTTTTGTCCCTTTCTCTCTTGGCAATCTCTGTAACAGCAATGGCAAGTCAAGCCTCTGATATTACCATTATGAATAAACAAAAGAATGTGACGATATATCAAGATTTTCCTTCGTCTGCTGACATTCCTGCGACCAAATTTTATTCTGATGCAGATGGTTATTACGGGATGCTCAGAAGAACTAATATTGTTCAAGTTAGCCCATCACATGTGAGAGCCTACTATTCAGGAACTGTTGTACAAGATCTGGGCTAAAAGAGATAACCCGCTAACCAAAAAGGTTTGCGGGTTATTGTTTATACTAAGTTTTAATTAACGTACCTGGTCAAACGACTGGGTATTTTTTGATGCTGAATATTCTTAATCTTTGAACTCCAAACCAGCCGACCCGAGTCTGGAAATATTGGAAAATAAAATAGCCATTTCGCTCGGGGATAAATCAAAATCCCGTTGTATCCAAAGCTGTAACGAACCAATATATGCTGAGGCCAAATAGGAGAATAAATAGAGCTGTTTCACAGGAATGTCAGTTGGTTTGAGATGACGATACTTCATTAAGTAAGTGGATTGAAATTGATTTTTTAGAAGATTAGACATTTGCTTCGTGAATCCAGTTGAATCAACTGAACCCATGAAAATTCGAAAAAAACGTTCGTGTAGCTGGACAAATTCAAAGGGACGTACAAATCCGACAGGTGGATCAACAAATGGCTCTCGCCCTCCGTTATGATATCCGAGTTTCTTAATGATACTGTGGTATTCCTCTAAAATTTCATTTTTAAGCTGTTCCAGAAAATCGTTCATGTCCTGATAGTGCACATAAAATGTACCCCTATTTAATCCTGCTTGATCAGTGAGCTCTTTAACCGTAATGTTCTCCAGCGGTTTATTCAATGCCATATCAAACAGCGCTTCCCTTAGAACTTCGCGCGTGCGTAAACTTCGACGATCCATTTTTGCGTTCATGGCTTCCTCCTGAAATACAAAAAATTCAGTGTTTATTAATCACAATGATGCTGAGTGTTGATTATTGAACATATCGACAATGGATGGTCATTACAAATGATTACTTTGACATTATAATGGCTCAAGACAAAGTTATTCAACACGATGTTCAATAAGGGGGAAGGAAACATGAATAAATCGATACCTAAAAAAGAAAACAGAGCACTCATCCTTGCTCTCTTGGCTATTATTCCAGGCATGATGATGGTTATGATCAATAGCACAGCAATGAATGTGGCTATTCCAAATTTGAGTGAGGGATTTAATGTACCCTTTGAAACCCTTCAATGGGTTATTACCGGATACATGCTAGCTATGTCAGTGACTATACCATTGGCTGGTTGGTTTTCGGACAGATTTGGTTCAGGGAGGGCCTTTCTGTATACTGTTATTTTGTTTGTTTTAGGATCGTTATTATGCGCTATGGCTAAGGATGTTAATCAATTAATTATCTATAGAATTGTGCAAGGTTTAGGGGAGGCATGATCCAACCGATGGGTATGGCAATGATCTTTCGTTTGGCGCCAGCTGATCGAAAAGGCCAAGTGATGGGGATGTTAGGTATACCCATGTTAATAGCACCAGCCTCAGGACCCATACTGTCCGGTTGGCTGCTTGAATTTATCAGTTGGCATTGGATTTTCTGGATTAACCTCCCCATAGGCCTTATAACGATTAGTTTAATTCTACGTTTTCTTTTAAAGGAAGATTCGGTACAAAAGACTGAAACAAACAGCACAAGCTTAGATGTTGTTGGACTGCTCATAGCTCCAACATCATTTGTGTTACTGGCGTTAAGCATTAATTTGAATTTGGATGCCTGGATCGTGTGGGGAATGGGATTAGTAGGTGTTTCTCTATTAGTATGGTTGTGGTTTCATGAAACGAAACATCCTAACCCTTTATTAGAGCTCCGTGCTTTCAGAGAAACTCGCTTTCGAAGAGGAATGGTTGTAAGTTGGATACAATACATCGCGCTGAATGGTTCCATTGTATTTATTCCACAATATTTACAACACTTCAGGGGTTATAGTCCTCTCGATGCTGGAATTGTCATGAGCATGTTGGCAGTAACTTCAGGTCTACTCATGCCAATAGGAGGAAGATTGTTCGATCGTGTGGGGATTCGACCACTTGCAAGCTCGGGATTAGGAATCATAGGGTTGGCTCTAATGATCCTGTCGCAAATTTCTACTGAGGCAAACGGTTTAGTTATTGGAGGTATTGTTGGATTACTTGGCATTGGAATGGGGCTATGTATGATGTCGTTGAATACGTATATTTTGCAATCAGCTCCATCTGAATCCGTCAATCGTGTTACACCTCTGACATCAGCCAGCGCTAACCTCATCATTCCTCTGTCGATTGCTGGATTGGGGCAATTTCTTGCCCTCCGATCGAGAATATCGGGCGTAGAAAGTTCAAGACAACCTATTGCCGAAACGATGACAGCTTATGCAGATACTTTCTTACTAGCCGCAAGCGTAGCGATAGGTGGAGCCCTCTTCAGTTTATTACTAAAGTCAAACGTTAAAAAATGATATTCAAATTGTATCAAGTCGCCAGATTGGCGACTTTTTTTGTTTTATCTGCCTTAGTCCTCTATAAATAATGAATGTATATTCCTACAACATTTAATAAAGTTTACTTATAATTTTATGTAGGTTATATTTTAATATGTAACAATAAGTATAATTTTAGATTTTTGGGGGATCTCATGAAATTTATTTTACCATTAGTAGTAGTCATGTTAGTTGTAATAGGAATTATAGTAGGTCTACAATTATCTAGTTCCCATAAAGAATCAGTCAGTGAAAAGCAATTCAATACAACTTCACATAGCATACATATCCTTAAGGATGAGGCTCTCGCAGGTACTTCATCCACCAAACTGATCAGTGTTCCTACAGAGTTTAATCAGGTAAAAATAGATTTTATAAACTCAGGCTCGAAGCCGTTTACGTTTACCTTAAACCAGGGGACGATCTCGGGTCATGCGCCAATGTCTGGCACGGTTCCAGCAGATGGTGGGATCCATACGTTTTCTAGTGAAGAGGCGTGGTCAACTGGAGAGTATTATCTGAATGTTTCATCTGCGCAAAATATGTCAGGTACTGTGAACGTGGATCTATCGAAATAATTACATAAAGATGAATGTATGATAACTCAACCTACAGCCTGTGGCTGATAGGTCTTTTTTATTAATTTAAGCAAATATGGACATCAAAAAACAAATAAATTTTTGGTAGACGGGTTAAGTATATAAGTGTAAATATCATTATTGGCTTCTATGCTTACTGTGTGATTCAAAAATTGTGCAAATGTTTTAACAGTATTAAGTATGTTGAAAGTTTCATATGAATGAGTTATAATTCATTTATATTTTGAACAATTTAATTTTTAAAAATTAAAAAACTCATTAATTGGAGATGTTAATATGAATCAAGCAAAGCAACTTGTTTCCGAACAACGGACATTTTTTTATACAGGTCAAACTAAAAACGTTGAATACCGCATCCATGCTCTTCAGCAACTAAGAGCAGGAATTGAGAAATATCAGCAACGCATATTAGATGCATTACGTGCTGATCTGAATAAATCTGAGGCTGAGGCATACGGATCTGAGATTCGAATCGTACTGGGTGAATTAGATTTTGCATTGGAGCATTTAGCGGAGTGGGCTACGCCTAAATCTGTACCTACAGCTGCAGCGATACCTGATGGAGTAAGTATCATATACGCTGAACCGTACGGAGTTGCGCTAATTATTGCACCTTGGAACTATCCATTCCAACTGGCATTTGGGCCACTCATTGGAGCGATTGCAGCGGGTAACTGTGCCGTTATTAAGCCATCTGAATTAACACCAACGGTTTCTCGTCTGATTAATGATCTGATTCAGGATGTATTTCCTAGAGAGTACATTGCAGTTATGGAAGGTGAAGTTGAGACAAGTACAGAACTGTTGAATGAACATTTTGATTATATTTTCTTTACAGGTAGTACTGGTGTTGGGCGTATCGTCATGAAAGCTGCTGCCGAACATCTAACTCCGGTTACGTTGGAACTGGGGGGCAAAAGTCCGGTCATTGTTCACAAGGATGCGGATCTGAAGCTTACGGCTCAACGTATTGTACGTGGTAAATACCTCAATGCTGGACAAACCTGCGTAGCACCAGATTATTTGTTTGTACATGAACAAGTGCACGATGAATTGATTGCATTAATTCAAGATGAAATTCAGGACAAATTCGGAAATGATGTAATGAAGAACCCGGACTTCCCGCATATTGTTAATGCCCGTAACTTTGATCGAGTGTCGAAATTCCTTGAGGATGGTAAAGCGTTGATTGGTGGTCGTTCTGAACGTGATAAACTACTTATTGAGCCTACTGTATTGGGTGATGTGGACTGGAGTTCAGCGATAATGCAGGAGGAGATTTTTGGCCCAATTCTTCCGGTTATGACTTATCAAGATCTTAACCCCGTGTTAGATGAGATTGTCCGTCGGCCTAAACCGTTGGCACTATATCTCTTCACACAAGATGAGCAATTACAGGAGCAAGTTCTGAACCAAGTGTCCTTTGGTGGAGGTTGTATTAATGATACGTTATCTCATATGACTTCACATTACCTGCCATTTGGAGGCGTAGGGGAGAGTGGTATGGGTTCGTACCATGGACAGCAAAGTTTTGATGTGTTCTCCCATCACAAAAGTATTATGAAACGTACCCAGTAATAATCTTGGAAGTTGCAACGTAAAAAAGAGGTTGTCCTAAAAATTAGGACAACCTCTTTGTGTATTTCATTTCATGTGTGATTATTGAAATCTGAAAATCAAATCTTATTAATGAAGATCGCGGAAAAGACCTATAACTTTACCTAAGATGCTAACATGTTTCAAACGAAGCGGTTCAAATGTGGCGTTCTCCGGCTGAAGACGAATATGATCCTTCTCCTTATAGAAGGTTTTTACTGTAGCTTCGTCGTCCTCAGTCATGGCAACAACGATATCACCGTTATCAGCAGTTTGCTGCTGACGTACAATCACGTAGTCCCCATTAACAATACCTGCTTCAATCATACTATCCCCAACAACAGAAAGCATAAATACCTTTTGTTCGCCTACATAATGAGTAGGAAGAGGGAAGTAGTCCTCAATGTTCTCGGTTGCTGTGATTGGAACACCGGCAGTTACTTTACCCACAACAGGAATGCGAGCAACGCTGTGTGCGAACTGGTGGGAGTGCTCTGATTCCTCTTGGCTTAACAATTCGATAGCTCTTGGTTTCGTTGGGTCTCTTCTAATGAGACCTTTCTTCTCCAAACGATCCAAATGTCCGTGAACCGTAGAGCTGGAAGCTAGTCCAACCGCTTCTCCAATTTCCCGTACGGAAGGAGGATACCCCTTCAACCGGACTTCATTGCGTATAAACTCCAGAATAGCCTGTTGCCTGCTGGATATCTTCGACATACCGTATCAACCCCATTTAGTAACGTTTGGGAAAATTATAACATAGAACCTCCGTTCGTACAAACATAAGTTCTAAATAAAATGGGATAAAATCAAGAAATTTGCTACAAAAAGATGGAATTTCGAGCATAGATAATAAATCCTGTGACTTAGGGAACAACCTAGGGAAGATTTAAGTCGGAAATAAAGCGAGAAAAAAGCGAACAATTGTTCCGAAAAAGTTGTTGAACAAAACAAATGTTCGTGTTATATTGTTTTCAACAGATAGGAACAAACGTTTGGAGGTCGATTTTTAATGAGATATTCAACTTATCAAAGTATTTATGAACCAGTAAATTCCGAAGCGGTTAAGACTAACATAGGTAATCTCCAGAAATCATTCGCACAGCTGAAGATGCCAACCTGGATTTTGAAACTGTCTTTGGTGGCTTTCATTATAATTGTTGGATGCAGTACAGTGCTTACAGTATTTGCTGGGAATGAGAACGATTTGTTGCCCGGTGGCAAAATCGCAGTTTCTGAGGGAGATACGTTATGGAGTATTTCTGTAGATTACAAACCGGAAAGCATGGATACGCGCGTATATATAGAAGCAATTAAGCAAGTGAATCAACTTCAATCGACTACAATTCGAGCTGGACAAGTGTTGGTTTTGCCCCAGATTTCCCAATAAAGAGTAGATTCTAACTAGTCAGCAACCACCGACCTTGACAACCCGTCCCGATCATGTCAAAGTTAATATGACTTTGTAATTTTGGAGGGGACAAGATTGGATATAGATAGCCTAGTAGCACGTATTAACGAATTGGCTCGCAAACAAAAATCTACTGGTTTATCAGAGGAAGAGCTTGCTGAGCGTGCAAAACTTAGAGAGATTTATTTGAACAACATCCGCAGCAATTTCAGACAACAGTTAGATTCCATTGAAATTGTGGATGATGAGAAAGATCAAGGCCGCCAAGGCAAACTCAAACACTAGAGAAACCTAATGATATCATTACGATATTTAGGTTTCTTACTGTTATTTTGAGAATGCTGTTTTTTTAGATAAGGGGGAACTTTTGGTTTACAGTCATGTAAGCCGATACAAAGACAAAATAAGGGGGATTCTCATGGCTCGTTCGTTCGAGAGAACGGTTCGCAAAAATTCTAAGCAGTTGAATCATCAACGCAAAAAGAATGGTCAACAAGTTTCAGGTACACCAGGTGTCGATATTTTTAAAGGTCGCAGCCTGTTGTTCCCTATATTCTTGATTGGACTTGCGTTTCTGTATCTATTTATGAGTACATTTCTTGTTAAAGCTCCAATGACAACTTGGGATTGGGTTACCATGCTGCTGTACGTATTTTTGGCTGTAATCTTTCTTCTCCGTCGTCCTTACCTTAAGATTGGAAACAGCACAATTGCGACGATTAAAGGTAACCGTGAGCGGTCAATCGGTGTTGACGATATCGTGAAGTTCCGAATTGAGCCTGGTACAGTTGTCATTGAGCACAACGGTCGTGGTAAGAGATGGGTATTCACTAAATTGTTGAATCGTTACGATACAGATGCGATTACCGAGCGTCTTCTGAGATTTGCCAAGTCGCATCAGATTACTGTGGAAACTTACGAGAAAAAGTAATTACTGCATAAAGGGGAAGATGACCGTAATGACGTTAAAAGCAATTTTGTTCGATCTAGATGATACATTGTTATGGGATGAGCGCAGTGTCAGAGAAGCTTTCCATGAAACTTGTCTTGTAGCTGCGGCAGAGACGGGTGTTGATCCGGCTGCACTTGAAGAAGCTGTTCGTAATGAAGCACGGAATCTGTATGAATCCTACGAGACATTTGCGTTCACCAAGATGATTGGAATTAATCCATTTGAGGGTCTATGGGCTAACTTCACAGGTGGAGATCAACCTGAGTTCCGTCAGTTAGAGCAGCTTGCGCCTGCGTATCGTAGAGATTCATGGTATCGTGGTCTCTTGAAAATGGGTGTAGACCGTCAAGATCTTGCGGACAGATTGGCATCCCAGTTTGGGGCAGAGCGTAGATCTAGACCTCATATCTATGAGGAAACGATCGATACGTTAAGTCATCTTAAAGGAAAGTTCAAACTTTTGCTTTTAACGAATGGTTGTCCAGCTCTTCAACAAGAGAAGTTAGATGGCGTTCCTGAGATCGTGCCTTTCTTTGATGAAATCATTATTTCTGGTTCTTTTGGTAAAGGTAAACCTGACCCTTCAATCTTCCAGCATGCTTTGGACAAATTAGGTGTTCAACCTGAAGAGAGTATGATGGTTGGAGACAAGCTCACGACAGATATCCGAGGTGCTCTATCTACTGGGATTAAGTCAGTATGGATTAATCGTGAGAACAAAGAGAACTCAGAAACCTATACACCGGATCATGAGATTAAGCATCTTTCGGAATTGGAACGGATCATTGCTACATTTTAAAGAAATTTGCAGTGTGGTGTAATTTACAAACATCAATGACTTATGTTGAGATGGCAGCCCATCCAGCATGGTCATTGATGTTTTTTTATTTTCGGAGAAAATAGCAGCTATGGAGAGCGTAGTCAATGTTTATTTTTTTTGTAAAAGTTGTTGAAATAATATTTTACCTGCATTAGAATATAACTAACATACTAGTATGACTAGTATATGGAAACTGAATGTATGGTTATTTCAAATTTTGGTCTTAATGTGAAGTTTGAATATACCGTATTAATTTTCATTTATTTTGTAAGCGCTTTACATAATTTTGATTCAGTCAAATAGGAGTGTAGAACTGAAAAATACCAGATCTTCTCCAGGTAAAATGTCTAAATGATGCAACGTTTATCCAACAAAATGATATCGCTTACATTCGTGATTTGTTTATTCCGTAGTGGGGGTGAAGTTGGTCTGTAAGATGTCTTCAACAGGAAGAAGAGGTGGGAGTTGCAATTGAAGTATTAGTTCTCAGTTACATTATCAAGATAGGGATCGGAGTGAATGACACATGGAGTCTGAAACAGCTAAAGCCACACTAACGATGACATCTTTACGTAAAGAGAGCAAGCTTAGAACAATGGGAGCAATGTTCCGCAAGGACTGGCAGTTGTACTCATTGTTAATTCTGCCCATTATTTATCTTATCATTTTCAAATATGGACCAATGATCGGCAATATTATTGCATTTAGACGTTTTGTACCAGGAGGAAGTATCTTTGGAGAAACTTGGGTTGGCCTAAGGTACTTTCAAATGTTCATCCAAGATCCAACCTTCTGGAAAGTGTTTAGCAATACGTTAATGTTAGGTGGACTCGCATTGCTATTTACTTTTCCGGTTCCAATCATTTTTGCTCTTTTGCTGAATGAAGTGAAAAGCAAACGTTTCAAAAAATTTGTGCAAACGGCTTCCTACCTTCCACATTTTCTGTCCATCGTAATCGTAGCAGGTATGATTCTACAATTGACCTCAGTGAATGGTTCTATTAATAGTCTAGTATCATTTTTTACGGGTGAGAGCATTCCGTTCATGCAGAGAGCTGAGTGGTTTAGAACGATCTATATTACCTCTGAAATCTGGCAGGGAATGGGCTGGGGAGCGATTTTGTATCTTGCGGCATTAACAACGATTGATGATTCCTTATACGAAGCAGCACGCATTGATGGGGCAAACCGTTGGAAACAAACGATTCACGTGACAATCCCAGGTATTTTACCAACGATTGTCACCTTGCTGATATTGAACATGGGTAATTTCTTAGCTGTCGGTTTTGAGAAGATTTTGCTCTTGTACAATCCGCTTATATATGAAACTTCTGATGTTATTTCTACCTATCTATACCGCGTCGGCATGGGAACAGGTAACTTCAGCTATGCAACGGCGATTGGACTATTTGAATCCATCATTGGATTGATACTGGTATTCTCGGTTAACGCAATCTCACGCAGACTGACACAGCGAAGCTTGTGGTAGAGGAGGGGCAGCATGATTGAATCTAAATCCTATAAAGTGTTCAAAGTGTTTAACGCCATCTTTCTGATCTTTGTTGTATTCATCACGCTATATCCGTTCCTTAATGTTGTAGCGCAATCATTCAGCAGTGAGTCCTACATTAACTCAGGCAAGGTAAGCTTGTTCCCGAGAGGTTTTAATGTTGAAACGTACAAAACCATTTCCGCAGACAGCATGTTCTGGACTAACTATAAAAATACGATCATTTACACCGTTGTTGGTACGCTGATTTCAATGTTCATGACAACGATCTTCGCCTATGCCCTCTCCAAAAAGAGACTCATGGGAAGAAAATTTCTAACGATGTTTGCAGTGTTCACCATGTTTTTTAGTGGAGGATTGATTCCGAACTATGTGTTGATCAATTATCTTGGTTTCAACAATACGATGTGGGCGATTGTAGTCCCTGGTGCAATTAGTATATATAACATGTTAATTATGAAATCATTCTTTGAAAATATGCCTGAGGAGTTAGAGGAAGCCGCAGCCATTGATGGACTGAATACGTATGGCATCTTGCTTAGAATCATACTGCCGCTGAGTAAAGCGGTAATGGCAACAATGGTTCTATTTTATGCAGTAGGTCATTGGAATTCCTGGTTTCCCGCATTTTTGTACCTCGACAAAAAGGAACTGTTTCCCGTCACGATTTATTTGCGTAATATGATTGCCGGTGCAACTGGTGGCGCTTCAGCGGGTGCCTCGGCCGATAACTTAACTCAAATTGCCGCAAACATTAAATCCGTTACGATGGTTCTTACCATCTTACCGATTCTCACGATATATCCATTTGTTCAGCGATATTTTGTAACCGGTATCATGTTGGGATCCGTTAAACAATAGTCCCAATTGCATATAGTTCTCATTTGATTTGTAAGGCCGAACTTAAACCACATGCAGGGGGTAACGAAATGAAACACAGACCACGTAAGCTTGTAGGCAAGATGGTTTTGGCAACAATGATGAGTGTTGTACTGGCAGCCTGTAGTAGCGGAGGTGGCAGTGAAGGGAAAGTAGAAGCTGAGACGTTAGGCGCGATGGAATCGTATAATGTCGGCGATACATTTAAAGCCACGGAACCATTCAAACTTCCAATTCTGTATAGTGATCATCCATCGTATCCGTACAATAAGGATTGGCTATTAATCAAGAAAATAACGGAGCTAACGGGCGTAACATTGGATCCAACGATTGTTCCCATGAGTGATTATCCTCAGAAAAGATCCCTTCTGATCAGTTCTGGTGACGCGCCTTTGGTAATTCCAAAAACATACCCTGGCGAAGAGTCAGCCTTTGTATCCTCAGGTGCGATTCTGCCTGTGAGTGATTATGTTGATATGATGCCTAACTTCAAGGATAAGGTGGAGAAGTGGGGACTGGAAGATGAGCTTGAAGGATTGCGACAAGAGGATGGAAAATATTATGTACTCCCAGGTCTTCATGAAGAAGTCTGGCCTGATTATACACTGATTGTCAGAACGGATCTGTTTGAGAAAAATAATATTGCGATCCCTACGACATGGGAAGAGTTATATGATGCAGCTAAAAAGCTTAAAGAAATTTATCCAGAGTCCATTCCGTTCTCCGATCGTTTTGAATTCAACAGCACATTGAACATCGCTGCCACTGGTTTTGGAACAAAAGGTGGATGGGGATTTGGTAACGGCTTGACGTATAAGGCAGATCAGGATGAGTTTGTGTATACTGCAACAACACCAGAGTACAAGGAGATGCTGACGTACTTTAACAAGTTGGTGTCTGAAGGACTTTTGGATAAAGAAAGTTTCACACAAGATGATGATCAGGCTACGCAAAAATTTGTCTCTGGTAAATCGTTTATGATTAACGGTAACTCGCAAACCCTTGTACTGCATCGCAATGATATGAACAAAACATTAGGTGAAGGGAACTTCTCCATTGCCAAAATTACCGTACCTGGTGGCCCGAAGGGTCAACTGATGTCTGGTTCTAGACTTGAGAACGGGGTTATGATATCAGGCAAAATTAAAGATAATGA
This sequence comes from Paenibacillus sp. DCT19, assembly GCF_003268635.1. Classification (NCBI taxonomy): domain Bacteria; kingdom Bacillati; phylum Bacillota; class Bacilli; order Caryophanales; family Paenibacillaceae; genus Paenibacillus; species Paenibacillus sp. DCT19. The sequence goes on from NZ_CP029639.1 coordinate 2,916,327, forward strand.
TTACTTTAAAGCAACAATGCAATTTATAGACTGGTTATATTACAGTGACGAAGGTCAGGAATTTGCCAAATGGGGTGTTGAAGGAGAGACGTATACCAAACAAGATGGTGTCCGTAAATTGGCAGACGACGTGAATTATAACGGATTGAATCCAAAAGGAACGAAGGATTTACGTATTGATTATGGCTTCTCAGGTGGTGTATTTGCCTATGGTGGAACGACAGATCTGCTTCATTCCATGTTTAGCGAGGATGAGTTGAAGTTCCAACAGGCTATGAAAGATACGAAGGAAGTCATTCCGGCAGAACCACCTATTCCATACTCTGACATTGACCGTGAACAGGTTACATTGTTAAGCACGCCTTTGAAGGATTACTCGGATCAGAATACGCTGAAATTCATTCTTGGCGATCGTGAGATTTCAGAATTCGATACGTTTGTACAAGAATTAGAGAAACAAGGTTTGTCGCAATATATTCAGATCTCTAATGAAACGTACAAGAAGTACAAAGAAAATAATCAGTAATAGTATGTAATCTATAATGTACCCGATTGCCGTTACACTGACCTAGTTTTAGTGGGACGGCAATTTGTGGTAGTATGGTTGGATACGGCTGATAGAAAGAGGTTAAGCGATGTCACTTCACCAGAAGATTAGAGGCTCGACCCGAGCTTATTCATACAACCTCATCAAGGAACGCATATTTCATCTAGAGCTTGAACCTGGAACGAAGATTTCGGAGAAAGAAATTGCTGATGAATTGCAGGTTAGTAGAACCCCAGTACGAGAAGCATTTATGAAGCTTGCCGAAGAGGAGCTGCTGGATATCATTCCTCAGAGCGGAACCATTGTTTCCAAAATTAATTTGGAGCATGTTGAAGAAGGACGCTTCATGAGAGAGAAGATTGAGAAAGAAATCGTTACGCTCGCTTGTTCCTCCTTTGATGATGAATACAAATTCAAAATGGAAACCAATATTGCGATGCAGGAAGTGAGCGCGGACAAAAACAATTTTTACAGATTGTATGAGTTAGACGAAGAATTTCATCAGATTCTATTTCAAGCTACTGGGAAAATGAGAACCTGGAAAATGCTTCAGCAGCTTAACATTCCTTTTAATCGATTACGGATTTTGCGTCTCTCTGAGGTCTCCAACGCCAGCAATATCATTTCGCAGCATAAGGAAATTTATCAACTTATTGCGGAACGCAAAACAGATCAAGCTGTAGAAGTGATGGAGCAGCATCTTCGTCTCGTCGTGGTGGAGCAGGAAACGATTAAGAGCAAATATCCGCATTATTTCATATAAAAATTCAAATGGTATATAATGACGTCATACACAAAACCCCTGTTCCGCGGAACAGGGGTTTGTTGAGCACACACAATCTCGTATGTGATTAATTTTGAGCTTGTTTAATGAATGTAGGATCCGGATACGGATCAGCGATCCAACCATTTTTCTCGATAAAGAGACGAACGGCAATAATTTGTTTGTTCTCCATTAATGTGAAGAAGTGCGGTGTGCTTTCTGGTACAGAAATAACGTCTCCAGGAGACAACTCAACATTAAAATAGCCTACATCGTCAGTGGCTTTGATAACAAAGATCCCTTTGCCCGCTACGATTGCACGGATTTCATCCTCAGCATGAGTGTGAATTTCTTCAAATTTAGCGAGTTTCTCCTCAATGTCTGGAGTTTGTTCAGATAATGTGATTACATCCCAAATCTGGTACCCGCGGCGTGCAGCCAAGTCCTTGATCTCATGGTCAAAGGTTTCGAGAACGGCGCTTTTTTGATCATCCGTAAGTGCAAAGTTGTTTTGCAGCTCGGAGTCCAATTTAGACGCATCCCATTTTTCGTACAATACTTCATATTTGTCTAAGAAATTTCGAACATTCTCGTCTCCAGTGATACGTTCGTTCGTATTTCGGATTACAATTTCAGCCATGTTCTTTCCCTCTTTTCCACTTGGTTTAATTGATATTATATCGGCTGTAACGAATTTTGTCGATTCACATTTTGTCACAGTGTGCCTAAAAACCGCTTTAACACGGTTTAAAACCGATCTTTCACAATAAGTTAGTTTCTGTTAAACTAAGATTTAACGTTTTGCGGGGGTGAAGATATTGGATAAGCTTAGTCTACACGATGCAATAAAACAACGAATATTAATCCTCGACGGTGCAATGGGGACCATGATTCAACAGGTTGATCTTACCGGCGCAGATTTTGGCGGTGAAGATCTGGACGGGTGTAACGAGATGCTCGTACTTACAAGACCTGACATTATCCAGCGTATTCATGAAGAATATCTGGAGGCAGGAGCCGATTTGATTGAGACCAATACGTTCGGAGCTACCTCTGTCGTACTGGCTGAATACGATATTCAGGATCGTGCTCGCGAGATTAACTTGGAAGCCGCAAGAATTGCCAAAGCTGCGGTTGACAAATTTTCAACGCCTGAGTCTCCACGTTATGTTGTGGGTGCAATGGGACCAACGACCAAAACGCTTTCCGTTACTGGTGGTACTACGTTCCAGGAACTTATTGATAGCTATTTCGAGCAAGCCCTCGCTTTAATTGAGGGAGGCGTTGATGCGCTACTGCTTGAAACTTCTCAGGATACGTTGAATGTAAAAGCAGGCAGTATTGGAATTCAGTTGGCTTTTGATCAGAGTGGTGTGAAACTGCCTCTAATGATCTCCGGAACGATTGAACCTATGGGCACAACTCTTGCTGGTCAGAATATTGAAGCCTTTTATATATCCTTAGAACACCTTAACCCAATTTCGGTTGGACTAAACTGTGCAACTGGACCGGAATTCATGCGTGACCATATTCGCTCACTTTCAGGAATGGCTTCTGTAGCTGTAAGTTGTTACCCTAACGCCGGCCTTCCAGATGAGAATGGTAACTACCATGAATCACCTGAGTCACTTGCGCAAAAAATAGGGGCTTTTGCCGAACAAGGCTGGTTGAATATTGCTGGTGGGTGTTGTGGGACAACCCCTGCTCATATTCGAGCAATGCGAGACACGCTAGACCAATATCCTCCAAGACAAATGAACGGAACTCATCCGCCTGCACTGTCAGGCATCGATCCTGTCTATGTTGAACAAGACAATCGTCCTTACATGGTGGGTGAACGAACAAACGTGCTTGGATCACGGAAATTCAAGCGACTGATCGTTGAAGGGAAATATGAAGAAGCTTCCGAGATTGCCCGGGCTCAAGTGAAAAGCGGCGCTCATATCGTCGATGTCTGCGTTCAAGACCCGGATCGTGAAGAAGCGGAAGATATGGAGAAGTTCCTTGAACTGGTCGTGAAGAAAGTTAAAGTACCATTGATGATCGACACAACGGATGCTCAAGTAATCGATCTTGCGCTTCAGTACTCCCAGGGTAAAGCGATAATTAACTCCATTAACCTTGAGGATGGCGAAGAAAAGTTTGAACTGGTTACACCTCTCATCCACAAGTATGGTGGAGCAGTTGTTGTCGGCACCATTGATGAGCGCGGTCAAGCGATTAGCAGAGAAGATAAACTTGACGTAGCCAAACGTTCCTACGATCTTTTGGTGAACAAATATGGTCTTAATCCAGAAGACTTGATTTTTGATACACTGGTGTTCCCTGTGGGTACGGGGATGAGCAGTACATCGGGTCGGCTAAGGAAACGATTGAAGGGATTCGCGTAATTAAGGAAGCAATGCCTGAGGTTCACACGATTCTGGGTATTAGTAACATTTCCTTTGGATTACCAGAAGCTGGTCGTGAAGTATTGAACTCCGTATTTTTGTATGAATGTACGAAGGCAGGCCTTGATTATGCGATTGTAAATACAGAAAAACTCGAACGGTATGCGTCGATCCCAGAGCATGAGCGCAAACTCTCCGAAGAGCTTCTATATAATACGAATGACGACACTTTGGCAGCCTTCGTTGCAGCGTTCCGTAACAAAAAGGTAGAGAAAAAAGAGAAAATATCCAATCTCTCACTTGAGGAACGATTAGCTTCTTACGTTGTTGAAGGAAGTAAGGAAGGGCTGATTCCAGATTTGGAACAGGCTCTAGGCAAATACTCTGCACTCGAAGTCATCAATGGTCCGCTTATGCGGGGTATGGAGGAAGTAGGGCGACTGTTTAACAACAATGAACTCATTGTAGCCGAAGTACTTCAAAGTGCTGAGGTAATGAAAGCTTCCGTAGCTTATCTGGAGCAGTTCATGGAGAAAAATGAGACATCGGTTAAAGGTAAAATTATTCTGGCAACCGTTAAAGGTGATGTTCACGACATCGGTAAAAATCTGGTGGAGATCATTCTATCCAATAACGGTTACCGGATCATTAATTTGGGTATAAAAGTACCACCTGAACGTATTATCGAAGCGTATCGTGAGGAAAAGGTCGATGCAATTGGATTGTCCGGTCTACTAGTTAAATCAGCACAGCAGATGATCGTCACGGCTCAGGATTTACGTACAGCAGGTATCGATGTACCTATCATGGTAGGTGGAGCTGCCTTAACTCGTAAATTCACGAAGAACCGTATCCGTCCAGAGTATAATGGAATGGTTGTATATGCGAAGGACGCGATGGATGGTCTGGATCTGGCGAACAAGCTGATGAATCCTCAGACGCGTGAAGTAATGCAGTTGGAGATGGATGCTGAAAAAGAAGCAGATGCTGCGAATTCAGATAATACTCAGCAACTACCAGAGCTTACCCGGGTAGAACGTTCTGATATTTCAATTGATCATCCTGTGTTAGTACCTCCAGACCTGGAGAGACATACGCTTCGTAACTATCCGCTATCTCATATTCTGCCTTATGTGAATATGCAGATGCTGTTAGGTCACCATCTAGGCCTTCGTGGTTCGGTAGAGCAACTACTTGCGTCAGGTGACCAGAAAGCAACCGATCTGAAATCTGTCGTCGATGAAATTATGCAGGAAGCAGTTCGGGACGGTATTATTCAGGCGCATGCGATGTATAGATTCTTCCCTGCTCAATCGAGTGGAAACAGTGTCATCATCTATGATCCTGAGGATACAAGCAACATCTTGCACACATTTACGTTCCCACGTCAAAAAGTAGAACCTTACTTGTGTCTCGCAGACTTCTTGAAGCCCGTGGAATCTGGTCAAATGGATTACGTAGGTTTCTTGGTAGTGACTGCCGGACATGGCGTACGTGAATTGTCAACGAAGTGGAAGGAAGAAGGAGAATATCTCCGCTCCCATGCTCTGCAATCCGTAGCGCTTGAAGTTGCTGAAGGTTTAGCTGAACGGGTTCACCATATGATGCGGGATATATGGGGCTTCCCAGATCCAGCAACCATGACTATGAAGCAACGTCACGGTGCTCGCTACCAGGGTATTCGTGTTTCATTCGGATATCCAGCGTGCCCAGATTTGGAAGATCAAGGGCCGCTGTTTAAGCTAATGCAGCCTGAGGATATTGGTGTGGAGCTGACAGAAGGTTTCATGATGGAACCTGAAGCATCTGTATCAGCGATGGTATTCAGTCATCCACAAGCGAAGTATTTTAATGTAGAAAAGGCATAGTATAATAAAATGGTCAGGCAAAGCCCTCCGCATTGTCGGAGGCTTTTTGCTGGCAGCAGAAAGAGGTGCGATCCAGAGTGGAACTATATTTCCTAGGAACTAACGCTGGTGTACCTACGCTGCAGCGGAATGTAACTTCCATAGGACTTCGAATGTTAGACGAGCGAAGAGCGCTGTGGTTGTTTGACTGCGGGGAAGGAACACAACACCAGATCTTAAGCTCTCCGCTTAAATTGAGCAAATTGGAGAAAATTTTCATTACGCATCTGCACGGAGATCATGTATTTGGTCTTCCAGGTTTATTGTCGAGCAGAGCATATCAGGGTGGGACAACGCCACTGACGTTGTACGGACCACCAGGAACTGAGCGTATGGTATCAACCGCTATGGAGTTAAGCCAGTCTCGTATCAACTATGAGCTCACGATCGTGGAGCATACGGGTGGTCAGATTTTTGAAGACGACAGCTTCATTGTTGAATCTGAGCTGCTGGAGCACCGAATTGATAGCTACGGGTATCGAATTACGGAAAAAGATCGTCCTGGCAGCCTAGATTCTGCGAAGCTTGCGGAATACGGATTGAAACCAGGCCCGCTCTTTGGACGGCTTAAACGTGGTGAGAAGATTACGTTGGAAGATGGCACCTTAGTACGTCCGGAGGATGTTCTGGGAGCGCCTAAACGCGGGAAAGTCATTACGATTCTGGGAGATACACGTCCGTGTGCTAATGTGCGAACACTTGCTCAAAACGCGGATGTGCTCGTTCATGAGGCTACATTTATGCATGATCTGGCCGATACTGCCCACGAGTACTATCACAGCACAGCTCAGGAAGCGGCTGAAGCGGCAAAAGCATCCAATGTAGGGCAGTTGATTTTGACTCATTTTAGCTCTCGCTATAAAGATGAAGAACAACTACGACCACTTTTGGAAGAGGCGCAGGCATTATTTCCGAATACGTTACTTGCGATTGAGCATCAACTGATTCCCCTTGCATCGTGGAAGGAAGGACTATAATTCTGTAGCAGATTGATCCACTACTGATCAAGCCTGAATGAGGAATTCATGAACAACCGGGACTGCGGGAAAGTTACTCCCAAGGTCCCTTTTGCAATCTGGCGAGAAAGCGTGTAGGATGTGCAATATAAGCAGGGAAATAAATCAAATTATTTTCCGGGAAAGCGCAGGAATTGACAAGCTTGTACAGAAGGTGCGCGATGTCATATGTCCGTGTTCGATTCAGTTCGACGTGTTGTGACTCAGTGGGAAAACACTCTGTTTAGGTCTGCATACATAGCTTCACGTTGGATTTAAGGTTCAATAGTTAAGGACATGAAATGTTAATGGAATAAAAGAAAGGGCGTGTTATGTGTGGTTAAGGCCTATTTAATTGACCTGGACGGCACACTCTATCATGGGAAGCATCGTATCGAAGGAGCTGACAAGCTCATTCGAACATTAGACGAACAGGGTATTCCTTATTTATATGTGACCAATAACTCTTCACGAACACCCGAGGGAGTAGCGGAGCACTTGAATGGTATGGGTATTCCTGCAAAAGCTTCTCAGGTGTGTACATCTGCGGTGGCTGCAGCTGAGTATGTTGCCCAAGAATCTCCAGGTGCCAAGGTGGCTTGTATTGGGGAAGACGGATTGTTAAGAGCTATTGATGGAGCAGGACTTGAGCTTACTGATGTTGATCCACAATACGTTATTCAGGGAATTGATCGTGAGTTTACCTATGCTAAATTAACGAAAGCCTTACGGTGGATTAACGCTGGGGCTCAATTTATCATGACCAACCCGGATCTTCAGCTCCCTTCTGACGATGGATTAACGCCAGGCGCAGGAACGATTGGCGCTGCCATTGAAGCAGCAACCGGCGTTCAGCCAACGGTGATCGGAAAACCATCCAGCATTATTATGAGATCTGCCATTCACCGCCTGAATCTAAGAGCGGAAGATGTTGCTGTAATTGGAGACAATATGCGAACAGATATTGCAGCAGGAGTGGCAGCGGGGTGTGAAACGTTACTGGTACTCACCGGTGTTACAACACGTGAAAATATGGATGGACATATTCAGGCGGCGAAGGCGCGTCCTGATCATGTGTTTGAAGATTTGCATAAACTGATTGAGTGGCTGTCGCAGACGACAGGCCAAGCATCCAAGAAGGGGTAGATATTATCATGCCAGAACTGCCGGAAATGGAAAATTACAGAGTATTACTATCTGAAAAGATATTGGATCTACCGATAACAGGTGTGATTGTTAATCGGGATAAATCCATTAATAAAGAAATTCAGACTTTCTCACAAGAGCTTGTAGGAAATCGAGTTATTTTTGTCGAGCGTAGAGCGAAGCACCTCATCTTCCATTTAGCTAATGGGAAGCGGCTTGTTCTTCATCTTATGTTAGGTGGAATGATCTACTGGGGCACGGAATCGGAGCGTCCAGATCGTTCTACACAAGTCGAAATTCAATTTGGAGAATATACATTGTTCTTTATTGGCCTTCGTTTAGGTTATCTGCACCTGATGACTTCGAAAGAAACAGAAGAAGCGATGTCGGATCTTGGCCCAGAGCCACTAGATCGCCGTATGAATGCAGAGCGTTTTGCGAATTTGCTGAAAGGAAGAAGGGGGACACTCAAAACTACCCTGGTTAATCAGCATATTATCGCAGGCATCGGTAATTGTTACTCTGATGAAATTGCATTTGCAGCCGGGCTCAGACCAAGTTCCAAAACGCAAAATATTGCTTCTTCGCCTGAACTAACGGAGCGTTTATATCGCGCGATGCAATCCGTTTTAAGGGAAGCTGCTTCAGAGGGTGGTTATATGGAAATGCCCTTAATGAACGGAGATACAAAGACAGGTAGTTATGATGAACAATGCCGAGTATATGATCGTGAAGGGGAAGCTTGTCCGCGCTGTGGGGAACAATTGAGCGAGTAGAAATTACGGGCAAGAAGGCATTTTTCTGTCCGAATTGCCAGCATGAGGCCTAAACAAGGAATCGGTGCACATGTGAGCACGCGGGGAGGGTTTCTTCAAGCAGCCAAGAGGGCGCATGGGATTGGAGCGACAGCTTTTCAATATTTTCCGAAAAACCCTCGAAGTCTTGTTCTGAAGGATTTCGACCAGACTGATGCGAAACAGTGCAGGGAATGGTGTGAGCAGCAGGGGATAGCCTCCATAGCGCATTCACCTTATCCTACGAATCCAGCAATAGGCATGATCCGTGGAGAGGCGGCGTTTCATGCCATAATTTCATCGATCCGTAACGATCTGCAGATTGCCGAGGCCTGTGGGTCGGTTGGAACGGTCGTTCATTTTGGTCACATGAAGAGTACTAACCCTTTAGAGGGTTATCAAAATCTCATTCAATGCCTGGATACAGTTCTGCAAAGCTGGGAGGGGCAGGCTAAAATACTGCTTGAGAATCAAGCAGGTGACCACGGTTCCATGGGAACCACGATGGAGGAATTAGTACAAATTCGCAAGCTTAGCCAATTTCCTGAACATATTGCTTTTTGTTTTGACACTTGCCATGCTTTTGCTTCAGGCATGTGGGAGCGAGGAAATGAAGAGGCGATGTTGGAAAAAGGCAGACAGCTTGGATACTGGGAATGGCTTGCGGCAGTTCATTTTAATGATTCGAAGTATGCATCTGCATCCTGTAAAGATAGGCATGCCAGAATAGGGCAAGGATATATAGGTCTACAAGGGATGCAGGAGCTGCTAGGCTCGTCTGAATTTCAACAGGCTGTTGTTGTTCTGGAGACGGAATCAGGCGAAGATGGAACGCACCGTGATGATCTTTCGCTCATGCGTTCCTGGTTATAATCAGGGGAGAGGAGCGATTGTATGCATGTTTTTTTGGATGATTACAGAGCCTGTCCGAAAGGTTTTGTATTAGCTACGAATGCTGAAGAGTGTCTGATGCTTCTTCGAGAAGGTGATGTGGATATACTATCTCTCGATTATGAGTTGGGTCCTGATTCACCGAACGGCGGAGAGGTAGCGGCTTCTATTGTGAGAGAAGGATTGTATCCTCGTGAGATCTATTTGCACACATCGAGCATGTATGGCAAACGGCAGATGTACGAAATGTTATATAGTAACAAACCGGAATCTGTAACCATTCATAACGGGCCAATGACAGGAGAGGTTATGCTTCGAGTGGCTTCAGAGGGCGATCGCGTATGAAGCCTATTACGTCCAAAATGTTAATGCGCGGTGTATGGGAAGGAATGCCACAGGCTGTATTCATATATACGCCTCTGTGCGGTACATGTGCTGCTGCGCGTCGTATGCTGGAGATCGCCGAGCATCTGTTACCGGCTGATATTCTGTTCGAGATGAACATTCATGATATTCCTGAACTTGTACAACAATTTCAGATTTCGAGTGTGCCTGCCGTAATGATCTTCGATGGACAGCAGGATGTGCCCAAAATGGTCTATCGAATGAATTCAGTAGAGCATTTGCTGAATGAAATTCGGAAGGCGGTGCTAAAATGAGTATAATCAAGATGCAGCATGTCTCACTTAAACGGGAAGATCTTCAGATTCTTGATAACGTAGATCTACATATCCAAGAAGGTGAGCATTGGGTCATTCTAGGTCGAAATGGCTCTGGCAAGACAACGCTGCTTGAAATGATGAATGGATATATGTTCCCGAGTCATGGACGAATAGAAGTGCTCGGTAATCTATACGGACAATGTGATGTTAGAGAAGTGCGTAAGGAAATAGGTTATATCAGTCAAACTTTGATTGAAAAGCTCACGCCGCGAGATCCAGTATGGGAAGTCGTGGCTACAGGTGCGTATGCATTTTTACGTTTTTATCAGACCATTCCAGATGAAGTCAAAGAGAAAGCGCTGAAACTTCTTGATGAGATGGGATTTGCTAAACTAGCCAATCATGCACTGGGAACACTCTCACAGGGAGAACGAAAAAAAGTCATGCTGGCGCGATCCTTAATGGCAGATCCCAAATTACTTATTATGGACGAGCCCTGCGCAGGCTTGGATCTCTACGAAAGAGAGAAAATGCTGGCAGAGATTGATCGTCTACGCAAGCGTAATATAACGGTCGTGTATGTGACCCATCATGTCGAAGAAATCGTACCCTTGTTTACACATGTGGCATTGATTCGTGATGGCCGTATCGCTGCAGCGGGGCCTAAACACGATGTATTAACAGAAGAAACAATTAAGCATACGTACGATATTCCGGTCGAGATCCAGTGGGATGCTGGACGTCCTTGGATACACGTACGTTCTGGAGGGTAACACAATTTGAGTACACAGTCGTCTTGGGGAGAAGGAAACTTTTCCCGATTTATATGCACTGCCAATCATGGATTTGCTCCATATGCTCAGGAGGAGCTGCGCCGTGCTTTTGGTGCAGTTAAGAGCACAGTCGTTGTACCAGGTGAAATTTTGCTGGCGGGTCTGCCTGTCGCTGAAGAAGAAGTTTCGAAGAAACTACTAGAGGAGTCCCCTACGTTTTTGCGGCATATTCAACCTGTTCAATTCCAGGAAAGTACAGAGAATGCAGAGCAGGCAGTAGATAAGTTCGTTGCTTTTGTACTGAATCGATCCGAATTGACGGGTGAGCGTGTTGTATTGCAGGTTCGCAAAACAGAGTCAGCCTTCTGGGAGGAAAATGCTGCTTCGTTGAAGCAACTGTTAAGCGATAAGCTGGAAGAGCTCAACTGCGAATGGGTAATTCGCGATGCGGATTTTGTTATTTCTGTGTTTGTTTCAAATGACACGTTATATGCTGGAATTTCTAAGCCTGAACAGAATCTCTCTGATTGGAGTGGCGGAGCGATCCGCTTCCAGAAAGAAGAAGGGCAGATCTCCCGTGCGAAGTTTAAGCTACTTGAAGCAGAGCAGACGTTTGGAATCGACTTTACATCCTTCCATAAAGCGTTGGATATTGGAGCAGCACCTGGTGGTTGGACGTCTTTCTTGTTGGAGCGTGGGTTAGAAGTAACCGCTGTTGACCCTGCCAAAATGGATGCAACCTTGCTGCAGTCACCTCGATTGACATTTTTGAAGAAGAATGCAGGGGATGTTCGTTTCCGTGATGGAGAATTTGACTTGCTTGTATGTGATATGAGTTGGAGTCCCAAGTTGATGAGCCGGCTCGTATCTGATCTTCTGTATAGTCTACAATCCGGCGGAACTGCTGTTGTTACAGTGAAGTTACTGCATAAGAAGCCACTTGCTCTCATTAAGGAAGTTATAGATACGTTTGAGCGCTCACGTATGCAGATTCAACGCTCCAAACAGTTGTTCCACAATCGGGAAGAGATTACACTTTACATGATTAAGTATTAACTTGAACGTTAGAGCGTTAATTTGAATTTAAGAGGTTGTTCAAAAAGTCCACTTTTGATTACGAGGGATGCCTGCCGGCATCTCTGCGTCGAAGTTGGAATTCAGCCGAAATGTCCGTTGCTCACGTAGTTTGCCTACGCTCCGCTACTCCATTTCTATCTTCATTCCATCTTCTCGGTACTGAAAACCGTCCTTTTTGGACACGCACTTTAAGTTTAAACGATCCAGTACGTGAACGAACTTAAAATTTATTGCTTTACAATCTATTATTGCATGTACTATAATGATACCAATATTAACCATAACGAATTGAAGGGAAAGCATCCCGAAGTGAATGAACCAATAATTTTGGTTCGTAGCTTCGGTGAAGCTTTCCCTTTTTTGTTGTGTAAGAAAGGAGTGTGGCATATGAGACATCCGGCCAGACTGGAGCATGGAAGCCTGCTGGGCGGAAGATACCGAATCGTGTCTGTTTTGGGTATAGGCGGGATGAGTCATGTATATAAGGCTGAAGACTTGAAGTTGCCAGGTAAGTTCTGGGCGATTAAAGAGAGCATAACAAGCGTGTCCTATGAAGGAAGTATGGAGGCTGAAGCGGCGCTGTTAACGTCTCTTCGTCACCCTAGACTTCCGCAAATTGTTGATTTTTTCGTTCCGGATGAAGAGGGATATACGTATCTGGTCATGGAATACATCGAGGGTGAGACGCTTAGTGAGTACTTTAAGAAGTGCAAAGGCAAAATCCCGATGGAACAATTGACTGAATTCATATTACAGCTTCTGGATGTGTTGAGTTATCTACATGGACTGAATCCGGCTGTAATTTATCGGGATCTGAAACCATCGAACATTATGATCATCTCGGATGATGAGGTAAAGCTGATTGACTTTGGCATTGCGCGGAGCTATAAGTCTAACCATGTAGAGGATACCGTCAAGCTAGGAACGGCTGGTTTTGCTGCTCCTGAACAATACGGATCAGGTCAGACGGATGCCCGCTCAGATTTATATGGTTTAGGAGCATTAATGTTATATTTAATGACTTCTGGTGCATATACAGAGTGGATTCAAGGCGTTGAAAGTGCGATTCGGAGCGATGTTCCTCGTACATATATCCCTGTCGTGAGGCGATTGCTTAGGCTGAGCCCGGATGAACGATTTCAGTCTGCGGAGGAAGTGCGTAAAGAGTTACTTCGTAGACCCGGAATAGCAACTACGGGGGAGAAACAACGCTGACGATGAGTGGAGGAACAAGGGTTATTGCTCTGACCGGAGCTTCATCTGGCGTTGGAGTTACCCATACAGCTATCGCCATTAGTCATTACTTGGAACGGCAAAACTTCAAAGTTGCTGTGATTGAAATGTCTCCACGCTCTCAATCTTTTTCCCGAATTCAACAGATTATTCAATCAGGTAAGCCATCATCATCTGGTAGACAGTTTGAAGTTGATGGTGTGCACTATTGGAAACAATCCGGACGAGCTGATATTTTGTCTTTGCTGGGTGGAAGTTATCAATTCATCATTATGGATCTCGGAAGTGGTCAGGATCAGAATCGACTTGAGGAATTTCTTAGAGCTGATCTACCCATTGTGATTGGTTCAGGCGCAGAGTGGAGACAAGCCGAGATTAATGCCTTTGTCCGTTCGAATCACCGTTTTCCTAGAGACAAATGGATATACTGTCTGCCACTCGCTTCAGCGGATGCTGTCCAGCGTATTCGCAAATCACTGGATACGTCCAGTGTATACAGTTTGCCCTTAAACATTGATCCATTTGATCGAGAACCACATATGGATAAAGTATTTGCTCATCTTTTTACTCATATGCTTGGACAGTTGCCGAAGAAGCGCTCGTTATTTGCACGAAGAAGAACTGGAGTTTGAGAGTAGATATTTGAAGGCCATTTGAAGTTAGAATTACGAGGAGATTATGAGAGGAGAGCCCTTTTTGTCTAAATTAAGAAAGCAAAGTCGTCAACTCATCTATGCCAGTCTTACTGGAGCCGGTGTGGTAGGTTTGTTGTTCGGGGGATACGTAATCTACAACATGAAGACGATGAGTGACACGAGGACTCAGATGGAGTCCCATTATTTATCCGCTTATGAACAAAAGGAAGCTGAATTATTACAGCAATGGAATTCTGGGGCACAGGGATGGGTGACGGTCCGTGATGTGGAGGCCGGAGAGAAAATTATGTCTGAGGACATTAAGCTCATTGCCGTTCCTGATGCACAGGCTCCACGTAACTTGTGGTCTAGTACAAAGCAGATGAATGGTCAGGTTGCCAAAATAGAACTGAAAAAAGGAACAGCCATTACAACGGAAATGGTGTATGAGGATACACCGGCACCTCCCGACTTGAGAAACCGTGAACTGCAAGTTGTTCTCTTACCTTCATCACTGGCTAAAGGAGATAATATTGATATCCGGATCCAGTTTCCGACAGGTCAGGATTACATCCTATTATCCAAGAAAAAAGTAGAGCGTCTAAATGCAGCAACGTTATGGATCACGATGACAGAAGAGGAGATATTGACCTTGTCTAGTGCAATCGTGGATGCCTATTTACATAAAGCTTCAATATACGCACTGACGTATGTCGAACCTCAGTTCCAGACAGCAGCAATCCCAACGTATCCCGCCAATAGTGAGGTGTTGAAGTTATTAGAAAGTGATCCGAATATTGTTCGTCGAGCCGAACAGGAGTTATCAAGACAGGTTAGGAATTCGCTAGAGAGCTCTCTAGCAGCTTCGATGACAGCACCTTCGCAAGGTGTTGAACAGGATGTAGCTCAGTCATCAGTCTCTTATAACAGTAGACCGGGAACCAACAGTACGGCTAATGATGTCATCTGGAATGATGGATCAGGTAGTGTAGGGAATGACAATTCGTCGAACTCGTCCACAAACAATAATTATACTTCTGGTGTAACAGAGTACGATGAGCAGAAGAGCCTGCTGACAGGCGGAGAATAAGTAGTGGAATCTGAACTCAAAAGTAGAAATCAAAAGCCATATCAGAAACATGTTTCTCCTAACAACGAATTATAGAGTTATGAAAGGAGCCGTGGTTTCATTTGCAAACATGGATATTCGCAGGACTATGCGAGAAAAACGACTTGTTATTGTATTTATCTAAAATTTTGGCTGCTTCAGGAAAGCGTGTCTTGCTAGTGGACGGGACATTGCAGCAAAAGTATGGCTACTGGACAGGGGAAGTCCAGCATTCATTACGAATTACCGAGTTCGAAGGATTCGATATCGCTAGTCATTTTGTAACATCTAATGCAGTCGAGAGCCATCTTGAAGCAAATGGAGAGAAGGTGGATTCGTATGATTACATTATTTATGATATCGAAACCTCTCATTTTGCATCCAGAGATCTGTGGTTAACTGCTGACATCCGTGTCTGGGTGAGCAACTACGAACGATACAATCTGGAACGGGGCAAGTTGTGGTTAAAGCAGCTTCTTGAGGAGCAGTCTTTGCCAGCAGAGCTTTCATTTCAACGTATTTTAATCAATGCGGTTGACTGTAAGCTTGAAGAACGCTATTTATGGGCGTATCTGGACGGAAGTCCGTTTGTCTGGACAGGGGATGCGTTACTTCTTCCTTGGGATGAATTGACGGCAGCAGTGAAATTAGAGAACGAACATCATCGCCGGGTGTTACTTGCGCCATTATCGAGAAATTACAAGAAATCATTATGCCGACTGGTAGAGCAGCTGACGGGTTGGGAAAGTGTCCTTAGCCGTCGGACGATGAAGGAAGCGGAAAGGATGAGGGCATGAGTATCATTTCGTTTTGGAGCCCTTTTGCGGGCACTGGCACGACTTCAAATGCTTTAATAAGTGCGTATGCTATGGCACTCCACTATAGAACAAGAATATTGTTAGTTAACACAGGCGCGACTGGAAGCAGCGTTGAAGCTGCACTTCCACCAACTGAGATTGAGGATGCTGATTCACTATTTAGGTTTGAGGAAGGGGGTTGGGATGCAATTGAACGTTTGTACATCAGCGGTAGTCTGAATAAGCATAATCTGCGTGATTATACT
This sequence comes from Paenibacillus sp. DCT19, assembly GCF_003268635.1. Classification (NCBI taxonomy): domain Bacteria; kingdom Bacillati; phylum Bacillota; class Bacilli; order Caryophanales; family Paenibacillaceae; genus Paenibacillus; species Paenibacillus sp. DCT19. The sequence goes on from NZ_CP029639.1 coordinate 2,932,311, forward strand.
AAGCCCTTGCTTAAGGAGCGTTTGGATCTCTTAACCGGTAGAATTAATCGGATGGAAAGGTCGCCTAAGGAGTACAGGGAAACGTTAAAGACCCTACTTCAGGTTGCAAATGAATATTATGATCTGGTGCTCATGGACGCGGGTAGCTCAGCTGTGAACGAATCTTTATTGCTGGAGCAAGCCGACTATGTTGTGGTGAATCTATCTCAGAATATGAGAGAGTTAGAGGTGTTTTTGAACATATTTTGCCGAATTACTTGAGTGGTCAGAAGGTTCACCTGGTGTTAAACAAATATGATCCGAACGCTAAAGCCTCGATAAGCAACATCCGCAGACGTTTTCGTTACAAGGGCTCGATCTCTATTCTCCCTTATACAACCGGATTTTTGGATGCCGTCAACCGGCGTGATGCAGCAGCATATTTACTTTTGGAAGGTCTAAGTGACAATAAAAACGTACGAAAAGGAAGCTTTACGGCAAGTATGGCTGAACTTGCTCGCCTAATAATGGACGGCGCAGGGATGCGCACGGCTCTGAAGAGGCTAGAAAGGGGTGCCTGACCCTAAATGTTCTGGAACATAATCGGTATAGGTTTAATTATCGTTGCGGGTCTTGGTTATGTAGGGTTCAGATACCGGGCGTATCATCGAGAACAACGTACAGATGTGACTGAAGCGGGCAGCTTCACGATCGAAAGTTTAACCGAAAAGGTGAAAAACTCACTTCATGAACTAAGCCATGGTCAGCTTGCTGACGCTGGATTGCATGAAGAGGAGTATCGGAGAAGGATCAATCAACGAGCTGAAATGCGGAAGGCACTGAAAGGGTGTGTCTCCGGTAATATCAGTGACAAAACTTATGTTAAAAATCTAATAAGTGATCTGTTAACACGAAGCATAGGGCTGAATAAGTCGAATGTGGATGAGGTCATTCCTTTTGCAGAACCTGAACTTCTAACAAGTCAGGATCAATTCGAAATTGTATTTTATCTCTACCAGCAGCAATTCGGCATCGATGCGTTATCCCGTCTGATTGATACGTATGATCTGGGTAAACTGCGAATGGAAGAAGGCATCCAGGATGGGGGAGGATTTTATATCTCTGAGGAAGATATTCAATATGTGTTTGAATGCGAGTATCGGGAGCTTGGATTCAGAGAGAAAACAGATATCATTGTGCAACGTATCTACCAACACTACAAAGGATTCTCGGTTGTAGATGAAATTCGAGATCAACGTATTGACGGCGTGAGTGGTGGAGTTAGTGGCATGCTTGATGCGCTGCAGGATGTACGACTTCGCCAGCCTAGTTCGTGGAATGATTTGTTGGAAGGCGGGCTTGAAGATCCTCAGACGGAAGCTCCATTGAACGGTATGCAAAGTGTGTGGATTTTCTATAAAGGGAAGTCGATTCATCTAGCCTTTCTGTCCTTTGGCAGCATCCGTGAACTGAAAAGGGTATGTCAAAATATTTATAAATATAATTATCCGGGTCAGCTATCTGAGGCAAATGGTTACAAGGTGAACGAAATGAAGGATGGTTCTCGTGTCGTCGTGGTACGTCCGCCATTTGCAGAGTCATGGGCATTCTTTGTAAGGAAATTTGATATTCCTAATGCCTCGCTGGAACAACTGATCACAGGTACGAATGCAGAGCTTCCTATAACTATACTGCAGTATCTGATGAAAGGAAGCCGAATTACTGCAGTGACCGGAGCACAGGGTTCGGGTAAAACAACCTTGTTGATGGCTATGGTGAAACATATCTATGCATCATATACGTTGCGTGTACAGGAAATGGCGTTTGAATTGCAGCTTAGACGGATCTATAGCCGCCGTAACATTTTGAGTTTCCGTGAAACTGAGCATATTTCAGGTCAACAAGGGCTCGATCTACAGAAAAAAACGGATGGTACAGTCAACATATTAGGTGAGGTTGCCAGTGATGAGGTTGCTGCATGGATGATTCAGATGTCGCAGGTAGCCAGTTTGTTCACGTTGTTTACGCATCATGCTAAGACATTTCGCGATCTGGTGTTTTCACTTCGAAATTCACTGCTCAAAACAGGGATGTTTCAACATGAGCATATTGCTGAGGAACAGGTAGTAAGTGTCATTAATTTTGATGTACATATGAAAAAGGATGCCGAGGGACGACGATATATAGAACGAATTACGGAGTGTTTGCCTCGGGCAGAGCAGAGCGATAGCGTTGAAGAACGCAATGGATTTACGTTTCGAAATGTCGTGGAGTATCAAAATGGCGGCTATGTCGTAACAGCTCCCATTTCGGACGGAAGCATTATGGATATGCGAGATCAGATGACGTTACAGGATGCTGCGGAATTCGACCGATTTATCGCACAATATTGGGGTGACCACTATGACCATTAAATCCATACTAACCATCGTATTAGGGATATGTGTCACAGGTATGATTGTCACTTTTCTTATCCTTAGTTTACTTCGACAGAGAGGAGGTGGATCCAATAAAAATGTAGCCGCAGGGTTGGCACCTGTTAGTAATCGATCATTAAAGCTCGCATCATTCCTATTGCGACTGTATCGATGGGGGATGAAGGTTCCACTTCTATCCTCGTACATCGTCCAAGTAAAAAAGCGGATTTCATTCCGACACGTTGGTGATGAACCTGCTCTCAGAAGAAGGACGATGACGGTTGTTCTGATTATTGCCGGAGGGTACGGAAGTGTCAGTCTAATTTTGTTCCTCATGCAGCCAGGCATTGCTTTTATTATCTTGTCTGTGCTCTGCGGTGTTGTATTAAACAGTCTAATCCTGGATATGTATCTGAATCAAATCGAAAAACGACTATTGGTACAGATGCTTGAATTGTTTGCAGATGTTCGTCATCGGTATCACCAGCATGGAATGATTGAGGAAGCACTCTATGAAGCAGGCGAGTTAGGTAACGGAGAAGCTGCCGAGCAAGTGATGCTTATATACGAAGCGCTGACGTCGCCTGATCCGAGTGAAGCATTAGAACGATACTATGAAGTTGCGCCGAATCGTTTTCTTAAGGGTTTTGCGGGGATATCCTACATGGTCATGGAGTTTGGGGATAAGGATCGAGCACAGGGTTCCATCTATCTGAAGGGATTAAGCAATCTTACCCAGGAAATTCATTTAGAAATACTGCGCCGGGATAAGTTAGATTATCTGTTAAAAGGTCTAAACATCATTGCTCTTGCTCCTGTGTTGTTCACAGCTCCCATTGAACGTTGGGCGAGAGGCAGCTTTCCAACGATGGATGAATTTTATCGCAGCAAGCTTGGGTTTATCACCAAAATATCAATATACATCATCATCATCCTGGCTTACTTGTTATTACAAAGGTTACAGCAGTATGATGAAACGCGCTTTCGAGCTGGTAGAAAGCAAACTTTGTTTGCACGCATGTTGTATAACCAGATATTCATTCGTAAATTGGCGATGTTATTCGCCCCCAAACCAGGAAGCACTCAGTACAGCCAGACGGTAAGACTTATGCGGGAGAGCAGCTCAGAGTTAAAGTATGAATGGTTAGCCATTCGAAGGTTAGTTTTGTTTGTGACCTGTTTCATTCTAAGTATAATGTGCGTGTTATTGTTGCATCAGGTTGAACGAAATCACATTATGTATGACCCGGTGCGAGACGATCGGATGTTTGGAGCGATGGCTGAAGCCGAGCTGGAGCAGGCCAAAGAAAAAGCAGCCCTGGATCGATCTGTCATGCAGAAGATTAAAATGAACCGTTGGGCTAGTTATGATGATATCGCTAGCACCTTACAACAGAGCTCACCTGTTCAACTAGATCATGATACACAGACTGAGGTCATTGCGAGAATTATGAAAAAGATGGATTCGTATAACAAGCAGTTCTTGCACTGGTGGGAAGTTATTATTGCTGTTGTCATCGGGATAGCAGGATTTTATCTACCAATCTGGTTAATGCTGTTTCAGCGTAAAATGCGCAGTATGGATATGCGACATGAGATTTATCAATTCCAGACGGTCATATCCATATTACGTGAGATGGATCGAATGTCTGTCGAGGAGATTCTGGAATGGTTAAATCGATTTGCTGTCATTTTCAAACGTCCGCTCCAAAAGTGTCTACTGCATTTTGAACATGGGCCAGAGGATGCACTGGAGCAATTAAAGACAGATGCCGGATTGCCTGAGTTTCAGCGGCTGGTTGATAAATTACAACTTGCTCTTGGTAGAATTTCGATTCGTGAAGCGTTCGATGATTTGGATAGTATGATGGCTTTCTATTTCGAACAGCGTAAGCAGGAATATACCAAAATGATTGATGCCAAAGCAGCTTGGGGACGAATGATCGGATTTACTCCGATGTATGCTCTAATTTTCCTATATCTTGTCATCCCACTTGTTGGAATGAGTTTCTTACAAATGAACATGTATTATGAACAGATTCAGAAGCTGTGATCAATAAAGTGTTCAAAAAGTAAAACTGAATTAGCATTAAAACGGCTTTCGTTATAATCAAATTCTATATTAATTGGAGGATTTATCATGAATAATGCATCAAGCGCTTTAAAGGTGGCAGCAGGGATCTTTTTGACCATTGCGCTCATTACTATCGTAGTTTTGCTCTTTATCTCAGCACAGGAAGCTACCAAGACTGCACAGAACAATTTCGCCGATATCCAGACAGAATTGTCTCAGGCTGCCTTTACAGTATATGACGGTACTACAATTAGTGGATCACAGGTTACCAATGCATTGCGGAAATACGCAGACAAAGACCAATTCGGCATTCAGGTGATTACAGGTAAAAACAAAGGTGGACAATGGTATGGTAATGAGTTGAATATCTCCCAAGACCTCAATAATGAGAGTTATGGCTCAGTGATCAAAACGAATGAAAAGGTAGGAAATATTAATCAAACGATGAGTGAAAAAGAGAATCAGTATGTGAATCCAAGTGGGAAGTTCAAAGCACTTATCGTGAAGGATAAATCGAATGTGGTCAGAGGACTCATTTTCCAGCAATCCTAACAGGAGTGGGTTATAGATGTTCAGAAACGCTCAACAGCTTATGTTGTTCAGTACGGCAGCTGTCCTTTTTGTGACAGCCTGCCTGTACGGGCAACAACTAATTAGAACGATGACTGATGCTCTTATCAACACGACACAAATTACAGTAGAGATGGAAGGAAGAATGAACACAACGCTCCATACAACGAGTCCAAAGAGATATAGCGGTGTTGAAGTGTTACATACCGTAAGGCAAATGACCGGGACATCCATTATGGTGGAAGTGGACGGACAGGCACATATGATAGACCCCTTAATAAATAGAAAGAAGACCATTCCCGTTCAGCTCAGCAGCACATATAGACCAGAGTTCGTCAGAGATGAACAGGGAGTGCTGTTGAAAATCCAATTCTGGAAGGAGGTCAGCGTTCATTGATTAATGCTGCATCCAAGCTACTCGCAGTTATGTTAGCTGTAATCCTGCTGTACATCTATCCAACGGCTGAGACGGCTGACCGACAGGATGATCTGGCGAGAATGACCGTGAATCAGAGCGTTATACATTTTGTAGATGCGGTTAGAACCAAAGGGTATATCTCACCAGCTATGTACAGCGAATTGGAAGAACAATTGGCGCGAACAGGTAATGCGTATGAGATTCTGATTGAACATTTACACAAAAAATATGTACCACATTATACCGACCCAATGAATCAAAATACGTTCACAGGTACGTATGAAACCGTTGAGGATGGGTATTACAATCGACAGATTAAAGATCGGTTATTCCCTGCTGCAAGTGGGTTAACTGCTGACGACCCCGGACGTAGATATACGCTAGTCATGGGCGATTTTATTACGATAACCGTCCAAAGCACCAATCGGACATCCAGTATGTTGATCCGGGAATGGTTGAATGGAACACCCACTGCACCTGCTGTGCTCACCACCTATGGAGGTATGGTTTTAAATGAAGATTACTGATTTTTCAATTTTATTTGTAATTATCTTCTTGCCACTATTCTGGATTGTATCCCTTCATACGCGGGATGCTGAGGAAGCACAGCTTTTAAGCCAAAAGTATAGGTCTGCATTGCAGACTGCTGTGCTCGATGCAGGAGCAGTAATGCATCAAAATGAAAAGCAAAATAATGAAGCAGGCTATGATTCTACGAAATTTGTGAAGGCGGATAAGGAATTAGCCTTGCTTACATTTACACAAACGATGGCCTTGAATATGGAATTCAGGATGATCCGGCTGCTATTCGATCATTATTTGATTACATACCGGCAATTGTTGTACTGGATTATGATGGATACTACATTTTGGCTAAGGAAGCGGAAATGACAGGAAATACCGAGCTTACATACAAGCAAGTCTGGAGTCCCAAGAAACCATATACATATGCAGATCCAAACGGCAGCAGCATTAACTTTACATTGGATGGATATGTATACGCTTATGATGCTATCCAAGGGAAATGGATTGAAGGTTTTCAGAAGGAACTGGCATCTAACACGCAAATCCCATTGTTACAGGATACCGACACATTTGAGCAAGTGAGACGAAGTTGGATTGTGACCAGTGTTCAGGAAGATCTTGCTGATGTTATTAATCGTCATAACGAATTCGCGCGTAGAAATGGCATATCTTATACGTTTACGTTACCGTTAATCCCGCAGGAGGATTGGTATAATTCGATTAACGATACAGGTATTATGGCATTTATCCAAGGTATACCTGTAGGGGATCAAAAAGTTAATAATTATGCTATTGGTGGAGGCAGACTTGTGAAGAAGACGGCAGTGGTCGGAGGAGTAGATCCATCAACTGGAGTCAAATATTACTATCCTTCTACATGTAACTATGGCTATAGAGCAGAAGAGGTCTTTGGCGACGGAAAACAAGCTGCAGCGCAAGGTTATTTTGAGCGTAATTGTTATGTCAGTGAACAAGCTCCATAAGTGAAAAAGTTTGCAAGAAGACATTACTTTCAGAAAAGACAGGTACGTGCTAGAATAGGTCTTTGGTACAATGTCTAAATTAGTGATTAAGTAATGTCAAATAGATAGGAGCAACCTCATCTTATGAGTTTATTGTCAGTTGAGAACGTGAGTCACAATTTTGGAGATCGCACGTTATTTAAAAATGTATCTTTTCGTTTACTGTCAGGTGAGCGAGTAGGTCTTGTTGGAGCAAATGGTGTAGGCAAATCCACGCTAATGAATATTTTGACTGGGAAATTGCTTAAAGATAGTGGGAAAGTAGAATGGACACCTAAAGTTCGTTATGGATATTTGGATCAGCATACCAAGCTTACGCCAGGTAAAACGATCCGGGATGTGCTGAAGGATGCATTCTTGCCACTGCTTGAGTTGGAAAAAGAAATGATGGCAATTACCGATCAGATGGCCGATGCTGACCCTGAGCAATTGGAACAGTTGCTTGAGGAAATGGGCGACATCCAAGAGCAGTTGGAGCAGGGCGATTTTTATTTGATCGATGTAAAGGTAGAAGAGATGGCAAATGGTCTGGGGCTGTCCGTTATCGGGCTTGATCGTGACGTTGCTTCACTTAGTGGGGGTCAGCGTACCAAGGTACTTCTGGCTAAGCTTCTCTTGGAGAAGCCGACAGCGCTTCTGCTGGATGAACCTACGAACTACCTGGATGTAGAGCATATCGAATGGCTGACCCGGTATTTGAAGGATTACCCGTATGCTTTTATCTTGATCTCCCATGATACAGAGTTCATGAATGAAGTAGTTAACGTGATCTATCACTTGGAATTTGCCAAGTTGACAAGATATGCTGCGAACTACAACAAGTTTCTTGAGATGGCAGATATGCAGAAGGCTCAGCATATTGATGCTTATGAGAAGCAACAGGAGTATATCAAAAAGCAGGAAGACTTCATCCAGCGGAATAAAGCACGTGCATCTACATCAGGTCGTGCGAAGAGCCGTGAGAAGCAATTGGGCAAAATTGAACGGATTGATCGTCCGGATGAGGCAGCCAAACCTACTTTCAAATTCAAAGATGCTCGTGCCAGCAGTAAAACGGTGTTTGAGGGCGTTGATTTTGAAATTGGATATTCTCATGCCTTATTACCTAAAATGACAATGACCATTGAACGTGGCGAAAAGATCGCCATCGTGGGTTGTAACGGTGTGGGTAAATCCACACTACTCAAAACGATTCTGGTAAAATTCCGCCAATCAGTGGCAAAACATTTTTGGGAGATTATCTGGAAACCGCTTATTTTGAGCAGGAGGTACGAGCGGGGAATATCACTCCAATCGAGGATGTATGGAATGAATTTTCGCATCTGACGCAGAATGAGGTTAGGGGACATCTGGCACGTTGTGGATTAAAAAACGAACATATTACTCGTCCGCTTAACATGCTCAGTGGTGGAGAACAAGCGAAAGTGCGCTTGTGCAAATTGTTAATGCGCGAAAGCAACTGGATTTTGTTTGATGAGCCGACCAATCACCTTGATGTAACAGCCAAAGCTGAACTGAAGCGCGCCCTGCAAGAATTCAAGGGCACAGTGCTTCTCGTATCTCACGAACCTGATTTCTACGAGGATTGGGTTACGAAGACCTGGGATGTTGAAGCTTGGTCTGAGCAAAATTAGTCTACGTAGTCAAACGGGAATCTGAAATCCTCGGTGACAAAAAAAGGACTCTATGGTAATATAGGCTACAACTTCATATCAACACTAGGGGGCCGCACGATGCGGCTGAGATGGAAGAATGCGATTCCGGACCCTTTGCACCTGATCTGGATCATACCAGCGTAGGGAAGTGGCGCGTTTTCGTTTATTAGGAACAGCACTCAGCATGAATGAGAGAATGCCTGTAGCTAAGAGAACAGCATGTTGTTTCTATGAGATTTTGCAATGGGGTATTCATTGCATGAATAGAACCTCTGTGTGTTGTTCAACACTTATTAAACGAATCAAAGCATATATTTCGCAGCCACTCCCCTACGGGAGTGGCCTTTTTGTTATGTCATTGTTTAAGAGAGGAGGTTATCTTTTGGTAATTACTGAAGAACATGACTCCAATGTCACAGCTTCTTTTGAGCTGCATGTTATCTCTCAAGGCGTAGGGAATTTGCACAACTTTGTAAGTGTATCGAAGGATATATGGCCATGGGTCGACTATATTCATATTCGAGAAAAACAACAGCCACCTAAACAGCGTAGGAGTGGGCAAACCAACTGCATCAATCAGGCGTTCCGTCTGATCGGATTGTGATTAATGGTGTGCATGAAGTGGGTCAAGGTGAAGGGTTGGCAGGTGTGCATTGGGGTCAGGAAGATTTCTCTAAAAGCGCGTTATCTATTAGTGACATTCGAAAACGGATTCGCATCGGTGTATCCGTTCATTCTGTAGCTGAAGCCAAGGCTGCTGAGCAACGGGGTGTAGACTATGTTTTTTTCGGTCATATCTATGACTCCAATAGCAAACCAGATATTCAGCCTAGAGGGCTGAAGCAGCTAGCTGAAGTGTGCACTAATGTAACTATTCCAGTAATTGCAATCGGTGGCATTGGGTTGAGCACGTTCGTGACCTTCGCAGAGCTGGAGCAAGAGGCATTGCTGTCATATCACATATCTGGGCGAGTGAGAATCCAAAGCATGCGATTCGTGTACTAAGACAGGCGATCGTAGAATCGGAAGGTTAATCTTGAGCAAGGAGATGAGATGGTGAACGATGGAGCGAGAGTTCGGAGACGAAGCATTAACCGAGATTTACGTAAAACATTGTCTCGCAGTAGAACCAATGCTGGAATCCACGGAAAGCTTCATGCAGAAACAATTGTGATTGGTGGGGGCGTGATTGGTTGTGCAATTGCTTATGAGCTTGCAGCACGAGGACAAGATGTTCTTCTGCTTGAACGTGCGCGGATTGCAGAGGGTGCATCTTGTGCAGCGGCTGGAATGATTGCAGCAGATAGTGAGCATTTTTCTTCACCTATGATGGCGAACTTGGCAACCATGAGCAGACAACTTCTGCATGAGCAGTGCGAACAACTGAGCTCCCTGAGTGGGATGCATATTGGGTTTCAACAAAATGGTTTTATTACTCCTGTGCGTTTGGAAAAAGATTTAAACAGCGATTCCACTGCTACAGCACCACGATCAATCACGTCTGAAATTTGGTGGGATGTTATCAAGGCACAACAAAAGGCTCCATGGTTAAGCAAAAATATTTATGGTGCCTACTATCGACCGCTGGAATGTGACGTTCTACCTGTTAATTTGACTCAAGCTTATGCAAAATCAGCTCAGGCACTCGGAGCACGGATTATTGAAGGCGTGCATCATGTTAATCTTCGAGTGGATGCAAACGGAGTACAAGGCGTGGAAACTTCAATTGGAACGATGACATGTCGCAATGTCATTGTTGCTAATGGTTTGCAAGGGGAAGTGTTAATGAAGCAGGCTGGGCTTCAATTGCCGACTATGCCGGTCAAAGGCGAAATTGCAGCAGTGCAGTTCTCAGATCATTCTGGACAACTTGCCCCAGACAAAACGGTATACGCAGAGGACATTTATATCGTACCTAAGGCCAATGGAGAAGTATGGATTGGTGCGACCGTTTTACAGGGGAATCTGATCTACATGTTTCAGCTGCCGGGTTACAAAAACTGCTTGAACGTGCTGCCAGCTGGGTACCTGGCATTGCAGAAGCTCAGTTTGTACGGGCATGGGCCGGAGTAAGGCCTTCAACACCCGATGGATTACCATACCTCGGCGCATGTGAGAGCATGCCTGGTTTATATGCAGCCTTTGGACATCATCGCAATGGAATCCTGTTAAGTGCTGTAACGGGTAGCCTACTAGCAGATTTTATTGGAGGTAAATCTTCAGAGGAGCTGAATGTGCAAGGTTGTCGTCCAGAACGCTTCAATAAAAGGGGATCCTGCATTGAATATTATCGTCAATGGTCAACGGATGGAGATAGAAGACCGCTTGAACCGTGTAGATAAACTGCTGCACTCATTCGATCTTCATGTGAAAACTGTCGTTGTTGAGTTGAATCGCCAGATTCTTACTCGCGAACATCATGAGACGACCCATTTAAAAGATGGGGATCGGGTCGAAATTGTACATTTTGTAGGAGGGGGCTAAGTGATGTTGAAAATTGGTGAGCATGTCTTTCAGTCTAGATTATTGTTGGGTACAGGTAAGTTTGACGATTTAGAGGTACAGTCTCAGGCCATTGAAGCCTCAGGCACAGAGGTGCTTACGTTTGCCGTGAGACGTCTTAATCTTGAGGAGCGTAACAAAAAGCACTTTCTCGATAGGGTAGATCTTGATCGCTATACCTTGCTGCCTAACACAGCGGGCGCTTCTACCGCGGAAGAGGCTGTTCGAATTGCTGAACTCGCCCGTGCTTCCGGACTTTGTGATATGATAAAAGTAGAAGTAATCGGCGATGGAATTACATTGTTACCAGACCCGATTGAAACGTATAAAGCCTGTGAGATGCTGCTACATAAGGGCTTTACGGTTCTTCCTTATATTTCTGATGATGTTATCTTAGCCAAACGACTCCAGTTACTTGGTGTACACGCTGTTATGCCTGGGGCTTCACCAATTGGATCAGGCAAGGGAATCATTAATCCATACAACCTTGAGGTTATTATTGAACAGGCAGTTGTACCTGTGGTTGTAGATGCTGGACTTCGTTCACCCAGTGATGCTGCTCGTGCGATGGAAATGGGGCAGACGCTGTGTTGTTGAATACAGCCGTGTCTGGATCCGGTTACCCTGTGGATATGGCCAAGGCCATGAGACTCGGAGTGGAGGCAGGAAGGCTGGCATATGAGGCAGGAATGATTCCGGTAAAGCGTTATGCAGCAGCGAGTAGTCCGGCGGAAGGAATGATTCATACATGATGAATGAGACGTGTTCACCTGACCAAGGAGATCGATACTCCAGACAAGAGCGTTATGCTCCCCTTGGCAAGGAAGGACAGCGCAAACTAAGTAACGGTAAAGTTTTGATCGTTGGTGCAGGTGCACTCGGCACTGGAATTGCGGAGACACTGGTACGTTCTGGTGTAGGGCATGTCACGATTGTAGATCGGGACTATGTAGAGTGGAGTAACCTGCAACGACAGCAATTATATATTGAACAGGATGCATTGGAGAGAATGCCCAAAGCGATTGCGGCACAAAAACATCTCAGAGCGATTAATTCAACTGTTACAGTTGAGGGAATCGTGATGGATGTAAGGGCAGATGAGCTAGAGACTCTGATCCCACATGTTGATCTAATTATGGATGCAACAGATAATTTTGATACCAGATTATTGATCAATGATATGTGCCAGAAATATCGTATCCCGTGGATCTATGGCGGATGTGTCGGCAGTTATGGGATTACGTATACATTTGTACCAGGTGAGACACCTTGTTTGAATTGTCTGCTAGGAGAGGTTCCGCTTGGTGGCGATACTTGTGATACTTCTGGAATTATTCCTCAGGCTGTCCAGATGGTAACAGCGAATCAGACAGCCGAAGCGCTGAAATGGTTAAGTGGTCATCCAGAGGCATTAAGACGAAAGTTATTATCCTTTGATCTATGGCGTAATGAATATATTTCGATTAACGTGGATGGTGCCAAAAAGCAGCAATGTGCTTCCTGTGGCGAAACAGCTACATATCCATATCTCTCTGCTTCGAATTTGGAGAAGACGGACGTATTATGCGGCAGAGATACAGTACAGATTCGCACTGCACGCCCAACGAAACTTGATCTAGAGCGTACAGCTGAGCGTTTACGTGGACTTAATGAAGGTCAAGTTGAGGCCAATCCCTTCCTAGTTTCGTTCACAACGGGAGCACAACGCATGGTTATTTTCCAGGACGGGCGTATTCTTGTGCATGGAACGAAAGATACGGCAGAAGCACGAACACTTGTACATCGTTACTTTGGCTAAGTGGTCAATTTACCCAAAGAACATTAAACGATATGAACTAAACATTTCAATTAATACTAAGTTTGTACCGTATGCAGCACCCAGCACGCGGTATCCTGCCTCAATACAAGGGTTGTCAGCCACAGTCCATTCCTATAGGAATGGACTTCTTGGTTATGCGGCATGATAAACAAATAACGAAATGCTGTTCTGCATCTTGTGTTTATTTGTGATTAACTTTTGAGTGTGCAGAAATAACATGGCGAAGTTTGAGATAAGCCGGGTGAATACTACATGCAAATATCCATCCTTCTGGTGGGAGCACAGATCGGACTGCACCTATGAAAGAAGTACTCCTGAATAATTCATATACCGTTGCAGAGCTTGGTTGGCAACAATTGCAGCAAGAGCAAGATACCCAACTGGATTCAATCCGTATGATCATTCTCTTGCGCGATGCGGATTCTGGGAAAGAACTATTGGAAGGCATTGAGTATCTAGCTCGAAAGAGTAAGCCTATTCCTATAGTGGTACTCACTTACCAGGCTTCGGATGAAGAAGTTGTGCGCTGGCTCGATCTTGGGGCGAATGATGTAATTGTAGAACCTGTTCACTGGAATGTCCTACTGGCACGCATTCGTAATTTGTTAAGGTTATTTGTGAGTGTTGGCCAGATGGATGAAGAGGTCATAGTAGTACATGATCTAAAAGTGAATTTGCGGTCTCGGCGGGTGAGCCGTGCAGGGGAATATTTGATGTTAACACCTAAAGAGTACGAATTGTTGGAGTATTTGGCTCGTCATGTTAATGAGGCTTGTACGCGTAGCATGATTTTAAGTGAAGTATGGGGATACGAATTTGCAATGGATACGAATGTAGTGGACGTATATATTAAACATCTTCGCGTAAAAGTGGACAAAGGCAGATCCGAGAAATTGATTCATACCGTACGTGGAATAGGTTACATGCTTCACATCTGAGTACCGTGTTCAAGTATGAGTTATGACATATGTATTCAATAAACATTAATGCCTTTTGATATCAATCGAGTAGCTAAAAGAAGCAAACATAAAGAACCGAATCCATGGATTCGGTTCTTTCAAAGTTGTTCGTAGCATTAGCAATCAAACGTACACTTTCAATCAAAGCTCTAAAGTACGCGACGAGCTTTGATGTAAGTTCTTTCCCAAGTGCCAGAGTTCAGATCTGACAGAGTCACACCCGGGGAACCGTAAGTGTGGAGAATCTGCCCATTTCCTGCATAAACGCCGACATGAGTAATGTTAGAACCAGTAGAGCGGCTGCCGCTGGAGAAGAAAACAAGGTCGCCTACACGCAGATTTGCTTTAGACACAGCTGTACCTTCTTTGGATTGCTTCACGGAAGTACGTGGCAAGTCAACGCCATATTTCTTGAAAATATACTTCATAAAAGAAGAGCAATCAAAATACTTTGTTGTTGTGGTCGAAGCGCCAAATTTATATGGAGTTCCAGTGAACTGTTTACCGTAGTTTACAATTTGCTGTCCAGTTGATACCGATGCGCTCGCTGCTTGTGCAACAGGTGCGTTAGTCATAAGTACTGCTCCAAAACCTAGTGTAGCGCACAACCCCACGGTTACGGCTTTTTGGACTAAGATGTTTGTTTTCATGTGAGTACCTCCAAAATTCGTTTTCGTTAAGTTGCTAGAGCTACTATAACAGGTTTGTAACAGCCTAGAAATTGGATAGGTACGTATAATCCCTTGTGTCGCAAAGGATTGGGATTCATTATTAAAAAACAATTAAAAATGTCAAAAAATTAATCATTGACGGATAAATACGATGGAGAAAATGAAAAAGACCCTTGTCTATCAAGGGTCTTTGCGTTGATTTCAATTCATTTATATTTGAATCATAGATTACAAAAACGTAACTATTTTAGATCCAACGTTAATCTTTACTCTGGATAATTAACAATACTCCACTATCTATAGAGACGGTTCCAGACTTATCTAACAACTTATTGCTTATCCCTAATGACATTCCCATTCGAATGGTAGCTTGATCAAGAGGGTACTGGAACCCTTCCAAGCAAATTCCTGTTACTTCAGGCGTCAAAGGTAACAAAGAGACATACTCATAACCACGATCTTCGACCACAGCTTCAGATGTCGTTAACATCATGTAATTATTTTTGTCTTGCAAAGAACAGATGATATGATGTTGCATTGCCCGAACCATGATATGTACATTTGCCAAGGTGTGATCCATACGAGTCCCTGTAGCACCTAACATTAGAATATGAGTTGGCTCGAAGTCCAGGGCTGTTTCAAAAGCCATCTCTGTATCTGTCCAGTCTTTAAGTACAGGATCTACTGTAATCATTCGTCCGCTTTTTTCGTGCACTAATTGTTGTTCTTCTTCCGATATGGAGTCAAAATCCCCAACGGCTACATGTGGCGTAACCCCATGTTCTATTAGGAATAATGCCCCGCGGTCTGCTGCAATAATGATGTCATCCTTATGAATTACCTCTAGGAACTCAGGAAATAGCTCCCACCGGTAAAAATGACAATACGTTTCATAGCCATCCTATTCATCCTTCCTTCTAATGAAGAAAGTATATCATTTTTTCATGTTACTTCGAAACTCTACCATAGATGGTGGCAACATCTCATTTGGACATCTGTCTATAGAAGCATGTGTTATATGAGAGTACTAGACAACGGACACGGGTGACAATATATTTGAAAAGCTTTGTAAAGAAATGCGGATATTTATAAGTTTTCATTACAGTAATGTGAACAGATTGAGCTTGTTTTTTATTGAATTATAGGTTGAAAGATTAAAATTCAACAAAATACACGTACATTGGACAAAATGTTGTTGCTTAATTTTAGTCCTCGCGGCTACAATGGGTAGAGCGACATGGAGATGACTTGAAAAGTGAGGTTTGAACAGGTTGGACTTACACATTTTTGACGTATTCAGTATTATAGGAACTATTGCGTTTGCGATGTCCGGTGCGTTCGTGGCGATGGAAGAGGAGTATGATATCCTCGGGGTATTGGTACTGGGTCTTGTTACAGCCTTTGGCGGCGGAATTATCCGTAATGTGTTGATCGGAGTACCAGTAACGACCTTATGGAGTCAGGGTGGACTTATTATGTTGGCGCTTGTATCAGTTGCGATTGCATTTATTCTTCCATTGCAATGGATTAGCCATTGGAAGCGCACGGAAGCACTGTTTGATGCGATCGGACTTGCGGCATTTGCGATTCAAGGCGGCTTGTACGCTGCCAAAATGGGACATCCCGTGAGTGCAGTAATCGTAGCTGCGGTGATGACTGGTATTGGTGGAGGGATTATTCGAGACTTGCTCGCAGGACGGAAGCCGCTCGTGTTACGTGACGAGATATACGCTGTGTGGGCGATGGCCGCTGGATTTACGATTGGAATGGGTTGGTTTACAAGCAACATGGGACTACTAATCTGTTTCGCAGGGGTTGTGTTTTTCCGTATGTGCTCTGTACACTATAAATGGAAACTGCCACGCCGTTCACTTGTTGCATCGGACACCATCCAACCACAGACAACACAGACTGCGTTAAGTCGTACGTTAAGCAAGGGGGATTAATTGTAATGATTCATGTTTTATTCGTTTGTCTCGGCAATATTTGCCGATCACCTATGGCTGAAGCTGTGTTGCGCCACAAAATTCAAGCGCGCGGATTAGCACAGCAGATTAAGGTTGATTCAGCAGGCACGGGAAACTGGCATGTAGGTAAACCGCCTCATGAAGGGACTCGTAAATTGTTAGATAGCGTTCAGATTTCATACGCGAATATGGCAGCAAGACAGTTCGCAAGCAATGACTTTGAGCAATTCGATTATATTGTCTGCATGGACAACTCTAATGAAGCGAACGTACGCAACGTTACAGGTGGTGCAGATGCCGATATCATCAAGTTCATGGATCTGCTTCCTCATGAAACACTTCGTGAAGTTCCTGATCCGTACCATACTGGTAACTTTGAAGAAGTGTATCAATTGGTTGATGCAGGCTGCGATGTGTTATTGGAGCGAATCACTACAGAACATGCGTTGGCTTAAGTTGTTGAACAGGCGAATGTGCGAAGTAAAGTAACGAATGATAGTAGAGCTGGGTTAAGAACAACATCCAGCTTTTTATAGAAAGTGAATGTAAGCGGTAACATTGATACATAAAACAAAAGCGGCATTTCAGCCGCCTGTTTCATTTCGATACACATTTATTTTTCTTGAAGAAAATATAGCAGTGCTTCTGGCAGTTCCTTTTGCCAAAATCCCCATTGGTGGTTTCCTTCCTTCTCCCGGTAGGAGACAATGGCACCACGTTTCTCCAATAGATCACGAGTATCTCGGTTCAATTGAACAAAGTCATAAGTTCCTGTGTCTGCTTCAAATGCCGTCTCTTGCAGACCAACAATCATCCATATGGAAAGCCAGGACAGATTTTCTTCTGCGGCATAAATCTCTTGAGAAGCTGAATAGAAGGCTCCGGACAAGCTAATAACGCGATGGAACAGATCGGGATAGAGTAGGGCAAGATGCAACGATACACTGCCACCGAGTGAGTCACCAGCTAGAACACGTTCTTGTGGTGAGCGGCGCACAGGATATTTCTCTTCTACATAGGGAATAATCTCTTCAGCGAAGCAAGCAGTATAAGCCTTAAACCGATCTCCGAAGGGAGCGTATTCCTGTGTCCTAACAGATACGTCAACCTGAACGCCAACGATAATGAAAGGTTCAGCGCCCTCGTCAAGGATAATGCGGTTCGCTGTTGTAGCGATTCGTCCAAAGTTAAAAAATTCTTCGCCGTCCTGACAATATACGACAGGATAACTAAGCAGTTCATTGTAGCCTGGGGAAGGTAAATTCGTAGAGTCCGCTTCTCTCCAAGATAACGACTTTCAATCTCTTCCTTCACAATTGTACGTTTCAAATAGCGAGAATCCGTCATAAAACGTCACCTTTCTCGGTTTTATTTTTGCATTCGACCGCGCAATACGGTAAGATTAACCTTATGCGGGTTTAGGTAAAAAACGCAAACATGTACTATGCTGTTATACCAATATTAGATCCCTGTTATACATACAATCCGAAAGAAAATATAAAAAAATTACGGATATCTTTGACGTATGCAGTGAAACAGGTGTATAATAATATTATAACAGCGGAACTTGATATTCAAATTTTTTGTTGAGGTGAAGAAAAAAATGAGCAAGGTTCCTTATGAAGTATATACGGAGGATGTAGAAGCTCTGTCCGTGCTGTCTCCTGACGGCGAAATTGTTAACAAAGACATGATGCCTAAGCTTTCCGACGATCAATTAAAAGAAATTATGTACCGCATGGTATTTACCCGTACTTGGGATGACCGTGCAGTAAACCTGGGCCGTCAAGGTCGTCTTGGTTTCTATGCTCCAGTATCTGGTCAAGAAGCTACAATGGTTGGTAGTGAATATGCACTTGAAAAAGAAGATTTTGTTGCTCCAGGCTATCGCGACATTCCGCAACTCGTGTGGCACGGACTTCCTCTTTATCAAGCGTTCTTGTACTCCCGTGGACACCAACATGGTGGACAAATTCCAGATGGCGTTAACGTATTGATGCCACAAATCATCATTGGTGCACAAATTCTGCACGCAATGGGTATCGCTATGGGTTACAAGTTGAAGAAACAAAAACAAGTAGTTATTACGTACACAGGTGATGGCGGTTCTTCTGAAGGTGACTTCTATGAAGGTCTGAACTACGCTGGTGTATACAAATTGCCAGTGATCTTCTTCGTACAAAACAATGGTTATGCCATCACAACTCCTTTTGCTAAACAAACAGCAGCTCTGTCCATCGCTCATAAAGCGGTAGCAGCAGGTATCAAAGGTGTTAAAGTTGACGGTATGGACATTTTCGCTGTTATCAAAGCTGTTCAGGAAGCTGCTGAACGTGGACGTAACGGAGAAGGCGCTACATTGATCGAAGCGGTAACTTATCGTTTCCGTCCCCACTCCCTTTCTGACGATGCTTCCAAGTATCGTACAAAAGAAGAAGAAGCTGAGTGGAGCGTTAAAGATCCAATCGCACGTTTTGCTAAGTATCTGGAGAAAAAAGGTCTTTGGACTGAAGAAGATACAGCTCGTGTGAAAGAAGAAGCAAAAGCTAAAGTAAATGAAGAGATCAAAAAAGCGGAAAAAACCGAGAAAATGACGATTTCAGGCTTGATCGACAGCATGTTCGAACAAACGCCTAAGCACTTGGAAGAGCAAAAAGCTGATTTCCAATAAGTTTTTTCCGATAAAGCATAAACATCCGGCGCCAGTTGTGGTGTCTCGGTATACATGTATGAATTCAAATGTGAACTGTCAATGTTTAAGGAGGAAATGAAGCAAATGGCACAATTGAACATGAAAGAAGCAATCCGTGATGCGCTTCGCGTTGAGTTGAAACGTGATCCTAACGTTCTGCTTTTCGGTGAAGACGTAGGTAATGTAGGCGGCGTTTTCCGTGTAACGGAAGGTCTGCAAAAAGAGTTTGGCGAAGAGCGTGTATTTGATACTCCGCTGGCTGAGTCCGCTATTGGTGGTTTGGCTGTAGGTTTGGGTATTCAAGGCTTCCGTCCGGTAGCTGAAATCCAATTCGTTGGTTTCATCTTCGAAGCACTTGACCAAATGGTAGTTCAAGCTGCTCGTATGCGTTTCCGCTCCGGTGGAAAATACAACTCTCCAATCGTATTCCGTACACCATTCGGTGGCGGTGTAAAAGCGGCAGAATTGCATACAGATTCTCTGGAAGGTTTGCTCACGCAAACTCCGGGTATTAAAGTAGTAGTTCCATCTAACCCTTACGATGCAAAAGGTCTGATGATCGCTTCCATCCGCGACAACGATCCTGTATTCTTCATGGAGCATTTGAACCTGTACCATGCTTTCCGTGCAGAAGTGCCTGAAGAAGACTATGTTGTTGAATTGGGTAAAGCAAACGTTGTTCGTGAAGGTTCCGATGTTACGATCATCACTTACGGTATGATGGTTCATACTTCTGTAAAAGCTGCAGAAGAGCTTGAAAAACAAGGAATCAAAGTAGAAGTAATCGACCTTCGTACGATCAGCCCGATCGATATCGATACAGTTATTGCTTCCGTTAAGAAAACAAATCGTGCAATTGTTGTACAAGAAGCTCAAAAGAGCGCAGGTGTTGCAGCTGAAGTCATTGCACAAATCAATGAAAAAGCAATCCTGCACTTGGAAGCACCGGTACTGCGTGTAGCAGGTCCGGATACTGTATATCCTTTTGCACAAATCGAAGATACATGGCTGCCTAACCCAGCACGTATTGTTGCTGCGGTTAACAAAGTCGTAAATTTCTAATTTAATCATCTGACATGCCGCAAGGCGCAGTATGGTGATTCACACCGCAGCGCAGGCTGCACTGTAAACAGCCATTAGCCCCTTGAGTAACAGTTATTTGCATTAGCAGTAACAGTTGTTTCTTGGAGTTAAGGGTTGTTTTCAGGATTGAGCACATAATCAAGGAGGTTTTTCAGTTGGCTAAATTTGAATATAAATTCCCTGAACTAGGCGAAGGCCTTCACGAAGGCGAAATCATCAAGATGCACATCAAAGTCGGGGACAAGGTAACTGACGACGATATCATCATGGAAGTACAGAACGATAAAGCGGTAGTTGAAGTACCTTGTCCGGTTAACGGAACAGTTACTGAAGTTTTCGCAAAAGACGGTCAAATCTGCCACGTTGGTGAAGTTGTAGCGATCATCGACGCAGAAGGCGAACTTCCTGAGCAAGACGACGCTCCTGCTGGCGATCAAGGCGAGCAAGAGAAAGATGCAGCTCAAGGCGGAGCTGACACTAGTGGTTCTTCTGCAGCAGCTTCCAGCTCGAATGCAGCTCAAGAAGGCGGCAATAACAGCGTTCCAGCAGTTCCTGCTAAAGACGTTCTGGCAACTCCAAGCGTGCGTAAATTCGCTCGCGAACAAGGTGTAGACATCGCTCAGGTTAACGGTACTGGCAACAACGGTAAAGTAACCAAAGAAGATGTTGAATCCTTCAAAAATGGTGGCGGTTCTTCCGCAGCGGCATCTTCCGAAGCTCCAGCTCAAGAAGAGAAAAAATCCGCAGCACCAGCAGCTGCAGCAGCTGATCAACGCCTTGAAGAAGAGCGCGTACCATTCAAAGGTATCCGTAAAGCGATCTCTAACGCAATGGTTAAATCAGCTTACACAGCACCTCACGTTACAATCATGGACGAAGTTGACGTAACTGAGTTGGTTGCTTTCCGTACTCGCATGAAACCAATCGCTGAGAAAAAAGGAACAAAAGTTACTTACTTGCCATTCATCGTTAAAGCATTGGTTGCGGCTTCCCGCCAATTCCCTGCTCTGAACGCAATGATCGATGAAGAAGCTAACGAAATTGTTTACAAAAAATACTACAACATCGGTATCGCTACAGATACAGACAACGGCTTGATCGTTCCTGTTATCAAAGATGCTGATCGTAAATCCATCTGGATGATCGCAGATTCTATCCGTGATCTGGCAGCTCGTGGCCGTGATGGTAAACTGAGCGCGAACGAAATGAGAGGAAGCACAATCTCCATCAGTAACATTGGTTCTGCTGGCGGTATGTTCTTCACTCCGATCATCAACTTCCCTGAAGTTGCTATCCTCGGAACTGGACGCATCAGCGAAAAAGCGGTTATCAAAAACGGCGAAGTTGTTGCAGCACCAGTAATGGCTCTTTCCTTGAGCTTCGACCACCGTATCATTGATGGCGCAACTGCACAAAACTTTATGAATTACATTAAACAGCTGCTCGCTAACCCTGAGTTGCTTGTTATGGAGGTGTAAGATATGGTAGTAGGCGATGCTTCTCTCAATATCGACACATTAGTAATTGGTGCAGGACCTGGCGGCTATGTAGCTGCCATCCGTGCTGCACAACTGGGCCAAAGCGTATTGATCGTAGATAAATCCGAGCTGGGCGGCGTATGTTTGAACCGCGGATGTATTCCATCCAAAGCTCTGATCTCTGCTGCACACCAATATGAGTCTGCACTTCACGGTGAAGCATTTGGTATCTCTGCTGAGAACGTTAAAGTGGACTTCAGCAAAACTCAAGAATTCAAAAACGGCGTTGTTAAGAAAATGACTGGCGGCGTAGCTGGTTTGCTCAAAGGCAACAAAGTTGAAGTTTTCAACGGTGAGTGCATGTTCATCAACGAAAACGAAGCTCGTGTATTTAACGATCACGAGTCACCACGTTACAAATTCAAAAATGCAATCATTGCTACAGGTTCCCGTCCAATCGAACTGAAACCTTTTCCGTTTGGCGGACGCATTTTGTCCTCAACAGAAGCATTGAACTTGCCTGAAGTACCAAAAAGCATGATCGTAATCGGTGGCGGTTATATCGGTGCTGAGCTTGGTCAAATGTACTCCAAATTCGGTGCTAAAGTAACAATCATCGAAGGTTTGGATACTGTATTGCCAGGATTCGATAAAGACATGACTAGCCTTGTAGCTAAAAACATGAAGAAAACAGGCATCGAAATCGTAACGGGTGCAAAAGCTGAAAGTGCTGAGCAAACGGATAAAGATGTAACTGTTAAATATTCTGTAAATGGTGAGTCCAAAGAAGTAACTGCAGATTACCTGCTTGTTACTGTTGGACGTCGTCCAAACACAGATGGTGAGCTTGGTCTTGATATGATCGGTGTTGACGTTGACGAGCGTGGATTCGTTAAAGTTGACCACCAAGGTCGTACTAGCATCCCGCACATCTTCGCAATTGGTGATATCGTATCTGGTCTTGCTCTGGCACACAAAGCTTCTTATGAAGGTAAAGTGGCTGCAGAAGCAATCGCAGGACAACCATCTGTAGTTGACTACAAATGTATGCCAGCTGTTGTCTTCACAGATCCAGAGTGCTCCAGCGTAGGTTACACTGAAAAAGAAGCTAAAGAAAAAGGTTACAAAGTTAAAGCAGGTAAATTCCCTTATGCGGGTAACGGCCGTGCAGTATCTTTGAACCATGCTGAAGGCTTCGTGAAAATCGTAGCTGACGAAGAGAGCGGCCTTGTATTGGGTTGCCAAATCGTTGGTCTTGAAGCTTCCAACCTGATTGCTGAGCTTGGTCTTGCAATCGAGATGGGTGCAACTTTGGAAGATCTGGCGCTTACGATCCACGCTCACCCAACTTTGGGCGAAATCGTGATGGAAGCAGCGGAATTGGTTATGGGTCACCCGATCCACATCATCTCCCGTTAAGATTCTCTAAGCTTCGGATTCGTCCGGCATTATACGTAGATCCAAGAGGTGAGTAGTGCATTAGCGCTACTCACCTTTTTTTTCTGAGTATACGAGACTTCTTAAGGGAATATCTTGCACTTAGTGCTGTAAAACGTGGGCAAAATTGAATGTGTCTCAACTCTTTTTCCATCGTGCACAGTGTGATAAACTGTTAAGATGTTCAGACATGATGTAATTCAAGTCAAACTGGAATTGAGTGGCAACATATATAGAGAGATGCGAGGGGAAATCAATTTGAAAAACTATCTCGATTTATTACAAGATATATTAGACAATGGCGTACACAAAGGAGATCGTACGGGAACGGGAACACAATCTGTATTTGGCAGACAGCTCCGTTATGATCTATCAGAAGGATTTCCACTTGTAACAACGAAACGAATTCATCTCAAATCGGTAATCCATGAGCTTTTGTGGTTTTTGAGTGGCGATACAAACATCGCTTATTTGAAAGAAAACGGTGTGAAGATCTGGGACGATTGGGCAGATGAAAATGGTGATCTTGGGCCAGTGTATGGCTCACAGTGGCGTACGTGGGAAGCGCCAAACGGGGAGAAGATTGACCAGATTGCGGCTGTTATTGATTCGATCAAAAACAACCCGGATTCTAGACGTCACCTTGTAAGTGCGTGGAATGTGGCCGAGATTAATCATATGAAGCTTCCACCATGTCATTTCGCGTTTCAGTTTTATGTTGCAGAGGGTAAATTATCATGTATGCTTACGATGCGTTCAGTGGATACGTTCCTCGGGTTGCCGTTTAACATTGCCAGTTATGCGCTCCTGACCCATATGATTGCGCAGCAATGTGACCTTGAAGTGGGTGAGTTCATCTGGTCAGGTGGAGATGTGCACATCTATTCAAACCATGTAGAGCAGGTCAAAACTCAACTGACGCGTGAACCTTTTGCATTGCCTAAATTGGTGATTAAACGCAAGCCAGAATCCATTTTTGACTATAAGTTTGAAGATTTCGAATTCGAGAACTATCAGCACCATCCAGGCATTAAAGCTCCAATTGCAGTATAAACATGCAGTAGTGGAATCAATTTTGATTTTGGAATGAAGGAGTGTATAACCTTTGAGCATTGAACTTGTATGGGCAATGGGAGAGAACGGCGTGATTGGCCTAGATAATTCGTTGCCATGGCATCTACCCAAGGATATGGCCTTTTTTAAACAACAAACGCTGAACAAAACCATTATTATGGGACGAAATACGTGGGAATCTTTTGGCGGCAAACCACTTCCTAAACGTCGTAATATAGTTGTAACTAGAGACTTAGACTACAAAGCAGAGCAAGCTGAAGTGGTACACACCATCGAAGAGGGTCTAAGTGTTACTAAAGGGGAAGAACTGTGCGTTATTGGTGGTTCACAGGTATATCGTGAATTTTTACCGTTCGCCGATCGTCTCGTCGTAACCAAGATTCACGAACACTTTGAGGGAGATACGTTCTTCCCTGAAGTGAATTGGTCTGAATGGGAGCTTATTAAACAAATTGAAGGTGAGCAGGATGAAAAAAATGTCCATGCTTTTACCTTTGAGTTTTACGAACGTAAACAATAACATTGAACGTTGTTTCATTCGTTGTAATACGTTTTGAAGTGAATTTATGAAAAAAGTTGAGGCGCTGATTCCGAAATATTCGTGAACAGCGTCTTTTTTCATTTTTTACAGAACATTTTTAATCTGCAGAAAATGGTATATAACATTTATGTAACATATTGCATGGGGGATTATGTATAATATACATATAGATCTGCATTCATAAGACAAAAAGTGTAAAAGTTGTAGGGATTCAACGTTGTAAAGCCCTAAAACAAGTGTAATATTCGGAAATAAGCATCAGTTATGAGCAAATAAGTTGATTTTTATGGTAAATTATCTGACATTTACGTGACGTTCTGAACTTTGAAATGGTTAACACACGCCTGTTTGTATATTGAAAAAACTCATTTGGCACCAAAATTAGGGGATTGACCATGAATAGATTCAGACGATATGATGTATAAAATACAAATAATTATGCGGATAATCCATTTAATATTCAGATGTCGAAATGCTACTATAATTGAAATATCTTCGAGAAGATTTTGTGATACAATAGACAAAAAACGCAGATCAAGAGTAATCCATTTCATATAGAATCGTGCAGATGAAGGGATTAAGACAAGAACGGATGGGGGAAAACGTAAGATGTCTACACCTACTGGATTTATGGAATACAAACGGCAATTGCCAGCGGATCGCGAGCCAGCCGAGCGGATTAAGGATTGGGAAGAGTTTCATAAACATATGGCGGAAGAAGAGCTCAGAACACAAGGTGCACGATGCATGGATTGTGGTACCCCGTATTGCCATACAGGTATAGATATGATTGGTGGCACATCAGGATGCCCCGTGCACAACCTGATTCCGGAATGGAACAACCTTGTCTACCGTGGATTGTGGAGAGAAGCACTTGAGCGTCTTCACAAAACGAACAATTTCCCTGAATTTACAGGTCGTGTATGTCCAGCTCCTTGTGAAGGATCTTGTACCGTTGGATTGATTGGTCAGCCTGTAACGATTAAAACGATAGAAGAAGCGATTATTGAAAAAGGTTTTGAAGAAGGATGGGTAGTTCCCCAACCTCCAGAGAAACGCACGGGTAAGCGTGTAGCTGTTGTTGGTTCGGGTCCAGCAGGACTTGCTACTGCAGCTCAATTGAACAAAGCAGGTCACACAGTAACAGTATACGAGCGTTCTGATCGTGTTGGTGGTTTGTTGATGTACGGTATTCCAACAATGAAATTGGACAAAAAAGTAGTTCAACGTCGTGTGGACTTGCTTGAAGCTGAAGGCGTTCAATTCATTACAAATACAGAGATCGGTAAAGACATTCCTGCACAGCAGTTAGTAGACGATTATGATGCTGTTGTATTGTGTGGTGGCGCAACCAAACCACGTGAATTCAACATTGAAGGTAGTGACCTGAAAGGCGTACACTACGCTATGGACTTCCTCAATAGCAGCATTAAGAGCTATTTGGATTCTAATTTGGAAGATGGCAACTATCTGTCTGCACAAGACAAAGATGTTATCGTTATTGGTGGCGGAGACACAGGCTCTGACTGTGTAGCTACATCGCTTCGTCATGGTTGTCGTACCATTACACAATTTGGTACTCACACTCAAGCACCTATGGAGCGTGACCGCATCAATAATCCTTGGCCTCAGTTCCCTAATGTGTACACATTAGATTACGCTCAAGAAGAAGCCAAAGCGTTGTTTGGTCAAGATCCGCGTGAATTCTCCATCATGACAACGAAATTTGTTGGTGATAAAGAAGGCAACTTGAAAGAGCTGCATACCGTTCAGATTGAGCGTATCGTAGATGAGACAGGCCGCAAAATTTATCAACCAATCCCTGGAACAGAGCGCGTTTTCCCTGCTCAAATGGCGATGATTGCGATCGGTTTTGATGGACCAGAACAGACACTGGTAGAACAATTGGGACTTGCAACAGATCGTCGTACTAATGTTAAAGCTCGCTATGGCAAATACAACACGAACGTTGACAAAGTATTTGCAGCAGGCGACATGCGTCGTGGACAAAGTCTTGTTGTATGGGCAATCAATGAAGGTCGCGAAGCGGCTCGTGAAGTTGATAAGTATTTGATGGGAGCTACAGTTCTCGTATAATTGATAGCGTAATTTCAACCCTCGCCATTATGGCGGGGTTATTTATTTGTTTTCTATCTACGTTTTTTTAGTGTAAGTGTGAGGTAGAGCATTGCTTTTTATCCCCTAAAGATTTATTATTATATTATAATAATTATAAATAAGAGTTTTTTTAAAATATGAATATCAATGACGTGAACATATAACATTTGGAGGTGCAACCAACTATGGCAACGAACCGGGACAAATGCATTTCAGACCAGATTTCTGATATTAAGAAACAATTGGTTGAGAAAGGGTACAAGTTGACTCAGCAGCGGGAAGTGACCGTTCGTGTTTTACTTGAACATGAAAAGGATCATTTTAGCGCCGAAGAAGTCTTCTTGCTTGTGAAGGAACAATTCCCTGAGATTGGCCTTGCCACCGTATATCGCACACTTGAATTGCTGAGTGATCTGCAAGTGGTCGAGAAAATTAATTTTGGAGATGGAGCTGCGCGGTTTGATCTACGTAGCACGGACGGCTCTCATCATCATCACCATCTCATTTGTACAGACTGTGGCAGTGTAGAGGAGATTATGGAGGATGGTCTGCTTCGTTTAGAACAGCAAATTGAGCGGCAATATGGATTTGCTGTTACGGATCATCGACTTGATTTTCAAGGCGTATGCAAGGAGTGTAGACAAAAACGAGCTTTAAATGAGCCGGCTGCAGGTTAATTCAACCGTGGAGGGATGCTCCCGGACTCAAAATCTGATATAATATGTTTCAGAAGCAAGGGGCTTCCGTGGGCGGAAGGCCCCTTTTTGCCGTCATGCGGACGGTGAAGGAGGAGAGATGGACGGATGAAGACACTGGTTATAGCGGAGAAACCTGATATGGGTCGAACCATTGCTGCCGTCATAGAACCAAAGGCCAAGAACAATCGCAGCTACCTTGAAGGGGAGCATTATATTATTACTTGGGCGATTGGTCATTTGCTCGGGCTGGCTGAACCAGATGCATATGATACGAAGTACAAGCGATGGAACATTGCTGATCTTCCGATCATTCCGGATCAGTTCAAAATCGTTCCTAACCCAAAAACGAAGGATCAATTGAAGATCATCGGAGAACTTTCCAAACGCGCCTCTGCTATTGTAAATGCATGTGACGCAGGGCGTGAGGGTCAATATATCTTCGCACTGATTCAGCAGCAATTGAAACTTCGTCAACCGGTTAAACGGTTATGGATATCAGATCTGACTGCCGCAAGTATTCAAAAAGGTTTTGATGGACTGAAGGATGCATCGGAATTTGATAATCTAACACATGCTGCTCGTGCACGAAGCGAGGCGGATTGGCTGATCGGAATGAACGCTTCGCGTGCTTTCACGACGCGTCACAATGCCTTGTTGTCTGTTGGACGTGTTCAGACACCAGTACTCGCACTGATCTATGACCGGGAAATCGAGATTGAGGCTTTTCAGTCGCAGACCTTTTATGAAGTGGCGGCTTGGTTTCGTCAGGAAGGTGTTGAATATCGTGGTTTGCGGCAAGGAGACAAGCTCACTGATCCAGAGGCAGCGGAGGCTATTGCAGCCAGTGTGAAGGGCAAAACAGGACGTATCACCAAATATGAAGCGAAACAAACGAAGGAATATCCCTATCGCTTGTATGATCTTACACTTTTACAGCGTGAGGCTAATGCGAAGTTTGGTTACGGTGCGAAGAAAACGTTGGATATTGCGCAAGCCTTATATGAAAAGCATAAGGTGATCTCTTATCCACGGACGAACTCTAACTATGTAACGGAACAGAATATCGAAGGTATGCACAAAACACTGAATCTATTGAAAAATGGAACGTATAGCGAGCTAGCTCAAGGAGCTAAGCCAGAATTGGTGCACAAAAACAATAAAGGGGTCTGTAACCCGTCACGGGTTGAGGATCACCATGCAATTTTGCCAACGTTGAAGCGACCGGGTACGTTATCCAAGGATGAACAGAACATCTATGATCTGATCGTTAGACGTTTCTTATCTCATTTCTACCCACCAGCCGAGTATAAACAGCACACTGTACTGACAGAGGTTGAACAACATCAGTTCAAAACGTCTGTGAAGGAGTTATTATCATTGGGGTGGAAAGTGGTGCTCTCTTCATCAGATCAGGAACAGGGTGGCACTGGGAAGAAGAAAACCAAGAAGAATAATAATGAAGAAGAGGAAGCAGAGGAGTGGACGGACAAGTCCTTCTCCGTTCAACCTGAATTACCAGTTCAATGCACGAAGAGTGAGTTTAAGGAGAAGGCTACCCAGCCTCCCAAGAGTTATACCGAAGGTACATTGCTCAAGGCGATGGAAAGTGCCGGCAAGCAGATTGAGAATGAAGAGCTACGTGATGCCATGAAAGACAGTGGGTTAGGAACACCTGCAACGCGGGCTGCTACGATTGAGCGGCTCAAAAATGTCGGTTATATCACCATGCAGGGCAAAAAGATGCAACTTACGCTCAAAGGGCGAACGGCCATCGAATTAATCCGGCGAGCAGGTGTAGACCTCTTAACGTCTCCAGAAATGACAGGGCAATGGGAACGAAGATTGTACCAAATCTCCAAAGGAGAAGCAGGTCAAGACAAGTTTATGGAGAACGTGAAGAAATTTACCATGTCGATTATTGATAAGGTTAAGGTGCAGGCTCCTGCACCAGCAGATGCATTCGGTGAAGACACTCGTGGCGGTCGAGGAAAAGGAAAGGGTGCTAGAAGCAAAGGGAGCGGTGCTAAATCTTCAACTACAGCAGCGGCGGGTTCTTCTGCATCAACTTCACGTGCATCTTCTGGAGCTTCCGGCAACGGCCGTAGCGCAACTGGCACAGTAGCAGCAAAGTCTAAGACAACCGTTTCAGCTTCTAGTCCGTCTGGCGCTCGTGAGCTGTTGGCTTCGTGTCCTGCACCTGGTTGTACGGGTCAGATCATTGAAGGTAAGAAAGGTTATGGATGCACACGATTTAAGGAAGGCTGTGGCTTTGTCATCTGGAAAGAATACATCGGCAAAAAAATAACAAGCACAATGCTGAAAGCGTTGATCGACAAAGGAAGCACACAAGTGCTGGCCTTCAAACGAAAAGACGGTAGTACGGTCAAAGCTCGTATTGTGTTGCAGGACGTGCTCACAGGTAAACTGACAGCCGAGAAGGTAGACACGTAACAGATCTGCTTTTGGACTCTCTGGTGCCGATTAAAGAAACATAGGTAATGAGTGCATTACAATAAATGAGTGCTATGAAAACCAGTACACAAAAGACCCTTTAAGATTAAAGGGTCTTTTGCTGTTGCTGCTCGATATTCTCTTGTATAACTTTGGGTACCTCTTCAAGTGCCGTAATCGTATATAAAGCCCGTTCAGGATTAGGTTTAAGCTCTACGATATTGTATTGCCACTCATTAGGCTGCTTAATATATATGCTGTGAATTCCAGCCGTTACAGCAGGCATAATATCTGTTCGTAAGGAGTTACCAATCATCCACGTAGCCGTACGGTCAAATGTACCCGAAGACAGAATGCCTTCCAGAGCTTCAACGTTTTTGTGCTGGCGTATATAGATGCGATCACCGAAATATGCAGATAGTTTCATCTGATCAATTTTACGTTGTTGGATTACAGTTTCCCCACCTGTATAGAGATAGAGGGCATGTCCAGCAGACTGTAAGTTCTCCAACGTTTCAACCATATGAGGATAAGGTTCCACCTCTTGATCATACACGCTCATGCCAAGTTTGCTTAAGTAGTTCTCCTCTTTGGGGAGGTAGACCTTGCGAAATTTTGCGAGAAGTAGCGATACGTATCAATCAGAGATTGGGGAAGTGGTGACTTGCGAATCCAACCTTATTAACCCCGGTTACGTCGATCTCTAATTGCTTCTCACGAATCTGTTGAATGGTTAGAGCATCACCGTCAAACCACTCCTGCATGTTTTCGAAGAATTCACCCAGAATGAGATTGAAGTATTTGTTACAATATACAAGCGTATCATCTAGGTCAAACAAAATATGTTGTTTCGTGTTGCTCATATCAAAATCACTCCTTGTAGCCGGTACCTCAGTTTAATGCATTTATATGCGAATGTAGGATTCCAGGAACATGTTCAGTTCAGACACGCCATCCGGCCGAATACTATATTTCTCTTTACGGTTGCTTCCAAGAAGATGTGTTCTCAGCAAGCCCGCGATGCGCAGCGCCATTACCTGGTCTTTGACCATGTCTTCGTCCTTATCGAGCTCCTCACACATTTCAGCTAGTGATTTCGGTTCGCCCGAAACGTAACGTAACAAGCGAAGTCTCTCGGGATCAGCCAGAGCATGAGTGAATCGCAGCAAGCAGGTTGGCGGTTGATCCTCATCTTCCTCAGGTGCATCAATCGGATATTGCATAATCATCATGCCTTCATAGAAACAGTACATATTAATAGGCCGGTTATGAATGGTTGGAAACAGAATCACTTCATTCAGTCCAGGCATAGGTTCAACAATGACACCTGCTGTCGCGTACTCAATTAACAGTTCTGGTCCCATTTTGTCTAACAGAATTTGTTTTTCCTCCGCATCCTCTTCGAGCCATGTACGATAATCTTCACTGATATTCTGGCAATAATGCTCGTCCCACAAGCGCAAAAGCGGAACATAACTGTCCCGAATCCGTGTGGACTCTTCCATTGTAATGGAAGGCAGTAAAGGGGAAATTTGTGCAAATAATTGCTCTTCTGACATATCCGAAAGCATGTTCAGGAAGTCCTGGTTCTTTGAATCACAGTTTCGGTATGCAGCCCATGCAAACAATACGTCAAAATCATCAAAAGGCCACGTAGCGGCTGGAGCCAGCGCAGCTCTCACGTTGGAGCTTAGTTTGCCTTCGACCTCAAGGATCCATTCTGGACCAACGTCCAAATGCTGGATCCACTTTTTGGTGACATAAACCAGAAAACTATTAAGCATCTCATATATCGGTGAAACATCAATTTTAACTTGATAAGGCATATGATGTAGAATCCTCCCGTCACATCTAATATACACAGCGACTTATGTACTATTATGGCTTGTTTTGCACGGCGTTGTCCACTATAATGTTCAAGTCCCGGCCAATGTCCCGGATATCCGTGCTTGAGCAAAAGAATATGAGGATCATACGAAAAGTCGTCAGCGATGGCGATTTTTCTTTGTATGCTTGCAGGAGGGAAATTATTTCGTGTCATCTATTCATACAGCTAAACCGTCACATTCCATCTCCAACTACCTGATTTTGATTACGGTTATTGTTGTGGCAGGCATTAGCCAAGGGCTTCTACTACCTGTATTGTCTATCTTCTTGGAACAAAAAGGGGTATCGCCAGGTCTCAATGGACTTAATGCTGCCGCATTGTATGTTGGATCGTTTGCTATGACCCTAGTGGCAGAGCGTTTATTAGGAGCAATTGGTTTCAAAAAATTAATCATTGGCGGGCTCATCTTTGTTATGATTCCCTTAATCTTATTTCCTTATTTTCCGGATATCAAAATATGGTTCATTCTACGCCTCATCGTTGGCGTTGGAGATAGTGCTCTGCATTATGCCGCCCAGCTCTGGGTTCTGCTTGTGACGGCTCCAGAGAAAAGAGGGCGTTACATATCCCTATACGGCATGTCCTATGGATTAGGATTCAGTATTGGTCCGCTCGGCATCAAGCTGCTGGGATTCGGTCAAGCAGTTCCTTTCTGGGTGCTTTTCATCTGTATGGCCGCTGTGCTGGTGCTTGTATTAATGAAGCTTCCGAATTCAAGACCTGAGAAGGTAGAACAGGGACAAATGCCAGAACGTCGATTCCGGCGCAGCTTGACCTGGGCATGGTATGCGTTAATACCAGCACTTTTGTATGGTTATATGGAAGCGGGAATGAACAGTAATTTCCCAGTGTACGGTCTACGCATTGGCATGGATGCAAATCAGATTTCATCATTGCTTCCATTTGTCGGAATAGGTGGACTGTTCCTGCAGTTCCCGCTGGGCATATTAAGTGATCGATTGGGTAGAAAAAAGGTGCTCATGTCAGCTGGTATTGCAGGAGGAATTACATTTATGCTCATTCCGGCAGCCGGAACGCATTTCTGGTGGACGTTGGTATTACTAACGATTGCCGGAGGGCTAGTTGGATCGTTTTTCTCTCTGGGACTCGCTTATGCAGCAGATATATTGCCAAAATCGCTGCTGCCAGCGGCTAATGTCGTAGCATCCTTCTATTTCACGATTGGTAGCATTATTGGGCCTAACCTCGGTGGTCAGGTTATTAACTGGTTCTCACCAGGAAGTATGTTTATTTGGATGGGCTGCATGTATCTTCTGTTTGGAGTTGCAGGTGTGCTCTTTAGACGTAAACCTGGGCTTCAATCTGTGGTAGAATAGAAGCTGGTGTTCGCATGGAAATTGATGTCCGTTTCCGAGTACACTATGAAGTAGGGAAAACCTTGGACAAGGGGAGACATCGCGATGATCAGAGTTGAGAATTTGAGTAAATCCGTAGGATCGGACCGAATTCCGGTTTTGCGGGATATACGATTTGATATGCAACAAGGAGAAATGATCGCTATTGTAGGATCGAGTGGCAGTGGGAAGAGCATGCTGCTTAAATGCCTGGCGATGATGGAAAAATGGGATAGCGGTAAGTTTACCGTGGACGGAGCCGAAATATTAAAAGAAGGCATGTCCGGTAAACGGAAAATAAAGCGTGAATGGGCATACTTAGAACAAAATCCTGAATTATTTCCAAGAAGATCAGCACTCAAAAATGTGTTGATTGGTCGTTCAGGTCAAACACCCGTATGGAGAATGGTCACGGGTATGGTTCGTTCAGATGATTATATGGGGGCTATGGATTATTTGGAGAGCCTTGGTCTTCTGGATAAAGCGCATCAGCTCGCAGAAAAGCTTAGTGGTGGAGAGAAGCAACGTGTAGCCATTGCGAGAGCATTGGCTCATGGTGCTAAAGTAATCTTGGCCGATGAACCTGTTATTGGACTCGACCCGCATACAGCCGACGCTGTTCTGGAAACGTTGCGTAAATTATGTGAAGAAGAACGTGCAACCGTGATTGCGGTATTGCCGATTGAACTCGCAGAGAAACACGCGACGCGGATCTGGGGGTTGGCTGAGGGCAAGATTGCTTTTGATATACGTGGACGGCGGCTGACGCAGCAAGAAAAAATATGATTTAAACTATTGAAAAGAGTGATGAACTTGCTTAACTCACGTTGGGGACGCTTGATAGCAGGTGGAGCGATAGCAATGTTGCTCGGCTCTGTACTAAGCGGATGTACGGTAATTAGTGACCCCAAGATTTTGATGCGTAAACCGATGATGTCAACGGATAAAGAAAAACTATATAACGTTGTGCAACTGGAGCAGCCACCCGAAAGTGAACTCATTCGTCCGAAAGATCTGAGCAATACCAGCATGATCCGTGTAGAAGATCTTAATGGAGATGGGACGAGGGAAGCCATTGCTTTTTATGAAACGCCGAATGAGAATGTTCGGATTCATGGATTGCTTTTGGAGGAACAGGGCGGCGCATGGGTCAAAAAACTAACGTTTGATGTTCCAGGCAGTGAGCTACAATCCTTCAAGCTGCTGGATATTACGAATGATGGCAACCCCGATATTATATTGGGTGTAAGCTTGCAGGATCAAAAGGCCTTAACGGCTTATTCCTACAAAAATGGTGCGCTGGAACAGGTATTAGGCGGCGTACCCTACAATCAATTTATTATTGATGATGCACAAGGCAACACACTTGACCTAAATGGTGACGGAAAAAGTGATTTTACGATTGTATCCCTGAGTAGCAGTGGATTCGCAACGATTGCATTGTATCAATACGATGAGGGTAGCTTCAAGGAAGTGGATCGTTTGCAGACGGACTATACAGTAAAAGAGATCTATAATGCACTTGGAGGCCAGATTGCCAAGGATCAGACGGGGATTGTTCTGGATGCCGAGCTGGATGATAAGAGTTCATTTTCTCAACTCATCTATGTGAAGGATAACAAACTGGTGAATGCGTTCAAATCTCCGGATCAAACGTATAGAGATGACAAAATTTTAAGCGGTGATTTCAACAATGATGGTATTATTGAATTTGGGCTTAAAGAAACTCCGAAAGGTTGGGAGCATTACGTTTTTGACTCGCGTATGTGGTTCTATACCTTCTATCAATGGGATGGCAAGGACGGTAAGGAGTTTGTTTCATTCCAATATCGGGATGACGCCGACTTATTCCATTTGAATCTTAAGTCTGAGTGGTACGGTAAAATCACCATTGATACCCGATCCGAAAAGGAAAAATACATTCGGTTCAAAATGATTGATACCGATGAAACGGTAGCTGAAATCAAGTACTTTACACTGTCCCAGTGGGAACAGGAAAAAGGGAAACGGTGGAAAGAAATTACGCGCACGAACGATCGAGTTATTGCTTCGCGTGTAGCCCAACCGAATACTGATGGATTACTAGATAACATGTCGCAACTGAACAGAAAGGACGAACTAAATGAGTAAAGTGCTTATTTTAGAAGATGAAGAATCCATCCGCAGTTTTATCGTCATTAATTTAAAAAGAAATGGATTTGAGGTGCTTGAGGCAGGAGATGGTCACGAAGCACTGCGAATTTTGCAATCCGTGCCGGATATTGACTTGGCGCTTTTGGATGTTATGGTACCGGGCATTGACGGATTCGAAGTCTGTCGACGCATTCGTGAGACCAATGAACGCTTAGGTATTATTTTCTTAACAGCTAAGGTACAGGAACAGGATAAAGTATATGCTTTATCGGTCGGAGCAGATGACCATGTGAGCAAGCCTTTCAGTCCAACTGAGCTGATTGCTCGGATTCAGTCCTTGCTACGTCGTGTGAATGTGCACCGGGAGACAGCGGCTAAGGTTACTTTCCAATCGGGTCCATTCTCACTTGACCTGATCTCGAAGCAATTTAAGAAACAAAATGAACTGATCGAGCTTACGCCAACGGAATTCTCATTGATTCAATTTTTCTTAGAGAAGGAAAATACACCGCTAAGTCGGGATTTGCTGCTGGATCATGTCTGGGGCAAAGAGTACATGGGTGACCCCAAAATTGTGGATGTAAATATACGTCGCTTACGCCAGAAAATTGAGAACAACCCTTCCGAACCTGAATACCTGCAAACTGTATGGGGTCACGGGTACAAATGGAAGGGCAGGGAGCAATGATAAAAAAAGGTATTACGCGGCAGATTGTATTACACTACTTTTTCGTAGTTTTTCTTGCTCTGCTGCTGGTGGAATTTGTATTTATGCTGGCGGTGCAGCGATATTACTACGATAGCATCTATAACACCATAAGTACTCATATCTCGAATTCCAAGGATTTTTTCGAGCCAATCTCGCGCGCAAATAATGCTGAGGATGGTAACAATCTGTCTAGATTGCTTGAAAATCTGAAATTATCCAATACAGAATTGCAGATTCTTGATCTGAATGGACGTGTATTGGCAAGCTCCACAGCTTTTGAATCCGATCGTGCTGTGCTGCAAACGAGTGATGTTTCAGTAGCGCTTAATGGTGCGATGGGGCGATGGGTAGGCAGGGAACCTTCAACAGGGGAACAGATTATGGCTGTTTCGCACAAATTCGACCTTGGTGGAGATCATACATATGTCATCCGATATATGACGGCACTCACTATGGTCAACTCAAAATTGCTGGTTATGGGTTTACTAGCTAGTGCGGTAGGTGTAGCTGTACTTGCCATCGTATTAATTATTAGTATCGGTATGGCGAATTCCATTGTACGTCCGATTAATAATATAACTGCCGTGTCTGCTCAGATGGCACGTGGGCGACTGGATGTTAGGGTTAAAGGTAATTACAAGCATGAACTTGGAGAGTTGGCTTCTACACTGAATTTCATGGCACATGAAATTGTACGAAGTAATCAGATTAAGGATGACTTCATATCCTCCATCTCACATGAGCTGCGTACACCTCTGACAAGTATCAAGGGCTGGAGCGAAACATTGGACTCTGGAGGTTATGACCCAGATGAGACACGCATCGGGATGAGTATCATTTCCAAAGAGACCGAGCGTCTAATTGGACTTGTTGAAGAGATGCTTGATTTCTCCAAATTGCAACAAAATCAGATGAAGCTGGTGAAGGGAACAGTCAGCATTCGTGAAATTGTGCAAGAAACGATGCTGAATGTCTGGGCCAAAGCGGAACAAAAGCAAATTCATCTGAAGCTGGATGCCGACGAAACGTATCCATATAACGTATTTGGGGATGGCAACCGATTGAAGCAGGTATTCCTTAACATTGTAGATAATGCGATTAAATTTTCACATGAGAACTCATGGATCTACTTGTCCGTCAAAGAAGAGAACGGTCAGATCATTGCAGCCATTCAAGATACTGGGATCGGCATCAGTGAGGAGCACTTAATCAAAGTACGAGACCGTTTCTTCCAGGTGAATCATCAGAACGGGGGAACAGGACTTGGACTTGCCATTACACAAGAGCTCGTGGAACTACACGAAGGTACGATTACGATGCAAAGTGAACTCGGATCAGGTACAACCGTTACGATTACATTACCAGCGCTCATTGAAGATAAACAGGAAAATGAAGAGAATATCCAGTCTAATGATGGATCAATTCTGAATTAAAAACACAAAAAAAGGTGGATTCCTGAGGAATCCATCTTTTTATATCTGTCTTATGAGGACAGCTCTCCAGCACGTAAGCGGCCTGTTTTTTCGTAAACTTCTTTAAATATACGAGTAGGTTGAGTACGTACAGCCGGTTTGGCTGCTACAACTTCATAAGGTCCAACAACCATAATCTCATCCGCAGTGCCTTTAACGATCGCACCATCTTTAATAATGGCACCTTCCCCGATAATTGCACGTTCAATGTGAACTCCACGTCCGATGCGAGCATTCGGCATCACCACGCTGTCAAGAACTTCAGATCCTTTGCCAACCTCAGCTCCGCAGAAAATGACGGAACGATCTGCGTGACCTTCAATGGCGCAAGAATCATGAATTAAGGAGGAGAGATGCTCGATCCGGCTATTACGAGCTTTGTACACAGTTGGTTTTGTTCTCCACTCGCGTGTGAACATTGGCCAGTGATCTTTTTGCAGACTCCAATTCTCTTCGTTATGGAGCAGATCCATGTGAGCATCCCACAAGCTTTTCACCGTGCCAACATCTTTCCAGTACCCATCAAAGTTATACACGTAAAGTGGATTATTCTCATTCAACATCTGTGGAATAACGTCTTTACCAAAATCATGGCTAGATTGTTCGTTTGCCGCGTCAATTAGCAGATGACGTTTCAGATACTCCCACTTAAACACATAGATACCCATAGAAGCCAGGTTGCTTTTTGGTTCAGCAGGCTTTTCTGCAAATTCAGTGACACGTAAATTCTCATCGGCAGCCATAATACCGAATCGATGTGCTTCCTCCCATGGGACTTCCATGACAGAAATGGTTGCCGCTGCACCATTTGCAATGTGAGCATCCAACATTTCGCGATAATTCATATGGTAAATATGATCACCCGACAAAATCAGCACATTTTCGGGGTTTTGTTTGTCAATATAGTCAAAATTTTTATAAATGGCATCCGCCGTTCCCAAGTATTCGTCATTTCCTGTATGATAAGATGGAAGCAGGGATATTCCTGCATCAACCGTATTACCCATTCTCCAAGGTTCTCCTTCACCAATATGATCGTGCAAAGAGTCAGCTTGGTACTGCGTAAGCACACCTACAGTGTCGATGCCTGAATTAACGCAGTTGCTGAGAGGAAAATCGATAATACGGTAGTGCCCGCCAAACGGTACAGCGGGTTTTGCGATACTTGAAGTTAAGGGGGCTAATCTTTTACCCTCTCCTCCCGCCAACAGCATAGCGA
Organism: Paenibacillus sp. DCT19; assembly: GCF_003268635.1. NCBI lineage: Bacteria > Bacillati > Bacillota > Bacilli > Caryophanales > Paenibacillaceae > Paenibacillus > Paenibacillus sp. DCT19. The sequence continues at coordinate 2,971,237 of NZ_CP029639.1, forward strand.
TGCAATCTTTATTAAACATGATCGTTTCCCTCCCAAGATATTTTTCTAGTGTAGTAGATACATAAACGCAAGGTGGAGCCATTGAAACGATATATACTGTAAAAATTCTGAAAATATACAACATTTTTTTAAACGCGTCATTTTTCTTTTCAAGTTGGCTAGAATGGGGTAATGGTTGCTGTTATGACTATTTTCTTAGGAAGAAGGTGATCTCTTGGCTATTCAACCATTGACAAGTCCGGTTATTTCACCGGAGGATATTTATTTGTTTCATGAAGGAAGCCTTCATCACAGTTATCGTATTTTAGGTGCACAGCCTGCGACCGTGGATCGCCGTCAGGGGTACCAATTTACCGTATGGGCTCCGAATGCCAAAGAAGTAGGGCTGGCTTTAGATCGTAATGGATGGAACGGTCAACAGGATCCTCTATATAAGATACCCGATTCTGGATTTTGGACTCGTTTTTTTCCTGAAATCCATGAAGGAACTTTATACAAATTTCGTATATTAACGGAAGATGGGACGGAACTGCTTAAAGCAGATCCATACGCCTTTGAAGCTGAGGTTAGACCGCAGACCGCTTCTGTAACGAGTTCCATTCAAGGTTATAAGTGGAATGATGGCGCGTGGAGACGCAAGCAAAGAGGCGTCTACAATAAGCCTTTACATATTTATGAAATGCACATTGGAACTTGGAAGCGTAAAGACGATGGGTCGCTTTATACCTATCGAGAAATGGCTGATCTTTTAGTTCCCTACTTATTAGAAATGAAATATACCCATGTGGAAATGATGCCCCTAAGTGAGCATCCGTATGACCTTTCCTGGGGATACCAAAATACGGGTTTTTACGCCCCGACCAGCCGTTATGGACATCCGAAGGATCTGATGTATCTCGTAGATACTCTACATCAGGCAGGGATTGGTGTATTGCTTGATTGGGTTCCGGCTCATTTTGCCAAAGATGCTCATGGTCTGCGAATGTTCGATGGAACACCACTATATGAGTATTCAGACCCATTGTTAGCAGAGAAGCCGGGTTGGGGAACACTCAGTTTTGATTACTCTAAACCTGAAGTTTGTTCGTTCCTAATATCCAATGCTTTGTATTGGATGGAAATGTATCATTTTGATGGGCTACGCGTAGATGCCGTAACAAGCATGCTGAAACTTGATTTTGAAAAAGGGCCAGGTCAATTCCGTCCGAATAGGGATGGGGGATTGGAGAATCAGGAAGCTGTAGCCTTTCTCCAGCAATTGAATCAAACGGTGTTTCAATACTACCCTTATGCACTAATGATGGCTGAAGAATCAAGTGCGTGGCCACTCGTGACCTCTCCGGTCGACGTGGGAGGGTTAGGCTTTAACTACAAATGGAATATGGGCTGGATGAATGACACGCTGGATTATATCGAATCTGATTTCCATGAACGTCCATCCAAACATCATTTGCTCACATTTCCTGTCGTCTACTCCTTCTCTGAAAATTATGTGCTTCCTCTGTCCCATGATGAGGTCGTGCATGGCAAAAAGTCATTGCTGGACAAGATGCCAGGAACGTACGAGCAAAAGTTTGATGGGATGCGTGCTTTCTTAGGATACTTTATGACGTTTCCTGGTAAAAAACTGTTGTTCATGGGAGGAGAGTTTGGCCAGTTCATCGAATGGAAAGATGAAGATCAACTGGACTGGTTCTTACTAGACTATGACAGTCACCGCAAGCTTCACCAATTTGAGCGGGATCTGTCTGCGCTTTACTGCAACGAGAAAGCGTTGTGGGAGCTTGATCATTCCTTAGACGGTTATGAATGGATTGCTCCGGATGATCATGCACAGAGCGTCATTTCATACGTTCGTAAAGGAAAAAAACCGGCGGATACACTCCTTGTGCTCATCAACTTTCAACCGGTCAAGCGGGAGCGTTACCGGATTGGCGTCATGCGTCCCGGTATGTATACCGAAGTTCTGAACAGTGATCATTCCGATTACGGAGGATCAGGTATACTAAATGATATGCAGTTGCCTACGGAAAAGATTCCTTTTCACGGGCATCCACATAGTCTCGAAATTGTCTTACCTCCGCTCAGCGTGGTTATTCTAAAAAAGACGACGCGCCGGAAAACGGATGAGACAGCGAACCAAGTCACTTCTGTCAGTCAGAAAACGATTGAACCTACTGTAAGCACCCCGGTCAAAACAAGAAGGAGGAAAAAGGCGTGAACATTTTATTTGCTGCCGCAGAGGCACATCCATTTATCAAAACAGGAGGACTTGCTGATGTGATTGGAGCTTTGCCTCAAGCCTTGCAAAAGGCTGGGGCAGATGTTCGGGTCATTTTACCCAAATATAAAGGCATTCCTGATGAATACAAAGAGGCTATGAAACCTGTTATTGTGACTGATGTACCACTTGGCTGGCGCAGGCAATATTGCGGAATTGAAATGATGGAATATGAAGGCATCCCGGTGTACTTTGTCGACAACGAATATTATTTTGGTCGGGATGGCGTGTATGGTTATATGGATGATGGAGAACGGTTTGCATTCTTCAACCGAGCTGTGCTCGAAGTATTGCCTCTTCTGGAGTTTAAGCCCGATGTACTACATACTCATGATTGGCATGCGGGTATGATTCCTCTGTTGCTGAAGGCTCATTATGCCCATGATGCGTTTTATAGTGAGATACGAACGGTCTTTACTATACATAATTTGCTGTATCAAGGCGTATTTCCACATTCATTGTTCAGTGATTTGCTTGAACTGGATGATCGTTACTTCACGATGGATGGCGTGGAATATTACGGTAATGTGAATTTTCTAAAAGCAGGCATTGTCTATGCAGATCATGTCACTACCGTAAGCCCAACCTATGCTCAGGAAGTACAAACTTCTTATTATGGTTACGGGCTGGATGGGTTGCTTAGTTCTCTGGGAGATCGCTTCAGTGGAATCGTAAATGGAATTGATACCAACAGCTATAATCCGGCAACCGACAACAAAATTGCAGTGAAATATCGAACAAGTCTGTCCAAGAAAATGGAGAACAAAGTAGAACTGCAAAAGGAGCTCGGACTACCTGTTCGTCCAGACGTTCCTCTGATGGTTATGGTAACCCGTCTTGTCGATTCTAAAGGACTGGATCTCGTCTGCCGTGTGCTTGATGAACTGCTGTATTACGATGATATTCAGTTTGCAGTGCTCGGCACAGGAGACTCCGATTATGAGCATTGGTTCCGAGAGGGAGCCAATCGTTTCCCGCTCAAAATGTCTGCTCAGATTACATTCAATGATGGATTGTCCAGGCGCTTCTATGCAGGAAGTGATCTCTTCTTGATGCCTTCACGATTCGAGCCATGTGGCATCAGTCAGCTTCTAGCCCTTCGATATGGCAGCATTCCCCTCGTGCGCGAAACAGGCGGATTAAATGATACGGTTCAGTCTTATAATGAATTTACGGGGGAAGGGAACGGATTCTCGTTCACGAACTTTAACGCCCATGATATGATGAACACGATTCGCCGTGCTGAGGAGTTCTACAGGGATAAGGAGCATTGGAAGACGATTGTGAAAAATGCGATGAGCGGTGACTATAGCTGGGATGTCTCTGCCGAAGAATATATGGATATCTACAGGGGTATTAGTATTGCAACTGAAAAATAAAATAACTGAAGAATAACATTTAAACTTTGTCCATTTCATAAGGCGACCAAAAAATGATCCAATATGTGTAGATAGTCTACGCAAATTGGATCATTTCGTTTATTACTGCACAGATGGGATTTGAATTAACGCTCTTAAAAATCAAGCAGTCGATATAAAATACGGTATCCGTAGGGATCAAGCTTGATATGCATAATACCATCGATCGGAACGACCTCTTCCTCGGTTAAAGCATCTTTCCAATCACGGGTCTCCATAGGATGTGAAAGGGTACGATTCTCTGGCGTGTTGTTCATCCAAACGGTAAAATGAAGACGTTCATCCATACGCTCGTAAACAATACAGGGGTCATGCTGATCTGCCTTTAAGAAGCGAAACCGACCTTTGCGAAGTGCTTCATTACTTTTGCGCAAATCGATCATGAGTCGGTAAAAATCGTATAGCTCCCGATCTTGCTTGGCGGGATCCCACTCCATACACTTGCGGCAATCTGGATCACCTTCACCACTTATGCCGACCTCATCTCCATAAAAAATACATGGGTTCCAATGTAAGTGAAAAGGAAAACAACCGCAAGTTTCAGTCTTCGTTTATCTTGTCCACTTCTGGATAGCAAACGTGGGGTATCGTGGCTACATAACATATTGAAAATAACTTCATTCGTTTGCTGGGGATAACGCATAATAAGTGTCCCCATCTCGTTTGCAAAATTGTAACCATCCATCGACCCACAGAAGAATTCCAGCACTTTATCCGCAAAAGGGTAATTCATCACCGAATCGAATTGATCTCCCATGAGCCAGGTCAAGGAATCACTCCACACTTCACCTACGATATATGCGTCAGGATTGGCCGCTTTCACCACTTTACGAAAGTCACGCCAGAAATGATTATCCACTTCATTTGCGACATCCAGTCGCCATCCATCCAGTTTAATTTCTTTGATCCAATATTCAGCGACGTCGAGGAGATAAGCTTTAACTTCAGGGTTAGCTGTATTGAATTTGGGCATGTTGCCATAAAAACCGAATGTGTCGTAGGAGGGGATACCTTCCTTGATCTGTACGGGGAATTCATTGATGTGGAACCAGTCTGCATACTTGGAAGCTTGTCCGTGCTTTAGCACATCCTGAAAAGGGGGGAAGTCTTCACTGCAATGGTTGAATACCGCATCAAGCATAACGCGAATGCCACGGCGATGGCAGGCTTCGGCTACTTGTTTCAGCAATTCATTATCTCCAAAATGCGGATCTACTTTTTTATAATCAATGGTGTCATATTTGTGGTAGGAGTTGGCTTGAAAGAGGGGGTGAAGTAGATGGCGTTAACGCCTAGCTCGGTTAAATCGTGTAGATGATCCAATACACCTTGCAGGTCACCACCAAAATAATTATCTAGTTCAGGTGTGCCACCCCAAGGTTGTGTTTCTTCGGGATTCAAATCTGGATTACCATTCGCGAACCTCTCGGTCATGATTTGATAAAAGACAGCTTCCTTTGCCCATTCCGGTACCTTGAATACATCGATTTCATGAATGTAAGAGAACTCGTAATATCCTCCAGTTGGGTAGGGCGGGGTATGATGGATACCATCGTCAGCCAGATATATATTTTCCGAGCCTGATGTAATTCGAAATATGTATGATACTCGCTTGAACTTTGGTTTAACCGCGATCTCCCAATAATCGAACATACTGTCCGCGGCAGCCTTCTCAAGTTGAATTTCTTTAAAGGTTCCTGACCAATTATATTTGTCACCAGTCAGTGCAGTTACATACTGTACATCATCTCTCTTGGTGCGCACACGCAGATGAATCGTAGACGGATCGTAGGCATAAGCCCATTTGTCTCGAGGAACGTGGTACAACGCTTCGAGTAGCATGACAGCACCTCCTGAAATTTTAAGATAGGGTATGTGTATATAACCAAGTTAGCGAGCGTTGAATCGTTTTTCTTGCATAATTTGTGGAAATAATGCATTATTTTCAACATTTACAATATCCTTTTCACAGCATCTCCAGGTTGGTGGTCTCTATACATACGCTACATAAAGAAAAAAGTCTACTCTTAAACTTCCTAACTAAGGGAGTGAGTAGACTCTAAGCAGTACGATTTAGTTCATCTGATTAATATTTAAGTGCGTAATCAAAATTGGACTTTTTGAACAACCTCTTCAAGTTGCTTAAACTCGGACTGGATCTCTTCTAGCAATTCCGGCTGAGTTAATACATCATAAGCTGTTGTTGCAAGCGCTTTGGCACCCAGAATCATGCCGTCCAGCGCACGTTCCTGTAGAGCTAAGTCGCGGAATTCAATGGAATGCAAGGTATGAACTTCATCCACAACACGAATGTAAGGGTGAATCGCTGGACAACGAAGGGATACATTACCAATGTCCATCGAGCCATGATCATTGCCACTTACAATCTCTTCTTGTGGAATCCCGAGCTGAACTAAATTTTGGCTGAATGTGTTTGATAATCGCTCGTTGGTAACCATCTCATCATAAGAAGTTTCATAGTTGGACGTGACCAGCTTACATCCAGTCTGCAATGCCGATCCTTCAGCAATTTGAATCACCCGCTCAGTAAGGACATTCAATTCTTTACGAGTTGCAGCCCGTACATAGAATTGAGCAGAAGCATAATCCGGAATAATATTCGCGGCTTGCCCACCATGATTGATTACACCATGAATTCTAACTGTGCTTTTGACTTGCTGACGGAAAGCATTAATGCCATTAAAGGTCTGGATGACGGCATCGAGTGCATTGATTCCTTCATGCGGACTAGCAGCAGCATGAGACGATTTGCCATGGAATTCAAACTGCACAGCATCAATCGCGAGCGAGCTTCCTGATCTCTCAAAGGCATAGTAAGGGTGAGCCATAATGGCAATATCACAGTCATCGAACATGCCCGCCTCGGCCATAGGAACTTTGGCACCACGCGTCTCTTCGGCAGGTGTACCGAACACTTTAATGGTTCCTCCAACTTCATCGAGGATTGCCTTCAGACCTACAGCTGCACCGAGACTCATCATACAGATGAGGTGATGACCACAGGCATGACCAATCTCAGGTAAGGCATCATATTCGCACAATAAAGCAATGGTTGGCCCAGGTTTAGCTGCGGTGTAAGTTCCGATAAAAGCTGTATCAAGGCCGAGGATCGGTGCTTCTACTTCGAAGCCATGATACGTTAATTCTTCTTTTAAGCGAGCGGAGGCAAGATACTCTTCGTTGCCAAGTTCGGGATTTGCACCAATGTATGATGAAATTTCTTTAAAACGGGAAGCATATTGGTCAATAACCGTTAAAATGTGTGATTTAGTATGTGTCATAGTGGACTCCTTCTGCAAAAAAATAAAAATGTGAAATGATTATATCATGTTTGTTCATATTTTTCAGAAACAAGTCAAGATTTGTAAAAACAAAATGCATTGCATAATCATGCATTGTACTTTATAATGACTCAGGCATCGATATGAGGCTTAGGCATCATTTTTATGGGTAGCTATTTAGAAGCACATTATATCGAGTGAAGTAAAAACATGGACAAAGTCGTATACAAAGTATTGTAAGGGGAGAACAGGGTTGAAATTGATTAGTCGTTATACCATGATGCTGCTGACTTTTGTGCTGATGTTGACGGTTGCTGTACCAGCGGCACTCGCAAGCGGCACTACGGACAGTTCAGGCGGTAAAAAATTGGTGCTCGGCACAAGTGCCGACTTCGCGCCATATGAATTCCATAAAGTGATTAATGGAAAAGATGAAATTGTTGGATTTGATATTGAAATCGCAAAAGAAATCGCTGCTGATCTAGGAGCAGAGCTTGTCATTGAGGATATGGGATTCGACGGACTTCTTCCGGCACTCCAAAGTGGTCGTGTGGACTTAGTTATCTCAGGCATGACACCAACGGATGAGCGTAAGAAAAGCATCGATTTCTCTGATACGTATTATAAATCGAAACAAGTTATTATGATTCGCACCGAGGATACAAATAAATATCAAACGATGGCGGATCTGCAAAATGAAAAAATCGGGGTTCAAAAGGGTTCCATTCAGGAAACCATTGGACAGGGGATCTCAGGTGCCAAATTAACGGCATTGGATAAAATCTCTGATATCGTTCTGCAGTTGCAGACCAAGCGTGTAAATGCAGCGATTGTAGAAGATACCGTAGCTGCTGGTTATCTGGACGATGTCATCGGTCTTGCACCTATTGCGGTGGACGAAGAGCAGGTCGAGGCTGCGATCGGGATTCGCAAAGGCAATACAGAGTTGCTGAATGCCGTAAATAGTACGTTGGAACGTCTTAAGAGTGAGAATAGAATTGAAGAAATGGTAACGGAAGCAAGCCAATTGATGGCAGGTAAAGATACCAAAAATATTTTCCAAGTATTCTGGGAATACAAAAGCTTCTATGCTACAGGTATAGGTTACACCCTTTTGTTATCTGCACTCGGTGTATTATTCGGGGTAATCATCGGTTTGATTATCTGTATGTTCCGGATGCATGATATGGCTATTCTGCGTTGGATCGGTACAGCGTATGTTGAACTTATTCGCGGTACGCCAATGCTGGTGCAATTGATGATCATCTACTATGGATTGTCTTTAACCTTTGGAATTAACTTCTCAGCGCTACAAGCCGGTGTAATTACACTTTCCATTAATAGTGGTGCTTACCTTGCGGAGATATTCCGTGCAGGGGTTCAAGGTGTGGATCGTGGTCAATTAGAAGCTGCTCGTTCACTTGGAATGGGTAGAGGTGCAGCGATGCGCTACATTATATTGCCACAAGCGTTCAAGGCTGTCTTGCCTGCAATTGGTAATGAGTTCGTAACGATTATTAAAGAGTCCTCCATTATCTCAGTGATTGGTATGGTCGACATTATGTATCAGGCAAGTGTGGTCAAAAATATTACGTACCAAGGAATGAATCCATTCCTTATTGCAGCAGCCATTTATTTTGTAATGACCTTCATACTGTCCAAGCTGCTGGGACGACTGGAAAGGAAGTTGAATGCAAGTGATCGACGTTAGTCAATTATATAAATCCTATGGAAAAAATGAAGTGTTAAAGGGCATAGATGTAACCATTGGCAAAGGCGAGGTTGTCGTTGTCATCGGACCGTCAGGTTCGGGTAAAAGTACGTTTTTGCGTTGTCTGAACTTGCTTGAGCAGCCGACGTCAGGCGAGATCCTATTTGAAGGTGTTTCGATTACGGAACCAAAGCATAATATCAATGCTACTCGTGAGAAAATGGGGATGGTGTTTCAGCATTTCAACTTATTTCCTCACAAAACGATCCAACAAAACATCACAATTGCTCCAATCAAAGTAAAGAAACAATCTGTGCAGGAAGCAGATCAGATTGCCGCAGATTTGCTTAAAACGGTTGGGTTGTCTGACAAAAAAGATGCTTACCCTAACCAGTTGTCCGGTGGACAAAAACAGCGTATTGCGATTGCGAGAGCACTCGCGATGCAGCCACACGTAATGTTATTTGACGAGCCAACTTCAGCACTTGATCCAGAGATGGTTGGAGAGGTGCTTGATGTCATGAAACGCCTAGCAGAGAATGGGATGACGATGGTCATTGTAACACATGAGATGGGCTTCGCTCGTGAAGTAGGAGACCGGATTTTGTTTATGGATGGCGGCGTGATTATCGAGCAAGGAACACCTGATGAAGTGTTTGGTGCACCTAAAAATGCACGTACACGTGATTTTCTTGCCAAAGTGTTATAAGACCATGTTCTAAGCTGCGAAGGTATAAAGGTAGAAATGGAGTAGCGGAACGTAGGAAAAACTACGTGAGCAACGGACATTTCGGCTGAATTCCATATTAGACGTTGAGATGCTTCAGGGCATCCTTCGTAATCAAAAGCGGACTTTTTGAACCACCTTTTAAACTAAAAGTAAAAAACGGCCTTGTCGACATCATCGTTGACAGGGCTGTTTTATTTGTTCTTTTGGGAGTCATAAGCGAGAAGATTTATGAAATGAAAGGTAACTTTTTTGTCATTTATTCGTTAGAAATAAGCTAATAAAGGCACGGGAAAGGCTCCATTTATTAACCAAAATCTCGATAATGCAAACGTACTGGTAAGATTTACTACAACTTTAGGTTACAATATTGTGATATATTGTTCCTGCCGAAACTTCTGAGGAGGAAGTGCGGGGGATGTAACGATGCAGATACGACGATTGATGATCACGTACTGCTTGGGGTGAATTAGGGCGTACATAACGATAAAGTGCTGTGATTGAACCTATAGGGTGGTTTCCTCCATCCGAATCCGACAACTAACCTCGCAGGCATAATGAGGGAGGAAGACCATGTTTAACAAGAAACGTATTGCAAAAGCAGCAACAGCATTGCTGACAGCAGCTATGCTCATTCAGGCCGTTCCAGCTTACGCTGACTCTGTTCATGTGGCCAAAGAGGGAGATACTTTCTATACCTTATCCAAACAGTATGGTGTAGGTATGGAAGCACTCATTAAAGCAAATGCGAATATTTCACCTTATAACATCTATGGTGGGCTAAAAATTAATGTACCTGGACAAGCCAACACCGTCTCAGCGGCAGCCGCTCCAGCAGCCAAAGCAGAGACTAAAACGATCACCACAGCGAGTCTGGACGTCAATGCAGACAGCAAAGTGGTCGAAGCATGGGGCAAAACTTTTGATTACAGTAAAACGATTGAAATGAAGGCAACTGCCTATTCAGCAGATCCATCGGAGAATGGCAAATGGGGTGCAGTGGACTACTTCGGTAATCCGCTTGAGCTGGGTACAATCGCTGTAGATCCAAGTGTGATCCCGCTGGGAACGAAAGTTCTTGTGACAGGTCACACACACCCAGGACTGCCGAAACAAGCGTTTGTAGCTACGGCGCGAGATACAGGTGGTGCGATCAAAGGCAAACGCGTTGATATTTTCATTCCTGGTAGTAAACAATCCGTGAGCACATTTGGTTTTCAGGATGTAGAGCTTTACATTTTAAAATAACATATGTACCAGTAATCTAGGCGTAATCAAAAAGGGTGTCTTCCATTCACAGTCTGATGTGAGTAGAGGACGCCCTTTTTTAGTTAAACCTTGGATCAGACGATGCAGATGCAGTTATTCATCATTTGTGTTTACCGAAAGTTCATTATCGAAGTGATCTTGCAAAACGTTAATACTTAATTCACTTACTCTTCGAGATGTTTAACATTTCGTCCAATGTTACAAGACTATACCCTCGACTTCGCAGTTCCTCAATGATTTCTGGTAACGCATCAATTGTACCTTGCAGATTAGAGCCTACTCCACCACCTGCATGTTGAAGAATGATTGACCCGGGTTTAACCGCGGATAAGATGTTCTGCTTCACTTTGTCTTTGGAAAGACCTTTCCAATCGAGTGAATCCACGTTCCAGTTCACAATGCTATACTGCTGCTTTTGAGCCCACTGGAGTTGTTTTTCATTAATGTCCCCGTAAGGCGGACGAATCATTTTTGGCGTGTACCCGGTCAGATTGCGAATGATATCCCCGGTATGTAAAATTTGTTTGCGAAAATCATTCATCGTCAGCTTACTGAATTCAGGGTGACTATAGCTGTGGTTACCAATGATATGACCTTCACGAACCATGCGTTTAACCAGAGCCGGATGTTTTTCCGCTCGCTTGCCTACAATAAAAAAAGTCGCCTTGACCTTATATTTCTTCAGAATATCCAGTACTTGTGGTGTGAATCTTGGATCAGGAACATCATCAAAAGTCAGCGCAACCTGTTTCGTGGAAGGTCCATTTGTCTTGAACGTATCTGAATATTTCTGTCTAAGTTGACCTAGTGTGAGTTGTTCATCGCCCTGTGCGTCGACAGGTGTACTAGCTTGGTTCGGTTGAGCTGACAAATGAGCAGGTGCGAAAATTCCGCTCAGTAGTAGCGTGATAAATGATAATGCGATGAGGCGAATACGCATAATAGCAGCCCCCTTTTCCCAAAATGCGTTCTCTATGGTATGCCCGATATAATCTTGATTTATTCGACATGTGAGATGTTTCATTGTCAGTGACTCTAATCTTGTTCATAATTCGGACCATAACATGAGATAAAGAAAAGGATAGGTGGATCAGCATGAGTAAATATGATTTGAGTACCATTCGATTACAAGTTCTAGAAGTGGGACACGACAAAGTATTCTTGGTTACAGGCGGCGACGCACATATAGGCGCTGTAGCAACGTATTATGTAGATCACGAGCGGCTTAGTGGGGCTACGGTTCATGTTCCAGGACATAAGGAGCAGGAGCTATGTGAGAGGCTTGCACGCAAGGCGGCACATCAGTTGAAAGTTACGGTGACGGTCATAATGGGCATTCATTTTGATGCGATTACACGCATGCAGATTGATGAAATCGTGCAGACTGCAGAGAGACTCATTGATGAACATCTGCAAATAAAAGATGAAGTAAATGAATAATTTTACATGGTGAAGAAGTTTATCGTGATTTTTTTTGCTAAAAATGAAACGGGTTGAGGATTATCACGTATGTATGATTATATACAAGGATGTAATATCGACTAGGAGGAATAACATAATGTCCATTTTCAAACGTTTACGAGATCTAACGATGTCCAATATTAACTCCATCATTGATAAGGCAGAAGATCCAATTAAAATGACAGATCAGTATATCCGTGATATGCAAGAGGATTTGCAAGATGCAGAGAAGGCTGTAGCAGCACAGATTGCCATTGAGAAGAAGTTCAAGCAGCTATATGAAGAGCAAGAAGCTTTAGTGAAGAAACGCGAAGAGCAAGCGCATACTGCAGCACGTGCACAAAATATGGACTTGGCTCGCCGAGCGCTTGAAGAGAAGAAAACAGCTGAAGAAAAAATGGCTGAGTACAAAACAAGTTATGATCAGAACAAAGCTTCCGCTGACAATCTGCGTGGTAAGTTAGACGAGATGCGCAAGCAGTTAACGGAGATGAAAAACAAACGTGAGACGTTGGTTGCTCGTTATAACGCAGCGAAGGCTCAAACTGAGATCAATAAAGCTTTGAATGGATTCAGTTCTGACACAGCAAGCGCTGGAATGAAGCGTATGGAAGAAAAAATGATGCAAATGGAAGCACAAGCTGAAGCAAGCAACGAAATGTCCTCCAAAGGAAAATCCTTGGATGATGAATTCGAGAAGCTTGGTAAAGATCAGGCGGTTGAAGATGAACTGGCTGCATTGATGAAGCAGTACGAGAACAAGAACTAACGGTTGTGATGAAGTAAGAAAACTAGCGGAGAAGAGACATGTGTTTCTTCTTCGCTTTTAAATGCGGTTCATGTTGAAATGTGGGGGCTGTTGAAATGGATTTGAACATTTTGGCAATGCTGGTCTGGACGTTATCGGGTTCGGTTTTGCTGTTTGTCTTGATGTATGTGGATTCATTGTTTACGAAATACAAGGATTTTGCTGAAGTAAAAGCAGGTAATATGGCTGTAACCACCCGGATGGTTATGAAGCTTTTTGCCCAAGGTTATGTACTTGCGACCTCAATCTCGACCGCAGGACATCTTGGTGAGGCTTTGCTCGTATCTGTCGTTTCCTTTATTATTTTGCTCATTCTGGAGAACGGCGTGCATTATGTTATCCGTACAAGAGCCAATCTAGATCTGGATACAGGGATTCAGCAAGGGAAGACGGGATACGGTCTCTTCTCAGGTGCATTGCATATTGTAGGCGCATTAATCATTGCAGCTTGCTTATAAATTGAGAGTTAACCAACCTCTAGAAGATATAGAACGGGAGTTAATGGGCATGAGTGTATGGAAACGGATTAAAGGAATACTAGCTAAACCCGAACCGCCTCGGGCAGAGAAGACGATGTTACAGCTTGCACCTGGTGATATCTGTGAAGTCTCTCTTGTAACATATGAGGTTGTTGGGCGGGTACATCATCGTTCAAGAAATGCTGTCGTATTAACATTGCAGGATGGTACAGCTTTCAGACATTTGCACATTGAAGAACGTGAATTGACGCGTTATGCTCTCTACACACCTATTGATGGTCGTTTAGATACGCCTGATGAGGTGCCAACCTTATTAGATCTAGATGGACGCGCATACCACCTGGAGGAAGAATATGGAGGTATGGTGACGACTGCAGGCAGAACACCGTATGGTCAGGCAGGAGAGCAGCTCGTGTGGCAGTATCAGTCTGATGATCACAAGCTACTTCGTGTGGAGTGGCAAGACAGACGTTTTACACTTTATGAGGGTGAGGTTATCCTTCCTGCGGATATCAAAGTGATTCGTTCGAGCTAGGAGAGGTTCCCATGAAAAAACGCATGGCACATGGTTTAAAATTAATGTTTGTTCTTAGCCTTGTGATGTCACTGTTGTCCGCTTGCGGTGCACCAACCGTACAGGACACCTATCCACTTGAATCTGTGAGTGGTAGCGGTAACACCACATCCTATGTATACCGGGCTGCTGACCGTACCGTTCCAGAGGTTGCCCAGGAATTGTCTGAGCAGCGTCAGCCAGATCAGATTTCGGCTGAGAGTACCGAGCGGATGTTCCTGGTGTATCAGGATCAATATTACCATTTACAGCAGGATCCCAATAAAGCGGAAGACACGTTAATTGAAGTCGATTCCAAAGAATACGTTCGTCAGAACTACGATTCTTCCTTTTTACAGGGATATTTAACCGCTACGTTAATCGGAAATTTGTTTGATTCCTTTGGTGGTGGCGGAAACGGGAAATATCGTGGATATACAAACAAAGATACGTACAAACCAAGCGAAGGTACATATCGCGCTCCTACAAGTAATGACAAAAAGCTTGCTCCACCGATTACCGTGGATCGCAAAGGTTCAATTACTAGACGTGGAGGCGATACGGATACCAGTGTAGGTTCTGGTGGAGGTTTGTTTAGCCGTAAGAAGGAACCAAGTTCAGGTAAGATTGATCGCGGTAAAAGTGGCGGATTATTCGACTCACCCAAAAGCTCTTACAAAAAGCCAAAAACGAGGGTGGGCGGAGGCCGAATCATGAGGCGAAGATAGCAATGACTTTTCTAATTATTACATTGTAGTTCATAAAAAGAACAGCGAAGAGGTAAGTGGAGTAGAAATATAATCCACTATAACAATTAACCTCGGACGCTGTTCTTTTTTTATTGTTTCAGGATTTACGAACATGATTTGATTTGCGAATTCGCGGGATCGTTGTTGCGGGTTGTTTGCGAATCCAGCGAATAAAAGGAGTCATGCGCTCATGCTCTCGAAGAGCCTGAAGCGTAGTTAATCCCAATGTCATAATATCGCGGTTCGTGTAGAGGGAATGAATTTGTTTGTGGCAAGCAATACACAGGTTCGCGGTAGGCATCAAACTGCCACCCATCTGCTTGGGCGTAAGATGATGGACGGTTGTCTCCACAGGCTCTCTACCACATAATTCACATCGATCATTCACATGGGATTCCTCCATTTCTTCAGCATATTATGGTCAATCCATGAACAAATCATGTTATATCCGTTACAGAATAGGGATAACGCTTGTCACCTTATGACTTTCAAGCTACACTTTTAGTCATAGAGATTGCTCATTAGGAGGCTCGACTTCATTGAAATTAAACCCGCATACTGATGATATGACAAATGCTAAATTCAATCGAACGGCTGTACAGGTTTCCGATGCTCAAGCTAGAATTGCTGCCCATGTAAGACCAGGCACCATAGAAAAAGTGTCATTAGAATCGGCTCATGGACGCACGCTTGCAGAGAAGATCGTTGCACCACATCCGTATCCATTCTTCCGCAGATCAGGAATGGACGGCTATGCTATTGTAAGCAGCGACACGCTGCATGCTAGCAGTGAACAGCAAATCTGGCTTCGTGTTGTAGATGAAATTCCTTGTGGGTATACATCGGATCAGACGATAACATCAGGTACAACAGCACGTATAATGACCGGTGCACAGGTACCAGAAGGCGCAGACGCTGTTGTTATGCTTGAGATGACCGAGAGCAAAACAGAAAATGGCGAGCAATGGATTGGCTTGAAGCGTCATGTGCAGGCGAAAGCCAACATTACGCCAATTGGTCTTGAAGTAGAAGAAGGCCAGTTGCTGCTGGATGCAGGTACGCTGATCCAAGCGGGTGAACAATCCGTATTAGCGACATTTGGTGTAGCTGAAGTGCCTGTATTTCGACGTCCGAAGGTGGCGATCTTCGCAACAGGGACAGAATTGTTAGCATTGGACGAGCCATTGCAGCCAGGACGGATCCGTAACAGTAATAGTTATTTACTACGTTCACTCGTTGTTGAGTCAGGTGGTGAACCCATCATGTATGGTTCTATCGCAGATGATGTGGGAACCGCACGTAAGACACTCGCAGAAGCAGTTAAGCACAACGATATAGTGGTTACAACAGGCGGCGTGTCTGTAGGTGACTATGATATTATGGGAGATCTGGTTCGTGAAGACGACATGGAAATGCTATTTAACAAAGTAACCATGAGACCAGGCAGTGTTACAACCGCAGCCATCGTGGATCAGAAAAACCTATTTGCATTATCAGGCAATCCCGGAGCATGTTTTGTCGGATTTAACTTATTTGTGCGGCCTACACTTCGTATGATGCAGAATGATCCTCATCCTTATTTGCAAGAATGGACAGCGATCTTGGATGAAGGGTATACGAAGGTAAATAACTATACCCGTTTTGTGCGGGGACGAATAGAAGTTCGGAATGGTGAAGTTCACGCATTGCCGGCAGCAGCACGGGTTGATGAATCTAGTGTGATGATCACAATCAAGGATAGTGAATGTTTAATTATTATTCCGCCAGATAAGAAGGGCGTTCCTGCGGGTGAGCTTGTGCGGATTCTTAAGCTCCCTACAGGTCTTGTGAGATAGGATATGTCAGATATCCGAACAAACAAGCCTCATATTGTACAGATCGTGGGATATAAAAACTCAGGTAAAAGTACGCTAACGGCGGCGTTGACTAAACAACTGACTCTTCTTGGACGGCGTGTCGCTGTCATTAAACATGATGGACATGATCACTTTCAGATGGATCATGAGGGAACGGATTCATTTAACTTCACTTCGAACGGAGCTTCGGCTATCGTTGTCATGTCTGCCACGCGGACGGCGATCATTGAACAACGAGCTACAGAGCTTCGTGAAATGATTGAATATCTATCCGAATATGACTGGATTCTGATTGAAGGCCACAAACAAGCTGCATATCCCAAGCTTCTGATGATTCGAGAACCCGAAGATCTCTCATTGTACGAACAATTACAGGGAATCTTAGCTGTGGTGACAAGAGTACCCCTAATGGGACGTGAAGATGTTACCTGTGAGCAGTTAGTTTGGCACGATATACAGGAGACAGAGCATATCGGGAACTGGCTTGTGCAACGTATAGAGGGGATCTAAGTTCGACCGTGTTGAGTTAGATTTGGAAGTGTTGTATAGGCTCTAATATGCAAAAATAATAGAGCAATCGATCCTAAGAATTGAGATCTTGGGATCAATCGCTCTATTATTATTTTGCCATAGATCATGCTAGTTTAAGACCCGGTGCCTTCACTACGACGTTCAATCGCTTCGGACATCGTTTTGTCGGTGAGATGGGCATAAATTTCAGTGGTCTCAGTAGAAGCATGCCCAAGTTGTTCTTTTGTTTTGTATATGTCATTCTGCAAATAATAATCGGTGGCAAAGGAATGGCGTAGCTTATGTACGGTCAAATAAGGTTTGCCAAACCGCTTAGCGTATTTCATAATCATCGCTTGTATCGCGCGCTTCGTCATTCGACTTCCCTCAGATTCCCCATTGCGTAGAGCAATAAACAAAGCCTTCTCCCGTTTCGGTGTACGGTACCTTGTCCGTCTAAGGTTGGTATAAATGGCAAGCTCGTCTTTGGCCTGTTCTCTGAAGTAGACAGGTGTCTTGTACGTTTCGTCATTGTTACCTTTGCGGTAAACATATAACAGCTTGTTATTTAGATCAAGATCATCCAAATTCAGATTAACTATTTCGGATACCCGCAATCCGGAGTTCAAGATGAGGCTGGCAATACAGGCATCTCGTTCTTTGTTCAGCTCATGTGAGTATAGCGCTTGTTTATTCTTCTCCACATCCACCGCATAACCTTCCAAAATGTATCCGATGAATTCCAGCAATTCTTCATCTTCGAGAATTTTACCTTTTAGCTTGGCGGCAGTATCCTTCGGTTTATGTGTGCGTTTAATTTCAATTTTGGCCATGATGTTGCGTTTGAGCAGGGGATAGAAATCTTCATCTTCGGCAATTTGGCTTAAGTAGTGAAAGAGTGAACGTAGGGATGATAATTTTCGGGATACCGTAATTCTGGAATTAGCTCCCTCACGCTTGGTTGTAAGGAACAACCGATAAGCAGTTACGGAATCCATACGGAGCACTTCTAGCTCTAACAAAGTAACCTCTGTGTTGGTGCTAGCTGCAGACAAGCCTTCCGCACGGAGCCAGCTAAAGAACGTATCATAGTCTCGCAGATACTCCAGCAAGGTGGAGGGAGAGAGATCAGGTAGTTTATAGTCAATGAATTGCTGAACAAACCAGGGCATGGTAGGTAGCTTCTCATCCAGTTTGCGTCGGTCAATTTCTTTTTGAACATTAGTCAATGTTGGCACCTCCAAGATCAAGCATTTCTCAAGATAGTCTATGCTTAAGTGTACCATAATTTACATGGTCACAGTCTGTTCACGAACGTAGTGTAGGCTGGTTCGTCATTCTTGCCCTTCGGCGATCAAACCTTTAAAGTAATAAGTAGAGCAATAGAACGTAGAGCAGGGGAGATGAACCGGATGAATATGAAACTGGAGCTGGTTCCCTGGGAACGTCGTCAGGTGATTCGGCATTTAATGCAATTCTATCTATATGATTTCACCAAATATCTTAACATTGATGTAGATCATAATGGTGTATTTCCAGAATACCCTGGACTGGATGCATTCTGGACAGAAGAAGGGCGCAAATTCCCATTCTTGATAACGAGTGATGGGGCGCCAGCTGGATTCGCTTTGGTAGAGCGCTTGGAACCTGGGAGTATTGACAATGATTATTACTTAACTGAATTTTTTGTGATGCAAAAATATCGGCGAAGCGGGGTGGGAACACAAGCGGCGCATGAGTTGTTCGAACGGTTTCCTGGTCGTTGGAAGGTTACTCAGGTACGGAATAACGTAGTCGCTCAGGCTTTCTGGCGTAAAGTTATTGGAGCCTATACCGGTGGACGTTTTCGAGAAAAGTTCCATCCGGAGCTTGGTAACCCCAGTCAATATTTTGTGACTTAATGGATAATTGAAGTAGATACTACATATTGCGAGGTAGATAAGGAGTGTATAAAATAAACAAGCCGGAATTTCATCTGGACACTGACCGAAAAGCTCTTAATTGACGGTGGAATGTCTATTTATGGGTTTTAGGATCAGTTGGAATGGGTAATAGTTCTGGTTAGGCTTGTCTTCATTAACGATATTACGAAGTTTGGAAGGAGAATTCATCCATGGAACGACGTGAATATGGGAATACAGGTATGCAAGTAAGTACACTTGGATTTGGTGGAGCTGAGATTGGACAGAACGTTTCCAAGGAAGATGTAGCGACATTGTTGAACAGTGCGTTAGATGCAGGACTTAACATCATTGATACGGCTGAATGTTATGGGATAGTGAGGCATTAATTGGTGAGGTGCTGTCGCACCGGCGCGATGACTATTATCTGTTTACCAAATGTGGACATGCTGCTGGTATAGAAGGACCGAATTGGGATGCCAAAGTGCTGGAGCAAACCATTGATCGGAGTCTGAAACGCCTGAAAACTGACTATGTGGATGTCATTCATCTACATAGCTGTTCGGAAGAAGTACTTCGGCAAGGGGCAGTTATAGAAGTTCTTCAACGTGCGAAAGAAGCAGGGAAAACCAGATTTATTGGATATAGCGGGGATACGAAGGATGCGCGGTACGCCATAGAAACTGGGGCATTTGACAGCTTGGAGACATCTCTAAATATTGCTGATCAAGAAGCGATTGAGTTGACATTACCCGAGGCACGTAAAAGAAACATGGGGATCATCGCCAAAAGACCGATCGCGAACGCAGCATGGACACATGAGACGCTTCCGGAAAAGGATTACTCTTATGTATATTGGAAGCGCTTGAAGGAACTAGACTATGCATTTCTCAGAGATACTGACGTGCAGAAAGCTGTTGAAACGGCTTTACGCTTCACATTGAGCACAGAAGGTGTGGATACAGCAATTGTTGGCACCTCTAAGCCAAATCGTTGGCAGCAAAATGCGGATCTGGTATCCAAAGGCGTATTGCCACAAGACATATATGAAGAGATTAGAGCGCATTGGAAGAAGATTGCAAGACCTGATTGGACAGGGCAAATATAAGAGGCAATAATTTTTTTGAAAAATAAAGAATCTTCCAATGTGTAATATATTGTGTGAAAATGATGTTGAGCCAGCATGCTCTTAATATAAGTTGAAAAGGCCGCCGATGGCGGCCTTTTTTTGCGTTTCTTGATCTCTATCCGATGATAGAGAAATTTGATGGAATTCAGCTGGTGGACGACATTTCATAGTTTCAACATATGAAAAATTCACAACAAAGTGCATCCATTAGAAGTTCAGGAAGCATAGAGAAGCGAATTAACAGCAACCATCAGTTAGCACACTGAACAGCAACTCAGTTACAACAACAACAACAACAACAACAGTAACTCAACAACAACAACACTAGAATCTTTAGCTAACGAAAAATTATTATAGTAATGTTTCAATATATGAAAAATTCATAATAGTAAACGCAATTGTACTTAGTTTCTACCCACCGTCACTGTTAATATTTCCCCTCCTGCACTAGAGAAAAAGAAACCAATCCTCAACCCTATAGTCAACCTTACATTTTAAGAATAAGATCCGTTTGATAATCGGCTTGAATTTTTAGAATGGATTACTGAATAAGTCTTGATTGCAATTAAGTAAATAATGTGTATAATTGGTTGGACAATAGAATTACATGAATGTTTTCTAGGGTTCCGCGACAGAGATGTCGGTCTGGTCCGAGAGAAAACTCACAGCCATTCGGTTGTGTCACGGAAGGATAAAAGCCTGGGAGATAAACTGCGTAATTGCAGTTTGTTTCCTGGGCTTTTTTTGTTTTGATTGCATGTAATTCTATGGTAATAAGCAACTTATTCAAGAAGGAGTGTGGAAAGAATGAACAAAACCTGGTTATCGGTGATCGTAGCGGCAATTTTTGAGGTGGGCTGGGTCATTGGCTTGAAGCATGCCAGTGGAGTGTTGGAATGGGGGATAACCCTGTTTGCAATTATTGTGAGTTTTACGTTGATGATTGCAGCTTCGCGTTCACTAGACGTCGGCACGGTATACGCCGTATTTGTTGGTCTTGGTACAGCAGGTACTGTGCTTGCAGAGATTATTCTATTTGGTGCGACCGTGCAGACGGGAAAAATGTTGCTCATTGGACTGCTCTTGCTTGGTGTGGTTGGTCTTAAAATGTTAAGCAAAGAGAAAACAAAGGAGGTGCATCATGAATGAGCTGGATTTTTCTAATTATGGCCGGGATATTTGAGATGGTCGGCGTGCTTATGATCAATAAGCTGCACCAAGACCGGAATTTGGTTTCATTGATTTTGTTAATCGCAGGGTTTGGCTTGAGCTTTTGGTTCTTATCTCTGGCGATGGAGACTCTTCCTATGGGAACGGCTTATGCTGTGTGGACGGGAATCGGCGCCTCTGGCGGAGCAATTTTAGGCATGATTTTTTATGGAGAACCCCGAAATGTACTAAGAATTGTATTTATTACAATGGTGCTCGGCTCCGCAGTAGGATTGAAGTTAGTGAGCTAGACGAACTAAAGCTTGACTTGTAACCCGTTTCAGCCGATACACTCAACTCATGAAATAGATTTAACGTAGGAGTGCGCTCCAACACATATAGCTTTTCATGAGGGGGAAGTAAGAACATGAGTCAGGATCAACGTAGAATTATTTTTATCGATATCGATGGAACACTTGTGAGGGATGATGGCAGTGTACCGGAGTCTGCTCAAACTGCTTGTCGTTTGGCGCGAGAGAATGGTCATTTATTGTTTCTGTGTACAGGCCGTTCGAAGGCGGAAATATATGATGAGATCTGGAATCTGGGATTTGATGGGCTAATCGGTGCAGGTGGCGGTTATGTAGAAGTGAATGGAGAGACTCTCTATCATAAAAAAGTGCTTCCTGAAGATGTACTCGACATGGTTCAATTCTTCAATGAGCATGACATTAACTTCTATCTTGAATCTAACTCGGCGCTGTATGCAAGTCCTAATCTGAAGCTTCATCTGGAGAAATTGATGTATGGAGACATAGAGAATGATCCTGCAGCACGGCAACAAATGGAAGCATCACCACATCCGTTTATTACTCAACTCACTTATGGGGAAACGGAATGGAACAAAGAGGATGTCAACAAAGTATGCTTCCTAGAGAGCAAGCTTCCATTTGCAACGGTTAAGCAACGGTTTGAAGGGAAATTTCAAGCTATTCAGTGTACGGTGCCAATCTTCGGGGAAGATAGTGGAGAATTAATGCTCCCTGGCATTCACAAGGCAGTTGCGATTGCAGACGTACTGAAGCATCTTGAGTTGCCCGTGGAGCATACAATTGGAATCGGAGACGGGATGAACGATGTGGAGATGCTGGAATTTTGTAAATTGGGAATCGCGATGGGCAATGCCAAGCCTGGCTTGAAAGAGATCGCTGACGATATTACAGATGATCTAGAGAATGATGGGCTTTACAAAAGTTTTGTGAAGCATGGTCTCATTTCCGTTTAAACAGATCTATTGATATACGCATATCCCATCTGGTGTAACATGTAACATCATACCAAGTGAACAGTTCGAAAAGTCGCCGATTGGCGGCTTTTTTAGCTTCTTTGATAGGAATTGAAACGTCGCTCATGCCTACGAAAGCCTGTCTATAACAGATAGCCAGCTCAGAATGGCTACCTGTTTTTTATTTTTACGTTACGTGGATCAAGTCTCGACGAACATATCCTTTTGATTTTGTTTTCGGAAGCTACGGGAGACTCACCAACTGTTTTGGTGAAAAGAATCGTGAAGTAGTTCGGATTTTCGTAGCCAACGAGCTTTGCAATTTCCCATACTTTTTTCTTGGTAGAGACTAATAACCGGGTAGCTTCTCCCATCCTACGCTGGATCAAGTAATGATAAGGAGACGTACCATAGTGTTTGGAATACATATGAATCAGATAATAGAAGTCAATGTGAAAATGATCTGCAAGCTCTTTTAGCTTAATGGGTTGCCTGTAGTTGGTATCCAAATAGTCTTTGATTCTCTCCGCAAGATTATTGCTTAGCACAATTTCGCTCGCTGTGCGTTGATGGTGGGACATCCGATGAATAATGACGAGTATGGCTTTTAGAACATGATTAGAGATATATTCGTATCCGTCTTCACGGATTGAAAACTCATTAAACAGCGTCTGCATTAACGAACAGAGTTCCTCTGAATAGCGGTTCGAGCGAATGACAGGCTCGCTGCCTGGTGGTACAACCCAATCTCTGTCAGGATGCATCCCTTCGTGGAAACGAAAGCCGCAATAATAGGTGGATAACGGGAACTCAGGATCAGATTTCTCCTCGTGTAACGTTCCTTTGTTATAGACAAGCAGATCGCCTTGTTGAGCCGAATGCTTCGTGCCGTTGATTGTGAACGAACCTTTGCCATCAATGACATAAATAATTTCATGCAGATCGTCATGCTTATGGGTTGGAAAGCTCCAATGGGGATTACCGCAAGCTTACCTACGTAAATAATAGTACATTCTTGATCATCATATCGTTGGGCGGATTCGAAGTGTGTATTCATTCAGCAATGTCTTCCCTTCAGTGCATCTGTGAATCAAATGACAACATATATCATGTTTATGAATAAGACCACAACAACCTTGATTGTCGCTTAACCTCATCTGACAGTACAATTTGACTATTCATATGTACTATATATCGAACTGAGGGGAAGGGAAAGCATATTGCATGACATCAAATAAATATTAGAGACATAGAAAGGTTCGCAACAATCGCAACAATAGAGAGGAATAGTGAGGGCTTATTCATGACTAGAAATAGAGAAACTTTACTTATATTAACGCTTACGCTAGTGAGCTTTGTATTAGGCACGACGGAATATGTCATCGTAGGGGTATTAAAAGAAATAGAGCATGCGATGAAGGTATCGTTGGCCGCAGCGGGTGCGCTTGTGTCTGGCTTCGCGATTGCCTACGCTATCGGAACACCATTTGCGGTTGCATCCTTGTCCAAACTGTCACGCAGAAGCTCCATTCTGATTGGTTTTGGCATTGTGCTTGTGTTGAACCTGTTGACGGTGTTCGCTACAACATTCTATTCATTGATGGCTATTCGTATTGTATCAGCGGTCGCTTGTGGGCTCACCGTTTCGCTGTCGATCTCCATTGCTAGCGATGCAGTTCAGCAGGAAAGAAGGGGCGAGGCGATTGCTTGGATCCTGGGTGGATTTTCTATTGCTAACGTGCTTGGCGTGCCACTGGGGACATTCATCGGACAGCATCTGAACTGGTGGATGACCTTTGTAGTAACCGCTGGGATTGGTGTTATACCGTTCATACTGATGTTCCGTATTCTTCCGCGGCAAACGACAACGATTACCAGTTCATTCAGTGATCAAATGGTATTATTTATGAAACCTCGTATCCTGCTGGCCTGCTTGATTCCAGTACTAGGTAATAGCTGTATCTTCGTGACATTTACGTACATTACTCCATTATTGGGTCAGTCTATGGGCGTACCTGCACGTTGGATCAGCGGTGTGCTCCTGATCTATGGAGCTTGTAGTATTTTGAGTAACTGGATCGGAGCGAAAATTGCCAAAGGCGATTTCTTATCCAAGCTCAAGTGGCTTTTTGTTATTCAAGCCGTCATCTTCGTGGGGTTGAGTTTAGCGGTATCGAATCTATGGCTTGGGCTGACCTTTTTATTCCTGATCGGATGTCTGTCATCCTCCTTAAGTGCGGCTTCCCAATTGTACCTGTTTGATGTATCTGGCGTAGTTGCGCCAAAATCCAAAGCCTTTGCATCCACCTTACTGCCTGTATCGGCAAACCTAGGTATTGCGCTCGGCTCCGGATTCGGCGGGCTTGCGGTTAATTTGGGTGGCGTAAACTGGGTTCCCCCGGTTGCCGTGGTGTTGGCATTATCGGCTTTTGTAATTACGAAGGTATGCCAGCGTTCGATTCAATTGAAGCCAGATGGAGAAATGGCGACGAATGCAGCCTAATGGACTGCCTAATTAGATTGAATGATTTTACTAAATGAATAACGGAATAGGATTTAAGAGATACCATACAATTTTGCTGCTGTTTAGCGAAGGTGTATGGTTTTCTGTTGTTCTATATTAACTAGTGCATTCCCATGTAGCTGAGATATAGTAAAAAAATACAATCTTTTGGTGAGCTTGTATGTAAGCAGATTTGATAGAATGATAAAAAGATTTCCTGATTCCAATCGGAAGTTCTATGACATGAGGAGGTAAAGTCAATGAAAAAGCCAATCATCGGTGTTCTGCCGTTATATGATTCAAATAAAAAAGTTATTGGATGTTACCAGATTATATGTATGCCATAGAGAGTGCGGGCGGAATTCCAATTATGTTACCTCTGACGACTAACCCCGAAATTATGATACGGTTGGCTCATGAGTTTGACGGATTTTTGTTTACCGGCGGACATGATCTCAATCCAGAGCTCTATCATGAAAAGGTGGAGGATACGTGCGGGGAGCTATGTTATGAACGGGATCGAATGGAGGCACTTCTTTTTCAAAAGGTCGTTGAACTGGATAAACCAGCCTTCGGGATTTGCCGTGGATTGCAGCTATTTAACGTCATGTTGGGTGGGTCTTTGATTCAGGACATTCCTACCGGATTTCAGGTAGCCACACCAGTTCAGCACAAGCAAAGTCCGCCGTATACGAATCTTGTCCATGATGTACATATCGTTAATAACAATTTACTTCACGATATTGTTCAGACCAACACGATTAAAGTGAATAGTTATCATCATCAAGGAATCAAAGTTTTAGCTGATCAATTAACGGCAGTCGCTGTTGCCGAGGATGGTCTAGTGGAAGCCGTAGTGATGCCAGATCGTACATTTGTTATGGCTGTTCAGTGGCATCCAGAATACAGTTTCAGTGTAGATGAGTATAGTCAAAAATTGTTTTCAAGCTTTGTGTCTTCGTGCCAATCTCTTGGCTATGATCAGAATATCCAAGACATCATTGCTTAGATCAATGGATTGGCGAGTATGTAAAATAAAAAAAGACCTCCAATGAATTCATCAGAGGAGGTCTTCGTATTAGGCATATGATGATTAGCTAAGTCTACTAATCATTTATTTATTTTTTGATCCAGAATTAGAAGGTGCTTGATCGCTCGCATTCAGTGATGCAATCAGCTTCTCACCCTCAACATCCAGATTCGGCAGGATGCGATCCAGCCATTTAGGAAGTGTCCAGGCTTTGTCGCCGAAGATCGCCATAGTGGCAGGAACAAGTCCCATACGAATGATGAAGGCATCAATAAGGATACCTACGGCCAACGTAAAACCAATCTGCTTGATCATGACATCATCAGTGAAGATGAACCCTGCGAATACTGAAACCATGATCACCGCTGCCGCTACAACAACGCGACTGACCTGATTGTATCCATGAACCACCGATTCGCGTCCTCTGTGACCATGTACATACGATTCGCGCATCGAGCTGACAAGGAACACTTGATAGTCCATCGCTAGACCATACAAAATACCGGTTACGATAATCGGCATGAAGCTTAGCAGTGGACCGCCCGTATCGAAGCCAAAGAGCGAATGCAGCCAGCCCCATTGGAACACCGCGGTTGTAATCCCGAATGTAGCCAGGATACTAAGCAGGAAGCCAATCGTTGCTTTGATCGGAACGATAATGGAACGGAATACAAGCAATAGAATGATAAGTGAGAGTAGAATAATAATACCTACATAAATAGGGAATACCTGTGCCAGTTTGGCCGACATATCAATGTTGACCGCTGTCAGACCTGTAACTCCAATTTTAACGTCATTCTGCTGTGCAAAACTGGCATCGGCAGAGCGTAGATCATTGACTAGATCTTTGGTGGTCACATCGTTCGGACCTGTCTTCGGAATGAGACTAAATATCGCCAGATCTTCTGTCATGCCAAGCGGCGTGACCTGTGCAACATTATCCTGACTTTGCAGACCCATCATCAGGCCGCCTACTAGTTCAGGGGTGACCTGAGCTGAAGAGTTGTTAGGTTCTGCGACCAAAATAAGCGGGCCGTTGAATCCTTCTCCGAACCCTTCAGAGATGGCATCATAACTCTGTCTTGCTGTTGTGTCCAGATTTGCCGAGGATGCTCCAGGGATGCCCATTTCCATTTTGGTGATTGGTGTAGCGGCAAAGCCCAGAATAACAACGATGGCAATAATAGCAGCCCAACGGTTTTTGATAACAAATTTAACCCATCTGTCAGCAATTCCGTGATTAGACGTTTTGGATGATTGCGTACCCTTCTCACGAGCTTTAGTTGAACAGATGCGTTCTCCGACAAGCCCCAGTAGAGCTGGCAATAGGGTCAACGCAACAAATACGTTAATAAGCACGGTCGCAGCTGCAACAAGAGCCATCGTGGATAAGAAGGCAAGCCCGATAACAAGCATACCGCAGAGTGCAATGATAACCGTTAAGCCAGCAAAGAATACGGCGCTGCCTGATGTACCAATTGCTCTTGCCGTTGCTTCTTGTGCGCTCAAGCGCTGATCAATAATCATTCGGCGCTGGCGATTGACAATGAACAGAGCGTAATCGATGCCGACCGCCAGACCAACCATAAGCGCCAGAACGGAAGTGACACTAGGCATTTCGATAAATTTGGAGATTGAGAATGCTCCGCCGACCCCGATCGCAACCCCAAGAAGAGCTGTAACCAGAGGTAACCCCGCGGCAACAACGGAACCCAGCGTGATTAACAGAACAATGACAGCGATAACCAATCCGACAATCTCAGCAGAGCCGACGCCGATTGATACCGTTTTGAGTGTTTCACCCGGCAGTACAGTGATATTGGTTCCTTGCTCTACCTTCATAACGGATTGAATTACTGAGTCGAATACATCCTGTGTAATAGCAGACTGCTCAATCGTGAATTGGAACTGGAATAGAGCGATGCTGCCGTCCGAAGAGATTAATACACCGGGAACAGGAACACCTTCTACCATCAATGGCCCGTATGGAGGTGGTGTTGTATTTCCGGATTGTGCTGCTGCACCGGCAGCCTGAGACATGTCTGCAGACGCACCGGCACTGCTTGCTTCTGCTGCATAATCGGCGGGATTAATGACTTGCTCTAACCCGTATACCTCGCTGACACCTTTCATAATCGCACCAAGACGTTCAGGTGTATCCAAACGTTCGTTATCAGGTGCCTTGAAAACGACACTACCTTGACCGCCAGATGCGGCTGGCAGTTCTTCCGCTAATTGATCCAACACTTTCTGTGACTCTGTACCTTCGATCTTCATTTCAGAGCTGATATGTACACCATTGATGCTGATCATCGAAATGACAATGCCCAGAATCAGTACCCAGCCAATAATGAAGTATCCCGGTTTGCGAAAAGCAGTTTTTCCCAATTTGTATAATAACGTAGACATTTCTCTCTTTTACACTCCTTTGAATAGATGCATATGAATGATGGGAGGCTAGAATCCTTTTCGCAAATGATTAAAAACAGTTTCTAAAAACTGGTCGAACGTGATTGCACCTTCTCTGGTATCATGTGTAGCAACTTGACCTGGCAATAACACGTTGAGCCTTCCATCAATTAATGGAAGTATTGTCCCATAGATCGAGTTAAGTAGAAGATAAGTATAGATTTCATCGTACTTTCCATCAGACAGATCCAGCAGCGTTTCTTGAGCTTGTGTCTGCATCTGGTGCATTGCCCCGAGGTAATGTGGCTCCAGCACGGGATAGGTCTTCGACAATACTAAGAGTTGATGCAATCTTCCTATTAGCTCTGTAGTGAGCTGCATTTTAATTAATTGGTAGAGGACATCGAGCAGAGAAGCGTGCTCGGGCAGTTCGGTGAGCAAATGCTCTAGTTCAGCCGTATTCTGAACCGATGTAGCTCCTCTGGCAACAGCTTCTTCCTTACAAGTGAAATAATTGGCAAATGTTCTGCGAGAATACCCCGCTTTTTGCACAATATCTTCGACAGTAAAACCATCAAGCCCATGCTCCAGTGTAAGTTCAAATGCAATGCTGGCAAGCGCCTTTTCGGTCGCTTCTTTTTTTAGATGTCTTAAATTTCGTTTAATCATGAGCAGTCGCTATGCGTTCATCTCCATCTCCAGCGATGCTGGTGGAATTAGTTATTTTGTTTAACGTGTAAATAGAATTCCCCCTTATGTCTAATAAAATTTAGTCTCACGAGAATATAGGGCAGAGAAGTAATGATGTGAAATTATCATAACAACAACTTACACAATGTGCAAATTTACTCAATGAGCAAACTTTAAGGTGATTCAAATGGCGGATTTAAAATCCATTTTCTATGATGTTTGTAATTTATATGGGGATTTCAGTCATGTCAGTGAACGATTAAATTAAAGGGGAAGTTTTATAAAGAAATGAATGAATATCCAACCTTACCTCATTAATATTCGTACCATATATGACTTGTTCGGGTTCACATGATTAAGATGCGGAAGGTAGATTTGGCTTAACAGGAGTGGATACAGGGCAGATATCATTCTGTGGATTGGAATCATCGAATAGAGTCGAAACAGAGACGGTTTACAAGTGAATCCTTTGTATGAACGGCTCTCACTTGAATTTTAAAGGATGTCGGTCATGCTTATATCGGTTTTCATGTTAGAATAGGAGTATTCGGCAGATGTTGTAGAAATGGATGCAGTATAAGCTTACTTAAATGTTGGATTAATAATGTTCTGGAGGTTAGTTAGATGAGAAAAGATGAATATTTTATGCATAAAGCTATTGAGATTGCACAACAAGCCCGTCAAAGGGAAACGAACCTTTTGGCGCAATTCTGGTTAAGGATGAAGAAATCGTCATGATTGGTGAAAATAAAATTAATACGTTTTGTGATCCGACCCATCACGCCGAAATTGGACTTATACGAAAATTTTGTTCAGAGCATCACGTATTTGACTTAAGCGAATACACTTTGTATACGAGTTGTGAACCATGCGTAATGTGTTCCGGAGCGATGGTATGGTCTAATCTGGGTAGACTTGTGTATAGTGTATCCCATGATCAATTGGCAGAAATTGCTGGCAGTAACATTATGATCTCTTGTGAAGAAGTGTTTGAGAAAAGTCCGCAACAACCTGAGGTTGTAAAGGAATTGCTCAATCGTGAAGGGCTGAAAGTATTCGAGGGTTACCAATTCCATGTATAGTTTAATGGCCTCTCCAAATTAATTTTAAATTATACCTTGATTTTTTCGGAAACGTCTGATAGTGTAATACCTGTGATTTTGGAAAGTTGATTTATCAATATGAATTAGAGCTTTCCAGCAGATAAATTTGACCACTTCCACCAGGAAGTTAAGGCCATACGGACAGCCGGGTCAAACGCCGATTGGCAACTTATGTTGCCTTATTGATTGAGTTCAAAGCTCAAATTTTATAAGTTGGTTACTTTACAACCAGTGCAATTGCACATCAACTTGTGAAACGGTCAATAAGAGTGGTAAAGGCGAATTATTTGCTATATAGACTCTGATCCAATATTGATATACATGAAGGAGCTTTCCGCCAAAGGAGTTCTTGTGAATTTTTTTGGTCAAGGAGACTTCACGTCTTATTTATGATGTATATCAACAAGCAAGTGTGATGATGCGCAAACATGCGGCATTTTTCACCTTGCTTTTTTTATTGTATCAGTAGCGGGTGAACGTTGCATAATGAAACAATACAATCTGTGATGGCATGGAATCGTACAAAAAAAACAAACCTACATATGGGGATAGGAGAATGAAAAATGGGAAAAGCACTAATCATCGGCGCCGGCGGCGTTGCTTCTGTGGCAGTACACAAATGCGTTCAAAATAGCGAAGTTTTTGAGGAGATCTGTATCGCGAGTCGTACAAAATCCAAATGTGACGAACTTAAAGCGAAGCTGGACGGCGGCAAAACAAAAATTACAACAGCACAAGTTGATGCGGACAATGTTGACGAGTTGATCGCGCTGATCAATGAAGTTAAACCGGATATCGTCATGAATCTGGCTTTGCCATATCAGGATCTGACGATCATGGATGCTTGTCTTGCAACGAAAACAAACTACATGGATACAGCGAACTATGAGCCAGAAGATACAGCAAAATTCGAATATAGCTGGCAATGGGATTACAAAGAGCGCTTTGAAAAAGCAGGCATCACTGCACTGCTCGGAAGCGGATTTGACCCTGGCGTAACTGGCGTATTCTCTGCATATGCCCTGAAACACTATTTCGACGAGATCGAATACATCGACATTCTTGACTGCAATGGCGGTGACCATGGTTATCCGTTCGCAACAAACTTCAACCCTGAGATCAACATCCGTGAAGTTTCAGCTAACGGAAGATACTGGGAAAATGGTGAATGGATCGAAACGAAGCCAATGGAAATCAAGCGTGTCTATGACTTCAAAGAAGTTGGCGAAAAAGACATGTACCTGTTGTACCATGAAGAGTTGGAGTCCTTGGCGAAAAACATTCCTGGTCTGAAACGTATCCGTTTCTTCATGACATTTGGTCAAAGCTACCTGACTCACTTGAAAGCATTGGAAAACGTAGGCATGACTTCAATCGAACCGATTGAATATGAAGGTAAACAAATCATTCCTTTGCAATTCTTGAAAGCAGTATTGCCAGATCCAGCATCTCTTGGACCACGTACAGTGGGTAAAACGAACATCGGTTGTATTTTCAAAGGTAAAAAAGATGGTCAAGACAAAACGTACTATGTGTACAACATCTGTGACCACCAAGAGTGCTTCAAAGAAGTTGGTTCCCAAGCGATTTCTTACACAACAGGCGTTCCAGCAATGATCGGTGCAGCAATGGTTATGACAGGTAAATGGAATAAACCAGGCGTATTCAACGTAGAAGAGTTCAACCCAGATCCGTTCATGGAAGAACTGAACAAATGGGGTCTCCCATGGGTAGAAGACTTCAACCCGGTATTGGTTGATGAGCTGCCAGAAGAAGCAAAAGAATCGGAGCTTGTTCGTTAAAATGCGGTTTGAGCAATTACCGACGCCGTGCTTTGTTGTTGACGAGAGCCTGATTGAGAAAAACCTGAAAATCCTGAACGGGGTTATGCAGCGTACAGGTGCCAAAATTGTGCTTGCACAAAAGGCGTTTTCCATGACTGCGATGTATCCTCTCATTGGAGAATACCTGAGTGGTGCGACAGCAAGTGGACTGTATGAAGCACGTTTGGGTCACGAAGAAATGGGCAAGGAAAACCATGTCTTTGCGCCAGCTTACCGTGCAGAAGAGATCGACGAGATTATTTCGATCTGTGACCACATCATTTTCAACTCATTTTCGCAGCTTGCGAAATTTAAGGATAAGGCGCTTCAGGCTGGCCGCAAGGTTGGTTTGCGCATTAACCCGGAATGTTCAACCCAAGAAGGACACGAGATCTATGATCCGTGTTCTCCGGGTTCACGTTTTGGAGCTAAACAAGAGGATTTCCGAGCAGAACTGCTCGAAGGAGTATCGGGACTGCATTTCCACACATTGTGTCAGCAAAACTCCGATGATCTGGAGACAACACTGAACGCAGTGGTAGAAAAGTTCGGTCAATGGCTGCCACAGATGGAATGGATTAACTTCGGCGGTGGACACCATATCACGCGTGAAGACTACGACATTCCAAGATTGGAAGCTTGCATTAAGCGTATGCAGAACGATTATGATCTAGAAGTATACCTGGAGCCGGGGGAAGCCGTTGCTCTAAATGCAGGTTATCTGGTTACTTCTGTCCTGGATTTCCACAAAAACGGCATGGATATCGCCATTCTGGATACTTCAGCTACATGTCATATGCCAGATGTACTTGAAATGCCATATCGCCCGCCGTTGATCGGTTCGGGAGAAGTGGGAGAGAAAGCGCATCTGTATCGTCTGGGTGGACAAACCTGCCTATCTGGTGACGTTATTGGAGACTATTCATTCGATCAACCTTTGCAAGAAGGTGACCGCCTCGTATTTGAGGACATGGCGATCTACTCCATGGTGAAAACCAATACGTTCAACGGCATGCCGCTGCCAGCTATTGCAGTCAAACGAAAAGATGGCGATTGCGAAATCGTACGTGAGTTCGGATACCAGGATTTCAAAACAAGATTGGCTTAATACGTTATTATATATCCTAAGTTTATCAGCGATAGCACTCTAGCGATGTATATTGTAATTATATAAGTAAAAAGAGCAGTTCCCAAATCACACTCGTGTGACCTGGAACTGCTCTTTTTTGCTTTACTCGTTTGAATCAACGGGTTTACTTGCTGCTCTGGCGGCATAAGGAAAGATGGGATCTTTCAGTTCAAATTCATACGTTAATCCATTAACGATCCCTACGACATATTCGCTGTCATACAGATCTAGTAAGAATCCGGCCATCTGCTGGGCTGTATGGAACTTAGGCACACGCCCCTCATATTGGAACTGATCTAGATCAAAGGCACGTTCGGCAAACTCGGTTTCTGTAGCAGCAGGTGCGAGTACTTTGGCTTGCATGGGAACATGTTTACTTTTAAGCTCTTGGGCCAGACCTTCGGTAAAGGCGCTGACATAAAACTTGGTTGCGCAATACGTTACCGCATCCGGTACAATCGTATAACCGCCTCCTGAAGAGATGTTGATAATCTGTGTGCCTGGAGTTTCGGCATAATCCCGAACATAGAGAGTGGAGAGAATCGTAAGTGCTTCGATATTGAGATGAAGCATTTGTTCAATTTTAGGTAAATGTTGTTCACCAACTGAGGCAAAATTGCCAAAGCCAGCATTGTTGATCCATGTTTCAATGGAATAACCGTTCAAGCTTTCATAGAAAGCATGTACATCCGCGGCAATGGATAGGTCTACGGTACGAATGACAACGTCTAACGTGTTATCGATCTCGGCAACTTTGGATTTTAACTGTTCCAACTCAGCGGTTCTGCGTGCAGCTAAGATTAGACGTTTGCCACGTGCGGCAAATGCCAAAGCTGCTTCATATCCAATGCCTGAACTTGCTCCAGTAATTACGGTGTATTTCATGAGAATTCCTCCGAATCTAATTTCAGTATTTATTATTGTGATGTGGCTACGAGTTGATTATACTGATTAGAGCTTACTCTAAGTCAAGCAAGAAAATGGAAAGGAGTACAACCATGCATACCATTGGTGAAGTCGCTGAATTGCTCGGGATCAGTGCCCACACGTTGAGATATTACGAGAAAGAGCAGATTATCATTCCACTTCGTGATGCCGGTGGAGACAGGCGATACAATGAGTCTCATCTCAAATGGCTGCAGTTTGTCATCAAGTTAAAAGAAACACAAATGCCGATCGCTGTCATTAAAAAGTATGCTTCGTTATTTCAAGAAGGCGAGCATACGGCTCCAGAACGTTTGAAGCTACTGGAGAATCATAAGAGAGCCGTTGAAGATCAGATGAACAACCTTCATGCCGCGAACGAAATGCTTGAACTCAAAATTATGGCATATCGATCATTTATCGGGAAATAATGTAATGAGGTTGGATTCAATAGGAGCATAACCTGCTTTGATTAAATGACCTTCTATTGCCAAAAGTGTGATTTTTGTTATAGACTATTTTTTATGTTTGCTAAAATTCATGTTGTTCATCGTTCATCAAGGGGGAAATGGAATGAATCAAAACAGAATACAAAAATCGAACAAGCTGAAGATCCTCTCCAAAGTATTGTTAATCATTATCGGGGGATTTATCACGGCATATGGTCTGGAAGCCATATTGATTCCTAACAATGTCTCGGACGGTGGCGTAACCGGCCTTAGCATCGTAGGATCACAATTGTTCGGACTACCACTCGGCATGTTAATCGGGCTTATTAACATTCCTTTTGTATGGCTCGGTTATAAGCAGATCGGTAAGAGCTTTGCCTTATATTCGGTCATCGGTATTGCTTCACTTGCAGTTAGCACCAGTCTGATGCACCATGTACCAACGATTATTCAAGGTGATACCTTGCTGGTTACCGTTGTTGGAGGTATTATTATCGGTTTTGGTATGGGTCTAGCACTACGTAATGGCGGAGCATTAGATGGAATAGACATGTTGGCTGTGTTGTTATCCCGTAAAGTCCCATTTGGAACGAGTGACCTGATCCTGTTCCTCAACATGTTTGTGTTTATCGTCGTGTCTACCGTATTCGGTTTGCAAGGCGCGATTCTGTCAGGGCTTGCGTATTTTATTGCTTCTAAAGTTATACATATCGTTGAAGAAGGCTTGAGCGGTTCCAAGACATTCAAAATTATTACGAATCAACCAGAGATTATGGTCGAAACCATTCGTGATCGTCTAGGACGTGGGGCAACATATACCGATGCGTATGGTGGATACTCTAACGAGCAATTCAAAGAAATTACGTGTGTCATCAACCGGATGGAAGAAAGTAAAATTAAAGATATCATTCATGAAATTGATCCTACGGCTTTTGTAGTCGTATACGATGTAGCTGAAGTTAAAGGCGGGAATTTCAAGAAGAAGGATATTCACTAGAATGAATCAAAAACGCGCTAGAGAGAAAAATTCTCTCGGCGCGTTTTTTTAATACAATTAAGTTTCGGTAAACACCGTTGCAAAACTGCTGTCTACCCCTTCAATATATAATGGGATAGCATATACCTTACTAATATTAGACAGATCATGATTCAGATTCATGTCTTCAATCACGAGAATATACTTGCCGTCTACCCGGTCTTTCCCTAAAATCGTTTGGTGAAAGGCAACGGCCTCATCTGGATGATTAGCCGCACCAGCTGAGATCGCATCCAATCCAACCGCACGCAACGAGTCAAAGACCATCAGGTAACGGGCGGCAGATGCTGCAAGACCCGGGTTATGATTGCTGTATCGGGCAGGTTCTGTTGACCGAATATTGCCAAAACCAGTGCGAATCAACACTAGATCCGAGCCGGCAATTTGATGTTCATACGGTTCAAGATCTGCTTTGGTAATCAGCTCATCATCTTGTTTAGGGATATCAATAACGACTGGATGGTTAAAGATGAAGTTATCTAACGGAATCTCTGTTAACTTTTTGCCCTGAGGATTAAAATGCCATGGTCCGTCAATGTGTGTACCGTTGTGGTTAAGGGAAGTGATAATGAACTGATTATACAGCTTACCTTGATCTATACTCGACTGCTGCTGGATCTCCACCGGAGGATTTCCGTTATATATGGGAGTATGTGTGCTAAGAGGATAGGACAAGAGCATTCGTGTCATCTTCCAATCGCTCCTTTATGTACTAGCTATTATTATCTAGATTGTAATAGCTGAAGAGGGTCATGCAACCGAACCGTGTCTGAAATACAATACCATTTATCGTTTTATGCAGTGTGTGCTTCTTTCATGAATGATATTACATGATATTAGACAATAAAGTTGCTTCATTACATGTTTCATCGTTATCATTTATGCTTATTCTCTTATTTAAACTACTGTAAAATAGTAAGATCTGACTATGTTGAGGTGGAGTTGATTCTATTTTATGAATGCATATAAAATAACTCATTTTGTTTCAGTGTCCGAATATGAATCGTTTCAGACGAGATTTGGGGTCAGCCAGATTGGCTAACTTCTCCAGAGTGGCCGGTCAGTGCTGCATGGAATGATCGGCCTATGAAATTTATAGGGCAGGTTCGGTTAGACGAATGGTATGATGATGTGTCTTCCATCAGAATGGCATACATTTTTGTGACACAGCCTGAAGACCAACAAGATTCTTTTTTTTGATCCGGATATTATATATCCATACGAAGGTGAGAATGCGGTTATTATTCAGGCCGAGGGTAATATACCAAGCTGCATATCGATTCGAGAGCATGTTACCGGTCCAACCACAGATGAAGATTGTGTTTGGATACCCAGGTTAAGCAGGTAACCGAGGAGCATGCATCAAACTTTGAAGAAATAGACATCGACAAAATTGGAGGTATCCCCGCATGTATTCAAGGATCTCCAATACAAGATAATGATTGTTTATTACTGCAACTGCATACGAATTGGTTACCTTTCTATATCAATGCTGGCGGAGCGCCAACCATGTTTGTTTTCCTGAAAGAAGCTAAAAATGAAGGCTATATTATGGTGGAGGATACCTAAGATGATGAAACGAATTCATAAACCGTATCTGTTTTTCCTGCTCTGGAATGTGCTGATGGTCGGAGGTGTACATATTTCAACTATTCAGCATGAACCGGGTAGAGGAGTTTCTGGTAACGGGAATCTGGGTCTTCTCGTTCTATTTCCATCCATACTGACATTTATTATCCTGTGTATATGGACGATGACGTTAACCAGAAGGTGGCTTAATGATCATCGTGATCGCTCGGGTCCGATGTATGCTCTGATACCTATTGTAGCTATTTTGTTGTGTGGTCTCTTTATCTTCATGGAAGTTCAATTCATTCATAATTTAGGCGAACAGCTGAACGGTTACACGAATGATCCCGATTCGGCAGTCTACCGCTTTGGCTGGCTGAACCAGTATACCAATACACTGTATTATAACTTTCCAATCCTGCTTTTCGGATTGTCGTTCTCTATATTCATAGGCTGGATAATGGAGCGGATACTGCGAAACAGATCATGAACATTTTCTAAACTGAAATGGAGAAAAAGGATAATGAGAACGAACACATTAATGGCGGCATTGTTGTGCAGCTTAACAATTGTTGTATTGGGCTGCTCAACGGATCAACAACTCGTTGCAAGTCTTACCGATGACAGAATAGAAGAACTACGTGAAGAATATCCACTTTCAGCAGGTAGTCCTGCGTATGTACAGACGATAGAT
This sequence comes from Paenibacillus sp. DCT19, assembly GCF_003268635.1. Classification (NCBI taxonomy): domain Bacteria; kingdom Bacillati; phylum Bacillota; class Bacilli; order Caryophanales; family Paenibacillaceae; genus Paenibacillus; species Paenibacillus sp. DCT19. Next base: position 3,009,184 of record NZ_CP029639.1, read on the forward strand.
GTCTCCTTTGATCAAATTCTAGAGATATCCGATGCAGTAATTATAGCTGAAGTGTTGAAACAAAATGAGAATTTCCAAGCTACTTTATCTACAGAACCAGGAACACCAGAGGGGGATTTTGCCGAGAAGGATAAGGCTCAAGGCATGGAGCCATATAAACCAACGTTTGTTTCCTATAAGGTTAAGGTACACCGGGTAATCGTGGGAGAAGAGGTTAACGAGAACATTAATTTATTTTATAATGCTGACTTCGTTGGAGTTGAACCCAATCTGAAACCCGGTATGAAAATAGTGACTTCCATCAAAGAAGGAACTGCCCCTGAACAAAAGGGGAGTTACTCTTTTACTAGGTATGCTACGTATTACGTTGTAGATGATAACTATGTACTATCTGCGTTCCAAGGGAACACGGAAGAGATGATAAATTTTACGAAGCAAACAGATGGGAAGACACTAAATAACTTGGTAGAGCGCATCGAAGAACTCTGGGCAAATTAGGTAGAACAAAGTCTTGCTTGAGCAAAATTTATGACTCATTCATGTTTGGAAACCTCTCGAGCCATCCATTCCAATAGAAAGAGAACAGGGAATTGGGTGGTTATATTTGCTGATTCATAGTACTCCTCATTTACATAATAGGGAATATTAATATCGGAGATTTTGGCTATCGTGGATTGGCGATTATTCGTAATACTCACAATTTTATTTTTCTCCTGCTTAATTTGCGTTAGATGGGGTAGTATGAATGGATTTTCACCCGAGGTCGATAATGCAATCGTAACACTGTTCTCTCGTATTTTGGCATGGACAGGGAACTGAGGATCATTAATATACATCGAGAACGTGCCAAGGCTTGAGAAATATCTAGCGCCATATTCCGCCATAATTCCTGAACTCCCCGTACCGATAAAAATGACACTGCTGGCTGTAGAGACCAATTGTGCTGCTGTTCTAATCTTCTCTTCCAATTCAGGCTTCTGGGAACGCTCGAAAAATTCATACACAGCATGATGAGGACTTTTCAAGGCTTTTGTTGATTTTCTTTTGTGCTGAGCCAGTAGCATTTTCAGCTTCACTTTAAACTCCGAAAACCCCTCACATTGGTTCTTTCGACAAAATCGAAGAATCGTTGCAGTAGAGACATGCGTCTCATCTGCCAACTCTCTTATACGCATGTAAGCAACCTTCTCCATGTTCTGTGAAATGTAGTTATAGATCGATAGTTCCAAGTCGTTATATGAAGAAATCTGCTCGTTAGAAAACATGTAATATACCCTCCTTTAATTCTTTAGAACGTACAAAATGCAAGTAACCTTTCTAATGTAATATAACTAATCGTGAAAAACAACCTGTTACATGGATGTAACAAATGTGAATCTTTGTTAACTCGGACTAAACGCCACAAAGTATATATTTTGATCCGTAATACAAGTAACATTAGTTAAGCAACATATATACGACTAGGTTAAACTTGAAAGGGTGGAACAGCATGAAGCAAGCAGCATTTACATTTCCCGCTGATTTTCTGTGGGGAGGATCTGTATCGGCTAACCAATTGGAAGGTGCTTATCTAGAAGACGGAAAAGGGTTATCCATTCAAGATGTTATGCCTAATGGGATCATGACGCCTCCCACAGCAGAACCGACGGAAGACAATATGAAGCTGATGGGCATTGACTTCTATCACCGATACAAAGACGATATTAAACTGCTTGCCGAGATGGGCTTTAAAGTGTTCCGAACGTCGATCGCGTGGTCTAGAATTTTCCCGAAGGGCGATGAACTTGAGCCAAATGAACAAGGGCTGCAATTTTATGATGATCTCTTTGACGAGTGTCGCAAATACGGCATTGAGCCTTTAGTTACCATTTCTCATTATGAAACTCCTCTTCACCTGTCCAGAGAATATGATGGTTGGATTAATCGTAAAATGGTTGGTTTCTATGAGCGATATGTGCGAACTATATTTGCAAGATATAAAGACAAGGTGAAATACTGGCTAACATTCAATGAGATAAATTCTATTTTGGAGCATCCGTTTATTAGTGGAGGGATCAGTACACCTAAGGAACAACTGACGAAACAGGAGTTATATCAAGCGGTTCATCACGAATTTGTTGCAAGTGCACTGGCAGTGAAGATTGGCCATGAAATGAATCCGAATTTCAAAATTGGGTGTATGGTTATCGCAATGCCGATATACCCACTCACTCCAGATCCTGATGATGTCATTCGAGTGATGGAGTCTGACCACCAAAATACATTTTTTGCAGATGTTCATGTCCGTGGGCATTACCCGGGTTATATGAAAAGGTATTTGAAAGAGAATGGCATTACGATTCATTTTGAACCTGGAGACGAAGAAATTCTGACACACACTGTTGACTTTATTTCGTTTAGTTATTACCAAAGTAGCTGTGAAACTGCTGATCCAGCCAAACAAATTAAAGGTGAAGGTAACTTAATTGGTGGTGTGCCTAATCCATACTTGAAAGCGAGCGATTGGGGATGGCAGATCGACCCTCAAGGTTTGCGATATATTATGAATGCGTTCTATGACCGTTATCAGAAACCGTTGTTTATCGTTGAGAATGGATTAGGTGCCTTGGATGACTTGATCACATATGCCAACGGTGAGAAAACGGTAGAGGATGACTACCGGATTGATTATCTGAAGCAGCATTTGATTCAAGTCGCTGAGGCAATGCAGGACGGTGTTGAACTAATGGGTTTGCGACATGGGGATGTATAGATCTAGTCAGCGCAACAACGGCTCAGTTGAAGAAACGATATGGATTCATCTATGTTGATCGTCATGATGACGGCTCAGGCACACTGGAACGTTATCGTAAAAAGTCATTTTACTGGTATAAAGATGTGATCCAGAGCAATGGCGGTAGTTTATTCGAATAAGCGTTAAACGATGTGCTGAATAGAGTTGTTAAATGCAATCGTTAATTGCAATTCTTCATGCATAAGCTTTGCGTCCTTATGGAAAACTTATGTAGTGCGTTGAAATAAACATGATTTTATTTAGGGGAGGTAACCTCATGACTAATCAGGATCCACAACAGCTTCTGAAGCAAAAGCATGAACAGGATGAACATAAACGACAGTTCACCCGATTCTCCCGTAACATTTCAGGACATGGCGAGATGGAAGCAGGTCAAGAATTCAGTCAAGACCATGTGTCTGACGACCAGAACCGCATGAAATCTGTTGAGAACAGACGCACATAAGCAGTAGAAAGTTAACAAATAAGCTGATCCTTCGGGATTGGCTTATTTGTTGTGTTATTGAGTTAAGTCCAAAGATATCTATTGTCGTTGAGAATTATTCTCGATAGAATGGAGGAAAGTGAAAGTATGGTTTATTACGCCGATGATAAGCTCAAGTGAACTGTTGTGGAAGGTGGAAGACATGCACGTAGAAGAACATGTTAAACTTTGGAATTTGGCCTCTATTAAAATATGGGATGTGCGTCACGTTATTATGCGTGCTGGCGAGTCGATTAGTGCCTATCGATTTCCAATCAGTGGTTTTATCTACACAGTACGAGGCAATGCGATGGTGGCACTAGATGACACAATATACACAATTGATCGAATGCAAATATTACATGGAGGTAAGGGAGTATGCTTGAATATTGACTCCATTGAAAAACAGTTTGAATACTACCTCATATTCTATCGTGCTCAGTTGACGTTACCCATGAGCCGCGAGAATCAAGCGTTATTGAAGCAGCATATTCCTTTTCATGTTCAATATGCGTTTGTCCCCGAGTATCCTATTGACTTATACAATAAGGTTAAAAACATAAATAACGATTGGAATCGGAACAATGCGTTCGCAAAATTTCAGGTGAAGACGTTGTTCTATCAATTTATAAATGAATTGTTGCGACAGTTAAGTGCGCAGAGCATTGAAGCAGTGAAGCCTAATCTCGTAGCTCAAGCTGTTCGTTATCTACATGAAAACTATACATTACCAATTATGGTGGAGCCGCTCGCAGAACTTCTGGATTGCAGTGCAGGTCATTTGTCGCGAATCTTCAAGAAAGAGACCGGCAGCAGCCTGATTACGTATTTAACCCGGATTCGAATGGATAAAGCGACGGAGCTGCTGCTGCATACCGATGCGTCTCTGCAGCAGATTGCTGACAGTATAGGCATTCCAGATGTTGTATATTTTAATCGCTTGTTCAAAAAGCATGTAGGGCTTTCTCCAGGTCGGTTCAAACAGAAATGTATCCCACTGCGATCCGATCAGAATTATGCTATGCGAGAATCAGAATTGTCCATTGTCAGCCCTAAGTATCGAGGTTATGATCCTATTGATGATGATAATTATTATCAATACAAACCCGAAGGAGAGTCATATACATCTATGAGATCGAGAAAACCCATTGCATTGCTTTTAATGCTCAGCCTTACCTTATTAATCTCTGCTTGTTCACCCACTTCAGGGAATTCAACAGTGAATAGTAATGGGACAAGCAGTACGAATCCACCAGCCACCGAAGTTGCTCAGACAGCCGAAGCAACACAACAAGAGCGAGTTGTAACGCATCCATGGGGGAAACCGTTATTAAAGGTGAGCCTCAGCACATTATTTCTCTGTTTCCAGCGGCAACGGACTATTTGTTAGCACTCGGTATCGTACCTGAAGCAGCATCAAGTAATGAGGAGGGTAGTGATCAGTTTCCTACTTATCTGTCTGACCAGTTGCAAGGAAGTAAAAATATAGGTTGGCAGGTTGACCCGAACTTTGAAAGTATATTGGCAGCAGAGCCGGATCTCATTATTGGTCAGGATTTCATGAGTGATGCCTATAGTAGCCTCAGCAAAATTGCACCCACTTTACTAGCTGAGAAGTTAAAAGACGACCAGGGCATTATTCGTATGAAAACGAGTCTTCTTCATATGGGAGATATGTTAGGGAAGACAGAGCAAGCTAAGCAAGTTATTGAAGATTACGAGGCGAAGGCTAAAGACGCTCAGGCGAAGATCAAGCAAGCCATTGGGGATGAGACCGTTATGTTCCTACGCTTATCGGACAAAGAAGTCAGGTATTACAGTAAGAGAAACTATGAGGTTCTGTACGACGATCTTGGACTTACGCCTCCGCCATCCATACCTGATCCGTCTGAATCAATGAAAGTGATCTCGATGGAAATGTTGCCAACGATCAATCCAGATCATATTTTCCTGTTGTCTTCCGATCCGAATGAAACGAGCGAGCTTGAGAAAACGGCCGTCTGGAAAGGACTGAACGCTGTGAAGAACAACCATGTATACAATGTGGATTACGGCTTGTGGTTCCAAGGGCCAGGAGGGCCGATCGGACAGACCAAAATTATAGAGGAAACGGTGCAGTTTCTAACTCAATAAGGAGTGGAAGGGAGGACAATATACGATGGGAACATCTGCGATGGAGACGTTAATTCGTAAACGAAGAACCATTCGTCAATTCAATGGAAAACGACTAACAAAAGAAACGATCCTTCAGTTGCTGGACGCAGCTGTATGGGCACCGGTGCACTCACGTAAAGAACCATGGCGCTTCATATTGTTTATGGAAGAGGGTAGGAAGCAATTTTCTGATGCAGTGCTATATACATTCTCGAAGGAAGAGCGGGAGCGTTGGGCAGAGAAATTAGAGAAAGACTATTGTGATTCGATGCAGGCGCATTTGCTCGTTGTGATTGATGCTGATCCAAGACAACGGGTGTGGGAAGATGCCGTAGGTGCAGCTTCAGCATTGATTCAGAACATACAGCTCCTGGCTTGGGAGCAGGAAATTGGTGTTGTGTGGAAGACGAATGAGTATAACTTCGATCCAGACTTTTACGCTCGTACGGGTGTAAGAACGGGTGAACGGATCATCGGCACATTGCATCTCGGTTACTTTGATTCGAACAAGGTTCCCAAACCACGTCCACGTACACCTGTGCATCAACTGCTCACTTATATCTCCAGCGCAGAACAGAGCCAACAACAGTGAACATAGCTGGTTAAAAGTTCATATGAATCCACTTCAAGTCGCTATAATAGCGGCTTTTTTTGTTTGATGATCTAAGTTTTACCTCTTAGAAGAGGAAGGGGAAATCCTCTTCTAAGTTAAAAATTCGTTTTGTTGCGAAACTCCGTTGGGGTAATTCCAGTCCACCGTTTAAACTGTCTGCTGAAGTGAGAAAGGTTTTTGTAGCCTAGACGATGTGCAATCTCAAATAAGGATATTTCCGGTTGTTGTAACAGGATTTTGGCTTCCTGCAATTTCAGATCGGACAAATATTTGCGAGGTGACATCTGATATATTTTCTGGAACACTTCCAGTCCATAATTCGGGCTTATGCCAAGAGATGCAATGATCGGCTGAATATGGATGGTTCGATCTTCCGTATCGTTTGAGGTAATGCATTGTTTCTTAAAGCTGCGCTTAATCGCTTCAGCAATTTCTTTGGCATGCTTGGCTGTAGTCATGGATTGGTTGGTGCGGTTGTCCTTATGTAAAGGCTGTATATCAACCAGAACGTCTAACAATTCAAAAAGGTAAATTTGTGCTCTTATTTTGGCTTTGGCGAACAACAAATCAGGTTCGGCGAATATATCAAGCCATTGCTGCAGGCAGGCTTTGAGCTGGCCGTGGTACGGATTAGAAGGCTCATAGATCCAATCACAATTTTTCATAATTTCCATTCGTAAGGACGGTTCATCAATGTCAAAGTGAGCACAGAAATATGTCATGGGCTCCGTGGAGATACATTTATTCGTGTGCTCAAAGCCAGGAGGAATAAGAAGAATATCATCCTTCTTAATGATCAATGGTTCACCTTCAACGACCGTTTCCTGTGCACCTTCTAATACAATTAATATTTCAAAAGCATGGTGAGACTCCTTATGCATTGACCAATTCGAATGCACCGTTTGTTGGTGTGCACCGAAGAAACGGATGTTCCAATCAATACGTGGCAGGATGTTTGTTTTAGTTCCAATCAAGCTTTTATCCATGGTGAATGCCCCTTTGATTTGGGTAAATTTAGCCGTAATTGTACAATCGCCTTCTCCAATTAAATATGATTATAATAAATCTATGCAATAGGAAATCGCTTTCGTGGCTGGTGTGATTATCCCTATGTTATCGATAATGTGGCGAATCGTACGTTTATTATAGTCAATTGAGAAAACGGTATCAAATGTTTGTTTTGCAGAAGAATTTTCATGTAAAAAAGGGCAAACAAATAGGTATCAAAAAGAAAGCGCTTCTATGAAGGCTTAATGGCACCATAATCTATTAGATTAAACGAATAGGATGGAGGAAGGAACATGAGAGAAACGGAAACGATCCAAAATCCTGTTATTCCAGGAATGGCACCAGATCCATCAATTATTCGGGTCGGTGAAGTATTTTACATTGCAACTTCTACGTTTCATTGGAATCCGGGCATACAAATTTTCAAATCAACAGATTTAGCCAACTGGGAGCCGATTGGGTTTGTACTAAATAACGGTGAGGTTAATCTTCGCGGAACGAATACACCGGCTGGGATCTGGGCTCCGCACTTATCCTATGATGCCTCGACCCACAAATACTGGTTAGCCTTTTCTCATATGGTCAATATGGCAGGACGTGAATTCAACTCGGATTCTTATGCAATGTGGGCAGAAGATATCAACGGACCATGGTCAGATCCCATCTATATCACATCCATTGGCTTCGATCCGGCTATTTTCCATGATGATGATGGCAAACATTATGTTACCATTCTTGAGTGGGAAACACGTCAAGGGTACCAAGCCCCAGGACATATTGTCATTGCTGAATTGGATCTGGAGCAGGGCAAGGTCATTGGCCAATGGCACCGTGTAACCCAGGGATTCACGACTCGTGGCTGTGCAGAAGCACCTCAAATTTATAAATATCAAGATTATTATTATCTCATTTTGGCTTCGGGTGGAACCGGTTATGCACATGGCGTTGAGATTGGGCGAGCGAAAAATATTTTTGGTCCATATGAGCCACATCCATCAGGGGAACCGATTATTACCTCATCACCTCGACATCTATTCTCACTTGGTGATCCGGATGCAGGACATGTCGAGATGTACAATCCACATTCCTTTATGCAAAAAGCAGGTCACGGATCATTAGTTCAGACTCAGAATGGCGAATGGTACATGGCCCATCTGATGTCACGTCCACTGGAAGGAACACTCCTGAATCCATTGGGGCGTGAAACCTCGATCCAAAAAATGAAATGGACGCAGGATGGATGGTTAGAAATGAGCGATGGCTCAAATCTCGCTAAGATGCAAGTCGAAGCTATGAAAGGTATTGGATTATCTGAGATGATATCTCATGACGTCGTGGATCATTTTAATAATAATTCATATAATAAGGTGTTTATGACTCCGTATCGCAATCAATTAGCGAATTGGGTGAACACGACTGAGCGTCCTGGATATTTACGCATTCATGGTGAAAACTCATTTTTCTCGCAAATGAATCCGGCGATTATGGCTACACGAGCAACCTCGTTTCATTATGAGTTCCAGACAAAAGTTGAATTCAATCCGGATCATTACTCGGAAACAGCGGGTATGGGACTTTATTATGATTCCAACAATTGGATTTATGTACACATGACTCATTCGGAATCGACTGGGGGTACCATTTTAACTGTATTACAGGCTAAACTAGGCGAACGCATCGAGCACGTGCATAACAGGTTTGCTATACCTGATGGTATGGTTGAGTTGAAGCTTGTCTACAATGCCGGTACAGCTCATTTCTTCTATCGTTTGAGTGAAGATAGGGAGTGGGAGGTTGCTCTGGATCAAGTCGATGTTGCATATTTGTCTGATGAAGGTGTGAATGGAGAACCTGGTGAAATTGGTGGATTTACAGGATTGTTTAACTTTGTTGGCTCTGTGGATGCGCACCAGCACGACTCGTTTGCAGATTTTGAATACTATTCTGTTATGAATTTGTAGTCTTAGAGAGGAAGTTCAATATGAATACGATACCACTTAAACGTCTAGTGCCAGGATTAATTATCGGACCTGCTTCCTGGCTGGGGCCATATATAGCAGCGGCAAGTTTGTTTTTGCCTGCCATGATTCAGCATTTGGATGCAGATAATAAAATTGAAATTGTAGCTCTATTTTCAGCACTCGGCATGGTCGTTGCCGCACTATCCAATATGGTAGCTGGTTATTTATCAGACCGGACGAAATCTCGTTTTGGTCAACGCACTCCTTGGTTAGTATCCGGCGCATTCGTATTTATGTTAGCGATGATCTTGGCATCCATGTCCACTTCGATTCCATTTTTGTTAGTCAGTTGGATGTTGGGACAGGTTGCATTGAATTTTATTGTAGCTCCTATGGTCGCTTGGTTAGATTTGGCACCTGAACAAGGGAAAGGCACAGCTTCATCTGCTTATGGCGGGTTAGGGATGGCCCTTGGTAATAATGGTTTTACGATTATTGCAGCTATGTTTCTAGGGCAGTTTCGATTAGGCTTTATCTTATTTGGGATTATTACGTTTGTAGGTACGTTGATCGCAGCTTATATTGTTCGTGAACCATCCAATCTACATGAAAAATTAGATCCAGCAGCAGCGGTAAGAAGGGAGAAAATAACGGCTAAAGAATTAATAGCTGTGATTCCGAAGTGGTCTGTTGGACGAGATTATTATTTGGCTTTATTCGGCAAATTGGCTCAGGGGATTGGAAACTTTGCGATTACAGGTTATTTATTATTCATCATGACAGACTTTCTACACAAAGATACATCTGCTACACAGCAGTCTATTCAATTAGTAAATATCGTTATGTTAATCTTCGGTATTGTTATGGGATTCATTGCAGGCCCCATTTCAGACAAATTTAATCTACTTAAATTACCCGTAGGTTTGTCTACTATTTTTCTGGGCATTGGAGCGTTAAGCATTTTCTTTCTACAAAATGATACCGGTATCATTATTTATGCGTTTATGGCTGGTCTGGGAATGGGGATCTGGAACTCGTTAGATAACCTTCTTAATTTGCGAGTTATTCCTGATAAGAACCGAGTGGGGTTATTTCTCGGAATTTATAATCTCGGAAATACGGTAACCCAAGCGATTGCACCTGTTATAGCTGCGATTTTGATCTCACAGATCGGGTTCTCGTCCATTTTCATCATGTCCTTTGTGTTATCTACAATCGGGGGCATCTCCATTCTTGCTATTAAATCTGTATCTAGATAAGTGATCTGAAACGGTAGTAGCGCCAGTTTTCATGATTCTATCCTAACCATTCTCGGTATTATACCGAGAATGGTTGTTTTGCTTTTACTGGAGACGTATATTAATAGAGTGCGCGGAATGTGGGTGAGTGTAGACCACATCGGCAATTGATCATCTATAATGATCATAGATTCTACATACAAGGACGGGGAAAACATGGACTTTAAACCGCTTGCTTCATTTATTGATCGCATCACATCCTGGCGAGTACCGTGGGCAGAGGTGCTTGTCATGCATCAAAATGAACCCGTTTTCCATTATCGGAACGGGTATGCCAATCTAGAGGAGCAAACGCCAATCGGGGATGGAGCGATCTTCAATCTGTATTCCATGACCAAAATCATGACCTGTGTTGCGGGACTGCAGCTGGTGGAGAGAGGCGATATGCTGTTAAGTGATCCGTTATCCGAATATTTGCCAGAGTATGCGGACATGAAAGTGAAGAAAACGATGGCGAATGGGGAAGTGCGGCTGGAACAAGCGACCAGAGCGATAACGGTACGTGACTTGTTTACAATGACGGCTGGATTCTCATATGATGTGGGTTGTCCAAGTATACAGGAGATCGTACAGAGTAGTAACGGAACCGCAAGTACACGGGATTTTGCGAAAGCGCTTGCCAAAGAACCGTTGTTATTTGAGCCTGGCACACATTGGAATTACAGTATGTGTCACGATGTACTGGGAGCTCTGGTAGAGGTTGTTAGTGGTAAACGGTTTGGTACGTATTTACGTGATGCAATTATTGAACCACTAGGCATGAAGGATACGGCGTTCGATCTGAATGAAGAGCAGCAGCGTCGTTTGATTCCGCAATATGCTTACAATGATGAGCTTGGGCAAGCGGTACGGATGGATGGCAATGGATTCCGTGTAAGTACAGAGCTGGAGAGTGGTGGAGCAGGGCTGATGTCCACGGTTAGCGACTATGCTCGTTTTCTGAATGCATTGACAGGTCGAGGCACAAGTCCAGACGGTGTGCGAATTCTCTCCCAGGCTTCAGTAGAGCTTATGCGAACAGATCACCTGAATGAAATGACCCGAGGGGACTACTCCTGGGATCATATGGATGGGTATGGTTATGGATTAGGTGTACGTACGCATATCTCCAAAGCAGGCAGTGGATCACTTAGTCCATTAGGTGAATTCGGATGGAGTGGTGCTGCGGGCTGTATGGCGATCATTGATCCGGATTCCGAGCTGACCGTGATGTATGCACAGCATCTATTGAACAGTCAGGAGCCTTACGTTCAGCGGCGGCTGCGTAATGTCGTGTATTCTTGTTTGTCATAAAAAATGTAAGAGCCGCGAATATTTAATTTCGCGGCTCTTTGTAGTAATTATTCCATTCACGTATTAAGGTTTGTAGTTGGTGACCAACCCTTTATCGCCCTTGGCAGAGACTACCCGATTTACCATGTAGATACCGAGTGATACAAACACCAATGCAACCAGATTTTTCAGTTCCAGAACCGTTTCCCCAAGAACATTGCGGATAGAAATGCACCGAATACAGGAATGAGGAAGTTGTACACAGATACTTTTCCGACTTTGTTGTATTTAAGAAGCAGATTCCACAGGCAGAATGCCACGGAAGATAATAAGGCCAGATAAATTAGGTTTGCTGTAGATGCTAGAGTAAAGTGGGTAACACTTCCGCCGAGTGATAGACCCAGCAAAGTCAGCACGACCCCGCCAACAAACAGGCTGATTCCTGTAATAATCATGACATCAATAGTGGCTGTCAAACGTTTGGCGTAGATCGCAGTCACCGAGAAAACTAATGCAGCTATAATCACGAATCCTTCGCCTGTAAGTGAGAAGGAGAACGTGAGCAGATCTGCATGGAAATTTACAATGATAACGCCTACGAACCCGAGCACGCAGCCGACAATTTTATTTTGACTTAACTTATCATTCTTATAGATAAAATGAGCCAAAACAACACTGAAGAACGTTGTTGTTGCATTCATGATGGAGCCTTTTACACCTGTTGTATTGGCTACCCCAACGTAGAAAAACATATATTGCAGACCGGTTTGCAGTACACCGAGTGCACTTAAGCTAGCCCACTCACGACCGGTCAGCTTCAATCTCTGTTTTCTCACTGTTCGAAACAGGACTAGAAGCAGTATACCGGCTAATGTAAATCGATATCCAGCAAATACGTATTTAGAAGCGATGTCCTCCGGCAGAATGTTAAAAGCGACATATCCAAGCTTAATGGATGGGTAAGCACTTCCCCACAACAAGCAGCATAGACTTGCTATGAGCATGACAAACAATGGGTCTTGAAATTTACTTCGTTTCTCTGTTTTCTCTCTCTCAATCACGTTCCATCTTCTCCTCGCAATTTCGTGCACATATGGTTGTATTAATCTCATCTCCATCACTGACCATATCATAATTCGTACAACTTGTATCGCTAAATGTAAGTAAAGGTCTATTTTCAATAAGATGTGATCAAGATTCGATGGAGCCTGCAATGATCAATACCAGATTAATATGTTAAGATAAGATGAAATCCAACGGAGTATATAGTTATAGGGGGAACGTATAGTGTCAGCAAGTATAATACAGGAATACTGGCATAAGTTTGCCAAACAAAACGAGTTAAATATGGACACGCCAAGTGCTTGGATGTTTGGAGACGGATCAAAAGCAATGGGAGATGAGTTAGGCGGATTAGTTGTTAGTGGCATGAAAACCGGAACGTGTTCTGCTCATTGTACATACGAGCTAGAGAACGAGGAACTTCCAAAGGTAGGTCGGTACGATATTGTATTAGACGGAGATAACAATCCGTTGGCGATTATCCAAATGACTCAGATTGAAGTCGTGAAAATGAATGAAGTTAGTCATGAGTTTGCTCGATCGGAAGGCGAGGGTGATCTGAGCTATGCGTATTGGTATCAGGAGCATGTTGAATTTTTCACATGGCAATTGAGCCAGTATGGACTTACGTTTACTCCAGAAATACTGCTGGTTTGCCAGACATTTAAAGTTGTGGACGTGTACAGAGCAGCGGTATAGGTACGAAGTGAGTTCTGCGAATGACAGCGTTGCTAGATGAATAGATTGGTACTTGTATACATATCAAGTGGCGAGGCGTGCAATAGTGTAATAATAGAGTTCTAACATGTGTTTGCAATAATAGGGCTAGTCTATGATAAACGATAAAAAGAACCTGATGAAAATTCATCAGGTTCTTTTTGGTTATTGTATGTAAATAAGTACGGTGATATAATCGGAATACAAATTCCTATAATAAGTTAATCGGCATAATGAACCTATCTTCTATTATTAATTTATCATGCCGATAAATTCTTGTCAAATGTTTTTTTTCAAAATAGGCGGATTGGAGTGAGGCTGAATGAGTTCATTCGTTCTCGATTTTCAGGAGATGCACGCAACACAATTGATGCTTGTTGGTGGCAAAGGGCTTAATTTAGGGAAGCTATCCACAGTTGAGGGGATTCATGTTCCTAATGGATTTTGTGCGACTACACGAGCATTTCAACTAGCGCTTGAACAAAATGAAAGTTATCATGCTTTGCTCAAGCAGCTAACGATACTAACTGTACAGGATCAAACAGAGATCGGTGAAATGAGTCTGAAGATTCGTCAAACGATTATGGAAACATTGATTCCTCTAGAAGTAATTCAGGAAATTACAAGCCATCTATCTAAGCTAGGTGTGGATCATGCTTATGCGGTACGTTCGAGTGCTACTGCTGAGGATTTACCTCATGCCTCGTTTGCTGGGCAACAAGACACGTACTTAAACATCATTGGACAAGACGCAATCCTTCATCATATACGCAAATGTTGGGCGTCACTGTTTACCGATCGTGCAGTCATTTATCGAATACAAAATGGGTATGATCACCAGCACGTGTATTGCTCCGTTATCGTGCAGAAAATGATATTTCCACAAGCTTCTGGAATTATGTTCACAGCTGATCCGGTCACATCCAATCGCAACGTGGTATCCATCGATGCTAGTTTTGGACTCGGAGAAGCGCTAGTCTCTGGCATAGTCTCCGCTGACAATTACAAGATCCAGGCAGACAACATTATCAATAAAATTATCAGCACCAAAAAGCTGGCAATCTATGGCCTGCAAGATGGGGGAACGGAAACACGGCAGATCGAACCTGATCAGCAGAGTCTTCAAACCCTTACGGATCAGCAAATGGTACAGCTCGCACACATCGGCAGACAAATTGAGGATTATTTTGGATTTCCACAAGATATTGAATGGTGTCTGGCCGAGGATACTTTCTATATCGTTCAGAGTCGCCCCATTACGACTTTATTTCCAGTCCCTAAGGTGGATGATGCTGACAATCACGTCTATCTATCTGTGGGTCATCAGCAGATGATGACAGATGCCATCAAACCGTTGGGTTTATCCTTTTACCTGCTGATTACGCCAGCACTGATGCGCAGAGCCGGAGGTCGATTATTTGTGGATATTGCACCGATGCTGGCGTCAGCTGCTGGCCGGCAAGCGTTGTTGAATAATTTAAGCTCCGATCCACTTATTGTAGGTGCGCTCAAGACGATCATCGAGCGAGATTTTATAACTGTGCTACCAAGCGACCAGGCATCTGCACCTCCTGCTAGACGTAACACGGATACCCTGCCACCACTTGAGCCTGATTCTAATATCGTTGCTGAATTGATTGAGCGAAGTCAGACTTCAATTAATAATCTTAAGCATAACATTCAAGATAAATCGGGAGCGGAATTGTTTGAATTTATATTGGAAGATGTGCAGGATCTGAAGAAGCATTTATTTGACCCACAAAGTACCGCTGTATTTATGTCTGCTATTCAAGCGTCCGCATGGATAAACGAAAATATGAATGAATGGTTAGGTGAAAAGAATGTAGCGGATACACTCACACAATCGGTAGAGGGCAATATTACTTCGGAGATGGGTCTGGCGTTAATGGATGTCGCGGATGTCATTCGTCCCTATTCAGATGTAATTGATTATTTGCAGCAAACGGATGATGATAACTTCCTAGATGAGCTCGTGAAGCTGGATGGAGGACAGGAAAGTCGGGATGCAATTCTTGATTTTCTGAGCAAGTACGGCATGCGATGTGCCGGGGAGATTGATATTACAAGAACTCGTTGGAGTGAAAAGCCATTAACACTGGTTCCCATGATTCTTGGTAACATCAAAAATTTTGAGCCGCAGGCGGGTAAGCACAAATTCGAGCAAGGGCTCAAGGAAGCTTTGGAGAAGGAACAAGAGTTAATAGATCGCTTGAAGCAATTACCTGACGGTGAGCAAAAAGCTCATGAAACGAAGCAGAAGATCGAGCTTGTCCGCAAGTTCATTGGTTACCGAGAATATCCGAAGTATGGCATCGTCAGTCGTTATTTTGTTTATAAGCAGGCTCTATTGAGAGATGCTGAACGACTTGTTCAAGCTGGACTGATTCAGAATGTAGAGGATATATATTACCTTGCTTATGAAGAGCTTCACGAAGTTGTCCGCACGAACCAACTGGATCAGCAGTTGATCGATCAACGGAAAGAGGATTACCGATTATTTGAAAAGCTTACGCCTCCACGTGTGATGACATCCGAAGGTGAAATCATTATAGGAGAGTACAATCGGGAACATCTGCCAGCAGGTTCGATTGCAGGTCTGCCTGTCTCTTCTGGTGTCATTGAAGGAAGGGCACGAGTTATTTTAGACATGAAACATATCGATCTGGAAGCAGGGGATATCTTAGTCACTTCGTTTACTGATCCTGGCTGGACACCTTTATTTGTATCTATACAAGGTCTAGTGACGGAAGTTGGCGGACTGATGACGCATGGTGCAGTGATTGCCCGCGAATATGGGTTACCCGCAGTTGTTGGTGTGGAGAATGCAACCCAATTAATCAAAGACGGGCAACGAATTCGTGTGAACGGAACAGAAGGGTATATTGAAATACTTTCATAACCACGAGCACGTTTAATTAACGGAGAGAGAGGCTTGCTACTACGCAAGCTTTAAACAGTTGTATGGATTCTGAGCAGAGGGCGGATACGTATGCTTCAAGCGTTGTTCGCCCTTTTTATCTATCACTTTTCTATTATGATTAGGCTAATTCATCTTTCTTGCATCGAATAAGCAAAAATGGGATCGAAGGTTTGTTTTTCATCATTTTGTTGGGCTCTTCAATTTCAGAAATTTCAATCTGTCCATATGCTCCGAATTCTTCTTGAATGGACTCATCATCATAGAAAAACATCTTAAGTCCTTCCATGATCTCATAATAATGATGATCGAGTTGTTGTCCTTGTCCAAACATCGGTGCTTTTGGAGAAACGCTTGTAAAAACCATATATCCATTAGGCTTTAATTGCTTGTAACAATTCTGAATAAACTGTTCTCGTTCCTGTCTGTTCAATAGATGAATCAGCGCATAACAAAATATACCGTCGTACAAATGCTCATCAAAAGGCATGTCGGTGACAGAGCCATGAGCAATTGGGAAATCAAGCCCATGCTGTCTCGCTAAAAGGATTGCGGTTTCGGAAATCTCAATTCCGGTGACATGGATTCCGGCATCAATGAAGGTTTTGGCATTTCGACCATAGCCCACACCTGGGATGAGAATATCTTTAACGTTCTTTTCGAGGAAAAACGCCTTGGTTAGAATGCTCGATTCTGTCGGTTCGAATCCCACATCGTTTGTTTATCAATAAAACTGGATTCCCAGAATTCCATGGCACAGCCATCTCCTTTTTCATTATACATATATAAAAGACATTTGAAGTCTTTAATAACTCTAATATATCTTTAGTTCTTTGTAAATAGTAAATTCCTGAACTTATTATGTTGCATTTACAACAAAATTACATTAAATTTAGGATACAACTTGTATAGGCATAAATTAAACTTATTAATTTTGTAAGGGGCGATCCATCCATGAGCGTGAAAATAATAAAATGCACTCTTAACGAAGTGCTTCAACTTCAAGATATCAGTATTGAAACGTTCCATGACACGTTTAAAGATCAGAATTCACCTGAGAATATGAAGGACTATTTGGAGCGAGCGTTTAATGCTGCGCAATTAGAAAAGGAGCTGGCTAACAGCTCTTCACAGATATATTTCATCTACTTCCACGACGAGCTTGCCGGATACTTGAAGGTTAATATGAATGATGCTCAGTCCGAAAGCATGGGCGAAGAAGCGATGGAGATTGAACGCATTTATGTAAAAAAAGCATATCAGAAGCATGGTCTAGGTAAACATTTGCTCAACAAAGCCATTGAAATTGCTACCGAACAGAACAAACACAAAATCTGTCTTGGCGTCTGGGAGAAAAATGAGAATGCGATTGCATTTTACAAGAGAATGGGATTTGTGCAACAGGGATCCCATTCATTTTATATGGGGGATGAGCAGCAGACGGACTTCATTATGGTCAAAACACACCATCCCTACAAGTCTTCCGATAGTTTGATGGAGTGACCCCAAAATGAGTGGAGAATTGTCTCGAGAAATAATCGGGTGAATGAAAACCAACGGTTAGAGCAATCTCGGTTATGGGGCGAAGCGTGTACTTCAACAGCTTCTCGGCTTGTTTCAGACGAAGCTTCATCAGTGTGCCCATAATGGTATCGCCGACTTGTTCCTTGAACAAATGAGATAAACGCGAAGGAGACAGACATACGCGCTTACCTAGATCCTCAATAAGAAGTTGTGCTGTGTATTCCTGAGATATGATGTTGAGCACTTCCTGTACGCGTGCGTCTAACATCTTCTGCGACTGCTTCTGGCTGGCGACTAACAAAATGACTTCTTCAAGTGCGTTTAAGGTCAGCTCATCTCTCAACGCATCGTCACCGTGTAATCGATAGGAGAGCACTCTCCACAAGGCTGATTCAATCGCTTGTCGCAAATGTTCGTTAAGTAGATCGAGTTGAATTAAAGGGCCGTTTGTATTGCTGGCAGGCATCCAATCGGCCCAGCTTAGGCGTGGGATAAAGTGAGCCCAGAGCTTCTCCCACACGCCTCCTTCCTCCGTAAAGTAATCTTGAATCGTGCCAGGAGATACCATGGTTAACGTCCCTGGTGTGCAGCTTAAGTATCCTTTTCCTCCATTATTAATCCATCCTTGTCCTGATAGCGTATAAATGATTAACCAGTCTTTGGTTCCATGTTCACGATAACAAGAGTAACCATAAGGCTGGATATAATGATCGGACACGAGAATTCCGGGAGGATGTGTATATTGCTGTTTCGTCATTATCATAGCAGGATCGTTAGGGTTATTAGCCATATCCTCATTCCTTTCTGAGTAATCCTTATTCTAAAATAATATACGAGAGTTACTCAAAATTAAAGCGTTTACTAAGATGTGGGATAAGGAGTGAACTGCATGTCAGAGCAGCAGAAGGACAGGAGAATACTTCAACTTGCAGGGGCGTGGAAATATGCGCTCGACCCCGAGGATATCGGAGAATCAGAACAGTGGTATGACTCGTTTGTACCAGGTTCAGGCGAGACTGTATCGCTCCCAGGTACACTCACCGTTAACGGAATAGGTGAAGCAGAGAAGTGGGGAGATACAATGGATCGGGAGTCGATCCGATCTCTACGTCAGCGCTATCGTTATATCGGAGCAGCGTGGTACGAAACGGAAATCGACATTCCTGGGGATTGCATAGATCGACGTTTCTTTATATTTCTTGAACGCGTAATGTTTCAATCTACCCTATGGGTGAATGGAGAATTGGCTGGGCAGCAGGACAGTCTGTCAGCACCGCATGAATACGAGGTGAGTACACTCATTGAACCTGGAAAGGTAAACCGGTTTACGCTTCGGATCGATAATCGGGATGTTCAGAATCTGGGTACTCATTCGAGTGCATACACGGAAGAAACGCAAACGATATGGAATGGCGTCATTGGACGTATCGAGTTGCATGCGTTAGAGCCTTATTGGATCAACAATGTGCATATCTATCCTCGGCCTGACCTGCGTTCTGTTATCGTAAAGGGGACATGTCATAACACAACAGATGCCGGGGCTCATTTTCAATTAAAGGTAAGAGCCTCAATGAAGCAGGGGACGGCTCCACATGTAGGCGATGAGATAACAGAAGAAGTGAACGTGCCTGCTTCATCAGCTCAGAACTTTGAATTGGAATATCCTATGGGGCAAGATCCTTTGTTATGGGATGAGTTCACGCCTAACCTGTATGAGATGAAGGTAGAAGGAACCATAGTGTTAGATGAACATAACCCGGTTCGCGTCGTAACACATCAAACCTTTGGTTTACGCTACTTCAATCGTGAAGGCAGAATATTAAAAATGAATGGTCGGGCAGTCTTTTTGCGAGGAACCTTGGAATGCTGCATTTTCCCACATACCGGTCATCCTCCAATGGACATTGCATCATGGCAGAAGATCTTTCAAACAGCTAAGGAGTATGGGTTAAATCATATTCGTTTTCATTCTTGGTGCCCGCCGGAGGTGGCGTTTGAAGCAGCGGATCAATTGGGGATATACTTGCAGGTTGAATCTCCGATGTGGATGGATACGTGGAACATGGCTGTTGGAACACATCCAGAGCATTACACCTACTTACCGCAAGAAGCTCGCAGAATTGTGGAAGTGTACGGCAATCACCCCTCGTTCTGCATATACAGTAACGGCAATGAACTGAATGGTGACTTTGAGCTGTTGCATCAGATGGTTGCAGAGCTGAAAGTGAACGATGATCGACGTTTGTACACACTCACCACCAACTGGGATCGACCGCTTGATCCGGCAGACGACCTTTTTATTGCCCAATCGGTTGATGGTATTGGTGTTCGAGGACAATATTTTCCTGAAAAGCTAGCCTTGTCAACAGAGCTCGATTTTCGAGAAGCCGTAGCAGCGCGGTCTGTTCCGGTCATCTCCCATGAAGTGGGACAGTATGCGGTATATCCAGACGTGCAAGAGATAGAGAAATACACTGGTGCGCTTCGTCCGGTAAATCTAGAGGCCATCCGTGCAGATATGGAGACACGAGGATTAGCAGAGGATATTCGCTCCTTTGTCCATGGTACGGGGATGTTTGCCCTGCAATTGTATCGTGATGAGATTGAGGCTGCATTGCGCACACCGAGTCTGGGAGGGTTCCAGTTGTTAGATCTGCATGATTTCCCAGGACAGAGTACAGCTACGGTCGGCATCCTCAATGCATTTTGGGAATCGAAAGGCTTGACTGAGCCTCATCAATTTCGCGAATTCTGCGCACCAACAGTGCTGCTGCTCCGTATGCCAAAGCGCATCTATACCAATACGGAACAATTCGCTGCGGAGATCAATATTTCTCATTTTGCTGCAACAGATATCACGCCATCCTCTATCCAATGGGTTATTAAAAATAGTGATGGGCAGATTCTTGACCAAGGCTCATTACCAACGAATATCATCCCAAATGGGTCAGGGCAATCACTGGGAAATATCGTATCGTTGGCACCACAGTACATCAAGAAGAGTGACAGATTAACGATTTCCCTAGAAATTTTGGGTAGCGAAGTGCGGAATGAATGGCCATTTTGGGTGTACGAATCCCCAGAGAAGCATAGTGAATTCCCGCAGTCAATCATGGTGAAGCGAAGTCTGGATGATGAGATGGAACAGCATCTTACAGCAGGAGGACATATCCTCTTTCTGACGCAAAAGGGTAAGCTGCAACATACGAGCCCGGGAAAATTTTATCCTGTGTTCTGGAGTCCGGCTCATTTTGCAACAGAAGCACCATGTGGTATTCTCGCTTATACTAACCACATGGCATTGAACGGATTACCAACCAGAGAATATGCAGAGCATCCATGGCAAGACTTGCTGGATCAATCCGTATCATTTGTAGTGAACGAAGGCATTCCATTCAACCCAATTGTTCAGGTCATTCCTAACTTCTATCACAATCGCAAGCTGACGAACCTTGCCGAATATAGCGTCGGTCAGGGCAAGGTGTTGATTTGCGGAATCAACATTGAAGACGATCTGCAGCATCGCCCTGTTGCAGATCAGCTTCGTACAAGTCTAATCGACTATGTTTCATCCGATTCGTTTGAACCCACAGTAGAGATTGAACTAGATCAGCTTCGTCAATTACTTGCCGAAAGTGAGCAACCTGCCGAGGCAGCATCCGATTATACAGTTGCAGCTAAAGACCTTGCACACATGAAGGCTACATCCAGCGATAGTGTACGTGAAGGCCATGAAGCGATGTATGGAAACGACAGAAACAGTCACACCTACTGGCTGGCAGAAGATGATGCGCCAGGTCACTGGTGGCAGGTCGATCTGCTACATGAACACTCTATTACAGGAACGAAGGTGGAGTTTCATCAGGAAGGTAACTTCTTGTATGTGATTCAGGTTTCAGGTGATGGGCAACAATGGAGCGTTGTTTCGAATCAGACGGGTCAGACATCGACTGAATTGACGCGTGTAGATCGGTTTGAAGCGAAGGGAAGGTATGTGAGAATCGTATATAACGGGTTGCCCAGTGGGGTTCGAGCGGGACACCGGGCATTTGAGGTATACGGAAGTTAATAAGCGACAATGTGAGTTCCAAGAAAGAACGTCACTCTAGGGTGCCGTTCTTTTCTCACTTCTTCCTATGTTGGAATGAATTTATTACTTATTCCGCTAAAGCCCTGTTACTTGAATAATTTATACCAGTACAAAGTGGTATCGATATCAGAATTATAAGACTGCTTTAGTGTGTCAACTCCACCGAGTATGAATCCTTGTTTTACATAAAATCTGCATGCGCCCAGATTATCATCTTGGGCTTCCAAGGACATTCCGATAAGGTTCCTTTGTTTTGCCCACTCTTCCGCTTTGTTTAAGAGCAACTTTCCGACTCCACTGCCTCTATAATCTTGTTTAGTAGCAATATTTTCAATATAACAGAAGCGATTCCAATCCTTAATGATTCTGATCTGACCGATGCAAACATTATTTATATAAGCTAAAAATAAAGCTTTATCATCTTGGTTTATATATTGACTCCACTCAAGTTTATCATCTGGAAAACGTATTTCTCTCGTTTCATCAAACAGAACTTCGGTATACGACCATTTTCCTGATTGCAAACTGGGGACAACTTTACCATACAACGTAAAATAATCATTGGTCATATTGATATCCTCAATTAAGTCATTAGTTAATGGAGTAATCATAATATTATTTTCACTGCTCAATAGTATACACTTCCTTTTATGATATTTAACAAAATAACGAAGAGAATAGCTTTAGTTAATAACTTGGTTTCGCTTCAATACACCCCATAATTGCTGTGCAACATCATCTGCTGATAGCGGCATATGGTTCAGAATCCACCACTCCACAATTCCGACAAAAGCGGAGGCCATGAATTGAGTAATCAACTCTTTATTATAGTTTAGATTAACCCCATCCATATTGATATGAATGTTAATGTGAGTTGTCGTAAGCTCTAACATACGGTCGCGGAATGCGGGAACGCCTTTATTGGAGAGCATGGAGAAGTAAAAATGGTGGTTCTCTTCAAAATAGCGCATTACAGGAAGAAATGAAGATTCGATGAGATCGATGGTTTCTCCATTGCGATCCGTTGCTGTTGTTACTGCAATCATCTGATTCAAGTTTTCTTCAATGCATTTGTTCAACAAGTCGTACTTATCACTGTAGTGAAAGTATACTGTTCCTCGATTAATATTTGCTCGATCGGCAATTTCATTGATCGTAATGTGCTCGAAATTTTTTTCTGCAATTAAAGAAACGAAGGATTGAAAGATTGCTGCCTTTGTTTTTGCAATTCTTCTATCGATTCTGACCTCCATCGAACTAACCTCCAGATAAGATATCTAACACCTCACTCCATTACGTTGGATATCCAACACAATGGGCTAGATTAACGATTGAATTGATTCGTATATCTCATATAATAGTCAATAAGCGTTATTTATTCAACAAATGTTGGATTAATTAATAAGCGAATAACGTCGAGCATAGAAAGGATGATCCGTTGAAATATTCCTATAAAGGAATGAAATGATTCAGATGTCTGAGTCGGATAACAACGTATTATCAAACTAATATTTTACCCAAGGAGGATAACTTCATGTCATTAGAAATTTTACAAGCAAAGTCCGAACTAAGAGACCTCATTGATTCGTACGCAACATTAACCGACGCCAAAAAGGTCTCGGAACAGATGTTATTATTTACGCCAGATACACGATTTAAAGTGTATTTCGGAGATCAACTGGTGTCTGATGTTACGGGGACTAAACAGTTAGAGGAAGAGTTCAATGGTCATGTTGCACTGGTGAAACGTTACTTCACGGCCAATGCACAGCATGTTGTGCAAGTAGATGGGGACTCAGCAACGGGTGTTGTATTTTCGCAAATGAAGATGGTGAGGGATGAAGAGGGCAAGACGTGTTAACGGATTATAGTGTGCAATACCACGATGTATATGTTCGCCAAGACGAGAAGTGGTTCATTCAGGAACGGACATCGCATTATATCATTGTGGAAGCAAGAGTATTACAAGGATAAAGGATGTGCTGGAATTTCAGAATGGCAGGGTCGTGTTAACCACGAGCTTGTCATTTTGGCTTTCAGATTCACATCCGTATGTGGCTTAGTTCTGAGTCAACAGATACGATCTGAAGAGCTATTATGAGCATAGATTGAAGCACTCATCCGGCTTGCTAGGATAAATTTCCAGTAACGAAATGCTTGTCAAATGAAATAGAATGTGATAATTTATGTCTGTAACCGGTTACACATAAGGAGAAAAAATGACGAAAACGATAAAAGACGTAGCAAATCTGGCTGGCGTATCTGTAGCCACCGTATCAAGAGTCATTAATGACAGGGGTTACGTTCATGCGGATACTCGCAAGAAAGTAGAAGATGCCGTGAAGGCGCTCAACTTCTCCCCAAATGAAGTGGCTCGCTCATTATATAAACGCAAATCCAAACTGATTGGCTTGTTGCTGCCCGATATTGCAAACCCTTACTTTCCACAGCTTGCTCGCGGAGTTGAGGATCGGATGCAGGAGCAGGATTATAGACTGATATTCGGAAACAGTGATGAGGATGAGCGAAAGGAGCAGGATTACATCCAGACGTTCATTCAGAATAACGTGGTTGGTGTGATCTCTTCAACGAACTACCCTCATTCTTCAATATATGAGAACCTGAAGATTCCTGTAGTGTTTCTCGATAGAACCTCTTTAGATCGACCTTCTGTGTATGCGGATGGTAGAGAAGGGGGAAGGCTAGCAGCCAAGGAGATTATCAGACGGGGCAGCCGCCGGATCACGGTTATGCAGGGACCGACACATATTCGCCCAGCTCAGGATCGCTTTGAAGGAGCTATCGAAACTATTCGTGCAGCTGGACTTGATTACCGGGTTATTCAGACAACCTCATTCTCGTTTAACGAGGCAGGTGTGTGGGCTGAAGAGTTATTCAAGAATTATGCCGACACGGATGGAGTTATTGCCAGCAATGACATCGCCGCGATGGCCGTTCTGCATGAGGCAGCACGAATTGGAAGGAAAGTCCCTGAGGATGTTCAAGTCATTGGGTTCGACGACATTCCGATGAGTGGTCTCTTATCGCCAGCATTGTCCACGATTCGCCAACCGGCATATGAGATGGGAAGAGAAGCGGCGGGATTACTTATCAAGCTTGTGGAACAAACTGCAATTGAGGATAAAAACATACAGTTGCCTGTTGGATTCATTGAGCGGGGAACAACGAGAAAGGTGAGTACAGATGGCTAAAATTTGCGTGATTGGTAGCAGTTCTATGGATTTAGTCGTTACTTCTTCAAGAAGACCAGGAGCGGGTGAAACCGTTCTTGGCGAGAGCTTCAAAACAGTCCCTGGCGGCAAAGGAGCGAATCAAGCTGTTGCTGCTGCCAGACTGGGAGCTGAGGTTCATATGATCGGACGGGTAGGGGAAGACACCTTCGGTACGGACATTTTGAACAACTTTGAAGCAAATGGTGTAAATACGCAAAATGTGAAACCGGTTACACATTTAGAAAGTGGAACGGCTCATATCATTCTCGCGGAAGGTGATAATAGTATTGTTGTTGTTGAGGCGGCGAACCGTGAAGTGACTCCCGCTTATGTCGATGAGGCGGTTGATGTGATACGTAATGCAGATATCGTATTGATCCAACAGGAGATCCCAGAGGAAACGGTGGTTCACGTTAGTAGACTGTGCGCGAAGTTTGGAACACCGCTGTTATTGAATCCAGCACCCGCAAGAGCGATATCACAAGAGGTCATTGAACATGCTTCCTACATTACGCCGAATGAGCATGAGGCAGAAATATTGTTCCAAGGTGTAAGTCCAGCAGAGGCGCTGAGACAGTATCCGAACAAATTGTTTATTACAGAAGGCAGCAAGGGCGTACGTTATTATGACGGAGAAAAGGAAGTTCTTGTGCCAACGTACCAAGTGAAGGCCGTTGATACAACTGGCGCGGGAGACACATTCAATGCCGCATTTGCAGTCGCTCTGGCTGAAGGCAAGCCGCTACAAGATAGCATTCGCTTCGCTAATCGAGCTGCATCATTGTCTGTGACCAAGTTCGGAGCGCAAGGTGGAATGCCAACGCGAGCTGAAGTGGAGGAGAGTCTGTAATGAAAAGACATGGCATACTCAATAGTCACATTTCCAAAATACTCTCGGATCTCGGTCACACGGATCTGATTGCGATTGCGGATGCCGGACTTCCTGTACCGGAAGGAGTACGCAAGATTGATCTGGCTCTGAAGCTGGGAACACCGAGTTTTCGTGAAGTCGTAGAAACGATTGCGGATGATATGGTCATTGAAAAGGTTATTGTGGCAGAAGAAATCCGAGAGGCAAACCCCGAAGCGCTGCAATTTATGATAGACAGATTCGGAGAGGACAACGTATCTTTTTCTGTCAGTCATGAGCAATTCAAGGTGTTAACAAGGCAGGTAAAGGCGGTTATCCGCACAGGTGAGGCTACGCCTTATGCCAATTGCATTTTACAAGCAGGAGTCCATTTTGGTTAACAAGGAGGTTGCGTTATGCATATTCAGATGCACAACATTCACAAAGCGTTTGGCACCAATCAGGTGCTAAGCGGAGTGGATTTTGAACTGCAAGAAGGTGAGGTTCACGCCCTAATGGGGGAGAACGGAGCAGGCAAATCCACACTGATGAATATTCTGATTGGTCTTCATCAGCGGGATCAAGGCACAATTAAGATCGACGGAAAGGAAACGTATTTCACCAGTCCGAAGGAAGCAGAGAAATTAGGCATCACATTTATTCATCAGGAGCTGAACGTCTGGCCTGAAATGACGGTGCTGGATAACCTTTTTATCGGGAAAGAGGTCACTTCCTCGTTTGGGTTGCTCAATACAAGACAAATGAAAGCGCTTGCCAAAGAACAGTTCAGCAAATTATCTGTGGACATTCCACTTGATCGACCTGCGGGAGAATGCTCCGTTGGTCAACAACAGATGATCGAAATTGCAAAGGCACTAATGACAGATGCAAAGGTAATTATAATGGATGAACCAACAGCAGCACTTACAGAGCGAGAGATTCAAAAGCTGTTCGGAGTAATCACGTCACTGAAGAAAAATGGTGTATCCATCGTCTATATCTCTCACCGCATGGAGGAAATATTTACAATCTGCGAACGGATTACGATTATGCGTGATGGCATAACCGTAGATACCAAATCAATTCCGCAGACGAGTTTTGACGAAGTCGTTCGAAAAATGGTTGGTCGAGAATTAACGGAACGTTATCCCGCTCGAAATCCTTCTTATGGCGAGGTTGTTCTGGAGGTCAGAAACGCGAGCAGCAAAGATTCATTTCACGATGTGAGCTTTCATGTTAGGGCGGGTGAAATTCTAGGCTTCTCAGGACTTATGGGCTCTGGACGAACAGAAATGATGAGAACGATCTTTGGTCTGGACAAGCTGGATCAAGGGGAAGTAGTGATTCGCGGTAAAAAGGTGAACATTCGTAAACCCGTTGATGCGGTCAGACATGGTATTGGCTTCATTACCGAAGATCGCAAGGACGAGGGTCTTGTGCTCGACTTCTCCATTCGTGAGAATATGGCACTGCCAAATCTGTTCAGTTTCTCCAGCAAAGGTTTCATCTCGACTGCAAAAGAACAGGAATTCGTGGATACACTGATCAAACGATTACAGATCAAAACACAATCTTCCGAAACGGCTGCTCGCAATCTATCGGGTGGTAATCAGCAGAAGGTGGTTATCGCAAAATGGGTCGGCATCGGTCCAAGTGTGCTCATCCTGGATGAACCTACACGAGGCGTTGATGTTGGAGCGAAGCGTGAAATCTATCAGCTCATGAATGAACTGACAGACCGGGGCGTCGCCATCATTATGGTGTCGTCAGAGCTACCCGAAGTGCTCGGGATGAGTGATCGAATCGCGGTTGTGCATGAAGGGCACATTAGTGGCGTGCTGTCTAAAGAAGAAGCCACTCAGGAAAATATTATGACATTGGCCACAGGGGGACAGTGATATGACAACAATGGACAACAAAACTGCCAAAAGCGGCTTCCGTTTCTCAACCGTAACACAAAAATTAGGACCGTTACTGGGCTTAATCATTCTCATTCTCATCGTTTCAATCTTGAATCCTAGCTTCTTGGAACCGCTTAATATCTTGAATCTACTGCGTCAGGTATCGATTAATGCGCTCATTGCGTTTGGGATGACATTTGTTATTCTCACCGGCGGAATTGATCTATCGGTTGGCTCGATCCTCGCGTTATCCAGTGCTTTTGTTGCCAATATGATGTTATCTGGTTTAGATCCGATCTTGTCGATCATTATCGGGGTAGCACTAGGTGGTGTTATGGGGATGGTCAACGGTCTTATGATAACCAAAGGTAAGATGGCACCTTTTATCGCAACATTGGCAACGATGACGATATTCAGAGGATTAACGTTGGTTTACACGAACGGTAATCCAATTACAGGTCTTGGTGATAGCCTACTGTTCCAATTGTTTGGACGTGGTTACTTGTTAGGAATTCCCGTACCAGCCATTACCATGCTGATTACGTTTATGATTCTGTGGATTATTCTGCACAAAACAGCCTTTGGTCGCAAAACATATGCTATTGGTGGTAATGAGAAAGCTTCCATTATCTCAGGCATCAAGGTTACACGTGTTAAAGTGATGATCTATTCTTTGGCGGGTATGCTTGCAGCGCTGGCAGGAGCGATTCTTACATCACGCTTGAACTCTGCACAACCGACAGCGGGTACTTCCTACGAGTTGGATGCGATTGCTGCAGTTGTACTCGGTGGTACGAGCCTTTCTGGAGGAAGAGGACGCATTGTTGGTACGTTAATCGGTGTTCTGATTATTGGTGTATTGAATAATGGATTGAACTTACTCGGGGTGAACTCCTTCTACCAAATGGTCGTGAAGGGCGTTGTTATTGCCATTGCAGTCCTGCTGGACCGCAAGAAAACAGCATAAGGAGAGATGCAACTATGAAAAAAATAACTTTGACACTCATAAGCATGCTAATGATTATTGTACTGGCAGGTTGCTCCTTGGAACCTCCGGGTTGGGCTAAGCCAGACGCTGCCGGAAGTAAAGGACAGAAGAAAATCGGGCTATCGATTTCAACGTTAAATAATCCATTCTTTGTTTCACTGAAGGATGGGGTCGTGGCTGAAGCGCAAAAACAAGGCATCCAGGTCATTGTCGTTGATGCACAGAATGATTCGGCGAAACAAACGAACGATGTGGACGATCTGCTTCAACAAGGTGTAGATGCATTGCTCATTAACCCTGCGGATTCTGCGGCAATCTCTACAGCGGTTCAGTCTGCGAACAGTGTGGGAATTCCAGTGATTACACTCGACCGTTCCGCAGATAAAGGTGAAGTGGCCGCCTTGGTGGCTTCGGATAATGTCAAAGGTGGACGCATGGCAGCTGAATACTTTGTGGAACAGCTTGGTGAGGGCGCAAAAGTTATCGAGCTTGAGGGTGTACCAGGAGCTTCCGCAACACGGGAGCGGGGCAAAGGTTTCCATGAAGTTGCTGACGAGAAACTCGACGTGGTGGCTAAACAATCAGCTGACTTTGACCGTTCCAAAGGGTTGAATGTCATGGAGAATCTGTTGCAAGGTAATCCAGATGTGCAAGCGGTATTTGCCCATAACGATGAGATGGCACTTGGTGCAATTGAAGCAATCCAAAGTTCCGGTAAAGACATCCCGGTTATTGGATTCGACGGTAATGATGATGCAATCAAATCGATCCAAGATGGTAAGTTGACAGCAACGGTCGCGCAGCAGCCTGTGTTAATTGGTAGCTTGGCGGTACAAGCAGCGCTGGATGTACTGGACGGCAAACAGGTAGAGCAATCCATTCCGGCTGAACTGAAGCTGGTCACGAAGGAAAACGTAAATGAATAAATCGTTCTATTCTCCATATTGAAATTGAAATAATAATTAGTATGGAGATATAGATAGACTCGCCCATCGATTAAAAGTCGCATCATTGCGACTTTTTTTCTTTATTTAGATTACTTCCTCGTACTTCAAGTTGAACCGACCCAACATACTCTCCAACAAGCAATATTTTACAATCCCCTTAGTGAGCACCATAAAATCGTTGCAACAGGGGCGTGTGTGCAGATTTATTCATGTTCAGTTCATATCGTCGTCACGACCAGTACATCTTCTCCCATTACACTTTATTCAGTACCAACATAATGATTCTCAGACACAGAAAAACAGGAGATGATGAGATTGTCACGAAAGAAACGAACTTCGATAACGGCAATTACCTTAGTACTTGCCATGTTGTCTCCCACGTATGCCTTGGCTAGTTCGGATACGGGGAATAGCGCTAATCTTACTTACAGATCGACGGAGAGAGCTGTCATTGAGAAAGCTAACCTTTTAACCCAGTCATATGGCACAACAAGTGTGCAGTATGCACTTATGGATGAGGGAAAGATCGTACTCTCTGGACAAGTAGGGTAAACGACCTCAAGGGAGAGATTCCTCTTACGGCAGATACGATGTATGGTATTGGGTCAACGAGTAAAATGATGCTTACGACTGCTGTAATGAAGCTCGTCGATGAAGGCAAGGTAAATCTAGATACACCTATCGTGAACTATATCCCGGATTTCAAAATGAAGGACAAGCGTTATCAGCAAATTACACCACGTATGTTATTGAATCATTCTTCCGGGCTTCTTGGGACGTCGAGCAATAGTGCCATCTTATTTGGAGACAACGATACGTATGCACATGACACTTTACTGGAACAACTAGCTAACCAAAACCTGAAGGCAGATCCTGGCGCCTATTCCGTGTATAGTAACGATGGTTTTACATTAGCTGAAATTCTGGTGGAGAGGGTTAGCGGTATGAGTTTTACTACTTTCATGCATCGTTACATCACCGAGCCACTGGATATGAATAATACTCAAACGCCTCAAGACCGGGTGGATCTAAGTCAAATGGCAGCAACCTATTCTGCCACGAATGCGAAACAACAACTTCCATTAGAGACCACGAATATGATCGCTTCAGGAGGTATCTACTCGACTGCGGAGGATCTAGTGAAATTTTCGAGAATTTTCACAGGACAAGTCGAAGGTATTCTCTCACGTGAATCTGTAGATGCGATGGAACAAGAAGAATACAAGAGCGGTATATGGCCAGAAGAAAGCGATTCGTCCATTGCCTATGGACTAGGTTGGGACAGTGTTAATCTGTTTCCGTTCAACGATTATGGGATCAAGGCAGTTACCAAAGGCGGTAATACCATAACGTACCATTCATCGTTAATTGTGCTTCCCGAATTCAATATGGCAGCAGCTGTAACGTCCTCGGGGGCACGAGCACAACAGATCAACTCCTTGCAACTGAACTGTTACTGGGCGCGCTGGAAGAGAAAAATATCATTCCAGAGCGAAAGCCCGAAAAATCGTTCTCTACACCTGTAACAGCAGCGATGCCAAAGGAGTTGTTGAGTCATACAGGTATATATGGCGGCGGAGCCAATTTGGTAATGAAGTTGGATGTGAAGGATAACGGACAATTAACAGTGTCCACTCCATCTGCTCCAACCAATTCAGATCAGAGATATACGTACACTGCTGATGGTTCTTTTGTTAATGACGAGGGAACGGAGAAATTGCAGTTCGTTAATGAGGACAATGGAAAAGTTTATCTATGGTCACGCTCATATAAGTCCGTACCTGGTCTTGGTCAGATTGCTTCTTCCGAATACAAGGCTGAAAAGTTAGAGACAAATGAATTGCCTAACGATGTGGCAGCTGCTTGGCAGAAGCGAGAAGGCAACACATATTACTTGGTAAATGAGAAGCATACATCAACACTGTATAACATTGCTCTTCCGGTTATCCCCATTCACACCTTTAACGAATGGCCAGGATATATCTATACGAACAAAATTATCGGAGCAAACGAAGCAATGAACCAACTCCAAATTCCTGGCTTAGCCGGTCGTGACACGATGAATTTTGAATTCTATCAGGAAGATGGGGTTGAATACGTTACGGCAGGAGGAAACGTCTATGCCAGTCAAGAGGTTGTGAGACCGATCTATTCGGGACATCAATCAAAGACAACCATTCAAGCCAATGGAAACGCCACTTGGTTTACGGTACCAGCCTCAGCTGCAGGTAAAACGATGACGGTTCAAATGCCTTCAAATGGTGCATTTGCTTTATACAACGAGGCAGGTATAGGGTTGAATCACACGGTGGTTAGCGGTCAGAATGAAGTTGTGTTGCCAGAAAACGGTAGCATTGTGTTTGCCGGTGAGCCGGGTTCGACGTTTGAAATCTCACTGAGAAAGTAACATTGGTACCAGTTTTGATGATCAACCAATATAAGCCTACAGAAAGTCGCGTAAACGCGGCTTTTTTGTGTTCTTGTTTTGCTAAAGCATCCCAGGTTAGAAGATGTTGATCGAAAGATTATGAAATATTTAAGAATGTTTAAAATTTGAATTGTATTTGCTCCATTCAGTGCACTACAATGTGTAGTATGGAACTATTCAAAATGTTATATATCAGGAGGTTCATATATGTTAATTTCCATACTAAGCATTCTCATCATTGTTTTTCTATCCGGATATATCATATTGAACACGTATAAACGCAAAGAGAACCTCAATGGTATGCCTGGCATGATGATTGCCATGAGTATAGGCATGATGGCTAGTCTTGCTCTAGGGTTTCAGTTAGGCGTAGTGTTCAATCACGATCTGGCGGTGCCTTCCATGATCGCTATTTTATTTGGATTGGGGACGGGGTATTTTGCAGGAAAGCCCATCAGTGTGCTCGCTTCGTTGGATGGCATGTTAGCCGGGATTATGGGTGGAATGATGGGAGCCATGCTCGGCTCTATGCTTGGTTTCAGTTATATCATGGTACTGTTCGTTGATATTTTGTTTATCCTTATCTTCTGCGTTGTTCTTCAAATTATAGGTTCAGATGCAGCTGAGACGAAAGCACCCAAAAGGGACGGAATAAGTGTAGCGTTTATTGCAGGTATAGTCACTGTTGCGTTCGGCATCGTCTCGGTTGGCGTACTCCTGTTAAATCAATATCAAGATAGCCGAAACCCTACCGTTCATGCACCGACAAAAGAACAAACTTCTGTTCAACAAAATGTGAGCTATGACGTTATTCCAATTGATATACAATCCAACGGTTTTAGTCAAAATAACATCGTTGTACAAGCAGGTGTGCCAACCCAGATTAACTTTATTAAACACTCCGGCTACACTTGTATTAAGAGTATTGAATCCGCGGATCTAGGGTTTGATGTGTATCTTGAGAAGGGTGACAATTATATTACGTTAAAGGATTTGAAACCTGGCACGTATCATTTTAATTGTGGCATGTATATGTACTATGGAACCATCACCGTTGTATAAAGCGACCAATCATTGCATCTGCAAAACTCAGCCTCAAAAGTAAACTGAAACACCTGATCTCAGGTATGGTGATCAACCAATATGATTCCTACAGAAAGTCGCGGAAACGCGGCTTTTTTTGCTGCATGGCTGCCATCATCTCAGATATTGCTTACGGAATTGCAGTGGGGAGATTCCCATCTTACGTTTGAAACACGCGGAGAAGTAAGGGGAGTAGCGAAAACCAACTTCTTCGGCAACACGTTCAATAGACCAATCGGTGGTCACCAGCAAACGTCTAGCACGATCGAGCCGTATCTCCTGCAAATAGTCCGAGGGGGTGCAACCGTACCTGGCTTTCATGCATCGTACAATATAATTGGGGTGAAAATGTAAGGCTTCTGCAAGCAGCTCATTGGTAACTTTGTTCTGATAATGAGCCTGAATGTAGGTAGCCGCGCGTTCTGCTAAACGGGTTGCAACCGATTCGGTTTCTCTTGAGCCACTCTCTTCAAGTATGCTTAGTAGGTTGCCTAGCAGTTGCTGCTCTCTCCAAAATGTAGCGTTCGTTGGTAAAGTCAGCAGTTGCTCAACTATGTCGTACACAGCCTGAGGATCTGGGAGACGTAGGTACTTAGGCAGTCGAAGCATGTAGGAATTATCGAAAGGGCGTGACGAATACAGCGCAGGACTAAGACTTGTGTCATCTGTTGCCAGGGTGCACTGCCTTGCTTCGTGCTCAAAATGAATCCAGTAAAATAACGTATCTTCGGTGCAGGGTTGAAACGAATAATGTTCGCCATCTGGCAAGAGCAGCAGCATATCCCCACTCAACAAGCGCCACTCTGAACCGTTCTCACCCATGAATAAACCACCTTCAGCAACGATGAGTAGATCGTAGATGCCAAGCTTGCTTCGATGAGGATGATGATCTCCAGTGCTGTATTCTGTACGACCTGCGCCTAGGAAATAAGGGATTGGTGGCAGTTCAAGTTCAATCATGGTGTTATCGCTCAGATGAAACACTCCTTATGTTGTGTTATTTTTTATAGAAAAAGGTTCATTCCGTTCCTATTAAGCTCATTCTATCAAGAATATAATGGAGGACATGGAGAGTCAATTACTATAGGAGGCATGACGAAGTGAATACAACAAATGTACGCATCGAGGACAAATTCTGGGAAGACTATTCTGCATTAGTAAGAGATACGGTCATCCCGTATCAATGGCAAGCATTAAACGACCGTGTAGAAGGAGCGGAGCCTAGTTATGCTATTCGGAATTTCCGCATCGCCGCTGGACTTGAAGAGGGAGAATTCGGAGGATGGGTGTTCCAGGATAGTGATCTATATAAATGGTTGGAAGCGGTTGCTTACACACTTCGCTCTCAGCCTGACCCGGAATTAGAGAACATCGCAGATGAAGCGATTGAACTAATCGGCCAAGCTCAACGAGAAGACGGATATGTGAATACGTATTTCACGATTAAGGAACCAGGTAGAGAATGGACGAATTTATATGAAGCTCACGAACTCTATTGCGCAGGACACCTGATTGAAGCCGCTGTAGCCTATGCCGAAGCAACGGGCAAACGTCGATTGTTAGATATTGCATGCCGCTTCGCTGATCTGATCGATCATTTGTTTGGGGTGGATGCTGGTCAGAAGCAGGGGTATTGCGGGCACCAGGAAATTGAGCTTGCGTTGGTCAAGTTGTACTATGCAACGGGAGAGCAACGTTATCTGAAGCTCAGTCGTTATTTCATTGATCAACGTGGCAGTCTTCCAAGTTATTTTGAGGAAGAATGGGAGCGACGCGGTAGAAAAGGTCACTGGTCAGATAGTAAACCTAATCTGGAGATGTACCAGTCCCATCTGCCTGTACGTGAGCAGACAGCCGCAGTTGGGCACTCCGTGCGTGCAGTTTATATGTACACTGCGATGGCTGATCTCGCTCGATTGACTCAAGATACTACCTTGAAAGAAGCATGTGAGCGGCTATGGGAGAATACAACGCGGAAGCAGATGTACATCACGGGTGGGGTTGGTTCAACCCATCGAGGAGAAGCTTTCACCTTCGACTATGACTTGCCGAACGATACGGTGTATGCAGAGACCTGTGCTTCCATCGGACTTATATTCTGGGCACGGCGGATGCTTCAGCTTGAAGCAAAGAGTGAGTATGCGGACATTATGGAGCGGGCGTTGTACAACAACGTACTAGGTAGTATGTCTCGGGATGGCAAGCACTTTTTCTATGTTAATCCACTTGAAGTATGGCCTGAGGCAAATAAACGAAATCCGGATAAACAGCATGTTAAGCCTGTTCGGCAGGCATGGTTTGGCTGCTCTTGCTGTCCACCAAATGTAGCACGCTTGCTCAGCTCGCTGAACGATTATATTTACGATGTATCTTCAGAAAAGAATGAGATTCATGTGCATTTATACATTGGTAGTCATCTGCAATTCACATCAGCAGACGGTTGTGATGTATCCCTTCGCCAGACATCGGAGCTGCCTTGGCAAGGCGAGGTGGAATTTAACGTGTCACTGGATGATAAGCATGTAGGTGGAACTACTTTTGCACTAGCTTTACGAATTCCTAATTGGCATCAGAGCGGGCAGTCTGTTCTCAGTGTCAACGGAGAGGTTCAAGTATATGATGTGAAGGACGGCTATGCGCAAATCAACCGAATCTGGAACGATGGTGATGTGGTGCAGTGGTCAATACCATTAGAAACAAAGCTAATTGCCGCTAACCCACAGATTAGAGCCAACGCAGGCAAGGTAGCTATTCAGCGTGGACCACTTGTCTATTGTGTGGAGGAGGCAGACAACGATGCATTGTTATCCTCACTTTCACTTGCAAATGGAACTCCATTAATCGAACGTGAAGCTTCTGATCTATTAGGTGGCTGTATCGTCGTTGAAGGTGACGCAAGGAGAGAGAACACCTCTGGATGGTCGGCGAATGAATTGTACAAGCCCCTGGCAGCTGAGCCAACGCAGGTTCGCTTTACAGCGATTCCTTATTATTTGTGGGGTAACCGCGAGGCTGGGGAAATGAGTGTTTGGTTGCGTATTTGATAGATGGATGATATAGGAGTTAATGATTATGCATAGAAT
Source organism: Paenibacillus sp. DCT19 (assembly GCF_003268635.1). Lineage (NCBI taxonomy): Bacteria > Bacillati > Bacillota > Bacilli > Caryophanales > Paenibacillaceae > Paenibacillus > Paenibacillus sp. DCT19. The sequence goes on from NZ_CP029639.1 coordinate 3,045,591, forward strand.
AAATGACCCCATGAATAAATAACACATAGAGATCCTTAGTTTTGGTGACTAAGGGTCTCTGTTTGTTGTTGTTCATATGATAAGATCATTAACATACTAGTAGACAAGGGAGGTGTGTGCAGGATGCGTATAGAGAACATATCTAGTGAAGAGCGAATGGAAGCGATTAGAGCCTTTGAATCCACCATTCACAAATTAGAAAATGCCTTAGTGAATATGACTCAGAAGGGCACGACGAATACAACCTTGGTACAGAAACGGCTGACAGCGGTACACATCGGATTAGCTATGCTGGATCATACATGGCATGGTACACCACTTTTATACACCGAAGAGGAAATCAGAGAAGCTCACCATACAATAACGGGTTTATTCCCAACCCTTGAGATTCAGTACGCCAAAGCCAAAGCAGGCAGTGCTCAAAAAACATTATTAGAGAGAAGAATAAGAGCCTTCGAGCTAGCTGTTCAAATGATGTCAAATAAAAAGGCAGCAGACGTCTAACATCTGCCACCCTTGAATCTTCAAGCGATAAGCGTTGTAATCAACGCTTACTATGTTTTTCTTTTCCCAGTAGACTACTTCATTCCTACCTAGTTATTCGTTATACTTGCATGTAAAGTTAGTGAATTCAGCGACAGAACCTGTCTTAAAAGCGTAGAGACCGATAAGCACGCCTGTGAATCCTCCAGCCACCTCGGACGATAGATATCTGGTCTGTGCCGTTCCGAGCGAAATATCCTTACCATCATAGTTCAAAATGAAAGTATAACGATCAGGAGTGGATTGAATAGTGAGCGTAGCTTGATTGCTTACCCCCACATACTCTTCCTGTTCAATCGACTTGATATCCCCAATATTCAGACGTTTAACAACGCTATATCCGTTATCAACTTGGCGAATAGCCAGGTCATAATGATGATTCTCATCCATATAAAGCGTAATACCCGCTTCTCCTCCAGTTAATGTGACATCACAAGAAATAACTGCATTGAAATCTCTCTGACGTATGCCGATAAAAGTAGGGGATAACGGAGTATCCAGTGTGACATCTGTTCCTCGAAGAATCACCTTGTCTGGAGCTAGTTCATACTGCTGCCTAGCAGGATGACGTAAATAACACCAGTCCAGATTCCAATCGGTATTCTCAAACGTATAGACGTTGCGCTCCTTTTGAATGGTTTCTTCTGAGATTCGATCCGTTTCAAAGCTCGTAAGCACTGTACCTTTATACCCCGCGGTAAACCAACCATCTTCGTCAAACGTAACCGGTGTAAGAAAGACTTCGCGTCCCAGGTGGTGATACGTCTGCCATCTTCCAATTTGGCGGAAACCAAGATGAAGCATCCACCAATTGCCATTCTCGTCCTGAACAAGGTCTCCATGTCCAGCGCCCTGAAGCTCATAACCGCCCAAGTTGCGGTTGGTCAGAACAGGGTTATGTGGGTAAGCCTCAAACGGACCTGATGGTGAATCGCCTCTTGCATAGGTAACCATATGACCATACTCGGTTCCACCTTCTGAAGCCATGAGATAATACGTTCCATTTATTTTATACAGATGTGGACTCTCCAAATAGCGACCGCCCGTACCGTTCCAGATCATGCGTCCTGGAGTTAGTTTACGTCCAGTTTCGATATCAATCTCACTTTGAATGATGCCTCCAACGCCATGATCGTCGGTGCCATTACTCATAAACAATGCTTTGCCATCCTCAAAGTATAGATCTGGATCTATGCCGCCTTGATCGACATAGATTGGATCAGACCATTCACCGTAAATATCGTCCGTCCAAACGTAGAAATTCTGACGGGTGGTGTCATTGGTTGTTGTCATATAAAATCGGCCATTGTTATGACGGATGGTTGGCGCGAATACGCCACCGGAACTGTTAACCGTCTCTAATTGAATTTGGCTTGGCCGAGTTAAGCAATGTCCGATCTGCGTCCAATTGATCAAGTCTTTACTCTCGAAAAGGGGAACGCCAGGGAAATACTGAAAAGAGCTACATACGAGATAATACGTGTCTGCAACTTTGCAAACGCTAGGATCAGGATAGAATCCTTTAATTACTGGATTAGTATATTTCATTTTTCAGTGCACCTCATTCTAAATTCATATTTATAAGAATTTAACTCTAGTGGGTAATGGTATTAAGGTATGTTTTGCAATCAGCACTAGATTTCTAACAAACTCCACTTCAAAATTAAACAATATAGCGGCCATGTTTACAATGATTTTAGTCTTGATGGAACCATGAAAATCCGTTAAATTAACATATATAGCATTTCAATAACTGGAGCTAGGAGAAATGTTGAATGATTAGAGCTAATGGAGATTCCAAATACATGCCACTGTATGAAGCGCTGGCTAGTGAAGTACGCTGGAGAATAATGAGTCTGCTCTCTGATGGGGAGATGAATGTGAAGGATCTGGCTGATGTGTTGGAACTTAGTCCCTCCATCGTTACGATGCATGTTCGTAAATTGGAGCATGCGGAATTGATCGGCAGTCGCAGAGTAAGACTGAATGGAGGAACACACAAAATGTGTTTTCTCAAACAAAATGCAATTGAAATTGAATTGCCTTCGGTGGGTTCATTAGCAAACATCAAAGAACAAAGCATCTCTGTGGGTCACTATACAGCGTTCGAAGTACATCCGACCTGTGGGCTGGGTACTCCTGAGAAAGAAATTGGCGTATGGGATGATCCCCGCTATTTCCTTGATCCTGAACGTGTTCACGCAGCAATCCTATGGTTTGGTCGTGGGTATGTCGAATATAAAATACCTAATTACCTTCTGCCTGAGGATACACCCAGTGCGATTGAGATCTCAATGGAAATTGCTTCGGAGGCGCCTGGTTTAAGGGATGATTGGCCCTCTGATATCACATTTTCATTTAACAGTGTGCGGCTTGGCACATGGACCAGTCCTGCTGACTTTGGGAGAGCTGCTCGTGGAAAATACACCCCGTCATGGTGGCATAGGAATGTTAACCAATATGGCCTACTGAAGACGATCCGAGTGGATGCTCAAGGTACCTCAATAGATGGAGAGCGGTTGTCAGTTGTATGTATTAAGGATATCAAGCTGGAGGAGTTATTCTGGACGCTGCGATTTTCCGTGGAGGAGCATGCTACACATGTTGGTGGTTTGACGCTGTATGGAGCAGGCTTTGGTAATCACAATCAGGACATCATCATTCGTACCATACAGTCAAAAGCGGATATGGGTTGATATACCCTTCTGAAACCCCGCTATTCTTATTAATGGCGTTGGGGGGGGACGGTAACATAGAAAATAATACTCGTATTCGCTATGTTAGCGGCTTTTTTGCTTCTCAAAAAAACGTAAGAAAAAAATAAAATGACCATATATTTACAAAATTTGATGCGCATGCTATGTTTACTTTGAAAGCGCCATCATGAATGGGTTCATTGACAAATTTCATTATCATATCTCAAATGGAAGGGAAGATGAAAATGGAAAATTGGCTTAGAAAGGCAACCGCAATGATGCTGGCATTTGCTCTACTACTAGGATTGATGACAGCGCCCGTTCATGCAAACAATGCACTTTTCACTATCGAGGCCGAAGATGCTCAGCTCACTTCGGATCTTCAAGTAGTCACCGAGATTTACGGACAACCCAAGCCTGGATACTCAGGTAGCGGATTCGTCTGGATGCAGAATTCAGGTACATTGACTTTTACAGTGAATGCTCCTGAAACGGGCATGTACGCGATCTCTACTCGATACATGCAGGAGCTTAGTGCAGATGGTAGAGTTCAATATTTAACCGTGAACGGTGTGACCAAGGGTTCGTATATGCTGCCGTACACGACAACATGGTCGGATTTTGATTTTGGTTTTCACAAACTGAATAAAGGAAGCAACACGATCCAGATTAAGGCTGGCTGGGGCTTTGCTTATTTTGACAGCTTCACAGTGGATCATGCGGATCTTGATCCCCTGAATGTACAACCGATTCTTACCGATCCTCAGGCAACACCAGAGACACAAATTTTAATGAATTATTTAACGGAGGTATACGGAAACCAGATTATTTCAGGCCAACAGGAGATTTATGGAGGAGGGAATGACGGAGATACAGAGCTTGAGTTTGAATGGATTTATGATCTTACTGGCAAATATCCAGCGATTCGTGGCTTCGATCTGATGAATTATAATCCGCTCTATGGTTGGGAGGATGGCACAACGGATCGGATGATCGACTGGGTCAATAACCGGGGCGGCATTGCAACAGCTTCCTGGCATATCAACGTCCCGCGTAATTTCAACACGTATCAGCTTGGGGATTTTGTGGATTGGAAGGAAGCGACCTACAAGCCGACAGAAACTAATTTTAATACAGCCAATGCCGTTATTCCTGGTACGAAAGAATATCAATATGTGATGATGACGATCGAAGATCTGGCAGAACAATTGCTAATCCTCCAGGATAACAATGTGCCTGTTATATTCCGACCTTATCATGAGGCCGAAGGTAATGGTGGTCTGAATGGCGAAGGTGCATGGTTCTGGTGGGCTTCAGCAGGAGCAGAGGTTTACAAAGACCTGTGGGATCTAATTTATACAGAGCTTACGGAGACGTACGACCTGCACAACCTGATTTGGACGTATAACAGCTATGTGTATAGCACATCTCCAGCTTGGTATCCTGGTGATCATCAAGTAGATCTGGTTGGATACGATAAATACAATACCATCTATAATCGGTATGACGGCTTGTCTGGAGTCCCGAATGAGGACGCCATTACGTCGATTTTCTATCAGCTTGTGGATCTGACGAATGGTAGCAAAATGGTTGCTATGACAGAGAACGACACGATTCCAAGTGTGCAAAATCTGAAAGAGGAGAGAGCCGGCTGGCTGTACTTCTGCCCTTGGTATGGCGAGCACCTCATGAGCACGGCATTTAATTACCCAGCGACCTTAACCACACTTTATCAGAGCGATTATGTTATCACATTGGATGAACTGCCGGATCTAAAGGTCAATAATCCTAATCCGAGCGCATCGATCTCTCCGGGAACCGTCGAGTTTGACAAATACACGCCTAACCAAAACGACAAATCGGTAACAGTGACTGCTAATGGGAATACGCTTACTGCTCTTCGGGCAGGCAATACTGCGCTTAGCGCAACAACGGATTATTCATTTAACGGAAATACCCTGCTACTAAAAAAGGCTTACCTTGCGACACTACCCGTAGGTGAGCACTCCATTGTATTGGATTTTAATCAAGGGCAAGACCCAGTGTTAAAGGTTAAAATTGTGGATTCAACGCCGAGTTCCAATGCGACCATCATACCTGTGAATGCTACATTTGACAAAGCAACGAGCGCAGCGCAAGATGTTTCCGTTACGCTTAACCTGAATGGCCGTCAGCTTACAAGCATAACAAAAGGGAATGCTACACTCGTATCGGGTCAGCATTATACAGCTTCTGGTTCGACGGTGGTGTTGAAGCAATCCTATCTCACAACGCTTCCGCTCGGTCAAAATTCCTTGACCTTCCACTTCAATGGTGGAAATAACGCAGTGTTAACCGTGAACGTTGTAGACAGTACGGTTACTGTACCGCCTACTGGAGACTTGACTATCCAAGCATTTAACGGCAATACCAGTTCGTCGACCAACGGAATTTCGCCCAAATTCAAATTAATCAACTCGGGTAATTCAGCGATACAGTTAAGTGATGTGAAACTTCGGTATTACTATACAATTGATGGGGAAGAGGCGCAGACCTTCTGGTCCGATTGGGCAAGTGTTGGCAGCGCCAATGTAACAAGCCAATTTGTCAAACTGGCAACTCCGGTTGCCGGAGCTGATCATTATCTGGAAGTTGGCTTCACAAGTGCAGCCGGAACGTTGAACGCAGGTCAGAGTGCCGAGATTCAAGCACGTTTTTCCAAAAATAACTGGTCTAACTACAATCAGTCTAATGACTACTCGTTCAAGGCATCTGGCACGCAGTTTGCCAACCATGAACAGGTTACCGGTTATGTAGGCGATGAGCTTGTATGGGGAATTGAACCGTAACGAGGTGTAACGAATGGGTGGAGAAGGAGTAAGTCCTTCTCTGCTCTTTTTTTGAATTGAAGAGAAGATGCAAGATGAAGAATTGGCATTTAAAATAAACAGACAGTAATCATAATCACAGCTCAGAGAGCTTCTTGACATAAATAAGATGATTCGTTACTATTTCAAATATGACAGTAAGCACTGACATCCTTTAGAAGAGAGGACAGAGAAATGTCTAGTCGTAAAGACTATAGCAGCAAAGAACGATTAATGATGGCGGCAATTGATTTGATGTCAAAAAAAGGATACAAAAGCGTAACGACGATGGAAATCGCGACGACTGCTGGCTTAAGTGAGAAAACACTGTTTCGTCAATTCGGAACCAAGCAGAATCTTTTGGAATCAGCATTTGATCAGTATTATTACTCCGAAGAGATGACTAGAGTTTTCAATGAAAAGCTAGTCTGGGATTTGCACACTGATTTGCTTTTGATCAGCAGGACGTATCACGAGATCATGAACCGCAACCGGAAGTTGTTTTTGATCGGTTTTAAGGAAGAGGAACATCTGCCAGGGCTTCGAGATCGCACGATTAAACACCCAAGGCAGCTCTTGGAGATAATAACCGAGTATTTTAGCATCATGTATGACAAAGGCAAGCTGGTTCAAACGAACTTTGAGCATCAAGCTTTTTCATTTATGGCTTTGAATTACGGTGTATTCATTAACAATCTGGATGGAGATGCTCCTTTCCCATCGCTCACTTTGGATAACATTATTACAGAGAGTGTGTGGACGTTTACTAGGGCTTTAACGCCCTAGTTTTTTTGGACCTCAGATGTCAGTAAGCACTGACAGTCATTTTATATTAAAAGTCACAACATTATTAAGAATCAGCTCAGATGAGTAACACATCTAGATCATAGAAATGAGGAACATATATGCTTACCAATCCTTCTGCTTCACAGAGCAAAGAGACGTTATTACTCCGAGTTCTTGTCTTCACCCTGATCATTTCAGTCATGAATGGCATGATGTTTAATGTGGTTTTGCCGGTAATTAGCAAGCAATTTCAACTTACGGCTTCTCAATCAAGCTGGATAGTAACAGGTTATTTGATTGTATATGCCATCGGAACGGTCACTTATGGCAAGCTCACCGATAGGTACAGCATGAAGCACTTAATTACGTTTGGTCTATTATTGCTCGCCGCAGGTTCTGTAATCGGAATCGTAGCGACTCAATATTGGATGATTATTGTTGCACGTATTGTGCAAGCGGCTGGAGCTGCTGTCATTCCTGCACTTGCTATGATTATTCCGGTTCGTTATTTCTCACCTGAGAAGCGTGGTCAAGCGCTAGGCACTTCTGCCATTGGTATTGCTCTTGGATCTGCGCTAGGCCCTATTGTAGCCGGATTCGTATCTAGTGCCTTAAGCTGGCAGTTTTTATTTGCTATTCCGTTGCTTTCGCTTGCGACACTACCCTTTTATCGAAAGTATCTGGATGACGACAGAGGAGTCAGTGAAAAGATGGATTATATCGGGGGTTAACATTAGCAGGGACAGTTGCTGCATTGTTGCTTGCGTTGACTCAATCCAACCTGTGGTTTTTAATGACAGGCATCGTGTTTCTGATATTGTTCATCTTACGAATTCGTTATGCTGAAGCACCGTTCGTTAAGCCAGCCGTATTCCGCAACAAATCATATGCCACGGGGATGGGCATTGCATTCGTGCTGGTCGCGATTGGTTTTGGCATTCCATTTATAACGCCACAATTGCTGGCACAAGTACATGGCTTCTCACCAGCTCTAACCGGAATGATCATGCTCCCATCTGCGCTCGTTGCTGCTCTTCTAGGACGTAAAGGCGGCAAGCTCGCCGATGAGAAAGGCAATCCTTATCTGTTATATACGGCATCGATATTGCTCATCATTGGTTTCATTTGTTTATCCTTTGTTGTAAGTGCGTCACCGATTTGGGTTGCGATATTTCTAATCTTGGCTGTGTTAGGTCAATCCTATATGCAGATCGCCATGTCCAACACGATTGCACAGACACTTCCCAAGGAGCACATCGGTATCGGTATGGGATTGTTATCCATGTTCAATTTCATCGCGGCATCTGTATCAACCGCAGCTCTTGGCAAGGTACTTGATCAAGGTGTAACCTCTGTTCATTTGAACCCTTGGGTAGAAGTGAAGAGTGCCTTCGTGTATAGTAACATTTTTGTTGTGCTCGCCTTGAGTGTCCTTGTGATGACGTTGCTATATGTGCTGCAATATGGACGTAAACCCGTCTTAGACTTACGGCTCAAACAGAACCGTTAACAGATTGGGGGACAGTCACGAATTATTCGGACTGAAACCCCCAAGTTTCACCTTTTGCGATGTCGATGGTATGTCCATTCACGATAACCGTATGACTGTTGTGCCACTGAAGCTTTACTTGATCATTCTTACTCTCCCAATACAATGCTTTTCTGAACCATAGTGGTCCTTGTAACTCTCCTAAAATTCCGAAGCTGCCCATGGCTCCAGCATCCGTTTTATAAAAGTTAATCGTATAGTGCTGGTCAGGTGAGTGCGTGGTAGTGAGTAGTACTTTTGCTCCTGAGAAGATAGATGTAAATGTGACAACAAAAAGCAGGATGGAGACTAATAGGAATGAGAGGATCGTCGAGATCCAGCTTCGTATCTTGGCAAATAAACTTGATGTGTCCATAAAACTTATGATGGAGAGGATGAACGCTAGAATAGCGAGAATAACCAATACATAACCAGGTGGAGCGATCCTCCACATATGATGGATACTTGAATATAAGCTATACAACGAAATAGAGTACAACAACAGGATAAGCACTAATGCAATCCAGCTTATTTTTTTGACGATGATGAAGCCTCCTTTCGCATATGATAGATTCAGATCACGGCATCCCAGAGCCATCTTAATCAAAATATGTAAACATATCTTCCTAATATACATAGTATTATAAGGTTTTATTGGGAGAAATGTCCACAATATCAACTTCTATTAAGCTTCATCATTCCTCGTTGGAGCGGTACAGAACTATCTACATCATCAAAATCCCAGCAGGCATTCCTCATGCTTCAATCTGCAAAAAAAACAAAAAGATGATCCCTGTGAATACATTGAGTACAGGGATCATCTTAGATTATTCATTCGATCGTTCTCTAGAAGTGAAGAGACTAATTAGTAATCAAAACTGATAAAGGCGTACACCATGCGGAGGAATGGTTGTACTTAAACGGTTCTCGCTTAACTCGGCTTGATCGCCACTCCACAGTTCAGTGCCCTTTGTAATGCCAGAGAGGTTAATCTCTTCGAGGCTGAGTTCAAGTGGCAGAGGCTTATCGCCAACATTGAAAATAGCAGCATAAGATGAGCCTTCAGCGTTCTGTGCAGTCCAGACGATCAGATCATCACGGCGCAGCGCTTCTCTCGCACCATAGCTGTCGCGATGCATACGTAGAACTTCACGGTTGGTTAGTAGCGAGAGCGTCCATTCATCGTTGTCTCGTAGTTCACCGCCGAAGATGAGTGGGGAGCGGAAAATGCTCCATAGCGACATCATCGTCAACTGTTCATCCGGCGTGAAGCGAGTCCAGCGGTTGGCTCCACCACCGTCAACAGAACGGATGCCGATGTGACCCAGCGGTAACATATCACAGTCAGGCCAGCAGCCTTCCTTAGGAATTCCCTGCCAGGTTCGGCAGCGGTCAAACATATCTAGTAACAGCGGCCATAGATCCCAGAAGTCATCCGTGACTCGCCACATATTTGCATGTTCAGTGAAATGTTCAGCGTATTCTACTGGAGCAGGCCCAGGAGACAGGCTCAGAACCATGGGGCGTCCGGAACGCTCAATAGCTTTGGCGATCATCTCAATCTCCGGTTGATGCGTATCGTAAAGTCTGGAAGCAGCAATATCGTCTACTTTTACGAGATCAACACCCCATTGCGCATACAATTCAAAGAGCGAGTCGTAATACGCCTGTGCACCTTCTTTGGAAGAATCCACACCGTACATATCTGTATTCCACGGACAAATGGAGTTCGTATGTGCAATATCACGCGCAGTCGCAGTTGTGCCAAGAATAGGTGTAGCGGCATGTGCAGCTTGTCTTGGAATGCCACGCATAATATGGATACCAAATTGTAGCCCTAGGCTATGCACATAATCGGCTAATGGCTTGAATCCTTGCCCACCTGCAGCAGATGGGAATCGATTCTCCGCAGGCATCAGGCGGGAGTATTCATCCATGATTAATGGAACGAATGGGCGGTATTGTGAAGAGTTAGCGAGAGGTTCGTACCACTGAATATCGACGGTAATATAGCTCCAGCCAAAGTCTTTGAGATGCTCTGCCATGTATTCGGCGTTGCCGCGAATTTCAGCTTCCGTTACGGCTGCGCCATAGCAATCCCAGCTATTCCAGCCGAGAGGTGGGGTAGGGGCTACAAGTTTATGATTCATCATCATGCTCCTTTACTGATTCTTTATTGCTCTCAATACATTCATCATAGTATAGGATAATATCAATTATCTACAGTAATCTAGATGAACCAATAGCAATATATTGCGGTCAGTCGAAGAACAATTTACGATAAATCAGACTTTCTCCTCCACTGCGAAAATCACCTGGTGTAATGCCGGTTAAGCTGCGGAATGCTTTGATAAAGTAGCTTCCACTGGAATAACCAACATGTTCTGCAATCGTTTCGACACTGAAGTTCGTGCCACGAAGCAATTCCATTGCTTTCTCGGTACGGACGCGGGTCAGATAAGCTCCAGGGGTTAAGCCTGTGCTGGAGGAAAAGCGGCGAATGAAATGATATTTGGAGAGAGACACATACTCGGACAATTGATCCATACTGATCATTCTGGAATAGTTATTTTCGATAAAATCAACGGCTCGTTGAATAGGTTCAGACCAGGTTTCTCTGTTCTGCAGGGTTGTTTTCTGTAATCTCACCAACTCCGTCATGAATTGATAGACGCACGAGGACGCCATTAGCGGATCTGTAATTCTGCCCGCCGCTGCATCGGTCACGATCATTCGCAACAATTGAATCGGGGCACATTCGTAAGGGAGATAAGGAATCTCTCCTGATTCACGAAGGAATTTGCGCCAGTGAGGCAGTACCAGATTAGGTCTGAACAGCAAAAACATGAATTCCCACGGTTCTTGCGATTCCGAAGGATAATAATAGCGATGTGAACTAGGGATTTCAGCCAAGAATGCTTGCCCTGCGGTGACGCGGTGAACTTGACCTTGTGACTCAAATACACCTTCGCCGGAGATTGTATACTGGAACAACAGCAAAGGCCCATCCGTGCGTTCCAATCCATCCCAGTGATAAGAAGCATCAGTTATCGCATCAGACCCTACTGCATATAGAACGCATAGCTGTAGATCGGTGTCCTCAGCGAACCGAAAGCCGTAGGTACCTCTGGGAATGTTCATAACGTACTTCCTCCTAATTTTTTCGTAGTGATAGAGTTTAGTGAGTAACCGTTCATTGATCTTAGCAAGGCATGCATCCTAATTTTTTTATTTTTTGGCGTAGAAGACGGCAAAATCCAGATATTTATACATGCAATCAACCTGTTGAAAGCCTGCTTCCTCCAACCATTGCAATTGTTCATCTTGTGTGGCGTTAATATCTAATTTACGGCGTTCAATCGCAGCTGAGATGGATTCCTTGCTTAAGGAACTTTCCTGGATAGCATCCAACCAGCGACGGCGATAATAGCTGTCAGTTTCAGCGGTTCTACCTTGAACTTGATCCGCATTAACGAAGATTCCACCCGGTTCCAGAAGCTTATGTATGGTGCTAAACAAACTTTTTTTGTCAGCGTGCTCCAGATGGTGAATGGAGAGTGAGGAAATAATAATATCGTAGGAACCGCTGAAACGATGCTTAGCGTAATCCCCAACTTCGTATTGCACCTGATTTGATGCAGCCAATCTTTGGCGGGCGCCTTCTAACATTTGTTCACTGATGTCGATCAAGGTTAGCCGCGCATGGGGATACTTATGCAGAACCATTCCGGAGAGCAGACCTGTTCCAGCCCCCAAATCAAGAATGCGAGGAGCTTCCAGCGAACTGTCGATCAGATCCAGAGCCATGCCATAAAATCCATCAAAACAAGGAATGAGCGCCCTGCGTTGCTGATCGTAATCCTGAGCTACTTTATCAAACAAATATTTAACTGAAGCTTTCATGTGTGAATCACTCCTTCAAGTTTTTCAATATTTTACAAGAGAGAGTGAATAAGGGGAAATAGCGAATATGGATAAGTTCATAGGTTAGACCTATGGGGGACTATTTATCTCACATTTTATTCCGTTGTTGAACATGCACTATTACTGCTGGAAGGAATATGCTGCTCGCCCCATTTCACAATCGATTCAATCAAAGGTACTAAATGTTGCCCAGAGGTGGTAAGTGAATACTCCACTCTAGGTGGAACTTCATTATATTGCTCTCTATGAACAATGCCGTAATCGATGAGGTCTTTCAAACAATTCGTAAGCATCGTACCCGTTATGCCGTGAAGTCTTCTCTTTAATTCATTGTAACGGATCGTTTCACTCTCACTAAGAATTGCTAGTATAGGCAAATTCCATTTGCCTCCAATCACCTGAAATGCATATGTTGCTGGACATAATTGTTCCAGATTGAAGTCGTATTTCACTTGAAAACCTCCATTAGTATACTTTTTTATACTTAGTCAGAAAAATAATAGTACTTGTTGTTCCGAATGCAACTATTATAATCATACGAGTAAGAAGAGATCAATTCATTTTGAAGCTCCGAGTAAATGAAAGGTGTGATTACGAATGGCAGATGGACCTATGATGTGTGACTTAGCAACAGGCGTATGTGGGCCTGGAGACGAAGATATGATGCAAGAGGTGGATCTTAACTCATCGGAGAAGAAAATCACTTTATATTACGCGACAGATCCAATCTGTTCACACTGTTGGGCACTTGAACCTGTATTGAATCGTTTTGTAGAGGCGTATGGCCAGTACGTTGATGTGCGGATCATGATGGGAGGGCTGCTGGCGAGTTGGCAAGGTTTCTCAGATGGAGCAAACGGAATTCAGAAGCCTTCTGATGTTGCAGGTCATTGGAGAGAAGTGGGTGAACATTCGCGGATGCCGATTGATGGCTCTGTGTGGCACACCGATCCGATCCTATCATCGTATCCCCCATCACGTGTATTCAAGGTCATACAACATACACATAAGGGCAAGGAACATGAATTCTTAAGACGAGCGCGTGAAGCGGTATTTGTATTCAATCGGAATATTGGCGATGAGCAAGTGCTTATGGATATAGTCAACCAACTCGGCTTAGATGGTAAACAAATTGTGGAAGAAGCCAGTCAGCAGTCCGCACAGGATCTGTTGGAAGAAGATTTTGAGATGGTAGCGCGCCTTGGTGTCAGAGGTTTTCCATCGATTGTGATGGTGAATGAAGAGAACAAAGGTATCAAAGTGGTTGGTGCACGCTCTCTGGACACTTATGTACAAGCGCTGCAACAAGTCACAGAGCGAGAACTTCAACCTAGAGCCATTCCGAGCTTATCAAATAAGTTAAAAGAGGCACATATGCTCTTCTCCAAAGAGATTGAAGCGATGTACGATCTGGAGCAACATGCGGTAGAAGCATTTATTACATCTGAATTGGCTCCGGACACCTATGAAACGCAACAGATTCTGGGTGAACTCTACGTGGTGCAACGGTAACATAGAAGAAATCCACTTCTGCATATGAAAATGATTCAAATAAATCGGCATCCAGTTGTCGGTTTATTTTTTTATCCATGGATACATCTTCACAATAACTTTTATTCTATGAATGGAATGAAAGGATTTGATTTATCGTACACAACTCGGTAACATTAAACTCATTGTCATTACAGACAGAATGCAAGATTATCCAAAGGAGAAATGATGATGTTTTTTAGAAAAATCGGTTATACGTTGTTAATCATCCTCGCTGCACTGGTATTCTCAGGCTGTACGCCGCAGTCGATCCTGGATGATAGCTCTACCTCGGTTTCGCAGGATATGGGATTTGATGAGGTCGCCAAGTATATATCGGAGCACAATGAGCTGCCGCCAAACTATATTACGAAGAAAGAGGCCAGAGCGTTGGGCTGGGAACCAAGCGAAGGCAATTTGCACGAAGTTGCTCCAGGCAAAAGCATCGGTGGGGATGTGTTTAGAAATCGGGAAGGCTTGTTACCGAATAAAAAAGGCCGAACATGGTATGAAGCCGACATCCATTATTCAGGTGGAAGACGCGGAAGTGATCGGATATTATACTCCAGCGATGGATTAATCTATAAGACAACAGATCATTATGAATCATTTGAGCAGTTAAAATAACGGAGGGTGTTATGAATATCATTCAGATTGATGGAGAGCAATTATCTGCAAGAGATGAGCTACATGACATGCTTCAAGCGCAGCTTGAGCTGGGAGAACATTATGGACGTAACTTGGATGCGCTCTGGGACTGTTTAACAGGAGAGGTGAGCATGCCACTCACCATCCAATGGTTTCATTTTGAGAAGAGTAGACAGGTGCTAGGAGGATATGCTGACCAAGTCATTGATTTGATGCGTGAGGTAGAAGAGGAGATCGAAGGATTCTCACTAGAATTAAAGTAGTGGGTTCTTTCACAGCGATAGTGATGTATTTAGTACGAGGCGATGGGCGACCATCGTCTTTTTGTATATTTATTGAATGCGTGAGTGGGCAGCATGTTGATGGGAGTGAAGTTCGAGTGAAATGTCTAGATCATGCTAGACTTATGGCTTGAAAATCAAGGTTTGGAACATTATAGCCGTTTAGTATAAATTTAAGCGCGCAAATTGAAAGCGTATTCTCGGTTACAGACTGACCATTGTTTCATTATTCTATGGAGGGGGCATAAAAAAATTGAGAGCCGTTTCAAAAACATTGGGAGCATGTCTTGTCGCAAGTTGTATTGTGATCGCCACGGGATGTGGGGATTCTAAAGATCAATCTGATTCAAGTAGTAGTGATCTGGATAGCCCAATTACGTTTAGCTTCTTTGGAGCTGATGCAAGTCCCAACTGGAACAATATGCAGGATGCAGTAGGCAAAAAGATTACGGAAGAGACCGGTGTAACTATTGAGGCTGATTTTGATATTTCAAGTGGAGGCGGGAATGACCGTATTTCCTTGATAGCTGCTAGTGGCGATTACCCAGACCTTATTTTTCCTAAAGGCAACTTGTCTAGATTGGTTGATGCGGGTGCAATGATTGATCTGACGGATCTGATTGAGGAACACGCACCTAATTTGAAAAAAGTATACGGCGAGCATTTCAATCGACTGAAATACAGCAACGATGACCCTTCAATTTATTGGATTCCAACCAATGGTGCGGTGAACCAGATTTATTTTGATGCTACGAACGGGGCGGCTATTCAGCACCGCGTAGTAAAAGAACTTGGCTATCCGGAGATCAAAACGTTAGAAGATTATGAGAATGTGCTAAGACAATATTATGAGAAGCATCCTACCACAGAAGACGGTCAGCCAACGATTCCGTTGACACTTAGCGCAGATGGCTGGAGACGGATGATTACGGTAACCGATCCTGCGGCGATGGCTACGGGGATTCCTGGAGATGGGGAGTATTATATTAATCCGGATACGTATGAGGCGATCCTGCACTATAAACGACCTGAGGAGAAAAGATATTTTGAGTGGCTGAACAAGATGTATAATGAAGGATTGCTGGATAAAGACAGTTTTGTTCAAAAGGATGACCAGTATAAATCCAAAATCGCCAGTGGACGCGTCTTGTCATTGCTTGATCCGAACTGGGGCTTCAGCGATGCGGAGAATGCATTGAAAAGTGCTGGCAAAGACGATATGACATATGGATACTATCCAGTTACCCTTGACGAGAGCTTCCAGCGCAAAGATTTCCAAGATATCGGGTTTGACGGTTATGGCATCGGCATCACAGTGGATTGCGAAGATCCGGTTCGAGCGATCAAGTTTCTGGACTGGATGTCCTCCGAAGAAGGGCAAGTCCTCAGAAATTGGGGCGTTGAAGGGGAGCATTATGTCGTAGAAGATGGTGTTCGCAACATTCCAGCAGACGTACAAGCGCAGAAGAATAAGGACAACAATACGTTCTCCAAAGAATCGGGTGTTGGATTGTACTATATTTTTGGTGCACATTACGGCGATGGTGTGAAAGATTCAACCGATAACTACTACACAACCAATTATCCTGAACAGATTCAACAAGGTTATTCGGATGTGGAGAAAGAAGTTTTGAAAGGCTACGGCATAACCACCTGGAAGGATCTGTTCCTTTCTGAAGAAGAGTTTCCGGTTAAAGAGTGGGGCGCAGCTTATAACATGCCAATTCCTACGGACAGTGCCGATTATACAGTTGCGTACCAAAAAACGCAGGATATTGTCCAGAAGCGAATTGCAGAAGCAATAACCGCTTCACCGGATGCTTTTAGCCGCATATACGATGATATGCTTACCGAGATTGACAATGCGGAGCAGTAGCGATGGAGCAGCAGTATACCGAGTGGATTAAAGACCGCGTACGCTTGTGGACGGGAAAGGAAATGGATTAGTAAAAATAGAATAGTAACCATCTTAATAATGGTTGGAGAATGGTATTACCGGGTTAAATCCCCTCAAAAACATCGAGCTCAGATCCTTGACTCGATGTTTTTGGCTATTCCACGGACCGCCTGGCGAACCTCGCTGACCTCAACTTCGTTTGTACAAGGCATTGGTGAAGCCTCTACAATGAACGGGTTCTCGCTAGCTAGCGTAGTCTTAACAAATGCTTGTCTCCATAGCCATTTACGAATTGGGTGAAGAACTTACAGCAGACTTGAACGTATCCCGTCGTTTCTTAATATATTTGCCTGGTGAGATGCCAACCAATTTGGTGAAACTCCGAATAAAATTGGCGTAATCACTGAAGCCCGATTGAAAGCAAGCGTCCGTAATGCTCATCCCTTCAGAGAGGTGGAACTTGGCAAGCTCAATACGGCGACCCAGAATGTAGGAGCGGAGGGTTAGTCCGGTATGCTTTTTAAATTGGCGACTGATCGAAGTGCTGTTCATATAGAACTCTTCGGCAAGTTTGCCGAGTGTAATATCTTGTGCGATATGCTCTTCAATGTACTCCATAGTGTTACGTACCAATTCTGGCATGATGTCGTGAGGTACAAAAGAATTGTTGTGAAACCATACATTCAGCATAATTAGTAATTGGGCGATGGCTGCATTCAGTTTGATATCCGTACCATAAGCGTCGGAAGTGTGTAATTCTTCAATTTGTTCGGTCCACTGTAACATCTGCTGCAGACGATTCTCGTCCAGATGAATCATGTTGCCTTTTCCTTTGGGTCGATAATCGAAGCAGGATGACAAATTAGTTGAAGCTGTAGATAGCTGGTGCAGATACGTTTTCTTAAGGTTAATCGTAATACGATCATACTCTGTCTCATCCAATATAAAAGCACGATGCATCTCTTGAGGTGACATAACGAGCAGATCACCCCGCTCCATATGGTAACAGCGATTTTCTATATAGAAATGAACATTGCCACGAAGGAAGAGATAGATCTCATAGGCATTATGCCGATGATAGATCGTTTCCAGTTTATAAGTTGTCACCCGGTGCTGATACAGAAGCTCAGGCTGAATGGGATCGTAAAAATATTCAGAGGATGATCCGTTCATAGCGTACCTCCCGTCATCTCGCGCAATAAATAGAGCAGATTAAGCAATGAAATTGTACTCAGCTTACCTTAAAATGTAATCATCCTATCACGAAGCTGTTTTTATTGCAAACGCTTTCTAATGAACGATTCAAAACCTGATGTATATCGCATGACCTAGAGCAACCACGATCAAACGATCCGAGGGGGGAATGAATGAAATGAATCATCATGTTACTCCACATGCTGGCAATCAGAATGAAGGCACGGATGAACGGGTTCAACCTCAATTGCAACCAAAGGAAATCGGCAAGCTTCGTCCCAATGCTAATCCGTTGATAGCACATAAATTTGGAGCTGATCCATATGCACTGGTGTTCAATAATCGAGTGTATTTATATATGACCAGCGACAAGCTCGAATATGACTCAGAGGGGATAGCTCAGAAGAACAGTTATAGTTCAATTAACCGGATTACGGTTATCTCTTCGAATGACTTGATCAACTGGACTGATCATGGTGAGATCAGGGTTGCTGGCCCCGAAGGTGCAGCAACATGGGCTTCGCAGTCTTGGGCTCCGGCGGCTGCTCATCGGAAGCTAGATGGGCAAGATTGTTTCTTCCTTTATTTTGCCAACAATGCCAGTGGCATAGGTGTTTTGTCTGCACCAACACCTGTAGGGCCTTGGAAAGACCCTATAGGGAAAGCATTGGTGACAAGAGAAACCCCGGGCGTAGAAGATGTCACTTGGTTATTCGATCCCGCTGTGCTGGTTGATGAAGATCATCAGGCATATCTTTATTTTGGAGGCGGAGTGCCTGAAGGGAAATCTGAAAGACCTGACACCGCCCGTGTCATGCGATTGGGAGATGACATGATCACCGTAACTGGCAAAGCTAAAGTCATTCCTGCACCTTTTATGTTCGAGGATTCAGGGATACATAAGCATCAACATCTCTATTACTATACGTACTGCTCTAATTTCCATGAGGTTACTCGTGCCGAGGGTGATCCACCACCTGGTGAAATTGCCTACATGACGAGTGCTCAGCCCATGGGGCCATGGACGTATCAAGGCACAATTCTTCAAAATCCAGGTCATTTCTTCGGTATTGGTGGCAACAATCATCATGCTATTTTTCAATTTGCCGATCAGTGGTTCATTGCTTACCATGCCCAGACTCTCTGTCAGGCGATGGATATTCCAGAGGGTTACCGCTCCACACATATCAATCGAATCGAATACGAAGAAACAACAGGTAGAATAAAGGAAATTCAGGCGGATTATCAAGGTGTAAGTCAGCTTCACTCTTTTGATCCATATCAAGCCGTTAGTGGAGCAACAATTGGCTGGAGCGCAGGAGTGAGCACGCTGCAATTAACCAGTGCCGAACATGGGCTAGCTTTAGCATCTGATGTGGTTGTAAGTAGGCTGCATGTGGGGAGCTGGATTGCGATCTCGAATGTGAATTTTGGGGAAGAGGGTGCGTCTGGGTTTGCGGCATTGATCTCCAACCAAGGAGATGCAGCTACGCTTGAACTACGACTTGGTCGTGAAGACGGGACAAGGGTTGGAGAGATTACCATTCCGGCAGCGAGTGAAGCTTTTCAATGGAAAGAGCAGTCAACCACGATTACCGGTGCGCAAGGTATTCATGATCTATATATCGTCCTTCGAGCATCTTCAGAGCATTCGAGTGCTATTTTGTTGCAAGAATGGAAGTTCAAGAGACTATAACAGGAATAGAATGTAACCTGCGTTCATATACGCAGGAACTAAGATGAGGTGAATGGGAAGCATGTATTCAAATCCAATTATTTGGGCTGATTACCCGGATGTTGATGTTATCCGGGTAGAAGATACGTATTATATGGTCAGCACAACCATGCATATGATGCCGGGTTGCGTTATCCTGCGTTCGTATGATCTGATTCAATGGGAAGTAGCGACGCATGTGTACGATAAGCTGGATAACACCCTGCCCAACGACTAGAGAATGGGCAACAGATTTATGGTAAGGGCATGTGGGCAGCATCTCTGCGGCATTATCAAGGCATGTTCTATGTTATCTTTGTTGCTAATGATACACGTAAGACGTATTTGTACACATCACAAACGATATCTGGCCCGTGGAAGAAGCAAATTATAGAAGGATTCTATCATGATTGCTCCCTATTTTTTGATGAAGATGAACGAGTCTATCTGGTGCATGGCAATGCTGAGATTCAGTTGACCGAGTTAAGTGCAGACCTGTCCGGGCCAAAGCCCGGCGGTGTACAGCGGATCATTGTGAAAGACAAACAACCATACTACCTTGGTTATGAAGGTGCCCATTTCTACAAAATTCATGGGAAGTATTACGTTTTCCTCATTCATATGACCAAGGCAGCAGGTCGGAGGACACAGGCATTTTATATGGCTGACACCTTGGATGGTGAGTTTGTTGGCGGGGAAGTGTTTAACGATGACATGGGATATTTCAATTCAGGTGTAGCTCAAGGAGGCATTGTGGATACTCCGAATGGAGACTGGTATGCCATGTTATTTCAGGATCATGGAGCAGTTGGAAGAATCCCTGTACTGGTTCCTCTACAATTCAAGCAAGGTATCCCAGTATTTGCGTCTGAAGCCCCCAAATCCATCGATATTGCGAGCACCAGGCCGGGATATACCTATAGACCTCTTGTTGGGAGTGACGGCTTTGAGTACAATGCTCAGGAAGATGGCAAGGTGCGCCTTCAGGATTTTTGGCAGTGGAATCATACACCGCACGACGAGCTCTGGTCAGTCACAGAAGCGCCGGGCGTGTATCGAATCCGAACGGGTCAGCTTAGTCCGAATCTGACCTTTGCCGTAAATACACTAACGCAGCGTTCGGTTGGGCCGGCTTGTGAAGCAACGGTTACGCTGGATGGCAGTGGTTTAAACGATGGAGATTATGCAGGTTTATGTTTCTTGATTGGCACGTATGGTCTAATTGCACTGACGAAGAATGAAGGTCAGTATTACCTTGTTATGCAGGCGAGAGAGAGCGAGGATTCGAGCATATTTGGTAATCTGGTTGATGAGCAGCCAGCAACAGAGCATGCACGGATTCCTATCGATGGACCGGTGATTACTCTCCAGGCAACAGGGAATTTTATAGATAACCAGGATGAATGTTCTTTTGGTTACTGGGATGGAACAGCGTGGAAGAGTCTCGGTATCACTCACCGAATGTTCTATAAGCTGGATCATTTCATGGGTTGTCGTATCGGGCTGTTTCTGTACTCCACGGAAAGGATTGGAGGCATAGCTGACTTTTCAAATTTCAATTATCATATCAAGTGATCTATATCATGTAGGACGCCAACGCATAAAAGTCGCCAAATGGCGGCTTTTTCGTTACTCAGACTCTACTCGTTGTTGTACAATGATGGATATTCCAGATAATAGAAAAATGAATATGTTCATTCCAATCGAACTGGGGGCATGTCGTCGTGAATAAAAGATGGCTGTACAGATCAAGGTGGACCTTTATCATCGTTCTTGCTGTGTGTATTCCCGCTAACCATACACAAGGGAATTCTGGGCAATTGCATTCCTCGTCTGATGGACGGCAGCAACAATCTTCAACGGTGCTAGGGAAGTATGATCCCCCCATTAAAGTCTCTTTTGTAAGAGAAACCGGGAAGACCTGCAGCGGATGATTGATCAGTTGCCTGATGAAACCCTTACGAACAATCGCTGGACCCGCTTATATGAACAAGAACTTGGCATCCAGATCCACTATGATTGGATTGCTACTGGTGATGTATATCATCAAAAAATGGGAGTATCTCTTGCGGCAGGCCGTTTCCCCGATGTAGTCAAAGTGAATCCATATCAGCTCAGGCAACTAAGCAACGCTGGAATGATTGAAGATCTGACCGAAGTATACCGGACACACGCTTCTCCGTTAACCAAAAGAATATTAGAAGCCGAGGGAATGGGTGCGTTTAATGCTGCTACAATTGATGGCAATCTCATGGCTATTCCAGAATCCTCTTCTTCGATTGAAACAGCACAATATCTATGGATCAGAACGGATTGGTTGAAGAGGTTAGGTCTACAGCCGCCTGAAACGATGGAAGATGTACTTCAAATATCGAAAGCGTTTACAGAGCGAGATCCTAACGGAAATGGTATGAAGGATACGTATGGGCTAGCGTTGACTAGCTATCTGTGGGATCCCGTGATGGGTGCTACCGGATTCATGGCGGGGTACGGAGCTTACCCAAGTATATGGATCAGAGATGAGAATGGCGACCTTAAGTATGGCGGCATACAACCTGAAGTGAGAACAGCGCTGGAGGTATTGCAGAAGTTGTATCTTGAAGGTCAGCTTGATCCGGACTTTTCTTACAAAAACGGCAGCAAGGAGTTCCGATTAGTTCAGGATGGGAAGATCGGCATGCTTTATGGTGAACAGTGGACTCCATTTATGCTACAGACTACTCGTGATACAGACCCCAATGTACAGTGGCAGGCTTACCCTATTGTGGCTGAGGCTAATCGTGACCTTTTGGTTCCGCTTCGTTCCAACACAGGTCAGTACTTTGCAGTAAAGAAAGGCTTTGCTTACCCAGAGGTTGTCGTAAAACTTATGAACCTGCATCTGGATAAAAATTGGGGAGAAGAAGCCGAATATGAAACGTACTACAATGACGATTCGCACGCTGTATGGATGTTATCCCCGGTAACACCTTTTCCCGGAACCAAAAATCTCGACGCTTATCGCCAGATCCATGCCGCTAGAGAGACAGGAGATTTCTCAAACCTGGAGAACGAAGCGCTTGCGATCCATAAACGAATTGTTGCCTATGAATCAGAAGGTTTGAAGAGTGGATGGGGATGGAAACAAACGTATGGTCCGACAGGTGCCTTTAGTATTGCGGATACCTATGATCAGAATGGACAGCTACTATATGACGAATTCACCGGCGGTATAACCGACACGATGATTGATCGGCAAACCATTCTTCGAGATCTGCAACTCGAGGTATATATGAATATTATTCTTGGATCCCCCATAGAAGAGTTTGATCAATTCGTTCAGAATTGGCGCAGGCTGGGTGGGGATGAAATTACATCGGAGGTGAATGCGTGGTTCGTAAAGAGGTAATTCCTTCAACCTGCAAGTCAGGAGGTGAACGCGTTGTTGAAGATACCTGCTAAATCGTGGCATAACAGTATTTTTGCACGATTAATTATGACGTATCTGATCTTTGTACTGCCGCTGATTTTTCTAGGCGTGTATTTGTACCACTGGAGCTACGATACAGCAAGCGAGGAAATTTCCCTGTCTACGGATAGGCGATTGAGTCAATATGCAACAGAGTTGAACAGGGAGATTGAGTGGATGGAATTGCAACAGTTTGATATCGCAGAGGATCGTAAACTGAATCGTCTTGCGATTCTGTGGGAGATGATGGAGCAAGTCGACAGACGTGAAATATTAGGTTACTTGACTGAACGTCTGGCTGCTTTCAAAAACAGCAGTTCGTTTATTAAGAACGTTTATGTACATATCCCAATAGTCAACATGAGCATTTCAGCTACACAAGGCATTGATGAATTAGATCAGGACTCATTTGATTTTTTTCGTTCGACATTACAAGGGGAGGACTCTCGATTCACTGTAAAAGATGATACCTTGAACCTAAGTGCCGTGCGGTTAACTGGAAAACGAGATGAGCTACCTCTATTCGTAATCCAGGTCGAGTTGGATACGTCGCAATTGCAGCAAGAATTATCAGAGCTTAATCTCTACCCAGAGAGTGCCACGCTGTTAATGGAGAATAGAACAGGGCACGCCATCATGGATCAGCATCAGCGAAACGTCATTCTTGCCAGTTACCGTGAGTACAGTCAGAAGAATCTGCAGGGTCACTTTCGCATGAAAGTGGACGGCATTATGTACCATGTGAATCAGCTTCACATCGATAAGTTGGGGTTGTCCGTGGCTACGTATCTGCCTGAGAAAATCGTAACCAAACCTCTTAGCAGATTCAATCAGTGGGCCTGGATTTTTGCAATTACATCCTTTATTGCCATTGCAGCTTTTCTGTACTCCAGCTATAGGTTGATACACATCCCCTTGCTGTTATTGGTCAAGAGGTTCAAGAAAATGGAGGGAGGTGTGCTCAATATTCCGATCATTCACCATCGCACAGATGAATTCGGATTTTTGTACGGCCGCTTCAACCACATGATTGAAAATCTACAACAGCTCATTGACCGTGATTTCAAAAAAACAATGATGATGCAGCGTGCTGAATTGAAGCAGCTCCAGTCCCAGATTAATCCTCACTTTCTATACAATAGCTTCTTCATTCTGAACTCACTTGCCAGAACAGGAGAAACAGAGCGAATTGAGCAGTTTACGAATATGCTTGGTGAATACTTTCGCTTCATCACCCGGAACGGAACTGATTATGTACCATTAAAAGAAGAGGTGGAGCATTCCCGAATATATACCGATATTCAGCAATTGCGCTTCTCTAGACGAATTAAGGTAGAGTTTGGAGAAGTGCCATCTGGCATGGAACATATCCAGGTACCCAGACTGATTATCCAACCAATTATTGAGAACGCTTACGAGCATAGTCTTGAGAAAAATACAAGTATGGGGCTCTTACGCGTTCAGTTTCATATGGAAGCTACGTATGCCGAGATCATCGTGGAGGACAATGGCAGTGAGTTGCAACATAAAGATATCATGCTGCTTCAAGCACGAATTCGCAATAAGGCCGGTGTGGATGAAGTGACCGGATTAACGAATATTCACAGACGTCTGGTTCTGACGTATGGGGAAGGAAGAGGTCTTTTTCTATCCCGCAGCGAGTTGCAGGGCTTGAAAGTTACAATTCGAATCCAATGGGAAGAGGGGAAGAAGGAATGTATCGACTTCTGATTGTGGATGATGAGGAGATCATTACAGACAGTCTGTATGAAACATTTTCTAGACATATGCCAGATCAACTTGACGTATGCAAAGCCTACTCCGCCATGGAAGCATTGAACTGGATGCGGCGAACTAGAATGGATATGGTACTTACGGACATTCGTATGCCAGGCATGAGCGGGCTGGAACTCACAGAAGAAATTCAGACTCAGTGGCCGCAATGTCGCATTATTTTTCTTACAGGACACAGCGATTTTGATTATGCGTACAGAGCGCTACAAATGCCGAATGTGCGTTATTTACTCAAAACGGAAGGATACGACAAGGTGTTAACTATGGTTGAACAGGTGATGGAAGAGATCAGGCAGAGTCACCACATGCTCGAAGTGCTGGAACAGTCGCGTGAAATCCAATTTCGGCTGGACGCGTTCCAACAGGAACAGTATGTACGCCAATTGCTCCAGGACTGTAACTCTGCTCCAATCTCTCGATCTGAAATGTCTGAGATGCAAACTGAACTGACTAAGAGAAACATCGAATTGCAGGCGGATGCCCCTGTACATCTGGTGCTTGGTCGATTCAACACACCGCTAGATGCTGGAATAGACCTTAGACAGGTTCAGGATTCCATCCGTATTATTGGCTCTTCATTATTGAGTGAACAATCAACGCTAGTGACCGCTGCGGATCATTATGGTGATGTCATCTGGCTACTCCAGCCGAAAAGAGAGAAGAGTTACGAACACAACCAGTTTACTAGCTATATTGAGGGTACGTTGGAGCTTGTACAGGCAGCTTGCCTTGCTTCTCTTGACATGTCCATCGCGTTTACATTAAGTGGGCGCGCATGCGCTTGGTCACAGATTCCAAGACAATATGAACGGCTAAGATTGCTGCAGTGGATGAAGGTTGGCGATGGGGTATCGATGGTGTTGACCGATAATTACGAAGGTTTCGCTGCTGGGGCTGTGAAAGACCCGGTTCGAATCTCAAGCCGTATAGACGTCATGTCAGGATATTTGGAAACCGGACGATTTCAATCCTTTTATGACATATTTGAAGAGCTTGTGGGTGAACTAATGCTGCAAGAAATGACGATGGAACGAGCGATGGAGACCTACTATCATCTAGCGCTGATGTTATACTCAACGTGCAATCGGTGGGGGCTTCAACAGGATACTACTGATCAGCGAAGCTTGCTGCAACTCGGCGATTATGCTTGCATGAAAGATGCAGTGCAATCTCTATATCGCACTGCGGACGAATTGGTTCATTTCAAGAGATCAACTGAGGAGGAACGCACAAACCTGGTAATCCAGACGTTAGGCCGTTATATCAAGGACAATTTAGAGAAGGACCTCTCGCTTGTGAGATTGGCAGAGTTGAATCATTTTAACCCATCCTATCTGTCCAGACTTTTCAAACAGGAGATGGGGATCAACTTGTCAGAGTACATCGACGACTGCCGCATCCGTAAAGCGAAGGAGTTATTGCATAACATGGATCTTATGGTACGTGAGGTGGCGCTACAGGTTGGTTATGAATCAGCGCATTCCTTTACCCGCCTCTTCAAGAAGCTGACGGGCATGACACCCCAGGAATTCCGTGAATCACTGTTGGTGCGCTAGATGTGATAATGAGTAACAGCTATACCAATGATTAATCATGATAAGCGGGATATAGAATACCTACGAGTCGCTGGCTGAAAAGAAAACCGGTGTCTCGTAGGTAGAGGAATGCCAATTTATTTACTTCAATTATGTGCATATAGATCCTGATAATCCATGCCTAAGCGGTGTGGATTTTTTGTCGTCGATACGCATTGGGGCTTGATCCCGTACAAGCCTTGAACTTTTTGTAAAACCAGTCGATATCCTTATAGCCTACACCAACAGCAATTTCGTATATTCGCAGATCCGTGGATAGGAGAAGCTGTTTCGCTTTTTCCATCCGCTGCTGCAGCATGTAGTCATTGAAGGACATCTTCTCTTCAAGCTTAAATTTCTGTCCGAGATACGCACAGTTAAAATGCAGCATATCCGATATTTTTTTTAGTGTGATCTCATCACCCAGATGATCTCTTACATACGCTTTGACAATTCGAATCACATGACTAGAGTCCATCGCCTTACCATTAATTTGAATAGGTGGTGTGAGGGCTGCTGTTTTCTTCGTAGATGACGGTTCCAGCTTCGTGCGTAGTTCATGCAGACTACTAAGCAGAGCGGAGGGACTGACAGGAGAAGGCAAGTAATCATTCACCTGATATGTTAACGCCTTGCGTACAAGCTTGAAGTGATCCCTTCCACCCATGAGCAGGATAGGGATTTCGCTTATTTTGCGAATGTAATGACATAGCCACAGTCCAGCGGTATCACACTGCTCTGTATGTATGACAACGACAGTAAAGTCCTGTTTAGATATAGCGGTCAAAGCAGCTGCTGAGTCAAAGACGTAATCCGCAATCTTATAGTCTGATTTGTTGTGTTGTAACAGGTGTTGAAGCTCTCTGCACAAACGACGACTATAATCCACAAGTAATATGTTGTACATAAAGCAAGACCTCACCTTCTCCTGAATTTTCAACCGATAGTTCCACTGAAATAAGGCGTACTTTCATTATGAGAACAAAAGAAAGCGCATACAATGTCCATATTTTTGCAGATGGTGCATTTCTTTACCATTTGAAGGTGTAACGCTTCGTTATTGGCTAGAAAGTCAGGTGTTCTATAGTTCATCGGGGTAAATACCTGCATTTTGGCAGGTTGTTTGCGCTTTCATATGAGCGATACACTTTGAGAGCAAACGACATTAGGGGGAAGAGGATGAGAAAAAACAAGTTTATGTTATTGAGTTTGGTATGTGCACTGATGTTATTGATTGCAGCATGTAGTTCCGCACCTACAGCTCAGCCCGAGCCGGAAACACCAGCACCGCAAGAGCAAGAGGAGCAAGCAACGACCGAAACAGAGGCAAAAAATGAATTGTCCACACCAGAGATGGATTTTGATATGGGAGGAAGAACGATCAAAGTGGTTGCCTGGTGGGATATGGAAATTACAGATAGCAACCCGGACAATATTCAGCGAATGGAGAATCTGGAAGCATTGAAGAAAAAGCATAACTTTGAGATCGAATACGTCTCGATTGATTTTGGAGAATACCAGGAGAAAGTGGTCGCTTCTCTGATGGCGGGTGAACCGCTGGGTGATCTGGTGAGGTTAGGCAAAAACTATGCGATTCCAGCGTTGACCAAACAAGATCTGTTGTGGCCGGTGGATGATTACATCAAAAACGACAAGGTATTCAATCAGAAAACGACCAAGGAATATATGCAATACGAAGGAAAGGGTTATGGATTTACGGAAGATAAGTCTTCGTTCATCAATGGAATATTCTATAACCGTACATTAATGCAGGAGCTCGGCTTGAAGCCGCTACAGGAATATGTCGATGCTGACGAGTGGAACTGGGATACGTTCATTAGTGTTGCGAAGCAGGCGAATCAAGACCGCAATAACGACGGTAAGCTGGATACGTGGGGGTTAGCACAGACGGGTCTGCTTGAACCGATCCTCTACTCGAACGAAGCGTCTTTGACAAAAGAGGATAAACAGAACCTGGAAGATCCGAAAACCAAAGAAGCATTGAACTTCCTGTCTAAGCTTGCGACAGAGAAGGTTGGCAGAGCGACGGAAGGCGGCGATTGGACGGAGCCAGCTACGTTTTTCCGTCAAGGCAATACGTTGATGTATTCCGGTGCGATGTACGAGGTTAGTGGCATTATGACAGACATGCAGGATTACGACATCGGCTTTGTGCCATTTCCGAAAGGGCCGAGCGCTTCAGCATATCATTCCGGTGAATCACGTTACCAAGCACTAACGATTCCTAAAGCGGTGGAGAATCCCGAGCAATTAATGTATATCTGGGAAAAAATCAATGAAATTGATTCGGTCTATGATTATCCAGAACAATCTTCGTTAGAAACTAATCTGGCAGATGAAGCCGACATCAACAATGCCAGAACGGTAGCAGAGGGCATGTTAGTGCTTGATCATAATACGTTCCCTTCCCTGCCTTTCTGGGATTTCGACGCTGAGCTGAAGGAAGGCGTATCGGTATCGACCCTGATCGAGAAATACAAAGCACCATTTCAAGCTGCAATTGATGAGGTATACCAATAAACTACACTATTAAAATCCCAGGTAGATCGCCTCTAGGACGCGGTCTGCCTGGATTAGCTCATCATGTCGTTGTTGCTTACGCATACAGGAAAGGGGGATACATTCGAACATGCGGTCACGAAAGAAAAAGGCACTGATCCTTGTGCTCGTTGTGGCTCTG
This sequence comes from Paenibacillus sp. DCT19, assembly GCF_003268635.1. NCBI lineage: Bacteria > Bacillati > Bacillota > Bacilli > Caryophanales > Paenibacillaceae > Paenibacillus > Paenibacillus sp. DCT19. The sequence continues at coordinate 3,074,695 of NZ_CP029639.1, forward strand.
GTGTTCTCCATATGGACCTTATATCCATCGCGGGATCGGAGTCCGGGAATAGTGCATGCGCTTGAGGATTATGAGGCGATATCGGGTACCGAGGATTCAGGCAGCTATGAATATTACCTGACTACCCATTCGAATGCAGCCAAACCTTTACAAACCGTGCGAATTGAAGGCGAAGCTTATGCCCAGACCGATGGTGACGGGTTTGAGGTCGTGCAGGGTTATGCCGGATTGGATGGGAGTGCTGTAATTACGCCGGAAACGGGAAGTATTCGGTGGGATGTTCCTGTGCAGGTGAGTGGGCTGTACCACCTTCGTATTCACTATTATCCCGTTACAGGCAAAAGTTCAGGCATAGAACGGAGACTGGAGCTGAACGGGGAGGTTCCGTTCCGGGGAGCAGACGTCCTTTTATTCGACAGAGTATGGGGCAATCGTGAAGATAGCATTCGCAGGGACGATCGCGGCAATGACCTCAGACCAAGACAAGTCGAACAGCCTGAATGGCAGCTTGCTGCGTTCAAAGATAGTGCAGGCTACTTCGAGGAACCATTTCAGTTTTATTTGGAAAAAGGAAACCAACAGTTATCGCTCACCTCGCTGAGAGAGAGTATGGCGATTGATTACATTGAGTTGTACCAGGAAGAGGACATTCCTTCCTATGCAGACGTAGAGAAGGTCTATGCCTCGCGCGGTCTGACAGAAGCAAGCTCATTGATGCTGAAGGTCCAAGGAGAACAGGCCGTGAGTAAGTCATCCCCTACGCTTGCACCAATATCGGATCGTTCGAGCCCTTCGCTGGAGCCCTACGACGTATCCAAAATTCGAGTCAATGCCATTGGCGGCATCAATTGGAAGTTGCCTGGCGAATGGATCGAGTGGGAGGTCGAGGTGCCTGAAGATGGGCTATACCAGATCGCGTTAAAGGTGAAGCAGGATCAACTGCGCGGTGTCTATGCCACCCGTAGTCTGACCATTAACGGCCAAGTTCCATTTAAGGAGATGAAGCGTCTTCGATTTAACTACAGTCCAGCCTGGCAAACTCAGGTATTGGGAAGTAGTGATGAGAAGCCCTATCTGTTCCATCTCGAAAAAGGCACGCATCGACTGCGAATGACGGTAACACTTGGGGATATTGCGCCGCTCCTTCGTACTGTGGAATCCAGTGTGCTTGAACTGAATGAGATGTACCGCAAAATATTGATGATTACCTCCAAAACACCTGATCCGCTAAGGGATTATCAATTGGAACGCCGCATCCCAGAGATGACAGAGGTCTTTGAGCGGCAGGCGAATACACTTCGTTCTGTAGCAGATTATCTGGAACAGGCAACAGGAGAGCAGAGCGACAAAGTTGCTATCTTGCATGCGATGGTCGTTCAGCTAGAGGATATGGCGGCTAGACCGGAGACGATACCCAAACGTCTGGATACGTTCAAAATTAATGTAGGTGGACTCGGCACGTGGATTTTGTCAGTCCGAGAACAACCAATTACATTGGATTACTTGGTTGTGTCTTCGCCAGATGAGACATTGCCAGAAGCAGAAGCGACCGTATTTCAGCAAGTGAAGCACGAGATGGGTGCTTACGTCGCATCCTACACGGAGGATTACGACAGTATCGGTAATGTGGAACAGAAGAAGGACTCCATTACCGTATGGATTACGACCGGACGAGATCAGGCTCAAGTGTTAAAAGGATTGATTGACGATTCATTTACACCAGATACCGATGTCTCCGTACAATTGCGTCTTGTGCCGCCTAACATCTTGCTACCTGCGACACTTGCTGGCGAAGGACCTGATGTGGCTATGCAGATGGGTGAAGATATTCCCGTAAACTATGCGATGCGGAATGCGGCAGCCGATCTGAGCACGTTCTCCGACTTTGAAGAAATTGCTGATCGGTTCCGTGCAAGTGGATTAACGCCTTACCGATACAACGATGGCGTCTATGCACTTCCGGAGCAGCAGCAATTTCCAATGTTATTTTACCGAAAAGATGTTCTCCGTGAGCTGGAGTTAGAACCGCCCAAAACGTGGCAGGACGTGTACAACGCGATCGCTGTATTACAGAAGCATAACATGGAGTTTTATCTGCCTATTGAGGATACGCTGAATAACGCCAATCTGGTGCCGAATGCAACCTTTGCTATGCTCCTGTATCAGAATGATGGCACCTTCTATGCCGAGGATCAGAAGAAGAGTGCGCTGGATTCGGAAATTTCGATGGATGCGTTCAAGCGTTGGACGCAATTTTATACCAATTACAAATTCCCGCTGAAAGCTGATTTTCCGAACCGCTTCCGTACTGGAGAGATGCCAATTGGTATTGCTGATTACACCACGTATAACATGTTGACGGTCATGGCGCCGGAGATACGTAACCTTTGGGACTTCACAATTGTTCCGGGTACAGAGCTTCCGGATGGTTCGATTCGACATGAAGTAGCTAGCTCGACCAGTGCCGTGATGATGCTTGAAAATGCCAACAACAAAGAAGCCGCATGGAAGTTTATGAAATGGTGGACGGATGAGCAGACACAGATTGAATACGGCAGAGAAATGGAAGGTCTGATGGGCGCGGCTGCTCGTTATCCAACAGCCAATATGGAGGCTCTGGAGCAATTACCTTGGCCTGTGAAGGATTATCAAAACCTGGAGAAGCAATGGGAGTGGGTACAGGGCATTCCGCAAGTTCCGGGAGGATATTTTACCGGTCGACATCTAGATAATGCCTTCCGTAAGGTTGTTAACGCCAATGAGAATCCACGTGAAGCCTTGTCCGATTATGTATTGTATATCGATGATGAGATTGAATTGAAACGTAAGGAATTTAATCTGAAATAGAGGAAAGGGAGGGTAACGGTTGCAAGCCAAAACAACCAAGACAGCCGCCGCTCCTGCCATCCAAGCGCGCCACGTCGGCTGGTGGACCCTGCTTAAACGGGATCTATATCTCAGCAGGCACTATTATATTTTGATGGCACCGTTCATGTTGATCTTTTTTATGTTTACGGTCATTCCGGTCGGTATTTCGCTCGGCTTAAGCTTTTTTCACTTCAATATGTTGGAGTTGCCGCGATTTATCGGTTGGCAGAATTACTCACGCCTTTTCTTAAATGACGACGTATTTCTGATCGCACTCAAAAACACGCTGCTTTTTGCTGTTATCACGGGTCCAGTTAGTTATATTGCATGCTTTTTATTTGCCTGGATCATTAATGAGCTGTCACCCAAAATTCGGGCAGTGATGACGCTGGTATTCTATGCACCTTCGATATCGGGCAATGTCTTCTTCATCTGGCTGATTATCTTCTCTGGTGACAGTTATGGGTATATGAACGGATTTTTGATGCGGCTTGGCATCATACTGGAGCCGGTTCAATGGCTGTCTAATGAGAAATACGTGTTAGCCATCGTCATCATTGTACAGCTGTGGCTTAGTCTAGGTACTAGCTTTCTAGCCTTTATTGCAGGGCTTCAGACCATCGATCGTTCTCTAGTAGAAGCTGGCACTGTGGACGGTATTAAGAACCGGTGGCAGGAACTCTGGTTTATTACATTGCCTTCGATGAGACCACAGTTAATGTTTGGGGCAGTCATGCAGATTACCGCTTCGTTCGCAGTAGCAGAGATCTCCATTGCATTAGCAGGTTTCCCAAGTGTGAACTATGCTGCGCATACCGTTGTCACTCATTTGATGGACTTTGGTACGATTCGCTTCGAGATGGGATACGCCTCGGCAATCGCTACCGTCTTGTTTGCACTGATGCTGGGGACGAACGTTCTAACGCAAAAAATGCTGAGAAAGATAGGTGAATGACAATGACCAGCAAGGTACGGGCTGCCTTTGGTATGCCAAAGAAACTCAATCGGTCATTTACCGTCAGCTTGATGTTATTCGCACTGCTTGCTCTGTTCGGGTCATTTATGGTACTTCCGCTCATCTATGCCGTGAACAATGCCTTCAAGCCACTGGATGAGTTATTTATTTTCCCACCTCGCTTCTGGGTGAATAATCCGACAACGGAGAACTTTGCAGATCTAATTAATCTTATGGGCAACTCATGGGTACCGTTATCCAGGTACATTGCTAATACACTGCTTATTACGCTGGTCGGAACTGCAGGGCATATCCTTCTGGCTTCTGCAGCAGCTTATCCGCTAGCCAAATATCGTTTTCCTGGCTCCAAAGTGTTGTTCACCATCGTCATCTTGTCACTGATGTTCTCACCACATGTCACTGCAATTCCCAACTACATGGTGATGTCATGGCTTGGCTGGATTAACACACACACGTCCATTATTGTGCCTTCACTTGCATTCTCACTGGGATTGTTCCTGATGAAACAGTTCATGGAGCAGATTCCCGATGCGTTGCTCGAGGCAGCCAAAATCGACGGAGCCAATGAATATCGAATTTTCTGGAGCATCGTAATGCCCAATGTGAAGCCTGCTTGGCTTACACTTATGATTTTGCAGTTTCCTGCACTATGGGGAACCGATGGCGGAAGCTTCATTTATAGTGAGAATCTCAAAACGCTTCATTATGCACTCAGTCAGATTGTTCAAGGGGGATTGCGAGGGCAGGGGTCGGTGCTGCTGTCGCCCTGCTGCTCATGATTGTACCGATCACCTTGTTCATCATCTCCCAGAGCAGTGTTATGCAGACGATGGCCACTTCTGGCATGAAGGACTAGAAAGGAGGCAGCTAGGTGCAAGCAAGCACAAGGAAGAAACGAAAATGGATCATCATAGGCATGGTCTGCCTCCTGCTGTTCGGGCATGGGGCACCTCTAGTCAACGCAGACGGAACGTCAGACGCATATCATTATTCCTATTGGGGCGAAGCGGTTCCTGCTCCAGCCGCATATGAAGCAACGGCAATCATTACGGGCAGGAAGCTGAACACGGATGCGTTCAAAGAACCGAGCGACCTGCATGTTACAGCCGATCAGCGGGTCTTCCTGCTGGATTCGGGCAACGGACGGATCATTGAGATGGATCGTAACTTCAAGCTCGTTAGGGTGATCGATTCATTTGAACGGGAAGGGCAGACAGACCATTTTAATAACCCTCAAGGGCTATACGTCACGGATAAAGGGCATTTGCTAGTGGCGGATTCAGATAATCAACGTGTGATACATCTAGATGAACAGGGGCAACTGGTCAAAATTGTAGCTGAACCGCAATCAGATCTGTTACGAGCAGACTTTCAATTTAAGCCTATACGGGTTGTCATGGACAAAGGGGAACGCATTTACGTCATGGCTGAAGGTGTCTTTGACGGATTCATGGAGTTTAACGCAGATGGCACGTTCTCCTCATTTATCGGAGCTAATCGGGTTCAGGTTGACCCGGTAGAGTATCTGTGGAAACGATTTGCAACTCGTGAGCAGCGGAGTCAGATGGTCATGTTCACGCCAACCGAGTTCACGAATCTGGATATGGATGAAGAGGGATTCATCTATGCTACAAGTGGAGATCGTGGCAAGGATCCAATTAAGAAGCTGAATGCCCAAGGAACGGATATCTTGCGCAGAGAAGGCTACCAGCCACCTCAAGGAGATATGATGTACACCACTGAGACAGGGCCATCGCGACTGATTGATGTTGACGTGGGGGACAGTGACATGTACTCCGTGCTAGATGCGAATACAGGGCGAGTCTTCACCTACAATGGTGACGGTTATCTGCTCCATATTTTTGGTGGCATTGGTAATCGTCAAGGACAATTTAATACACCTGTTGCACTTGAGCGTGCTGGGGAGAGGATCCTTGTACTGGACAAAGCACTTGGTGAAATCACTGTCTTTCAAACGACCGAGTATGGGCGTACATTACACGATGCGGTGCGCAGTTATTATAACGGTGACGAAGATCATTCGTCGTTGCTGTTTGCCAAAGCTGCCGAGATGAACGCCAATCTGGAATATGCCTATGCCGGCATCGGCAAAGCTCTGCTTCGCCAGAAGGAATATGCAGATTCTGCACAATACTTCAAGCGTAGCATGGAGCGTCTTGGTTATTCCAAAGCGTTTCTGTTGTTCCGCAAAGAGCTGATGCGTGAGCATTTCTCATGGATGATGTCCGGACTATTCCTAGCGGTAGGTTCGCTTGTCACCGTCATGATTGTTCGTAGGCAGAAAAGGAGGACAACGAATGCTGGCGTCAAGTAAGCAATTATACCAATATCCGCTGCATCTCATTTTTCATCCGTTTGACGGGTATTGGGAACTGAAATATGAGCGGAATCAGAAAATGACACTGCTGATTGCAGGTGTGATCATGCTGCTTTTGATTATGACTAAGATTTTGCATGCACAGTACAGTGGTTTTCTAATCAATTTTAACAATCCGAAACGTCTAAACAGTCTGCTTGAAATGGTATATGTCATCGTTCCAGTGCTGTTCTGGTGCGTTGCGAACTGGTCCTTAACGACACTGATGGATGGGGAAGGCAAGTTCTCCGAAATTTTTATGTCTACATGCTTCGCCTTGGTACCATTGTTGTTGATTCACTTTCCATGGATCTGGCTGAGTCTTGTCATCTCTGTACAGGAAACCGCTTTTTATTATTTCTCTAATGCAATTGCTATTGTCTGGACGGTGTACCTGTTATTCGTGGGCAATATGACGGTTCACCAGTATACGCCAGCCAAAACGATACTCACCATGTTCCTAACACTTGTAGCTATGGCATTCATGGCATTTTTGTGCCTGTTATTCTTCAGTCTCGTACAGCAGATCGTATCTTTTGCAGTGACTATCTATCAGGAATTAGTACTTCGGGGCTAAGGGAGGGGAACATGCAATGAAATACGCCGTAGTCAAAAAAATAACTGGAATGCTGCTCATAAGCAGCCTGCTTCTCAGCGGTTGTCAGTTCTCTCCCTCACCATTAACCCAAGTGAGTGCGAATGCCGTTGATCAGGCTGATCTACCTTCCCTGCCTCCCGGAGAAAAACTAAAATCCTCCTTTCGTGATGATCGTCTACAAGGCATGCTCGGGATTGCCCAAAATGAAGCGTTACAACTGTTCATTCATGAGGAGACTGCCGAAATAGCAGTTATTCATAGGGAAAGTGGGCAAATCTGGCGCAGCAATCCGACAGATCGAGAGCAGGATGCGATTGCAGCAGGGATTAACAAAGATCTTTTATCGTCGCAAACCAGGCTCAGCTTCTTTAACAGTCTTGGTCAGAGCAGTACTGTGAACTCTTATACCGATAGTGTCAGACATAAGCAGATAAGCTATGAAGCATTGCCAAATGGTGTACGGGTTCACTATCAGTTTGGGAGTACCGAGCGTTCGATCGAAGACTTGCCAGTCAAGATTAGCAAAGAACGTTTCGAGCAAGACTTACTCGCTGAGCTCGACAAAGTTGGGGAACGAGCCCTGAAGATTGGTTATGCAGAAGACAAGGACGAGGGCGTCTATGTTCGAAATGATAAAGCGCTGCAAGGGTTGCAGTTATCCCGAGCCTTGAAAGCTTTTGATGAAGCCGGATACACGGAAGAGGATCTGGTGCAAGACCATGCGGAACATGGCATCGAGCAGGAACGAAGTGGGCCACGACTCTTCATGCTTACGATGGAATATGAGCTGGACGGACAGGATCTGTTGGTACGGGTACCTGCCTCGGGCATTCATTTTCCAGAGGAATATCCAATTAACAGCCTATCTGTGCTGGAGTATTTCGGTGCAGGTAGTACAAGTGAAGAGGGCTCTATGTTGGTTCCCGACGGCTCAGGAGCGTTGATTCATTTTAACAATGGGAAGACGTTATACCCTGCCTATCAGCAGGATATATATGGGCCGGATCTCACGATGAAACTGCGGGAAGCGAGTTCTAATGAAACCAAAGCAAGATTGCCGGTCTTTGGATTAATTCGGACAGAGGGGCATTTCTAGGCATTATTGAGGAAGGGGATGCCGTTGCTGTTGTCAACGCGGATATCAGTGGCAAGCTGAATAGCTACAACAACGTATATCCAAGTTTCTACGTGGTAAACAAGAGCGATATTACACTACAGGCGAGTGATATGGTACGAACACTTCCGAAATTCCAGGAGAAGCCGACGGTATCTGACTTTGTCGTTCGTTATGCTTTTGTAGGTGCAGAAGAGGCTAGTTATTCGGGTCTTGCCTCCGTGTATCGAAGTTACTTGCAACGAACTGGCGGGGTGCCTGAGGAACAAGCTAGCAAGGAACAGGACAGCATCCCTTTTTATCTCAAACTATTCGGAGGTATAACAACAAGACAGCATATGCTGGGCATTCCTTACGATTCTACACAGGCGTTAACCACTTTCGACGAAGCAGAGAAGATACTCTCTACGTTAATGGAGAAGGATGTTGCTAATATTCAAGTTCGTTATGCAGGATGGCTTAACGGAGGAATTCATCACCGAATACCGGATTCAATTCAAGTCGACGGAGCCATCGGCGGGCAAAAAGCAATGCGTGAATTCAGCACGTTTGCTCGCGATGCCGGCATTGGATTTTATCCAGATGTTGCAGTCTTAAACGTGCATTCTAAGGGTGGATTCAAACCATCCAGAGAGGCGTCCCGCACGCTAACCCAGCAACCGGCGGTGCTTTATCCGATGAATCTTGCAATCCAACGTCCCAACCGGGATCGATCGCCTTCATACATTCTCTCTCCGAATCTACTGGGCAATGTAACGGATAAAATGCTCGGTTCGTTTAAACCGCTTGAAACGGAGGGGCTATCCCTGTCAGATCTGGCAGAACAATTAAATAGTGACATGAATCCGAAGAAGCTGATGGATCGAACTGAGGTGCTGGGCAGGGTAACTACAGCACTTGAACAGATCAAGCAGCAGGCTGGTTCCGTGGTTGCCGAGGGAGGGAATGCTTATGCACTTCCTTATGTCACAGGTCTGACAGATGCTCCCATGACTAGCAGCCGATTCAAGCTGGAGGATGAAGAGATTCCGTTCTTTCAGCTTGTCATGCACGGAAGTATCAGCTATACCGGTTCGCCTTATAATCTATCGACATATACGAACGCAAGACAGTATGTGCTGAAGTTGATTGAATATGGTGCAAGTCCATATTTCGCTTGGTTTAATGCGCCCAATCATGTGGTGAAAGAGACTGATTTTGATCATCTCTATGCGGCGAATTATGAGCAATGGATTGACCTGGCAGCAGAAATGTACAGAGAGGTTAATCAGGCAAACCTGCCGTTTATAGGTCGTTCGATGATCACGCATCAACCCGTCTCAGAAGGTGTATTTCAGACAACGTATGAGGGCGGCGGATTCGTCATCGTGAATTATAACGACTTTCCTGTGGAAGTTGAGAACCATACTGTGGAAGCTCAAAGTTATGTGACTGGTGGTGAGCAGCTCTGAAGACGCTCCTGAAGTGGAAATGGGGAAGTCGTACGTATGCTCAGCAGAAAGCCATGTGGGGCATGATTTACGTGCTTCCCTGGCTTGTTGGATTTGTTTTGTTTTTCTTCGTCCCGTTGCTGGCTTCCCTAAGGTACAGCCTGAGCACAATTCAGGCGAATGCAGAAGGGATCGCAATTCAATTCACTGGGGTTGCCAACTATATTCAGGCATTGACCGTGAATACGAGCTTCAACCGGGCACTCATCGAATCGGTGACAGATGTACTTGTGAACGTGCCGCTTATTGTCATCTTTAGTTTGTTCCTTGCGGTTATCCTGAACCAGAAATTCAGAGGTAGAGCGGTAGCGCGTTCGATCTTTTTCTTGCCGGTCATTCTTGCATCAGGTGTGATCATGACACTGGAGAGCACAAGCCTGATTGATGCGGTTAATCAAAGCAGTACAGGTGGTAGCTCGCTGGGGACTTTCGAATTGGAGAACCTGATGCTTGATGCAGGAGTAAGTGAATGGGTTGTCACCTATTTAAGCAGTGCCGTAGATCGAATCTATCAGATTGTTAGTCAATCTGGTGTACAGATTTTGATCTTTCTAGCCGGTATTCAGACGATCTCTCCTCAACTCTATGAGGCGTCTAAGATGGAAGGTGCAACCGGATACGAGGCGTTCTGGAAGATCACGTTTCCGATGGTCAGCCCGCTAATCTTCGTTAATGCAATCTATACGATCATTGATTCTTTTGCCAATAACGCCATGACAAAACTAATCCGGGATACTGGCTTCGTTAAATTTGATTTTGGTCTAAGCTCTGCTATGGCATGGGTCTACTTCTTAGCGATTGCGATTATTCTGGTCATTGTATCTATTATTTTTTCAAAACGTGTCTTCTATCAAGATTAGAAAGGAGGAGGTTCAGTGTGACGACTTCACGATTATTATCATTGGAACATTGGAAGGGCTGGCTGTGGTCCATCATCCGTTTTGTTCTAATTACCGGACTCTCTTTTGTCATCCTCTTTCCTATATTTCAGAAAGTTTCAACGTCCATTAAGGATAAGGGAGATCTGTATTCAGCAGTCGTTGTATGGATTCCCCAGAACTTCTCCGTGGACAATTTCAAGGAAGCAATTCGCGTCATGGATTACTGGGTAACGCTGTTTAATACATTTTCGTTATCTGCTACAACGACGCTACTAACGACAGCTTCATGCGCACTTGCTGGTTACGGGTTCGCCCGATTGAAATTCAAAGGCAGTAACTGGTTGTTTGCTGGCGTAATTCTGACGATTCTTGTTCCACCAACAACGATTCTGATTCCAGTCTATCTTAATCTAAAAAGCTTTGATCTGATGGGTCTTATAACGCTTATCACAGGCAAACCCATTAACCTGCTGAACACGTACTGGCCGTTCATTCTTACTGCCATTACGGCGAACTCACTCAAAGCGGGGTTGTATATTTTCATCTTTCGCCAGTTCTTCAGGGGAATCCCTAAAGAGGTGGAAGAGGCAGCATACGTGGATGGTGCAGGAATTGGCCGAACGTTCACCAGAATTATGCTACCTAATGCCATCCCTTCGATGGTAACTGTGATGCTGTTCTCCTTTGTTTGGCAGTGGAACGACAGCTTCTACACGACCACATATCTGACATCCAGCAAGGTGATGTCAACCCAGTTGTCGTCTCTTCCGTACAATCTGGCTCAGCAAGTCAGCGACGGCGCTTCGAAGGCAGACCCTTTCTACCTAAGTATGATTCAAGATACAGGCGTTTTGCTGGCGATCTTACCGTTGATCGTAATTTACTTGTTTGTACAAAGATACTTCGTAGAGAGTGTGGAACGTACAGGAATTGTCGGCTGAACCAACTGTATGGTTGCGGGGATTATGCTATAATATGGGCAAAAAAAGAGGAGATGTCCTTATCTCTAGCCGACTAGCGATTTTGATTCTTTTTGCTTCATTACTGGGTTTATGCGGCTGCACCACATCAGTTAATAATGAGCGATTAGTAGCCAAGTCAGAACATTGGATTGTTACAATTGATCTTATTTATACCAAGGGTGAGTACGAAGAGGTTCCTTCCGTTCAATACATTGGAGAAGATCCAGTTGATGAACAGGTAGAGATTAATATTCTACACCCTAATAACAGTTCTACTAGTAACACACTTCATGTTTCTATTAAGCCTAATGAAGTCATTCAGCTGCAAACTAGAAGTAGTGTAGAAGACTGGAGAGATATCGAAAGTGTAATTGTAACTTGGGGTGAAAAAGAGGAGATTCTTTCGTTCGAATGATACAGTTTAGATGACATTCAAGAATTAGGATGAGTAAAAATTCAGAAGACGCATAAAACCCATTGGCTCCTAAAGAAACCAGAGGGTTTTATGCGTCTTCTGTTTACGATGTAAATTAATAAATCCGATATCTGCCGCTTAAGGCAAGCAGACTGAAGAAGTACAAACAATTGTCGTAGTAGCGCCGTTCTCCTTGGCGTAGAGGTGTGTTCCAGAATTGATGGACAAATGAATCTGCATGTGGACCGTCTGCCGCAAGTGAAGCCATAGCGTTGGTAGCAAGCAAACCTATAGGGTGCAAGGAAGGTTCGTCAAAGGCTTCGCCTTCAATGGTATAACGACGATAATCGGATACGTCAATGTCGCTGAAGAAAGACTGAATCCGATTGGATTGTTCGACTTGCCAGTGATCCTTGCGGAACCATTCCCAGTCCAGCGCAACATTTGCTGCGACCCGATAGGCATCACTGTAAAAGTGTCTATAGTCACCGTGAGGCTGAATGGGAGCAGGTGAGCCATCATAATTGGCGTACTCTGGCGAAAGTCCTGTAACAGGGTGGCAGGCGGTATGCAGATATGCCCGACTTGCTGCCGCGGCCTCTTGCCAGAATGCCTGATCGCTCTCATCTGCGTAGATGGCGAACAGTTCATAGAAGTGGGGAAGATGATAAGATGGATCACTGAATGGCGCTTCGGGCACGAATTTAATGAGCCGAGTCTCTGGATCCCACATGGGATCACCCTCACCGTTCTCACCTTGATGAATGCAAGCACGGAGAATTTTTCGAGCTTGCTCTAGGTAATTGTAAGGAGCATCGCCATCTCCCCAGCGGTTAGAGGCGAATAACAAAGCCATGGCAAAGAACTCTTCACCATCAGGTGCAGGTCCTTGTGAGATCCGGGTTCCGTCAGGCTTACAGTGCCATGCAAAATAATGTTTATATCGTCCTTCGGTGTGCTGCATGTATGTGTAGGCATAGTTCCATAGACGATCAAATTCTTCTTTTTTGTTCATCTGTACAGCCATCATCATCCCGTAAGACATACCCTCAGAGCGTACATCGTGGTTACCTGTGTCAAGCAAAAAGCCTTTGTCCTCACCCATGGGGTAATAGATTCGTGTCTGCTCATCTCCATAAAACAGTTCGTCCCATGTCAACTCCAGTCGTGTGTTAATCTCTTCTTCGCTATATCCTAATTGTTGAAACTTATTGGTATACGTACCTGAATCATATGCACTCTGCCCTGTAATTTGCATGATTTACCTCCTCTAATGAATCCGTTTATCCTATTGTAACATCGGTTCGACTCTATAAATTAAAGCGTTTACATGAGAAATTATAGGTTTTCTTTATCATGTCTGTTAGACACCCAATCCAAATGATATATTGAGGCAAGTTCTATATTTTGTCAGGTTGTTGTTACAGAATGTGAGCGCTACACTCGGAGGGAAAGAGCTAGATGGGAACAGAAAGGACGTGATGATACAACATGTTAGACGATGAAAGAAACGTAGATGATAAACGAGAATATTCAGCACCACGTGATCCTGTAAGCGTTGTACAATCAGCGAATGAGACGCAGGTGGACTTTGAATCTCAGGCATATCGTGAGTTGATCGAACGATCTCTACTGAACAAAGGTAACAATGTTAGGTTGAAGCGAGCTATTGAGAAAGCTAGAACAGGTGACATGGTTAATATTGCTTACATTGGGGGTTCAATTACCCATGGTGCAGGTGCTATCCCCATCCATCTACGAAGCTATGCTTATCTTTCATATGAACATTTTAAAAATAGGTATGCTCCCTCAGACGGAGGTTCGATTAACCTGATCAAAGCCGGTGTGGGTGGGACACCTTCTGAGCTTGGAATCATTCGTTATGATCGGGATATACTTCGAGATGGTCAGGTTCAGCCGGACATTCTAATCATCGAGTTTGCCGTTAATGACGCGGATGACGAGACCAAGGGGAATTGTTATGAAAGCTTGGTGGTCAAAGCGCTTGCTGCTGATAACAAGCCAGCGGTGATCTTGCTTTTCAGCGTGTTCGAGAATGATTGGAATCTACAGGATCGACTAGCTCCAATCGGATGGCATTACGATCTGCCCATGGTAAGCATGAAGGACGCTCTGGTAGAACAATTCCAGAAGAACCCAGCCGAAGGCAACGTGATTACCAAAGAACAGTATTTCCATGATATATATCATCCGACAAACTTGGGACACCGGATCATGGCCGATACGCTTGTTCATCTGTTTGAGGTTACGGATCATTCTGTCCCCGATGAGGAAGAACAGACGCATGAGAAGGAACCGTTAATTGGAAATGATTTTGTAAATGTTAAACTGCTAGATCGAAAGAACGTTGATCAGATTGCACGAATTGAAATAGGCGCTTTCCGACATACGGATACAGATCTACAGATGGCGGAGATGCATGATCATGACTATGGCACGCCTCTATTTCCTAATAATTGGATGTACAACAAAACGGGCACGCAAGAGCGGAATCGTTTTACATTACATTTGCGGTGCAAGCGTCTTATATTGATTTTCAAGGATTCCAGTAGTGATGAATTTGGTACCGCTAACATTAGAGTAGATGATGAATACATCAAACAAGCTGATCCACACCAAGTAAACTGGACACATTGCCATGCGATGCTTTTATTTAATGAGGATGAGGTCAGTGAGCGCAAGATTGAGATTGAAATGGCGGAAGGTTATGAAGACAAGAGGTTTACCATTCTAGGTTTCGGATATGTCGATTAACAAAAGGCGGCCTAGATGTAGCTCTAAAGGTGAAAGTATACGTTGAGCTGAAGGGAGTCATGGAAAATGAACTTTGTAGCACCAGCAGGATTTGATCAATATCGGGAGAACATCCCGCGCGGTGTAATTAAGACGGTGGAATATAACTCTACAACGGTAGGCAATTTGCGTAAAGCATTGGTATATACACCACCGGAGTACTCATCGGAAGGGACGTATCCTGTTCTTTATCTCTTGCACGGGATTGGTGGAGACGAGACGGAATGGTACAATCATGGCGGACCGCAGATCATTCTCGACAATCTATATGCTGACAATCTGCTTGAACCGATGATCGTTGTATTACCTAATGGTCGTGCAATGCCGAATGATCGAGCCGAGGGAGATCTGTTTGATCCGGAGAAAATAGCAGCCTTTGAACGCTTCGAATCGGATCTTATTGATGATCTTATCCCTTACATTGACTCTAATTATCCCACTAACTGCGATAGAGAGAATCGTGCGATTGCTGGCCTATCCATGGGCGGAGGTCAATCGTTAAACATCGGACTTCATAATATGAATTCCTTCGCCTGGGTCGGAGCTTTTTCCGCTGCACCGAACACCAAAACGCCAGAACAGCTTGTGCCCGACCCGGAAGAGGTGTCGGCACTCCTCAGGTTGTTATGGCTCTCCTGTGGTGATCAGGACAATCTGCTTCATATTAGCGTAGGAGTTCATGACTACTTGCAGCAGCAGGGTATGGCTCATATCTGGTATGAAGAGAGCGGAGGACATGACTGGTCGGTGTGGAGGAATGACCTTTATTTATTTTCCCAACGTTTATTTAAATAACCTAGAGTGCCACCGTAGTCCTCCATGCGCAAGCTAAACCTTGTGTAGAGAGGATAGGGTGGTGCTTTTTATTAATGCACTGCATCGACGTGCGTATTCAATAAATACCATGTAAAATGCAATAAACTACAAGCAAAATACCATTGTGTTATAGGACGGTACGACTTATTTTGTGCGAATTAATGCGTAAATAGATCGATTTTATTCTATAATATCGTTGACAATTTAATTAAAGTTACTATAATTTATATTGTTTTGCTTGAATAACCAGTCAGTCACTTGTAAGGGGTGCCACTATGCGCAAAGCTCCTTCTCAGAACTGTCCATAGCGCTTGCTCATCCTGCGCCCTTCAAATTTTATCGAGGAGACTGAGTAAATAATGAAAGTGTTAATTGTGGAAGACTCTATCTTTGTACAGAAAATGCTAAGTAAGCTGATTGCAGATCATTTTCCAGAATCAGAAATTCAGACAGCAAACAATGGAGAAGACGGATACCAACAATACCTGGAGTTCAAGCCGGATTTTATAACGACGGATCTGCTCATGCCTAACCTTAGTGGTCAAGAGATGCTTCGTATGATTCGTGAGAACGACCGTGAAGTCAGAATTATTATTTTATCCGCAGATATTCAGAAGGTGACTCGTGAAGAAGTTGAGAGCCTGGGGATCTCTGGATTTTTGAATAAGCCATTAACTGTAGAAAAAGCAAACACTTTGATTCAAATGATTCAGGTGGCACATCATGCTGAATGAATTGCAGAAGGATATGCTGACTGAACTTGTGAACGTTTACGTTGGACAAGCGGCCAATATGCTATCCGAGATTGTCGACAAGCACATTGTACTGAGCATACCGGAAGTAGAGCTCATCTCGATATCTGACGTTGATCCAGGAGATCGACGATATAAACTCTTTTTCAGCGAAGGTCATCTGTTCAGATCGTCTTTGCAGTTCGGATACGATTTTCAGGGGAAAGCGTTCCTCATGTTCCCTGCTGAGCAGGCTAAAGTGTTAGCGAATATGTGTCTTGGAGAACTCACAGAGACGATTGACCCGGAGGAATGTCGCTTATTGGACACAGATCTAGATGTGCTCAAGGAAGTTAGCAATATTTTGCTTAATGCCATCATTGGAGAATTCGGTAATTTTCTGGAGATGAAATTAGAATATGTGTTGCCGGATATTGAACTGCTGCATGTGACACACTCTGATCCACAAATCCTGCTTCAGAACGATGTATATGTGCTGGTTCTCCATACTTCATTCTTACTTGCTGATACCAATGTGAAAGGGATCATTCTTATTGCGCTAAGCATGAACTCTATCTCAAGCCTATTGGAAAAAATGAATGCATTATTGGAGGAGCACCATGGATAATCTCGTCATACAGGCTTTGGGCAAAATCAACATGGGCATCCTTATCATTGACAGGCAACTGAAGGTGATTCTCTGGAATGGCTGGTTGGAACGATTCACTGGTAAAAGTAAAGAAGAGGTGATTGGGCAGAATTTGCTTGAAGTATGCCCAAGATTCAAATTAAACATGTATCAGAACATACTGCAAAATGCGTTGTACCAAGGGCAAAGCAGGTTCTGTTCAAGCGCTCTACATAAGGCATTTATCCTGCCTAAAGAAAACGAAGATGAACACTTCTTCAAACAAAACATGCATGTTGAACCCTTATACGAAAATGGTCGTAGTTATGCGATGATTCAGATCAGTGACATGACAAATACGAGCACACGGGTATATAAACTGAAGAATCTGATCAAGGAATTGGATGTTGAATATAACAAAGTTAAAATCTCCGAGAAGATCAGCAAACATCTGTCGATGCATGACTCTCTTACGGGATTGCCTAATCGTCGCGCCTTCAACGAACGTCTAGTCTGGGCCATTAACCATGCCGAGCCAAGTGAGGGGAGATTCGCTGTTCTTTTTGTGGATACCGATGGATTCAAGCAGATTAATGACACCTACGGACATGAAGTGGGAGATCAGGTGCTTGTGGAAACTGCGAAACGATTGAAGGAAAACATTCGGAGTACCGATAGTGTGGCTCGGCTAAGTGGAGATGAATTCAGTATCATCTTAAACCAATTGAACGATGACCACGATGCAGAGGTGGTATGCGAGAAGCTGGGAGCATCTTTTGTCGTGCCGATCGAAGTCTCCGGATATTCCATTAATCTATCACTCAGTATTGGGATTAGCATCTATCCACGTCATGCAGATGAACCAGCTGAGCTTCTAAGGTATGCAGATCAAGCTATGTACCGAATTAAGAAAAATGGTAAGAGCGGTTACGCCATGTATGATTCCGAAAGAGATTAATATTGGTAATGGTGCATTATAGTCCGATTTATCCTGTCACCAGAACCGGAACCCCATCATGAAAGTTGCTTCTATAGCGACTTTTTTTGGCGTTGAAAAGCTTGCTAATCTTAAAGCCCCACAAAATAAGCGGTGGATCTCTTCAATTGTGAAGAAATCCACCGCTTATTTCATTCGCTCAAGATCATTGTCGTAAAAATATATGTAGAATCGTAACGGTCAAAATTCGATACAAGTTATATCTCCAAAGCATAGGCAAGAGCTTGCGCCTGAGACATGCCTCTACCTTTCGTCCACCATTCCCGGAACTCCTGATCAGACACTGTGTGCTGAAGAGTAAGTATAGCCTCTTCATATTCTAAGGGGAAATTCGGCGTATTTTCCGCGTCCAAGTTCTGCCGTCCTTTCTCCGCAGCTCCAAGTAGAACAATAGCCTCCAAGAGGGTGTTTTTTCCATATAGAGCAAGACCCAAACCTTCCAATCCACGTGAAAGAATCCAGGAGCCATTGTAAATCTGGCTGGCGACGATGCATTTTTTGAAATACGCAATCGACTGTTCAACATCCATTAGCTTCAAGGCAGCATAACCAAGGCACTCGTATGGTCCTGAAACTTCCCACTGATCATGGACGGACTCGAAGAGCTGAACACTCTCCCTCAGGATTATCGTTGCCTCGTCGTATTTCTTTTGCTCCAAACGAAGTCTCCCATACGCATGTAAAGAAGAGGCCAAATTCCATGAATCACCTGTTGATCTGGCGATGTCTACACTTTGCTGCGCCAGCGTTTCGGCTTCTTCCATACGTTGCATCTTGATGTGCAGAAATGCAGACAACCGGAGGCAGGAAGCCAGCAGAGACTTTTCCTGTAAATGACGTGCGATCTCTACGCTTCGGGCTGTCGCTTCCATGGCACCTTGAATATTGCCCTGAACAAATCGAATGACACCTTGTCCATGCAACGCCTTAGCTCCATCCACTACAGCGAGATTTATATCGCTATAACTGTCCAGGAAGCGATCCAGCCAATACAACCCTTCCTTCAGCCTGCCTTCGTGGAGCCAGAACCAGTAGAGCTTGGACACGATATGTAGCCCGAACGAATGAGCATGTGGGTTGGCATATGACCATTGAAGGGCAGAGCGCAAATTGGCGTAGTCTCGTCTTACTGCTTCTATGCATGCCTCGCGCTCACGAGTCCTGAACTTCGGTTCTTCACGTTCCAAGCATTGTATGTAAAATTGGGCATGGCGTTCAGCGAGAGCGTATTGCTTGTGTTCGTTGGAATCTTCCTGCAATTTCCCGCCTGCATATTCCTTAATGGCTCCGAGCATGAAATACCGGATCATCCCATAATTTTCACCGACCTCAGTGGTTACGAGAGATTTGTTCACGAGTCCAGACAGTAAATCCAGCATATCCTCTCGCGTAATTCGATCTTCATGGTCAGGCATCCCAGGTTCACAGATACAGACTTCTTCGGCTGCTTCCAGCGTGAAGCCACCTGCAAATACACTTAGTCGTCTTAGCAGAAGGCGTTCCTTGCCTGTTAACAAGTTATAACTCCAATCAATCGTTGACCGGAGTGTTTGGTGCCGGGGTGCAGCTGTTCGTTTCCCAGCAGTCAACAAGGTTAACAAGTTAGCTAACCGCTCCTCAATTTGTTCAAGGGTCAGCATATTCATTCTGGCAACGGCTAGCTCGATAGCCAGCGGAATGCCCTCGACCTTTTTGCAAATGGCGGCAATCCGTTTGAGGGCAGTTAACGTAGGCTGAAACTGCGGAACCAAAATACGTGCCCGCTCCAAAAATAATTGTACCGCTTCAAACTGCAATAGCTCTTGTTCATGGAGTTCTTGCAGTGAACAATCATCAGCAGGATAGGACAAGGGAGGAATACGGTATACGGATTCTCCTGCAATATTGAACGGTTCTCGACTGGTGGCAAGAATGGTTAACCCAGGTGCAGCGGATAACAGCGATTCGGCGGTAGCTGCAATGGCATCAATCAGTTGTTCACAATTATCAAAAATGAATAGCAATTTACGGTTAGCGATCCTGTCCATTACAGCCTGAAGATCTGTTTGGTTCGCCTGATTTTGTAAACCCAACGTAGCTAGGAGCAATTGATCCAGGTCGTGTGATTCATTAACAACGCCGAATTCAAACATCCACACCCCATCCGGGTACATGTCTATCAGCGATGAAGCGACTTCAACGGCAAGAGTGGTTTTACCAATACCTCCTGAACCTACGATGGAGACTAGGGAGTGAATACGTAGCTGTTCCACCAGATCGACTTTGGATTGATGCCTTCCAACAAAGTTGGAGGCGAGCCTTGGTAAATGAATTGTCGCCGTAACGGAGGGGAAGGAGGCCGCCTTCACATCTCTAGTCTGATTAGATTCCAGGCTCTCCGTGACAGCTAATGTTGCAAACCACGTAGCGTCAAAATCAGGAAACTCACGGCCAGTGGCCGAACGTGCTTCGGAAAATCGTTTGACAGCTAGCCATAGCTGCTCTGCCTCTTGAGCGGGATCTATTTCTAGAAAAAGGCCTTCTTCCCAGAATGCCTGGATGATGAGCTTGAGGTTACCAACACTGGGAAGGCGATCTCCATTCTCCCATTGCTGAACCGTTCTAGGGTCAACACCGACTCTCTTTGCCAAATCAATCTGACGCATTCGTTTGGATGAGCCTCTTCTGGTCGGTCTGGAACGTATTTTTTTGATCCACTCATGTGGCCAATCTTTCGATAATTTGCCTTCTTCCATATCATCACCTGAATTCCGTAGACTAAGCAAGTTCAACACGAACAAACACGAACTTAAGTACATTCGTGTTCTGGATTCTAGCAGATAAAATAAACCATATCAACAAAAACAAAACAAGGAGGTAACACAAATGCCTTTAACTCGCATCGTAACTTTGAGGGGTCGCTCCAGTGAAGAGAAAGCACAAATTGGTGAGATTGTCCTGCAAACGATTGTAGATAAACTGCATGTACCTGCGAATGATCGTTTTCTGATTATTGAAGAACTGGATCGTGAACATTTTAGTTTTGATCCGACTTGCCTGGATATTGAGAGAACGGATGGATTCCTCATTGTGCAAATCACGTTGAATGCTGGCCGTTCCGGGGATGTGAAGAAAGAATTTTATGCGGAATTAGCTGAGCAACTGCATCAACAGCGTGACATTCGTAAAGAAGATGTGTTCATCAACCTGATTGAAGTCACCAAAGAAAACTGGTCATATGGCAATGGTGAAGCTCCATTCATCGTTTGACCTCAATAAATTTAAACATCAATTTCTCATATTCGTACTAAAGAGAGGAAGTTATAACTATGTCAACACTATTATACATCACAGCTCATCCAGGTAACCCAGAAGCATCGTACAGCCTTTCAGCTGGCGAACAATTCGTACAAGCCTATAAAGAGAGTCACCCTACAGACGAGGTTGTGCATGTTGATCTATATCAACGTAACATTCCTCATATCGATGCGGATGTATTGGACGCGTGGGGCAAGCTGCAAACAGGTGGTACATTTGATCAATTGAGCGCATCACAACAACAAAAAGTATCCCAGTTAAACGAACTGCTCGACGAGTTCGTGGCAGCAGATAAGTATGTGTTCGTTACACCGATGTGGAACTTCTCATACCCGCCAGTGATGAAAGCATACATTGATTCCTTCTGCGTTAGAGCCAAAACGTTTAAATACACGGAGAATGGTCCAGTTGGGCTGCTCGAAAACAAAAAAGCATTCCACATTCAAGCTAGTGGCGGCGTATACTCTGCAGGTCCTGTCGCTGATCGTGAGAATGGCAATCGTCACCTGCAAACGGTATTGAACTTTGTTGGTATTACAGATGTTGACCACCTATTTATTGAAGGTGTATCTACAGCCGGTGAACGTGCTCCACAGATCAAAGCAGAAGCTATTGAAAAAGCTCGTAACGCAGCGCAAAACTTCTAAGAATTAGATCTCATAAGCGGTGTATCCCTGCTTACAATTTGCCCATCAAACTATGCCGGATCATCAGCCTGCGTTTGATGGGTTTCCTTATGAACGGTCGGGTGCATGTAAGATTGCCCAATCGGTTATACCAATGGAAGCCTGACACTGCATTATGCAATTCAATGTTATTTGTCTGAATAAGGAGGAAATAAAGATGAAAGTAACTTACCATGGACATTCTGTTGTCAGAATAGAAACGAACGGAAAAGTCATTTTGATTGATCCGTTTATTACAGGCAATGCAAATACTGATCTAGATGCGTCTAACGTTCAAGCGGATGTAATTCTGTTAACGCATGGACACGGGGATCATGTGGGGGATACCGTAGAAATCGCTAAGCGGAATAATGCCCTGGTTATTGCGACGGCTGAACTGGCTGATTTACTCAGCTGGGAAGGTGTAAATACGCATGCAATGAGCATAGGTGGGGCGTATACATTTGAGTTTGGAAAAGTAAAGGTAACACAGGCATTTCATAGTTCAAGTTATGTGAATCCTGAGACCAAAACGATTATTTACACGGGCATGCCTACAGGAATATTGTTTACTGCTGAGGGCAAAACCGTGTTTCATGCAGGGGATACAGGACTGTTTTATGATATGAAAGTCATTGGAGAACGTAATGAAATCGATTTGGCTTTTCTACCGATTGGGGACAATCATACGATGGGTTCTGAAGACGCTGCAGTTGCAGCAGAATGGCTTCAAGCTAAACAGGTAGTGCCGATACACTTTAATACATTTCCTAATATTCAGCAAGATCCACATGCTTTTGTTTCGCTCTTACCGAGTGGGGTAGGCAAGGTGCTTGAACTTGGAGAAGGGATTGAACTGTAGTCTGCTGCCGCGTCTACTTGGCGTGTAAATTCAGGGAGTAGAACGAGAGCAGTAGCTGAAGAATATATTACATCTCCGTGCATCATGATAACGTTATACGAAGTCGCTTTAGAGCGGCTTTTTTCGTATGTTTGAGTAATTTCTTCATTATATAATTAAAAATCCTCTTTTTTTGTAATCGATATCAACTGTATATCATCAGTGTTTTTTCGACATATATCGCTATGCGTATACAATTTATGACATTGACAGAATGACGCGTCGTTTGATAGTATCAACTAAATTTTATAATTCATACAAGAATACTCGGTTATAGAAAGGCGGTTCATTTCATCATGCAGCAGTCCCTATTGGTAACCTCCATTTTTGCGAAACCTTATCCCGTATATGTAAGTCTGGAACAAGCTTTCAGTCAACAGTCATCGGCAAGTGTATCCCGAATTGATGAGATTCATGAGGAGCAAACGATCGTTTTGTTTTTGGTCAAGGGAATTCAAGAGGGGCCGACGGTATGGGTGCAGGCTGCACTACATGGAGACGAGCATGATGGTATTATCGCTTGCGCTAAATTATTGAACGATATTGTGCCTGAGCATTTGTATGGAAATTTGATATTGTGCCCTGTTACGAACCCAACCGCGATGCTTGCGGGAACAAATGGCAGCCCACTGGATGGCATCAACCTGAATCGGGTTTTTGGCCAAAATGCAACAGATGATTCATACTCTGGTCGTTATGGTCGCTGGTTGGCTAACCATATCATTGCATATGCTGATTTTCTGATTGATCTGCATGGAGGTGGTCGCTGGCTGGATGTCTGTCCGTTTGCAATGGTCGCAAGCGACCACGAGGCAGCATTCCAAAGAAGTATGGCGGCGCTAAATAAGATTCCACTTACAGCAACATATGTCTGCCAGTCTGGAACCAAGGGGATGTTGATTAATGAAGTGTGTGAGCAGGGAATCCCGGCTGTCTTACTTGAGAGTGGCGGAGGCAACTACTGGACTTCCGCAGCCGTTGATACACATCTACACGCAGTGCAGATGATCCTTGATCAACTTGGCGTATATTCATCTGAACAATATTCCCAGGCAGAAGAAACACTTGGCATGAATCGAAAACCTGCACGGATCTCAGACATCGTTGAAATGAGATTTGAAACGAGCGGTTTGTTAACGTTTAGTAGGCAGGCTGGAGAGAACGCTCGGCTGGGAGAAGAGCTGATGCGTGTATTGTCATATCCGGGACTTGAAGAGCATTCCATAACCTGTCCCATCGAACATGGTGTCATTTTATCCATTCATGCAGCATCGACAGTTCACAAGAACGGTTACGCGGTCATGTTGGGCAAATTAGCATAATTTAATTAACGGGGGTTGTACATCATGAAAAAGAGTAAGTTTTTGCTAATCCTGACACTGCTGGCCGTATTCGCCGCAGGCTGCTCTACAACGAGCAAATCAGGAGCGGGTGAAGAAGCAACAGGTGAAGGGCAAGATCAAAAATTAGAAATCACGATTGCCCGCGCATTTGACGTAAACGGATTGGATCCGGGTTTTCTGACCGAAAATGCACAGGTCGTGGACAATATCTTCGATACATTGGTTAAACGGGACGCAGAAGAAAAGCTCGTACCTGGTCTAGCGACAAGCTGGAGCCAGATCGATGATACAACATGGCAATTCAAATTGCGTGAGGGGGTTACCTTCACGAATGGTGAGGCGTTCAATGCTGATGCAGTGAAGTACTCCCTTGATCGTGTGCTTGATCCAGCGAACAATGCACCGACAGCTAGTTATGTATCTACAATCCAAGAAGTTAACGTAGTTGATGAGTACACGGTTAATGTTGTAACGAAGAAACCTGATCCACTTGTACCAACACGGTTTAATCGTTATCCAACCGAAATTGTACCTCCCAAATATGCTGAAGAAGTAGGGCAAGAGCAATTTGCTCAAAAACCGATCGGCACAGGCCCATACCAGTTCGTAAGCTGGGACAAAGGCAGTAACGTAGTATTAGAAGCTAACCCAAATTACTGGGGCGGCGAACCAGATGTGAAGAAGGTTACTTTCCGTTCTATTCCTGAAGCTTCGACACGTGTAAGTGCGCTGCTGAACGGTGAAGTTGATCTGATCACAGCTGTATCTCCAGAAGATCGTGAGAAGATTGAGTCATCTTCTACTGCACGTCTCTCCACTGTTGAACGCGCGGGCAACACGGTATATGTTGGCTTCAAAACCGATGTAAAACCTTTTGATGATCCAAAAGTAAGACAAGCGCTGAACTATGCAATCGATGTTAAATCCATTGTAGATAAAGTGCTTCAAGGCGCAGCTGTTCAGACCAATAGCTTGATTGGTCCAAAAGACTTCGGATATGCTGGCGAACCAGAAGGATATAGCTATGATCCGGAAAAAGCGAAGCAATTGTTAGCAGAAGCAGGCTACCCGAACGGATTCTCTGCAACACTTGATACAGTAAGCTGGTACATCAAAAACACGGATGTAGCACAAGTCATTGCAGAGCAACTGAAAGCCGTTGGCGTAAATATCAAAGTCAATAACGTAGAAAGTTCAGTGTATCGGACACTCGTACCTGCGGGCAAACAATCGGATATGTATGTACTCGGTTGGAGCAGCACGAACACGCTTGATGCAGATGCAGCGATCTATGCCATCCTTCGTTCAGGAGAGTCTTACTCCACTTATGCGAACAAGGACGTAGATGCTAAGCTGGATGAAGCGAGATCGGTCACAGATGAGGCTAAACGTAAACAGCTATATCAAGAAATTCAGGACGAAGTGTTGAAAGATGCACCGCGCATTTTCCTATATCAGGAGAACCAGTACTATGGCGTATCTGATCGATTGAAATGGGACGGTCGTGTGGATGGCTCCATCCCGGTATCGACGATTTCAGCAGGTAACGAGTAAATCGGCAGGCGTCTTATGTGACTTGGCCAAGCCCGGATGGGAGTGTTAACCATTGAAGCATTACGTGCTTAAACGTTTGGGACAATCGGTACTTGCAGTCCTCGGTGCGGCAACGCTTGTATTTTTCATTATTCGCTTGTCAGGTGATCCGGCGCGCCTAATGCTTCCACCTGAAGCGAGCGAAGAACAGGTGACCGCGCTTCGAGAGAGCTTAGGGTTCAATCAACCTCTCTGGATGCAGTACATCGATTATCTAAAAAACCTATTTACCGGCGATTTGGGAAATTCGCTGTATTACAAAGAATCCGCGCTGAAGCTAGTACTCGAACGAATGCCAGCAACCATAGATCTGGCCATGTTTGCGATCATTATTGCAGTCACTGTTGGTTTGCTGGCTGGGATCGTGTCAGCGTATAAAAAGAATAGCTGGATCGACTATGTGGTCAACGGTTGGATTTTCTTAACCCAATCACTGCCGGTATTCTGGATTGGGATTGTGTTAATCATGATTTTTGCAGTGAATCTCCACTGGTTGCCAACGTCGGGCAATCGGGGATTAGAGTCGATTATATTACCAGCGCTGACTCTAGCAGCATACCCGATTGCTCCGATTGCCCGCACCATGCGAGCCTCTCTTATTGAAGTCATGGATAAGGGGTATATGATTACAAGTCAAGCCCAAGGATTCTCCAAACCTAGCCGGATTTTGAAACGCGGACTCAAAAACGCGTTTCTGCCGGTTATTACCGTCATTAGCCTGGAATTCGGAGTCATGATTGCTGGCGCAGTGGTGACCGAAACGATTTTCTCATGGCCAGGTGTGGGACAGTTGATTATACAAGGTGTCAGCAACCGCGACTTCCCGCTGGTGCAGGCAAGTATCCTTGTGATCAGCATCATCTATATCGCCATTACACTTGTGACGGATCTGATCTATCATCGCCTTGATCCAAGAATCAAAGTGCACTAAACGAAGAGAGGGATAATCATGAAAAAACGATCTTTGCTTCGTGCGAATGCCAAGGGCATTGCCAGCATAGGTTCGTTGACCGTCATCTTCGTGCTGACGGTCTTTGCCCCGCTATTCGCGCCATTCGATCCGTATAGGCAGTCACTGCAAGATATTCTTATTCCGCCAGGGAGCACGTATAGCGGAGACGGCGGTATGAGCTTGCTTGGCACAGATCAGTTGGGCAGGGATGTACTCAGCAGATTGCTCTATGGGGCAGGCTCTCGCTCTGGATCAGTATCATCGCTGTTGCCATCTCAGGTGTGCTGGGCAGTATCATTGGCATCGTAGCCGGATACTTCGGTGGTAAAACGGATGCAGTATTAATGCGTCTTGCGGATATCCAGATGTCCATTCCAAGCATGCTGCTCGCCATTGTTATGGTTGCGGTGCTTGGATCAGGTCTTACGAATATCGTTATCGTGCTGGCAGTGACAGGCTGGGTAACCTTTGCACGTGTTGTTCGTAGCCAAGTACTCTCACTGAAAGAATTGGAATACGTCGAAGCTGCTAAAGCGATGGGTGTACCAAGCATTAGTATCATGGCGAAGCATATTTTACCGAATACCCTGTACACGATCGCCACACAAGCTGCTTTACAGATGTCACACATGATTTTGCTCGCAGCAGCATTAAGCTTCCTTGGGCTCGGTATTGATGTGTCTACACCGTCTTGGGGCGGTATGGTGAATGACGGCAAGAGTTATATCAGTTCGGCATGGTGGTTATCTACCATACCTGGACTCGCTATTGCTCTGGTTATTATGACAATTAATCTGTTTGGCGATTGGCTTAGAGACCGAGCGGAGTTCCGATGAATATGAAGCGGCTCGAAGGAAAGCGATTCGAAGCAACAGGGCAACAACTCATGTCATGTCACAGCAGGAAGGAGGATGGAGCGAATGTACTTCGTATCACGAGATAGCATCAAGCAAAGTGGGATAGCTGACCCCTTAGTTGCACAACGTCTGATTGAACGAACCTTTAGTCAAAAGGCACAGGGGACAGCAGTAAGTGCACAGGAGATAGCGATGGCTGCTGGGGCTAGAGAAGCGGGAGCATTCTATTCCTTACCTGCGTATCTTGCTGAGGAAGGCGTGGCTGGACTGAAATGGACTTCCCATGTGCCACACTCCGATCCTTCGATACCGTATACACATCCGGTCGTTGTGCTCAATGAATTAGCAACAGGCAGACCACTTGCACTCTTGGAAGGCGAGTTGATCAGCGGGCTCCGTACAGGTGCAGTATCTGCAACTGCGATCAAAGCGTTAGCAGGATCTAAGGCATCATCATTGTTCATCTGTGGATCTGGATTTCAGGCGAGTCACCAGCTTCGCAGTATTGTGCCGTTCATGCCTGAACTGAAAGAAGTTCATGTGTGGAGTCGTACGATGCAGCATGCAGAGCAGTTGCTTGAAAATCACGCAGATCTTCTTAGAGAACGGGTATTCAGAGCCGTGTCCATGAATCTCTTCCAGAACGACTTGATTGTGCTGAGGTTGTGGTCGGGGCGACATCCGCTTCAACTCCTTACTTACATGTAGATCATTTCGTTCCCGGCCATCTGTATCTTCATATCGGCATGCGTGATATTGATGCAGAAGCCATTGAATCATTTGACCATATTGTATGTGATGATTATGAAGCTGGCGTTCCATCTAGCAGTCAGTCGCTATTCGGTCTTGCGCGCAAGACACCGGAAATTGGTGATAAGGTAATCCTGTTAGAAAAGCTTCTGGCTGAGCCTGATCAGGCAATCCAGCAGCATCCTGAGCGTAAATTAATGTTTAATGCGTTCGGTCTGTCCATATTTGATCTTGTGCTTGCTCATGAAGCCTTACAGCGGCTTCTGAAACAGCCGGATTCGAATGTGGTGCAATTCGACCTTAGCAAGGAGAGAAGCTAATGACAGATACATCACTCCTGCGCATCAATGAATTAGGCGTTCGCTTCACCAAGCGTGACCAACATACGGACGTGCTTCATCATATATCCTTGGATATCCGTGAAGGTGAGATCTTGTGCCTGGTTGGTGAGTCGGGAAGCGGCAAAAGCGTTGCCGCTAAATCGATTATGCAATTGCTGCCGCGACCTGCTGCAGAATTTACCCATGGGCAGATCTGGTTCGCCGGTCAGGATTTGCTGACATTAAATGAGAAACAGATGGAGCGTATTCGTGGCAAACGGATCGCTATGGTCTTCCAAGATGCACTGAGTGCATTAAACCCGGTTTACACGATTGGAACACAAATGGTGGATGTGATTCGTCTGCATGCGCCAAAAAGAATCAGCAAAAAAGTTGCGCTTGAAGAAGCAAAATCCTGGTTAACCCAAGTGGAGATCCGCAATGTGGATGACGTTGTGAAGCAGTATCCATTTCAATTGTCTGGCGGAATGAGGCAGCGTGTCATGATTGCGATGGCCTTGTCTTCACGACCTGAGTTGCTGCTTGCGGATGAACCGACAACAGCATTGGATGTGACGGTTCAAGCTCAGATTTTGCGGTTAATCCTGAAGCTAAAAGAGCAATATGGCATGACGGTGCTGTTCATTACGCATGATCTTGGTGTGGTTCATGAGATTGCTGACCGTGTGATCGTGATGAGACATGGCAATCTGGTTGAAGAAGGTACGAAGGAAGCGATATTCGGGCGACCGGAGCATCCTTACACCAAGCAGCTGTTAAACAGCATGCCCCGTATTTATTTTGAGGGGTGGATATATGAGCAAACATCTGTTGGAGGCTGAAGGACTTCATAAGGTGTATCGGACGAGGAATGGTACCGACTTTGCCGCGGTTCGAGATGTTTCGTTTTATCTAGGGCAAGGGGAGACATTAGGCATTGTCGGAGAATCGGGGAGTGGCAAAACGACGGTTGCCAAAATGGTCGCTGGCATGATTCCACTTACATCAGGCTCGATCGTCTTGGGCGATAAAGCCTTAAGTGGCACGAAGCGTATTCGCTCCGACAAGCGCAGCATCCAATATGTATTTCAAGATCCGGTCTCGTCCCTCAATCCAAGATGGAAGATCAGAGATATCGTGGCTGAACCGTTGAAGCTGTACTTTCAGATGAACGCCAAAGCGATTGATAAACGGGTCGATGAGTTGTTGGATGATGTTGGTTTACCCCGAGAGTTTAAATCGCGATATCCAGGAGAGCTGTCCGGTGGACAATGTCAGCGTGTGGGAATCGCCAGAGCACTTGCGGCAGAACCTGCCGTTATTGTCTGTGACGAACCAACCTCTGCACTTGATATGACTATTCAGGCACAGATTCTGGAATTGCTGAAGAAGCTTCAACAGCAGAAGGGTGTATCTTATCTATTTATCGCGCATGGCCTTGAGGTAATCTACAGCATTTCGCATCGTGTGATGGTCATGAAAGCCGGCGAAGTTGTGGAGGCGGGGAGACCAAGCAAATTTTCCACGATCCGCAGCATGAGTACACCCGGTCGTTGATTGATGCTATTCCGAGAATTAATATTCCACAATTTCAATAAGCTGTCCAAACATGATGGTTACTTATTACTTAAAGACGTCACATTAACTTTACTTAAGAGGAGGAATTTTACATGAGCAGTGTAGTACCCGCATTACAATACGAAGACATGTCTCAAGAAGCCAAGAACTTTGTGGATGAGCGAATCAAGAATGGCAATCGAGTAACGAATATGGTTAAAACGTTGTTGTATTCTATGCCGTCTTTTGATGCGATGGAATTTTATCCGGTACGTAATGAGTTGCAAAAAATCATTGGCAGTCGCGCGATTTATTTTTACTGTTATGCGATCTCGACTGAAAATGAGTGTCTGGTCTGCTCCACCTATCATGCCAAGCTTCTCCGTGATCTGAACATCAGCTTCAATGAATTCGAATTCACTGAAATCGAAAAAGTATTGATTGATTATGGGCGTGGATTGGTTAACAATCCAAACACCATCGATGAGTCCATTTATGATAAATTAAGAAGCGAATTCACCTCAGAAGAGATTGTGCTGATTACAACTGTTGGATGCAAGATGATTGCCTCGAACATCTTCAATGAAGCGATGAAGGTTGATTTGGACGAATATCTGTTCGAAGTTGAGTTTGACAAAAATATATTGCCTGCGAAATCTTAATGGTTATGCATTGAGAAGTGGGATTTGAAGAAAACATGATCGCGCTATGGCGGTCATGTTTTTTTATTGATTTTAAGACTGAGTTGTTGTCTTAATGGCCTCCGTTGTAAAAGTACTGGAAAAGGTTGTCCAATCGATGTACTTTTGTTGAATTCTAATGATTTGTTAATTATCATGTTGTCTAACAAGGTTCTAATTTATATAATGTTTATTGATATATCGTTTTGGTAATTAGATGTAATGAAACTAATCGAGGGAAGTGATTTCAATACAATTTAATCGCGTATCCAGCAATAAACTGTATATTCAAATTTACGATCAGATTCTCTCTGAAATACAATCAGGTACGTTCCAGATTGGGGACAAACTGCCAACAGAACGAGAACTATGTGCGCAATTCGGGGTAAGCCGGGCTCCGATCAGACAGGCACTGAGCGCTCTGGAAATGAAAGGGTACATCTATTCTAGACAGGGTGAAGGCGTTTATGTCAAAAGCACGATGGCTCAGGATGAGGCAGTGACGGACGATTCTTTCATCAATTCTGTATCGCCGGAGGATATCGTTGAAGCACGAATGAGTATTGAACCACTAATCGCCAGTATGGCAGCACAACGGGCTACCGCAGACGAGATTCAGCTTCTCCGTGAAACCATTAAACAGATGGAATCAGAGACAGCAGGTGGACATTATGTACCGGAAACGGATGAACGCTTGCATATGGAGATTGCCAGAGCTTCACATAATGACTTATTCATTCAGTTCATGACGGTAATAACCCAAGCGATGAAGCAGCAGGAAATGTGGAGATTTATCCGTGATCGCACGGTAACCCGCCCTGACTACCGTGATACGAACTTTAGCGAGCATAAAGAAATCATAGATGCGATTGAGAATAAGCAGGAAGATACGGCAGCCAATCTCATGACACAGCATATGCAAAATCTCTTTAATCGTTATTGGAAAGATTAATTATAATCCCTATGCATCGCAATTAGCATAGGGATTATTTGTTGTTTTTAATCCATCCAAAATTGAAAAAAAACTTATTGACAATTAAAAAGTTAATTGATATATTCAGATCAGCAAAACTTAGGATACAAGTTAACAAGATTACAAATCAACAGGAGGTGCATATCATCACAAGTATTTGGAAACGCTTCATTTCAGTGAATGATTTTGAAAATGCAGCACATCATTTTTTTATAACTGAAATTGTAAGCGTTTAATATAACAACGGATTGAATTATTTCATGGGAGGATTTCATATGGATCTGCAGCAATTGGAGAAATCAACAGTCCGCAAAGTCACATTACGTTTGATCCCATTTTTGTTTTTGTGTTTTGCCATTTCAATACTGGATCGCGTAAATATCGGATTTGCGGCATTACGAATGAATGAAGACCTCGGATTCTCCGAGGCCGTGTATGGGTTTGGGGCAGGGATTTTCTTCTTAGGTTACTTCCTGCTTGAGGTACCCGGCAGTGCAATGATGTCCAAGATTGGTGCAAGACGGTGGATTAGCCGCATCATGGTTTCCTGGGGAATCATTGCGATCATTATGGCATTTATCCAAACCCCAATCCAGTTCTACATCGTTCGCTTCTTACTCGTGTGGCTGAAGCTAGTTTCTACCCTTGCATGGTGCATTATCTAAGTGGATTCTACCAATCCAAGCATCACGCCAAAGCGATTGCTGGATTTATGATTGCAATTCCAGCAGCTAATGCTATTGGGTCACCGTTATCCACGTTCCTGTTACAAATTGATTGGCTCGGCTTGGCAGGTTGGCAATGGCTCTTTATTTTGGAAGCGATTCCAGCAGTACTTCTTGGCATTATCTGTTACTTCTACTTAACGGATCGGATCGAAGATGCCAAGTGGTTAACGGGCGCAGAGAAGACTTGGCTACTGGATGTAACTCGCAAAGAGGCACTGGAGAAACAAAAAGTTAAAAAGCCTACTTTCCTTGAAGTTTTGCGAGATAAGGATGTACTTATTTTGGCACTGGGATACTTCTTCTGGATGTTTGGTTATTACGGAATCAATATGTTCCTGCCAACCATATCAAGAGGTTTGACTGAATCGACAGGTTGGTCCTTACAGAGTATTGGCTGGTTGCTTGGATTCATGTATCTCTGTGCAATGATTGTGATGTATCTTGTCGGCAAAAGTTCAGATAAACATAACGAACGTAAATTCCATGTGGCTAGTTGTTTGACGGTTAGTGCGATTGCTATGATTGCAAGTGTATATGTTGCAGATTTCAGTTTGATGGGAGCGTTTGCACTCCTAACGATTAGTTTGTGTGGGGCGTTTGGAGCTTACTCTCCATTCTGGGCGATCCCGCCATCATTCCTGACGGGAGCAGCAGCAGGTGGTGCGATTGCATTGATTAATAGTATTGGTAATCTTGGTGGATTCTTCGGCCCGTATTTTGTAGGATTTATCAATGACATGACAGGCAGCCATAATCTCGGGTTGACAGTTCTTGGAATCAGCATGATAATAAGTGCGACTATCATCGTGTTCCTTGTCAAACAATCCGGTAAAAGTTATAAAGTAAGTCCGGGTAGACCATTGGATCATCCCAATTCAAGTAAAACAGGGTAACCGCAGGTGAAACGAGTATGAGAATCTGAGCAAAGTGCTCGTTTTTTTTACAACAACTTAGGATACAAGTTAACAAGTTTACAAGATGACAAAAGAAAATAACTACCAAATTCATATGAGGTGAGCATAATGACCAAGTCCAGCGTTGAAGAACTCAAGCAAAAGGCAATCGAATTGAGACAAACAGCGATCACGATGATCTATGAAGCACAGTCCGGTCATCCAGGTGGTTCACTATCTGCAGCAGATATCGTTACAGCTTTGTATTTCAAGGAAATGAACATTGACCCAGCTAATCCGAAATGGGAAGACCGCGATCGCTTCGTATTATCCAAAGGACATGTATGCCCGATTCAGTACGCTGCACTGCTTCACCGGGGATTTGTTCCAATGGAGAAGGTACACACGCTAAGACAGTACGGTTCTCCATTTCAAGGACATCCTGATATGAAAAAATGTCCGGGAATCGACATCTCAACAGGTTCACTCGGTCAAGGGCTCTCTTGTGCCGTAGGCATGGCGATTGCAGGTAAAAGGGACGACAAGTCATACCGAGTATTCGCGATGTTGGGGATGGTGAATGTCAGGAAGGTCAGATCTGGGAAGCTGCTCAAACGGCAAACAAATATCAACTCGATAATCTAATTGTGTTTGTGGATGATAACAACCTGCAAATTGACGGTACCTGTGATGAGATCATGCCAAACTTGGATTTGGAGCTGAAATTTAAAGCTTTTGGCTTCGATACCCGAAGAATAGACGGTCATGACATGCAACAGATCGTAGATACATTGGATGAAATCCGTAATATTCAACACGGGAAGCCAATCTGCATCGTATGCAATACCGTTAAGGGCAGAGGGGTTTCATTTATGGAGGATGTATGTAACTGGCACGGGGTTGCTCCGAAGGAAGCGGAATATCTACAGGCTTTGGAAGAAATTGCGGGAGGTCTGAAATGATGAGCACATATAACGTAACGGAGAAAAAAATTGCGACGCGCGAAGGTTTTGGACACGAAATTGTAGAGCTTGGCAAGAAGAATAAGGACATTTATGTCGTTGATATTGATATCGGTAAATCATGTAAAACAACAGAGTTTGCGAATCAGCTTCCGAACCAGCATATCAACGTGGGTATTGCCGAACAGAACGCAGCAGGGCTTGCCGCAGGACTCGCAACAACGGGAAAAATACCTTTTATTAGCACCTATGCTGTTTTTGGTTCGCTACGCATGCTCGAACAGATTCGTCAGGAAGTTTGCTATCCTCACTTAAATGTAAAAATTGCTTGCTCCCATGGTGGACTGACCCCGGCTAATGACGGCGGAAGCCATCAGGCTATTGAAGATATGGGTGTACTGCGCACAGTTCCCAATATGACGGTTATTATGGCTGCTGACTATCAATCTACGCGCAAGCTTGTTGCTAAGGCTGCTGAATATTATGGCCCAGTATATCTTCGGTTCACCCGTGATACAGTTCCGGTCATATATGGAGAAGATGAAGAGTTCGAGATCGGTAAAGCCAAAAAGCTGAAGGACGGCAAAGATATTGCCATCATCGCCAATGGGGACACTTTACACCTTGCCTTGAAAGCATCGGAATTGTTGGAGAACGAGGGTGTATCCGTTAAATTACTTGATTTCCATACGATTAAACCTCTAGACCGTGAGGCCGTTGTGGATTGCTTAAGTACAGGCCGGATCATCACGGTGGAGGATCATAACATTCTGAATGGTCTTGGCAGTGCAGTGAGTGAAGTTGTAGCCGAGGAAGGCGGAGCTATCGTCCGCAGAATTGGTGTTCAAGACAAATTCGGAGAATCTGCTCCCTACGAAAAATTGCTCGAAATGAACGGAATCACGATAGATAACATCGTAGCGACTGCACATTCCCTATTAAAATAACTTCTTAATCCGAAAGCACTGAGTAAGAATTTTGCTTAATGATCGCAATCAACCCATCTGAAGGAGTGTATAACATGTTTGAATTAAACAACAGAGTAGCCATTGTCACAGGAAGTGGATCTAAACGAGGAATTGG
The DNA here is from genome assembly GCF_003268635.1 of Paenibacillus sp. DCT19. NCBI lineage: Bacteria > Bacillati > Bacillota > Bacilli > Caryophanales > Paenibacillaceae > Paenibacillus > Paenibacillus sp. DCT19. The sequence goes on from NZ_CP029639.1 coordinate 3,109,916, forward strand.
ACGAACGATTGCACTAACATTAGCCAAGCAGGGGGCAAAGCTCGTTATTGCTGATATCAACCAAGAAGGAATTCAAGAGACCGTTGATGCTATTCGTGCAGAAGGCGGGGAAGCCATCGGGGTTGAGCTTAACGTTACCAGTCAAGAATCAAACCAGGCCATGGTGGAGAAGGTACTGCAAGCGTACGGAAGAATCGATATTTTGGTGAATAATGCAGGCATATCCCAGAAGGCAACTGTAGCAGAAATGACATTAGAAGATGTAACTCGTGTATTCAACGTAAACATGTTCGGACTCTTTCTCTGCACTCAAGCCGTGCTTGAACCAATGAAGAAACAAAATTATGGTCGAATCATTAGCCTATCGTCTGTATCTGCTAAACGGGGCGGCGGTGTCTTTGGTGGAGCGCACTATTCTGCATCGAAGGCAGCTGTTCTTGGTTTCTCCAAAAACCTCGCACGAGAAGTTGCGACAGATGGTATTACGGTTAACTGTATCGCACCAGGCCTAGTGAACACGGACATCTGGAAATCTCTAGATCAGCAAACTGCGGATGGCGTAATTGCAGGCATTCCTATGGGACGCCCGGGTGAAACGGAAGAGATTGCTTCAGCCATTGCTTTCTTAGCTTCTAGTGAAGCTTCCTACATTACTGGCGAGGAAATTGATATCAACGGCGGATCTCATATGGATTAATAGCCAATCACTATAGAGTGTAAGAAGCAAGCCGCTACTAGATAGCGGCTCTTTCCTTTATTTTGCCGCAGAGGGTATGATAGGATGCAGTAGAGGGGTGAAACTATGGAATTAGAAGAAGTGTTTACGGTTCATGTGAAGATCTTAGAAACGGTCGAATTACGCAATACCGAGGATGATTCTGTTGTTATGATTACGTTCACAGGACATGTAACGGGAAAATATTTTGAAGGCATCGTGCTTAATGGTGGCGTGGATACACAGGTCATTGGGAAGGGCGGAGATCGACACAGTCTGTCGGCAAGATACATGCTCCAAGGTGAGGATTTTACCGGACAAAGCTGTGAGATTTATATCGAGAATAACGGAAATATCAATAAAAAGTTGAAATCTTCATTGTTTCGCACTTCGCCTACAATCATTACGAACAGTACAGCACTATCCTTTCTGAATAGCGATATTCTCGTTGGTGAGGGGAAAGCGACCGACACTGGATTGGATATTATCATCTACAGAGTGTCTACCTCGTAAGAAGACTTGTAGTTGAGGAATCATTTAAAAATCGGTGGAATATCGCTGTAACTGCTTCATGTCTAAAATCTGAATCGTTTTGTTCTGTCTCAGGATAATCTTCTCTTCTATTAGATCACTGAGCAATCTTCTAATATGGCGGTCGGAGATGCCCATCATGCTGGACATGTCTTTCATAACAAAAGGAATCGTTGCGGATTCGAATTTTTCTGAGGTTTGTACAATCGTTTTGCACAGTTTATTTTTGGCTGGGTACAGCAGTGATCTTGCATTTTTCACTGAAGACTTCATCAACTTCTCCGTGAGAACCGAACACATACGCATGAGAAACGGGACGGATGTTGTTAGATGAGAGTGTACCACTTCTAGTGGAATGAGTAATATGGTTGTTGGTACGACAGCCACAGCCGTGTGAAGGTAATTGCAATGATTGAAGAATTCCATATCACCTAATACTCCGTTTTGCTCTACATAATCCACAACAGCTACATTCCCCTGCTCCGAATAGTTATGAATTGCCACTCTGCCTTCAATAATAATATAGAAAAATGCTAACGCATCACCCGAGACGACAACCGTCTCGTTTTTTGTGTATGTTCTTACTTGCAAGGTAGCTAGAGCTTCACCTGTAATGATATGATGTAGGTTTGCTTTTATAACGGCGGCCGATATATCCGGGTTAACCTTAGTTGGCATAGTAGTCAGTTCTCCTTTTGCACAAACGTGTTCGAAAATATAGCTCTGAAAAAGCGGACTTTTGTCCTTATTGCTTGACCTTGTATCATATTATACTTACCTCGAATTACAACACAACATGTAATTAACTAGGGGGTTCGTTATGAATAGTATTATTGATGATTCAAGTTTGGCTAGTGCTGGGGCATCTCGGATGCATTGGTTTAGAGAGAGGATGCCGATTGTGGCGGAGCTTAATGATTGGTTCCAAGAGGAGCAGGTGCTCAAAGGTAAAACCATTGCAATCAGTATGCATATAGAGCCCAAAACGGGATTCTGGATCGAGGGACTTCTAGCTGGTGGAGCCGCACACATTTACTTGGTCGGATGTCTAGGTACAACGAAAAAGGATACAGCAGCATATTTGGCCTCACTTCCTAATGTGACGGTTCTAGCCAAGGAAGCGGATCAATACGACGATCACAAACGTTATCTTAAGATGGTTATGGCTAACCGGATTGATCTCTTCTTGGATAATGGGGCAAGCCTGATTCTTGCTCACCATGAATTACAGCCGGGATGGAACCCGATTGGTGCCAATGAAGAGACGCGCACAGGCAAGCTGTTAATTGAGAAAAAGGGTGTCCAACCTGAATATCCTGTCATCGTGATTGATGATTCGCCCTTGAAGCAGATTTTCGAAAATGCGCTTGGGGTTGGACAGTCTGTTGTGGATGGCTTCATGCGAACAACAAGTCTTCTCGTAGGTGGCAAAAAGGTTCTCGTGGTTGGGTATGGTTATTGTGGAAGCGGTGTAGCGAAGAAGTTCCGTGGTTTGGGGGCTACGACACTCGTGTATGACGTTAACCCGATTCAACTGTTAAATGCCAAAACAGACGGGCATCTGGTCGGCGAATTGCACGAATTGATCCCTGAAGCTGATGTAATCGTCACGGTAACGGGAACCTTTAATGTAATTACCGAACAGCATATTCCTTTGTTCAAAGAAAAGGTTATTCTTGCTAATTCAGGGCATTACGGATTTGAAATCAACGTGGAAGAATTGAAGAAGGCTTCAAAGTCTGTTGAAGTTGTCAAAGAGGGTATTGAACGAATAACATATGCTGAGAAAAGCATCTATCTACTGCATCAGGCTAACCCGCTTAACTTGGCAGGAGCTGATGGCAATCCTATTGAGATTATGGATATGGGCTTTGGACTGATCTCACATGCCGCATATCGCATCATTACAGACGTTGAAACTCTTCAAACTGGATTACAACCTGTTCCGGAAGATATCAATTATACGATTAGTAAGAGGTTCGTGAATCTTCTTAACTAAAAGTGCCATGATCATCATTCGCTCTGAACAAGCTGATAATGGATTAAAACTATTTATTTAACCCTTACTAATCATTTAATATGTATATAGTCCTTACTAACGGTTGTTCCAAAGCTCACTTTACAAGTTGAAGCTTGGCAACTGATAGGACATTTAAGCACAACGGGATTACGTACCTCTATTAGATATTAGAAGGAGTGTTATATTGTGACAGGACAACATGTACCTTATACGGGTTATCTTCTAGTTCATTTTATTGGAGAAAGTGCGGATGGTGAACAGGTTTACTTCTCCTACAGTGAGGATGGGCTGCATTGGCAAGACTTAAATCAAGGTTTACCGGTTTTGCGATCAGCGATTGGGGAAAAAGGAGTTCGGGATCCATTTATCATTCGTTCTCCTAAAGATAACCGCTTTTATCTGATTGCTACAGATCTCCGGATTGCAAGCGGCAAAGGCTGGGATGCAGCCGTAAATGAAGGAAGCAAGGACATAATTATTTGGGAAACCGAGGATCTAGTGCACTGGTCATCACCGCGTGCAGTTACCGTTGGCGTATCCGATGCGGGCTGTGTATGGGCACCAGAGGCTATCTATGACGAGGCGACAGATGAATTTCTAGTATTTTGGGCGTCGGCAACAAGAGGATCCTCTGAATCGTCTGAAACCGAACGTAAACAGAAAATTTATAGTTCACGTACCAAGGACTTTCTTAGCTTTGCTCCCACGGAATTATATATTGAACGAGAGAACCACATTATCGATACAACCATTATCGCGCATAATGGGAGCTACTACCGTTATACGAAAGATGAAACGACGAAAAATATTCGGGTAGAGAAGGGTTCTTCCTTGAATAAGGATGCGTTCAGTCCGCTATCTGCTCCTATTTTGGAAGCGATTCCTGGCGTAGAAGGGCCTCAGATCTATAAGATGAATGACCGCAATGAATGGTGTTTGATTGTGGATCAATTTGCAAAGGGTGACGGTTATCTACCTCTATTAACCTCCGATCTGGATAGTGGAGAATTCCGGGTGGTGGATAAGGATGCATACGACCTTGGTAAAACTCATAAGCGACACGGTGGAGTAATCCCGATTACTGCCGCGGAAGTTACTCGTTTATTAGAGGCGTTCGGACAATAATATTGTACAGAAGAATAACATTGGACTAGTCCATTACAGGTAAATTGGATCTTCACACGATACCACTTTTCTAATATGTTCGATGTATATTACAATTGTGGGGTGTATCCAATGGACATTTTGTACAAAATGAATGCGGATCTTAAGACGGAAGATGTTCAGAATGTGTTTAGAAGCTCAGGAATTAAACGTCCTGTAGATGATCGGGATCGAATTCAACGAATGATTGAGAACGCATCGCTTACAGTCTCTGCTTGGCATGATGACCAATTAATTGGACTTGCGAGAGCGATTACGGATTTTGCGTATTGTTGTTATCTATCAGATCTCGCGGTGAGTAAGGAGTATCAGAGAAACGGCATTGGAAGACAGCTTATCGAACGTGTACGCAGCCATCTAGGTGAAGAGGTAGCATTACTGTTGCTCTCTGCACCAACGGCGATGGAATATTATCCACGACTTGGTTTTGAACAAACAGGGAAGGCATTTTTAATACCAAGAAGCATTTGATCATCTCAAAGTCGCTAATTTAGCGGCTTTTTTTCTTGTGATTTCCACAAAATGAACGATTACATAGCCTTATTAGTCTTATTACTGACAACCACAAAGGGGGTGCAGAATGACGGACCGAGAAATTTTCGAGCTGTATCGAGAAGACGTATATTATTTTTGCTATTATGTGATGAAAAATCAGGCAGACGCGGAGGATCTATGCCAAGAAGTATTTGTCAAAGTGATCATGGCTGATAGAACGAAGGTAAGGAATATGAAGTCTTGGATATTAAGAATTGCTTCGAATGAGTGCAACAGTGTCATTAGAAGGCGTAAAACAGGCTGGATGAAAGAAGTGCGCCACTATTTGTTATCCAAATCTCAGGATGATAATCCTGTGGAAAGGCGTCTAACCCATCGGGAAACCAAAGAAGAACTAGAAGGACTCTACAGCGAGCTTCCTGACAAAATCAGAATGGTCATTGTGCTGCGGTTCATCAACGAGCTGACTATACCTGAGATTTCTAAAGTGATGAATATCCCTGAAGGAACGGCAAAGTCGAGGTTATTCAAAGGACTAAAGCTTCTTAATAAAATGGTTGAACCCGAACTAAAGGAGATGAGAAGTAGTGAATCAGTATATTAAAAAGGATAATGATACTCCTCAGCCAGATTATGATGTCATGTGGTCAGCCATAGAAAAGGAAGTGCATCAGCGTAAAGCCAAAACGCAATCTTCACGAAGAGGAATGTTGCATCGAATTAAAGCTATCCCTGTTGGAATCGCATTCTCTTGCTTCTTACTTGTTGCCATTCCAGTATTCGCCAGTGTCACGATTGATTGGGATCGGATTGGTGGCCGGAACGTTGCCAACGCATTGCAAAATGGCATAGGACAGCAGTATGATCTGCAATCCTCCAATGCAGGGGTAACCATGAATTTGAATGGTGTGGTGACTGACGGAGAGAAGATGAAAGTGCTTATATCTCTAAGTACTGCAACGGATCTAACGCAATATACTGGGTTTGCTACAGAAATCAATACCTTGAATGGGCCTGATGGCACAGCAAAAGTCTATGGTTATTTGGGTTACGATCCTGATAGCCAGAAGCTCCTGGGAGTCTATGAAACACCTGATGCGCTGAAGGATGACGCCAAAAAGTATACATTTGAAGCGCAAAATCTAATTTTGTACCGTGATAAAGATATCCCTTTAGCATCTAATCATGAAACTGAAGGGACAATCGTTACTGGAGTTGCGCAATATCCCACAATTCATATGCAATCGGTTCGACATGTAGGAGATCAAACAGTTGTTCGCTATAAAGTGACGGCATCACCGACAGATTTAGGACGTGGAAATCCTCATATTGTAATGCATAATCAAGATGATGAATGGAATGCCATTCCAACGATTCTACCCAACGAAGGGTCAGATTTGTTGATCGAACAGGTATTTAACATGTCCGAGACAGAATGGAAGAATGCAAATCTTCATTTCACTTTTATTGAAGAGGCGAAGCGAATCGAGGGTACATGGAAGTTTGATTTTAAAGCAGATGGAAAAAAAGCGAGTGAAGCCATGTATTCTAAATCATTGATCACGAGTACGGAATTTCAAGAAAGAACAGGTGTTAGCATCGATCAACTAGCCATTACTCCATTAGATATTCAAGTTCGGATCAACAAGGAAGATTCGCTGACGAAAGGTATCGTTCACTACAATACAACAGAATTAATCATTGGAGCTCAGAAGATTACGGGTGGGCGATATTTGAAAGGAGACCAGGTTGAAGGCTATCAGCATTATTTTCAGTTTGAATCTCCGGTGTGGTATAAAGACTGGTCTGGTGTGCCTATGAAAATGATATTGCAAGATGCTGTAGTGGAGAAACGGGATACGACGAGGAACTGGGTTGCTCTTCATAGGCCAACAACAGAAAAGCAGCACACTAAACTTCAGGTGGATGGGTTAGAAATTCAGTTTGCGTATTACATGGACGGGCAAAGCTTGATGGTGGAGTCTTCTTCAACATCGCCTGATTTCAGGGGAGTTAACCAAACTACGTTACGTATTAACGGTAAAGAAATGGTTCCCGAGATTACTCCCAAAGGTATGGTATCTACGGGAGTAAATATAGATACCTATCGTGATATACCAACGGGTGCTACGCTAGAATTAAATCCTGGTATATATAAATACACTGATCCAAGTCGAAATGTAGAAATAAAGTTATAGTTTGCACAGAGCGGACAAGTGAAGCAGCTTTAACGACTAGTTTAATTGTAGCCGGAGTGCCAATGTTGTTATAAACGTTGGCACTCTTGGTGATACATACAGATTGCAGAAACATAGTATCAGCATATCAAAGTCGGTTAATTTTACTGATCGTTCCCATTGTGTTACATTATGTTGGGGAGGGAAGCAGCAATGGCTAGAAGTAAAGAATTCGAAGTTAACGAAGTATTAGATAAAGCGATGGATATCTTCTGGAAGCAAGGATACGAGAAAACTTCCATGAGTGACTTGGTTGAACATATGGGAATTCATCGTAGAAGTATTTACGATACATTTGAAGATAAGCATTCACTCTTTCTACGAGCTATGGATCGCTATGCTGATAAGGTCAATGCAGCACTACTTGCGGAAGTCAAAGCGTCCAAGACTGCAGTGGAAGCATTGCATAGTATTTTTGATTATATGATCGCTGAAACAGAAGCCATGCCTACAGGTTGTTTAATCGTAAATGCGGCAGTAGAGCTGGCATCGCATGATAACGAAGTGGATAACAGATCACTTGAATCCTTTAATTCGGTAGAGCAGATGTTTCAACGGATTATTGAATGGGGACAGCAAGAGGGAGAATTTTCTTCTGAGTTAGACCCTAAGGAAACAGCAGAGTATCTTCACAACATCTCCGTTGGCATAAGAGCTATGGCAAGAACCTCAACGGATAAAGAGAAATTAAACCGCATAGTCAATGTGTCAATTAATCTTTTTCTAGATTGATGCATTGATTATTGGTGCAGTCCATAACGTATTAACGAAATCGCGATGTAAATGAAGAGGAGTGAAAATAATACTTTACTGATCGTTCTACAATTGATATACTACATTCAAGTTAGATCACGTCTAACTGTTTTTTTTCATCATAATTAGAACGATCGTTCTCAATTAAAAAACATAACAATAAGGGAGTAATGCCAGATGGATATGACTAAACAAGTTGCTGTAGTAAGTGGTGCTAATCGGGGGTTAGGCAAGGAATTAGCACTTGAACTTCTTGCTAGAGGAGCCAAAGTGTACGCTGGAGCAAGAAATCCTGAATCCATTCATTTACCGGGAGCAATTCCACTGCAACTTGATATCACCGATCCAGAATCCGTGAAGGCTGCGGCTGAAATCGCAGTGGATGCAACGTTGCTTGTTAACAATGCTGGTTCTTCTACAGGAGCTTCTTTGCTTACAGGTGAGCTTCACGATATTCATTTGGAATTTAACACGCATGTATTCGGGACACTATCGATGATGCGCGCTTTTGCACCGGTAATTGAAAACAATGGGGAGGTTCAATCCTAAATATCTTGTCTGCCTTGTCTTGGATCAATACGGGTAATTCAGGTGCATATTCTACTGCAAAATCTGCGCAATGGGGATTAACGAACGCGTTACGATTGGAGTTAGCTGCCAAAAACGTAAGGGTTGCGGGATTACACGTCGCGTACATGGACACGGACATGACAGCAGGTATTGAAGCACCAAAATCCAATCCAACCGATATTGCCAAGATTGCAATTGACGGAATACAATCTGGGCTTTATGAGATTATCGCTGATGAGGTAAGTCGAAATGTGCAGCAAGGTCTGGCGGGTGGTGTTTCTGCCCTGTATCCACAGTTGATTCAACAATAACAGGAGTTCATTTTTCTCCTGCTCGTACCTATAAATGAAGTAAAAATCCATAGAAATCTGAACTAGAGAACAAGCCGTGTTATAAGGCTTGTTCTTTTTAGTTGCATGTCGTTTCGAAACACCATTCCATAGTTCTCAATATAGTTCCAATACGATTAGGCAATGATGTGAGAAGAATAGGTTAACGTTTTATTTTCGAAGCAATGTAGAATGAATTACATTCCACTGCGTTGGATAAAGTGGTCAGTGTGAAAATGTATATTTCAATCTATACCTTTCAGAGAAAACGCTGAAATAATAAGCAAATTCTAAATGATTGTTGAGTAATCCACACATCACGATGAAATGATTATTGTACCTTGCTTATTTAAGTCTATAATTATAGACCATAGTTGTTTAATCAATTAATGTTCATTTTATGGAGCAAACTGAAACAGGAGGTTTACTGAATATGAGCCGAATCGGCGTGAGTCAAGAAATGGTTAAAAAGTTGTTTGGTGATGGAATTCCTGCTGCCTATGCTACTGATCCTGATTTTCAAGACATACTCAGCCGCTTTATTTTTGGTGAAATATTTGATGAAGGGGAGATTGATAATAAGCTGCGTGAGCTTCTTACTTTGGTTGTACTTACAACGAATCAAACCTTCCCTCAACTCAGGGGACATGCTCATGCTGCGCTCAACGTAGGACTGACTCCTGTAGAGATCAAAGAGGCGGTATACCAATGTGCACCATACTTGGGGTTTCCCAAAACCTTAAATGCGATATCAGAAATTAATGCCGTTTTCCAGGAAAGAAATATTGAGCTACCTGTTGAAAGTCAAAAACGTGTTCTAGAAGAAGAGCGTCTGGACAAAGGACTGCGAGTGCAAAAAGAAATTTTTGGTGATGTTATTGATAAAAATCGGGAAAATGCACCCGCTAATCAGAAGCATATACAGGATTATCTTTCTGCATTTTGTTTCGGTGACTTCTATACCCGTGCAGGCCTTGATCTGAAAAGCCGAGAACTACTTACCCTTTGTATATTAAGCGCACTTGGAGGTGCTGACAGCCAACTCAAAGCACATGTTCAAGGTAATTTAAATGTTGGCAATGATAAAGAAACGATGATCACCGCGATTACTCATTGTTTGCCTTACATGGGTTTCCCTAGAACACTCAATGCGTTGAACTGTGTTAACGAAATTATTCCAGAGAAATAATAAATGAAAGCAGGGATTTACGATGAAAAATGAACACTTAAGCAACGGAGCCATCTTTCCCCTTGGGCAAAAAGTCGAGCAAAATTTTGTCGGTGACGCATTTTTGCAAATGGTGTTTACAGACCCCAGTCCGCTGAATACAGCTATAGGAAATGTAACATTTGCTCCAGGAGCCCGTAACAACTGGCACTCACATCACGAAGGACAAGTGTTGATTGTAACGGATGGAGAGGGCTGGTATCAGGAAGAAGGTAAGGAAGCACAATTACTCAAAGCTGGCGACGTTATTAACATTCCAGCTAACGTTAAACATTGGCATGGTGCTACAATTGATAGCTGGTTCGTGCACCTGGCACTAACACCAGGTCAGACCGATTGGTTAGAGCCAGTATCCGATGAGGCGTATAAAAATTTGAAATAGATTAAGCCATTATAGCCAAATCATCAGAAGCCTATCGAAAAATCGTAACGTTTTGCACTCACAATATTGTCCATGACATTCAGAGGATATTGAATGGTCATCCATCTGTGACTTCTATATCATGAATTAAACAACATTGTAGGGAGAGGGATCAGAGTGAGCGCGAGAACAATAGTTCCATTAGAAGAGTCATGGTTGTTTCAGGCAGCTCACAGGAATGAAGGGCTGTCACTAAAATGGTATGAACACGGCCTCGCTTGTGGCGAGAGCGTTAAGATTCCCCATACATGGAATGTGAAGCAGGGCTTAGAGGAGTTTCGTGGCACGGGCTGGTATAGCTATAACTTGTTTGTGCCCGCAGATTGGGAAGGTAAACTGCTTCGTCTCCAGTTTGATGCTGTTTATCGTGATGCAGTAGTATGGGTAAACGGAAAACGAGCAGGAGAGCATGCACATTCGGGATATACTTCCTTTATTGTCGAGATCACCGATTTCATTGATTGTGATGCAGACAATCGTATTGTGGTCTCTGTCAACAATGAGAACAGTCAGACAGCACTTCCGCTAGGAAACAGCTTCGATTGGGCAGACGATGGCGGCATTATTCGGGGTGTATCACTGATCGTTAGTGGGCGAGTGGCGATTGACTATTCCAAGCTCCAGGCGGTTCCTTTCTTTGAAGATGATCTGTCTGGAACGACTGCTACATATGGTTTGTTATCTGGTGAAATTCGGTTGTGGGAGCTCAGCTCTGAGGCAGATATTAAGTCTTTGCAGTTGAAAGTAACCCTATCCAATGAAGAAGGAGCCGTAGCATCACAGGAATGGAAGCTAGCTGAAAGGGAGGGAGCTTTACGCTTTCATGATATCAGGGTAGACCAGCTGAAGCTGTGGCACTTTGACCACCCTCACTTATATACGGTTCATCTTGCCATATACGTGGATGGCGTTCTCTCGGATGAGGTATCCACAACAGTAGGCTTTAGAGAAATTCGCTCTGATGGTAGTACATTATTGCTTAACCGCGAGCCTGTTCGACTCTTCGGTGTTGAGTGGATGCCTGGGTCGAATCCGGAGCATGGAATGGCCGAGACATCTGAGCAGCTCGCTGAGATGCTTCACCATATTAAACATGCGAACTGTGTCATCACCCGTTTTCACTGGCAACAAGATAGCAAGCTGTTGGACTGGTGTGATCGGCATGGCTTACTCGTGCAAGAGGAAATTCCTCACTGGCAGACACCAAGTGAACCGGGAGACGAATGGCTGAACATATCGATGCAGCATGCCGAAGAGATGATTCATCGTCATTACAATCACCCTTGCATTTACGCATGGGGATTTGGCAATGAGCTGAACGGTCAGTCTGAAATGACAAATCTGTATTTTGAGAAGCTGAAGTCTCAAGTACATGAGCTTGATAACACGAGATTTATCAATTATGTATCGAATACTGTCCATGAAAATCCCGCTCAGGATACAACGGGTGCAGGAGATTTGATCATGTGGAATGATTATATCGGTACATGGCATGGTGATCTGAACCGCCCAGAAGTCATTCGAAGTATAACAAAAGGCATACCTGATAAACCATTAGTTGTAGCTGAATATGGACTATGTGAACCTGCATTTGAAGGTGGAGACGAGAGGCGTACACAGATTCTAGTGGAGAACACGATGGAATATCGTAAGCATCCAGAGATCGCCGCACTCATTTATTTCAGTCTGAACGATTATCGGACTCAAATGGGCGAGGAAGGTGAGGGTAGGCTTCGCCAACGTGTACATGGATCGATGAATCTTAACGGCATGCCTAAACCCTCTTATGAAGTATTGCGTCAATTAGCATCACCGGTCACTGTAAGCGTTAATTCAGAGGTGGACAGTGTAGTCATAACCGTCGAGGTACGTAATGATATTCCCTGTCATCGGGTGTCTGGATATACGTTGGAGTTGAATGACGCGCACGGTGAACGGATTGTCAATGTAATTCCTGAGTTAGCACCAGGTCAGAGGCATGTATTCTCCTTTACTGAAATTCCTCAGAAACGTTGGAGTGAGATCAGCCTAGAGATCATTAGACCTACTGGATTTTCTGTAATTCGTGGCTCATTAAACGATCTGAATAATAACTTCATTGGATAAGATTACTAATACAATGAGAGAAAGCCCTAGAGATAATCCGTCACGAGGCGAGTTATTTCCGGGGCTTTCTTCATTTGTATTGTACGAAAAAATCTATAGACCGTTGTAGGGGGAAGTGCCCTGCCTCCCGTAGCTCAATTACAGGCTTCGTTCCAATAACACGCCAACTTGCTTAGCCATGATCTCAGGTGGATACGGCATCCCGTTACTAATCCACCATTCAACGATTCCTACATAAGCTGTTCCGGCATATTGCAACATGACATCTTCATTAAGGTCTTTATTTTTCCCGCTATCTCTGTCAATTTCTCCGCTGAACCCTGCCATCACATACTCCAGTAGCCGAGCGCGGAAAGACGGAGCCCCTTTACTAGCTAACATAGTTGCAAAGAACAGATGATTCTTCTCGAAATATTCGAAAAACGGGACAAGGCCATTGTTCCAATCCAATTTGCAAGCCCATTCGTCCAATTCCCCCAATTCCTCCATGTGGGACTCAATCATTTTGTCTAATAGGTCATATTTGTCTTTGTAATGTAGATAAATTGTACCGCGATTCAGATCTGCCTGATCCGCAATGTCTTGAATGGTAATCTCATCAAAACTCTTTTGGTTCATTAATTCAACGACAGCGCTTCGCAGTGCTTCTTGTGTTTTTGCAATTCTTCGATCTAACTTTGCCATCGGGTACTCCACCAATCTTTCATTATATAAATAAAGGTGCATTTCCATCTGCACAATCCCAATATCAACAAAATCCAAGTGCTTGCAACCACAGTTCATGTGGATTGCTCTTTCTTATAATAATAAACATGAGTTGATTAAACAACTTATTTTGTTAACTTCTTACGGATTGTATCCCTTAATTGGAGACACACACGCTCGTTATTAATAATTTTACATAAGATTAACAAAGGAAAGATATAGAATAAATACTATTCACCTATAGTATGATGAGCAAAAAATACGACTACCATCTGTAGATGAAGGAGAAAATCAACGAAAATGAACATTAAAAAAATCGGAATTTCAGTAGTTTCGCTTACCATGCTAACCTCTATAGGTGTGTTTGACGTGTATGGCGCAGGTTCCAAGCGCACGATCGAAGTATCACAGCAACCCGTAAATGTAGTTGTGAATGGTCAGAAGATGGAGGGTGAGCCATTTGTCTACAATGGAATCACTTATGTGCCCGCACGTGTGATTGGGGAAGCGCTAGGTCAGGAGGTAGACTGGGACGATAGCACACAATCCGTATTCGTCGGACAGAAAATCAATGATAAACAAGGTTATCGCGGTACGAAAACACCGTATCCTTTTGAAAATACAACAAGTTATACCGCGGCGCCAGCCGGATATGAGCCGGTCTTTATTAATTTTGTAGGAAGACATGGTTCGAGACATCTTTCCAGTTCCAAGTATGATAAGACGCTGTATGAACTGCTTAGCATCGCTGAGAAGGATGGGCAGATCACGAATCTGGGCAAAGAACTCAAAAAAGAAATCGCCAAGCTTATGGATATCGAGAAGGATAACTATGGTTTACTGTCGATCTCTGGCGGGGAAGAATTGAAAGGCATCGGATCAAGACTCGGTCAAAATTTCAAAGATATATTCACAGATGATAAAAAGGTCATCGCACAAGCAACCTTCAAGGATCGAACTCCGCAGAGCAGAGATCAATTTATTGAAGGTCTGGAAGAGAGCCTAGGCAACAAGAAGGTAGATATTGTTTCTTCAGCTTTTGAAGAAGGAAGTGACCCATATCTGCGTCCATACGATCTGGCGACGAAGTACACTGAATATGCCGAAGATGGAGCATGGGTTGAGCTGTACGAAAATTATGCTACACAGGAAAAAGGAACAACGTATGCTAAGGAACTACTGTCACCCTTGTTCTCTGATCGTTTCTATCAGAGGTTAGATGCGGGAGAGTTCCAATTGAAGGACGAGAAAGGAAAAGTGAAGCTGAGCAATCCAACCGAAGCAGCTTCCAATCTATATGAATTGTATATTATCTCATCGAACCTGAAGGAAGAAGGAAACCTGGAATTCGGAAGGTACTTCACAACCAACCAATTGAAATGGTATGAAAGCTTGGATAGCATTCAAGACTTTTATGAGAAAGGACCGTCTCTAACTTCAACGGATCTACCGCAGGATATTGCTGCACCACTCGTGAAAGAGCTGCTTGCCTCTACTGAACAGTCCATTAAACAAAAGGATACGGCGGGAATTTTTCGTTTTGCACACGCTGAAACCATCATTCCTCTATCTTCATTCTTGGACATTAAAGGGGCGAATGTAAGTGTAGACAACCCGGAGAAAGTGGCAGAGAGCTGGAATGGGGCTGAGATTTCTCCGATGGGAGCCAATATTCAATGGATTCTCTATTCCAATGGCCAGGATTACATGGTGAAGATGCTGAGAAATGAAGAGGAAATTGCCTTCCCGATCGAAACGAAGACCTACCCGTATTATAAATGGGAAGATGTGAAGACTTATTATCAGACAAAGCTCCAGAAGGTTGGGGTAGACATGAACAGTAGCTTAGAAGATAATATTGAGCTTTTACAGAAGAAGTTCTAATTAGAAAAGATACACGTAGCATCCCCTTATAGTAGACAGGAAGAAGTGAGCATCTGATTTTTGGATGAGCTTGCTCTTGCCTACTCAAGGGGATGTTTTTTTGATTTCACCAGTTGAACCTCCAGCCTTAATGTTCAGTATTACACCCGTTACGGATATATCTACCTGGTGAGATCCCAACCAGCTTAGTGAAACTGCGAATGAAATTGGCATAGTCACCAAACCCGGACTGATAACATGCTTCTGTGATACTCATGCCTTCACCTAAGTAGTATTTCGATAACTCAATACGCCGACTGAGAATGTAAGCTCGAATGGTGAGTCCCGTATGCTTGTTAAACTGCCTACTGATATAACTGCTATTGGTGTATAGAGCCTCGGACAAATGTGTGAGTGTAAGCTTTCCCGCCAGGTTGCTCTCAATATAGTCCATCGTTCTTCGAACCAATTCGGGCATGATGTCCGTTGGAACAAAATCTGTATGTTGAAAGGCACGATTAGTCATTAGAAGCAGTTGGGAAATCAAAACATTTTCCATAATATCTGCACCATAGTCATCCGAAGCTAATGCCTGTTCTAGCTTGTTCGTTAATTGCAGCAACTGCTGTAACTCATCGTTTTTCAAATGTACAATGTTTCCTTTACCCTTGGGACGATAATCAAAGCAAGCAGATAGATTCGTTGTTGCTGTGGACAATCGGCTTAAATAGGGCTTCTTCAGATTAATAGTAATTCGTTCATATTCGTTCTTGTCGAGCGCGAAGGAGCGATGCATCTCCTCTAGGTTTAGCACAATCAGATCGCCGGGCTGAAGATGATAACAGCGATTCTCAATGTAGAAATTCACGTTGCCACGAAGGAACACATACAGCTCATATGCATTATGTCGGTGATAGAATGTACCCATATTATGTGTGGTGACGCGGTGTAAATATAACAGATTCGTCTGAATGGGATCGTATAGGTATTCCGTGGATTCAGACATCTATGACACAACCTCCTTGTCGTTTGGCGCAATAAATATTGCGATGTATGCAATGAAAATGCAAACCTGAACCTATAAAATGTAACCATCCTAGCACTGAAAATTCAAATATGCAAGCGTTTTCTAAAATTCAGACCTAA
The DNA here is from genome assembly GCF_003268635.1 of Paenibacillus sp. DCT19. Taxonomy (NCBI): domain Bacteria; kingdom Bacillati; phylum Bacillota; class Bacilli; order Caryophanales; family Paenibacillaceae; genus Paenibacillus; species Paenibacillus sp. DCT19. Next base: position 3,126,199 of record NZ_CP029639.1, read on the forward strand.
TGACATGATTGGAGGACATGATGGAACTAATCATTAGTGCAAGAAGCAGAAGACAGGAAAATACGGAGTATAGAACCCTGGACAAGCATATGCTTAGAGCTGATATCGACGTAGTTAGTGGAAAGGGAACGGCTGAAGATCCCTGGCAAGCGCATATCCTTATAAGCAATGAAGGAAGCAAGGCTTGGTCAGGAGTGATTCATGTTGAGTTGCCATTCAAAAAGCATCAACCGTGGTTCTTTTTACCTGCATTTATGTATGGTCGTAATCGTGGGGAAGCCCCGCAAAATGTCCCAAATGAATTTCCGAGGCTTCGAGAAGGTAATCCGTCTCGTCCTTCATCCTCATGGTGGATGGTTCGAAGTGATCGTCTATCCCATCCCGCTGCACTTGTCTATGATGAGGGTCAGATATTTGGCCTCAGCGCAAGCCCTTATTGGATAAAAATCCTTCAAGTGGTCAAAGGCAACAGTGGTACCCTGGGCAGAAAGGGATGTTTGTACAGTACGGTGGATTCACATGCTCCATTGACAAAGGCAGGATTGGATATACGTTAGGATATGAAAATGCCCCATTACACTTTATCAAATCAAGGCTTGTTCATGAGCGTGCTCCTTTGGAGGAGAATTGCTTTGAATTGTTGGCAGGAGAGTCGGTGGAATGTGTTCTTGAGTTATATCATTACGAGGCGTCATCTGAGCTAGGGATTAATGTTGCGATGGAATCGATCTACAACCGTTATCATGAAGCTCCGAGAGAAGGAAGTGACATGCAGACAACCGTGTCGGATTTATCCCATGCGATCTATGAATGCGCCTATCTTCCAGAGGATCGTCAGTACTCCACCTTCGTATATGAAGACGCTGAAACTGGAGGTTACCGATACAACAAAATCATCTCGATTAGTTGGACTAATGGGATGACAATCGCTACACCGATGTTGCTGGCTGCACTTCGGCAAGATGATGAGCTGATGCGTCAACAGGCGTTGTCCTGCATTACGAATATTATGGATAACGCCATGAACCCCGAATCAGGCTTTCCTTACGATGCCTATCAGGACGGCGTATGGAGCATAAAGGGATGGTGGTTCGATGGGATGCGAACTCCAGGACATTCTTCATATCTCGTAGCACAGGCAATGTTCTACATTCTCAAATGTTACGATTACGAAAAGCGCCTTCGTAACCATAGACATGAGGATTGGCTTGTTTATGTGAAACAGGTACTAGATCGTCTAGAGCGTACGAAGAATACGGATGGTGAGTATCCTACAATTTTGTCAGAACGGACAGGAGCAGGGCTGGAATATGATGCGTTTAGTGGTGCCTGGTGTCTCGCTGCTATGTCGTATTATAGCTGGATAACTGAAGATGTATCTTACTTGGAAGAACTTAAACGGAGCGAAGCCCATTATTACGATACCTATGTGAAACATATGGAATGTTACGGTGCTCCACTGGATGCAGATAAGTCAGTTGATTCAGAAGGTATTCTGGCTTATATCAAGGCTGTTCGTTACCTGCATGCATTAACTGGAGACCCACAATTCCTTGATCATATGAGAGATGCAATCAGCTATGAGTTCAGCTTCAAGTTTAGTTATAACTCACCTGTCCAGATTCCACCACTTAGTACATTGGGATGGTCTAGTTCGGGTGGAAGTGTGACTTCGGTAGCCAATCCTCACATTCATCCGATGTCCAGCAATCTGGTGGATGAGCTTTTGTATTATGTTCAGCAGCGTGAAGATGGCTATGTGCACCAACGGATGATGGATACGGTTGGTTGGGGATGTCAGACTTATAATCGGCATGATGGAGAATACGGATATGGCAAAAAAGGCTGGATGTCCGAGCGCTTCTGTCACTCGCAAGGACTGGTTACGGAGAAATACGCGGACGGCTCGCCTGCCAGCACTTGGTTTTGCCTGATGCCATGGGCGAGCGGATCTGTCATTGAGGGACTGGTTGGCGACTACTGGGATTACGCAATGCAGATTAAGAAGTAATGTTGCTTTTCAGCTAAACGGGTTAGGATCGTACATCTTTATGTTCGTTTTCTTCATTTCGTTCAACTACTGGTAGGAATACACTGAAACAGTAATGAAAGAAACGTATATATTCTTGAGTTCCTTTGGAGGTATGAGATGAATTCGAACAAAGTCTGGTTTGATCAACCTGCTGATATATGGGAAGAGGCTTTCCCTATAGGAAACGGTACCTTGGGTGGAATGGTTTTTGGGAAGACACATATGGAACGGGTTCAGTTAAACGAAGATAGCCTATGGTATGGTGGACCCATGGAGCGGAACAATCCGCTAACCCTTGAATCACTGGAAAAGATACGAAGTCTCGTTTTTGCTGGGGAGATACGTAAAGCAGAGGAACTCGCAGCGGTTGCTTTGGTAGGTGTACCTGATGGACAGCGGCATTATGAGCCATTAGGCGATCTATACATCGCAATGAACCATGGCGAGGCTGAGGCGTCTCATTATGAAAGGCATCTTGATCTTGACCAAGGTACGGTATGCGTTGAATACTCGGCTGGTGAGGTGAAACATCGGCGTGAATACTTTGCAAGTTTTCCTGATCAGGTCATGGCTATCCGTCTAACCGCAAGTGTCCCGGGTGAACTGTCTTTCTCCACCTTGTTCGGTAGAGGAACCGTGCTGAAGCCAAATCAATGGTCGGATACGTTGAGACATCCCGTTGGTTTTCAGGCGTATCTGGATCGAATTGAACAGAGTGGTAGTCAAGATGTAGTCATCCGCGGTAGAAGTGGCGGGGAAGACGGTGTGCGATTCTGCTGTGCCATTCGGATCGTGCCGGTGGGTGGACAGGTTCAATATGCGAGCGGCCAGCTTTCTCTCACCAATGCAACCGCGGCAACCGTTCTAATCGCAGCCTGCACAGACTTTCGCTTTACGAAGGAAGAACTGGTAGACGAGTGTATTCGCAGACTAGATGCAGCCACGGCCAAATCATATGACCAGTTGCGCTTAGACCATGTTAAGGATTATCAATTGTTGTTCAAACGGATGGATATCAACCTTGCAGGTGAGGGAGATAACTCGACCTCTGCCACACTTCCAATGAATCAGCGGTTGGAACAACTTAGAACAGGGGAGACGACCCTGAGCTGGTGAGTCTATATTTTCAATTCGGTCGATACCTGCTTATCTCCAGCAGTCGGCCGGGTTCGTTACCAACCAATCTACAGGGGATATGGAACCAAGACATGCTGCCGATCTGGGATAGTAAATATACGATAAATATTAATACACAAATGAACTACTGGCCTGCGGAGAGCTGCAATCTCTCTGAGTGCCATACCCCGTTGTTCGACTTTATTGAAAGGTTGCATGTTCGGGGCAAGGAAACCGCTAAAATGATGTATGGATGCGAAGGGTTCGTGGCTCATCACAATTCGGATATCTGGGCAGACACCGCACCCCAGGATGTATGCGTGACTTCTACGTTCTGGACGATGGGAGGCGCTTGGTTATCATTACATCTATGGGATCACTACGATTACACAGGCGACAAGCAATTTCTGCAACAGGTGTACCCAGTAATGAAGGATGCGGCACAGTTCATTCTGGATTACCTCGTGGAAGATCCAAGTGGACAGTGGGTAATCTGCCCATCATCTTCACCTGAGAATCGCTATGTATTAGCAAGTGGAGAATCGGGAGCGTTATGCTACGGTGCCTCCATGGACAATCAGATCATTCGAGAGCTGTTTACACATTACATTGCAAGTACACGGATTTTGCAGGAAGATCATGAGTTTGGTGAAACGCTGCAAGTAGCGTTAACCCGAATTCCGGAGATCGCAATCGGTAAACATGGGCAGATCCAGGAGTGGAGCTTGGATTATGACGAGGTGGAGCCGGGTCACAGGCACATATCTCATTTGTTCGCCCTCCATCCTGGGTCACAGATTACGCCTGGAGCTACACCGGAATTAGCCAAAGCTGCTCGGATAACGTTAGATCGCAGGCTGGAGCATGGCGGTGGGCATACGGGCTGGAGCAGAGCCTGGATTCTGAATATGTGGGCAAGATTAGAGCAGGCAGAACTGGCTCATGATAATGTGCTGGAACTGCTCCGTTCATCGACGTTACCCAATCTGTTCTGTAATCATCCTCCGTTTCAAATTGACGGGAATTTTGGAGGCACCGCTGGTATAGCAGAGATGCTTCTCCAGAGTCATGGCGGAGGCCTGCGATTATTGCCTGCTCTCCCTGAGGCTTGGGCAAAAGGTTCGATTCGCGGCCTGCGAGCGAGGGGCGGATTCGAAGTTGATCTGGAATGGGAACATGGAAAACTGGTACATGCCAGAATACAAGCAGACCAGCCATGTCAAGTTGTTGTTTCTTACCGGGAACAGCAAGTGGAATTCAACGTTCCTGAATCAGGGTATACCATCTTACTGCAAGGTCTAGATTGGAACACATAGCTACACCGAAATGAAAATGGCTGCATCGATGAGCTGTTGTATCACACTGTACCCAGTTTCCAGACCGTTGTGCACTCTTCATGACAAAAGGTGGCTAGCCATCCTGATCTAGTGGATGAAAGCTCTGTCTGGTTTCATTCAGCATTAATATGAGAATAGTTTTACGTCGTTGGCTCATTTGGGTCAGCGACTTTTTTCATGCTCAGAAGCTTTCTGCTCCTCATTTCAATGAATGCAATGTGCGAGTTCAAATGATCCGTTGTCGTTTCGCGCAATAAATTTATTAATCCGTGCAATGAAATTGCTTACATTAAGCTATAAAATGTAAGAAATCTGGCACATCTAGCTAGAATTTTGCAATGTACCGAGGATATAAAGCTCAATCGCGGAAAATGGGCTGTGTCCTTATTCATCATAGTGTGCAGAAGGAACCTCACTGGTTTCCACCCGCCAAGAGAGAACATGCGCTGGCGGTTTATTTTCGTTGAAGAGAAAGGGGACGAAATACATGTTAAAGGTTCTGCTAGTGGACGATGAAATGTTTGTTCGGAAGGGGATGCATGAACTGATTGACTGGCATGCCCTCGGCATGGAGATTACCGGGAAGCTGAGAACGGTTTGGAAGCATTACAAATGGCGGAATGTTTGCGGCCTGACGTCATCATTACGGATATTCGAATGCCTGTTCTAGATGGGCTGGAGCTGATCCGTGCTATCGAACAACTGCCCAATCTGGAGCCGGTATTCATCATCATAAGTGGATATCATGACTTCAAGTATGCACAGCAGGCCATCAAGTATGGGGTCCAAGATTACATTCTCAAGCCGATTGATGATGAAGAAATGACAGCAACATTACAGAAATCAGCTGATATGATCCAGAGCAAAAGAAAGCACGCATTCTTAGCAGAGGAACAAGCCAGCACAATTATGCTTGAGGACATCATCAAAGGTAAGGTGCAGAAGCAGCAGGAGCATCGGTACACCGAGGTATTAGGGATTCAGCCGCAGGACGATCTTATGATGATTTTGATGGAACCGCAGTCGGGTCTACAAGAAAGAAAAGTTAATGTCCAGCGAGTGCGTGAGGTGTTACAGGTGCTGGAGGATGAGCTCTTCAGATTGTTCGTTATGGAGCAGAGAAATAGGTTTGTCCTCATGCTTATATGGAAGGAGAATAACCGCAAGAGCATTGTGGAGGATAAGCTGAACTGTATTCACAAAAAGCTAAGTGAAAGTTTAAAAGTAGATATCGGACTGTATGCAGGCACACTCGTGAACGAATTAAGTGATGTTCCAAGGTCGTATGGTGAGGCGGAAGAAGCAATTCGTCACAAGTATGCTGAACATAGCGGAGTTGTAAGATATATGGAGATTAAGGAAAAACCGTTATATGTGTTCAACGTGAATCAAGATGATATTGAACCTATGATCCTAAGTTTGGAAGAGAGGAGTCAGGCTGCCTGTCTTCAAATAGTGAATGACATGTTCACGCAATTCCATGTGCGCCGGTTTTCCCCTCAAGCCGTTGCAGGTTCAATACTGCGATGTACCACAGGGATTCTTGCTGTAGTCCATGAGATGGGCGGGGATGACCAAGGACTGCAGCGGTTAAAGGAATTGGCACAGCAAAGTCATGAGGGATGGAATTTACGCCTGCTTCAAGACGCTTTCTTGGTCGCGCTAGAGGAGGCGGAGGAATACATTGCACAATTACGGAAAGAGCAGTCCAAAGGAGATATTAGTAAAATCAAGCGTTATATTGACTCGCATTATACGGAGAATATTAGCCTTAAAAGTATCGCTGCGCTGTTCTATGTGAACCCGGTCTACCTTGGACGTCTATTTCGCAAAAGTTACGACCTTTATTTCAATGAGTATCTGCTTGAACTACGGATTCAGGAAGCGAAGAAGCTCCTACGTCAGACAGATCTAAGAATGTACGAGGTGGCTGCGCGCGTAGGATTTCAGAATGCAGATTATTTCGTAACACAGTTCGAGAAGATTGTCGCCATGTCACCTACCTCATATCGAAATTTTATCAAAGAAACCAGTGAGCGAGGTGCACAATGATCAGGTGGAACCTGAATTACATGAAACTTCGGGACAAGCTGCTGCTCATGTATGTACTGTCTGTGTTCATTCCCATCGTTGTTACAAACGTTGTCTTCTACAATGTGACTACCGCCAATATACGCAGCCAGAAAACGCGTGATGCAGGAGTCGCCTTGAACAATCTGAAAAATGATCTGCGTGTAACGATAGATCAAGGCGTAGGCTTGTCTTATTCGTTGTATGCTGACCCTGTGTTCAATGACACACTTTCCCGTACATTCCGTAGTCATTTTGAATATATTGATGCTTACAATTCATATCTACAAGGAGAATTTTCCGGTAAATTGATTGAAGGAATTCGCTGGTATCAAGTATATACGGATAACCCTACCGTACTATCTTCAGGATACATTGACCGCTTGACCGATAGTGTCCGTAGCACGAATTGGTACCAGCAGTTTCAGAGCCATTCCGCTCCTTATCCTGCATTGATTGCAACGGATCAGATGTTAAGTCTGGTGCAGCGACTGGACAATCTGGATACCGGCGGGATAGAACAGCTTCTCAAAATTGACATGAATATGGATCTCATCAAAGATCATTTTCGCAATAGTGGTTTTGACGGGGACGTATATCTGCTTGATCCGGGAGGGCGTATCCGTTTCTCGAACGATGCCCAAACAATAGATCCCCAATTAGGGGAGCTGTACAGCAAAATCCAGTTTCCGAATAAAACAATTCAATTTGAACGCACATTCACAGGCATTAACTATTTGGAGGGCTGGTCCCTGCAAGGTGTCATGGATGAAGAAATTGTACTACGTGAGGTGCGTAAATCCCGTGCATTCGTCGTTTGGCTGGCTTGCATCAATTTTGTGTTGCCTACAATTATCATCGCAGCGATGTCCAGATCCATTCATGTCAGACTCGTACGAATTCTTAAACATATGAAAAAAGTGAAAACGCAGAAATTCCAGACGATTCCTCCTGAAAACGCCAGGGATGAGATAGGTCAACTTACGATGGAATTCAATCGGATGACCGAGACAATCCGTAATCTCATTGATGAAGTTTACCTAGCGGATATACAGAAGAAAGATCTGGAGCTGAAGCAACAGCAAGCGCAGCTTCACGCGCTCCATAGCCAGATTAATCCCCACTTCCTGTTCAATACACTTGAATCCGTTCGAATGCGAAGTCTGATCAAGGGCGAGAAGGAAACAGCCAAAATGGTGCACCACATGGCAAAAATGTTCCGGAAGTCCATCAGTTGGAACCAGCATGATGTGACGGTGAAGGAAGAATTGGAGCTGATCGAGAGTTTCCTGCAAATTCAGAAGTACCGCTTTGGCGAAAAGCTTCACTATCGTATTGAAGCAGATCCGTCCACACTCATGTATCGCATTCCCAAGATGGTCATTCTTCCATTTGTTGAAAATGCAAGTATTCACGGGATTGAATCAAGCCCGGACGAAGGTTTTATTGAACTGCTTGTTACTGCTAAGCATGATCGGCTTCATATCTCACTGCAGGATAACGGGATAGGCATGTCTCCTGCTAGGTTGGAGGAACTGCTGAGTTATCTGGATCAGAACACAGATATGGGTGAACATGTTGGCATGAAGAATGCGTATAGCCGGTTGAAACTATGCTACAAGGACGATTTTTCATTCCATATTCAGACATGGGAAGGAGAAGGCACACATATTGAAATTACGCTGCCACTTGATCCAGACAGCATTTGGGACGAGTGAAGAAGCTGAATATACTTTTCTAAGCAGAAGGTACATTTTCATGGGTAACTTTGAAAGCGCTATCTTGATATATTGAGAGTGCCACAGACACTAAGACTATTCAAAGGGGGCATCTGCTGCATGTTTAGAAAAAAAACACTGATCACAGGCTTGGCTATCCTGCTTGCGGTCACAATTGCGGGCTGTAACAAAGCCAGTCCGGAAGCTACATCCCCAGACAGCAATGACAACTCACCAGTTACGTTCAAATATTTCACGTTTGGCGGGGGCAAGAAGGACATCCTGGCTAGTAGTACAACGATTGGTAAGAAGCTTCAGGAACAAACAGGCGTAGATTGGAAAATGGAATATCTGGTGGGCGACAGTGCGACGAAGGCCGGCGTCATGATTGCAAGTGGTGATTATCCAGACATTATCGACTCTAGTGGTGAAATGGCGAAATTGATGGATGCAGGGGCATTCATTCCTCTGGATGACCTAATTGAACAGTACGGACCTAATATCAAACGAGTCTATGGCCCTGATATGGACAAATTCAGACAAGAGGATGGTCAAATCTACTTCTTCCCATATACCGCTAACATCGGGTATGTGTCTGAGCCTAATTTCCAAACGGGTTTCTACATTCAGCGTGCCGTGCTCAAAGAATTCAACTATCCCAAAATCAAGACATTGGACGAATATTTCGATTTAATTGAACAATACAAGCAGAAGTATCCTCAGATTGACGGCAAGGACACCATTGGCTTCGCTACCCTTGCGGGTGAACCTAGCAGCTTCTTCACCTTGCAAAACCCGGCGATGCACCTGGCTGGTTATCCGAATGATGGCAGCGTGATGGTGGATATTAACAGTCACGAAGCGAAGCTCGTCGCAGGTTCTGATTATCAGAAACAATGGATTCAGAAGCTCAGCGAAGTTAACGCCCAGGGTATGTTCGATCCAGAATCATTCACAATGAACCGAGATCAATACCTTGCTAAATTGACGTCAGGCCGGGTACTTGGGTACTTCAGTTATTCCTGGCAGGTTGGCGATGCCACGAGCAATCTCAAGAAGGCTGGCATGGATGACAAACGGTACGTGGCACTTCCAATCGTATTCGATAACAACGTTAAGGATCAGTATATTGATCCCCCGGGCTTTGTGAACAATTACGGTATCGGGATCACTGTGAATGCGAAAGATCCGGTACGGATTATCAAGTATTTTGACAACCTGCTTAAGGAAGAGAATCAGATCCTCGTACAGTGGGGCATTCAAGATGAGACGTATAGCGTGAATGATGAAGGACGTTTCTACTTTGAGAATGAGGAGCAGCGCAAATACCACGAGGATCCTGAAATGAGCCAGAAATTTGGCTTTGACTATTTCAACTACAGCTGGCCACGGTATGGTAATAACTCTTTGTTAGAGGATGGGAATGCCTATGGTCCGGGTAATCAGCCGGAGGTGGCTACCTTCAGTTATACCGATGGTGACAAACTGCTGCTAGAGAAGTACGGCGTAGAAACATTTGCTGAGTTGTTCAGTACACCGGATGAACGACCTTGGTCGCCTGCATGGTCCATTGCTCTGGAGCAGGGCTCACCTGAACAGATCTTTATTACCAAGGCAGATGATCTACAGAAGAAATATTTACCTAAAATGATTATGGAATCGCCTTCAAGCTTTGATAACACGTGGAATGAATATATGGGGCAATTGAATCAATTGGACAAAAAAACATACGAAGACACGATAACGCAAGCAGTGAAGGATCGTGTAGCAGGCAAATGGTAATCGAAGCCATTTAGACCACACGAACGGGGGAAATTCACATATGGTGAAACCAAAATTGAAAACGGCAGGTTTAGCCGTTGTACTCATGGCTTTGCTGGCTGGATGCAGCCAGAACAATTCGTCTTCCTCACCTTCAACGCCAACTGAGGATGATAACAGTCCAGTCACATTCTCATATTACATGTTCTCTCCAGGCAAGAAGGATACATTGGCAAGTGAAACAAGGATTGGTAAAGAGTTGCAAGAGCAGACGGGTGTGGACTTCAAGATGGAATACCTTGTCGGTGACAGTGCTACAAAAGCAGGGGTGATGATCGCCAGTGGAGATTACCCAGATGTCATCAGCTCCAGTGGGGAAATGTCCAAGTTATTGGATGCAGGAGCCTACATTCCTTTGGATGATCTCATTGAACAATATGGACCGAATATTAAGAGAGTATATGGACCGTATTTTGACAAAATGAGAAATGCAGAGGATGGAAAAATCTATGCGCTACCGTATACAGCCAATCAAGGCGAATACTCTGGTAATCCGAACGTAGGCGGCGGGGCGTTCTGGATTCAGCGTTCAGTGCTCAAGGAGTTCAACTATCCCAAGATCACTACGTTGGATGAATACTTTGATCTAATCGAGGACTACAAAGAGAAGCACCCAACGGTTGATGGCGCGGAGACCATTGGATTTGTATCACTCGCCGGCGTAGCCAATAACTTCTTCACCTTGCAAAATCCAGCCATGCATCTAGCCGGATATCCGAACGATGGTAGCGTTATGGTCAATATGGATACGCATGAAGCAAAAGTGGTTGCTGGAACCGATGAACAGAAAAAATGGGTTGAGAAGCTGAACGAAATTAATGCCAAAGGCATGCTTGATCCAGAATCATTCACAATGAACAAAGACCAATACTTAGCGAAGCTGACTTCAGGCCGTGTTCTTGGTTACTTCAATTACGGTTGGCAGATCGGAGACGCAAGTAAAAACTTACTCTCGGCAGGCATTGATGAGAAACGTTATGCACCGCTCCCGATTGTGTTTGATGAAGGGATCAAGGATCAATATATCGACCCGCCTGGGTTCGTAAACAATTATGCAACTGGCATCACGGTCAATGCGAAAGATCCGGTTCGTATTATCCAGTATTTCGATAACTTGCTGAAAGAAGAAAATCAGATCCTGGTACAGTGGGGGATCAAAGACGAGACGTATAGTGTCGATGAGAATGGACGATTCTATTATGCCAATGACGATCAGCGCAAAGCTCATGATGATCTAGAGCTGAGCCGCCAATTCGGATTCACCTATTTTGGCACAGACTGGCCACGTTATGGTGGTGAATCTACACTGTCTGATGGAAACGCATACAGCCCAGGTAACCAGCCTGAGGTAGCCGCAGCTTCATACACAGAAGGGGATAAGAAATTCCTCGACGCCTATGGCATCCAAACGTTTAGTGAATTGTTTAACAAGCCTGAAGAGCGGCCTTGGTTCCCTGCGTGGTCCATTGCACTGGAGCAAGGCTCACCTGAACAGATCTTCACGACCAAATCAGATGATCTCCAGCGCAAATATTTACCGGAGATGATTCTGGGATCACCAGCGAACTTCAGCAAACTGTGGGATACCTACATGGCAGAGCTGAGCAAACTGGACAAAGCTGGCTATGAAGCAACGATTACGAGAATTGTACAGGATCGAGTAGCTGGCAAATGGTAAAAGGTACGCTGTAAACAAACTGTTACATGCGCGGGAGAAGAAGAGAGAATCGAATATCAGTCTTGTCTCGCGCATGAATAACAGCATAGGAAAGGAGCAGGTTCAACGTGGAGAAACCTAATGTCCCCCTTCAGTCAATGCCTCCGGCTTCAGAACCGAAGGGAATCAAAGCAAATTCGTTCTTTAAACGGCTTATACAACAACGAACACTCGCCTTAATGTGCATACCATTTGTCATATGGGCTTTTATTTTCAAGTATCTGCCATTATGGGGATGGACCATGGCTTTTCAGAATTTCAAACCAGCCAGATCCTTCTCGGATCAGCAATGGGTAGGATGGCATCATTTCAGTATATTGTTCGAGGACAATACATTCTACCGAGTGCTGCGCAATACGCTGGTGATGAGTTCAATCAAACTTGTACTTGGATTCGTGACAGCGATTACGCTGGCTCTTTTGTTAAATGAGCTGAAAAACGTAATTTTTAAGCGTTTTGTGCAAACGGTCAGTTATTTGCCACACTTTATTTCTTGGGTAGTCGCTTCCAGCATTGTACTCACCGTCCTGTCACCAGATGGTATTATCAATCTGCTTCTTACGAAGCTGCATCTCATTGATAGCCCAATCTTGTGGATGGGGAAAGGCGAGTACTTCTGGGGTATTCTAGGAGCTACAGAAGTGTGGAAGGACGTCGGCTGGAATACAATTATTTATTTGGCGGCGATCACAGCCATTGACCCTGCTCAATATGAAGCTGCCGAGATTGATGGAGCTAGTCGATTCAAACGGATGTTATATATCACATTGCCCGGCTTGAAACCCGTTATTGTCATCTTGTTGATTATGAACATGGGAAGCATTCTCGAGTCTGGATTCGAACCACAATATTTGCTGGGTAACGGAATGAACATGGACTATTCGGAGAACCTGGATATCTTTGTACTGAAATATGGTTTGGGAATGGGGAACTTTTCCTTGGGTACAGCCGCAGGCATCTTCAAAACCGTAGTCAGCTTCATCTTCCTCTTCTCCGCGAACTTTATAGCGAAAAAAATGGGAGAAAGCAGATTATTCTAAAAGGAGGCCTATGCCATGCGAAAAGGAAAAGCGTCCCGTTTGCGCAATAGCAGCACAGGGGATCGGGCGTTTGACACCATAAACATTACCTTCATGGTGTGCCTGATGATCGTTACCATCTATCCATTTATTAATATGATTGCCGTATCCTTTAACGATGCCAATGATGCCATTCGTGGTGGAATCTATCTGTGGCCACGGGTGTGGACATTGGACAATTATAAGTATATTTTCGGTGAATCCGATATCTATCACGCGACGCTAATTTCGGCACTGCGGACAGTGATTGGAACGGTGGTATCCGTGTTCTGTACAGCGATGTTGGCTTACACGGTCAGTCGCCAAGAGTTTGTACTTCGCAAGTTTGTTACGATGTTCTTTGTATTCACAATGTACTTTAGTGGGGGATTGATCCCGGGATATCTATTGATCCGTGATCTTGGACTCATTGGTTCGTTCTGGGTGTATATCATTCCGGGTGTGATCGGTGTATTCAATATGATCGTCATTCGATCCTTTATTGAGGGACTTCCTGAAGGTATTCTAGAGTCCGCGCGAATTGACGGAGCAGGGGAGTTTACGACCTTTATCCGCGTGGTCCTTCCATTGACCATTCCGGCGATGGCAACTGTGTCGCTCTTTGTGGCGGTGGGACAATGGAACTCTTGGTTTGATGTATTCCTGTACAACTCATCGAATAAAGAACTTAGCACCTTGCAGTACGAATTAATGAAAATTTTGCAAACGTCAACAACTGCAGCTACTGCAACGGCAAGTGATGCGTATCAGTCTGCCGAGAGCAGTGGGACAGCGGTTACGCCTACGTCCATTCGAGCGACGATGACGATCATTGCGAGTGTTCCTATACTCATGGTCTATCCGTTCCTGCAAAAGTATTTTGTACAAGGTATGACCATTGGTGGTGTAAAAGGATAAATAAAAGCCTGCTGTACTCTTCTAAGTTTGGTAGAGAACACAGCAGGCTTTTTCGCTGTTCAAAGATATTGAGTGTATCTATACTGTGCAAGGACAATCGCTCATCTAGCGCATTTTGACTTGTTTTCAATAAGCGGATACATTGATACAATTGATTTGGAATAAGATGTTAATTTTTGGAAATTCCCTAGTCAATGGTAATGCATAATACCAAGTCATTATTTTAGGTTATATGTAATGTTATAGAGATTGTTATGCTCCCACTTAATAAGATCCATTGACTTGTGTCAATGGATCTTTCGTTTGGATTACAGCCACAGTATCGTAGCTCCAATCATGGGGGTGATCACCATACTTGTTTTGAGCCACAGTGCAGGTACGCGTTTCGTAAATTTGGCTCCTACATATGAACCGGACATGGTTCCAATCACAACAGCCAGCAGCAATTGCAGATCGAGGTAACCGATTTTCATATAACCGGCGCCTCCGGCTAGTGCAATAGGAATAATTACCAGCATCGTTGTGCCTGCGGCATATCGCATCGACATCCCCAACAGCAGCATGAGACCCAATTGGATAAATGGCGTGGAGCCAATACCGAATAATCCGGATAACATGCCAGTGACTAGACCGATCAGAATGGCATAGAACCAGTACCGCAATCCGCTGGTCTGTGTGGAAGGCTGTTCTGTAGTTATCGCTTTACGACGGGAGACGAGAATTAACCTTAACCACAAGGCAAGCCCTGATGCAAAGAGCATAATGGAGGTCAACATACCCAGCCGATCTTCAGGAATGAAGGAAGACCAGCCAGAACTAACCCATGCACCTGCTGCTCCTGACAGCCCTACGATGGCGCCTGTTTTTAAAACGGCATTTCCCTCCCGATAATGGCTAATAGAGCCAGACAGAGAAGAGAAAAACATCGCTGCCAATGCAGTTCCCAATGCGACATGAATCGGATATCCAAAAACGACGGTGAGAATGGAGATAATGAATCCAGAACCTCCAGCACCGACAAAACCCATAAGAAGACCAAGCACAATCATAACGAGTGTAATATTAATCAGTAACATGTGACATTCTCCAAACTTGATGATGAATACCAATACCTAGAGGTAGTGGCGGATTGACCTGCACGTAACTAACCTCATCGAGCAACATCGTACTGCGATAATGCAGATACATGGGCCATTCAGGAAGGGAGTTTTCATTGGGATCTCCCTCCTGGATAAAGGATAACCAAGATTTTCGCATATTACGTGCAAGTTCATATTGTTCTGGTGGTACCGAATGGGGATCATCGGAAGCACGGAACACAGGTGGTGGATCGCTTAATTGAATAAGGCTGCCTTCATAGCCGTGTGTTGCTCCCAAGACTCCGCCACTGCGTAATTGATACATCCATACAGGATTTCCAGCAGCACTTAAAGCCTCGGCGAATTGGATTGCTCCAATGGTATATAAATGCTCCGTTAGTACGGTAGACCAGGCTTTTTCTGCCGGCATCTTACTGCTATAAGATTGATACGTTTCCCAGACGACAGCGGCATTTAGTCCAAAAAAATGCTCTAAAACTGCCGGATCTGGAGACTGTAACGCCCGGTCATTGTGGATAAATATCGCTGATTCATCTTCATTGGTTCCTATCAGGAGAGGTGGTTTCTTGTCATGAGCAGTTAAATACGTCATTGGTTGTAAGGGAATAACAGATCCATCTGCGACAGGGCCAAACATATGAAGACTGCGGGAGGTGTCAGAACCAACTGCGCACTGTGCTTCAATTAATTGTTCAAAGGGCAGCTCAAGCAATTGAGTTGGATCGTTCAAAATATCCAATTGCTCCATAATCCGATGGGTGGTTACATGCGCCGTATCTGTATCCCGGATGGCCTGAGTTGCACCACTTTGGGCTATAGCTCTATTGAATAATCCATGAGCTCGTTTCATCGTATATAATGTAGCGATACATTTGGCTCCGGCAGATGCTCCCATAATCGTAACCTGTGACGGATCACCGCCAAAAGCGGAGATATTCCGCTGAACCCATTGTAATGCAAATACAATATCAAGCATGCCGTTGTTGCCTGAAGTGTTGTAGCCCTCGCCGAGAATATCTCCTAGGTGCATAAATCCTAACACACCAAGTCGATAATTAATGGATACATACACCAATCCATCTTCAACCACATATCGTGAGCCGTCACTGTCTGCTCCAGTGCCTGTTGTAAATCCGCCACCATGGATGGACAGAAGAACAGGCTTCAACTGATCTACAGCACCTGAAGTCCACACGTTCAGATTCAAGCAATCCTCGGATTGCACAAGCCCCTGAGCTTGAAGGTGTTCGTCCTTACGCTGAGGAGCGATGAAGCCAGGATGACTGCATTCTCTAATATCTGACCACGGGATTGCCGGTTCTGGAGGCTTGAATCTACCTTGCCCACCGGTTGAGGCGGCATAAGGTATACCACGAAATGCATATATCCCTTTGCAGTCCATTCCGCGCACTTTGCCTGATTCTGTATGTACAATCAAGGGTAACAGCTCCTTTCCAGTTGCTGTGAATCATTATATCTTGTTTCAATCATAATCTGTAATATATATTAATCTATAATATACATAACCAATACATTATGGAAATTGATCGAATAATGTGATTGAAGGGACGTGGACAACATGGACTTGCTTCAGCTCCAATATTTTCAGACGGTAGCACGCATACAGCATATGACCCAAGCAGCCCATCATCTGCATATTTCTCAACCGGCACTTAGCAAGATGATTGCTTTGCTGGAAGCTGAACTGGGTACCAAGCTTTTTGATCGTAAACACAAGGGCATACGATTAAATGAGCACGGCGAATTATTTTTGCAACAGGTAGATATTGCACTGAGGGCTTTGGAAGATGGCAAATTGCAATTGCAGGATCTCAAAGGATCAGCTTCATCTTCCGTAGCCTTTGATGTGCGAGTCGCTTCACACCTACTGCCAGATATATTGTCCGATTTTTGTGCGCAATGCCCCAATGCTGAGTTCAAGTTGCTTCAACATGCTTCGTCGCACATAGGTGTAGCGGATTATGATCTTTGTCTGTCTGATGGAGTTTCACTTTCCGATGATACACATTCCGTTACAATCCTGCGAGAAGAGATATATGTTGCTGTTCCGGCTTCGCATGCTTTCGCAGCTCGTGGACAGATTGCCATTAAAGAACTGCGTGATGAAAGCTTCATCATGCTTCCACCTGGTAAGTCGTTACGGGAGACAACCGATGCCTTCTGCCGGCTTGCAGGATTTACGCCCAAGGTTCGGTTTGTGAGTGATGATCCGGCAACGGTTCGTGGACTTATACGTGCAGGACAAGGGGTTGCTTTTTTCCCAGCTATTACATGGGGTGGATCAAGCGGTTCAGAGGTTACATTATTACGGCTTGAAGAAAGCTGGAGCTATCGTTCGATCTCGCTGTCATGGCCGCAAAATCGTTATTTGACACATACAGTCAAACAGTTTCGTGAATTTATTATAAACTACTTTGCCAGATTGGAAGACCTGCATCGTGTCCAGTAATCTGCACGTTTGTTGAACTAATAATCAAATGTAAGAGCAACAAAATATGTACACATAGCGTCTAAATATGTTGAATAGAACAGCAACAGGAGTGAAAACCAGATGTTTGTAAAATGTATGACACTACTTAGTACGATTCTTGGTTCTATGCTCATATGGGCAGGAAACGCGGGTGCAGAATCACGATTTACGGATTTACAGTATTCCAAATGGGCAGAGGACGGCATTCAATATATGGCTGAACGCGGGACAGTAGCGGGCTACGGTAACGGAATATTTCAGCCGGAGAAGTCTGTAACGAGGGCGCAAGCTGTTACCTTTATGGTACGAGAGTTATATGCAGACGAGCTTCAGCGGCCTGTACAAGGTGGCACTTATTCGGATGTTCCAACGACACATCCTTTCTATCGCGAGATTACGATAGCTGCCAAGAATGGGTTGGCGAGTGGGTTCCCAGATGGTAGCTTCCGTCCTAATGCACCGATTAGCCGTGCTGAAACGGCAGCATTTCTTACGCGAGCCTATCCTTTGGAAGAAGGGAAGCAATCCGCAAATTGGACTGACACAGGGTCTCATTGGGCAGCTGCACCGATTCTTATGTTGAGTTCCAATGGCCTGGTCGGCGGATACACAGACGGAACCTATCGGCCGAATCGATCAGTTACACGCGCTGAGTATGCCGTATTTATGTCGCGTGTTATCCGCTTTGAGCGTGAACAAGCTATACAGGCTCAGGACTGGGATAAGTTGATTTCGTATATGACGTTAAGCGAACAGGTTGGTCAGATGCTCATGCCAGACATTAGGCAATGGAATGGTAAAGTCACAACGACAGTTCATGAAGGTCTGAAGCGGAATATCCATGATCAGGATCTGGGTGGACTTATTCTTTTTGACAAAAATATCGTGGATGCAAGGCAAGTAGCTACGTTTACACATGATCTGCAGGCAGAAGCAGGTGACATTCCGCTATTTCTAGGTATTGATCAAGAAGGCGGCGTCATTAAAAGAATTCCAGGCGGTACGAATCTGCCGGGACAGATGGCGCTTGGTGCAACCGGAAATACAGCGCTAGCTGAATCTGCGGCTCAATTGACAGGAGAAGAGCTGAAGGCGCTAGGTATTCAGGTTAATTTTGCACCTGTTCTCGATATTAACAGCAATCCGGACAATCCCATTATCGGGATACGTTCCTTTGGCTCGAATGCTGATTTGGTGACACAACTTGGTCTTGCCATGATTAAAGGTTTGAAGGAATCAGGTGTCATCGCTGCAGTGAAACATTTTCCAGGTCATGGGGACACAGCAGTGGATTCTCATCTGGGCATGCCGGTGTTGACACATCAGCGTGAACGACTGGATGCCGTTGAACTGAAGCCCTTCCGAGAAGCCATTAACAATGGGGTCGATATGATCATGACCGCACACATTGCGTTCCCTGCGATCGATAATGAGCAAATGACTTCTCTGAAGGATGGCCAAAAAGTACCGGTACCCGCTACATTATCCAAGAGGGTACTCACAGGTCTGCTTCGGGATGAACTCGGATATGATGGATTGATCATCTCGGATGCTTTTACGATGAAGGGAATCGCTGAGCATTTTGGAGAGAATAAGGCGGTAGAGCGAGCAGTTTCCGCTGGAGTTGACATTATTCTTATGCCCCAAGATTCTGCAGCAGCCCATCAGACACTATTAAACGCAGTGATGAAGGGCACGATTCCGAAAGAAACCATTGAAGCGTCTGTCACGCGAATTTTGGAAGCCAAATCCCAATACGGACTATTTGAACGCAGTCAGTCACTTTCGGTCAAACTTGCACAATTGAACCGGGTTATCGGATCTGATCAGCATCGCGTCGTGGAACGGGACATTGCAGAGAAAGCAGTTACCGTCTTGGCAAGTCGAGAAGGGAAGCATGTTGATTCGATAACTAAAGGTGATCAGGTTGTGATTGTCGCAGCGGATGAACAGCAGGCACAGCAGCTTGAGAGACAGCTCCAACAATCGGCAAATAACCTGTCAATCAAAACAGGCATATCCGTAATACGTCAAGGGAATTCACAGGCAATTCTTCAAGCCCTCGCTAAAGCCGATTACGTGATTCTTGCTTCCTATCAATTCCGTAATGTGGCAAGTGAGTTTGGCTGGAGTGACTATCAAGTCTTGACCGATGACATGAACAGGCGTAATCAGCGATATACATTGTTGTCCCTTGGTAACCCCTACGAGACGATCCATCTGAAGAACGTACGCTCAGCCTTGGCAGTATACGGGAAACAGGAGCCTAATACGTTAGCAGGAATCAAGGTGTTGCTTGGTCAACTTGAGGCTGGTGGTAAGCTACCAGTGGAAATTAAATAAAATAGTCTCGTTCGCTTCATTGAACAGTAATCCAAGATAATAAATAATAATCTGAGATTTAAGCAAGTTAAATAAAATAAAAATAAGCCTAGTGATTACGCTGCAAATCAGCTTCAGGCTGAAATCATAAACCGCGCTCAGCGCGGTTTATTTTTGCTTTCAAAAGAGAAGTTATTCTCAACCAAGGTAGTGATAACATCCATTACTACAAATAATGATTACTAATTAAATTATAATTATTGAAAAATTTAGGAGATGGCATTATAATCTTGCTAATCATCAGTGAGTAACAGTAATTGGAAGAGAGTTTAAGGGAGGGGATCAGATGTCTCTTGAATTATTAGAGTTAGAGCTAGAGTATGAATTGCTGAAGCAGCTTCATGAGGCCAGTACGCCAATTGGTGCAAGCACGCTCGTACATACACTTGGCAAGAGCCATAACCTGAGTCAGGCTACGATTGGTAGAAGACTCATGGAGTTGGATGTTGACGGATATACCCTACTACAAGGGCGTAAAGGAAGAGTGTTGACAGAAGCAGGTCAAGAACGGATGAAGACACTAGAACGTGAACTGCAGCAAAAAAGTGTAAACATGCGTTTTATCCAGATGTTAAATCACTCAGGTGAAAAAGCACTGCTAGACGTTCTTGTGGCAAGAAGAGCGCTTGAGAGGGAGATTGCTTCTTTGGCAGCTGAGCGTGCGACGAAGGAATATATTGAACTGATGAAAGAGTCGATCGTGGTACAGAATCGCATGCTCGCAGATAATATGATTCCTTATGAAGAAGATAGAGAGTTTCATAGACTTCTGGCTTATGCAGCTCAGAACCAGATTTTGCTGCATGCCGTCGAGTTGGTATGGGAGACCAGTCGTGATTTCTTAGAAACAGCGTATATTCGGCGAACCGTTGGAAGCGAACTCGTTGTAGACCATCAGGAAATATTGGAGGCTGTGGCTTCCGGTTCACCTGAGCGAGCTGAGGCAGCCATGGTCAACCATATTAACCAGATGATCGAAGACGTCAAACGATACTTTGCGATGAGAAACAAAATACAACCGAAGGACACGGTTTAAAAAGGAGCTGAGCTTTTGGACACCATCTACCGTTTAGGCGTTGATATCGGAGGCACATTTACAGATGCTCTGGTCACTGACGATCAGGGGAGAATCGTTACCGCACTCAAGACACCGTCCATTGCTTCAGCGCCTGAACAGGCCATTTTTAATGCGCTTGATCAGCTTAAGGAACGTGGTGTGGATATCCAAGACATCGATCTGTTTGTACATGGAACAACGCTTGGGGTTAACACACTAATTGAGCGAAATGGTGCAGAAACGGGACTTCTGGTAACGAAAGGCTTCCGTGACATTCTTGAAATTCGTCGATTGCGATTGGAAGACACCACCAATCTGTACGGTGATAAGACGGAGGCGCTTGTCCCAAGGCATCTCGTTAAGGAAATTGATGAACGTGTCCTTGCAAGTGGTCGAGTGTTGCACCCGTTGGCTCTAGAACAGCTCCTTCAGGCTGCAGATGAGCTAGTTGAGCAAGGGATTACCGCTCTAGCGATCAGCTTCTTGCATGCCTATGTGAATCCCGCTCATGAGAAGCAAGCAGAGGAACAGATTAAGCAGCGACATCCTCATCTTTTTGTATGCAGTAGCAGCACGATCTGGCCACAGCAGCGAGAGTTTGAACGTACGCTTGCTACAACTATGAACGCTTATGTGGGAGAACGAATGGGATCGTACTTCCTAAGGCTTCAAGAAGGTATACAAGTATATGGATTAAAAGCCAATCTGCTATCAACGATGTCCAATGGTGGCATGATGACAGCCTCAAGTGCAGCAAGTGAACCTGTCCGTACGTTATTGTCCGGTCCAGCTTCAGGTGTAATTGCAGCAACACATATTGCACATGCCGCAGGCATTGAACAGGTTATTACATTTGATATGGGCGGTACAAGTGTCGATGTGGCTCTGATTGATGTTCACCCTTCTTATTCGACTGACAATAAAGTTGGTGATTTTCCAGTGATTATCCCTGCGATTGATGTGACAGCCATCGGCGCAGGTGGAGGCTCTATTGCCTGGCTTGATTCTGTAGGTGTGCTTAAGGTAGGACCTCGCAGCGCAGGAGCAAGTCCAGGCCCAGCTTGTTACGGGAGGGGAGGACTTGATCCAACCACAACAGACGCATATCTTCAGCTAGGCATCTTGCAAGCAGATCGCTTCCTGGGTGGACAAATGCAACTTCATCCAGAGCTTGCAACAAGTGCTCTTGATCGATTAGGTAACGCCCTGGGACTGGATGCGACACAAACGGCTCAAGCTATTCTAGATGTGGCGACAGCTAATATGTACGCCCAATTCTCACCGTTAATGGCACGAAAGGGTGTTGATCCACGTGATTTTACACTGCTTGCTTACGGCGGTGCTGGACCAATGCATGCCTTTTTGATGGCTCGTGAGGTGGGAATCCGCAGAGTGCTCATTCCGCCTTCACCGGGAACACTTTGCGCTATGGGATGTACGGTAGCCAACTTGCGCAATGATTTTGTTTTTTCGTTACATCAGAATAGTCAGGCTCTGGCTCCGGGAGAATTGAGTAGCCATTTCGAGGCATTAGAGCATAAAGGTCGCAACTGGGTTCAAGAGGAAGCCCAAGGGAGCTTGAAACTGGAGTCCGTATACTGCTTATTCAGTGCCGATATGCGTTATGAGGGACAGGCATTCGATCTGGAAATTTCGCTTACATCTGAAGAGATTAACACGCCTGAGCTCGCCAAAGCCAAATTTCATTCGCATTATGAACAGGTCTTTGGTATTCGTCAGGCTGAAGCAGAAGTTATGTTTATTAGTCTTCGCGTGACGGTAGTAGGCGTTGTGCCATCAAGCAACAGCATAGATCATGAAGTGCAAGCACACCAATCGTTAGATGAGAACGAACCAGAAGAACGTATGATTGTCTTTGACAACATTCCCAGAATAGCGAAGGTGTGCACCCGAATGCAGATTCCTCTCCATGCTGTGATGCAGGGGCCCGTCATTATTGAAGAATATGATACGACCATTTTCATTCCCGCAGGCTTTACGGTGTTCAGAGATATTCACGGGAATCTGATTGGAGAGATGCAGGCATGATCGCGGATAAGGTATTTCTGGAGATCTTCAATAATCGGATTCAAGCGACAGTAGAAGAGATGGCGAATGTGGTATTACGCACGGGGTTTACTGCTTTTGTCAAAGAAACCGGTGACTTTGGAACATATCTACTGTCTTCATCAGGTGAGACATTCGGCTCTCCGCTTGAAACGGGATACAATCTGTCACTTGGTATTCCTGCTGCTGCAACGATACAGAGCATCAATGATTGGCAAGAGGGTGATATCGTCATCTGCAATGATCCATATGCCACGCAAGGCATGGTAACCCATCTTCCCGATATGCATCTTATCAAACCCTTCTTCCATGAAGGACGCATTATTGCATTTGGGATGTGTTTTGTACATTCATCAGACGTTGGTGGCAAGGTGCCAGGAAGTGTGTCCCCCAGCGCTTATGATATTCATATGGAAGGCATTCGAATAGCGCCTATTAAACTGTATGAGGCAGGCGTTCTTAATGAAACTGTCCAGCGCTTATTTCTAGACAACAGCCGCATTCCTGAACAGAATTTGGGTGATCTTCGAGCTCTTATGGCGGCATTGAATCGTGGAGAACAGCGAATGGGCGAATTGATTGCGCGATATGGTGCAGAACGAATAGAACAGGGCATTGAAGAGTTGCTGGAATACGCGGAGCTGAAAGCACGAGCCATTGTCAGTGACATTCAAGATGGAACATATGAATTCTGGGATTACCTTGAAAAGGGACCAGGCGGGTATCCGATTCGTCTGCGATGCAGCATGACAATCAACAAGAGCGATATCTACCTTGATTTTAATGGTTCTGATCCACAGGTCAGGGCATCGTTCAACATTCCAACCCATAATCAACAAGGACACTACATGCTGGTGCCTGCTCTAATCCGTTATTTTCGTACACTTGATCCAACGATTCCGTGGAATTCCGGTATGATTCGTCTGGTGCGCAATTATGCGCCTCCAGCCTCCATTCTTAATCCAGAGCCTATGGCAGCGGTCGGCGCTCGGGCAGCAACCTTTATTCGTCTGATGGATGTCATCACTGGTGCTTTGAGTAAAGCACAGGGGAGCAAAGTACCTGCGGCAGGAGCAGGACAAGCCTGTATTGTCATGATGGCGATGACCGATGCAAACGACGGGAAGAAAAAGGTTGGCGTTATACAGCCGATCTGTGGTGGATCAGGTGCAAGACCGATGAAGGATGGTATTGATGGTATGGATTTTGCGGTAGGACATCTACGTAATATCCCGGCCGAGACGGTAGAGGCTGAGATGCCTGTCATGATTGAACACTACGGTCTGCGTCCAGATTCGGCAGGAGCAGGAACCTTCCGCGGTGGAAGCGGGATTGAGCTCCGTGTACGGATTCGCACACCGGATACGGTGATGACGGCAAGAAATATGGAGCGAATGGAGTTCCAGCCATGGGGTAGGCTTGGAGGCGGTGTGGGTACACACGGTGAGGCTATTCTGAATGTTGGTCTCGATACCGAAGAGCAGTTAGGTAGAATTGATGAATTGCTTCTTCAGCCGGGAGATACGGTTACCTTCCTATCCCAAGGCGGCGGCGGATATGGCGATCCTATAGAGCGTGATGTTCAACTCGTGTTGAAGGATGTTAGAAGTGGCTTAGTATCGACTCATCAGGCACTTGAACGATACGGCGTTGTAATCCGAAATTTAGCGTTGGATGAGGAGCAGACAAGGATTGAACGTGCTAAACGTGAGCAGGAGAAACAGGACTTCAACTATGGTCATACGAGAGAGAAGTATGAAACGTTGTGGACTGATGAGATGCAGCTGGCATTGGTTAATTCCCTGAGTAACTATCCTCTTGCGCTCCGTGATTATTTGAAACGTCGGACGATGAATGCTGCTGAACACAGATTCGTAGGCAATGCTTCCCTAACACCTCTCGATATACCTGTAATGATGGAAGAGTTGCGACAGCAGATTGGACTTCAATGAGAAAGAAAACGAAGAAAAAGTTAACGCTCTATTAAAACACATCAACTAAATAGGTTCAATTGATAACTTTGTTGCCTATATCACTTATTCGATGGGGGAAATTCAATATGTTCAAGTCTAAGAAGAATCGTTTTCTCAGTTTAGCTTCTCTCACACTGGCTGCTTCACTTGTACTCTCGGCTTGTGGGGAGCGAGTAATACCAGCAATTCTTCCGAAGGAAAGGATGCTTCAGGATCTGGTGGGGAAAAGGTAAAGCTCACGATGTTCATTTGGGCTGGTTCCAATCAGGATGTTGTACCAAAAGAAGTTGTTGCTGAATACGTGAAAAACCATCCAAACGTTGAAGTGACGTTCGAAGAATCAAGTAACTCCGTGATGTATCCGAAGATGGTTGCTGGCAAACAAGCGAGTCCGGACGATCCAATCGTTAACTTTGGTTACTTCAATGCCGACGCTACGGCGAAAGGTCTGAACGATGATATGTGGGAACCACTCGATACAAGCATCGTGACCAATATGAAGGATATTCCTGAACAATTCCATCAGCCAGATAATAAAGGGATCGTTTGGGGGTATCCAGCTTTGCACTAGTGTACAACAAAGATCTTGTTCAAACGCCACCAACCAGCTGGAATGACCTGTGGGAGAATGAGCAATTCAAAGGGAAAACCGCTCTGTGGGACTATATGTTTTATTCATACATCTCTCCGTTAATTGCGGTTAAAGGCCAAGAGATTGGTGCTTCATATGATAATCCAGAACCTGCATTCCAGTACGTGTCTGATCATAGAGATCAGATTGGTACACTCGTCACTTCCAATGATCAGTTAAAAGCACTTCTTGAATCGGGCGATGCTCTAATTGCACCATTCAGTGCACAAGTTGCTCAGACATGGATTGATGCAGGTTCACCTCTAGCTGTTGCTTATCCTGAAGAAGGCGCAATTTCCTTCCCCTATTCACTACAAGTGGTCAAAGGATCGACTCCTGAGCAGACTCGGGTGGCTAACGAGATCATTAACGAACTGCTGAATGCTGAGTCACTGACGAGTTATGCAGATGCTACCGGAACGCCTGTAACTAGCACGACGGCAACGGTACCTGATAAGTATAAGGATGACCCTTCTTTCTCCGTAGAAACACAAAGTAACGGCATTAATCCGGATTGGGACAAGCTTGCACAGAACAGCTCCGCTTGGAAAGAACTATGGGATCGTCTGGTGAAAACGAAGCTGCAGTAAAACAAATCTATTCGTAATACGAACGGGATAGATTGGAGGAATAAAATGAACAGCGGACGAGATACCGTTTCCATTGAAACGAAAGGTGTCACGAAGAGATATGGGGGCGAGCCGCCGTTGATCAGGTCACTCTTCAGGTTCATAAGGGAGAGTTCGTCTCCCTTCTAGGGCCAAGCGGCTGCGGCAAAACAACCCTGCTGCGCATGTTAGGTGGACTTGAACAGCCAGATGAAGGGGTCATTTTGCTGGGAGGACGTGATGTCACGGGAGTTCCTGCTTATGCTCGCAACAGTAATATGATATTCCAGCAGCTTGCGCTGTTTCCTCATATGGATGTATTCCACAATATTGCATACGGTCTCAAAGTAAAAAAAACACCGAAAGCGGAGATCAAACGGCAAGTCTATGACATGCTTGAATTAGTACAGCTTGGAGATTACAGTAACCGAGCCATCTCGCAACTGTCGGGAGGACAGGCTCAGCGTGTGGCTATAGCCCGTGCGCTAGTTAACCGACCAGAGGTATTATTGCTTGATGAACCGCTCTCTGCACTTGATATGCAGTTGCGCCTGGATATGCAGCACGAGCTGAAACGAATTCAGCGAGAGTTCGGGGGTACATTCATTTTTGTCACGCATGATCAGAGTGAAGCAATGAACATGTCTGATCGGATTGGCGTCATGCGAAGTGGAAAGCTGCTGCAATATGGGACGCCTGATGAAATTTTTGAGAATCCTGCGGATCACTTTGTAGCTAAATTCATTGGAGATACCAATCTGATTAATGTAACCATATTAGGATCAGATCGAGAGGTTGTTCGTGTTGATTGTTTCGGTCATACATTTGTTGTAAAAGAAAACAGGCGAGGCAACGCTCAACCAACGGGTACACCATCTGTATTGTCGTTACGTTATGAATATATCCGCCTTGGCGCTGAAGCCGAGGACAGTGTGAATGCGTTTGAAGGCAAGGTGATTGAGAGTGTGTATGGGGGTGCCAGTATACGCTACACCTTGGAAATAACATCCGAATTACATATTCAGGCGACCGTTCTTCATCAGAGAGGTGCATCTCGGTATGCAACAGGTGATATCGTATGGATTGGATTTGACCCGGATGATGCACTGTTGTTATCTGAGCCTGAATTGAATCAGGAGAATGGATCATGAAACGGGTAACTGAACGCGTTGTCAATCTGTATTCATCTCAGCATCGTCACTGGGTAACCCAATTTTTACTGCTCGTGCCTGCTTTAGCGTTGATGGGAGTGGTCTATCTTGGCAGCTTGCTGATCTTCGGCAGATACAGCTTCGACATTTATGAGAACGGTAAGTTAATTCGAGGATGGGACTGGGCTTCATACCGTGCGTTTCTATCTGACCCGTATTACTGGAAACTGATTGGGACGACGTTTCGAATTGCATTCAAGGTTACATTGTGGAGTGTGCTACTCGCGTATCCGCTGGCTTATACCATCGCGGGCTTGAAGAAACCAGGCTTGAAGCAGTGGTTGCTCCTGTTAACGTTTCTACCCTTACTGGTTAGTGCAGTTGTGAGATCCTATGGATGGCAGTTGCTCTTATCTAGGCAGGGCATGATGAACTGGTTGTTCACTCATCTTGGGGTTACCGAAGATGGCTTCAATATGATGTATAACGAGACGGGTGTTGTCGTTGCACTAGTTCATATTTTTCTGCCATTTATGGTTTTTCCTATCCTGAATGTGTTATCCCAAAGTGATGCATCGCTCAAAGCAGCAGCGCAGGATCTAGGTGCAGGCAGTTGGCGTACCTTTTTGACCATAACCCTACCATTATCAGCAAGAGGCATTGCAAGCGGAATCCAAATTGTGTTTACACTGTGCCTGACGGCATTCACCACACCTCAGCTTATCGGGGGAGGTCGGGTGATGACACTGCCTGTTTTCATATATCAGCGAACACTGGATACGAATTGGCCTATGGCAGCCGTTGCTAGCTTGTTCTTGCTGGTATCCTCCATCGTTGTCTCGCTCCTCGTCAACAAAGGCGCGGACATGTTGATGTTCAGGCGTTCTGGCAAAGGAGGTCAGGCACATGGTTAGTTCTAACAGAATTACGAAGCTGCTGCTCTATGTTTTTACAGGCATGGTAGCGATCTATCTGCTGTTACCATTATTGATGATCGTGATAACATCGGTAGGCTCTGGCTCGGCAAGCAAATTCCCACCAGAGGGGTTCACGATGAAGTGGTACGCTAATCTAGCGGAACAGACCCAGTTTTTGCATGCGTTCAAGAACAGCCTTATTGCTTCTACAGGTGCCGTACTACTGGCTCTTGTAACTGGAACGCTAGCTTCGCTTGCCATCGTACAATATCCGTTTCGTGGATCAGGGTTACTGCGGGCTTTCTTCGTCTCCCCAATGGTCATGCCCAAAATCACGCTGGGTATCGCGTATCTGATTCTCTTCTCCAAAATGCATATAGCAGGCGGCTTATTTGCCCTGATCTTGGGTGAAGCAGTCATAGTTCTCCCCTTTGTTCTGACAATCGTAGGTAGTGCGCTCGCTAATCTACAGCCTGTATATCGGGAGGCTGCTGCGGATATGGGCGCAAGTCCAATACGGATTTTTTTCACCATAACGCTGCCACAGCTTAAATTGTCCTTGCTCCTCTCAGGCTCTATTGCTTTTGTATTCACATTTGATCAAGTGGAAGCTGCTTTGTTGCTCTTGCGGCAGGATAGCTACACGTTGCCTATTCAGTTATTTCTGTATATGGAAAAATGGCAAGACCCTACCATTGCGGTGGTATCTGTTGTTTTAATCGTATTTGCGCTTGTGCTGTTTCTTCTAATCAGGCTGGTTCTGCGTTCTCTTACAGGAATGGAAGGCATGCTGGGTGGAAGAAAAAAACAAAGGAGGTCTTGATTTACATGGGAGATGTAAGCTCACAACAGCGTTCTCGTAGTGCTGGCTTGAACTGGGAGCGGGCAGAAGAAGTGATGAAGGCAAGAGGGATTGCGGCTCTAATTGCAACTACACCGGAGAATATTCAATATGTCATTGGTTCGCAGCTACGTGCGAGTAACTGGACGATGCAAATTTATGCGATACTTCCTGCGGATCGAACGGCAAGACCTTGTATCATCATACCGACCAATCGTCTGGGAGTAGTCGCACAATTTGGTATAACGAACGTTGATATTTTTGCATACAGCGATTTCTTCGTGGAAGGCACGGTTGAAGGCAAACCTTCAACCCCGGATATTGACCTGTTCTATTCATTGCTACAATCCACGGTTATTCACACAAGTCCGTTAGATGCGCTTCAAGCGGCAATTAAACAGTTAGATATTGAACATCAGCCTATCGGAATTGATGAAATGCGGATAGCGCCACAGATTTTGGAAGGAATTAAGAAAACGATCCCTAATGAAGCCGTTATACCTGCCTATGCACTATTTCGACATATTCGCTTGATCAAAACATCCTATGAAGTGAAGCGGCTACAAGAAGCAGCCGTTCTGAATGAACAGATTGAGAAGGAACTCATTGAACTGATTGAAGCAGGTGTTCATGAGAAGCAGATCGCAGACCACTATCGACTGGCCGTGATGAGAGGTGGCGGGATTCCTGCGATGACCGCAGTCGGCGCAGGGCCACGAAGCGCGCTGCCTCTGATCGAGAATTATTTTCACACGATTGAATCAGGTGATCAGGTTCGCTTCGATCTTTGTTTGCAATTGGAAGGGTATTGGGCAGATACCGGTCGCACAGTGGTTGCAGGTGAGCCTACACCTTGGATGAAAAAGCATTTTGATGCAGTAAAGAGTGGATGGGAGACGGCACTTGAACATGTGCGCCCAGGGGTCAAAGCGTCGGACGTATTTTATGCAGCGGTATCACGCGTGCAACGCGAAGGTATCCCTCATTATCGACGTCAGCATGTGGGACATGCGATTGGCCTGGAGCTGTATGATGACTTGACCCTCTCCCCGGGTGACCAGCACATTCTGGAGCCCGGTATGGTACTTTGTGTTGAGGTGCCTTACTATGAGCTTGGTGCTGGTGGCTTCCAAATCGAGGATACGGTGATCGTTACTCCAGATGGTTTTGAGTTTCTGACCCATATGGAGCGTAAACTGTTCACGAAATAACGATTGTTGGGAGGCTTCACGCAAGCGATCTGGCAACAGCCGATCAGGGAGCATTCCTGCCAGAAAGTTGGAAAATGCAATGATTCAGCAGGGAACGACAACATTTCGAAACATCAGTCTTGCATTGTTTGCCGGAGGATTTATCACGTTTGCATTATTATATAGCTTGCAGCCTTTGATGCCTGAGATCAGTACAGCTTATGCAATTACGCCCGCGCAGTCTAGCTTAACTCTCTCTGTTACGACCGTTGCGATGGCACTTACGATGCTGTTTGTGGGCTCTCTGTCTGACTTGGTCGGGCGCCGTTACATTATGACCGCTGCTCTAGTGATCTCATCGCTAATCGCCATACTGAGCGCGTTCAGTTCTGGATTCACAGAGCTGTTGTTACTTCGTATCCTTCAAGGTGTCGCACTTGCAGGGCTTCCAGCTACAGCTATGACGTACTTGGCTGAGGAGATTGACACCTCCAGTCTGGGGTATGCTATGGGTCTATACATCAGTGGCAATTCCATTGGAGGCATGGCAGGTCGTTTTATCAGCGGTGTGATTACAGACTGGTTCGATTGGCGCACAGCTATTGGTTTCATAGGTGTTCTGGGCTTATGTGCCGCTCTGATATTCTGGCTTGTTATTCCTCCGTCACGTAATTACGTGAAAAGCGCTGTAAGCTTCTCACGAATCATCCCGCTCTTATGGTCTCAATGTCGTAACCCACGTTTGCTCTGCCTGTATGGACTCGGTTTTCTGTTGATGGGTGGCTTCGTAACGCTATTTAACTATATTGGCTTTGAATTAGCTGGAGAGCCGTATAGCCTGAGTCAATCTGTCGTTGGAAGTCTGTTTGTTGTATATATTATGGGCACCTTGAGTAGTACTTGGATGGGGAGAATGGCAGATCGATACGGCAGATCACATGTGCTTATTTTGACGCTTGTCATCATTCTTGCTGGGTCACTATGCACACTACATGCTGACTTGTGGGTGAAAATTGTAGGACTTGCGTTGTTTGCCTTTGGTTTCTTCGGTGGACATTCCATCGCAAGCAGTTGGGTAGGCCTTGTGGCGAAGCAGTATGTATCCCAGGCGAATGCCCTGTATCTATTTTTCTACTATGTCGGTTCAAGTGTCAGTGGAACAGGTGGAGGGGTGCTGTACAGCGTACAAGGCTGGCAAGGTATCGCAGGTATGATCGTTGTCTATGTTATGATAGCGATTGTCCTGTGCCGTATCCTTGCACATCTGGATGAACGACCATCGGTCATAAACATGAAATAAGGTAGAACAGTTATTGATTCTCGTTTGTTGCGAACAAGTGGAAATCCAACTTATGATTTAAACAAACATTTGATCAAGAAAAATATGTGAGCATTAGGCTATTTCGGGATTGATCTCCTCCGAAGTAGCTTTTTTTTTATTTTAGTGAAAGCTCGCTAAAGTCCGGTTTTGATTAAGGATTTTGCTTCTAAATAAGAACATCTTACAAATTCTAAAAACAAAATGTGACCAAATGTCGTCCTTAAGAGTGTTTAACATATAAAGGAGGGCAAGACAACATGCAGCGATCAGTGCCCGAGCCGGGCGATCATGTGATGAACATCTACGAGGCATATGCGGATACACTGTTCCGGATTGCCATGGTACACCTCGGCAGACGAGAGGACGCAGAGGAAGCTACGCATGATACCTTCATCAAATATATAGAAAAAGCCCCCACCTTCAACGACGCAGAGCATCAGAAGGCATGGTTAATTCGGGTCATCACCAATCACTGCAAGTCCTTATTAGGCAGAGGTTGGCGCAAACGGGAGGTCAAGCTGGAGGGCGCAGATCCTCTCACAACAGAAGACCCTGAAGACCAGGCGTTGATTGAACTTGTGCTGTCCCTGCCTGTGAAGTATAGATCGGTGGTTCACTTATATTATTACGAAGATTATCCGATCCGAGAAATCGGCGCTATTCTACAGATTAGCGAGTCAGCAGTGAAGATGCGATTACAGCGGGGAAGACAGTTGTTAAAACTGGAGCTGGAAGGGGAAGAACAGCTATGAACGAGGAACAATTCAGACGAAATTATAAGAAAGCGGTGGATTCGATGAAAGCAGATGAGCAAATGAAAAAACGGATGGAGCAAAGTGTGAATGCAGAGCGCCGGCAACAAAAGCGTCAACGTAAACCTCTATACATAGCAGCCAGCGTTGCTATTGTTGCGAGTATTGGAATAGCCGCGCCTAGTGTATGGCAGCAATGGAACGCACCGAATGTACCGGTGACTAGTGTGGCTTCCAATGAAACCAACGACTCAAATGAAACCAATACACCGAATACATCCAATG
Source organism: Paenibacillus sp. DCT19 (assembly GCF_003268635.1). NCBI lineage: Bacteria > Bacillati > Bacillota > Bacilli > Caryophanales > Paenibacillaceae > Paenibacillus > Paenibacillus sp. DCT19. The sequence goes on from NZ_CP029639.1 coordinate 3,158,752, forward strand.
ATCCAGTTGTTATTCCAAAAACGGAATTACCAACCGCGGACGGTAAAGGTGCTATGGCAGATATGATGCAATTAGTCGTCTATCAGGGCAATGTCTATACCCAATCAGCGACATCGCTTGATGGTGCGGATGCGCTTGCGTTGCGTGGTGAGAAGCTTGGCACGACAACAGGTGGCATCAATGAGTTAAGTGGCCAAGATCAGTATACGGAGCTTGCTTCCAACATTGGTGAGGCAGACATTTATGCGGTAAACGGGTACGATCAAGACTTCCGAATCATGTCCTATACTGAGATTGATGGACAGGTGTACGCACAATTATTTGACAAGAACAATGATATCACGATTAATACTGGTGCCGATCTCATCGGTAAGTTGCACATTGAAGGTAATATTACGGCCGCGCAGTGGGAAACCTTTGCAAGCTGGAACAATGGATTACAGGAGCTGCAACAGCTACCAGCAGACGAATCATTGGATGCCTTTGTCTCGGCATTGAATGCTGCTAAGCCGATTGCAACCAGCCCAGAGCTGGAAGAGAAACTGTACGGACAGGAAGATCGCAAAATGATTTATCTTACGCTACAAGACAAAACGAAAGTGTCCTTAGTATTGTTCGGTGAAGGTCTAGTGCGTTACGGCAATGTACCCGTATTCCTTGAAGTGGAGCCAAGTGCATTTCAAGCGTTCTGGGATAGCCTGAGCGAATAAAATAATAGTTGAGCAGCGCGAGTGGAAGCGCGACGTAGAGCGAGCAAGGCATATCATTGCCTTGCTCGTTTTTCTGTATGCTTAAAGAATCTTTGGCTTAGATCAATTTAACCATCACATGTTCTCCATTAATGTCTTTTTCACCATTCAACCTGAAACCGAATTGTGTATATAACTTCATCGCTGCTTTATTATTTTCATACAGACTGAGATAAATTTTCGTGCATGAGTATAGACAGACCATATGATCAATTAATGATTGCAGCAGTATTTTACCTAGTCCACGACCCTGATATTGCATATCAATCAGATAACGATCTAACCAGACTCTACCATCTTCGCTTTCGTTCGGAAACAAACCGTACATAGCGAAGCCAACAAGTACTCCGTCCACATACAATCCAACGGGCTGATAAAAGGGACAATCTTTAGCATCTTGTAAGCATTTAGCAGGAGTTTCAATGTAGTCTTGTTGAGTGTGATGTACACGCAAGGATATGATATCACTTAAATTGTTTTGATCTACGTTTTTAATTTCTATTTGCATAGGAGACACCTTCTGTAACCCTCTAAGGACATCGTACTTTTTTCCCTTGGGGTTTGATTTTTGTATATTACTAAATTTAAAATAAGGTATCCGGTAACAGGATAGTCAAGCGCAAAAGGGAGAGAAAACATGGAGGGGCTAACATATGTTTCAACAGGTCAGTTTGCAGAGATATGTCATGTGAACAAAAAAACGCTCTTTCATAACGATGAGATTGGACTTTTCAAGCCGACTTATGTGGATGACAAGGGATATCGATATTATTCGTTGAACCAGCTAGATACCTTTTTAATGATCACTGCGCTGAAAGATCTTGGTATCTCGTTGAAGGAGATCATGACCTATCTGGAAGAAAGAACACCGGATCATATTTTGCAGATGTCGAATGACATGATCCACAAGGTGGACAAGGAAATGGACAAGCTAAAAAATATCAGAAATATTTTGCAAGAAACGATAGAGTACACTCATCGGGGATTACAAGCTTGGAAGAATGAGGTTCGTCTGATTGATCAAGAGGAGGAATATCTGATGCTTAGCCCACTAATTCAAGAATCGGATGTCCTGACGGATCTCCAGTGGTTAACATTCTTTAGGCAATTTGAGAGACGGACGCAGTCTGCCAACACGTCGTTTGTTGGAGCGATGGTTAGTAAAGATCATATTCAAGCAGGGAAATGGAATGATAAGAGCTATTTGTTTGCCAAAACTCAAGTTCCTGAACTTGCCACGATGATTAAACCAAAAGGAACATATGCGGTAACTTTTCATCACGGAAGCTACGAAAATATCGGGAATGCGTATGCAGAATTAATGACATATTTACAGCAACAAGGACTCAGTCTAGAGGCGTTCGCGTACGAAGAATATCTTGTAGATGAGGTGGCTGTTCAGAAGGAGGAAAATTATATCACTCAAATTACGGTGAGGGTATCTTCTAACTAGTATGAAAATTGTTTATAAATGGTCAAAAATCTAGAACAAGGATATCTATCAGAACGAGCCTACCCATGCTAAGATGAAGTTAAAAAGGAGTTATGGCTCATGATCGAAACGAGTGAAAAAGAAGAGTTATTATTCAATAGTGATCACCATTTCAGAACCTTGCTAGAACTTGTTGAATCTGTGCCCAGAGGTAAAAGAGGCCTTTCAATTGAAACAGAAGAGAGAGACAAAAATTTTCGCGATGTGCTGATGCATTTATATGAATGGCATGCCATGTTGGAGAGATGGTACCGAGAAGGCATGGATGGCGATGTCCCTTCGCTGCCTGCACCTGGTTTTAAGTGGCGTACGATTGGTCAGCTCAATATGCAGATTTGGGAAAACTATCAAGATGTAACTTTGAACCATGCGATCAAAAAATTAAAGTTGAGCCATGAACGAGTGATGGCGCTTATCCGGAACCATACCAACGAAGAAATCATGACCAAGAAACATTATAAATGGGTAAAAACAAGCAATTTGTACAGTTACTTTGCAGCTAACACGTCCAATCATTACGTGTGGGCAATACAGAAATGTGAACGGATCGCCAAGGCGTTAGGACATAATTTGTAGTATAAACGCTCCTTAGGTAAATGGAGTACATAGGAAGCTGAACGGCGTGTAATTCGTTAAAGTAAGAGAAATAGTGAATATACGAGAAAGCATTGGTATTAACAAAGGCCAGTGCTTTTTGTGTTTCTTTCGATAAGATAAGCCAAGCTTTTTGATGAAAAGTTAATCAAAACAATTGGTAAAAAAGACCTGTTAATGAATGTTATAAAATAGTATTATTTAACTGGGTATTAAGTCTTATTTTTATACAAGAAATAAATGATAATGCCTGCATAGCACACGGAAGGGAAGTTTTGTAATGAAAAAGAAGGTTGTCATCATCATGGCTTTGCTACTCACACTGATCGTCTCAAGTGTAAGTGCAGATGCAAGAAAGAACGTTATTGTCGACGGACAAACGGTTCTGTTCGATCAGAATCCTATTGTTGTTAACGGAACAACGTTAGTCCAATTCACACCTGTATTCAAAAAGCTAGGGATAACTTCGACTTGGGATCAACAGAAGAAGCAGGTGGTAGCTACAAAAGGTGGTACTAAGATCATCCTTAATGTTGGTAACAAAACAGCATATGTCAATGGCTCACCTGTGGAGCTTCAAGTTGCACCAACGGTTGTTGGAGGCAAAGTATTCGTTCCGTTAAGGTTCATCAGTGAAGCAACAGGTGCTTCCTTAAATGTGACGAACAGTGGGAATAACATTGAGGTGTATAGTGGTAACAGTACGACTTCTTCAAACCAGACGGTGACTCCAAGTTCGAAACCATCGACAACTAAAATTAAGCCTTCATCTCAGCAACTTGAGAACTATCTAGATCAAAATCACTCCATTTTGGTTGCAGATGGCAGTTTGTACGAGGTATCCTATGTTGGTTTTGTAGAAGATCGAATCGTCATTGGCGTAAGCTTTGACTATGAGAATTACGGAACACTAATTAATAACGCCTTTGATCACAGTCATATTTTCAAGCTAATGAAGCCAGTTGCACAAGACCTACAAGCAAAATACGGTCCATACGACGTGAACATGGTTATGTATCTAGATTTTGAATCTCCGATTTATACAACTAATTTTGGCGTGGATAACATTGAAGCATTAAATAACGGGAATTATCACGTCCTTAAGTCCGTCTTTTATTTAAACTTTCTAGCTAAAACGAAAGAGTTTGAAGGTTTCTTAATCGATGATGAAGAACTAATTCCGATGTATTCCACTACATATTAGAACTAGAGTAGGGAAACAAAGAAGTAGTATTGCGTGGATAGGCTCCTTATATAGTAGACAGGTCAAAGATTAGATCTGTTACTGTAGGGAGTCTTTTCATTTGTTAGGGTCAGAAGAACGAAGCACATCTTGAGTTTTTCAGCAAAGAAAAGTTCAGGCCAAGTTTCAAGTTTAATTGCAATTGTTCAGAATTTGTTGAGTATTATGTGTTAAAATCTTCTTCATAAAATCGTGAAGTTAAGCGGAATGAATCTGAAGCTCTGTATTGCAATTGACATCAGTAGTCAGGCATCATCAATAATCACGTTTATTGAGAACGGGACTACGCTTAAGTCAGCAGACTAAACCCTCAACAACTCGATTCAGTATAATGATAAAAGAGGGATTGAACGTGGAAAAAAAGATTAGGAATTCTGCGAAAGCATTGATTATCCAGGATGGAAGAATGCTTGCCTTGAAGCACAAAAATGAGCAAGATGTATATTATACGCTGCCTGGCGGAACCCAAAATGCAGGTGAGGCACTGACTGATGCTGTTAAACGTGAAGTCGCAGAAGAAATAGGAGTTCATGTAGAGCCGTTATCCTTGGAATTTATTAATGAAGGTGTATATGGCGAAGCGCTACATCGGGTAGATTTCTTTTTTCTATGCGAGTACAAAGGCATGGTGGAACAATCGAATCTGCACAATGAAGAGGCTAAAGAGGGGTATGAATGGTTAGAGATCCAAGATATTATGGGACAGCCCCTCAACCCGTCTAAATTAAGAAAACAAATTCTTCGATTGGTTGCTGGAGAGAAAACGGTTATGTATCTAGGAAATGAGGAGCATGAAGATCCAGAATGATTCCTATGAAGAGTGGGCTGAATATCAGGGTTCATTTGTATATTTGAGTTCAATAAAAGACCTCCAGCTTCGTTAGAAGACTAGAGGTCTTTGTCATATCGTTAGAAAAATCGTTATAGGCAGCATTGCTGTCGAAGACGCTGCAGGTTCGTTCGAGCGAACTCTACCAGTGAATTACGCTTGTTTAGTTTTAAGACGGATTACGTTCCATGATGCTTTGTTCAGGACAGCTTGCACTTTGCCCTGATCTACCTTCGTGTGGCCGCCGTTGTGAGGCATAACGTTATGCGGGTTTGTTTTGGTGTTGGTAGCTTTCAGATCGTCATTTTCCAGTACAATGTGCTCTACAAATGTAGTTTCGCCAAAAGAACGAAGATCTACATTCAGTTCCATCTGTTCGTCGAGATGTCTGTTCACCGCAAAGATGGTGATCATTCCATTCTCTTCATCATGCACGCTGATTGCTTCCAAGTAAGGCACATCAGTGAAGTCTTTGGAATCGTACTTCGGTGAAGATACGACAGATTGAAGCACGGTGCCACGTCCGAAGTTGGATGCATGCATGAACGGGAAGTAGGTTGTCTGGAACCAGATCGCTCCGTTATTCTCAGTCATGATCGGTGCGATAACATTGATCAGTTGTGCAAGACATGCCATCTTCACTCGATCAGCATGTTTCAGGATGGTAATCAGGTAACAGCCTACCGCGAGTGCATCTTCATGCGTGTACACATCCTCGAACTCCGGCGGTGCAATCTGCCAGCGTTCTTCCATACGGCTTGTACCAATAGAGTTCCAGACATTCCATTCGTCCAGGGACAGCATCAATTTTTTCTTACTACGTTTCTTCGCTTGCACGAAATCACAGATCGAAGCGACACTATCGATGAATTGATCCAGATCAAGGGAACTAGCCAGGAAGTCATATGTGTTGTCTTTATTATTGTTATAGTAAGCGTGCAGGGACAGATAATCTACATTCTCATAGGAAAGATCAAGAACTGTCGCTTCCCAATCAGCGAATGTACTCATGCCACGGCTCGAACTTCCACATGCGACAAGCTCGATATTTGGATCAACCCATTTCATAGCTTTTGCAGTTTCGTTCGCAATTCGGCCGTATTCATGTGCAGTCATTGCTCCGATCTGCCAAGGGCCATCCATTTCGTTACCTAGACACCAGGTTTTGAATTGGTGAGGATCTTTGTAACCATGGGAAATACGTAGATCGCTCCAATATGTGCCTGAAGGATGGTTACAGTATTCCACCAGGTTTCTTGCTGCATCAATACCGCGAGTACCCAGATTAACAGCCATCATTACTTCGGTTCCAACAAGCTTCGCCCAATCAGCGAATTCATTGGTTCCAATTGCGTTCGTTTCAATAGTCCACCAAGCAAGCTCAAGTCTGCGTTTACGCTCCGCTACAGGTCCCACACCATCTTCCCAATTGTAGCCTGATACAAAATTTCCGCCCGGGTAACGAACAATTGGCACATTCAATGCTTTGATGGCTTCAATCGCATCCTGACGGAAACCTTGTGCGTCGGCAGTTGGGTGACCCGGATCGTAAATACCGCCATAGACAGCACGTCCCAAATGTTCAACAAAGGAGCCATAAACTCGTGGATCAACTTCAGCAATCTGAAAATCTTTATCAATAAGCATCTTGGATGTAAGCAAAGTGAAAACCTCCATAGGATCGATTTGTTATTTTGTTTCATTCATAAGTGAAATATATTGGATTCGCCAAAAAGCAAAATCAAAATATTGATTTGTTATCTAATATGTATCATAATGCTTTTTTAGGAGCAAGATTATTTTACAGGGTTCGCAAAATAACGAATTCAAAACGAGAGGAAAGTGGAGTTCATGATGCTCGGTACGGATGCTAACTCGTTAATGGTCTACGAGGCGCTTGCAAGCGAAGCTCGGTTAAATATTGTTCGTTTATTACTACAAAAGCGAGAGATGCACATCAATGCACTCGCCGAAGAGCTATATTTGAGTAAAGCCATTGTCAGTACCCATGTGAGCAAGCTGCAGAAAGCCGGTATTGTTGGCAGTCGAATGAGACGGGAAAACGGTGGAACCTATAAATTTTGCTACATTCAGCAAGAGTTTATGACGATTAATTTATCACCAGAGCCAATGGCAGCACCGTACCACGAAGTTTCTATTCCGGTCGGACAATATACGGATTATGAGGCGTGGCCAACATGCGGGATTGCGACGACGACCCAAATCATTGGACAATACGATACACCAGCCTGCTTCATGGATCCGGATCGGGTAAATGCAGGCATACTCTGGTTGGCACGTGGCTTTCTTGAATATAAGATTCCTAATTATCTATATAAAGATCAGACAATCAAGGAGATTGAAGTTTCACTGGAGCTTGGCTCGGAAGCCCCTCAAGTGAATGAGAACTGGCCGTCGGATATACGTTTTACGCTGAATGGTCACTCTCTTGGAACGTGGACAAGTCCTGGTGACTTTGGGGATCGCAAGGGCAAGCTTACTCCCCAATGGTGGCATTCGGATGTCAACCAGTATGGTGTACTCAAAGTGCTGCGAATCAATGCTGAAGGCACGTTTATTGACGGTCAGCGCATCTCAGATATCAAAATAAATGACTTGAGTCTTAATTCTGCTACATATTGGACAATTCGTTTAAGCCCAGAAGAAGGCGTACCTGGTCGGGGTGGACTTACGTTATTTGGAAAGGGCTTTGGCAACTATAATCAGGACATCTTGATTCGGTACTACTATGAAGCAGTAGGTTCTGAATAAATTCTTCTAGAATATTTCTAAAATCAACTAGAATAATATGGAATTATAGGCTATATTGGTTACATCTAAACAAAAAAGGAGCGAATTTTAATGTCTAACAAGGTGATTGTGCTTTAGGTCTACAAGAGGATTATCGTTTACAACAGAGTCCTTTTGTGGACATTGTAATGCGGGAAACCGCCCCCATCAATGTTTACTGGAGGAGATTATTATTCATTTTAAGGAAGCTGTTCACATTAGCAACACGCATGTACTGTCACTCGCGTCCAAGGTGTTCGACCTGGAAGGTTACACGATTCAGCTTGTCCCACCTCATGAGGGAGGGCGGAATATCGTTTACTCTTGTGAAAAAGAGGGGCATGAGTCACTCATTCTCCGAATCTCTTTTATGCCTGATCGAAGCAGGAAGGATTATATGGCAGAGCTCGAATATGTCCGCTATCTGTACGATCATGACGCAAGTGTATCCAATGTTGTAAAATCCAATAAAGGTCGTTTACTCGAAGAAATCGTTCATGATGAGCATACATTCTATATCAGCTTGTTTGTAAAAGCCAAAGGCAAGCTGCTTGTAGAAAACCATTATCAGTACCGGGAAGGGGTTCCCATTAGCGAGTACTATTATAATTGCGGCAAAGTTCTGGGCAAGATGCATCAGGAATCGAAAAGCTATACGCCCGTTAATAGCCGATATCAATTTCTGGAAAGATACAACACAGAAAAAATCGCGAGCTTAATTCCTGAAGCGTTCCCTTTGCTCAAAGAGAAGATGACTGAACTGCTGCAAACCGCGAAGCAGTTGGATTTGAGTCAAGAGACATTTGGAATGATACATTTCGATTTTAATGACGGGAACTACTCCATTGATTATGATACGGGTCAGATCACGGTGTTCGATTTTGATAATTCTTGTTTTGGCTGGTACATGTTAGACCTTGCATCGATTTGGACAAACGGCGTTGGCTGGATTCAATTCGAACCAGATGCAGACAAACGTAGACAGTTCATGGACGATTATTTCCAAACCGTACTTGCTGGATATACTTCGGAAACGGAAGTTTCGGAAGCGATGCTGGAGAACCTACCGTTATTCATTCAACTCAACTTGCTGGAGAACATTCTGGATATGTTTGAGGTGATGCAGCATAACGAGCAGGAAGCGGAAGAAGATGATGAACTTCTGGCATATCTCATAAAATGTATGGAAGAGGACATACCGTACAAAGGATTTTTCCATGAGTTGTACTCTCCGGAAGCTCCTTTTGAATATGAGATGAAGTGAATATGGATGGATAACTAGCAATTCACAATGAAATGAGATTAGCCAACAGGAAGGGGCATCCGGTATAGACCGGTTGCCTCTTCTTTTTGTAGCTTGCTTTGATGTAGCCAAAATTTAATGTAATCAAGACGTATTATTCGAATTTGGAGGGTGGCACGTTATACATTTTTTTGAATGCTTTTGAGAAGGTGAAGGGATCGGGATATCCCAGAAATTCAGCGATTTGCTGGATGGTATATTTTTTCTCATACAGATAGTCTCTGGCGCGATTCATTTTAATCTGATTGATGTACTGTCCTGGGTAATGCCTAAAATTTTCTTGAACAGAGAGATAAAATACTTCTCGGAGATTCCCGCAACAGCCGCAAGCTCATTAACCCGGATGGCTCGATGCAGATTCGCCTCAACATACTGGAATACATTCTGCAGAACATCCAGACTCCCTTCGCTTTTTCGAGTTTTCCGATTCTGGAGGAATGCACCTGTATATATGCCTTGCCCATGAAGCTCCAAAATTTTGGCGATGACAAGAAGCAACGTCGCTTTAAGATAAAGTGGATTGCCAGAAGTACCCTTGTTCTGTTTAAACCGTCGATAGGAAGAGGCAAATAGCGTAGTCTCTTCTTGTATCAGGTTGCCAGGTACGATGCCTGGAAGTTGAAATTCACCCAGAATTCGTTTTTGCTCAGCGATGCTGAAATCAAAGTGCATGTAAACAAATCGGCACAGTTCTTCAGTTGTAGTTGCCATATACGGCATATCCGGATAAAAGAATATGACATCGCCCGTGTTTACTGTATGTTCGATTCCATCGACGGTTATTTGGACGGAGCCTGCGGTAACAAGCCATAGATCATAGTCGGAATGCGACTTATGCTCAATCCACTTTCGGTCGTGAGTCTGTTCAAGATAAGAGCTCATACGGAGTGTGATATGGTCAGAGAGCTCGTCAATTATACTCATATTTACACGATTTGTAGGCATCTGATCAACCTCGCTTTGTTTTACTTTATGACATCCTTTGATTTGTTCTAGTCTATAAAAGGTTTTGAAGTCTTGTTGTAATCGTACCATATGACATGTTTAGAAAACTATCACACATTCCGATTCTGTGCCACTTCCCTATAATGAACTTATATCGTTACGAGGAGGGTTAATGAATGAATAATGACACAACGATGCAACATCCCAAAGTGGTCGTGATTGGCGCGGGTAGCCTGTTTTTTGGTCGTCAGTCCATCTGGCAGATGGTTCACTCCCCATACTTGAATCAGGGTACACTTGCGCTTGTAGATACGGATGAAGAGAGACTCTCGAAAATGGTAACATTAGCTGAAAAGGTAGCGCGTGAGAACAACGTATCTCTTAAGGTAGAGGGTTCGGTGGATCGGAGACAAGTGCTGCCAGGAGCAGACTTCGTTGTACTCAGTTTTGCGGAACAATCGGTGAAGTATCGTGGTATTGATTGTGAGGTTTCTCTGAAATACGGTATTCGGATGTGCTCCGGTGATACGATTGGACCAGGTGGAATCTTTCGAGCTATGCGTGAGCTACCGGTTATTATGGAGTGTGCAAAAGACATTGAAGCCCTATGCCCTGATGCATGGGTCATTAACTATATCAATCCATCGACGGTTCATGGGATTGCGCTGCATCGTTATGCACCACAACTTAAATCCTTTGCGCTCTGCGATAGCCACCATATGCCACACAAGAAGGCCTACTATGCTGTGCGAGCTGGAATTATCGGAGACCATAGCGAGTTTAACCAACAGATTGACCAGAAATTCGATTTCCGCATCGCTGGTGTGAACCACTTTACTTGGCTGCTCAAAGCCGAGTTTGAAGGGGTGAATGTGATGCCCAACATTGCCGAAGCTATGCGCAAGCTGGCAGGGGATGAGAATAACGGCGGCGATCGTGGTGCTAAGGCTCTTTTTAATGATGCGATTACGTACGAGTTGTATGATATTTTCGGTATTATTCCTACATGTACAGCACACACGAAGGAATATGTTCGATACTGGCAAGGTCACGGCAAGAGTGCGGACACAATCCCGCCTTTATCGATCTGGGAGACAGAGGATCGATATCAGCGGCATGACGAAATGTGGAAACAGGTGGATGATTTTCTGGCGGGAAACATCCCGATTGCTGATTATATGAGCACATTCGGTCTAGATCATGCGACAGATATCATCGAAAATATGGTGGGCAATCTGGGCAAGAAGTTCTTCATTAATACTCTGAATCAGGGCGCGGTAACCAATATGAATAACGATTCATTCTTGGAGCTGTTATGTGACGTGAGTATGGATGGCGTTAAGCCTGTCCATGTAGGCGAGATGCCACGCGGAATCAGAGGTATGCAGGAACTTGTTCTGGATACGCATGAGCTTACAGTCGAAGCCGTGCTGAATCAGAGCTATGAGAAGCTGAGACGAGCCATGTTGACCGATCCGCTGGTGAACTCCATCAGTGATGCGGATAAGATCATACACGAATTGTTAGAACTTGAGCGTGAGATGATTCCAGACGGTTGGTACAATAAAAATTAATGAACAGACCACGTGAGTCCCTGGAAAGGGAATTACGTGGTCTTTGGTTATGAATCGTTATATTTACGTAGTCGTAGATATACCTAGTCCAGTTTTAAGTCACCTCAAATTTTAAACATGCCAGCATTCACCTTGTAGTATGAGATAATAAATTCACGAAACCCTTTAACCGCTGGAGAGAGCCATTTCTGCTTAACCCAAGACAAGCTGATCGGATATACGGAAGCTTCATCTGCAATTTGCATATAATTCAAGCCCAGATTTCTACATACTGACACGGGGAGCAAGGCTACACCTTGATCAAGCCGGATAATTTCCAGTAGCGTGTGCGAATCAACCTCGAATGCAAGATTGGGGAGGAAGCCAGCTTTTTCGCAGAGCATCGTTGTAAACCGACTGTACTCCTTATTGTCAGCCAGTGAGATAAAGGGCTCCTTCGCAACAACACCTAATGATATGGTCGTCTCGCCACGATAAGCGTGATTCTTAGGTACAACCAGTACAATGTCTTCTTCAACAAGAACAACACTTTCAATCTCCTCGTCCTCAATCGGATGCCCCGTTATCCCCAGATTCATATCACCTTTTTTCAAACTTGTAATAATCTCATTCCGGCTCCCAATGCCTTGCTGAAGCTTGGATTCAGGAGAAGCGTTAATGTAGTCTCCAATGAGACCCGTCAGAAATCGAGGATTCGTAATGGAGATTCGGATGGTGCTAGCGATCTGATGTTCTTCTGCTCTGATCTCCATCTCAGCATTCTCAATTTCTAAAAAAATTCGGTTCACATGCTTCAGCAGAATTCTCCCCGATGCATTCAATTCGATTGTTCTTCCTTTGCGGTGAAACAGAGGTGTTCCTAGTTCATCTTCCAACCGTTTAATGGTTAGGCTCAGTGAAGGTTGGGCTATGTTTAATTGAGCAGCAGCTTTAGAGATATGTTCCGTATAGGCTACTGTCTGAAAATATTTGAGTTGAAGCAGCTCCATTTATCTGCACTCCTTATTTATTGTGATAAATATATATAGTTCTTATTATGTATTATATTAAATTTAAACATTGATGTAGAATTTATTTATGAGATAGAGATAAATTTTGGATAAGGCAGGTGTCCTTTGATGAAAATCGATGTAAATAACATAGCTAACAATCTGAATACCCCTTAACGGCTCCGGCTTATCCGATGCCACCGTACAAATTTGTGAATCGCGAATATCTAAATATTATATACCGGACAGATGAGCAAGCTTTGCGGGCAGTAGTACCAGAGCCTTTGCAGATCACAGACCCTCTGGTTAAATTCGAAGTAATGTGGATGCCGGATGTATCTGGACTCGGAGCTTATACGGAAGCAGGGCAAGTCATCCCCGTTCAATTCAATGGTGAGCATGGCGATTATGTGCACTCGATGTATGTAGACAACTTCCCGGCGATTGCCAGTGGTCGAGAGCTGACGGCATATCCGAAAAAGCTGGGTGCACCCAAACTATACACGGATTCCGATACGCTTGTGGGCACGCTCGATTATGGAACACTTCTTGTCGCTACGGCGACCATGGGTTATAAGCATGTAGAAATGGACAAAGATGCTGCTAAACGTGAAATATGTCGTCCGAATTTTATGATCAAGATTGCAACGGACTATAACGGTAATTTGAGAATCTGTGATCTGATCCGCACTCAAATTACAGATATTGAGGTGAAGGAAGCCTGGACAGGGCCTGCCCGGCTTCAGCTCTTCGAGCATGCACTAGCACCTCTTGCAGATCTGCCTGTATTGGAAGTGGTATCTGCATCCCACATTCTTACCAACTTAACTTTAAATGCAGCACAGCCTGTATATAACTACCTAGAAGAGAAATAAGGAGGAAACACAACATGAGAATTGCAATTGTAGGAGCAGGATCTTTGGGAACCATCGTTGGAGCTTATCTAGCGGACGGTGGAATGGATGTCGAGTTAATTGATGCATATCAGGAGCATGTCGAAGCTTTAAATCAGACAGGTGCCAAAGTGACCGGTACCACAGCGTTTCAGGCTAACGTAAAAGCGATAACCCCTGAGCAGAAGTCAGGACAATACGATCTCGTGCTAATTCTGACAAAACAGCTATATAACGATGCGATTTTACAGGAATTACTTCCATTCTTGAAAGAAGACAGTATCGTGTGCTCCCTGCAGAATGGGATTCCTGAAGATAAAGTCGCTGCGATTGTTGGTGAACATCGTGTCATTGCAGGCTCCGTAGAGTTCGGTGCTACATTCATAGAACCTGGCGTGTCTAGCTTGACGACGGAATATACTCAGTTCAAACAGTATGCTTTTCAGATTGGCGAGCTAAATGGTGAAGTTACCGAGAGAATTGAGCGAGTTAAATCCGTTCTAGACCTAGTCGGAGGTACACATATATCGGATAATCTCGTTGGAACAAAGTGGTCGAAATTGTTGATTAACAACGCATTTAGCGGATTATCAGCAGCATTGAATGGACAATATGGAGATATTATCGACCACGAAGCTGGTATTGTGAGCGCGGTTCACATTGCGGATGAGACGATTAAAGTTGGACATGCAACTGGAGTTCAATTTGTGAAAATGAATGGCTTCGACATTGCTTCTCTTGAACTGAACAGCGAGGCAGATATTCCTGAACGAGTTCAAACATTACGTACGGTAATGGAACCTTCAAGACTGCTGAAAGCAAGTATGCTACAGGATCTGGAGAAGAAACGTAAAACCGAGATTGATTATATTAATGGAGTTGTATCCAGTAAAGCAGCAGGTACCGGGGTGGCCACACCGTACAATGACCTGGTCGTTGAATTGGTTAAACAGGCCGAAGAGACCCACACGGTTCCGCAGTTTAATACGAATATCGAAGCTTTTGAAGCATTATTAAATGAGCAACGTGCCAATACGATATAAATAATAATTTTGAATGCATCATGTTTATTGATTACTATGAAGGACCTTACTAGGCATCATCTGGTGAGGTCTTTTTGCTATATCAAAACGAAGATGAATTTTGTTGAACTAAAAATCCCCTAACATTTTACAAAGAAAGATTGTTAATTTGATATAATGGTTACTTGAATCAATTTCATAACTCATTAATATGTGTTTTAAGTAACTAGATATAGAGGAATTAAACCGTTTTGATCTATATCTAGCCTTGATTGAAGCAGCTAAAGGTATTATGAAATTGATTCACTTGTTGTTACTTTTCATGTTATTTACATCATTAGGGGGAGATTGGTTATGCGGAAGCTACGTTGGGAATTTGTTATGGCTATTATCGGATTTTGGTTTGTTTTGTTCATGACTTGGAATGAATATTCGAAAGTTCTAACGATAGGTGTTGTCTTGACAGGTATATTTATCGCGTTTATTCGGATTCATTGGTATCCATTGGCGTTTGATAAGAACATTGAGCGGGTTGAGTCCTATTTGAGGAATCAGAAAAACACACCCGGGATGTATATCAATTATGTCATGGCAAATAAATTAGATGACGAAGCAGAGGTTGTTATGGAGCAGGTACGGCTCAAATACAAACGGGAAGTGGCACAAGCCCCGTTCAAGGCAGCTTATGGATTTTATAACCAGGACATGAATGCAATTCGGGAAGCAATTCCTCATATTCGCTGGTCCGATTACCGGACATATTATGAAACGTATCTTCTGTTAGAGGAGGGTAACAGCGAACAAGCACGAGAACGACTGAAGTCTATTAAGAAACATTGGATGAGATCTGCGCTACTAGGAGCAATAGAACTCAAAGCGGGTCGAAGAGATCTTGCCATACAGCTTGCGAAGGAAGCCCTTGATGTCTCTAAGGGTGTCCACCATTATGTGCTCTATAAGGAATACGAAAGGTTATATCCAGAAGTTGTTAAGACCGTATC
Organism: Paenibacillus sp. DCT19; assembly: GCF_003268635.1. NCBI lineage: Bacteria > Bacillati > Bacillota > Bacilli > Caryophanales > Paenibacillaceae > Paenibacillus > Paenibacillus sp. DCT19. Next base: position 3,174,176 of record NZ_CP029639.1, read on the forward strand.
CTAAACACGACATTTAAGTACAGAAAGTAGCGTGGTAACTTATGAACATAGAGCAGATTATGCAAGAGTTAGTAAATCATAAAGTGTTGAACTCTATCGCTATTCCAGCCAAAGCATTAAGTGGAGGCACAGTAAGTAAGCTATATCTTCTAGAGCGTATAGATGGGAATGCATATGTCGTGAAAATGAATGAGCCTAGAGTGGTTAAGTCTGAATCGGTCTTTCTTAACCATTATCAATCATCAAACTTACTCCCGAAGCTTATATTTTTAGAATCCTCCAATACGTATCTCGTGTACTCTTTCATCACCGGTTCAACGGATTATCCTGAGGGGAATAAAAGAGAAATACTGCAAACGCTCATTCATGGGCTTGTTAATGATTATAAGCAGGTAAGCACTAAACAAGGTTGGGGATGGGCGGATCAGCCGAGCAAATCATGGCGTGATTTTCTTGAAGAGGAACGCTCTGAGAAATCTAAAATGATCGGCATACACCTAGGTGATGAAGATCATAAACTGATATGTCATTTGGTACAAACCATGGAGGAAGAGCGGGAAGCATTTTTATTGCATGGGGATTGTGGTGTACATAACTTTATATTTGAGGGTGGGCGACTACAGGGTGTGATCGACCCTACGCCTGTCATTGGAGATCCTTTGTATGATGTGATTTATGCATTTTGTTCATCACCAGACGAGCTAACGATAGAAACGTTCCATTCAATCTTGGATCAGATTCGCTTCAAAGGGGATACACCCGTAACGACGATCTATGAGAAAGTTCTCATCGGCTTATACCTGAGAATCGGAACTGCGATTAAGCATCATCCAAGCGATCTGGATTCGTATCTTATATCTTGGCAGTATTGGAGGGAGATTGTACTTCAGTGCAGGAATAAGGGAGGATTGGAATCATGATCAAGTTGACTAGAGATGGGAAATACGCCATGTCGATGAAGTTCGACCTGCATGGCGTTAATTTACTCATTGAAGCGTTTCAAAATGCATTAAATGGCGCTCAGGGCAACATTGAACTAGACGAACCAGCTATCGTTGGAAATAAGGGAATTAATAAGCTGACCTTCTCCTGTAACAATGAGCGGGATCAACTCAGTTATGCTGTATCCAGCCTGATTTTTGAATTGGAAGATGAAGTTATAGAATATAATCTGGGTCGATTGAAAGAGTGTGCCGTGAGTCTGAATTTTGCTCCTGCTGAACTCTGTGAAGTACGTTTTGGCAAGGTCAATATAACGATTTACGGTATTTTGGAAAACTCTTTGTGAAGAGGGTGAGTGATTTGATCAAAGTACATTTGCTTCCTCATGACATAGGTTATGCTAAACGGATATTCGAACTGGTCTCAGCTCCTCAGATCAAGCATGTACTCGGGATAAAAGATGAGTCCATCGAAGATACCGAAAGATTCATTCAATGGATCATAGAAGAAGAGCAAATGGGAAAGCAAATTTCAAGAGTAATATGTGATGAACACGGGGAATTAATTGGAATAACAACTCTCATGTGTATCAAACCACAACAGAAATTATGCCATATCGGGACATGGATTGGACACGAATTTTGGGGTCAAGGTTATAACCAAGCATCCAAGGTGGAAATATTAAAAATAGCTTTTTTTGATCTTGGTATGGAATATGTCATGGCAGGTGCAAGACAAACCAATATTCGTTCTCAGAGAGCTCAACAAAAATTACCGTACATCCGTCTAAACGTTGAGAAGCAGTTCCCGGATGAACTTCATTTTCTTGAGACAAAGGAACGACAGCTCTGTGTTCTTCACGCTTTTTATAAAGAGGATTTTATAGCTTATTTTAGCGAGAATAATACTCTGAGTTGACCTGTACAGAAAAGCATTTTACAGCCCGAAATTCGTGATAATAAATTAATCATTAATATTAAATGGTTAAAAATGACATTGACATCTTCAGCATTTTCCAAAATAATAGAGTTTAATTGAATACTGGTACCTTTAATTCAGTCCAGAGAGGCTGGCAAGGGCAGCGGATTTTATAATTACGCAGGAATCGGGGCATCCATCAGGGATGCTCTGCGTCTTCGCGCGGATTATAATGCAAGAAGAGGCTACTTGTCGGTGTATAACTTGACGAGTAGCCTCTTTTTTCTGCTTTTTCTATGGTATCAGAACACTTTACTTTGGAGGTATTCTGATGAGCAAACAAGATCAAGAGTTTTCATGGCAAGAGGTGCCTAAGACGCAACGCAATCATTTTTGGAAGACGTTATCCGTTATGCTGGGGTTCACATTTTTCTCAGCGAGTATGTTGGCAGGGGGAACACTTGGCGTCAGTCTGACGTTTATGGAATTCATCGGTATTGTACTCGCGGGTAACCTGGTGCTCGGTATTTACACAGGAGCGTTGGCACATATCGCTGCCAAGACAGGATTGTCCACACACTTGCTTGCAAAATATGCGTTTGGTGCGAAGGGTTCCTACCTTCCATCCTTCCTGCTCGGCTTTACACAGGTTGGTTGGTTCGGTGTCGGCGTAGCGATGTTCGCCATCCCGGTCGCGAAAGCGATGGACTGGAACGTATATCTGTTGATCATTGTGTTTGGTCTTGCAATGACCGCTTCCGCTATTTACGGCATGAAGTCACTGATCATTCTTGGTTATATTGCAGTTCCCGCGATTGCTATTCTGGGTAGCTACTCCATGTTTGAAGGGGCTAGCACGCTAGGTGGTTTGCAAGGATTACTTGACTACACACCAACACAGACGCTTACTGCGGCAGCAGCATTGACGATCTGCATTGGATCATTTATTAGCGGCGGCACGTTAACGCCCGATTTTGCGCGATTCTCCCGTACTTCCAAACAAGCGGTTACGGCGACAGTTATTGCTTTTTTCCTGGGGAATTCACTCATGTTTCTATTTGGTGCCGTAGGAGCGATGGCTTATAACTTGGCAGATATCTCAGAGGTTATGTTCCTGCAAGGCCTGATCATCCCGGCAATTATCGTTCTGGGTCTGAATATCTGGACGACGAATGATAATGCGCTGTATGCTTCTGGACTCGGTTTTGCCAACATCACCAAAATATCGAAGAAATTTTTCGTAATCGTTAATGGTATCGTAGGTACAGTGTTTGCGATGTGGATGTATAACAACTTCGTTGGTTTCTTGAATGTACTGGGCGCAGCTGTTCCATCGATCGGAGCTATTATTATTGCAGACTACTTTATTGTGAAACGCAGATCGTATAAACCTTTTGCTGAAATGAATTTCAAAAATGTAAACTGGATAGCCATGATTGCTTGGGCCATCGGCGTTGCATTTGCACAGCTTGCACCAGGGGTAACGCCACTTAACGCATTGCTCGGAACAGCGGTAGCTTATGTCTTGCTCATGCTGATTGTTCCATCAAAAGAAAACAAAGAAAAGGGGAATTTGAATGATTATACAGAACGCAAAATTGCGGGGTAAAGAAGGTCTTTGGAATATTGTAGTAAAAGATGGAAAGTTTGTGCAGATCACAGAAACGCTGGAGACAACAGCTAATGACGAAGTTATTAACGTCAACGGCTCACTTGTCCTGCCACCATTCATTGAACCACATATTCATCTGGATACAACACTTACGGCAGGAGAGCCAGAGTGGAATCTAAGCGGCACACTGTTTGAAGGGATTCAACGTTGGTCTGAACGCAAGGCGTTTTTAACTCATGAGGATGTCAAAACCCGTTCAAAAACGGCATTGAAATGGCAACTGGCTCAAGGCATCCAGCATGTACGGACGCATGTCGATGTGACTGATCCAAGCTTAATCGCAGTAAAAGCGATGCTCGAAGTCAAAGAAGAAATGGCTCCATATATGGACATCCAGCTTGTTGCTTTCCCACAGGAAGGTATTCACTCGTATCCAAACGGCGCGGAATTGCTGGAAGAGTCACTTAAAATGGGCGTTGATGTGGTTGGCGGTATCCCGCACTTTGAATTCACACGTGAATATGGCGTTGATTCCATGAAAGTTGCGTTTGATCTTGCTGAGAAATATGACCGACTGATCGATATACACTGTGATGAGATCGATGATGAGCAATCTCGATTCATAGAGGTTGTGGCGAAGGAAGCTTACGAACGAGGACTAGGTTCCCGAACTACGGCTAGCCACACAACCGCGATGGGGTCATATAATGATGCTTATACGTATAAATTGTTCCGTCTATTGAAGATGGCTGATCTGAACTTTGTGTCTAACCCACTCGTTAACATTCACTTGCAAGGACGCTTTGACACGTATCCGAAGAGAAGAGGACTGACTCGGGTGAAGGAGCTTCAGGAGGCGGGCTTGAATGTATGTTTCGGTCATGATGATATCTTCGACCCGTGGTACCCACTTGGTACAGGCAACATGCTTCAGGTGCTGCATATGGGCATCCATGCTTCACAATTGCTCGGATATGATCAGATCGTGAATTCAATTGATCTTATTACGAGCAATAGTGCAAGAACATTGCACATTGAGGATGTATACGGTATCGAAGAAGGTAAACCAGCCAACTTCATCGTGCTCGAAGCAGAGAATGAATATGAAGCCATTCGCAAACAAGCCGGTGTGCTGTATTCCTTCAGAAATGGTCGTAAAATCGCAGAGACGAAGCCGCGAGAAACATCCATTCTATTTGACGGTGGTTCGGAAAAGGTTACGTTCAACAAGTAAAAGATATGGTCTAATTGTGGTTGACCAAGAGTCACCAATAGTTTAGATGATCAGATTCTAATTATTTTCCCCTTTGGTAGACAAGAGAAAAGTCACTGTTAAGACGGACTTAATCTTGCTACGATAAGGGGATTTTTTTATGTATTGAACCATGGATTGTGCCCAAAACCGAGCTGCTATACTTAGGAATTAGAATGGGTTATATTGGAACAATAGTCGATTGAGGTGATTAAATGACAAACAAGAAGCTTTTGTCATTGTCACGAACAACAAGGTTAGTGTCAAAGAGCAATGTAATTAAATGAATAAAAGTATGATTTCTTACATGGTTAGTGGGGAAGAACAGTGAACAAAACGGAACGGCAGTTCGCAATAACGCTCGAACTTCAGCGCAATAATAAGATGTTGAGGGCGGAGGATTTGGCTGCTCAATTCGAGACTAGCGTGAGAACGATATATCGGGATATGCAGGCATTGAGCGAGGTAGGAGTGCCTGTTTTCGGAGCTCCCGGACAAGGTTATGCCTTGATGGACGGGTATTTTCTCCCGCCAGTTACATTCACCGCAGAAGAGGCTGTAACGCTACTGTTAGGTACGGATTTTATCTCACAGAGGCTTGATAACAAATACAGTGATGTAGTTGAACAAGTACAGCGAAAGATTGAAGCGGTTTTACCTGAAGGAGTACGTGAGGAGTCGACTCGTATACGCGAAACGATGAAAGTGATTCATGCGGGTGAACCGCAGATTGATGAAAAGGTGAAGAGCTATCTAAGCCAGGTACGCCAAGCCATTTTGGAGAGACGAAAAATACGGATGACCTATCTGAAAAAAATAGCTGAGACTGATGGAACTCGTATGAGCATACGAGAGGTCGACCCCTATGGTTTGACACTTGTTCAAGGGAATTGGACGTTGATCGGACGTTGTGATACCCGTAAGGATATTCGACACTTTCGTTTGTCACGAATGACAGAGTTGTTTGTCTTGGAATCACATTATGTTATGCCGCTGGAATTTCACCTTAGTAACTATCGTCCACAGGATAAGAGAAATCAACGAATAACGGTTAGAGCGAATGTTGAAATAGCTGACAAAATTGCGGAGACGGGTCACTTTTATATCGAGGCTATTGAGAAAAAAGACGATAGTCTTCTGGTAACTTATCGTGTCCACGATCCAGAAGAGTTGGTGCCTTATATTTTAGGCTGGGCAGGTGATGTCGAGGTGATTGAACCTCAGTCTTTATGTGAACGAATACAAGAAGAGGCCACTCGGATTCTTAAACGCTACTTACCCATTTGATCGAGGCTGGAGTCATCCTAATAATTTGAAAATGAAGGGTAACTTGACAGTATATTCGGTGCTAATTTATAGTTTATATAAATCTGGAGTTACAATTTGTACCAAGGAGAGCCTGCGTTTAAACAGTTATGTTGAACGTTATATCGATAGCATTTCATGATACAACAGGGCTCGCAGATCAGGTTTTATTTTTCAGCATGAGTGATGACGGAAAGGGGAATAATTCAATGCAAGCATCGGAGAGAACATGTAATGATTGTGGTGGAACTTCGTTCGTTGAAGCGATGGATTTTATTAATCTGCGCCCAGTGAATCAAAAGATGTCGCTTGGTTCTGAACGAGTGTACACCATCTGTCTTGATTGCGGTGAGGTTGTATCCATTAAAGTGAAGAACCCGGAAAAGTTGAAAAAATAAGATTACATTTACTCGCCTAACCACAGGCAGTTATATTCAGATTGAAATCATAGATTCACCCGAAGTCGCTCATGGAGCGGCTTTTTTGCTGCAGATTTACAATTTACATAAGAACCACACACCATAGCTTCTATGAAAAGCGGAACGACGAGAAATTCCGTTCTAAGAACGAAAGCTCCCGTCGATCCACAAGCTAGCAAATGGCTCAAGATCATGCATAAGTTAAATCCTATCCGATCGAGCTACCAATGTATGCCACCATAGAACAGTCATTCGTTCATTTATTCCTTCATTCAAGTTACCTTTGCGCCCTGCCAGAAAAGGGATACAATCTTTTGGGCGAGAGCGAGGTGGGATTCATACTTTTGCGGGTTGTTTTCACGATTTCCCATTAACATTAAGGTCGAGAAGGTCTCCGCCAAGAACATGGGATCTTCTTCACGAAGGATCTGCTGATCCATAGCGAGCTTGAAATGGTTAGCCAGCAATTCATGGATCTGCTGCTCAGCTTCACGGATTTCCCGAACTTGCTTTTCATCAAGAAAAGACTCAGCTTCTCTCATCATCGTTTCAATCTCCGCATGGGGGTTCGCTAATCTGGCCTCGGCCAATCGCACCAAACCATGCTCAAGATGCTCGGCTTCGTTCAGCAAATGTGAAGTGACCTTTCGAACATTGTTAAGCATTGTTGTCATGGCGACCTTGAATAGTTCGGGTTTACTCGCGAAATGATAATAAATAGTAGGTTTGGATACACCGCATTGTTTCCCGATCTGTTGAAGTGAGACCGCTTCATAGCCGGATTCCTTAAACAGTGTGGAAGCTGTATAAATGATCGTCTGCTGTATGGATATATCATTGTAATCCTGTTTAGGCCTTCCCCGTAAACGTTTTACTGGTTTCTCTGGCATTGCATTCGCTCCTTCACATGAATATTTTATGACAAATTTCGATCATTAGCAAAATTCTCTTGTAATTTTACTTACCGGTAAATATAATTTAAATGTAATGAAATTCGTAACAAGTAAAGGTGGTTATATTTTGAAAACGGCGCAACGCATGAGCAGATGGAAAAAAATACTGATATGGACAAGCGTGATCGTCGTTGCCCTTGTGGTTGGATTGTTTGTGTACCTATCATCGGTGACATACAGCCCATCCAAACAAGCTGAAGCAGCTATGCAAAGTGACGGACAGGTATTGGTCACCGAAGTACAACAAGGCTATCGCTTTGAACCTCAGGGAACGGAAGCTGTGGAGCCCAATATCGTTTTTTATCCCGGAGGTCTGGTGGAACCAACCAGCTATTCCCCGCTAGCAAGAGCAATGGCTGAACACGGTCACAGGGTATATATTGCCAAGATGCCTCTGAACCTGGCCATATTTGGACTAAACAAAGCAGATACATTCATTGCTGAACATCCAGATGAAGCATATGTAATTGGTGGTCATTCACTTGGTGGCGCATTTGCTTCACGCTATGCTGCGGAGCATGCGGATCAGCTTGAGGGAATTTTCTACTTGGCTTCCTACGCTGACGACGGTGGCAGCTTGAATAGTACCAATTTATCTGCATTGCAAATTACAGGAACCGATGATGGCGTATTGAACTGGGAAGAATGGGAGAAAACAAAAAACAATCTTCCGAAGGATACGACATTTGTCAGCATAGATGGAGGAAACCACGGACAATTTGGATCGTACGGCATGCAAAAGGGAGATCGTACACCTGAAATCACTGAGGATGAGCAGCTCAAACAAGTTGTTCAAGCGCTGGATAACTGGTTCAACTCGTTTAACAAGTAAAGCGAAAAAGGCCCGAATGAGTGAACCTGCGTGGTTACCATTTGAGCCTTTTTTTATTATAGAAGCTGGTTAGTGAGCGATGAGTGGTCTGCTTTGCAGATAGATATCCCAATCGGGACTTGATCCTGTTACGATTTTATCGGCAACTATTTTGGCTAACACACCGTTATACACCGTGCCATTATCACCGTATGCCATAATGACATAACAATGTGGGTATGATTCATATTGACCGATTATAGGTAACCCGTCGTGTGTTCCACCGTAGAAAGCTCCCAAATAATATTCCGGTTCTGCCGGAATGTCCGGAAACAATTGATTAAACTCATGAATGAGTTTGTCTTTACTTGCTATAAGCTTAGAATCCCTTGTTGTGGCGTAGGCTGTGTCCTTGTCCATACCCCCGATAATTATTCGATTGTCTGGCGTTGTGCGCATGTAGACATAGGGCCGGGCAGTTTCCCATATTAATGTTCGTTTATACCAGCTCGACCAATCTTCAATGGGCTTGGTAATGACAGCATAAGAGCTCGCGAGCGAGGCGTTTTTCTCCACTTTAAACTCACGATCTTCATAACCGGCGGCGATGATAACATGTTTTGCCCGAATTTCATGACGCTCCTTGGTGTAGAAAACGGCATAGTCTTGTTCAAAGCGTTTACCTGTTATTTCCGTATTTTCGTACATTAAACCGCCATTAGATGTTACTTTCTCAAGCAGCCCATATACAAACTTTAGCGGATTCATCTCAGCATCATCATAATAGTACAGAGCGCCTGCTTTTTGAAAAGGGTACGCCTGCTTGATGCGATCTTCATCCCACAGATCAACCTTGAATCCGTATTTCTGAAGCAAAGCATATTCTTCGTTTAGAGAAGAGACATCTTCCTTGTCGCTTGCATAGTACAAGCTGTCACGTCTGATAAAGTCCGGATTAATAGGCAGCTGGCTACTGAGTCGCTCAATGTCATTGATCGATTTTTCACATAGTTTAAGATGACGAGCAGCCATTTCTTCACCAAAGGAATTACATAGCGATACAAAGCTCTTCTCACCGGCATATTGAATCAGAGCTGTATTGGTGCTGGTGCTACCTTCTCCAGCTTTTCTTTTGTCCACGATCACTACTTTTAAACCTTGTTCACTAAGGATGTTCGCGCACTGGGCACCTGAACTGCCAGCACCAATAATGAGTACATCACAGGATAGGTCTTCTTCTAGCTTAGGATAAGAGGGTGCGTTAACAACCGTTGTTGGCCAGTACAATTTTCCACTTTGCAGATCCATACCAAGTCTCCCTTATATATAATTCGGTATGTAGTATTAGCATTATGATGCAGCCCGATGCAACGATGTAATAACCATTAACACCTATGAATGGATTGGCTTTAGCCTGAGTTTAAACCAGAGCCTTCATTAGACGATTGCTTACCTCCTTTTTTACGAATGATGCTGATGATCAGCAGCAGTAATGGCATCAGACCAAATAAAAAGAGGGTCATATTTCCAAGAAAATCACCTAAGGCGAACGTTTCTTCTAGATTTTTCGGTAAATAGGCGATGATATATAGTACAGGCAGCAACGCATATTCCAGACCTGTGATATTTTTGAGACGAAACAAATCTCGAATACCCACGGCGGCAAAATAGTGCTTAAACGCATACGTTGCAAAAATTTGCATGAGCCAGAAGACGATAAAAAGCGATTCGTACCGCTCAAAAAATACGCCTTCAATTTCGAAGCTACGTACCATGTCAAATGTTGGCCAAGTACGAGTCTCAATGCCTGGCAAAGACAAATTTCCTACGACCATGACAATGGTAACCAGATAAATGATGGTACAGATAAGAATGCTATATATAGCAGCTTTATTGCTGGTTTTGACGTCTGCCATGAGTGCTGTAATGATCAATAACACTTCATAACCGGAATAAGACAGAAAGGAAGGCTTAATTCCTTTTAGTACAGGCAGAATCCCTTCACCTAGAAGCGGTCTGAGATTACTAAGCTCAAACATCCTGCTGCTTAGAACAAAAACGACTGCTAACAATAAGAGGGTGACGGGTAATACAATTTCAAAAACACGGATGATTACTTTAAGACCACCGCTAATCATGTAAATACCGATCCATAAGCTGACCATAATGGTAACCCAGCTTGGTGTACGTTCAAGAATGTACATGCTTGTAATTTCAGCCATCACTCGAACTTCGAATGAACACAGAATAACAAAATACATAATAATCAACAGTCCAATAAGATAGGAAACCCATTTACCTGTAATTTCAGGTGTAAACTCAAAAACGGATTTGCCAGGAAATCGGCGACAAAGTGTAACGAGTAAAACACTTACTAATGCTACTAATACACCTGACAAGATGATGGAAATCCACACATCTGGTGTTTTTACTGCTTTACTAATTGTGCGAGGTAGTGTTAAAATTCCGGCTCCAAGGATCGAATTAATAACGACAATGACTACCCCAGATGTGCTGATCTTCGATCCGGACTGTTTCATGATCTCACCCCAAGCTGGAGAATTTTTTAGTAGCATTCCCCAGTGTAGCTTTTTTATGTAAAATGGGGTTTGGTGATGTACATCGTGATTTACCTTGTAAATTGAAGCTTGATTTTTGCTTTACATTCGGATAATATGTATTTTAATTTAGTAATAGTTAGCAATGAATGGAAAGAGTAATTGCATTGAATCGTCCAAGCGAGCCGGCGAATGGTGAGAGGTCCGGTACGAGAATGTGTAATGAATGGGTCCATTCGCTTCAATCCGAACTTCGCATGGCGATCAGTAGGCGTTGACGGTATCCCTCCGTTATCCATGGGAACCCTGTTAGTCGTTTTGACAGGTGTGAGTGCAGCCGAGAGGCTGAATTCGGGTGGTATCGCGGAGTCTAACACTTCGTCCCTTTTAGGGATGGAGTGTTTTTTGTTTTTCATCGGTTAGGTAATGAGAATTTCAGTGAACTAGGAGGAATGACAATGAAACAGAGAATTTTATCGGGTATTAAGCCGAGCGGTGACTTGAACATTGGAGGGTATGGTGGTGCTTTAAGTCAATTTATTAAGTATCAACATGAGTTTGAGTGCTTTTTCTTTATTCCTGATCTACATGCGATCACGGTGTATCAAGATCCAGAAGAATTACGGCGGCGGTCACGAGAAATTGCAGCATTTTATATTGCGGCAGGTGTAGATCCTGCTAAAGCATGCATATTTCTTCAATCCCAGGTTGCAGCACATCCTGAGCTTTCATGGTTGCTGGAAACGCAGGCTAGCTTTGGAGAGTTGAGTCGGATGACACAATTCAAGGATAAATCAGAGGGCAAGGATGTTGTCAGCTCTGCGCTGTTTACCTATCCCGTCCTAATGGCCGCGGACATTCTACTCTACCAGGCGACACATGTACCCGTAGGGGAAGACCAGAAGCAGCATTTGGAACTAACGCGTGATTTAGCCGAACGGTTCAATCATCGCTTTGGTGAAACATTCACCCTACCTGAGCCCATTATTCAAGAGATTGGATGCCGGATCATGGGACTGGATAACCCGTCGAAGAAAATGAGTAAAAGCAACCCGAATCTTAGCAGTTATGTGCTGCTCTTAGACTCACCTGAGATAATCAAGAAGAAATTTGCTCGTGCAGTCACGGATTCTGAAGGAAGCGTATATTACAATTGGGAGACGAAACCTGCCATTAGCAACTTAATTGAAATCTACTCTGTATTCTCAGACGAATCAATAGAGAACGTTGTGAAAAAGTTCGACGGACAGGGTTATGGTACATTCAAAAAAGAATTAGCTGAACTGGTCGTTGAGAAATTAGTCCCGCTTCAGAATCGATTCAAGGAAATCGTGAACTCGGCACAGTTGGATGAGATTCTTAAGGATGGTGCTGAACAAGCAGCCATACAGGCGAATATTACACTTACCAAAGCGAAACAGGCGATGGGATTAATCACATTTTAGATAACACATTGGTTATTTCTATTGCTATATCAATTGAACAAACACGAGGTTCTTTCCATATATCCTAAAGTATTCTCCTTTGTATTTTCGGATTTGTGAAGATCGATGGTAGAACAGACAATAACCTTTCACGGGTGATTGGATCGTCATAGTTCCAACTAGAATCTAACCAGTGAACGTTGTAAGGTGACGATTTTTCTGAAAATAACGGAGTGATAAATTGCAGGTCTGATGGATTGGACAGTACAAAGTTGCGGTCGCTTAGGTACCGGCTAATTTGATTAAGTTCAATTTGCACCCACAGCATGCCCTCTTGAATGAAGTGGTTAACAGGTGCAGGGGGACGAAAGCCAAGGGATTCATATAACGTAGCCGCAAACCCGTTTTGCCCCATGACATAGACATTTTTGCCCAATACAAGATATACCGTAGCGTGTTCTCCCACATGATATTGATCGGATAATTGACGCCGTAGACGCCGTATATTTGCCTCATATCGGTTAATCCACTGTTCTGCTACTTTATTTCGATTAAAAAGATCGGCGATGTAAAGTAACCGTTCGTAGGTGGTGTTTCTACCAGAATATACAATAGTTGGCGCTATGGCATCTAATTGTGACAGTTGACGTTCACAATAATTGCCTAACAGCATAAGATCCGGTTTTAACGGTGAAACCTGCTCCGGGGATGCTTGTAATCCGATATCTAAAATGCTGTGCAGCTTGTTTTTGTATATAACTTGCGACTTCATCGTAGCAATACCTGCTCCAATTGGCATAATGCCAATGGCAAGCAACTCACCGATTGTATTGGTTCCAGTTGCAACGATGCGATTAGTCGTTTCGGGAAGCTGTACCTTCCGACCAAGAGAATCAGTAACAATTCTTAGGTGAGTACGCGAAAAAATATTGGCAAACTCACGTGGTGCATAGCCTGTGAATTGATGAAAGCGCCGGCTAAAGTAGTATTCATCCTTAAATCCGACTTGCTTCGCGATTTCTCGTAATGTTTCAGACGAACGAAGCAACAGGTTTTTGGCATGCTTTACGCGTAGTTCTGTCAAATATTCAATCGGTTGTTTACCAGTAATTGTCTTGAATTTTTTGCTGTACTGCCATCGAATCATTCCTGTCATCTCGGCTAGGTATTCTACTGTCAATTCTTTGTTATAATGCTGCTCCATGTGCAGCAAGGATTGGTGTACTGCTTTTTCCTGATCTACTGAAGGGTTAGCTTGCTCCAGTTGAGCCATCATACCAAGGATTAGTTGTAGTTTAGCCTGAAGAATAAGATATTCCGGGGCAAAGGTGGGAAGTGGCTGCTCTTGTGTGCGAACTTCCCCGTGTTTTTGCACATGGACATTTCGTGGCCAGGAGCATTCCCAATCCTCGCCTACCAGTGTTGTTTTTAAGATGGACATAGGTAATTTGTACGGATAACCAGAAATAAGCGTAGCATATGGAACTCGACGCAGGATCAGACCGTCTACTTCAAAATTTTTAAAGGTAAACCACGCTACTCTTGCTTGAGAATTGTCTGTTTCAAGTCGGTAGATATGCTGATAAGAAAGGATAATACAGCTACCTTGGCGCAAAATTTGGGTAACGTTATCGATATGCAGGCGAACACCATGATCCATGATGATGAGTAAGGTACAGCAATCCGCATGATTATTCTCAATACGTATATTCTGAAGGGTACTCTCTGACGATAATGGGGTAGGACAAAGTAGAGCATACTTCTGTAATTGTATGTAAGGGGAAATATTGTGCATTCAGATGCCTCCTACTAGTGATAATTATTCTCAATAAAAGCATCTTATCATAATTAATCCTATAACGACTATCTATACAATGTTTTATTCTCTTAAAGTGACCTGTAGCTACTTTTTCGGATCTTGAAATATCAATAATTTTACTGAAAAAAATCCCCATAGCCAAAGAGCGGGGATCCATTCATAATTTTGAATTCAGATTAACGATTCATCCATTTCGGCAATTCTTTAAGTAGCTGCTCCAGTGCTAAAAGGTTATCTGTATTCCAATCCGCAGAGGCGGTGTAGACATGTCCTGCTTTAACGGCCGGCAAGTTTTTCCAAAGCGGACTCTTCTGTAAATCATCTGACTCTGTTTTGCTTTCGTTATTGTCCTGAGTGAGGACAAACAGATGGTCACCTGCATATTCAGGTAACAGTTCTTCTGACAACTCGATGAAAGTATACTTTTGAGAAATTATATTTTCTTCTACAGCACGCGGAACAGCAAATCCATGTTCCTGATATAGGACTGCACCGAGAGAACGATTACCCATCACATAGAGCTGTTTGCCGAGCTGTAAGAACACGGTTGCTGTTTCGGCCTCTGTTAATTTAATTTGATCCCACATCGCTTGAGTTTCTGAATCAAATTTGCTTATCCATTGCTCCGCTTCATCCTGTTTACTGAAAATGGTACCGAGTTCTTGTACACGTTCTTTGTATGGTAAAGCTGAGTTAAACGGAATGGTAGGCGCAATCTTGGAGAGTGCCGTGTTTCGTTCAGCATCCTGCGAGTATCCATTCAAAATTAAGTCAGGTTGTAAAGAAGCAATTTTTTCAAGATCGCCAGGATTCCCGACATCTTGAATATCTGTCAATAGACCTTCAGAAAAAATGTTATTCACATTGACAAGATTAGCTCCCACTACCGGTATTTTCATCGCTAACAGATCTTCAAGTGTAGAGCCTAGGTAGATAACCCGTTGTGGATGAGTGGGAATTTCGATCTGTTCATCTGTTTGGGTTGTATAGCTTTTTATTGCTGGAGTGGCTTGCTCCGCTGGTTGCGGATCAGTATTCTCTGACTGGCTGCACGCAGCCAATGTCGTTAACAGAAGAAGCAATCCCACCCATAACATTATATTTTTTTTAAATGCGTTATTCATATCTGCTGCCCTGCTTTCTTTTTTTTTGATATTGATAATGATTATCAATTACATTTTTTATTATAGACAGCAGTAAGAAGCGTTACAATGAACAAATAGCTACGATTTTATTTGGACAAATGTCAACATTTTATCTTAAGAGGAGTGGATAATCTGCTGAAAACTAAAATTTGTAATTGGATGATTACTCACTCCAATATTGTATTCACTAAAAACGCTAAAGCCGTTCTTCTCATAGAACCGTTTGTTTAGTTCAGTATGAGTGACGAGTGTGATACGACCTCCTCCTTGCTTGCTGATATGAGGGAAAATAAAGGAATGGAACAATGAGCTTCCTAGCCTTTGCCCCTGAAAACCATTAGCAACAGCTAGCGAATCAATGTACCAGGTATCTTTGCCGTAACGCTGACAGGCTTCTTTCATTTTATTTAATGTCCTCAGAATATAAATCAGTTTTCTTACCCCAACCTGGGCGGTCAGTTCTATTCCACCATTAAAGAAATATTGGAAAAAGTTTGGTCCATGTTCACCTCTTTTTTTTAGCAAAACAGCAGCAACGATTTTTCCTTCTAATACACAGACAAAGCAACTGTTCTGTTGATAGTATGATTTGGTATTTATATAATTCAGTTGATACAATAGCTTCTTATAGTCCTTATCAGACTTCAACATAAGTGGAAATAATGGATAATCCAGAAATGATTCGGTAAACAATGAAGCGACTTCGTGTAATTCATTTTTAGTAGCTAAGCGATATAATTTCATGGGCATCTCCTTTTTATTGAGTGATCTTATTGTTATTGTAATGAGCCAACACACCATAAAATATAGTGAATTTTAAGGTTTCTGTTCAATAATGAACAGAAGGATTCTAAATGTTCAGAAAATGAGGTTATCTATATGGGAGATCGACGATCAAAGAAAACGAAAGCAGCCATTAAACAAGCTTTTCTAACACTTTTGAACCATAAGATGTTTACCAAAATAACCATATCTGAAATCTCGGAGCTTGCCGACATTGGTAGAGGTACATTTTATTTGCATTATGAAGACATTTACGCCCTGTTTAGCGAAATTGAAGGTGAGATGTTTACTCAGCTTGATCAGTTTTACAACGATTCGTTCCCATATCAAGATCATCAAGATGTTCTACATTTTATTAACAAATTAACAGCGTACATTTATCAGAACAAAACCTTATTTCTTGTTCTGACTAATTCAGAAGATAGACTTATGACCTCTGCAAAATTCAAGTATTTTTTCAAAGATAAAATTCTGCAAGAAATGCTCGAACGCGACAGAGCTAAAAGTAATAGGACGTTGTTTGGGGAAACGGAAAGTTTGTTTATTGCATCTGGTGTTCAAGGAGTTATAGAGGATTGGATCATACGCGGGATGAAGGAGAACCCCACAGATATGTCAATTGCGATCCAGAAGTTGTTGCTCAAATTAGAAGAGTGAATCTGTTTGTAGTGGAACCTAAAAAACGAATAATATTACAAAATTAATCTAAATAGTTCGTAAATAATGTGAACAAATCGATTAATTCATTGACAATGACTGTTAAATTTATTAATATTCGAAATGGACATCAGGTTAACACAGAGATGGGTAAGATTATTTTTGGTTAAAAGCTTAGCTTTTAAATCCTAATGACGAATATAGGAGCGAATAGTTAACAATCCTATACGAAGATTAGGATTTTTTGATGTGTGGCTTAGGTTAATACTATGAAGGTTGGAGGCTGGCTTTACCATGGACAACTGGTTCAAACTGAAAGAAAGAGGCACGACTGTTTCAACAGAAATTATTGCAGGGATTACGACATTCTTCACGATGGTATACATAGTGATTGTAAACCCAGGAATTCTAAGCAGCACGGGTATGGACTTTAATGGTGTATTTATTGCGACTATTCTGGCAAGTATTGTTGCAACTCTAATTATGGGAATCTGGTCTAACTACCCGATTGTCTTGGCACCAGGAATGGGTCTTAATGCATTCTTTGCCTACAGTGTCGTTTCTGGATATGGCGTTTCTTGGCAGGTTGCACTTGGAGCGGTATTCATTGCGGGGATTTTGTTCATTATTTTATCAATCACTTCGTTCCGTTACATGTTGCTGGATGCTATTCCAGCGAGCTTAAAACATGCAATCACAGCAGGGATTGGTTTGTTTATTACAACGGTGGGTTTGCAAAATTCGGGCATCATTACCGATTCTGAATCGAATCTGATTACAATCGGAAACTTAGCAGAGCCAATGACGTATCTGACGATTATCGGATTAATTATCACGGTTGTTCTGATGGCTTACAATGTTAAAGGCTATTTATTCATCGGTATGGTGGTTACCGCGATACTTGCCTGGATCTTAGGACTATTTCAGATGCCAGAAACGATCGTATCCATGCCGCAAGGACTTGGGACGACAGCATTCCAACTCGATCTGGCAGGGGTCTTCTCGAATGGCTTGTACACGATTATATTCACATTCCTATTGATCACGTTGTTTGATACAACGGGTACGATGCTTGGTGTGGCTGAACAAGCAGGTCTGCTCAAGGATGGCAAATTTCCACGTTCTCGTGGAGCGTTACTGGCAGATGCGGTTGGTACAACAACGGGTTCATTGTTGGGAACAAGTCCAACATCCGCATATATTGAGTCCAGCACAGGGGTAGCGGCAGGAGGCAGAACGGGATTAACCGCAATTACAGTGAGTGTGTTGCTTGCCGTGACGTTGTTCTTCGCACCAATCGTAAGTGTGATCTCCGGCATTCCGGCGATTACTTCGCCAGCACTCATTATTGTCGGATACTTTATGATTAATGTTATCAGTAAAATTGATTGGAAGGATCTCGAAGAAGCATTCCCGGCCTTCCTCATTATCATTTTGACTCCGCTAACGCATAGTATTGCGACAGGTATCGGTATTGGTTTTATCTTCTATCCAGTGCTCAAGCTGCTTCGTGGCAAAGGCAAAGACGTACACCCGATATTCTACATTTTTGCAGTCTTGTTCTTCATCCAGCTCGTGTTCCTCGATCACTAAACGATGTCATGCTTAAGGAGAATTGCTTGTACACAGGCAGTTCTCCTTTTTTATATGCATTTTTTGGCTTGTTCATATTCAGTTCATATTCCCGTCACGAAGGGGACATCTTGCGTAAGTATACTTTGAAATGTGGATTCAAAATACTCTTTTTGAACCAATTCTTTACATAATGTTGCCATGGTAACATGACAGATATAAGGACAGGAGAAGATGAACGTGGCAGAAACAGTAGAAAACAAAGCAGGAACAAAAGGTCGTAAGAAACGGAAATTATGGTTGAAAATCATTGGAGGTATTGTCGGAGCGTTCGTACTGTTCTTGGGCATTACGTTTATCGTAAATATGATCAGTACCAGTATGGAGAAAGATAAAATTGAATCATATGGTCAATATGTTGAAGTGGATGGAAAGAAAATGAATGTATCTATTCAAGGCAGCGGTGAGCAAACCATCGTACTCCTGCCAGGTCAAGGAACGCCGTCACCGGTACTTGATTTCAAATTGTTGATTGATGAATTAACACCGAGCTACAAAGTGGTGGCAATCGAGCCTTTTGGTTATGGATTGAGTGATAAAACCGAGAAGGAGCGGACGACAGCGAATATCGTTAGTGAAATTCACGAGGCAGTGCAACAGCTCGGCATTGACCGTTATGTATTGATGGGGCATTCCATCACGGGATTATACGGAGTTACTTATGTGAACAATTATCCGGATGAGGTGCTTGCTTTTATTGGTATCGATAGCAGTGTACCCAATCAACCCGGTATGGATGTCAAATTGCCTCTGAAATCGATGCAGTTTCTTCAAACATCAGGTCTGATGAGATTAATCAAAAAAGTGAGCGGGGATTCATATAAATCGCTTGCATATGATGAGCATACCAAAGAGCAGATGAACCTAATCTCTAATCAAGTCTCAAGTAATGATACGATGATCGATGAGCTCAAGCATCTGGGTTCCAATTTCAAAAATAGCGAAAAACTCACCTATCCGAGTGATCTGCCTGTGCTACTCTTCGTGCAATCCAATAACGAACATAATCCACAGTGGATTCCGCTACACGAGGAGCAGGCCAAACATTCTGTACAGGGCAAAATGATTCCAATGGAGGGTTCTCATTACCTGCATCATACGAAATTCAAAGAGATCGCTACAGAATTCAAAGCGTATATGAAAGAAATCTCACTATAAGTGGAAGCATAAATTATAGGAATCCTGACCGTTGATCGTATGTATGCGATTAGCGGTTTCTTTAGAGGAGTTGATGAGTTTGAAACCATCCGTAGTGAAGGAAGGAAGACAACGCAGTAAAACCAAGAGAGTGTTATATATTTTACTTAAAATATTCGCTGCAATCCTTATAGCCATAGTACTGTTTATCGCTGGTGTGTACACGTATAATCAAATCGCTAGTCATTCAGAACAGAAGAGGATTGAACCCTATGGACAACAAGTGTCTGTGGACGGAAAACAGATGAATGTACTCATTCAAGGAGAAGGTGAGGAGACCGTAGTCATCCTCCCTGGTTATGGCAATGCGGCACCTGGACTTGATTTTGAGCCACTGTTATCAGAGTTAACACCTTATTATAAAGTTGTTGTTCTTGAGCCCTTTGGCTATGGACTGAGCGATCAGACGGATAAGGAACGTTCCACGGAACAGATCGTAAGTGAAATTCATCAAGCTTTACAAAGCCTTCAGATTAATCGTTATATTCTAATGGCTCACTCCATTTCTGGGCTATACAGTCTGGATTATGTGAACCAATATCCTGAGGAAGTAAGTGCGTACATCGGCCTGGATAGCAGTGTTCCAACACTGAGCGAACAGAAAATTGATTCATCCGTGACTCAGCAGATTAAATGGTTCCGTAATTTGGGCTTTCCCCGCATCCAATTGATGCTGAGCGATGACCCATATGAAGATCTGCCTTATGATGAAGAAACGAAAGAACAATTGCAAATATTGAGACAAAAAAATATGTATAACACGACGCAATTAAATGAAGCTGTGAGTATGTATTCGAACTTTCAATCAGCAGCACAATTATCTTTTCCACCCAATCTACCTGTCCAGCTCTTCGTTCAAGCCAATCATCCGGTAGTGCCGGAGTGGGTACCTGAACATGAGAAGCAGTTAGCGAATTCTGTTCATGCAGAGATGGTGTTATTGGAGGCAGGGCATTATTTATATCGAACCCATGCCAAAGAGATTGCTGCAAAAGTAAGAGAGTTTACAGGAGCATTAACGGTACAATGATTTTGAGCATGTGATCCCAGATGAATAGGCAACAAAACAGGAACGGACGGCTCGCATGTCTTCACTTGCGGCTCGTTCGTTTTTTATATTTAAAATTAATGATTGTAATTTTCATAGGTTCAACTTTAAAATATAACGATGTGTATCAATTTATTTAAAAATATAGATGAAGTGGAGACTCTAGGAATCATGACAAAAAGAAAGCAATGGAATGTGATTGGTCTAGCTCTATTATTGGGCGTATTTTCAACGTTAGGACCATTTACAATCGATATGTATTTACCGGCGTTTCCCGAAATTGCAGCCATGTTCAACACCAATGCATCGCTGGTTCAATTCAGTCTTACGGCTTGTTTGTTGGGGTTAGGTGTAGGACAGCTCGTTGTGGGGCCGATCAGTGATGCTCATGGTAGACGTAAACCTTTATTGATCTCAATGGCAGCTTATATTATCTGCTCGTTAGCATGTGCGTACTCTCCTAGCATTGGCATGTTAATTTTGTTCCGTTTCACACAAGGATTTGCTGCTTCCGCAGGGATCGTTATTTCTCGCGCTATTGCTCGTGACTTGTATAGTGGTCATGAACTGACTAAATTTTTCTCTCTATTATTGCTCGTAGGAAATCTCGGCCCTTTGGCAGCTCCAATTGCAGGTAGTGGGGTGCTCACGTTCACATCGTGGCCGGGTGTGTTTATTTCCCTCGCGATCCTCGGCGTTTTCTTGTACATCATGACGCAATGGCGTCTTAAAGAGACGAATCCACCTGAAAAGCGCGTCGCGCCTAATTTTAAACTTCAACTTCGTGGTTATGGTACAATGCTGCGTGATCGCAAGTTTGTTGGTTACATGCTGGCACAAGGTATTATGACCGCTGGGGTATTCGCATATGTGGCAGGTACACCGTTTATTTACCAGAACATATACGGCGTAAGCCCGACCGTATTCTCCATATTGTTCGCATCGAATGGAATTAGCTTAATCATTGGCTCGCAGATTGTGGGACGCATGTCACACCGTATTCCTGAGCAGACGCTTCTATTATCCGGACTGTGGCTTGCGCTCATATCAAGTGTTGTCGTTGTTGCGGTAACGATTGCTCAAGGGCCACTGTTTGCTCTGGTTATCCCATTGTTCTTCTTCGTATGTTCGATAGGTATTACGTCAACTGCAGCATTCCCGCTCGCTATGGAAAGCCAATCCAAAATGGCTGGTAGTGCAGCAGCGCTTCTAGGTGTCGTACCTTTTGTATTAGGAGCTTTGGTTGCTCCAATCGTGGGTATTGCGGGAGAGGACACGGCTGTTCCGCTCGGACTTACGTTGTTAGGAACGAGTATTGTCGCAGTTGTTACTTACTTTGTGCTAGTAGCGAAAAAAGGCCAGGACTCCGCTCAAACCCATTAAGCATTATTTGTGAATTGTACTAATTTTCAATTGTAAAATTTGTCTTTGGATAGTGTAATAGTGCGGATAAATGAATCAAGCATGAGTGATCTGCTGATTCTTAATCCGCACTCATTTTCATTAAAGCTTAAGTATAGACTGATGAATCAACTCGTATCCCTCTAAAACTCTCCCATACATATGATAGATTA
Organism: Paenibacillus sp. DCT19; assembly: GCF_003268635.1. Lineage (NCBI taxonomy): Bacteria > Bacillati > Bacillota > Bacilli > Caryophanales > Paenibacillaceae > Paenibacillus > Paenibacillus sp. DCT19. Next base: position 3,196,225 of record NZ_CP029639.1, read on the forward strand.
ACAACTTCATTTAAACTGATTCTCCACGAACACGCGTCTTACTCACAGATTTACGCTGGAAAAGGTTATTTTGGATTAATGCAAAAATGACCAGCAATGCACCATAAAATTCGTTAAGACTGACCGAATAGCCTTGAAACGACATCACGACAAAAGTGGTCACAGGAACCAAGCTGATAAACAAGATGCCGTTAACAGGTGAGAGCATTTTCATTCCTGCATTCCAGCTTAATAAAGCGATCGTTCCAGGGAAAAAAATCATAAATAACATCTCGTATTTAATGGACAACAAGTCATTCCAGTGGGGCGCGGGAAGCCATTGCAACAGCGTGGCCGATGTTACGATGACGAACGAAACGACCGTTCCCAGCAGGCAAGTCAGTGTAGAATATCTCAGTACAGACCACTGGGGAAAGGAACCCCCTCCGAGTGAATAAACAACCCAGCCTATCGCTCCCATAAAGATCAGTAATACAGGAAGAAGATGATCTCGTGCCATCATGAAAAATGAAAGATTGCCATTGGTGATCACAAGTAAAGCTCCGATCAGAGCAATGGTCATGCTGGTCAGTGTGGCTTTAGCTGGTGTGCTTTTGGTTCGATACCAGAGGATCACAATCGTAATCATTGGCATTAGCGCTTCCATAATTGAGGCTACAATTGTACCTGACTCTCCCATCAGATCTTGTCCAGAGAAAATCATGAAATTATATAATGTGAATCCCATCGTTCCATAAAACAACAGCTTGCGGCTGAGACCCTCAAACCGAAATGCCTGCTTTCCTTCCTTAAAATACAGCAATACAACAAGAATAATGGTGACAAATAAATAGCGGTAAAACGAAAAATATAGTGGGTCCATTCGTTGTAATGCACTGTGTGCCACTGGAAACATAGCTCCCCATGACATACTGGCAATCAGACATAACAACGTCCCTATTCCAACCTTCTTACTCATTTGTATCCTCCCTAATGCTATCAATTCAACGTGATTTATGTTACGTGACAGGCGAGAAGGAGTAAAATGATTGTAAATGCTATTTATCATCATTTAAAATGATACTTATACGAGCTTGATATGATCGATAAATACAAGATGGACGAGACTGAGATGGGGGAAGAGCAATGGACATCAATGACCTACGAATCTTCAAAACGGTCGCAACGCGAGGGAGTGTAAGTCAGGCCGCCTTGGACTTGAACTATGTTCAGTCTAATGTTACCGCCAGAATCAAACAGCTTGAAGCTGAATTACAGACGGCATTATTTGTTAGACACAAACGCGGAATGATCTTAAACTCAGAAGGCAAGCGATTGATGGAATATACGGAAGAGATTCTGACGAAGTTCGACGAAATCCAATATGCTTTTCAAACTACGGAAGACCCTCGGGGGATTCTTAACATCGGGATTGTGGATACGTTGACGAATTTACCTGGCATATTGTCGCCATACATTGATAGATATCCTCGTGTTGAACTCTCCTTACATGCAGGCGTTAGCGAAAATCTGTTTCAAGATGTGTTGAATTCCAGGCTGGATGGTGCATTTATGACGGGGCCAGTCAATCATCCGTTGATTGAAACACATCATGTTTTTGATGAAGAATTAATTATCGTTAGCAAAAGTGATCAATTTGATATCGAACACGCTTCAACCATACCATTGTTGTTATTCAACCAAGGCTGTGGTTATCGAGAAAGGCTGGAAAGCTGGTTAAGATCAGAGGGCATTATGCCTCGTAAAGTGATGTCATTTGGCACCTTCGAAACGATCATGGGAAGTGTTGCTGCCGGCATTGGCATCACTATCGCCCCCAAATCGTCAACTCGTACATGGATTGATGCTGGAAAGTTGTATGGGTACGATATCCCTGAAGAATTTAATAAGATCTCTACCGTATTCATCCGAAGAAACGATATTTATTACACGAATACACTCCAATCGTTTGTTCAGACATTGCCGTAATGAGCAAGGGCGGTGGTTCATTGTGCCATACACTCGAACCAGAGGACCTTTCTGCTGTCAGATTATTGTCTTTACTTACATATGGAATGAGGCGTATAATCCGTTCAGACATCATAGAGAGAAAAGAGGAATTCATTCGTTATGAACAACGGTTTGGTTAACGCTATTATTGCGTATATCATGTGGGGGTTCTCCCGCTTTATTGGAAGTTGTTTAATCATGTGCCGGCAGGTGAGATTCTGTCGCATCGGGTAGTCTGGTCATTTGTATTCATGGGTATTCTTGTCGCGATTCAGCGCCGCTGGGGCGAGATGAAACGGATTATGGCTAATCGTTCGCAACTGTTAGCACTCACCGCCAGCGGGTTGTTGATCGCTGCCAACTGGCTGATCTTCATCTGGGCAGTTAACAACGGGCATGTGGTGGAGACAAGCCTAGGTTACTACTTGAACCCGCTATTGAACGTGCTGTTAGCGGTGTTGTTCCTTCGTGAGAAGCCCAATCGGGGTCAATGGCTCGCCATTGCTATTGCTGGAATAGCAGTGCTCATCATTGCGATCGACTACGGGCGCTTCCCGTGGGTTGCAATCTCCTTAGCTGTATCCTTTGGGTTATATGGCCTAGCGAAGAAGAAAATCAAGCAAGATGCTTCAGTTGGTTTGCTTTCAGAGACGGCTGTCGTTCTACCCATTGCACTGGGTTACTGGATTTACTTGGGGATTGTCGAGAAGACAACGGCTTGGACGCTGCCGACACCGATGTTCCTTGAATTACTTCTTTCTGGAATCGTAACGGCGTTGCCGTTGTTGTTCTTTGCCCGGGCAGCTGCACGGTTGTCACTATCTACACTTGGATTCGTGCAATACATTGGACCAACGATCATGCTGGTACTCAGCGTATTTGTGTTTAAAGAAGCCGTATCACCGGTTCTACTTGTTGGCTTCGGATTCATTTGGATTGCACTCATCGTTTATGCTACGGCATCGATTCGTGCCACTAAACTCGCTAAGGTAAACTAAGACTAGATGCATCATAACATCTCAATGGCTCACTCCGCATAATCAGCGAAGTGAGTCATTTTTTGTTGTAAGCCCCTGTTAGTCTAAATAGGACTAATAGGTAAAGTACGTTTTTTATCATTATAAGAAATTGTTGAGATGGGCAATCCAACAAAAATTGAGATGTGTACTTTATATTATAATCTACTTTATAAAATTGTTCTAAAGGTGGGACAGCTATGCTTCATAATATAGAAAAAGTACAAATAACAGTTTCCAAAATTAACACACTTTGTGTAATTAACGGTTGGCATTCAATACCCCGTATACAAGTTTGAGACAAGGATGTTTCATTCGACGGGCACATGATGTGTTTCTGAAAATATGAAAAACAAAAGTAAAATTTCCTCGGGAAAGTTCCTACTCAAGTTAAGTCAACAGGAGTGCAAGAATTTAGTAGAGAAAATATTACATACACCTTTGTCTACTTTCTTTAATACCGGCGGTGTTCTCTTTAAGTAGGAGAGGTAAAAAATAGTGGAGACGTTAAATTATATTATAAGTCCCTTTTACCATTGGAGATCGGTGGAATCCTGAAAATTATGGTGAACAATAGACTAGAATTGATCGACTGCGACGACTTGACGAAACTATGATCTGTTCACAGGACTTGAGATTCAATTCTTAGGTCAGGAGTTCAAATCACCTGTTTTTTTCAGAAGTGGTTAACGAGTGGGAAACACATCAAGATTTCTTAGATGAATTACAATCTACATTCAGCATTTTAAGTCTCGGTCCTGACTTATAACTCACATTTGTTGGCATTGAAAAATTGGAGGATAGTGATGCAGACTTGTGAGAGTAGCTTAGCGAATATTGGCTAGAAAACTTTTTTATTATTGATCAGTTTATCGTTAGTACCTTTTGAATTCGAGTTGACTATATTATTTATGATATAATATTTTTATTGGCGTAGGGGAAAGAGGTGAAATCGCTTTGAATGAACCAGTTGCAACGGATGAGCTCATGATACTCATTCCGAATCTAGCATCACAAGGTAACATCGAGTTATCTTTCCATGCTGAACAGAGGCTTAATCAGCCAGATAGAAATTTCACTTTTGAAAAATTGTTATTGATACTTAAAAATCCCAAGACAATTACGACTGAATGGGATGAGAAAAGGGGGGAATACAAGTATAAAGTAAAAGGAAGAAGACGCCACGCTGTAGTAACGCTTATTGTCAGCAATACATATATCAATGTGGTCACGGTGTTTTAAAGCCGTGACTGCAATTTTCTTAATTATTACATAACTGTAGGGTATAATATAAGATGGTTGTTAGGTTTGATTCTAATCAAGGTACATATCAGGAGGTAGGAATCATGTCAGATTTCAAAGAGGCTCATAATAATGACAAGCTATTCAAGCAAAATTTAATTAGTGAGTTCATTTCAACTGAAAAACAGAATGATTATAATAAAGCAGTGGAATATTCAATTGATGACTTAATGGAAGTAATAGAGGCAGTAAAGGATAAAAGCGGTATATTTGACACTGATCAAAAAATAGAAGATCAACTCAAAATTTTCTTAGAAGAACATACTGTAAGATTATTAAATATAATTAAAAAATAGATATTACATATTTTTTTGAGAGGCATCTTTCACTCCGGTAATGGACTTATTAAATAGATTAAAAAATAACGTATGTATAAAATTAATGGACGTGTTCAAATTGTTACAATTAGCGTAGTTGATTTAATTAAGGTAGTGGTAAGACAGGTGTGCTAATGAACTTACAATCAAATTAATTGAGAACAAGTACATCTTATTTTACTCCATACCTAGACGAAGCAACACATATTAATCAATTATGTGAAGCTCAAAAGTTCTATGAACCATGAGTACGAACAATCTTGATAGTGAGACTTATTATGAATTGGCAACGGATGTTGCTTTTCATCATCCTTAAATAAACTATTTTCAAAACCTCATGAAAGGAATTGTGTAATATTGAGTCGTGAAAATAACATCATTATTTCACCATTAAATAATGACTTAATAGAGGATATCAATACGACAAATGATTATTTTGAGTTATGTGGTAGAGTCGTCCCCAGCTTCCAATCAGGAAAGTGGTCATATACTGAAGTTCTTTTTGACGAAGCCAGAAAATACGTTTTCCAGATGAGAAGCTTGAATGGAACCAATAAATAAACCAAGACGATAAAGCTTTGTTTTTAGCTTATATGAACAATACTTGCATCGGATACACCGTACAGTCGTTCCAACATCGGAATGGCTGTTTTTTTTTATATGTATCTTCTTGAAATCCATCACCTTGTATAAGAAATGTTATCATATTGTAATTTTTTTGCAGATGTGTTGTGAGAGCTTATTCGTATATGTTAGCATCCCATATAGACATGAAATAAGTAGAGAAAGAGTGGTTAACCCAACCATGAAGAAGCGAGGTTTACTTACATCGTTACTTGAGATCTTATGGGTATCAACGAAGTTAGGTTTGACATCATTTGGTGGACCTGTTGCCCATTTAGGTTATTTTCATCAAGAATATGTTCGAAAACGAAAATTGATGGACGAAAAAAGTTATGCTGACCTCGTTGCTTTGTGTCAATTTTTGCCGGGGCCTGCCAGTAGCCAGGTAGGGATTGGGATGGGAGTTATGCGGGCTGGAGTATTGGGAGGCATTGTTTCATTTCTTGGTTTCACCTTCCCCTCGGTCATCATGTTAATTCTATTTGCATTAATTCTTCAAGGGATGGATGTAAGTGGTACGGGTTGGATTCATGGATTGAAAATCGTTGCTGTCGCCGTCGTTGCACATGCAATTATAGGCATGGCTCAGAATTTAACACCGGATCTCAAAAGAAAAGCTATTGCCTTACTCGCTATGGTCATTACATTATTGTGGCAAACCGCGTATTCTCAAGTCGTCATTATTATTGGAGCGGCGGTCATTGGTTTCCTAGTATACAGAGAACATCATCAACATGAAGTGGATTCAGAGGATCGGGTTCGCTTTCCGATTAAACGCAGCGTTGCAGTGGTCTGTTTAGTGTTATTTGTGGGCTTATTAATTCTACTTCCTATTCTAAGAGAAGTGACTTCGATAAAGTGGATTGCAATGTTGGACAGCTTCTACCGCTCCGGATCTCTCGTATTTGGCGGCGGTCATGTTGTCCTACCCCTACTTGAACGTGAGTTTGTATCCACAGGTTGGATTAGCGAGGAAGCCTTTCTCGCAGGTTACGGCGCAACTCAAGCCGTTCCCGGACCGCTGTTTACCTTTGCCTCTTATCTAGGTGCAGTGATGTATGGATGGGGTGGAGGGTTGTTAGCAACCGGTGCTATTTTCCTACCTGCATTTCTATTAATCGTAGGAACCCTTCCTTTCTGGGACGCAATGCGTCGTAATCCCAAAGCAAAAGCAGCTTTTGTGGGGGTAAACGCAGCAGTAGTTGGTATCTTAATTGCAGCATTTTATCAGCCCATATGGACAAGTACGATTGTGAACCCGCTTGATTTTGCGTTTGCAGCGATCTTATTTAGCATGTTAGTCTACTGGAAGTTGCCACCATGGGTGATCGTGTTGGCAGGTGCGGTAGGTGGAACTCTGATTACTATGTTCTAGGTATGGATGCAGGCATTACAAATGCGTGCTGGGACAACCATCAAATCTACCTTGAATCTAAACGGGAGATAAGTCTCTCGTGTGGGCTGAAGTCACATGTTATACTTGGAGGAAAATGATTCCAAATGATCTTCCGTATTCATATTAGGAGGCGGTTATATTGACGACGGTTGTCATACTGATCATTGTTGCATCTTCATTAGTTACGAGTGGTATTGTGGTAGGTGTCGTTGTAACGCAATTGAAAGCTCAGCGTGGTGCGATTCATAAACGTAAACAAATTCTGTTAGAGGGGATTCCAGCGAAGGCTTTGATCCGTGCTGTGCATCCGACATCATCCTCTATGGACGATAACCCAGCAGTTACTCTTGAACTAACCGTTACGCAACAGGATGGACAGACCTTTCCAGTGGTTATTAAGACGTACATTCCCTTAATACATATTCCTCAATTTCAAGAGGGTAAAGAGATTGATGTTAAATATATGGAAGGGGAAAATGGACGAAACGTTGAGGTCGTAGGTGCTTACATTCCATAACTTGATTGATATATATGAAGCATAGAGTGCTGTGAAGCAAGGGGGTTGGGGCGAGGATGAAAAGTGAAATTGCAAAGGAACCGGCTGTTCCAAACCTAACTCAGGATCAGATCACTAAGATTACAGAAGCAGTGTTCATGCATAACGTTGATGAGAATATCTCGTGTGATGTTATTTTTGTTTTTGGCGGTACACATTCTGGTCACTGGACGAGAACGATCGCTGCATATAATAAAGGGCTAGGGAAACAGATTGTCGTTACAGGAAGGTGCAGTTGGGCTAGCCTTCAGAGAGGAATAGAGAACCAGATTCCAGAGTCACATGTAATTAGGCAGCATTTAATCGAGGCAGGCATTCCGTCCGAAGTTATTTTTGTAGAAACGAAGTCGGTTAATACACTAGAGAATGTATTATTCGCGAAGGAAGTCTTTGATTTCTCCAAAACTCGCTCGGTACTCGTGGTATGTAAGAGTCATGCTGCCGGACGACAATTTCGTACGTTGAAAAAACATCTTCATCCTGACATCGCCTATATGCCCGCACTTTTTGACACGGTATACAAGAACGTTGAGATCAATAGGCAAAATTGGGCGAATACTGAGATCGGAAGGTCTCGTGTGTACGGGGAGTATCTGCGAATCTGTAAGTACGGTGACCGAGGTGACATCGAAACGTTAGAAGAACGACTTAGGATTTGAACAGGTGAAGTAAAAAGAGAAGTAAAAAGAGAAGTAAAAAGAGAAGGTAAACCTTATTGGGGTTTCCTTCTCTTTATTATTAACGACTATTAATGTCTAACACGCAGTTTTTTCTTGTTCAACAAAGAAGTTATACAATGCGCCGTATAGGTTAGCATCGCTTCAGAAAGTACTAATGCCGCCACCTATGGCGAATAACTTAGGATCAAGAATGTACTGAAGGTTCATCATTTGCGCAGCTACCATGAGACAGTACGCATTGGGAGCAATTTCAACATTAAGCCTGATCTACGTCCGAGTTTTGTAAATAATTCGTTCCCCAATTCTGCAATTGCATGAGAATCGGCACCAAGCTTTTACCCGTATCTGTTAACATATATTCAACTTTGGGTGGAACTTCAGGATGAATGATCCGGCGGATCAGACGATCTTCCTCAAGCTCACGCAATTGTCGTGTTAGCGTTCGGTGAGTAATGGTTGAAAGTGTTTTCTGAAGTTCATTAAATCGTCTCGACTTATCCGAGATCAAGTGATACAAGATCAAGATTTTCCACTTACCACCAATCAAATTAATACTAGCCTCGACTGGACATCGGTCATCAGAAGCGTTAACGTGCTGTTTCATTTTGTCCCTCCTTAAGTATCTTATGGGATACTTAATATCTCAAATGTGCGTACTTATGCGGTCTAATTGGATTTGCTATATTGATAGTATCATTAGAAAGTCTAATGGTTCAATGTTAATTTGACCACGAAGGGGACTCACCATAATGAAACAAAATCATCTTTATTTAGTATATGGCGCATCGGGAGCACAAGGCGGAGCGGTGGCGAATCGTTTGCTTGCAAGTGGTAAGAAGGTAAGAAGCATTACGCGTAAGCCTGAAGCAGCAGAACGTCTACAGAGTATAGGGATTGAAGCTGTAGTAGGCGACATGTCAGATACTAAAGTTCTGGCTCAAGCTCACGCAGACGTAGATCGTGTGTTCTTAAACATTCCTGTTGAGTTTGATTCAGCCAAAGTTCAAACCTATATTGATAATGCTATTGAAGCAGCGGTTAACGCAAAAGTAGAATTGCTTGTTGTAAACACAGGTGGATTTGTCCCTCAACATGATACAACAAATACACTAGCCGTAGAGCTTAATCGGCAATTAATTGAAGATGTTAAGAAAAGTGGACTGCCTTACATCATTGTTGAGCCTATCGTTTATCTGGAGAACTTCATGATCCCTGGCGTGCTAAACGAAGGAGTATTGGCTTATCCAGTGCCTGCAGATCAAAAAATAAGCTGGATTAGTTTAGATGATGCTGCGCAGTATCATGTGTACGCACTGACTCATCCTGAATTAGCGGGAAGCATTTACGCTGCTCCTGGTCTCGAAGCCTACACGGGGAATGAAATCGCAGCGAAATTCAGCGAAGTGCTGGGACAAGAGATTCAATTTGTTTCCCTGCCTTTTGAACACTTTGAGGCAGCGATTAGTCCAATGTTAGGATCACAAAATGCAGAAGGACTTAAGGGGCTTTATCAATGGATAAGCAGTAACATCGACAAGCTTCCTACATTTAACGAAGTAGATGAGTCATTAAAAGATAATCTGAACCTTTCCAGCATATCGGACTGGATTCGTGTTTCCTTTTTGAAGAATTAATCATAGTGATTGAACGTTTATAAAAATGATCTGCTTGCATATCACAAGTTTACGCATGAATTAGCGTGGCTAATGATGATGTACAAGTGGGTCTTTTTTTTTGTAGCTGGATCTACCTCGTCAGTGAACTCTGCGAATCTTTCAAATTAATGAACCATTTCAATAGGTGTGAAATGCTTATGAGGTATTTCATGATATCAGTTATAGGTATTTGAAATATATGATATATCACATAAAATAGATATACAGGAGGTACGTTATTCGGCTGTACAGCAACGAATGCATAACAAGATACTTCCATCATACATGCTGATCACTTTATTAAGTTTTGAAGGTTGATGTCTGCTTATAATGAGTACTTTAGCTGGGGGAGAGGAACTCGGCTCGGTTTTGAACTGCCATTTTTGAAAACAAGTGAAATGTTACAAATGATTTTCATGCTATTTCACTGTATTGGATAGAAGGGGTGGCTAATCGCCTGATTTAACAATTTTACAATAACGACAGGAGAGATTTTTTTGCTTAGAAATAATAAATTATTAATATTTATACTTACGGTAGGTGTTTTTGGGATACTGAACACGGAGATGGGGGTTATAGGCATATTACCTACCATTGCTGAGAATTTTGGTGTGAGTGTTACACAAGCGGGCTTGCTTGTAAGCTTATTTGCACTAGGTATTGCTGTCTCGGGACCTATTCTACCGTTAGTATTCTCCGGCATGAACCGTAGAAACGTGATGTTGCTCGTGTTAGGTATTTTCGTGATAGGAAATATAGTGTCCATATTCACTTCAAGCTTTACAGTGTTGCTGATCGCCCGGATTATACCGGCTTTGTTCCACCCAATTTATATGTCACTGGCATTTACTGTTGCAGGATCATCTGTCAGTCCAGAAGAAGCGCCAAAAGCGGTAGCCAAAGTATTTATCGGAGTTTCAGCCGGCATGGTAGCTGGTGTACCGATCGTAAGTTTTATTGATACGGCGTTCTCATATGAAATGGCGATGACGTTTATTGCAGTCGTAAATATTATTGTATTTGTGGCTACATTGATATTTGTACCTTCTATGCCTGTGAAGGAAAAACAGTCGTATGGCGCTCAATTTTCGGTGCTGAGAAGACCTGTATTATGGGTTTCGATGTTCGCAGTGTTGTTGCTAAATGCATCTGTATTTGGCGTGTACAGTTATGTATCTGAATATTTATACACAGTGACGCAGATGACGCCACAATGGACTAGCACGACGCTTTTACTATTTGGTGGGGCTAATATGCTTGGGAACATTATCGCTGGTAAAGTACTGACAGATTATCCCGCCAAGTCGATCTTGTTGTTCCCACTTTTGTTGGGCGTCGTTTATATCGTACTATTCACCATTGGTGAGTATCAAGTACCTGTGATGTTGCTGACCATTGTATGGGGAATCCTGGCTGGTGGAATTATGGCCAATGTGAATCAATACCTGATCTCATCCGTGGCGCTTGAGGCACCTGACTTTGCTAATGGTTTATTTGTAACATCATGTAATGTGGGTACTACTGTGGGGTCAGCTCTTGGGGCGTATTGATCTCCACGATGGGTTTAAAATACATCATACTGGTCGGTATCCTTAGCGTTGTACTAGGATTGGTGATGATTGTGATTAGAAGTGCCTTGAAGAGCTCAGCCGCGCAAACATCAGCTTCATTATAAAACAGTGGACCACCTCGCTGAACGCAAATACGGACGGGGTGGTTATTCTATGTTGTGACACATGACACATTAAGATTCTGAGAAGCTTGCCTGTATTTCTTCAAGAAATTGTTCAGCGGCAGCGGAGAATAGTTGATGTTTTTTCCACACAATATTTAAACCAGATTCAAGCTTAGGCTCTAATGGTCTAAAGCATAGATTACTGTCTGAAGAGGTGTTCACAATCTTATGTAGTGTTATGGCGTAACCGACACCTTCTTCGACCATAATCGCTGCGTTATAAGCAAGATTAAACGTAGTGACCACGTTAAGCTTATCGAAATGATCACCAAACCAGTTGCGGAATTCATTGGTAGTAAAGGTCTGTTTCATCGCCTGACGTGAGCAGATGAGGGGTAAATCCAGTAGGTCTTCCACTTGGATGATCGATTTCTCAGCCAGAGGGCTGTCTTTTCTCATGACTACACCCCAGACATCCTTGGCCGGAATATTGACATAGTTGTATTTGGATAGATCAGCGGGTTGTATTAAGATTCCAAAGTCGATTAAACCTTTATCCAGTCTCTCCGTAACATCTTCTTCATTGCCACTATAGAGATGGTAACGAATTTCGGGATAGGAAGCCTGTATCTTCCGCACGATCCGTGCAATCTGCTTCATGGCATCAGTCTCACCGCCGCCAATGTAGACGTCTCCACGAATTGTTTCTTCAATCGATTGAAATTCGGACTCTAGCTTTTCCATCATATCCACGATTTCTTCGGCTCTTTTGCGGAGTAGCTGCCCCTCCTCTGTAAGAAGGATACTGTGACTGCTTCGGACGAATAGTTTCTTTCCCAGTTGCATCTCAAGCTCTTTGATCTGTCTGGAGAGAGTAGGCTGTGTCAGGTGAAGTAGTGTGGCTGCCTTCGTCATATTGCCTTCTCTTGCGATGGCTAAAAAATAACGTAATACTCAAATGTCCATGTTGTTCTCCTTTTAGTCATTCCATAGGGCGTACCCAGAATAATCTCAGCGAGATTTATAGTTGATACTTCATAGTGATATAGATAATGAACATCTTTCATGAATGTGTTAATAAATCGACAGATCCCAATACTTTAACTATTGAACGTGAGAATCTAACTTATATAATAATAGACGTGAGTCGATTAAACAAACTGATTTGAATTAATTCATTATAGCTGATGCATCTTAAGCTGATGCAAGCGAGTAAGGATCATCTAGAAAAGGAGAATATGATATGTACACAGAAACGTTCCAACTATCCAACGGTTTAACCATTCCTCAATTAGGACTTGGTACCTGGCTACTGAATGATGAACAAGCTCAGCAGGCTGTGCATGACGCGATATCGATCGGGTATCGTCATATTGATACAGCTCAGGCATATAACAATGAGACGGGTGTAGGGGAAGGTATTCGAGCCGCTGGTGTCGCAAGAGAAGAGCTGTTCATTACAACGAAGATTATAGCTGAAGCCAAAACCTATGATGAGGCTACGCAATCAATTGATGAATCTTTAGCCAAAATGGGTCTGGATTACATTGATCTCATGATCATTCATAGCCCGCAACCGTGGAAGGAATTCCGCGAGCAGAAGCGTTATTTTGATGAGAATAGAGACGTATGGAGAGCCTTAGAGGACGCATATGAAGCAGGCAAAGTAAAAGCGATTGGCCTCTCTAACTTTCTTCAGGATGATATCGAGAATATTCTTGCCAGCAGTAAGATCAAGCCCATGGTCAACCAGATCTTGGCGCATGTAAGCAATACGCCTCTGGAGCTCATTGAATTCTGTCAGCAATATGACATTCTGGTTGAAGCTTATTCTCCGATTGCCCACGGAGCCGTTCTTCATCATCCAGAGGTCAAAGTGATGTCTGAGAAGTACGGCGTATCTGTTGCGCAACTCTGTCTACGTTACTGTATCCAGCTTGGTTTAGTCGTAATCCCGAAGACAGCCAACCCAGATCATATGAGAATGAACGCCGAGCTTGATTTTGTAATCAGTGATGAGCATATGGAAAATCTTAAAAATGTAGCACACATTCAGGATTATGGTGAGCATAGTTACTTCCCTGTATTCAGTGGGAAATAGGACTCGTTGTGTTGAATTTCATACGTGAAAAGTGTAATTATTTACAAGCCGCTGCAATGCGGCTTTTTTGCTTTTGTTTGGGTACCGTCATCTCAAATAATCAATCATCAGATTTTCATTTTATGTATTATAAACATTTTTGTATAATGAATATGCCACTACAGAATGTAAACGATGTTTATAGTTATAGCGTAATTACACTTATCGTGTTATTTTGGTAGCTGGAGCAGAAGCGACTGTGGATTCGATCATAAACTTCTTCAGATGAATTGCGATGATCGCGGTATATTTATCAATAAAATTTCATACTGAAATATGAGGGAATACAGTTGCTGTTATACATGTACACAGAATGTTTAAAGTCTCATCTAAAAAACCAGTCAGTAGTAGGGAGAACGTTATATGGACATTTTTGAAAATGTAATACCTAGAGAAAAGCTTAGATCAAATGAACCCTTGAAAGACCACACTTATGTAAAAGTAGGTGGTTATGCGGATACACTGATCCATCCAACATCGACAGAAGAGATCGTAAACGTTGTACAAATTGCCAAATCACATCAGATTCCACTCACGATTATTGGAAAAGGGTCGAATGTAATCATAAAAGATAAGGGCATACGAGGCGTAACCATGTCTTTGAGTCATTTTGATCAAATTAAAGTACAAGAGGACACCATTATTGCTCAAAGCGGTGCCAATATTATCGATGTCTCACGAGCTGCGTTGGAACACGGCTTCACGGGTCTAGAGTTTGCATGTGGAATCCCTGGTAGCACAGGAGGCGCCATTTACATGAATGCAGGTGCTTATGGTGGCCAGGTGGATGATGTGGTTGAAAGTGCAGATGTCATTACTCGAGATGGACAGCGAATGACGATGTCTCGCGAAGAGATGAAGCTGAGTTATCGTAACAGTATCTTTAAGGATAATGAATACATTATTCTTGAGGTTACCTTTAAACTGCAAAAGGGTGATAAAGAAGCTATTGCTGCGAAGATGAAGGAATTAACGATGTTGAGAGAAGCCAAACAGCCTCTTGAATATCCTTCGTGTGGTAGCGTATTTAAACGTCCGGAGGGTCATTTTGTTGGAAAGCTCATTCAAGACTGCAACCTACAAGGAACTCGCATAGGCGGGGCGGAAATCTCATTGAAGCATGCGGGTTTTATTATTAATGCGGATCATGCTACTGCTCAGGATTATTTAGATTTAATCAACCTGATCAAAGAGACGGTGTACGCTAAATTTAATGTGCAGTTGGAGACGGAAGTTATCTTTTTAGGAGAGTAAACTTCATTATTGAAAAAAAGTGAAAAATGAAAGTATGTTCAACGTATAAATAGGATGTATCCTAGCATAACGCTACGGAGCATCCTTTTTTTGTGCTTTTCCAGCATGAAAAGTTAAGATGACTCTTTAGAAAAGATGTGCTAGAATTACTTTTTTACTAATATGGAAAAAGATAGGGGGAGCGAATTGAATACATCTCCTACGCGCATCAGGCTCATTGATGGATTGCGTGGTTTTAGTTTGGCTGGCATATTAATGGCCAATATGTTGGCGTTCCAATACGGGATATATGGTCAGAATGAACTTCAATTGTTCGGTGTTGAAGGCTTAGATCGAGCCGTCTACTCATTGTTAAAGATTGCTGTGGTGGGCAGCTTCATGCCGATTTTTGCATTTATGTTTGGCTTCGGTATGATTAAACTGACAGAAAGCCTGCAATCCCGAGAATTACGACCAAAGTGTCATCTGTCTCGCCGTTTTTTGCTCTTGTTCGTTATCGGATTGTTACATATGAATTATGTCTGGGAAGGAGACATCCTTGCGTTTTACGGTGTACTTGGCTTCTTCTTATTAATGTTTCTGAATCGAAAGCCGAAGACATTACTGATCTGGGCAATTATGCTATTGGTTGTAGCTGGTTTATCGGGTCTGCCAGCTTCCAATCCCATGAATCCTTTAGCCAACCCAACCTCTCAGATGGAAAGCTATGTCTTACAGAGTAAGGAAGTCTTCGGAAGTGGCAGTTATGCAGAGATTAAGGATTTCAATAATCATGGTGATCCGTTTGGCGATGAATTGAATCCGGCTTTGATTCTCCTGCTGCTGGTGTTTACTCCACTTATGACCATCCCGATGTTTCTTCTAGGTATGCACGCCGCAAGAATAGGCACCTTTGAAGATCCACAAGCTATGCGACAAGTTTATATACGTCGTGCTAAGCTGCTCATACCTGTCGGATTGGTGCTCAAAGCCTACAGCGTAATCGTGCAACTCATTCGTGGGGAAGAGGAATGGTTCGCGATCGGGATCGGAGAAGCAATTGGGGGCTCTTTGTTAGCCCTTGGTTATATTTACGCTTTTGCACTATTATATACGAGAGATAGCCGCGTGAATCTGCTGAATAGGTTCGAAGCCGTGGGTCGTTTATCTTTAACGAACTACCTAATGCAGAGCATCATCTGCACGATGATTTTTTATGGTTATGGTCTAGGCCTCTTTGGCCGTGCTGGCGTATTTGTAGGTGTGCTAATTGCCCTTGCAGTCTATGGTTTACAATTGTGGATTAGTCCACTTTATCTCAAGAGGTTTCGTAGCGGTCCTGTGGAACACATTCTACGGATATGGACATACCTGTCATGGAAAGGGCAGCCGAGGAAGAAGAAAAGCTAAGCTAGAATTTATATTATAAATAAACTTAAATGTCGTAAACTTTAGTAGCCTTAAAACCGCTGATCATCATGATCGCGGTTTTTTTGTTGTGTGGGCGTAAGGATAGAAGGTTAGACATTGCTACAGCCATGCGAACAAGATAAGAGAAGTGAAGCACGCTCTGATAATAAAATTAGAAATTTGATTTGAGTGTATTTATGATATATTATACTATCAAAAGATATAATTAACTATACTTTAATAGAGGGGTGATTAGTATGTATGTAATCTATAGAAAAGAAATGAAGTCGTGATGACATTTCTCCAGATGGAGCAAATACAAATCTATCCTTTAATGCATATTTTCATAGTAGTCAGCCCTACTAACAAATTAGTGAAAATAAGAGGAGGAAGGTTATGAATCATAAAGTCATCATTATCGGAGCAGGAATAAGTGGTCTTGCATTAGCAATTTTCTTAAAGAAGACAGGCATTGAATGCGCGGTCTATGAGAATTTTCCTTACAAAAGAGTAGCTGGATCTAGCTTCCGTATTAACAAGAGCGGTGTGCACGTAATGAAGGAGCTAGGCATAGAAGACCAAGTTCAAGAGAACAGTCACTCTGCAGATCGCATGAGGATCTTAACGACTGACGACATAGAGATTGCCTCAATTAATCTGATGCAGAATTCTGTTTTTAGCAGACGATCTATATACATGCAACGGTCTGACTTGGTTGAAATACTGATGAGACAAGCTGAATTGGTTGGCGTTGAGATACACTATAATAAAAAGCTTACCTACTTCACCCAGGATGCTTCGAACATCACCGCATACTTTGAAGATGGTCATCAGGAGACGGGGACGTTATTGGTCGGTGCAGATGGGTTACATTCAACGGTAAGAAACCAGCTATTTCCTAGTCATGTGTTGAGTTATGCAAAATCCTGGGCGTTGTATGGAATTGCCTCATTCAAGGATATGAATAGTGATCCGATCCGTCAGCTGATGGAGGGCAATGAACTGTTTTATTTTACACAAAATGCGAATTTTCTTGCTTCCAAAAGTCATCCCACGCATGAACTGAATCTCTCATGGCAAGCATCTGGACACCAGGAGAGAAAACGTTCAAAAGAGGAATTTGACTTCAGAAATCTAGATGAAATTAAATCAGATCTAATCCAGCAATATGGTGAACATGGAGCGTTATCAGAGATCATTCAAAATTCGGTTCAGATTATCCCGAAGCAAATATATTGCGTGGAGCCGATTCCGAGTTGGTCTAAAGGACGAGCGGTTGTCATCGGAGATGCTGCACATACCATCAACCCGAATACGGGCTATGGATGCTCGGTTGCGTTAGAAGATGCCATGTACTTAGCTTTAATGTTACAGAAACATCATTATGCGGACGCACTATATTACCTGGAGGCTGATCGTAAAGAGCGTATACGTGCTATTCAGAGCAGCTTAGATATTTTTGACGTAAGTAAGGGGTTTGATTTTAGTAGTGGTTTTGATATTGGACTATTTAGCGGATCTAAGATTGATGCAGATTATACGATTCATTGGGAAACAGAGCATCAATAAACGAATCCAAAAACACCCCATTGGTTTAAAATTGCTTTAAACAATGGGGTGTAATCTATAAGGCTATACCGTTAATTCTGTTGCCATTTGTTTAACCGTCAATCTCCGAAGGGTTATCCCACCAAGAAGGCAACGCAGGAGTAAGTTCTGCAATGGGGAGGGTTTCACCTATTTGAGGAACGACAATATCGACGTCTTTTTCTTTTGCTGCTTTAATAGCTCGTTGCACTGGATCTCTCCAGTCATGACTGGCTAAAGTAAATGCGCCCCAATGACTAAGCATCATTTTGGTGCTGTTAACGTCCAGGCTAGCTTGAATGGACTGTTCAGGAACCATATGAATATCAGACCATCTCTTGTCATACTGTCCACCCTCAATGACAGCTAGGTTGAAAGGGCCATATTTCCGGCCAATCTCCTCGAAATGTGCTCCATATCCACCGTCACCACTAATAAACAAGCGATTCTCCGTACCTGAAATTACCCAGCCTCCCCATAACGTACTGTTCATATTGAACAAGCTTCGACCAGAAAAATGTCTGGCTGGCGCTAACGCAAGATGGATTCCTTCAAAATCTAGTTCGTCCCACCAGTTTAATTCTGTGATTTGACTTGCAGGGACTCCCCAGCGTATTAGATGGCCACCAACGCCAAGCGGTACAATGAAGCGGGATACCTTGTCTTTTAGTTCTACAACTGTTGCGTAATCTAAATGGTCGTAGTGATCATGTGTGATTAACACCGCATCGATGGCGGGCAATTCAGAAACAATGTTGCTGTAAATGTCTGATGAATACGGATATCGCTTCGAACCTACAAATGACACAGGAGACGCTACCGATTCCAACATAGGATCGACCAGCATTTTGCGGTTATCGACACTTAACAGGTATGTCGAATGCCCCAACCAAGTGATACTGTCTTCGTTATTGTTAATTGTATTCCAATCGATCTCTACAACTGGCTGTGGGCTGGAAGGTTTCTTCTCTTTCCGTCCCGCACCATCTGTTGTAGCTTCAAACAAGGTTTTCCAGGAATCCAAGTCAGATTTGCCACTTACTTCATTCACAAATTTGCCGTTCGTGTAATTTTCAAGCTGCTCATAGCTTTCCTTTTGTTCTTTGGATGGATTGCCGCCAAAGCTCGGGTAAAGTAGCATAAATAATAGCGCTGCAACGATGACGAAGAGTATAAAGCTTGATATGTAGATAATCATTTTTTTAAATCTTCCTTTTCTTTTCATATTCGCCTCCTGACGTAACGATCATACTTCTAACCTTGTTATTCCGCAAAATTAGACAGGAATCGGAAGTGATCTTAGCATAGACATTTGTGAAAGTAAAGATAGGAACCTTGTGATGCTGGTTAATCTCAGCAGAGAATCAATCCAAAAAGCAAACAAGTTTGCCTCATTTAATAGGTAGTAAAGCGATAGAATTTTATACTCAAAAGTTGAATTTCACATTAATTGAAGATACGTATCAATCAGAGCAAGATAAACGATGGGTCGTGATTTCTCCTCCTGGTTCTGTAGGGACAACGATATTATTAGCCAGAGCTTCAACACCTGTGCAAGAACAGTTTATTGGCAACCAAACTGGCGGGCGCGTATTCTTATTTTTAAATACCGATGACTTTTGGAGAGATTATAATGAAATGGTATCTAGAGGAATAGAGTTTGTTAGAGAGCCGAAAGAACAACCTTACGGGATCGTTGCAGTATTCAAAGATTTATACGGTAATCTATGGGATCTACTAGAAATGAACGAAGATCATCCCATCTCCCAGAGAGTTATGTGACTCGTTAGCTTAAACGGTTACCAAGAGAACAGGATAACAACAAAAACAGCCGATCAACCTATGACTGAACCCCATTTGTTAAATACCACTAACAATGAGGTATAGTCAGGTGTCTGGCTGTTTTTGTGTTTAACTTAAACGAAATTCCCAAGTCGATGCGAACCTTCTAATCATCGGAGTAGAGGGTTGCATTAAAGCTTTCAGGTCCTAGTCGAATACCGTTCACATTATACAAAGGATTATAGCTGAACGTAGCATATACGGAGTAGATGATCTGACTACTACCAGCAGTTGGCACATTGTATTCAGAGCCGGTAAAGCTGAATACACATGGGCTGAAAAATTGATCTGCTACCACGATGGTGCCTGCACGATAAACCAGTTGCTGTGAAGCACCCAATCCTCGGTATACATCAACAACCAGATTTCCATTCACAGGCAGCACATTGGCTGTCAGCTCAACTATTCCACCGAAAAGTGTTCGTACGAATGGGCCAGGATTATTCACTTGTAGTGCAACCTGTGCAAATAAGATTGGAACCCCATTCGTGAAACTGGGAGTTAAGCTGTACAGCCCATTAGAGCCTTGGGAGGTTCGTGCGTCTAACGTTCTGACCATAGTCACCCTCCTTTCTCATTCATCATAGTTAGGATCTAATTGATCTAATCATCACTGTATGTGACTGCATTGAAACATTCTGGCCCTACACGGGTGGCTATCTCTGATGGCGAAGCCGGAACATATGTTACATAACAGGAATAGATCAGTTGTCCTGATGGGGAGCAGGCACATTGTAATCCGAACCTTCAAAGCTGGCTATAATGCTTCCAACCGTAGGAAATATCGGATTTTGAACGACATAGATCGGTGATCCTGTATTCGTGGAGCCTCTATAGATTTCAAATCGAACGGCAGAAGGGATCGAGGATAAGTTAGCCACAGAAATGCGGTAAGTTCCATTAAACTGTGTGCGGATTAATAGTCCTGGATTGATAATGTTTAGTCCGAGGATACCAACGAGCGTAGGCGTATTGGCAGGCAGATTAATGTTGAGTGGAGTAGTACCGTTTGACCCCAGAGAAGTACGAGCATCGAGCGTACGAACCATGATAATTCCTCCAATCTATACTATTTTCTTGATATAATCCGAATGAGGATACATGTGGTGATGACACGAGAGTTTGTCCCAATCTCAACAGTCCATAGCCCGGGCTAGCGGAGCAGTTGAGACTCGTTAATCGACTTAAATCTGCACAGAACTAGAGTTGGCCAAACTTCCGTTCTGTATTTTCGAGAATCCTTAAATGATAGAGTTGCTCCACCTCCAAATCTAAGAGATAACATAATATATGTGATACTATATACAAAGTATGGATGTTGTTACTGTAAAACGAAAAAAAGGCATAAATACTAAGTGTTAAAGGGATGTGTAGTATGGCAGTTGTGGGGATATTAGGCGTTGTGCACGATGATGAATTGCGAATTCGGCATCATTTAACACTGGATATTATAAAAGAGTTGATTTTAGATTTTGATCCAGACGTCATATGTGGCGAGGTGTTACCTACTAGTTTTGAGAAATATACGATCAATCCAGCAGAAAAGGGGTACTGGGGTGAGCCTCCGAGCGAATATTATGATCTTATATTTCCATTATGCGAGGAGCAAAACTATACATTTGTTCCTATCGATTGGGTTGAATTGGATGTCTGGAATGATTTTGATCCGCTGCGGAATTATACTGATTCACACAAAGAAGAATTAGAACATGAATTCGAGAACTGGTGGCAGAAACAGCTTGCAGCTTCAAGTCAAGGGGCAATCCCGTTTAATAATCAAGCGTTTGATGATGTCACGAAGCTTAAGTATCAGTGGATCGCGCAATTGGATACAAGATCACATGCGGTGAGGTG